>JADJXT010000002.1:1072500-1288239 GCA_016720115.1 Sphingomonadales bacterium | reverse complement strand
GCGCTTGTAGATTGCCGACACGGAATCCGGATGAGGTCCGCTGCTGATCAAATCCCTGTGATCCTTGCCGGATGATAACGGACGACGCAAAGAGCGCGCCGCAGCGGCGTCAACGCGGCGCATCCGAGGCAGCAATAGCCTCCGCCAGTTTTAGGCGAAAGATAGCCACTTAAGCCCCTGCCCGGCGGTATCGTTCTTGCTTCCGTGGGATAAGCAGCTTAACCCAGCGCCTTTGTCGTTGGGGCCTTCACGACATCGCTGGTTCAATGGCGACAACTCAGACCGTCTGCAGCCGGTGTCGACTTTAACGACACGCAGCAACACTTCGTCGCGCAACGCGCGTTCTCCTTCATGCTTGATCAAGCCCACGGGCCTTCAACGGGCAACAACCGACAATCCAGTCGGAGGACTATACGAGATCATCGATATCGCCTTGAAGCGTGCCGAGACCCTGACGCTGATAAGTGCCCAATTTCTTTGCGCGCGGCCTTATGTTCCAGAACGTACCAGCGCATCATCGAAGTAGGATCTTCATACCGCCAAGCAGTACAGGTGCCGATCGAAACCAAATAACGCTCGATCGTTGCGCGGCAGATCGCCGATCGGCGAAACATCTGTACCTGATAGTGCGCGAAAACCGAAACCATATGGGCATCAACATGGACGGGGGCCCACTCCTGCAACCGGCACCACCGCGCCCATACACGCACGTCAGAGATGAACGCTCGCCGGCTATTAATGACCTCCAAGCACGCAGCGCCATCGATCAATCAATGTCAGCGCCAACAAACAGCGCAGCAATATCACAGGCGGTATCTTCTGATAGGATTGCGAAGTCGCCTGCCATAACCTCCATCTCCCTTCTCTCCTGCAGACGTTAAGCGCCGTTGCGGCTCCCGCAGCCGCCGTGGTGGCGCAACGATGGCGCTTGGTAATCCGCTGAGCCCCGGGGCTCAAGCAAATCGACCCCGCTCGCTTCAAGGAAATCGCGCACATTGCGCGTGACTAACGTCAAGCCATAGACAGCCGCAATCCCGGCGAGCTGAGCATCAGGTTCGACATCGGCCGCCCCTGAGCTGCGCTTGACGCCAATCTGCCCGGCCATTTCCGCCGACGGGCGATCAAAACCCTAAAGCCGCGGTCCAAAGCGATTGTTGGCTCGTTCGATTACGAGCAACAGCTCGTCCGGCGCCGACCCCTGCTAGGTGGCGCAGCCGCCCCATCGCAGCTCGAAGGCGGTGATCGTCGAAACTCATGACTGCGCCATGCGCAGATTGATCCAGCTGAACGCCAGAATCGGATTAAACAGGGCGCGTCAACTCAGACGGGACATTGGTATCGAGCAGAGACATCAGCCGAAGTCGGGAAGCGCGCGACCTGAAGCACCGCGATTGCCTGCAACAATATCTGCAAAGTCATCATGGCCCGGACGGGTGATCACCCACCAGCCAATCGCCGAAGGGCTCGTCATCGTCAGGGCTACCCCTCACCGCTACGCGCCGCTGCGTCAGATCTGACGCAATTCTTCTTCGAGGCTTCGGCCAAAGCGCCGTGCGCGCAATACGAGCTTCTGCTTCGTCTCTACAGGAAGTTACGGATCACAGCGCTCGGCGTCAATTGCTCCTGCAGCTGATTGTGCGGAGGTGATAACGCAATTCCGTACTTTACGCAAGCAAAAATGCTATCCTTGATATCGATGCGTTCTATATCGGATAAGGACCATTATCAACACTAGGTATGACAGCCTATGGACTGAAAGACCGCGATTCAGTCTACAATCAGGCTATAATGCGCACGCCCCTGCCCTTCTCTGCCCTCGCATAGGACGCCCGATCTCGCAGGTGCCCTCGCTGAAACCCAGCGCGGCTATCGCCCGCCTTCGATGCCGGATTTGCGCCAGTTCGCTTTGGCGGCGCATGGCGCCTTCGCGCAAGCTGGACCGGATTGCAACCGCGCTCCGGCTCTGCCGAGTACCGCTCGAGGAAATCGATATTATAGCTCACAATTGCGGCCTGCGGCTCGCCCGGGCGCGAGCCGCCCCGAATATCGGGTGAACCCTTCGAAGCGTACCAGCTATTTGGGCTTGTCCGTCTCACACTGGGGCCGAAGAGGGCCGCACTGGCGCGAGGACTTGCCGTTTACCTTTGATCCGCCTTGAAAGCTGGGGGGGAAGCGCCTGCTCTCGTCGCCCACTCACTCTACTCGATGCACGGGCGCAGGTCGACCGCTCGACCGCTCCCGGCTCGCGTTCCGGTGATCCTGCGCCGCATCGGGATTAAAGGCCCCCTGCCCTGCCTCGTCACAGGTGTACGCCGGCCAACGTTTCAACGCTCGATCCCCGGCCCGCGCTGCTGAAGCGCCTGCTCAGTTTTCAGCTCAGCCGCCTGGCGTCAGACAGCCTCACCGGCTCGAACGGCTCGAACAAGTATCCCGGCATGGCGCCGCCGCCAATTTGCGACGAACGCCGCCTCGGCGTGCATCCCGAGCTCGGGCGCATCGCGCTCGCCCGACCGTATCTCGCGCCCGCGTCGGTCTTGCGTGCACCAGAACTGGGCCTCGGCATCTCAGGCGCTGGAAAACTGCTGACCCGCGCCGCTCGCCTTGGCCTACTAGTCGAAACTTCGGGCGCAACGTCGGCAACTACCGTCACCCGATGTCGCTTTGGCGCTGGGGTTGGTCCCACCCGAGCGCAGTCGTCCTCGCCTGCCGCCGCCACCCTCCCCACCCTCGATTCGGTGCTGGCCGCATTTGATGCCGAAATGGAGGCGCTCGACGGACCGCTTTGGGGGCCTTGGATCAGCAAGCCCCTGTTATAGTCATAAATGACTGATATTTTTAAGACCGAAACGCCCAGAAACAGGCTCCCAGAGCGTGAAAACGGACTCGAAATAGGCCGAAGGTGCCAAACCCCCGACAGCACGCTCTACGGGCTTCTCCGGGTGCATTTCGTAGATATGGGCCCCTACATCGCCACGGCTGAAGCATCCTGTGAGCCAAATGTGCGGAAATGGCCGAAACGGGCCCGCCCAAGGTTTCCCCGTCGCGTCGCTCGCGCAGATGGGCATGGGCCAACAGCACATCGAGCAATTCGGCCTCAAGGCCCGGTGCAGTGCCCTCCCCTGCCCGACCCGCCAACACGCCGTCAGGCTACTTCGTCAGCAGGTGCCTTCAGCGACTCCAAATTCCGCCCCGGACGCTCGGCCAAGCCAAGCGCGAGCAACCGCTCAAATCCCCACACCCCCCGGCCGGCGTGACTATGCGCGGGCCCAGCACGGCGATGCGGTCGCGAGCAAAGTGAAAGGCGTTTGCCCGGAAGCGATCAAGATAGTCTTGCTTGCGGCCCTTCAGCCGCCGCCGACTGTGCCGGATCAGCATGTCGGGCAAACTTCGTTTCGTTCGATCATCGCCCCCCTATCGTCGAGCCCCCACCGCAAACTCTCCGCACCTACGAGCGCTCCGCTCAACCGGGTCAGGAGATACTCATCGTCAGGCGCACCATCAGGCACCCGGCAACGCTGCAGGCGGCAGGTCGTGCAGTCGGCAACGCCAGCTCATCCGCAAGATCCATTCCTTGCGGATGATCGCCCGGGCGTCCGTCGCGGTGCTTCCTGCCAGCAGGGCACAGCCATACTGGCGCAAGCGGCTGCGGAAGCGGCACTGCTCCGTCGATATCGAGAAGGTACTTTCGATCTGTTCCGCTCAACCGCCACCGCCGGGGCAAGCCCGACCATTTGATCCACGGCGAATTGATGTTCAGGCGCGACACCGCTTGTGCCCCGGGCAAGGTCGGGCTGGCAAGGCTCGCATCGATGCCGAGATGCTGAAACAATACGCCCCGCGTGGGTCATGCGCAAGCGCCATCCGCTCTATCCACGAATCAAGCATTCATCAGCCTGCGGGCGCACGCGAAAGTGCCAGCGGTTCCGATTCACTGCTTATGCTCCTTCCCGTCACCGGTCGATGTAGGGATGGAAAGAACTTGGCCGCCTCGTAAATATCGGAAAATTCAACCCGTTGCCTGCCGTACGTATCTTTGGCAACTCGGTAGCTCCGGTGCAGTGGTCGCTTGAAATTGCCCGGTCACCCGTGGCTGTTGCGCCAGATGAACTCGGCGATTTCGGTTCTGCGAAGCGGTCGGATCAATCAAGCCCATGCGGTGGGCCAGAGCCCGTATCAGTTATTGCGAAGGCTCGCCCGGAAGCGGGGAGGCATGCGCAAGATAATCGAGCGATAAGCCAGCTCCACGTCGTCGCTGAAGATATCGGCAGCGACGTCGAGGCCCGCGACTACCATGAACGTTACCCTCGCTCGCGAGGAAGCGGAAGGAATCCAGCGCATCGCGCCTCGCCCGGCCGCTGGCTGTGAGGATCGCATGGACGTTATCGATCGCAACCAACTTGGTTCCCTGCTTGCCGAGCAATTCCGGCCACCTTGAGGTCGGCTATCTGATGCGTCCGTCTGGTCAGCGGCCACCCCTGCTTCCACAACAGCGTCAGATTGATCCTGAGCGAGGTCGGGTGGGTCCGGCACCACCGCGTGCAACATCGGCAGGTAGCGCGCTTCGCCCAAGTTCGCCGGCTCCGGATACGCCGTGCGTATCCGCCGACCGACCTCCTTCAGAATCGACGTCTTGCCCATACCGGATTGCCCCACCAGGACCACGCAAGTCGGCCGATCGTCAGGGGGCTCGTCGACGAGCCCCATCAGCGTATTCACATGGGCCCGCGCTTGGTCGAAATCGATCCAGAACGCCTTGTGCAGCGAACCCGATGACTGCGAAAATGCTATTGGTTGATCGGTTTGAGCCACTTCACCTCCCCAATTCCTCGACAGGCAGCCACTTCGCTCGTTCTTCCTGAAGCCCTTCAGGCGGCGGTCCGGCACTGTGTGAAATGCCCTCGCGTTCGAGCCGTTTGCGCAAGCACCGCTGTTCCCGGGTGCGGATCGTTGCACCTTGCACTTCCTGCCGGTTGGCATGCACGAGCCGGGCGATCTCCGTTTGCCCGCCACTCTGTTGAAAGGCGCGGCCACGGTTTCGCAAGGCGGCAGCGGCAGCGTCCCACTCGACTTTCGTCACGTGGGGAAACGAGCCCACGACGCGCGCGGCGACGAGCTTCTCGTCGATCTGCGGATACACCTCCCGGATCGTCCGCTCATCGACATGAATCGCGATTTTGAGACCAATTCGGGTCGCGAAGCTCTCGTGCCAGTAACGACGGTGGCCGATCTGGACGCCTCCGGCCGTCACGGTGCGTTCGACCCACGGCAGAAACCGGCGGGTCAACTGCGCGACATCGAGGTCCGGTGGGAACCAGCGAGCCATGCGCCGCGAGCCCATCGGCCCACATCTGAGCCGGCGCAATCTTTCCCAATCCTCGTGCGGCGTCATGTGATAGCGGCAAATCTCCCTGATAAACCAGCGCTCAAACTCCTCCAGCGTCACGGCCCGACGTCTCCGAAGGATCGTACCCGTCACGCTTGGTCACATCGCCGCCCGTGGCACCGGGGAGCAGCAACATCTTTTCCGACATAGTGCCAATCAATCGCTCGATATGCCCGCCCAGTGCGAGGCCCCACGCGGCCGGACATCCGGATCGATCCCATATGTGTGGCAGGCGCTTCCTGAACGCTTCAGCGATGCGCCGATGCAAAATCGGCGTGCAACCGCTTGAAAAAGCCATGCATGGGATAATCCTCCGTCATCTGGAGGCCCGTGAGCAAGGGCTTCTGGCAACAGCGCATTTGCGACTGCCCGCCCGCACCGGAAGATCGATGGATCCCCAAAGCTCACATAGAACCCGAGGATGCAGCGGCTCCAGACATCGATCAGCAAAGTCACCCGGGGCCTCCCCAAGGCATTGCGGTGCAAGCTGTCCACCAGCATGACATTGGCGGGCGAATGGTCCATCTGAACCACATCCAGCAGCCTTCGCTGAGGTATTCTCCCCGGGTGCGGCTCATGTGCGGTTCGCCGCTTTGACCCCATGGTCGAACGCGCCAATTGCGGCGAACTGATTTCGCCAATCATCCGCTCGATAGTGCGCACGCTGGGAACATCGGCCATGTCGAACCTGTGATCGCCCGTGTCCGCGATCAGCAGTCCCGCGAATCTGGTTCGCCGCTTCCCTGATCGCGGGTGGCGGCCTTTTCAGGAAAATCTCTACAATCTCCCTGTCGATCACCTCGATCACAGCCGCCGATGCGTGCTTCTTTGCCAGGCTTGGGGCCCTTGGGCAGCGAAGCAAGGCTCTCGGCGATGGGTTTGCTTCGAAATCGGCGCGCAAGTTCCCGTATCCGACGCGTGCCGAGTCCAGTTTTCTCCGAGATCGCTGCTACCGCTGCGGCAGTCAGCGGGCCTTCAAGCGGCACGAACCTGCGAAACACGGAATAGAGCTCGGCACCGACCTTCAAAGCCGCTTCGGAGGGCTTGGCTATCCTTGGCGGTTTTCGTTCGAGCAAAGGACGACTCCAGCTTCGCTATCGACAACCGCAGTGTTGGCTGTTTTGGCACCCAAGGAAAGATGACTTTCGTCGGCGCCGAGGAAAAATTCATCGAGAAGACGACATTATGGCGTTTTATCAATGCGCTTGAGTGAGTGTCGCGTGCTTTGTCACGCCACACCCACGAGACCCGCCGGATCATCGCTGACAGCCAGGGTCGAGCTCGATCGCGTCCTCGAAACCTTCGAGGCCGCCCGCCTACCCAAAGCACCTCTCGAACGACTCTTGTCGCTGGTTTCACGGTTCCAGTACACCTCAGACATACGCTCGGATGCACTCACCGCGACAACCTCGACCCCATGCTGGGCGATCAACCTTGCTATCGCTACCGATGCTTCGCGGCTCAATATTGCCGACAGCGCCCTCCCCTGCCCCGGTGCCGTGCAACGCAGGTCTTCCGCGGCGACCGTGACCGGTCTGAGCAGCGTCTTGCAGCGTTCGACAATCTCACGACCGCTGCACGAGCTGGCGTGCGATATCGTCATCACCCAGCGAGCGAACAGTTCGTTCGACCACGAATTCCCCGCGCAGCGCCCAATTCAAGGCTCCGTCAATGCTGGCTGCTCCTTTTTGGCCTGCAGCAGCTAACCCCTTCCCAGCTTGCTCGCGGCGTCGGTGTTACCAAAGCTGGCGCGGCCAAACTTCTGAAGGAATTGGAAAAAGCTCATATTGCTCACTCGCAGGGAAACTTCCTGGGCTATGCCTGCTCGATCAAATTTCCTGTCGCCTTTCCCGATTGGCGAGCATCGGCCGACGAACACGAAGATCTTTCCAGCGCCGCCAATCATGCGCATTGACCGCGCATTACACGTGCACGCACACGCGCATTAGGCGCGCATTACATGCGTAGGCGCGCGCAGTTGCAAAGCACATGCACCGCGCTCTCAAAGCGCTTGCGCACGCGCGCGCGCTGCTATATCCATTTGCACGCGCATTGACATTGCAATGCCATTAAACAGATTGCGACTGGACCAAGACCGATGCCAACCATCACCATCGCGAGCTCCAAAGGAGGTTGCGGAAAATCCACCACCGCCGTTGCGCTTGCCTCCGAATTCAAGTCAGCCGGCACGGACGTCTGCATCATCGATGCCGACGCCCAAGCCACGGTGTTCAACTGGCACAGACGCCGCACGGCCAATTCTGCGGCATCGGAAATCCGCGTCTTCTATGCCGGCGACATATCGCGTGACACCGAGATCATCTCAATCATCGAAGACGCAAAACAGAAATACCGCGTCGTCCTTATCGACGTCGCCGGCGTTCAGTCACAGCGAATGCAGTATGCGGTATCGCGGTCCGACTACTGGATCATCCCGCAACAGGCCACATCGCCCGACGCAGCGGCCACCAATGCCCTGCTCAAGAACGACATGCTCGCGATCCAGACCATGAGGGGAGGGCTGCCAATCGCCCACAAAGTCCTGATTACCCGCACAAATCCGCTGATCGTCTCGAACAACGCGCGCTATGTCATCGAAGAAACTGCCAAGGTCGTTCCAACCTTCAGTGACGAACTCCACCAGTATGACGCCTTTGCCGCCATGGATCTCTACGCAAAAACGCTCGACGAAATACAGGCCGATGAAAACGCCAAAGCCGACAAAGCCCGGGCGATAACGCAATCGATCATTCGCGAACTGCTTGAAGACATGTCCAATCCCGCCACCGCAAACAAAGAGGCCGTCTCATGAGCGAAACCAGAACACGTTCCACGCCGCCACCGATTTTCGATGCCGAACCGGCAACCCAAGACATAGCAGCCGCGCTCGACCGCGTTCAGCAACAACCCATTCCGGCACCGCGCGCGGTAGCTCCAGCAACAGCCGGACTTGGCCCAGACACCGGTCGAGGACGATCGCGCAAGGCCAACCGCGAACCGCGAACGCAACCGATGTCTATGCGCGTGACAATCACCGAACAGGCGCGGATCAACGGCTTTCTCGACGATATCGGCCTCTCGCTTCCCGACGCTTTCCTGTTTCTGCTGCAGCGCTACCAGGACGATCAGCCATTACAGCGCTAGCGAATAAGGGGAAGGGGAGGGGTGGCCTTCTGCGCGCCTCAGCATCGAGGCACGGACTGCGCGAAAGACCGCCTATGGCATTAGTCAACAACCAGCCTACCTCCGAACTTCGACAGATTGTCGCGCACCTCAAGGGGACATGGCACGGCACCGTCGCCATGTGCCGCTGCCCAGCGCATCAGGATCGGACACCCTCGCTCTCGATCCGCCAAGGCGACCGCGGCATCCTTGTCACATGCCATGCAGGGTGCGACTCCGTCACTGTCCTGCGCGAGCTTTCCCGGATCGCAGCGCTACCGGAGTTCAGACCAGAGGACGTCAAACCTGCCCCCAAGAAGTCAGGGAGCCCGCATCTCGCCATCTGGAAAAGCGCCATCCCGATCGAGGGCACCATCGCTGAAACCTATATCCGAGAGACACGCAACATCTGGGCGCCGCTCAACGACGTCCGCTTCCATCCGCGCTGCCCGAAAGGCAAAGGCAAGGACGCTGTCTACCTCCCAGCGCTGATCGTCGCGATGCGAACACATGGCAGTATCAGCGCGATCCAGCGCATCTTTCTCGACCCGGCCACGGCCAACTACACCGAAAAAATCACGCTTGGATCGAGCATTGGTTCGGCTTGGACAAACGGCGTTCCACAACACACCATCGGCCTCGCCGAAGGTTTCGAAACCGCCGCAGCCTACACCTCGCTGACCGGAATCCAGGCCTGGTCAACCATGGGCGCCAAGCGGCTACACCTGCTCGATATCCCGCCCGAGGTTGAACGGCTCTATCTGCTATGCGACGCAGATGCCGAGGGCCGACGCGCAACAACAAAAGCGCTCGAAGCCTACGCCCGGCCAGGTCTGACCATCACACCCGAATGGCCCCCTGGCGGCCTCAATGATTGGGCCCAGCTGCTTCGACGACAAACCTGACCACACTTGCCCCGCAAATGCCGGACCACGATCGCCGCGAACCACGTCGCGACTTCAAGAAACGGGGAAGGGGAGGGGGGTCGCCCGGGGTGAACATCAAGCCGGGAAGACCCTTCTATGTCCAATTCCACCTACGAGCACGCTTTCAACCGAACCGTCGACGCAAGCGCACCCGGCCAAGTGGCGAGTCTTCGCTGACATGCGCCCCCTCGCAATCGACGACACCATCCAAGAAGCCATCGACAATCACGCCATTGTCGATTTCAGCCTATCGGGCGGAAAAGATTCGGCCGCTGCCGCCATCGCCGTCTCCGCCTGGCTCGACAAGCGCCGCCACCCGGTGGACCTCCGCAGCGCCACCCACGCACATCTGGGCGTAATCGAGTGGCCGGAAACGATCGACCACATCAAGAACCTTACCGAGAAACTTGCCATTCCGCTCAGCATCGTCTCCCAGGATAAAGGGTTGATCGATCGCTGGCGCCGGCGCTTCGAAGCAACCAAGCTCCGCTACGCCGCACTAGAATGCTATCACCTCATCGGCCCGTTCTCATCCGCGAGCCTTCGCTTTTGCACCAGCGAGATGAAAACATCTCCCATCCGCCGCTCGCTCTCGCTCCGCAATCCCGGGGCCACCGTGATATCCGTGATCGGTGTCCGCGCCGACGAAAGTCCCCGGCGGGCAAACGCACCGATCTCCTCAATCGACCAGCTACCGAGCGATCGCAGCCCGCGACCGAAGCTGATTTCGTGGAACCCGATCAAGGACTGGACCGCGCAGGACGTCTTTGACGCGCATCATGCGGCCCGTGTCCCGCTCCATTACGCTTATACCCGCCACGCAATGACCAGACTGAGCTGCGCCTTTTGCGTTCTCGCCTCCCGCGCAGACGTCGAGAACGCCGCCAAGTGCGACGTCAACGCCGAAGCCTACCGCCAGATCACGGACCTCGAAATATCCTCCACGTTCGCCTTCCAGCCAACCCGGTGGCTCGCCGACACAAACACCCCGCAACCCATCGACCGCGCGCAGCTCGAGCGCGCAAAGCGGCTCAACACCATCCGCCGCGCGCTTGAAGCAACGCTGCCGCCGGATCTGCGCTACATCAAGGGCTGGCCGCCAAGGATACCGGACCAGCAGGAAGCAAGGCACATTGCCGACGTTCGCAGCGCCATCCTGGCGCATCACGAACTCACGTCGCCCTTTCAAAGCCCGAGCGCGGTGATCGACCGCTTCGCGGAACTCCACTTCAGAAACTCGCCGGGCTCGCCGCCGCGAACAGGGTGAGGGGAGGGGGGAGGAGCGACCTTGCTCATCAAGTCAGCAAGGAGATACTGCGTGCCTACATCGCTCGATTCCGGCCTCGCCATGAACATCGCCGCGACCACTCTCGCGGCCGCCATCGAAGCCGGCGAGCCGATCAATCGCACGCTCATGAACACCGCCATGGAAGCCGCCTTCGGCGATACCAACAGCAATGGCGCATGGAGCCAGCGCGACTCGTTCGACGCGCTCGAAGCCGCTGTCGCCCGAACGCTGCCCGCAACGCTCAAACCCTCGCTGCCACGCACCCAGCTCGAGACCATACTGGCTTTCGAACAATCGCTCCCCACCCACACCGTGCGCAGCGAAACCCAAATCAAACGCCAGCAGTTCTCGACACCACCGAGCATCGCATGGCTCTGTGCCTACCTCGCACAACCGACCCACGACGACACCTTCCTCGAACCGAGCGCGGGCACGGGACTGCTTGCCGCCTTTACCGCAACGGCCGTCGCATCCCTCCGCCTCAACGAGCTCGACCCGCCCCGGATGGCGCTCTTGCAACACACCTTCCCGACCACCGACGTCAGCTGTTTCGACGCCGCCAAGCTGACCTCGTTCCTCCCACCGAGCTACCGGCCAAGCCTGATCGTCATGAACCCGCCATTCTCGGTTGCTACGACGGGCGCTGAAGACAAAACCACCGCAGCCCGGCACCTGCGCTCCGCACTCCAGGTTCTCAACCCCGGCGGACGCCTCGTCGCGATCATGCCCGACTGGTTCTCTCCCCAATCCTCAAACCCTGTCTTCGCCTCTACCACCGAAAGCGCCAGTCTCGTCGCCTCGCTGCGCCTCCAGGAAGGCGCCTATGCCAAGCACGGAACGGGCATCGCCGTGCGGATACTGGTTTTCGACAAAACGCCTCCCAAAGGAGCCCCGGCGACAATAAACCGGGCCACCGCGCTCGAACTCTTCGACGCGATCGGCGCGCCGCCGCCAAGGATGCCGCTCGTCAAAATCGAGCCCAAAGCCTCCCGCAACACCGCCCCCGGCATCTTCCGGGCAACCAAATCCCCGAAAACGCGTCCTGTCATCATCCGCGCGCCCGCCAAGAACGACGTCCTTCCCGTCGAATACAATGTACTCGACGAACCATCTCCGCTTGGCGAGCAGCATGGCATCTACACCGCCTACCGGCCTTCGAGACTTACCGTGCGCAAAGCCGGACAGCACCCGACCCAGCTCGTCGAATCCGCCGCGATGGCGTCGATCACTGCCCCCAAGCCCTCATACGAACCCAGCCTCCCGGAAAAAACCGTCACCAACCTCCTCCTCTCGGAAGCCCAACTCGAAACAGTGATCTACGCGGGCGAAGCCTGGTCACGCGACATCCCGGGGACCTATCTGCAGACCAATGAGACGCTCAGCCTGGTTCCCGATCCCGACGGCCAACGCTACCGCACCGGCTTCTTCCTCGGCGACGGAACCGGAGCCGGAAAAGGCCGACAGGTCGCAGCCTGCATCCTCGACCAATGGGTCCGGGGCCGCCGCCGCCACATCTGGGTCAGCAAGAACCAGCCCCTCTACGAGGACGCGCAGCGCGACTGGACCGCGATCGGCGGGCTCCACTGCGACATTCTCGAAATCTCCAAATGGAAGATCGACCAAACCATCACCGCCCCCGAAGGCATCCTCTTCGTTCCCTATGCGACACTGCGATCAGCGCGCAGCGACGCGACCCGGCTCGATCAGATCATCGAATGGGCAGGACCCGATTTCGAAGGCGTGATTGCGTTCGACGAAAGCCATGAAATGGGCGGCGTTGCCGGCGGCGAAAACGCCTTGATGAAGTCCGAAGGATCGCTCCAGGGCATCGCCGGCGTCCAACTCCAGAACCGACTTCCCCGCGCACGCGTCCTCTACGCTTCCGCCACGGGCGCCTCCGAGGTCAACAACCTCGCCTATGCGGTCCGTCTCGGCCTTTGGGGACCCCAGACCGCTTTCGCCGACCGAGAGCAATTCATCACCCAAATCCGCGAAGGCGGTATCGCCGCGATGGAACTCGTCGCCCGAGATCTCAAAGCCATGGGCCTCTACATCTCGCGCGCGCTCAGCTTCACCGGCATCGAATACGACATCCTCCAGCACCAGCTCACCACAGACCAGATTGCCGTCTATGACCAATATGCCGACGCCTGGAGCATCATTCACCGCAATCTCGAAGACGCGCTCGAAATCACCGGGATCGTCGATCCCGTCGAGAACGAAACCCGCAACGCCATGGCCAAGGCCGCGGCGCGATCGCGCTTCGAAAGCTGCAAGCAACGCTTCTTCGGCCAGGTCCTGCTTTCGTTCAAGCTTGCGACCCTCATTCCCGAGATCGATCGCCATCTCGACGAAGGTGCGAGCACCGTCATCCAGCTCGTCACCACGGCAGAAGCCATTCTCGATCGCAGGCTCAAACAGCTCGACCCCGACGACTTCGCCCAGCTCGACATCGACCTTTCTCCAAGGGAATATGTCTTATCCGGAGATCCAGATAACACATATTCTTTGCAGTCGAGATTTATGTCGAGTGGTTCGCGCGCGGGCGCAGGTTTCCGTGATGAAGACATCGTTTCTACTCCAGATAATTAAAGTGCCTCCAGCACCAACAAGCTGGAGGATCTATGACGTTGCCAAAGACGGTCGTTTCGTACGGACGGCCCAAGCCCTGGACGGGAGACGCTCCCACCTCAGAAGCTCTATCCACCGCCTTCCACTCTTCTCTTCTGGGGAGCGCGGCAGGATCAGCAGCGCTTTACAAAGCTGCCGCTCGCCATTTCCTGTTCTGGATCGAACAACAGGGCATCGCGGTATCGACCGTCGATGACGCTGTCGTCCGACGTTTCGAGAAGCATCGGTGTCGCTGTCAGGGCTTTCCCCTGCACAAGCCTGACCGACCAAGCTTCACCAGTAAAGTCCGGCGTTTCGTCCGTTTCTGGGAGGACCAGGGCGTTATCGACGTGCCCGACGACGTGGACCGCCTGGACACGCTGTTGGCGGATTATGCGGTATTCCTGGTACAGGAGCACTACAGCGCCGCGGTCATCAAGAGCTACCGTTCGGAAGCGGCGCACTTTGCCGCATGGGTCCGCCTTTCTCGTCTGCGGTGGCAGGATGTCACCGACGATCATGTTGCCCTATATGCTGGCCACAGCTGTCGTTGTCCGGTCTACCGCAAGCGCGGGACGCTGGTCGGTCATTTCGGGCCGCTACGCCGTAGCAAGGAGCCCGGCGCTTCCTTGGTTTTCTTCGCGATCGGAACATTCTCTCGCAAGTCGACCGCTGGGATCACCAGGGATGATGCTCTGGCCCCCTACAAGACGTGGCTGAAGGCGCATTGCGGCAGCTCGGCCGAGACGATCCGACGCTATTGCGGCGAGGTGAAGCACTGGCTGCCGGAGCTGACCAAGCCCTCGGAGCTGAACGCGGGCATCATCAGGCGGATCGTCGGTCATCGCATCGCTCAGGCGCCGGGTTCCGCTTCGACCATCACTGGCATCATGCGGAGCTATGTGCGTTTTCTCGTCTCGCGGGGGGAGTGCGAGCCGGCGCTCCAACACGCCTTTCCACCGATCAGGCGCTATCGTCTCGGCACCCTGCCACGCTACATGGATGATGCAACGATCGAGAAGATCATTGCGTCCTGCCAGGCCGATACCGCGGTGGAGATCCGCGACAAGGCCATCATCCTGCTACTGGCCAGACTCGGATTGCGGGCTGGCGATATCTGCCAGTTGCGCTTGACCGATATCGATTGGAACGACGGATATCTTCGGGTGAGCGGCAAGAGCAGACGGCCCGACCGCCTGCCATTGCCACAGGATGCCGGGGACGCGATCCTCGATTATATCGAGCGGGCCCGCCCGCCGATCGCCGAGGAGGTGTTGTTCGTTCGGGTGCAACCTCCTTTTCGGCCGTTCAGTTCGTCGGCTGAGATCGCCGGCATCGTCGCGCGTGTATTGGATCGGGGCGCCATCGAAGGCGTGCCGACGGGCGCTCACGCCTTCCGGCATTCGCTGGCCACACGGATGCTGCGCGCCGGTGCCGGCCTTGAGTCGGTCGGCACGATCCTGCGCCATCGGTCCCCAGCGACGACGGCCATCTACGCCAAGGTCGACGTTCCGATGCTGCTCAAAGTTGCCCAAGATTGGCCCGGAGACAGGGCATGATGAACGCACAGATCGAGCGGTATGTCGCGCTGCATCGCAGTTTCGGCCGCAAGTTTGAGGTGCAGGAGCGATTGCTCCGACTCTTCGCCGCCTATGCTCATGGTTTCGGCGATCGGCACGTCACAGTCGAGCGGCTCCACGATTGGTGCCGGTCGGCGAGTTCCCAGAACGTGGCTAGGGACAGGTTCGACCATCTACGTCGCTTCTGTCTCTATGCCCATGCTGAGGATCGGCAGCATCAGGTGCCCCCAGCTGGCGTATTCGGGAGAGGGAAGCGACGTCGCCCGACGCCTCACATCATCAAGCCCGAGCAGGTTCAGGCGATCATGCAGGCCGCCCTTGATCTTCCGCCCAAGGGCAAGATTAGCCCACACACCTACCACTATTTGTTCGGGCTGCTCGCAACAACCGGGTTACGACTTTCCGAAGCGCTCGCACTGCAGCGCGAGGATTTCACCGCCGACGGTCTGATCATCCGCAACGGGAAGTTCGGTAAGCAACGCCTCCTGCCGATCCAGCCATCAACACGCAAGGCGTTGGAGGCTTATCTCGCTGTTCGGCGGCAGCTCGGCGCCCACGG
This sequence comes from Sphingomonadales bacterium, assembly GCA_016720115.1. GTDB lineage: Bacteria > Pseudomonadota > Alphaproteobacteria > Sphingomonadales > Sphingomonadaceae > Sphingorhabdus_B. Next base: position 1,272,731 of record JADJXT010000002.1, on the reverse strand, counting down.
CAATGATCTGTTCGTTCACATCCGAGGGCACGCCCCCAGCACAACGCGCGCCTATATAATGTTCGTCAGATTAGCGCGCGAGTTGGGTTTTCGTGGCCCGCCCGGAGATCCCGGCATGCGCGTCCATGACCTACGCCACACGTTCGCCGTTCGGTCGCTGGAGTCCTGTCCTCGCGATCGGGAAGCGATCCGACATCATATGGCAGCGCTCAGCTCCTATCTGGGCCACACGGACTTGGCCAACACATACTGGTATCTCGAAGCAACGCCGGTGCTGCTTCGCGACATCGCTGTCGCGGGTGAGCAGCTTTTCCTGGGAGGTGCAGCATGACCGCGCTCGCTCCCCATCTCGCCTCGTTCCTGCGGGATCATCTTCCCCGCGAGCGTAATGTCAGCCCGCATACGGTGACGACCTATGCGAACTGCTTCGCGCTTTTGGTCCGGTTCGCAGCCGATCGGCTCAGGCGACGGCCAACTGACCTAACGATCGAGGATTTCGATCCCGAGCTGATCCTGGCGTTCCTCGACCATACGGAAGATGCGCGCAAGAACAGCCCCAGAACTCGCAATGCCCGGCTCGCGGCGATCCGGGCGTTCTTCCGTTACGTCGAGTATCGCGTCCCAGCTTGCCTCGACCTGGCGCTGCGCGTTCGTGCCGTGCCGACAAAGCGGACCGACACGACCCTAATCGACTATCTGACACGAGATGAGATTACTGCGGTGCTCGACGCACCTGATCCCCGGTCCCGCCTGGGCACTCGAGATCGGGCGATGCTGCACCTTGCCTATGCCGGTGGTCTGCGGGTCGCCGAGTTGCTGTCGCTGCAGATACAAGACTTTCCAGAACGCTCGCTCACGACGGTTCACATTATCGGCAAGGGCCGACGCGAGCGCGTCTTGCCCCTGTGGCGCGAGACGCAGGCAGCATTACGGGCCTGGCTCGCCGTCAGGCCGCCATGTCAGGCGGTGGAGATATTCCTCAACGCCAAAGGCGAGCCAATGACGCGCGATGGATTTGCGTTCAGGCTGGCCTTGCATGTCGGGACGGCGGCAAAGAAGCAGCCGTCGCTGCTGCGCAAGCGGGTCACGCCTCATGTGCTACGGCATTCCTGCGCAATGCACACGCTCGCTGCGACCGGCGACATTCGCAAAGTAGCGCTCTGGCTCGGCCATGCCAGCATCCAGAGCACTGAAGCCTACCTGCGCGCCGACCCGGAAGAAAAGCTGCAGATCCTCGCCGCACACGGCTCGCCAGCGATCAAGCCAGGCCGGTTCAGGCCTCCGGCTGACCCGCTGATCATGATGCTCAACGACGTTCGGAAACGAGCATAGCTCCGGAGGTCTTTCGCCTCCGACATCGCCCACAACCTTAATTATCTGGAGTAGAAACGATGTCTTCATCACGGAAACCTGCGCCCGCGCGCGAACCACTCGACATAAATCTCGACTGCAAAGAATCGATCGTCGACTACCTCACCCGCGCCTTCCCGACCCGCCAAATGGAAGACTATTGCGATAACCTCGGGGCAACGCTCTCCCGACCGATGTTCGACAAGACCGGCGCACCCGTCCACAACCAGCAAGCGATCGAGCTGCGCGAAGCCCTCATCGAACAGATCTGCGCCATGCCCCCGATCGAGACAGCTCTCGACGCCTTGCTCGAGCATTACGGAACCGAACGCGTTGCCGAAGTCACCGGGCGATCCAAACGACTTATCCGCCAGCCCGACGGCACCCAACGCCTCGAATCGCGCTCGGCGCGCACGAACATCGCCGAAACAGCCGCCTTCATGCACGGCGACAAGCGCATCCTCGCTTTCTCAGACGCAGGCGGCACAGGCCGCAGCTATCACGCAAGCCTCGACCACAAGAACCAGCAAACCCGCATCCATTTCCTCCTCGAACCAGGCTGGCGCGCCGACAAAGCCATCCAGGGCATCGGCCGAACTCACCGGACTCACCAGGCCCAGCCACCCATCTTCCGCCCCGTCACCACCGACTGCAAAGGCGAACTCCGCTTCACGAGCACGATCGCACGGCGGCTTGACACCCTCGGCGCGCTCACCCGCGGCCAACGCCAGACCGGCGGGCAGGGCCTCTTCGATGCTTCGGACAATCTCGAGAGCATCTACGCCAAAAACGCCCTCTACGACTGGTACGTCCTGCTCGCCAACGGCAAGCTCAAAAGCACCACCCTCAAGGACTTCCAGCACGCCACCGGCCTCACAATCACCGACCAGGACGGCATCCTTTGCGAAGACCTTCCTCCGATCCAGCGCTGGCTGAACCGGATCCTCGCCATGCGCATCGCCACCCAGGACAGCATTTTCGACGAATTCATGGCCTTGGTCGAAACCCGCGTCGATTCCGCCAAGGCCGCAGGCAAATACGACATCGGCGTCGAAACCGTCCCCGTCCAGAAGGTCGAGGTCATTTCCGACACCGTCGTCCGCACCGATCCGGTCACCGCCGCCACCAGCCACCTGCTTGAAATGCTCGTTCACCGGCGCAGGCAAGTTCGCGACCTTGCCTATATCGACGAAATCCGCCTCTTCGAACCGGACGCCGAATTCTTCTTCAACGAAAAATCCGGCAAAGCAGCACTCGCCGTCCCGACGCTTTCGCACATGAACAGCGAGGGCGACATGCTGCGGCGCCGACAACTCATCCGGCCCATGCGCAACCAGACCATCTACGACCACGACATCGCCGAATCCGCCTGGACCACGATCCCTGAGCGACGTTTCCGCGACCTCTGGACTGCCGAATGCGAAGAGCACCGCGACGAGCTCGTTTCGGAAACCATGTTCCTTGCAACCGGCCTCCTGCTCCCGATCTGGGGCGCGCTTCCCAAGACGACGCTCGATGTCGTGCGGATTGTCGATGCCGAAGGAACGAGCTGGCTCGGGCGCCAGATCCCCGAACAGGACGTCGAACCGACCCTCAAGAGCCTCGGGGCCACCCGTAAATCCGCGACCGACCCCGCAAAGATCGCCCAGGTCGTCCTCGGCGGCGCGAGCTACACCGCCCCGCATCCGCTGAACTTCACTTTCAAACAATCGCGCGTCAACCGCGAGCAGCGGATCGAGATCACCGGCGCGGCCGCCGCGCAGATTGCCGGATTGAAGGCGCTGGGATGCTTCACCGAGATCGTCGCCTACAAGACCCGCGTCTTCGTCCCGCGCGACCGCGCCGCAACGATCATCCCCGAGATCCTCGGACAGGGAGGGAAGGGGGGCTGAGGTGGGCGAGCCCAAGCTCACAAGCCTCATCACCCGGAGACTCTCCATGATCCAAATGATTCCCCTCAACAAGCTCAGCTTGTCGCCGAACAATGTCCGCAAGACGGACACCGACCAGCTCATCGCCGAATTCGCCGACAACATCGAAACCCGCGGCATCCTGCAGAACCTTGTCGCCGTACCTTCGGGCAAGGGCTACGATGTCATCGTCGGCGGCCGCCGCCTGCGCGCACTCAACCTCCTCAAAGATCGCAAGGCGATCAAGGCCAACCATCCGGTCCCTGTCGCCGTGATGGAAGCCGCCAGCGAGGAGCAGGCCGAAATCTCGCTCATCGAGAACGTCATCCGCCAGCAGATGACCGTCGCCGACGAAATCCGCGCCTACAAGTTCTTCATCAACGAAGGTAGCGATCTCGACGCCATCGCCAAGCGCTTCGGCCGCACCCGCCGCGCCGTCGAAGGCCGGCTTCGCCTGGCCGACCTCGCCGAACCGATCTTCGCCGCGCTCGAGCGCAACGAAATCACGCTCGACGTCGCCAAGGCCTATGCCACCACCAGCAATCACGACCGTCAGACGCTGGTCTGGGACCAGGTTCACGACAGCTGGCAGGGCAACAATGCCGACGCGATCCGACGCATGATCACCACCTCGTCGATCAACTCGACCTCGCCGATCGCCAAGCTCGTCACCGAAGAGGCCTACCTCGCCGCAGGCGGCCGCATCGAACGCGACCTCTTCACGACCGACGAGACCGCCAACTGGATCGACCCCGAGATCGCCAACAAGATCGCCGCCGAGAAAATCGAAGCGGCCGCCGCAGCGATGGCCGAGGAAACCGGCCTTGCCTGGGTCCGCCCCGTCCTCGACAAGCGCGTCAGCCACAGCGCCACCGAAGACCTCCACTATTACCACCTGCCGCCCGCGGCGCTCAGCGACGAAGAGCAGGCCGAGGCCGACGCGCTGCTCGAACAGGTCCGCGCCATCGAAGCCGAATTCGAAACCGTTGACGACGAAGACGAAACGGCACTCGAAGACCTCAACGAACGCTGGGACCAGACCACCGAAAAGCACCGGGCCCTCACCAATAAGCCGGGCCACATCCCCGACGACATGAAGTCTCTCGTCGGCGCTTTCGTCATTCTCGACGACGACGGCAACCCGGTCCTCGACACCTCGCGCTATACCGAGCGCCCGGTCCAGACCAAGCGCGGTGCCAGCGGCGCCTCGGGCACGTCCGCGACCGGCGAAGGCGACACGGCCGCCGACACCGGCATCAAGCCGCTGTCCGAAAAGCTCATCGCCGAACTCGCCATCCAGCGTCGCGACGTGCTCTCGCTCCATCTTGCCAACAGCCCGGCGGTCGCGATGGACTACATGATCTTCGCGATCGCGGACCGCGGCATCACCTACGGCGTCCAGTCGCACGGCTCGACCATCGCCGCGCCCTATCCGCAGACCTACTGCCAGACCTACCCCGAATCCCCGGCCTATACCGCCATGGCCGACGTCAAGGAGAACCTCGAAAGCGGTTGGACCGAACACGCAACCACGGTCGAACGCTTCGACGCCTTCTGCCTCCTGACCGACGACGAAAAGGCCGCCTGGCTCGCCTTCTGCGTCGCGCGCAGCGTGCAGCCGTCGATCGGGGTGAGCCGCCGCTCGGGCCACAATGGTCCCGAACTCAATCCGCTCCACGACCGCATCGCCGAACTCCTCGAGATCGACGTCGCCCGCGAATGGCGGCCCACGGCGACCAACTATTTCGACCGCGTGAGCAAGGCGACCATCCTTGCCCATGTCGACGAAATCGGCGGCAAGACCATGGCCACCAGCTACGCCAGCAGCAAGAAGGCCGACCTTTCCGCGACCGCCGAGAAAATCTTCTCGGGCTCGACCATCGTCGATGCCGAGGTCAAGGAAGCCGCCCTGGCCTGGGTCCCCGAACACATGCGCTTCAACACCGCCGCCAAGGCGGAGGAGGCAAGCTCGGAGATTCCCGCGACCGACGAGCCCGACAACGAGCCCGAGACGCCCGGCGATGCCGAAACCGATGCGGCACTCGACCCCGAGACCGTCGAAGCCTGATCAACAACCGGGGACCGGCCTCAAGGGCCGGTCCCCCAGCATCGGACTCCTAACCATGATAATCCGAACCCAGGTCGCTCCCGAAGCGATCGACAAGGTCACGCGCCTGTTCAACGGCTCGCTCACCGATATCGCCAACGAGCTGCTGCAAAATGCCCGGCGCGCGGCCGCCAGCACAATCGACATCACCGTCGGCCAACCCGACGACACCGGCACCACACTGACCATCTCCGACGACGGCACCGGCATCCCGGATCCCCAAACACTGCTCGCGCTCGGCCGATCCGACTGGCCAAGCGAAACATGCCGGCGCGAAGATCCTGCAGGCATGGGCTTCTTCTCGCTCGCTGGCCTCACCACCCGCGTCGAAACCGCAAGCTTCTCGATGACAATTCCACACGACGCCTGGACCGGCAACAAGGACATCGAGATCGAACCCGGCACACGCCAAGCAGGCACGGCCATCACCTTCAAAAGCACCATCACCAGCGCCGAAGCGATCACCAAGCGCCTGCAAGAAGCGCTGCTCTTTTATCCGCTCCGAGCGACGATCGACGGCGAACCCGTCAAGCAAGCCGACTTCCTCTTGTCGGCCGACAACATCGTCACGATCGGCGGGCTGCGCATAGGCGTCTTCAAGACCGAACTTTCGCCGAACCACGCAAACATCAACTTCTACGGACTGACGCTGAACCACAAGCTCCCGGCAATCTCCGAGATCGAACACAGCCGCTGGTCGGTCAAGGTCGACATCATCGACGATCCCGACCTGGTCCTCGTCCTCCCGGCCCGCAAGGAACTCTTCCAGAACGAAGCCGCGCAGCGCCTCGCCCGCAACTGTCTCGAAGCCATCTACCGCACGATCGCTGCCGAACCGTTCCACCGCCTCGCTTTCGATAAATGGCAGGAGGCCTGCACCTTCACCGATCTCCCTCCGGCCAAACCGATCCTTTCACCCTGGCGACCCGCACCCGCCCACCAGGACTATCGCGAGCGATATGCGCCCGAACCCATTCCCAAAGGCGCCATCCTCTACGACGCCGGGGAGCCGTCGGACGACATCTCGCTCGCGCGCGCACTGGACTTCAGCGATGCTTCGCTCAAACTCTTCACCTCAATTCCGGCCTTCTCCGGCTACGACTGGTACGATGCGATCCCCGCCTATGCGACGGACGCCTATCGCTGCCTCGACGACAACGGGAGCGAGCTGGAAAGCGACGCCATTACCCAGCGCCCCCACCGACTGACCATAACCCTTGCATCGCCGACCGCGCCGCCGATCGAACTCGACACCGACGCGGCCATTCTCGCTTGCGACGCCTATTGCCCCGACGACGTCGCCATCGCGGTGACAAACGGAAGCACGATCGACGCCGACGATCTCGCAACGATGATCTACGACGCCGTATTCTCGCCAAGCGACGATGCCGACGCCGACAGCTGGGATTCGCAATCCAGTCGCTTCCAGCATGATGCACAGGTGCGCGCGGTCGAGATCCTGAACGGCAGCAGCGCAGCCGTGATGGCCGACATCCGCCTCGCATTCTTCGACAAGATCGCCTGGCGCATCCCGCGCGGCAAGAAGCTCACCCTCTCATACGCCAACGGAAACACCGAACTCGCGCTCGCCGACCTCGAGGAGACTGCCCCATGAAACCTGCCCGCCGCGACCCCGCAGCCGAGATAACCCAGCTCATCATCTCCAAGCTGGAGGCCGGAACACTCCCTTGGTCGCGGCCGTGGGAGACACGCAACCGGATTCCGCTCCGCCACAATGGCGAAGCCTATTCCGGGATCAACGCCCTCTATCTCGGCCTCGTCGGCGACTCGCTCGGCTACACGAGCCCCTACTGGATGACATACCGCCAAGCGCAACAGCTCGGCGCCCAGGTGAGGGCAGGGGAGACCGCCCAGCTCAGCGTCTATTACCATGTCGGCTCGCGCGACAAGGCCAACCCCAGGACCGGCCAGACCGACACCGAACGCTATTCCTTCCTCAAAGCCTATTCGGTGTTCAATGCCGAGCAGATCGACGGCCTATCCGCGAGCTACTTCCCCGAACCGGCAGCGCCGCAGCCGCTGAGCGAAATGCGCCGCAACGCACAGTTGTTCTTCGACAGGATTCCGATCACCGTCGTCCATCGCGGCGACCAGGCCTATTATTCCCCGGGCGCCGACCTCATCGTCCTACCCGAACGTCAGCTTTTCAAATCTCCCGACCTGATCGTCTCGACCCGCGCCCACGAGACGATCCACGCCACAGGGGCCAAGCATCGCCTCAACCGCCAATTCGGCAAACGCTTCGGCGACCAGGACTATGCCCGCGAAGAACTCGTCGCCGCGATCGGACAGTCGATCATCTGCGCCGAGCTCGGCCTTCCCGACGAAATCCACGACAATCACGCCAGCTATGTGGCCTCGTGGATCAAGACGCTCCGCGGCGACAAATCCGCAATCATCAAAGCGGCCTCGAAAGCCGACCAGGCCGTCAAATGGCTCCACCAGCAAGCGGCCAACCCGCTCGCCGAAGCTGCCTGATCGCCTCTCCAGCAGGAGACAGACGATGAATTACGATCTCAATTATCGCTATCGCCGCGCCCTTCAGCCGGACGGGCTACGGACAATCGGCACGGCCCAACTCGCAGTTGCCGACGCAATCGCCGACTGCAAGCGGGCAGGGGTTCCCAGCGAAACCGACCCCGCCGTCATCCTTCTCGCGCGCCATCTTGGACGCATCGCCACCGGTATCGATCCCGAACTCACCCACGAGGCCGACCTCGCGCTGCGCTCGCAGTGCATGACCCGCATCGGCGAACTCAAATCGAAACCCGCTCTCGTTGCCCTCGTTCGCGGCCGAAGCCACTTCAACGAGGAAGAGAAAGCCGCCTTTCACGCCGAAGCCCGCAAAGCCCTCCGCGCGGTTGCCAACGCCGCCGGTCTCACCCCGGACAGCTACGACCTCCGCTCGAACCGGGCCGGACCAGCCGTCTCCGGCGAAGCGATCCTCCACACAGATACCCTCTATGTCATGGTCTCCAAAACGCTCACCACACCGGGCCGCGAGGTCATGTTTCGCCGCTGCAGAAACCGCGAAGACTATGTCGGCGCGGCCAACAATTACTGCGACATCGCCCTTTTGGCCCAGCCCGCCAAATTCCTCGCCCACACCGCGCGCGAGACCGGCGTCCGCATCGGCGCCGCCCAACCACAGCTCGTTTGAGGAGACCGCCATGGGATGGCTGTTCATGACACTCGCCGGAATGGGCGAACACAAGACCCCCAAGACCTACCTCGACAACCAGCTCCACTACCCCGCAAACGAAACCCGCCCGGGGCTCACCCGCCACGATTCCGCGATGGTAAAGGGAGTCTATTACGCCGCGATTTCCTCGAGCGACGACCCGGCTCGTCTTTCGGCCGTCATTTGCCTCACCAAGTGGAACCCCAGAGCCGCCGATCACATGGTCTTCGGCTACAAGGACATGAGCGAAACCATGGGCCCGTACAATTACGACTGCCCGGCACGGATCCTCGACCTGCTCACGCCTACCGACAACGAATACGCGCTCGCCTGGCGCACCGCCTGCCGCAAACAGACCGCGCTCACCTCGCGGCCGAAGCCGCAACCGGGCGACCGTCTCCGCCTCGCCGAACCACTGACCTTCAGCGACGGCGTAGCCGAACAGCTCTTCGCCGTAGACACGAGCAACGGCAAGACGATCCTTCGCCGCGCAACCGACAACGTCCGGGTGACCCTACCCAAACTCATGGAGCGCCCATGGCAAGTCATCAAACCGGCCTTGTCGGTCCCCACTTAGTCGATAGGTCCACACAGGAACGTTTACAGTGACGTCAAAGCCGATAATTTCTTCCAAAAATCAACCCGTTCGGCTATAGCCGAAATAGAGGGGGAACTCATGACGATACCGCACAACTATAGAATCGCGCGCACCATCCTTCTCCCGATCGCGCTCGCCGCCTGGCTCGCAACACTTGCGGCAATCGCGGCGCGCCCGGACTATCCGGACGACGCCACCGACATTGCGCTCCTCACGGCACAAATATCAGCCGCAATCGCCGCAGCCTCGCTCGCCGTCACCAATCCGCGAAGAGGATATGTCTTCGCATCGCTCCCGCTCGCCGCCGGCCTGTACAGCCTGGCCGCTGGACCCTCGATCCTGTGGAAGATGCACATTCCGCTCGCCTTCTTCACCCTTCTCGCCGCAGCCGCCAGTCGCCACCTGGTCATCCCCAGCGAGACGAACGCACCGAACCACGACAGCCCTCCAAGCACGAGAACCCGATGACAACGCCTTCACGCTCCGCCAAACGCCAACAGCTTTGCTCGATCGAAAACGCGAACCGCGTCGCGACACAGATCGCCGACCTCTCCGACAACGACACCGCGGTCGTCCGCACCGGAAACCCGCTGCAACCGTTCCGGGTCGTCTTCGCAAAATCCGCCAAGCCCGACCGCATCGTCTCGCGCGTCGTCACCGCGACCGACGACTGATCCCTGTATTCGATGAACCTGTCCGAAGCCCTGATCCTCGTCAGCAACGGCAAGGCCGTCCGCCGTTCGAACTGGCATAGCGGCATCCACTACGTCTTTCTCGAAACGACGATGGGAATTTCGGAACTCTACATCTGCCAGACCAGCAGCGGCGGCACCGCCAACTGGCCGCTCTTCCTGCGCCGCGGCGACTGGCTCGCGCTCGACTGGACCGAGGTCAATCCAGCGGATTTCCCACGGCCCGCTAGCGGCCAGTCGGAGATTCAACAGACCACGACCGACCCAACCGAAACATCGGATCCGCCCCCGCCACGGGCCCGTCGGGCTCCTCGGCCACGTAAGGCGAAACCAAAGGCTCCACGTAAACCCCGGTCCTCCGCAGCCGCGAAGCCGTGATCGCGCGCCCCTGCAGCATGACAATCAACCAGTCGAGTCCCTCGAGCGCGCGAACGATCCCGCGACCCGCAAGCGCATAATAGACCGCCCGCTGGAAATCGTCGCACTCGTTGGCAAGGATCGCGCACAGCTTGGGCCTGCCACTCGCATCCCCTTCGAAGACAAGCAGCATGGCTTCGCGCAGCTCGCGCATCGAATAATACGCATCGTCGCCATCCATGCCGATGCACAGATTGGCGATCGCCCGTCGCTCGGGCGAGACAGCCGGATCGCAGGCAGCGTCGGCAAGGGCGATGTCCAAATCAAAGCCGTGAACAAAATCGTCGATCATAACACCTCCATGCGCTGAACATAACATGAACACCGCGCCCGCGTCAACAGCGCGAGGGGAGGGGGAGGGTCGGCTTCGAAACTGGAGGAATTGACCCGTGACAGACCAGCAAACCCAAACCGAAGATCACCTCTCCCCGGTGGCGCGCCTCAACGACCTTGCCCGAACCGGGCAGCTGGCCAACGCCCGCTTCGTCTTCACCCACGCGCTCATCGCGACGCTCGCACCCGAGGCACAAGACGCTCTCACCGAGATGCTCGCCAGGGCGAAACTGCAGCGCCGCCTGATCGCCGCCATCGCCGACGCCGCGTTCAATCCCGACAACGATCCGCACGGCGAACACGACTTCGGCATCTTCGTGTTCGAGGACCGCAAGATCTACTGGAAGATCGACGTCTACGAGAACGACGGAACCTTCCAGTGGGGCGCGAACGACCCCGGCGATCCCGCCACATCCTACCGGATCGTCACCTTCATGCTCCCTGAGGACTACTGACATGAACCTCGAGCAGCTCGCAAGCGCGATCAGCGACACCTTCCATTTCGGCAACGACCAGGACCGGCTCACTCTCGTTTTCAGCTTCGTGCGCGAGATCGCCGAGCATTACGACACCCTGCCGGCCGCTTTCAAGACCCGCCTCGCGTGGGACCCAGACCCGATTGGCTTATGGCAGGTCCGCGAAGCGATCGGCGTGCTCGAAAACATCGAGACGAGCCTCTCATGAGCCGCTACTCGCTCCGACCCCATCACTATCTCCCCCAGCTCTACGAGATCGCGATAGGCTGGGACCCGGCGCTCGCGACCTTTTTTGCCTGCGCCTACGGCCCCCCCGACGAAACCGGCGATCCGGTCGTCATCCGCAACATCGGCATGACCTGGCGCGAACATCCACATCCTGAGGCCGCAATCGCCTTCGCACGCCCGCTCGCGCGCATCCCGAGCGACATCTTCAGGAAACTGACCCTCGACGCCCGCCGCAACCCGCCACGCGACAATCCTCCATCCGAAACCCTCTCCGCACTCACCGCGACAAACCATCTCGACCAGCGAAAGGACGATCCCAATGCAGATCGGCTCAATCAGGCTCGGCCCTGACCAGCGGCTTACCGGCCAAATCGATTATCACGGACGCAAATTGCGGTTGTACCTGGACCCGCTCCCCGCCCAGCAAGGCCCATCGCATCAAATCCTGCTTGGCGGTCTCGCAACCGTCCCGCCGAGCTTTGCCTATCGCGACCAGAACAGCCGCAACCTTACGGCACGCCTCTCGGTCGATCAGGGCGCGACCACGCTCTACCTCGCGTTCGAACCGACCCAGGACGGCGGCTACCGCATCAGCTGGAACCGCCCGCGCTCCGACGCCCGCCACACGCGCCGCACCACAGCTCACGCCTGAAAGGCAAACCCATGGCAGACAATTATCTCCAGACCAGCTTCGCCTTTACCCTGAACCGCACCGAAGCAGAACGGCTGACCACCGCCCTCGCACTTGTCGCGCTTCTCGACGAGGGTGACGAAACCGCAGTCGACGCCGCCTGGGCTGAAACGAGCCCGGAGTTCAAATCACTGTTCCCCGCGAGCAGCGACACCCCCTGGTCAGGCCTGCTCGACATCTTCAGCGATCCCGACTTTCCGCAGTTCGGCGCGACCTTCGACACCGCCGACACGGCCGACAACACAGTTCAAATCCATATCTACGGCGACCAGTTCGACCCCGATGCGACCGCAACATTGCTCGCGGCAATCGTAACCGAAAGCTTTCCGGTGGTCTGCACCTGGGCGGCCACCTGCTCCAAACTGCGTATCGACGAATTCACCGGCGGCGGCTTCCGGATCGACGCAGACGGCCTCCACGAAATCTCGGCGAACGAGCTCTTCGACAATAGCCGCTTTGCGCCGCGCTTCGTCCTCGCGCTCAGCGACGCCCCCGCCGAACCCGTCTTCTGGAACAAGGCAAGTCAATTCGGCCCCCTCGGCGAAGCGACCGTCTTTACCGACCGCGACAAGGATCGCTTCAACCATCCACTCGACCAGCCCGTTCGCTGGCTCGAACTCCCCAAGCCCTAAGAAGGAGACCAACCATGGGCGACCGCGCCATGTGCCACATCCGCATCGGCGGACAGCTTCCAGCCAGCCTCGTTGCGTCGTTCAGCAAGCTCGTTGCCGACTACGACCTGCGCAACGACTGGAGCGGCGATGACGCCGTAATTCCCGTCTCCGGGAGCTGCCAAAGCCTCGACCTCTATGGCGAGGACTTGAACGGCGGCACCGTTCCCGCGCTCGAACAATTCTGCCGCCAACACCATCTCCCGTTCTGGCGCTGGTCGGGCGGGTGCCACGGCGCCTTTACCCCCGCGCTTTACGCCTGGTACGGCGAGGGTGACGAGCATTCGATCGATGCCTCCGACGACGAACAACCCATGTTCAGCGCGAGCGACATCGAAAAGGCTTCCTCGGTCGAATTGCTCCGCGACATCGTCGCCCAATTCAATCGGCCGCTCCCGCCGTTCGAAATCGTCAATCAGCCCGCGATGGACCCGGAGACCACCGCCTATCTCGCCGAAATCAAGCAGCGTGCGCTTCAGGGTTTCCCGCTCTCGCGCGTCACCCGCGAATTCCACGACGCGCAGCTCAACTGCCTGCCTCCGGTCTATCGCCGGGGAACCCCAGGCTTCTTCATCTCCGAAGCCTATACCGAGCGCGTCCACGCCCAATTCGCCGAATATCGCGGCAACTTCTATGGGGCCTATGTCGATATCGACGACCCCCAATCGGTGATCGATCACCGCAAGCTCGAGGCCTTCCACGCCTTACACCAGGATGACGAGCCGCTCAGCTGGTATCCCGATCTCAGCAAAGCGAGCGCAATGTGACCGCCCCGTTCGACAAGCTGCGCGAAGCGCTCGACCAGCGCGGTTGCACCTTAGAGCCCATCTACAGCTATCCCCTCGAAGGCGACCGGACAATCGAAGCCTGGCTCATCTTCCGCAAGACCAAGCCGCCGCTCCGCATTCTCGTCACCAACAGCGCCGAATACGGCTACTCGCTCTACATCGAGCACCCTGCCGGCACCATCAACGAGGATGTCGCAGCGATCCTCTCCGCGCCACCCGAACCATGACAGCAACCCCCACAATCGCTTCCTGGGGTGCAGGCATCGACAGCACGGCAATGATCATCGAGCTCGAGGCCCAAGGCACCCCGCCCGACCTCGTCCTCTTTGCCGAGACCGGCGCCGAATACCCCGAAACCGACGCCTACATCCCGGTCTTCGAAGACTGGCTTGCCGAAAGGCAGATTCCATTCCGCCGTGTCCGCTACGCCCCGACCAGACTGAACGGCAAGCCCGACTATCGCTCGCTCCTCGAGGACATCCTCGCGTCCAAAACCCTGCCCGCAATCGCCTTCGGCCAGCACAGCTGCTCGCTCAAATGGAAGGTCGCGCCGCAAACCGCCGCCGCACAATTATGGCAACCGGCCATTGACGCCTGGGCGCAAGGCAGCCGCGTCACGCGGCTCATTGGTTATGACGCCTCGCCCCGCGATATCCGCAGACACGCCCACGCGCTCCGCCACGACGATCCCCGGTTTGAAAACCGATACCCGCTCATCGAATGGGGCTGGACCCGCGAACGGTGCATCGAGCGCATCGCGGCAGCAGGCCTGCCCATCCCGAGGAAGAGCAGTTGCTTCATGTGCACCGCCTGCAGCCCGGACGACATCGACAGCTTGCCGCCCGACCATCTCGGTCTCATTATCCTAATCGAAGCCGCTGCCGCGCCCCGGCTGACAACCACCGAAGGACTATGGCGCAAATCGACCAAGGGCAGGCGCGGGCCGCCGCGCCCCGGACGGATCAGCGACTATATCGAAAATCGCGGCCTGCTGCCCGCATCGCGGATCGCCGCCATCAAAACCCGCGTCCTTTCCGACCTCGAACGCCATCTCGCGCCCGCGACCCGCAACGCTGCATCGATGTCCGAATGGATCAACCAACATTTTCCCGACTTCGACGGAACCTGACCATGGCCAAGCGCAAGACCCACAGCTTCACGATCACCGTTTCCGCTCCGAGTGCCTTCACCAAGGCTGAAATCCGCCGCGAACTGCGGACCAATATCGACGATCATGCCGCCTATCTCGCGGGCAAGACCGATCGCATGGGAAATTGGATCGAACTCGAAGAGCGCGCCATCAAGGTCCGCAAGATCTCCTGACTTCGCGCCGACGAACCTATCCGTCCGCATAAGCGGCAAAACCGCGCGACGCCTGCGCATCACCGGGTACGTTTTCCTCGGCCGCCTTCTCCTGGTCCCTTTGCGGACCCCCAGCGACTGGCGGCTTCGCGGACGCCGCCGATCCCGCTCCCTGCGGACCCCGTTCTCCGCGCTTTGGCAAATCCTCGCCTTCCCACCACAGATAGTGATCGACGCTCTGCTCATCGAGCAGCGCCGCCAGCGCTTCGCCCGCTTCGATCTTCTCATCATGGATATGGACCGCGACCGCCCGTTCACCCATATCCTTCAGGACCAGGCTCGCGATCGGCACGGTCCGCTCGAGATTGACCCGCAATCCCTTCACGAACCTGCGCTTCTCGCGGACCGCCTTTTCGATAAGCTCCAGCTCCTCGCTGCTCTCATAAGGCAACCACTGCCGGGTGACCGGCATCAACGCCACCTCGATCAGATCATAGGTTCCTTCAGGACGCCGGCAGAACGACCCGGCCAGAATGAGATGGCTTTCGCGCAGGTCGTCGCTGGCCCAAAGGTTGAGATCGCCTTCGAAACGCTTGTTAAACCGCTTTGCCATGTCGGGATCGAGCACGAACCGCATGTCGCCGACATGCTTGAAGACGATCCGCAACCGGTCCTCGAACGCCTTGCGCTCCTTCACTTCGGCGATGACGATCATCATTTCCTCGCGCGAGCGCCGTACCCGTTCGAGCGCCATCGTCCGCCGTTTGACGATCTCCGCCTTGTCATCCTCCCTGAAACTCTCCGGCACGAAAATCAGCCCGGCCAAAGGCAAGGTCTTCATCCGGCATTGCTCGACCGCCTCGAGCAAGGCCCGCCGCACGACATACCAGTTGCGCTTGTCGGCCATCTTCGGATGCCAGTGGGTGAGCTCCGCACGGTCCCAAAGAACATGCAGCAGACCGCGCATCGAGAGCTTATACCCCGTCGACTTCACAGAAGGCTTGTCGTTGGTGAGCGCCGAAGGCGCCGCCCGCGCTGGCCCCCTCGACATCGGGAAATTGACCTTAAGGCTGGTTTCGCCGGTCATTTCATCATCAACCACTGCCGCGCCGCGCACCTGGCCCATACCGCTCAGAAAATCCGGGGCATCGAAATGATCGCAACCCGTGGCATGATTGCCGCCGCTGCCCGGCCAGCGTGACAGGACCAGCTTGCCGAAGCGCTTGCTGATATAAAGCCTGAGATCGACCCCGCTACTGCATCCGCAGAACACCGGCGTTTTACTCGCCTGCGCTTTCGCTAGCGCCTGGTTGAAACCTTCCTCATCGGCAACCACAAACCTACCGTCAATGCGGTATCGCTGTTTCATCGCAATTTCTCCAAAAATTACGACCGAAGTTGCCTTTCGATCCGGTTTCAATACTCCTGTTTCACGAGCCTCTGCGTCCCAAACTAGCTCCGAACCGCATATGAGGCCATCCCAAAAATTTCAGCGTTCCTGAAGTGTCGAAAGAACCACTCGCAGCCCTGCATGTCCCGTCACCGAAAAGAAGGTCGCAGCTGCGCTCCGACACGCAAACTTCCCCGATATTTTAGCTCAAACGGCACCCGCCGCCCGCGCCTTGAGCGCGGTCGGCGGGCATGAGCCGTCGTGTTTTGCTAAGGCGCAAAACCGGGCTGCGCATGACCGGTTTTGCGCCAAGCGCCGCATCGCCGGTGCTGTCCGGCGCTACTGCGCCGGTCTCCGCAGCGGATTTCGCGCAAGGACTGTTCTGCGTTTTGCGGGCCGCCAGCCAAAAGTGCGACGACATGGCCCGACTGCAAACGCCCCGGGCTGATCGACCAGCACCACGCGCACGAGCATCGCCGCCACCACCTTACACAAGCGGCAGGTTCGCCAGCTCAGCGATATAGGACCGCAGCAAGGCGCTGCGCGCTCTCAACCTCCGCTCGGCCCTTGCGGCGATCTCGTCGGCGCCCGCCCGCGGTTTCGGCTTCCCCCGTTGCCGCCAAATCGCCACCGGCTCGATCTCTTCCGGACGCGACCGGGAATAGCCCCAGCCACGCGGCCCGAACTCAGACCACAACAGCTCGCGCAGCGTCTCGACGACATCGCCCGGAAACCGCCTCGCCACCCCGCGCTGTATCCCGAAGTGGAACGCCGTGCATGGGGTTTCGCTCTCCACCACGACAACATCGGCCGCGGTCGCATCGAGAATCAGATCCACCGCAGCGCGCAATTCGGCGACCGACCCTCCCGTCAAGGTGAGCGGCGAGGGCGTGAGCATCGGCTTGATGTAGCGCTCGAGAAACGGCCAGACGACCTCTGCATCGGCATAGACGAAATTCCGATCGGTGCCTGTGGCCGCAAAGTCGAACTTGACACTGAGCGCCGCCGGACTGCCAGCCGGGCTCGCAATCAGCACGCCGTGATCGGATCGCAACGCTGCTGTCGGCGACCCAAAGTAATCAAGCGCAGACACCTCGATCAGCCCGCGCCCGCTTCCGCTCGCTGTCTCGCGCAACCTTAAACGGAACCGAATGCCGTTTAGGTCAAAATGAAATCGCGACCCTTCCGAAGCACCAGCCGACAAGACATCTTTCACATCGAACAAATCCAGAAGCGATATCATATCGAACTTGCGCGGTTTCTCCTCGACACTGGCCGCGAGCGCCGCCACCGACTCCGGGGACGCCGCCGCCCATTGCTGTTTGCGCTCGACCACATTCGCCTGCGCCAGAACGAACGCCTGCGACCAGCTGCAGCCTTTGCGCTTGGCGAGCAGGTCTTTCATGTCGTCCAAAAACGCCATGACGCTGTACATCGTCCGGTCGAATGCCCCCTCGAGCAATGCGCGCCTGTTCGCCTGATCGGCGAAGAACGCGCCGTCGCCGCCGGTTGCCCGCTTCTCAAACCCGATCGCCAGCGCCTCGAGATCTCCGCCAGTACTCGTGAGCGCCGGCATCGAAAAACGACCCGCACACAAATCGCCAAGCGCCGATACGGCATCCACCAACTCGGACGTAGTCCGCTTCTGCCCGGGATCACGCCAATCATGCCCGGCGATCGCCCAGCGCGCACCGCTCGCCGCAATCACCCGCGCCAGGCTCTCCATCGCCTCCAGCGGCTTTCTCACCCCGCTTCGTCCGAGCGATTCGAACGAATCAAGGAAGACCAGCGGAATCCGGTTATTCCGTATCGCCTCGACAACCCGCGCCTCCAGCACGGCGGCCGAGCGCCCCTGCAACGAATGTCCTTCGAGCTTGTAGAAGATCGCACCAAGCAGCGCATTAGCGCTCGATATCAACGAGCATGACACCCGAACCGGCTTACCGGCAGGGGAGGGACCCAATCCGCCACGCTCGCGAACCAGCTGGCCTACGGCCGCCGACTTGCCGGAATCGGGTTGCCCCGTCACCAGCACGAAGCGCCCAGCCGGACACCGGTCGACCAGTTCCACGACCGCCCTACTGGACGGCGTCGGCACGAAATCGGGATCGACGCCGGAATCCGGCCCGGCAACACCGGCCAGCCGTCCATAGAGCTCGCGCCCATCGACCGCGCTGCCCAGGTCGCGCAACGCAGATTCCAGATGCCGTCCGCCAACGGCAGGCTCGGCCAGCGGCCGACCCTCCTGCAGCCTGACCGTCAAATGATGCCAATCCTTGTAGCCAAGGACTTTTGCCGCAATTTCCTGCGCCGCACTCAGCCGCAAGGGCTCGCTCGTGCGCGCTTCCTTCTGCAGTCGCTTGGCGAACCGCTTTGCTCGATCGAGAGTATCAACCACCACACTTCTCCAACGGGTGACAAGCGGGAGGCGCCGGATATGTCCCTATCACCCTTGGAAAAGAGAGATGGTCTTCATGCTATGCGATGATCCGTCTTCACGGTTCGGGATTCCGGCCCCGCGCCATCACGGTTGGCGCAAGCTCAAGCTGCGTCAAAGCCGAGACAAAGTCAACGAGGCAACACCCGACCGCGCGCGGACCTCGAATTGTCTGAACTCGCGGCCACCCAAAGACCAACTGGCTGACGCCCACCCGGGCAGCAACTACCGCCATCACCCTTTCTTCAAAGCACGTCCAAAACCCCTGGACAGAGACTTGTCCAATCACCCCAAAACATGAGACACAGCCCCAATGCCCAACATTCCGACCCAGAGCGAATTATTGCAGCGCACACTGCGTGAACTCAAAGTCTCCGCAAAACCGCTCGGCTCTGTCCCACACCCCGCGGGGCCGATGGCTATTCGATACCGCGTCGGACCAAAGCATTTCATCGAAAAGGAGATTTCCAGGGCAACGATGCGAAAGCTCGACCTTTCGGCATCTGTCGAGGGCATTCCCTTCGCCGCCATCAAGTTGACGCTGCTCGAAATGGATCACGCCGAAGATGCCTACACCTTCGTCGACACCTGCGATTCCCATTCACAATATCTCTACACCGTGGCCTACACCCTCGATCAAAGCTGGCACATCGAAGACCACGCGCAAGGCGATGCCTATCTGATCGTCGACAGCATCGTTATCGATCCCGAATATGGCGGCGACGGCCGCATGAAGGCGCTCCTGGCCGACGCATTGCCGCTCTTGTGCCCAGACCCGTACATCACCATGCTCAAAGCCTTTCCGCTCGCATATGAGGGGATAGAGCATGAAGGATCATCGGACTTTGAAGCTCGCAAGGCCAAATTGATAGACTATTATCGTCGCCATCTGGGGCTCACGCTCCTCCCCGGCGCAGTTAGCGTCCGCGCTCGTGGTGTAATTTCCGGTGTAGGCGATGGTGTATTCCGGGGTGGGGCATGCCCCACCCCGGAATGCGGCGTCGCTGGTGGCCACCGGGTTCATCGTTATGGTGGAGTTTGCACACTTCAACCGTGACGAAGAGGAGTTCCCGATGACCGAGGACAGATTACTGATCGAAGAGCTTGCTGCGAAGGGCGGCCAACCGGATTTTTGCGCACCATCGCCGAGAACGTGCTGCAGCTGATCATGGAGGCCGACGTTGATGGCCTGATCGGCGCGGGTCGCCACGAACGCAGCAGCGAGCGCGCGACCTGGCGCAACGGCTATCGCGACCGTTCGCTGGATACCCGGGTAGGCACGCTGAACCTGAAAATCCCCAAGCTGCGTGCTGGGTCCTACTTTCCGGGCTTCCTTGAGCCCCGCAAGATGGTCGAGAAAGCGCTGGTTGCGGTGATCCAGGAAGCGTGGATCGGCGGGGTCAGCACCCGGCGGGTCGATGAACTCGTCCAGGCCATGGGCATGACCGGCATCTCCAAGTCCACCGTCTCCAAGCTTTGCAAGGACATTGACGAGCGCGTCCATGCCTTTCTGAAACGCCCGCTCACCGGCGAATGGCCGTATCTCTGGCTCGATGCCACCTATCTCAAGGTACGCGAAGGCGGGCGGATCATCAGCGTTGCCGCAATAATCGCCATGGCCGTCAACACCGAGGGCCGGCGCGAGATCGTCGGCCTGCATATCGGCCCCTCGGAAGCGGAGGTCTTCTGGTCCGACTTCCTGAAGGACCTTGTTCGGCGCGGTCTTACCGGCGTGAAGCTGGTCATCTCCGATGCTCACGAGGGCCTCAAGGGCGCGATCACCCGCGTCATGGGCGCCACCTGGCAGCGCTGCCGGGTGCACTTCATGCGCAATGCCCTGTCCTATGTGCCCAAGGGCCAGAACACTGTCGTCGCCGCCGCGATCCGCCAGGTCTTCCTGCAGCCCGATCAGAAAAGCGCAACGCAGGTCTGGCGACAGGTCGCCGACCAGTTGCGCACCCGTTGGCCCAAGCTCGGCGCCTGCATGGACGAGGCCGAAACCGACGTGCTCGCCTACACCGGCTTTCCCACCCAGCACCGCACGAAGTTACACTCAACCAATCCGCTCGAGCGGCTCAACAAGGAGGTCAAGCGCCGCGCCGACGTCGTCGGAATCTTCCCGAACGAAGACAGCATCATCCGCCTCGTCGGGGCTGTGCTGATGGAGCAGAACGACGAGTGGCAGCTCCAGCACCGATACATGCAGATCGAAGGCATGGCCGAACTCAACCAACCCATGATCGAGGAGGAAAATCAGCCCCTACACATCACCGCCAAAGCCGCCTGACGATGGCCCACGGCCACAGCCGAAATTACACCACCTTGACGGACGCGACCTGCTCTGATAGCTATAGAAATAAGCAAAATTATTTTGCGGCACCTGAGGAGGGTATCTTGAGCAACAACGATCACAACAAACTAAACTTGGGCGATCAATCTGATTTTTGGGGCAAAACCTCAAGATTTGCTTTGATTGCATCCGCCCTTGGCTATATGGGCGCGCCTGGGATTGCATCGGCAAATGATGATATTCAGCAGGAGGCCCCTTCTGCGCAAGCGCAGAGCGAACCAGAGAGCGACCGAAATCTAATAATCGTCACCGCTACAAAGCGCGAACAGTCCATTGTTGAGACGCCGATTGCCGTTACAGTCGTAGATGCCGAAATGTTGGTGCGTACCGGCGTTTCAGACATTACAAATTTGGAGCGGGCCGCCGCTAGCTACCAGATGAACTCCTCGGATAGTACGACTGGCGGGCTGACGCTTCGTTTGCGCGGGATTGGAACCACCGGTAACAATATTGGTATTGAAAGTTCGGTCGGCGCATTTGTGGATGGGTTTTACATCCCGCGCCCAGGTGCGGTCCTTGGTGAATTGGATGATGTTCAGCAAGTTGAGGTCCTAAGGGCCCGCAGGGTACGCTTTTTGGTCGCAACACTTCGGCAGGCGCTTTGGTCATAAAGACCAACAAGCCAAACCTTGATGATACAGAAGCATTCTTCGATGTTTCCGCCGGCAATTACGATCTGTTCAAGGTTCGCGGCGGGTTTAATGTTCCGGTTTCTGAAGGAAAAGTAGCTCTTCGGGTCTCTGGCTCGCATGCTGTGCGTGATGGATATGTTATTGGCCCGGACGGATATGATTCTAGCTCGATAGACCGATCTTCCGTTCGCGGACAGTTGCTATTTGACTTAGAAGATGCAGGCGTTTTGCGTCTATTTGCTGGTTATTCTCGAGGGGATGATCAATGTTGTTCGGCGGTGTGGTTGAATCACTCACCCTTTATTCAGGCTAACTCGGCACCATTTTCTGCATTTGGCGGAACAGCAGGGGCTGACTTTGTTGGTCGCCGAGCCCTAAAAGAAGGGTTGGCGAACGACAGCAACTATACCAACCCTTATAACGGTTGGAATGTTGGCGCCACGTATGATGTGGAATTGCCTTTCGCAAACCTCTCTTATCTAGGTTATTATGGCGAATCGAATGCTGATTCTTGTCGCGGCGATTACACTTCGCTTGAAATATACGCTGTTGGTCCCTGCCCCGAAGCTGAAGCTATCTTACCAAATGTGGACTTGGATGCGCTAAACGGCACCACGATTAAGTCGACATCGCATGAGCTCAGGCTTCAAGGGAATGCCTTTGAAGACAGTTTGGATTGGTTAATTGGGGCATACTATTCGCATGAGAAGATCGATCAACGTTATGCTTTGGTATTTTTGCGGGATATGCAGGCGGGCGTTAGCGTCGGTTCGTTTGGTCAGCCTGTATTCAATGAGCTAAATTTTGCTTCTAACGGCGTAGATGCAGCTGGCGACTATGCCGCGCCAAGGGCACAGCAAGATGGCAGTTCTTTTTCGGTCTTCACTCACAATGTGCTGGAGCTTACTGACGGGCTAAATCTGACGCTTGGTGCTCGATACATCACTGAAAAGAAAGATGCCCAAGTCGGCCACCAAGTTCCCGGACAGCACAACGCCTGCGAGGCAACATTCAACAATTTGACAAGCTTAACTTCACCTAATTTTGGTCGGTACAATGGGACGAATGGTTTCTTTGGCGCAGGGGGACCCGCACGACTGGCATCAGTTGTTCAATCGAACTGTTGGATATTCAATTCCGGTCTATATGATCCTAGCGACCCAAATAATTTCTTCACCCAATTTGCAAATACGAACGCGGCAAATACATTTGTGAATCTAATCCCACAACCATTTGACAGAGATTTCAAGGATGACCAGCTCACCTATACTGCAAATTTAAGCTACGAAGTTGCAGGTCAAACCTTCGTCTATGGTGGATTTACGCATGGATTTAAGTCCGGTGGATTTAACCTTGATGTTTCCGCTGCGGTTGGCGGTGCAGATCCGCGATTCCGCTCAGAGAAAATTGATGCCTTTGAATTGGGTTTCAAATCCGTATTCCTGAACAACCGGGCCTGGGCAAATATTGCCTTGTTCTATTCTGATCTTTCGGATTTTCAGGTGCTGGAATTTGATGGCACAAGGTTTAGCACATTCAATGTCGATAAAGCGCGCTCCAAGGGTGTGGAATTTGAATCAGCCTATGCGTTGTCTGACGCATTATCCCTAAACCTGGCTGCCACTTATACAGACGCCAAATATCCCGATGATTGCACCACATTTGATCCGACAGATGCGAATTTCAACGGCTCTGTCACTGCATTGTGCGGTCAGCAATTCACGAATGCGCCAAAATTGGTTGTGATTGGTGGTGCCAATGTTGATACCGAGATTAACACAAGCGGCGCCTCGATGTTCGCAGGTTTCTCGGTTCGTTATGAATCAAAAAGGCGCACCAGTACTTTGCCTACTGAAAGACCTGCGACCTTTGGTCTGACGACCGAAGCTCAAGTACGGGACGCGGTGGCAGCCGCCATTGCGGCACCATTTGATATCCAGAAATCGAACGCGAAGTTGGATCTTCGCCTTGGTTTTAGAACTGCAAATGAGAAGTTCACCATTGAGGCTTGGGCTCGCAACTTTTTTGATGTGCGGACAAGGTTTTTGACATTCCATATTCCGCTTAGAGGATTCTCTGGCCAGCGAGCACGTGGTGCATTTGTCCAAGAGCCACGGACCTATGGACTGACCCTGCGCGGCAAGTTTTAGTAGAACTCTCCGCTCTACCAGATGCTGGGAATTTGGTGAGCAAAGACTAGCGATCAGGCGAAAGTCTGATCGCAACTTTTTTGACTGAGCAAGCAGCACATAGAAGAGGCATATCAAATGAAAATACACAGCAAACTGTATATCGGCGGCGAATGGGTTGATCCATTGAATCCGTCAATATTTGAGGTTGTGAATCCCCTCACCGAAACAGTTTGTGCAACCGTTGCTGGCGGTGGAGAAGATGATGTCGCTCGTGCGGTGGCAGCAGCCAGGGAGGCGTTCAAGGAGTTTTCCCAATCTAGCGTTGAAGATCGCAGGGCCATGTTGGAACGGATTGCGGCTGGAATCAAAGCTCGAGCTGACGAGTTTTCAGAAGCAATTAGCATGGAAATGGGAGCACCAACTTGGTGGTCAAGCAGGGCGCAAGTCCCGGCCGGCATTGCCCATTATTCAACCGCGGCCAAAGTTCTGGAGAGTTTTGAGTTTCAGAAGATTCAAGGCACTACAGCCATACGACGCGAACCCATTGGCGTTTGCGGGTTGATCACTCCGTGGAATTGGCCGTTGAACCAGGTTGCGTGCAAAGTTGCGCCGGCATTGGCAACAGGCTGTACGATCGTTCTGAAGCCGGCTGAACAAACATCCCTGGATTCACTGTTGCTGGCTGAGGTTATCCACGAAGCTGGTGTGCCTCCTGGTGTGTTCAATCTTGTCAATGGACCTGGTAGAGTAGTGGGTGCGTCCATAGCTGAGCATCCAGATGTTGATATGGTCAGCTTTACTGGGTCTACGATGGCCGGAGCCAACGTCTCAAAGGCAGCGGCGGATACGATCAAAAGAGTATCGCTCGAGCTTGGCGGCAAGTCAGCCAATATTGTTTTGCCAAGTGCCGATTTGAAGGATGCTGTTGGCAGGGCTGTTCAAGGGATTATGAGTAATGTGGGCCAGACTTGTACAGCGGGCACGCGCCTCCTGGTTCCGTCAGACAAAGTGGCAGAGGCCACTAGAATTGCAGTTGAGGTCGCCGAATCCATCCCGCTGGCGACAAGTTGGGATGCGCCGGCGCCGGCTATCGGCCCGATTGCGACGAAACGTCAGCATGCAGAAATTGTGCGGCTGATTTCAGAAGGTGTCAAAGAAGGCGCCAAGCTGGAAACCGGCGGCGCAGACAGGCCCGATGGTGTTAGGAGCGGCTATTTTATTGCGCCAACGATCTTTTCAAATGTCAGCAATGATATGACAATTGCACGAGAAGAGATATTCGGACCTGTGCTGAGCATCATTGCATACGACACGGTTGATAACGCGATCGAGATCGCCAATGATTCGCCCTATGGCTTGTCCGGCTATGTTCAGGGCGAACATCAAGAAGCTGTCGAAGTGGCTCGAAAGATGCGCACGGGCCAAGTTTTCGTGAACGCGGCCCATGCGGATTTCAACGCACCATTTGGCGGCTATAAGCAGTCAGGCAATGGCCGTGAATGGGGCGAGATTGGATTTGATGAATTTCTGGAATACAAATCTGTCCTCGGCTCAGAAATCAAAAATTAGATTGGAGATTGGCATGGCGACCGTTAATCCACCGTTAGAACCAATCTCGCAATCGCCAATTCCTACGCCACCGCTTCCTTGGCACACGCGCGTCTTTTACGGGATGGGCGCTATGGCCTTTGGTATCAAATCCAACGGCTTCGATTATTACCTCTTGGCGTTTTACAGCCAGGTTGTGGGCCTGGATCCCCGATTGGTTGGGCTGGCTCTGTTTATATCGCTGCTTTTTGATGCGGTAAGCGATCCATTGGTGGGTTATTGGTCGGATAATCTGCGCTCCAGATGGGGGCGCCGGCATCCTTTCATGTATGGAGCTGCGATTCCGGTTGCGCTGTGTTTTTTCTTAGTTTGGATGCCCCCCGAAAGCTTCTCTGACACAGAGACTTTTTGGTATCTGTTGTGTTTATCCGTCTTGATACGGACCGGCATCACATTTTTTGAAACGCCCAATATAGCTTTGGCGCCTGAATTGACTCAGGATTACAACGATAGAAGCAGGCTCATCAGCTACGCTCATTTCTTTGCCTGGTCGGGCGGCAATTTCATGAACATCGCCATGCTCTTCATTGTCTTTCCACTTTTCGTAACCGGCTCCATGTCCGAGGCAGTAAGCTCGCGGGCGCCTTACACTGCCTATGGCGTTATCGCTTCGGTGTTGATTTTTATCTCTATTATGGTGTCATCGGCGGGCACGCATTCAAGAATTCCAACGCTTTATAGCCCGCCCCAACAACGCAAACTTACAGTGCCCAAAATCTTCAAAGAGATTTTGAAACGCTTGCCAATCGCTCGTTCGTATCGATTTTTGCCGCTTCGATGCTCGGCGCTATGGGTTTGGGTCTCAAAGCCTCTTTGCATCTGTATTTTGTTTCCTATTTCTGGGAATTCACGCCCGCGGAAACCGGCTATCTTTCTATCGGGATTTTCCTGTCGGCCTTTATCGGCTTTAAGATTGCGCCATTCGTTTCTGAGCGTATGGGCAAAAAGAACGGCGCGATCATTGTGGGGCTTGTGGCGTTTGTGGCGGCGCCAATTCCTATTTGTATGCGCCTGTTTGATATGCTCCCGGCTAACGGCGATCCGATCATATTCTGGTTTAACCTGATTTTTGGGATCGTTGATCTTGGCCTAATAATTTGTTTCAATATTTTGGTCGCCTCGATGCTTGCCGATTTGGCAGAGCAATCAGAACTGGAAACCGGGCGGCGCTCTGAAGGGATATTGGCCGCGGCCATAACTTTTGCGAAAAAGAGCGTTCAGGGCTTGGGTGTGTTGATGGCATCCTTCGTACTGACGCTTGCACAATTCCCAAAAAGGGGTGAGCGTTGATGATGTCTCGGACCAGGCGATTTGGGATCTTGGCGCGTATTTCGTTCCAATCGTGACCGCGATCTATCTTGTTATGATTGGCGCCTTGACTAGTTACAAATTGAGCAAAGAGGACTTCGAAGAAAATTTGCGCAGACTTCAAGACAGAACAATAACCGAGCACCGACAATAGGCAGCATATTGTGCAGCCATAATAACTGGGTGCCATACGCCTCATTATCGCAGAAAGGTTTAGTGCGCTGTCAAGTGCAATAGAGTATGGTGCCAGATTTCCGCTTTCGTGTTGAGAGCTCTGGTATTGTCCTAAGTCTTTTGGTATCCAATTCGAGAACATGCTCTTTCTGGATCGATTTCTTGTCGATTTTTCCAGATGCAATTCTGGCCAGAGGGGTCTCCGAAATCCGGACATATTTCGGGATCTTGAAATTGGCGAGCTTGCTTTTCAAACTTTCTTGCAATGCCGCAACATCTACCTGATTGTCAGCGTATATCGTGGCCGCAACTTCTTCGCCGAGCCTCTCATCAGGCACACCATAAACACACGCTTCAATGATAGACGGATAACCTGCCAAAGCTGACTCTACTTCGCTACAACCAATGTTTTCGCCACCGCGAATTATGATCTGTTTCAGTCGGTCGACGACATACAAGAAGCCCTCTTTATCAATATATGCGATATCTCCAGTTCGGAACCAACCATCTTCTAGAAAATCATCAATGGAGTCTGGGCGTTCCCAATATTTGTGAATAACTGAAGTGCCTCGGATCAATAATTCTCCGCGCTCTCCTGATGGAAGAAAATTTCCGCCATCATCAACCACCCCCAATTCAAGAACCGCGCTGACGCGACCGGAACTCGATGGCCTGCTCAGATAATCATCGCCTACGATAGATGTGCCGATGGAATTGGTCTCGGTCATACCCCAGGCGGTACCAGGCTTAGCATTTTTGAATGTGTCATCAAGGCCCTTGACCTGCGATTCAGCGCGCGCAGCACCGCCCCCGCCAACGGCCAACAAACTTCCGACATCATGACCAGTGTCTTGGGCAGCCAGCATGATATCTCCCGTCATGGCCGGAGTGCCGACAAAGCTGATTATTTTCTCGCGTTCAACCAGCTCAACCGCGCGCATGGGATCCCATTTGTACATGGCAACCACTTTTCGCTGTTTACGGTAACTGGCTAGTAAGACTGCCAATAAACCATTCACATGAAATAGCGGCATCCCTAATAGCGTCGAATCGGTATACGCTTTGCTGCCATTTTTTTTAGATTTCGTCCTGCCTTTCAAAACCGCCATGCAAGTTAAATCAAGTTCCCATGACAGTAATGAGGCGAGGATATTTCGATGGGTGGACACCGTACGCAGCGGGGCCGCCAATGTTCCATCAATGTTCTCAATCAGTTGCTGCGCAAATTTGGCGTGTGCACCGACCGATTTGACCGCAAATCGCGAATTGGATCGCAAATAGGAGACAAATCACCTTAACCTAAGATATTGGAATAAATAGGGAACTTTTTGTTTTCCTACACCCCTACCGTGAATTACTGTGATCCTCACCTTCCGCAGGTCGAACCAGGCTTCTTCAGCACAAGGAGCTTGGAAAGATGCAACGTTACAGGGTCCTCCAGACCTACGTCCCGCCGCTGATCGCGGACTGGATTCTGGAGCAGTCTAACCTCCGCGAGACCAGCGTGAGCGTGGTCATTCGCGACCATCTGGTCGCCGCCTGGAACCGCGACAACGATCATGCCGACCGTCCCGGCGGGACCGATCCGGCCCGCCAGTTGGTGTTCCTCACCACCGCGCTCGATGCACTGCTTGCGAGCCATTCCGACGACACTCTGCGCAAGCGAACTCATGCCGCTTACCATCGCCGCCTCGCACAGCTCGGCTTCATTCCTTCGCGCGAAAAGGAGACGAGCAATGAAGAATAGCATCGTCAATTTCACGCGCGGCACCCAGCTTCTCGGGCACTTCGGTTTCATGTTCGCTGCGGGTTTCAAGCTCCCGCTTGTCGTCTCTGTTCTGGTCGTTCTGGCGACCGTCTGGTGGCGGGTCAGCAGTATGCTTACCGACTACCAGGCCTACCTCTTGTGGATGCATGTCTATGCCTCTGCCTATGGCTTCATGGAGTTCGATCCGGACAAGCTGGTGAACCTGCGGCTGCCCGATGGCGAGTTGGTTGCCTTTCCCATGGCAGTGGTGAGGGACTTCCCGCCGATGCGCGAGGCCTGGACTCTGTTCTTCGCCACCGCAAAACAGGCCATGCTGCTATCTGCGCTCTGGCTCGCCCCGCTCCTTGCAGCCTTCTGGTGGGTCGCCGAGCACTTCGGCGAGCGTTCGAAACGCAAGCGTCACCTGCGCGGTGCGCAGCTCGTTTCCCTGAGCGAACTTGAGACCGATATAGCCCGGTACAACCGCCGCGCCCGCGCCCGCGAGTACGGCCGCGAAATGGGCTGGAAATGGCGCCTTGCAGGCGAAACGGCCCTGCGCGCTGCGGGTCTCTATACGCCCGCGCATATCGCCGGTGTCAGCTACCCGTGGCGGCAGGAGCAGGGTCACGCCATGCTCGTCGGAACCACCGGTATGGGCAAGACCGTGGCGCTCTTCGAGCTTGTCGATGAGATCCGCATGAGGGGAGAGCGCGCGGTCATTTTCGATCTCACGGGCGCCTTTATCGAGGGCTTCTACGAGCCCGATCGCGATGTCATCCTCAACCCGCTCGATACCCGCTGTCCGGCATGGAGCGTCTTCAATGATTGCACCACCAGCGCCGAGTTCCATGCCGCTGCGGAATCGCTTGTGCCGCATGATGGCGGCGGGGCGGAGCAGTTCTGGGTGCTCGGCGCTCGGACGCTCTTCGTCGAGACCTGTCTCAAGCTGCTCGAGAAGGGAAGGGCACCAACGCGGCGCTCGCAAGCGACCTCATGAACGCCAATCTTCCTGACCTGCACAAGCTGCTCGAAGACACGATGGCGGGCCCAATGACCGATCCCCAGGCTGCGAAGATGGCTGAATCGGTGCGTGCGGTGTTCAACGTGAACGCCAAGGCGCTGCAATTGCTGCCCACCGAGGGCGAACCTTTTTCGATCCGAAATTGGGTCAAAGGCGAGGGCAAGGAAGGATCGTTCCTGTTCCTTTCAGCGCGCTACGCAGATCTTACCGTGCTCTCGCAGATGCTCACATTGTGGCTCGACACGGCGATCAACACGCTGATGACAGGGCGGACCACGCCCGACCTCAAATTGTGGTTCCTGATCGACGAATTGGGCGCGCTGCACCGGCTTCCCTCGCTCGAAAAGGGCCTGCAGACAGCGCGCAATTACGGCGGTGCGATCGTCACAGGTGTGCACGCCTTTGCCAAGCTCAAGGAGGTCTATGGAGAGAACATGGCGATGACCTTGTCGTCGCTCGCCAAGACCAAGCTCATGCTCGGTACGGCCGACCGCGAGACCGCTACCTGGTGTTCGGACTCGGTCGGCCACCGCGAGGTCCGCGAGGTCGAAGAGAACCAGAGCTATGGTCACAACAGCGCCCGCGATGCGGTGAGCCTGACAGCCCGCCGCGAAATCGCTCCCTTGTTGCTTCCCGATGAGTTCATGGGGCTCAAGAGCCTTGAAGGCTACATCAAGTTTCCCGAAGGACTTCCGACCGCACCGGTCACTCTAGAGCCCCGGCATTGGCCTCGCATTGCCGAAGGGTTCATCCCTCGCGCGATCCAACGACCCGCGAAAACGGTGGCCAAGCCGGTGAAAGTCGGACCGGACGAAGGGGAAGTATCCGGACAACGCGGCTGCGACGGCGACGATCCGGTGAACGCCGTCGCCGCGACGACAAGCATCCCGGCCGGGATGCCGATGGCGACCAGCGGAAACGTCCCAATCGCAGATCACAAGGTCGCCACGCGAAGGGCAAATCGCAGGAGGTGACGCCGGACGACCAGATGTGTGCAGCACAGGACAGACAAGCTGCTGCAGAAGCCGCCAACAAGGGGCACCTGCCAGTTGATCAATCGACCGGTCGACAGAGCGAACTGCCACTCGAACCCGGCAGCCGCAAAGCGCCCAATGATCACGCCGCCGAGCGGTCAGAAAGGCCCGGCGTCAGTCCTCATCCGCATCCAGTCAAGGAAAGCAAAGAGCAACGCACTCTCGCCGATCACGAGCGACGACAGCGCGATCTTCTTGGAGGCGCGGCCCACGACAAGGAGAGGGATGTACCTGACCGTGACGAACCCGATGTGGGCGATATCGAGCCGGATATTTGATGCCCAAGCCAGTGCAATCAGTGCGTCTAATCGAGGGTTAGGGCCATGCTCTCGATCGCCAATGTCCGATCGCCTTCTGCTGCCGCCAGCTACTTTGCCGACGACAACTACTACGCCCGGGCCGATGCCGATCGTTCCGGGCAGTGGGTCGGCGAAGGCGCGAAATCACTTGGCCTATCAGGGCGCGTTGAGACCAGGCAATTCGATGCCTTGTTGCGCGGCGAACTTCCCGATGGCTCGAGCGTCGGCAATCCTGGACAGGCACATCGGCCGGGCACCGATCTGACCTTTTCGCTCCCCAAAAGCTGGTCTCTGTTGGCCCTGGTCGGAAAGGATGAGCGGATCGTTGCTGCCTATCGCGAGGCGGTAACAGAGGCGCTCACATGGGCCGAGAAGAATGCCGCTGAAACCCGCCTTGTCGACAGAGGCCAGATCAAGACCGTTGCGACTGGCAATCTCGCGGTCGGCCTTTTCCAGCATGATACCAATCGCAACCAGGAGCCCAATCTGCACTTCCATGCCGTCGTTGCCAATGTGACCCAGGGCAAGGACGGCAAGTGGCGAACGCTCAAGAACGACAGGCTCTTTGCGCTTGGCACTCTGCTCAACTCGATCGCCATGGCGCGCTTCCGGATCGCAGTCGAGAAGCTTGGCTACGAGACTGGCCCGGTTGGCAAGCACGGCAATTTCGAGGCTTGCGGGATCTCGCGCGATCAGGTGATGGCCTTCTCCTCGCGGCGGAAGGAAGTGCTCGAAGCACGCCGAGGTCCGGGGCTCGAAGCGGGCAAGATCGCGGCGCTCGCCACCCGATCGCCCAAGCAGCCGATCGAGGATCGCACGGTCCTGGGCGAGCAATGGCAAGCGGCTGCGAAGACTGTCGGCCTCGACCTGCCAAGACTGGTCGATACCGCCAAGACGAGAGCCAGCGAGCGCACCGCTGCCGACGCAAAGGGGCCCTGCCTGGCTGAGCGCGGCCTGGCGCTGCTCAAGGACTTTGCCGCGCGCATCAAGGGCAAGGAGCACGATCCTCTCGTCTCGGAGCATGTTCTCAAAAGGGGGCCGCAAGAGATTGCAGCGTCCCAGGCCGTGGCTTCGGCAGTGCGCCACCTAGCGCAGCGCGAGGCAGGCTTTGCACGGGAGGACCTGTACAAGGCAGCGCTCGATTTTGGCCTGCCAACCACCATTGCTGATGTCGAGAAAGCAGTGCGCTCGCTGGTGCGTTCAGGGCATCTGCTGCGGGGCAAGGGCGAGCACAAGGGGTGGCTGGCAAGCCGAGAAGAGGTCGAGCGCGAGGCTCGGATTCTTGCATGGGCCAATGAAGGAAAGGGCGCTGTCGAACCCATTCTTGCCGAGCGGCGAGCCGACGCCAGTGTCCAGGCTTCCGCTCTCGTCAATCAGGGTTTCAAGCTCAATGAGGGCCAGCTGGGCGCAGCTCGACTTATCCTGACATCACGTGATCGGACCATTGCCGTGCAGGGTGTTGCCGGCGCTGGCAAATCGAGCGTCTTGAAGCCGGTCGCCGATGTGCTGCGCCATGAGGGTCACAAGCTGCTTGGCCTGTCGGTGCAGAACACGCTGGTTCAGATGCTCGAACGCGACACGGGTATCGAGGCGCAGACGCTCGCGAGTTTCCTCAAGCGTTGGAAACCGATCAGCGAGGCAGAGGGGCGGTCCAGCCTCGATCGCGAGGCACGCAGGGAACTTGGCGGCAGTGTCCTTATCCTCGACGAAGCCTCGATGGTCTCCAATGCGGACAAGGAGCAGCTCATCCGCATCGCCAATCGCGCCGGTGCCCACCGCCTGGTGCTCATGGGCGACCGTAAGCAACTAGGCGCGGTCGATGCCGGCAAGCCATTCGATCTCCTGCAGCAGGGAGGAATTGCTCAGGCGCAGATGAACACCAACCTGCGTGGGCGCGATCCCATCCTGCGCGAGGCACAGGCGGCAGCGCAGGCCGGGCTGGTCCGCACGGCGCTTGACCACCTCAAGCACAATACGGTCGAAGCCAAGGGGGATGGAGCGATTGTTGCTGCCGAGCGCTGGCTGTCGCTTCCGGCAGAAGAGCGGGAGCGGACCGCGATCTATGCTTCGGGTCGCAAGATCCGCGCCGCCGTCAACGAAGCCGTCCAGACTGGTCTTGCCGCAAACCGCGAGATTGGCCCCGAAAAGCTCGAACTTGAAGTTCTCGACCGCGCCAATCTTACGCGGGAAGAACTGCGATACCTCGCCGCCTACCGGCCTGGCATGGTGCTCGAGGTCGCCAAACTCGAACGCGCGCTTGGCCTCAAGCGCGGAGACTATTTGGTGCGCAAGGTCGACGACCGGAAAGGCATTGTCGAGCTTGAGGACAAGCATGGCAGGCTAAGCAAGCTCAACCCCTCTCGTATCGGGCACGCGGGGAAGGACGACAATCTTGCGCTATTCGACAGGCGCCATCTTGAGGTCCACCAAGGCGATCGCATCCGCTGGACTAGGAACGACCACCGGCGCGGGCTGTTCAACGCCGACCGGGCCCGGGTCACTCGTATCGAAGGCGATCAGGTCACTGTTGAGACGTCCAAGGGCATCGAAAAGAAGCTCGGGAAAGACGATCCGATGCTCAAACGCCTTGATCTGGCCTATGCACTCAATGCTCACATGGCGCAGGGCCTGACCTCCGATCGAGGAATTGCGGTGATGGATAGCCGCGAGCGCAATCTTGCCAACCAGAAGACCTTCCTGGTCACGGTGACCCGGCTTCGCGATCATCTCACACTTGTGGTCGACAGCGCTGCAAGGCTCGGTGCCGCTGTTTCCAAGAACAGAGGCGAGAAATCATCGGCGTTGGAAGTCACGGAGCGATTGAAAGCTGCTGCGCAGGTGGGGACCGGAAAAGCCATAGCTGAGAAGAGTCCCAAGGTTTTTGAACCCGAGCTCGCCAAAGAGCGCAACCGCTCGATGGACTTTGGGATTTGACGAGATGGTGGCCCAAGAATGGCCGCCTTGCGCCTCAGTTTCGGACATTCCAAGGCCAATTGGCTCCGCCTGAAAGCAGCCACCAAACAAATTTGCGCGATGAGCATTCGAGCTGCCTACCAGCTATAGGATCTACTGCGACAAACTGTGCGAAGTGGGCAACGCCAGGATTGGGATCGCGTCAGTTCTGCACTGCGTTTTCAAGCTTCTCGGTTCGACGGACGGTTACGCCAGGGCGTGGCTTTCTTTGTTGGCCCGTTAGGCCGTCAAACTCGATCAGCCCCTCATTCTTCATATCCACCAGCAGGTCTTTCAACTCCGGAAGGGTAACAGAGAAGCGCTGTTGGATGCGCCTTGCCAGCACCTCAAAAAGAACCACAGCTTCCCCGCCAATAAATTGCTCGCTCCACATGCGCGCCTTTCGCACTTCCTCGTGCCAATGAACCTTTGCAGTCTCTTCTGCATTGTGCGGCAAATCTTCGAAGAGTCCTTGTTGCCCAGTCGCGGAGATTGCGCGGTCCTTCGCTTCAATTCGGAAGAACTCCTCTGCGCTAAGGGCTGTGCGTTCAACTTGCCTGAATACTTCCAAGCCCTTCTGGTGCCGCGTGCCGTAGACGAGATAAAAATGCGACTTGTCCAGTTTGCGATGACGAATGCGGGCGCTAGCGACGTAGTCGAAACCGCATACCTCTTTCACTGCGGTTTTGAAGACCTCCAGAATGGCCTCTTCCTTAGAAAGGCCGTTGGACATCTCTTCGTCAATCATCTTGCGCCAAGGCAAGCCGCCGAAGGGCTTGTCATACGAAGCGCGTATTTCGGGACGTTCGTCCTCCACAAACCTTTTGAAATGCTCGTACATGAAGTTGATGAGCACCTCCCCCCGTTGTCTTAGGAGTGGAGCGATGCGGCTGAGGTCGATGCTCCACCCGGTTGGGTCTACAAACGTCAGTGCAAATGAGGAGCCAACGTAACGACGGACTTCCGGGATATTGTCCTCAAACGTGCCGTGGATGGCGCGGGCGTGAAGGTCCGCTGCGCCTCCAGCGGCGCCATTGAGGCGTTCGAAGGGCTCCGCCTCCTTCTCCACGAATACACAGCGCAAACACTTCGTTTTTCCGCGAAGGCGGAAGGACTCCCGAACCTCTCGGAGCTCCCTGATCGCTATGCCGAATGATGTGTCAGCAAACTCTTCTGACCTCGCCTCCCAAGGACCTGAAAAACCGTCAACGAATGTGAAGTCGTCCCACGCCGAGAGGATATTATAAGCGACTTTTTGCAAATAGCCTCGCAAGATAATGTGCTTGACGAACGTTTGCTCGCGATCGTGGTACTCTCGCGGCAGCACCGGAGGCTGAGCCATTAGTCAGCATTCTCCACCGCAGCCTTGAATTTTTGGGGGAAGTCGTTCCATTCTCGCCCGTCGAGTTTCCTTCCACCGTCCTTGGGCCTGAACCCACCCCATTGCTTGAAGAAGAAGGCGACGTCTTGCTCTATGCATTGGTCTCGCACCTCTCGAACCCAACGGGGATCGATTGGCCTTGCCCGCGGACCGCTTTCTCCGCCCACAATCACCCAGTCAATATTAAAGAGGTCCAATTCTCCCACCGGGCCGATCAATGGCTCAATCGACAGGAAACGCGCGCCCGCTTGCGAGCCTTGGAGGTGCAAAATTCGACTTTTAGCTTGGGCATCCTCGACTGAAACCCCGCACCAAATATGTTGAGGGCAGGGCCGATCTCGATACCGCTTTCGGAGGTACTTCGACATGAGAGAGCTGCGCTTCGACAGGAGCTGATAAACGTGCCAATCGGCCTTCTCCATCGTATCGAAAACTCTATCGACGTATTCGAACGGAACTGACTTGTGCCATAGGTCTGACATCGAGTTGACGAAGATCATTCGGGGACGTCGCCAGCCAAGTGGCTGTTCTAACCGAGCAGGTCTAAGTGTAAGGTCGAAACCGCTTTCGAACGGATGGCCCGGAACTCCACGGAACCGCTCAGAAAATCTTTCAGCGTAGCAGTTGTCACAGCCTCGACTAATCTTCGTGCAGCCCGTCACCGGGTTCCAAGTGGCGTCGGTCCATTCGATTGCGCTGTTGTCAGACATGATCTGCCTCCGAGAACATTCGTGGAACACTAGTGGCTAAGTAGTTCAAAGGCAAGGTGAGGCTTTGAGTCGCAGTGGCGTCTTCTGCTTATGGAGACGATCTAAACTTCCCTTTCGATTTCAATCTTTTCGACTAGCGGTCCTAGAGATATGGATTTGATCTCGCGGAGACCGCTTGGCGCCTGGATTTTTCAAAAGCGGTCCTTCTGTTAGCGGCCCACTTTCCGACATTTCACATAATGGCGGTTATCCGTCATTTTTCGCATGGGACCGCACCCGAAGTTGACTGACTGGCCGCACCAAACTGACAATTATTGAAGCAATTCGTCAAAGACTCTCATGGTAGTTTGGGTAGAGTGATAAGTGCAGAGATTTCAATATTTGGCCATTTTTCAATATTCTTAGGTGTAGGCAACAAAGCCCGAAACCCCAGCAGTCGAATGCCAATCAGGTTTTCACAATTTGTAATGCGCGAGGATGACGAAAGAATGAAACCGCAAAAAGGACACTTAACAAACGTTGGGTGCTTTGACACGCGAGCCAAAATCAAGGAATATTGAGTTGCGCCTTAGAGACTGTCATAATTTTGAAGATTTCCGCCGATTAGCGAAAAAACGTCTCCCTAGTCCCATCTTCCATTACATTGATGGCGCTGCTGATGATGAAGTGACATACCGCAGAAATAGCGCAGCATTTGAAGACGTGGACTTGGTTCCGAATGTACTAAGAGGCGTCGAACAAATTGATATGGGCGTCGAGGTGATGGGGCAAAAACTAGCCATGCCCTTCTATTGTGCTCCAACCGCGCTGCAGCGCTTGTTCCATCATGAGGGAGAGCGTGCTGTTGCAAGAGCCGCGACAAGATATGGCACTATGTTTGGGATCTCATCGTTAGCAACGGTTTCAGCGGAAGAAATCGCCCCGATCGCATCGGGCCCCAAAATGTTTCAGTTTTATTTCCACAAGGATCGCGACCTTAACGATACACTTTTGGAGCGTGCACGGGATGCAAATTTTGAGGTCATGGCTTTAACCGTGGATACAATAACGGGAGGAAATCGTGAACGAGACTTGCGCACCGGCTTCAAGTCTCCTCCAAAGCTGACTCTATCTTCCTTGGCTAGTTTTGCCTCCCACCCGATGTGGGCTTGGAATTTCTTGACGAAAGAGAAATTCGACATGCCCCATTTATCTGGTCACGTGGGACAGGGCACAAATTTGGCAGTATCCGTTGGAGACTATTTCTCCACTATGCTGGACCAATCGATGGGTTGGGACGACGCTGAAAAACTCTGCTCCCAATGGGGAGGGCAATTCGCTTTGAAGGGCATCATGAGTGTTGAGGATGCGCTACGAGCTGTCGAAATTGGTTGCACAGGAATTATGGTTTCCAATCATGGTGGACGTCAACTTGACGGCGCTCGTGCGCCTTTTGATCAGCTGGCAGAAATTTGTGATGCGGTTGGAGACAAGATTGATGTGATCTGTGAAGGAGGAGTGCAGCGCGGCACTCATGTCCTAAAAGCGCTTTCCGTGGGGGCAAAAGCGGTATCAGGAGGACGATTCTATCTGTATGCATTGGCTGCCTCAGGCCAAGCTGGAGTTGAACGCGCCCTTGGAAACATGAGGACAGAAATAGAACGAGATATGAAACTGATGGGAATAAGAAGTCTTGATGAGCTCGGTCCTCATAATTTGCGAACAAGAAGCTCGATAAATGCCGGTCATTAGCAAGCTATCGAGTGATTAAAGGGGCTTTGACCGGGACTCATAAGTACATTGTGGGTGGCATCTCAACAACGCCTGACCAAACCGCCCACGCGCAACCTAGATGGAATATCCGGAAAATAATACCTTTGAGACAGCAATAACTTTAGACGAATGCAGAGCTGCTCGCGAGGATATCGCCAACTATGCTGAAGACATTGCAAGCTTTCTCTTGGCCGATTTCTAGCTGTTTGCAGGGCTTTACGGCGGCACCAATATCTCAATTTAAGCCGATTGAAGGTGTGAATCTGTTGAAGTACGCGCAATGGGGCGAAGCCACGAAGGCATTGTGTTAGGTTTTCCAACTGGAATGTGTGGCAGATCGAATTTGTCGAAAATTGATCATTATGATCATACCTCCGTGAACGTGCTCTGATAGCTATAGAAATAAGCAAAATTATTTTGCGGCACCTGAGGAGGGGTTAGCGTCCGCGCTCGTGGTGTAATTTCCGGTGTAGGCGATGGTGTATTCCGGGGTGGGGCATGCCCCACCCCGGAATGCGGCGTCGCTGGTGGCCACCGGGTTCATCGTTATGGTGGAGTTTGCACACTTCAACCGTGACGAAGAGGAGTTCCCGATGACCGAGGACAGATTACTGATCGAAGAGCTTGCTGCGAAGGGCGGCCAACCGGATTTTTTGCGCACCATCGCCGAGAACGTGCTGCAGCTGATCATGGAGGCCGACGTTGATGGCCTGATCGGCGCGGGTCGCCACGAACGCAGCAGCGAGCGCGCGACTCTGGCGCAACGGCTATCGCGACCGTTCGCTGGATACCCGGGTAGGCACGCTGAACCTGAAAATCCCCAAGCTGCGTGCTGGGTCCTACTTTCCGGGCTTCCTTGAGCCCCGCAAGATGGTCGAGAAAGCGCTGGTTGCGGTGATCCAGGAAGCGTGGATCGGCGGGGTCAGCACCCGGCGGGTCGATGAACTCGTCCAGGCCATGGGCATGACCGGCATCTCCAAGTCCACCGTCTCCAAGCTTTGCAAGGACATTGACGAGCGCGTCCATGCCTTTCTGAAACGCCCGCTCACCGGCGAATGGCCGTATCTCTGGCTCGATGCCACCTATCTCAAGGTACGCGAAGGCGGGCGGATCATCAGCGTTGCCGCAATAATCGCCATGGCCGTCAACACCGAGGGCCGGCGCGAGATCGTCGGCCTGCATATCGGCCCCTCGGAAGCGGAGGTCTTCTGGTCCGACTTCCTGAAGGACCTTGTTCGGCGCGGTCTTACCGGCGTGAAGCTGGTCATCTCCGATGCTCACGAGGGCCTCAAGGGCGCGATCACCCGCGTCATGGGCGCCACCTGGCAGCGCTGCCGGGTGCACTTCATGCGCAATGCCCTGTCCTATGTGCCCAAGGGCCAGAACACTGTCGTCGCCGCCGCGATCCGCCAGGTCTTCCTGCAGCCCGATCAGAAAAGCGCAACGCAGGTCTGGCGACAGGTCGCCGACCAGTTGCGCACCCGTTGGCCCAAGCTCGGCGCCTGCATGGACGAGGCCGAAACCGACGTGCTCGCCTACACCGGCTTTCCCACCCAGCACCGCACGAAGTTACACTCAACCAATCCGCTCGAGCGGCTCAACAAGGAGGTCAAGCGCCGCGCCGACGTCGTCGGAATCTTCCCGAACGAAGACAGCATCATCCGCCTCGTCGGGGCTGTGCTGATGGAGCAGAACGACGAGTGGCAGCTCCAGCACCGATACATGCAGATCGAAGGCATGGCCGAACTCAACCAACCCATGATCGAGGAGGAAAATCAGCCCCTACACATCACCGCCAAAGCCGCCTGACGATGGCCCACGGCCACAGCCGAAATTACACCACCTTGACGGACGCGACCCGAGGAGGCACGCCACACGATCCCATGCCGCATCTCTTGCGCCTGTCAAACCATCTCCAGGCTACAGCCTCGCGCTTTTAGTATGGGCAACATTTCTCGATAGGCAGCCGGAGTGCGGGTTAATGGGATATAGGGGTGAAGGTGATGCACAATGTGATATTGCATGCCCATTGTTCCGATATTGCCAACCATTGACCTCCAGTTGCGGGTATTGCCATAACGGCTTTGATCCTTACCGGGGTGATGGGGAACCCATGATAAGAAAAAATGCAGGTAGGAAAGTGCTAGGTGAAAGGGCAACCACCACAATAAAGCCGCCTCCAAGGCATAGCCATTCCAGGCCAATATGCTCTGTCCGTCGTCAGAACATTTGGCGCAGATCGCGGCGTAAATTAGTGGAGAGCGGGCCTCGTCTGGGGATTGATATTAGGCGGCGAGCTTTCGGTGCTGCAAGCGCCGATATTGGATGGTCTGTCGTTTGATCCTTTCGCGCTGTTTGATGATGGCCGGTGCCCTGCCGAAGTAGGCGTCGGCGGGCGTCACGTTACCGAGGCTTTCGTGGTAACGTCGGTGATTATAATGGTCGATGAAGGCCTCGATCTGGGCCTCAAGATCGCCAGGCAGGAAGTAATTTTCGAGCAGGATGCGGTTTTTGAGGGTCTGGTGCCAGCGCTCGATCTTGCCCTTGGGTTTGCGGGTGCATGGGGGCACCGCGCACATGGCTCATCTTGTTGGCCTCGATGTATGCCGCCAGTTCGCCCGCGATGTAGCTGGGTCCGTTGTCGCTGAGCAGCCTGGGCGTGTGCAGCACCGTGGCGCTGTCGCAGCCGGAAGCCGCCAGGGCGAGGTCCAGCGTGTCGGTCACGTCCTCGGCCCGCATGTTGGTACACAGCTTCCAGGCAATGACGTAGCGCGAGAAGTCGTCGAGCACGGTCGATAGGTACAGCCAGCCCCACCCGATGATCTTGAAGTAGGTGAAGTCGGTCTGCCACATCTCGTTCGGGCGGGTGGTCCTGGTGTGGAACGCATCGGCGGCCTTGATCACGACATAGGCCGGACTGGTGATCAGGTCATGGGCCTTGAGAAGCCGGTAAACCGTGGCTTCCGA
Source organism: Sphingomonadales bacterium (assembly GCA_016720115.1). Taxonomy (GTDB): domain Bacteria; phylum Pseudomonadota; class Alphaproteobacteria; order Sphingomonadales; family Sphingomonadaceae; genus Sphingorhabdus_B. The sequence continues at coordinate 1,232,072 of JADJXT010000002.1, read as the reverse complement.
CACGAAGTAGCGCCTCTCGTCGGTGAAGCGCACAGCCAGTTCTCGAGGGGATAGTTCGGTCGTCTCCAGCGCCATCTCGACGATCTGGTCCCGGATGTCATCACCGATGCGATTCCACACCCGGCTTGGCGCCGATGGCCGATCTTCCAGGGCCTCCGGCCCGCCTTCGAGGTAGCGGTCGTACCACCGATAGAAGGTCCGGCGAGCGATGCCGAGCTGGTCCAGCGTGCGCTTGGCCGGCAGATGTGACTGCTCGACGATCCTGATGATCTCGAGCTTCTCGGATGCGGGATACCTCATTCGTCGTCGCCCCCATCCGCAATCATGCTTTTTTTGAGCAGGCGGTTTTCGAGTGTCAGGTCGGCCACACATTCCTTCAGGGCACGGGCTTCGCGGCGCAAGTCCTGCACCTCGCCGGTGGTTGCGGCGCGGGCTGTGTCGCCAGCAAGCCGTCGCTTCCCGGCCTCCATGAACTCCTTCGACCAGGTGTAATACAGGCTCTGGGCGATGCCTTCCTTGCGGCACAGCTCGGCAATGCTGTCCTCACCGCGCAAGCCTTCCAGCACGATCCTGATTTTGTCCTCTGCGGAGAAGTGCCGGCGCGTCGCACGCCGGATGTCCTTCACCACCCGCTCAGCAGGGGCCTTCGTCAGCGATTTTTTCAAGGAGGATTTGGGCTTCATCTTCGTTCCTTCGTCACTACGACGAAGCCCAAATCCTCCTTAAATCACAACCTCAATTCTGTGCCATTGGTGCTGACGGCGGACAGGGAATAGTCACCGACTGTCCGTGTTCCGCTTTCTGGTCAAAGCTGGCCATGATGGGGCTTCGGTCGGAGATATCCAGAAGGGGCTGGGTATTCCTGCTTCGACGCTATCACATCACCTTGCGCGCATGGCCAAGGTAGGGCTGATCCGGCAGGAGAAACATAGCCGCACGATTGTCTGTATACCCGAGTATGGGCACCTAGAGAATTTGATCGGTTTCTTACAAGAGGAATGTTGTGCAGGTGTCCGGATTGCGCATGAACCAGAACCGCTTTGACGCTTGCCCAGCTCTCGCTGTCCTCCCTAGTCAGCATCGCTATGAAGACTCAGGCGAAGGTGGAAACAGAAAATTGGCAGTAGAGTAGGCTGAAGAGGATCAATCAGATAATCCGCTGAGAAAGATTTTCTTCTTTACATCTTTGGCATTTTATCAACCAGAAATTCCGGATACCCGAAATTCGCTGGTACTGGGTGTGTCTGAAACTCGGACATTCCAACTCCTGTAGTAAGGATAGGTCACTGAGCCATTCAACACGTGACCAAGTCGGGGTTAAATTCAAGCTGGCACGGCGAGAATGGTTGAGACTAAATTTTCTGGCATTAGAAATGCCCCAAGGTGATTACCAAGGGGCATTAAGACCATTAAGGCAGTAGTTTGGACTCAGAAGAAACCCAGCGGGTCGATGCTGTAGCTCACCAGCAGGTTCTTGGTCTGCTGGTAATGGTCAAGCATCATCTTGTGGGTTTCACGGCCAATACCCGACTTCTTGTATCCGCCAAAGGCCGCGTGCGCAGGATAGGCGTGGTAGCAGTTGGTCCACACGCGACCCGCCTGAATGCCCCGTCCCATGCGGTAGGCGCGATTCATGTCGCGGGTCCAGACGCCGGCACCCAGGCCATAGTCAGTATCGTTGGCGATGGCCAGTGCTTCGGCCTCGTCCTTGAAAGAGGTCACACCCAGCGTCGGCCCAAAGATCTCCTCCTGGAAAATGCGCATGTCGTTCTTGCCCGCCATCAGGGTCGGCTGCACGTAGTAACCGCCGGACAGATCACCGGACAGGTTGGCACTATCACCGCCGATCAGAATCTGTGCACCTTCCTGCCGACCGATCTCCATGTAGCTCATGATCTTGTCAAACTGTTCCTTGGAGGCCTGCGCACCAACCTGTGTCTCAGGATCCAGCGGATTGCCCTGCTTAATGGTCTTTGAACGCTCAACCACGATATCAAGGAAACGGTCATAGATGGATTCCTGGATCAGTGCACGGGAGGGACAGGTACACACTTCACCCTGGTTGAAGAAGCCCAGCAGCAGACCCTCCGCACACTTGTTAAGGTAGTCATCTTCATAGTCCAGAACATCCTCAAAGTAGATATTCGGTGACTTACCACCCAGCTCAACCGTTGAAGGAATGAGGTTGTTCGCCGCGCACTTGAGAATCTCATTACCCACCGCCGTCGAGCCGGTGAAGGCCAGCTTGGCAATGCGTGTACTTTGCGAGAGTGCCGCCCCCGCTTCCGCCCCGAAGCCGTTGACGATATTAACCACGCCAGCGGGCAGAATGTCCTGTATCAGCTCCATCACCAGGAGAATGGTCACCGGGGTCTGCTCGGCGGGCTTCATGACCACGCAGTTACCCGCGGCCAGCGCCGGCGCCAGTTTCCAGGCGGCCATCAGCAGGGGAAGTTCCAGGGAATGATCTGGCCCACCACGCCGTAGGGCTCGTGGAAGTGATAGCTGGCCGTTGTCGCATCCAGTTCAGCGGCGCTGCCTTCCTGGGCCCTGATGCAGCCCGCAAAATAGCGGAAGTGGTCTACAAACAGGGGCAGGTCAGCATTCAGGGTCTCGCGTACGGCTTTACCATTCTCCCAGGTCTCCGCAACCGCCAGCATTTCAAGATTCTGCTCGACGCGGTCAGCGATCTTCAGCAGCAGGTTGGACCGGTCGGCTACCGAGGTGGCACCCCAACTTGCTCGCGCTGCATGCGCCGCATCAAGGGCCTTCTCAATATCCGCCGCCGAGGAACGGGCCACCTCACAGTACACCTGGCCGGTTACCGGAGTCACATTTTCGAAGTAACGGCCGTCAGCGGGCGCTACCCATTCGCCGCCGATGAAATTGTCATAGCGCGATTTGAAGGAAACTACAGATCCTTCCCTGGCCGGGTTGTGCATACGTCATTTTATTTTCCTCATGTGATGGACAGATTGATTATGGGTTATAGGTAAAGCGAAATCAGGAAGGCGCCGGCTGTCTGAGCTGATACATCACCTGTGACAATGGACGTGAATACCTCTGGACTCAAAAATCTCCGTACAGCGGTCAAGCTCCGCGTCCGGCATGAACTTGCCTGTCCCTTCACCGAAGTCCAGACGCTGGACACTGCCGAAGCGTGGCAGCTTGTCGAGCCAAATCGGGTTGTACGGCAAGATCTGCATGTTCTTTACGCCGTTCTCGAGCATAAAGTCAGCAATGGCACTGAGGTTTTCATCCGTGTCGGTGATAAAGGGCACCAACGGGACCCGCGGCAGAACCTCGATCACCGAATCCCGTGCCAGGGCCTGGACCTTCCTGAAGTTCTCATGAATAGAATGGTTGGGAACGCCGCAGTACTGCTTGTGCGCATCGCTGTCCATCAACTTGAGATCAAAGTAGATGGTGTCGGTGTAGGGCAATACCAGATTTTCAAATACCTTGTAATTGAATAGGCCCGCTGTCTGGATCAGCGTGTGAACATTCCGCTGCTTCAGCCGCGAGAACAGTTCGCCGACCGAATCCATCTGCATCAGCGCCTCGCCGCCGGAGACAGTAACCCCGCCGCCGGAGGCCTCGAAGAAGGCCTCGTCTTCAAGCCACCTTCTCCACCAGATGATCCATGTCGATGTCATTGCCACAGCGCTCCAGAGCACCGGATGGGCAGACATCAACGCACTTGAAGCACTGGGTGCATTTGTCGCGGATGATTTTGTCGGGCGAACTCAGGTCGATCGCCTGCTCGGGGCAGGCGTCAGCACAGTCGTGACAGCTGATGCACTTCTCTGCATCATAGGAGAGTTCGTAACCGGTGTTGATGCTTTCCGGATTCTGGCACCAGGTACAAGACAGCGGGCAGCCCTTGAAGAACACCACGCTGCGAATACCCGGCCCGTCGTCCAGGGTGTTTCTCTTGATGTCGAAGTACAGCGAAGCCTTCCTTGGCTCGGTAACTGCTATCGCATCAATCAGGCTTGCATCAGGCCCCATTACTGCTCCGCCCCATTACTGCTCCGGGATATCACCTCATCCTGCATTTCAGGTGATAGATCGTTGAAGTACGCCGAGTAGCCAGATACCCGAATCAGCAGGTTGGGGTGCAACTCCGGGTTGTCCCGTGCCTCAATCAGGATTTTCGGATCCAGCATATTGGCCTGCACCTGCATACCGTGCCGTTTGAAGTACACCTTGTACATGCTACCCAGTGCACTCTTACCATCGTCACAGTCGTAACTGGAGGCATCCAGCTTGATATTGAAGTTGATGCCATTGGCAAACTTCTTGAAATCGATCCGGTTCATCGAATTGATCAAGGCGGTGGAGCCACGCTTGTCTGCACCGTTTTCCGGCGCAAAACCCGAGGCGAAGGTCTCGCCGGCACGACGGCCATTTGGTGTGGCATTGATCAGCCCGCCGAAGTGGGTGTGGGAAGTGTTGGAGTACACGCCCGCCAGGTACTGGCCACCGCGGGTATTCTTGCCCAGGGCGTGAATGGAATCGGAGTAGTGATCCCCGACCCACTTCATCCAGGCATCCGCCTTGGGAATATCGTTGCCAAATTTATCGATGCCTTTCAGCCTGGTCCGCACAACCTCATCCGAGAGATTGTCTTTCAGGTGAGCGACCAGCTCCTCAAGGGTGAGCCACTTGTCCTCGAACACAGCACTCTCAATGGCCCCAGGGAATCGGCCACGACCGCCATGCCGGTGCCCTGGATACCGGAGAAATTGTACTTCGCGCCACCCTGTGTAGAGCAAACACCCTGCTCGAGACAGCCTTCCAGCGTAGCGCTGGTGATCGGGGTGGGGTGGTACTTGGCGTGGAACTGTTCACACTTCTGCAAATCCGCGTGCAGCTTGCCCAGCTGATGCTTCACCTGCACCTTGTAGGCGTCCAATACGTCATCCATGCTCTTCATGCTGGAGACCGGGGGTGTCTTGACACCGATCTGTCGGTCAGAACCAAACTGGCACCCCTCGTTGAGCGCCATTTCCAGGGCCAGGGCCATGTTGTACATCCCGGCGTCGGTGGAACCCAGGGTCTTGCCCGGCGCCGTGGGCTCAACACAGCCGATGGCGACATAGTCCCTGGCATCCTCCAGGGAATAACCGACATTCATCATGGACTCGATGATGGTCTCGTCGTTATACATGGCGGGCGCCGAACCCGGGCCGAAGTTCACCCGGATGACCTCATCGTAGAATGCCTTGGGTGTGTTCTCGTGGAGACGGACGTGGAAGTTGGGCTGGCGCATGCGCAACTCATCGGCGAGCTCCAACAAAATGAAACTCAGTTCATTGGTCGCATCGTTGCCCTCGGAGTCCTGACCACCGATGGTCACTACCTCCCAGCTGGTCAATCCACCGAGCATGCTGGTCAGCTCGTCGGAGTACATGGGGATGGTTTCGCATAGCTTTACGCAGAAAGCTCCCAGAATATCTTTCGCCTCTTGTCTTGAAATACGTCCAGCCGCCAAATCCTCTTCATAGTAGGAATTCAGGAATTGGTCCACGCGGCCCGGACAGGTGGTTTCACCTATTGTCTCCTGGAAAATGGCGATGTGGGTGAGGGTCATTGATTGGACCGCTTCATAGAAACTGGTTGCGCCATAACGTGGTACGCGAGCGCAGACCTCCGCAATCCGCTCTAGATCAAGTTTCCGCTGAGGGTCCGCTTCAGCCTCTGCCAGCCTACGCGCCTCGGTCGCATAGCGGTCACCAAACTCTGCCAGCGCATTCATTGAGATTTTCACAGACTGGTAGAAGTCCAGCTTGGAGGGATCGTTGGTTTGTGCCTCGAAGGCCTCCACCTCGGCGATGATGCCCTCGGCACCCAGTTTGATCACTTTCTCGTAGCCGGGTGCCAGGTGAGCAATACCACCAGCCTCATACAATTGGTACTGCAGTGCTTCAATCTGCTCCTTAACAAAGCGCATCTGCTCTTCCTGCCCGTCAAAGGCAAGATAAACCATATTCTTGTCCATCCAGAACGGAATATATGACTGGAGTTTTGCCTGCTCGTCTTCGCTGATCTCGAGAGGATTGACCTTGCGGGTGGGTAGTTTGTCGACACCAATCATTATGCCCAGACCGCCCAACTCCGGATAACAGATGCCGGCGACCCGTTTGGCGGTGAAGTTGCCAACAATCAGCTCGTCAGGATAGATTTTCACCGTTTTGTTGGCCAGGACGTGGCGTGTCGCTTCAGCTATCTGAACGGCCGTAGATTTCCCATCGTTGGCCTCATCCATGTAATACTCTGACCAAAGCACTGCGCGCTCGATGCAGCCACCGTAGGTAGCCTCGTCGACAGCTTTCTTCAGGCGAGCGACTCGAGCACCATCTTCCAGTGACTGACCAACGACATTAGTAATTGCATTCATATTTCACCTCCATATTTCACCTCGCGTCTCAGCGCTTGACTCAAAAGTTTAATATTGTTTTTGAAGCTACGGTTGCTTTACATGTCGCCCCGTCTTAAACGAAGCACATACTATGGAGAGTACAAGGAGTGGTAGTGTCCCGTCAAGTGGTGTAATTCCGGTCTCCAGTTTCATTGCTTCAGGCGGCCTCAGACTGTGGCAGTAGGTTGGCCTGGTCTTCCTTGCTCAGCACGCGCGCCAACGTCTCTTGGCTCATGTAGCGGCGTGTCACCTGCCATTCATCTGTTTGCTCAGCGAGTAGCGTTCCCACGAGCCGCATGATGGCAGCGTTGTTCGGGAAGATACCCACCACCCGCGAGCGGCGTTTGATTTCCTTGTTCAATCGCTCCAGGGAATTCGTCGATGCCAGCTGAGGCCAGTGCTCTTTCGGGAAGCTCATGAAGGCAAGCACGTCGTCCTCGGCGCTGTCCATGAGCTCCGCTACCTTGGCGAAGCGCTCTCGCAGCTTGTCAGCGGTTTCTCGCCACTGCTGGCGTGCCTCCTGCTGGTTCTCCTGCACGAAGGCCGTGCGGATCACGGCGGCCACCATGGAGTGCTGCTTGCGCGGGACATGGGCCAGCGCATTGCGCATGAAGTGCACCCGGCAGCGTTGCCAGGTAGCTCCTATGACCTTGGCAATCGCCTGCTTCAGGCCCTCGTGGGCATCCGAGACCACCAGTCGCACGCCTGACAGGCCACGGCGCACCAGGCTGCGTAGGAAACTCGGTCCAGAAGGCTTCAGTCTCGGCCGGACCCACAGCCATGCCCAAGGTTTCCCGGCGACCTTCGCTGCTGACGCCAACGGCAACAACCACCGCTTGGCTGCTGACAGCGCCACGCTCGCGCGATTTTAGATAGGTCGCATCCAGCCAGACGTAGGCCCATGGGCCCTCCAGCGGGCGATTCAGGAAAGCCTCGACGCGCTCGTCCAGTTCCTCGCACAGTCGCGATACCTGGCTCTTGGAGATGCCGCTCATACCCATCGCCTGCACCAGATCATCGACCTTGCGGGTCGATATCCCCTTCACATACGCCTCCTGCACAACAGCCACCAACGCCTGCTCCGAGGCCTTCCGGGGCTCCAGGAAGCTCGGCAGGTAACTGCCCGTGCGCAGCTTCGGAATTCGCAGGTCCATCGTTCCCAATCGTGTCTCCAGTGTGCGCTCGCGATAGCCGTTGCGCTGGTTGACCCGGCCCTCACTGCGTTCATGTCGGCCGGCGCCGCAACGCTGCTCCGCCTCTGCATCCATCAGTCGCTGCAGGACCAGTTCGCCCAGCTCCCTCAGTAAATCACCGTCCGCATGCTTTTCAGCCAGCTCAATCAATGCCATCCTGTCCTCGGTCATCGTGGTGTCTCTCCGTGATTGGTGAAGGTGTCGTAACCTCCAGTTTACGGAGACCCACGGTGGCCGCCACCCCACCGTGAAGATTTACACCACTCATGAGGACACTACCCAACAATTGCAGAAGATGACATATGAACAAGAACAATATCATCAGCCTTACAGTTATGACCTTGCTTGCCACCGCTGTTCAGGCAGTGAGTGCCGAACAGCAACCGGGCACTGGATTCATCGAAGGCAGTCAACTGTCGGTATTGAACCGCAACTACTATTACAACAGTGACAATCACAGTGGCGGGAAGGATGGACGGGAATGGGGCCATAGTATCCTGTCCGCATTCACCTCGGGATATACCTCCGGTACAGTCGGTTTTGGCCTGGATGCCCATGCCTATCTGGCACTGAAACTGGACTCGGGTCGCGGACGCAATCGCTCGGACATGTTCCCCATGAAAAGCAATGGCGCCTCGCGTGATGAGTCCACTTCCGCCGGCGCGGCCGTGAAAATGCGTATTTCCAGGAGCGAACTCAAGTACGGGGATCTGCGCCCCTATAACCCGGTATTCGCCCTGGCCGATACCCGCATGTTCCCCGCCACGGCCACGGGCTTCATGTTTACCAGCAGCGAAATAGATGATCTGTATATCGACGCAGGCCACTTTACCTCGGGCAAGGATTACAACCAGACCCACGGCGATGGTGATTTCTTTGCCGGTTACGCCGGAGTAAAAGGAGGCAATGTCGACTATCTCGGCGGCTCCTACGGCATTGACGATAACACCAGCGTGACGCTTTACACCTCCCGCTACGAAGACCTGTGGCGTCAGCACTACCTCAACGGCAACTACACCCTGCCACTGGGAGAGCAGCGCGCACTGAACCTGGATGCCAACATCTACCGCACCACAGAGCAGGGCCAGGCCCTGGCCGGGAACATAGACGTCACTGCCTGGTCACTGGCCGCTGCCTACAGCATCGGTGCCCACACCCTGACCCTCGGCTACCAGAAGATCCACGGCGACCAGCCCCTGGACTACCTGGTGATGAGCGGCGGCGGTTTTCAGGACTCCATCTACCTGGGCAACGCCTCGCAATATGCCAACTTCAACGGACCGAACGAAAGATCCTGGCGCGTAGGCTATGATCTCGACCTTTCTGCTATCGGCCTGCCTGGCGCCAGCTTCTCCATACGGCATGTGCGTGGCAGCGATATCGACGGCACGCACACCTCGGCGGACAGCGCCTATTACGGCCTGTACGGCAAGAACGACAAACACCACACCACCGACCTCGATGCGCGTTATGTGGTGCAGAGCGGCGTTGCCAAGGATCTGCTGATTTGCGTGCGCCATGCACGGCATCGCATGACCTCCGGCAATTCGAATGTCGATGTGGATCGCTTCCGCCTGGTTCTCGAATATCCGGTGAGTATCTTCTAGGCCCGCCTGGGTTGTCGATTGCGCGGTGGCTGTGTGTTGCCACCGCGCTTTTCACTCGCCAGCGCAAGCTGCCCGGACCATGATCCAACGTGTTATCCCGTACGCTGTGCCTGTACGCAGAAGCGCCGGAACCCTCCGGCCAGCAGCCCATCGATCCAGGCCTCGCAGATCAGCACGGCTTCGGCGGGTGTGAAGGTATCGGGATCCAGCCCGTGCTCAAGCCACAATCCGTCCAACAATGCCGTCAGGCCAATGGCCGCCAGGCCGCTATCAAAATCGACCCAACACTGCTCCAGCGCCAGTTGCCCAAGGGCATGCGCCAGTATCGATCGATACTCCTTGTAGGACTTGTCGTGCGCATGATTGATCGCTTCCGCCGTCTTCACCGCGCCCCAGAACGCCAGCCACGCCTCCAGCAGGTGCGGGTTCAACAGTTTCTCCGAGAGCGAAGCCTGGAAAAATGCCGATAGCCGCTCGCGGGCACCCTGGCCAGCGGCATTCTGCATCGCCTCGCGCAACTGTCCCATCACCTGGCGCGTGATGGCCTGATAGGCTTCGGCAACCAACTCATCCTTGCCGGCATAATGGTGGCTGATCAGCCCGGGAGATACACCAGCCTGGGCGCAGATCTTGCGCACCGACATTCCCTGGAAGCCATATTGCTTGAGACAAACGAGGGTTGCATCGATGAGATGCGCCTTGCGCACCTCGGGGTCCATGCGGGTGAAGTGCACCTGTGACGCCATTTCATGATCCTTAACCGTCTTCGCTGGTTGTCAGTATACGTTCGCCTGTTGAATAACTGTACAGCAAACACTACAGGACGCAGCTCAGCTCCGAATCACGTGCCGCTTGTGGCTCCGATACCGGGCTACCGGTACACTGGCGAGCGTTTTCCCGTGGAATAACCCGCATGTTTCATATCGCCCTGCTCGAACCCGAGATCCCGCCCAATACCGGCAATATCATCCGCCTGTGCGCCAATGCCGGCTGCCAACTGCACCTGATCGAACCGCTGGGCTTCGAGCTGGATGACAAGCGGCTGCGCCGGGCCGGGCTGGATTACCATGAATATGCGGCAGTACGCACCCACAGCGATCTGGACAGCTGCCTGGCCAGCGTGCGCCCGAATCGGGTATTCGCGCTCAGCACCAAGGGTCGTATATGGACTCCTCCCGGTTTGCCAGTAAAAAACAGTGCTTTTGAACCAAGGTACGACTGCTACCGTATATCCGGCTTCTACTGAAGTGGTTTGTCACTTCGAGCCTTGATGAAGTAGTCGCTCATGTGCAGCTGATCGGATTAGCGGCCTTTTTTATACAGCGGGCCTCCGGGTCTCTAAGCCTTCACACATGCCGGTTCGACCGGTTCGTCATCACTGTCTGTCACTGTGCAATCGTGGTGGATCTTCTACGGTGTTGCGCTTGCTGCGGTGTTGCCTGTTGCTCGGTTGCTGCGTTCAACACGCAGCGTTGTGATAGCTCTCGCCCTTGCTCAAGAGCGCCCAGATGATCCGGGCATTCTTGTTCGCCAGGGCCACTGTGGCGATGTTCGTGTTGCGCCTGGATTTGACCTCATTGATCCAGATACTGCGTGGGTCGGTCTTTTTCGCACTCGCGTTGAGGGCAGACCGGGCGCCATGGATCAGCAAGGTGCGCAAGTACGTATCACCTCGCTTGCTGATGCTGCCCAGGCGCTCCTTGCCGCCGCTTGAATGTTGGTTGGGCACCAAGCCCAGCCAAGCGGCCAACTGGCGCCCCGACTTGAACTGGCTCGCATCGCCTACCGCCGCCACCATCGCCGTGGCGCTGATAGGGCCAAGGCCCTCGATCTGCATCAGGCGTTGTACTCGCTCATCCTGACGCGCCTGCTGCTGAATCAGGCGATCCAGATGGGCGATGCGTTTGTCTTTCTCCTGCAGTTCATCCTGCAGCTCACTCATCAGCCCGCGCATGGCAACCGGCAGGCTGCTGTCTTCTTCCAGCACCTCAGCCAGCAGTGCGCGAGTAGCCGGCACACCCTTGCGGGCCGCGATCAGGCCGAACTCTCCCAGCAAACCCCGAACCTCGTTGGCCAGTGCCGTTCTCGCCCTGATCGCCCGGCTTCTGATCCGGTGCACAGACAGGGCAGCCTGCTGCTCCTCGCTCTTGACCGGCACATAGCGCATCGTCGGACGGCTACCGGCCTCGCAAATCGCCTCAGCATCGTTGGCGTCGTTCTTGCCACCCTTGACGTAGGGTTTGACGAACTGCGGAGCGATCAAGCGCACCTCATGACCCAGCGCGCGGAACTGCCGCGCCCAGTAATGACTTCCCCGCAGGCCTCCATCACCACCAGGCAAGGCTCCAGCTGCCTGAAGAAATCAAGCAGCCTTGCACGCTTGATTTGCTTGCGGCAGACGACCTGCTCATGACTGTCTACGCCGTGAACCTGAAAAACCTGCTTTGCCAGATCGACGCCAATTCGTTTAAGTTTCATCTCGACTCCTCCCTCTGGGACCGGTTGGTAACACCTCCAGTCTGGCGCACTGACGCCGTAGGAGGGAGGAGTCCATTTCATTGGATTACGCCTTCGGCTAATCCAGGCTACGGAGCTGGTCACCGGCGAGGAAGAAATCATCCGCGAAGGCGCCACGCACTTCTGCTGTACCGTGGAGGAGTTCGCCCGCTTCCGCCATCTGCACTGGGATGTGGTGGTGGTCGATGAAGTACAGATGGTGGCTGACCCGCAACGCGGCTGGGCCTGGGTCGATGCACTGGTCAGCGCACATACGCCGCAACTGATGATGACCGGCCCCGCCCTGATTCAACCCTCCTTGCGCACGCTCTGCGAACTCTGCGAGGACAAGCTGGTGGTGCAGCGCACCAAGCGCCTGTCCCCGGTTGAGGTCGCCCGCCACGCCACGACGCTGCAGCGCCTGGAACCCGGCTCGCTGCTGGTGGCGTTCAGCCGCAAGCTGGTGCTGGAACTCAAGGGCATGCTCGAAAGCGCTGGCAAGAGCGTCTCGGTAGTCTATGGCGCGCTCTCGCCCGAGGTGCGTCGCGAGCAGGCCCGGCGCTTTCGCGAAGGCGAGGCGGACATCATGGTCGCTACCGATGCGGTCGGCATGGGCCTCAACCTGCCGGCGCACACGCTGTGCTTCTATACCGATGAGAAATTCGACGGCATTCAGAATCGTCAGCTCAAGGTGCAGGAGGTCAAGCAGATCGGCGGCCGCGCCGGGCGCTTCGGCCATCACGACAGCGGCGAAATCACCGCGCTCGATCCGCAGACACTCAAATCCATCCGTCGCCTGTTCAACAGCCCGGATGCGCCGGTGGACCTCAGCCAGTTCCAGGTGCGCCCATCCATCGATCACCTGGCCGCCATCTCCGAGCTGATGGGCGAGCTGAGCCTGCTGCGCGCCTGGCTGACCTTCAACCGCAATATCAATTACGGCGAGGCCTTCATTTCGGTGCTGCCGGACGAACTGGCCGAATGGATCGAGCTGATCGACGACCCGAAAATTCCACTCTGGCTGCGCTGGACGTTCGCCTGCACGCCGATCCGCGGCGGCTTCGACAGCCCGGCCAGTCAGCATGCCCAACGCTGGATCAAGCGAGTCGCCGAAGGCCAAGCCATTCCGATGCCCAAGCTGCTGCTCGGCAGCGATCTGGCCAGCCTGGAAAGCACCCTGCATGTGGTGGAAACCTACCTGCATCTGGCCCGCAGCCTCCCCGAGCATTTTCCCGAGCACGACGACGGTGAAGACGCGCGCAAGCTGCTCAACGACGCCATCACCCGTGAACTGTCACGCCAGCGCAAACCGCGGGCGGTTCAACGGGGTGGCGGCCGCAAGGCCCGCCGAAAGCGCTGACGCCATGCCAGTCCGCCCATGTGTGGCTGGCATAGACCAGTGGTTGCTACCCACCCTTCCGCGCAGGACAGCGCTCTGTGGTGTTTGTTCCAGGTAAAAATGTCCGAAATGTTCGAATTTTTACTTTGACAGTTGCTTTCTTTGCCTCTAAGTTTTCGTTTCCGAACAATTCCGAACGAACGCAGTGCTCGGAATAAAACAAAAACAAACGAACGAGGCTCCGCGCATGAGTACGCCCATCGTCCCGACGCTCAAGGGACAATGCATCGCCGAATTTCTCGGCACTGCCCTTCTCATCTTTTTCGGTACCGGCTGCGTCGCAGCGCTCAAGCTCGGCGGCGCCGATCTGGGGCTGTGGGAAATCTGCATCATCTGGGGCATCGGTGTTTCGATGGCGGTGTATCTTGCCGCCGGCGTTTCCGGTGCTCACCTGAACCCTGCCGTTACCATCGCGCTGTGGCTGTTCGGCACCTTCGAACGGCACCGCGTCCCGGCTTACATCCTGGCGCAGGTGGCCGGCGCCTTCTGTTCCGCTGCGTTGGTCTACGGGCTGTACAGCAGCCTGTTCTTCGATTTCGAACAGGCCCAGCAGATGGTCCGCGGCAGCGTCGAGAGTCTTGAGCTCGCTTCTATCTTCTCCACCTACCCGCACGCCTCGTTGTCATTCGGCCAGGCGTTCCTCGTGGAAGTAGTGATCACCGCCATTCTGCTGGCGATGATCATGGCCATCACAGACGACGGCAACGGCTTGCCAAGCGGCCCACTGGCCCCCCTACTGATAGGCCTGCTGATCGCCGTCATCGGTGGCGCGATGGGCCCGCTGACTGGCTCCGCGATGAATCCTGCGCGGGATTTCGGGCCCAAGTTGATGACCTTCTTCGCAGGCTGGGGCGACGTCGCTTTCACTGGAGGGAAAGACATTCCGTATTTCCTGGTTCCGATTTTTGCCCCGATTCTCGGTGCCTGCCTGGGTGCCGCGGGTTACAAGGCGCTGATCTGCCGGCATCTGCCAGGCGTTGGCTCGGCCGCCTGTGATGTACCGATACCCAAGGAAAGGCCCCTGCCGAACTGGGCTCCGCACAGCCCGATGTCAGCAAAGTTCGCTAAGGAAACGTCGCCATGAGTAATCAGGGTATACGGATTTAATGGTTGATGGGGCACCTTTACCCCACCAACCTGATACCATTATCAGATGGTTGATAGATCGACTCCGTAGTTGAGTTCCTCTGCGAAGTCCGGCAGTCCGTAACCGATGGTTTTCTTGTAGAAAGGAGAGACCTTCGCAGTCGGTGCCTTCTTCTTGTGCTTCGTGGTGTAGAGCATTCGTGCCCGCATCACCTCGAAGGAGTAACCGCGCCCTTCACGGTTCTTGTCCTTGGCCAGTCGGTTGATGGACTCCGTGTAAGCGTTGGTGACGGGCATGTCCGTCTCGAAGTAGGTCATGGTCTCTTCGCGCCAGTTTCCCACTGCCCTGACCAGATCGCTCCAGACTTCCTTTTGGCCCTTCGGGATGGTGGCTATCCACTCGTCCAGGGCGGCTTCTGCCTGAGCCGTGTGGTGGCGTCCCAGATGCCGTAGAAGCGCTCCTTGTGCTCGTAGGCGGCCAGCAGTTGCGGGAACGCGCCTGTCCAGGTCTCCATGATGAGGCGCTCCCGGTCTGAGACTTCGTGAGCGCGTTTCAGCAGGATTTTCCGGTCTCCCTTGAGAGTCCGGCTCTGGGACGGTTTCAGCTCCTTTCTGAGGCCCTTGCGCACTCTCTCTAGGGCATCGTTGGCCATGCGCACCACATGGAACTTATCGACCACGATACGGGCCTGGGGCAGCACAGCCTTGACCGCTGCCCGGTAGGGGTTCCACATGTCCATGCTGACGATCTCGACCTTCTGCCGGTCTTTCAGCTTCATCAGGTAGTTGGTCACCACGTCCTGGCGGCGGGTGGCCAGCAGGTCGAGCAGGGTTCGCTCCTCAATGTTGGTCAGAATGCAGCGGTAGCGCTTGTTCAGGTATAGCTCGTCAATGCCCAGGATGCGGGGCGTCTCGAAGCGGTGCCAGCGCCCCAGGAACTCGGCGCGGGCGTTGAAGATGTCGCGCACCGTCTTCTCGTCCAGGCCGGTCTGTGCCGCCACAAAGGTGTAGGGGTGGTTGAAGGATTCCTTCTCCACGTACTCATGCAGCCGCAGTGTCATACGGAATCCGTCCACCATCTCCGGTAGCTGGGGCCTGAATGTTGTCTTGCAGGCCCGGCAGGTGTATCGGCGGCGGACCACCCAGAGAGTGACCCGCTTGCCGTGGATGGGCAGATCACGATAGGGAACGTCACGCTTGCCGAACCGCACGAACTCACCCTGCACGCCGCACCCCTCGCAGGCTACTGGTGTAGGTGCTTCAAGCCGAAAATGTATGTCTTCATTCTGCTCATCAGAATCCACCAACTGGTACCCAGGAAGGCTTAACGAATTAATCATCTCCCGCCTTGATCAGAAAAACAGGTAGGTGGCGTAACCGGCAATCATCGCCATAGCAAAAATGACTGCTAAAAACGCCGCTAAAAGCTTCAGCGTGAACAAAGAGCGCAACAGAATGAGCTCAGTCAGGCTGGCTCCGGCACTGCCGATGATCAACGCTAGCACCGTCCCGGCACCCACGCCTTTGGCCATCAGAGCCGCTGCCAGAGGTATGACGGCTTCAGCGCGAATATACAACGGCACGCCGATGACAGCGGCAACTGGAATGGCAAAGGGATTATCTGGGCCTGCATACTGCTCCAATAAGTCAGTGGGCATGAAACCATAGATCACGCTGCCAATCGCAATACCGATGAGCAGGTAAGGCAACACATCGATAAAGTCCGACCAAGCTTCCCGCCACACACCACTGTACTTCCCTTCTTTCTTAACCGTGACAGTGGGTTGACTGTCACAGCATTCGCTAGACGTAGAGACTGTTGTCTTCCTATCAGCCCCGCAAGAAGCCGTCTTCGGAGTGGTGTCGCAGCTGTTGGTGCCGCAACTCGATGCGGTCGATGTAGCACTGCACGGGCTTGCTGATGAACTACATCCACTGCTCTCTTGTGTCGCCGTCCGGCGCACATAACGCTCGAAGCCAAGCGTGTGAAGCAGCCATCCGGCACCTACCGCGACCACCAAAGCGGCGAGCACATAGATAGCAGTAAGTGTCCATCCAAACGTGGCAACCAGGTTAGCGTCCGCGCTCGTGGTGTAATTTCCGGTGTAGGCGATGGTGTATTCCGGGGTGGGGCATGCCCCACCCCGGAATGCGGCGTCGCTGGTGGCCACCGGGTTCATCGTTATGGTGGAGTTTGCACACTTCAACCGTGACGAAGAGGAGTTCCCGATGACCGAGGACAGATTACTGATCGAAGAGCTTGCTGCGAAGGGCGGCCAACCGGATTTTTTGCGCACCATCGCCGAGAACGTGCTGCAGCTGATCATGGAGGCCGACGTTGATGGCCTGATCGGCGCGGGTCGCCACGAACGCAGCAGCGAGCGCGCGACCTGGCGCAACGGCTATCGCGACCGTTCGCTGGATACCCGGGTAGGCACGCTGAACCTGAAAATCCCCAAGCTGCGTGCTGGGTCCTACTTTCCGGGCTTCCTTGAGCCCCGCAAGATGGTCGAGAAAGCGCTGGTTGCGGTGATCCAGGAAGCGTGGATCGGCGGGGTCAGCACCCGGCGGGTCGATGAACTCGTCCAGGCCATGGGCATGACCGGCATCTCCAAGTCCACCGTCTCCAAGCTTTGCAAGGACATTGACGAGCGCGTCCATGCCTTTCTGAAACGCCCGCTCACCGGCGAATGGCCGTATCTCTGGCTCGATGCCACCTATCTCAAGGTACGCGAAGGCGGGCGGATCATCAGCGTTGCCGCAATAATCGCCATGGCCGTCAACACCGAGGGCCGGCGCGAGATCGTCGGCCTGCATATCGGCCCCTCGGAAGCGGAGGTCTTCTGGTCCGACTTCCTGAAGGACCTTGTTCGGCGCGGTCTTACCGGCGTGAAGCTGGTCATCTCCGATGCTCACGAGGGCCTCAAGGGCGCGATCACCCGCGTCATGGGCGCCACCTGGCAGCGCTGCCGGGTGCACTTCATGCGCAATGCCCTGTCCTATGTGCCCAAGGGCCAGAACACTGTCGTCGCCGCCGCGATCCGCCAGGTCTTCCTGCAGCCCGATCAGAAAAGCGCAACGCAGGTCTGGCGACAGGTCGCCGACCAGTTGCGCACCCGTTGGCCCAAGCTCGGCGCCTGCATGGACGAGGCCGAAACCGACGTGCTCGCCTACACCGGCTTTCCCACCCAGCACCGCACGAAGTTACACTCAACCAATCCGCTCGAGCGGCTCAACAAGGAGGTCAAGCGCCGCGCCGACGTCGTCGGAATCTTCCCGAACGAAGACAGCATCATCCGCCTCGTCGGGGCTGTGCTGATGGAGCAGAACGACGAGTGGCAGCTCCAGCACCGATACATGCAGATCGAAGGCATGGCCGAACTCAACCAACCCATGATCGAGGAGGAAAATCAGCCCCTACACATCACCGCCAAAGCCGCCTGACGATGGCCCACGGCCACAGCCGAAATTACACCACCTTGACGGACGCGACCGCAACCAGCAGGCCGACGACGATAGGATTCAGCAACGGAGATGAGAAAAGCCCGGCCCCCGGCCCCCCCGGCCCCCGGCCCCCCCCCCCCCCCCCCCCCCCCCCCCCCCCCCCCCGAAGACTCCGACCGGGCAGCAGAAAGGCGAACATGCCTAGAGCGTCTTGGAGTTGAGATGACATTCAATATTACTCCTATATTTCTAGTATTGTCGAAATGATGTACGCAGCCTACTTGCGTTTATCCGACCTGTCAACTATAATTCTAGAAACATCGAATTATTGGGGCGTGCTATGGATCACGAAAAGGTTGCAGCCAGCTTAGCT
Source organism: Sphingomonadales bacterium (assembly GCA_016720115.1). Lineage (GTDB taxonomy): Bacteria > Pseudomonadota > Alphaproteobacteria > Sphingomonadales > Sphingomonadaceae > Sphingorhabdus_B. The sequence goes on along the minus strand of JADJXT010000002.1, from coordinate 1,214,050 downwards.
GAGCTAGGGAATAGTCACCGACTGTCCGTGTTCCGCTTTCTGGTCAAAGCTGGCCATGATGGGGCTTCGGTCGGAGATATCCAGAAGGGGCTGGGTATTCCTGCTTCGACGCTATCACATCACCTTGCGCGCATGGCCAAGGTAGGGCTGATCCGGCAGGAGAAACATAGCCGCACGATTGTCTGTATACCCGAGTATGGGCACCTAGAGAATTTGATCGGTTTCTTACAAGAGGAATGTTGTGCAGGTGTCCGGATTGCGCATGAACCAGAACCGCTTTGACGCTTGCCCAGCTCTCGCTGTCCTCCCTAGTCAGCATCGCTATGAAGACTCAGGCGAAGGTGGAAACAGAAAATTGGCAGTAGAGTAGGCTGAAGAGGATCAATCAGATAATCCGCTGAGAAAGATTTTCTTCTTTACATCTTTGGCATTTTATCAACCAGAAATTCCGGATACCCGAAATTCGCTGGTACTGGGTGTGTCTGAAACTCGGACATTCCAACTCCTGTAGTAAGGATAGGTCACTGAGCCATTCAACACGTGACCAAGTCGGGGTTAAATTCAAGCTGGCACGGCGAGAATGGTTGAGACTAAATTTTCTGGCATTAGAAATGCCCCAAGGTGATTACCAAGGGGCATTAAGACCATTAAGGCAGTAGTTTGGACTCAGAAGAAACCCAGCGGGTCGATGCTGTAGCTCACCAGCAGGTTCTTGGTCTGCTGGTAATGGTCAAGCATCATCTTGTGGGTTTCACGGCCAATACCCGACTTCTTGTATCCGCCAAAGGCCGCGTGCGCAGGATAGGCGTGGTAGCAGTTGGTCCACACGCGACCCGCCTGAATGCCCCGTCCCATGCGGTAGGCGCGATTCATGTCGCGGGTCCAGACGCCGGCACCCAGGCCATAGTCAGTATCGTTGGCGATGGCCAGTGCTTCGGCCTCGTCCTTGAAAGAGGTCACACCCAGCGTCGGCCCAAAGATCTCCTCCTGGAAAATGCGCATGTCGTTCTTGCCCGCCATCAGGGTCGGCTGCACGTAGTAACCGCCGGACAGATCACCGGACAGGTTGGCACTATCACCGCCGATCAGAATCTGTGCACCTTCCTGCCGACCGATCTCCATGTAGCTCATGATCTTGTCAAACTGTTCCTTGGAGGCCTGCGCACCAACCTGTGTCTCAGGATCCAGCGGATTGCCCTGCTTAATGGTCTTTGAACGCTCAACCACGATATCAAGGAAACGGTCATAGATGGATTCCTGGATCAGTGCACGGGAGGGACAGGTACACACTTCACCCTGGTTGAAGAAGCCCAGCAGCAGACCCTCCGCACACTTGTTAAGGTAGTCATCTTCATAGTCCAGAACATCCTCAAAGTAGATATTCGGTGACTTACCACCCAGCTCAACCGTTGAAGGAATGAGGTTGTTCGCCGCGCACTTGAGAATCTCATTACCCACCGCCGTCGAGCCGGTGAAGGCCAGCTTGGCAATGCGTGTACTTTGCGAGAGTGCCGCCCCCGCTTCCGCCCCGAAGCCGTTGACGATATTAACCACGCCAGCGGGCAGAATGTCCTGTATCAGCTCCATCACCAGGAGAATGGTCACCGGGGTCTGCTCGGCGGGCTTCATGACCACGCAGTTACCCGCGGCCAGCGCCGGCGCCAGTTTCCAGGCGGCCATCAGCAGGGGGAAGTTCCAGGGAATGATCTGGCCCACCACGCCGTAGGGCTCGTGGAAGTGATAGCTGGCCGTTGTCGCATCCAGTTCAGCGGCGCTGCCTTCCTGGCCCTGATGCAGCCCGCAAAATAGCGGAAGTGGTCTACAAACAGGGGCAGGTCAGCATTCAGGGTCTCGCGTACGGCTTTACCATTCTCCCAGGTCTCCGCAACCGCCAGCATTTCAAGATTCTGCTCGACGCGGTCAGCGATCTTCAGCAGCAGGTTGGACCGGTCGGCTACCGAGGTGGCACCCCAACTTGCTCGCGCTGCATGCGCCGCATCAAGGGCCTTCTCAATATCCGCCGCCGAGGAACGGGCCACCTCACAGTACACCTGGCCGGTTACCGGAGTCACATTTTCGAAGTAACGGCCGTCAGCGGGCGCTACCCATTCGCCGCCGATGAAATTGTCATAGCGCGATTTGAAGGAAACTACAGATCCTTCCTGGCCGGGTTGTGCATACGTCATTTTATTTTCCTCATGTGATGGACAGATTGATTATGGGTTATAGGTAAAGCGAAATCAGGAAGGCGCCGGCTGTCTGAGCTGATACATCACCTGTGACAATGGACGTGAATACCTCTGGACTCAAAAATCTCCGTACAGCGGTCAAGCTCCGCGTCCGGCATGAACTTGCCTGTCCCTTCACCGAAGTCCAGACGCTGGACACTGCCGAAGCGTGGCAGCTTGTCGAGCCAAATCGGGTTGTACGGCAAGATCTGCATGTTCTTTACGCCGTTCTCGAGCATAAAGTCAGCAATGGCACTGAGGTTTTCATCCGTGTCGGTGATAAAGGGCACCAACGGGACCCGCGGCAGAACCTCGATCACCGAATCCCGTGCCAGGGCCTGGACCTTCCTGAAGTTCTCATGAATAGAATGGTTGGGAACGCCGCAGTACTGCTTGTGCGCATCGCTGTCCATCAACTTGAGATCAAAGTAGATGGTGTCGGTGTAGGGCAATACCAGATTTTCAAATACCTTGTAATTGAATAGGCCCGCTGTCTGGATCAGCGTGTGAACATTCCGCTGCTTCAGCCGCGAGAACAGTTCGCCGACCGAATCCATCTGCATCAGCGCCTCGCCGCCGGAGACAGTAACCCCGCCGCCGGAGGCCTCGAAGAAGGCCTCGTCTTCAAGCACCTTCTCCACCAGATGATCCATGTCGATGTCATTGCCACAGCGCTCCAGAGCACCGGATGGGCAGACATCAACGCACTTGAAGCACTGGGTGCATTTGTCGCGGATGATTTTGTCGGGCGAACTCAGGTCGATCGCCTGCTCGGGGCAGGCGTCAGCACAGTCGTGACAGCTGATGCACTTCTCTGCATCATAGGAGAGTTCGTAACCGGTGTTGATGCTTTCCGGATTCTGGCACCAGGTACAAGACAGCGGGCAGCCCTTGAAGAACACCACGCTGCGAATACCCGGCCCGTCGTCCAGGGTGTTTCTCTTGATGTCGAAGTACAGCGAAGCCTTCCTTGGCTCGGTAACTGCTATCGCATCAATCAGGCTTGCATCAGGCCCCATTACTGCTCCGCCCCATTACTGCTCCGGGATATCACCTCATCCTGCATTTCAGGTGATAGATCGTTGAAGTACGCCGAGTAGCCAGATACCCGAATCAGCAGGTTGGGGTGCAACTCCGGGTTGTCCCGTGCCTCAATCAGGATTTTCGGATCCAGCATATTGGCCTGCACCTGCATACCGTGCCGTTTGAAGTACACCTTGTACATGCTACCCAGTGCACTCTTACCATCGTCACAGTCGTAACTGGAGGCATCCAGCTTGATATTGAAGTTGATGCCATTGGCAAACTTCTTGAAATCGATCCGGTTCATCGAATTGATCAAGGCGGTGGAGCCACGCTTGTCTGCACCGTTTTCCGGCGCAAAACCCGAGGCGAAGGTCTCGCCGGCACGACGGCCATTTGGTGTGGCATTGATCAGCCCGCCGAAGTGGGTGTGGGAAGTGTTGGAGTACACGCCCGCCAGGTACTGGCCACCGCGGGTATTCTTGCCCAGGGCGTGAATGGAATCGGAGTAGTGATCCCCGACCCACTTCATCCAGGCATCCGCCTTGGGAATATCGTTGCCAAATTTATCGATGCCTTTCAGCCTGGTCCGCACAACCTCATCCGAGAGATTGTCTTTCAGGTGAGCGACCAGCTCCTCAAGGGTGAGCCACTTGTCCTCGAACACAGCACTCTCAATGGCCCCCAGGAATCGGCCACGACCGCCATGCCGGTGCCCTGGATACCGGAGAAATTGTACTTCGCGCCACCCTGTGTAGAGCAAACACCCTGCTCGAGACAGCCTTCCAGCGTAGCGCTGGTGATCGGGGTGGGGTGGTACTTGGCGTGGAACTGTTCACACTTCTGCAAATCCGCGTGCAGCTTGCCCAGCTGATGCTTCACCTGCACCTTGTAGGCGTCCAATACGTCATCCATGCTCTTCATGCTGGAGACCGGGGGTGTCTTGACACCGATCTGTCGGTCAGAACCAAACTGGCACCCCTCGTTGAGCGCCATTTCCAGGGCCAGGGCCATGTTGTACATCCCGGCGTCGGTGGAACCCAGGGTCTTGCCCGGCGCCGTGGGCTCAACACAGCCGATGGCGACATAGTCCCTGGCATCCTCCAGGGAATAACCGACATTCATCATGGACTCGATGATGGTCTCGTCGTTATACATGGCGGGCGCCGAACCCGGGCCGAAGTTCACCCGGATGACCTCATCGTAGAATGCCTTGGGTGTGTTCTCGTGGAGACGGACGTGGAAGTTGGGCTGGCGCATGCGCAACTCATCGGCGAGCTCCAACAAAATGAAACTCAGTTCATTGGTCGCATCGTTGCCCTCGGAGTCCTGACCACCGATGGTCACTACCTCCCAGCTGGTCAATCCACCGAGCATGCTGGTCAGCTCGTCGGAGTACATGGGGATGGTTTCGCATAGCTTTACGCAGAAAGCTCCCAGAATATCTTTCGCCTCTTGTCTTGAAATACGTCCAGCCGCCAAATCCTCTTCATAGTAGGAATTCAGGAATTGGTCCACGCGGCCCGGACAGGTGGTTTCACCTATTGTCTCCTGGAAAATGGCGATGTGGGTGAGGGTCATTGATTGGACCGCTTCATAGAAACTGGTTGCGCCATAACGTGGTACGCGAGCGCAGACCTCCGCAATCCGCTCTAGATCAAGTTTCCGCTGAGGGTCCGCTTCAGCCTCTGCCAGCCTACGCGCCTCGGTCGCATAGCGGTCACCAAACTCTGCCAGCGCATTCATTGAGATTTTCACAGACTGGTAGAAGTCCAGCTTGGAGGGATCGTTGGTTTGTGCCTCGAAGGCCTCCACCTCGGCGATGATGCCCTCGGCACCCAGTTTGATCACTTTCTCGTAGCCGGGTGCCAGGTGAGCAATACCACCAGCCTCATACAATTGGTACTGCAGTGCTTCAATCTGCTCCTTAACAAAGCGCATCTGCTCTTCCTGCCCGTCAAAGGCAAGATAAACCATATTCTTGTCCATCCAGAACGGAATATATGACTGGAGTTTTGCCTGCTCGTCTTCGCTGATCTCGAGAGGATTGACCTTGCGGGTGGGTAGTTTGTCGACACCAATCATTATGCCCAGACCGCCCAACTCCGGATAACAGATGCCGGCGACCCGTTTGGCGGTGAAGTTGCCAACAATCAGCTCGTCAGGATAGATTTTCACCGTTTTGTTGGCCAGGACGTGGCGTGTCGCTTCAGCTATCTGAACGGCCGTAGATTTCCCATCGTTGGCCTCATCCATGTAATACTCTGACCAAAGCACTGCGCGCTCGATGCAGCCACCGTAGGTAGCCTCGTCGACAGCTTTCTTCAGGCGAGCGACTCGAGCACCATCTTCCAGTGACTGACCAACGACATTAGTAATTGCATTCATATTTCACCTCCATATTTCACCTCGCGTCTCAGCGCTTGACTCAAAAGTTTAATATTGTTTTTGAAGCTACGGTTGCTTTACATGTCGCCCCGTCTTAAACGAAGCACATACTATGGAGAGTACAAGGAGTGGTAGTGTCCCGTCAAGTGGTGTAATTCCGGTCTCCAGTTTCATTGCTTCAGGCGGCCTCAGACTGTGGCAGTAGGTTGGCCTGGTCTTCCTTGCTCAGCACGCGCGCCAACGTCTCTTGGCTCATGTAGCGGCGTGTCACCTGCCATTCATCTGTTTGCTCAGCGAGTAGCGTTCCCACGAGCCGCATGATGGCAGCGTTGTTCGGGAAGATACCCACCACCCGCGAGCGGCGTTTGATTTCCTTGTTCAATCGCTCCAGGGAATTCGTCGATGCCAGCTGAGGCCAGTGCTCTTTCGGGAAGCTCATGAAGGCAAGCACGTCGTCCTCGGCGCTGTCCATGAGCTCCGCTACCTTGGCGAAGCGCTCTCGCAGCTTGTCAGCGGTTTCTCGCCACTGCTGGCGTGCCTCCTGCTGGTTCTCCTGCACGAAGGCCGTGCGGATCACGGCGGCCACCATGGAGTGCTGCTTGCGCGGGACATGGGCCAGCGCATTGCGCATGAAGTGCACCCGGCAGCGTTGCCAGGTAGCTCCTATGACCTTGGCAATCGCCTGCTTCAGGCCCTCGTGGGCATCCGAGACCACCAGTCGCACGCCTGACAGGCCACGGCGCACCAGGCTGCGTAGGAACTCGGTCCAGAAGGCTTCAGTCTCGGCCGGACCCACAGCCATGCCCAAGGTTTCCCGGCGACCTTCGCTGCTGACGCCAACGGCAACAACCACCGCTTGGCTGCTGACAGCGCCACGCTCGCGCGATTTTAGATAGGTCGCATCCAGCCAGACGTAGGCCCATGGGCCCTCCAGCGGGCGATTCAGGAAAGCCTCGACGCGCTCGTCCAGTTCCTCGCACAGTCGCGATACCTGGCTCTTGGAGATGCCGCTCATACCCATCGCCTGCACCAGATCATCGACCTTGCGGGTCGATATCCCCCTTCACATACGCCTCCTGCACAACAGCCACCAACGCCTGCTCCGAGGCCTTCCGGGGCTCCAGGAAGCTCGGCAGGTAACTGCCCGTGCGCAGCTTCGGAATTCGCAGGTCCATCGTTCCCAATCGTGTCTCCAGTGTGCGCTCGCGATAGCCGTTGCGCTGGTTGACCCGGCCCTCACTGCGTTCATGTCGGCCGGCGCCGCAACGCTGCTCCGCCTCTGCATCCATCAGTCGCTGCAGGACCAGTTCGCCCAGCTCCCTCAGTAAATCACCGTCCGCATGCTTTTCAGCCAGCTCAATCAATGCCATCCTGTCCTCGGTCATCGTGGTGTCTCTCCGTGATTGGTGAAGGTGTCGTAACCTCCAGTTTACGGAGACCCACGGTGGCCGCCACCCCACCGTGAAGATTTACACCACTCATGAGGACACTACCGGGCACATATGACCGGACATGAGGGGAAAGCGCCCAGCGCGGTTACTTTCCATGGCAGCTGGACCGATTTTGCCAAAATCGCGCTACCCAATGTGCTGCTCACGCTGGTCACGCTTGGCGTCTATCGGTTCTGGGCGACGACGCGTGAGCGGCAATATCTCTGGGCGCAAACGCGCTTTATCGACGAACCGCTCGAATGGACCGGGCGCGGGATGGAGCTGTTTATCGGCTTCATCATGGTGTTCTTCCTGCTCGGCCTGCCGCTGATCGTGATGCAGCTGGTGATCAACGGGCTGGTGTTTCAGGGGCAGCCGATTATCGCGGGCGTTATCATCTTCGCGATGTTCCTTGCCATTTTCTACCTCACCGGCCTCGCCTATTTCAGGGCGCTGCGATACCGGCTCAGCCGCACTTACTGGCGCGGCATAAGGGGCGGCAGCGACGATCAGGGCTTCACTTATGGCTGGTCCTATATCTGGAAGAATGTCGTCGCCGCGATCTCGCTCTACCTGCTCTATCCCTGGGCGAGCATGTCGCTGTGGAACGAGCGCTGGTCGAAGATGAGTTTCGGCCCCTACCAGTTTGAATCGAACGCCGACTGGAAGGCGCTGATGAAGCGCTATCTGCTTTTCTATCTGGTGCCCTTCCTGATTTTCGTCGGCGCGGTGGCGCTCGGCATAGCGGCGGCATCTTCGGGTGAGGGGGGCGATCCTTTCTCGACCGCCGGAGGCGTTGCAGGGGCAGTGGCGATCTTTATCGGCATTCTCGGCCTCTACATCGTCATGCCCCTCGCCGCCTTGCTCTATTATTCGAAATTCATGCGGGTGGCGATCGGGGCGTTGCGGCTGGGCGATCTTGAATTCGATTTCACCGCGCGGTCGCCCGACTGGATCCTCTTCTGGCTCGCCAACCTCGCGATTTTGATGATCGCTTATGGTTTCGCCTTCGCGCCGTTCAGCCTGCTGATCGCCACCGACCCGACGCAGTTCGTCCAGCAGATGGAGGCAGGCGAATCGATCCTGTCGGTCGGTCTGGTGATAGGCGTGCTGATCGCGATCATCCCGATTGCCTTTGCGACCTCGATCATCCGCTATCGCAGCTGGAAATTCTTCGTCGTCCACACCGAGGCCTTTGGCGAGGTCAATCTTGACCGCATGACGCAATCAACCACCGACAGTTCGAGCCACGGCGAAGGCCTGCTCGATGCCTTCGATGTCGGGGCGATCTGATGGACGGATTGTCGCGCCGCACGGGGACTGTCCCTTTGGGGACTGTCCCTAATGGGACACACTTGAGTGCGCGTCAAAAGGAACAGTCCCCGTGCGGGGACAGTACCAGCGGCGTACCTCCTGAAGAGGAGGGGAGAATATGACCACATTCTTCGACGCCTGGCATTTTGACGGGCAGAGCGCGGTGCGGCGCAAGGTGGAAATCCAGGCGATTGGCCGCCAATTCTACCTGCTCGAACCGGAACTGCGGCACGGGCCGTTTCATTTTGACGAACTGCGCTTTCTGGAGGCGAAAGGCGACGCCAGGGTTTACGGGCTGGCGGGCAAGGATGGCTGGCGGCTGGGGGTGCGCGGGCATGTTCCCGAAGACCTCGCGCCGCTTTTGCCCGCTTCGAAAACCTATGGCGGGCTGATCGACCGGCTGGGGCTGGGCAAGGCCAGCCTCGTCTTTGCCGGTATCAGCGCCGCAGTGGTCGCGGTTGTGCTATTGAGCCCGCAATGGCTCGCGCCGCTGATCCCTTCCAGCGTCGAGGCGAAGCTCGGCAATGCGCTGGTCGGCGATTTTGGCGGGCGGTTCTGCGATACGCCGCAGGGCAAGGCCGCGCTCGCCAAGCTGACGCGTTCGCTTGACGACAATCCAAAGGATCTGCAGGTCGAAATCGCCAATATCGACATGCTCAACGCGGTCGCGCTGCCGGGTGGCAAGGTGCTGCTGTTCCAGGGGCTGCTTGACCAGGCCAAGTCGCCCGACGAAGTGGCGGGCGTGCTCGCGCATGAAATCGGCCATGTCCGCGAACGCCATGTCATGCAGGGGCTGTTGCGGCAAATGGGGCTGGCGGTGGTGCTCGGCGGCTTCGATGGCAGCGGCGGCAGCACGCTGAACAGCCTGTTGTCGACCACTTACACCCGCGATTCCGAACGCGAGGCGGACGATCATTCGCTGAAGGCGCTGAAACAGGCCAATATTTCGCCGGTCGGCACCGCCGATTTCTTCAACCGCCTCGCCTCGATGGATGGCAGCCGCGACCTGAAGGACCGGCAGGCGCGCACGATGGCGAGCTATACGTCGAGCCACCCTTTGTCCGACGAGCGGCGCAAGCTGTTTGAGAAAGCGGTGGTCAAGGGCAGCGCCTATAAACCCGCGTTGACGTCGAACGAATGGCGCGAGCTGAAGACGATGTGCGCGCAGGACAAGGATGTCAAATCCGGCTGGGGCTTTGACATCGAGTGATGTGAGAGGCTAAAGCCCCACTAACACCGGAGCCCTGAGCCTGTCGAAGGGCGCCTCACGGTTTCAGCCATCGGTCTTGGCTGAGAGACGTGCTTCGACAGGCTCAGCACTACGGTTTCTTGCAGCAATTGTTCCGGAGCAGTCCATGTTCAACCGTCTCTTCATCGATCATCCCAAAAGCGTAGATGAAAATTATTTCGAACATTTCGCCGTCGCCGCAAGGTTCGGCGCGACGATGATCTGGGGCGGGCTGTGCGCGCTCGTGCATGCGCTTGTGCCAGGCTGGTGCGTCACTACGGGCAGCCGCACGATCGAGCGGCTGAACCAGATCATGGTGATCCAGCGCCGCGCCAAGGGGCAGGATGTCGGCCAGATGCTGACCGTCGACTGGGTGATTTGAATTCATCAACCACCCTCTCCGCTCGGTCTGAGCTTGTCGAAGACCGGGAGCTTGCTGCCAAATCGTCCTGCGACAGGCTCAGGACGAACGGCCAAGGTGAGGATTCAAATTTGAATCAAATGGCCGAAATCCGCTATTTCTCCCGCGCTGACGGGCTGAAACTCGCTTATCGCAAGGCGGAAGGCGAAGGCCCGGTGCTGGCCTTTCTGCCGGGCTATATGTCCGACATGGCGGGCGGCAAGGCGAGCGCGGTTTTTGACTGGGCGGTGGCGAATGGCCGGTCCTGCCTGCTGCTCGACTATGCCGGCTGCGGGGAGAGCGAGGGCGACTTTGCCGACCAGACGCTCACCGGCTGGCGCGACGATGTGCTGGCGATGATCGACGCGTTGGCGTACGGGCCGGTGGTGCTGATCGGATCGTCGATGGGCGGCTGGCTGATGCTGATGGTGGGCGAGGCGCTGGGCGGGCGGCTGGCGGGGCTGGTGGGCATCGCCCCCGCGCCCGATTTCACCCGCTGGGGCTTCACCGATGCGCAGCGCGCGGAGATATTGGCGAAGGGCGTGCATTTCGAGCATAATCCTTACGGCCCCGAACCGACGCCGACATACAGTGGGTTGTATGAATCGGGCGAGGCCAGCCTGATGCTCGATCGGCAGATCGCGATCGACTGCCCGGTGCGGCTGCTCCACGGACAGGCCGACGCCGATGTGCCGTGGGAGATTTCGCTGAAACTGGCCGAGGCGCTGCGATCGGACGATGTGCGCGTGACTTTGGTCAAGGATGGCGATCATCGCTTGTCGCGCGAGGCCGACATTGCCTTGCTGCTGGCGACGGTGGCGGAAGTGGCTGGCGGGTAGGGCAAGTTGAGCGGATGGGGTGTTCTTTTGATCCCCTCAGAAGGAAGAAGGAAATAAGAAAGAAGGGCGTTAGCCCTTCAATAAACTCGGTCGGTCTCGAACTGGAACGGAATCGTGATGGATGGCGCTGCGCGCCTTATTCCTTATTTCCTTCTTCCTTCTGAGGAAAAAAACAGCACCACCCCTCAGCCAAAACTGGCTGCCTGAAAACCTCAATATCCCGCGGCCTGCCCATCCTTCCTGAACTCGCTCGCGCCCCAATAGGTCCCCGTCGCCGGATCGCGCCAGATCGCCTGATAGCCGCCATAGGGGCCGACGCTGTATTTCACCTTATGCCCGCGTTTCCCAAGCTCGTCGGCGATAGCCTGCGGCACCCCGCTTTCGATCTCGACCATACCGCCCTCGGCCATTGCCTTGCCGCCTTCGGGATCGGTCGAACCGTCATGGTGAAAGCGTGCGACATCGCCTGCAGCCTGCACCGTCATGCCGAAATCGACCATGTTGACCACGATCTGCGCATGCCCCTGCGGCTGCATCGCGCCGCCCATCACGCCGAAGGACAATAAGGGCTTGCCGTCCTTGGTCATGAAGGCGGGGATGATCGTGTGGAAGGGCCGCTTGCCGGGCGCATAGGCGTTGGCGTGTTTGGCATTGAGGCTGAACTGCGCGCCGCGATCCTGAAACATGAAGCCCAGCGTCCGGCGTTTGGCAGGGTCGGCATTGCCGTCATCGGGCACCAGCCCCGATCCCATGCCGCGATAGTTGGACTGTATGAGGCTGACCATCATCCCGTCCTTGTCGGCAACGGTCATGTAGATCGTGTCGTTGCCGCCATCGACCGGCAGCGCGGGATCGGCAAGCGCGGCCCTGCCCATGTCGATTGTCGCGCGCTGTTTCGCCGCACGTTCCTTTGACAGCAGTTCCTGTAGCGGGATTTTGGCAAAGGCGGGGTCGGCATAATATCGGGCGCGGTCGGCAAAGGCGCGCTTTTTCGCCTCGATGAAGACATGCCAGAAATCGACGCTTCCGCGCCCCATCGCCTTCAGGTCATAACCTTCGAGGATGTTGAGGATCTGCAGCGCCGCGATGCCCTGCCCGTTGGGCGGGATTTCCCACACGTCATATCCGCGATAGCTGGTCGAAACCGGTTCGACCCATTCGCTCTTGTGGCTGGCAAAATCCTCGTAACGATGCGGCGCGCCGATGCGACGGAAATACTGGTCCATCGAACGGGCGAGCGAACCCTTGTAAAAGGCCTCGCGCCCACCCTCGGCGATTTCCATGAGGGTCAGCGCAAGATCGGGATTTTTGAAAATTGCGCCCTCCGCCGGGGCCTTGCCGCCGGGCATATAGACGCGGCGCATATTGGCGATTTCCTCGATCACGCCTTCCTTGTGCAGCGCCTCGAACCCTGCCGTGTTGCTTTTCCAGTACTGTGCGATCAGCTCGCTCACCGGAAAGCCCTGCTGCGCGTAACGGATGCTGGGCGCGAGCACGCGCTGCATCGGCAGTTTGCCGAATTTTGCGTGCATTTCGAACCAGCCATCGACCGCGCCGGGGACGGTGACCGACGCGGCACCCCAATCGGCGATCGTGCCATCGGTATCGCGGGCGGAGCGCGGGGTTTTTGCCGTGCGCTGCTGCAACTGCTTCAGGCTCTGCCCCATCGGCGCGCGTCCGCTGGCGTTGAGGCCGTAGAGCTTTCGCGTCTTGGGATCCCAGATGATCGCAAACAGATCGCCGCCGATGCCGTTGCCGGTCGGCTCCATCAGGCCGAGCGTCGCATTTGCGGCGATCGCGGCATCGACCGCGCTGCCCCCGGCTTTCAGGGTATCGAGCGCGACCTGCGTCGCCAGCGGCTGGCTGGTCGCCGCCATCCCGTTCTGCGCGATCACCGCCGAACGGCTGGCGCCGGGCGCGCCCGAATAACGGTCGCCTTGGTCCTTCGGCACGGTTTGCGCGGCGAGCGGAGTTGCGGCGAGCAGCGCGGCGATGATGCTGAGTGATGTGCGCATGGGTGTTCTCTCCTGTTGGGGAGAGGCGTATCGTCTGAATGGTGCGCTCGCAAGGATAGGTCGGAAATTTGTTTCGCGCAGAGACGCAGAGACGCAGAGAGGAAAACCGAGCCAAAGGCTCATTCTCTCTTCGACTGGTGAAATTTGAAGGGTGGCTGAGGATGTAATGCGGCTACGCCGCGATCACTGCATCTCTGCGTCCTTTGCGGAACTCTGCGCCTCTGCGCGAAACCAAAAAACCGCCCTGTCGTTTGCAGCCAACAGAGCGGGGAGCCATTCAGTCGAGATAATATTCGACAGTCGTCACCACGCGCACCTTCTTGTACGGGGTATCCGCCGCGCCCCAGCCGCCTTCGCTGTCGCCATCGCGCGCGGTGATTTCGAAATAGCCTTGCGTCGCCGATTTGATGCTGCCCACATCGGTGCCGCTGTCCTTGGCGAACTGTTCGGCGGATTTGCGCGCGTCCTTGGTCGCCTGCGCGATCATCTCGGGCTTGATATTGTTGAGCTTGGTATAGGTGAAGGACATGCCCGACCCTTCCTCCAGCTCGACGCCCTGCTTCACGAGATCGAACTGGCGCTTGATCGCATCCTGCGCCTTTTTGATGTCGGTGGTGCGCAGGCTCATTCGTTGCTTGACGGTGTAGGTGGTGATGCCTTCATTGCTATATTGCGAGACATTGGCACCTGTCGGCTGCACCGCATCGCCATCGAATCCGACCGAGCCGAAAAAGCTGCGGATTGCCTTGGTATCGGCGTCCGCCTTCGCCTGCGCGCTTTGCAGGTCGCTGCCCTTGGCCGAATAGGCGATCGTCCATGTCGCAAGATCGGCGGTCACTTCGCGCTCGGCAAGCCCGCGCACGATCACCGCACGGTCGGCCTGTTTCATGCGGACAAGGCCGTCACCCATCAGATAGCCGCCCACGACAAGCCCGGCGGCAAGCAGGCCGGTTCCCGCGAGCCAGGCCTTGCCCTGATTGGCGGTCAGTCTGCCCAGCCAGCCCTTGTTTTCAACTTCGTCAGTCATTCTACCCATCCCGTTCCTTGGTTTCAGCAAGCTGAAACGGTTGCCGTAACGATCATGCACTCTGGCCCCTGTCCGCCCCTTGCGTTGGCTGCCTTACAACTGCATGTTCGCGCCGACCCAGCGCAGTTCATCGCATAGAGGCGCTGCGGTGAACCGTGCATTAACATAGATGAATTGAGTTATGACCGTAAAATATCTGCACAGCATGATCCGCGTGACCGATCCCGACGCGACGATAGCCTTTTTCGAGTTGATCGGCCTACAGGAGGTGCGGCGTTTCGACAGTGAAGCAGGGCGCTTCACCCTCATTTTCCTCGCGGCGCCGGGGCAGGAGGGGTTGGCCGAGGTCGAACTGACGCATAACTGGCCGCCCGAGGACGGCGAGGGCGAAGTCTATGCAGGCGGGCGCAATTTCGGGCATCTGGCCTACAGGGTCGACGATATCTATGCGACCTGCCAGGCGCTGATGGACGCGGGGCATATCATCCACCGCCCGCCGCGCGACGGGCATATGGCTTTCGTCAAATCGCCCGACGGCATTTCGGTCGAACTGCTGCAGGAAGGCCATCTGCCGCTGCAGGAACCCTGGGCGAGTATGCCCAATGTGGGGAGCTGGTAACCTGATCGATTGAGAGTTTTTTCGCTAGGAGAAAGAAGGAAAAAAGAAAGAAGGCGCGTAGCGCAACCATCGTCCTTATGCCCGTTATCGAACGCAGCGGCTCCTATTGAAGGGCTGCCGCCCTTCTTTCTTCTTTCCTTCTTTCTTTTAACGAACCAAAGACCCCACAATTCAGAAAGGCGCAACCATGCCATTGGAAATTATCCGCATCCCCGTCCTTTCCGACAATTATGTCTGGCTGGTGCACGAACCGACAAGCGGCGAGACGATGGCGGTCGATCCGGCGGTGGCCGAACCCGTGCTGACCGAAGCTGAAAGGCGCGGCTGGAAAATCACGCAAATCTGGAACACCCACTGGCACCCTGACCATACCGGCGGCAACGCCGCGATCAAGGAGGCGACCGGTTGCGCCATCACCGGCCCGGCGGCGGAAAGCGACCGCATCCCGACGCTCGACCGGAAAGTCGGCGAGGGCGACAGCGTGCGGCTGGGTGCGGTGGAGGCGCGGGTTCTCGACGTCCCTGCGCATACCGCTGGCCATATCGCCTATCATTTTGCGACCGAACAAGCCGCCTTTGTCGGCGATACGTTGTTCGCGATGGGCTGCGGACGGCTGTTCGAGGGGACGGCGGAGCAGATGTTCGCCAATATGCGCAAGCTGGAGGCGCTGGGCGATGATACCCGCGTCTATTGTGCGCACGAATATACCCAGTCCAACGGCCGCTTCGCGCTGACCGTGGAACCCGACAATGAAGCGCTGGTCGCGCGGATGGAGGAAGTCAACGCCCTTCGCGAACGCGGCGAACCGACCGTGCCGACGACCATCGGGTTGGAAAAGGCCACCAATCCCTTCATGCGGGCCGGATCGGTCGAGGAACTGGCAGAGCGGCGTGCTGCCAAGGACCGGGGTTGAATTCGCCTGATTGACCCCCACTTCTTCCTCAGGGGGAAGGAAGAGGAGTCATACATGCGTACCCAAGACCAAGTCGCCGCCATGTCCTGCCCCGTCTGCCGCGTGCCGCTGGCGATGAGCGACCGGCAGGGGATCGAGATCGACTATTGCCCGCAATGCCGCGGCGTCTGGCTCGATCGCGGCGAACTCGACAAGATTATCGAGCGGAGCGCGGCGCCTGCCTCTTCGGCATCAGCGCCACAGGCCGCGCCGCAAACGCCCTATCCGCCGCAGGGCTATGGCCAGCAAAGCTATGGCCATAAGGGCCACTATTCGCACAAAAGGCGGAAAAACTGGCTCGAAGAAATTTTCGACTGAAGTTTAGCGCGCGCCGGCACCCAGACGGCGCGCCGCGAACACCATCAGCAACACGCTCACGCCCTCGATAATCATCGCCTGATTATTGGCGGGCGAGGCGGGATCGCCAAGGCCGAGGCCGATCAGGCGGCCGACCAGTGCCGTGCCGTAGAGCGCGGCGGGCACATAGAGCAGCCTTGCCTTTTCGGGCTGTGCCGCAGCCCATAGCGCGCAGGCCGCCGACACGAAGAAAAAGGCGCCGAAATCGCTGCGCACGCTGTTGATCGATGCGCCGGGCGCTTCGATGCCGAACTGCGTTGTAAACACTTTCGGGTCGAGTATTCCCTGCACCGCGAGCAAGCCCATGCCGATGCCCCACAGGCCCACCAAAATGCGCAACACAAGATTCATGATTTTTCCCCTCTCGCTATTCCTTCTCCACCGTCGGCATATCGGGCAATATCGCGACTGGCAACTGGACAGGCGCGCGCTTCCTCATTAACGGCCAGCCATGTCGATTCAGCCTTCTGATTCCATCCTTATCGTCGATTTCGGTAGCCAAGTGACCCAGCTCATCGCCCGCCGCGTGCGCGAGGCGGGGGTGTATAGCGAAATCGCCCCGTTCAATGCCGCCGAAGAAGCGTTCAGGCGGATGCAGCCCAAGGGGATCATCCTTTCGGGTTCGCCCGCATCGGTGCCCGCAGACGGCAGCCCGCGCGCGCCGCAATGCCTGTTCGATTCCGGGCTTCCCATCCTCGGCATCTGCTATGGCCAGCAGGTGATGAGCCACCAGCTCGGCGGCGAAGTCCGCCCCGGGCATGAAACCGGCGAGGGCGGCGAATTCGGGCGCGCCTTCCTGACCGTGACCGAAGAGTGCATCTTGTTCGACGGCCTCTGGCAAGTGGGCGAGCGGCATCAGGTGTGGATGAGCCATGGCGACAAGGTGACGCGCTTTGCCGACGGTTTCCGCATTGTCGCGACCTCTGACGGCGCGCCCTTTGCGCTGATCGCCGATGACGAGCGCCGCTATTATGGCACGCAATTCCACCCCGAAGTTGCGCATACCCCTGATGGCGCGAAGCTGATTGCCAATTTCGTGCACAAGATCTGCGGCCTTTCGGGCGACTGGACGATGGCCGAATTCCGCGCGACCAAGATTGCCGAAATCCGCGAGCAGGTCGGTTCGGGCCGAGTGATCTGCGGGTTGTCCGGTGGTGTTGACTCATCGGTTGCCGCGATCCTGATTCACGAGGCGATCGGCGACCAGCTGACCTGCGTCTTTGTCGACCATGGCCTGCTGCGGCTCAACGAACGCGAACAGGTCGAGCGGCTGTTCCGCGACCATTACAATATCCCGCTGGTCGTGGTAGATGCAGAGGAACGCTTCATGGCGGGGCTCGCAGGCGTCACCGATCCCGAGAAGAAGCGCAAATTCATCGGCGCCGAATTCATCAACGTGTTCGAGGAAGAGGCGAAGAAGCTGGGCGGGGCCGATTTTCTGGCCCAGGGCACGCTCTATCCCGATGTGATCGAAAGCGTTTCTTTCACCGGCGGGCCGAGCGTCACGATCAAGAGCCACCACAATGTCGGCGGGCTGCCCGAGCGCATGAACATGAAGCTGGTCGAGCCGCTGCGCGAACTGTTCAAGGATGAGGTGCGCGCATTGGGCCGTGAGCTTGGCCTCAACGACCAGTTCGTCGGCCGCCATCCATTCCCCGGCCCGGGTCTTGCGATCCGCATCCCCGGCGAAGTCAGCAAGGAACGCTGCGACATATTGCGCAAGGCCGACGCGGTCTATCTCGAAGAAATTCGGGGCGCCGGCCTGTACGACGCGATCTGGCAGGCGTTCGCCGTCCTGCTCCCCGTCCGCACCGTCGGCGTAATGGGCGATGGCCGCACCTATGACAGCGTCTGCGCGCTCCGCGCCGTCACCTCGGTCGACGGCATGACCGCCGACATCTACCCCTTCGACGCCGCCTTCCTGTCGCGCGTCGCGACGCGGATTATCAACGAGGTGCAGGGCATCAACCGCGTGGTGTATGACTATACGTCAAAACCGCCGGGGACGATTGAGTGGGAGTGAGATCAAAGATGCCGGTCGATGATCGGCTTCATATCCTAACCCAACAGATTGTGCGCGCACGCATTTTCTATGACCTTTGGTGGTTCACATTTGGGCAGCCTACGCGTTCGCAAATTCTTGATACCTTGAACGATCATCCAGATTTTTCCGTTTCAGCGAACACTCGCATTTTGTTAGTATGATCATTCATTGCGCGGTTGTGTGGGACAAAGACTCTCCGGAGCATTTCGCTTCCGAGCGTTGCAAAGGACGTCCTAGATACGGCCCGATATCAAAACCACTGCGTCCTGCAGAAACGCATCGATATTTCGAATTGCCAAGCAAAGGACATTTTGTCCATTCGGCACAATGCGATCGCCCATCGCAGCGCAATTGAAGATTATGCTCAGGTATTCCAAGACGCAGGCGTTAAACCAGATGAGCTTAAAGTTGCAATGGCGAGATGGTTGTCTCTGACAAACGAGTTGCGGGCAATTCGTGGGTTGCGACAAGAAGATTTTCGAGAAGGGGCAGTCCAAGACTTTCGAGGAATCATCCATCGTTTGGGAGGACCGGATTTACGTCCGAAATCTTGGCTGGATGAAATTCTCACGCCTTGACCAACCCTCTTGGTCAAGCTACTCTCCATCCATCATGACCATCCATGTCAATATCGGTGAAGCCAAGACGCGGCTTTCGGAATTGCTCAACGCCATCAAACGTGGGGAGCGAGTGGTGATCATGCGCGCGGGAGAGCCCGAGGCGGAAATCGTTTCGGCGCGCGACAGCAAGGCGACATCGAAGGAAGAGCTGGCGCGCAAACGCAAATCGGCGTTCGGCATGTACCGCGATGCCTTCAAGGGTGCGGACCTCAGCCTTGAGGCGTTGAAGGCGGATCGCGGCGATCCCGACGAACGGTTTGAGCGGAAATTTGGCGCTGCTTCTTGATACCCATATCCTGGTATGGCTGGCCAACGGTGACAAGCGTCTGAGCAAAGCCGCGCTTGAGGCGATCCTCGATCCCGAGAACGCCCTGTTTTTAAGCGCCGTGAACGCGTGGGAATATGCCGATCTGGAGCAACGCGGGCGGTTCAATGGTTCCGGCCCGTTGCAGCCGCTCATAGAGACGCTCGATATCCAGATGTTGGATCTGCCAGCATCGATATGGACCACCGTTGGCGCATTACCCAATATCCATCGCGATCCGATCGACCGGATGATGATTGCCCATGCACTATCACTCGAACTGCGACTGATTTCGGCTGACCGGAATGTACGCAAATATCCGGTCAGCACAATCTGGTGAGCCGGTTTTTACAGCGCCACAAATTTCCCCGCCTCGCGGTCCTTCCTGACCTTCAGCCCGTCGAACACCTGCCCGCTCATCGCGATCCAGACGCCTGCGGGGGCGACCTGGGCGGTGGCGAAGGCCATGCCGAGGTTGAAGTTCGCGTCGGTCTCGGCAAAGCGTGCGGGGCTTAGGGCGCCGGTGAGGACGATGGTTTTGCCCGGCACTTCTGCAGCAAGCACCTTCGCCGTCTCTGTCATCGTGTCGGTGCCATGGGTAACGACGATGCGCGTCTCGGGGCCTCGCGCGGCGGCGGCGATGAGGGCGCGGTCGGCGTCGGTCAGCTCGAGGCTGTCCTTGCGCATCAGCTCGACCAGCCGATAGGGCAGGGCAACGCGCGCTTCCTCGAGCAACGCCGGAATGCCGCTGTCGACGATCTGGTATTCGGAAAGCGCGTCGAAATAATTCTTGTCGATCGTGCCGCCGGTGGTGAGGATGAGGATGCCGTCTTGTGCCATCCGCCGCGCATAGACGAGGGGCGGGCGAAACGAAACCCGCTGTCTGCCGCTTGCGCGGGTGCGCGGCATGGCGCAAAGGCGAATGCAGTTGGTTTCAGAAGGAATGGCATGAGCATCATCTTTTACGGCATCCCCAATTGCGACACGGTGAAAAAGGCGCGTGTCTGGCTCGATGGCAAGGGCATCGCCTACAGCTTCCACGACTATAAAAAGGCCGGGGCCGATGCGGCAAAGCTGAAGGACTGGTGCGCCGCGAAGGGGTGGGAGACGATCCTCAACCGCGCGGGCACGACCTTCAAGAAACTGCCCGATGCCGCCAAGGCTGATCTCGATACGGACAAGGCGATTGCGCTGATGCTCGATCAGCCGGGCATGATCAAACGTCCGGTGCTCGAATATCCGGGCGGCCTGCTCGTCGGTTTCAAGCTGCCCGAATGGGAGGCTGCGCTGGGGGCATGAACCGGATTGCGACTGCACTGGCAGATGCAATATCGGGCTGGCTGACCCCAGGGACGCCGCTGATCGTCGGATTGTGCGGAGCGCAGGCGTCGGGCAAGTCGACCGCCTGCGCCCAGTTGGCGGCGCATTTTTCGGGGCAGGGCCTGCGCGTGGGTGTGCTGTCGCTCGATGATCTCTATCTGGGGCGCACGGTGCGCGCCGGACTGGCGGCGGAGGCGCACCCGCTTTTCGCCACACGCGGCCCGCCGGGAACGCACGACACCGCGATCGGCATCGCCACGCTCGATGCGGTGAAGGCGGGCCACCCGGTGATGCTGCCGCGGTTCGACAAGCGCGCCGATGAACCGCTGTCCTCGCGCGACTGGCCGCTGCTCGATGGCCCATGCGACCTGTTGCTGTTTGAAGGCTGGTGCGTCGGGGCACAGCCGGTGCCGGACGATCTGCTCGCACAGCCTGTCAATGCGCTCGAGCGCGAGGACGATCCGGATGGTATCTGGCGCAGCCATTGGAACGCGCATTTGGCGGGCGAAACGGCGGAGCTGTTTGCGCGCATCGACCGGCTGGCCTATCTGCGCCCGCCATCGTTCGACGTCGTGCATCGCTGGCGCTGCGAGCAGGAGCATGGCTATCAGGCGCAGGACGGGGCACAGCGCGCCGCCGCCGCGATGACCGACGAACAGGTCGCCCGCTTCATTGCGCATTATGAACGGCTGACGCGCTGGATCATGCACGAAATGCCCGGTCGCGCCGATGTCACGATCCAGCTCGATGCCGCGCGCTTGCCGCTCTCGGTTGCGGTGCGGCGATGAAAACCGCTGCTCTGTTCTGCATCGCGCTTGCGCTGTCAGCCTGTTCGAACAGCACTGCCCATGAAGGAAAATCCGCAATGGCCAAGGACCCGATCATCATCGCCCATCGCGGCGCGAGCGGCGAGCGGCCCGAGCACACGATCGCCAGCTATACGCTCGCGATTGAACAAGGTGCCGATTATATCGAACCCGATCTGGTGCTGACCAAAGACGGCGTGCTGGTCGCGCGGCATGAGAACGAGATTTCCGAAACCACCGACGTTGCCGATCACCCCGAATTTGCCGGGCGCAAGGCAAGCAAGACCATCGACGGCCAGAAAATGACCGGCTGGTTCACCGAGGATTTCACCCTCGCCGAATTGAAGACGCTGCGTGCCAAGGAGCGGCTGCCTTTGCTGCGCAAGGCGAACACGGCCTTTGACGGGCAATTCGAAATCCCGACTTTCGAGGAAATCATCCTGCTTGCCAAGGCGAAGGAGAAGGAAAGCGGGCGCCGTATCGGCATCTATCCCGAAACCAAGCATCCTTCCTATTTTGCCTCGATCGGGCTGCCGCACGAGGCACCGTTGCTCGCGATGCTCGAAAAGCATGGCTATTCGCAAAAGGACGATCCGCTGTTCATCCAGAGTTTCGAGGTCGGCAATCTAAAGGCGCTGCGCAGCAAGACGCAGCTGCGCCTCATCCAGTTGATGTCGAAGGATGATGGCCCCGCCGACGATCCCGCCACAAGCTATGCCGCGATGGCGACGCCCGAGGGGCTGAAAGGCATTGCCCGCTATGCCGATGGCGTGGGGGTAGAGAAGGCGATGATCCTACCGCGCACGTTGCTGGGCAATCTGGGTGAACCGACCGCTTTGGTGGCCGATGCGCACGCCGCCGGGCTCGACGTCCATGCCTGGACCTTCCGGCGCGAGAATTATTTCCTGCCGCTGGGGCAGCGCAGCGGCTTGAATCCGGCAGCGCATGGCGATCTCGTGTCGGAGATAAAGGCGTATCTCGCCGCCGGGATCGACGGCTTTTTCAGCGACAACGTGGCCGAGGCGGCAGAAGCGGCGCGCTGATCAGGCGATAATGGCGCGTGCAATCGCGCGGATCGCTTCGGGATCGGAGACGAACGCCATGTGCGAACAGGCAAGTTCGGTTGCATGGTCTGCCTCGCCGCTTCGGCCCCGTGCTGCATCGGGGGCGACCACACCGTCGCGCGCCGACCAGAAGGCGAAGGTGGGCACCGGTGGTTTTTCATGCAGCACTGCTGCAAAGGGCGGATTGTCGACCTTGTGACCGGCGACCCATTCATAAACCCGCCAGGCATTGTTGGCGCGCGGATGCGCCGAAAAGGGGCTGCCCAATGTGATAACGCGCGCCACGCGGTGCGGCGCGCGCTTGGCATATTCGCGCGCGATCACGCCGCCAAGGCTCCAGCCGACCAGAGTAGCCGGATGGTCGATGCCGCGCTGGTCGAACTGCCGGTCTATCTGCGCAAACAGGTCGGCTGACACGCCGCCATTGTGCCCCAGGCCCCATCCATGGGCGCGGAAACCGGCGCCATCCAGCGAGCGGCGCAGGCGACTTGTGGTGCGGTCCGAAGCCAGAAAGCCGGGTATCACAACGACATCATGACCCTGCCCCTCAACTTCCAGCCGCACCGGTGGCGCAAAGGTGGCACGTAATCGCATATAGGCAAAACCTGCCGCCTCGCGGGCCAGCAACGGTAAGGGCGGGGCCGTTGCCTGCCCGTCATGCGCCGGAAAAGAGGGCGGTGTCATCGCCATGAGGATGGTTTAAGCCGACCGGCGATTTATGAAAGATGTATGATCGCCGTGATGGCCCTGTTTCGGCGAAAGATCGGGTTTAGGCTCAGGTTTCCGGAGATGGAGCCCCGGGGTGCACCGCACCTGCGGGCGGAACAGCTTCAGGCGTTGGCGCGACCATCGGCTGCTGTGCCACCATCGGCATCGCCAGCGCCGCCTTTTCAAGCGTATCGAGCGCCTGTTGCGTTTCGACATAGCGCCGCGCTTTGGCCAGCCAGTCCTTTGCGTTCGCAGCGCCTGGCATGGCCGCGACCAGCCTGGTGGCCGATTCGACATTGCCAGAAAGGATCAGGTCGCGCGTCCGTGCGATCTGGGCGTCAGCGGTTGGCGGTGGGGCGTCGGACATATGCAGCTCGAACATCGTCGACAGTTCGTGCCGGATCCGCGCCCATGACATTTCTGGATCGCGCTCAAGGCCCGGCGAGATGGCATCGAATTCGGCTGCAAGCCTTGCGGGCGTGATGCCGTTTTTGCTTGCCGCCCGGATGCGGGCCAGCGCCTGCGGCTGGCTTTGCCCAAAAGCTGCGTCAAGGCGCGGCTCGATATCGCCCAGCGGCGCGCCAGCCGCCACGGCGCGCCGTGCCGCCATCGCGACAAGCATCGCCTCGGTGCGTGCGGAATCGGCTATCGGTTGCAGGATCTGTGGCGCGGCCGGTGCCGCCAGCATCGGGTTGACTGGCGGCGGTGCGATCTCGGGAAGCGGCACAACGGGGCCTGCAGGCGCAGAGGGAGCGGCTTCACCCCAAGGCGAAAGCCCGGATGTCGCCAGCCAGTTCACCGCCAGTCCGCCACCGACAAACGCCAATATCGACAGTGCAACGCCTGCTCGCCAGTTCAAATCCTGTCCCCTTGCGACCCTTATGATGCCGACTGCTTAACAAGCGCACGCGCCGCCGACAACAGGGCTTGGTCGTCGGGGCGTTCGGCGATGGCCACGCCGCGCCAGCCTGTGCCTGCTGCATCGGCGATGGTTTTGGAAAAAGCGGCGATCCTGATTTGATCGCGAGATAGAGCGCCGGAATCGGCAATTTCAGCAAAGCTACTAGCGGCGCGTGCCGAATGGAGCGCAATGATATCGGCACTGGCAATTATCCCTGCCACATCGGCGGGCAATTGGGCTGGTTCTGAAGAATATGTGATGCGCGTTTCGATCTGCACGTCGGGGGGTGCGACGAAATCTGTCTGGTCTGCCCCTGCCAGCCACAGCAACCTTTTATGCCTCGCGAGACGCGCGGCATTCACGGCTTGGGCGACGCCGCCCTCACCGATCGAGGCGATGGGCAAACCGGCGGCCGCAGCGATATCTGCGGTGTTGCGACCGACGGCGTGCAAAGGCAGCGCGCGATAGGCGGACAGCGCGGCCCCCGCATGGCGCACCGCATTGGCGCTGGTGACCAGCAGCGCATCGAAATGCGCGGGATCGGGCGCGTCCCATAACCGGGGGCGGATTGCAAAAAAGGGCAATTGGACCGGTTCGAACCCGGCTTCGCGCGCGCGCGCGGCGCTGGCATCATTGCCCGGTTGCGGGCGGATGATGAGGATTTTCATCCCTCGAACAGCGCCCGCAATTCGGGCGAGGCGGCATCGAGCAACTGGCGGGCGAGCCGGGCCGGTGCGGCGCCGTCGCCGGGCTGGCAGGCGATTGCGCCCGCCTGGCGTTCGCTGCCATCCTCACGCAAAATTTCGCCTTTCAGCGATAATGCGTCTTTTTCCCAGACAGCTTGCGCCGCTACCGGCGAATGGCAGGTGCCGCCCAATGCTTCGAGGAAGGCGCGCTCGGCGACCACGCAGTCGAAGGTCGACTGGTGGTTGACCGGCGCCAGCAGCGCAGCGATTTCGGAACGGTCGGCAAGGCAGTCGATACCAATTGCCCCCTGCGAGGCCGCAGGCAGCATTTCGCCGGTGTCTATGGCAGCCCCGATGCCGGATTGCCCCAGCCGGTCGAGGCCCGCCGCCGCAAGCAGCGTCGCATCAAATTCGCCATTCGCTACTTTCGAAAGGCGTGTCGCGACATTGCCCCGGATGCTGTCGGTGACGATATCGGGACGCAGAGCCTTCAACTGCGCGGTGCGGCGCGGGCTGGAGGTGCCGACCCGCGCGCCTTCGGGTAGCGCGGCGATGCTCTCCGCGCCGATCAGCCGGTCGCGCACATCGGCGCGCGGCAGCATCGCGGCGATACGGAAAGCTGCGCTGCGCACCGTTTCGACATCCTTCATCGAATGCACGGCAATATCGATTTCGCGGTTCAGAAGCGCGCGTTCGAGTTCCTTGGTCCACAGCGCCTTGCCGCCGATTTCGGCAAGCGGGCGATCCTGCACCTTGTCCCCGCTCGACAGCATCGGGACGAGCAGCACCGCCGCTTCCTCCCAGCCATGCGCCGTCACCAACGCCACCTTCGCCATCTCCGCCTGCGCGAGGGCGAGCGGGGAAGAACGGGTGCCGATACGAAGCGGTGTGTCACGGGTCGGGTTCATGCGGCTTGTCCATAGCGAGGGTGCTGCCTATGGGGAAGGGGATGGCAGTGATTTTGGGCCTTGAATCGAGTTGCGATGAAACCGCAGCCTCCGTCGTGCGTTCGGACCGCACGATCCTTAGCCATGCGCTGGCCGGGCAGGAGGATCATCACCGCGCCTTTGGCGGCGTCGTCCCAGAAATCGCTGCGCGCGCCCATGCCGAGCTGATGACCCCGCTGGTCGAGACGGCGCTCGCCGATGCCGGGCTGACGCTGGACGAGGTGGATGCGATTGCCGCAACGGCAGGGCCGGGGCTGATCGGCGGGGTGATGGTCGGGCTGGTGACCGCCAAGGCGCTGGCGATGGCGGCAGGCAAGCCGCTGATCGCCGTCAATCACCTCGAAGGCCATGCGCTTTCGCCGCGCCTGATCGATCCCGAACTCGAATTTCCCTATCTCCTCCTGCTGGTGTCGGGCGGGCATTGCCAGTTGCTGCGGGTGAACGGCGTCGGCGATTATGACCGGCTGGCGACGACGATCGACGATGCGGTGGGCGAGGCATTCGACAAGAGCGCGAAGATCCTTGGCCTCGGCTTTCCCGGTGGCCCTGCGGTCGAGAAGGCGGCGAAGCAGGGCAGCGCGAAGGCGGTGCCGCTGCCCCGCCCGCTGAAAGGCGCCGACGAGCCGCATTTCAGCTTTGCCGGCCTCAAAAGCGCGGTGCTGCGCGCGCATGAAAGCGGGCAATATCGCGCCGAAGATATTGCCGCCTCCTTCCAGCAGGCGGTGGTCGATTGCCTTGAAGACCGTCTCGAATACAGCCTGTCGCGGATCGATCCGCCGGACGCGCTGGTGGTTGCAGGCGGGGTGGCCGCGAACGAGGCGATCCGCGCGATGTTGCAGCGCGTGGCAGAGCGTTACGCGATGCGTTTCGTCGCACCGCCGCATTGGCTGTGCACCGACAATGGCGCGATGATCGCCTGGGCAGGCGCGGAACGCTTCGCCGCCGGGCTCACCGATCCGCTCGACATCGCCGCGCGCCCGCGCTGGCCGCTCGATCCCGATGCAGAGGCCGCCCGCGGCGCAGGAGTGAAAGCATGAGGACCAGTTTTTCAGTTCCCGTTCGTGTCAAGCGAAGTCGAGACACCTATCGTTGGCGCCTGAACTGGGGGCATCTCGACTTCGCTCGATGCGAACGGCCCAATTGGGAAACTCAGGCATGACCGGACAACCCATCGGTGTTATCGGCGCTGGCGCATGGGGCACCGCGCTTGCCAGCGTCATGTCGCAAAACCATGACAATGTGCTGCTCTGGGCGCTTGAGCCCGAGGTCGTCGAGGCGGTGAATGCAGGAAAGGGCAATCCGCTCTACCTCCCCGGGCTCGCATTGCCGCCGCAAATTCGCGCGACAGCAGAGATGGCGGAGATGGCGGATTGTTCGGCGCTGCTGATGGTGACCCCGGCGCAGCATCTGCGCGGCACGCTCGAACGGCTTCCCGAAACCGGTGCGCCCTTGCTGCTCTGTTCGAAGGGGATCGAGGCAGGCACGCAGTTGCTGGTTTCTGAAATCGTCGCCGAACTGCGTCCGGACAACCCGCTCGCGGTGCTTTCCGGCCCCACCTTCGCGCATGAGGTGGCGGCAGGAAAGCCGACCGCGATCACGCTCGCCTGCGAAAGCGAGGCGATGGGCAAGCTGCTGATGCGGCTGGTCGCGACGCCCGCCTTCCGGCCATATTGGTCGGGCGATGTGGTGGGGGCGGAGATTGGCGGCGCGGTGAAGAATGTGCTCGCCATCGGCTGCGGCGTTGTCGATGGCGCGGGGCTTGGCCTCAACGCGCGTGCGGCGCTGATCGCGCGCGGCTTTGCCGAGATGCAGCGATACGGCCTTGCGCGCGGTGCGCAGGCGCAGACGCTGGCCGGGCTTTCGGGGCTGGGCGATCTGGTGCTGACCTGTTCTTCGGAGAATAGCCGCAATTTCTCGCTGGGCCGCGGGCTGGGGCAGGGGAAGGCGGCTGCCGAACTGATGGCGGACCGGCGCACGGTGGCCGAAGGCGCCTTCACTGCGCCTGTCCTCCTCGAATCCGCGCAGGCGCTCGGCGTCGAGATGCCGATTGTCGCGGCGGTCTGTGCCTTGCTCGATAGCAGCGCCAGCGTCGGGCAGGTCGTCGAAGCCCTGCTTTCGCGCCCGTTGAAGTCCGAAGGGTGAATTTTTTGCGTCGGCAATGTAAAAACCCTGATAGGGTTTTTAGGCGGCACCAGCCCTCTCCCCCACCCGACCACCCACAGGGTATCGTATATGGGTGGCCGGGTGGGGGAGAGGGCTGGTGCCGAACCCGTTCCAGCTTGGCTGGAACCACCATATATGCCCGCAAACGGAGGGGAGTTTGACGGCAACCGAAGCTGACCGGAACGAAGCCGATCTGAAGGCGCTGGCCAAGGGCGGGCGGACCAATGTGTTCGGCTTTGTCCTGCGCCTCGCCGCGCGCATCCCCTTTCTGTTCATCGCGGGGCGGCTCTACGGGCCGGAGGTGCTGGGGCGCTTTGCCTATGCGGTGCTCGTGGTCGAATTTGTCGCGCAGCTGGCGACGCTTGGGTTGCGGCGCGGGCTGGCAGAGGCGCTGTCGCGGCAGGACCGGCCCGACACCCATGTCGTCGGCGATGCCATTCTGGTGGGCACGGTCGCCTCGGCGCTGGGCGCGGCGGTGCTGGTCGCGCTGCCCTGGCTGATGTTTCCCAACAGCGAGTTGAACGGGCTCGACCGTTTCCTGCCGCTGACCATTTTCGCGATCGTCTGGACCGATATCGCGCTTGCCGCGCTCGCCTATCGCTTCGATGTCGCCTCGACGGTGCGGGCAAGGGCGGTTGTCGAGCCGTGGACGATCAGCATCGCGGCAGGCGCGCTGTTCTTCTATTCGGCGCGCGATGGCCTGATCCTGTCCTATGTCGCCTCGATGCTCGCCGCGATGCTGGCGGCTTTGTGGCCCTTGCTGCGCAGTTATGGCCTGCCCCACGGATGGCGTCCGTGCCCGTCGGAACTCTATGCACTCGCCCGCCGTAACCTGCCGCTGGCGGCGGCGGATGCGATCGAATGGGGCAGCCGCAGGCTCGATCTCGCGATCCTCGGCCTCTTCGCCTCGCCCGCGGTGGTCGGGATTTACTATGTCGCGCAGCAGGTCGCCAGCCTGCCGCAGAAACTGAAATCGAGTTTCGATCCGATCCTCGGCCCCGTCATCACCCGCAACCTGCAGGCGAAAAATTATGGGGAGATCGCCAAACAGGTCGGGCAGGTCGGCTTCTGGATCATCGCTGCGCAGGCGGGGATCGCGCTCGCGCTCGGCATTCCGGGTGAGGCGGTGATGGGGCTTGTCGGCCCCGAATTTGTCGGCGGCACGGCAGCGATGGCGTTCCTGCTGGCGGCAGAGGTCGCGGCGGCGACCGCCGTGGTCAGCGAAAGCGCGCTGGTCTATATGGCGCGGCACCGCAACCTCCTCCTCTCGCTCGGCATGCTGGCGCTGCAGGTGGTGCTCAGCCTGATCCTGATCGAGCTGGTGCCGATGCTGCGGCTGAAGCCGCAATTTGTGGGGCTGGCACAGGCCGCCGCGGTCGCCTGCGCGCTGATGCTCGCGCTGGGCGCGGCCTCGCTGGCGAAGGCTGTGCTGCTGGCAAAGCTGTTGGGTGAACCGCTCTCGATCTGGCGCTGGAGCCTGCTCCCCGCCGTCGCCGCCGCGATCCTCATCGGCATCGGCGCAACCCAGCTTCCCGAATGGGCCGAACTGGCGCTGGGCGTCCCCGCGATCCTTGGCGTGTACCTCTGGGTGATCTGGCGCTGGGGCTTCGGGCCGGAGGATCGGGTGCTGTTCAGGAAATAGGCTTCGGTGCGCATGTGACCTGCCAAAAAGTGGCGGATTCTTCAGAAAGTAGAGGGGTAGGTGGGGGGTGTCATCTGACGCCATTGCGTGCGTGGAGGGTACCGGATTTTTTGGTTCACGCAGAGGCGCAGAGGAGACGCAGAGATCGCAGAGGGGCAAAGTTGCGCGCAGCGCATTCAACTCAACGACATTTGCCGCCGCCATGAACCTTTCGACTGGAAATCGGTTTCGCCGAAAAGACTCTCTGCGGCCTCTGCGAAATTTCTGCGCCTCTGCGCGAACCAAATTCGCACCCCAAACCCCACAGCGCTCCGCCCGCGCGGCGGAGCGATATTGAAGCGTGCAACGAACCCATTCCATCCGCCAGTCTGGAGCAGATTTTGGCCGTGTAGGACAGGGGGTGTCGTGAATGTTGCCAGTTCACGGTGTACGATGGTAGAAGGTGACCATGACCAAGGTTCAGCTCTCGCTTCCCGATGAACTTGCCAAGGCCGCTGCCGCGGCAGGGCTGCTCGCGCCAGAAGCGATGCAGGCGATGCTGCGTGAGAAGTTGCGCACCGAAGGCATGGCTGCGCTCGAAAGGGCTTGGGCCAAATCAGGTGATGTTGAGCCGTCAGTCGCTGACGAGAAACTGATCGCCGAAGCCATTCGGGCAGCACGCAAAGCTGCGTAAGTGCAGCCCACGCCGAACAGGCCGCTGCGTTTTGTAATTGATACCAACATTGTCGTTTCAGCCCTGCTGTGGGACGGAAAGCCTCGCGCCCTGTTGCGGCTGGCTGCTGATCCGGCAAGACTTCAACTTTTCACCAGTCCGATGCTCTTGGGAGAATTGCAACGCGTGCTTGCCTACCCCAAGCTGCAACCCCTCGCCGCCATGGCAATGTCGGCGGAGGCAATGCTCTTTCACTATTGTTCGATCGTGACGGTGGTTGAGCCGTCGGAAGTGACGAAGGTGGTGCATCGCGATCCAGACGACGATCAAGTTGCGGCTGTGGCTCTGATGGCAAAAGCCGATGCGATTGTTTCTGGTGATGATGATTTATTGAGCTTGCGTTAGGCGGCGGGTGTCCCGGTGTTGGGAGTAAGTGAGGCTTTGGCAGTGTTAGATTGAAGATAACGGTTACCTGCACATCATCCTGCACTCAACCCTTGCCCCATCCCCCAATCCCGCCCACATAGCGAACATGTCCAACCTCATCATCCGCCGGGGGCTTGAAGAACCCGAAACCGACGGCAGTTTCACGCCGCATCGACCGGCGCGGCCGCCCAAGGTTGAAGGCGGGCGGCCTTTCAGGCTGGTTTCGGATTACCAGCCTGCGGGCGACCAGCCGACAGCGATCCGCGAGCTTACCGAAACCGCGCTGGCGGGGGAGAAGGATCAGGTGCTGCTCGGCGTCACCGGATCGGGTAAGACCTTCACCATGGCGAAGGTGGTCGAGGCGCTGCAGCGACCGGCGCTGGTGCTTGCGCCCAACAAGATCCTCGCGGCGCAGCTTTATGGGGAATTCAAGAGCTTTTTCCCCGAAAATGCCGTCGAATATTTCGTCAGCTATTACGATTATTACCAGCCAGAGGCCTATGTGCCGCGCAGCGATACCTATATCGAAAAGGAATCGAGCGTGAACGAGGCGATTGACCGGATGCGCCATTCGGCCACCCGCTCTCTGCTCGAACGCGACGATGTGCTGATCGTCGCCTCGGTCTCCTGCCTTTACGGTATCGGCTCGGTCGAAACCTATTCGGCGATGATTTTCGACATCAAGAAAGGCGAAAGCATCGACCAGCGCGATCTGATCCGCAAGCTGGTCGCGCTGCAATACAAGCGCAACGATGCCGCCTTTGCGCGCGGCAATTTCCGCGTGCGCGGCGACAATCTCGAACTCTTCCCGTCGCATTATGAGGATATGGCCTGGCGCATTTCGATGTTCGGTGACGAGGTGGAGGAGATTGTCGAATTCGATCCCTTGACCGGCAAGGCGGGGGCGCGGCTCGATCATGTGCGCGTCTATGCCAACAGCCATTATGTGACGCCGGGGCCGACGATGAAGCAGGCAACCGAGGCGATCCGGTTCGAGCTGGCCCACCGGCTCGAGGAACTGGTCGCCGAGGGGCGGCTGCTCGAGGCGCAGCGGCTCGAACAGCGCACCAATTTCGATCTCGAAATGATCGCGGCGACCGGAAGCTGCGCGGGGATCGAGAATTATTCGCGCTTCCTCACCGGGCGCCTGCCGGGCGAGCCGCCGCCGACGCTGTTCGAATATCTGCCCGACAATGCCTTGCTTTTTGTCGATGAAAGCCACCAGACGATCCCGCAGATCGGCGCGATGGCGCGCGGGGACCACCGGCGCAAGATCACGCTCGCCGAATATGGCTTCCGCCTGCCGAGTTGCATCGACAACCGGCCTTTGCGCTTCAACGAATGGGATGCGATGCGCCCGCAAACGGTCAGCGTATCGGCCACCCCCGGCAATTGGGAGATGGAGCAGACCGGCGGCGTCTTTGCCGAGCAGGTGATCCGCCCCACCGGCCTCATCGACCCGCCGGTCGAGATCAAGCCGGTCGAGGATCAGGTGCAGGATTGCATCAACGAATGCCGCAAGACCGCCGAGCTTGGTTATCGCACGCTGGTGACGACGCTGACCAAGCGGATGGCGGAGGATTTGACCGAGTTCATGCACGAGGCGGGGCTGCGTGTCCGCTACATGCACTCGGATGTCGAAACGCTGGAGCGTATCGAGCTGATCCGCGATTTGCGGCTGGGGGTCTATGACGTGCTCGTCGGCATCAACCTGCTGCGCGAAGGACTCGACATTCCCGAATGCGGGCTGGTGTGCATTTTGGATGCCGACAAGGAAGGCTTTTTGCGCAGCGAAACCTCGCTGATCCAGACGATCGGCCGCGCCGCGCGCAATGTCGAGGGGCGGGTGATCCTCTATGCCGACCGCATCACCGGCAGCATGGAGCGCGCGATGCGCGAGACCGACCGGCGGCGCGAAAAACAGCGCGAATATAACGAGGCGCACGGCATCACCCCGACGACGATCAAGCGCAACATCCATGATATCGTCGCCGATACCGCGAGCCGCGACGGCGTGCTGGTGGAGATCGATGCTGAGGGCGCCAACAACCTCGTCGGGCATAACCTGCGCGCCTATATCGAGGAGCTGGAGAAGAAAATGCGCGCCGCCGCCGCCGACCTCGAATTCGAGGAAGCAGGCCGCCTGCGCGACGAAATCCGCGCGCTCGAGGCAGAGGAACTGGGCCTGCCGCACGAGCAGCGCGTGGCTGCGCCGAAGGGCCGCGCGCAGGAAGGCAAGCCGGGGACGCGCAAGCTGCGTTATGGCAAGACGCAGCGGAAATTTGGGCGCTAATCCGCCGCCCTGCCTAGGTCCCCAACCTTTGCCCAGGTGCGGGCATATTCCAGTTGGTCGATCCCGAAGGTGCGGATGGCTGCCGGGTAGAAGGGCGCGAACATGCGGGTGACGGGGCCGACCCAGCCGCTATCGCTGACCACGGCGACGCGGTGGACGAAGTTGCGGTGCGAGAGGTGGAAGAGCAGGTCTTTCCACCACACCTCCGCCTCGACCCAGCCGATGTCGCGCACCACCTCGACGACATTCAGCTGTTCGTGCGCTGTGAGCAATTCATCGACCGCGTCGATCGCCTGCTGATACTCGTCGCGATGAACCACGCCGTCGACCGTGAGTTCGAGATAACCGGCCTTCACATCCTTTTCGACCTTGAGCATGGCGCCGTCCTTTCCTGATGCGCTCAGGATGGGCCTGCGCACATCGGCAGTCATTGACCATCGTCAAATGCCGGTCGAAATCGGGCGGATGAAATTGGGTGGGTGGGGCCGCCCGCGCCGTGGTTCAGCTTTGCGCCCTGGCGCGGCCTTCCTTTTTCGCCTTGCGGTCGATTTCGGCGAGCAGCGCGGTCGAGAGTGCAAAGCCGCCGGATTTGGCCTTTGCCTTGCTGTTGGCCGCCAGCACCGTGCGCGCCGGGTTTGAACCGGGCTGGGCAGGCGCGAGCACTGCCGGTTTCGCCGAAGGCCGCGAGGGTGGCGTTTTCGCCAGCACCGCTGCCAACGCCGCGCGCCCATCCTTGTCCTTGCGCGTCGTTGCAGGATAAATGAAGCCGTGCAGCGGCCATTCATTGCCGCCCAGCGCGCTGTTCGGCGTGTACCAGACGCGAACACGGCTCCAGTCATTGTCCTCCGACACGTCGATGACGCGGACATTTTCCTCGATATGCCCGCGCATCCCGTCGATGGTCGACCAGTTGGCGTGGCTGATCAGCAGCGTACGGTCATCGATGATCTTGCGCACCGCAGCGACATGGCCCAGCCGCATATTGCCGTGCGGGCGAAAGGCCATGACGGCGCCAACTTTGGGCCGCTCGCCGCGCTGATACCGGCCCTCTGCCTGCCCCCACCACGTATGCGCATCGCCGAATATGCTGACGCCGGTCAGCGCACGGGCGAAGGGTACGCATTGCAGCCCTTCATATAACGCATTGGCCGGGCTGGCGGCAATAGCGAGAGCAATCATCAACGGGGCAAGACAGGGTTTGCGCATGACAGGGCTGATAGCCGCGCCATGCTCAAATAGTGGCTAAGCCCTTTGGTTAACAGCCGGGAAATATGCTGTTGCGCATCGCGGCAGCTTTAGCGCAGCAACCCCGCATCCCGTTTTTTCCGCGCATAGAGAAACAGGGCAATGGCAACCAGCCAGATAAAGGCCGTCATCACCATCGGCCCGGTGCCGAAAATCTTCATGACATCGGCGCCCGAAAGCCCGAACTGCCAGATCGTGCTGACCAGCAGCCCGAACAGCGATACGCCAAAAGCGGTCACCGCGTGGCGGCTGCGCATCAGGAGCAGCAGCGATCCGGCCACCGCGCCCCATATGCCCAGCGCCCATGCGGCCTCCATCCAGGCCGGAAAGCCCTCGAAATAGGCGCGCTGTTCGGGTGTGAATTGCGCCAGATAGGCTTCGTTCCCGCTTTGCGTCATGGTGTAATCGACCGCGCCAAAGGCGTTCCAGACGAGCGACAGGCCGCTGATGATCCAGTGACTGACGGGTGTTTTGCTTTCCATGTCCATTCCATCCTCCCTTTTGCTGTGTCTGGAACATATCAAAAAGTGCCGATAATTGGCGCGACTCCAGGCCATGCGAAGCTGCTAGTCTACGGCCTGCCGTTCAAAAATCTGATGGTTGCCCAGCGCCCAAGTGACGCCGCCGTCGGTGGAGCGTTCCATCCGCGACTCGTAACGGTCGCGAACTATATTGAATCGTGTGAACCGAAGTTTCAATTTTGTGCCGTCCGCCATTGCAACCTCCGGCGTCTCGCGGGTTTCAGCGCCAATCGGACCGGTCATCGTCCAGGCCGCGCCGTCCTGGCCAACCGACAGCATCTCGATGGAGCCATCTGACGGTCGGATATAAAACAGCATTGCAGAGGTCAGCCCAAGCGATGCTATTCTGCTCGTACCACGCAATATCCGATCCTCGACAACCCATTCGAACAAATAGCTGCCAGCTACTGTTGCGGACTCCTTGCCGTCAGCACCAAAGAAGCGTGTAGTCACACGCCAGTTGCCTGCTGCATGGCGCAACTGCGCTATGCCGGTGTCGATGTCTTCAAAATTCTGCCAGGCTTTGCTGCTATTATCGACGGCATCAAATTGCCCGGAAATCCATTCGCCGCTCGCCAGTCGGAAATGCAGCGTCACTTTGTCGCCTTTTGCCATGGCGGTTTTCAGGCCCATCGCCATCATGTGCCGCGGAATGCCGGGTGGTGAAATCTCGGTTCGCGCTCCTGCAGGCAGGGGCAGCGGCAAGGCATTGACCATGCCGCGCCCGGATTGGCCGCGATCCACCAGATGCAATTCAACCGTTTCTGCGCAATCGCATCTGGCTTCGAGAATGGCATTGTCTGCACCCGAATTGACGAACAGGGCGTAGGCGGCAACATCGGCCCCGGCGATTGCGCCCGCTGCTGCGATGATCGGCCTTTCGATACGAACCTGATTTTCCGCCTTGTCCGCCAAGGCACCCGACGGTGCCAGACCGGCAATGAGCAATGCAAAGAGCCGCGCGGTCGTGCCGGGGCAGCTACGGCTTGGGGCTTTGTGGCATGATATCGAAGGTGCGTTCATCGCGCCCCGCCGTCCAGCGCGATATCTGCAGCGCGCCTTTGTTCGAGCAATTCGAAATGCCCGCGCAGGACCGAAATGTTGCGGTCGAAATAGCCGATGTCGCGATGGGTGCGTGCCTGCATCACCCCGCCTTCCATCACCGTCAGCACGAATTCAGCCAGTGCAGGCCGGTCGGTTGCGGGGGGGAGCCTGTCGCCCGCCGAATCGAGGCAGCGCTCAATGGCATTCGACCAGTTGGTGAAATTCACCGCAAGAAGCTCGCGCACCCTGGGGTCGGGTTCGTGGATTTCCAGCGCGAGGCTGCCGATCGGGCAGCCGTATGTGCACTCGGTCATCACGAGGTAATT
Organism: Sphingomonadales bacterium; assembly: GCA_016720115.1. Classification (GTDB taxonomy): domain Bacteria; phylum Pseudomonadota; class Alphaproteobacteria; order Sphingomonadales; family Sphingomonadaceae; genus Sphingorhabdus_B. The sequence continues at coordinate 1,178,518 of JADJXT010000002.1, read as the reverse complement.
GCGATATCCGGCCAGCAAGGCAAATATCCGCTCTATAGGATCGTCAACGCCCGCCCAATTCGGATTCAGCAGGTTTTCCTCTATCCCGTCGCGATAAAATTCGAGCACGCCGACAAGCACGTCCTGCTTGCCGGGAAAGAAATGGTAAAGGCTACCGCTATGCACCTGGCTGCGGCTCAATATGTCCGCAACCGAAGTCGATCCATAGCCCTTTTCCCAGAACAGCTCCATTGCCGTGACCAATATGCGTTGGCGTGTTGCCGGGTTCATGGCCTGCTTCCCTTGTTCATCCGCGCTCATAGGCGGCGCGGAGCCAGCCAATCAGTTCGGCATCGACTTCTGCGACCGACCCGATCCGCACCCGATGCGAAACCATTGCATTCCAGCTGCCCGACGCTTCCAGTCGCCCCGCCACGGCCTCGCCTTTCAGATTGAGGCCGAGGTCGAACCTGTCCTTGGTCGAAGGTTGCGCAATTGCGAATTGTTTCGACCGGCGAAGCGATACATATCCCTTTTTGGGGGCCAGTTCGATATCGTCGCCAAATGCGCTGACGGCATCGATCAGGGCATCATATACTGGCTTCATCGCGGATTTGGGGCCGGCAAACATTGCAGACAGCAAATCCGTATCCGCCATCGATGCCGCCGCGCTTTGATTGGCCGTATGTGCAACCGTGTTGGCGTGGCCGTGCCCAAGCCCGTGGGTTGCTTTCAAATATTGGACCAGTTCCATATGCCTGGAAATACCCGCTTTGCGGGCAATATCTGTCCACGCCGCCAGATCCTTGCCGGTCTTGTTCAGCAGGGCGCTGCTCGTCGCAGCGAAGGGATCGTCTGCCATTTCACACTCTCCTCTGGTCACTTGATTGAACATTCAACCAAGTATGTCAAGCCCAAGCTCGCAAATGATATGTTGTAACGTCGGGCGGGATTTGCCATATGGCGACTCGGAAAGGCCGGATAAGTGATCGCATTGCAGGCATTTTGGCGCGAGAGGCGCTGGGACGGGCTCGGCTTGAGCCTTGCGGGGCTGTGCCTTGTCCATTGCCTCGCGACCTCGATCATGTTGGCTTTGCTGGCTTCGGCAGGCGGCTTCCTGTTTTCGCCGCTGATCCACGAAGCCGGACTTGCGCTGGCGATCGTTTTCGGAATCATCGCGCTGGTGAAAGGCCTGTTCGAACATGGTTTCATGCTGCCTGCAGCGATCGGTTCGCTCGGCATCGGCGTGATGTCGGGTGCGCTCACCTTGCCGCATGGCGGGACGGAAATTGTCTACACCATGGTCGGCGTGGCGATTCTTGCGCTGGGGCATGATCTGAACCTGCGCGCCTCGCGCTAGGTTTTAGAGGTCTCGGGCTTCGCGCCGGACTAACGCAGCCTTGCCCCCACGGCAGAAAAAGCCTAAATTCCAGTCATGGCGACGCAGGCACATCATCATCACGAACATCACGGCACCGACCTTGCCGATGCCGCCGAAAAGGCGCTGGTTGCCGCAGGCGAGCAGTGGACCGATATGCGCGCCGATATCTTCGCCGTGCTCGCAACCTTCGACAAGCCTGCATCGGCCTATGACATTGCCGATCTGGTCTCGCAAAAGCGCGGCAAGCGCGTCGCGCCGAACAGCGTCTATCGCATCCTCGACCTGTTTGTGTCGAACAACCTCGCCAGCCGGGTGGAAAGCGCCAACGCCTATCTCGCCAATGCGCACCCCGGATGCCTGCACGACTGTATCTTCCTGATCTGCGACAATTGCGGCAATGCGACGCATATCGATGACGACAGCCTGACCGGAAATGTCCGCAAGGCGGCGGAGGCGGCGGGCTTTCACGCTGTCCGCCCCGTCGTCGAGGTGCGCGGCACCTGCGCCGATTGCGATTAAACTACGGGCGAATAACCCGTTCGACACATCCCGGAAATATCGTTAAAGCTGACTTGCATGACTGACACACCCGTCACGCCCTTGCTCGACAAGGTCCAGATTCCGGCTGATTTGCGCAAGCTCGATCCTTCGCAGCTCCGCCAACTGGCCGACGAGTTGCGCACCGAAACGATCAGCGCGGTATCGGTGACCGGCGGGCATCTGGGCGCCGGGCTGGGCGTGGTCGAACTGACCACCGCGCTCCATTATGTCTTCAACACCCCAGACGACCGGCTGGTCTGGGATGTCGGCCACCAATGCTATCCGCACAAAATCCTGACCGGGCGGCGTGACCGTATCCGCACGCTGCGCACCGGCGGCGGGCTGTCCGGCTTTACCAAGCGGACCGAAAGCGAATATGATCCCTTTGGCGCGGCGCACAGCTCGACCTCGATTTCGGCGGCGCTCGGCTTTGCGATAGCCAACAAGCTGGCGAACAGGCCCGGCAAGGCGATTGCCGTGATCGGCGACGGTTCGATGTCGGCAGGCATGGCCTATGAGGCGATGAACAATGCCGAGGCAGCGGGCAACCGGCTGGTCGTGATCCTCAACGACAATGACATGTCGATCGCGCCTCCGGTCGGCGGGCTGTCGGCTTATCTGGCGCGGCTGGTCTCCTCGCGCCCCTTCCTGTCCCTGCGCGAAGTTGCCAGACGCATTTCGCGCCGCCTGCCCGAGCCGCTGCACATCGCCGCGCGCAAGACCGACGAATTCGCCCGCGGCATGGCGATGGGTGGCACGCTGTTCGAGGAACTGGGCTTTTACTATGTCGGCCCGATTGACGGGCACAATCTGGATCATCTGGTTCCGGTGCTTGAAAATGTCCGCGATGCGGCAGAGGGGCCGTGCCTGATCCATGTCGTCACCAAGAAGGGGCATGGCTATGCGCCTGCCGAGGCGGCGGCGGACAAATATCATGGCGTGGTCAAGTTCGATGTCGTCACAGGCAAGCAGGACAAGGGCCCCGGCGGCGGCCCGCCCGCTTACCAGAATGTCTTTGGCGAAACGCTCGCCAGGCTCGCCGAAACCGACGACCGGATTGTTGCCGTAACGGCGGCGATGCCCAGCGGCACCGGGGTGGACAAATTTGCGCAGGCGCACCCGACGCGCGCCTTTGACGTCGGCATTGCCGAACAGCATGCGGTGACTTTCGCGGCGGGCCTTGCGGCGCAGGGGATGCGCCCCTTCTGCGCGATCTATTCGACCTTCCTGCAGCGCGCTTATGACCAGGTGGTGCACGATGTCTGCATCCAGAACCTGCCCGTGCGTTTTGCGATCGACCGCGCCGGGCTGGTCGGGGCGGATGGCAGCACCCATGCCGGCTCGTTCGATGTCACCTATCTGGCGACCCTGCCCAATATGGTGGTGATGGCCGCCGCCGACGAGGCGGAACTGGCGCACATGACCTACACCGCTGCGCTCCACGACAGCGGCCCGATCGCCTTCCGCTACCCGCGCGGCAATGGCACCGGCGTGCCGTTGCCAGAGGTTCCGCAGCGGCTCGAAATCGGCAAGGGCAGGGTGGTGCGCGAGGGCAAGGCGGTGGCGATCCTCTCGCTCGGCACGCGTCTGGCGGAAGCGTTGAAGGCTGCCGACACGCTCGATGCCAAAGGGCTTTCGACCACGGTTGCCGACCTGCGCTTTGCCAAGCCGCTCGACAGCGATCTCATCCGCCGCCTGATGGCAACGCATGAGGTGGTCGTGACGGTGGAGGAAGCCTCTATCGGCGGGCTCGGCGCGCATGTGCTGACGCTCGCCAGCGATCTTGGCCTGACCGATACCGGCCTCAAAATCCGCACCATGCGTCTGCCCGATGCCTTTCAGGAACATGATTCGCCGCAGAAGCAATATGACGAAGCGGGCCTCAACGCGCCGCAGATCGTCGATACCGTGCTGAAGGCGCTACGCCACAACAGCGCGGGCGTGGAGGAAGCCGGGGTTCGGGCTTGAACGGCTGGCTCGTTGCCAGCTGGTTTTTGGCCGTTGTGGTGGCGACGACTATTTGGTCGAACTGGGACTGGGGCCGCATACAACGTCGTGTAGCCGGCCAGCGACCAAGCCTTGATCGTCAGAGCTACGCCGTCGAACTGCACAGCTCAGGCGTTTGGGAACCTGTCGCCTTTGCGTTATACGATGCGCTACAACCTATCTGTGTGAAAAATGTGATGCCCCATCCCGATGACGGGTTGATGGGCTTCTATTTCGATGATCCGGAGGACATGGAAGATCTGGTCGAAGAAATGTTCGAGCGGCTTGGCTTACCCATGCCAAAACGCTACGATTCCGAAGCTACGCCCTATCTGGAAAGTGCGCGCGACCTGGCAATTTACCTGCAAAAGAAGGTGAGCGGCTGCGCCCAATAAATTATTGCGGAACAGCCGCCTGCGCAGCTTGCCCGTCGCCTTCGGGTGCGGCGATGATGTCGCGGGTTACGGCGCCCTTGTTGACCGTCGTGGTTTCCGGATCGCCGACGGTCGAGCGGATGCCCATTTCGCTATTGCCTGCCGCCGCCACGACGGCACGTTCGCCCGCCGAGCGCGAGGCATCGCCGCCGAACATCGCCTCAAGCACCTGTTCGGGCGTGCTGCCATCCTGCGCGCGGGTTGTCGCCACCTGCGAGGGCTTCAACGGATAATCGGGCGGCACCACCAGCGGCGCGACGCGGCTGGTCCCCGGTTGCTGCGATGCTTCATTGCCGCGAATGTCCCAGTCGTAAAGCGACTGATAGGCATTGCCGACCGACTGGCAGCCCGAAAGCCCAAGGAGGATTGCCGACGCTGCGGCGGCAAGGATAAGTTTCTGCTTCATGGGAATCCTGGCCTTATTGCTTGGGGGTGCCGAACATGGCGTCGAGCACCGCTGCCTTGGTTTCGCCTTCCTGCGGGCGTGAGGCGCCCGGCTGTGGCGTGGGCAAGCTATTGAGATCGGCGGGCACGGCGAGCGGCGCGGCGCGACCGACGGCAAATTCGTCGGGACGTTCGCGGTCCAGCACGCCGCTTGATCCGCATGCCGACAGGGCGGTAAGCGCCGCAAGGCCTGCCGTTGTGATGATAAACTTGCGTGTCATGCTTACTCCGCTAACCCGTCCCCGCTTGACGCGGGATGAACGCTTGATTGTGTGCTGTCGGCCTTGTCGCGTATCAGGAAGGCGCGGGCAAGCAATATCAGCACGCCGATGGTGATGCAGGCATCGGCCAGATTGAAAATCCAGAACGGACGGAAATTGCCGAAATGCAGGTCGGCATAATCGACGACATAGCCATAGCGCACCCGATCGACGATATTGCCGAGCGCCCCGCCCAACACCATTGCCAGCGCCAGCACATCGCCGTGCAGTTTCTCACGCCACATCCACACCGCAACCACGCCCGCGATCAGCGCGGTGAGGCCGACCAGCAGCCAGCGCTGCGCATCGCTGTTCGCCTCAAGGAAACCCATCGATACGCCGCGATTTTCGGCCCAGGTCAGGTCGAAGAAGGAGACGATATGGATCTGCCGACGGCTCTGCAGCGCGAGCGGGCCGATCATGATGAACTTCACCGCCTGATCGGCGATGAACAGGAAGCTGGCGAGCATCAGGCCCTGCAGGCGGTATTTGGGGTTCATGCAGCACCTCCCCGGCACGGGGAGGACGCTGCTCGAAGGGCAGCAGGAGGAGTCTGAATCATATTCGCTCCTCTCCGCCTTGCTTCGCAAGGCTGCCTCTCCGTTCCGGAGAGGTGTTGAATCGTTTCAGCCATTCAGCACCGTATCGCAACGATCGCACAGCGCGCCGTCTTCGGAGACTTCCGGCAAATGCCGCCAGCAACGGCCGCATTTGTGATCGTCGGTTCGCGAGACATGCACTGCCTCGCCATCAGCCAGTTTGACCTTGGCGGTGATGAACAGTTCGGCCAGCGCTTCGGGTTGCAGGCTCATTGCCGCCGAAGCCGGTACGGCGACTTCCGCTTCCAATCCCGAACCCACAACTTTCTCGCGTCGCATTGGTTCGATGGCCTCAAGCACCTGAGCGCGCAGCGCACGCAGCGCGGCCCATTCGGTGCCCAGATCATCATCTTCCCAACGGCCAATTTCGGGCCATTCGAGCAGGTGCACCGAATCCGATCCCGGATAGCGGGCCTGCCAAACCTCTTCGGCTGTAAAGACGAGCACGGGTGCCGCATAGCGCACCAAAGCGTTGAACAATATGTCCAGCACCGATCGATAGGCGCGTCTTTTGTGCGTGTCGGCACCATCGCAATAGAGGCAATCCTTGCGGATATCGAAGAAGAAGGCCGACAGGTCTTCATTGCAGAAGTCGGTCAACGTGCGGACATAGGTGTTGAAGTCAAAATCAACGACAGCCTGCCGCAGTTTGCGGTCGAGATAGGCAAGCTCGCTCAATATGTAACGCTCAAGCGGCGGCAGATTGGCCTCTTGCCGTTCTTCCTCACTGAACCCATCGAGCGCGCCCAATAGGTAGCGGAAGGTGTTGCGCAGCTTGCGATACTGGTCGGCCACGCCTTTCAGGATTTCATCGCCGATGCGGTGATCCTCGGTGAAATCGACCGACAGCGCCCACAGCCGGATGATGTCCGCGCCGTTGGTTTCCATCACCTTTAAGGGATCGACGGTGTTGCCCACCGATTTCGACATTTTGAGGCCCTTGGCGTCCATGGTGAAACCATGGGTGAGGACCGCATCATAAGGCGCGCGCCCGCGCGTGCCGCAGCTTTGCAGCAGCGAGGACTGGAACCAGCCGCGATGCTGGTCGCTGCCTTCCAGATAAAGGTCGGCGGGCCATTGCAGTTCGGGCCATTTGCCGCTTTCCAGCGTGAAGACATGGGTGCAGCCCGAATCAAACCAGACGTCGAGGATATCGAACACCTGTTCATAATCCTCGGCCTTATAGGCATCGCCCAGATACTCCTGCGCGCGCGCGGCTTCCCAGGCATCGACGCCCTCGGCCTTGATCGCTTCGACGATGCGCGCATTGACCGCAGGGTCGTTCAGATATTGCCCGGTCTTGCGATCGACAAACAGCGTGATCGGCACGCCCCATGCGCGCTGGCGCGACAGCACCCAGTCGGGCCGGCCCTCGACCATGCTGCCGATGCGGTTGCGGCCTTTTTCGGGAACGAAGCGGACGCGGTTGATTTCGGACATCGCCTTGTTGCGCAGTGAATCTCCCTCTCCCTCCGGGAGAGGGTCGGGGTGAGGGTGACCGGCGTTTGGATTTCCGGCAGCAAGCACATCGCCCTCACCCTTCCGCGCCTGCGGCGCTCCCTCCCTCTCCCGGTGGGAGAGGGATTTATCCATCGGCACGAACCATTGCGGGGTGCAGCGGAAGATGACCTTGGCCTTCGAGCGCCAGCTGTGCGGATAGCTGTGCTGATAGTCATAGCTTGCCGCGAGCAGCCCGCCCGCCTCGCGCAGATCCGAACAGATCGGGCCATCGGGCGCGTTGAATTTGGGGTTGATGACGCTGCCTTGCCCGCCGAGCCAAGCCCAATCAGCGCGATATTTGCCGTCGCCCTCGACCGCGAAGACCGGATCAATGCCGTGCGCCTTGCACAGATCGAAATCATCCTCGCCATGGTCGGGCGCCATATGGACAAGCCCGGTGCCGCTGTCGGTGGTGACAAAATCGCCGGGCAGGAAGGGACGGGGCTTGGCAAAAAAGCCGCCCAGATGGTGCATCGGGTGGCGGGCGATGCCATCTGTCAGCGCAGCCCCACCAAAGGACATCGGGCCGCTCAGGTTGCTTTGCGCTTCGATCCAGAAAGGATGGTTCTCATCCGTGGTAGCTTCACCTTGGCCAACCCTACGAAGAAAGTCGTGAAGCAAATCCATTGCTACGACGTATCGTCGTGTTCCGATACGAATCTGGGTATATTCGTTACCCATCCCATAAGCGATCGCCTGATTGAGAGGAATCGTCCACGGCGTTGTCGTCCAGATTACCACAAAAGCGCCGACTAGTTCCGGGCAGTTCGGTGCCTCCACAATCTCGAACGCCACATCGATTTGCGTCGAGGTGATATCCTCATATTCAACCTCGGCCTCGGCGAGCGCGGTTTTTTCGACCGGCGACCACATCACCGGCTTGGCGCCGCGATACAGCTGGCCGCTTTCGGCGAATTTCAGCAGTTCGGAAACGATCGTCGCCTCGCTGTCGAAATCCATCGTCAGATAGGGCTTGTCCCAATGCCCCAGGATGCCGAGCCGCTTCACCTGCTCGCGCTGCACATTCACCCAATGCTGGGCATAGGCGCGGCATTCGGCGCGGAATTCCTTGACCGGAACCTCATCCTTGTTGAGCTTTTTCTTGCGATACTGCTCCTCGACCTTCCACTCGATCGGCAGGCCGTGGCAATCCCAGCCGGGGACATAAGGCGCATCCTTGCCGAGCAGGCTCTGCGTGCGGCAGACCATGTCCTTGAGGATATGGTTGAGCGCATGGCCGATATGCATGTCGCCATTGGCATAAGGCGGGCCATCGTGGAGGATGAACTTCTGTCGCCCCGCACGGGCTTCGCGCAGCTTGTGGTACAGACCCTGCTCTTCCCACTTCGCCAAAATGCCCGGTTCCTTCTGCGGCAGCCCGGCCTTCATCGGGAAATCGGTCTTCGGCAGGAAAACGGTGTCTTTGTAATCCATCGATTCTTTGGCTTTTTGCTCGGTCATATCGCGCGGGTGCTTAGGGGATTACGCGGCAAGGATAAAGCCAAGAAACACCTCTCCCATGGGGAGAGGATAGGAAGCCTTGCTGCTTTAGCGCCTAGGCGGACTTGGTGAGGGGCTGTGCGCTATCGGCAAGGCATCACCCCTCACCCAGCTTCACCTAGGCAGCAAGCTGCCGAGGTTGCGCAACCCTCTCCCCATGGGAGAGGGGTTTACCGCCGCAATGCTGGCCCCAACTGGTCGATCCGGTCGATCCAGACATAGCCGTCAAAGCCGCTCGCAATCTCTCCATATTGGCGGACATCGGTCAGGCCCTTGATTGTCCCATCGTTCACATCCTGCGCGATGATGACGGTCGTCTTCGCCTTCGCCATGCGGTCGAGAAAGCGGTTGGGCCATCCCCAGAGCGTGTAGCCCAGCTCGTCGAGCGTCAGCAGCATCACGCCATTGGCGCAGCTTTCGGGCACGCTCCCAAGCAGCGAGCCGCGATAGTCAGCGGCGCATTGCTGCGCACTGGCGACGGTGAAGGCGCGCATAACGGGGCGTTCGGCCTTTGCCGCTGCCACGGCGGCGTCATCGCCAATCAGTATGTGGCGCCGGTCACCTGTGGGCAGCTTCGCGAGCAACGCCTTTGCAGCATCAGCGCCGGTGGCCTGCCAGAAGAGTTCGGGGCGCGACAGGCTGTAGGCGGTGGCGGCGACATCGGGGCGCGGCTGGGCAAGGTCGGTGGCGCATGTGCTGGCAAATTGGCGCACCGGCACCAGCTTTCCGTCTGCCATCTCGACCGGGACATGCACGGCATCGGCCTCTGCCCCAGCCGCCAGTTGCAGCGCCGCCAGATCAGGCCCCACCGCCACCGCGCCATAACCGGCATTGGCCGCCGACACGCAACCATCGGCCCCCAGCACCGGCGCAACACCCTTGTCCGCCACCAGTTTCAGCCCACCCTTGGGCGCGTCTGCCAGCCAGCTCGCGTGGAGCAGGGTGAAGGCGAAGAACAGTGCGGTGAGCGTAAGGATGAGAATCGTGGTGCGTTTTGAAACCCGCATATTTGGCTTTCCCCGTTTTTTTGGTTTCGCACGAAGACACGAAGATTTTGAAGAGCTCAGGCCAGAAACTCAAAACCAGTTCGCGCAGCGAAATTCATAGTGAAAGGCGCTGCGCGCAGCTCGGTTTCAGAGCCAAACTAACATCTTAAAAATCTTCGTGTCTTCGTGTGAAATAATCTGGTTTACCCTAACGCAGCTGCGCCAAAGCCGCCTTGGCATCCTCGCAATCCTGCGAAATCTGCGCAATCAGCGCATCGAGGCTGTCATATTTGCCTTCGGGCCGCAGAAAGGCGTGGAATTCGACTTCGATATTCTGGCCATAAAGGTCGCCCGAAAAATCGAAGAAATGCGGTTCGAGCAATTCCTTGGGCGGTTCGAATTGCGGACGGATACCGACATTAGCGGCGCCATTGAGCACCTGACCGTCCGGCAGCCTCCCGCGCACGGCATAGACGCCATAGCGCGGGCGGAGATAATGGCCCATGTCCATATTGGCGGTCGGAAAGCCCAGATCGCGGCCATTTTTGTCGCCATGCTGGACGACCGCCTCGACCGCGAAGGGGCGGGTCAGGAGGCGCGTTGCCGTTTCGCACTCGCCCGCCTTCAGCGCATCGCGAATGCGGCTGGAAGAGATGATTCCGCCCGCATCGCTCACCGGGCCAACGGTGGTCGCGGTGATGCCATGCGCCGCGCCCAGATCGCGCAGCACTTGCGTATTGCCGCCGCGCGCCTTGCCGAAGGTGAAATCCTCGCCGGTCACCACCCCCGAAACGCCCAGCCGTTCGGCGAGCAGCTTGACGACGAAATCCTCTGCCGTCGTGGCCGCCAGTTCGGCATCGAATTCGAACACCAGCATCGCGTCGGCGCCCGCCTCCGCAAACAGCCGCTGCCGCTGCTCGAGCGTCGTCAGCCGGAACCAGGGGACATGCGGGGCGAAAAAGCGCACCGGATGCGGATCGAAGGTGGCGATGATCGCAGGTTTGCCTGCCGCCTTGGCCTGCCGGATAGCCTCGCCCGCCACCGCTTGATGGCCGAGGTGGAAGCCATCGAAATTGCCCAGCGCAACCACCGCGCCGCGCAGTGCGTCGGGCATGGGGTCGCGGGAGGACAGGCGGGGGATCATGCAGCACCTCCCCGTGCCGGGGAGGCAGCTGTGCGCAGCACGGCGGAGGGGCGGGTGACAGGCTTAGTCCTCTCCGGCAATCGCTGCGCGATTGCGTCCTCTCCGTGCCGGAGAGGTACTGTCATTCCAGATATCACCCTTCAGCCCCCGCCATCGGCTTCAGCCCCTCGCGCAACACGCGCACGGCATTACCGCCCATCACGGCGCGGATTTCATCGTCGCTGAACCCCGCATCGATCAGGGCCTGCGTCACCTGCACCAGCTTCGAAGTGTCGAAACGCACTGTGGTCGCGCCGTCATAGTCGCTGCCCAGCGCGACATGCCGGATGCCGACAAGGTCGCGGACATGCTTCATCGCCTTCGCCACCGATCGGGGGCTGGTGTCGCAGATTGCGCCATCCCAATAACCAATGCCGATGATGCCACCGGTCTTGGCGACGCCCCTGATATGCGCGTCGGAAAGGTTGCGGTTGACCTTGCAGGTCGCCTGCACCCCGCCATGGCTGGAAACGACCGGACGGCGGGCCATTGCCAGTATTTCGGTGACGCATTGGCGGCTGCAATGGGCGATGTCGACGATCATGCCCTTGTCTTCCATCCGCCGTACGATATCGCGGCCCAGCGGCGTCAGCCCGCCTTTCTTCAGGCCGTGCATCGATCCGGCGAGTTCATTGTCGAAGAAATGCGTGAGCCCCGCCATGCGGAAACCGGCGGCGTAAAGCTTTTCGAGATTGGCGGCCTTGCCTTCGAGGTTTTGCAGGCCTTCGATCGAGAGGAGGGCGCCGGTGGCAGATTCCTTTTTGGCGCGGCGGGCGAGCAGTGCATCGAGATTGTCGCTGGCGGCAACCTTGACCAGTGCGCCTTTGGACGTTGCTGCGGCGCGATCGAGTTTCGTGCCGTGCCACAGCGTACGCTCGAGCAGCGAACCCCAGGTCCGCACCGGCTGCATCTGAGCGACCGCCAGCAGCGTTATGTTGTCGCTGTCCGCACCATTGGCGTCATAATTCTGGCCCTTGGGGGTTTTCGAAACGCTGGAGAAAACCTGCAGCGCGACATTACCTTCTGCCAGGCGCGGCAGATCCATATGGCCCCGCTCGGCGCGTTCGAGCAGGCTGCGCTTCCACATCAGCGTGTCCGAATGCAGGTCGACGATGGTCAGCGTCTTGTGCAGCACGATGGCTTCCGCGCTCACCTTGGGCAGCGGCTTGCCGTCGATCTTGTTCATCGATGCCTCGACATAGCCCGGCGCGATGCCAAAAAAGCCGACCGCGCCCACGATAATCAGGGCGACAATCCCCCAAAAGAACTTGCGCATGCGCTACCCCTCCTTGCGCGCCAATGTCACGAAATCGAAGGCGGGCGTACTTCCCTCTGCGGGGTGCGATGCCCGCGAAGTCTCCCGCCATGTCATGCGATCGAACGCCTCCAGCACCGTATCGCCCTCCGGTGCAGCTTTTACCTCGGTCAGCTCGATGCGGTCGGCGCGCGGCATGAACAGGCGATAGATTTCCGCCCCGCCGATCACGCAGACATGCGGGCCGTTGGCCAGCTTGAGCGCATCCTCGATCGAGTGGGCGACCTCCGCCCCATCCTCTTCCCAGTCCGGATCGCGCGTCAGCACGATATGGCGTCGCCCTTCGAGCAGGCCGGGCAGGCTGTCAAATGTCTTGCGGCCCATGATCATCGGCAGGTTCTTGGTAACCTGCTTGAAATGTCTGAGGTCTGCCGGAATGCGCCAGGGCAGGTCGCCATCGGCACCGATCACGCCATTGTCGGCACGCGCCACCACCAGGATGATTTCGGGATGATTCATGCCTGTGCTTTGCCCAGTCGCTTCCGGCCTGACAAGGCCTATCGGTAGAGCCGCGTCACATGGCCCATCTTGCGACCGGGGCTGGGCGCGCCCTTGCCATAAAGATGGACATCGGCGTCACCGTCGGCAAACAGACGTTCCCAATCATTGGCATCGTCGCCGATCAGATTTTCCATCTCCACCCGATCCGCCATCCGGTCGGTTGCGCCCAAAGGCAGGTCGCACACGGCGCGGATATGGTTTTCGAACTGGCTGGTGGCAGAGCCTTCGATCGTCCAGTGGCCGCTATTGTGGACGCGAGGTGCCATTTCGTTGAATAGCGGGCCGTTGGCAGTGGCAAAAAACTCCATCGTCATCACGCCGACATATTCCAGCGCTTCTGCGGCGGCGGCGGCCAGCTCGCGCGCCTCGGCCTGCTGGCCTTCGATCAGCGGCCCGGCGGGCAGCGTCGAATGCGCCAATATTCCGCCTTCGTGCCGGTTGCGCGGGCTGTCCCAGAAACGGATATCGCCATTGGTGCCGCGTGTCAGGAGGACCGAGAATTCGGCATCGAAATCGATCATCGCCTCTGCAATCGCTGCCTGTCGGCCGATCTGCGCCCAGCCATCGGAAATGCCTGCCGGATCGTTGACTCGGGCCTGCCCCTTGCCGTCATATCCCATGCGGATGGTTTTGAGGATTGCCGGAAAGCCCACCTTCTCGAAAGCGGCATTGGCTTCCTGCCGGTCACCGACAATTTCGAACGGAGCGGTCTTGCCACCAAGGCGGCTTGCGAAAAACTTCTCTTCAACCCGATCCTGCGCGATTTCCAGCGCTTTGATATTGGGCCGGATAGGCGTGCCCGCCTCGATAACGCGCAACGGCGCAACGGGCACATTTTCAAATTCATAGGTGATGACATCGCAGCTATCGGCAAAGGTCGATAGCGTCGCGACATCATCATAGGGCGCGCAAGTGAACTCGGCGGCCACTTCCGCCGCAACCGAGTTTTCTTCGGGGGCATAGATGTGGCAGCGATAGCCCATCTGGGCAGCGGCTATGGCGAGCATTTTTCCCAATTGCCCGCCCCCCAATATGCCGATGGTAGAGCTTGGCGGCAGCGTTGTCATTCGGGGGTCTCGCTGACTGAATCGGTCTGCGTCTTGCGCCACTGGTCAAGCCGTCCGGCAAGTACGGGATCGCCGGTCGCCAGCATGGCTGCGGCAAGCAATCCGGCATTGGTTGCGCCTGCCTTGCCGATGGCGAGCGTTCCGACAGGTATTCCGGCGGGCATCTGGACGATCGACAGCAGGCTGTCCATGCCATCGAGTGCGCGCGATTGCACGGGCACACCGAGCACGGGAAGCCGCGTCATCGAAGCCACCATCCCGGGAAGGTGCGCCGCACCGCCTGCGCCCGCAATGATACATTTCAGGCCGCGATCGGCAGCACCTTTGGCATAGGCATATAGCCGGTCGGGCGTGCGATGGGCGGAAACGACCTTGCACTCATGCCCAACCCCAAGGGTGGCGAGAACCGACGAAGCCTCACGCATCGTTTCCCAGTCGGAACGGCTGCCCATGATGATGCCGACCAATGGCGCTGTACTATCCACCTTAGTGCCCCTGTATTGCGTTATCCTTAGAGCTTTTGCTCTCTAGCGGCGGGACCGCTTCGGCGCAATCGCCGAAGCCATACGGCGTTCAAAGACGTAAATTGTTGCAATTTCTTCACAAATGTTCTGTTATGGCAATGAACCAGAGGTATCCGGGTCGCAGAATATAACCGGAGCCGAGATGCTAAAGCCAAAAGACCAGATTTCTCCCAGTAACATGAAAGACCGGGCGGAAATGCTGACCCGTGAAAATCTGCAACTGAAGGCGCGCATTGCCGAACTCGAACGGCTTACCGCGATGGACACGCTGACACCGCTGTTCAACCGCCGATACCTGATGCAGGAACTGGATCGCTGGTGCTGGCGTGCGCATCGCTATGGCGGAACTTTCGGCCTGCTTTACCTCGATGTCGACCGGCTGAAACTGGTCAACGACACGCACGGCCATGCCGCTGGCGATACGGTTTTGTGTGGTATTGCCGAAGCGCTGGGCAGTGCAACGCGCAAATCGGATGTCATCGCCCGCATTGGCGGTGATGAATTCGCGATCCTGCTCGATTCCATCACTGCGGAAAAACTGCGGGACAAGGCGGTGTCGATCCGGCAGATGTTGACTGCACTTCCCGTCAAAACCTCAGGGCCGATACTCAAAATCGATGTATCGGTCGGTCATTGCCTGATCGAAACCGGATCGCGCGCCAGCGAAGCCCTTATCGAAGCCGACCGCGCAATGTACGCCGACAAACGCACCAAATATGGCGAGGCAGAGCGGTAAGGGCGCTATTATCTTTCCGACAGATAATAGCGGTCGGTCGCGTTCAATGCCTCGTCCAGTTCGTAAACGATCGGCTGGCCGGTGGGGATTTCGAGGCCGGTGATGTCGGCATCCGAAATGCCCGACAGATGCTTCACCAGCGCGCGCAGGCTGTTGCCATGGGCGGAGATCAGCACGGTCTTTCCGGCCTTCAGCTCAGGGGCAATCACGCCTTCCCAATAAGGCAGGACGCGCGCGATGGTGTCTTTCAGGCTTTCGGTATTGGGGATCGCGATACCCGCATAGCGCGGATCTTTCGACAGGTCGTACGGTGAGTCCGCGTCGAGCGGCGGCGGCGGGGTGTCGAAGCTGCGGCGCCAGACATGCACCTGTTCCTCGCCATGCTTCGCCGCTGTCTCTGCCTTGTCGAGCCCGGTAAGGCCGCCATAATGGCGCTCGTTCAGATGCCAGTCCTTGGTGACGGGCAGCCACAGGCGGCCCATCGCCTCGAGCGCGAGGTTCAATGTCTTGATCGCGCGGGTCTGCACGCTGGTGAAGCTTATGTCCGGCGCGATGCCCTTCGCCTTCATCAGCTCGCCCGCCGCCCAGGCTTCTGCCGCGCCCTTTTCGGTCACGTCGACATCCCACCAGCCGGTGAAGCGGTTTTCGAGATTCCATTGCGACTGGCCGTGGCGGATGAGGATGAGCTTGGGCATGGGAGTGTCCTTGATGCTGGTGTTCGCGCGGCCTTTAGCGGGCAGGGCGGGGTTGCACAATTGGCGTTGTTTGGGCGGGAGCTATGGATTCCCCTAGAAGAAATAAGAAAATAAGAAAGAAGAGGTCGCGCAGCGACCTCCCCCACACCTCTGCCTTTGAATCGGCAGCGCCGATGTCACAATCAAGGGCTACGCCCTTATTTCTTATTTCCTTCTTTCTCTTAGCAAATCAATGGCCCAAAACTATCCGTCAGCAACGACCTGTCGGCTAAAGCGCCAGCGTCATGAAGCGGCTGAACGGGTCTTCGACATAGTCGCCAAAGGGCGTGCAATAGTCGAAGCCATGACGCAAATAGAGCCCGTGCGCGGCATCGAAGGCCGGACCCGATCCGGTTTCGAGGCTCAACCGCCGGTAACCGCATGCCCGTGCCGTGGCGATGATATGCTCAAGCATCGCCGCGCCCGCGCCTTTGCGCAGATGTGCACTATGCGTGCGCATCGATTTGATTTCACCATGCGCGGGATCGATTTCCCTGAGGGCACCGCAACCCATCAGCTCCGCCTTCGGCCCGGCATCGGTCCACACCGACCAGAAGGTCACGCCCGGCCCCTTCAGCCCCTCGAAATCGAGGAAATGGCAACTGTCCTTGGGCGAATTGGCGAGCATGTGCGCAAAATGCTCTTCCAGCAATGCGCGGATTTCAGGGCCGCTCAGATCATCTTCGATGATGTGCATAAATCTTACCTAGTCGATTTATAGTTTGCGTGAACCCGATGATCGACTCCGCAAAAATGCAAGCCCCAAGATTAAGGGACTGCCAGCTAAAACGACAAGGCAGAGCAACCGAAGAAATGCAAATACTTCTGATACCACATCGCGTTGCGGCACAGTTTTATAGGGAGCAGGTATTGCATTCATAGGGTTGGCAGTGTCGTAAACAACATCGACCCTCATCCCTTTTGTAATCAGACCCTTTTCCGGGCACCTCAATGCGCAATAGTAAGTTGTTTTCACACTACGTCCGTCAACGGCGCGGAATTCCATGTCAATTTGATTTTTGCTTCCACGCGAGCCGTGCATATCTGCTATTTTGCCGGACGTGCGTACACCATTGAGCAATAGGTTCGCTCTCAAATTTTGGTCTTTTTGAAGCCCATTGAAGATAATCGCTGCGACGACGCAAACCATAAGCAGAACAGCGGCCAAGCCATATTTGACGGTCGACCAATTCATTTTCATTCAAACCATCTCCGCCAGCGTCGCGAGGCATTCGCGGGCGAGCAGCTTGCTGCGCTCGGGCGACCAGCCTTGCTCGGGATCGTTGGCGTCCACCGTATCCTTGAACGGCATTTCCAGCGTCATGGACACGCAGCCGTACGAAGGCCCAAAGCGTTCGGCGAGCTGGTTGGTCGACATGGTGAGGTTCGCCTTGCCGGGGCCTGAAATGGCATAGCCCAGTTTGGTCTGGAAATCGGGGGTGCGTTCGGCAAGGCGGTTGATAAAGCGCGTGTAACGCTCACCTTGCGTATCGGTCCAGCTGGGGATGCCCTCGAACCCGGCCATGAAGGCGGCGGGGATGGCTTCGTCTCCATGGACGTCCATCGCCCAGTTGACGCCGGTTGCGTCCATCGCGTTGCGGATGGCGAGGACTTCGGGGCTGCGTGTCGAACTGGGTTCGGCCCATTCGCGGTTGAGGTTCACGCCCGCAAAATTGGTGCGCAGATGCCCCCGGCAGCTGCCGTCGGGATTGCAATTGGGCACCACATGGATGCGGCATTTTTCGAGCAGCACCCTCGTGTGCGGATCGCTGGGGTCGGTCAACATGTCGAGCGCGCCCTCCATCCACCATTCGGCCATGCTTTCGCCCGGATGCTGGCGCGCATAGAGCCAGACCTGTGTGTCGCCGCTGCCCATTTCGAGGCAGTCGATCGGCTGGCCTTCAAGGCTGGTGCCGAGGCAGCGATAGTCGACGCCTTCGCAGGCCGCGGTTTCGGAAACGAGATCATGGTGCCGTTCGATCGAATAGGGCGCGAAATAGGCGAACCAGGCGAGGCCCGAAACGCTGGTGTAGCGGATGGTCAGCGTGCCGCCATCCTCTGCCTTGTCATAGCCGGTGTCGGCACGCGCCCAATAGTCGCGGTCTTCGGAAACGCAGGCGCGGTAATCGGGCCAGCCGCCAGGATAGGCGCTTTTTTCAAGGCCGGTGATGCGCAGGACGATTTCCTCTCCCGCTTCGGCAACGACGCGGAAATGGAACCACTGGAAAAAATCTGAATCCTTGTCCTTGCGGATGGTGAGGGCGGCAGTCGCGCCGTCAATCGATTCGACGACGATATTGCCGCTGTCAAAGGCGGCATTGATGCTGTGAATGGTCATATAATATCTTACCGTAGCCCTGAGCCTGTCGAAGGGCGCTTCTATGTTGAGAGACGTCCTTCGACAAGCTCAGGACTTCGGTGAAAAATGTCGTCAGGGAACGGTAACCGTTTCCCCATTCTTGCCGGGGAAATCCCTGAACAACGCCTCTGCGAGTTTCGATGAAGCAATCCCCGGCTGGGCGGAGGGGGAATTGAGCGCACCGCGCTGCACAGCCCGGCCTTCCCAGATCACCAGCTTGTCGGCGGTGCGCAGGATGCGGACGTTCAATGACGTTTCGATACCGCGTTGGTCACCCAGCGCATTGAGGTTGAGGCCGACACCGACGCCGACACCCGATCCATAGCTTCCGGTCGAGCCGCCCACGCCTACGGACACGGGATTGCGGTCATTCCCGCTGAACTGGGCGCGCTGCACTGAGACTTCGGCAATCACATCGCTGCCATCCAGCGCTTTGGCATAGCCTGCGCGTTCCATCTCCCGCTGCACTGCCGCAAGATAGGGGGACAAGGTGAGGCTGTCGCCGCCCACAGGCGCAACATCGAAGCTGCCGCTGCCATAGACAATGCCTTCGGCGACGCGGTTGAAACGGGTTACCTCGACCGGTCCGGTGGGTATCATGCAGGCGGAAAGGGCGAGCGGCAGGAGGAGCAGCGTTGCGTTACGGAGCAGGTTCATGTTCAAACCCTATCCGCTTCGCCCAAAAGCCGCAATGGTGCTTGACTTTGCACCGACTCCCCCATAGAGGCGCGCCTTCAATTCCGGCCATTGGCCCCAAGTTTTACGGAAAAAAGTCCGATGAAGATCGTCAATTCTCTCAAGTCCCTCAAGGGCCGTCACCGCGACAACCGCGTGATTCGCCGTCGTGGCCGCACTTATGTGATCAACAAGACCAACCGCCGTTTCAAAGCCCGCCAGGGCTGATTCGCCGGTTTGTCGGGCGTGTTCTTCACGCCAGCAGCAACCGCCCCGGAAAATCCGCGGGCGGTTTTTTGCGTTTTATTCCTCCCCGGCGCGGGGAGGTGGCGCGCAGCACAGGTCACGCTCGACGGCGGGTGCCCCGCCACCATGCTTCCCATGGCCCCCCTCCCCATTTTGGGAAGGATTATATGATTCGCGCGGTGGTTTTCGATGTCGGTCGGGTGCTGGTGCAGTGGGATATGCGCCATCTGTTCGCAAAACTGATCGACGATGCAGCGGAGCTGGACTGGTTCCTGCAAAATGTCGTGCCCCCCGAATGGCATTTTCAGGCCGATGCCGGGCGTCCGGTTGAGGACATGGTGGCCGAGCGCAAGGCGCAGTTTCCCGGCTACGCAACCCATCTCGATGCCTATGCGACCCGCTTCATCGAAACGATACCGGGGCCCGTTCCCGGCTCGTATGAGATATTGGAGGAACTGGCATCGCGCGATGTGCCGTTGTTTGCCATCACCAATTTCGGCGCGAAATTCTGGGCGGAATTCCGGCCGACGCAGCCGCTATTTGATCATTTCCGTGACGTCGTGGTGTCCGGCGAGGAAAGGCTTCTGAAGCCCGATCCGGCCATTTACCGCCTCGCGCTCCAGCGTTTCGGGCTGGCCGAAGGGGAGGGGCTGTTCATCGATGACAGCCTGCCCAATGTAGAGGCTGCACGCGAAAACGGCTTCCATGCCCACCATTTCAAGGATGCGGAAACGCTGCGGACGGCTTTGCGGTCGATAGATTTTCTCGATTGATGTCACCCCCGACTTGATCGGGGGTCCACGGTCTGCACTGTCGGTTTAAACTTTGGCGTCTGGCCATGGATTCCCGCTTTCGCGGGAATGACAGCGAAAGATGCTATTGAGATACGCAAAAAAGCGGGTTCGGCCTACTTCCCTTAGCGCGCAAGCTGTGCTTAAGGCCCTTTCGACTCCGCCATCGAAAGGACGCTTTTTCCATGAACATCCATGAGTATCAGGCCAAGGAACTGCTTGCGAAATTCGGCGTGGCCGTGCCCAAGGGTATCCCAGCCATGACCGTCGAAGAAGCCGTCGCTGCCGCAAAACAGCTTCCCGGGCCGCTCTATGTGGTGAAAGCGCAGATCCATGCCGGTGGTCGCGGCAAGGGCAAGTTCAAGGAACTGGGCCCCGATGCCAAGGGCGGCGTCCGCCTTGCCAAGAGCCTCGAAGAGGTTGAAGCCCATGCGAAGGACATGCTGGGCAACACGCTGGTGACGATCCAGACCGGTGCAGAAGGCAAGCAGGTCAACCGTCTCTACATCACCGATGGCGTCGATATCGGCAAGGAATTCTACCTCGCATTGCTCGTCGACCGCGCGACCAGCAAGATTGCCGTGGTCGCTTCGACCGAAGGCGGGATGGACATCGAAACCGTCGCGCACGACACTCCCGAAAAGATCCACACCATCACCATCGATCCGGCAACCGGCCTGATGCCGCACCACGGCCGCAGCGTCGCCAAGGCGCTGGGCCTGACCGGCGATCTCGCCAGGCAGTGCACGAAGATTCTCGGCGGCCTCTACGAAGCCTTCCTCGGCACCGATGCCAGCCAGATCGAAATCAACCCACTCGCCATCTGCCCGACCCCCGAAGGTGACAAGCTGTACGTCCTCGACGCCAAGGTAGGCTTCGATTCGAACGCGATGTTCCGCCACAAGGATCTTGCCGAATTGCGCGACCTGACCGAGGAAGACCCGGCCGAGGTCGAGGCGAGCGAATATGACCTCGCCTACATCAAGCTCGACGGCAATATCGGCTGCATGGTCAATGGCGCAGGCCTCGCGATGGCGACGATGGACATCATCAAGCTGAACGGCGAATTCCCGGCCAACTTCCTCGACGTCGGCGGCGGCGCGAACAAGGAAAAGGTGACCGCAGCGTTCAAGATCATCCTCAAGGACCCGGCGGTGAAGGGCATCCTCGTCAACATCTTTGGCGGCATCATGAAGTGCGACATCATCGCCGAGGGCATCGTTGCTGCGGCGAAGGAAGTGAACCTGTCGGTTCCGCTCGTCGTCCGCCTCGAAGGCACCAATGTGCAGCAGGGCAAGGACATCCTCGCCAATAGCGGCCTGCCGATCGTGCCTGCCAACGACCTTGGCGATGCCGCGAAGAAGATTGTCGCCGAGGTGCGGGCGGCTTGAACAGTTTCCTCTCTCCTTCAGGGGAGAGGAGCGAGACTTGCGAACTTGTTCGCTAGTCGCAGCGGAGAGGGGCTTCACCGTCCAGACCCCTCTCAAGACTTGCTAGGCGGCATAGCCGCCAAGCCAAGTCTTTCTCTCCCCTGAAGGAGAGAGACTGCCACTTGACGTTAACGTAAACGTCATTCATAGGGCGCCAGTTTTTGGGGCTATCCTGCCCCGTAAGTTGAGTCGGTTAGGAAAGGGAGAACCCCATGAAGATCCTCGTCCCCGTGAAACGGGTGATCGACTATAATGTGAAACCCCGCGTGAAGCCGGATGGCAGCGGTGTGGATCTGTCGAACGTCAAAATGAGCATGAACCCCTTTGACGAGATTGCTGTCGAAGAAGCGATCCGTCTGAAGGAAAAGGGCGCGGCGACGGAAATCGTGGCCGTATCGGTAGGCCCGGACAAGGCGCAGGAAACGCTGCGCACCGCGCTCGCCATGGGTGCGGACCGCGCGATCCTCGTGGTCGCCGAAGATGTCGAACCCTTGGGCATTGCCAAGATTCTTGCCAAGATTGTCGAGGAAGAGGCTCCCGGCCTCGTCATCCTCGGCAAGCAGGCAATCGATGATGACAGCAACCAGACCGGCCAGATGCTCGCAGCACTCACTGGTCGTCCGCAGGGCACCTTTGCCTCGAAGGTTGAGGTGAAGGGCGATGCGGTTGAAGTGACCCGCGAAGTTGATGGCGGCCTTGAAACCGTCAGCCTCAAGACCCCGGCAATCGTCACCACCGACCTGCGCCTCAACGAGCCACGCTATGCGTCGCTGCCCAACATCATGAAGGCGAAGTCGAAGCCGCTCGCGCAGAAGACGCCCGCTGATTATGGCGTCGACGTCAGCCCGCGCCTGAAGACGTTGAAGGTTGCCGAACCGCCGGTGCGCAGCGCCGGGATCAAGGTGGCAGACGTCGACGCGCTCGTCGCCAAGCTCAAGGAAATGGGAGTCGCAGGATGAAGACGCTCGTTTATGTCGAACATGACAATGCCGCGCTGAAGGATGCGACGCTTGCCGTCGTCACCGCCGCTTCGCAGCTTGGCGAAGTGCATGCGCTGGTCGCAGGCCATAATTGCAAGGGCGTTGCCGAAGCCGCTGCGAAGATCGCCGGCGTTGCCAAGGTGCATGTCGCTGATGATGCCGCATATGCCAACCAGCTTGCCGAAAATGTCGCGCCGCTGGTGGCCGACCTGATGGGTCATCACGATGCCGTGCTGTTCCCGGCAACGGCACATGGCAAGAATATCGCCCCGCGCGTTGCTGCCCTGCTCGACGTGATGCAGATCAGCGATATCCTTTCGGTCGAAAGCGCCGATACCTTCACCCGCCCGATCTATGCCGGTAACGCGATTGCGACCGTGCAGTCGTCGGATGCGAAGAAGGTGATCACCGTTCGCGGCACCGCCTTTGCCAAGGCCGATGCAACCGGCGGCAGCGCCGCTGTCGAAGCGGTTTCGGGCCCGGGCGATGCCGGAACCTCAAGCTTTGTTGGCGCCGAAATCGTCAAGCTCGAACGCCCCGAACTGACCAGCGCGAAGATCATCGTTTCGGGTGGCCGCGCATTGAAGGACGGGCCGACCTTCGAAGCCACCATCTTCCCGCTGGCGGACAAGCTGGGTGCCGCCGTCGGTGCCTCGCGCGCTGCGGTTGATGCGGGCTATGTCCCCAACGACTATCAGGTCGGACAGACCGGCAAGATCGTCGCCCCCGAAGTCTATATCGCGATCGGCATCTCCGGCGCGATCCAGCACCTTGCGGGCATGAAGGATTCAAAGACGATCATCGCCATCAACAAGGATGAAGACGCCCCGATCTTCCAGGTCGCGGATATCGGCCTTGTCGGCGACCTCTTCAATGTCGTACCGGAACTCACGAGCAAGCTCTGAGGAAACCGAAAATGGCGAGCCGATCAGGAAAATCAGGGTCGGACAGCGCAACCAATCATGCCGGGGCTGCACGCTCCGGCATTTTTGTTGATCTGGCCGAGGATGAACGCACCGACGAAAACCGTGCGCTGACGCTTGCTCGCGTTGCCCGCGATGCCCGGCTCGACCGGCAATTTCTCATCCTGATCGCATTGGCATCCGCGATTGCCACGCTGGGCCAGCTGCAAAGCTCGACTGCGGTGGTCATCGGGGCGATGCTGGTGTCGCCGTTGATGGGGCCGATCATGGGCATCGGCTTTGGCCTCGCAACGATTGAAACCGGCCTCATACGCCGTTCGCTGGTGACGCTGGCGGCGGGCATGATGCTTGCGATTATCGTGGCGATGCTGATCATCCTGATATCCCCGATACAGGATGTAACCCCCGAATTGCGGGCGCGGACGCAGCCGACGCTGATGGATCTGGGCGTGGCCGTTGTCGGCGGCATTGCCGGTGCCATCGCCATCATCCGCAACATGAGCGGCGTCATGGTCGGAGTTTCGATTGCGACCGCGCTTGTGCCGCCGCTGGCGACCGTCGGTTTCGGGATCGTCACTGGCAGGGCGGATTTCGTGATCGGCGCGGCCCTGCTTTTCCTGACAAACACTCTCGCCATCGCCTTTGCGGCGACGATTGTGGCACGCGTAAACCGTTTCGGCCCATCGCTGACGCCGCAACATACGGCCATGCAGTTGGCGGGCATTATCGTGGTGCTCGGGATTCTCTCGATTCCACTGGCGATTTCGCTCGACAATATCGGGCGTGAAATCCGGGCGCGGGCCATTATCCAGGCTGAATTGTCGAGTCTGTTGCAGCCGCGTGACCGGGTGGAAAATCTGAATGTTGTCATCAACGGAGACGATGTCGGAATCGAAGGCGTGGTGCTGGTCGACAAATTCACGCCATCGCTCAGCGAACAGCTTGCTGCCAACACGACCCGCCGCCTCCAGCGCAAAGTGGTCGCCGATCTGGCGCAGGTTAAAAGGCAATCCAATGCTGCCGAAGAATATCAGGATCAGCTCAACCGGCGGGTAAGCGCTCTGGAACAACGCGATGCAGAGACCGAAGCGGTGATCGGCGGGCTGACGGTCGGTGGCTTGATTGCACGCGAGACCCTGCTGATTGACCTTCAGGCAAGGCGCGTAATCGTCAACCGGGACCGGGCCGGAGAAGCCGATGAAGTCGCTGAAGCCAAAGACCGCATCATTGCCGAGGCGCAAACACGTTTCCCGAACTGGCTGCTGCGCAGCGCCAATCTGGATGCGGATGCCGGTCAGGAAAATAACGTGCAAAACGGGGAATAAGGAGAGAGCAATGTCGCTGGTGTTGACCGAAATCGAAGATGGCATCGCCATTGTCACCCTCAACCGCCCCGAGGCGATGAACGCGCTTTCGCGGGCGTTGCGGGCGGAACTGGCGAAAGCGATGCGGGCGGTTGATGCCGACGATAGCGTTCGATGTGTCATCCTTACCGGTGCGGGCGACCGCGCCTTTACCGCCGGTCTCGATCTCAAGGAATTGGGGGCAGATACCAGCAACCTTGGCGCCGCCAACGCAGAGAGCGCCGATGAAAATCCGGTGAAGGCGATCGAAATCTGCCGAAAGCCGGTGATCGGTGCGATCAACGGCGTTGCCATCACGGGCGGCTTTGAAGTGGCGATCGCTTGCGACATATTGATCGCATCCGCCAATGCGCGCTTTGCCGATACCCACGCCCGTGTGGGCATCATGCCGGGCTGGGGGTTGTCGCAGAAACTGTCGCGGATCATCGGTATTTCGCGCGCAAAGCAATTGTCGTTCAGCGGTAACTTCCTCGACGCCGAAACTGCCTGCGCCTGGGGACTGGTCAATTCGGTGGTGCCAGCCAATGAATTATTGGCCCATTCAAAGGCGCTTGCCCGCGACATTGCTTCGGTTGAACCGGCGATGGTGCAGACATACAAACGGCTGATCGACGATGGCTATGCGCTGACCTTTGGCGAGGCGATGGCGCATGAGGCGCGGGTTTCGACCGCCGCCAATGGCAGGGTTAATGCCGAAGAGGTTGAGGCGCGCCGCATGGCCGTCATCGAACGCGGCCGGACGCAGGGTTAGAGCCTGTCCTGATTAGATTGAGGCGTCGTCATCGCAACAGAAAGCCCGCTGGATAGGAGCGCGGCGTCCAGCGAAGGCTGGTTGCCTGTGCAAGCGACGCGACGACGCCAGCGGGCTTTCTGTTGCGACACCTGCGGGGCGGGCCGCTTTTGGCCCATCGCCGCGTCATTCGTCGGTCACTATGCAACGGCATGGCTCCCTCCTCATTCCTCGCGCTGGGCCAAAATCGGCTCCGTGCCGACGCCTCAATCTAATCAGGACAGGCTCTAAAAATCTGTCGCGACGGTCAGCGCAAGGCCATCGACCGGGTCGGCATTGCCGACCACGCGTTTGCGCCAGTCGAGCTGCAGGGTGAAATCGGCGAAACGGCTGTCGACCTGTGCCGATAATGTCGGACCGACATCTGCGCGATAGGCGCCTTTCTGGCCGCCGACCCATGCCCCGGCCCCTATCCGGATCGGTATGCCGAGCGGTTTGGCCAAAGGATGCTGCACCCGCGCATGGGCATCGACAAAGGGGCTGGAAATGCCGCCCAGCGAATAGCCTGCCTGCCCATAGGCATCGAGCGCCAGCCTGCCGACTATCGGAACCCTGTCGACACCGCCAGCCACATAGGCCGCAAAGCCGTCCGGCCCATAAAAACGGAAGCGGCGTTCGAGCGAAAGCGATATTGGCCATTTCCGGTCGGGTTGCCACCGTGCACCGACCGCAACTTCCTGTTGCACGCCATCCGGCGTACCCGAACCGCGCACCAGCAATGCCGGTCCTTTGCCCGCGCTGCCAAGCGGATCCCATGTCGCGATCGCGCCATATTGGCTGCCGCCATATTGTGCAGCGGGGGCCAGTGCCGCGCCGGTGCTGCCCTGCCGCCAGAAATTATAGCCATAGAAATGCAGGCGCTTTTGGCTGGATGTATCGACTGCCAGGACGCGCGCTTCCTTGCCTTCGACCGCTTTTGGCACATCAGGTGTCGCCAATTTGGTGAAGGGTGCCTCGTCCGTCAGCGCAAAGGCGCTTGCCTCGCCTCTGAATGGCTGCAGCGGGCCGACCCAGCCCGTGCTTTGCGCGCCGCCGACTCTAATCCGCTGACGGTTCGGACCAGCAGCTTGATGCGACACGAACCTGATGAATCCCGTGTTCGACGCCAGTTGAGTGACGGGCGAGGGGCAAAATGTCGGCGGCGGGTTGAGGTTTTCGGCAGCTACCCGACTTGCGCGCTGTTTTGGTTGGCCTTCCGCAACTGGAGCCGGTTCAGCCGAAAGGCTGATGCTCCGGCCGACAATCCAGCCCGCAATCAGCAAGCCGGGATAGATTATGGCACGCCCTTTGAAGCCCGGCATGACGGGTAATTCCTTTCGGTAATGACAGGATATTGGTGTGGTCTGGCAATTTCCGGATCACGCCATGACAGGGCTATTCAACCTGTCGCTTTGCGCCCGGCGGGTTGCACCGATGCAAAGAGGATGAGCAGCAACGTGGGATAGGCCAGATACATCGTCATCAGCGCATAGGGCGCGGGCAATATGTCCGCGAACAGCGCCCGTTGCAGGTGCACAAGCACCGCCACCAACTGCCAGCCGGTCACCCAATAGGGCCAGTATCGGCAACTGCTGAGCGCAAGCCACCAAAAGCTGGCCAGCACCATCACATCGATCAACAGCAACGGGACAATCAAGCCATTCCAGCTGGCGTCGATCGATGTGAGGGTGGAGGCAAGCGATCCTGCGAGCGCAGTTGCCGCGCCCCACTTTTCGCTCCGTTCGCCCCACCAGAAGGCGGCGACGACGGTTGCGAAAAGCGCGAGATAGTATATCGTCTTGTGATCCATCGGCGTTGCGTCTCGGGGATTGCCGTTGCGATCAGGCCGCCACGGTCGCAACCTCGGCCTCAGACTCAAATGAGGCATTCTGGTTGTGCGGCGCAGGAACATTGCGGCTCGCCGCCGGTGGCTTGTTCAGGCCTGCGCCAAACATGCGGGCGCCAAGACCCACCTGTTTTTGCGTTTCGCCCAGTGCCTGGTGCGCGTCGGCAATGATCTGGCGAACCTGGCCTGCGGCGGCGACCGCCTGGGTGATCTTTGCCACTGCATCCTGCCCGACAATGGCGGACATTTTGGTTTCAATCCGCACCGCCGGCAAGGTGGCCGCCAGCCGGGCAATTTTGACAATGGCGTCATCAATGGCAAATTCCGCGTCGTGCAGTTCCGAAGCGATACGCTGTGCGGCGACGATTCTATCTTTCAGCATATGATACTCCCTATGGTCTCAATTTCGCCGACAAGGCGGCGATGAAATGCGCCAGGTCAGGTGAGCATCGCCCCCAGACCCAGCAGGACGGTATAGAGGGCTGCAAATGCCATGATCGTTCCGAAGGCTATCAGCACCGGCCATAAAATCCGCTCCCTCAGGCCATGCGTGTTGAATGGCCTGCCACCGGTGGGGAACGGATAGCCGATGTTGAAAGGGTTCGGCTGCCGTTCGACCACGGGGGCCTCACCGATCTCTGCTGCTTGCGGCAGTATGGCCAGTTCCGGGGATTGGTATACCAATGGCTGGTATGCGATTGGGCCGCATTGCTCGCAGACCATCTTCGCTGCCTCGATGCGAGTCGATACGCCAAGGATGCGGATTGCGGCCTTTATCCGGGCATCAACCGTATGCGGCGAAACGCCCATCGTCCGCGCAATTTCCTTGGAGTTCAGATGCGCAAATACATGCCGCAAAGTTTCCACTTGCGCAGCATTCAGCTTTTCCACGCCCTGACCCCTGTTTTTGCCCACAAGTACAAAATAGCGTAAAATCTATCCGGCTCACCATATAATTATGGTTAGAATCCGATTGCCGGGCCGCTGTTGCTGAAATTACCCTTTTCGGGCATAGGGATGCAATGTTGATGATGAACCGGAACAAACAGGCCAAGCTGCACTATATGGCCAACGGATTTCGCATGTTGGCGAGCGGAGACCATGTTGTCTGCGCGATCACCGGCGAATCGATCCCGCTGGACGAATTGCGTTACTGGAGTGTGGCGCGGCAGGAACCTTATGCCAGCGCGGAGGTTTCCGTGAAAGCGGCGCTCGCAAAGCGATAGTCGGGCCGTTCGATGATATTGTCGCGCACGTCTTTTTCGCTGCTGGCTTTTGCCGCTGTCATCAGTTGTACGGCAGTGCCGCCGCAGGCAGCCCCGTCGTTAGCTCTTCAGCCCTCAGCCAATCTGCCCTCGCCTGAAACAGCGAATGAAACTGGTGCTGACGTCGAAAAGGGGCGCAGCGATTTCTGGCTGGCGCGCGAACCAGTTCAGGGTTCGGCGATCATCGCGCGGGCACCTGCGGGCGCGACCGCGATTTTCCTGAACGGGAAGGCGATTCCGCTGACCCCGGATGGTTTCTTCCTGATCGGGTTTGACCGCGATGCCGAAAACAGCGCCAGTCTGGTGGCCAGCATGGCGGACGGGCGGCGCATCGAACAATATGTGCCGGTCAAACCGGGCAACTGGCAGATCCAGCATGTGAATGCCAATCCGCTCGGTGGCGCAAAAACCACGGCTGAATTTCAGGCGCGGCGCGGCCCCGAACTCGCCCGAATCAATGCCGCGAGGGCAAAGCAGGTGGTGAGCGACGGCTGGCGGCAGGATTTTGCCTGGCCGCTACAGGGGCGGATTTCGGGGCGTTTCGGTTCGCAGCGCATCTATAACGGCACACCGGGAAGCTATCATAGCGGCCTAGATATCGCGATGCCCACGGGAACGCCATTTGTCGCCCCGGCAGACGGAGTTGTGGTGCTTGCCGCAAAAGATGCCTTCACGCTCGAAGGCCATTTGCTAATGATCGATCATGGCATGGGGCTGAACAGCGCGTTTCTCCACTGTTCGGAGCTGTTGGTTGAAGAGGGGCAAGCGGTTCGCAAAGGTCAAGTCATCGGCAAGGTCGGGGCAACCGGGCGGGTGAGCGGTCCACATCTCCATTGGGGGATGAAATGGAACGCGGCGCGGGTCGATCCGCTGGCGTTGCTGCACAAATAGTCATCCGGAAAAAGTGGATATCCGCCGTTTTCAACCTGTTGCAAAATTGTAACAGCACGACGGGAAACTCCGGGCGAAGCGGACATTTTCTTTGCTCTTGCCGGAATTATGTTCCAACACCCATGGCAATCTGGAGGGGGAGCGTGTGGCCGATGCTGGCTATCAGGCTCAGTTTCCGGAGATATTGAACCGGCGCTTCCGGCCACAAAATGGCAGGGCGCGCCCTATAGATATAGGGGCTGGACACGTGAAAAAAGCACGTCTTAGCAATTTGAAATCGACGGCCGCACCGCTGGTGATCGGTCTTGCAATGATCTCGAACCCCGTCTTCGCACAGGATGCAGAAGACGAAGCGACTGCCGACCAGGCTGAAATCGTCGTTACGGGCTCGTTGATCTCCAATCCGAATCTCGAAGCTTCTGCTCCCGTCAATGTGGTGAGCGAGAAGGAAATGGAACTGCAGCAGGCCAACGTTGCAGAAGAACTGCTTCGCGAACTGCCCGGCGCGGTTCCCTCGATCGGTTCGGCTGTCAACAACGGCAATGGCGGCGCCTCGTTCGTCAACCTGCGCAACCTCGGCTCGAACCGCAACCTCGTCCTCATCGACGGCGTGCGTCTTGTTCCGGCTGAACTCAATGGCCGTTTCGACCTTAACAACATCCCGCTCGCACTCATTCAGCGCGTCGACGTGCTGACCGGTGGCGCGACCACCACCTACGGTGCGGACGCGGTTGCAGGCGTTGTCAACTTCATCACCAAGTCCGACTTTGCCGGCCTTGATGCCACCGTTTCGGAACAGATCACCGAACAGGGCGACGGCAACGTCTTCCGTGCGGACCTGACCCTCGGTGCAAACTTCGATGATGGTCGCGGTAATGCCGTTCTCAGCATCGGTTATCAGGAAGCTGATGCGGTCTATCAGGGCGCCCGTCCTTACAGCCTGTTCGGCATCGCTTCGGCGACTGGTGCTGGCGGCGGTTCGGGAACTGCGGTTCCCTCGCGTTTCAGCGGTGTCAATCCGACCGCAGGCGATCACATCGTCACCGGTTGCGGTGAAGCTGGGCAGCCTACCTGCGTTACCACGCTTCAGGGTACGCGTCAGGTCAACGGCGCTGGTGTCGCGTTCAATCCGACTGCAGCCTTCACGGCGTTCAACTTCAACCCCTATAACGTCTACCAGACGCCTTTCGAGCGTTACAATATCTACGGCGCTGCGCGTTATGAGGTATCGGATGCGGTCGAAGTCTATACTCGCGGCGTATTCTCAAAGAACACCGTGGAAACGATCATCGCTCCGTCGGGTTCGTTCGCGCTCGAAGTGCAGCTTCCGCTGAACAATCCGTTTCTTACCCCTGAACTTCGGAACGGTTTCTGCCAATTCGACACCAATAGCGGTCCGGGCTACACGGCACGCTTCTCGGCTGCAGAATGCGCCGCTGCGGCGACGGCAACCGGCCCGACCGATCCCAACTATCGCGAGGTGACGACAGTCCTGTCACGCCGTGCGGTGGAAGTCGGTCCGCGTATCAGCTCATACAAGACCAACTTCTTTGACTATCGTCTTGGCCTGCGCGGCGCTTTGACTCCGACGATCGACTGGGATCTGTTCGGTAGCTATGGCGAAAGCGAAAACCTCCAGGTTATTCAGGGCTATACGCTGAACAGCCGTGTTCGCCAGTCGGTTCTGGAAGGAACCATCGACTGGTTCGGCCCGGCCGGCTCTATCGATGACGCTGGCGTCGATTTCCTCAATGAAAACAGCACCGTTGCCACCAACGTCTCGATGGCGCAGGTCCGCGGTGTGATCAATGGTGATTTCGGCCTCACCGCGCCCTGGGCTAGCGATGCCATCAGCTTTGCTGTCGGTGGCGAATATCGCAACTATCACGCCTCGCAGGCGTCCGATTCGCTCGCGCAGAGCGGCGATTTGGGCGGTTCGGGCGGCGCAGCCCCGAATATCGATGGCGGTTACAAGGTCTATGAAGCGTTCGGCGAAGTCATTCTGCCGTTGGTGCAGGACAAGGCCTTCTTCCACGATCTGACCCTTGAAGCCGGTATCCGGTATTCGAACTACACCGTCGATGCTCCGGGATCGCCGAAGTTCGACACCACCACCTGGAAGGTTGGCGGCAGCTGGTCGCCGATCGAGCAGCTGAAAATTCGCGGTAACTATGCTCGGGCGGTTCGCGCTCCGAACATCAGCGAACTGTTCAGCCCGGTAAACACCAACCTTACCAACCTGTTGGACGATCCGTGCGCCAATCTGGATGACAACGGCGTGCCGATTCCGGGTCGGGCAGTGCCCTCTGGCGAACTTCGCGCAATCTGCCTTGCGCAGGGTGCGTCTGCTGGCGTGATCGGCTCGATCTCGCAGCCGACAGCGGGCCAGGCCAACTTCACCGGTGGTGGCAACATCAACCTTGCTCCTGAAAAGTCGACCAGCTGGTCGGTAGGTGCGGTGATTCAGCCGGTTCGCGGACTGTCGCTTTCGGTCGACTATTGGAACATCAAGGTAACCGGGGCGATTTCGTCTCCGACCCCTGATGACGCCATCACGGCCTGCTTTGGCGAAAATCCGCAGTCGCCCGCAGCTGGTGCATCGACCACAAACGCCTGCACGATCATTCGCCGTAACGCGCTGACCGGCAGCCTGAGTGGCGACTATGCAACGACTGGTGGTTTGTTCCTGAGCTTGTCGAACCTTGGCATGCTCAAGACCAGCGGTGTCGATTTTTCGGCTGGTTACAACACCGATCTCGGATTTGCAGGTCTCGACCTGAATTTCGTTCTGACGTGGGTTAACGAGTCGATGTTCAATGCGAACACCTCCTCGCCCACCAGCGTGAACCGC
Source organism: Sphingomonadales bacterium (assembly GCA_016720115.1). Lineage (GTDB taxonomy): Bacteria > Pseudomonadota > Alphaproteobacteria > Sphingomonadales > Sphingomonadaceae > Sphingorhabdus_B. The sequence goes on along the minus strand of JADJXT010000002.1, from coordinate 1,146,459 downwards.
GATTGCGTAGGCTTCTACAGCGCAAACTGCATGCCGCCGCAGCCCAAGTGGCAGTGGAGCTCACGTGCAACGTTGAATTTCGACGGTATCGATGTGTCGCTGCTGTGGCGCCATCTCGACAAACTGCGCTATGAACCGGGCCTGGGAACCCTTTTCTCGGGCAACTTGCCGGCTTCGGCTGGTCCGGTTGCTGGTCAGCAGGTCAATTTCAACCGCATCAAGGCGTATGACTATTTCGACCTGACCACGCGTTTTGCTGTGAGCGAAAATCTCACGCTGACCTTTGCCGTGCAGAATCTGCTCGACAAGGCTCCGCCGATCGTCGGCGGCGAAGCGGGCAACACCACGTTCAACAGCGGCAACACCTTCCCGTCGACCTACGACGCGCTGGGCCGCCGTTTCGTGGCAACCGGTCGCATCCGCTTCTGATAGCGGTTCAATCGAATGATAGCGGAGGGCGGGTCATTGACCCGCCCTTTGTTTTTGGGGTCATGGGGGGCGGCTGCACCTGGATCCGGGTTGATGAGGGCAAGCCCGCTAGCGGGCTTGCAAGACACGAAGACACGAAGGGGGCACGCAAAATTGCGCGAAGCGCCTTCAAATAATTTCATCGAAATTCAGGCAATCCCGAATGAGGGAAATGCCCTTCGGGCAAGTGCCCATCTTCGTGTCTTCGTGCCTTGCGTCGCTATAAGCGACGCCAAAACCCATCCCGCAATCGCCCGGCTCAGCGAAGCGCCAGCGGCAGTTCCATCGGCTGGCCTGCGGCCTTCGCAACCGCTTCGGCCCAGATCACGACTTTTTCGACCTCTTCGGCGTGGGCGGCAAGGCTGCCCACATGTTCGGACTCGCGCGCATCGCGGCTGAAGCTTTCGCCCGTTTTGGAATGTGTGCCGAACACAGACTGGACATGCGCCTGCAATCTTGAATCGGCATCGATGCCGTAAAACTGCGCCAGGGCCGTCACGCCTGCCTGCGGATCGGCGAGCAGCCTTTCGCTTTGCAGCGTGGCCACCCGGTCTGGACCGAAACGGGCGCAGAGTGCAGCGAATGCCCTGTGTTGCGCCAGCCAGCCGATTGCGGCGATTTGCAGGTCGGTCTGCTGGAGGATGTCGTCAGCAGAAAAACCGTAATCGGTGAGCCCGTCACGGGTCAGCTTGACGAACAGCTCGCGCACCCACAACCGCCCCCACATGCCCTTTTTGGCAATCGAGGCCAGATAATTGGGCAGCGGCGTATAGAGCAAAAGCGCGCGCGCGGCAGGCAGCGTGGCGAGCATCGCGGGTGCCAGCGCATTGATGACATTCGACGGCTTGATGACGATCTGCTCACCGCTTTCAAAGGGCTTGCCGAGCAACCCCAGCGACAAGCGCAGCGCATCGGCCACAGCAGCGGGCGGTGCCCCGCGCCTGCGCCAGCCGGACAGGTCGTTGAGGATCGAAGGCTCTTTCAGCGCGAAGGCAAGGCCGGGCACATCGAAGGCGCGCGCGAGCAGGGTCGAGCAGCAATAGGCCGAATGAAAGATGAAATGCACCGGCGCCGGGGCCGCCATCGCGGGAATGGCGTCGCTGCGCCGGATGACCGCAGGCCGATCATGGCCGTGCAGAAACTCGTCGGTCAGGAAGGTGGCGTGCGCATGGGCTTCGCGGTCGGCGGGCACGAACTGGATGCGGTCCCCGGCGGCGTCATAGCGATGCGCCAGCCAGGACGGATCGCGGACGATGGTGGCAACATCGGGAAACTGCATCCTGACTCCACAGAATATCGCGGTCATCGGGCAATCGGAAACCGCTTTCGCGCTGCAATGCCTTATGATAGCGTCCTTGCCAATAGAGGCGTTGCATAGCCTTTGCAGTCCAAGGAAACGAACAATGAAAAATGCCTTTTTCTCCCGGAATGCTGCCGCATTCGTCTCTGCGCTGGTTCTGGCCTCGCTCCCCGCAGTCGTACAGGGCAGCGACGCGCCCAAAGCGGCGGTCGAAGCCGACAAGGTCACTCCCGATGGTGATCCGATCATCTGCCGCAAGGTTGCCGAAACCGGTTCGCTGGTGAAGAAAAGCAAGAAATGCTACACCCGCGCGCAATGGGAACGCATTGCCGAAGCGGCGCGCGCGCGCGGCGAACGCCTGCGCAGCGACAACGCCAGCGGCGTGACAACCAATTGAACCGGAGCGCTGGCTGACAGGATCGATCTAAATGGCGACGGAGGGGGTAACGTCGATATTGCAGGCGGTGGCGGTCGCCCGTCAGCGCGGCGATGAAGCGGCTGCGCGCAAACTGCTTGACGGGGCGCTGGCCAAGACACCCGACGATCCGATGCTGCTCAATGCACGCGGCATGGTGGCCCTAGCTGCGTCCGAATTCTCGTCAGCGCAGCAATTTTTTGGTCGTGCGGCAAAGGCGGACCCTGCCGCGCCTGCCCTGCTTGTCAATCTGGCGACTGCATGTCGCGGTGCAGGCGATGACGCGGGCGAACGCCAGGCGCTCCAGTCCGCGCTCGAACTGGACCGGGTCAACCTGACCGCAAATTTGCGGCTCGCCGAACTGCACGAGCGGCTAGGGGAAAAGGGCGACGCGCTACAGCACTGGACCGCGGTGCACGGAATCGCGGCGGCGCTGCCCGAGCGGACGGCGCAGCTCGACGCGCTGACCCGACAGGCGGCGGACCAGATCGCGCAACACACTGCGGCGCTGGCGGAGATATTGGAGGGCGGGCTGAGCGCATCGCGCGAAGCAGTGCCGCTGCCAGACCGCCGCCGCTTCGATGCCTGTCTAGATGTCGCGCTCGGGCGACGACGCATCTTCCATAACGAATGCGCCGGGCTGCATTATCCCTTCCTTCCCGAAGACGAGTTTTTCGATCGCCGCCATTTCCCGTGGATGGCCGAACTGGAAGCCAAGAGCGACATCATCGCCGCCGAATTTCGCGAATTATGGCGCGGCGCGGAGGGCTTCTCGCCCTATGTCACGCTCAAGGATGGCACGCCGGAAAACAAGTGGAGCAGCCTCGACAAGTCGCTCGACTGGAGCGCCTATTTCTTCTGGCGGCATGGTGAGCGCGTCGAGGAAGCCTATGCGCGGTGCCCCGAAACCGGCAAGATCATCGATAGCCTGCCCATCTGCGACATTCCAGGGCGCTCGCCCAGTGTCTTCTTCTCGATCCTGCGCCCGCACACCCGGCTGCCCGCGCATACCGGCGTCACCAATGTGCGCGCGATCGTCCACCTGCCGCTGGTCATCCCGCCGGGTTGCGGTTTCCGCGTGGGGGGCGAGACGCGCGAGTGGAAATATGGAACTGCCTTCGCCTTCGACGACACCATCGATCACGAAGCCTGGAACGACAGCGACGAACCGCGCGCCATCCTGATTTTCGATGTCTGGAACCCGCATATCCAGCCCGAAGAGCGCAAGCTGCTTCAGGAATTCTTCAGGCTGACCGCAGCAACGAGCTACGCCACTGCGGCCACCGTCGATTAGCGCCTATTCCACCGAAAACTTCAAAGCCCCATCGCCTTCCCCGATCCTGAGCGTGGCGCCGTCGGGCACTTCGCCTTTCAGGATCAGGTCGGCGAGCGGGTCCTGCAAATGCCGCTGGATCGCGCGTTTGAGCGGTCGGGCACCATATACCGGATCGTAGCCGACACGGCCCAGCCAGCCCCGCGCGCCCTCGCTCAGATCGATCACGATCTTGCGATCCTTGAGCAGCTTCTGCACCCGGCCAACCTGGATATCGACAATCGGTGCCATGTGCTGCGCCGCGAGGCGATGGAACAGGATGATCTCGTCGAGCCGGTTCAAAAATTCCGGGCGGAAATGCGCGCGAACGACTTCCATAACTTGCGGCTCGGCCTTCTCGGCATCCTCATCATCGCCCAGCGCTGCCAGATACTGGCTGCCCAAGTTGGAGGTGAGGATGATCAGCGTGTTCGAAAAATCGACCACACGGCCCTGTCCGTCAGTCAGGCGGCCATCGTCGAGCACCTGCAGCAGCACGTTGAACACGTCGCTGTGCGCCTTCTCGACCTCATCGAACAGCACCACCTGATAGGGGCGGCGGCGCACGGCTTCGGTCAGCACCCCGCCCTCGTCATAGCCGACATAGCCCGGGGGGGCACCGATCAGCCTCGAGACACTGTGCTTTTCCATGAACTCGCTCATGTCGATGCGCACCATCGCATTGTCATCGTCGAACAGATATTGGGCTAGCGCCTTGGTCAGCTCGGTCTTGCCGACGCCGGTGGGGCCGAGGAAGAGGAAGCTGCCCAGCGGGCGGTTCGGATCCTGCAGGCCTGCGCGCGACCGGCGCACCGCCTTCGAGACGGCTTCGACCGCATCCTTCTGCCCGATGACGCGCGCGCCGAGCCATTCTTCCATCTTGAGCAGCTTTTCGCGCTCACCTTCCATCATCTTGTCGACGGGAATGCCGGTCCAGCGGCTGACCACCGAGGCGATATCTTCGCTCGTCACTTCCTCGCGCAGCATCGCGTTTCCGGCAACCGCAACGGCATCGTCGAGTTGCTTCTCAAGACCCGGAATTGTGCCATATTGCAGCTCGCCCGCCTTGGCGAGATCGCCGCTGCGTTGCGCCTGCTCCAGCTCGATCCGGGCATGGTCGAGCGCTTCCTTGATCTTGGACTCAGCCGAAATCTTGTCCTTCTCCGCCATCCAGCGCGAGGTGAGTTCGGCGGACTGCTGCTCCAGATTGGCCAGTTCGGCTTCGAGCGTCGCCAGCCGGTCTTTCGAAGCCGCGTCGCTTTCCTTTTTCAGCGCCTCGCGCTCGATCTGCAGCTGCATGATGCGGCGGTCGAGATTTTCGATTTCCTCGGGCTTCGACTCCACCTCCATGCGCAGCCGCGAAGCAGCCTCGTCCATCAGGTCGATCGCCTTGTCGGGCAGGAAGCGGTCCGAAATATAGCGGTGCGAGAGCGTGGCCGCGCTCACCAGCGCGCCATCGGTGATGCGCACGCCATGGTGCAGCTCATATTTCTCCTTCAGCCCGCGCAGGATCGAGATGGTGTCCTCAACCGTCGGTTCGCCGACGAACACAGGCTGGAAACGCCGCTGCAGCGCGGGGTCTTTCTCGACATGCTTCTGATATTCATCGAGCGTGGTTGCGCCGATGCAGTGCAGTTCGCCGCGGGCGAGTGCGGGCTTCAGCAGGTTGGAGGCGTCCATCGCGCCCTCGCCCTTGCCTGCGCCGACCAGCGTGTGCATCTCGTCGATGAACAGGATGATGTCGCCTTCACCCTGCTTCACCTCGTCGAGCACGCCTTTCAGCCGTTCCTCGAACTCGCCGCGATATTTGGCACCGGCAATCAGCGCGCCCATGTCGAGCGACATCAATTTGCGGTCCTTGAGGCTGTCGGGCACGTCGCCATTGGCGATGCGGATCGCGAGGCCTTCGGCAATCGCCGTCTTGCCAACCCCAGCCTCACCGATCAGCACCGGGTTGTTTTTGGTGCGGCGGGCAAGGATCTGGATCGTGCGGCGGATTTCCTCGTCGCGCCCGATCACGGGATCAAGCTTGCCCTCGCGCGCCACCTCGGTGAGGTCGCGGGCGAATTTCTTGAGCGCGTCGTATCGGTCTTCGGCGCCCGCCGTATCGGCGGTGCGACCGCCGGTGAGGTTCTTGATCGCGGTGTTGAGGGCATCGGGCTTCACCCCGGCAGCGGCCAGTGCCTTGCCAGCCGCATTGCTGCCGGAAAGCGCCATGGCGAGCAGCATCGCCTGCACGGTGACAAAACTGTCGCCTGCCTTTTGCGCAACCTGTTCGGCTGCATCGAGCATGCGGACGGCATCATTGTCGAGACCGGGCGCCTGCTGCGCGCCGCCGCCAGTCACCGTAGGGACTTTGGCGAGCGCGGCATCGGTTTCGCGCAGCGCGGTTGCAGCATCGCCGCCTGCCGCCTTGATCAGGCCCGACGCCATGCCCTGTTCGTCCTCGAGCAGCGCTTTAAGCACATGCTCAGGTGAAATCCGCTGATGGTTCATGCGGATCGCAACGGTCTGCGCCGACTGCAGGAAACCCTTTGCGCGGTCGGTAAATTTTTCGAGATTCATACCCTGTCCCTCGTTTCTCGGCGCTTCCCCTGAACTGATTTAGGAAGCCTCTTTCCAAGATATAATGTTGCATATTTGCAACACAAGGGGGTGTGGTAGAATTTCCCCTCCCACAAGCGGGGAGGGGAGAAGGCCTCACCGTTTCCAGTTGCGGACAAATTCGTCGAGAATGCGCACGCCCCAGCCTGACGCGCCTTTTGGCGTCACATCGTCGCTGCTGTCGGCCCAGTTGACGCCCGCAATGTCGAGATGCGCCCAAGGTGTCGCCGGATCGACGAAGTAACCGATAAAGGCTGCGCCCAGGCTCGCACCCGGCTTGCCGCCTTCGGCGGAGTTCTTGATGTCGGCGATGTCGGATTTCATCGTCTTGTCGTGGTTGGGATGAAGCGGCAATTGCCAGACTTCTTCGCCGACCGCCTTTCCGGCAGCTGTCATCTGCGCCGCAACGGCTTCGTCGCGCGCGAACAGCCCGGCATAGTCGCTGCCCAGCGCATTGCCCACCGCCCCTGTCAGCGTCGCGATATTGACCAGCGCGGCGGGCCTGTAATTGGCGATGACATATTCATTGGCATCGGCGAGCACGAGCCGCCCTTCGGCATCGGTGTTCATCACCTCGATGGTCTTGCCGCTATAGGTGCGCACGACATCGCCCGGACGCTGGGCGTTCCCGCCGGGCATATTCTCGGCCAGGGCGGCAACCGCCATGACGTTTACAGGCGCGCGCGACTTTGCAAGCGACAGCACCGCGCCCACGGTCGAGGCGGCACCTGCCATGTCGGATTTCATTTCCCACATCCCCGAATTGGGCTTGATCGAGATGCCGCCGCTGTCGAAGGTGATGCCCTTGCCGACCAGTGCCACCGGTGCGCCGCTGCCGCCGCTATACTGCACCAGCATCAGGCGCGAAGGGCGGCGCGAGCCCTGCCCCACCCCGACAAGTGTGCCCATATTCAGCCGCCGCATCGCGGCTTCATCCAGCACTTCGATCTTCACCCCCGGCACGCCTGCAAAGGCTTCGCGCACGCGCGCGACAAAGCTTTCGGGGTAGATGACATTTGCAGGTTCGGTCGAAAGGTCGCGGGTCAGCGTCACGCCTTCGGCCAGTGCCGCGCCGCGCGATTTCCATTCGGCTTCGGCGCTGCGGACATCGCCGACGACGATGGTGGCGGGCTGCACCGAAGGCGCAGATTTCCCTACCGTCTTGTACCGGTCGAACCGGTACTGGCCGAGGCTGTACCCCAATGCGATGGTAGCCGCCTCGTCGCTGGCCGCACCCACGATGCTCACCGGATGCGGTTCGTTGCGCAATTGCTGCGCCACGCGTCCGCCAGCGCGGCGCAGCCGGTCTGCCGCGTCACTGCCACTGCCGATGCCGACCAGATCGATGCGCGCGTGGCGACCGATGCCGCGCAATGTCAGTTCGCTGCCGTCCTTGCCTTCGAATTTTGCATTGGCGATCGCTGCCTTGACGACTGTTTCGGCTGCGCTGTCCAGAACGCCGGTGGGCAATGCCGTATCGCGCATCAGGAAAACCAGTATGCCATCATCGGCGGCACGGGTCGCGAATGCTATCGGGCGGGTCTGTGTATTGGCGACGGTCGACGGCTCGACCCCCGACCCGGCAGGCACGCCCTGCGCCAGCGCAGGCAGGCTGGTTGCGGCAAGAATGAGGGCAATCATGTGACGACGCATGGGGTAACTTTCCTTTCCCTGAAACTCTTATATCAATGAGGCTCTAGGCGATGCAGCGGCTGCGGCAAGACAGCATTCGACGAATGACAATTAGCGGGAGGAAATCGATGCGCAAATGGCTTTGGGGAGGCGCGGCTGTCATCGGCCTGCTTGGCACCGCTTCGCTGCTGTGGGAGCCGCTGGCTGCGGAGCCAGCAGCACCGCCTGCGGCCCGAAGCTATGATGTCGAGATCGTCCGCGACGGTTTCGGTGTCCCGCACATCAATGGCAAGAGCGATGCCGATGCCGCCTATGGGCTTGCCTTCGCGCATTCGGAAGACGATTTCGCGACCATCGAGGAAGTCGTCGCGATGACGCGCGGGCGCTATGGCGCGCTCGCCGGGCAGGATGGGGCGCAGGTCGATTATGTCTATCACCTGCTCGGCGTGCGCGACACGGTCGAGCGGCGCTATGCGGAAATTCCCGCCGATGTCCGCGCCGTGCTCGATGGCTATGCCGCCGGGCTCAACCATTATGCCGAAAAGCATCCCGAAGAGGTGCGGTTGCCGAAACTGTTTCCGGTAAACGGGAAAGACATTGTCGCCGGTTTCGTGCTGCGCGCACCGTTTTTCTATGGGCTCGACAATTATATCGGCAGGCTCGTCGCGGGAGAGGCCCCGCCCAATGAAAGCGCCGCTGCGATGACGCCGATCGGCCGCGATCCCGAAATGAACGGCTCCAATGCCTGGGCGGTTGCGCCCAGCCGGATGGCCGACGGCAAGACCTGGCTGGTTTCCAATTCGCACCAGCCATTGGAAGGACAGGTCGCCTGGTATGAGGCGGTGGTGCATTCGGGCGAGGGGCTCGACATGGCAGGCGCGCTTTTCCCGGGATCGCCCTTCGTCCTTCTTGGTCATAACCGGCATCTGGGCTGGACCAATACCGTAAACCGTCCCGATCTGGTCGATGTCTACAGGCTGGTGCTGAATGAGGCAGGCGACAAATATCGCTATGACGGCCAATGGCTGCCACTGGAAGAAACGCGCGTCTGGCTGCCGGTCAAATTCGGCTGGTTCACGATCCCCGTCCCGCAGACCCTCTATCGTTCGGTGCACGGCCCAGTGATCCGAAACGACCAAGGGGCCTTCGCAATCCGCTATGCGGGAATCGACAATGTGAAGGCGGTCGAGCAATATTACCGCAACACCAAGGCGACCAATTGGGACGAATGGGCACGGTCGATGTCGACCGGCGGGATCACCGGCACCAATTTCATCTATGCCGACAAGACCGGGCGCATCGCTTATATCTACAACGCGCTGTTCCCAGACCGGAAGCCGGGTTTTGACTATACCAAGGTGCTGCCTGGCGATCGTTCCGCACCTTTGTGGAAGGGCCCGGTGCCGTTCGATCGCTTCCCCAAAGTCGTCAGCCCGGCATCGGGCTTTGTGCAAAATGCCAACAACACCCCCTATCTGGCGGCAGGGCCGGGTTCGGAAATCGATCCGGCGGGCCAGTCGCCTTATCTTGGCATCGAACTGGGCATGACCAATCGCGGGTTGATGGGCACCGGGCTGATGATGAACGACCGCTCGATCACTCCGGAAGAGCTGCTCGCGATCAAGATGGACACCCGTTACACCAAATCAGGCTGGGTGAAGCCGTGGATGGACAGGCTGCTCGCCGTTGACGCCAAAGGCGATGCGAAGCTGGCCGAGGCACAGAGGCTGCTGCGCGGATGGGATTGGTCGAGCGACGGCAAGGGCAGAGCAGACGCGTTGGCCGAGCGGCTGATCCGCCATGCTTCGCGCGCCAACTGGCGCAACGATCCGCTCCCCGACCCGCGCGAGACGCTGCAAAAGACGGTGGAGGAGTTCAGCGAGCGTTTCGGGCGGCTCGATCCGGCGCTGGGCGATATCCAGCGGCTGCGCCGCGGCAAGGTTGATCTGCCGTTAGTGGGGGGCGCCGATACGCTGCGCGCGACGACGATGTGGGACATGGACCAGACCGACGGCAAGATGCGCGTGCGCCACGGCGACAGCTTCATCATGCTGGTGCGCTGGGACAAGGCAGGGAAGGTGATTTCGGAATCGATCCAGCCTTATGGTGCGGCGACCAATCGCCCCGACTCCCCGCATTATACCGACCAGATGAAGCTCTATGTCGCGGGCAAGTTCAAACCGGTGCATTTCGAATGGGCTGACGCGGTCAGGAATGCCAAACGGCGATACCGCCCTTGAGGCAAAGAAAAAGGCGGGCGTCTTTCGACCCCGCCTTTCGCTCTCGATGTGCCGCGCTGATCGCGGCTGCCATCACCCCTTGGTAATTTCGCTGCCCAATGCGCCATATTTCTTTTCGAAACCGGCAACGTCGCCCGCGACGAGCAATTTTGCCTGATCGACCCAGTTGTCGCGCCCGATGCGGCCGGTGAAAACACCGAGTTTCGGATCGATGTCGGCAATGTCGGCGGACGTCCAGTTGGCAATCTGGTCAAGGCTGGTGATACCCAGCGACTTGAGCTGAGCCACCAGTTTCGGGCCGACGCCCTTCAGCAATTCGATATTGTCGGGAATGGCGGGTTTGGATGCAGCCTTTGGCGCGGCGGCCTTCGGTTTCGGTGCTGCCTTTGCTTCGGCCTTCGCCTTGGGCGCGACGTCCTTTTTCGCAGCCACCTTCTTGGGTGCCGGGGCAGGTGCGGCCTTTGCCTTCGCCGGTGCAGCAGCTTTGGCTTTTGGTGCGTCTTTGGCCTTTACAGGCTCTGCCGCCTTGGCCTTGGGCTCGGCTTTCGCTTTGGCAGGCGTAGCGGCCTTGGCTTTTGCCTCGGCCTTTGGTTTCGGCACTGCAACAGCCTTCGCCTTCGGGGCCACCTTGGGCGCAACCTTGGCCTTTTTCGGCGCTGCCGCTTTGGCCTTGGGTTCAGCCTTTGGCGCGGGTGCGGCTTTGGCCTTGACCGGTGCGGCCTTCGCCTTGGCGGGTGTCTTTGCCGCAGGCGCTTTTGCCTTGGGCTTTGCAGCGGCGCTATCCATCAGCGGTGCCGGTTGTGCAACGACGGGTTCGGGCTCGGCTACCTTCGGGGTTGCCGGAGGCGTCACCGGTTGCGTTGGAGCCTCAATCTTTGGCGCGGCCTTGGGGGGCTCTGCCTTTTTGCGCGGGAACATGAAAAACAGGATGGCGAGAATCGCCACGGCGATGATCAGAAAAACGAGTGCGCTCGAATCCATTTGAAATTTTCCTCCAGCTCAAATCGGCGATTCTGGTTGGTTGCAACTTAGTCGGCAATGCGTCGCTGTCCAGTGATTGGGGTTAACCAACCGACAGGACGTTCAGTGGCCAGTCTTCTCACGCGCAACTTCGCGCCAGCCAATGTCGCGGCGGCAGAAACCGGTCGGAAAGTCGATGGCATCGACCGCAGCATAAGCCGAAGCCTGCGCTTCGGTTACCGTAGCGCCTATGGCTGTAACATTCAAAACGCGGCCGCCATTTGCGACCAATTGACCATCGTTCATGGCGGTTCCGGCGTGGAATATCCGCGCAGCGCCAACGTTTTTAAAGGCGATAGTCCCACCCTTTTCCGGGGTACCCGGATAACCGTTCGCAGCCATCACGACTGTCAGCGCATAGTCGTCCGACAGATTGGGACGCGCGGCTTTGGACAACCCCCCATCAGTTGCGGCGGCGAGTAGCAGTTCGACCAGATCGCCCTGAAAGCGCATCATCAGCACCTGGCATTCGGGATCGCCGAAGCGGCAATTATATTCGATCAGCTTGGGGCCTTGCGGCGTCAGCATCAGTCCGGCGAAAAACACGCCGCTATAGGGCCGCCCGTCGCGCGCCATCGCCCTGACGGTCGGCTGTATGATGCGCTCCATAACCTCTGCCTCAAGCGCCGTGGTGAACACCGGCGCGGGCGAATAGGCGCCCATGCCGCCGGTATTGGGCCCGGTATCGCCATCGCCGACGCGTTTATGATCCTGTGCGGAACCGAAGGGGACGACATTGGTTCCATCGCTGATGGCAAAGAAGCTGACTTCTTCGCCGGTCATGAACTCCTCGATCACCACCTCTGCCCCGGCATCGCCAAAGCCGCCGCCGAACATATGTTCGATGGCTTCGCGCGCTTCGCTTTCGGTTTCCGCGATAATTACGCCCTTGCCCGCTGCAAGGCCATCGGCCTTGATCACGACCGGCAATCCGAAACGCGGCAGATCGGCGAGCGCCGCTGCCTTGTCATTGTGGCGGGCATAAGCGGCGGTCGGGATGTCCTCGCGTGCGCAAAGGTCTTTCACAAATCCCTTCGATCCTTCGAGGATGGCGGCATTGGCATTGGGGCCGAACACCTTGATGCCTGCCGCGCGCAGGCTGTCGCCCAGTCCCTCGACCAGCGGTGCTTCGGGGCCGACGATAACGAAGCCAACTCCCTTTTCGGCGCAGAATGCAGCCACTGCGCCATGGTCGGCAAGATCGATTGCAACACATTCGGCGCATTCGGCGATTCCGGGGTTTCCCGGACTTGCGAACAGTTTTTCGCAACTGGGCGATTGCGAAAGCCGCCATGCCAGCGCATGTTCGCGCCCACCTGAACCGATAAGCAAGATATTCAAACGATGGACTCCCCGATTCCCGATGCTGAAGGCAATGCGCGGCTGTTAGCCGAGGCGAAGGCTGGCAGCAATGCTCCGGCCCTGTCCGTATCGGAAATTTCGAATGCCCTGAAGCGCACGGTCGAAGACCGGTTCGGGCATGTGCGTGTGCGCGGTGAGCTTTCGGGGTTCAAGCGTGCGGCATCCGGCCACCTCTATTTCAGCCTGAAGGATGCCGATGCCAAGCTTGACGGGGTGATGTGGAAGGGCAACGCCGCGCGTCTTCCCTTCGCACCCGAAGACGGGCTGGAGGTTGTCGCCACCGGCAAGCTGACCACTTATGCCGGCCGCTCCAGCTACCAGATTGTCGCAGACCGGCTCGAAGTGGCAGGCGAAGGGGCGCTGATGCTGCTCTTTGAAAAACTGAAGGCGCGGCTTGCGGCGGAGGGGCTGTTCGACCGGGAGCGCAAGCGGCAAATCCCGTTTCTGCCGCGCACCATCGCGGTCGTGACTTCGCCAACGGGCGCGGTCATCCGTGACATGCTACACCGGCTTGAAGATCGCTTTCCGAGTCATGTCCTGCTCTGGCCGGTGCTGGTTCAGGGCGATGGCGCGGCGGCGCAAATCGCAGCCGCTGTGCGCGGCTTTTCAGCAATGCCAGCGGGCGGTCCTGCGCCGCGCCCTGACCTTGTCATTGTTGCCCGGGGTGGCGGCTCGATAGAGGATTTGTGGGCGTTCAACGAAGAAACGGTCGTGCGCGCCGTTGCCGAATGCAGCGTCCCGATTATCTCGGCCGTGGGCCATGAAACCGATACCACCTTGTGCGATTATGCGGCCGACCTGCGCGCGCCAACGCCCACGGCTGCTGCCGAAATGGCCGTCCCCGTCCGGCTTGATCTGGCCCAGCGTCTGGCGCAGGCCGATCTGCGCCTGACCGGCGGGTTGCGCCGCTTTGTCGATCGTGCGCGGGAACGCCTGACGGCCCTTGCCCGCTTCCTGCCCAGGGCAACAGACATTGTGGCGGCGCGACAGCAAATGGCCGATGAAATGGGTGAGAAGTTGCGGCGCGGGCTGGAGCGGCGGGCCGATCTGGCACGGATCCAGCTGGCAGGGGCAAGCGGACGCTTGTCACCGGCATTGCTCTATCGCAGGCAGGCGCTGGCCGCCGAAAGGCTCAACGCGCTCCGCTTGCCGCCGTCGCTCATCGATCGCCGCCTGACAGAAGGCCAGCAAAGACTCTCCGGTCTGGATCGGCTGCTGCGCTCGCTGCACCCTGAGGCACCGCTGGGGCGGGGCTTTGCCCGCATCACAACGGCGGATGGAGGCAAGTCGATTGTCAGCAGCGAACAGGCCGTTGCCGCTGGCAAGGTGCGGATCAATTTTGCCGAAGGGCATGTCGATGCCAATGTGGAGGGCGGCAAGCGCGCGTCGCCCAAGCCTGCACCCGCCAGACCTGCAAGCCCTGGTGCCGGGCAACAGGATCTGTTTGGCGACAGCTGAACGCGGGATCAACCGGATCGGGCAGCGCTTTGGGGAAAGTGGCTGTGCGCTGTCTTGTCCCATAGCAAGGTGCCGCCGGACAGATGGCGCACATAGGCCGCAACCGCGCGCCGGGCGGCCATGATCGCAACGATATTGGCAATAATGGAGCGTGGAAAGGACCAAAAGGCTTCGCGTCGTCCGTGTGATCGGGCGACAAAGCAGGCGCGTATGCACAGCCGCCAGAGCAGCAGCACGGCGTTCGCCGACAGCAGCGCAAGCACTCCGCCGTCGACCGCTTTGGGCTGGTGGAGCCCTGCGCGATGCCCCAACAGCAGCAATGCGGTCAGCAAGATGCAGACATAGGCCGCAGTCAGCACGATCGCTGACAGAACCGCTTTGCGATCGCGCAATCGCATCCAGAATTCGGCCGCGCCGCCCTTCCAGCCAAGCCGGTCCCAACCGGCCAGCGCGATGCCCGTCATCCAGCGCGATTTCTGGCGGACGGCTGCACCCAGCGTATCGGGGAAACAGGCGCGGGTGCCGACCAGTTGGCCGTTATCGTCAAATATCCGGGCGAATATCGTCCTGCTATTGGCCCCGATCACACCCAGGCCCAGTTCATAATCCTCGGTCAGTGAGGATCGATCGAATGGCAGGCCACCGCATTCGACGGCGATGGTTCCAAGATGGTTTCGCGAGATTGCACAGCCTACGCCCGCAAGCGGAATCGCCGCGCCGATGGCTTCGCGCACGACCAGTGCCTTACCATGTGCCTCGGCAAATTCGTCGCAATAATGCCCGCTTATCCATCGTGATCCCGGGACTGTTTCCGGAATGACCGGCAATTGCACTGCCGTGGACCGCTCGATCAGATAGTCATAGACGCGCAACTCGTCCCGGTGGACCATGTCTTCGGCGTCGTGCAGGACAATAGCCTTGGCCCGGATGCCTGCGGCCAGTTCGTCGGCCATCAGGGCGCGCCACAGCCGGTTGAGGCAATCCGCCTTTGATGTCGGCCCGGGATGGTCGCACAGCACCAGCCTTGCCCGGTCGAAATTTGCGCACCCGGCCAGAACCGAAGCAATCCCTGCGCGATCATTCGGATAGCAGCCGACATAAATGCGATAGTTGACTGCGCTGTCGCACCACGCATGTCGACACCGACGGAGCATTGCTGCGATGACCGCCGCCTCTTGCCAGGTCGGAATGAACACGGCAATCAGGCCTGCGTTTTGCGGGGCAGGCAGTTCGCTGGCGCGCATCGGCGGCGCAATCCGGTATCGTGCCAGCCAGCGACCGGACCTGTGCAACAACCAGAGAGCATCGATGGCCAGCTCGTCGATGGCACCCACGAGAAACCAGATCGCGCTGAACAGCAGCAGTTCGTGCTGCAGGTTTTCCAGCGTCAGCCATATGGAGGAATAAGCCGATGGCGATGGCATTGATCCTGCTGCCCAAGCTCTGCTGGCCGGTCAGGGTCGACCGGAAATGCCCAGCGGGTTGAAGACGTTTCAGGGTTCCACAGGTGATCTGACGCGATCCAAAGCAATGCCGATCACCATTGCGAGCATTACCGGCAACGACCAGAATGCCCCAAATCCATAATATAGCATCTGCCGGACGCCTTCGCTGAAGATGATGGCGAGATGCGAGGTTACGGAAATCAAATGGAAACCGGTGGCCCAGATGGGCCAGAAACTTTGGCTGCGCAGGGCCAGCCAGTAAAATCCCATGAGAAGGAATAGGTCGATGGCCATGACGGGAATATGGGTTTGCGCCCAGCTTCCGAACTCGCCGCCAACTGCTGAAGCGACGCTTGCTGTCATGATCATCGCAGCGCCTGTGCGACCCGTTTTGCCTCCCGCAATTGCGGCGAAACCGCAACAAAGGGCAGCAAAAAACCAGAACAGGCTGATGATCAGAGCGTCGGGGAGTGAATTGGCGGGCATGTCCTGTCAAGACCATCGACCGTGGCAATATGCAAGTCGGGGTGGTGGCTTCGACCTGCATATTGCCGACCTTTGCCGGAATATCAGGAACGCATCCGGCAGGACGCGGCTCTGGTTTGCCGCTGGTGCCGTGTTCAAGGGTGTGTGTTCAGCCGAATGTCCGGAAAAGACCGGAGACCAGGATCGTCAATGCAATCACCGACGCCAAAGCCAGAACCGCGACCTGCAGGATGCGCAAAGTTCGCGATGTGCCATCTAGGTCATTTCTCTTCCCTCCCACCGGAGGAAGGACGAGCAGTTGCCGCAAAGCATGGCTGAAACTGCTGCCTCCCGTTTCGGCAGTCAGGATGGCGCTTTGATCGGATTGGGCAAGCGGCTGTGGTTGACTAGGCAATTTCTGCCCAAGCTCCAGAACGGCGAGCGCGCGTGCCGCCGCACCACGATTGGGCGCGCCCAGGCTCTGCACAGCAGCGGTGACATGGTTATCCACGGTCGATGGTGAAAGATCGAGCAGCCTGCCGATTTCCTTTGAGGTGAACCCTTGCGCGACCAGCCGCAGGCAATCCTTTTGCCGGTCCGTCAGTTTTTCGACGTTAAGCTGGTCCATCGATTTCCACCCATCCGGCATTAGCCTGTTCGTGCAAATTACTTGAACTCGCCTGCCCAAGGCAACCTGTTTGCCGTAAATTATTGCTCTTGAGAGGAGAGGCGCGCTATCGCCCGGTTGTATGACAATGAAAGCCCAGCCGTCCGTTTCGAAACGTGCCTCTGCCCTCCGCGATTTCCTCGATAGCGAGGCGGCGGGGGGGATTATCCTGATGGGGGTGGCCGCGCTGGCGATGCTCGTTGCGAACTCGCCGCTGTCCGAGGCCTATTTTCACTTCATCCACGCGGTGACCGGGCCGGAAATGACGCCCAAGCTGGGCCCGATGACGGTTCATTTGTGGATCAATGACGGTCTGATGGCGATTTTCTTCCTGCTGGTGGGGCTGGAGATCAAGCGCGAATTTGTCGACGGGCACCTGGCCAGCTGGGCAGACCGGCTGCTGCCGATGATCGCGGCCGCGGCTGGTATGGCGCTGCCCGCTGCGGTCTATCTTTTCGTTGCGGGCGGCGATGCAGAGCTGGTGCGGGGCTGGGCGATCCCGGCGGCAACCGACATCGCCTTTGCGATCGGCGTGCTCGCCCTTCTGGGCAGCCGCGCGCCCGCCTCGCTCAAACTGTTCCTGACGACCGTTGCCATCGTGGACGATATGGGCGCCGTCGCAATCATCGCCCTGTTCTACACAGCCAGTCTCAACATGGTCGCACTGGGTGCAGCAGGCGCAATCTGGCTTGCCATGCTTGCACTGGGGCGATTGGGTGTCGCGCGGCTCTGGCCCTATCTGATCCTTGCCGCCTTGCTATGGTATGCAACCTTGCTGTCAGGTGTGCATGCAACGATCGCCGGGGTGCTGGCCGCATTTGCAATCCCCCTGCGGCGCACGATAGGCGCGCCCGATGCCGAAGATTCACTGCTGCATCGGCTCGAACATGCACTGGCCAAGTCGGTGGCCTTCGTCATCGTGCCGCTTTTCGGTTTCGCCAATGCCGGGGTCTCGCTCGATGGGGTGGGGCTGGACGCGCTCCTCGCCCCATTGCCGCTTGGAATCGCGATGGGCCTGTTCATCGGCAAGCAGATCGGGATTTTCGGTAGCGTCTGGGCCTGCGTGAAACTGGGCTTGGCCGCGCGCCCGCGCGATGCCAGCTGGCTGCAGGTCTATGGCGTGGCGTTGCTGTGCGGGATCGGTTTCACGATGAGCCTGTTCATCGGCGGCCTCGCCTTTGCCGATCCAACGCAGGGGGATGCCGTGAAAATCGGTGTGTTGATGGGCTCTATCCTGTCCGCGCTCAGCGGATATTTCCTGCTTCGCTTTGGCAGCAAGGGCAAAAGGGCCTGATTTGCGAATCAAAAAAGGGACGCAAACCGCGTCCCTCATTCGATTGCCAGTCAGCGCAGGCGCGAGCCCTTGGGCCGCGACGCAGGCTTACTTGATCTTGGCTTCCTTGAACTCGACATGCTTGCGCGCAATCGGGTCATATTTGCGGAAAGTCATCTTTTCCGTCTGATTCCGGGGGTTTTTCTTCGTTACATAGAAGAAGCCGGTGTCAGCGCTGCTGACGAGACGGATTTTGATGGTGGCTGGCTTCGCCATGGCCTGTTCCTTCGGTTCGAATCGCTAAAATGAAAACGGACGGCGCGATGCCGCCCGAAACTGGCGCGCTACTGCGCCGGACCGGGTAAAAAGTCAACCCCGCATATGGCGTTGCCGCTCTTAACCAATCGGTAACCATAAAAGCGCAAAGCAGGATCAGGGCAATCGGGGGCAAACCGGCATGCAATATGATCATGACCAACTCTTGTTGATTCGCGCGGAACTTGGCGAACTCGTCGAAGCGCTGCGCATGACCGCCTATGATGCAAACCCGCTGCAATTCCTGCTGCGACTGGAACATATCCGCGAAATGTCGGCGCAGCATGGCCTGACCGCGATTTCCGAAATTGCGGCAACCTTTGAGGCGGCGCTCCAGCGTTTCGGGGCATATGGCAGCAATGCCGTAACTGACAGTTTCATTGGCATCATGTCTGACGCGATTGGCGTCGCGCATCTGCACCCGGCAGCATCAGAGGCATTGCTTGCCTCTGTCGCAATCCGTCTTGGCGGCTGACGCAAGGCGCAGGCTGCGCTAGGCAAGATGCATGGACAGCCTGATCGCATCCTTCCTGACGCTGATTCTCACTGAAACCGGCGACCGCACCCAGTTGCTGGCCGCCGCGCTGGCAATCCGGTTTGCCAGCAACCGGCCAGTCATATCGGGTCTTGCTGCCGCGAGCCTGATCAACTGCCTGATTTCTGCCTATGCCGGATCGTTCATCAACCAATGGGTCAGCCAGGATCCGGTGCGGTTGTTCAATGGCCTTGCATATGTGCTGGCGGGTATGGCCATGCTCGCCTGGCGGCGACCGGTCGACCGGCTCGAAAGCTGGAAGACCGGACCGTTCCTGACTGCCTTTCTCGGCATCTTCATCCTGCAATTCGGTGACAAGGGGCAGTTCATCATCGGTGCCAATGCGGCGCGGGCCGATCATTGGCTGTTTCCGGCGATCGGTGGCTGGCTGGGAACATTGGTCGCGGTGATCCCCGCGATCCTGCTGAAAGAACGGCTCGCCAAACTGTTGCCTATCGCAAAGATCCGGATTGTCGGAGGAGTTGCACTGTGCATCCTCGGGCTGATTCATGCGTTGCAGGCATGGCATATCATCTGACCGCTTGCGCGAAAGGGAATTAGCCGACAGTCTGGCAGAGTAAGTCAAGAGTGGAGGCCTGATGTCGATCAAACCGCAACCTTTTACCGTTTCGATTGCGCAATCGGTGTTGGACGACCTGCAAGCGAGGCTGGCGCTGACAAGGTTGCCCGAAAGGGAAACGGTCGACGATTGGGATCAGGGGCTGCCGCTATCCTATGCGCGCGAATTGCTCGATTACTGGCGCACCGGCTATGACTGGCGGCGGTGCGAGGCGGAACTCAACCGCTGGCCGCATTTCAAGGCGGAAATCGAAGGGCTCGATATCCATTTCATCCATGTCAAAAGCAGCCGCGCCGATGCGCGGCCGATGATCATGACGCATGGCTGGCCGGGATCGGTGCTCGAATTCGTGAACGTCATCGCGGCGCTCACCGAGCCGGAAGATGCCGCGCAACCCGCCTTCCACCTCGTCCTTCCCTCGCTCCCGGGCTACGGCTTTTCGGGCAAGCCGGATGTGGCTGGCTGGTCGGTCGAGAAAATCGCCGCGGCGTGGGACATGCTGATGCGCGGGCTCGGCTATGACCGCTATTTCGCGCAGGGCGGCGATTGGGGCGCGATGGTCACCTCCGCAATCGGCGCGCAGGATAAGGGCGCTTGCGCGGCAATCCATGTCAATATGGCGGTTGCCACCCCGCCGCCCGAAGTGCTTGCGGAGCCCACGCCTTTCGAGGCGCAATCGCTGATGCGCGCGGGCTGGTATCAGGAAAAGGACAGCGGCTATTCGAAAATCCAGAGCACGCGTCCGCAGACGCTGGGCTATGCGCTGACCGACTCGCCCATGGGCCAGATGTGCTGGATCATCGAGAAATTCCACGGCTGGTCCGATTGCGACGGGCATCCCGAAAATGTCTTCAGTCGCGATCACCTGCTCGACAATGTGATGCTCTACTGGCTCAACGCGACGGCAGCGTCATCTGCGCGGCTGTATTGGCACAGCTTTGCTGCGGGCAACCTGTCTGAAATTCAGGTGCCGACCGGAATCAGCGCCTTCCCGAAGGAGTTGTTCCGCCCCTCGCGCCGCTGGGCAGAAACGCGCTACAAGAATATCGTCTATTGGAACGAGCTCGACAAAGGCGGGCATTTTGCAGCGATGGAACGGCCCGAACTGTTTGTTGGTGAAGTCAGGCGCTGTTTTGCGGGGATGGCGCTTTAGGCTCTTCCGGGGTCGACAGGTTGAGCCCGACCACGCCGACAAGGATCAGCGTGATAAAGCCGATCTGGGCGGGTGAAAGCGTCTGCCGAAACGCAAACCAGCCAATGAGTGCAATCGCCAATATGCCGACACCAGACCATATCGCATATGCCACGCCGACCGGAATGCGCGTGATCGCAAAGGCGAGCAGCCAGAAACAGAGCGAATAGGCCAGGATCGACAATGCCCCGATCCACGGTCGGGAAAAGCCCTGCGACAGTTTAAGCAACGTCGTTCCGACAATTTCGAGTGCGATCGCAAGCGACAGCAACAACCAGGCGTTCATGGCATTCTCCTTGTGTTGCGGCGCTTTAGCACGGCTGGACGCAGCGCCAAATTTGTTCCAATCAGCGGCGATGGGAAGACTGATATCACGGCGGCTGTTGACGGCGATTCCGACGCTACTCGCGATCATCATCCTTTCGTTCGTACTGATGCGGGTTGCGCCGGGCGGGCCGTTTGATGGCGAGCGACCGCTTGCGCCAGAGGTTCGCGCTGCGCTGGAGGCGGCCTATGGCCTCGATAAAAGCCTGCCTGAGCAGGTCTGGCTATACCTGACACGATTGGCGCAGGGCGATTTCGGCCCGAGCATGGTCTATCGCGACTTCACGGTAGGCGGGCTGATTGCCGAGGCATTGCCGGTGTCGCTGCTTATCGGCGGCTGCGCGCTGGTTCTGGCAAGTCTGCTGGGCATTTCGACAGGGCTATGGGCTGCGTTGCGTGCAGGCAAGTGGCAGGATGAGGTGCTGATGCTCGGTGCGACTCTGCTGACAGCTCTGCCGACCTTTGTGACTGGCCCGTTATTGGCACTGATATTCGGTCTCTGGCTGGGCTGGCTGCCGGTGTCGGGGCAAAATGATGGCTGGAACTGGCTGGTGCTGCCGGTAATCGCGCTGGCATTGCCCGTTACCGGGGCTGTGGCAAAGCTGGCCCGCGCGGGGTTGGCGGGCGAACTGGGTTCCGACCATATCCGCGCCGCCCGCGCCCGTGGGATCGCGCCGCTCACGATTCTGCGCCGCCACGCGCTGCGCCCCGCGCTGGTTCCGGTGGCGAGCTATCTCGGCCCTGCCGCCGCCGCGCTGCTCACTGGCGCAGTGGTGATCGAAACCGTTTTCGGCCTTCCCGGCCTTGGCCGCTATTTCGTGCAGGGGGCATTGAACCGCGACTATCCCCTCGTGCTCGGCGTGGTGACGCTCTATGCCGGGCTGATCATCCTGTTCAACCTGTTCGCCGACCTGATCTACGGTTGGCTAGACCCAAGGATGCGTGAGGGATGAGCGGGGTGGTTTGCCAGACAAAGGGTGCGCTGCGCTGGTCGGTTGTGCCGATTGATGTCACCCGAAGAACCAAAGCACCGAAGGTGTCACTTGGGGCCGCAAGGCCCCATATCAACTCGATGTTTTGGTCAAGTTTCAGCGGAATGGATTTGATTGGCGCTTCGCGCCCGAAAAGCGATACCGCCTTCGGTGCTTTGGTTCTTCGGGTGAGCCCAAAAAAAACCGCACTTTCAACCCCGCACGACCGCCTCAAATGAAACCCGCGCTTTTCCTTGTCGCACTCATTGCGCTCGTCGCGCTGCTGGTTCCGCCGCTGCTGCCCTATGATCATATCTCGATAGACTGGGACAGCGTGCGCGTCGGGCTGTTCAGCGACGGCCACCTTCTCGGCACCGACGATCTGGGCCGGGACAGGCTGGCGCGGTTGCTGGTCGGAACACGGGTGACGCTGTCGGTCGCGCTTGCCGCCGCATTGGTCGCGCTGGTGATCGGTGTCGCCTGGGGGGCGATTGCCGGCTGGGTTGGCGGGCGCGTTGATGAGGCGATGATGCGGATCGTCGACGGACTCTATGCGCTTCCCTTCATGTTCGTCGTCATCCTGCTGATGGTCGTGTTCGGCCGGTCGATCCTGCTGGTGTTCCTCGGCATCGGCTTTGTCGAATGGCTGACCATGGCGCGCGTCGTGCGGGGGCAGGTGATCGCGCTCAAGCAGCGCCCCTTCATCCTTGCGGCAGAGGCGGCGGGATCGCCCGCCCGTGCGACGCTGTGGCGGCACATCCTGCCCAATGTAGCGGGCGTGGCCGTTGCTTACCTGATGCTGACTGTGCCGCATGTGGTGATGATCGAGAGCTTCCTGTCCTTCCTCGGCCTTGGCGTGCAGGAACCGCTGACCTCGCTCGGCATCCTCGTCAACGAAGGTGCGGAGGAGATGGACATGAACCCGGCGGCGCTGTTGTTGCCCGGCGGCGTCCTCGTGCTGCTGATCGCTAGCCTGACTGTCGCCGGGGAGCGTTTTCGCGACCGGCTGGCGGATGCCGCGAAATGAGCGAGGGCTATGCTGTCCGAAACCTTGGCGTTCGCATCGGTGACCAGCTGATCGTTGACGATGTCAGCTTCACGCTCGCGCCGGGCGAAGTTTTCGCGCTGGCGGGCGCCTCGGGGGCGGGCAAGAGCATGAGCGCGATGACGCCCTTTGGTCTCAGCGCCGGGGTCGCCAGCGGCTCGGCCATGCTCGACGGCATCGAGCTGGTGGGTCTGTCCGAACATGAACTGAGCCGGATACGCGCGGAGAAAATTGGTTTCGTGTTCCAGCAGCCGCTGACCGCGCTTACGCCGCACCGCACCGTGCGGCAGCATTTGCAGGAAGCGGCGATGCAGGCTGGGGGTGCCAAGCCCGACAAGGCGGCGATGGTTGTAATGCTGGAGGCGGTGGGGCTGTCGCGCCCCGATGAAAGGCTGGCACAATATCCGCACCGGCTATCCGGCGGCGAACGCCAGCGCGTATTGATTGCCGCCGCGCTGGCGCATGGGCCTCGCTATCTTGTGGCTGACGAGCCGGTGAGCGCACTCGATGCCGCGCTGCGCGGCGAGATCATGGCACTACTCGTTCGCCTGTGCCGCGAACGGGGGATGGCAATGCTGCTCGTCAGCCACGATCTGGCTGGAATCGAACATCATGCCGACCGGCTGCTGCTGCTCGAATCGGGCAGGGTGGCCGAGGCTGGCCCTGCGCCGCAGATCGCGACGCTGCCCGCAACCGATTATGGCAAGCGGTTGATGGCCGCGACCCCGCGTCTCACCGAGCCGCTCCCGTCCCTGCCCGAAACCGGCGAGGTGCTGCTGGAGGTGGAAGCGGCCCATATCCATTTTCCCAAGCCGGGGTGGCGGAGAGGGCGGATCGATGCCGTTGTCGATGCGAGCCTGACATTGGCAAAGGGTGAAACGCTTGCCCTTGTCGGCGGTTCGGGATCGGGCAAATCGACGCTTGGCCGGGCGATTGCCGGGCTGGGGCCGATGGCGTCGGGCATTGTTCGCTGGCAGGGTGAAACATTGCCGCCGCGCCAGCGCCGCAATGCCGGGCATCGCCGCCTGATCCAGCCGGTGTTCCAGGACCCGCTCGCGAGCCTCGACCCACGCTGGAACGTGGCGGATATCATCCTGGAGCCTGTGCGCTGGCTCGTCCCGGAAGACGATCAGCACGAACGGGCCAAAGACCTGCTCGAAGAAGTCGGCTTGCCGCGCGATTTTGCTTCGCGCAAACCCGCCTCGCTTTCCGGTGGGCAGGCGCAGCGTGTGGCGATTGCGCGGGCGCTGTCGGCTGACCCTGAAATGCTGCTGCTCGATGAAGCGACTTCGGCGCTCGATCCGCTGGTGGCCGATGGCGTGGTTGCGCTGTTCGGACGGCTGCAGCGCGAGCGCGGGCTATCGCTGCTGTTCATCACCCACGACCTCGCGCTCGCCCGCCGCGCCGCGCACCGGATAGCGGTGATGGAGGCTGGACGGATCGTTGAATGTGCCGCGCGGGAGGAACTGTTCGCCAACCCGCAGGCGGAAGCAACCAGAAGACTTATTGCAGCGAGCGGTTAGCCGTGTTCAAGATTCCCTCAGAAGGAAGAAGGAAATAAGGAAAAAGGGCGCAGCCCATTTGATAATCCAGGATAGCAGATTGAGTATGGAAATTCATTTCTGTGCTACCCTCTTCTTCCTTATTCCCTTCTTCCTTCTGAGGAAAACTATGGTGAAACCAACCGACTAGGTTTCCGCGACTGCCACAAATCCCCGTTCCAGATCAGCCTTCAAATCATCGACATCCTCAAGCCCGATCTGCAACCGGATGACGGTGCCCTCGCAATCCCATTGCGTCGCGCTGCGGTATTTTTCGGGGCGTTTGGGGCAGGCGAGGCTTTCAAAACCGCCCCAGCTATAGCCGATGCCGAACAGTTCGAGCGAGTCGATGAATGTCGCTGACTTGTTCCAATCGCCCTTCAGGACAAACGAGAACAACCCCGACGATCCCGTAAAATCCCGCTTCCAGATTTCGTGACCCGGGCAGGAGGGGAGGGCGGGGTGCAGCACGCTCACAACGGCAGGCTGCCCGGCCAGCCAGCGCGCGATGTCCAGCGCCGCTGCCTCATGCGCCTTCAGTCGCACCGCCATGGTTCGAAGGCCGCGCGCGGCGAGATAGGCATCGTCAGGCGACAGCACCTGCCCCAGCGTCTGGGCGGTCGACCGCAGCGCCTGCCAATGGCGCTTGGTGGTGGTCACGCTGCCCGCCATCACGTCGCTATGGCCAACGACATATTTGGTCGCGGCAAGGATCGTCATATCGACGCCCTTGTCGAGCGCGGTGAAGAAATAGGGTGTGGCCCATGTGTTATCGAGCAGCGTGACGATCTCGCGCTGGCCCTTGTGCGCCTTGGCTGCGGCGCAGATTGCCGGAACGTCCGCCACTTCGAAAGTCAGGCTGCCCGGGCTTTCGAGCAGGATCGCGCGGGTGCGTTCGCAGAACAGTCGCGCGATGTCCGCGCCGATCAGCGGATCGAAGAAACGTGTCTCGACACCCCAGCGTTTGAGGAAACCCTGCGCGAAACTGCGGCTCGGATCATAGGCATTGTCGCTCATCAACAACACATCGCCCGGTTGCAACACTGACAGCAGCGCGCCCACAATCGCGGCGACGCCTGAGGGGTAAAGCATCGTGCCGTGCGCGCCGGGTTCGAGCCCGGTCAGCGCTTCGGCCAGCGACCATTGGGTCGGCGCGCCGCGCCGTCCGTAAAAGAAACGGCCATCCTCGTTGGTCTTGTCGCCAGCATCCAGTGCAGCCACATTGTCATAAAGATGCGTGCTCGCGCGCCACACGGGCGGATTGACCACCGCACCGGTCAGCGCCTTGCGGCGACCGCCGGTGATGATTTTGGTGTCGGGTTTCTGCGGGTGCTCGGGTTCGGCCATCGCGGTGCGATAGCCGCTAATTCCCCATATTGTCGAGAGCAGCCCCATCGACGGCCCGCACATAAAGATGCCATGTCGTATGCCCCAGCACGGGCAGCACGATAAACAGCCCAAGGAATGCAGGCAGGATCGCGAGGAACGTGCCGACGGCAATGATCGCCGCCCAGCCGATCATCACCGCCTTGTTCGACCGGATGGTGCCGAGACTTACGATGATCGCGGTGATGAAATCGACATCCTTGTCGCACAGCATCGGCAGGCTCATCACCGTGATCGCGTAGAGCGCAAAGGCGAAAAGCGCGCCCACAAAACTGCCAACGAGCAGCATCGCAATGGCGACAGGCTGCAGCAGCATTTCGATACTCTCACCGCCGATCCCCGATTCCGCCATGAAGATCGCGAATATCCCGTGCGCCAGAATCATCCAGAAACTGAACGCGACGAAGACTATACCTGCGACCATCAGCACCTGGTCATCGCCGCGCCCGCGCAGTGCCCAGATGATCGAGCGCCAGTTGATCGGCAGCCCCAATTGCCGCCTGCGGCTGACTTCGTAGAGGCCGACCGCAGCAAATGGTGCAATGATCGGGAAGCCCGCGATCAACGGAATCGACCAGGCGCCTTCGCCCAGCTTCACAAGGCCATAGACCAGCACCGCCCCGCCGATCGCATAAAAGGCTGCGAAGAAAAGCCCGAACGCCGGATAGGCGAGGAAATCGCGCCAGCCTGCGGCAAGGGCTGTGCGCAGATCCGCAAATGTCAGATTGTTTGCGACCGTATAGGGCGCAATAGGACTTTGGCCGACTGCAGCCATGATGCTCTCTCCCTGTCCATCTTCCCCATGAACAGGATGCAACGATTCACGCTTGGCTTCAAGCGCTTACATCAGGGCTGTGTTGGTGCCCGGCGGCTCAGGCCACGCCGGTTTCCTTGGGCGTATCCGGATCGAGGCCCCATTCGCTCCAACTGCCGTCGTAAAGCGCAACGTCTTTCTTGCCGGTCAGGCGGGCGCCGAACAATACCACCGCAGCCGTCATGCCCGATCCACAGGTGGTGATCATCTGCTTGTCGAGATCGACACCTGCGTCGGCAAAGGCGGCCTCCAATGCCGCGCCCTGTTTCCAGGTGCCGTCGGCGTTGAACAGGTTCGAGTAAGGCAGATTGCGGCTGCCCGGAATATGGCCCGACGCCATTTCGGGGCGCGGCTCTGCTTCCTCGCCGGTGAAGCGGCCTGCGCCGCGTGCATCGACAACTACTGCATCCTTGCTGTGCAGGTTGGCGAGCATGTCGGCCTTGCTTTTGACCCCGCTATCGTCTTTCCAGACGGTGAAATGGCGGTGGCGCAGCGAGGGCTTGCCATTTTCGAGCGGCCGGCCTTCGGCCTTCCACTTGGCGAGACCGCCGTCGAGGATCGCAACATCGTGCGCGCCGAACAGCGTCAGCATCCACCAGGCGCGGGTTGCCGATTTGAAAACGCTGTCGTCATAGACGACGATCCGGCTGCCATCGCCAAGGCCGAGCGACTGCATGCGGCTGGCAAATTTTTCGGGCGGGGGCAGCATGTTGGGCAGGCTGGAGTTGCTGTCGGCTATTTCGGCCAGATCCATGAAGACCGCGCCGGGAATATGGCCGCCTTCATATTCGGCAGCGGCGTTGCGCCCTGCGTCCGGCATGTGCCAGGTGGCATCGACAATCCGCAAATCCGATGCGCCGAGTTCGTTTGCCAGCCACTCGGTGCTTACCAATAGTTCCATATTGCCCGTTCCCTTTTCGTCCGACTTTGCCCGCTTGAAGCGATTCTTGTGCAGTGCACGATATGCCGCTTTTTGGACCTAGTCGAGCGCTAAAGGCCGGAATTTCACGCAAATAGCGGGCGGGCAGATATGCCGGTGAAACGCTTGGGCCCCCGGTCGACGGCGAGCGGCTTCATCCGGGCAGAGGTGCGGTTGCCTTCGCGACCGATTAATTGCGCCAGCCGAACCTCGATATTTTCATCCTTTGCCAATCCGGACAGGTTGAAGAGTATGATTGGCGCAACAAATTCGCGTTCGGTCCAGCGGAAGGATTCAAGCTCGTTTCGCGGCAGGCGGATTTCGATGACGGCATCGATCCGCTCGCCTGTCGCCAGCGATCCCAGCGCCTGCAGCGATCCTGCGCTTTTGCTGTGGTGGAAAGCCGCTATCGCATCCTGCTGGCCGGTCTGCGCTGAAATCATGTGCGAACGCAGCAACAACTGATCGACCGGCGCGTCACCCCGGTTGACGAGGGTGAGGGTGCCGGTGATCGACAGGCTGGCGATGCTGAGTTGCGCCGTTTGGGGTTTGAACGCTGCGTCCATCGAAGCCTTGCTGTCCGGGACGGGGGACTGGCTGGCGGGCTGCTTCGGCAATGGCGGAGCGACAGGTGGCGTTCGCTTTTCAAGCCGCGCGGGAGGCGATGGCTGCAATATCGGCAATTCTGCCGCCTGTTCTGCGTGCGCCTGCAATTTACGCCGCCGCCACAATGCCGATGCGAGAGCGGCGAGCAAGGCGGCGATGGCCACTCCGATCCAGAAGGGGGCCGGGAACTGCGCTTCAGATGTCGAATCGCCAGCAGCTACCGGCGCAGCTTCCGCTTCGGGCAGCGAATCAGCGATGGCGGGCGGGGCCGCGTCTATGACGGATTCCGGAACATCCTGTAACGGCGTTTCGGTCGCGGCTGTATCGGCAACCGGTTGGGGATGTCGTTCCGCCTGGGGCGCGGGTGAACGCCTTTGCGGCTCGCTGGCTGCGCTTCGCTCCGGTGCTGTTTGTTGTCTGTCGGCAGGCGGCGGCGTGGTCGCGCTCGTTTCGGGCTGTGGCGGCGTTTGTTGCGGCGCAGGGCGGGGCGGCGGCGTATCGAGTCGGAAGTCGCGCAGTTCCGGCGGGGTGGTGGTGCCGATGTCCTGTGGGCTGCCAGTGTCCTGCGCAAGTGCAGGCGCGGGCACAAGCAGTATCGCTGTGCCGACCAACACCCATCCCTTGCAACTTTTTGTCATTGCCATCCTTGAGTTGCCAATCGGCTGAACGCCAAGTGAATGGTGCACGGGAATGACATAGGCTGTGCAACGCGCTAGACAAGCCGCATGACCGA
This sequence comes from Sphingomonadales bacterium, assembly GCA_016720115.1. Taxonomy (GTDB): domain Bacteria; phylum Pseudomonadota; class Alphaproteobacteria; order Sphingomonadales; family Sphingomonadaceae; genus Sphingorhabdus_B. Next base: position 1,117,837 of record JADJXT010000002.1, on the reverse strand, counting down.
CACACCGAATCCCAAATTTCTGGGCCAGGCGAGCGCCTTGCCTGCGTCTCCCGAAGCAGCAGAACTCGATTATGTGCCCAACCCGCGTGTGGGCAGCCTCTATCTGGTTCGCTTCGCCGCGCCTGAATTCACCTCATTATGCCCGGTCACGGGCCAGCCGGATTTCGCGCATCTGGTTATCGACTATGCTCCCGATGCCACAATCGTCGAATCCAAATCCCTGAAGCTGTTCCTCGGCTCGTTCCGTAACCATGCCGCCTTTCATGAGGATTGCACCGTCGGCATCGGCGAAAGGCTGTTCCGCGAAATGAAACCCAAATGGCTTCGCATCGGCGGTTACTGGTATCCGCGCGGGGGCATTCCCATCGATGTTTTCTGGCAGTCCGGGGCGCCGCCAGCGGGGCTGTGGCTACCCGATCAGGGCGTGGCCCCTTATCGCGGCAGGGGCTGAATTTACCTTTTCCGTCATTTACGGTTCAGCTTGGCTGTGGTCTTGTATTCGCGACAGAAAAGGAGATTGTGCCATGACACGTCGTTCCAAAATCGCCGCCGCACTGCTTGTTACCGCCATGTCGGTGACGGCCTGCACGACCAACCCCGAAACCGGGCAGAAGAGCATTTCAAAGGCTGCGATCGGCGGTATTGGCGGGGCCTTGGGGGGCTATCTGCTCGGTGACCTTGTCGGTGGGCGGCGCGACCGCACCGAGAAGATTGTCGGCGCGGGCATTGGCGCAGTCGCGGGTGCAGGCGTCGGCTATTATATGGATCAGCAGGAAAAGAAGCTGCGCGAACAGACCGCCGGAACCGGCGTCGAAGTCGTCCGCGACGGTGACCAGCTGGTGCTAGACATGCCGTCAGAGGTCACCTTCGCTTTCGGCAGTTCAAATCTTTCGCCCGAATTCCGCAGCACGCTCGACAAGGTCGGCGCGACGCTCACCGAATATGAAAAAACCTATGTCGATGTGCTCGGCCATACCGACTCGGTGGGTTCGGACGCGTTCAACCAGACCCTGTCCGAACAGCGCGCGGCCACTGTTGCAAGCTATCTGACCGGCCGCGGTGTGCAGAATGCGCGGCTGGCGACGAAGGGCTATGGCGAGAGCCAGCCCAAGGCGAGCAACACCACCGAAGAAGGCCGCGCCCAGAACCGCCGGGTCGAAATCCGGCTGGTTCCGGTGACGGCGGGCTAAACGCCCTCACCAGCCAGCGGCGAGCATTCTTGCTCGCCTTGCAACGCCAAACTGCGGAAAAACTGCTCTTAGCTTCCCAACCTTCCCCTCTCCCCTTGCGGGAGAGGATAGGAAGCCTTGGCCGCAAGGCTTAGGCGAAGTTGGAGAGGGGGCGCTGACGCGGTGCGCTACACTCAAGCCGGGCCAACCCGACCATCGCGCCATATTGTTTCACGCAGAGACGCTGAGTTCCGCAGAGATCGCGGAGGGTTTGGATTTGAATTAAGTATTGTGTCACCGGAATTGTGAATTAAGTATTGTGTCACCGGAACTTATGGTGCAGGCTTCGGTTGGAGGTACTAGGATATGAAGGTGGGTATTCGCTACTGTGCAGAGCGATATGAACGAGTAAAAATAGCTTATGGGAAAGTTGCGAGTTGGGCCGTTTGGGCTCCGCAAGATCAACCAGACAAACCGAAAAGTGGCATCGATAATCTAGGTTTCGTGGACAAAGCTTGACTGTGGACTCGGTCGCTGATTCAAGGCTGGCTTTTGGAGGCAGTCTTGGGCGAGCGGATTGGCGTTACGGACGAGGAATGGGAAGTGATCGGGCCGCTTTTGCCGCCTGAGCATGGTCGTGGATGCCGCCCGGCACAGGATAACCGCCGCTATTTCGAAGGCATGATCTGGATCGCGCGGACCGGCGCGCAGTGGCGGCACCTGCCGGATGAGTATGGCAAGTGGAACAGCGTGTTCCGGCGCTATCGACGATGGGTCACAACCGGCGTGTTCGATGCCATGCTCGAGACGCTGGCCGAACTGGCGGGGCGCGACACTGCCGCCGACATGATCGACAGCACGGTGGTCCGGGCACATCATTGTGCCGTCGGCATAAAAAGGGGACTCAGCAAACCGAGGCGCTTGGCCGATCGCGCGGGGCTTCACCACCAAGCTCCACGCGAGGTGCGATGCCAGAGGCTTGCCCCTCGGCTTCGTGCTGACACCGGGGCAGGCGCATGATGTGCAGGGCTTTGCTCCGCTGTTCCGCATGATAACCGACCGGATCGAGGCCTTCCTGGCGGATCGGGGCTACGATGCCGATGCAATCCGCGAGGAAATCGAGGCCGCTGGCGTCGAGACGGTGATCCCGGCCAAGGCCAACCGGCGCAATCCCGCCCCGCACGACCGCGCGAAATACAAGTGGCGCAACCTGATCGAACGCCTGTTCAACAAGCTCAAGAACTGGCGCAGGGTGGCGACCCGCTATGACAAAACCAAGGAATCCTACCTCGGCTTCGTCGCTCTCGCCTCAGTCAAACTCTGGATCCCCTTTGTCCACGAAACCTAGCTATTTTCGATGATGTTCAGACAATTCTGGATATCATTCATGTGAACTATGTTTTGGTCGGACTCAATATTTCCCGTAATCCCGCCGCCAAGATATTTTCAAATTTCCACGATTCCAATCCTCGCGGGCAGGACTACAAACTGCGCAGAGTTATCGACGGAACATCTCTATGGGGGGCATATCTGACCGATATCATTAAAGACCATAAGGATGTCGATTCCAGTAATGTCATGGAGCGTATCAGAAACGATCCGCAGCTTCTCTCTACGAATGTCGAGGGATTTCGTAACGAAATGAGCGCGATAGGAGCTAAAAACCCGATACTCGTTGCTCTTGGTGGCGCTACATATAGATTGCTCCAAGATCAGCTCGGCCGTGATTTCAAGGTCGTAAAGATGACGCACTACGCACATCGAATTTCAGAAACGGCATACAAAAACGAAGTTTGGGAGATGCTGGAAAAACTCGGCGATGCGCCCAAAGTCCGGTGACACAATACTTCGACAATTCCGGTGACACAATACTTAATTCCAACTCAAACCCTCTGCGAAACTCTGCGTCTCTGCGCGAAACAATGTGGCGCTATTGCCGGGTTGGCTTGACTCAAGAGCGACGCGCCACGTTAGCGGCAGCACCCCTCTCCGACTTCGCCTAAGCGCTACGCGGCCAAGGCTTCGTATCCTCTCCCGCAAGTGGAGAGAGTGGACCTTAATTAGGGACAGGAATTCCAGGGACACAATACTTAATTCGCAACCAATTCCGGTCCAATTCCGGTGACACAATACTTAATTCGAATCCAAACCCTCTGCGTTCTCTGCGCCTCTGCGCGAAACAATCTGGCGCTACGGTCTGGTTGGCTTGACTCAAGAGCAGCGCACCACGGATGTATAATTAGGGACAGTATAAATTTAACGCATGATTTGCGCCCCGCCGAAAACAGGGCTGACGGATTAAATATATACTGTCCCCAATTAACTACACCGGCAAACCCTGCAGCAGTTTGGGCAGATTGCCCGATTCACCGCGCGCTTCGGCCATGAAGAAATCCTTCAGCGGCTTCATGCGCTGCACGGCGGCAAGGCCGAGGCGGCGGGCGGCGGAGGCGGTTTTGCCGGGGATGCCGAACAGCTTGTTGAGCGTATCGGTCGCCATCATCACGCTTTGCACGTCGAGGCTGCGCCAGCGGGTATAGCGGTCGAGGATCTGCGCATCGCCCGGATCGAGCCCCAGCCGCATCCCTTCGACCACGACCTGCGCGAGGCACGCCACATCGCGCAGCCCGAGGTTCAGGCCTTGCCCCGCAATCGGGTGCATCCCGTGCGCCGCATCGCCGACCAGCACCATCCTTGTATCGGTGATGCGGTTGGCGTGCTGAAAATTGAGCGGGTAGCCCATCACCGGCGCATTCATCTCTATTTCGCCGAGCAGGCCGCCCATCGCCTTTTCGATCTCATGCGCCATCCCGCGCGGCGACAGCTTGCGATAGACCGGGGCCTCCTCACGCGGCACTGACCAGACGATTGCCGAACGGTGCCGCCCGTTCGCGTCGTCAAGCATCGGCAGGATGGCGAATGGCCCGGTCGGATAGAAAATCTCGTAAGCGACGCTGCGGTGCGGCTTTTCATGGAAAATCGCCGTTACCATCGCCTCATGGCCGTAATCCCATGCCGTCAGCCGGATACCTGCGGCATCGCGCGACACGCTTTTGCGGCCCTCGGCAACCACCAGCAGCGATCCTGCCAACACATCGCCATTCTTCAGTTCGACCCGCACGCCGGCTTCGTCGGTATGGGAGGAAGCGATCTCTGCGGGCATGTGCAACCGGACTTCGGGGCGGGCCAGCGCGGCCTCGTATAGCGCACGACGGATCAACTGGTTTTCGAACATCTGGCCGAGATAGCCGTCGTCCGCGCCCGGAACGAAATCGAGTGCGCCGGGCTTCAGGCTGTCGCTCACCCAGATCTGTTCGATCGGGCAGCCCTTGCCTTCCAATGCGGGGCCGAGCCCGATTGCTTCGAGCAATTTCATGCTCGAACTGGAGATTGCCGATACGCGGCCATCGAAATGCGGGGCGAGCATCGCTGCCTGATCGGCGCGGTCGATGACATGGCAGGTGACGCCATGCACCGCAAAGGCCAGCGCCTGGGCCAGGCCATTCAGCCCGCCTCCTATGATGACAATGTCGGCAAATTCGGTCTTGGACATGGGGATCGCAGTCAATTTATTCTTTGGATTGAAACAATACCGTAGCCCTGAGCCTGTCGGTGCCGCAGGCGGGCGAAGCCCAACGGCGCTTCAAAGGTTAGCGCTGACCTGTGAGGCGTGCTTCGCCCTTCGACAAGCTCAGGAGGCTCAGCACTACGGTATCTTTCTCGAAGCAATGCTCTAGGCCCGAATTCGGCTGCTGAAAAGGCCGGAAAATCTGCGGACTCTTGACGGCGAGTCCCGGCTCCGCGAAAAGGTGCATGGTTCAAGCAAAAGGCGTCGCAGACAAGTCCATGGCATCGCGTTCCCCCAAATCCCCGACGGCCAATTGGCGGCAGATGATGCGTCAGTCTTTGCTGCGCAGTGGCGCACTTATCGGGGCAGGTGTGGTCGGCCTGTTCGCGCTTTTCTACGCGATTTCGGTGCTGAGCTATTCGCCCGCCGATAATGCTTTCAACAGCGCCGCAGAGGGCGCCAGCGACAACTGGATGGGGCAAAGCGGGGCCTATATGGCCGATGCGTCGCTCTTTACCTTTGGCTTGCCCGCGATCCTGCTGTTCCCGTTATTGCTGGTCTATGCCCGCCGCCTGTGGCGCGATGTTCCGCAGCCGCGCTGGAAACGACAATTATTGCTGTGCGTTCTCGGCATGCTGGTCCTCGGCTTTGGCCTTTCGCATTGGCAGCATGGCAGCGACATCGGCCTGCCCGCAGGTTGGGGCGGCACGCCTGCATTGCTGCTCGACGGTGCGTTCAGCGCGTTGACGGCGAAGCTCGGCAATGGCTGGGGCAATCTTGCCCGATGGGCGGCGATCATCGCATCGGTCCTGGGCGGCGTCATGCTGGTCACCCGCTCGCTGGAGCTGGAGCGCCCGCTGTTTTCGATCCCGTCGATCCCCATGCCTTCGCTGGGTGGTGCATCCGAACGATTGGCGGTTGACCCGGCGGTTCCGCAGCGCGAGCCCGAATTTGTTGCCGATCCCGTTCCGCGCAAGCCAGTCGAGCGCGAGCCGCGCCGCGCGCCCGAAATCGCTGAGCGGCAAGTCGCACCAAAAAAGGCCAGCTTTGCCAGCGGAGCCAAGCAGGGCGATTTCTTCGGCAACTACGCGCTGCCGTCGATCGACCTGCTCGATACCCCGCCACCTTCGACCGCGCCAAAACTCGACAAGGCGGCGCTCGAATCGAACGCGCGGCTGCTCGAATCGGTGCTCGACGATTTCAAGGTGCAGGGCGAAATCGTCGCCGTCCGCCCCGGCCCCGTCGTTACCATGTATGAACTCGAACCAGCCCCCGGCGTGCGGGCGCAGCGTGTTGTGCAATTGGCAGAGGATATCGCGCGTAACATGTCCGCGCTTTCGGCGCGTGTTTCGACCGTGCCGGGGCGCACCGTGATCGGCATCGAACTGCCCAACCATAACCGTGAGGCGGTGACGCTGCAGGAAATGATCGCCTCCTCCGCCTTTGCCGATCAGAAGGGGCAATTGCCGATCATCCTTGGCAAGAATATCTCCGGCGATCCGGTGGTTGCCGATCTGCAACCGATGCCGCATCTGCTCGTCGCGGGCACCACCGGTTCGGGCAAGTCGGTTGGCCTCAACTGCATGATCCTGTCGCTGCTCTACCGCCTGACGCCCGACCAGTGCCGGATGATCATGATCGATCCCAAGATGCTCGAACTCAGCATCTATGACGATATCCCGCATCTGCTCGCCCCGGTGGTGACCGAGCCTGCCAAGGCGATCCGTGCATTGAAATGGGCGGTCGAGCAGATGGAGGACCGCTACCGGATGATGTCGTCGGTCGGCGTCCGGAACCTGCAGGGCTTCAACGACAAGATTCTGGCTGCCAAGGCGAAGGGGCAGCCGCTGGGGCACAAGGTGCAGGTGGGTTATGATCCGATGACGGGTCTGCCGCAATATGAGGAGCAGCAGCATGATTATGCCCCGCTGCCGCAGATCGTGGTGATCGTCGACGAACTGGCCGACCTGATGATGACGGCGGGCAAGGAAGTCGAATTCCTGATCCAGCGGCTCGCGCAAAAGGCGCGCGCGGCGGGCATCCACCTCATCATGGCGACGCAGCGCCCCTCGGTCGACGTCATCACCGGCGTGATCAAGGCCAACCTGCCGACCCGCATCAGCTTCCATGTGACGAGCAAGATCGACAGCCGCACCATATTGGGCGAGCAGGGCGCTGAACAACTGCTCGGCAAGGGCGACATGCTCTATATGGCGGGCGGGCGCGGGCTGACGCGTATCCACGGCCCGTTCGTTTCGGACGAGGAAGTGCGCAAGGTGGCCGATCACTGGCGCGGCCAGGGCGACCCCGACTATATCCAGTCGGTCACCGAGGAGCCGGAGGATGGCGGCTTTGCATTGGACGGCCTTGGCGATGACGACAGCCCCGAAGACGCCACCTATCGCAAGGCGTGCCAGATCGTCTTCGAAAGCCAGAAAGCCTCGACCAGTTGGATCCAGCGCCAGCTGCGCATCGGCTATAACAGCGCCGCGCGGTTGATCGACCGGATGGAAGAGGATGGCTATATTTCCGCGCCCAACCATATCGGGCGGCGCGAGGTGTTGAGGGATCGGAACGGGGAACCGGTTTGAGGGGGGATTGAAGTGGCAAGTTTACTGTACCGTGCGGCGCTGTTAGCGTTGGCCTTGGGTGTGGCTGCACCTGCACATGCCGGGCTTTCGCAAGATTTTTCGGGCTGTGACGGGCTAAGAAAGCCCAAAAATAGTGATGATGGCATGCGAGGTCAGGCGACATTCCCGGCCTATCGTTTCAGCGGTGATGCCAGCCCAAGCCTTACACTCGCCGCGTGCAACCGTGTGCTGGAAAGTGGGAAACTGCTGCCCGAACAGACGCTGCGCGCGCGCACATAATGCGCGCGCGCGCGGCAGCAAAGCTTGAGCTTGGTGACGTTGAGGGCGCACTTGCCGATCTCGACAGCGCAGATGCCGCCGGAAAGCAATATGCTGGCGATTATTCTTATGATCGCAGCATGGGCATTTCGATCAGCTTGTTGCGCGCCATAGCGCTTGGCGAAAAAGGAGAGAAGGCCACCTCGCTTGCCTTGGCAGAGGCAGCTGCAGTGAAACGTCCCTATGCGATGCAGCTCCAATGGGCGGCAACGATGTTACGCTCTGCAAATGCCGACAATCCGAACGATGAAGCCATTTGGCGCGACCTTTTGCGAATCGATCCTTCGGCACGCGCTGCATACGCGAAAATGGCCATGACGCCTGACGATCTGGCGACACTGGCGGCCAGTGCTGGTATTCCGGCAGTGACGCTGCCCGATATCGGCGGTAACCTCATGACATTGGGCAACAGCGGTAACATAGCCCAACTGAGCGCCGACTTGTCTGCCCCGGTAACGCGGGCGATGACCACCGCCTATGCACTGGCAGCCAACGGCAAGCATGATGCTGCGCGCGAGTGGGTCGCCGCAACGCGCAAGGCGCTTGAGCCGGCCGATCCAAATGCAAATACGGGTGCGGAGAAAGAAGCAGAAAAAAAGCCAGGCGGTCTCGGTGCTCTCTTTCTGCCTATTGTAAAAACAAGCAGTTTCGATCCGATGGTGTCGGTCATCGAGGCGCGTATCGCCATCGCTGAAGCGCGCCTGCCTGATGCCTTCGCTTCTATCAAAGACCTGCAACTGCGATCGACCCCTGTAACCAAAGAGTTGTATGCGGCCTATGCATCGGCTCGCCAAGCCGGAGGGTCGAATGCGCCCGAGCTTCCCCCGTTGGCACCGGCGTTACCTCTCGGGCAAGCACGCCTTGTCGGCCTGGCAAGCAATCTGCTCATCTCGCCGGAATCGAGAAACAAGCAGATCGACTATGAAAAGTCGCGTCCCAATGTCGTCGGCGCACTGATTGGAGCGGCCTTTTCCTTGGGCACCAGTTTGCTGGGCGGCATTGAACGCACCGCAGGCTTCCGATCAAGCCCGAACGCCGACGGATCGATCAAGGTCGAATATACCGGCAATACGACCTCCGGCCCGGTGGTTCAGGAGATGACATTGCTACGTGCCGCCGAACTGGCGCTCGAAGCCAAAAAGCCCCGTTTCCAGATTGTATTGCGCAGTGATTATCAGCGCTATCTGGTCCAGAGGATGTATAATGTGGAAACCGAACGGACTCTGGTAGGTTACAAGACCGAACTCAACATCCGCTTTTTGGAGGCGGCCGAGGACGAAGCAAGTTCGCTTGATGCAGCAACTGTGGTGGAGGTACTTGGCCCGGTTTACTATGATAGCAGCGCGACGACGGAAAAGACGGAAAAGTCGACCTGACGGGTATCTTCATCTTACCTCTCGGGAGATATGGGGCGCAATACCGAACCTCGATGGGGAACATTCGACCGAGCCGAAGGCGTGGCGGAGCCACAGCGGGACCATGGGTAGTATGGTGGAGGGGCAGGCGCCTGACTGCGCGCCACCTCGCCGTAGCGATCTTTTGAGCACCCGCGCCAAGTTGTTTCACGCAGAGACGCAGAGTTCCGCAGAGACCGCCGAGAGTCTGGATTTGAATTAAGTATTGTGTCACCGGAGCCTGCAAGTTTTGCCCGGTTTGAATCCATCCATTTGGACTTGGTCGCCAATTCCAAGGAGGTAATGGAAATGCTGCGTCCCGATGTAGAAATTAGAATTTCATTTTTCCCTGCGGAAAAAGGTGGTTTGATACAGCCGATTCAATCAAAGTATTTGAGGAGGCCGTTAAAAGTAAATAATTCTCTTTTTGACTGTATGATTGTTGACCAAGATGTATTAATTCTGCCGGGAGAAACTTATGTGTTCGATGTGAAATTTCTTTCGCCGGAAACTGCGATGCAGGATATTTCTGTTGGCGATTATTTCACAATGGCGGATTTGAATGAAATTGCCGATGGCAATTTCACCAAAAAATACAGTGAGGAAGACCCGCAATAGATGGCGGCAGGGGAGGGGTTCCAACACCCGTCGGTTTGTCCAATTCCGGTGACAAATCAATTCCGGGGACACAATACTTCAAATCAATTCCGGGAAATCAATTCCGGGGACACAACAATTCCGGGGACACAATACTTAATTCAAATCCAGACTCTCCGCGGTCTCTGCGAACCTCTGCGTCTCTGCGTGAAACAATCTGGCGCTACGGTCGGGTTGGCGCGGCTTGCGTGTGGAGCGCCTCGTTAGCGACGGCGGCAAGATCGAGACGGCTCTTGGTCACCTGCAAGCCTTGAGAGTCACTTGCGTTGCAGACGCGATGTGCAGGCCTGAAATGAATTGCCTCCTCTCCTGCGCGCTTCGCACGCTGTCCTCCCCGTGCCGGGGAGGTGCTTTGGCGCAGGGCGAGCGGCAGGTTCGATTTAATCCAGTTGAAAACGCCTGCCTCTCCCTGTTGAAAGTTCGTGCCATAAACTGGCGCAAGGCTTGCCTTGAACAATGCCGCGCTCTGGATTTGATTGGCGGCACATGTCGCGGCTGGCGGGTATCCTCGTAACAGCCCGCCCTCCATGAAAACAGCGGTCGCATATTGCGGCAAAGCCGATTAACACCCGGTTCAAACCTGCCCCGTTACCGTTGCGGACCCAAGCGATGGTAATGCTTCAAGGAATGATAATGCCGCACAAATTCTCCCGCTTCCTCCTTATGCCCGCGTTGATGGCCTCTGCGGCCAGTGCGCCAGCGCAGCAATCGAACGATCTCTCCCAGGTCGTCGGCCATATGCAGGCGGTGACGACGATGAACGCCACCTTCACCCAAACCGACCGCAACGGGCAGAGCCTGACCGGCAAGCTGCTGTTGAAGCGCCCCGGACATGTGAAGTTCGAATATCAGAAGGGCGTGCCGCTGCTGATCGTTGCCGATGGCAAGGCGCTGACACTGGTCGACTATGAAGTGAAGCAGGTGCAACGCTGGCCGATCCGCAACAGCCCGCTCGCCGCACTTCTCGATCCCGGCAAGGATCTGGCGCGCTTTGGCAAGCGTATCGATACCACCAACCCCAATGTCATCAGCGTCGAGGTGCGCGATCCCAAGCGCCCCGAATATGGCACGATGACGATGATCTTCGTCAGGCAGGCGGGCGCGCCGGGCGGGCTGACGCTCAACGGCTGGGTTGCGCTCGATTCGAAGAACAACCGCACCACGGTGCGACTCGGCAACGTGAAATTCAACCAGCCGATCGCCCAATCGAACTTCACCTGGCGCGACCCGAGGCCGCGGCGAAAGATATGAACGAAACTCATCGGTGAGTTGAGCCATCAAGCCGACCAGCCGATAGTCTGAACAGGCCTGTTCATCTTGCCGACAGGAAAATCACCCTAGATTGAACCCATCGAAGGACAGGCGGCTGCGCGGTTTTCCCCCTGTTGCCCGCGGCAACAAAGTCTCCCTTCGGTTTCAGCGTGACGAACGCAAGCTCGACCCCCATCCCAAATGCCCCCGGGATGGGGGTTTTGCTTTTTTGGCCCTCCGCCCCCTTGCCGAGCGCGGGAGCGGCCCCTAAGCAGCCGCCATGGCAACCACCCTTCGCATCGCTTCCTGGAACATCAATTCGGTCCGCGCCCGCATCGACATTGTCGAGCGGTTCCTGCGCGATCATGCGCCCGACATATTGTGCCTGCAGGAAACCAAGGTGGCTGACCCCCAATTCCCCGAAGGGCCGTTCCGCCAGCTGGGGTACAACCATATCGTCATCAATGGCCAGCCGATGCACCACGGCGTTGCCATCCTCAGCAAGGTACCGCTTGCCAACCGGCAGGTGCATGACTGGCAGGCCAATGGTGAGGCGCGGCATGTAGGCGTTGAACTGCGCGGCGGGGTGCGGCTCGAAAATGTCTATGTCCCTGCGGGCGGCGATATTCCCGATCGCAACGAAAACCCGAAATTCGGCCAGAAGCTCGATTTCCTCGCGCGCATGACCGACTGGTCTGGCGGGCTGTCGGCGCCAACCATCCTCACCGGCGATTTCAATGTCGCCCCGCTCGAAACCGACGTGTGGAGCCACAAGCAATTGCTCAACGTCGTCAGCCACACACCGTTAGAGGTGGAGGTGCTGGGCGGGCTGCAGGCGGCAGGCAAATGGGTCGATCTGGCGCGCGAATTCGTTCCGCCTTCGGAGAAACTCTACACCTGGTGGAGCTATCGCGCGCAGGATTGGGAAACATCCGATCGCGGTCGTCGGCTCGACCATATGTGGGTGACGCCCGATCTTAAGGACAAGGCGCAGGCGCATGTTGTGCACAAGCCTTGCCGCAGCTGGGGCAAACCCTCTGACCATGTGCCCATTGTGACGGAGTTTCGCCTTTGAACGATGTATCGGCCAAAAATGCCGCGCGTGCGATTGACGCTCTGCGGCGTGGCTGGCCGGTGCGTATCGGCGACATGACGCTGGTTGCTATCGAAACCGGGTTCGCGACGGACCTGTTCGCCGGGCAAAAGATTAACGGCATCCTGCTGTCCTCGGCACGCGCAGCCACGCTGAAGCTCGCCAACCAGTTTGCCGCTGCCGATACCCAGCAACCGGTTTTGATTGCACCGCCATCCGGGCTTGATGCCTCGCTGGCGCTGGCCATTGCCGATCCGTCGCTCGACCTGCGCTATCCTTACAAGGGGCCGTTCGCGGCTTTGCCGCTCGAACAGCCCGAAGCCGCGCAAGCGGCGATGGAACTGGCGCGCGAAGCCGGGCTTCTCCCGGCATTCCTGCTGGTTGATGCCGATCCGGATACGGAAATTGCGCCAACCGATCTGGCCGCATTCCAGAATGCCGACAATCTGCGCATTGCCGCGCGGGCGCGCTTGCCGGTTTCCGCGGCCGAGGATGCAGAACTGGTTGCCTTCCGCTCGGTCGCCGACGCAGCCGATCATGTGGCGCTGGTCGTTGGCCAGCGTGACGGCTCGCCTCCTGTCATCCGGCTGCATAGCGAATGCCTGACGGGCGATGTGCTGGGCAGCCTGAAATGCGATTGCGGCCCGCAACTGCATGAGGCGCTGCACCAGATCGCCGATGCGCAATGGGGTGTGCTGCTGTATCTGCGGCAGGAAGGGCGCGGCATCGGCCTTGTGAACAAGCTGCGCGCATATGCGTTGCAGGATCAGGGTTTCGACACCGTCGATGCCAATCTGCGACTGGGCTTTGTGGTCGATGCGCGGGATTTTTCGGTAGCGGCGCGGATGCTGCACCTGTTGTCGATTTCGCAGGTGCGGCTGCTGACAAATAATCCGGAAAAAGTGGCCGGGCTGGAAGCGCAAGGTGTGACTGTGGTTGAGCGACTGCCGCTCAAAATTGCCGCCAATCCGCATAACGCGCATTATCTGGCAACCAAGCGCGACCGCACCGGACACAAGCTTTAGACGATAAGCTCTTCCAGCATCCGGCGCGAAACGATTTGCAGCCGGTCATCATGGCGCTCGACAATTCCGCGCCGGACGACCGATGCCAAGGCTCTGGAGGCTGTTTCGCGCGTTGTGTGCACGCTGACGGCAAGCGCCGCGATGACAGGTGCCGGTTCGATCCGGCCATCGCTGTCAGCAAGCTGCAAAAGCGCGCGATAAAAACGTCCCGTCGCACTTAGGCCAATGCGTGCAGCCATGCGGTCGAGCACGAGATCGAGCTGTTTCGCCAGCAGTGCGGCGACACCGGCGGCTATCTCCGGGTCGTTTGCAACCAGTTCGGTCAGTTGTTGTGTTGGGGTGGCGAGCAGCCGCGTCGCTCCGCAGGCCGCGAAACTGGAGCGGTAGGTTGTTTCCGCTGGATAGGCGCCGAATATCTCGCCAGGCCCATGGCGGGCCAATTGCGCCTGTTGCCCGTCATAGCCGAAAAGCTCGGCAACTACCGCGCCCTCGGCGACGAGGTACAGTGTGGTGCTGGGATCGCCAATATGCGCAATGACGGCGCGGTGGGTGAAGCTGCGCGATGCCATGATTTCGGCAAGCCGCTGCGCGCTTTTGCTGCTGCAAGCAAAACAGCCCTGTATGATTGCAATGTCGTCGCGACCCGCCATGCTATCATCGGTTTCTGGCATCATTCCGGCGGCCCTGAAAACGTTGCAAGGCATATCTCGATTGGCCCCACCGTGGTCGCTATTTCTCCAATTGTTTCAATTCGGCTGGCAAGGCCGGTTGCCAGCAGGGCCAGCGCTGCACCGCGGCTGGTCGCCAGCATCCCATGCGCGCTGTGCGACAGCAAGGTGCCGACCCGAATTCGCTCTCCGATGCGACAGTCGAGCGCGGCGCGGCCAGCACCCAGCGCCTTGACCGCGTCGACCGCCTCATCAATCGTACCAAAGCTGTGTTGCCGATTGCCATCCAGTGCAATGTCGTAAAACAACCGGGCAGCAGGCAGTTGGGCCACTGTGCTGTCGCGAACCGCAGTCACGGCGACATGGTGAATGGGTCGGCCGGAATGCAGCCACGGGTCGCCAAGCGCTGGCCGTTGCGCCGGTTCAATCCGCAAGGCTACCGCTTTTGCCTGTAGCTGCTCGGCCTTTTCGACCGCCATCCCCATTGCGTGCAACTCTGCCAGTTCGACGCTGGCGGTGCTGGTCCGCTCATCGGAGGCGCAAACCGTGACAGAATCCGCGCATGCAATTATTCGGTCGAACCGAGGGAGCCATTCGTCTCCCATCGGTGATACAGAAGAATCGCGAAAATCTTCTGGCTCCGACGGCAAGACCACATGCAATTCTGCGCCGACTGACAGTGCCGCGTCGGCGGCGATTATGTCAGCCCCGGCTGCAAGCGCGCCAAATGCGAAGCCGGGTGCAATATCGGCAACGGCAGCTTCGATTGCCGCATGGGCTATCAGATCGTCTGCTGCGATGCCGAGAATACCGTTGAAATGCATGACCGGCGGGGGACGGAACTGATCAAGCCAGCCACCGTCTTGCCCCGTCACCGCGAGGATTGATGCAAATTGTCGCAAGGTCGATGATTGATCTTCCCAAGCCTGGGGTGCCAGCGCGACTGCCTTGGAAAGGCTCGCTCTGGCAGCCTCGGTCTCGCCTGAAAGCAGCAGGGCTTCGGCGCGGGTAGCTTCGCCCCAATAAGGGGTTTCGCCCTTGTCGATGCCGGTGTCGACAAGTTCCAGAGCCTTTTGGGCAAGGCGCCCGGCCTTGTCGAAATCACCTGCGTGCAGGGCCATCGCGGCGGCGTTGATGAGCGGATAGCTGTACGATCCCGACGTTGCGGCCAGCTCATAGGCTTCGCCCGCCCGCGCAAACAGCGCCGATCGTTTGCTGCCTTGCGCGTGCCGGGCCTGATCCTTGAGTAGCCGCCCTTTCAGCGTCAAGACTTCCGGATCGTCGGAAGCCTCCAGTCCGGCTGCGACAAATGCGGTCCACGCCCGGGAGGTTGCCCCGGCTCGTGCAAGGGCAAGCAGCGATTTCAGAACATTGGAACCCGCCCCTTCAGCCAAGGGGCTGTCGCACTTCGATTTGGCGACAATGGCGATATGTCACGGCTGGCCGCCCATATTGCCGGTATCGGGATCGATCACGATCGGCACGGTTGTCAGACGGCCCTCCTGATCGAATGCGTCCCAAAGCAGGTGGAAGTTCATCGAATAGATGCGCGGGTCTTCCCTGGAAGGCGCGCGGCCATCCTCGGTCAGATATATATTGTCCATCACCAGACCCTGGCGCCCCGAAAGCTCGGTCAAATGGGCTGCAAAGAACGCATAGTTCTTGTCGGCGGGGATCAGGCGGAAATCCTTGGCGTCCTTGTCGACGCGATATTCGGTGAACCGCACCAGATTGGCAAATTTTTCCATCGGCGTCCCCGGATTGACCTTACGGTCGTCAAAACGCACATTATCGTTGTCGACCAGCATATAGAGCCGGGCAGTGTGGCCGAATGTGAAGCCGTTGAAGTTGCACTCCTTCCGTGGGTCGCCGTTCGGATTTGTCAGCCAGTCTTTGGAAGACTTCGCCTTTGCGGCTTCATTGAGCATGAACTCGGCATATTCCTTTTCGCATTTCCCGGCGGGAATTTGGGACGTGGAAAAATATCCATGCCGGATCATGGCCTTATTCTGATCGTCAAATCTGAAATAGATGAAGCACACATAATCCGGTTTGAACTTGTCACCCAACGGATTGCAATCGTGGGGATCCTTACCCCATTGAAGCCCTGATGCCATTTTACACTCCCTTCTCCAGCAGTCCTGAAATCGGCTATGTCGCGTCCAGTTGACGCTCCAGTTCCTCAAAGGTTTTCCGGAAGCCTTCGAGGGCACGGGCCTGCCCGGCTTCGCCTTCCATGTCGCTTATCAATTTTTGCGCTTCAGCCAGCTCTCTTCGGGCCGCCGCCCGATTGAACGCTGCCATTGCTTTGGCGCGTATGAAATGGCTTCGGGCCAGTCCGCGTTTCACTTCGGTATTGGCCGGTTCTTCGACCAGCAGCGACTCCAGTAACGTAATAAGCTTGGCGCTTTGCGATGCAGCCGATGCTGTGTTACCGCGTTCGGTTTCGATCGAAATAAGACCAAATGTCGGCCATGTTTGCCGAAATCGCAGTTCGAAATTCTTCGGGTCACCAGCCACCAGCCTGTCGATGATGTCCTGTTCGGCCAGACGCGCCTTGCGGGCTTCGACGTATGATTTTGCAGCGAGCAACGCATCGGCAAGCCAACCATAGCGGTTGGCAAGTGCCATGCTGATTTCCATCCGCTGGGGCGCGAATCGCAGTGCTGCACGCTCATAAGCAATCGAACGGCGGCAATATTCGATGGCCCTGGCGACGTCCAAATTATCGTGGAGATAAAGATCGCAGAGATTGCCGAACGCGTATCCCATTTCCAGATTGGCTCGCGCCTTGTCCGGATCGTGCTTCATCAATTTGCGCGCCTGGACAACATAACCCTGCCAGTGATCCTCGGTAGTCGCGCGGTCACGGATTCGCCAGGCGGCCTGTCCGACCCAATATTCGCTTTGCGCATGGGCAAAAATGCGATCCGGATTTTCGGGGTCCTGGCGCAACAGGGCGTTTGTGGCGCGGTGGGCCTCGCGAAACTTCGCCAGCGCAGCCTTCAGATCGCCGCTGCGATCATCATCCTCACCCATTGCGTGCAAGATGCGGGCGCGCCGTTCGAGCGCGTCCGCGGGCAGCGATGCAAGATCGCCCTGCCGTCTATAATGCTCCATCGCGCGTCTGTTGACGCCGGTCATAACATCGAGCCTGCCGACACCCTTCAGCTTGGTGCGCAAATCGGTGAGCATATACTCGACCAGCCCCTCCGCGCTTGCCCGTTGCCGGGCGGCTTCGTTGCGGGCGGAGATGGCGAGGGCTGTCATGACGCCCATCACTAGCATGGCGGTGAGCGCGCCGAGCGTGATGGCGGTCACGCGTCGCACCTTGCGCTGCGCATCGCGCTGCACCAGCGTATCGAGCGGAACCCGGGCGATGCCCGCAACGATTTTCAGGAAACCCAGCGCCCAGCCATCGCCCTCCTTCCGCACGTCGGCGGCGAGCGGTTCGATCCCGTTGACGGTAAGCGCGTCGGGAAACGAATCTCCGGGTTCCCCGCGCACCAGCGCTGCAAGCACCGGACTGTCGGGATGCAATTCGCGGAAAAGCGCAATTTCTTCGGAAACCCAGCGCGATTTTTTCGCATCCGGTGAGCAAATGACGATCAGTGCGCCGCTTTCGCTCAACGCGTGGCGGATGGCCTCGCTGAGGCTGGGGGCTGCTGCAAGATCGTCGCGGTCGCGAAATATTCTGCCAAGCCGCGCTGATTTTCCGTTGCGGACGAGGCCCGCATGTTTCGGCAGGCGATAACGCTCAAGCTGGCGCTGCAGCTTTGCCGCAATTTCGGCATCGGCGTGGCTGTAACTGATGAAGGCCGCAAAGCGACGCGCATCTGCCGCACTGTCCCCGCCCGTCACCATTGCATCGACCTCTCGCGAATCGCGCAACAAAGTTACACGATATTAGAAAGAGTTAAATTGCAATTCGACGCAATATTCGGCGCGGCGCGCGCGGCATAGGATTTAGGTCAAAGACCGACAATCAGCTCGCCTTGGCAAGGCCGTGCTGTTCCACCAGTTCTTGCAGTTCGCCGGCCTCATACATTTCCATCATGATGTCGCTGCCGCCGACGAATTCGCCCTTGACGTAAAGCTGCGGGATGGTGGGCCAGTCGGAATAGTCCTTGATGTCCTGGCGGATTTCCTGATCCTGCAACACATCGACGCTGGCATATTCGACGTTGAGATGATCGAGAATCGCGACCGCCCGGCTCGAAAAGCCGCATTGCGGGAACAACGGACTGCCTTTCATGAACAGAACAACGTCGTTATTCTTGACCAGTTCGTCGATGCGTTCGTTCGCTGACATAACACTTACTCCAACTTTCACCCTAGCTTTGAGCCTGTCGAAAGGCGCTTGTCGGTGAGGCGTGCTGCGACAGGCTCAGCACTACGCTTAAACTTCAACTACTCCGGAACTGCGGTGGTTAGCTGCAATGCGTGCAGCACCCCGCCCATCCGTCCGCCCAGTGCATTGTACACCGCCTGATGCTGCTTGATGCGCGGCATCCCCCGGAAGGTCTCGCTCACGACGCGAGCGGCGTAATGATCGCCATCTCCGCGCAGATCCGTAATTTCCACCATGGCATCGGGAAATGCGGCCTTGATCATGCCCTCGATTTCAGGTGCTGCCATCGGCATGGGCCGGTTCCTCAGACTTCTTCGATGAACTGGCGGCGCGCTTCGACCATCTTGGTATCGAGTGCGGCGCGAATTGCGGTTTCGTCGGCTTCCACGCCCGCCGATGTCAGATCGCCGAGAAGCTTGCGGATGACATCCTCGTCACCGGCTTCTTCGAAATCGGCCTGAACGACCGACTTGGCATAGGCATCCGATTCTTCGGGGGTAAGCCCCATCTGCTCGGCGGCCCAAAGGCCGACCAGCTTGTTGCGGCGTGCGGTTACCTTGAACTGGAATTCCTCATCGCGGGCAAATTTGTTTTCGAAAGCAGCTTCGCGGTTGTCAAAAGTGGTCATGCTCGAATCCTTGCGCCTTTAGAGGAAAGATAATGCCCCGGCCCCTGCCAAACAAGGGCCGCGGCTGCAAGGACTAGATGGTCACCACAAGTTTTCCGACCGCTTCGCGATTGCCGAGCTTGGCAATAGCCTCGCCACCGCGTTCGAGCGGGAAGGTTTCGGAAACGCGCGGCTTGACCTTGCCCGCCTTGTAAAGCTCGAACAGCTCCATGATGTTCGCACGGTTCTTTTCGGGTTCGCGCGCCGTATAGGCGCCCCAGAACACGCCGCATACATCGCAGCTTTTGAGCAGCGTGAGGTTGAGCGGCAATTTGGCGATGCCTGCCGGGAAACCGACCACGAGGAAACGGCCTTCCCATGCGATCGAACGCACGGCGGGTTCCGAATAATCACCGCCCACCGTGTCATAGACGATGTCGAAGCCATTGGGCCCTGCCGCCGCCTTGAACATTTCGGCGACGGCCTTTGACTGGTCCTTGTCGAAAGGCTGATAGGGATAGACGACAACATCGTCGGCCCCGGCTTCGCGCGCGACCTGCGCCTTGGCTTCGCTCGAAACGCCTGCAACGACGCGCCCGCCATAGGCCTTGGCAAGTTCGATGGCAGAAATGCCGATGCCACCCGCACCGCCGAGCACGAGCACGCTTTCGCCCGGCTTCATCCGCCCGCGATCCTTCAGGGCATGCGCGCTGGTGCCATAGGTCATCAGCAGCGAGGCACCTTCCTCGAACGACATTTCGTCGGGCATTTTGTAGAGATTGTGCGTTCCCAGCACGATTTTCTCCGCAAGCCCGCCATTGCCGCAACCAGCCAGCACCCGGTCGCCTACGGCAAATCCGGTCACGCCTTCGCCGATCGAATCGACCAAACCGGCGATTTCGCCACCCGGCGCAAAGGGCCGGGGCGGTTTGAACTGGTACCGGTCCTCGATCATCAGCGTGTCGGGAAAGTTGATCGAACAGGCCTTGACCGCGACCACGACCTGACCGGGGCCTGCGGCAGGTTCGGGCAACTCACCAAGAACAAGGGTTTCGGGACCGCCAGAGGCAGTCGATAACAGCGCTTTCATTTGTCTCTCCTCAAATCATCTGTGGCGCCAGCCACGGTTTTTCTGTGTTCAATCTGGTTTCATAGGCCGAAATGGCATCGCTACTCGCCATCGTCAGGCCGATTTCGTCGAGGCCGTTGAGCAGGCAATGCTTGCGGAACGGATCGATTTCGAAAGTGAAACGATCCTGAAACGGCGTGGTCACGACCTGGTTTTCCAGATCGATATGGATGGGATCAGTTTTGGCGACTTCCATCAACCGGTCGACCGCCTCTTGCGGCAAGACGACGGTCAGCAAGCCGTTCTTGAAGGCATTGCCGGAAAAGATATCGGAAAAACTCGGCGCGATCACCGCCTGTATTCCCATATCGTCGAGCGCCCATGCGGCATGTTCGCGGCTCGATCCGCAGCCGAAATTGTCGCCTGCGATCAGGATCGGGGATCCTGCATATTCGGCGCTGTCGAACAGGTTGTCGGGTTCCTTGCGCAAAGCCTCGAATGCGCCATTGCCAAGGCCCGTCCGGCTGATCGTCTTCAGCCAGTGCGCAGGGATGATGATGTCGGTATCGACATTTTTGAGCCCGAACGGATAAGCCTTGCCGGAGATGGTATTGACGGGGTTCATTCGGAATCGGTCCGTTTCAGTCTTGAGGTTGTATTCAGTTCGACAATCGATTCTGACCTCAAGTCTATTTTTGCCTATTTGGCAAGAAGCGCCGCCATAATGATGGCTTTGCGCGCAGCGGCAATGTTTGGCCGGTCGTATCAAGCAGATATTTGGCCAGCAGTAATGCCTGATTATGCGTCATCAGGAAATGATGGCTATCGATCTGGCCAGCGTTGAGCGCCTGTTGCGATGGGGTGCTCTGAATGCGCAGGTCGATCGACGAACCAAGGCCATTATGCGTCCAGCCCACCACCACAGCCCGATGTTCTGCGGGTTCGGTTGTTTGCGCTTTTCTTTTGGCCGGACGCTTTGCCATCAATCGCCTCCTGAAGCCATTTTACATTCAGCAGCGCGGCATGGGAGTCAATATGCCCAAAGGAAGATGTGCCGCAGCGGGACTTAGCCGATCAGCTCCCGCACATCAGTGAGTCTGCCGGTCACCGCTGCCGCCGCGGCCATGGCAGGGCTGACAAGGTGGGTGCGTGCGCCGGGGCCTTGCCGACCAACGAAATTGCGGTTGCTCGTGGAGGCGCAGCGTTCGCCTGCGGGTACCTTGTCGGGGTTCATGCCGAGGCAGGCTGAACAGCCCGGTTCGCGCCATTCGAGGCCGGCGTTGATGAAGATGCGATCGAGGCCTTCCGCCTCGGCCTGCGCCTTCACAAGGCCGCTGCCGGGAACGACGATGGCCCATTTGACATTGTCGGCCTTGTGCCTGCCTTTCAGTATGGCAGCGGCAGCGCGAAGGTCTTCGATGCGGCTGTTGGTGCAGCTGCCGATGAAGATATTCTGCACCTCGACTTCGTGCATGGGCGTACCGGGTTTGAGGCCCATATAGGCGAGGCTCTTGGCAGCCGCTTCCTGTTTTGAGGGATCGGCAAAGCTGGCCGGATCGGGCACGCTGCCGGTGATCGGCACGACGTCTTCGGGGCTGGTGCCCCAAGTGACGCTGGGCGCGATGTCGGCGGCGTCGATGACCACGACCTTGTCATAGGCCGCGCCCGGATCGGTTTTCAGCGTCTGCCAATATGCGACCGCTGCGTCCCAATCGGCGCCCTTCGGGGCCATCGGACGGCCTTTCAGATAGGCGAAGGTCTTTTCATCGGGCGCGCATAGCCCGGCGCGTGCGCCATGCTCGATCGCCATATTGCTGACCGTCAGGCGGCCTTCAATGCTGAGCGCGCGGATCGCGCTGCCGGTATATTCGATGACATAGCCCGTGCCGCCCGCCGCGCCGAGCAGGCCGGTGATGTGGAGCACGATATCCTTGGCGGTTACGCCGGGGCCGACTTCGCCCTCAACGCGGACTTCCATCGATTTCGACTGCTTCAATTGCAGCGTTTGCGTCGCCAGCACATGTTCGACTTCGCTGGTGCCGATGCCGAAGGCGAGCGCGCCGAGGCCGCCATGGCAGGCGGTGTGGCTGTCGCCGCAGACAATGGTCGTTCCGGGCAGCGAAAAGCCCTGTTCGGGGCCGACGACATGGACGATGCCCTGTTCGGCATCGGCATCGCCGATATAACGGATGCCGAAGGCGGGGGCGTTGGCCTCAAGCGCTGCAAGCTGCTGCGCACTTTCCGGATCGGTTATGGGGATGCGGTTGCCGCTGGCGTCGCGCCGCGCGGTGGTCGGCAGGTTATGGTCGGGCACCGCCAGCGTCAGGTCCGGACGGCGCACAGTGCGCCCCGCCGCGCGCAGCCCCTCAAAGGCCTGCGGACTGGTGACTTCGTGGACCAGATGCCGGTCGATGAAGATCAGGCAGGTGCCATCATCGCGGGCGGAGACGACATGGGCATCCCAGATTTTCTGATAGAGCGTGCGGAGCTGAGTCATATGCTTGTCTAAAGGCACAGCACACCGCGCTTGGCAAGCAAGGATATTTTAGGGGCATTCTGGAAAATGTAACCATCGGTCGCTATATAGGAACCCGCCATGACGACGCTCTCCCATCTCTTCCCGATCAAGATCCTGCCCGAAGATATCGACTTCATGGGGCATGTGAACAACAGTCGCTATCTGAACTGGGTGCAGGAGGCGGTACTCGAACATTGGCGCAACCTTGCCCCGCCCAACGCCGTGGCGCAGCGCGCCTGGGTGGCGCTCAAGCATGAGATTACCTATCGCAAACCCGCTTTCCTTGAGGATGTGGTGGTCGCCAATGTCGTGCTCGAAAGCATTCATGGCGCGCGGGCCTTCTACGAAACCGTGATCAAGCGCGGCGAAGAAGTGCTCGCCGAGGTCAAATCGAGCTGGTGCTGCATCGATGCCGAAACGCTTAGGCCAGCCCGCATCGGCGCGGATATAGCGGCCTATTTCTTCCCGAAAGGCGATTGAGCCGCTATAGTGGCGGCATGTCGCTTCTTGCCATCGTCCTGATTATCGTCGCCACCTTCGTCGCGATGGAATGTATCGCATGGAGCAGCCACAAATATATCATGCACGGCTGGGGCTGGGGATGGCACCGTGACCATCACGAGCCGCATGACAAGCTCTTCGAAAAGAACGATCTTTACGGCGCGGTTGGTGCCGCAATGAGCATCTCGATGTTCGCCATGGGCAGCCCGCTGGTGCTGGGGGCATCGGCGTGGGAGCCCGGCACATGGATCGGCCTTGGTATCCTGTTCTATGGCATTGTCTACACGCTGATCCATGACGGCCTCATCCACCAACGCTATTTCCGCTGGGTGCCGAAGCGCGGCTATGCCAAGCGGCTGGTGCAGGCGCACAAGCTGCACCATGCGACCATCGGCAAGGAAGGCGGGGTCAGCTTCGGCTTTGTCCTTGCGCGCGATCCTGCGGTGTTGAAGCGGGAATTGAAGGTTCAGCGCGAGGCGGGGATTGCCGTGGTGCGTGAGGCTTTGGGTTAGTTTGAAGGCAATATTCGTCATCCCGAACTTGTTTCGGGATAACAAACCGCCGTTGCCTGTTGTCCTGAAACAAGTTCAGGACGACGATACAAATGAAGAGCTACTCTTCAGGCCGCCGCCAGAGCCAGGTTCCGCACACCAGCCCGACCGCTGCCGGTATCAGCGACCATGGCAGGGCAAGCGTCAGTCCTCCAATCAGCGCACTGGCAATGAAAGCTGCCGTGGCCGACCATTTCGCTCGCCTGCTGACCACGCCTTTTTCCCGCCACGCGACGAGGTGATGGCCATATTTCGGGTGGTTCATCAATCTGGCCTCAAGCGCCGGACTGCTGCGGGCAAAGCAGCAAGCGGCGAGGATCATGAAGGGCACGGTCGGCAGGATTGGCAGGAATATCCCCACCGTTCCCAGGCCGACCGAAATCCATCCGGCAGCAAGATAGAGCCGTCGGGCGATCACGCCTGGTGGATCGCCTTGGTGACGTAGTAGCTTTCAAGGCCTTCCGGCCCGCCTTCGCTGCCGAAACCCGATTCCTTGACGCCGCCAAAGGGCATGTCGGGCATCGAAATGGCGGCAGTATTGATGCCGACCATGCCTGCTTCGATAAGGTCACCCGCCATATTCGCCTGGCGGCCATTTTCGGTGTGGACGAAAGAGGCGAGGCCGAAGGGCAGGCGGTTGGCTTGCTCGATCGCGTCGTCGAACGATTGGAACGGCCGGATCAGCGCGACGGGGCCGAAGGGCTCGTTGGTCATGATGTCGGCCTCAAGCGGAACATCGGACAGCACGGTCGGGCGAAAGAAGAAGCCATCGCCATTATCGGAGCCGCCACCTGCGCCGACGCGCGCGCCCTTGGCGATCGCATCTTGCACCAAAGCGCCTACCGCCGCCGGACGGCGCGAATTGGCGAGCGGGCCCATGATGGTATCGGCATCAAGGCCGTTGCCGACCTTCACTTTGGCCGTGCGTTCGTTGAACCCCGCAACGAAGCGGTCATAAATCCCTTCCTGCACATAGAAACGGGTCGGCGAGATGCACACCTGCCCGGCATTGCGGAATTTCTGCGTGACGACGATGTCGAGCGTCTTTTCGAGGTTGCAATCGTCGAAAATCAGCACCGGTGCGTGTCCGCCCAGTTCCATCGTGACCCGTTTCACGCCATCAGCCGCGAGTTTCATCAGATGTTTGCCCACAGGTATCGAACCGGTGAAGCTCAGCTTGCGGATAACCGGCGAACCCAGCAGGTGGCGGCTGACCATGTCGGGCACGCCAAAAACGAGTTGTGCGACACCGGCAGGGATGCCCGCATCTGCGATACACCGCATGATTTCGGAGGTGGAGCCGGGGGTTTCCTCCGCCGGTTTGGCGATCACCGAACATCCGGCGGCAAGCGCAGCCGCAACCTTTTTCGACATCAATGAAACCGGGAAATTCCAGGGGGTTAGCGAGGCGACCGGACCGACGGGCTGCTTCAATACCATGGCACGCTGGCCTGTGGGGCGCAGGGCGATCCGACCATAGCTGCGCTTCGCCTCTTCGGCGCAAAATTCGAAGACGGCGGCACAGGACAGCGTTTCGGTGCGCGCTTCGGCGAGCGGCTTGCCCTGTTCCATCGTCAGCAGGGTGGCGATATGCTCGGCGCGCTCACGGATCAGTGCGGCGGCCTTGTGCAAGATAGCGGCGCGGGCATTTACATCGGTTGCGCGCCACAGCGCAAATCCCCTGGCTGAGGCGGCCAGTACTTCGTCAAGGTCAGCGGCAGTTGCCAGCGGCAGCTCGGCGAGCATATCGCCAGTGGCCGGATTGAGCACCTGGTGCACGTCACGGCCTTCGCCCGAACGCCAGTTGCCGTCAATGTAAAGGGCGAGATTCGCCTGATATTCGCGTGTCATGGATATCCCGTGGTAGAAAATTCCTGTGCCCTTCATCTAGGCGCTTCAAAACGGCTTGGAAAGGCCGGTCGCCTTAACTTTGGCTTTACCGCAACTGGTTAATGCTGCGGCTTAATGGGCAAACCACTTCTGATAGCAAAGTTGCGCTTGCAGGCCGCAAAGGCCGGGCGGTGGTTTGCGCCCCCGGTGCCGCGCGCGATTCTGGACGCGCTGCATGCTGCGCAGATCCAAAATGTGCGCTCCCAGGTGCCGATGCTGCTTGCCGTGGCGGTGCTCAATACCAGCATTGTGATGGCAGTATGCTGGAACAATGGCCTGCCATTTTCAAACTATGCCTGGATGTCGGGCCTCATCCTCTACTGCCTGGCCCGGATGACAGTCTGGAAGCGGCTGTTGCAAAAGCCCATCCCGCTTCAAAAAGTGCCTGTCATCATCAAGGCCAATGTCGGGCTGTCGGTTGCCATGATGGGGTTTCTGGGGGTCGCGGCGTCGGCCACTTATGTCGCGGGCACATTTGCCTATGAGACATTGATTCCCGTCTCATTGGCCTTTGGGGCCACTGCCATTGCGCATTGCCTGTACACGCTGCGACCTGCGGCTATCGGCGTTTTGGTTGTCGGTATAACACCGGTTGCCCTGTCGATGATTTTTGCAGGTGAGTTCAACGCCAAGATGCTCGGCGTTTCGATGCTCAGCGTCGAGGTGCTGATGATCCGCTTCGTTGCCGCGCAATATGACCGTCTGATTGAGGGGCTGTTTCTTGAGCAACAGATTCGCGAACTGGCCGATACCGACCCGCTGACCAGCCTGCCAAACCGCCGCGCCATCATGGCGTCGATGGAGGCGGAGCTGGCTTGCGGTACTCGCAAAAAACCGAGTTTCGGTATCGCGCTGCTCGATCTGGATGGCTTCAAGCAAGTCAATGACAGCCTCGGTCATCAGGCAGGCGACCTGATGCTGCTCGGCGTTGGCGGGCGTCTTGCCGACGCGGCTGAGAAGCAGGATAGCGTTGGCCGTCTTGGCGGGGACGAGTTCATTGTGCTTTTCCGCAATGTCAAAGACAAGGCCGACCTTTCGGCTCGCACCACCAACATGCTCGCGGCGCTATGCCGCCCTATCGATCTTGATGGTCATCGCCTGCCTGTTGCCGCGAGTCTCGGCTACGCGCTCTATCCCGATGATGGCGATACCATCCGCGAAGTCATGCATGCGGCCGATACCGCGCTCTATGCAGAAAAACGCGCGAGCAAATCCAGACCGCAAGCCGTAGCGTCAAGCCAGCAAAACGCCGCTTGAACCCTATTATCGGGCTTCCCAAATGCACTTCGCGCTGCCAGCTTGGGCGGTGAGAGAATATGGGAGAAACGATGATGGCAGAAATGGTAACCCTGACCGACGGGCTGCGCTTTCCCGAAGGCCCCGTAGTCATGCCCGACGGCAGCGTGATCCTTACCGAAATCGAGCAGGGCAAAATTACGCGCGTGAAGCCGGATGGCAGCAAGGAAACCGTCGCCACCACAGGCGGCGGACCCAACGGGTTGGCGCTTGGCCCCGATGGCAAGCTCTATTGCTGCAACAATGGCGGCTTCGAATATGTCGAAGCCAACGGTTATCTCGCGCCGCATGGCATCGCCAATGACTATTCAGGCGGACGAATCGAGCGGATCGATATCGCAACCGGTGCGGTCGAGGTGCTGTATAAATCAGGCGATTTCGGCTGTGTGCTGCGCGGGCCCAACGATATCGTTTTCGACGAACATGGCGGCTTCTGGTTCACCGACCATGGCAAGGTCGATTACGCCAAGCGCTGCCACGATATTGTCGGCATATTCTATGCCAAGGCCGATGGCAGCCATCTGGAAGAAGTCATCTTCCCTTCGAACAACCCCAATGGCGTGGGCCTCGCGCCCGATGGCAGCGCGCTCTATGCCGCCGAAACCTATACTTGCCGGTTGATGAAGTTCAACATCACCGCCCCCGGCAAAGTCGCATCCGATGCAGGCCCTGGCGGCCCGGGCATTCCGCTCTATCGCCCGGCGGGCTATAAATTCTTCGATAGCCTGGCGATGGAAGCCAATGGCAATATCTGCGTCGCGACCATCGGCGAATGCGGGATAAGCGTGATCTCACCCGCAGGCGAACTGGTCGAATTTGTTGCGACCGACGATATCTTCACCACCAATATCGCCTTTGGCGGGGAGGATATGATGGACGCCTATATCACGCTGTCAGGCAGCGGGCGGTTGGTGAAGACGCGATGGAACCGGCCCGGCCTGAAGCTCAGATATTGAAGGGAAAGCATATGACTCTGTCAGCCTGGGCGATCGATATCGACCGCGACGATGTCAGCAAGACCGAAGTCGTACCGGCAGACACCGCTGTCGGGCCGGGTGAGATATTGGTGCATGTCGACAGCTATGCGATGACCGCGAACAATGTCACCTATGCCGTGTTCGGCAAACCGGCAGGCCTGTTCGGGAACGAGCAGGGCTATTGGGATTTCTTTGCCGAACGCGACGTTCAGGGTCGTCTGCCGGTATGGGGTTTTGCAACCGTGCTGGTCAGCGATATCGAAGGCGTCGCGCCCGGCGATAGCTATTATGGCTATTACCCGATGGCGAGCCATACGGTGCTGATGCCGGGGCAGATCGGCGGCGGCAGTTTTGTCGACGTGACCCCGCGGCGCACGACCTTGCCGCCGATCTACAACCAGTATCAGCGGGTGGAGGCGATCCCGGACTATAAGCCCGAGCATCATGATTACTGGCCGGTGTTCCGTCCGCTTTTCCTCACCGGCTGGCTGATTGCCGACCAGTTTGAGGATGAGGGCGATTATGGCGCGCAGCAGCTATTGATCGCCAGCGCGTCGAGCAAGACCGCCATCGGTCTGGCTTATGCCATGAAGCAGCGCAGCGAACGCCCGCGCACCATCGGCCTCACCAGCAAGGCGAACGCCGCCGGATTGGCCGATCTGGGCATCTATGATCAGGTGCTTGCCTATGACGATATCGCCACGCTCGACGGCTCGGTGCCATCGGCCTTGGTCGATATGGCGGGCAGCGGCGATGTGACGCGCGCGGTTCATAACCATTTTGGCGATGCCCTCAAATATTCGATGATCGTCGGCAAATCGCACTGGGATGCGGCCCCCGAAATGGGTGAGCTTCCGGGTGCGCCGCGCGAAGGCTTTTTCGCGCCCGGACGCAGCCAGAAACGCATCGCCGATTGGGGTGCGCGCGGCTTTGGTGAGCGCATAGCCGCCGCATGGCTGGGCTTCATGGAGGTCGCGCCTTCGATTGCGAGCATCGACAAACGCAGCGGCAGCGAGGGTGCCCTTGCCGCCTATCATGAAGTATTGAGCGCCGCCGCCGATCCCAAGACAGGAATCATTGTAACCCCATGAAATTTACCCATGTGATTTTCGATTTCGGCGGGGTTATCACCTCGTCGCCGTTCGAGGCGTTCAACCGGCTGGAGGCCGAACGCGGCCTGCCGCACGATTTCGTCCGCACCGTCAATTCGACCAACCCTGATGACAATGCCTGGGCCAGGTTCGAGCGCGCCGAGATCGACGTCGAAGGTTTCGATGCGCTGTTCGCGGCCGAGGCCGAAGCGATGGGACACGCGCTGGAGGGTGCTGCGGTGATATCCTGTCTGGCTGGCGATGTGCGGCCCTATATGGTGACGGCGCTCGACCGGCTGAAAGGCGAAGGCTTCGGCGTCGGCTGCATCACCAACAATGTGAAGGCGGGCAGGGGTGCAGCGATGGCGCGCAGCGAGGACAAAGCTCTTCAGGTTGAAGCAATCATGGCGCGTTTCGACCATGTTGTCGAAAGTTCGAAAGCCGGGGTGCGAAAGCCCGATCCGCGCATCTACCAGATGATGTGCGAGGCGCTGTCGGTATCACCGGAAAGCTGCGTCTATCTCGACGATCTGGGCATCAACTGCAAACCCGCAGCAACGCTGGGGATGCACGCGATCAAGGTGACCAGCGGCGAACAGGCGCTTGCCGATCTGGAGGCGGCGCTGGGCATCGATTTGCGTTAGGGTTTCCGTCCGTCTGGCCCTTGCGGAAAGCCAACCGAACGGTTAGGTGCTGGGCCTCTCCCAACACCAGCCGCTAGGTCGGACATCCATGAAAAAACTCTATCCCGACGCAAAGGCCGCGCTTGATGGCCTGTTGCGCAACGATATGCTCATTGCCTGTGGCGGTTTCGGCCTGTGCGGCATCCCCGAACGGCTGCTCGATGCGGTGCGCGACAGCGGCGTGACCGGGCTGACGTTCGTGTCGAACAATGCCGGGATCGACAATGAAGGCATCGGCAAGCTGCTGCGCACGCGGCAGGTGCGGAAGATGATCTCTTCCTATGTTGGTGAAAACAAGGAATTCGAACGCCAATATCTTTCGGGCGAGCTTGAGGTGGAATTCTGCCCGCAAGGCACGCTTGCCGAGCGTATGCGGGCAGGCGGTGCTGGGATTCCCGGTTTCTACACCAAAACCGGTGTTGGCACGCAGGTCGCTGAAGGCAAGGAAGTGAAAGAATTCGACGGGGAGGACTATATCCTCGAACGCGGCATCTTCGCAGACCTCAGCCTGGTGAAGGCATGGAAGGCGGACGAAAGCGGCAATGTCGTTTTCCGCAAGACCGCGCGCAATTTCAACGTGCCCGCCGCGACCTGCGGCAAGTTCTGTATCGTCGAGGTTGAAGAAGTGGTGCCGGTGGGCGCGCTCGATCCCGATGCCATCCACCTGCCCGGTGTCTATGTGCAGCGGATGATCATCGGCAGCCCCTATGACAAGAAAATCGAATTCCGCACTGTTCGCGAAAGGGAGGCCGCATAATGACCACACATGACGGCTTCACCAAAGGATGGACCCGCGACCAGATGGCGGCGCGTGCGGCAAAGGAATTGCAGGACGGTTTCTACGTCAATCTCGGCATCGGCATCCCGACGCTGGTGGCGAACCATATTCCCGTTGGCATGGACGTGACCCTGCAATCGGAAAACGGGATGCTCGGCATCGGGCCATTCCCTTATGACGACGAGGTCGATCCCGACCTGATTAACGCCGGCAAGCAGACGATCAGCGAACTTCCGCAATCGGCCTATTTCGATAGCGCGCAGTCTTTCGCGATGATCCGCGGCGGGCATATCGACCTGACGGTCTTGGGCGCGATGGAAGTTGCCGAAAATGGCGACATCGCCAACTGGATGGTACCCGGCAAGATGATCAAGGGCATGGGCGGCGCGATGGATCTGGTCGCGGGCGTCAAGAAGATCATCGTGGTGATGGAGCATGTCGCAAAGGACGGCTCACCCAAATTTATCCCCGCCTGCACGCTGCCGCTGACCGGTCGCAATGTGGTGGACATGGTGATCACCGACCTTGCCGTATTCCAGCGGCCCGACCATGGCTCACCCTTCCGGTTGATCGAAATGGCGCCGGGGGTGACCGCGGACGAGGTCGCGGCGAAGACGACAGCGCATTATGAGGTGGCGGTCTGATCCCCAAAATGCGGCGTTATCTGATCGTTTTTGCTGTCATCATCGCGCTCGGCCTCGCAGGCTGGTTCGGTTCGGAAAGTCTGGAAGAGGGCAGGCCTCTGGCAGAGGCTCCGATCATCTCCCGGCTGGTTGTCGAGGATCTGCCCGATACGCCCGAGGAGTGGCAGGGCCGGATAGACTATCCGGCGATCGAACAGCAACTGGCCGAATTGTCGTTGCGTGCCGAAATGGCGGGGCTGGCGGTTGCGATAGTTGAGGATGGCAGGCTCAGTTTCGTTCGCACCTACGGCTTTTCCGACCAGTCGACGGGCGCGCAGGTTACGCCGCAGACGGTGTTTCGCTGGGCATCGGTTTCGAAAACCGCGACGGGGGCGCTCGCGGCTTCGCTGGTGAATGACGGCGCGGTCGATCTGGACAGGCCGGTTGCGAGCTGGGGAACGACGTTACGTCTGCCGGGCGGGGCGGAATCGCGGGTGACACTGGGACAATTATTGTCGCAGCAAACAGGGCTCACCAAAAATGCCTATGACGAAAGGCTGGAAGAAGGCCAGAGTCCGGCGCGGATACGGGCGGACCTTGCCGCTGCCCCGCTGCAATGCGAACCGGGCACCTGCCACACCTATCAAAATGTCGCCTTCGATGCCGCCAGCGAGATATTGGGGGACGCCGCCAACCGGCCCTTTGCCGAGGCAGTTGTCGACCGTTTTTTCCGCCCGCTTGGGATGCGCAGCGCCGGATATGGCATGGACGGGCTGACCGGCGCGAAAGACTGGGCGCGGCCGCATCACAATCGCGAGGTTAGCGAGCCCAAGGAAGCCTATTGGCGCGTCCCTGCGGCGGCGGGCGTCGAAAGCAACATCGTCGACTTCGCCAAATGGATGCAGGCGATGATGGGCGAAAGCCCCAAAACCATATCTCCGGCGGTGCTCAAGCTGACGCATGGCCCGCGCGTTGCAACGGCCCGACTATATGGCGGTGACCTGAAACAGGCGCTTGGCGATGCCCATTATGGCCTTGGCTGGCGCAGCTTCGCCTATGGCGGCCATCATCTCGAAGGGCATTCGGGCGCGGTCGCAGGCTATCGCGCAACGATGATTTTTGAACCTTCAACCCGTACCGGCGTGGTGGCGATGTGGAACAGCAACTGGGGTTTCCCCTTTCGCATCCCGTTCGCGGTGATCGACAGTTATCACAACAAGCAGGACTCGCTCTGGCTCGATCTTAGCGAACTGCCGCCGCAATAGCCGCTGGCAGCGCCGGATCGTCGATCGTCGGCGGGGTTTCGAACGCTTCGCCATTGACGATCTGGCGCAGCAGGTTGCGCAGGATCTTGCCCGATCGGGTCTTGGGTAGCTGCGGGATGACATAAGCGGTCTTGAGCGCGGCCACCGCGCCCAGTTCTTCGCGGACGGCCTTGATGACCGCAGCCGACAGCGTTGCTTCGTCGGCTGCGCCTGCGCGGGGAACGACGAAGGCGATGGGGATCATCCCCTTGATCGCATCGTCCGCACCGATCACCGCGCATTCGGCAACGCCATCCTGCTGTGCGACGATCTGCTCCATCTGCCCGGTCGACAGCCGGTGCCCCGCGACATTGATGATGTCGTCGGTGCGCCCCATGATGTGCAGGAAGCCCTCATCGTCGATATGCCCGGCATCGCCTGTTTCGTAATAGCCGGGGAAGCTGGCAAAATTCCGGTCGAACCCGGCCTGGTTGTTCCACAGCGTGCGGAATGCGCCGGGGGCAAGCGGCGCCTGGATGGTAACCGCGCCGCTTTCACCGGCTGGCAGCGGATTGCCGGATTCGTCGAGAATGGCAAATTTGTAGCCGGGCACGGGAAAGCCCGCGCTGCCGCGCTTGCGGCGCAGGTCGCCCAGCGCGAAGCAACTGGCGATGGCGGGCCAGCCCAGTTCGGTCTGCCACCAATGGTCGATCACCGGCAGGCCCGTTTGCGCCTCCAGCCAGCCGATAGTGTCGGGATCTGCGCGTTCGCCGGCCAGGAAAATCGCCTGCAGCCCGCCTGTACCGATATCTTTGAGGAAAGCGGCGTCGGGGTCTTCCTTGCGCACCGCGCGGATGGCTGTGGGGGCGGTGAAGAAGGTTTTGACCCCATGCCGCGCGATGGTCCGCCAGAAGGTGCCGGGGTCGGGCGTGCCGACCGGCTTGCCTTCGAACAACAAGGTGGTCGCACCGACCAGCAGCGGGGCATAGACGATATAGCTGTGGCCCACGACCCAGCCGACATCCGATGCCGCCCAGAAAGTGTCGCCTGCGCCGATGCCGTAGATATTGGCCATCGACCAGGCGAGGGCAACGGCGTGTCCGCCATTTTCGCGCACCACGCCCTTGGGGACGCCTGTGGTGCCAGAGGTGTACAGGATATAAAGCGGGTCATTCGCGGCAACAGGCACCGGTTCGGGAACCGGATCGCCCGCCGTCGCCGCGCGCAATGCCATCCAGTCGATATCGCGCGGCGGGCTCAGTTCGGCCAACTGGCGTTCGCGTTGCAACAGCACCACATGCTCGACCTTGTGCGTTGCCAGCTCGACCGCCTCATCGACCATCGGTTTATAGGCGACGGTCCGGCTGCCCTCTATCCCGCAGGACGCAGCGAGGATCAGCCTGGGCGTGGCATCGTCGATACGCTTGGCAAGTTCCAGCGCGGCAAAGCCCCCGAACACCACCGAATGGATCGCGCCCATCCGCGCGCAGGCGAGCATGGCAAAGACGGTGTCGGGCACCATCGGCATGTAGATGACCACGCGGTCGCCCTTGCCGATGCCCAGCCGCGCCAGCATCGCCGCGACGCGGCCCACTTCGTTCTGCAGTTCGGCATAGCTGTAACTGCGGATCGTATCGGTAACCGGGCTGTCATAGATCAGCGCGGCTGTATCGCCGCGCCCGGCGGCGACATGGCGGTCGACGCAATTGTGGCAACTGTTAAGGCTGCCGCCCGCAAACCAGCCTTCGCCTTCGTCATGGATGGCGCGCGGCGGCACGGCCCAGTCGATGGCCTGCGCCGCCGCGCCCCAGAAATTATCCCTGTCGTTTATGCTGGCCGCGAAGGCCGCCTGATATTTCTCGCTCATCGCGGCAGCATAGCGTCAGCGGAAGGTCTTCGACAATATGACCAAAGTCGCATCCCCGTCGAACGGTTCGGGGGTGAAGCCCTTTTCACGTTCAAGTTCGATCGCGGCATGGTTGTCGCGGCTTTCGATCGAGATTACCCGGCGCACGCCGCGCTTTTCGGCTTCCTGCCCCAAAAGGTCGAGCAAGGCCCAGCCAACGCCCTTGCCCTTGTAATTGCTGCACACCGATACGGCAATTTCTGCGGTATCCATCTGCGTATCGCAGGCCAGCAACGCCGAACCCACCAGTTCGCCATTGGCATGATCGAAAGCGAGGAAGCTTTCGCTGCGATAGTGATCGGCATGGATCAACGGGTCGAGCTGCAAATGGTTGATATGTTCGGCAGCGACCAGAAAGCGGAAGCGGCGATCTTCGGCGCTGACGCGATCGAAAAAGGCGGTCAGTGCAGACGCATCGGCTTCGGTCGCCGCGCGCACATCAAGCCGGATGCCCGTACGGGTGGTAAGCGGGGAGAGGGTGGCAATATCGTTCATGGGTCAAACTCCATTTATATTTGTGCGGTGCAGCAATGGCAGGCTGCCCCCGAAATATTTTGACTTGGCGCAAATTTTGCCAGTGACTTTTTTGCACTGCACCATGCGTTTTTTTAATCCAGGTGGCGGCGCACGGGTGCAAAGCCGCACGGCTGCTGCTATCGCGCCGGGCAAGGGCAACGTCAGCGAAAGGGGAATGGCATGGGCTATGTTCTGATCACCGCAAACCGGAATTATTCAAGCTGGTCGTTGCGCCCGTGGCTGTTGATGAAGGGGCTGGGGCTGGCATTTGAAGACCGGCTGGAGCCGTTCACCAAGCCGAGCAATTATGAAGATTTCCGCGCCTTCTCCCCCACGGGCCAAGTGCCGGTGCTGTTGCACGAAGGGCGGACGATCTACGATTCGCTGGGCATTACGCTCTATCTTGCCGACCGGCATGACGGCGTTTGGCCGACTGATCCCGATGCCCGCGCCTGGGCGCAATGCGCCGCCAGCGAAATGCACAGCGGCTTTGCGGCGCTGCGCAATGATTGCACGATGAATGTCGGCGTGCGGGTGAAGCCAAAGCCGATGTCCGCTGCACTCACCGCCAATGTCGCGCGCATCCGCGAATTGTGGGAGGAAGGGCTGGCGCGGTTCGGCGGGCCCTATCTGGCAGGGGCGGAGTTCAGCGCGGTTGACGCCTTCTTCGCACCGGTCGCGTATCGTGTGCGTACCTATGGGCTGGATGTAGGGAAGGGGCAGGCCTGGGTCGACCATATCCTCGCCCATCCCGCGATGCGCGAATGGGAAGCCGCCGCGCTGAAGGAGGAATGGCGCGAGGCGGGGCATGAGGAAGAATTGCGCGCCTGCGGGGATGTGATTGCGGATTATCGGGGGTGAGGTCGCGTTATAAAGCCTTAACCTGAAACGCTTTATCCTGCCCCCGGTCGCAACAGGTGGTGGCTATGCGCAGCTTTGGGCAAAGGATGAACGCATGATCACATACAGGCTTTTGGGCGGGCTTTTGCTGGGCGGGATGGCTTTGGCGGCGCTTGGGGGATGCGGAGCAAGCGAGCCGGACAAGGCCTTCAAATATAAAATGATTGTTGAAGTGGAAACGCCGCAAGGACTGTGCAGTGGTTCATCAGTGCGGGAACTGCACTTTCGCTCTGGAGGCAAGGGTTCCTCGTGGGTTCCGTCATTAGGGCAAAACCGGCCGCGGGTAAAACTGCGTGGCGAGGCGGTTGCGATAGATCTGCCCAACGGCAGGACGCTGTTTGCGTTGCTGACGGGCGCTGATGGCGATGTCGATTATGCGGCGCGCATTGCCGACCGCTCGGGGCTTTGGAGTGTCAAAAATCCACGACCAACGAATGAACCAATCGAGCTTTGGCCGAATGCGCCGGATACGGAGCGACAGAAAAATACGAGTCCGGTTCCGATGCTCGTTACATTGGGGGATGTTAGCGATCCGACAAGCGTGGAGCGGGTTGATCCCGACAATCTCGAAGCCAGTTTCGGCAAGGGCTATCGGCTCAAGGCCATCACCGTGCAGGTCACCGATGACGAGGTGACGACAGGGATTGAGAAGCGGTTGGGGTGGTTGCTCGACGAAAACAGAAAGCGATTTGACCCTAACTTACCACCACAAGGCATCCCACTTGGGAACTTTAGCGGACTATTCTCGACGGAACTTTTTTAATGGCAATCAGCCGTGACCAGTTCCTCGCAATTCTTTCGGGGTCGGATTATCAACTGGGGTGAGGGCGCGTCACGAAGCCGCCAAGGCACCTCCCCGTTACGGGGAGGACAGCGTGCGAAGCGCGCAGGAGAGGAGCGAACGCATTTCAGGCCCCTCCGGCATCGCTACACGATGCCTGCCTCCCCGTGCCGGGGAGGTGTTTTCAAGAGCCTTTCCGGCTTGGGTTGAGGCAATTCGCGGGGACTGTCCCTGCTGGTGTGATCTTTGCGGACTTTGACGTGGCTTCCGGGGCGGATTTGGGTCGGAGGGCGCGGGATTTTTTTGGTTCACACGAAGACACGAAGCCACGAAGAGGGTCTGTATTCGGCGAAGCCGATTTCACGCTGCAACGCCTCTGCCGGGCGATACGGTAGCGGTAGCAGAAATGCGCTGCGCGCAGGCGTGCCCTCTTCGTGTCTTCGTGTGAAACAATCCGGCGCGGTGCTTTCAGCGCGAACTGACTTTTCGAAAACCGCGCTTTTGCGTCAGTCAGCCTTCATCGAAAGCTGCCCCCGCACCGCCTGTGCAAACAGCGCGCCTTCATCGGCGGCAAAGTGCAGGAACAGGCTGGGCTCGATCGCTTCCAGTTCCATCAGCCGGAAAGCGCCTTCGCCGTCGCGCACCATGTCGATGCGGGCATAGGTCAGCGGGCCGCAGCCCAGCAGGCGGTCGGTGGCCGCAAGCGCGGTTTCGGCGAGGGCTTTGGCATCGGCGGGCGCATCGATGCCGCGCTCGATACCGCCAAATTGTTCCTGCACGCGAAAGTCGCCCTTGGCGGGGTGCTTGCTGATCGCGTGGCTGTAGGTGCCGCCAAAGTAGAAGAGCGAATATTCGCCGTCCTCTGCGATGGCGGGCAGGAATGGCTGCACCAGCATCCGCTGGCCCAGCGCTTCGGCAGGCAGCGGATCGGATGGGCCGATCAGATAGGTGCCATCTGCGCCGCCCGAGATCGGCGGCTTCACCACGAGCCGCTGGCTTTCGAGGATTTCGCGCGCACTGGCCAGCGCGGCATCGCTCATCGATTCACGGAACAGTGTCGGCACCGTGGCCACGCCTGCTGCCGACAATTCGGCCAGATAGGCCTTGTCGCTGTTCCAGCGCAGCAGCTTCGCCGGATTGGCGAGTGGCAGCCCTTCGGCCTCCAGCCGGTCGAGCAGCGCGAACCACCCCGCCACATCGCGCTGATAGCCCCAGCTCAAAAGGGGCAGAACAAGATCAAAGCCCGAAAGGTCGCCGGGATCGGTCCAGGGGCGGAAGGCAAGGTCGGGCCCGAACAGCCGCTCATAATGCGCCCTGGGGAGCGACCAGTTTTCCCAATAATCGGGGGCGGGGGTGAGGATGGCGATTTGGGGCATTGGTGTTTGGGTTTTTTCGTTAGGAGAAAGAAGGAAAGAAGAAAGAAGCGAAAACGCGCGAAGCGCCATCAAATGGTTTCGCGCAGAGACGCAGAGAAGCAGAGATTTTAGAGCGTGATGACATTGCATTGAACCACCAACTTCGTCATTCCCGCGAAGGCGGGAATCCAACTCCTGCGCTTTAAATTTCTACATCAGGAGTTGGACCCCCGCCTTCGCGGGGGTGACGATTCCGTGTAATGTCGTCTTGGTCTAGCGCCGCTTCGCGGAAAATTTTCTCTGCGGGCTCTGCGGATCTCCGCGAACTCTGCGCGAACCAAAATCCTTCTTTCTTCTTTCCTTCTTTCTTCTAACGAAATCAAACCTTCTCCCCCGCCATCTGCAAAATCTCCGCCCATTCCGAAGGCCGCACCTTGCCCACCGAGAGGCGCGAGAGGCGGACGAGGTCCATTTCGGTGAGCTTCGGGTTGGCTTTCACCGTCTTCAATGGAACCGGATTTTTGAGCTTGCGCACCGGCTTCACCTTCACCGCAACGAACCGGCCCTTCTCGTCGGTCGGGTCGATAAAGGCTTCCAGGCTGATCCTGATGATCCCGACCACCTCGACGCCGATATTGCTGTGGTAGAAGAAGGCAAGGTCGCCCTTTTTCATGGCTTTCAGGTTCAACGCCGCGGCGTGGTTGCGCACGCCGTCCCATGTGCCTTCCTTTTCGGCGACCAGATCGTCCCAGCCGTAAACGTCGGGTTCGGACTTCATCAGCCAGTATTGCTCGGACATTTTGCGCTCCTTTTGACGCGGGTCAATTTCTCTGGCGCGCGCTTTGGTCAAGGGCTATTTGCATGGATATGAGTCAAATGCCCGATATTTCGCTGGCCAGCAGCGACACCCAAGCCATTTCGCAAGCCCTTGGCGACAGTTTCCGCACCTATGGTTTTGCCAAGGTCGTCGACCACGGCATCAACCCGCATCTCGCCAAGGAGGCCTGGCGGCTGTCGAAAGAGCTGTTCGCCCGATCGACCGAGGAAAAGCTGCGCTGGTATGACAAGGCGATTGCAGGTCAGCGCGGCTACACGCCGTTCAAGACCGAGATTGCCAAGGGTGCGGATCATCACGACCTCAAGGAATTCTGGCATGTCGGGCGCACCTTGCCCGCAGGCGATCCGCTTGAAGGCGAGATGCTGAAGAATATCTGGCCCGATACGGTTGATGGCTTCCGCGACATATTCGAACCGCTTTATGCCGAGTTCGACCGCGTTGGTGCGAAGATATTGTCCTATCTGGCGATCTATCTCGGGCTCGACGCCGACTGGTTCGATGACAAGATCAATGTCGGCAACTCGATCCTGCGCCTGCTCCATTACCCGCCGATCGAGGGCGATACCGAAGGCTGCATCCGCGCGGGCGCGCATGAGGATATCAACCTGATCACGCTTCTGCTCGGTGCCGAGGAATCGGGGTTGCAGATCCTGCGTCCCGACGGTTCGTGGATGGACGTGTCGCCGCCCGAAGGCGGGCTGTCGCTGAACGTCGGCGACATGCTGCAGCGGCTGTGCAACCATTACCTGCCCTCGACCACGCACCGCGTGCGCAATCCGATGGGCGAGCGGTCGAAATATAGCCGCTATTCGATGCCGTTCTTCCTGCACCTTAATTCGGACTACCCGATTGCGACGCTGCCGCAGTGCATCAGCGACGCGAATCCGAACCGTTATCCCGAACCGATTCTGGCCGATGACTATCTGCGCGAACGGCTGATAGAGATTGGACTTTTGAAGGCGTGACAAGAATTTACGCGCTATAAAGATGGCCTCTGCTATCTCTGAAACTGCGCATGCGTGGCGCATTCGGGGTGGCAATGGACGACGGGCTGAAAAACTGGCTGGCTAAGGTTGCGGCTACTGTCGGCTATGACAAGCAGCACATCACCCGCACCGTCGCCTATCGCGAAATCGACCGCTGGCTCGACGGCATGGGTGCCGAAGGCCTTGATGCGCTGGAAATCAGCGCGGGCTGGAAATGGCGACAGCGGCAGTGGCGAAGCTTCTCCGAAATGAACTGGCCCCAACATGACATTTGCAGCGAACAGCTCGATCGCCGATTCGATGTGATCATCGCGGACAATGTGTGGGAGCATCTGCTCTACCCCAATCGCGCCGCGCGCAACGTCCATGCCATGCTGCGGCCGGGCGGCTGGTTCGTCAACATCACGCCGTTCCTGATCCGCTACCATCCGATCCCCACCGACTGCAGTCGCTGGACCGAATTGGGGATGAAGCATTTTTTGGAGGAGGCGGGTTTCGATCCTGAACGGGTCGTCACCGGAAGCTGGGGCAATGCCGGTGCGGTCAAAGCCAATTTCAACCGCTGGGCACGAACCGGCTGGCGCCGCCGCCTGCCCAATGACGAGCGCTTCCCGGTTACCGTATGGGCGATGGCGCAGAAGTCATGACTTCAAGGCCGCCCATTTGCATTGCCGTCCTCGCGCATAATGAAGAGGCGCGGATTGCCGCCTGCCTCAACAGCCTGCCGCTGGGCGAAGGGGATGTGGCCATCCATGTGCTGGTCAACGGCTCCACCGACGCAACCGCGGCCATTGCGGGCGGGGTGGCCGCAACGGCGCGAAATGTGCGGGTGCATATATATAGGGAGAGCGGCAAGGCGCGCAGCTGGAACAGGTTCCTGTTCGACGATCTGGCCGCTTTCCATGAAACGCATATATTTGTCGACGGTGATGCCGAAATCATTCCGGGATCGATTGAAGCGCTGGATCTGGCGCTGAAGCATAAGCACGAGGCCAATGCCGCGTCCGGCCTGCCCAGGAACGGGCGCAGGATGGCCCGATACCGGCAGGTGATGCAGCGCGAGCATGGCCTGTTCGGCGATCTTTATGCGCTGCGCGGTGATTTTCTGCGGCGGATGAAGCAGGGCGGCATCCGGTTGCCGGACGATGTAATCGGTGAAGACGGCCTGATCTGTGCGATGGCCAAGACCGATCTGGCAGACGAATCGTGCTGGAACGAAGATCGGGTTGCTGTGTGCGAAGGCGCAGGTTTCCTGTGCGCGCCGGTCAGCACTTTGTCTCCGCAAAGCTGGCAGATGCAGTATCGCCGGATGGTGAACTACAGCGTGCGCCATTATCAGAATGCGATGATCAGCCGGATTATGCGCGATACAGGCCCGAAAGGTTTGCCGCGCCTGCTTTCGGACATTTACCGGCGCGAACTGCCGGGGTTGCAACCAAGGGGGCGGCCGCAACTTTTCTGGTTTGACCGGCTGGCGCTCAAGCGAATGGCGCGGGCGGTCGAGCCGAGCTAGGCCGCATCGGCTGGCGCTGGTTCCTTCCGGCGCACCACCAGATTGACAACCTCCATCGCCGTAGCGCGCGAACCGAACCATAGCAGCGCGCCGTAGATCAGTGCGCCGACCCCTGCGAGCAGCAGAAGGTGGAGGACCGGCATCAGTTGCGGCCATAGCCTGTCCACAAGATAGCGGTCGAACAGCCAGACCAGCGCAGCCATCGACGCCGCAGCGCACAGACCCGGCACGACAGCACCGGCCAACTGGCCGAGCCGAAATCCGATATGCGGGCGCGCCTGATAGATGGTGAAGGCCAGCAGCAGCGGGAAAGATACCAGCCAGCCCCAAGCCAGCCCTGTGGCTCCAAAACGGATGGCAGCCAGATAGACCAGCGGCATGATGATTGCCCCGGCAATCGCGTTGCGCATCGTCACGCCCGGCAGGCCGAGCGCGTTAATCGCGGGCTGGAAGAGGAACTGCAGCGTGGCCACCGGCATGGCCAGCGCAAGAATCGCGACAATGGGGGTAGCCTCAAGCCACTTCTCCCCCATAAGCGT
Organism: Sphingomonadales bacterium; assembly: GCA_016720115.1. Taxonomy (GTDB): domain Bacteria; phylum Pseudomonadota; class Alphaproteobacteria; order Sphingomonadales; family Sphingomonadaceae; genus Sphingorhabdus_B. The sequence goes on along the minus strand of JADJXT010000002.1, from coordinate 1,076,590 downwards.
TGCAACAAAGGGTGCCGCCGTCACCGCCATGCCGAAATAGAGCGGGAAGGCGACCAGCATGATCAGCCGCACAGCCTTCAGGAAACTGTAAGCGAGCTTGCCTTGGTCATGCTGGATTCGGGCATAGGCGGGAAAGGCAACCTCGTTCAGCGGCGGGATGAACTTGGTGGCGAACAATTGGGTCAGGAAGAGCGCTTCGGCATAAAGCCCCAGATCATGCGTATCGAAATGGCGTCCGGCGATGAAGATGTCGGACTGGCTTTGCACGATGAAGAAGCCGTGGCCTATCAGAAGCGCGGTGCCGAAAGTGAAGATATGCCCCGCGCCGCGGAAGTCGAAACTGGGCCGCACCCAAAAGCGAGTGACGACCATGAGCATGATCGCCCGGCTCCAGAAGATCGAGATGGGGGCAAAGACCAATGTCCATACGCCTGCGCCGTTAAACGCCAGCACCAGCGATACCGCCGCCCCGACCAGCGACGTGACGAGATTGATGATCGCGGGCTTCTTGAATTCGAGTTCGCGGGTCATCAGCGCCTCGGGCAGAATCAGGAAGGGCGTCGCGAGATAGATCAGCGATTGCCAGCGCAGCATCTCGGCGACGATCGGTTCGCGATAATAAGCGGCGGCAAGTGGAGCTGCTACCATCAGCTGGATCGATGCCAGCCCGGTATTCAGCAGAATCAGCATCCCGAAGGCTTGCCTGATTCGGATCGGTTCGACCGATTCGGACTGGATCAACGCGCTGACAAAGCCATATCCGTTGAGGAAATTGAGGAATACGAGCACAACTGAGGTCATTGCGAACAGGCCATAGTCGCTGGGATCGAGGATTCGGATGACCGCGAGGGTCGCCCCCCAACTGACCACCTGCGACAGGATTTGTGTGCCGGAACGCCAGAAAACCGCGCGTTTCACGCGATTTCCAAAGTCTGCCCCTTCCGGCGGCGTTATGCTGTGCTCATCGCTCATGAAGGTGCCAACTATCGAAAATTACTTACAAAAACGTGGTTTTTCGGGGTTCTGCAAAATTTTTGAAATAAAATTGCAAAAAGCCTGTTGACCGAATCGTAGGACCCCTTTAGAGGCCCCTTCACCGGACGGGAAGCCAACGCTTCTGCGGTCTGGTCGCCAACATAACAGGACACTCCCTCCTCCGGTAGGAATATCGGGGAACGTTGAGTGTCCGGTTTTTTGTCGGTGTGTCTGGATTTTCCAGGCGGCTCTTTGACATTGTGATGATAAGATGAAGGGACATGTGGGCGGCGGCCCCGGTTTCTGCGGCTTCAAGGCGCAGAGTTATCGGGTAACCAAAATTGCCGACTTGCACATATGTCCTTACGCATATCCATAAGTAATGACAGTTTGTGCAGGACGGCTCCTTGAAATTTCGGTCGTTTGCATTGGGTTTTCCCCCGATGTGAATGATTGCAAATCAAACTTGAGAGTTTGATCCTGGCTCAGAACGAACGCTGGCGGCATGCTTAACACATGCAAGTCGAACGAGACCTTCGGGTCTAGTGGCGCACGGGTGCGTAACGCGTGGGAATCTGCCCTTTGCTACGGAATAACTCAGAGAAATTTGTGCTAATACCGTATGATGTCGAAAGACCAAAGATTTATCGGCAAAGGATGAGCCCGCGTAAGATTAGCTTGTTGGTGGGGTAAAGGCCTACCAAGGCGACGATCTTTAGCTGGTCTGAGAGGATGATCAGCCACACTGGGACTGAGACACGGCCCAGACTCCTACGGGAGGCAGCAGTGGGGAATATTGGACAATGGGCGAAAGCCTGATCCAGCAATGCCGCGTGAGTGATGAAGGCCTTAGGGTTGTAAAGCTCTTTTACCAGGGATGATAATGACAGTACCTGGAGAATAAGCTCCGGCTAACTCCGTGCCAGCAGCCGCGGTAATACGGAGGGAGCTAGCGTTGTTCGGAATTACTGGGCGTAAAGCGTGCGTAGGCGGCTATTCAAGTCAGAGGTGAAAGCCTGGAGCTCAACTCCAGAACTGCCTTTGAAACTAGATAGCTAGAATCTTGGAGAGGTGAGTGGAATTCCGAGTGTAGAGGTGAAATTCGTAGATATTCGGAAGAACACCAGTGGCGAAGGCGACTCACTGGACAAGTATTGACGCTGAGGTACGAAAGCGTGGGGAGCAAACAGGATTAGATACCCTGGTAGTCCACGCCGTAAACGATGATAACTAGCTGTCCGGGCTCTCAGAGCTTGGGTGGCGCAGCTAACGCATTAAGTTATCCGCCTGGGGAGTACGGTCGCAAGATTAAAACTCAAAGGAATTGACGGGGGCCTGCACAAGCGGTGGAGCATGTGGTTTAATTCGAAGCAACGCGCAGAACCTTACCAGCGTTTGACATCCTTGTCGCGGATAGTGGAGACACTTTCCTTCAGTTCGGCTGGACAAGTGACAGGTGCTGCATGGCTGTCGTCAGCTCGTGTCGTGAGATGTTGGGTTAAGTCCCGCAACGAGCGCAACCCTCGTCCTTAGTTGCCATCATTCAGTTGGGCACTCTAAGGAAACTGCCGGTGATAAGCCGGAGGAAGGTGGGGATGACGTCAAGTCCTCATGGCCCTTACACGCTGGGCTACACACGTGCTACAATGGCGGTGACAGTGGGCAGCAACCTCGCGAGGGGTATGCTAATCTCCAAAAACCGTCTCAGTTCGGATTGTTCTCTGCAACTCGAGAGCATGAAGGCGGAATCGCTAGTAATCGCGGATCAGCATGCCGCGGTGAATACGTTCCCAGGCCTTGTACACACCGCCCGTCACACCATGGGATTTGGATTCACCCGAAGGCAGTGCGCTAACCGCAAGGAGGCAGCTGACCACGGTGGGTTTAGAGACTGGGGTGAAGTCGTAACAAGGTAGCCGTAGGGGAACCTGCGGCTGGATCACCTCCTTTCTAAGGATTTCGGCGGAAAGCGCCGGTCTTCATGGCCGGAAGAGCTTCCTCTGAATTCTAAGAACATTGCCGCCGTCCTCATGTCCCTTCATCCTGGAAACACTCTTTACGAAGAGTGATGCCTGAGCTGGCCTTTTGCCGCCTGCGGCCTTTTTGGCCTGCTGGGTGACGGTATGGGGGCCGGTAGCTCAGGTGGTTAGAGCGCACGCCTGATAAGCGTGAGGTCGGAGGTTCAACTCCTCCTCGGCCCACCAGCTTCAGAGCAGCTTCTGACCAGATTTGGTGCGGGGCTTTAGCTCAGTTGGTAGAGCACCTGCTTTGCAAGCAGGGGGTCAACGGTTCGAACCCGTTAAGCTCCACCATTTTTTTCCAGAGATGAAGACAACAGTTTCCGGTTTCGATCGGAATATGGCGGATTTGCCGCCGTTCTTTGACATTGTGAATGGGTTTTTTAATCGATGCCGTGGCGACATGGTTCGACGATCTTCGGGTCGGCGGATTTTGTCATCACAATCAATCAAATAGATTATCTGGCTGAGATAATATTATCCGCATTTGCTGACGCAGTAATGGGGCTTTCGGCCTTCCAGCATTGTCGTTGGTGGTGTGGACTCTCAAGTGTGAGGTAAGAGCATTTGGTGGATGCCTTGGCATGTACAGGCGATGAAGGACGTGGCACGCTGCGATAAGCGTGGGGGAGCTGTGAGCAAGCTTTGATCCCGCGATTTCCGAATGGGGAAACCCATCCTCACTATTTAATTTCACTGCTGGTTCGCCAGTGTTGGAGTTAAATAGGAAGGATATCACCTACCTGAATAAAATAGGGTTAGTGAAGCGAACCCGGAGAACTGAAACATCTCAGTACCCGGAGGAAAAGACATCAACAGAGATTCCGTTAGTAGTGGCGAGCGAACGCGGACCAGGCCAGTGCCTTGTTGTAAATTAGCAGAACATTCTGGAAAGTTTGACCATAGTGGGTGACAGTCCCGTATGCGAAAATGATCAACAAGGACTTGAGTAGGGCGGGACACGTGTAATCCTGTCTGAATATGGGGGGACCACCCTCCAAGCCTAAATACTCGTACATGACCGATAGCGAACCAGTACCGTGAGGGAAAGGTGAAAAGCACCCCGATGAGGGGAGTGAAACAGTACCTGAAACCGA
>JADJXT010000002.1:0-1067500 GCA_016720115.1 Sphingomonadales bacterium | reverse complement strand
GTCATCCGTGCCTCGCCGACCTCGCGCTGCGTGAAGGTGAAGCGGCCGTCCTGGGCTGAATGGCCGCCGACGGTATTGGTCATTCCCTTGCCGCCCGCCCGGCCGCCGCCGACTTTCGATCGTTCATAATCGACATATTGAACGAAGAATTTCCCCGTCCGCTGGTCGGTCATAAGCTTCGGACCTTCGGGCCAAATGCGCAGCGGCTCCATCCATGCCTTGATGCGGGCCATCTCCTCCAGCTGCTGTGGGATGACCTCACCGATCACGGCACAATCGGCTGCGGGCGTGGATCCATAACTTTCGCAGCGGCCGACCCATTCGCCGACAATCACCTCGTTCGGAACGGACGAGGGCAAAGGGCCGGATTGCGCCGAGGCGGCAGCGGCAATCGCCGACGCTCCCGCGACGCAAAGCAGGCGTGTGCGGACATTCCAATGATACATGTTCTGCCTTTCAAACCCTCGCGCCGGGACGGCGCTTCTTGTTCAGGAAAACAGCAAAGTGACGAGAAAGCGGACATCGTGGCGATGTTCCACCACCGAAAAAAATGAAAAATCCATGTCCGCTTTGCCGCCGGGTTCCTGTTTTTATGGTTGGACGGGGCGTGATTTCCGACACCGGACCGGCTGGATGAATGAGAGGATTGCCATGAACAGATTTAGAAATTTCGCGGTCATGCTGGTCGCAGTCGCCGTGCTCACGGCGGGAGGCGGCGCGGCCCTCTTTGCCAAAAGCCGCGATGCCGCCCGCTCCGTCGATGCCAGTCTGACGCTCTACAGCGGCGAAGGCATGCAGGGTGAGGCGGTTACCGTAAAAAAGGATATCGCCAATTTCCAGTCGGTCCAGACGCGGCAGGGTTTTGACGGGACGGCGAACGACTTTGCCTTCTCGCTCCGTTCCATCGGGCGTTGGCAAGTGTGCATGGACGCAGGCTATCGGACGGATTGTCTTACCGTGGATGGGGAGATGGCTTCGCTCGGCGAACGCGGCGGTTCGATCAGTTCCGCGCGCTACATCGGCCCGTCCCTCAAAAAGCAGGCGGGAACGACGCCCTCCGGCCCGGCAAGCGACGGCCCCGCGCAGACGGCGGACTGGCAGCCAATGTATAATGTCGATCTTTTCGGCAATGATTATCGCACGATCACCTATGATCGCCCGGGGCAGGATTGGCGCAGCTGCAAGGCGGCGTGCGATGGCGATCGCCAGTGTCGGGCATGGACCTTTGTGCAGCCCGGCCGCACCGACCATGGTGAGTGCTTCCTGAAATCGCCTGTGCCGGAAGCCGCGGAATCCGATTGTTGCATTTCGGGCATCAAGGGTGCCGCGAGTTCGAAGGCGCGGACGACATCTGCCCCTGTGACGCCCAGCTTTGTCGGCCATGTCTATGACACCAATTTCAACGATTTGACGATCACCAGCTGGACGGCGGCGGCCGTTACCGGTCGCTACGAATATTATGGGGGCCGAATTGAGGCGACCTTCTCGGGCGACACGCTGACCGGCTATTGGCTGCAAGAGACATCGCCGCTCACATGCGGGACGGCGCGCAGCGGCACGCAGCATTGGGGGCGCTTCACCTTCGTCTTTAATGCCGACCGCAGTGCCTTCACAGGCAAATGGGGCGACTGCGACGATGCGCCGAGCCAGCCATGGGAAGGAAGCCTGATCCGCAAGGCCGCCGCCGGGGGAGACGTCGGATCGGGCAGTGCCACCCCGGCTTCGCAGTCGGCTGTGCCCGGCGTCGTACGCCGGATCGGTGATCGCGCAGGCGACGCCGCCGAACGCAGCGTCGGAGATGAGGTCGAGCGACGGGTCGACAAGGCACTTGGCAAGCTGCTTGGCAGCGACTGACATGCTGTCGGCGCTTCTTGTCCTGCTAATGGGTGTGCAGCTCGATCCGGGCGCTGGCCCGGATCGCGATGCGCGGGCTCTGCCGCTTAGTGTCTATCACGGCAACTGGCGGGTGATCGCTGCCGATGACAAGAGCCAGCAGGCGACGATGCGGATCGACATCCAGCACAGCCCAGGCGAGCGTGAAGGGACAGGCAGCTATGCACTGTTCCAGCCCTTTTGCGATCTCACCGCCGGAATGAAGATCACGGGCACCGCCGACTGCGAACTGATCGGTCAGGGCGGCGAACTGGCGGTTCGGGCCGATGCGCGCCGGATGACCGTGATTTTCATGCCGACGGCGGACGGCATCGAGCACCGGCTCCGCTTTCGGCGCAGCGGGCGGGAGATGACAGGCAGCTATGAGGTCGCGGATTATCGCCGCCGGGTGCGGCTGGAACGGGTTCCGGAATGAAGGACAAGATCATGAGATGGACAAGTGCGGGATTTCTGGCGGCGCTGCTGCTAACGGGCTGTGGAGGGAGTGAACCTTCCGAGAACGGTGATGCGCCGGGATCGGCGATCGAAGTGTCGGGCACGGGTATGGGCGCGGTCGCGCCGCCATCCAACCTGCCGCCATTCGCGCCGGTCTATCCGGGCGCGAGCGTCACAACCACGACGCTCAATCCGCAGGAGCAGGACAAGGGCATGATGGTGCTGGCCGCGCCTAGGGCAGACAGTGCCGCTGTGATCGCTTTCTACAAGCAGAAGGGCGAGGCCGCCGGGCTCAAGACCGGGATGGAAACTGTGACCGGCGCGGCGCGGATCATAATGATGACCGAAACCGGAGAGTCGGGCGGTGACACCGAGCGCGGCCTTCAAGTGACGGCGGCGCCCGACGAGGAGGGCGGATCGATCGTGACCGTCGTCTATGTCGGCGGACAAGCGGGAGAATGACGATGCGAATGGCAGCCATGGCGTGTATGCTGGCGCTTCTGGCGGCGTGTGGAAATGACGCCGGGACATCAACCGAAACATCGGCAGTCACAACGGTGCAGGGGCAGGGTGATGAAGCGCTTGCACGCGCGCTGACCTGCTGGGGCCTCACCAACCGCGCCTATTTCATGCATCAGACGGTCAAGGACGGAGGCGGCAATCTGCCCAATCCTGCTCAGCAGGTCTACCGCGCCTGGAGCAATCTCGCCGCGACCACAGCGCATGGCGCCGGAATGACGCTGCGCGATTATGAGGCGCGGCAGCGTGCGGCGCAGCGTGCAGCGACCGTCTATTCGCTCGATGTGAAACCCGATCACGCCGCCGCCGTCCAGAAATGTATCGACACCGCGCCCGTGCTGGGGCCCGACCCCGAACTGAGCTGGCCGGACTGATGAGGAGAGGAAATATGAGCAGACAATCCACGTGCGTTTCGGTGCTGGCTTTCGCTGCCGCATTGCTGGCGGGCTGTTCCGGCGAGCCGGCGGCGCCCGCCCAGAGGGATGCCGATGTTGCGGGCGATACGGGAGCAGCGGCGCCATCCGCTGTTCCCGTGACTTTTGAGGAGGTCAAGTTCGCCTATCGCTGCCAGGGTGTGCTGTCGGCGGCCTGGGCAGCATCGCGGGCGCTTCCCGCCGGAGAAGTGCCGCTGGAACTGGCGCAGATCAACCTGAAAGTGACCGCCTGGTGGGCGGGCGAGGTTTCGCGGCGCGATGATGCCGCCGGGATCAGCGAGGAACAGCGGGCAGAATTGGTGAGCGGCGCCACGCGCGTATTCATTTCGCGTGAGAAATTGGAAGAAGCGTTGCCGACGATCCGTGAATGTCTGGCGCAAATGCCGAAATAGATCGCGACAACCCAAGGAGGATATGGACATGACTGTCACACGAAGGAATTTCATCGTTGGCACGGGAGTGCTTGTTGCAGGTGCCAGCATGACCAGCGTGGCTTTCGCCAGGGGCGGCGGCACGATCGATATCGAGGTTGCGGGCGCGTCGCGGCTCAAGGGTCTGTCGGGCGATCGCCTGCGCGCGGCGCTGCTGAAATCGGTCCGGCTGCGCGCGCGGCTTTCCGGGCCGGTGCGCGCGCAATTCCTCGCCGGACGATTGGAAGATGGCGTCATCCGCGAAGTCTTCGCGTCCGACGGGTTTGAGCTTGCGGGCGGCGCGCTCGCCTTTCCGGGCGATATGTTCTTTCCCGGAGACATGTTCTTCCCGGGTGACATGTTTTTCCCCGGCGACATGTTTCATCCGGGCGGCGGCGAACTCGCGGTCGATGATGTGCTGGCGCGAGTGGCCAAGGACACGCTGGGTCAGGGCGACGCTCGCAACGGGCTGGTGTTTTTCGTGCTGGCGGAGGATCGTGCGGTGGCGGCGCGCGGACTTGGCGTGCCGACGTCTCGCGGTTGAGAGAGATGCCGCGCGCGCTGGTGATTGGCGACGGACCGGCGGGCCTGCTGGCGGCGATCACGCTGCGGCGGGCGGGCTGGTCCGTACAAATTGCGGCCGGGCGACCGGGCGCGCGACCGCATCACCGCCACGTCCACCAGATAGCGCCATCCGTGCTGACGGCGATCGAACGGCTGGCAGGGAGCAAACTGACCGGCTGGCGGGTCGCCGACCATCTGTGGATTGACAGTGCGTCACCGGCGCGCGCCTTATCCGCGCCGATGGTTGATCCGGCCGCATTGGTCGCAGCCCTGGGCTGGCGCGCAGCGAATGTCGGCGTGACGGAGACCACGCCCCGGACAAACCTCGCCGCCGAGGCCTGGCGTTTCGACTTGCTGGTCGACGCGAGCGGCAGCGGCGTACTCGCCTCGCGGACGCCGACCCTTGATGTGGCAATCGATGAAAGCGATGTGATCGACGAATGCTGGAGCTGGCGGGGACGAGCGGAGAGCAGCGGCGCTCCGTGGTCGATCGCTGTCAGGGGACGAGGCGCTGGCGCTGCTGCTGACCCGCGACGAAAGCGGCACCTGCATTCCTGACCGCCCGTGCGATGGACGCACCGGCGCCGCTTCTTGATCCTGCCAGGCTGCTGGATCGGATGATGGTGGCGGTAGGGCATCGCTGGGCGCTGCGGATGGGCGACCTCCATCTCGTGCCGGGCCCGCTGCGCCACCGCGCGCCATTCGCCCGCCGGATCCGCGTGACGCGCCGTGCGGACGGTCCCCCGCTGCTGCGGATCGGCGATGGGCTGATCCAGACCGCGCCCCGCTTTGGTCAGGGCTTTGCCCAGATCGTCGAGCAGATCGATGCCATGGCTCCGGCGATTGCCGGAACCCGGTCGCTTCAAGAGGGGATCGAGAGCGTGGAAGCAAGCGCGGATCGGCGCTGGCTGACCACGATGATGGGAACCGCGATCAGCCAGACGATCGCGGCATGATCGAAAGTTCGGCAGTGGGAATGGCGACCGGCGTCTGTATAATCGGATGATGTTTGCCGATTCCCCAAAGCCTTGGTTGAAGCCCTTTATCCCGACCTCAAGCGGATAGCGCGCGACCTGCACTGGCGCTATGCCGCGAGCGAAACGATGCGTTCGACGGCGCTGGTCAACGAATGCTTTCTGAAGCTGAGGCGCGCGCATGGCTTCGTCGACGAACAGCATTTCCTGCGCACCGCAGCACGGGCGATGCGGCAAATCCTGATAAACCACGCACAGGCCCGGCTGGCGGCCAAGCGCGGCGGGGGCGAGGCGCTGGCGACATTCGAGGATGATCTGCCTGGCATTTATTGGGAAAGCGACGAGCGGCTGCTGGCGCTCAACGCAGCGCTCGACCGGCTGGCGGGGTTCGCGCCGCGCCTTGCGGAGATCGTCGAATATCGCTTCTTCGGCGGCTATTCGGAAGCTGAAACAGGCGAATTGGTCGGCCTGACTGAGCGCACTGTGCGCCGCGACTGGGCCAAGGCCAAGGCGCTGTTGCTGATTGCGCTGGAACAGGCCGAACCCGACTCTATTTGAGATAGCGTTCGCGCACCTGCGCGGCGCCCTGCGCCAGCCGCGCCCCCGCCGTGCCGAGCGCCGGGAGCATCGCGTCAAACCGCGCCAGAGTCGCGTTCGCAGCAGTTCTTTCGCCAGTCGCGCCTTGCGCGCGCCAGCGCCACCAGCGCCATCGCAACGCCCGGCGGGGGAGCCTTTCCGGCTTCCGCCTGCGTGACCGCCAGCCGCGCCGTCGCCAGCGCATCGCCCTTGCCGGTCGCGATCTGCGCTTCGGAAAGGCCCGCAAGCGCAGCGACATGGTGCATGGACCCGGCGCCCGCGAATTTCTCCGCCATCGGAGCCGCCTCAGCGAGCGCGGCCTGTGCGGCGTCCGGCTTTCCGTTGAGCAGCAGCACCTTCCCATAATTGGCGATCAGCGCGGCGGTGGCGCCCGACGCACCGAACAACTTGCGGCGGATCGCCACCGCTTCCCTGAACAGCGGCTCGGCGCGTTGCGGCCGCCCCAAAAGCGTTTCGATCGCGGCCAGATTATTGGCGGTATTGAGCGCGTCCGGTGTCTCGATCAGCCCAGTCTGCTGCCAGATACCCCGCGCGGTTTCGAGCGCCTTTGCCGCGCCGTCGAGATCGCCCAGCCCCTGAAGCGCTACGCCGATATTATTGTAGAATATCCCTGCCTGGCGGTTGTCGCGCCCGTGCAGTGCAAGATGTTCGGAAAGGGCGGTCTGAAGCAGGGCCGTCGCCGCCTTGGGGTCGTTGGCACGAAGCACCTGCGCCTCGACCAGACGGCTGTCGATCAGGCGCGCGCGCCATTTGTCCGGGTTCGCGCGCCAATGCGCCTGCGCGGCGGCGAGCAGCGGTTGTGCCGCTTCTATGTCGCCCATGCGAACCAGGGTCTGCGCCAGATCATAGCGCGCAACCGCCAGCGTATCGGGCGGGACTGACCCCGCCTTCGCCGTCACCACGGGCAGGAGCGCGGCTTTGGCGGCGGCATAGTCGCCCAGGTAGAAATGCAGTTCGCCCAGCGCGTGCAGCACCGGTGCCGCGCCGCCCGGCTCGCTGGCATATTGTGCGATGATGCGGCTTGTGGCGCGATCGAGCACGTCGCGCGATCCGGCATCGGCGCCCGACATCTCGACGCTTTCGGCGAGCAGCAGATAGAGCGATTGGCGCACAGCCTCGCTTCGGGCTTCCTCAGCGAGGGCTGCGTCGCGTGCCGCAATGGCTTCGCGTTTTTGAACCAGCGTCGCGGCGAGCCCGCCGGTGAGCGCGAGCACTATCGCCGCCGTCGCCGCGATCGGCCAGCGCGCGCGCCACATCGCCCGGCGAAGGCGGTAGCCGTGTTCGCCCGAACGTGCCTCCACCGCGCGCCCGTCGCGCACCCGGCGCAGTTCCTCGGCCAGCGCGTCGAGTGAGGGATAGCGCGCGTCCGCTTCCTTGCGCAGCGCCTTGGCGAGCACGGCGTCGAGGTCGGAAACGAGTTGCGACGGCGCATCGCTCAATTGAGGCGCCTCCGCCTGCAATGCGGTGAGGCGCTTGGGTTCGCGTTCGAGCACGCGGCCGATGCCGAGCGCGACGGGCACGCCGTCAAGATCGATGGGGGGCTTGCCTGTTGCCAGTTCATAGAGCAGCGCGCCGACCCCATAAACGTCGCAAGGTGGACCGGCGGGTTCGCCTGTCAGCAGTTCGGGTGCGGCATAGGGAGCCGAGATCGGCAGTACCCCCTCGGTACGGTCCGAAATGTCCAGTTGTTTGGCGATACCGAAATCGATGACGCGGACCCGGCCGCTGGCATCGACCAGCACATTGCCGGGCTTGATGTCGCGATGGAGCACCAGCATCCGGTGCGCCTGCGAAACGGCTTCGCAGACATCGATCGCCAGCGCGATACGATCGTCGAGCGGAAGCCCTTTTTCCTCACACCATTGGTCGATCGGCCCGCCATCGACCCGTTCCATCACCATCCACAGCCGCCCGTCCGCGCCGATCCCGCCATCGAGGATGCGCGCGATTCCGGGATGCCCGAGATCGGCGAGCAGTTGCCGCTCAGCCTCGAAGCGCGAGCGGTCGACCGATTTGTTCGCGTGCATGATCTTGAGCGCGCCGCGCTGCTCGAACCCGCCCTCGCTGCGGCTCACCGCATGGACCGCGCCCATGCCGCCCTGCGCGATCACCCCTTCGACAAGCCACGCGCCCATGCGCTGGCCGGGCGGGATAGTTTCGGGCGCCGGGAATGCGGTTGCCGAATTTGGTTCCAGAAAGTCTCCGGCACCCATCCGGGCCAGAACATCGCGCGCGCTCGCCAGCAGGGTCGCGTCGTCCCCTGCCTGTTCTATCAGAAAGTCGTCCCGCTCCCCTTCCGGTCGCTCCAGTGCTGCGTCGATCAAGGCCGATATCCGCGTCCAGTCCTCCGCCAGCATTCTTCCCCCTTATTGCCGATGGCAGATTGAAATAAACTCTGCTCGATTAATGAGAATATTTCAACTGATGCAAATGTTTATGCGCAAAACTCCAAAAATTTGCGACCAAATAATCTGCTACCCTTCATTCATAGCCAGTCACCACCTGCGCGCCGAGCAGTCCGCGCGCTATCTTGATCCGGACGGGTCCGGTGCCTCTGCGGGTCCAGTCTGCATGAACATGCTCAGGAATATAATAGCGCCCCGAAACAGCCGATGCCGCCGGATCATCGGTGCGAAGCCAGGCCCAATGATTGCGAATGGCGCTCTTGCTCTGCCGGGTGATTTCGGTTCGCTCCAGCGTCATCGTAAGAACCTGCTCCTTGTCCAGCCTATAGCCATTGACGCTGGGAAGCATGCCCATGGACCAGACCGGCCAGCCCAACAGGCCGGTAGCAACGCACAGCAGTGCGGCAAATTTGTGCGTGCGCCTGTCCGCGATGTCGCCAATGGCAAACCGCCAGACAAGCACGCAGCACAGGACGGTGGCACAAAAGCCCGCAAATTTGAGGCCTGAGCCAGGTGCAATGGTGCGCGGCCAGCGTTCACCGATTAGCAGCGCCACGGCCATGGTGATCACTATCGGCACGACAAAAGGCAGCATCAGCTTGGCAACAAAGCTTGCAGGCACAGCTATTCGACGGGGTCGCGAGGGCTCCATCATATGGATGCTAGGGCAAAATACTTTCCAATTGTTGAGCATCTACGCATCGCGACGCTTCCTGCACAAATCCGGTTGGAAACATTGGGCGCCGTCGAGCCATTGCGGGCACGGGCAGAGGGAGTGGATAGAGCTACGAGGTTCGCTCGTGGAACCCGCGCAAGCCCGCCGCGGTCATGTTCACCACAACGCTCTACTCGCGGGCGCGTGCAGGCAAGCGACCGGAAGCGGAATGCGCCGCTACTGCGGGCTGGCGTCCGCCTCAGTTTCGGGAATAACGTCCGCGCGGCATATCATCGGGGATCAGGTCGCGGCCCTCGACTGTCAGGCGCATCGTCTCGAACGGCGCGCGGACAAGTTGCTGCGTATCGACGATCACCGTCTGCACTCCTTCGGCCAGTGGTGCGATAGTGAGGGTCGCAGGGGGCAGGCCCGATTGCGGCACGGCGATAACCAGCCGCTCCACCGCCGCGCCTTTTCGCGTGGGCGCGAAAGCCCAGCCGCCCCGATTGGTTTGCGCGGTATCGCGATGGCCGTCGCCGAACAGGAATGTAACGCCAATGCGCGACAGGCGCAGCTCGCGCGCCGGATCGCCTACCAGTGCCGCCACGCCGCGACGCCACTGTTCAGGCGGAAGCCCGGGATCATCATCGCGTAGCGGCTGCCGACATTCCGGCGGCAGGGCGGGCGTTCCGATGTCCGGAATGGGCAGGCCTGCATCGCGGTGCGCCTGCTCCATTGCATGGCTGGCGCTGTACCAGGCGTTCATTGCCGTATCGGCGGCATCGCGATCCTCCGCGCTTGCCCCCTCAGCCACCGCCTTGGTCATGGCGCGGGCCGCTGCATCGCGCGTGCTTTCGGCGGCCTGCTTCGTCCCGGCTGCCTTGGCCCGTTCGACGGTGCCAGCGGGCGGGTGCTCTTCGGGCAGATATATAGAAGGTGCCGTCGTTACGCCTGCACCCCACGGGCAGCGCCGCGCGATCGCCTCCGCCTGACGTGACCATTCGACATCGCGCAGGTGCCGCTCGACATCCTTGTCCCATGGAAAGGCCTGGTCGGCGCGCGCCAGCGGCGTATCAGGTGAAGGGGCATCGGCCACCAGTGTCACGGTCTGCCCGTCGCGGCCCCAGCGTCCCTGGGCACCCTGGTCGACCGACCCATAGCTGATGTACCAGTCGAACCGGCCATCGGCCTTCAGGCGCAGTTCGGAACCGGTCTCCATCACACCCGACAGATAATAATGCCCCGCCAGCGCTGCATCGGCTTTGCCGATCTCGGCCGGTGGCCCGGCCCGACGGCAGCGGAGCCGCTGGCGTTCGGCAGCGATCTGGCGTTCAATACCATCCACCGCTTCGCCCGCGACAGCATCGCTGTTCGCCGACAAAGTCGTGCGCGCCTTCTCCACATAAGCCTTCCCCTGATCCAGCGCCGGACAGGCATCCCCTGCACCTGCGACAAGCATGGTACGGGCAATCTCGCGCTGCAGATCGGCTTGCAGCAGGAGGCCCCACCCGTCCTGTTGGGCGGGGTCTTGCGTAGCCGCGGCAGCCGCCCTGTTGTAGGCATCGAGCGCTGCGACATGATCTCCGCTGCCCTTGGCCTCTGTTGCTTGCTGCAAGAGCGCTATCATGTCCTGCGCGGGCTCACGGGCTGGAAAAGCTGCTTCAATCGCATCAAGCAGGTGACAGCTTTTGCCGGACAGGACGCTCTCGACCGACATGACCTCCAGAATATGGGTATCGCCATCGGCGCGGTAACGTGCGATCAACTGCGCCTGAAGCAGATCGCCCTTGCCGCGCAACTGCGCCAATGGGTCGCCTGCATCTGCCGCTGCCATCAGCCGATAGCGGGTCTTTCCAGCATGGCAGCGTTCAAGCATCAGGTTCTGGCCATCGGTGACGATCATGCCCGTGAAAATATCCTGCGCGCGGGCTTGAACCGGCAACAGCATGGCCATCAGCGGCAGCAGAAGTCGCCCCAGGCAGTTGCCGCAGGACTGCATCTGCCTTAGGGCGTGCTTGATATACTTCATATTTTCAAACCTTTGGTTTTTTCCGTCCGCTATCCCCAGGCCACAGCTATCAGGGCCGTACCCAATATCAGGACCAGCAGGGTCAGCGGCGTACCCACCCGTGCATAGTCGGAGAAACGATAGCCGCCCGGCCCCCAGACCAGCGTGTTCGACTGGTGCCCGATGGGCGTGAGGAAATCGCACGATGCGCCGATGGCGACGGCCATCAGCATGGCATCGACCGAAGCGCCGGTTTCCAGCCCGGTCTGCGCCGCGATCGGCCCCATGACCAGTACGGCAGCGGCGTTGTTGAGGAAGGGTGTGATCGCCATGGTCAGGCCGAGGGCGGCAGCGATCATCACCCAATCGGGCTGGCCTTGCCCGAATGCGCTGAGCACGTCGGCAATCGCATCGCCCGCGCCGCTTTCGGAAAAGGCCCTGGCAACCGGGATCAGCGCCGCCAGCAGAATGATGATCGGCCAGTCAATGTCTTGATAGACCTCTCCCTTGAGCCGTCCTGCAAGGCCAAGCACGACAACCGCAAGCATCAGCGCCACGGCAAGGTTGACCATGCCAGTCGACGTTGCGGCAATCGCGCCGCCGAGAGCGGCGAGGGGCAGCCAGTCCCGTGCCGCGAGGCGCAGGTTGAGTGGGCGTTCGGCCAGCGGCAGCAAGTCGAACATGTGGACCAGTTCGGCGACGCGTTCTTGCGCTACCTGCAACAGGATCACGTCGCCCGAACGGAGCCGTTGTGCAGACAGGCC
The DNA here is from genome assembly GCA_016720115.1 of Sphingomonadales bacterium. Lineage (GTDB taxonomy): Bacteria > Pseudomonadota > Alphaproteobacteria > Sphingomonadales > Sphingomonadaceae > Sphingorhabdus_B. Next base: position 1,055,842 of record JADJXT010000002.1, on the reverse strand, counting down.
TGCGGCAATGCTCTTGCCCCGGCGGCTGACGGCGACAAGCGCGGCGCCGTTTTGTCCGAGCAGCACGGATGGACGATCGCTGTGGATGAGGCCGCTGTTTTCGGTCACCACACATTCGGCAAAAGACCCTTCGAGCAGGTCGTCTTCGGTGTCGGATGCCAGTTCGAGCCCGAAGCGTTCGAGCGCCTGTTCCACTACCGGCGCCCGGCCTTCGATCTGGACAATGTCACCGGGATGCAATTCGCGGCTCTGGCGCGGCGCCGTGACCAATATCCCCCCGCGATCAATCGCATGGACGGCGAGGCGATCATCGCCCTCGCCGATAGACGCCAGTTTCTCGACCGTCAGTGCATGTTTGAAGTTTTGTGGCACGCGCAATTCGAACAGATAGTCCGCCACCCGGAACTTCAGCGGCTCGGCCTCGCTGCTCGCCCGGGACGGCAGGAAGCGAACCATCAGCAGCGTGAGCCCGATTCCGGCGAGCGCCAGCGGCAGGCCGACCCAGGTGAAATCGAACATGCCGAATGCGGGCTTGCCATAATCGGCGCGCAATCCGGCCAGGATCACGTTGGGTGGCGTGCCGATCAGCGTCACCAACCCGCCGAGTAGCGAGGCGAAGGCCATCGGCATCAGGATGCGGCTTGGTGACACCTTGGCGGAACGGCAGCTCGCCAGCGCAGCGGGCAGCAGCAGGGCCAGCGCGCCGACATTGTTCATGAAGGCCGACGCCACGCCGCAGAGCAGCGCATAAACGACAGCGATACCGCTTTCCACGCGCATCACCCTGCGGAAAGGGCGCAGGGCGTGGGCAAGGATGCCGGAGCGCGAAATCGCAGCACTGACAATCATGATCGCCGCCACGGTGACGACGACCGGATCGGCAAAGCCCATAAAGGCCTGCCCGGCGGGCACGAGGCCGAACAGAAGGCACGCTGCCAGCATGAGCAGGGCCACCAGATCATGCCGCAACCGGTCGGTCGCAAAACCGATCAGTCCGGCTACGAATATCAGTGAAATAAGGGCGGCAGGATCAAGCCCGGGCATGATGCAACTGACCTTAGGGGGAAAAATCGGTCGGGCAAGAAAATGCGGGCCGGGGACATGTCACAATACAACAAAATTTGTCACCTGAAGTCAATATGGCGTCGATTGAGGCCGGTATTCAGGACGAAAATATACTCATGGGAGAGATGTGGGCATGCCGGGAGACATGCAGGTCTGGCCGCTGACCGTGGCTTGTATCCCGGTTCGCGCCGCGCGCGTTCGGCGCAGGGCCGGTTCGGAAATGCACATAATCGAATTCGCATATTGACCGGTTTGTCCGGGAATAGGGGAATATAAAATCAAGGAGGTGGACAAAATGAAATCGCATATTTTCGGGAAAAACGCGCGCTTTGGTCTTTCGGTTTCGACCATTGCCGTTGCCCTGCTTGCGGGCATCCAGCCTGCAATGGCCCAGAGCGAAAGCGCGGACGTCGTTGAAGAAGAGGCCTTTGAGGGAGGCGAAGGCGATGTTATTGTTGTAACAGCGCAAAAACGTTCTGAGGATGTTCAGGACGTGCCGATCTCGATCGTCGCGCTCGGTTCGGAAAAGCTGGCGCAAGCCAATATCCTGAATGTTCAGGATCTGCCGCGTCTGGCAACCAACTTTACGGCCACGCGCAGCGGGCAGATTGCCGGTCTGCGTTTGGCCGTCCGGGGCATCGGCGCACCGGGCAATACTGCAACCGAACCCAGCGTGGCCGCTTTCGTCGATGGCATCTACGTGCCTCGCCCCGGTTCGGTTATCGGCAGCTTTCTCGATATTGATGGTGTAGAAATCCTGCGCGGGCCGCAAGGTACGCTGTTCGGACGCAATGCGAGCGTCGGCGCGCTTTCCTTCCGCACAGCGCAGCCGCGCGACGAATTTTCGGGCCAGATTGGCGCCGAAATCGGCAATGGTGATCGCTACAAGCTTTCGGGCCACGTCAACGTTCCGCTGAGTGAAAATGTCGCAGTGCGTTTCGCCGGGCAGGGCTCGTGGCTCGGCGGCTATTGGCACAACCGCCTCGATGGCAAGACCTATGGCAAGTCGGATGACTATGCCGGTCGCGTTTCCCTAAAGGCGGAATTCGGCAATCTGACCTGGCTCGTTCGCGGCGATTATTCGAAGATCGACGGGGACGGCTATGCTACCAGCGAATTCAGGACTGACTCGGTTTCGCAGGCGCAGCTGAATTCGTTCCTGGCAATACAGAATGCGCTTGTCGGTTCGACCATGGATACCGTGCTTTTCGACCGCAACGTCAATCAGCAAATCACAGCCGAATATCGCGACGAACATTGGGGCATTTCCAGCGATGCGACGCTCGAAGTGGGCAGCTTCTCGCTCCGGCTGATAAACAGCTATCGCCGGTGGGAAAATACGCAGCTTGATGGCGATGTCATCTACACGCCTGTTCCGCTCGTCTCGCGCGAAGGCGGCTATGTTTCCAAGAGCCACAACCACGAACTACAGTTCATTTCGCCGCAGGACGAATTGCTCGGCGGCAAGCTCGATTTCGTCGCAGGTCTTTATTATTTCAAGGAAGACTACACAATCGACGAACAGCTCCATCTGGGAAGCCAGTTCTGCAATGCCTTGGTGCCCGCCGGACCGCGCCCGACCTGCAACGCCTTGCTGGCGTCGGGCGGCGGGGTCAACGCAACGGATCAGGACTTTTTCCAATCGGTGGAAAGCTTTGCCGTGTACGGTCAGGCCAATATCAAGATTGCCGATCCGCTGACGCTGACCCTGGGCGCTCGCTGGACAACGGAACAAAAGGACGCGACTTACGTCCAGTTGCGGGCCAACCCCTTCACCGCAAGCTTGCGCGCAACGGAAAATGTTGCCCTTGCGCTTGAGGATGATCGTCTCACCTGGCGCGCGGCACTCAATTACAAGCCGAACGACGATGTCATGCTGTTTGCCAGTTATTCGACCGGGTTCAAATCGGGCGGTTTCAACTCGGGGGCCGGTGCTGTCGCACTCAACCAGTTGCGGCTGTTCGGCCGGGAAACCGTGAAAAATTATGAACTGGGTGCAAAGACGAGCTGGCTCGACGGTGCCCTTCAGGCGAACCTGACCTTCTACCGCATGGATATCGGTGGTTTCCAGGATCGCAGCTTCGACGGCGTTAGCTTTGTCGTCCGCAATGCCGGCAATTTGCGGCATCAGGGTTTCGAATTCGACACGCGCATCGCTCCGTCGCGGAATTTCGTGGTCAACGCGGCGCTGGCCTATCTCGATTCGGAATTCACGCTCTATCCCGGCGGCGCTGGCCTTCCGGGGATTGGTGGTGTTCAGGATCTGGCTGGCACGCGCAATAACTATGCACCGGAATTCACCGGCAATGTCGGCGCAACATGGTCGGGCGACATCGGCAGTTCCGGTTTGCGCTGGTCACTGAACGGAAACCTGTCGCTCATTTCAGACATGAACAATGGCGGTGTTACCGACAATAACCCGCAGACAATTCAGGATGGTTATGCGCTGCTCGGTGCGCGCTTCCAGATATCCGGTCTTGACGACAGGTGGAATGTTGCCGTGTTCGGCAGCAATTTGACCGACAAAGGCTATTGCGTCACCCACTTTTACCAAGTGCTCGATTCGGCCTTTGGTTTGCGGAACGGCGTTTTCCCGGGCAGCACCGCCGTCCGCTGCAACAATGCACAACCGCGTACTTACGGGGTATCCGGCACGTTCAAATTCTGATGGAATTACCGGGGGCCGCAGCTAAGCTTTGTCTTGGCTGCGGCCCAAAATCCAGGGAGGTTTGGTATGGCGCAACGTTCCGTTAAATTGCTGATGGCTGTATCGGCGATGCTTGTTTCGACCTCGATGGCACGGGCTGACGAAGCGGATCGTCGCCAGGCCTATTTCGGGGATCTCCACGTCCATACCGGCCTGTCCTATGACGCCTATATTTTCGGTGTCCGGCGCAGTCCGGACGATGCCTATCGCTATGCGCTGGGCGAACCTATCCGCCATGCCGCAGGCTATGACCTGCAGTTGAAAGGCGGCGCGCTCGATTTCTATGCCGTCACCGATCATAGCGAATATCTCGGCATTCTGCCCGCGATGAACGATCCGGCAAGCCCGATGTCAAAAATACCCTATGCTGCGGACATGTTCTCCACGATACAGGCCAAGATCGTTGCAGCATTTTCCAGAGTCAAAGATAGCCTTGCGGGCGAGGTGTCGGCGCCAGAGCTGAACAACAAAGGCGTCATGAAATCCGCCTGGGCTGAATTGCGGGCCGCAGCGGAACGCTTCTACCGGCCCGGCAAGTTCACGACCTTCGTCGGCTACGAATATACTTCCGCTCCCGAAAGTGCGAACCTGCACCGCGTGGTGCTCTTCAAGGGTGCAAGGGTGCCCGAACTTCCCTTCAGCGCGATGGATTCCGACAACCCCGAAAATCTTTGGGCCTGGCTGGACGCGCTTCGCGCCGATGGCGTTGAAGGGTTGGCGATTTCGCACAACAGCAATGTTTCTGACGGCCGTATGTTCCAGATGACAGATTTTGCAGGCAATCCGATATCCGCAGAATATGCGACAACGCGGATGCGCAACGAACCGCTTGTCGAAATTACGCAGGTCAAGGGCACGTCGGATACGCACCCCATGCTGTCGCCCAATGACGAATTTGCCGATTTCGAAATTTTCGACAGGCTGCTGGGAACAGACATCAAGAGCAAGACCGAAGGAAGCTATGTGCGCCAGGCGCTGCAACGCGGACTGGCCATCGAAGAAAAGACCGGGGTCAACCCCTTCCAGTTCGGGCTGGTCGGCTCATCCGATACCCACAATGCGGGCGGCCCTGTCGAAGAAGACCATTATTTTGGCAAGACGGGTTTGGTTGACGGAACCCCGAAAGCGCGGCGTGCGCTCGATGCCTCGCTGGACAAGGGGCTGAGCGGCGCTGCGTCGACGCCCTTTTACCGCTGGAGCGCTGCGGGCCTGACCGGCGTGTGGGCCGAACGCAACAACCGTGAGGATATCTATGCGGCCTTCCGCCGCAAGGAAACCTTTGCAACCACCGGCCCGCGTATCAAGGTGCGGCTGTTTGCGGGCTATGACTTTCCGTCAAACATTTTTGAGCGGCCCGACTTTGCCAGGCTGGCCTATGGCCAGGGTGTGCCGATGGGAAGCGATCTGGCCATGGCGAACCGCGGCGCGCCGACATTTCTGGCCCAAGCACTCAAAGACCCGAACAGCGCAGGATTGCAGCGGATTCAGATCATTCGCGGGTGGAACGAAAACGGCACCTTGAAAGAGCAGGTTTACGACATCGCCTGCGCATCCGGCACGCCCGATGCAAAGACGCACCGCTGCCCGGCGGTGAGGGACAATGTCGACACAAAGACCTGCCGGATCGATCCGCAACAGGGCTCGCCCGAACTTCGCATCGCGTGGCGCGATCCGGATTTCAAACCAAACAGGCGCGCTTTCTACTATCTGCGCGTGTTGGAGAACCCGACATGCCGCTGGTCGACCTATGAGTCGAACCTGCTAAAGCAACCGGTCCGCGCGGGCCTACCGCTCACGATCCAGGAAAGGGCGTGGAGTTCGCCGCTCTGGCTGCGAAGCTGAAACTGAGGACGCACTGGAACAACATGCTGAAAAGTGGGTCCAAGGCTGGACAACCGCCTATCTGGGTGAAACGCTGATCTGCAGCAGCCCCCAGTTAGCAATAGCAAAGCGGCCCGGCCTTCTGTGAAGGTCGGGCCGCTGTTGAGGCACTGGATTTTCCGGCCTGACCGGTCGGTCGATCAGAACTTAAAGGAAGCCTCCACGCCGAATTCGCGTGGCGCCTGGTAGAATTGCTGGATCGGATTGACGCCACCCGGCGCAACGGCGCCCGACATCACGGTCTTGTCAGTCAGATTGCGAACATAGCCGGTCACGCTCCAGACATCGTCGATGTCCTTGACGGAAATGCTGGCATTAACGAGCACGACCTTGTCCCGATAATAGCCGTCGAGATTGCTGCGGCCCCAGGTGTTGTAGCGCGGCGTATAGCGGGCATCGGCATGGAGGTCGATCTCGCCGAATGAAAGCGGGATCGCATAGTCCGCTGCCACACTGGCGGACCATTTGGGCGCATTGGCCATATCGAGCGCTGTATTGTCGGTCGGGATCAGATAGCTGATCGTCGGGCTTCCTGCGAAGGTGAAGGGCACGGCAGGGCCGCACTGGTCGGGCGCAGTCGTGGTGGCAGAGAACACCCCGTCGACATCGTCACAAAAGCCGGTGAATTTGGCGTTCAGATACCCGATGTTCGCTGAAAGGGTGAAATCGCTGCTGAGTTTGAACAGCGTTTCCGCCTCGATGCCCCATGTCCGGGCCGACGCCACATTGACCGTAACCGCTTCCGGACGGACCGCGCCGGGGCGGGTCACGCCACCTTGCAGATCGCGGAATTCGTTGAGGAAACCAGTCAGGTTAAAGCGGATTGTTCTACCTGCGAAATCGCTCTTGATGCCCGCTTCGTAGGAGGTCACCTTTTCCGGATCATACGGCCCGACATTTTCAGGGCGTGTCCCGCGGCTGTTGAATCCGCCAGCCTTGTAACCCTTTGAGAAGTTGGCGAACAGCATCACCTCGTCTGACGGTTCGTACTGGACGGTGAAGCGCGGCGTGAACTGGTTCCATTTGCCCTTAAGATCGGCAAAGGCAAAGGATGACGCAGCGCTGCGGACATCGTTGACGAACACGTCCGTCGAGATCGAGTAGGTCTTGCTGTCCCAGCTATAGCGCCCGCCGGCAGACAATGTGAGGCGATCGGTCGGATGGAAATTGACCAGCGCGAACAGCGCGTAGCTGCTCGAATCCTGGTTCAGTTCTGACTGGGTGCGCGTGGTGGGATTGGTCAGCACATTGTTGCGCTGGGTCCATTCATCGCCCTGCGCATAGGCACCGACAATGACGTCGATGAGCTTGCCGGTCTCCGAAACGAAACGGACTTCGGCCGATTTGGAATTGCCGTTGAAGTCGCGGGTTACCTCAAAGCCCGGGATCGGCGTGATGACGCCGTCAAAGTCACCCCTGGTCAGATAATCCTGGTGCCGCGTGCCGAGTACGGCGGTGATGACACCGGCGCCCACGTCTAGGTTGGAGGTCCAGGCGACGCCATGGGACTTGGTCTTCGAGAAGGGATCGAACGGAACGGCGGCGACACGCACATTGGTCCGCGCCTCCAGCGGCAGGCCGAGATAGGCGGCGGTGCCGTTGTCGACCGAATGGTTGGCCGGGCCGATCGCCGTTTCCTTGTTCCAGTCGACGATGATCGTGCTGTCGAAACTGGGCGACGGGTCTGCCCGCAGTGCAAAACGCAGGCCGGTTGCTTCCGCCGCTTCCAGCTTGTTGCCGGTCATGATGTTGCGGGCATAGCCGTTATAGTCGCGATAATTGGCAGAAAATTTGGCTGCCAATACGCCATTGGCAAAGCGGCCGGTGTCGAGGCGTCCACGGATCTGCTTGAGGCCGAAGGAACCGGCTGTCAGGCGGATTTCGCCGCCGGTATCCTCTCCGGGTGCCTTGCTGATGATGTTGATCGTGCCGGCGAGGTTGTTCTTTCCGTACAGTACGCCCTGCGGACCCTTGAGCACTTCCACCCGCTCGACATCGAACAGGTCGAGCATGTTGCTGGCGATGAAGGGAACATAGACGCCGTTGACGATGGTGCTGATCTTCGGGTCGGCGTTGGGATCGGGGTCCGCCGAGGACATGCCGCGAATCGCAAACATCGGAACGTTGGCGAGCAGGCCTTCGGTCTGCAGAATCACATTCGGCGTGATGCCGCCAAGGTCGGTGATGTCAGTGCTGCCGCTCGCTTCGACCATGGCCGAATCGAAGGCTGCGATGGTCAGTGGCACATCCTGCACGCTTTCCGCGCGGCGCTGGGCCGTAACAACAATTTCACGATTGCCGCTATCGTCCTGCGACGCAGCGGTTTCTGCAGCGGCATCCTCCTCAATCGACTGCGCCAGGGCAGGCGCACCTGCCAGGGCGATTCCCATCGCTAAAACGGACGCAACTGTACTGAATTTGGCCATCATCTGCTCCTCCCAATTTGGCATTTCTATATTTGTTAAATTAATTGACGAAATACGTCAAGTTAGTTGATTAATTTGCAGGTCACGCCAGCTTGCCGTCGACAGGTCGCCAAGGCCGAATTGACGTCCATCATCGACCCCGATTTCGCTCGCAATCAGGGCATTGGTCTGCGCGTTGAGGCGCTCGATCAACTTGCGATGCTTGCCCGGATCGGCCGCGAGATTAACGATTTCGTTGGGATCGGATGCGGTGTCGTACAATTCCAGGTCGTTGAGCCGGGTCAGCGTTTTCCAGTCGCGCGGGGTATGGTGTTCGCCGGGCGCAAAATAGCGTGCGAACTTGTAGCGGCCATCGTGCACGCCGCGATGCAGCCGCCGCTTGCTGAGGTCGAACTGCGGCGGCTTTCCGGCTTCTGCAGGCAGCGTCGCCCAGTAATGCCGCACCGCATAGTTGAACAGGTGCCCCCGTTCGTCGCGCACTGTGCGGGCTATGGGGTCGGCGACCAGTGCAGACACGTCGACGCCCTTCATCGCGGGATAGCGCGCCTGCCACGCCCCCGGACTGATCCCGGCCAGGCCGAGCAGGGTCGGGGCGATGTCGATGCCCCCCATCAGGCGCTGGGCGATCTTGCCCTTGGCACCGTCGGGATGCGCGATGATCATCGGGATATTGGTCTCTTCGCGGTAGATCGTGCCGCCCTTCTGGCGCATGCCATGGGCGGCGGCGCGCTCGCCATGATCGCTGGTATAGACGATGATGGTGTTGTCGAGTTCACCGCTCTTTTCCAGTGCCCACCACAGCCTGGCGACGTTGCGATCCACGTCACGCAGGCAGTTCAAATAATAGTTCTGGAATCGTTTCCAGCTTTCGATGTCGTCGCGCGGCATGGTGCCGTAGAACAGGTCGTTGTAATCGGCGATCGCCCGATGCGCTTCCGGCTTGGTCGAGAGATCATCGCGATGAAAGCTCTCCGGCAGATCGAAACCCAGATCCTCGGCGTAGAGCGGATCCCCGGGCTCGCTGACAACCGGCGCAAGCCCAAATTCCGCAACGCGGGTTTTTGCCTGCTCGCCGGTGGCATCGTAGAACATGATGTCATGCGGGTTGACGAGATTGACGACGAGGAACCACGGCTTGTCGGTGCCTCCGCTGCGCAGCGAATCGTCCATTATCAACCGCGCCGCGTCACCCGACACCAGCTGGTCATTGGCATAGCCATCCCATGTCAGGCCCATGGGTTCGCCGTAAAAATTGTAATCGGAAAAGCCGTAGGGTTCGAGATAGTCCTGTGTCGAAGGGTAGCGGGGCTGCGGCGCCATGTTCCAGCCACGCTTGGCGTTGATCGCCGACAAATGCCATTTGCCCTTGTAGCTGGTGTAATATCCATGGTCGCGCAGCATGGTGCCGATTGTCGGCATGTCGATCGGCAGTTGCGGACGGGGTTCGTTATCGGTGTTGATGAAGATGCCCGTGTGCTGGGTGTGCTGGCCGGTGTACACGGTTGAACGCGACGGGCTGCACGGGGTGGTGTGCACGTGATAGTTGCCGATCGAAACCCCGCGATCGAGCAACCACCGGTGCGCGGGCAGCTTGTCGATCAGCCCGGCAGGGTAACTGGACATGCCGAATTCCTGATCGGTCATGATGAAGAGAAAATTGGGACGACGCTTTTCCGAACTGCGGACTATTGCGGGGAAGGACAGGGTGCTGGCGGCGATTCCGGCCATGGTCGCGCGGCGGGTCAGGTTAAGGGTCATTTCATCAATCCTCCTTCATGATCTGTTTCTGCGCAGGGGTTGCCGGTGCCGCTGGCTACCTTAGGCCTGCGAACTTTGCGGGGTTTCACAACCACCGATATTTCCATATGAGTGCCGCCTTATCGCGATCATCTTGCATCGCGCGGGCGGGCACGCAGCCCGTTGAGAGCGAGAGAGGATAAAAGGCACCTTGGCAGAGCAGCGGCAAACGCCCGTCATTATCTCATTGCTGCGGGCATTCGAATGGTTCGACGAAGGGCTGCAGCGTTCGATGCAGGCGCGGGGCTGGCCCCCGCTGACGCGCGCCGAATCGATGGTGATGATCCATGTCGTGCAGGACATGATCCGTCCGTCCGACATCGCCCGGAACCTGGGCCAAACCCGCCAGGCGGTGCACCGGACGATAGGCAATATTGCCGAAAAAGGTCTGTTCACGCTCGAACCCGATCCTGATGACGGGCGCGGCATCATCATCGTGCTGACCGAGCAGGGCAATGCCATGCGCCGCGATGCGCAGCGAATCGTCCATCTGCTCCAGGACCAGCTGGAAAGCCGCATCGGCAAGGGACGTGTGGCGCGAATGGTTGACGCGGTGCTGGAGGAATGGGGTGATGCGGTGGTGTTGGGGCGCGATGATCGCCCCCAGAACGACGCTGTAGCGACGGGCATGAAAGTCCGTGCTGCCCGCAAGAAACGCGCCTGAGGGTAATGCCGATCCTGGAGTGAGACGGTGCGCGCAGCCGTGCCTTTGCCAAGGCGCAGCGAAGCGATTGCGATCGACTGCAGCACGCTGATTTCCTCTCTCCCAATCGGGCCGGTGCTGGTGGCCCGCAGCGGCTTTCCGGTTCTGACTTATTCTACAGGTTGTCAAATAAATTGTCAAAATTGGTTTTGCCGTTATGTTGGGGGAACTATGTTTCTTGCCAACATCCCTTTCCGCACGGCGCAAATTTACGGCGATAGTCCGGCATTTGCCGACGAGACACGCGAATTTTGCTGGCGCGAGAGTCTGGAGCGAATCAGGCGACTGGCAGGGGCGTTGTCGACGCGCGCCAGCGGGAGCCGGGTGGCGATTCTTGCGCAGAACAGCATCGAATATGTCGAGATGAGTTTTGCCGCCGCGATTGCGGGCGTGCCCTTCGTGCCGATGAACACGCGGCTTGCCCCGGCTGAATACCGGCAATTGCTCGCCACGGCTGCGCCGTCGATCATCATGACCGACCGGGACTTTGCGCCGCTGGTGCGCGAATTGCTGCCGGATTTGCCTTCGGTGCGTGAAGTCGTAACCTGGGGGATGGATGGAGAGGTAATCCCCTATGAGGATTTCATCACCGCCAAAGCAATCGATCCGGTGCCGTGCGCCGACGCCGACGACTGGGCGATCATTTTCACCGGCGGCACCACCGGCCTGCCCAAAGGGGTCCGGGTTACACGCGGCGGAATGGCGTTCAATGTCCAGCATATTCTCCGCGATCTCGACTGGGGGTCACAGCCGCGCTTCCTGCAACTGACGCCGATGTTCCATCTTGCGGCGCTGGGTCCCGGTCTGGCTGTCGCTGCGTGGGGCGGGCGGCAGTTTGTTGCCCGTCGCTTCGAACTCGAATCGATGCTTGAAATAATGCATCGTGAACGAATCCACTCGGTGGCGCTGGTTCCGACAATGATCGCCTGGCTGGTTGGTCATGAACGGCTCGACCGTTACGATCTCTCCGCGCTGCGGGGCATCGGCTATGGCGCATCCGCGATCCATTTGCCGGTGTTGCGCAAGGCGCTGGACCTGTTTCCGGGCCTGCATTTCAACCAGTTTTATGGCCAGACGGAAGCATCGGGCGGGCTATCGACGCTTGTCGCTTCCGATCATCAACCCGATGCGCCCACCAGCCACCGCCTGCGTTCCGCCGGTCGGCCTCTGATCGGCGCCCGCGTCGGCATCTTCGACAGCGAGGGCAATTCCCTGCCCAATGGCGCGACCGGAGAGGTCTGCGCCCAGACGCCCGGCCTGTTCGCGGGCTATCTCGGCAATGATGAGGCAACAAGGGCGGCGCTGCGGGATGGCTGGCTGCGGACCGGCGACGTCGGCCACATGGATGATGATGGCTATCTCTACATCACCGACCGTATCAAGGACATGATCGTGACGGGCGGCGAGAATGTCTCCTCCTCCGAGGTCGAGAGCGCGATTGCCGCACACCCGGCGGTGGCGCAAGTGGCGGTCGTCGCCGCGCCGGACCCGCTATGGGGCGAACGTATTCATGCCTTTATCGAGCTTCGGGAAGGGGCCTTCGCCAGCGAGGCGGAGATCGCCGGTCACTGCCGAGAGCTGATCGCCGCCTACAAATGCCCGAAGAGCATGACCATCGGAACCGAACCGTTGCCGCTGAGCAGCGTCGGCAAGATCAAGAAAGATGTCCTGCGCGCACGATTGCTGGATCAGGATGCCATCGCGGCCGCGTAACGGCCATGTGAGGAGAGGGAGAGAGATGGAAGACGAAAACGGGGCCGCGCACCGCGCCGGGCCCTATTCCTATTATGTGGTCGGCGTGCTGATGCTGGCCTATGTCTGTTCCTTCGTCGACCGCACCATCCTCAGCCTGTTGGTCGATCCAATCAAGCAGGATTTGCAGCTGAGCGATGTCCAGATCAGCCTGCTGGCCGGTTTCGCATTCGCGATGTTCTATACCGGAATGGGCATACCCTTCGGCTGGCTGGCGGACCGGAGCGACCGCAAACGGATCATCTTTTTCGGCGTGATCGCCTGGAGCCTGATGACCGCGGCCTGCGGTCTGGCGCGCAGTTTTGGCGGGCTGTTCGCGGCGCGGATCGGCGTGGGCGTGGGTGAGGCGTCGCTTTCGCCTGCGTCCTATTCGCTCATCCCCGATCTCTTCCCGCGCGATCAACTGGGTCTGGCGGGCAGCATCTATGCCGCCGGGATCACGATTGGCGGCGGGCTGGCGATGATGCTGGGCGGGGCCGCGATCCAGGGGCTCACCGCCTATGGCGCGATGTCCTTGCCGGTGCTGGGTACGCTTGCTCCCTGGCAGCTCGCTTTCGTTCTGGTCGGGCTGCTAGGCCTGCCAGTCGCGCTGCTCGTCCTGACCATCCGCGACCCTCGCACGGCCACAAGCAAGGCATCGCGTGGCGAGAAAGCGGGGCTGCGCGATACGCTGGCCTATGTCTGGCAGCGTCGGCCGGCCTATGTCCCGGTGCTGACCGGCTATTCGCTCATGGTTGTGGTCAACTATGCGCTGGTTATCTGGGTTCCGACCTATTTTGTCCGCGTGCACGGCATGAGCGCTGGCGAAATCGGGCTGACGATGGGGGCGATGATGCTCTTCGCAGGGACGGCCGGGATGTTTGCAGGCGGGTTGATCTCCGACTGGATGACCCGCCGTGGCGTGCCCGAGGCGCCCTTGTGGGTGGTGCTGGCCTCGGTCATCGGGCAAGCGCCGTTCTTCATCGCTGCTATGCTTGTCGGCGATGTCACAACGGCTTTGGCGCTGATGGCGGTGGCGGTATTCCTGATCACGCTCAACGGCGGGATCCAGGGCGCGACCTTTCAGGTGTTGACGCCATCGAAGATGCACGGCCAGGTCGTGGCGATCTTCCTCGTGGTGGCCAATATCATCGGGCTGGGCTTCGGGCCGTTGATGATCGGTCTGTTCACCGACAAGCTATTCGGCGATCCCGCGTTGATCGGACGTTCGCTCGCGCTGGCTGCGGCGATTGTCCTCCCTCTGTCCGCGATCTTTATTGCGCTGGCCTTGCCGCGGGCGCGGGCACAGATTGATTCGATCACGTAAGCGCGGAGTTGGGGGAAGCCCGAGCAACGCCCTGCCGTGCAACTCGGTCGCGAGATCGAGGTCGTAGACCACATGGCTCTGCATCACCTGCACATCGCGCAGTAGCCGGTTCATCGGGTGATTGAGCATATGAATGCTCGAACCTGCCGCCTCGCAGCAGGTGCGCACGGCCTCGACACATTGCTGGACGGCGATGGCGATTTCCGCGCGCAGGCGGATACGTTCGGGGGTCTGCTCGGGTTCGTCCAATGCACCAATCGCAAGGTTCTCGCGCGCACAGGCGCGGATGGTGCGCTCTGCAGCACGGGCAAGCAGGTCGGCGCGGGCGAGCCGCATCTGGGCGGCGGGCTTCTCGATGCTCGATTCGCGGCCGCCTTTCTTGCCGTGGACTTCCAGCCGCTGCCGCAGCTGATTGACTGCCTCGCGCGCGGCCCCCAGCGCAGGGATCGAGGCGGTCATGCACAGGTTGGGCAGCATCGGCGAACCTTAGAGGCCGTCGCCGTAAATCTCCCTCCCTGCCCCGCGGCCATTGCGGACGGCGCGGATATCGAACTGATAGCCTTCGGGCACGAAAACATCTTCGACGACGATATCGTTGCTGCCGGTCGCGGCCATGCCTGCCATGTGCCAGGTGTCGATCACCTTTGCCTGACCCGCAGGGATCATCATCTTCCGCGGGATCGGCGGGCCGCCGGCCTGCTCTTCGAACGCCTGGAGCATGATCCAGGCGGCATGCATGACCACGGTGCCCCACATCCACCGTCCCGACAGGCGATAGCCGCCATCCACCTTTGTCGCCTTGCGGGGGGGAAGGCTGCGCTTGGTGCGGTGGTGAAAGGGGTCTTGCCCCACACTTCGGCCTGCGTTTCTTCAGGCATCTGGGCGATGAACCAGTTGTGTTCGAGCGCGAAGCAGGCGGGCCACCCGGTCGAGGGGCAGGCTTCGGCGATCGGCAGCGTGGCGGAGATATAGGTACCGGTATCGAACTGCAGCCCGCCATGCTTCTTCCGTACATAGGTGTAGAAATAGCCGGTCTTGCGCAGCGCGTTCCACACCTCGTTATCGAGTCTGCGCTGTTCCTCCGCCGACTGCGCGCATTCGGCAACCAGCGGTTTGAGCGCCGTCGTACGCGCAATCAGAATTTCCGGGGTGATGGCGGCAACATCGTCCCTCGACAGGAAATTGTCTCCGGCGGGAATGCGGCGGTCGGCCAGGGTTTCGGTCATATCTCTCTCTCCATGCTGTCAGGAGATGGATATCCGCAGCAAAATTAGGGTCCGGACCCAATAAGCGGATTCGCAAAGCTGCTGTGATGTGATTCATTGCCTTGTGTGGGGAGGCATTGACGATGACAGATTTTTTTGGTTTTCAGATAGTCAGTGGTCCCGGATAGAGCCATTGTTGCCAGTGAACGGCAAGGGAGCGCGGCGGGTTGACGATCGCCGTGTGTTGTCCGGGATAGTCCATGCGCTGCAAAGCGGCGGGCGTTGGGGCGATTGTCCGGCGGTTTATGGTCCCAAAAAGACACTCTACAACCGCTTCGTGCGCTGGGCCGAGCGCGGCATCTGGGAAGGCATCTTCAGTGCTCTTGCCGGAGCCGAGGGCGTACCGGACAGGCTCTTCATCGACAGCACCTGCATCAAGGCACATCGGACAGCAGGCGGCGCAAAAGGGGGGGCTTGGCCAATGGTATCGGCCGGACACGGGGAGGCAGGAACAGCAAGGTCCACGCCATCTGCGATGTGAAGGGCAGGCCGCATGTGCTGATGATAACCCCCGGAAATGTGCACGATATGCGCGTTGCCAAGCAGTGTATCGCGGCCATCCCGCCCTCTGCCGAACTGGTCGGAGACAAAGGCTATTGCAGCAACGACCTGCGCGCATGGCTGGAAGAACGCGGCACCCAAGTCGTCATACCGCCCAAGCGCAACCGCCGCATCCAGCACCCCTTCGATGCCAAAATCTACAAGCAGCGCAACATCACCGAGCGCATGTTCTGTCGCCTCAAAGACTGGCGACGGGTCGCCACGCGCTTCGACCGCAATATCAAAAACTTCATGGCAACCATCGCCATCGCCGCCACCGTCATCTGGTGGCTCTAATGAGTCCGGACCCTAGTTTGAGGCACTCCTCGTCTATGCCGACGAGATCTGAAGACAGGACTCGCCCCGCCTTGTCAATGCGTGATTTCGAAGGAAGAGCCATCTACTCCGCCGCAACCCCCGCCTGCGCAAACATATCGGCCTCATCGCTCGCCGTCTCAGCCGCGCCATCATTCGCGACCTTCTTCTTGCGCTTGTCGAAGCTGTCCCACACTTCGTTCCAGCTGCCGCGGGTGGCGGCCTTCGCATATTCGGTGGCGCGGGTTTCGAAGAAGTTGGCGTGCTCCACCCCGTTCAGCAGCGGGGCGAGCCAGGGCAGCGGGTGATCCTCGACCATGTAGATCGCGGGCAGGCCCAATTGCCCCAGCCGCCAGTCGGCGATGTAGCGGATGTAGCGCTTGATTTCCTTTGCGGTCATCCCCGGCACCGGGCCCATTTCAAAGGCGAGGTCGATGAAATTATCTTCCAGCCGCACAACCTTCTGGCAGCAATCGATAATGTCTTCCTTCACCGCCTTGGTCAGGCAGTCGCGTTCCTTGGTAAAGGCGTGGAACAGCCGGGTGATGCCTTCGCAGTGCAGGCTTTCATCGCGCACCGACCAGCTGACGATCTGCCCCATGCCCTTCATCTTGTTGAAGCGCGGGAAGTTCATCAGCATCGCGAAGGATGCGAACAGCTGCACGCCTTCGGTGAAGCCGCCGAACATGGCGAGTGTGCGGGCGATATCCTCATCATTGTCGACGCCGAACTGGTGCATGTAATTGCACTTTTCGGCCATTTCCTCATATTCGAGGAAGGCGGCATATTCGGTTTCGGGGATGCCGATGGTGTCGAGCAGGTGGCTGTACGCTGCGATGTGCACCGTTTCCATGTTGCTGAACGCGGTCAGCATCATCTTGACCTCGGTCGGCTTGAACACGCGGCCATATTTGTCGTGATAGCAATCCTGCACCTCGACATCGGCCTGGGTGAAGAAGCGGAAGATCTGCGTTAACAGGTTGCGCTCATGCTCCGAAATCTTCTGCGCCCAGTCGCGGCAATCCTCGCCCAGCGGCACTTCTTCGGGCAGCCAGTGGATCTGCTGCTGGCGTTTCCAGAAATCATAGGCCCAGGGATATTCGAAGGGCTTGTAGGTCTTGCGGGCTTCTAACAGCGGCATCAGCGGTCTCCAAATCTCCTCTCCCATCGGGAGAGGAAGGGGCCCGCCCGGCATCGCCGGGTGGGAAGGTAAGGGTGTTGCGGTTGTGCGAAGGTTATGCGCCCTCACCCTTCCGCGACTTCGTCGCTTCCTCCCTCTCCCAGAGGGAAAGGGAAATTTGCGTCATGACGCCTTCGGCATTGCCGAGGACGTCGTTGTTCCAGAACCGGATGACGCGGAGGCCTTTGGCTTCCAGAAAGGCTGTGCGCCTTGTGTCATAGTCCTGTGCTTCTCCATGTTGTCCGCCATCGACTTCGATAACGAGCTTCGCGGAGAAGCATAAAAAGTCGGCGTAATATGGCCCGATGGGGACCTGCCGCCTGAATTTGGTGCCGGGGATTTTCTCCCGCAGCGCCAGCCACATCCGCTTTTCGGCATCTGTAGCATTTTTGCGGTTCCCTCGCGCCCAGCTCACCGTTCCCGATGGCTGATTGCGATAGGTTCGCACTTTAGCCCCTCCTCCCTCGGGCGAGGGGTTGGGGTGAGGGCGATTGGCGCTGGAAAAGCAGGTTGGTCACCCTCACCCTTCCGGCGCTGCGCGCCTCCCTCCCTCTCCCGGTGGGAGAGGGATTATTCACTGACACGCCAGACATTCCTCATAATCGGTCTGCTCGCCCGCGCTCAGTTCGATTTTGGGCGCATCGGCGGTGTTGTCCGCTTCCACCCCGCCGGCAAAACCGGCGCGCTGGATCGATTTCGAGCGCAGGTAATAGAGCGACTTGATGCCCAGTTCCCATGCGCGGAAGTGGAGCATGAGGAGGTCCCATTTCTCCACATCGGCCGGAATGAACAGGTTCAGCGACTGCGCCTGATCGATATAGGGCGCGCGGTCACCGGCGAGTTCGAGCAGCCAGCGCTGGTCAATCTCGAAGCTGGTCTTGTAGGTATCCTTTTCCTCCGGGCTGAGGAAATCGAAATGCTGCACCGATCCGCCCTTTTCGAGGATCGAGTTCCAGACATTGGTGCTGTCCTTCGCCTTTTCCTGCAGCAGCTTTTCCAGATAGGGGTTCTTGACGATGAAGCTGCCCGACAGCGTCTTGTGGGTGTAGATATTCGCCGGGATCGGTTCGATGCACGCGCTGGTGCCGCCGCAGATGATCGAGATCGACGCGGTCGGCGCGATCGCCATCTTGCAGCTGAAACGTTCCATCACGCCGCGTTCCTCGGCATCGGGGCAGGCGCCGCGTTCGGTGGCGAGCACCATCGAAGCCTGATCGGCCTGTGCGCGGATATGCTTGAAGATTTTCATGTTCCACGACTTCGCCATCGCCGACTCAAATCCGAGTCCGCGTGATTGCAGGAAGCTGTGGAAGCCCATCACGCCGAGGCCGACCGAGCGCTCGCGCCCGGCGCTGTATTTGGCGCGGGCCATCTCGTCGGGCGCACGGTCGATGAAATCCTGCAGCACATTGTCGAGCATGCGCATCACATCCTCGACGAACATCTTGTCGCCGTTCCACTCATCCCATGTTTCGAGATTGAGCGAGGAGAGGCAGCATACCGCAGTGCGATCGCCGCCCAGATGGTCGCGACCCGTGGGCAGGGTGATTTCGGCGCACAGGTTCGAGGTCGAAACCTTGAGGCCCAGTTCGCGATGATGCTTGGGCATCGCGTTGTTCACGGTGTCCGAAAAGATGATGTACGGCTCACCGGTGGCGAGGCGGGTTTCGACCAGCTTCTGGAACAGCGAACGCGCATCGAGCTTGCCGCGCACGCTGCCGTCCTTGGGCGATTTCAGTTCGAATTCGGCGCCGTCGCGCACCGCCTCCATGAAATCGTCGCTAAGCAGCACGCCGTGGTGCAGGTTCAGCGCCTTGCGGTTGAAATCGCCGCTGGGCTTGCGGATTTCGAGGAACTCCTCGATTTCCGGGTGCGAAATGTCGAGATAGCAGGCCGCCGAGCCGCGACGCAGCGAGCCTTGGCTGATGGCCAGCGTCAGGCTGTCCATCACGCGGACGAAGGGGATGATGCCGCTGGTCTTGCCGTTGAGGCCGACAGGCTCCCCGATGCCGCGCACGCTGCCCCAATAGGTGCCGATGCCGCCGCCGCGGCTGGCGAGCCAGACATTCTCGTTCCAGGTGTTGACGATGCCTTCCAGGCTGTCGTCGACGCTGTTGAGATAGCAGGAAATCGGCAGGCCGCGACCGGTGCCGCCGTTGGAAAGCACGGGGGTGGCGGGCATGAACCACAGCTTCGAGATATAGTCGTAGAGCCGCTGGGCATGGCCGGAATCGTCGGCAAAGGCGTCTGCGACGCGCGCGAACAGATCCTGATAGCTTTCGCCGGGAAGCAGATAGCGGTCGCGCAGCGTTTCCTTGCCGAATTCGGTCAGCAGATCATCGCGGCTTGCATCGGTGACGACATCGAACCGGCGCGCGGCAACGGCCTTCGAATCGGTGCCGGCCTTGGCTTTAGCCTCGGTGACTTCCTTTTCGGGTTTCGCCTTTTTTACCTGCGGGGTTTCGGTCTCTGTCTTTTCTGCTTCGAGCATGTCCGCCATATTGCCTTCTCCGGCCTCCCGGCCAGTATCTCTGAAATCCATGTGACTCTTCGCTCCCCAATTTGGGTGCTGGCCCTCACCCCGTTTGATTGCCAGCTCCGACTACCAAGACCCAAGAAGCTTGTTCGCCTCTTGTTCGACTCGGGAAGCAAACGCTTCCCTTAGCATTTTGTGCTGCCGCAGGTGCATAAATTCGCGTGTCATCTGCAATTTTTCCGGGACGAAAAGCCCCGGCCGCAGAATTGCTCCTGCAGGATGAAACACAAATTGTAGCTATGCCCCCTGTGGCCAACCGCTACCTATAGTGCCTCAACCATTTTCAGACGCAAGAGGGTAAATGGTTAATTAAGGACTCGATTCGTCGCTTGCCTGATTCCATTCATCGCACCCTTTTTTAGGTGCAGTGCAGCGACGCGCGGACTTCCTAGGGCTTGATTAGCGCGCAAGTATATTTGCGACGAGCCGCGTAAAATTTTTATCCACGATAAAAAATCGATGGGGATAAACCGGGCGCGCTCTTGACGAACGCAAGGCTGCGGATTCGCGTTTCGCGCAATTAACCAAACCGCTCCGGCCGGACGGCTCCGGGCGAAGCGAATCCATGAATGGGCCAAGAAAGATTCGCGTCACCGGCGATTGCCTAAAGGCGCTGCACACTGCTAACGCCGCCCGCATGTCTGGAAACGAAACGCAAAAGCACCCGCTCGTCACAGAGCTTGAACAACTCCTCTCTGTCCAGCGCATGGGCGATGGCTGGTATCTGGGGATGCGCAAGCCGGGTGGCCGGGGGCGCGTCTTTGGCGGGCAGGTGATCGCACAGGCGCTGGCGGCGGCGCAGGATACGGTGGGGTCGGAACGGATCGCCCATTCGTTGCACGCCTATTTCATGCGCGCCGGTGACGAGGATTATGAAATCACCTTCCGCGTCGAACGCGATTTCGACGGGGGCACTTTTTCAACACGGCGCATCATCGCGCTGCAAAAGGATCGCCCGATCCTGAACATGGCGGCATCGTTCCAGAAACTGGAAGACGGTTTCCACCATCAGGAACCGATGCCCGATGTGCCCCCGCCAGAGGAGCTGCGCGACGAGGCGCAGTTGCGCATCGAATATGCCGACCGCATCCCGGAAAAGGGGCGCGACCATTTCGTCAGCGAGCGTGCCTTTGAGAGCCGCCCTGTCGATCCGCGCGACTGGCTGGGTGAGGACAAGCGCCTGCCTGCGCGACAGGATGTATGGTTCCGGCTGCGCGACACGACGGTGGACGATCCCGCGATGCACCGGGCGATGCTGGCCTATCAGAGCGACAGCTGGCTGCTCGGCACCTGCACTCTCGCGCATGGCGTGACCTGGATGACGCCGGGGATGATGAGCGCCAGCCTCGACCATGCTGTCTGGCTGCACGGCGATTTTCGCGTCGACGACTGGCTGCTGTACAGCTGCGACAGCCCGTGGACGGGGCGGGGCAGGGGCTTCAACCGCGGCTCTATCTACACCCGCGACGGGCGACTGGTTGCCACCTGTGCGCAGGAAGGGCTGATCCGCTTGCGCGCCCCGAAGGCAGACTGAAAGGTCTGACGTTTCAGGCATTGGTCAGGCATCGGTCAGGGACTGTCCCTCGCGGCTCAGACGGACTGAAAGCCAGTGTTAAAATCAACGCATTAGCCCTTCGCGGCGGTTGACGGCGGGGCAAGTCTGACTCACAAGTCGGGGCAAAGGAGTCCCGACCATGAAGCTTCGTTCGCTCGCACTCGCCGCTTTGGCTTTTGCTGCACCATTTTCCATCAGTCCCACACATGCCAGTGCGGATTCAACCTGTTACCCTGAATGGAAAATCCGGCAAACCGGCTATGCCGGGTGCAGCGGCACAGCGTTGCTCAGCCCTGGCAATGACACGCGGGTCAACCTGCTGATGCTGCTGCACGACCGGCACGGTTCGGTCGGCGTTTCGAACGTCCCCGATTATGACGCTTATTATAACGAACGCCGCCGCAGCGAGGCGGAGCCGTTCAACTTCCCCTATTTTGCAGGGCTATTGGGGGCGGGGCGCAGGGAACGCGATGATGGCGGCGACTTTCCATGGGGTACGCGCTGCATGTCGAACCAGTCCGGATCGGCGGCCTTTATCGCGGCGGTGGGCGCGGCCAAGAGGCTGAATGGAGCCGAGCGGGCAACGCTGGCGGCTGCGCGCAGCGCCATGAACCCGCAATGTTCGGGCGAAGAAACGGCGCGCGCTATGGCCGAAGTGGCGGTGCAGAATGTCACCTCAAAGACCGGCAAGGCCTTTGCCGCCTATCTGATCGGTGCCGCCGCCTTTTACGATGGCGATTTTGTCGGTGCGCGCGCGGCATTTTCGGGGATTGGCAAAACGGGTGATGGCTGGCTCGATGGCGCCGTGACTTACATGACGGCCCGTTCGGCGCTCAATCAGGCGACCGAAAGCGCGTTCAGCGAATATGGCGACCTTAGAAAGGAGGGCGGCGACAGGGCGTTGCTGGCTGCCGCCGGAAATGGCTTGCGCGCCTATCTGAAGGGCTGGCCCAATGGCGAATATGCGGTGTCGGCACGCGGCCTGCTGCGCCGCGTCTATTGGCTGGGGCATGACCGGCAGAAGCTGCTGAACGAATATATCGCGCAATTTGCGGAGAAGGATGCAGGCAAGCGCAACATCTCGCTCGCCGATATGGTGCAGGAAATCGACATCAAGCTGTTCGGCGAACTCGGCCCCGATGATACGCGCGATCCCGAACTGCTGGCCGTAATCGCGCTGCGCGAAATGCGCTATTATGACGAAGAGGGCCGACTGGATTCCGAAAAGGGGCCGATCAGCCGCGCGTCGATCGAGACGATGCGCGGGCTGTTTGCCGGCAAGGAAGAGCTGTTCGCCTATCTGCTCGCGGCGCATGCCTATTATGTCGAGAAGAATCCGGCAGCGGTATTGAAACTGATACCGGCCAATGCAAGTGGGGCAGGCTATCTCGGCTATAGCCGCCAGTTGCTGCGCGCGGTTGCGATGGATGAAGCAGGCGATGCAGGGGCAAGGGCGGGGCTGATTGCCGCGCTCAATGCCGGAAAGCTGCCATTCCAGAAGGGCACGGGCGAACTTGCGCTGGCGCTGCACCTTGAACGCAGCAAGGCGCTCGATCTGGTCTATGCGCCGGGATCGCCGATCCGCGATGTGGATATTCGCGAGATATTGCTGCGCTATGCCGCCGGGCCCGCCTTGCTGCGCGCCCGTGCCGCCGACCGCACAGCAGTCACAGCCGAACGCAATGCCGCGCTTTATGCCTTGCTCTACAAGCAATTGGCGCATGGCGATTATGCCGGGTTTGTGAAGGACAGCGCGCTCATTCCCGCCAATGCGAAGCGTATCACCGCCGATGATTATGAAACCCCGCGTTTCAGCGAAGTGGCGATATTCAACTGGGCCGGATCGAAGGATTTTGTCTGCCCGTCGCTGCGCGCCACCGCGACCGCGCTTTCCGCAAATCCGAAGGATCCGCGCGGCCAATTATGTCTTGGCGAATTTGTCCGCCTGCACGGGATGGACCCCGATTTTTACGGTGTGACCGAATATCTGGATGGAGCGCGCGGCAAGGATGAACTGGGCGGTGCTTCCACCCCCTTCCCGGGCAAGCGCTTCTCGCGCCTTGCCGCCTATAAGGCGATCATCGCCAATCCGGCGGCGGGTGCGGACAATCGCGCTTATGCGTTGCACCGCGCGATCCGTTGCTATGCACCCAGCGGGTATAATGGCTGCGACGAGAGCGAACAGCCGGTATCGGTGCGCAAGGCCTGGTTCCAGCAACTGAAACGCGAATTCCCGACCTCGCCCTGGGCAAAGAAATTGGACGTCTATTGGTGACGGGTTGATGCGCATATTGGCGCTGATTGCGCTGCTATTGCTCTGCGCCTGCAACAAGACGGCAGATGATCGTGTCGATGCGCAGGCGCATGATGCCTTCTGGCTCTGGGCCGGGGTCGAACCCCAGCCGGTGCTCGACAAGGCGGCGACGATTTATATTCTTGCGGCCGAAATCAAGGGCGGGCCGCAGGGGCATTATGTCGATCTGCGCCCGGCGGTGCCGCGCGTGCAGCATGCGCAGCTCTGGATCGTCTATCGCGTCGAAACGCTGGCATGGGATGAACGGGTGTTGCCCGCCATCCACCGCGATGTCGCAAACTGGCGGGCCGCCGGGAACAGGGTTGCCGGAATACAGATTGATTTCGACGCAGCGACGCGCGGGCTGCCCCGCTATGCCGCCTTCCTGAAGCAGTTGCGCAGCGAATTGCCGCCCGGCACCGGCCTGTCAGTCACCGGCTTGCTCGACTGGAGCAGCGGCGGCGACAGCCCGGCGCTCAACGCACTGGAGGGGACGGTCGACGAGGTTGTGCTGCAAACCTATCAGGGGCGTCAGACGATCCCCGGCTATCCCGATTATCTGCGCCAGCTGGACCGGGTGACCCTGCCGTTCAGGATCGGCCTTGTCCAATATGGGGAGTGGCAGGCACCGCCAGAGCTTGAGCGCCATCCCCACTTCAAAGGCTATGTGGTCTTTCTGCTGAATCCCGAGGGGTCTTGAACATCCGGCCCGTCTGCGTAAAGGCGGTGCCATCTCCCAACAACAGGGCCCGATCCATGACCGTCACGATTTCCGAAAACGACATCATAGAATCTGTCGCCGACGCGCTGCAGTATATCTCCTACTTCCACCCGATGGACTATATCCGTGCGCTGGGGGATGCCTATGAAAAGGAGCAGGGCCCGGCGGCAAAGGATGCGATCGCGCAAATCCTGACCAACAGCCGCATGTGTGCAGAGGGGCACCGCCCGATCTGCCAGGATACCGGCATCGTGACGGTAATCGTCAAATGGGGCCAGCAATGCGTGCTCGACAGCCATCGCAGCTTGCAGGAAGTGATCGATGAAGGCGTGCGCCGCGCCTATCTCCACCCCGAAAACAAGCTGCGCGCCTCGATCCTCGCCGACCCCGCCTTCACCCGCGTCAACACCCGCGACAATACGCCCTCGGTCGTCCATCTCGAAATGGTGCCGGGCGACAAGGTGAGCTTCGACGTCGCGGCGAAAGGCGGCGGCAGCGAGAACAAGACCAAGTTCAAGATGATGAACCCGTCGGATTCCATCGTCGACTGGGTGCTCGAAATGGTGCCGCAAATGGGCGCTGGCTGGTGCCCGCCGGGGATGCTGGGCATAGGCATTGGCGGCACGGCGGAAAAGGCGATGGTGCTCGCCAAGGAAAGCCTGATGGGCGCGATCGATATGGCGCAGCTCAAGGCGCGCGGGCCGCAGAACGATGTGGAAGCCTTACGCATCGAGATTTTCGACAAGGTTAACGCGCTCGGCATCGGCGCGCAGGGGCTGGGCGGGCTCGCGACCATCCTCGACGTAAAGATCATGGATTATCCGACCCATGCCGCGTCAAAACCGGTAGCGATGATCCCCAATTGCGCCGCCACCCGCCACGCCCATTTCACGCTGAAAGGCCAAGGGCCGGTCTATCTGGAACCGCCGAAACTCGACGAATGGCCGAAGGTCGAATGGGCCCCCGACAGCGCGGCGAAGCGCGTCGATCTCGATACGCTGACTGCGGCGGATGTGCAGGGCTGGAAGGCGGGCGACCGGCTGCTCTTGAACGGCAAGATGCTCACCGGCCGCGACGCCGCGCACAAGCGCATCGCCGATATGCTTGGCCGTGGTGAGGAACTGCCCGTCAGCTTCAAGGGACGGATGATCTATTATGTCGGCCCGGTCGATCCGGTGGGCGAGGAAATTGTCGGCCCCGCCGGGCCTACGACAGCGACCCGTATGGACAAGTTCATGGACATGATGCTCGAACAGGGCCTGCTCGGCTGCGTCGGAAAGGCCGAACGCGGCCCCTCCGCGACGCAGGCGATAGCCAAGCACAAGTCGGCCTATCTGATGGCCGTCGGCGGCGCCGCCTATCTCGTCGCCCGCGCGATCAAGGGCAGCAAGATCGTCGGCTTCGAAGATCTGGGCATGGAAGCGATTTACGAATTCGAGGTGAGCGATTTCCCGGTGACCGTCGCTGTCGATTCGAGCGGCGAGAATGTGCACACGACAGCGCCGCTGGTGTGGAAGAAGAAGATCGCCGAGGAAGGGTTGTTGGAAGGGGTGTAGGATGGCACCGCAGATGAACCGGCAATTGCAACGATAGCGCTTTTTGGTCAACGCTGACCGCCGATGACCTGGCTCCCCGCCACTTTGCTCGCCGCCTTGTTTCAGGCGTGCCGCACCGCCGTGCAGCAACGGGTGCGGGCGGAGCTTTCGGTGAATGCGGCGGGGCTGGTGCGCTATCTCTATGGCCTGCCCGTCGGCGCGCTGCTGCTGGCGCTGTATCTGGGCTGGAAAGGCGCAAGCCTGCCTGCCATCGATCCGCCATTCATCGCCTTTTGCGCCGCGGCGGGGCTTGCGCAGATTATCGGAACCAACCTGCTGCTGATGGCCTTTGGCTATCGCAACTATGTCGCGGGCACGGCGTTCGCCAAGACAGAGGCGATGCAGGGCGCGTTGCTCGCCTTTCTGTTGTTGGGAGAGGCTTTGAGCTGGCTGACCATCGGCGGGATCGCGCTGGGCGTTGCCGGGGTGATGATCGTGGCGGCAGGCGGGCAGCGTTTGCGCGCAGCAGACATTGTGCAACCTGCGGCCTTGTGCGGGCTTGGCGCGGGGCTGGGCTTCACCATGACCTCGATCTTCATCAAATCGGCAACACTCGAACTGGCAACCGCCGACAAGGTGCTGGCGGCGCTGACCGCTCTTGTTCTCGTCAATGCTTGCCAGACGGCGATGCAGGGCGGCTATGTCGCGTGGCGGGAGCGTGAACAATTGCCGCGCGTGTTGACGACCTGGCGCACATCGGGGCAGGTCGGGCTGCTCGCGGCGGTGGGTTCGGCCTGCTGGTTCACCGGCTTCGCCACCGCCCCGGTGGCGCTGGTGCGCGCCGTGGGGCAGGTGGAGGTGATCGTGACGCTGGGCTTCAGCCGCTTCTACCTTAAAGAAGCGCGCAAACCGGGTGAGGCGCCGGGGCTGATGCTGGTGGGCATCGGCGTGATGCTGGCGCTGATCGGCGGGCTTTAGGCGGCGGTGAAATCGATGAGGCCTCATCGGCGCAATCCCTTTCTGCTTCAGGGGATAGGGCGGCGCTGACGTAAGTGTGTCAAGCGTAAGCCGGGGCAACCCCGACCTTCGCGACAGTTTGTTTCACGCAGAGACGCAGAGGGTTTGAGCCTGAATTAAGTATTGTGTCCCCGGAATTACCCCGGAATTTTATTGTGTAAGCGGAATTTGTAAAATACTGATATTTAGTTGCAGAGTTAACAGCTGTAGGCATGGCCGAACCAACATTAGTTCCAAAGAGGAGAGGAAATGGTTTTTGCACGTTTTTTTGGGGGGGCCAATGGGAACCGTGAGGAAGGGCAAAAGCTGTTCGAGGAAGGAATGCGCCACGCGTCCAATTTCGACTGCCTTAAAGCTATTGACTGCTATACG
This sequence comes from Sphingomonadales bacterium, assembly GCA_016720115.1. Taxonomy (GTDB): domain Bacteria; phylum Pseudomonadota; class Alphaproteobacteria; order Sphingomonadales; family Sphingomonadaceae; genus Sphingorhabdus_B. The sequence goes on along the minus strand of JADJXT010000002.1, from coordinate 1,028,876 downwards.
CGTTCTATTGCAGCTTCTCCGAACCCTGCTCCTTATATTAACCGAGCAAATTTGCTTTCAAAAAGATTACGTTACAGGGAAGCTTTGTCCGATTTATCCGAGGCCCTGCGCTTAGATCGACGCCAAAGCAATGAGTTTGCGCAAGTCTTGGACGTCGAAATTAGCAAGGCCGAAATTGTGTGTGATAATTACCACAACGGTATGCGTCAAAAGCTGCTGGCTGACTACCGGGAAAAAAAAGGAGCGCACGGTGGCGTTCTGGGCATAGCCCGCAGAATTCTATGTTCCTCTTTCGGTATCACCAGCAGTCAATGGGATTACAAAACCTTCAATCGTCCGTTGATCGAGTTTCACTTTTTCAACGACCTCGATAACATCGCAAAGTTTGAAGAAGTTGAACTATACCCTGAGGTCGAGGAATATCTGGATCTATATCCCAAGAGCTTTATCAATATAAAGGTCGATAACTGTCCCGATGATAAAGCCTACCTAAAGTCAGAAATATTACTTCACTCGTTCTTATGTTGTTATGATCCGGATGACATGAGACATTTAAGGCGTATCATGCTTTACGACATACATTCCCACTTGCTAGCTATAGACTTCGGTGATCTTTACGATTCTCTTTTGTCAGAATGCAAAGGGGTAATTCGTGAAGCGGAGATTTTCTTAGACTAAGAAGCTGGGACTTCATTTCCAACTCCAAGAAAATAGGCCCACGGCTGCATGACTGGCACATGCTGTTCGTGGAAGTCGCCGCGTTCAAAAATTCCGGGGACACACAAAAATTCCGGAAAAATTCCGGAAAAATTCCGGGGGACACAATACTAATCAGCATGTTCGACGTTCGCTGCCGAGCCACCGTCGCTATTTGCTGCTGTCCTACACGCCGCCATTGCTATATGCTTCCCCCTGCTCTTTGACAGTCTGAATATCACACATCTACCGGCACAGCATAGCCGCCTCCGCGCGCCCTGTCCTTAGATTCACAAAATAGCGCAACAGGCGTGAATCTAGTGTAATTCTAGGAACAAAAATTCCGGGGACACAATACTTAATCGAGGTTCAAGCCCTCTGCGATCTCTGCGTCTCTGCGTGAAACAAGCTGGCGCGATGGTCGGGTTGGCGTGACTCAACAGTGGTACGCCACGTTAGCGGCATCACCCCTCACAAACTCCAAGCCATGCGGCCAAGGCTTTCTGTCCGCTGCCGCAAGGGAGAGGCTTTGACGAACACCATCCCGGTAATTGCGGTGAGAATGCTCTTGCTCACCCGTAAATTCGATGCCTTGGCCGCGCTGATCGCAACCTATCAACCCGCGACGAAATCGATCAGCGCCTGTTCGTAGCGGTCGATACCGGCGCGTTTGGCGATTGCGTGGTCGAGCCAGCCCTTTTCGGGCGCGGTGACCAGCTCTGCCGTTGCCGCTTCGGCGACGACATTGCGCGGCGCATCGGGGGAGCGGAAAATTTCGGCGAATCCGGCGGTCAGATCAAGGTCGCCCATTTTGCGGAAAAACCGCCCGATGCCGGGGGTGCTGTTGCGCATGAAGCTTTCGAGTTGGCTGGCGCGTTCGCGGGTCAGCGGGGTGTAGGCGGTAAAGCCCTGCAGGTGGTTGGCCACGCCCTGAACGAACAGTTTTTCCCATTCGGCGGCATTGTCGCCATCGAGGCAGGCGTCCTTTATGCGGAACAGCATGTCGGCCTCTTCGCGGCTGACAATTGCGGGGCCGTGGCCGGCTGCGGCAAAAATCAGGCGGCGCAGCAGATTTGCCTCTGCGGACGTAACCGTTCCGCGAACCGCATTGCCCGCACGGGTCGGGCCTTCGCCGGACAGGACAATTTTCTCGATCTGGTCGAGCGCATAATATTTCAGCACATTGGGAAGATCGACGGCCTTTTCGGCCAGCCTGACTAGCAGTTCCAGTTCGGCTGCGCTTTCAACCCGGCCATCCTTGTCGATTTCGTCGATGACCCACAGCGCGTCTTTCTCGCTGACATAGCCTTTGGGTTCGCTGCCATCGATCACATAGCCGCAAACCGCTTCGGTAAAGAAGGCGATCCATTCGGGGTCGGTCGAACGGGCATGGGTGTTCAGTTCGAACAGCGCCTGGGCGTCGCGTTGCGACAACAGGCCATCGGCCCAGGCCCAGTGCCGAAGCGCCATTGTGTCATTTGCGGTAATGTCTCCGCCCGCTTTGACGGCAGCTGCAAAATGGTCAAACTGGAAAGTCATGCTATTCCTCACGCCTCTCGCCAATGGCAATAGGCCTAAAGTCATAGCGCAAAGCGGTTAACCGGATGTTACAGCGTTTGACGCCGGCATTTCAGCCCCGGCCGGGCGCCGAGGGCATGCGAAGGGGATCAGTTTTGCGGTATGGGGGCGCCCTGTCCGGCGGCTTCGGCGGCCTTTTGCATCTGTTCCTGTTGCTGCTTCATCGCGGCTTCAAACTGTTCGCGCGGCAGGAAGTCCTGCAGCTCGACATCAAAAATCAGCGTGCTTCCGCCGGGGATGGCAATTCCGCCGGATTTCTGGTCGGGAACATCATTGGGGCCATAGCCCAGCTCGCTGGGAATCCAGATCTTGTACTTGCCGCCCTTTTGCATCAGCTTCAAGGCTTCAGTGAAGCCCGGGATGCCGCCCGAAACCGGGAAGGGCCCCGACGCCGGTTCCTGAAAGACCTTGCCGTCGCGCAGCGTGCCGGTGATCGAAATCATCGCAACATCATTGTCGGTGGGCGGTTTGCCCTCGCCGCCGCGGATCGTCTGGATCTGCAGGCCCGATTTGGTGACGGTTACGCCGTCTTCATCGGCGTTGTCGGCCAGAAATTGCGCATCGCTGGCATATTCGCTGCGGATATCTTTTGTGCCCCACCAGGCCAGCCCGGCGCCTGCAAGCGCGATAATCGCAATGCCTGCCCAGAATTTCGGCAGCGAGCCCTTTTTGATCGGCTGGATGGGAACGGTGGTGACAGACATAATATTTCCTCAACTGAATTCGGAGGGTTCGGCGCCGACCCCCCGCTTTATCCGTGCAGCCTCTTAGCGGCTTTGCGGACAAAAAAAAGAGCGCCCGGAAGGGGCGCCCTGATTTTTCTGTCTGGCACAGGCAGACAGCGAACCGATTAACGGCCGCCGTCGCGTTCGGCCTGCTTGCGTTCCATCTTGCGGGCGCGGCGAATAGCAGCTGCCTTTTCGCGGGCGCGCTTTTCCGACGGCTTTTCATAATGGCGACGCATCTTCATTTCGCGGTAGACGCCTTCGCGCTGCAATTTCTTCTTCAGGGCCCGCAGCGCCTGGTCCACATTATTTTCGCGAACGATAATCTGCATAAAAAATCCACACTCCGAACTCTTGGGCCGCATCGAATCGAACGATATGGCGAAAAACCAGCCATTTCTGCGGTAAAAATGAAAACAGCCGCAACAAAGCTGCGGCGTAACGCACGCGCCCCTATAGCGGATTTGCCCAAAGTTCAAGCCGGATTCGCGCTTTTCCTGCGAAGGCCCGCTATTTCGGGCCATATTGCCAAAGCAGCCCGATCTTTGCATGATGGTGTCAAAGGAGACGGAAAATGGCAACCCAGTTGAAGCGCAACAGCAAGTATAGCGAAGCCGAATGGACAGCGCGGCAGGAGCTTGCCGCCTGCTACCGCATCTTTGCGATGATGGGTTGGGACGAGATGATCTACAACCATATCACGGTGAAGGTGCCCGATGAGGAAGGCAGCTACCTCATCAATCCTTATGGGATGCACTTTTCGGAAGTGACGGCATCCAGCCTGATCAAGATCGATATCGATGGCAACAAGGTCGATGCCGACAATCCCTGGCATGTGAACAAGGCAGGTTTCGTCCAGCACAGCCTGTTCCACCGGAGCGTGCCCGGCGCGCATGCCATCATCCACACGCACACCACTGCGACGATGGCGGTCTGTTCGGTCGAAGGCGGATTGCAGCCGGTGAATTTCTATGCCTGCAACCTGATCGGCCAGATGGGCTGGCACGATTTCGAAGGCATCACCGTGCGCGAGGAGGAAGGCGAGCGCCTGCTCCAGAATCTCGGCGACAAGCGGATATTGATGCTGCGCAACCATGGCCCGGTGGTGATGGGCAAGACGCTGCCCGATGCCTTCATCCGCTATTGGGTTCTGCAACGGGCGTGCGAAATCCAGCTGGCCACGATGAGCATGGGCAAGCCGGTCATGGTCCCCGAAGAGGTGATCGCGGTGCATCAGCGCGACCAGTATCAGGTCGCGATTCCGGGTGGTGCCGGGCGCGCCGATTTCGATGCCATGGTCCGCCGCGTCGACAAGATCGATACCAGCTGGCGCGATTGAGGTGGAAGCGGCGGGTGTCGGCTGCTAACGCCACGGCTGCATGACCAAGCTGACCGTCAACGACCGCCCGGTCGAATATCGCATGGACCCGCAGACGCCGCTGCTTTGGGCGCTGCGCGATGCCTCCAACCTGACCGGCACTAAATTCGGCTGCGGGCAGGGTGATTGCGGCGCCTGCATCGTCGATGTTGACGGGGAACCGCTGCGGTCGTGCCTCGTGACGCTGGCCGAGGCCGAGGGCCGCTTTGTCACGACAATCGAAAGACTGTCGGTCGATCGCAGTCATCCCTTGCAACAGGCCTTTGTTGCGGCGGGCGCGGTGCAATGCGGATTCTGCACGCCCGGCATGATCATGGCAGCCGCTGCGCTGCTGAAAAAGAACGCCAGCCCGACCGACGCGGAGATCGACGCGGCGATCACCAATATCTGCCGCTGCGGGGTCTATCCGCGGGTGCGCGATGCCATCCAGCGCGCCGCGCGGGTGATGCGCGGGGAGGCAAGGCTTTCGGTCGCCCCACCGCCGGGGATTACGCCGGAAGATGCGGCTGCCGCCGTTCCTGCGCTGCGCGTGAAGAAAGATTGAGACTGGGCCGACCGATTTCCGGTGGCGCCCCGATCGAAGCCAGCCGTCAGCTTTCCAGCTCGATGTCCCAATAAAGCCAGTCGCGCCAGCTTTCATGGAGGTAATTGGGCGGGAAGCCGCGGCCGCGATCCTGCAACTGCCAGCTTGTCGGGCGGATTGCCGCCATCCTCAGCTGCATGTGCGCCTGCGCCGGGGTGCGCCCGCCTTTTCGGAGGTTGCAGGGCAGGCAGGCGGTGGTGACATTTTCCCAGCTCGTCCGCCCGCCCAGGCGGCGCGGGACGATATGGTCGAAGGTCAGATTGTCGGCGCAGCCGCAATATTGGCACTCGAACTTGTCGCGCAGGAACAGGTTGAAACGGGTGAAGGCCGGATATTCGCTGGGCCGAACATATTGCCGCAAGGCGATGACCGAGGGGATCTGCATGTCGAGGCTGGGGCTATGCACATGCTGTTCATAGCTGGCGACGATATCGACCTTTTCGAGGAACACCGACTTGATCGCGGTCTGCCAGGGCCAGAGGCTCAGCGGATAGTAACTGAGCGGGGTGTAATCGGCGTTCAGGACGAGCGCGGGGCAGTTATCGGGATGTCGTGCCCGACCGGCGGCTTGGAATGATCCGGCGTGATGCACCTTCAACGTCTCCCCACGCTGTTTAACACTGTTTCCACCCTCTCCCAAGGAGGTTACAGCATTTTGACAGTTGCCAGACTATGGCGGCATAAATTGACGTCAAGGGGGCATCGACCACCAGATATGGTAATTCTGTGGGTAAAATAGCCGGAATCGAGTTTCCCCCGCAGCAGGTGGCGGCAACACGTTTTGCGCCCAGCCCGAACGGGCGGCTGCATCTCGGCCATGCCTTTTCGGCGATGTGCGCGCATGATTTTGCGCGCGCCTTTGGCGGGAAGTTCCTGTTGCGGATCGAGGATATAGACGGAACGCGCAGCCGGGCAGAGCATATCGATGCGATATTGGAGGATATGGAATGGCTTGGGCTGCGGCACGATGGCGAGGTGGTTTTCCAGTCGCAGCGCGTGCCTGCCTATCGCGCCGCGCTTGAACGGTTGCAGGCAGCGGGGCTGGTCTATCGTTGCTGGTGCACACGCAGCGAAATCGCCGAGGCCCTGAAGCGCCAACCGGTGCGCCACGGCCCCGACGGGCCGGTCTATCCCGGAACCTGCAAGGGCCGGAGCAAGGGGCAGGGCGATTTTTGCTGGCGGCTCGATATGGAGCAGGCCTTGGCATTCCCCCTCCCGCCTGCGGGAGGGGGCAGGGGAGGGCCTGAATTGGTGCCGAACCCTGACTGGCCCTCCCCCGGACCCTCCCGCAAGCAGGAGGGGGGAGCATTGCAATGGACCGACCTTGCTGCCGACCGGCAAACCGCGAACCCCGCCCTGTTCGGTGATATCGTGCTGTGGCGCAAGGATGCCCCTGCAAGCTACCATCTCGCAGCCACGCTCGACGATGCGGCGGATGGCATCAGTCATGTGGTGCGGGGGATGGACCTGTTTGCCTACACCGCGATCCACCGATTGCTGCAAAAGCTGCTGGGCCTGCCCGAACCCATTTATTGGCATCACCCGCTGCTGCTCGACGAGAAAGGCGACAAGCTGGCGAAATCGCGCCTGTCCGAACCGCTTTCGCAACTGCGGGCGAGCGGCCTGTCCGGTATCGAACTTGTTGAACAATTGCGGCAGGGCCAGCTTCCGCTTGGAATTGGCGTTTCGACGGCCTAGAGGGCGGATCAAGCGATGCAGCTATCGGGCTGCGTCATACATTGAAGGAATTATCCATGGGCGTATTGCTGATTATTGCCTTGGTATTGGTGATGGGAATGGTGGTGTTCGCCGTTGTTCGCGGCCTCCATGCCTTTGCCAATATGGATCCGAACGATGTCGACGAAAATGGCGTGCCCCGTTCGCTGGCCCGGCAGAACCAGATGATGTTCACGCGCGTGAAGTGGCAGGCGATCGCGGTTGCCCTTGTGGCGATCATCGTGATTGGCGGCGCCTTCTCCAAATAACGCGCGTTCATGGTCAAGCTCAACAAGATCTACACGCGCACCGGCGATGGCGGAACAACCGGGCTGGTCGATGGATCGCGCCGGTCCAAGGCGGATGCGCGGATGAATGCCATTGGCGAGGTTGACGAAGCGAACAGCGCGCTGGGCATCGCCATTGCCGCGCTTGAACGCGCGGATGGCGAAGCACGGTTGGTCGCCGGACTGCGCCGCATCCAGAACGACCTGTTTGATCTGGGCGCGGACATCGCGACACCCGGAGAGGATTTCACCCCCGGCGAGATGACCTTGCGGATCGTGCAGACGCAGATCGACTGGCTCGAAGCCGCGATTGACAGCGCGAATGACCAGCTTGATCCGCTGACCAGTTTCATCCTGCCGGGCGGCAGCGAGCCTGCGGCGGCCATGCATCTGGCGCGTTCGATTTCGCGCCGCGCCGAACGCGCGCTGGTTTCGGCTGCCTTGCAGGAGGCGATCAATCCGCTCGCGCTGACCTATCTCAATCGCCTGTCCGACTATCTGTTCGTGCTCTGCCGCCTGATCAACAAGGATCGCGGCGGCGACATATTGTGGGTGCCGGGCGCCTCGCGCTGATTATTGTCCGGCTGCGGTAACAGGCCGTGTGCGACCGCACGGGCCGAGCGACTCGACGACGAAGCGATAATCGGTCTGCGCGTTGGCGATGTCTTTCGCCTCGCCGCTTTCGACCAGTCGCGGATCGAGCGTGCGCGGGAGGCTGCAGGCGAGGCGATACCATAGCAGCGTGTTGCGCGATGGGGCGACCGCCGATTCATCGATGACATCGCCGGTCGATACCGCCCAGCGCTTTGCCTGCCCGGGGCGGCTCAACACCGAAACCGAAATCGGCTGGCCGCTGCCGGTACGCAGGAATATCTGTGTTTCGCCTTCGCCCAGAACCGTCCCCTGCGTGTGGAAAGCCCCCGAAATGCCAGAAACGGCCTGCGGTGCATCGACCTGCACGGCTTCCCTGGTAATGGCGCGCAAGGTTGCGTCATTTTCGGCGCTCCATTCGACCAGCGCGTCGGGCCGCGACAATTTCAACATTCCGGGGGTGCCAGCCACCTTGCTGCCCAACAGGAAGTAGCGCCGTTTTTGCAGTTTCGGGATTTTGCCTTTCGCGTCTTTCGGGACATCGAGCAGGAACCGCGCGCGCGCGGCAAAGCCGTCTGCTCCGCGGATCAGCGACGTGACGTCGGCATCAATGACGACGCGCTGGATATTTGCAGGCACGCCGAGCGTCTGGGTCTCGGGCAATTTGGTAACCTTGCGTATCTGTGCGTCAAGAATCAGCGGCGAAATCACGACCAGATCGGCGATATCGGCATAGGTAGCGCCCTGTGCCGGAACCGAAATTGCCCGATTTGCGACCACTTGGCCCTGCACCGGCGATATATGAACCAGCAGGGCGCAGCTTGCCGCCGCCAATAGGGTTGATCGCGTATTCACCTTGGGATTCCTTTGCAAAATCAGTGTCGCTGTTGCGCTACCTTCATATCTATTCACCGGCTTTGGCTGGAGCAAGCGTGATGAATTGCCGATGAATCGCAGAATCCGTGTTGCCTGTGCTTTGGGGCCTCGCTAAGACGAGGCCGGAATCAGCCAATTAAAAAGATTTCAATAGCGCTGACCAGTTGGGTGGCTTGTAGTCTAGACTAACGCTTGCCGAGCGGTCCGTGCCTTTTGGGGAAAGTAGGAGAGTCGTTTCCGCATGGCATATGCTGATCAAGATGGAATGAGTTCGAGCCGCCTGGTCTCGATCATCATCGTCGCGCTCCTTCACGCTTTCCTTGGCTATGCATTGGTTACCGGCCTTGCTTATGAGGCGGTACAACAGGTCAAGGCGAAGCTGAACGTCGTCGACGTGAAGGAAGAAGAACCACCTGAAGAGGAAGAACCGCCGCCAGAGCCGGAAAAGCAGATCGAGCCGCCCGTCGTCTCGCCGCCGCCGCTCGTGACGACGGTGACGCCGCCGCCGACCGTGCGGACCGTCGATACGCCGCCGCCGGCAGCGCCGATCGTGCCGACAGCCGCGCCGCCGGCACCGGCTGCTCCGCCGCCGCCGCCGCCGGTTGCCAAGCGTCCCAACCCGATTCCTAAAGGCAATCCGGGTAACTGGGCCAATACCAACGACTATCCGTCGCGCGCCCTCCAGCAGGAACGCGAAGGCACCACAGGCTTCCGCGTAACGGTCGGCCCCGATGGTCGTGTGCAGTCTTGCTCTGTCACTTCATCGAGCGGCCATGCCGACCTTGACGATGCGACCTGCAAGAACATTCAGCGTCGCGGTCGTTTCGATCCGGCACTGGATAGTAATGGCAGCCCCACGACCGGTTCATGGTCGAGCCGGGTGCGCTGGCAGATACCGAAGTAATTTCTGGCCCGGCGAAGGGGGAGCTTCTGACGCCGGGCATTTCATGACCTTAGATTTTTGAATTTGAGAGGAAGTACCAATGTCGATTGCAATTCTCACTGCAGCAGCTGCTAATGAAGCCGCCGCCGCACAAAAGTTCGGCCTCATCCCCGCGCTTAACGAAGGTGGCCCGATCAGCTGGGCAATCTTCAGCGTCATGGTGATCATGTCGGTTTTCTCGTTCTACATCATGTTCACCAAGCTGATCGAACAGCAGAAGGTTCTGAACCAGGCGAAGCAGGTTCGTGCCGGTTTCTGGCGTGCGGCCACGCTTGAAGAAGGTGCTGCAAAGCTCGACAAGAACAGCGCGTTCCGTCAGCTCGTCGATGACGGCATCTCGGCCCAGAAGCAGCATGGCCTGCTGACCGATCCCGTCGAAGCCCATGACTGGCTGCACAACGCGATGTCGCGTTCGGAAGACTCGATCAACAACAAGCTGGCCGGTGGCCTGCCGTTCCTCGCTACCGTGGGTGCGACCGCGCCGTTCGTCGGTCTGCTCGGCACCGTTATCGGCATCTACTCGGCGCTCATCAAGATCGGCATCGCCGGTCAGGCCGACATCGGCAAGATCGCCGGTCCGGTTGGTGAAGCACTGATCATGACCGCCATCGGTCTGTTCGTCGCGGTTCCTGCGGTGCTTGCCTATAACTGGCTGCAGTCGCGCAACAAGACGATCGCGCGTGAACTTTCGACCTTCTCGAACAACGTGCTCGGCTACATCACTTCGGGCGGCAAGGTTAAGCCTGCAGTTTCGGCTGCTCCGGCTGCCAAGCCTGCTGCTGCTCCGGCCGCTGCTGTAAAGAAATAAGGCGGGTCCGGGCTGCCGCTCGCGGCGGCCCATCCCACCCTTTTGATCGCACCGGTCGTTATCAGACCGGAATGCGAGCAGTCAGAGAGGAATAGCAAATGGCAATGAGTAGTGGAGGCGGCGGCGAAGACACGCCAATGTCAGACATCAACACGACGCCGCTCGTGGACGTCATGCTGGTGCTTCTGATCGTCTTCCTGATCGCCATTCCCGTGGCCATCCAGACGGTCAAGATGGAGCTGCCGGTGGTTCAGTTCGAACCTACCAAGGCGAAGCGCGAAAACGTCTTGCTGTCGGTTACCACGACCGATGCGAGTGGCAACGAACCCGGTTCCGATGCCTATCAGGGTGCCACGCCGGGCGGCGAATGCCGCATTTACTGGAATGTGACGCCGGTGGATTCTACCGAGCTGGTCGACCGGGCGGCAAAGCATCTGAAGCGTGAATTCGACGCATTGGGCGGTGAAGAAGCAGCCAAGGCTGGCGCAATCACCCCAGACATGCTGCCAGAGGCCCATATTCGCGGCGACGTGAATACGCCTTACCGCTGCATTGGTGGTGCGATCTATTCGATGCAGATGGCAGGCTTTGCCCGCGTCGGCTTCATTTCATCACCTTTCCCGCCACTCGATTCGGCCAAGTAAGCCGGACCCGTTAAGGAGCAAAAATCATGGCAATGAGTGGTGGCAAGGATGATGGCCAGCCGATGATGGAAATGAACACGACGCCGTTGATCGACGTCATGCTCGTTCTCCTCATCATGCTGATGATCACCATCCCGCCGGTATCGCACGCTGTTAATATCGACCTGCCGGTGCAGGACCCGAACCAGCCGCCGCCGGAAGTATTGATCGATCCGGTGGTCAACAAGATCGTGATCATGCCGAACAATGAAATCCAGTGGAACGGCACGCCGTCTTCGCTGGATCAGATCGAGCAATATCTCGTACAGACCAAATCGATGAGCCCGGAACCGGAACTGCAGTTCCAGCCGGCACCGACCGCAATGTATGACATCGTCGACCAGACGCTGGCTGTCGTGAAGCGGAGCGGCATCACCAAGTTCGGTTTCGTCGGAAACGAACAATATCGTGTATTCGGAAAGTCGGCCGTTCCCGGCAACTGACCGAATATCGCAATCGACATGCAAGGGCGGCCATCGTGCCGCCCTTTTTTTGTCCTGCTGCCAGGGAGGCGGGGTCTGGCCCTTGCGGACCTGGGGACTGGCAGGGCAGATTTTTGGATTCGCACAAAGCCACGAAGCCACAAAGAATCTGTCCCATGCACGGAGTGCAATATCAAACCCTCTGCGTTCTCTGCGTGAGAATGATTGCACGCAGAGGCGCTGAGGTCGCAGAGGGTCAGGATGGCGGCTGCGCCGCAGGAATCGGCTCTTTGTGGCTTCGTGGCTTTGTGCGAGCTCATGAAATTGCGGCCTAGCGGCATGGTTTGCCCATGAGGAGGGTCACCCCCCGGCCTCAGGCCATCATTCACGCATCGAATTGCAGGCTTGCCAGCCGCGCATAGAGGCCGCCTGCCTTGCTCAGGCTGTCATGCGTGCCTTCCTCCACAATGCGGCCCTCGTCCATCACCACGATCCGGTCAGCCTTGCGCACCGTCGCCAGCCGGTGGGCGATGACGATGGTGGTGCGGCCCTCCATCAGATGTTCGAGCGCATCCTGCACCAGCCGTTCGCTTTCGGCGTCCAATGCGCTGGTGGCTTCGTCGAGCAGCAGGATCGGCGCATCGCGCAGCAATGCGCGCGCAATGGCGATCCTCTGCCGCTGGCCGCCCGAAAGTCGCGCCCCGCCCTCACCCAGATAGGTGTCGAGGCTTTGCGGCAGCTCGCGCAGGAAATTGCCTGCATTGGCCTGTTCGGCCGCAGCCCAGATTGCGGCGTCATCGGCCAGCCAGTTGCCATAACGCAGATTGTCGCGCGCCGACGCCGCGAACAGCACTGTATCCTGCGGCACGAGCGCCATGCGCTGGCGAAATTCCGCCGGGTCCGCGCTGGTCAGGGCCACGCCGTCGATCCGCACCGTGCCAGCTTCCGGATCGTAAAAGCGTTGCGCGAGCTGAAACAGGGTCGATTTGCCCGCGCCCGATGGGCCGACCACGGCAACGGTTTCACCGGGCAGGATCTTCAGGCTGAAGTCGCTGAGCGCTGCAACTTCCGGACGTGTCGGGTAACGGAATTTGACATTCTGGAACTCGATCTGCCCGCGCGGGGCAGGCATAGCGACCGGATTGGCAGGCGGGGCAATGTCCGGCACTTCCTGCATCAGTTCTGCCAGCCGCGCAGAAGCGCCAGCCGCGCGGACAAGATCGCCATACACCTCGGACAGTGCACCAAAGGCCCCCGCGACCAGCCCGCCATAGAGCACCAGCGCCATGATCGTGCCGCTGCTGATATTTCCTGCGGCAACCTGTTCCGCACCTTCCCACACCAGCATGGTGATTGCGCCGAAGATGAGCGCAATGACGATCGCGGTCATCGTCGCGCGGATGCGGATACGCTTCTTTGCGGCTGTGAAGGTGTTTTCAACGGCGTCGGCGAAGCGCTGCTGTTCGCGGTCCTCCTGCCCGAAGGCTTGCACAATCTTGAGCGCGCCCAGCGATTCCGAAGTGATCGTGCCGATATCGGCCACCCTGTCCTGGCTGCTGCGCGATGCCTTTTCGAGGCGGCGACCCATATAGACGATCGGAAAGACCACCAGCGGAATGCCGAACAGCAGGATCGCGGTCAGTTTGGGTGCCATGCTGAACAGCAGCGCGATGCCGCCGACGCCAATCACGATATTGCGCAAGGCAACCGAGACCGTGGTGCCGACAACCTGTTCGATGATTGCGGTGTCCGACGTCATCCGGCTGGCGATTTCGGCAGGCCGGTTTTCCTCAAAAAAGCGGGGGGCGAGGCGGAGCAGATTGTTCTGCACGGCGACGCGGATGTCGGCGACGACCCGTTCGCCCAGCCAGCTGACGAAATAGAAACGGAAGGCCGTTGCCAGCCCCAATATAACGACAATGACCAGCAGCGCCTGAAAATAGGGCGCAACGTCGCCGCCATTCTGGGCAAAGCCGTTGTCGATCACATATTTCGACCCCATCGGGATCGCCAGCGTCGCCCCTGCCGCAACCAGCAGCGACAGACCGGCGAACAGGATCTGCCGGGGATAATGCGCCGCATGCTTCCAGATCATGCCCAGGTTGGACAGGCGCTTGGTCGCGGGTTTTTCCGTTGGTGCGACGGGCTGGGCTTCTGCTGTTTGCTCAAGGGCATTGTCAGTCATGGCGTTTGCCTAGCAGCCGTGTCGCAGCCTCACAATCGCAGAGAATTTGCCAGCTTCGATTTTCTATGGTGCAATGCACAATAAATGCTTATGTTGTGGCAACAACAGGGGGCTGGCGTCGGTCGGCCAAAGACATACGGGACACGCATATATGCTCTACACCGGTTATGATATTCAGCGCGGACTTATGGCGAGCGCGGGCTGGCTTGCGCAGAAACAGGCTGATTTCCTCAATAATTTCACCAACTCGCCGCTCAACTATGGCAATCTGACCTCGGTCACGGCGTCGGCGCTGGATGTGTTCGCCCATTCGGTGATGCCGCGCGGTAAACCTGCATTCGGCCTCAATGTTATCGAAATCGATGGCAAGCATCTGCCGGTTGACGAGCATAATGTCGCGCGCAAGCCCTTCGGCCAGCTGAAGCACTTCACCTATGAAGGCAGCGAGGCGAAGCCCAGGCTGCTGATCTGCGCGCCGATGTCTGGCCATTTCGCAACGCTGCTGCGCGGCACCGTCGAACGGATGCTGCCGACGCATGATGTTTACATCACCGACTGGAAAGATGCGCGCGACGTGCCGCTGACCGGCGGCGGTTTCGACCTTGAAAGCTATATCGATTATCTGATCGAATGGCTCGAATTCATCGGCCCCGATGCGGGCGGACGCGGCGCGCATATGCTCGCGGTTTGCCAGCCTTCGGTTCCCGCTTATGCCGCTGCCGCGATCATGAGCGCGAACAAGCATCCGCTGCGCCCGCGCACGTTGACCATGATGGGCGGCCCGATCGACACGCGCGAGGCACCGACTGCAGTCAACGATCATGCGACCCGCCGCCCGCACGACTGGTTCGTCCACAATGTGATCGCCACCGTGCCGCCATATTACAAGGGCGCAGGCCGCCGGGTCTATCCGGGCTGGCTGCAACTCACCGGCTTCATGTCGATGAACCTTGGCAACCACATGATCAGCCACTGGTCGATGTTCTCGCACCTTGTCGAAGGTGATGGCGAAAGCGCCGACCGGCACAAGGAATTTTACGACGAATATCGCGCGGTGTGCGACATGACGGCTGAATTCTACCTGCAGACGGTCGATACCGTATTCCAGCGGCATCTGCTGCCCAAGGGCGAGTTCAATTATCGTGGCAAGCTGGTCGATCCGGGTGCAATCGACGATATCGCGCTGCTGGCGATCGAGGGTGAGCGCGATGATATCAGCGGCCTTGGCCAGACCAAGGCGGCGCTGACGATTGCAACCGGCCTGCCCGAAGCCATGAAGCAATATCATATGGCCCCCGAAGTCGGCCATTATGGCATCTTCAACGGCAGCAAATGGCGCGACAAGATTGCGCCGGTCGTTGAAGACTGGATTCTCCAGCACAACGGCTAGACAATCCGGGCTACATTGCCCAAACCCGGAGCAAAGCTCCAACGGGGGAAAGCGATTGAGCCTTCGTATTAGCGCCGCAATCGAACGCTGGCCGGTGGCCGGGCAGTTTGTCATCGCGCGTGGAGCCAAGACCCATGTCGACGTGCTTGTGGCCGCCGCCAGCGATGGAACGCATGTCGGGCTGGGCGAGGGCACGGCGATCTATTATCATGGCGAAAGCGCCGAAAGCTGCCTCGCGCAGATCGAAGGGCTGATCGACAGGCTTGAGCCAATGGACGTGCAGCGCGCGCGCCTTGCGATCCAGTCATTGCTGCCGCCCGGGGCAGCCCGCAACGCGCTCGACTGTGCCTTGTGGGATTTGGAGGCCCGATCGTCGGGCAAGCCGCTTTGGCAATTGGCGGGGCAGCCCGCTGCGCCGGGGCCGTTGCAAACCGCCTTCACCATTTCGCTGGGCGAAGCTGACAGGATGGAGGTGGATGCCGCGAAAGCCGCAGCGCGCGGTTTCGGCCTGCTCAAACTCAAACTGACCGGCGAAGGTGATCGCGAAAGGGTGGCCGCGGTGCGCAAAGGGGCTCCGCACGTCCGCCTGATCGTCGATGCCAATGAAAGCTGGGGCGCGCTTGATATCGCTGCAGAGGCGACCGCGCTGGCGGCGCTGGGGGTGGAGATGATCGAGCAGCCTGTCCCTGTCGGGCAGGAATTTTTGCTCGACGGCGTCAAATCGCCGGTGCCGTTTCTGGCAGACGAAAGCTGCCAATCGCTTGCGGATTTGGACCTGTGCGCCCGTTATTATGACGGCATCAACATCAAACTCGACAAGGCTGGCGGGTTGACCGAAGCCTTGGCAATGGCCGGCGATGCGCAGGCGCGCGGATTGAAGCTGATGGTTGGTTGCATGCTGTCAACCAGCCTCGGCATCGCGCCTGCCTTTTTGGTGGCGCAAGGGGCGCAGTGGGTCGATCTCGATGGCCCGATATTGTTGGCCGGGGATCGGGAGGATGGCTTCCGGTTTGATCAGGGAATGATCGGTTCCGCTTAAGGGGATGCAACCGGATCGCCGAAGCTGTTGCTGTTCTTGTCACCCGGCAACACGGCAAAAAAGATCAACAGGGCTACCCAGCCGAGATAAACAATATTGTTGAGGAACATAAGCGCGAACAGGCTATCGTCGACGGCTGCTGCCCCGAAAATTTTCAAAAAGCCTAATGTGCCTGTCCCCAACAAAACGGCTTGCGGAATGACCCACCATCCCGACCGTCCGCTATCGTGCAACCTGCGGGTGATGGCCGAAAAATAGGGGACGGCGAACAAGAGCATCGCCAGAAATCCTCCTATCGCATAGTCGAAAATGACGCGGGGGTCACCCTGTGCGAAGCCGATCATCATCGGAATGGCCATCGCCGCTTGGGCCAGACCGATATTGATAACGGCAAAGGTCCAAAACTGTGTTCGGTTGGATCGACCGCCATAGTCAAAGGTTCGCCGATACTCGGCGAACCCTGCTCTGATCATCTGGCCAAGTTCGCTTTCAGCCATGTGTTTCAGCACTCAAACCGCGTCGAGATATTCGATATCAGGCGCACCGGCGAGGCAGGGGCCGAGCTTCGGGCCTGCGGCGCGGAAATAATCGGACTTGCCATGCGCATCGAGCGCGGCCTGATCGACATAGCCTTCGAGCACGCGATAGACCTGGCCATTGGCGCGCGAGCGGGTGAGCGTGTAGAACAGGTTGCCTGGCTCGTTGGCGCGGACCTGCGCGGCGAGTTCGCCGAAAATGGCCTCAAATTCGGCATTCTTGCCTTCGGCCACGGTCAATGTTGCGACTACTCCAATTCCTGCCATTTTCATTCCTCTCTCATGTTTGGAAATTCGGTATCAGTTCCGCGCATCAAGCGCCGGGTCGAGGGTCTGTCCGGGATCGAGCTGGACGCCGAAGCTGTTCAGCATCATCGACACCTGCGTATATTGGCCGACGGTCATCACCAGATCCATTTTCTGCTTGTCGCTCAGGAAGGACAGGGCAGACCAGCTCGCATCGCTGACATGGAAATCGCGGGTAAGGTCATCGGTGGCGCGCAGCATGGCGCGATCCACTTCGTTCCACAAAGCGTCGTCGGGCCCTGCCTTGATGGCTTCGATTTCGGCCCCGGTCAGCCCTGCGTCGAGCCCGATGCGGGTGTGCTGGGTGAATTCATAGCCCGAGCGGCAATTATAGCCGACCCGCAGGATCACCAGTTCGCGGTCGCGCTCCGAAAGGCTGTTGCGCCGCGACAGGATATAGCCGCCCCATGCCAGAAAGGCGGTCAGCGCCTTGGGCGCGTGCACCAGGGTGCGGAAGATGTTGAGGATGTGCCCGCCGGAGCGGGTCACATCCTTCGCGGCCCCCGTCATGGGAGCCAGCGCCTCGCGCTGGTTGTCGTCGAGCGTTTCGATTTCGACCGGCGGGATGCGAGGCGCCGAGAGTCGCATTCAGAAGACTTCGAACAGCCCGGCAGCGCCCTGACCGCCGCCGATGCACATCGTCACCACGACATATTTGGCGCCGCGGCGCTTGCCCTCGATGAGCGCGTGGCCGGTGCAGCGTGCGCCTGTCATGCCGAAGGGGTGGCCGATCGAGATCGAGCCGCCATTGACGTTGAGCAGTTCGTCAGGAATGCCCAGTCTGTCGCGGCAGTAAAGCACCTGCACGGCAAAGGCCTCGTTCAGTTCCCACAGGCCGATATCGTCCATTTTGAGGTTGAAGCGTTCGAGCAGCTTGGGGATAGCGAAGACCGGGCCGATGCCCATTTCGTCGGGTTCGGTGCCGGCAACCGCCATGCCGACATAGCGGCCCAGCGGGGTCAGGCCGCGCTTTTCGGCGACCTTGGCTTCCATCAGCACGCAGGCCGAGGAACCGTCGGAGAGCTGGCTGGCATTGCCCGCGGTGATGGTGTGGCCTTCGCCCATCACCGGCTTCAGGCTGGCCAGCCCTTCGAGCGTGGTGTCGGGGCGGTTGCAATCATCGCGATCGGCGGTGACTTCTCTATAGGAAACTTCCTTTGTTTCCTTGTCGACCACGGCCATGGTGGCGGTGCAGGCAATGATTTCATCGTTGAACTTGCCTGCGGCCTGCGCGGCGGCGGTGCGCTGCTGCGACTGGAGCGAATATTCGTCCTGATATTCGCGGCTGATATTGTAGCGTTTGGCGACGACTTCGGCCGTGCCGATCATCGGCATGTAGATATGCGGGTGCATTTCGAGCAGCTCGCGATCGGGTTCGACGAACATCTTGCCGCTGCCGACCACCTTGGAGATGCTTTCAAGGCCGCCTGCGACGCAGATGTCCATATTGTCGACCAGGATCTGCTTGGCCGCCGTGGCGATCGTCATCAGGCCCGACGAGCACTGGCGGTCGATCGTCATCGCGGGGACGGTTACCGGAAGGCCTGCACGCAGCGCGGCGAGGCGCGCGACATTGCCGCCGGTCGAGCCTTGCTGCGCGGCGGTGCCCATCACGACATCGTCGATCTCGGCGCCTTCAAGGCCCGCGCGCTCGACGGCAGCCTTGATCGAAAAGGCGCCGAGCGTCGCGCCGGTGGTGTTGTTGAACGCGCCGCGCGCCGCCTTGGTCAGCGGGGTGCGGGCGGTGGAAACGATGACTGCATCACGCATGGGAGAATTCCTCATTCATTCTCCCCTCCCGCTTGCGGGAGGGGCTGGGGGTGGGGAGTGCCGGGGGCTGCGAAATGCCCACCCCCGACCCCTCCCGCAAGCGGGAGGGGAGAGCAAAATGTTCAAACGAAAAACTGGGTGATCCACTCGGCGATGCAGGCGGGCTTTTCCTGGCCTTCGATCTCAAGTGTATATTCGACCGTCTGTTGCCACTGGCCGGGGCGCTTTTCATCAAGCTCAAGCAGCTTGAAATGCGCGCGGACGCGCTTGCCGACGCGCACGGGTGAAAGGAAGCGGGTCTTGTTGCCGCCATAGTTGACGCCCATCTTGACGCCTTCGACCTTGGGGCAGGTCGATTTCGCCATCAGCACCGGCAGCAGCGAGAGCGAGAGGAAGCCATGCGCGATGGTTCCGCCGAACGGCGTCATCTTGGCCATTTCCTCATTCACATGGATGAACTGGTGATCGCCGGTCGCATCCGCGAATTTATTGACCATATCCTGGTCGACCAGCATCCATTCCGAACTGCCGATGACTTCGCCGACCCGGCCTGCGAGTTCGGCAGGTGTTACTCCGCTCATATCCTGCTCCTTTTAGTGCTTGGTTATCCAATCGCGCGCGGTTTTGCGCCTTTCTTGGGCGGTTGACAAGAGCCGGGCCATTTGGCGGCGCTGACCCTACGTCATATCATGGCTGCGTTTGCGAACGGCACCGAATCAGCCCTTTTTGCGCGGCGCCGAGGTTGATTTTTTGGGGTCGGCATAAGGCATGACCAGCGTGCCGTCGGGGGCTGCGGTATAGGTTGTCTGCGTCGGGTAGGCGAACTCGATTCCTTCGTCCGCAAAGCGCTTTGCAATGCCAAGGCCGATCGTGTGGCGGGCGTGGAACATCTCATCCATTTCCTCACTCTGCACATCGAAGACCAGCTGGAAATCGAGCGAACTGGGCGCGAAGCTATGGAAACCGCCGCGAATGAAATCCGCGCCTTCGGCCTCGACAATTTCACGCAACAGGTCTGGCACGCGGGCCGCAACGGCGGTTGGCGTATGATAGACCAGGCCGATCAGAAAAGTGACACGGCGATAGACCGACTTGGTGTTGTTGGTAATTTCCTTTTCGAGCAGCTTGGCATTGGAGATGATTTTCTCTTCGCCGGTCAGCGCGCGCAACCGCGTGCTCTTCATGCCGATGCGCTCGACCCGGGCGGTGGTGGTGTCGTAGGTGATCGTGTCCCCCCGCTTGAACGGGCGGTCGAAGATGATCGAGATCGCTGCGAACAGGTCGGAAAAAATCCCTTGCGCCGCGAGGCCGATGGCGATGCCGCCGACGCCCAGGCCTGCAACCAGGCCGGTAACGTTGACCCCGAGATTGTCGAGAATGACGATGGCGGCGATCGCGAACAAGGCAAAGCTGACGAGCAGGCGGATCAGAACCATCGCGCTTTGCAGCGTCTCGTGCTCGCTGCCGCTTTCGCTCGCGCGCCGCTCGATCAGCCCGATGATGATTTCGCGCAGCCAGATTGCAACTTGCAGGACGACTGCGATGGTGAACAGCACATCGATGGTCCGCGCCAGCGGCGCAGGGGCGTTGGCATAGCCGTTGACCAGTTCGACCGCGACCATGATGCGGAAGAATTTGCCGGTTCGCGCCAAGGTGCGCGCGATGATGGAAGTCATCGCCGAGCGGTGATCCTCGCTTTCGCGCGCAAGCCGGGCTGCGCGGCCCTTGAGCCAGCTGAGGAACAGATAAACGATCACGGCGACGATGACGGCAACCGAAAGTTCGGCGATATTCTCGCGCACCCAATCGGTCACGATATCGGAATAATAGGCAAGCCGCGCACCGATGGCGGCAATGGGATCGTCAGGGATTTTCGGTAGGGGAGCAGTCATGGCGGCAACCCTAGCCAGCCGCCCTGCCATCGGCAAGGGCCAGTCAGGAGGCCGGACTTATCTCTTTTGCATTCATGCGTCGCTTGCGGATCGGCGTCCATGCGGCTTCGGATCGCCTGCGCGCCAGATAGGTATCGAGACCCAGCTGCATCGCAACCAGCATATAAACGAAGGGCTGAAAGGCGATGCCGACGAACAGCGAGCCGACCAGATAGATGATCTGCGCATTTTGCAGCGCGGTGGCAAGCGGGGCGACCCAGCTTTCGTCGGGCCGGTTGCGCCGCTTGTACATGCGGGCAACCATTTCCATTCGCCACACCCCGCCGACATGGATCAGCAGCCAGATGATCAGCCCCGGAAAGCCCTGCTCGCCGAGCATTTCGAAATAGCTGCTATGATAGGCGCGGCCCTGATCGACAATCTCCTTGCGGTCGATGGCGCCGGTATCGAACCCGTTTTCATCGACAACGGGCAGGTCATAGCGGATCTTGTTGATGCGATAGGCGTCAAAACCGCCGCCAAAGGGATGTTCCTGCACGAACTCCCACGTCCATTTCCACACCGCAACGCGGGTGGCGGCGGATTCGTCTGCCTTGTAATCCTGGATCGTTTCCATACGCTGCGAAAAGGCGGATGGCAGGAAGGGGATGGCGGCGAGGCCGACCAGCGCGGCGCCGGTCAGGTACAGGAAACGCCTTTTGGTCTGGCGGATGAACAGCAAAGCCAGCACCGCGATGCAGACAAGCCCGGTCCGCGCCTGTGTGCCGACGGGGATGAGCAGTGCCGCGAAGGTCAAAGCAGCAGCGTAGGTTTTCACCTTCCAGTCGGGTTTGAAGATCGTCCCGTGCTGCGCCAGCCAGACGATCAGCGGGATGATGGCTATCGCCACACAACTGATGATGCTGCCTTCGTACAGCCCCGAATTGTCGTTGATGAGCAGCACGAGCGAGCCATAGCCGCCGCCGCCCAGCGCGGTCTTGATCCCGCCGGTGACGATCAGCGCCGATGCGCACAAGACCAGTGTCAGTGCCAATGCTTCGATGCGCAGCCTTGTTTTGAGAAGCAGCGGCAGGAAAGCCGCAAACACCAGCGCCTTCCACACCCAGCTCCATTTTTCCTGCGCCGCCAGCGGCTCGAAAGCCACCGTGGTGGAATAGCCGCAATAGGCCAGCAGGATGAGCAGCAGCGCCCATCGGGGGGAAACCCGAACGTCGCGCTTGTCATCGCTGACCAGAAAACCGAGGAACGCCAGCGCGAACAGGATCAGCGAGAGCGGAATCGAATTGAGCAGGAAATAGCTCTGCCGCTGCGGCGCGATAATGTCTATATAGGCGTAAATCAGCGTGAACAGGAACGGCCGCTTGAACGCCATCAGCATCAGCAGGCCGAGATAGCCGACGAAAAACAGGTCACGCATCGGTCTGCGCACCTTTCACGCCATTTGCGCGGTGCCGCTTCGCCCCGAAACCTTGGGGTTGCGCATCGGGTTCTGGCGGCGTTTCCTTGTCGAGATCGTCGCGCCCGGTAAGCAGCCAGAAGGCGAGCAGGAGCAGGCCGTGGCTCAGCGCTATCGAGAAATTGTCGATCATCCGGCTTTGGGTCCCTGCCTGTCCCGCTGGCGCGGTACATAGCGTGAAATTGAAAAATCAGGAAAAGCATTAGCTTCTTTGGGTTGACGGCACGTTAAATATATTGCGGCTATGCGCAGGTGATGGGCCGCATACTCCACATTCTCGACCACAGCCTGCCATTGCATAGCGGCTATACCTTCCGCACGCGCGCGATCCTGAAATCGCAACAGGGTGCAGGCTGGGAGGTGCGCGGGTTGACCGGCGTGCGGCAGTATCAGCATGGGAAAGCGCCCGATGGTGACCGGGAAGAGGCCGAGGGGCTGCACTTCTTTCGCACGCCGACAATCGTTTCCGGCCCGTCCGGGTTGCGCGAATGGCGCGAAATCCGTGCGCTTGAACAGCGGATCGTGGATGTCCATCGCGAATGGCCCTTCGACCTAGTGCATGCCCATTCGCCTGCGCTCAACGGGCTGGCCGCCGCGCGGGCCGCGGCCAGGTTGGGGCTGCCCTTTGTCTATGAAATCCGCGCCTTCTGGGAGGATGCGGCGGTAGGCAATGGCACCGGAACCGAAGGCTCGCTTAAGTATCGCCTGACCCGCGCGCTGGAAAACCATGTGGTCGCGCGCGCCGACAGGGTCGCGGTAATCTGCGAAGGACTGCGTTCCGATCTGGTCGCGCGCGGCTTTGATCCGACCAGGATTTTCGTTTCGCCCAATGGTGTCGATATGGAACTTTTCGGCAATCCCCCGCCGCGCGACGAGGCGCTGGCAGCGGAGCTGGGGCTGAGCGGCAGGGATGTGATTGGCTATATCGGCAGCTTTTACGACTATGAAGGCATTGACGACCTGATTGCCGCGATGCCGCATCTGGAGGGGGCAGCGAAGGGCGCAAATCTGTTGCTCGTCGGTGGCGGTCCGATGGAACAGGCGCTACGCGCACAGGCACAGGCTTCGCCAGCATCCGGTCGCATCCATTTTGTCGGCCGCGTCCCGCATGAAGAGGTGGAGCGTTATTACAGCCTGGTCGATGTCCTCGCCTATCCGCGCAAGCAGATGCGGCTGACCGATCTCGTCACGCCGCTCAAGCCGCTGGAGGCGATGGCGCAGGGGCGGCTGGTGGCGGCATCCGATGTCGGCGGGCATCGTGAGTTGATCGAGGATGGGGTGACGGGAACGCTCTTTCCCGCCGACAATCCGCACGGGGCCGCTAGCGCGATCGACGCTCTGTTTGCAGACAGGGCGATGTGGCCCGATCGCAAGGCCAAGGCCCGCGTTTTTGTTGAGAAAGAACGCAATTGGCAGAAGAATATAATGCGTTACGATCCTGTTTACCATTTGCTGTTAGGCCGTGCTAAACAGGGGTAAAGTTGCGGCTTGGCCGCAGCGCAAAGCCCGACGGAAACAGGGTAATTATGCAGTCGAAGCTGAAACTCGATCACCAGACAAAAGCTGTCGCCATGGCGACGGGGGGTGCAGCAATTGCAGCCATATTCGCGATGTTTGTGCCAACGGGAATCTGGGAAACATTGACCGGTTCGACGGGGGTTTCGGAAATGATTCCCGCTACCGCCGCGCCGCTCGGCGATACCGCGCGCGCGCTGATTTCCTTCCTATTTGGTGCTTTGACCTTCGCCATTCTGACGGTGCTGTTGCTACGCAAGGCGGTTGCGCCTGTGCGGACTGCGATTGCCCAGCCCGAACCCGAAACGGTCTGGATCGAGCCGGAAACCGTTGAGGCCGATGTCGTTGAGGCTGGCGCCGATGCAGAAGCGGCAGAAAGTGTATCGCTGCTGTCGCGCCTTCGCAGCCGCATCGCCGCCTTTGCCGAGGCGCGCCGCGGTGCCGGAGACATTACCGATCTGGAAGACCTGCCAAAGCTGCGTTCGGGCGATGCGCATCCGGATGCGCCGCCGCGCCGTCCCTTCTCCGCAAACCGCGATCTTGCAGAGCCGGAAGTAGTAGAGGCACCGGCGGAAACCGTTGTCGAACAGGTCGAGGTTGACGCTGAATGGGCCGAACCGGTTGCAGCAGAGATCGAAGAAGTGGCCGAGGCCATCGAAATCATACCTGCAAACGAGGGGCCGGCAGAAGCAATTGTCGAGGCGGAAGCCATCGAATCCGTTCCCGCCGAAACGCCGGTTGACGCGCCTGTCACCGAAATTGCATCGCTGGACGATATGGTCAGCCGCTTTGAATCGGCGCTGGCCGAACGCGATGCGCAACTGGCGCATATCGAGAGCGTTGCCAGCGCATTGCAGGCTTCCAATGTGCAGCCGATCCGTCCGGATATCGAAGCGCCGACGGCGATCGAAGCGGTGCCGGTTGAACAGGCACCGTTGCGCGCGGTCGAAGCCGCAGCATCTGAGCCCGAAGATGTGCCGCAAAAGCCCGAATCGGAGGAACTGGACGCGGCCCTGCGTTCGGCGCTCGAAACGCTGCACCGGATGAACGCCCGCACGCGGTGAAGCTCATTCGTCGAGCAGCAAGGCTTCGACGGTCACCAATAGCGCATCGCCCGCTTCACTCGTGTTGCTGACCAGGATGTCGGCAACCAGTTGGCGGCGCAGCCGGAATTCGGTTTCGGGCAGGGTTTCGGCGAAGCGCGCGGCGCGTTCGTGCCTGTCGTCACCGGTCAAGCCAAGCTCAACCGTCACACGTTCACCCGAAAAGGTCGCGCTGTGCCATCCGGCCTGCTTGCGGCTGGATAGGGTGGCGCCGGGAAGCATGGCCAGCAGCGCTTTGGACAGCGGGCAGGGCGTTGCTGGGCTGTTCATGCGGCCTCCTGCATATCGGGCAGGCCGAGCTGGCGTTCATAGGCAGCCATGAAGGCTTCGGCCCTGAGGGCCATTGCCGGACGCAGGCATCGTCCGTTGCGCATGTCGAGCACCAGCCTGGGATCGCGGGCCACCCGGCGTCCGAAGGTGGTCGGCGCCATATCGTGCTGCCTCAGGAATCGTTCGATTTTTCGATTGATGTGCATCTGCATTCCTTTCCATCAGGCACCACCCTTTCCGGTTGTTCGCATCAACGAATCGATAAGAACAATATAGGAACATTGCTGATAGGAAAAATCCTACTTGTCTAGGAACAATCCTATCGATATATATGAATGATGGTAAACAGCGATCCGCGCGCCGAACTTGAACGGCTGGTACAGGCGCATGGTGACGATTATTCGTCGCTGTCGCGGCTGGTCGGGCGCAACCCTGCTTATATCCAGCAATATATCAAGCGCGGCAGCCCGAAAAATTTGCCCGAGCGTGAGCGTGCCATCCTTGCCCGCTATTATGGCGTTGCGCCGCAATTGCTGGGCGCGCCCGAGGAGGAGAGCGGCGGAAAGCGCGGTGGATTGAAGCTGGTCCCCAAACTGGCAGTTGGCGCCTCCGCAGGCGCGGGCGCGCTGGCAGAGGGGGAGGCGCTTGCAGGCAGGGTCGGCTTCGACGAGGCATGGCTGCGCAAGCTGGGGGTGGAGCCCGCCAATGTCTCGCTGATACGCGTCGATGGCGATTCGATGCAGCCGGTACTCGATGATGGCGATGACATCATGGTCGACAAGGGGGCGGCGCTCAAACCGCTGCGCGATGGCATCCATGTGATCCGCATCGACGGCACGCTGATGGTCAAGCGGCTGGCGCGCGCGCCGGGCGGCAAGCTGTCGGTGCTGTCCGACAACCCCGCTTACCCGTCATGGCCGGAACGCAATCCGGCGGAGGTGCAGGTGGTCGGCCGCGTGGTCTGGGTGGGGCGGCGGTTGTGATATTATGAGATTGACAAAAATAACGAATTGTTATATGTGAGAGCAAGATGAAGCAGGTCAAGTACACCCGCGAGGCGATAAAAATGCTGAAACGGATAGATGCTTCAACATCGCGTCGTATTCGTGACAAGGTCGAGCAATATGTGAATGATCCTGCTTCGCTCGCGAACAATGTTATCATCATGAAAGGTGGTGACGGCTTCAGGCGGATGCGTGTCGGGGAGTGGCGTGTTATTTTCACCGAGGATCTGGTCATTCTCCTCGTGATTCGCGTGGCACCTCGGGGTAGCGCTTACGATTAGGGGTTAATATGGGTTACGAACCGCAAAAATTTGTTGCACCTGACGGCACCGAGATGGTGGTGATGCCCGCCGCTGATTTTGAGCGGCTTCGCATGCTGGCTGAAGAGAGCGAAGATGTGCTGGCTGCGCGTGAGCAGATGACGCGTTTGGCAGTTGGAGAAGGAACCATGCCGGGGCCCGTCTTGAACCTCATGCTTGATACGGGTCTCTCTCCCATATCGGCTTGGCGGAAGTATCGCGGGTTGTCGCAGGTTGAACTGGCGAAGGCCGCGGGATGCACTCAGTCAGCGCTCAGTCAAATAGAGTCGGGTGCGCGCTATGGCACTCCGAAACTGCGCAAGGCACTCGCCAAAGCGCTTGACGCCCCCCTTTGGACTCTCGACAACGAAGACTGAGGCTTGCGTCGCACGCAAAGCGCCGCCACATAGCTGGCATGTCCAATGTCACTTCCAGCCTCAATGCCCAGCCGCCGCTGAAGGCGGTTATCATTCCGGTCACTCCGTTGCAGCAGAACTGCACCTTGTTCTGGTGCACCGAAACCAACAAGGGTGCGCTGGTCGATCCCGGCGGCGATCTGCACAAGCTGAAAGATGCGGTGGCGAAAACCGGGGTGCAGCTCGAAAAGCTGCTCGTGACCCACGGCCATCTCGACCATTGCGGGCAAACGGGGATGCTGGCGCAGGAACTGGGCCTGAAAATCGAAGGTCCGCATGAGGAAGACCGGTTCTGGATCGCGCAGCTTGACGATGATGGCAAGCGCTGGGGGATGGACGCCAAGACCTTTGAGCCCGATCGCTGGCTGAAGGATGGCGATACGGTCAGCGTCGGCAACCTGACACTCGATGTCATCCACTGTCCGGGGCACACGCCGGGGCATGTCATATTCTACCACGGGCCGAGCCGCCTCGCGATTGTTGGCGATGTGCTGTTTCAGGGATCAATTGGCCGCACCGATTTCCCGCGCGGCAACCATCAGGAGTTGATCGATTCGATCACCCAAAAGCTCTGGCCGCTGGGCGACGATGTGACTTTCATTCCGGGACACGGGCCGACGAGCCAGTTCGGGCATGAACGCAAGGTCAACGCCTATGTTTCGGATTATGCGCTGAGTTGAAGTTAGTTCCCCTCCCGCAAGCGGGAGGGGAGAATGGCATCCTCACCCCAGCTTCGAATACACACTCCACAGCGCATAGACCGCCAGTCCCAGCAGCGTCAGCAGGGTAATCAGCGTGCCGACCATCCGGCCTTTGCCCAGGGTGCCGCCGTCCATGCCAAGGCCGTGCGCGAGGCGGCCGAAGATGTAGATGATGCCGACATACCAGAGCCAGCTTGCGCTGCCCTGTGTGGCTTCCAGCGCCGCGATCAGAATCAGCACGAAAGGCGCGCTTTCGACGAAATTGGCGTGCGCGCGCATCCTGCGGATCAGGAATTCGTCGCCGCCATCGCCGATTGAAACGCCGCCCTTGGTGCGCGCTTGGCCGCAGCGGATCATCAGCCAGATATTGACCAGCGCGGCGCCCGCAGCGATTGTCAGCGTGATGGGTAAAGTTAGCATCATTGTCCTCCCGTTGTTTGAATGCGGTGCTATCAGCCATATGCGAACTTGCAAAGCACCGAAAAATCGCTATTAGCCGCCCCTCATCCGCAGCCTTGGGTGTTTGGACGCCGCTTCCGGCATTGCTTGCCAGCGTCGCCATTCTATGCTAAGACCGCAGAAACATTATATTTTTTGAAATGGAACAGGTGCCGAGATGGCTGTCCCCAAGAGAAAAACTTCGCCGTCGAAGCGCGGCATGCGTCGTAGCCATGATTCGCTGAAGGTCGAAGCCTTTCAGGAATGCTCGAACTGCGGCGAACTGAAGCGTCCGCACCATGTGTGCAACGCTTGCGGCCACTATAATGGCCGCGAAATCCTCGCTGTCGCCTGATTTCGGACAATCGCTCTTCTCCACGGAGGGATGATATCGTGACCACTTCACCGCGTATCGCTATTGACGCGATGGGCGGTGATGAAGGCGTCCGCGTGATGGTCGCGGGCGCCGCTTTGGCGCGCCATCGGCACGAAAGCTTCAAATTCCTGCTGGTTGGCGATGAAGTGCAGATCAAGGCTGCACTCGAAAACCACCCGAACCTGCGCGCCGCTTCCGAAATCCTGCATACAACCGAAGTCGTCACCGGCGATGACAAGCCCAGTCAGGCGCTGCGCAAGTCGCGTGGCAGCTCGATGGGGCTGGCGATAAACGCAGTGAAATCCGGCGATGCCGCCGCTGCCGTCAGCGCGGGTAATACTGGTGCGCTGATGGCGATGGCCAAGGTGGCTTTGCGCACCATGCCGGGGATTGACCGGCCCGCACTTGCCGCACTGCTCCCGACGCTGACCGACACCGATGTGGTGATGCTCGATCTGGGTGCGAACACCGAATGCGATGCCCGCAACCTTGTGCAGTTCGCGGTGATGGGCGCGGCCTATTCGCGCATCCTCTACAATTCTGAAAAGCCGCGCGTTCGCCTGCTCAATATCGGCACCGAAGAGTTGAAGGGCACCGACAGCCTGCGCTTTGCCGCGCAGCACCTGCGTGACAGCCCGGAGCTGCACATGGCCTTTCAGGGCTTTATCGAAGCCGACAAGATTAACCGCGGCGATTGCGACGTGGTCGTGTGCGACGGATTCTCCGGAAACATCGCGCTCAAATCGATCGAGGGCGCCGCCCGGTTTGTGACCGATCTGTTGCGCCGCGCCTTTACCAGTTCGATCCGTTCGAAATTCGGTTTTCTCGTCTCACGCCCCGCGACCGAGTTGCTCAAACATCATCTCGATCCGAACAACCATAATGGCGCGGTCTTCCTCGGCCTCAATGGCGTTATCGTGAAAAGCCATGGCAGCGCGAGTATCAAGGGCGTTGCCAATGCCGTCGAAGTCGCCGCGCGGCTGGTCGAGGACGATATCACCACCCGCATCGCGCAGGATCTGGAACAGATTGCAGGCAAGGAAGTTGTAGAGGCATGAGCGGACCCGCGCTTCGCGCCGTCATCAAGGGGACGGGCTCCGCGCTTCCCAAGCGCCGCGTATCCAACGATGAACTGGCCGCGCAGGTCGATACGTCGGACGAATGGATTACCGAGCGCACGGGCATCAAGTTCCGCCATATCGCCGGTCCTGACGAAACCACCGCGACGCTGGGCGCCGAAGCCGCGCGCAACGCGCTCGACGCGGCCGGGATGGGCGAGGCCGATATCGACCTCATCATCGTTGCCACCTGCACGCCCGACCAGACCTTCCCTGCGGCTGCAACCAAGGTGCAGCATATCCTTGGCCATCATGGCGGCGTGGCGTTTGACGTCGCGGCGGTTTGCTCCGGCTTTCTCTATGGCTTCTCGGTTGCCGAAAGCATGATCCGCGCTGGTTCCGCCAAAAATGCGCTGGTGATCGGCGCGGAAACGATGACGCGGCTGCTCGACTGGGAAGATCGCGGCACCTGTGTGCTGTTCGGCGATGGCGCCGGGGCGGTTGTGCTGTCGGGCGAAGTCGGCGAGCGCGGCGTACTCGCAACCCAATTGCATGCCGATGGGCGGCACAATGAACTGCTCTATGTCGATGGCGGCCCTTCGACGACAGGCACCGTTGGCAAATTGCGGATGCAGGGGCGCGAAGTGTTCCGGCATGCCGTAACCAACCTTGCCAGCGTGATGCACGAGGTGCTCGAACAGGCAGGGCTTGAATCGTCGGATATCGATTGGGTCGTCCCGCATCAGGCCAATGCCCGGATCATCGACGCCACGGTAAAAAAGCTTGGACTGCCGCCCGAACGCGTGGTCCTGACCGTATCCGAACATGCCAACACGTCGGCGGCATCGGTGCCGCTTGCGCTTGACGGGGCGGTTCGCGATGGCCGGATCAAGACCGGCGATATCGTCGTTCTGGAGGCGATGGGCGGAGGATTTACCTGGGGCGCCTCGGTCGTTCGCATGTGACCCGAAACCGGACAAGTAAAAATTCGTCTGCCATTTTACATCCTCCTGAAATTGCTATATGTTCCTATGGAATCGCGGGGGGTCGCGTGAACATCTGAGGAGAAACCATGGCAGAGGCTGGTACTTTGACGCGCGCGGATATTGCAGAGGCAATCAATCGCCATGTTGGTCTTTCACGCGCGGATGCGTCCGCGATAATCGAATCGATCCTCGAACATGTTATCGACGCGCTGGTTGCGGGCGAGAATGTGAAGATTTCCGGCTTTGGCACCTTTGTGCTGCGTGACAAGGCGCAGCGTATCGGTCGGAACCCGAAAACGGGTATCGAAGTGCCGATCACGCCGCGCCGTGTTCTCACTTTCCGTGCGAGCCAGGGATTGCGCCACAAGGTCAAATAAACCCGATGGACAAGGCACCCGAAGCATTTCTGACCATAGGTGAGATGGCCGATCGGCTGGGCGTGAAGACGCACATATTGCGCTATTGGGAAGAACAGTTCCCGATGCTGAAGCCGCTGAAGCGGGCGGGCGGAAGGCGGCTCTATCGCCCGTCCGACGTCGCCTTGCTTGATCAGATTCAGGATTTGCTGTCGAAGCAGGGCTATACGATCCGCGGCGCCCGGGCCTATTTGGTGAAGGGTGGCAAGCCTGAAATGGCTACTTCCCCGGTGCCAGCGTCCGCCATTGAGGCAGCGTCTGCACCAGCCGGAGACCTTGTCGCAATGCCTGCTTCATCGCCCCTGGTTCCAGAACTGCGTGCTATCAGAGACAGGCTGGCGCAGGCGCTCGCCGTCGCCTGACTATTCGATCACATAGTCGGGAAGCGAGTGAAACGCGTTGCGCAACGCGTCCGACCAGCGGCTTGATACCGTCCGGAAATAGGGATCGTCGCTGGTAATGCGGCGTTGCTGCAACGGTGCAAAGCTGTCGTTCGGCAGGATCAGCATGTCGATGGGCAGCGCGACCGAGAGATTTGCCGCTATTGTCGAATCGAACGACACCATCAGCAGCTTCACGGCGCTTTCGAAACTCATGTCGGCCTGAAAACCGCGCACCAGGATCGGCCGCCCGTATTTGGTTTCGCCGATCTGGAAAAAGGGCGTGTCGTGCGACGCCTCGATGAAATTGCCTTCGGGGTAGACCATGAACAGCCGGGGTTCCATGCCCTTGATCTGCCCGCCGACGATCAGCGTCGCATTGAACGTGGTTTCCGCATTCAGCCCGGTCTGCTCGCGCTCGCGGATTGTCTCGCGCAGCAGGTCGCCGATAGTCTGGGCGATCTGGAACATCGACGGTGCGACGAGGATGGAGGGGTTGCGCTCCTCGGGTGCTTTGGTGCGCTCGCCCAGGCGGCTGATAACCGATTGCGTGGTGGCAAGATTGCCTGCGGTCAGGATGGTAATATAGCGCTCACCCGGCTTTTCGAAGGTGAACATCTTGCGGAAGGTCGAAATATTGTCGACACCGGAATTGGTCCGCGTGTCCGACATGAACACCAGCCCCGCATCCAATTTCATCCCAACGCAATAGGTCACTTCGATCCCGCCCCCAGCTTCTATTCAAGCACCGCCTCTAAAGGGGAGGGGGGATTTGCTGTCAACGCCTTCCTCCTCATTGCTGTTCGACAGCAAGGCTGACAACCATGCTGTGATCGCCGCCGCCAAAAGAGATTCCCGAAATGGGCGCGGCTTCGGCATAATCGGCGCCTGTGGCGATACGCACATAGCGGGGATCGGGGCTGATGCCGTTGGAAATGTCAAAACCGACCCAGCCCAGCCCCTCAACATGCGCCTCGGCCCAGGCATGGCTGGCGTCTTGCTCGATCCGGTCAGTCAGCATCAGATAGCCCGAGACATAACGGGCCGGAATCCCCAGCACGCGTGCGGCGGCGATGAAGATGTGGGCATGATCCTGGCATACACCATGCCCGGCGGCCAGCGCCGCATCGGCTGTGGTCGCCGCGTCGGTATGGCCGATGTCGTAGCGCACTTCCTCCAGCACCCTGGTCGACAAGGCGTGCAGCGTCGCCAACTGGTCCTCGCCGGTTACTGAACGTGCCAGCGCCTGGATTTCCCGGCCGGGCTCGGTCAGTTCGGTCGATCGGAGGAAATACCAGAGCGGCACATGCCCGCCATGCCGCCCGAGCACGCCCGCCGTATCGATGGTTTCCACTTCGCCGTCGCACTGGACGCTGATTTCCTCTGCACCTTCATCGATGCTGACCAGCAGGATATGGTTGTTGTGATAATCGATATAATCGGCCTGCACCGTGCCGCCTTCGATCTGCGTCTGCCAATGCAATATGTGCTGCGCTGCATTCTCCTTAGGGATAAGCCTCAGTCGCTGCAGCCCATAAGGCACCGGCTGGTCGAAGCGGTAATGGGTGTGGTGGTGGATTTTCAGCAACATGGGCTTACCCGTAAAACCGGTAGTCGCGCTCGATTTCCGCAGCGAGCCGGGCGTTGCAGGTCATGAATTCGGTCAGAAATTCATGCAGCCCGCTTTCAAAAATCGCATCGATCGATCGCGTTTGCAGCCCTTCGTGAATCTGCGCGGCCAGATCGTGCGAGGGCATCCGGACATCATAGTCGCGTTCGAGATAGCACAGATTCCCGAACAGTTTCTGATAGCAGAACGCCAGCGAGCGCGGGAAACGTTCGTCGAGGATCAGGAATTCTGCAACACCGACCGGGCGGGTATCGCCGGCATTGAGCCAGCGGAAGGCATGCTCGGCGGAAACCGATCGCAGGATCGTTTCCCACTGCACATTGTCGAGCGACGAGCCGACAAAGGACAGCGAGGGAAGCAGGACATAATATTTGACGTCGAGGATGCGCGCGGTGTTGTCGGCACGCTCCAGGAACGTACCAAGCCGCGCGAAATTATAGACGTCGATCCGCAGCATCGATCCGTGCAAGGCGCCGCGCACCTGCGCCGATTGCTGGCGGATCATCGCGATTACGCCGGGCAGATCGGTTTCGCGGACAGGGCGGGCCAGCGCCTCTTTCATCCGCATCCAGAAGATATTGGTCGCTTCCCACACCTCGCGGGTCAGTGCCGTGCGTGTCATCCGCGCATTGTGCCGCGCGGTTTCCAGCATCGGAAGCACCGCGGACGGGTTCGTTTTGTCGCGCAGCAGGAAATTGACGACATGACTGGCGGCATAATCATCATGCCTGCCTTCATAGGCCGATTGCAGCCCTGCCGTGGTGATGACCGAACGCCATTCTTCGTCTGACCCGGTGTTGCGCGTCAATGCCATGCGGTGCCCCGCCTCCAGCAGACGGGCCATATTCTCGCACCTTTCGAGGTAACGGAACATCCAGAATATGCCGCCTGCGGTCCTGCCTAGCATGAGGATATCCCAAAGCCGACAAGGAGTGTCCCGATAGGGACAGTCCCCAAAGGGACAGTCCTGAAGCGTGTTTGTGCGCCCCGAGCCATCATTCCTCCAGCACCCAGCTGTCCTTGGTACCGCCGCCCTGGCTCGAATTGACCACCAGCGAACCTTTTTTGAGCGCGACACGGGTCAACCCGCCGGGGGTGATCTCGATCCCGTTGGGGGAGACGAGGACGAACGGGCGCAGGTCGACATGGCGCGGGGCGAGGCCTGCCTTTGTCAGCACCGGCACGGTGGAAAGGGCGAGCGTCGGTTGCGCAATATAATTGCCGGGGCGCGCCTTCAGCTTTTTGGCAAAGGCTTCGATTTCCGCCTTGCTCGCCGCAGGGCCGACCAGCATGCCATAGCCGCCCGAGCCGTGAACCTCCTTGACCACCAGTTCCTTCAAATTGGCGAGAACATATTTGAGCGCATCGGGCTCCGCACAACGCCAGGTCGGCACATTGGCGAGCAGCGGTTTTTCGCCGGTATAGAATTCGACGATTTCAGGCATGTAGCTGTAGATCGCCTTGTCGTCGGCGATGCCGGTGCCCGGTGCGTTGGCGATGGTGATCTTTCCCGCACGGTACAGATCCATGATCCCCGGCACGCCCAGTTGCGATTCCGGGCGGAAGGTCATCGGATCGAGATAATCATCGTCGACGCGGCGATAGAGGACATCGATCGGCTTGTAGCCTTGCGTGGTGCGCATGGCGACGCGGCCGTCGACGATCCTCAGATCATGCCCCTCGACCAGTTCTGCACCCATCTGGTCGGCAAGAAAGGCGTGCTCGAAATAGGCGCTGTTGTAGATGCCCGGCGTCAGTACTGCGACCACAGGCCGCCCGTCGCAGCCCTCCGGCGCACAGGATTCGAGCGAGCGGCGCAGGTTTTTGGGATAGCTGCCCACTTCGCGCACGCGGATCGCGCTGAACAGTTCGGGAAACATGTTCATCATCGTCTCGCGATTTTCGAGCATGTAGGAAACGCCCGACGGTGTGCGGGCATTATCCTCCAGCACGTAAAATTCATCATCGCCCGTGCGGACAAGATCTATGCCGACAATATGTGTATAGACCCGGCCCGGAGGCGTGAAGCCGATCATCGCGGGCAGGAAGGCGCTGTTCTTCGCAATCAGTTCCTCGGGAAAACGCCCGGCACGGATGATTTCCTGCCGGTGGTAGATATCGTGAAGGAAGGCATTGATCGCGCGCACCCGCTGTTCGATGCCGCGCGACAATTTGCTCCATTGCTTCGCGCCGACGATCCGCGGCACGATATCGAACGGGATCAGGCGTTCTTCGGCCTCGTTCGCGCCATAGACGTTGAATGTGATGCCGGTGCGGCGAAAGACGGCGTCGGCCTCTTCGGCCTTCTTGCGAAGCGCGGCCAACTGCTGCCCTTCAAACCATGCGGCATATTCGGAATAGGCGCCGCGCGCGCCGCCATCGGGGCGTAGCATTTCGTCAAAAGCCGGTGCGGGCTGCTCCATGGCCTGCGAAGCTGTCAAAAATTCAGGCAGGGCACAAGTGCTTTTCGCAGTTGCACAATATATGTGCAGCTATGAATTTACATGGTCATATCGCGGGCAAGCAGCATATCGCTGAATTCGGCATCGTCGACCATGAACACAGTGTCGCCAATCTTTGAAAAACCGTGCCTGTTGTAGAAGGCGACGGCGCGCACATTGTTGTCATATACTGCAAGCAACAATCGGCGTGCCTGTCTTTTGTGCGCAATGTCGATCGCCTGTCGCAGCAACGCCGCGCCGTTTCCGCCCCCTTGCCAGGGGCCGAGCAGGTAGATTCGCTTCAGTTCCCAGTCGCCGTCCCGCTGATAATCGGGATGTTCGGGCGGGCAGAGCAGGGCATAAGCCACCGGTGCGCCCAAAGGGGTTTCGCCGATGATGATGTCGACATCGGGGTTGGCCAGCTTTGCCGCGTAAAATTCGGGGCTGTGCAATTCCTTGAGGAAGCGGATCAGCGCCGAACCGGGGTGATCGAAGGCGAAGGTCGCAAGGAAAGTCGCCTGCCCGAGCAGCGACAATGCCTCTTCATCGCCCGGTTTTGCGGCGCGCCAGATTATCGGCGTCATTCGGCGTCAGGCCCGAGGCTGGGGTCAAGATCGCGCGGACGCACGAAGCGCTTGAGGTGCGCGACGGGCCTTCCGATGTCGGCCCAGCGATCGATATCGATTTCCAGCTGGGCGAGCGCGGCTGTCGGATATTTGACCTCCACCTCGTCACGCAGGGGCGAGTTGCCATCGTCGGCAACCAGATCGAAGACAATATCTTCCATCCCCGGATTGTGCCCGACCATCAGCACGCTGTCATGTTCATCGCTGACCTCGCGCAGCACATCGAGCAGCGTCGCCGAGGAGGCGAGGTAGATGCGCCGTTCCCAGGTCGGCTCGATCTTGCAGCCATAGCCCGCCCAGACACCGTCGAGCGTGTCGATCACGCGCACCGCCGGGCTGGCGATCACCTGTTCGAAGGCCACGCCGTTGGAGGCCATCCACTGGCCGATGGTGCGTGCGGCCTTTTCGCCGCGCTTGTTCAGCGGCCGATCAAAATCGCGCGCGACCGGATCGTCCCATCCCGATTTGGCATGGCGCAGCAGGTAAAGCGTCTTTGTCAAAAAGGGATATCCTCGTCCAATATGCTCTCGCCTGCGCCCTGCCCGAATTTTGTTGCAGGCGAAAGACCGGATTTGATGCGCCGCACCGCTTCGTCGAGCGTCACGCGGTGGATCGGTGTGCCTTCGGGAAAGGCGGTCAGCAGGCGCGACGGCGTGGCGGGTGAGAGCAGCACGAAATGGCCCTTGTCGTCTGCCTTGCGGATCAGGCGACCAAAGGCCTGCGCCAGCCGGGCGCGGATCGTGCGGTCGTCATGGTCCATGCCGCCGCCTGCCAGCCTGCGCGCCTTGTGCAGGATATCGGGGCGTGGCCAGGGAACCTGCTCCATGATGACGAGCCTCAGCGAATGGCCGGGCACGTCCATCCCGTCGCGCAGCGCATCGGTGCCGAGCAGGCTTGAATGGGGATCGTCGCGGAAAATGTCGACCAGTGTTCCGGTGTCCATCGGATCGACATGCTGGGCGTAAAGCGGCAGCCCGTCGCGGGCCAGCCGGTCGGCAATCCGGGCGTGGACGCTGCGCAGCCGCCGGATCGCGGTGAACAGCCCGAGCGCGCCGCCCTGTGAAGCTGAAATCAGCGCGGCATAGGCCCCGGCGAGCGCGGGCAGATCGCCTTTCGCAATGTCGGTCACGATCAGCACTTCGGCCTGCCGGGCATAGTCGAACGGGCTCGGCGCAGCGAAATGGCCGACCGGATGGTCGAGATGGGTGGCGCCGGTGCGCGCCTCCGCCGTTTCCCAATCGCCGCCGCTGCGCAGCGTTGCGGAAGTGGTGAGAATACCATGCGCAGGCTTCAGGACAACGCTCGATACAGGCCGTGTCGGGTCCAGCCAGTGGCGGTGGATACCCATATCATATTCGCGGCCCTCGCCGCGATCGACCGCCAGCCAGTCGACAAAATCGGGATCGGCAGGCCCGCCGCCGCGCCCGAGGAGCGCGATCCAGCCGCGCAGCGTATCGACGCGCCAGCCAAGGCTCGCCATCGCGCCTTCGATCCGCGCCCGCGCTGCCCCGTCGAGCCAGTCGGGCGCATCCTCGACGATCGCCTCCAGCCGCTGCCCCAACACCATCAGCGGTTTGACGAGCGCTTCGAGCGCCTTCACCAGGTCGGCAATCGCCTCGATAAGGTGCGCGTCGAGATTGGCATATTCGGTTTCGAGGCCATAGCCGCTTTCGGCCTGTCCCTCGTCGCGGGCATAGACCGTTGCCCGGACGGCCGCGAGCAGGCGTTCGGCAGGCCCTGATGGCACGCCTTCGTTGACGCGGCCAAGCCAGCCATCGCCGGGCAGCGCCTCTGCCGCCTCGCGCGCCGTCTCTATGGCAAGCCCGCCTTCCGCGTCATAGCTCGCGACATCGGCAAGCCGGGCGGAAAGCCCGCGCCTGCGGCCGCGCGCCTTGCCTTCGGGGCCAATGACCCAGCGGCGGATTTCGATCATCTCCGCGCCGGTCAGCGCCGCGGCAAAGGTCGAATCCGCCGCGTCGAACAGGTGATGGCCCTCGTCAAAGATGATGCGCGTCGGGCGTCCCGCTTCCTCCCGCCCGCGCGCTGCATTGACCATCATCAGCGCATGGTTGGCGATGACGATATCGGCCTGTGCCGAGGCGCGGCTGGCGCGTTCGATGAAGCATTTGCGGTAATGCGGGCAGCCTGCATAGATGCACTCGCCGCGCCGGTCGGTCAGCGCGGTCGAGCCGTTGCGCCGGAACAGCGTCGGCAGCCATCCGGGCAGGTCGCCGCCCACCATGTCGCCATCGGCGGTAAAGGTGGCCCAGCGCGCGACGAGATGCGCAAGGATCGCCGCGCGTCCGGCGAATCCTCCTTGCAGTGCATCCTCCAGATTGAGCAGGCAGAGATAATTTTCGCGCCCCTTGCGCACCACAACCTTCGCCTTGAATGTCTCGGCATCGGGATAGACCCGCCTCGCCTCGCTCACCAGCTGGCGTTGCAGCGCTTTGGTATAGGTCGAAATCCAGACCGCGCCGTCTGCCTGCTGTGCCCAGAGCGAAGCAGGCCCCAGATAGCCCAAAGTCTTGCCGATGCCGGTGCCAGCCTCGGCGAGCAGCATATTGGGTTCGCCCTTGCGCTTGCGCGGATCGAAAATCTGCGCGGCGCTCTGAGCAAAGGCGCGCTGGCCTTCGCGCCTTTCCGCCTCGCTGCCCGTCAGCCGGGTGAGTTGCGCGTCGACCGCGGCCCTATCGAGCTGCACCGAACGTGGCGGGGTGCGCGGCGGCGCCTCTTCCCATTCGGGGAGTTTTGAAAACAGCCAGCGTTCCTTGGTTTGCGGTTTGGGAAGCCGGTCTGCCACCACCCGCGCCCATGGCCAGCGAAGCCGTGTCAGCGCCTGGATGGCGTCCCACGCCCCTTCGCGCTCGGGCCATGCGGGATCGGTGAGGGTGGAGAGCAGTTGTTGGGTAGCGGTTTGGAGAAGCCGGGGGATGGCTTCGTCCAATAGCCCTTCCCCTTCAGGGGAGGGGTTGGGGTGGGGCCTGCCAGTGTCGCGCAAGGGCTGACCGGCCCCACCCCCGACCCCTCCCCTGAAGTTGAGGGGAGACAGGGATAGCACCTCCATCACCCCCTTCGCGGTCGGCACAACGAACCTTGCCGGATGCACAAAGGCGAATAATTCGAGCAAATCCAGCCCCGAAAGCTCGGCATAGCCCAGCCGTTGCGCCACCAGCGGCGCGTTGAGCAGGATCATCGGCGTTTCCGCCGCCCGCGCTACCGCCTCTGCCTTGCCCACGCGGCGGGTTTCGCCATCGGGGGATGCTATCCAGATGCCGGCATGGCTTGCATGAAGCGCAGGAAAGGGAAGCGGGCTTGCCATTCCATGCTGATGGCCCAAACGGAACGGACGGGCAACAATAGTTAGGCGTTTTGGTGTCGGTTCTCGATTATCAGCCTTTCGAGTTTTGCAACTTCCGGCACACCGAGTATTTCGAAACGCTGGGTATGGCGGTCGCCATCGCTGTCGATGGTGCTGTGGGTCTGAATTTTCAGATTGCCGACGCCATCCTTCGCCTCGCTTCGGTCGATCGGGCCGATCTGATCGAGCAAGACGCTGGAAACAGTCCGCTTGCTGCTCTGTTCCAGCTTGATCAATCGACGGTTCGTCAGACCAAAAACTGTGGAGCGGGCGACCCTTATCGACCGAATCGGCTGCCATAACATCCAGAAGCCGATGAGGATGAATGGCAGTCCGAACAGCGGCATGACGATGCCGAATGCGTACATGATGGTGTCGGGCGTCTCCGTGCTCGCAGCCCAGGGCATCAACGCCATGCTTTCCCAGAACAAGGCGAACAGGGTCCATGGAATGGCGAAAAACCAGATGCCAAAGCCCGCCTTGAGGCGCCGGCCGATAGGTTGTGCGCTCCACAAGAGCCGTTCGCCCGCAATCAACTCCCGACGCAGGGCTTGTTCCAGTTCAGGCGGAAGAGGTTTGCGAAATTCCGTCATGCGCTCTCCGTATCGGTAATGCGTTATGAATTTCTTGCGTTGCAGCATCAATCGCGCAAAGGGAGACGCCATTATGACCAACGATCTTCGCACCGCAGCAATCGCTTCCAAGGCATGGCCCTATGAAGAGGCGCGGCGCGTGCTCAAACGCTATCCGCAGGGCAAGCCAGGCGGCGTGCCGGTGCTGTTTGAAACCGGCTATGGCCCGTCGGGCCTGCCGCATATCGGCACCTTCAACGAAGTGCTGCGCACCACGATGGTGCGCCGCGCGCTGGAGGAAATGGCCGACATGCCGACCCGGCTGGTGGCCTTTTCCGACGATATGGACGGGTTGCGCAAGGTGCCCGACAATGTGCCCAATCAGGCGATGCTCACCGAACATCTGGGCAAGCCGCTGACGCGCATTCCCGATCCGTTCGGGAAATATGAGAGTTTCGCGCACCACAACAATGCGATGCTGCGCGAATTTCTCGACCGTTTCGGTTTCGAATATGAATTTGTCTCCTCGACCAGCATGTACGAAGGCGGGCAGTTTGACGAGGCGCTGAAGGGCGTGCTGCGCAACTATCAGGCCATTCTCGACATCATGCTGCCGACGCTGCGCGCCGAACGTGCGGCCACTTACTCCCCCGTCCTGCCGGTCAGCCCCAAATCGGGTATCGTGCTGCAGGTTCCGGTGACCGTGGTCGATGCAGAGGCGGGCCTTGTGTCGTTCGAGGATGAAGGGGAGACGATCACCCAGTCGATCCTCGGCGGGCAGGCAAAGCTGCAATGGAAGGTCGACTGGGCAATGCGCTGGGTCGCGCTGGGCGTCGATTATGAAATGTACGGCAAGGATCTGACCGATAGCGGCATCCAGTCGGGCAAGATCGCGCAGGTGCTGGGCGGCCGCAAGCCCGACGGGCTGATCTACGAAATGTTTCTCGACGAAAAGGGCGAGAAGATTTCGAAGTCGAAGGGCAACGGCCTCAGCCTCGAACAATGGCTGTCCTACGGCACCGAGGAAAGCCTTGCCTTTTACGCCTATCGCGAACCCAAGAGCGCCAAGCAGCTGCATCTGGGCGTGATCCCGCGTGCCGTGGACGAATATTTCCAGTTCCGCGGCACTTATGCAGGCCAGGAAATCGAGAAGAAGCTCGGCAACCCCGTGCACCATATCCACAATGGTGCAGGGGGGGCAAAGGTGCCATCGGACGTGCCGCCGGTGACCTTCGGGCTGCTGCTCAACCTCGCCGGCGTGATGGGGCCGCACGCGACCGCGCCGCAGGTCTGGGGCTATCTTGCGAATTACGTGCCCGATGCGACCGCTGCGACGCATCCGGAACTGGCGAACCTCATCAACCTCGCGCTTGCCTATAACCGCGATCATGTCGCGCCGACGCTCAACCGGCGCAAGGCAGCGGGGGTCGAGGTTGCGGCATTGCAACGCCTCGATACCGAACTTGCGCCGCTCCCCGCCGATGCCCCGGCAGAGGATATCCAGAATATCGTTTACGAAATCGGCAAGACAGGCGGGTTCGA
Organism: Sphingomonadales bacterium; assembly: GCA_016720115.1. Classification (GTDB taxonomy): domain Bacteria; phylum Pseudomonadota; class Alphaproteobacteria; order Sphingomonadales; family Sphingomonadaceae; genus Sphingorhabdus_B. The sequence continues at coordinate 987,882 of JADJXT010000002.1, read as the reverse complement.
AAATCTGCGCGACTGGTTCAAGGCGTTGTACGAAACGCTGCTCGGCTCCAGCGCGGGCCCGCGCATGGGCAGCTTCATCGCGCTTTACGGCATTGCCAATACGCGCAAGCTGATCGCCGAGGCGCTGGCTTGAGCGTAGTCGCCGCCCGTATCTATCGCGACGGCCGCTTGCTGTCCGAGGTCGATGCGCGCGAAGCAACGCCAAAGCTTGAAGAAAAAGGCGATTTCGTCTGGATCGGGTTGCGCGAACCCGATGATGAACTGCTGAACAGGGTCAGCCAGAATTTCGGGTTGCACGAACTGGCGGTCGAGGATGCGCTTGACCCGCGCCATCTGCCCAAGATGGAAAGCTATGGCGACCATCTGTTTGTTGTCGCCCGCACCCTGCATCTGGAAGGGGCCGACGGCAATAGTCGTATAGCCTATGGAAACACGGCAATTTTCGTCGGGCGCAATTTCATCATTACCGTCCGGCACGGGTCCGATCGCGGCCATGCGCCGGTGCGGACGCAGCTGGAGGCAACGCCCTGGCTGCTGAAAAACGGACCGGACTATGTGCTGCACGCGATTCTGGACTTTATCGTCGATGGCTATTTCGAGGTGATCGATGTTGCCGAGGAGCAGGTGCTGGCGATGGAAGACCATGCGCTTGACAGCTTTCTTGACCGTGCCCAGACCGCGCGGCTTTTCACCATGCGGCGTGATCTGTTCCGCCTGACGCGGATATTGGGGCCGATGGAGGATCTGGCGAACCGTTTCGTCAATATCGACCTGCCCCAGATCGACAATGACATCGACCCCTATTTCCGCGACCTTGCCGATCATGTTCGCCGCGTGAATTATCGGGTGGCCGGGCTGCGCGATACGCTGACCAGCGTGATCGAGACCAGCGGCCTGCTCGAACAGCAGCGGCAGGGCGTCATTACCCGCCAGTTGGCGGCCTGGGCGGCGATCCTTGCAGTGCCGACCGCGATTGCGGGGATTTACGGGATGAATTTCAAATTCATGCCCGAACTTGGCTGGAAATACGGCTATGCCGGGGTTTGGGGGCTAATCCTCGTCGTCTGCCTGACGCTGTATGTCAGGTTCAAACGGTCGGGATGGCTGTAACCCGCCGCAATACCGACAGGTAATTCGGCTCGATCGTCATCTTCGCATGATAGCCACCCTTGCCGAGCAAGGCGTGCGCGCGCGGCAGGCTGTAACAGGGCACGCCCATGAACAGATGATGCTCGCTGTGATAATTGACCCAGTATGGCGCCACAGTCGCGCGCTCGATCAGCCCGGCATGGGTTGTCCGCGCATGGGTGAAGGGGTCATCGCTGCCGGTAGTGGTGCAGGCATGTTCGGCGATGTTGCGGATGCGCAGGAATAGCTGGAAAGTCGTCGCCAGCGCCGCCAGCCAGAGCAGGAAGGGCAGCCAGCCCCACAAGGCCAGCGAAATTGCCAGCAGGATGATTTGCACCAGCAAAAAGCGCCCGACCGTCCGCGCGGTGGTTTTGGCGCCTTCGATATTGGCAACCGGGGCATCGATGCCGCTGCGGCTTTGCAGGTTGAAGGCGCGGCCTGCGCTTGTGTCGCGCTTGCCATCGGTTTCGCCCGCCTCGTTCCTCAACATCGCTTTCAGCCCGCGCAGGGCAGCCGCAAACTGGTGGCTGCGCTGCTTGAAAAAGGTTTGCCCGGTCAGGTCGCGCATCGCTTTGCGCCACAGGCTGGCGCGCGTCGTCGGGAAGGGTTTGGAAAGCGAGAGATCGGGGTCTTCGGGTTGCTGGGTGAATTTATGGTGGGTCAGGTGATAGGCGCGATAGGCGTGCAGGTCGCTGCCGGTGGCCGCGCCGGTCGGCCATTGCCCCAGCCAGTTGTTCAGTTGCCGGTTTGGATGGAGAAGCCCGTGCGCGCCATCGTGCATCAGGATCGCCAGCCCCAATTGACGCCCGCCGAGAAGGGCAAGGGCAACAGGTGTGGCAATCAGCCCCGCCAGCCAGTTCTGTTCCCATGCCCAGGCCGCGCCGAATGTCGCAAAGGCGACAACCGCCCAGGCGTGGACGATCTGGAAAATCCCCAGCCAGGGCGAGACGCGCGTTATCGCGCTCCACTCTTCCGGGGCAAATATCGTGCGTGGATTGGCGGCTTTGACGGCAGGCATAAGGCGAACATACACCCGTTCGGCACGGCTGCCAAATCCGCTACGTCAGCAATCCGTCCGGTCAGGATTTTACCGCTTTCGCTGCTTCCGCAGCCAGCAGTTTATCCTTGATCCTTGCCAGCAGCTTCACCGCGTCGCTCTCTTCATTGCGGTTGTGCGGATCGTTCGCCAGCGGCAGCAGGGTGCGATAGGCCAGATCCCATTTCTGTTCGTCCATCATCTGCTGAACCACCTGCCAGCGCACCTGCTTGTCATAGGGGGCGAGCTGCAGGGCACGTTCGAGGCCATGGGCGGCGAGTTCGGTAATCGGCTCTGCCGAGGCTTGCAGGCTGCGATAATAATAGATCAGCGGAATGGGATGGTCAGCCTCCACCCTGTTGAGGGCAGACACGGCGCGCCGCGCTTTTTTCCAAGCGGCGTCGGCTTCGGTTGCGTCTTGTGCCAGTTGGTGCAGCGCGTAGATTTTCTGGACATGTGCGTTCACGAGCGAGGGGTTTGCGGCCAGGGCTTTGTCTGCCGCCGCAACGGCAGCCGCATGATTCCCGGCATCATATTCCGCCTCGGCAAGTGCCGCCAGAACTGCTGGATCATTGGGATATTGGGCGGCAATTGCCTGCGCTTTCACAAGCAGGGGTTTGGCTGTTTCATCATTCACACCGCGCTTGGACTGCAAGACGACGGGCATGATCGCGGCCTCTGCGGTGCCCATCTTTCTTGTCATAATCGGGCCGACCGAAATCTTCTCCCCGGCGATCGGCAAATAGGTCCAGCGAGATTGGCGCAGATAGGCGTCCAGTTCCTTTTCAAGGACTTTCAGGTCGCCGAACGCCTGCTGCGCGGCATCAAGTTCGCTGCTGCCATTGGCGAGCGCAACCATATATTTGACCAATTGCCCCGGGCGTTTTTTCGATACCAGCAGGTAATGATACAGCGCCCAGCTGCGGCCGTAAAACTCGTCATAGGCCTTGGTCTTGGTCTTGTTATAGGTTTCGGCATCGAGCAGGGCTTCAATCGGAACATTGCGCGCGGCGGCAAGTTCATAGCCGCGATGGTTGGCGGGCAGGCCTACGGATACACCGCCGTCGCGTTCGAAACGGGCAGTCGAATAGAATTCGGCAAAGCCTTCGGAAAGCCACCGCGGAGATACCCATTCGTTGTTCGAATGCATCACATGATGGGCATATTCGTGAAACAGGACGCGTTCGCTGTCATCCAGGTCGCGACCGCCGCTGCTGTCGACGCGCGAAATAAACGCAACCGATCCGCCTGCGCGCGGTTGATAGAAGCCTTGCAGGAAACCCGACGTATCACCTGCCAGCTTGCGGACATCCGAACCGCTCCTGACGACATAGATGGTGACGCGATTGGATGGGCTCGGCTTGGCATTTGGTTGCTTCATCACTTCCGTCAAGGCAGAATGATAGCGCTCAAGCCGTTGGGTAAATTCGCGAACATCGCGTTCGCTTTGATCGGCGATGACCAGAAAATGGTCGCTGCTCGCCTCATGCCACTCGGCGAGCAATGGTGCCGGAAGTAAAAACAGAAATAATGCGGCAATACGACCGAACATATGCTCCCCCTGCAAAATGAATCGCCACCTTTGGGTAGTTGTGACAAAACGCTTTTAAGGAAACAACAGAAAATCAGGTCTTTGATAACGGCTTGCCGTTTTTTCTTGTTATCCGGTCGAAGTCCAGCCGACACGCGGATCATCCATGTCCACGGCTTCGCCCAGTTCCCAGACATTTTTGTAGCCATAGCCGTAAAGGTTGATGAAGGTCTGGATGTTGAGGGCGAGCGGCAGCGCCTTGGTCACTACCGGACGGCGGTTGTTGGTGAAATTATTGTTGCAGTAGATCAGGATTTCGCGGTCCGGATTGGCGCCGACAACAGCAGCGAGGCTTTCCGCCGTGAAATCGGGGAGCGGCAGGTTTATCGCACCCGCGATATGCCCTTCGGCAAAGGCTTGCGCGGAACGGGCATCGAGGACCAGCGCATTAGGCCGGGCCGCCCGTGCCTTGAATTGCGCAAGCGAAACAAGCCGTTCCGACCGCACCGGTTGCACTTCGGACGTCAGCTCGCGAAATCCGGCATAGTCGATCAGCGGGCTGCCAGTATCCTGTGCACAAAGCGGAGTAGCGACCAACAGAAACGGGAGCAGTAAAACACGCATGGGCAGTTTCCTTCAATTGGGGAAAGCTGCCCATGCGGCTTTGAATGGCTGCTGAACGCCTATTTTTGCGCAGCAATCCAGCTGTCGATTTTCTTTTCCAGCACCGCCAGCGGCAGCGCGCCGGTGTTAAGCACCTGGTTGTGGAATTCGCGCACGTCGAATTTCGCGCCCAGCTCCTTCTGCGCCTTCGCCTTCAGCTTCTGGATGGTCAGCGCGCCGATCTTGTAGGCCAGTGCCTGGCTGGGAATGGCGATATAACGTTCGACCTCGGCGGTGGCGTCGGTGCGGCCCATGTCGCTGTTGGCGAGCATATATTCGATCGACTGATCGCGGGTCCACCCCTTGCTGTGCAGGCCGGTATCGACCACGAGGCGCATTGCGCGCAGCATTTCATCCGACAATGTGCCGAAGCGCTGATAGGGATCCTTGAACAGCCCCATGTCATAGCCCAGCGTTTCGGCATAAAGCGCCCAGCCTTCGACATAAGCGGTGTTGCCGCCAAAGCGCATGAAGGCGGGCAGCTTGTCATTTTCCTGCGCAAGGCTGATCTGGAAATGGTGCCCCGGTGCGCCTTCGTGCAGATAGAGCGTGGTCATGCCTGAAGTGGTGCGGCTCGGCAGGTCATAGGCGTTGAAATAGAAGGTGCCGGGGCGCGATCCATCGGGCGTGCCCTGCTGATAGCTGCCACCCGCCTCATATTTCTCGCGAAATTCCTCATAGGGTTTGATTTCGAGCGGGGCCTTGGGAAGATGGTTGAACTGCGAGTTGATGACCGTATCGACCTGCTTGCCGATATCATAATAGCCCTGCGTCAGCGCCGCGCGGCTTTCCTTCTTGAATTTCGGGTCGGTGCGCAGATGCTCGAAGAAATCCTGCAGGCTTCCCTTGAAACCGACCTCGGTCTTGATTTCTTCCATCCCCTTCTTGATCCGGTCGACTTCGGACAGGCCCAGCTGGTGGATGTCGGCAGCCTTGAGCGGCAGGGTGGTGGTCTGTTCGACCATATATTGGTACAGCTTGTCGCCGCCCTTCATGTGCATCATGCCGACGCCCTCGCGCGCCTTGGGCAGATATTCGTCGCGCAGGAAATCGCGCAGGCGCTGGTTGGCGGGATAAAGACCCTTTTCGACAACGTCTTTGTAAGCGGCTGTCAACCGTGCCTTGTCCACATCGCTGAAATCTGCCGGGAATTTGGTGACCGGGCCGTAATAAGGCGATTCCTCGGTTTTCTGTGCCAACTGGGTATTGAGCTGATCGATGACGTTGGTGATGGTCAACCTGGTTTCAAACACGCCCGAAGCCATCCCCTGGCGGAAACGGCCGATCGACGCATCCATCAGGGTGATGAATTCCTTGTGGCGCTTCAGGTTGTTTTCATAGTCGGCAACGGTCTTGAACGGTGCTGCACCCTGTCCGCTGGCAAAGGTCGGGTAGAAAGTGTGGAAGCCGGCGAAATGGTTGACCGGCCGTACCACGGTCAGGTCCATGATTTCCTTCGACAGGCCCTTCAGCGCATCCAGCTGACCCTGTTTGTAAACGTCATAGGCAATCTGGCTCGTGGGATCGAGCTTGGCGCGGTCTATGGTGTCGAGCTTGGCCAGATTGGCTTCGGCTGCCTTGCGCTCGGCATCGAAATAGGCGTCGCTGATATAGTCGCCGAACCGGTCGGCATAGCGCATGTCGCCGCGAAACAAGGCGTTCAAAGGGTTGCGCTTGAGCGTTGCTTCATCGTCTTCGGCAAACAGTGCGGCCAGTTTCTGCGCTTCGGTCTGCGATGCGGTTGCCGTTGTTGCTGCGTCGGATGCCGACGCGATTGCGGGCATTGCAAACAGTGACGCTGCAGCGAACAGGTGAACAAATTTCGTTTTCATGCGGCTTTTCTCCATAATTCCATGTCCATGCGCAAGCGGGCTTCGCGGTGACAGGGCAATCCAATTTCGACAGACAGCCAACTTGCAGCCGCAAACGCTTTCACTCTTTGAGCGTGTTCAATTCCAGCCAGTTATTCTGACGATACCATTTTGTGATGATATGCTTGACGCCCTTTTTCACCGGAGTGCCGGTGTGCAGCGATTTATAGTTCAGTGTCCCGTCGGGTTTCATGTTGTTCCACATCAGCATCGTTCCGGCCTGTGGGCGGACACCGATGCCGATATGGGGAAATTCGGTCGCGCCGCCTTCCTCCGGTTCGTTCAGGAATATCATCGCCGTCCAGCTGCGTTGCCCGCCGCGCGGGCCTTCATGGTCCCAATAGCTTTGGCCGGGGTGGAAAAAATCGTGGTGCGCCTTGAATTCCTGCCCGACCTGATAGCGCTGCCCCTGCATCGTTTCCGCCCAATTATTGTCGATGCCCAATGTGTCGCTCATCCGCGCCTCCACCCGGGAGATGTCCGGATCCCATCGGTTGAGGTGGCAGCTGTAGCTGGTGCGGAAACCGGCCTGCTCGGTGCCTTTGTACAAGGTTGAGGGGACGGCATCGGAATCGATCTTTGAGATCAGAAGCCCGCACTCGCGCTTCCCCAGAAAGCCCTGATATACATAGACTTGAAGCTCCGGCACCTCGATGCGCTGAACAAGCGGGTTATTCTCCAGCTTGCGGGTAACATGCGCTCCGATTTGGGCGAGCCTTGCCGGATCGTTATTGGGGTCGAACTTGGTCGGTACTTCTGGTTCGGCGGACACGCTTTGGCTCCATGCGAGGTTGAGTCGCCTGCCTCTTAACATGCAAGACGGGGCGGTTTCGAGAGGCGCAATGCCCGCCTCCCGTCTGATGAATGTCAGCGTGCAAAAGCCGCGTCAACGGCGCAAACGAAAAGAGCCCGGGGAGGAAGGCGCCCCGGGCTCTTCAACTTCTGGAGGGATCAGGATTACCAGAAGAAGTCGTGAATAACGTCGACGACATAGCCATTGCGGACATCGATCAGCAGCACATCGTCATAATAGCGTACCCAGCGGTAGGGGCCGTGCGCGGGTGGCAGGCGGTAATACCAGGGGTCGGCTATCCAGTAGCGGTTCGAATAAAAGGGCGAGCCCAGATGGATACCGATGCTGAAGCGGCGGTAATGATCGTTGCGATAGGGCGCGGAATAACGGCCCGGACGATAATAGCTGCGATAGCGATCGCGATGCCCGCGCCAGTCATAACGGCGGTCATTCCGCCAGCCACGGTCCCAGCGATCATTGTCGCGCCGGTCATAGCGGCGATTGTCGCTCCAGCGACGGTCATCATCGCGACGGCCTTCCCAGCGGCGATTGTCGTCGCTGCGATCATTCCGGCGGTAATCATCGTTGCGGCTGCGATCCCGGCGGGCCTCATTGCGGTTGCTATCGTCGCCGCGATTCCAGGTGCGTCCGTCAGCATTGCGGCGGGCGCTGTCATCGCCCCGACGGCGTTCCTCGCCCCGGTTCCATTGCTGGCCCTGCTGCTGCGATTGGGACTGGTTCCAGTTGCCGCGCCGTTCCGTGCGGCGTTCGCTGCGCTGGCCATCCTGCGCCGAACGCTGGCCCCGGCCGACACGGTCGTCACGGTTGGTGCGGCCCTGGCCACGCACCCACTCGCCCCGGCGGTTTTCGCCGCGCTGGAAATTGGAAGCGTTGTCCGATGCAGACACCGCAGCGGCCGATTGTGCAGGCTGGGCGGCATAAGCCGCAGGCGAAAGGCCGATTGTCGAAACAATGCCGAATAACAAAATCTTCTTCATCGTTGGTCCCCGATGCAAACACGGCACGATGCCGTCCATATGCCATCCTTATCGGACCAACTGGCTGTCATAAGGCTGAATGAGGCTGTAATGTTCAGGAAAGGTGCGATTTAGATGAACGGTTGAATTTCAGCCGATTTCATCGAAAGCAATATCGAGGATCGGGAAAGCTTCCCATCCTGCAAAGTCAAAATGCCACCATTCGTTGGATATGCCGCGAAAGCCCACCGCCTCCATCGAGCGTTCGAGTCGTGTGCGATTCGCGATGGCTTCTGGAGAGGCATCGATGAAATCGCGATGCGCGCGTTCGCTGAACTCGTCATAGCCGCTCGGCATTTCGACCAGCTGGCCGGTGTCGAGCCGGTGTAGCGAAAGATCGACCGCGCAGCCGCGATTATGCTTTGATCCCTTTTTCGGATTGGCGACATAATTGCGCTGCGGGCCCGCAGGGGTGGCATCCCACAGCTTTTTGGTTATCCGCCATGGCCGATAGGCATCGAAGATTGTCAGGCCAAAGCCTTCCGCCTGCGCCGCCCGGTGCGCCCGCACCAGTGCTTCGGCGGCGGGCCGGACAAGGAAGGCGCGCGGCTGATCATATAGCTGCCGACCGGTGAAATTATTGGCCGTGGCGTAGCGGATATCGAGGCGGATGTCGGGGGCCAGATTGACCAGCTCGACCAGATCGCCCCGCCCGGACTTGGGCGGGGTTATTGATGGCGGCGTCGGGGCAGCGATCTTCTCGCTACGATCACAGGCAATCAGTGGCGCTATCGCTGCGCCGAGGACGAAGGTTCGCCGGTTCAGCTGTCCTGCTTCGCCAGCCACTCTTCGAGCCATTTGATCGTGTAATCGCCGTTGATCACATCGGGATCGCGCAGCAGTGCCTGGTGCAGCGGGATGTTGGTCTTGATGTCGGTGATTACCATTTCCTCCAGCGCCCGGCGCATCCGCATCATGCAGCTTTCGCGGGTGCGGCCATAGACGATCAGCTTGGCGATCATGCTGTCATAATATGGGGGAACGCTATAGCCCGAATACATGCCGCTATCGACGCGCACATGCATGCCGCCTGCAGCGTGATAATGGCCGATCCTGCCGGGCGAGGGTACGAAAGTGCGCGCATCCTCGGCATTGATCCGGCATTCCATCGAATGGCCCCGGAATTCGAGCATGTCCTGCGTTACCGAAAGCCCGCGGCCCTCGGCGACGCGGATCTGTTCGCGGACAAGGTCAAAACCTGTGATCATCTCGGTCACCGGATGTTCGACCTGGATGCGGGTGTTCATTTCGATGAAATAGAATTCGCCATTTTCCCAGAGGAATTCGATCGTGCCCGCGCCGCGATAGTGCATGTCGGCCATCGCCTTGGCGACGATGCCGCCCATGCGCGCGCGCTCATCGGCGCTGATCACGGGCGAGGGGGCTTCTTCGAGCACCTTCTGGTGGCGGCGCTGCAGCGAACAGTCGCGCTCGCCCAGATGGATGGCATGGCCTGCACCATCGCCGAAAATCTGGAATTCGATGTGGCGCGGGTTACCGAGATATTTTTCGATATAGACGGTGGCATCGCCAAAGGCCGCCTTCGCCTCGCTGCCTGCCTGCTGCATCAGCGTTTCGAGGTCGTCGGGGCTGTTGCATACCTTCATGCCGCGCCCGCCGCCGCCCGATGCCGCCTTGATGATGACCGGATAGCCCACCGCCTCGGCAATTGCCTTCGCCTCGCCGATTTCGGATACCGCACCGTCGGAGCCGGGGACCAGCGGCAGGCCGAGGTCGCCCGCGGTCTTCTTCGCCATCACCTTGTCGCCCATCGTGCGGATATGCTCGGGCTTGGGGCCGATGAAGGCGATGTTGTGGCTCTCGACAATCTCCGCAAACTGCGCGTTTTCGGAAAGGAAACCATAGCCGGGGTGGATCGCGTCGGCATGGCTGATTTCGGCTGCCGAAATGATCGCCGGGATATTGAGATAGCTGTCCTTCGCGGCGGGCGGGCCGATGCAGATGGCTTCGTCGGCAAGGCGGACGTGCATCGCGTCGGCATCTGCCGTCGAATGGACCGCAACGGTCTTGATGCCCATTTCATGCGCAGCACGATGGATACGCAAAGCGATTTCGCCGCGATTGGCGATCAGGATTTTTTCGATGCCCATCGGATGCTTACTCAATCACCATGAGGGGCTGGTCGAATTCGACCGGCTGGCCGCTCTCGACAAAGATCGACTTGACGGTGCCGCCATTGGGTGCGGTGATCGGGTTCATCACCTTCATTGCCTCGACAATCAGCAGCGTATCGCCCGCCGAAACCTTGTCGCCCACACTGACGAAGGGGGCAGCACCCGGTTCGGGAGTCAGATAGGCGGTGCCGACCATCGGCGACTTTACGGCATTGGCCGGAGCGGCAGCCGGTGCAACCTCGGCAGAGGGAAGCGGAACGGCCGGGGCGGGTGCCGCAGGGGCGGCGAGCGCGACAGGCGCTGCGGCTACGGCCTGGATATTCCGGCAAACCTTGATCTTGCGATCGCCATCCTCAACCTCGATTTCGCTGAGGCCGGTATCGTTCAGCAACTCGGCCAGTTCGCGCACCAATTTGGTATCGACCTGCATTCCGCCGGTTTTGCCGCTCATATTCTTACTCCTGAGACCCTGTGTATCGCGCGCTTTAATCAGAGACGCGCCGCCGCGTCCAGCGCCAGTTCATAGCTTTTTGCGCCATGCCCTGCAAAACAACTGTGCGCCGCCATGCCGACATAGCTGATATGGCGGAATTCCTCGCGCTTTTCGGGGTCGGACAGATGCACTTCGATCACCGGAACCTTGATCGACTTGATGGCGTCATGCAGTGCTATCGATGTGTGGGTATAGCCGCCGGCGTTGAGCAGTACCGCCTTCGCCCCTTCGGCCTGCGCCTCGTGCAGCCAGTCGATCAGATGGCCTTCATGGTTTGATTGGCGAAAATCGATCTCCAGCCCCAATCCCTGCGCCTGATCGTCGAGCCGCCCGGCGATATCGTCCAGCGTATCGGTGCCGTAAATCTCCGGCTCACGCATGCCGAGCAGGTTGAGGTTGGGCCCGTTGAGGACATAGATTAGCGTTTTTGTAGGCAAAGGTGTAACCCCGAATTCTAAGTTGCGCTTAACCTATAGGAAATTCAAAGTGAGCATGTAAAGAAACTCACCATGACGTCGGAGCAAATGGAATTTTCGGACTACATTGTTTTTGTGGATGAGAGCGGATCGCCAACATTATCGCCGATGGATCCAGATTATCCGATCTTCGCGTTGGTTTTCTGTGTATTTGAAAAATACAGCTATTGCGACCGCATTCAACCCGCGATCAAGCGATTGAAGTTTGATTTTTTTGGTCATGACATGGCGGTGCTGCATGGCCACGAAATCCGGAAACCAAGGGGCGATTTTGAGTTTTTGCTTAACCCGGTTCGGCGCGCGGCGTTTTTAGATCGATTGAACTCAATTCTGTCGGCCGCTGATTTCCACATCATTGCCCATGTGATCGACAAGAAAAAGCTGGTTGCAAAATATCGAAGTCCTTTCGACCCATACCATATCGCGCTGCGAATGAATCTCGAGCAACTTAACTGCTTTCTTAAGGATCGGAAGCAGTTGGGCAAACTCACCCACATCATAGCTGAGTCGAGAGGTGCCAAAGAGGGTCGCGTCCGTCAAGGTGGTGTAATTTCGGCTGTGGCCGTGGGCCATCGTCAGGCGGCTTTGGCGGTGATGTGTAGGGGCTGATTTTCCTCCTCGATCATGGGTTGGTTGAGTTCGGCCATGCCTTCGATCTGCATGTATCGGTGCTGGAGCTGCCACTCGTCGTTCTGCTCCATCAGCACAGCCCCGACGAGGCGGATGATGCTGTCTTCGTTCGGGAAGATTCCGACGACGTCGGCGCGGCGCTTGACCTCCTTGTTGAGCCGCTCGAGCGGATTGGTTGAGTGTAACTTCGTGCGGTGCTGGGTGGGAAAGCCGGTGTAGGCGAGCACGTCGGTTTCGGCCTCGTCCATGCAGGCGCCGAGCTTGGGCCAACGGGTGCGCAACTGGTCGGCGACCTGTCGCCAGACCTGCGTTGCGCTTTTCTGATCGGGCTGCAGGAAGACCTGGCGGATCGCGGCGGCGACGACAGTGTTCTGGCCCTTGGGCACATAGGACAGGGCATTGCGCATGAAGTGCACCCGGCAGCGCTGCCAGGTGGCGCCCATGACGCGGGTGATCGCGCCCTTGAGGCCCTCGTGAGCATCGGAGATGACCAGCTTCACGCCGGTAAGACCGCGCCGAACAAGGTCCTTCAGGAAGTCGGACCAGAAGACCTCCGCTTCCGAGGGGCCGATATGCAGGCCGACGATCTCGCGCCGGCCCTCGGTGTTGACGGCCATGGCGATTATTGCGGCAACGCTGATGATCCGCCCGCCTTCGCGTACCTTGAGATAGGTGGCATCGAGCCAGAGATACGGCCATTCGCCGGTGAGCGGGCGTTTCAGAAAGGCATGGACGCGCTCGTCAATGTCCTTGCAAAGCTTGGAGACGGTGGACTTGGAGATGCCGGTCATGCCCATGGCCTGGACGAGTTCATCGACCCGCCGGGTGCTGACCCCGCCGATCCACGCTTCCTGGATCACCGCAACCAGCGCTTTCTCGACCATCTTGCGGGGCTCAAGGAAGCCCGGAAAGTAGGACCCAGCACGCAGCTTGGGGATTTTCAGGTTCAGCGTGCCTACCCGGGTATCCAGCGAACGGTCGCGATAGCCGTTGCGCCAGGTCGCGCGCTCGCTGCTGCGTTCGTGGCGACCCGCGCCGATCAGGCCATCAACGTCGGCCTCCATGATCAGCTGCAGCACGTTCTCGGCGATGGTGCGCAAAAAATCCGGTTGGCCGCCCTTCGCAGCAAGCTCTTCGATCAGTAATCTGTCCTCGGTCATCGGGAACTCCTCTTCGTCACGGTTGAAGTGTGCAAACTCCACCATAACGATGAACCCGGTGGCCACCAGCGACGCCGCATTCCGGGGTGGGGCATGCCCCACCCCGGAATACACCATCGCCTACACCGGAAATTACACCACGAGCGCGGACGCTAACCCAAAGAGGATCGAGAGTTGGAATTGGAATTCCGGCGGATTCAAGATCCAGACTACAACTGGGGTATGGCTCAGCGGTTCCCTATTCACGAGACACCCATGAGCCTAAGGTTCGTTGAAAAGAAGATCAACTCTGCGGGATTGCAATTCGCAGATTTGGTTGGTCAGCCCATCGGTCGGAACTATCTGAAACCTAACCAGCTAAATCGCGCATTTGAGATTCTTGCCGAGAAGGTTTATCGTAGAATATGGTCGTTCCCGTGAAAAGCGAAAGGCCCCCGGCTTCCCAGAGGCCTAGCGCCGACCAGACATTTCCAGTCCACTTGAGTATCCAAATAAGTTACTCTGTCAAAAAAGTCAATGATAGGAACATATGTTGAACACGGCTGTTGCTTTGTCTATTATCCTTAATGGCGAACCGCATCGCGTGACGGCGGGGATGCGCATTGCCGATCTGGTGCGCGAGCTGGGGCTCAATCCCAAAAAGGTCGCGGTCGAACGCAATCTCGAAATCGTTCCGCGCTCGACATTGGGCGATGTGTTCCTCGAAGAAGGCGATCAGTTGGAGATTGTCCACTTTGTCGGGGGCGGTTAAGGGCCTGCCCATGAGCATCCCCATGAACAATAGCGACAGCTGGACCGTAGCCGGTCGCACCTTCACCTCGCGCCTGATTGTCGGAACCGGCAAATATAAGGATTTCGAACAGAATGCGGCAGCACTGGTCGCATCGGGGGCTGAAATCATCACCGTGGCGGTGCGCCGGGTGAATGTATCGGATCGCAAGGCACCGATGCTGACCGACTATATCGATCCGAAGAAGTATACCTATCTGCCCAACACAGCGGGCTGTTTCACCGCCGAGGATGCTATCCGCACGCTGCGCCTCGCGCGCGAAGCTGGCGGCTGGGAGCTGGTGAAGCTGGAAGTGCTGGGTGAGGCCAAGACGCTTTACCCCGACATGCGCGAAACGCTGCGTGCGACCGAGATATTGGCCAAGGAAGGCTTTCTGCCGATGGTCTATTGCGTCGACGATCCGATCGCGGCGAAGCAGCTTGAAGAGGCAGGTGCGGTTGCAGTTATGCCGCTGGGTGCGCCCATCGGGTCGGGCCTGGGTATCCAGAACCGCGTCACCATCCGCCTGATCGTCGAAGGCGCCAAGGTGCCCGTTCTGGTCGATGCCGGTGTCGGCACGGCTTCGGACGCGGCGGTCGCCATGGAGCTGGGCTGCGAAGGCGTATTGATGAACACCGCCATTGCCGAGGCGAAGGAACCGGTGCGCATGGCGCGCGCGATGAAGCTGGCGGTCGAGGCCGGACGCGAAGCCTATCTGGCCGGCCGCATGGGGCGCCGTATGTATGCCGATCCTTCGAGTCCGCTCGCCGGGCTCATCTGAGTCGCATTTAAACTACATCTGTAGTCGTTGGTCGACGCTGATCGGGCCGAAAATGTATTTGGTCTGCTGATGCGCGGCGTTCGTCGCGTCATTTGTCGACTTGTAAAACGATCCAACATGTCTGTCGAAGTCGCGGTGATTGAACGCAAATAGCCGCCCATATCAAGGGGGCAGGCCGGCCCTCATTGCTCCCCAGTTCTGAGTTGGCCGGTCTGCAACCCCCTCCCAAAGGGCCCGAGACATAAAGAGGCCCGCAATGACCCAAGGAGCCCTGATATGGCACGATACCGTCTGACTTCACTGGTTGCGGCTGCAACCATCGCAACACTGGCTGCGCCGTCACTCTCCGCTGCCGAGCGTCAACGCAATGTCGAATATCACGATCTCGATCTGTCGACCGAAGCTGGCCAGGCAAAATTCAAGGCGCGGATCATGCGCGCGGTGCGCAATGTCTGCGCCTCCCCATCGGCCAAATCGCTGGTTGATCGCAAGGATCAGCTGCAGTGCGAAGCGCGGGCAAAAATTTCGGCAATGGCCAAAGCCGCCAAAACGATCGCCCGCTATGGCAGCAATGTCAAAATAGCACTGGACTGAAACCGATCATGGCGTCCGGGCGGGGAAAGGTCTTTGCTACTTCCCCGCCAGCTTTTTGACATCGGCAAGATATTTTCGCCCGATGCGCATCGACTCCCCGTCCTGCAGCAAGGCATGCCAAACCCCGCCGCCTTCGTGGCGCAACCCGTTGATGAGGTCGCGACGTATAATGTGGCTGCGATGGATGCGCTGGAACCGTTGCGGGTCAAGCCGCTGCTCCAGCGTCGAAATGGTCTGGTGCAGCAAATAGCTCCGGCCACCTGTATGCAACCGCATATAATCGCGTTCGGCCTCTATCCGCTCGATATCGAGCGCGGCGATGCGGATAAGCTCCGAGCGGTGCGAAACCCAGAATTCGCTGGCATATTCTCCCGCGTCCGCTGGCTCGTCTGCCGGGCGGGCGGCTTCGATCTCTCCGCCATCGTCGCTTTGCTGCTGCGCCCTTGCAATGGCGCGGTTCAGCCGTTCTGCCGAAACCGGCTTGAGCATATAATCGACAACGTCGAGGTCGAATGCCTCAACCGCGAAATTGTCATAGGCCGTCACAAAGATGATTGCCGGTTTGCGTTGCATCAGCGCAATGGCCCTGGCGACGCTGATGCCGTCCATCTTGGGCATCCCGATATCGAGGAGAATGAGATCGGGCGTCAGCGTTTGTGCAAGCCGCAAGGCAGCGGCGCCGTCTGCGGCGGTGCCGACAAGCTCTATCGCGGGTTCCGCCGCGCAAAGTATCTGCAGCCGTTCAACCGCGAGGGGTTCGTCATCGACAATGATTGTGCGCAAGCCGTTCATTCGGAATCCCTGGGGGTAATGGGCATGGTGATCGACGCATGGAAGCCGCCGCCGGCTTTGCGCCCGGTCGTCAATTTTGCAGCGTCGCCATAGCGTGCTTCCAGCCGGTCGCGGACATTGGCCAGACCTATTCCATTGCCATGTTCGAGAGTTGGCGAATCCTCGCCATCATCATCGACCGTGATCTTCATCCAGCCATCATCGGCTGTCGCGGCGATGTGGATCGTCACCGGGCGGGTGCTGCGCGACACGCCATATTTGATGGCGTTTTCGACCAGCGGTTGCAGGATGAGTGCCGGAACCCGTTCGTTCGCAAGCGATGGCGGCACATCGATCCGCGTCCGGAGGCGTTCGGGAAAGCGGACGGCTTCGATAGCCAGATACTGCTTTTGCAACTCGACTTCCTCGTCCAGCGTCACTTCTTCCAGCGGGTCGCTCGAAAGGCTGGTCCGGTAAAAAGTCGACAGATTCTGGATCATCTCCTCGGCCTTGTCCTTGTCGCCCTTTATCACCAGGCTGGACAGCGAATTGAGCGTGTTGAACAGGAAATGGGGGTTGACCTGATAGCGCAGCGATCGCAGCTCCGCATCCTGCGCCGCCTGTGCGTAGCGTGAGGCTGTCCGCTCGGCCTCGCGAACATCACGGGCATAGCCCAGCGCGAGATATAATGAGGCCCATGCAATCAGGAAGAAATAACGGCTGACCGCGATCTCGGCGACCTCCTGCCAGGCGGTCAGGCCCAGTTCGGCGTGGATATCCATGAATTTGCGGCCAAGTTCCTGATCGGAAAAGACACTCACCGGATCGTAGACATTGAACACATAATAATTGGCCCAGGCGATCACAAAGGCGCAGGGCGCCGCGGCGATGAATGCGGATGCGACGCGGACGCCAAGCGGCTTCCGGTCAAACAGGCGCAGAATGAGATAGAGCAACCAGGTGAGCGCTATCCCGATCAGGGTCACAAGGACGCGGCGGGTCGCAAGTTCCCCCTGCGAGGGAAATTCCAGAACCGCCGCGCGCAACGATACGATCAGGGCATGGAACACCCAAAAGCCAATAATGGTCAGAAAAACCATCTGGTGCCCCATCAACGGGCGCTTGTTCAAAATGGAAACGGTCATATTCCCCACATATGTCCTTTGGCGCCTGTTGCCTTCCCCATAACCCGGCGCTTGTCGAATTTACATCCGGCTTGATCGAAGCGATCCCGGCATTTTCGATGCGGGCAAGGGCTTCGAGAGCGTTAACGCCTCGGTAACCATATTTGTGGCACAAAAGGCGAGGGCAGACGACAAGGGGGCCCGAATGATGGCTACAGGAAATACATCGGCACCGGGATCGCTGACTTTGGCGGAGATCAAGGAATTCGCCAGCTTCAATGCGGCAAGCCAGCGCTATATCCGCAGATCGCTCGACGTGGCGTTCGACAGGAAGGACGCGGTCGAACTTTGGTCGCGCGACACCCTCGAAGCGGCGAGCATCGAGGCACAGCACCGGTTTTACGAAAGGCTGCCCGATATCCGGGCGCTCATCCCCGACAGCAGCTCGATCGAGGATGCCGAGCAATTTCTGGCGGCATTGGTGACGGTTTCGGCGTTCGATCTGGGGCAAGGCCGCCTCGAAGGCTTCGGGGCCTATCGTTTCCTTTACGAACGGCTGGTCGGTGCCGAGGCCCGCCCCTGGCTTCCCGCTGCGTTCTGTGCCGCAGCCTCGATGCCGCATCTGCAGCCGGATCGGCGCAAGAAATTGCTGCAGTCGATCAGCGAAGCGGTGGCAACGGCACCCGGCTGGTCAAAACGCGCGCCGCGTTTCTTCCCCGAATGGATCGAGAAGGTAGATATCGCCGCCGCCCGCTAGGCACCAGCTTCGCCGATGGCGGGCATGCCGGAGCGGATGGCTCGGTGAGTTGGAGAGGGGGGGGCTGCCGCTAACGGGGTGGGCCGCTCTTGAGTCAAGCCAACCCGACCGTAGCGCCAGATTGTTTCGCGCAGAGGCGCAGAGTTTCGCAGAGGACATGATGAGTCCCCGGAATTGGCGTAATTCCTCCCCGGCACGGGGAGGGGGACCATGCGCAGCATGGTGGAGGGGCGGGTGCCGGAATGCACCACCTCGCCGTTGCGATCTATCGAACCCCACGCCAAGTTGTTTCACGCAGAGACGCAGAGACCGCCGAGAGTCTGGATTTGAATTAAGTATTGTGTCCCCGGAATTGCCCGGAATTGCGCACTGCCCCGGAATTTGTTCACCCGGAATTTGTTGTAATTCAGTTTTGCCCGGTTTAAATCTATCCATTTGGACTTGGTCGCCAATTCCAAGGAGATAATGGAAATGCTGCGTCCCGATGTAGAAATTAGAATTTCATTTTTCCCGACGGAAAAAGGTGGTTTGATACAGCCGATTCAATCAAAGTATTTGAGAAGGCCGTTAAAAGTAAATAATTCTCTTTTTGAATGTATGATTTTTGACCAAGATGTATTAATTCTGCCGGGAGAAACTTATGTGTTCGATGTGAAATTTCTTTCGCCGGAAATTGCGATGCAGGATATTTCTGTTGGCGATTATTTCACGATGGCGGATTTGAATGAAATTGCCGATGGCAATTTCACCAAAAAATACAGTGAGGAAGACCCGCAATAGATGGCGGCAGGGGAGGGGCTCCAACACCCGTCGGTTTGTCTAATTCCGGTGACACAATACTTAATTCAAATCCAGACTCTCGGCGGTCTCTGCGAACCTCTGCGTCTCTGCGCGAAACAATCTGGCGCGACGGTCGGGTTGGCGCAACTTGAATGTGGTGCACTATATCAGCGGCAGCACCCCCTTCTCCAACTTCGCCTAAACCTTGCGGCCAAGGCTCCGTATCCTCTCCCGCAAGGGGAGAGGGGGAGGTTGGAACTACGGTGCCAGTTTACCAAACCCGCTTAATTCCCGGCATGTGCAGCGGCAATGGCGGAAGAAGCCCTGCATTGATTTATGAGGGAATCAGCTTCGCCGATAGCGGAAATACCAGACTTCGTGGCCGTACACGTTGCGGGCCTTGGCTTCGTATCGTGTTTCGGGCCAGCCGCCGGGGCGCTTCAGGAAATCCTTTGGGCTGTTGCATAGCCAATCGAACTGGTGCCGGTGTTTTTGCATCACCATCAGGGCGTGGCGCAAATAGACGGGGTGATCGGTTCCAAAGCGGAATTCGCCGCCCGGTTTCAACTTCGCGGCGATCATCTCTACAGGGCCGTCATTCATCATCCGCCGCTTCGCATGCCGGGCCTTGGGCCAGGGGTCGGGATGCAGCAGATAAACAAAGCTGAGGCTGCCGTCGGGAATGCGGGCCAGCACCTCCAGCGCATCGCCCATGTGGATGCGGACATTGGGGAGCGGCCCCATGCCGTTGTAATTATCGACATGCACCAGCGCCTGGGCGACCCCGTTTTCAAAGGGTTCGCAGCCGATAAAGCCATGATCGGGAAGCATGTCGGCGCGATAGGCCATATGTTCCCCACCGCCGAAGCCGATTTCGAAATGCAGCGGGCGATCATGGCCGAACAGGCGCTCTGCGGTAACCGGGCCCTCTTCCGGCACGGCGATCTGCGGCAGCAGGCCGTCGATCAGTTCCTGCTGGCTGGCGCGCAGTTTCTTGCCCTTTGACCGCCCGTACAGGCGGCCAAGCGTGGTTGGATCTCCGGCTTTGTGCGCTGTCATGGCGGCGGCGATTAGCGGAAAACACGGGCAGCGCAAGCGCATCGTCGGCAGTCCTGCTTCTTTACCGGATTTACACTAACTTACGTTCATAAAGATTATTACTTGGGGGGATATTGAGCGCGGCGTGATTACCGACAAGATCTTCTTTTGGATGCTGCCCGTCATGTATGGCGTTTTTACCGCCGTTTTCGTGACGCTTGCCCGGTCGGACAGCGGCGCTTCCTCTGCGAAGAAGGGCGCTGCGGCGTTCGGGATGGGTATGCTGGCAATCATCCTCGATACCCAGCGGCATCTTTTCCCCGACTGGTTCTTCACCATGGCGGTGCCGCTGCACTGGCTTGTGCTGTGGTATATGGCCGATGCGTTTCTGGTGAGGCACGGGGACAGGGTGCCGGTAAAGCCGGTCGTCGCGCTGTTTTCCGTCGGGCTGGCCATCAACCTTGCGGCGACTTTCATCATCGACAGCGTGGCAATCCGGGTTCCGAATACGTCGATAATCGCCATCGCCATTCTGGCTTTGGCGCTGCCGCGATTCTTTGCGCACCGGGAAAAGCAGCTCGACAACATCACCGGATTTGTCGTTGCGATGTGCTGGCTCAGCTATGTTGCCCGCTTTGCCTTTTACTTCATGCTAGACCAATCGGGCGAATATGCGCGGACCAGCCAATGGTCGCAATATATGATGATTTTCTACTTCACCTCGGCCATCTTTGCGCTGAGCCTCGCCTTTTTGCTGGTGATGGCAATCACATCGGACATGGTGGCGCGGCATTTTGCGGCCGCGACCGTCGATCCGCTGACGGGTGTTGCCAACCGCCGCGGTTTTGAACGGATGCTGGATCGGGTGCAGGGTGAATTGCCATTCCAGTCGGTTCTGATGGTCGACCTCGATCATTTCAAACGCGTCAACGACACCCATGGCCATGGGATTGGCGACGGCATTCTGGTCGCGGTTTCGCAGACGCTGATTACATGTTGCAAGGGGCTGGGCGAAGTTGTCCGTTTCGGTGGCGAGGAATTTGTCATCCTGCTGCGCACATGCGAGGGGGCGGCTGTGCAGCAACTTGCCGAACTGTTGCGATCCGCCGTTGCCGCGACCCGGCTGGACGCGCCGCATGACGGATTGCATTGCACAGCGAGCATTGGCGCGGCGATTGTCGAACGGCATGAAGACATCAACGATGCGATCCGCCGTGCCGACCGCGCTTTGTATCGCGCCAAGGAAAACGGCCGCAACCGGGTGGTTTTCGCGCCCGAACATGAAAGCGCGTCCAACCCGGTTGCGGCAATTTCGGCTTAAGCGAGCGCCGCTTTCAGCTTTTCAACCAGATCGGTGCGTTCCCAGGGGAAGGCTTCGCCATTCGCCTGACGACCGAAATGGCCATAAGCGGCGGTCTTTTTGTAGATCGGTTTGTTGAGGCCCAGATGGGTGCGGATGCCCTTGGGGGTCAGGCGGACGAGTTGTGGCAGAACTGCCTCCAGCTTGCCCTCATCGACCGTGCCGGTGCCGTGCAGATCGACATAGACCGACAGCGGCTCGGCCACGCCGATGGCGTAGCTCAGCTGGATCGTGCAGCGGCGCGCAAGCCCTGCGGCGACGATATTCTTGGCGAGATAGCGGGTGATATAGGCCGCCGAGCGGTCGACCTTGGTCGGATCCTTGCCCGAAAAAGCGCCGCCGCCATGCGGGCTCGCGCCGCCATAGGTGTCAACGATGATCTTGCGCCCGGTAAGACCCGCATCGCCATCGGGGCCGCCAATTTCAAAGCGGCCGGTGGGGTTGATGTGATAGACGGTGTTCGCGGTCAGCAGTTCGGCGGGCATGACATCGGCGATCACTCGCTTCACATAGTCGCGCAATTCGGCATATTTTCCTTCGTCGCCTTCGCCCTTGTGCCAGAAATAGCCGGGAGCGTGCTGGGTCGAAACGACGATCGCGGTCGCCTCCACCGGGCGTTCGTTGGCGTAGCGCAGCGTGACCTGGCTCTTGGCATCGGGTTCGAGGAACGGTGCCGCGCCCGACTTGCGGTCTGCCGCCATGCGTTCGAGGATCTTGTGGCTGTAATCGAGCGTCGCGGGCATCAGATCGGGGGTTTCATCCGACGCATAGCCGAACATGATCCCCTGATCGCCAGCGCCCTCATCCTTGTCCGCAGCAGCATCGACGCCTTGCGCGATATGCGCCGACTGGCCGTGCAGATTGTTTTCGAAACGCAGGCTCTGCCAGTGGAAACCGTCCTGCTCATAGCCGATTTCGCGGACCGTGTTGCGCACGGCGGTTTCGATTTCTTGCTTGGCGCCCGGTGCCCAGTCGCCATTTTCATAAACGCCCTTGCAGCGGATTTCGCCAGCAAGAACGACCAACTGGGTCGTGGTCAGCGTTTCGCAGGCGATGCGCGCCTCGGGGTCTTTGGAAAGGAACAGGTCGACAATGGTGTCGGAAATCTGGTCGGCGACCTTGTCGGGATGGCCTTCGGACACGGATTCGGAGGTGAAGAGAAATGAATTACGCATGGTTGTCCCAGTTGAGTTGCTGTATCTGCGTATAAAGAAATCTTTATATCGTGCTCACGCCCTAGCGGGAAAAGCGGCGGCGGGCAAGCGGGATGAATGCGAATGCGATCAGCAACGCCGCAAAGGCCAGCGGCAGGATATTGCCAAAGCGGGCGAACAGCGTTGGAGCCTTTGCCGTCGGCAACCGCGTATCGATGCGTCCGGCCTTGCCCAGCGGCAGGCTTTTGACGATGCGACCATCGGCATCGATGACCGCGCTGATCCCGGTGGGCGTGGCGCGGATAACGGGCAGGCCTTCCTCGATCGCACGCAGCCGCGCCTGCGCCAGATGCTGCGGCGGGCCCCAATGGCCGAACCAGGCATCGTTTGAAGGATTGAACAGAAAATCGGGCCGGTTGGCGCGGTCGGTCACCTGCCCCGAAAAGATGATTTCATAGCAGATCTGCATACCGGCTTTGACGCGCTGGCCATTGAAGGGCAGGTCGAGCGTGCGTGGCCCCGGGCCGGGCCAGAAATCGATCGCCCCCGGCACCAGCCGCGTTGCGCCCAAAGGTTCGAGCAGCCAGCGCAGCGCCAGATATTCGCCATAAGGCACCAGATGCGCCTTGTCGTAGGTGGCGAGGATCTGGCCCGAACTGTCCATCGCGGTAACACCATTGCGCGCACCGACCAGCTGCTGATCCTTGTCAAACTCCAGCCGGTCGATGCCGGTCAGCAGGACATCGCCGGGGTTCATCAACCGCATCAGCGCCAGCCGCGCCCCTTGCGCATTCTCTCCGGGCTGGAACTGGTAATAGCGGAAGGGATAGCCGTCCTCCAATCGCCACGGGATGGCGGCTTCGGGCCAGAGGATCAGGCGCGGCGCTTCGCCTTTCGGCTGGCTGTGCCGGGCAAGCCGCGCGAAGTTGAGCGCGTCATAGCCGGGGGCATATTTGTCGATCTGGCTGATATTGGGCTGGGCGATGGTGAGGTCGACGTAACGCTTGCCGATTGCCTTTTCCTTCAAGGCAACTCCCACGCCTCCTGCGGAGAAGGAAAATAGCGCAACTGCCGAAAATATGGCCAAAGCCAGGGTCAGGATGATGGCTTGGCACCACTTTCGGCAGGTGACCAAGAGCAGGATGCCCGATGACATGGCGACCAACCCGGAAAGGCCATAACTGCCGATGAAGATTGCGGGGGCTGCGGCATCGCCGACCGCAACGACGCCTAACGGATTCCACGCAAAGCCGGTGAACAGCCAGCTGCGCAGCCATTCGGCAATGATCCAGCATCCGGCAAAGGTGAGGATGAAGGGGGGAGAAATCCTCCCCGGCACGGGGAGGGGAACCGCCGACGAAGTCGGGGGTGGAGGGGCACCCGCAGCATGTCCTGAGCTGTTGATGGCGGGGATTTCTGCACGCGCCCCTCCACCATGCTGCGCATGGTCCCCCTCCCCGTGCCGGGGAGGAATGTTTGCCAGCCCCCACGCCCCCAAGCACACCAGCGCCGGGAACAGCGCCAGATACAGCGCAAGCAGAAACACCGCGACCCAGCCCAGCCATGCGGGCATTGCGGCCTGATAGGTGAAGGCGGTGGCGATCCAGTTGTTGCCAATGGCAAAATGCCCGACGCCGAACAGCCAGCCGAGAAGGAAGGCGTGCTTGCCGCTTTCGGCATTAGCAACAAGGTGCATCAGCAACGCGAGGCCCAGCAGGGTCAGCGGCCAAAGCCCCAGCGGGGCAAATCCGGTGGCGGAAATCCCGCCTGCCACCAGCAGCGCCAGCCCGCGATGTTTTTCGAGTGTTGCCAGCAACTTCGCCATCGGATGCCGACATGGCGGGCAATTGCCGCAATTGCAATCGCGCAAACTTGTTGCTTGCCGTTCAGCGGGCGGATGCTAGCTGTCGGCGCATGAGCATGATCCCCATTTTCGCGCTGATGCTGGCGCCCACCCAGCCGCTTCCGCTGAACGAGGCGCAGATGCGCGATATCGGCTGCGTGGCAACTATGGCGCTGGCGGTCGGCGAACGACCTGATCTGGCGAAGCCTGCGAAACGCTGGTCAGGCATCGTCGGTCAGCGCGTGATGGACGAAAGCGGGCAGCCTCGTGAACTGGTGGCGACGGCGATGATCGAATCCGCAAATGCCCAGGCGAAGCTGGCCGAGGGCGCCGAAGCGCGTAACCAGCGCATCGCTCAATGTCAGGCAATCATGTATGGCGAACTTGCCACGGTCGATGCGGCGTCTGCCCCCTTGCCCAAACCTGTGACGAGCAAATGAACCTGCGCCCCTTCCACCTCGCCTTTCCGGTGCACGAACTTGCTGCCGCGCGCGAATTTTACGGCTCGCTGCTCGGTTGCCGCGAAGGGCGATCGTCCGATCACTGGATCGATTTCGATCTCTACGGCAACCAGATCGTCGCGCATCTTGCCCCCGATAGGCCGCCGCCTGCCGCCCACAATCCGGTGGACGGCCACGACGTGCCCCTGCCGCATTTCGGGATCGTGCTGACGATGCCGCAATGGGAGGAGCTTGCCGCGCGGCTCAAAGCGGCGGGGGTGAAGTTCGGGATCGAACCTTATGTCCGTTTCAAGGGGCAGGTCGGCGAACAGGCGACGATGTTTTTCACCGACCCCAGCGGCAATGCGCTTGAGTTCAAGGCCTTTGCCGATGACGCGCAGTTGTTTGCGACGTAATATCATGCCCGGCTTTCAGGGACTGTCCCAAGCGTAAGCGCCGTGGACTGTCCCTGAAAGCCCGCGCGTGACATTCCGGGGACAGTCCGCTGCGCTACGCTTGGGACAGTCCCCTTGCGCCAGCTCCCGTAAACGGGAGGGGAGAATAACGCTCAAGTCCGCTCGAACACCTGCTCCATCGTGGTCACGCCCGCGCATTTGTCGCTCGCCTTCGATCCGCCGCCTGCGAGCATCGAGAAGGCGATAAAGCCGCCCACCACCAAAATGATGAAGCCCGCGCTGACCCAGGCGAGATATTTGTCGATGAAGGCCTTGATCGGCGCGCCGAATTTCCAGAACAGCACGCCTACAGCCATGAACTGGAAGGCGCGGCTCAAAATGCTCGACCAGAGGAAGTCGAACAGCGGCATCTGGATGAAGCCCGCGGTCAGCGTCAGTAGCTTGAACGGGATCGGCGTTGCGCCCTTGATGAGGATGATCTCCGCGCCGAATTCGCGCAGGTAGCAGGCGGCGGCGGGAAAGCTCTCCCACAGGCCCAATGCCTTGAGCAGCGATATGCCGATTGTTTCATAGGCGAAATAGCCGATGGCATAGCCGAACAGCCCGCCGAGCACCGAGGCGATGGTGCACAGCGCGCCATAGCGGATCGCGCGGTCGGGCCGGGCAAGGCACATCAGCCCGAGCAGCGGATGCGGCGGGATCGGAAAGAAGCTCGATTCGATGAAAGAGAAGAGGAACAGCCAGCGCTCCGCATGGGCGTGCGCCGCCTTGTCCATCATCCAGTCGTAGAGGCGTTGCAGCATGGTGGCTCGCTCTAGGCGGTTTCTCTATCCGGGCAAGACTTAATCGGTCGGGGCCGCGCCTGCGCGCATCACGCGGCCATAGGCCCAACCGATGCCGATCAGCGCGATCCCCAGCCCCATGAAGGAAAGGATGCGCAGCACGCCCACCAATGCCGCCGCGTCGATCAGGAAGACCTTCAATGTAACGACGGTGAGCAGCGCCAGCCCGGCGAGGCGGAGGATGGCAAGCCCGGTCTTGATGCCGATCGCCAGCCAGCCGATCGCCAGCGCAAGCAGCGCCGCCGAATAGAGATAATTCTCCCCGACATCGATCGTCGCCCCCGAAACCAGATTGCCCTGCACCAGCTGGCGCACGGTGACCAGCGCGGTCAGCACCATCGCCAGCAGGCTGCCGACCTCCGCCAGCCTCGGCAACAGGCGATGCGCCGATGCCGCAATCGGGCTGCACGCAAGTTGCCACAGCCAGAAGGCAGCAAGGCCGAGATGGACGGTGCCGAGATTGGCGATCGGCGCCGGGCCCAGCGCCTGCGGCTGGTAAAGCGGGTTGAACACGCCCAGATCGAACCAGCACAGCCGGAACAGCGCCAGCGCGGTCGCGGCCAGTCCCGCCCGCGCCCTGATATCCGACCAGTCGCTGGCGCTGCGTATCGCCAGCCATCCGGCAAGGAACAGGGCCTGCGTCATCACCACGCGTTCGGCAAGGCCGAGGGTGATGAACTGCGACGGGCTGTCGATATGCGCGACCTGCTTGGCGATCAGCCAGAGGAAAGCGAGCAGGCCGGTGCCGCCGGCAAGCCACGCCGCGCGCCTTGCCCGGCGACCGGGCGCGAATATCGGCAGCGCGGCAATGGCGCAGGCGAGCAGCGCGGGCAGCAGGGTCATCCTCGCGGCTTCCGCGATTTCGGGCAGCGCCGAAACCGTCAGTATCTCTCCGCCCAGCGCATCGCCCAGCGCATCGAGGAAACGCCACGAACCGATGGCGAGCGCAAGGATGCCGAAGCCCAGCGGTATCGCGGCCAGCCTCTGCATCGCGCCGCCGCTGGTCCGAACGGCCCATGCGGCCAACGCTGCTGCAACGGCAAGGATCGTGCTGGCAAAATAATCTTCGGGCAGCAGCAGGGTGAGGGCAAGCCATGCCATCGCCGCTGCCAGTGCCGCACCGCCGACCTGCACGATCTGGTCGATGCGGCTTTCCGCCTTTTGCCACTGCCAGGCGATGAAGGCGGCGGGGAAAATGAGCAGCGCCGATATCGCCGCCCAGATGCTGTCGGCATAGTCGGCCTTCGCAACCCCGAATGCCGCTGCAAAAGGCACCGCCTGCGCCATCAGCGCGAGCATCGCCCAATAGGCGCGGCTGGGTCGCTCGCTGCGTGCCCGCCAATGCGCGGGAACGCCGAAGAGCAGGGCGGTGCCGAGCGAAGCGGCGATCATCATTGCGCGCGATGCCTGGCTGTCCCAGCCTGCCGCGAGGGGCATCAGGCAGAGGAGGAGCGCGCCGAACAGGCTCGGCATGTGCCGCTCGTCGCGCCAGGCGAGCGCGATGGCTGCGGCGGAGAGCGCGCCGTAAAAGGCCCAGCCCATCCAGCCGAACTGCAAACGCGGCAGCAGCATCGCCAACTGCACCAGCGCGAGTGCCATCGGCGCGTAGCGCGCCATCGCCTCCAGACGCGGATCGGCATCGGCAAAGCGTTCGCCCACCAGCACCGCCGCGCCGCCCGCGACGAGCACGAACAGCCCGAGCAGCGGCAAGGCGCTTTCCGCCGTGACAATCAGGCCGATGGTCCACAGCGCGCTGCCGCCGCTGGCGAGCAGCAGCAGCCACAGCCAGCGCCGCCAGAGCGCCAGCCCGAACAGGCCAGCCAGAAAAACGCCGAGATAGAGCAGCAGCACCGGCACATTGTCCGCCCCCAGCCCCGCGACCCAGGGCGCGGCAAAACCGCCGATCAGCCCCATCAGCGCGGTCGGCGGGCCATGGCGGAGCGCGAGCGCGAAGGCGAGCAGGGTGGTCGCGACGAGCAGCGCAAAGGCTGCCGGAACGCCGATCAGGCCATAGATTTCCGCCGCCATGTAGAGCGTGCCATAGAGGATCGCGATCCCCGCCCCGGCGAGCGATTGCGCGATGCGCGGATCGGCGGTGAAGGAGGCGCCGATCTTGGGCAGCCGCCCGCCCCATCGGCTTCCCGCGATCAGCAGCAGCGCAAACAGGCTCGCCAATACCGATCGTGTGCCGGGGCCGAGCAGGCCTGCATCGATGGTGTAACGGACGAGGAAGAAGCCCGCGAAGACCAGCGAGATTCCGCCGACCCAGATTGGCAGCTTGCCTCCGACCAGCTCCTCAAAGCTCCAGTTTCTCTGTGGGGCAGCATCCACCTCCGGTTGCGGGCGGGGTGGCGACGCTTCGATGGTGGCGTGCGGCTTTTCAGCCGGAACTTCGCCCTTCACGGTTGCGGGCTTGCGGCTCGCATAGGCCATGGCTGCGGCCTTGGGAATGATGGGGGCTTCGGGTTCAGGCGTTTCTTCCGGCACGTCGCGCTGCGCCGCGACCGGTGGTGCCGATCCTGCATTCATCCGGTCGATCAATATCCCGATGCGTTCTTCCAGAAATTTGATGCGCCCGTTGAGGTTGAGCAGCCAGACCGCGAGGACCAGAACGATCAGCAGTAACAGGCCTTCCATTGCATCCCCCATCGTGGTTCGGGATCAAGGGCTTAACCGCTTGGGCGCGATTGGCAAGTAAAGCCATTTGCCGGTTGCAATATGCAACTAAAGTGTCAGTCTGCGGAACAATCAGGAAATGGAAGGATGTCTGCAATGATTCTCTATGGCGCGCCGCTCTCCCCCTTTGTTCGCAAGGTTCTGGCCTATGCCGCCGAAAAGGGGATCGAGCTGGAACTGGTGCCGGTCGGCATCGGCGACCCCAATCCGGATTTCATTGCCTGCAGCCCGTTCGGCAAGATGCCGGGTTTTCGCGATGGCGATTTCAGGATTTCGGATTCGACCGCGATCATCACCTATCTCGAAGCCAAATTCCCCGAACCCGCAATGCTCCCCGCCGATCCGGCGGAGCGCGCGCGGACAATCTGGTTCGAGGAGTTTGCCGATACGATCGTGACCGCCGCGGGCGGCAAGATTTTCTTCAACCGGGTGGTATCCCCCAAATTCCTTGGAAAGCCGGGGGATGAGGAGGCCGCCAAACAGGGCGAGGCCGATCTGCTGCCCTGTTACGACTATCTCGAAGGCGCGATCCCGGCGTCGGGCTATCTGGTCGGCGACCGGCTGACGCTGGCCGACATTGCCGTCGCCAGTCCGCTGGTCAACACCGCGCATCTCGGCATCGTTCCCGACGCCGCCAAATATCCCAAACTCACCGCCTGGCTCGCCGCAATCTGGGCCCGCCCCGGCTTTGCCACCTGGATCCCGCGCGAGCGCAAGATGCTGGGGCTTGCCGCATGAAACTCGCAACCTATACCGCTAATGGCCGGACACGCACCGGCATCGTCGTCGGCGACGAGATTATCGACAGCGGTGTCGAAGGCACGATGATCGATCTGATCCGCGGCTGGGATGCGCTGAAGCCCGGTCTTGAGGCGAAGGCGGCGGCGGGCGGCGGTGTGCCGCTGGCTTCGGTGAAGCTGGAGGCGCCGGTGCAGCGCCCGGGCAAGATTTTCGCCATCGGCCTCAACTATGCCGACCATATTGAAGAATCGAAAATGGAAGTGCCGCAGCGGCAGGTGTGGTTCACCAAGGCGCAGACCAGCGTCAACGGCCCCTATGACGATATCGAAATTGCCAAGGATACGGTGGCCAATGACTATGAAGTCGAACTGGTGGCGGTAATCGGCAAGGGCGGGAAGCGTCTGGGCGCCGATGATGCTCCTGCGGCGATATTCGGCTATTGCGTCGGCAATGATGTGACCGAGCGGATGTGGCAACAGGCCAGCCCGCAATGGTCGCTCGGCAAGAGCTTTGATACCCATGCCCCGATGGGGCCGTGGATCGTGACAGCGGACGAGGTCGGCGATCCGCACGATCTGGGCCTGCGCTGCTTCGTCAACGGCGAAAAACGGCAGGATTCGAACAGCAGGCACCTCGTCTTCAACATCTGGCAGCAGGTGGAGCATCTCTCGGTCGGGATGACGCTCGAACCCGGCGATTGCCTGTTCACCGGCACCCCCGGCGGCGTCGGCATGGCAATGGACCCGCGCCAGTTTTTGCAGGCAGGCGATATCGTGCGCTGCGAGATTGACGGGCTCGGCTATATCGAAGGCAGGATGGTCGCCGAAGGCTGAAACCCTGCGCTGGTGATAGCGATGCTACAAACGCACTAACCAAATAGGATAATTTATCTTGACATCGTAACGCCATTATGGCACATATTGGGCAATTATACCTTTTACAAACCCACTGCTTTCCAGCGAGGTTCGTCGCTGATATGAGGCGGGTATGGATAGGCGCACAATCGAAGCCACTATATACGGAACATTATTCGCTTTCGGCGGTGCGGCTATGATAGGCTCTTTTGCACTCCCAGACAGTTCGCCATATTTCCAGATATTGCTGGTGGCTGGACTCTTGGGCCTTGCAGTTGGCTTTATCGGCCTTGTTTATCTTTGGTGGACTGCGCCAAGGAGCAAGGAAGCGCCGCCTGCACCAGACAAGCAACAAGGCTCAATTGGAATCTATTTAGGCCCCGGCGTCAAAGGGGCTGTTGTAGAGGATAATACGATAAACGGGATGGATACAGCCATTGAGGATCATGGGACTGCCAACCGACACAAGGGCAATAAAATCGGATGAGCCGCCGCAATGTGGGCCTAAAGTTCGGAAGCAAACAGCGTTATCTCTTGCTTGCCAGCTAGTCCTTTTAATTCCGATTTTGCCCTAACACCTTCCACAATTATTCGTTCAACCGTCAATTCACGCATATTGGCGTTTCTGTCGATTACCCTGATTGTGCTGCCAACGGGAGGCAGAACGGGAAACTCACATTCACCGTCAAACCAATCATACTGGTCGCCATCGATGCGGACGTGCACCAAGATCACTTGGCCTTCTCCACCGGCTTATGCTTCGCGATCTTCTTTAATCGCGCTTCCCATGCGGCTTCATCTTCATCGGCTTCAGCCTTGCGAGCGGCTTCTTTGAACTTCTGAAGCTGGTCAGGTTCTTGTGTTGTTCCACTCATCGCGATTCAAACTCCATTCGTCGTGTTCTTGATAATACATCTTTGTGGGCTTGATAGCGGCACGTTATCAAGAGGCCGTGCCCGCATGGCGGAATGGTAGACGCAGTGGTCTTTAAAACCAAAATCCTTCGCGGGGTATGGGGGTTCGAGTCCCCCTGCGGGCACCAAGTCAGTCATTTTCAAGGAGTATAACATGGCTAGAGGAAACCACCAAATGAGCGTGATCAAACAACAGCTAGAAGCTGTTCGCAGCCAGATCGAACGCTTGCGGGTCAAGGAAGAAACTCTGGTAGACCTTCTGCGAGAGCTTTCCGGTGAGCCTATCCCAGTTGAGCGCACCGTCCGTAAGCGGTCACCGAACGTCAAGCCGCTTGTCCTGGATTATATGCGTGAAGTTGCCGAGCGCGGAGCAACCTCAAAAGAGGTTGATGAGGCTGTTCGGATCACTATTCCGTCCGTCGCGCCTGACACGGTCGGCTCCATCTTGTCTCGCCTTAAAGCAGATGGCGCTCTAGAATATGACGGCGAGCGCTACTACGAAAAGAAATTTGCTCCCCAAGCACCATACCGCCCTTTTGAGCAAACTTTGAGGGCCGTCTGATAGAAAACGCCGGAAGCTGACTAGAGCTTCCGGCGTTTGCTTTTGTGGCTTCCGTAGCTCAGCTGGATAGAGCGTCGGTCCGCTAAATCGAAGGTCGCTGGTTCGAGCCCAGCCGGAAGCGCAAAAGCGGAATTGGTAGACACCTTCGCGGGGTTTGTCTGTCATTTCCAATTTTCAAACTATACGAAAATCGTAAAAAAACTGAATCAATCTTGTCCAAAGTTGATTCATTGATTTGGCCATCAATTCTGCAATCAATTTTTGAGCGCATTTTTAGTCACGGTTTTGGGCGCACTTTCTGCCTCAAATTACGATGAGATTTGCAGCGCCAACGCGAACGATTTTTTCGCTTACGGCTTAGACCAGTTTCCTTGTTGTCAACGTTGACAATCTATTGTCGATACGTGAGCCGCTTGCCGCTTATACCCTTCATCGCTTCAACCGACCGCAGATAGTCATCAAGGCCGTTGGCTTCGCGATTGCTGTAGCGGAAATCAAATTCAGCGAGATAGCGGTGTAAGTGACGTTCGCTGCAATGCTGATAGACGCCGCGCATACCCCGCTTGAATATCGAGAAGAAGCCTTCAACTGTGTTGCTGTGGACGTCGCCCTTCACATACTGGCCAATGCCGTGAAGGGTGCGACCATGCTCTGCGTATTCCTTGCCGATCTTCCAGTAGATGCGCGCTTCATCGGTCATTAGGCGCGCTTCCTTGGCGATATTTTCACGCACAATCGGGTGAACTTCGCTGGCAATGGTGCCGTCAATCGAAAACGAGCGCACCTTGCCGCTGGAACGGTCAACCAGCGATAGAACGGCCATCTTGTGAGCGTGACCACCCTTAGCGCGCTTGCTGCTATTGCGATGGCCGATGTAGGTTTCATCGACTTCCACCGCGCCACCATCCGAACCGAACGGCGACAACTCACCGGAGCGCATTGCCTCGCGGATACGGTGAGCGAGAAACCAAGCCGACTTGTAAGTGATTTCCAGAACGCGGTGCAACTGGTGCGCGGAAATGCCCTTCTTGCTGCTGGTCATCAAATAGACAGCCTGTAGCATCTTGTGGAGCGGCATACGGCCATGTTCAAACACAGTGCCAACCTTCACGGTGAACTGCTTGCGGCACTCACCGCACTTCTTAAGGCCATGACGAACGGCACCTTCCGGCGACTTCTTGGACGCCTTGCCGTGAACGTTCGACAGATCATAAACGCGACCGCCCACAATGCCGCAATGCGGGCAAACAACACCATCGGCCCAGATGATGCTCTCCAAATAGGTGAAAGCCTTGGCTTCGTCGTGGAAGTAGGGCTTGGACAAAACAGACATAACTAACTCCTTGGAATCGTTATGCCTTATCTGCCGTGGTTTGTAAAGTATATAATTGCCACATATTGCGATATTGGGAAAATGCGATTCGGGCCGGGGCGGTGACAACTGCTTCCGGCCCTTTGCTTTGCGCGAAAGGATTTGGCGATGGTATTTCGGAAGGAGGAGGGCGGAAAGAAAGCGGCTGCCAATGGCAAAAGGGGCAAGACCTTCGGCCCCGCTGCGCAAAAGGCGTTTTTGGCACACCTCGCGCAGACCGCCAATGTCAGCGCTTCGGCCAGAACTGCCGGCGTGACGACCCGGCCGGTCTATGATCTGCGCCGGAAATCGGAGGGTTTCTGCACGAAATGGCTCGGCGCGCTGGCCGAGGGCTATGCCCGGCTGGAGGCGAATTTGCTGTCGGAGGCGCTGTCGGCCCCGGCAAGCAACCTCAAGGACAGCACATTGAAGCAGAAGCAGATGAAAACGCGGATCGGCATGGCGCTGCTCGCCGCGCATCGCGCGACGGTGAAGGGCGCCGCGCCGATGCCAGCGCCCTCGCGTTCGCGCGATCCGAAAGAGGTGCAGCAACGGCTCGAGGCGCGCTTTGCCGTGATGCGCAAGAGGCTGGGCGATGACGGCCGAACCGCAGAGTGAGGCGGAGCGGGTCGCGCGGCTCTCAGACGAAGAATATGCCAAATGGCTGAAAAAGATTAAGCCGCAGAATTTGTGGCAGATCGAATATGACTGGCCATTCTGGGCGCGCACCGGCCAGTTGCCGCCGCCGGGGGACTGGCGCGTCTGGTTCGTGATGGCGGGGCGCGGGTTCGGCAAGACGCGGATGGCCGCCGAATATGTGCGCGCCCGCGCAGAGGGTGATGGTTCGTTGCGCATCGCGCTGGTCGCGGCCACGCTGCACGAGGCGCGCAGCATCATGATCGAGGGCGAAAGCGGCCTGCTTGCCATCGCCCCCGATGAACTGCGCCCGACATGGGAGCCTTCGCTCAAACGGCTCGTCTGGCCGACAGGGGCGATCGCGAACGTTTTTGCCGCGTCGGAGCCCGAGGCGCTGCGCGGCCCCGAACATCACCTCGCCTGGGCCGACGAGGTGGCGAAGTGGGAGCGCGGGGTCGATGCCTGGGACAATCTGATGATGACGATGCGGCTGGGCGAGGAACCGCGCATCGTCGCCACCACCACCCCGCGCGCCGTGCCGCTGGTGCGGCGGCTGCTGAAGGAAAAAGGCATCGCGATCACCCGCGGCGCGATGGAGGCGAACCGCGCCAACCTGCCCGAAAGCTTCCGCACCGCGATGCACGACGTATATGGCAGCGCGCGGCTGGGGCGGCAGGAATTATTGGGCGAATTTCTGGAAGATGCAGAGGATGCACTGTGGACGCGGGATTTGATTGAGCGGTGTCGCTTTCTCCCCTCCCGCTTGCGGGAGGGGCCGGGGGTGGGCCAGTCTACCCCTGACACAGACCCACCCCCAACCGCTCCCGCAAGCAGGCGGGGAGAATACACCCGCATCGTCATCGGCGTCGATCCGCCCGCCAGCACAGGCGGCGATGACTGCGGGATTGTGGCGGTGGGCAAGGGCGCCGACGGCAAGGCCTATGTCCTTGCCGACCACAGCGTGAAGGGCCGCTCGCCCGAAGGCTGGGCCCGCGCGGTTTCCGCCGCCGCGCTCGCCTGGGGCGCGGACCGGGTGGTGGCCGAAGCCAATAATGGCGGCGACATGGTGGTCAGCACGCTGCGCGCCGCCGATGTGCACATGCCGGTGAAAAAGGTCCACGCCGCGCACGGCAAGGCCGCGCGTGCCGAACCGGTCGCGGCGCTGTATGAGGCAGGCAAAGCCTACCACGTCGGCGCCTTCCCCGAACTGGAGGATGAACTGTGCGGGCTGATTTCGGGCGGGGGCTATGAAGGGCCGGGACGTTCGCCAGACAGGGCGGATGCGCTGGTGTGGGCGATGAGTGAGTTGATGCTGGGGAAGCGGGGGCATGAACCGCGGGTTAGGGTGCTGTGAAGGCGTGCAGTGTTCGACATTGTATGATCGGCCATTATGTGCAAGCTTCGTTTGGACGGGACGCGGCTAGACCGAGGGGGAAGGGTGATCTGCATGGGTATAAAACGGATACTGGCGATCGCGGCAGCCGCTATTTTTGCGGCGTCGTCAAATGCCACCCCGACACAGCTTAAAGTCCCAGCTCCCAAGTCGACCGACGAATACAAACAAGCCAGCATACGGGCTGTCCCATTCAGCTCTGCGGAACAAATCCCATTTTGGTTAATCGCATGCGACAAGAACGATGCCGCCGGCTGTAGCCAGATTGCCCAATTGAATAGTGACGATTTCAATCTGGTAATTGCGACACGCCCCGGTGCTACACAATTGGCATTTGGCGAAAAGGCAATTGCCTTGCTGCGCCGAAGCTGCACGGAGCTTGGCGAAAATGTCGAGGGTGCCTGTGCATATTATCACACATTTCTCAGCGACGCCCAATTCATCCGACTGTCTGGCTACGATGCCCATATTCTCGATGGCGGACGGTTGCTGGCGAAACGATGCCTTGCCGGGCTGAGCGATGTGGAAAGTTGCGAACATGTTGAGTCGCTGATTGAGAAAGCGTCGC
Source organism: Sphingomonadales bacterium (assembly GCA_016720115.1). Lineage (GTDB taxonomy): Bacteria > Pseudomonadota > Alphaproteobacteria > Sphingomonadales > Sphingomonadaceae > Sphingorhabdus_B. Next base: position 952,565 of record JADJXT010000002.1, on the reverse strand, counting down.
AGGCCGAGCGCGATGCTTTGGCCGCCTATGTTGACAAGGGTTTTGCAACAGGCTGCGAACAGCGCAACGCCTATCTTTGTATGCGCAGCCTGTTTGTAATTCGCTATGGCAACGAAAAAGACAGATTGCGATATCCGATCGCGCGCATAGACACACGAATCCGCCAGATCGCCTCGGCCTGCGAAGCCGGGCACCCCAACATATGCACCCAATTAGGCGTAGCTGTGGCCGAGATGTACGGAAAGGAACTATATGCGTATAGTGCTGCGACGTTCGCGATAGCCTGTCGCCTGCCACCTGTCGAAGGCGAGGAAAATGTTCAGCAGAAGGCCTGCATTGCTGAAAAAGAATTGCGCGACCTGATTGCCAAGGGCAACTGAAGCGCAGCAGGGCAAAATATTGTAATATCAAGGATAATATTATTGATCGCTGCTAAGGGGGAGCAATATGGCGATGTCTGTGCGACAATATATCGCGATCCTGTTTGTGACTTTGTTGCTGTGCCAACCTGTCGCAGCGCAACAGCGAGGGCATGAGCCTTCGGCGGACGATCTTTTCTTCGCACGGATGACGTCCATGCCTGTAGTCGGTGGTTGGGGTGCAGGAGTTAGCTCCCGAAGTCGCGCTCTTGCCTCGTGTCTTGAGCTTGCAGGGGCCACTGTTGCCCGCGACGATGGGGTAAAATTCGAAAAATATGTCTACAATAATTGTGGATTTGCGATTGTGGCCGGTGGCAAACTTGGTAAGCAAGAACCGGGCAAACCTTGCCAGGCGCGCAGCGTCTTTAATGAGCAGCTGATCGAACCCGGAGGAAACATCACCCTGGACGCAGCGTGGCAAGGTTTTCCGTGCTTCGCAAAGATCGACCGGCTGGCAGTGGCCGGAACGCTGCGACCCGTCGTCGATGATAGTCAGGGGACGTTGGTAAAGACGGTGCTACAAGCCCCTTTTTTGCTGAGCAAGGGATCTGGAAAATTGATGTATCCAGCAAAATTTGAGGCGGGGCCCGCCTGCCAGACCTTGGTTGCCGCCCGGGCAGATTATAGATCGCCGCCAATGGAAATGAACATTGACTGGTCTAAAGTCAAAAGCATTCGGTTTATAGATTATCGGTCAGACGTTGGCAAGCGAGCCCTGGCAATCTACCAGACCGATTATTACACGCGAGTTATTGCAGCTGAGCTAGCCGCGCTACGCAAGATTGCGCCGATTGCGGAGGCGATGGCGCTGCGTTGTGGAAGCAGTAGGTGACAACGATAGCTTTCTTTGGACCCAGATTGCCCTAACTGGAATTGCGATTCATAATCGGGTCGGCGTGTGAATGCCGCCCCGGTGTTTCAAACAATGGAAATAATGATGAAACTCTTCGGCTGGAAGTCGGCCGGGCGCGGGATGCTGCGTCCGGCCAGAACGCATGTTGCGCTGACACGTCCTTTCGGGGCGCGGGCCTTTGCGGGCGGGGTGATCGGCGAATGGCCGCGATCCTATGAGGCGCAGTTGCGTGAGGGCTATATGAGCAATGTCATCGCGCAGCGCGCGGTGCGGCTGGTGGCGGAAGGGGTGGCTTCGGCGCCGCTTTCGGCCAGCGACGATGCGGCGCTCGCGCTGGTTCGCGCGACCAGCGGCGGGCAGTCGCTGCTCGAAACGCTCTCGGCGCAATTGCTGCTCCACGGCAATGGTTATGTGCAGTTGCTCACCGCGCCCGACGGGGCGCTGGTCGAGCTGTATGCGCTGCGGCCTGAGCGGGTGTCGGTCGAGGCCGATGCGCGCGGCTGGCCCGCCGCTTTCCGCTACAAGGCGGGCGAGGCGGTGACGCGGCTGGCGGCGAACGAGATGATCCATATCCGCAGCCACCACCCGCTTGACGACCATTATGGCCTGGGTTGCCTCGGTGCGGCGTCGGGGGCGATCGCGATCCACAACGCCTCGACGAAGTGGAACAAGGCGCTGCTCGACAATGCGGCGCGGCCTTCGGGCGCGCTGGTGCATGAGGCGGCAGAGGCGCTGTCGGGCGAGCAGTTCGACCGGCTGAAGGCGGAGCTGGCGGCGCAGTTTTCAGGGCAGGACAATGCCGGACGGCCGATGCTGCTCGAAGGCGGGCTCAAATGGCAGGCGTTGTCACTTACCCCTGCCGACATGGATTTTGCCGGGCTGAAAGCGGCTGCGGCGCGCGAGATTGCGCTCGCCTTTGGCGTGCCGCCGATGCTGCTCGGCCTGCCCGGCGATGCGACTTATGCCAATTACCGCGAGGCGAACAAGGCGCTGTGGCGGCAGGCGATCCTGCCGCTAACGGGCAAGATACTCGATGCGCTTTCCGAAGGACTGCGGCCCTGGTTTGCCGATCTGCGGCTGGCGGTCGATATCGACCAGGTGAGCGCGCTGAGCGAAGATCGCGAACGGCTCTGGGCGCAGGTGGCGGGCGCGGACTTCCTGACGCTGGAGGAGAAAAGGATGGCTGTGGGGTTGGAAAATGGCCGGGAATGACGACCTCCAGCACCTGCTTGAACAGGCCTCCGAATCGGGTGCGCAGCGGGCGCTGGCGCATCTGGGGCTCGCCGATGAAAGCGCGGCGAAGGATATGGCCGATCTGCGCGAACTGCTCTCCGCCTGGCGCGATGCCAAACGCTCTGCGCGCAAGGCGGTGGTCGAATGGCTGGTGCGCGGATGCCTTGCGGCGCTGCTGATCGGGCTGGCGGTGAAGCTGGGGCTGGGCGGGCTGGTGATCAAATAATGAAATGCCTCCCCATCGACTTGCGATGGGTGGAATCAGGAGATTTTCATGCGCTTTGCAGGCTATGCCGCGATTTTTGACCATCCCGACCGGGGCGGGGATATCGTTCGCAAGGGCGCCTTTGCGCGCGCGGCGAAGGCCGGGTTGCCGCTGCTGTGGCAGCACGACCGGGGCCGCCGCATCGGCTTTGTCGAGCGCGTCGAAGAGGATGCGCACGGGTTGCGCGTGATCGCGCAGATGGACCCTGGATCGCCGCCGGTGGCGAGCGGGGCAGGGCTGTCCTTCGGCTATCCGGGGGCGATGTGAGGCTATGCAGGCAAATGCCATTGCCCAACGGGCGATAGACCAGATCGGTACGCCGTTCCGGTTTCGCGGGCGCGCTGCCGATGTCGGCTTGGACTGTGTCGGACTGGTATTGGTCGCGCTGGGGCCGCTGGCCGATGCCAGGGCAGGCCAATTGCACTACACCATGCGCGGCGATTATCGGGCGGCGATATCGGATTATTTTGCGTCGTTGCCCTTCCAGCGGCTGGGTGCGGATGTCATCGCTTCGGACGGTGACATATTGTTGGTCCGGCCAGCGCCATCGCAAATGCACCTGATGGTTTTCGCAGCCGACGGCTGGGTTCACGCGCATGCCGGGTTGAGGCGTGTGGTCTTCAGCCCTGCAATTCCCGCATGGCAAATCATTGATCGTTGGCGTTTGGTCGGAGACTGATATGGCTACCTTGGTACTGACAGCCTTGGGATCGGCATTTGGCGGTCCGCTCGGCGGTGCAATTGGCGCCTTTTTGGGTCAGCAAGCCGACCGTGCCCTATTGGGCGCCGGTCCCAGACGCGAAGGTGCACGCCTGAAAGAGCTTGAGGTTCAAACGTCCAGCTATGGAACGGTCATTCCGTCGATTTATGGCGCTATGCGGGTTGCCGGAACGGTCATCTGGGCGAGCGACCTGATCGAACAGCGTTCGGTGTCCGGAGGTGGTAAGGGTCGCCCCGGAACGGTGCTGTACAGCTATTCCGTCAATCTTGCTGTCGCAGTTTCCAGTAAACCGATTGCCCGGATCGGCCGGGTCTGGGCGGACGGCAATTTGCTTCGCGGCGCAAGCGGCGACCTGAAGGTCGAAACGGAGTTTCGGGTCTATTGCGGGCATGAGGATCAACCGGTCGATCCTTTGCTTTATGCCAGCGAAGATATAGGGACGTCGCCTGCCTATCGCGGCATTGCCTATGTGGTTTTTGAAGGCCTGCAACTGGCAGACTTTGGCAACCGCATACCCTCCCTCACATTCGAGATATTCGAACGGGAGGGTGCGGTCGCGTTGCACCAGTTGCTGAATGACGCATCGGGCGGGCTTGTCCAGGGCGCTACGCCTGAAATGGTCGATGGTTACGCCCTGCAGGGCCATGATCTGCGCTCGTCCATCGCGCCTCTGCTCTCCTGCTTTCCGGTAACCTTGCGCCCGCAGGAGGAAGCAATGATCCTCGAAAGCTGGTTCGATGGAGCCAATGTGGCATCGGCGGGAAGCAGCGTGGCGAATATTGACGGCAAGGCGGTGGATCGGCCCGCGCAGACGCATTTGGCGAGGGGCAAGTCGGCCTCTGCATTCGCCCTGCGTCACTATGAACCGGAGCGCGACTATCAGGCAGGGCTGCAACGATTTGGTGCGAATCAGGGAGACAGGCGTGACCAGCAGTTTGACTTGCCCGCATCGCTGACGGCAGCGAAAGCCCGTCGGTTGGCGGCGCTGCAATGGTTGCAACAGTCGGCCTCCAGAGTTCAGCGGAATGAAGTTCGGGCTGTCCATTCAATTCCTCCGAAGCTGGGGCAGCGTACAGGCGAAGGCGGACGCAAAATAACGGAAATCGAGTATCTTGAAGGTTGCGTGAGAATTTCCAGCGAAGGCTGGACGGCGACGGACGCACAGCCATCATCTTCGGCCGATCCGGGGCGCGATATTGCGACGCCTGATTTGGCTGTCGGTCAGACGTTGTTGCAAATTGTTGACCTGCCGGTGCTGGCAGAGCCCTTGCCGACGCAGCCCTGCATCGGCGTAGTCGCAGCGGGAACGGGAGAAGGCTGGCGCAGGGCGGCGCTTTCCCGACGGGAAGGGGTTGCGCTTGTCAAAATCGGTCGCACCGCAGCACCGGCCAATTTTGGCGTTTTGCAGACCCCATTGCCGCCGCACCCGGCCTATCTGGTCGATTGGGCAAACCGGCCGCTGGTGCGTGTGGCACATGCCGCTATGGGCTTGCCAGCCGGGAACGGTGACGCGCTTTCGCCCAACGCACCGATTATCCACATTGCCGGAGAATATATCAAATATGCGACGTGCGAGCAGGTGGGGCCGACAGATTATCAGCTGAACGGGCTGATAAGGGGATGTTTTGGAACCGAGGACGCAATGGCAACACATGGCATCGGTACGGCATTGACCTTGATTGTTCCGGAAGAAGTCGCACGCTTCGATGCGCTGGGCCTGCCGGTCGGCTCTGCAGCAACGATCGAGGCAATCGGGCTTGGAGACACATCGCCCGTCGAGGCGACGCTGGCAGATGTGGGCTTGGCGGTGCGTCCGCTTTCGCCAGCCCATCTCAAAATTGCTCGCGACCAGAGCCAGAACCTGATCCTGTCATGGGTCAGGCGCAGTCGCCTGGATGGCGGCTGGCGCGACTATGGCGATCTGCAGCTCGATGAGCCGCAACTGGCGTTCGAGGTGCGGATAGAGCATGCCGGAAATCTGCTGGCCGTGTTTGAAACGCAGAGCGAATCTTTTCAGATTGCAGCCGACATCATCAATGGCTGGGGGCATCCGCCCGGAACACTGCTTGCCTGTCTGGTCCGGCAGGTGGGGCAACATGCAATTTCCGCGCCATGCGTTCGCGCCTTCAGCGTCTGAATCCATTCCGATTTTAGGAGTTTTAATCGTGCCCAACAACACGCCACGCTTTGCCTTGCCGAACATCATGGTATCGCAAGCACATAAGGAAATCACGCATAATGAAGCACTTGTCTGTATTGACGCGCTACTCCACATGTCGGTGGCCGGAGCGACGGCTACACCGCCGAATCTCGGCGAATCCGATTCGGGAAAGTGCTTGCTGATCGAAGCAACCGCGACCGGTTCGTGGGCCGGAAAGGAAATGTCGATCGCCGTCTGGAACGGCTTTGATTGGCGTTATGTCGAAGCTGTTGCGGGAATGACAGTCTGGCACGAACAGGACAGCGTCGAGATGCGCTATGACGGTAGCGATTGGAGGCGGGGAGCATCTGTCGCCAGCCCTGCAGGAGGGGCCGTTGTCGACGCCGAAGCGAGGGCGTCGCTGACTGCATTGTTGACGGAACTTCGTGGACAGGGGCTCATCGGCACATAGGGGCCATGACTGAAACGAGCCATATAAGTTAAATGCTGTAAACCTTTGCCATTTTTTTCAGGAATTCGATTGAAAGGCGACATTTTGGCAACAGTTTGCGGGCAAAGTTAGCTTGCAACCCTGCCCGAGTGCAGTTAGACATTTGCCACCAATTTTTCATTCCTGAGAAAGAAAAGGGGAAAGTTGATGCGTAAGTTAGCCATAGGCTTGGCACTCGCTTCCACTGCTCTGGCAACACCGTCAATGGCCCGCGATGGCCAATGGTATGTCGGAGTCGATGGCGGTGCCATGATTGTTGAAGACTTGAAGGCAGACGTTGGTGCGTTGCCGATCGAGGGTACTCTTGATACCGACACAGGTTATGATTTCGGTGCAGTTGTCGGTTATGATTTTGGCGGTTTCCGTCTTGAAGCCGAAACTTCATACCGCGAAGCCGACATTGCAGGCACCTCAAGCAGTGTAGCACTGCTTCCGGCCGGCGCAGGCACAGCTTTGCAGGGTAGCGGTTCATACGCTACCGGCGGTGATGCCAATGCACTGAGCTTCATGGTCAATGGTCTGTTGGACTTTGGTGATGATGATGGTCTGCAGGGTTTTGTCGGCGGTGGCGTCGGCGTTGCGCGCGTTGATGTGCACAGCGTCTTTGCCGCACCCGCTTGGCTCGATGATTCGGACACCGGTTTCGCGTGGCAGGCACTTGCCGGTATTCGCGCGCCGCTCAGCGATAGCTGGGACGTTGGTCTGAAATACCGCTTCTTCAACGCCTCGGGCGTTGATCTGGTTGACCGTCTTGGTCGCGACGTAAGCACGCGTTTCCGTTCGCACTCGCTGATGGGCAGCCTTGTTTACAACTTTGGTGGTGAGCCTGAGCCTGTGCCTGTGCCTGTTGCTCCGCCGCCGCCGCCGGTTGTAGCACCCCCGCCGCCCCCGCCGCCCCCGCCGCCCCCGCCGAAGGCGGTCTGCAGCACGGGCCCGTACATCGTGTTCTTCGATTGGGATAAATCGAACCTGCGTCCTGACGCGGCTTCGACCCTCGATAACGCGGTCGCTCAATATGCTAACTGCGGTAACGCACGCGTCATGCTTGCCGGCCACGCCGACAAGTCGGGTGCCGCCAGCTACAACGTTGGCCTCTCGCAGCGTCGTAACGCAACCGTTCGTTCGTACCTCGAATCGAAGGGCGTACCGGGCGGCGTGATCAGCACCGAAGCATTTGGTGAAACTGCTCCGCTGGTTCAGACCGCTGACGGTGTTCGCGAAGCGCAGAACCGCCGCGTGGAAGTTACTTACGGTCCGGGATCGGGCATGTAATTACTTCGCAGCATGCGAATTCGGAAAGGGCCGGTCTAACCACCGGCCCTTTTCATTTGTCTGGTGAGGATTGGGATCGGCAATCTTGCCAGTTGCCAGTTGCCAGTTGCCAGTTGCCAGTTGAAATTTACGCTACGGCTTGGAGCGTACCGGAAACTGCGCCGGAGGCGGCTTCAAGCAAGCGTGTTTCCAAAGCCTTTAGCCTGGCCTTGTTCTCCATTTTCCCGCCAAACAGATCTGTCACATAAAATGTGTCTACGGCGCGTTCGCCGTAAGTCGCGATATGGGCGCTGTGCAGGGTAACCTTGGATTGGAACAAGGCCAAAGCGAGGTTATTCAAAAGCGCCGGACGATCGGCAGCGCTGACTTCTACCACGGTGAAACGATTGGACGCCTTGTTGTCGATGAGTACCGAAGGCGCAATCCTGAATGCCTCTGCCCGCCGCAAGGCAATCGGTTTGGCCATGAGCTTTGGTGACAATTTGGTCTTGTTCGCTAGCGCATCGCCAATTGACTGCTTCAATCGCGCAATCTGATCCAGTTCCTGAAAAGGACGGCCCCAGGGATCCTGTACAAGGAAATTATCGACCGCCAGTCCATCGGTGCTGGTATGGATGCGCGCGTCGATAATGCTGCCGCCGGCAAGATGGATTGCGCCTGCGATACGATAGAACAGACCAGGATGGTCGGCCGCCAGAACCGTAATCAGCGTGGCACCGCGTTCGGAATAATAACAGGCATCGATGGCCAATGGCTCGCTGTCACTGGTGAGCAGCAGGCGCATGTTGCGTTCGATAATATCGTCGGGCTCGGCAATCCAATATGCTTCGGGCATGCGTCTGGACAAGCGCTTGAACCTGTCGGGCTGCAAGCCAAGCGTCGCTTGGGCGGTGGCTTTCTTGCTCGCAATTCTCTCGTCACGCCCCTTTTGTTTGTGTCCCAATCGCAACACTTCTTCGGTCGCTTCGAACAAATCCGAGAGCAGCTGCCGTTTCCAGCTGTTCCAGACGCCCGGGCCAACCGCACGGATATCCACTACCGTCAGGATGAGCAACAAACGCAGCCGTTCGGCAGAAGTCACGGTCTGCGCGAAATCCAATATCGTCTTGAAATCCGAAAGATCGCGTTTGAACGCTGTCGCCGACATCAGCAGATGGTGTCGCACGAGCCAGGAAACCGTTTCCGTCTCCGCTTCGGTCAGGCCCAGCCGCGGACAAAGGTTCAGAGCCACCTCGGCGCCTAATATGCTGTGATCACCGCCGCGGCCTTTGGCAATGTCGTGGAGCAACGCTGCAACGTAAAGCACTCGTCGACTGATGATCTGGCCTATGATCACCGTGGACAAGGGGTGCTCGTCCTTATGCCCCCCCTTTTCTATTTCAGCCAGGAGGCCAATGGCGCGAATGGAGTGCTCGTCGACGGTGTAGTGATGATACATGTCGAACTGCATCTGCGCCACCACGCGACCAAAATCGGGGATGAAACGACCGAAAACAGTGGCTTCGTTCATCCAGCGCAGCACAGCTTCCGGGTTCCGCTGTGAACAGAGAATATCAAGAAACAACTGGTTCGCACGGCCATCGTTGCGCACCTTGTTGTCGATCAGTCTGGCATCGCGTCGCGCATTGCGCATGGCAAGCGGATGGATCTCCAGCGAATAGAGGTCGGCCAAATGGAACAGCTCGATCAGCCTTACAGGGTCCAGACTCAGGAAATCATCCGATGGCAATGCCAGTCTTCCACGATCGAGGACAAAGCCATTCAACTTTCGGGGTTTACGAGAAAAACTGGGCAGGAAGCGTCGGCCTTTTTTCGCATGGGCCTCGTCGAGATGCGCAAGGAACAGGCCGGTCAAATCGCCTACCGTCTTTGCGTTCAGAAAGTAGAACTGCATGAAGCGCTCCACCGCCGAACGCCCGGGCCGGGCGGAGAAACGCATGCGCTCTGCAACCTCGCGCTGCAGATCGAAGGTTAACCGGTCTTCGGCGCGGCCCGAAATGTCGTGCATGTGGCATCGCACGGCCCACAGGAAATTTTCGGCCTTTTCAAAATCCCGATACTCATCCTTTGTGAGCAGTCCAACGTCGACCAGAGCCGCCGGTGAGCGGACCCGGTGGACATATTTGCCGATCCAGTAAAGCGTGTGCAAATCGCGCAATCCGCCCTTGCCATCTTTCACATTTGGTTCGACCACATAGCGGCTGTCGCCCATACGCTTGTGGCGCTCGTCGCGTTCGACCATTTTTTTGGCTACGAAATCTGGGCCGGTTTTTGCGGCAACCTCGCTCCAGAAACGGACGGACGTCTCGTCATAGACGTCCCGATCGCCCCAGACGAACCGGCCTTCGAGCAGGGCTGTTCTTATGGTCAAATCTTCCAGCGCCATTTTCATGGTTTCGTCGATCGAGCGGCTGGACTGACCGACTTTCAGCCCCAGATCCCAAAGCAGGTAAAGCATCGCTTCGACGACCTGTTCGGTCCATCCGGTCCGCTTGTACGGGGTGATGAAGGCGATATCGACATCGCTGTGCGGCGCCATCTCTCCACGCCCATATCCGCCAACCGCTACAACGGCGATTTTTTCCGCGGCTGAACGATTGGCTACCGGATACATTGTGCCCGTTACATAATCATAGGAAATCCGGATCAACTGATCGATCAGAAATGCCTGATCGATCGCGCAACTGCGGCCATGCGACGGATGTATTACCAGACGTCGTGCGATTTCGTTCCGGCCGTCGCGCAAGGCGGACTGCAATATGGCCAGCACTTCTGCCCGTTGTGCATTGCCAGTGCTTGCCTGGGCAATCGCGCTGACTTGTTCCGCGACATTTGCGCGGTCTATGATGTCACGCTGACGACTTCTGGTGCCGGTCTTGCCGTTCATGCTATTGCGCTTAGAAGAAGCGCGGCGACCACGGAAGGCTTATTCGTCCAGCGCTTTCACCTTTGCATTATATTCGCGGCGCAGCGCAACCCGGTCGATCTTCTGAGTGCCCAGGCGCGGGAGCGCTTCGTGGACACGCCAGAAATGGGCGGGCACCTTGAATGGAGCCAGCTTTGCCTGCAGGAATGACTTCAACTCGTCGGGGGATAGCTCAGCGCCTTCCTTGGTAAAATAGACCAGTCCCGGAACCTCGCCATATCGATCATCGGCAATGCCAAAGACCGAGAGTTCGGCAATTCCATTATGTTCATAGGCTGCCGCTTCGACTTCCGGACAGCTGATATTCTCACCGCCGCGAATGATGATGTCTTTCTTCCGGTCGACGATGAAGAGATAACCGTCTTCATCCAGATAGCCGATGTCGCCAGTGCGGAAGTAACCATCGGATGTGAACGCTTCCCGGGTCGCTTCCTCATTTTCCCAATAGCCGTTGAAATTGGCGACTGACCGGATGCAGACCTCGCCCCGCTCGCCCTGGGCCAGCTTTGCTCCGTCGTCGTCAAGGATCGCAAGATCGACCAATGGCTTCGTGGCAGGCCCCGTGCTGGAAGGTTTTGCGAGATAATTCTCCGTAAAGTTTCCGCAACCCACACCGTTGGTTTCGGTCAGGCCGTAGCCGAGCAGCGGAAAGCCCCAGTCCATCTCCTGCTTGATGCGCTTTACATGCTCAACCGGGCGCGGTGCGCCGCCTGCGGCAAAAGCGGTGCAAGAGGTGAGGTCATATTTCTGTCGGTTGGGATGGGTGGCAATCTCGATACTCATCAAGGGGACGCCGACAAAATAGGTAATTTTCTCCTTTTCGATCAACTGCATGGCATGCTCGGCGTCCCATTTGGGCATCATCACCAGCTTCCGGCCGATAACGAAGCTCTGCAAAAGTACCGGAACTGCTGCGGTAACGTGGAACAACGGCACATTCAGCAGCGTCGCAGGCTGCAACGTGGGCGCCTCGCCCGTCGATGCCAGTATCTCGAAGAATACCAATGTCTGGCCGACATAGCTCATCGCGCCTTGAACAACAGCGCGATGATCCGACCAGGCGCCTTTGGATTGGCCGGTTGAGCCCGAAGTATAAAGGATGGTTGCCGGATCAAGCGGATTGATTGCCGGGAGTTCGGAATCAGAGCCGCCGCCCTTGGCAAGCAGTGCCTTCAATCCGTCAACCGGCGCGCAATCATGCTCGAAAAGCAACAATTCTGCCGCACCGATATCTTCACCCTGCAGCCTCGCTGCGCGCTGCGCGTCGGCGAGCACGAACCGGCAGCCGACCATGCGGATGCCCTCCGCCAGTTCGCTGCCCTGCCACCAGCCATTCAGCAGCGTGGCGACGCCGCCAGCCATGAGGATTGCCATATAAGCGACGATCCAGTTTGCGGAGTTGCGCGCTGCAATCCCGACCCGATCGCCCGATTTCAGACCGTGGCCAGCCACCAGTCCGCCAGCGAGTGTGCGCGCTGCCTGATGGCATTCGGCAAAAGTCAGCCGCAAATCCCCGTCGACGAGAAACTCTTTATTTGCATTCGCCGCGCAGAACATATCGAGATAGTCGCGAAGATTCGCAGGGGCCTTTGCGATAACCGGAAGCTGGACGCCATATTTTTCGACATGGATGACGGACAATGGCCCGTCATTGTCCATTAATCGGGCGACCGTGCTGTCAATTGCCTGATCGAGGGGCGTCGGCATCGCGAATCTCTCCTTTATCCTTTTTTATGCTTCCCTTTTGGCTATATAGGGCCGCAAATCCAAGAGGGGATGCGACTTGTTCATTGCAACCGCCGCTGCTTCCGCAGGCGACTATCTGAAATTCACCGATCTGGGGATCGGCCCCGTCGCTCTGGACCTCGGCCTCTTCGAATTGCGCTGGTACTCGCTCGGCTATCTGTTCGGAATTCTTCTTGGATATTGGTTGCTGACAAAACTGATCCGTAAACCGGGGTCGCCGATGTCGCGTGAGCATGCCGACGACATGATATTATACGCGACGCTCGGCATCATCCTGGGTGGGCGCATCGGTTATATCCTTTTCTATCAACCGGGTATGCTCGCCACACCGCTGGAGATATTCAAACTTTGGGAAGGCGGCATGTCGTTGCACGGCGGAACGCTCGGCACGATTTTTGCGATCTGGCTGATGGCGCGCAAGCATGGGCTCTCATTCCTGCGTATGTGCGATTATATCGCCTGCTGCGTTCCCTTCGGGTTGTTTCTGGTCCGGTTGGCAAATTTCGCGAACAGCGAATTGTGGGGCAGGGTCACCGATGCCAAATGGGCAATCATTTTTCCCAATGGGGGGGATTTGCCGCGCCATCCCAGCCAGCTTTACGAGGCTGGAGCGGAAGGGCTGCTGATGGCAGCGATCCTCTGGCCGCTCTTCTTCAAGACCGATGCGCGATACAGGCCCGGCTTCCTGTTCGGCATGGCCGCACTGATCTATGGAACGGCGCGTTTCTGCATCGAATTCGTCCGCGAACCGGATGCACATTTGCAGCATGTCGTTGAGCAAACGGGGCTGAGCATGGGACAGTGGCTTACAATCCCGATGCTGTTGATCGGCCTTTTCCTCGTCTTCACCGCGAATGGGCGTCGCCAACGGGTGGAGCCGGTCGCCGGTTCGAGCAGTGTCGCCTGAAAGCACTAATCTTGGCGCAATGCTTGCGAAGCAGATCGAGGCTTCCGGGCCGATAAGCGTTGCGGAATTCATGCGGGCGGCCAATCAAGCCTATTATGCCAAAGGCGATCCCCTGGGTGTACAAGGCGATTTCATCACCGCGCCCGAAATCAGCCAGATGTTCGGTGAACTGGTCGGGCTCTGGTTGACAGATTTCTGGATTCGCGCGGGTCGTCCGGAAGGCTGCGCCTATGTCGAGCTGGGGCCGGGCAGGGGTACGCTCGCGGTGGATGCCTTGCGGTCGATGCGACAGTTCGGGTTTGAGCCCGATATCCTTTTCGTGGAAACCAGCGAGCATTTGAGGATGCTGCAGGCCCAGGCCGTGCCCAAAGCCCGTTTTGCCGAGAGCATTGACGAGCTACCCTATGACAAGCCGCTTTTGGTCGTAGCGAATGAATTTTTCGATGCCTTGCCCGTCCGGCAACTGGTTTCCACACATGCCGGCTGGCGGGAACGGGTTATTGTTCGTGATCGTGGCGCAAAGTTCATGGCAACGCCCGGGCCGCACGCGATGGATGAAATGGTGCCTGCCGAATTTCGCAATGCCCCAAGTCCGACCATCTATGAAACGTGCCCCGCTGCGAGTTCGATGATGTACGAACTAGCCGGTCGCATCTCATCACAGGGCGGAGGCATGTTGATTGCGGATTATGGCTATACAATGCCGGGAATCGGCAACACATTGCAGGCTGTGAAAGGCCACAAATCAGCCGATCCGTTCGAAAATCCGGGAAACCACGACCTTACGGCGCATGTCAATTTCGTGGAGCTGGCAAATTTGGCGCGGATGCGTCACTTGCGCGTCAGCGGGCCGACCGAACAGGGAGGCTGGTTGAAGGCCCTTGGCATAGAGGCCCGGTCCGCAGCATTGATTGCAAGCCAACCCCAAATGGCGGACGAAATTGCCGCTGCCCAGGATCGGCTGCTCGAGCCTGCGGGTATGGGTAGCCTGTTCAAGGTCCTTGGCGTGTCACATCCCGATTGGCCGGAGCCTGAGGGGTTCGAGATCAACCAGAGTTTGGGTTAGAGGCTTTCTGGTCTAGATTGAGGCAATTCCCAGCGACTGTCCCCATTATTTGTTTCTCGCAGAGACGCAGAGGTTTCGCGCGCGAAGCGCCATATCGTTTCTCTGCGCCTCTGCTTTCCGACGTCGAAGTCAGCAAGAGACGCAGAGAATTCGGAGCAAAAGCCTCTTCGCAAACTGTCTCCGCGTCTCTGCGAGAAACAAAGGAGTGTGCCATTGGGGACAGTCCCTAAGGGGACAGTCCTTGCCGATTCAATTTGGCCCGGAACTACGCTAGGTCTGGCTTATTGCGCGGCCAGCCAGCCGGCGACTTCGCCCGCCAGTCGATTGGCTGCAACATTCAGCGCTTCTCCAGCCTGACCCGGTTCGATCTTGGTCAAACCTTCGCGGGCTACAAAACGCCGCTTCTCGATCGGGCTGCCCTTGCGGATTCGAACGGCGTCGAAAATGGCCACAACCTCCATGCCGCCTTCATCAACCCCGAATTCGACCAACTGGCCGGAAAGGTAATTTTCCGCCCTTCCGGCTGTTTCGACCTCACTGAGGATGAGTGTCCCATTTTTCGCGGCAAGCGTTTCGGCAAGCAACTGTTGTAACAGAATGGCCGGCTTGTCCGCCCAGACGCTGTCTTTGAGGTAAGCGACATTTCCGGCATTAATTTGCACGGGCACGCGATTGGTATCCAATTTGCGCGGCACTTCCGGAATAAGGACGACCAACGCGTCTTTCGCCGGGCCGCTTTTGCTGGCTCCTGCCGTGACGCTGGTATCCGCCGCAAGCGTGAGCATCGAAGCGGGGGGCTTGCTTCCCAGGCTGACACATGCCGACAAGGCAGCCGTAGCCAAGGCGGCTGCGGCAACCATCTTCATTCGATGGATGAGAACAGGTCCTGACATCATTTGCTCCTGCCCGGTTCGTAGTCGGGTAGTTTCGGCGCGGAAACCAGCCCGCCTACACCCTGTTGATCGAGACGTTCCGTAACCGACTGGAGCGACGATGAAAGCCGTCGCAGGTCGCGTGCCAATTGATTGACTTCGGGCAGCGTTTGCGAATTGAGCGTCTCCAATGCGGGATTGGCGCTGTTAAGAGACGTTTCGAGTGCGGCCAGGCTGCCATTTGCCGAGCGCAGGGTCTTGCGCAGTTCCGCCAGCATTGGTTTTCCTTCACCGTCGAGCAATGCGTTTGCACTGGTCGACAGTGCCGTCAGTTGCTCGGCCGCTGCCCCTGCCTTGGCCAGCGTAGCGCGGGACTCCTGGATAGCGGCGCGCAGATCGGGTGCCTGAGTGGCCAGCGAGCCCGACAGGCTCTCGACATTGTTTAGTATCTGTTCGATCGATTGCTGGTTCTTGTCCGAAAGCACAATGTTGAGGCGCTCGGTCAGCGTCGAGAGCCGTTCGACCAGCAGCGGCGCATTGTTCAGAATTTCCCCCAGCGCGCCCGGCTTGGTCGGGATGACCGGACGTCCCGCCGGACATTCGCTCCGCGGATTGTCCGCAGGGCATCGAATCGCAGGCGCACCCTTTATCGCACCATCGAGCTGAATTTCGGAAACGCCGGTGAAACCCACGCCGCTTATTGTGGCCGTGGTGCCTTGCAAAATTGAGGTATCTGCGTCGATAGCGATGCGCACCCGCACAAAATCGGGATCAGGCCGCCACAATTTGATATCCTGAACTTGCCCGACGGGCACGCCCGCAAAGGTTACGCCCGAACCCTTGGCGATGCCGCTCACCGATTGCTGGAAGAAAATATCATATTCGGTCTTGGCGCCGTCGCCAAAGCGCGACAGCCAGACGGTGAAGCCTGCCAATATGGCAAGCAGGATCAGTGTGACCGTACCGACCAGAACATAATGGGATTTGGTTTCCATCGTGCGCCTTATGGCCTCCCCGGCAATTGCTTGTCCATGCTAATTCCCATGCTCAGCAGTTTCGTTCATGGCCAAGTCGCGCTGCCCGCCCGCGCGGGCCGGAGAAATATTCGTGGATCCAGGGGTGGTCTGTCGCAAGCAATTCATCGATCTTGCCGATTGCGATCACCTTTTTATCGGCCAGCACTGCTACGCGGTCGCAGATCGCATAAAGCGTATCGAGATCGTGCGTAATCAGGAACACCGTCAGCTCCAGCGTTTCCTGCAGATTCCTGGTCAGCTCATCGAAATTCGAGGCGCCGATCGGATCAAGCCCGGCTGTTGGCTCATCGAGGAAAAGCAATTCCGGATCCATCGCCAGCGATCGCGCGAGGCCAGCGCGCTTTTTCATCCCTCCGGAAAGTTCGGAAGGATATTTGTGGGCGGCTTCGGGCGGCAATCCGCTGAGGTGGATTTTGTAACGCGCAATCTCGTCGAGCAACTTCGCGTCGAAATGCGGATAGAATTCACGCAGCGGGACCTGCACATTTTCAGCCACTGTCAGCGTCGAAAACAGCGCGCCGCCCTGAAACATTACGCCCCAGCGCTTGCGCACGTCGAACGCCTCATCCTCTTCCTTGCCACGCATCGAGGTGCCGAATACCTCGACCTCGCCCGCTTCCGGCTCCTGAAGGCCGATTATCGAGCGCATCAGCACCGATTTTCCCGTGCCCGAACCGCCGACAACGCCAAGGATTTCGCCGGGCCGGACATCCAGATCGAGCTGGTCGTGGATCACCTGTTCGCCAAATGCGTTGCGCAATCCGCGAACCGAAATGATGGGGGACGCGTCGGCCATCAATTCCAGCCGATCTCTGTGAAGAAGACGGCGAAAAAGGCGTCGAGCACGATTACGAGGAAAATAGCCTGCACCACCGCCGCAGTGGTCTTGAGCCCCACCTGTTCAGAATTGCCGTGCACGCGCATACCCTGGAAGCAGCCAGCCAGAGCGATGATCGCGCCAAAGACCGGTGCCTTGACCATGCCGACATAGAAATCGGTGAGTGGCGTTACCTCCCGGATGCGCTGGACGAAGGTTGCGGGCGGCATATCGAGCGTCATCCAGCAGAACAAGCCGCCGCCAATTATCGCGACCAGCGAGGCATAGAGCCCGAGCAACGGCATCATGATGACAGTGGCGATTATACGAGGAATAACGAGCGCCTCGACCGGAACGACGCCGATCGTCCGCATCGCATCGACCTCTTCGGTGATTTTCATCGTGCCTATCTGCGCCGCAAAGGCAGAGCCGGAACGGCCTGCTACCATGATGGCGGTCATCAATACGCCCAGCTCCCGCATCGTCAGGCGGCCGATCAGATTGACCGTCCAGATTTCTGCACCGAACTGTCGTAACTGGACTGCGCCTTGCTGCGCGATGACGATGCCGATCAGGAAACTCATCAGGCCGATGATACCCAGCGCACGAACGCCAACCATATCGAAATGCTGGATCACCGAATGCATACGGAACCGGCGGGGGTGGAGAATGAGGTTGCCGAATCCCTTCACGCATTGGCCAATGAAACCGACAAATTCAATGAACATGCGGACGATCTCGACCACTGCTTCGCCGACTTCGTGCAGGACGCGCAGCGCAGGGGACAGCTTCGGCGTTTCGACCTCGACGTCGTCCGATCCGCTGACGGCTGCTATCAGGCGTTGTGCATCCGAGTCTGCCCCGACTATCTGCGCGCCATGATCGCGCGCCGTCCGGTAAACCAGCCAGGCACCGACGGTGTCGATATGGTCAATCTGCGACAGGTCTATCTGTTTGACCTCTGCCGCGATCGCTCGCAGCCGGTCATCAAGATCGCCAATCTGGGAGATGGCCAGCGTTCCGCCGAGGCGAAGCATGGTCCCGCCTTCGGGCAGTTGCTCTTCAGTGAAATCAGCAGCCTGCGCCATGCGACCATGATTGGCCTATTCTTCCCCGCATAACAAGCTTCAAGACTTTGCAAAATTTGAACTAGCCTTATGCTGCGCCAGATGAGCAACGAAGCCAAGATCTGTATCGCGATCTATGACATGGACAAGACGGTAACCAGGCGGGCTACCTATAACGGGTTCCTGATGCACATGGCATGGAACAAATCGCCCTTGCGTTTGTTGCTGCTTCCCGCTTTGCCGTTCGGATTGCTGTTCTACGCATTCAGGCTTTGGGACCGCCGCCAACTCAAGCAGTTTTCGCAAAGCCTGCTCATTGGTCGCAGGGTTCCGCGTGTCCAGTTTGCCCGCCACCTTGAACGTCATGCAGACCTTGTGCTGGGGCGCAATGTTTATCAGGAAGCGAAATGGCGTATCGATGCCGAAAAGGCCGAGGGCTACAGGCACGTCATCGCAACAGCATCCTACCGGCTCTATGTGGAGGCAATCGCTTCAAGGCTGGGCTTTGACGATGTTATCGCAACCGAACTGGCCACCGATGACAGTGGCCATGTCCTCTCGCGCATCGACGGGCATAATTGCTATGACGAGGCCAAGCTCGACAGGGTCAAGGCGTGGATGGCAGCGGAAGGGCTAAGTCGGGAGCAATGCCATATTCGCGCTTATTCGGACCATGTCTCCGATGCGCCGCTTCTTTCCTTCGCCGACGAAGCCTTCGCCACCAACCCGCACCCCCCGCTTGAGCGAATGGCGCGGGAAAAGGGATGGCAAATACTCGATTGGCGCGATGGCGACCCTCAGACCTGATCGAGGGCCTGTTTGAAATCGGCAATCAGGTCGTCCGGGTCTTCAATACCGATAGAGATACGCACCAGATTGTTGGTGATGCCCAGTGCTTTCTTGCGCTCCTCGGGAACCGAAAGGTGCGTCATCGCGGCGGGGTGGCTGGCCAGCGTTTCGGTGCCGCCGAGGCTGACGGCCAGCTTGGCGATCTTGAGCGCGTCGAGGAAGCGAAAGCTCTCTTTCTCTCCACCCTTGATGAACAGCGAGAAGGTCGAGCCGGCTCCGCTGCAATGGCGGTTATAGATGTCCTGCTGCGCGGGATCGTCGATCATGCCGAGATAGCCGAGCCCAACAACTTTCGGATGCGTTTTCAGGAAGGCACAAACCTTGGCGGCATTCTCGCCCGCACGGGTCATGCGCAATTCGAGTGTTTCGAGGCTGCGGAGCAACATCCATGAAGTGTTGGGATCGCAAATTGTGCCGATGGTGTTGCGCATCGGGCGGATGGCATCGATCAGCGCCTGGTTGCCGCATATGCCGCCTGCGACCAGATCCGAATGGCCGCCGGCATATTTGGTCAGGCTATAGACCACAAGTTCGGCGCCCTGCTTGAGAGGTTGTTGCCACAGCGGGCCCAAGAAGGTGTTATCGATGGCGATGGCGGGCTTCTGCTCACCGGGAAAGGCAGCATCGCGTGCCGCGCGGACAGCCTCGACATCGACAAGGGCATTGGTCGGATTGGCCGGGCTTTCGAGATAGACCAGCGCCACCTTGCCGCCCTTTTTTGCTGCCATTTTTCGGGCATTGGCGAGCACCTTGTCGATTTCCCTGCGGCTGGCACCAGCGGGAAAATCGACAAAGGAAATGCCAAAGCGGGACAGGATGCGCGCGATCAGCGTTTCTGTCGCGGCATAAAGCGGCCCCGAATGCACAATCACGTCATTCTGGCTGACCAGCGCGAGCAGCAGGGTGGAAATCGCTGACATCCCGCTGGAAAAGACCAGCGCGTCGTCCGCCCCGTCCCAGACTGCCAGACGATCTTCGAGGATTTCCTGATTCGGTCCGTTGAAGCGCGAATAGACAAGGCCATCGGCTGGGCCTTTGCGCTTTCCGGTGATATGCTCGAAGAAGCGCTTTCCTGCCGCCGCATTTTTAAAAGCAAAAGTGGAGGTCAAGAAAATAGGCGGCTTGAGCGCGCCTTCGGACAGCGCCGGATCGAAGCCATGTCCCATCATCAGCGTCGAAGGCTTGGCCGTGCGACCGCCGATTTTCTTGATCGGCGATTTGCCCTTGCGACGGGATGAGGTGGCATCGGTCATGGGTCAATCTCCTTATAGCTGCCCATAGCAATATTTGTTTCAATTGAAACTAAATTGCGTGCTTTCAATGCAGCGAAGCGACCAGCCAGACCATCCCGACCACCAATGGGATGCCGAAAAGGTCGATCATCAGGCCTGCGCGCAACATGCGCGGCAGCGCCACATGGCCGGTGCCCCAGGCGATGGCGTTGGGTCCGGTGCCAGAGGGCATCATGAAGCCCCAGCTCGCGGCAATCGAGGCGCACATTGCCAGCAGCCATGGGTCAGATCCCGTCGCCGCTACCAACCCCGCGATCACCGGCATAACGCCGCTGGCCGTTGCAACATTGCTGGCAAATTCCGTGATCAGGATGACCAGCGCGGTCACTGCGGCGGCGATGATGAGCGGGTGAACACCCGCCAGCGGTTTCAGCGCCTCACCCAGCCAGTCGGCCAGTCCGGATTCGCCAATACCCGCCGCCAGCGCTAGCCCCCCGCCGAACATCATGATGACCCCCCAAGGCGCACGGTCGGCTTCTTTCCAGTTCAGCAGCGGACGCCCGCTGCCGTCCGGAACAAGGAACAGCAGCAGCGAACAGGCGATGGCGATCGTGCCGTCGGTTATCGAGCCTTTGGGCAGTATTGCCTCCAGCTGCGGTTGTGCCAGCCAGAGTGCAATTACCAACATGATCAAGGGCAGCAGCCTTTTCTCCGCTTCGCTCCACGCACCTTGCGCACCAATGGCCGTGCGCGCCGCAACCGGGTCGAACGGCGTCCCGTCGATGTGCTGAACGCGTGCCAATATCCATGCGCTGGCGGGTACGGCCACCAGCAATATGGGCACGCCGAAACTCATCCATTCGACAAAGCTGATGTCAAAACCAAGCTGCTTTTCGATCAGTCCCGCCGCAATCGCATTGGTTGGCGATCCGACAAGGGTACCCAGCCCTCCCAATGAAGCGGCAAAGGCCACGCCCAGCACGAGCGCGCCAGCCATCCCTTCGCTATCGCCTTCTGCAATCCCGCCAGCTGCGATCACCGCAATGGCAATTGGCGTCATGATCAGGGCGGTGGATGTGTTGGAAATCCACATTGAAAGAAACGCGGTTGCCGCCATGAAGGCTAGCAAAAGGGCAAAATTGCTTTTGCCCGCAAAGCCCAAAATCCCGAGCGCAACGCGCCGGTGCATCCCTGTGCGTTCGATCGCCAGCGCAAAAAAGGCGCCGCCCAGAATCAGGAACAGAATGGGCGAATAATATTCCTTGGCTACGTCACCTGCGCTCAGGATGCCCATGAATGGCAAAGCGAGGAAAGGCAGGAGCGCGGTTGCAGTCAGTGGCAAGGTCTCCGTCATCCACCAGATCGCCATCAGCACCGTCAGCGCCGCGACATGCCAGGCGGGAACTGTCATCGAAGCAGGTGGGCCGACAAGCAGCATCAGCAGGAAGATAGCGATCCCGCCCCACAGGCCCCAACGCTTTGCTTTCACATCAGCCCCGCAATCCGATCAGCGAAATTTCGCGGCCATAGCCTGGCTCGGCCCGGTGGCAGCTTCGGCGATAGCTGAAAAAGCGGTCAGGTTGCGAATAGGTGTCTTCGCCAAGGCATTCGACCTTGGTCACGCCTGCTGTCGCCAGCCGTGCCGCGACATAGCCTTCGATATCGAACTGCCAATGTCCGGGCTTGCCACTGCCAAAGAAGCGCTCATTCTCGTCGGCTTCTTCGACAAAGCGGCGGTAAAAGCCATCATCGACTTCATAACTTTTCTGCGCGATACATGGGCCGATGGCGCAGGCGATGCGGCTGCGTTTGGCCCCCAGCTTTTCCATCGCAGCCAAAGTGTTGTCGGTCACGCCCGAAATCGCGCCTTTCCATCCGGCGTGCGCAGCGCCGATAACGCCTGCTTCGCTGTCGGCAAAGAGCACGGGCACGCAGTCCGCAGTCAATATGCCAAGCAAGAGGCCCGGCCGGTTTGTCACCATCGCATCAGCCTTGGGCCGCGCATCAAGGGCGACCGCTTCGGCAACGGGTACGACGTCGGGCGAGTGGATCTGGTGGACGGTAACCAGTTCGGTATTCGGCAAAACGGCATTTGCCGCCCGCCGCCGGTTTTCGAGAACGGCTTCGCGATCATCGTCTGATCCCAGCCCGACATTCAGGCCTGCATGTATGCCCTCTGAAATGCCTCCACGTCGGCCCAGGAAGCCATGCGGAATGGCACCCAGCAGCCGACTGTGCAAAACTTCCACGCTGTCCTCGGATACGCTCTCCATATCGCCCTATTCGCAGCGTCGCATCGGCTTGGCAACATGCTTGACGATGTTCCTGAGAGGGGCGAGAGGCAGTTTATGACCGGCAAGATGCTGATATTCGGGATGGGCTATACCGCCAGCCGTTTGGCCGCACGATTGCGGGGGGAGAACTGGCAGGTGGTCGGCACCAGCAGGACTGCTTCACCTGTTTCGATTGCCTTTGACGATGAAGCAAGCATCCGCAACGCACTCGCGGGCGCAACCCACATCCTGTCTTCGGTGCCGCCGTTGCGCGAGGGTGGCGATCCCGTTCTGGATCGCTACCGCACCGCTATTGCCACCGCGCCTGCCAATTGGGTGGGCTATCTCTCTTCGACCGGGGTGTATGGCGACGCGCAGGGTGCGTGGATCGATGAAAGCGCACCGATCGGATCGGGAAGACGTAGCGCCCGCGCCGCTGCCGATCTGGAATGGCAAAGGTTTCGCGATGATATGCGCATTTTCCGGCTGCCCGGCATTTACGGCCCCGGACGTTCGGCACTGGAAAGGGTCCGCGAAGGAAAGGCGCACCGCATCGATCTGCCCGGTCAGGTGTTCAGCCGCATCCATGTCGACGATATCGTTTCAGGCGTGGCAGCCAGCTTTTCCGGCCCCGCTGGTGTTTACAACCTCGCAGATGATTTTCCTTGCAGTCAGAACGCGGTCATTGAATTTGCGAGCCTTCTTTTGGGGATGGATCCACCGCCCATGCGGACGCTCGAAGCGGCGCAGCTATCGCCCATGGCTGCGGCATTTTACGCTGAAAATCGCCGGATTTCGGCCCGAAAGGCCAAAAGAGCGCTGGGATGGCGGCCGCAATATCTGGATTATAAACAAGGCCTTATGGCGATATTCCACAGTTTTGGCCAAAAAGTCGATTGACGGCGACTCCCGCTTAGGTCAGCCTCCTGCAAAGTCCGGCGCAGAACCGGGAAAAATGTTCGCAGGAGAGTGCTTTTGGCAACTGCCGCTATCGAAGACGTTTCGCGTCCGTCGCTGCTTCTCGCCTTGACCGAATTTCCGCGCGCCTTGGCCGAGCTGGGTTCGATGCCTTGGGCCAGCCCGTTACTGATGCAGGCCCCCAAGGGCGATGGACACCCAGTGTTGTTGCTGCCCGGTTTCATGGCCACCGAATTCTCGATGAAGCCGTTGCAGACCTATCTCGACAAGCTGGGCTACAATGCGTTCCATTGGGAACTGGGCCGTAACCTTGGACCAAAGGCCATCGGCCATGACGGCGAGCATCTGATCGCGCGGCTCGAACAGATATATGCGGAAACCGGTCGCAAGGTCAGCCTGGTTGGCTGGTCGCTGGGGGGAACCTTGTCACGCCAGCTTTCGCGTCGTCGCCCGGATATGGTGCGACAGGTCATCTCGCTGGGTTCGCCGATCGTTGGCAGCCCCAAATCGACAAATGCCTGGCGCGCTTACCAGTTGTTGACCGGGCATAATATCGAAGATCCCGATGTGCAGGCACAACTGGCCGAAAGCCATGAAGTGCCGCCGGTGCCCTCGACAGCAATCTTCTCTCGTCATGACGGCATTGTCGCCTGGCAGAACAGCCGCGAGCCCAAGGCGCCGCAAACCGACAATATCGAAGTCAAGGGCAGCCATTGCGGATTGGGCGTGAACCCGACCGTGTTGTGGGCGATTGCCGACAGGCTTGCCTTGCCCGAAGGCGAGTGGAAGCCGTTCGAGCGTGGAGGCCTGAAAAGCCTGATCTACCCCTCTTCGGGACACTGATTGTCCCAAAAAGCACGGTGAATGTGGCCCGGGTGTCTGTCCGGGCCATTTCACTTCTTGGGCTTGGCCTTTGTTTTGGCAGCGGGCTTCTTCGTCTCCCGCTTTTTAGGTGCTGCTTTCGCCTCTACAGTCTTTGCTGCGGCCTTCTTGACGCGTGCCGCTTGGGCTTTTGCGACAGGTTGTGCCGGTGCATCCGCTTTCGGAGCAGCTTTTGCCTTGGCGTTGAGCAACTCCTCATAGGCGTCCTTCAGCGCCGCAGCATAGTTGGCCGGGTCGGGGATCATGTCGCGGTCGCTGGTGAAGGAAATCGCGATGTCCGGGCCATAGCTGTATATCGCATTGATCATGCCCATACCGTCGAAAATCGGCCCGGTGCCCATCATGCGAACCATCTTGGCCCCTGCAAAATACAGCGGAACGCGCGGGCCCGGTACGTTGGTCGCAACCACATTGAACACAGGCGAGTGCAGGTTCGAAACGCCAAGCCGCGAATACAGCCGTGCGCCCAACCCGGCGAGGCCGGACGGGATGAACTGGCTATATTCGGTCAGCGTTCGCGCTCCGACTGCGTTGGTCATCGCCTTGGAATTGACGGCTTCCTTGCGAACGAAGGCAAGCCGTTCCATCGGATCTTCGATATGGGTGCCAAGTTGCACGAGCATCGCGGACACCAGATTGCCCAGCGCTTCCTTTTCGCCTTCGGCGCGTACCGAAATCGGGGCCATGGCGGTCAGGCTGTCCTTGGGAAGCGCCTTGCGCTGCTGCAGATATTTGCGCAGTCCGCCACCAATGACGGTCAGGATCACATCGTTGACGGTCGTGCCTTCGATGCGGTCCTTGATTGCCCGGATTCCGGCTAGCGGTAGGACCGTACTGTCCCACACCCGATGCGCGCTGACCTTTCCGTTCAGGATGGTTTGCGGCGCCATTTTTGCGCCTTTCAGCGACACATCGCCGCCTGCCACTTCGCGGATAAGGCGAGCCGCGCCGGGGACCGTCTGCGCCAGCGTCTTGGCAAAGCGTACCGGCTGCGTGACCGAGTTCATCCAGGTCCGCATCAGCATTTCGGTGACGGCAGGTTCGTTTTCGCCCTTCCATTTCGATTTGGCGGAGCGGTCAACAGGGACGGGTTCGATGTCATGCACGGCGGCGGAAAGTTCGACTCCGGACATACCGTCGATCGCCGCATGGTGGATTTTGGCGACCAACGCGAAACAGCCCTTGGGCAACCCTTCGATATTGTCCAGACCTTCGACGATGTTGAATTCCCAAAGCGGTTTCGAAAGGTCCATGCCCCGCGCATGCAGTCGCGCTACCTGAATGCACAATTGTCGCCAGTCTCCCGGTTGGGGTAGGGCGATATGGCGGACATGATATTCAAGGTCGAAATTGGGATCGTCGATCCAGTAAGGATGGTCGAGGTCAAAGGGAACGCGGACCAGTTTCTGGCGGAAACTGCGCGCCTTGTCCAAGCGGCTTTCGACATGTGCCAATATGTCCTTGAACCGTACAAACCCTCCCGGTGCGGTCGATGGATCATATATCCCTACCGATCCGATATGCATCGGTGTGTTGGGGGTGTCGAGATAGACGAAACTCGCGTCCTGTCCGCTTAGCTGCTCAATGATTTTCTCCTCTCCAGAGAAGAGATTAACGCCGCTATTGCGGCTTGGCGAGTCTATCGCGTGCGCATGGCGACGATGAGGCCTAACGAGGCCAGAATTGCGCCGCTGGCTGCCAGCGTTGTCCAGGCATAGCCTTCAAACAGCGTCGATAACAGCATCGCCACAACGGGAATCAGGACGCTGGTATAAGCTGCCTTGCCGGGGCCTATCTTGCGGATCAGTTCGAAATAGAGCGGAAAGGTGACGACCGAACCGATAATGCCGAGATAGAGCACCCCGCCCAGATAGCCCGCACGCATCTCGATAACCGGCGGGCCGTGATTGACGAATGACCATGCGGCGTTGGCCAGTGCCCCCCAAAGCATCGACCATGCGAGAATCGTGGTGGTAGGATAGCGGCTTACCGACGGTGCGACCTGCATGACGTTGGATACCGATGCGCACAATACAGCGATCAAGGTTAAACCGGTCCCCAACAGAACTTCGTGGCCACCAACGGGTGCTGCCCGATATTCCTGTATCATCAATAGCGCGACACCGACGGTTGCTATGACAGAGCCGAGGACGAAGTTGCGGCTGAATTGCCTGCCCAGCCACCATTTGCCCAGCAACGCATTGGGAATGATGAGTAGCGCGAACAGGACGGCGACCAGGCCGGAGGTAATGTGGTGTTCCGCCGCGTAGACGAAGTTGAAATTGAGCGCGAACTGCATCAGGCCGAGCAGCAAGGTCCATTTCAGGCCTGTGCTGTCCATGCGCAGCGATTGTCTGGTGATGGCTGACAGAGCGAACATACCCGCTGCAGCAACGGCAAAACGGTAGCATACCGACCAACTCGCAGGCACGGTACCAAGCTGGTCGCGGATGACGAGCCAGGTCGATCCCCAGATAAGCGAGACGACCAGAAAGGGTATCGCGATACGCGGGTTAAACAGGCCGGGCTCAGCGACCGTTGCAGGCGATGGTGCGTGGTTCACAGTGCGGCGATGGCTTTGGCAAGCGGGGCCGCATCCGCGTCGCGATGGTGCCAGCTGGTCACCAGCCGCGCGGCTCCCTCACCCCAATCGTAAAAGTCAAAGCCCTGCGATCGAAGCGCTGCAGCTTCGATTGCGGACAGCCGGATGAATATCTCGTTAGCCTCCACGGAATGGAGCAGTCTTTCCGGCGCCGCTTCGGCGATGATCCGTGCAGCAGCATTGGCTGTCCTGGCATTGTCGATCCACAAATCGCCCTCAAGAAAGGCCAAAAGCTGCGCGGCAAGAAACCGCCCCTTTGAAAGCAAATGCCCCGCCCGCTTGCGGCGGTAGCGCGCGGCATCCGCCAGTGCAGGATCGAAGTAGATCAAGGCTTCAGCGTTCATCCCGCCATTTTTGGCGAAGCCGAAGCTGAGGACGTTGACGCCTGCACGCCAGGTCACATCGGCCGGGCTGCAGCCCAGCGTCGCAATCGCATTGCCAAAGCGCGCACCATCCATGTGCAAGGCCAATTTCCTGTCGCGGCAAAGTGCGCCCAGCGCAGCGACTTCGTCGGGCCGATAGACAAGCCCATATTCTGTCGCGTTGGTTATCGAAACCGCCGCAGCCTGCACCTGATGCACGTCGGGCCGGATGGTTGAAAGCAGATCGGTGACGGTTTGCGGTGAAATTTTCGCCCCGTCGCCGTCAACAAGCATCAGCTTTGCACCGCCGGTGTAGAAACCGGGGGCGCCGCATTCATCAACCTCGATATGCGCTTCGCGGTGGCAGATGACGCCCTGATGCGGCAACGCCAGCGAAGCAAGAGCGAGGCAATTGGCTGCAGTGCCCGTCGAAACCCACAGCGCGGCCACGTCGCGTTCGAACAGATCGGAGAATGCTGCATCCAGGCGCTGGCTTAAAGCATCGCCGTCATAGGCCGTGTCGACGAAATTGGCGTCGGCGATGGCCTGCATGATCTTCGGATGAACCGGAGCGGCATTGTCGGAGAAATAGCGCATGCGCCATCCCCAAGGCGAAAAGCCCGCCCGCGTCAAGGAACAGTGCAGCACGGTTTTTGCGACAAATGGTTGCAAGCCAGGTCGCGCTCGAACAGGATGCCTATGTTAAACGGAGAGGGAATCGCGAGGAGGAGCGCACCAAAATGACCGAATGGACATATGCAACCCAATGGGAATCGGTAGCCAGGGCTCTTGCCGATGAACCGGCGATCATCCAGCAGGACAAGGTGATGACGTGGCGCGAATTTGATCGCGCCGCCAACGGGCTTGCCGACTATCTGGTGGATTCGGGCCTCGGCAGACAGGCCAAGGTGGCGGTCTACGCGCGCAACTGCCCCGAATATCTGGTCGGAACCTATGCCGCATTCAAAGCCAGTCTGGTCCCGTTCAATGTCAACTATCGCTATGGCAATGACGAATTGCTCTATCTGTTTGAAAATGGCGATGCAGAAGCGGTGCTGTTCGAAACGGTTTATGCTCAACGTCTGGACGCAATCCGTTCCCGACTGCCTGGCGTGAAGCGCTGGATTGCGATCGAGCGTGACGGCGCACCGGTTCCCGAATGGGCGGTTTCCTATTCCGATATTGAGTCGGCGGATGAGGCCCCCACCGGCAACGGGCCGCGCCGCAGCGAGGATCTGATGTTCATCTACACAGGGGGTACCACCGGAATGCCCAAGGCTGTGATGTGGCGGCAGGGCGACCTGATCGGCAAGGGCAATTATGGCGCCAATCCGTTGCTCAGCCTCGAACCGATGAGCGGCCCTGAAGAGTCCGGCGAGCGGGCAAAAGCGATGCCGATCCCTGTCCGCATGCTGATTGCGCCGCCGCTGATGCACGGAACCGGTCTGCTGTCCGCCTTTGCTGCGCTGTCTGGCGGCGGCACTGTGTTGCTCAACCGGCCCGATCACTTCAACGCTGCCGAAACGCTCGATCTGGCGGAGCAGCGGAAGGCGACATGGATGATCATCGTTGGCCAGCCCTTTGCGCAACCGTTGCTTGATGCGCTTGACGCCGATCCCGGGCGTTGGAACCTGCAATCGATGCTCTTCTTCACCTCTTCCGGCGCAATGTGGAACGAGGAGAATAAAAAGGGCCTGCTGCGTCACATGCCGCAGGCCGCCCTGATGGACGCATTCAGTTCGTCCGAGGCATTGGGGCTCGGCTCTTCGGTGATGACGGCTGCCGACACGGTGCATACCGCGCAATTTGTTCTGGGAGAGGATTGCGCGGTATTTGACGAGCAGGGGCAGCGCATCGAACCGGGATCGGGTGTCAAGGGGCGCGTTGCCGTGGGTGGCTTCATTCCAGCCGGCTATTACAAGGATCCGGCGAAGTCTGCGGCGACCTTTATCGAGATTGAAGGGCGGCGCTGGTCGATGCCGGGCGATTGGGCGCTGGTCAACGCCGATGGTTCGCTTACCCTGCTTGGCCGTGGTTCGCAGTGCATCAATACTGGCGGCGAAAAAGTGTTCCCGGAGGAGGTTGAAGAAGCGCTGAAGCGTCACCCATCCGTGGTCGATGCTGCGGTTTGCGGGCTTCCCGACCCGCGCTTTGGAGAGCGGATTGCGGCCATTGCTTCGCTAAAGCCGGGCGTTGCGGCCGATCCGGCAGGCCTGATCGAGCATGTCCGCAGCGAACTCGCGCATTACAAGGCACCTCGCCATCTGTTGTGCGTCGACATCGTGCCACGCGCGCCGAACGGCAAGATGGACTATGCAGAAGTCCGTCGTTTGGCTGCAGAGGCCTTTGCCGTCGACCAGACATGAGAACAATGCTGGCTGAAGCGATGTCAAGTTTGAGACGAGGAGAGATTGCATATGACAGAGGCTGTGGCGGCGGTTGCCCGCATTCCCAAGGGTGACTTCTCGATCGAGCCGGTCAGCGTCGAGGGGCCGCGTGCTGGCGAAGTATTGGTGAAGATTGCGGGGGTTGGCCTGTGCCATACCGACCTGATCTTTCGCGACCAGTTCGCGCCTTACGCTTTGCCTGCCGTTCTCGGCCATGAAGGCTCGGGTGTTATCGAAGCCTTGGGTGAAGGTGTCACCGGCCTTGCCGTGGGCGACAAGGTCGTGCTCGGCTTTTCAAGCTGTGGCGATTGCCCGCGTTGCAACGAAGGTTTGCCAAGCTATTGCCGCAGTTTCGTTCCGCTGAACTATGCAGGCGTGCGGCTTGAGGATGGTTCGACCGCCTGCTGCTCGGGCGACGAGCGGATCGGATCCCATTTCTTCGGGCAATCCTCTTTCGCCAGCCATGCCATCACCCGTGCGCGCAACGTCGTGAAGGTTGGCGATACCGCTGCTCCGCTCGAATTGCTCGGCCCGCTGGGCTGCGGTTTCCAGACAGGTGCCGGCGGCGTGATGCGCTCGCTTGCCTGCCATGCAGGTTCGACCATCGCCATATTCGGCGGCGGCCCGGTGGGGCTTGCGGCGGTGATGGGTGCGGTCATCCAGGGGTGCAGCACAATCATCCTTGTCGAGCCCATGCCGGCACGGCGCGAGGTGGCACTGGAATTGGGGGCGACCCATGTCATCGACCCGGCTACGGGTGACCTTGCCGAAGCGTTGCGCGCCATCGTTCCCGAAGGGCTCGACTTCGCCTTTGACAGCAGCGGCGTCGTCAGCGTGATCGAGGCGGGTTTTGCAGCATTGGGCAGCCATGGCGCGATCGGACTGGTCGGCGTTCCCAAGGAACCGACCGACAGCATCAGCGTGAATATCTCCGCCCTGATGACCCCCGGCCTGCGCATCATCGGCATCATCGAAGGCGACAGCGATCCGCAGAGCTTCATCCCCGAACTGCTCGCGCATCATGCCGCAGGGCGTTTCCCGTTTGACAAGCTCATCCGGACGTTCAAGCTGGAGCAGATCAACGAAGCCATTGCCGCGCAGGCGCTCGGCGAGTGCATCAAGGTGGTGTTGCTGCCCTGATCCGACGAGGAGAGAGACGATGAAGTTCGATTCAGATTATCGCATGCTGATCGGTGGCCAACTGGACGCAGGCTCGGCCAGCTTCGATGTGCTCAATCCGGCCAACGAACAGGTCATCGGCCAGGCACCCGATGCCACACCCGAAGATCTGGATCGCGCCGTAGCTGCCGCCCGCGCTGCCTTCCCGGCATGGTCGGCACTGCCAATCGGGAAACGCCGCGAATATCTGAACGCGATGGCGCAGGCGATCCTTGCCAATATCGACCCAATGAAGCGTCTGCTGACATCCGAGCAGGGCAAACCCCATGCCGATGCAGAGGCCGATGTCGGCGGCGCTGCCTTCTGGCTGATGGGTGCTTCTTCGCTCGATCTGCCCGTTGTCGTCAACGAGGACAGCGAGGAACGCTATAGTGAAACGCGCCGCGTGCCGATCGGGGTGGTCGGGGCGATTGCACCGTGGAATTTCCCGATGATCCTTGCAGCGTTCAAGATTGGCCCCGGATTGCTCGCGGGCAATACGATGGTGCTGAAGCCGTCGCCCTTCACCCCGCTGACCACGCTGAAAATGGGCGAGATCATCAAGGATATCCTGCCTGCAGGCGTGCTCAACATCATCTCGGGTGGGGACAATCTGGGGCCGTGGATGACCTCGCACCCCGGCATAGACAAGGTCAGCTTCACCGGCTCGACCGCGACCGGCAAAAAGGTAATGCAGTCGGCATCATCGTCTCTGAAACGCGTCACGCTTGAACTTGGCGGCAACGACCCGGCTATCGTCATGCCCGATGTCGATATTGAAAAGGTCGCGGAGCAGCTTTTCTGGGCGGCGTTTGGCAATAATGGCCAGATCTGCATCGCCACCAAACGCATGTACGTCCACAAGGATATTTATGAGCCGTTGCGCGATGCCATTGTAGCTTATGCGAAAACGGTGAAGATCGGTGACGGCTCGGAACAAGGCATCCGGTTGGGCCCGATCAACAACCGCCCGCAATATGAGCGTGTGCTCGACCTTATCCGCGATGCGAAGGACAAGGGTTATACCTTCCTGATGGGCGGCGAGGCATCGGACGTTCCCGGCTATTTCATCCCGGTCACCATCCTCGACAACCCGCCCGAAGACAGCCGTATCGTGCAGGAGGAACAATTTGGCCCCGTGCTGCCGCTGCTCAAATTTGATGATTATGACGATGTCGTCGCGCGCGCCAATGCGACCGAATATGGGCTGGGCGGTTCAATCTGGGGCAATGATGAGGACAAGGCGTTTGAAATTGCCAAACGCATCCAGAGCGGAACCGTCTGGGTCAATGAAGTTCAGCATCTGTCCCCGACCGCAGCCTTTGGCGGGCTGAAGCAATCGGGACTCGGCGTTGAGGGCGGTGAGGAAGGGCTGCTGGAATATACCAACGCGCAAACACTGGTTCGCAAGCGGCGCGCCCCCGCGGCAGCCTGATTGTAACCGGTTTATCCGCGTCCGATGCGCTGGCGACGGACAGTGGCATGTTTCAAGACGTCCACATGGCAGGCATATTGCCGTCTCTGGCAAGTGCCGTGAAGTCAGTCTGCCCGGGTGGATTGCAGCACGTCCACGCCGGTCGCCATTGATCTCTTGTGTGGACTCACCGCTTCACCAATGATCAAAACCGCTGGCCCGTCCGTGACGCTGGCGCTTGTCGCAACCGCCAACAGATCGAGACGGGTCTGAACCAGACGTTCGTCCGGCAAGCTCGCATTTTCGACGACCAGAACCGGTGTGCTGCGGCTGCGCCCGGAACGGATCAAGTGGGAAGCAATCTCGCTTGCTGCCGCCTTCCCCATATAGATGGCGAGGGTCGATTGCCGGTCTGCGAGAGCAGCCCAATCGGTTTCCGGTTCATCTCCAGCGCGCATATGGGCGGTGATGAAGGTAAGTTTTCGCGCACTGCCGCGTAACGTCAAGGAACTGCCAGCCGACGCGACGGCGGCGCTGGCTGCGGTGATCCCGGGGCATATCCGGACGCGCACACCATGTGCAGACAGATGCTCCACTTCCTCAGCCGTGCGGCCAAAAATGGCCGGATCGCCGCCTTTCAGGCGCACGACACGCTTGCCGGTTTGCGCAGCGGCGAGGAGGAGGTCGTTGATGCTATCTTGATCCTTCGAATGCCGCCCGGACCGCTTGCCGACGCTGACGCGCTCGATACGGGCCGGGATCAAATCGAGTATGCCGGGGCCAACCAGCGCGTCGTAAAAAACAATATCGGTGGCGGCGATCAGCTTTTCGGCCTTCCGCGTCAAAAGGTCGGGGTCGCCCGGACCGGCGCCGACCAGCCAGACCGTACCGGGTTCGATTGTCTCAGGCATAGACAGGGCTCCTTTCGGTTTCGAGCATTCGGGCGATGGCCGGGCGGCATGAGCCGCAATTGGTACCGGCATTGAGCGCCGCGCCGACCTGTTCGACGCTGGCCAGCGCGGCGGTGCGGATTGCATCGAGGATGGTTTTCATGCCGACGTCGAAACAGACGCAGACAATGGGACCGCGATCGGCTTGCGCGGTCGCGGGGCGTCCGGCGAGCAGTTCCACCGTTGACGCGGGCTCGCCGCCCAATTGCTCGATCAGCCAGTCGCGCGGCGGCAGGCCGCCATTGCGGGCAAGGAAGAGTGCGCCTTGCAATTGGCCATCGGCCAGCACCGCCGCACGCACGGTGCCGCGCTTGGCGTCGCTGACCTCGGCGCGCTGACCTTCGGGCAGCAGGGCAAGCATACCCTGCGGATCGCCGTCCCCTGCCAGCTCAACCAACCAGCCATGTGCGGCCCGGATGCGCGTCCAGTATCTGCACGCCGGTGCCGGGGCCACGTCTTTGCTGACAAGAAAACCCGTCCAGCGCGGTTGCCAGATGCGAATTTTCGCTGGTGTGTTCTTGAAACCCGGCTGGCCCGAAACCGGGTCACGGTCCTGCGCAGGCAACAATCCCGCCCGCCCGCCGCCGCTGGTCTGGTCGGTCCAGTGGATCGGGACAAACAATTCACGTCGCCGTTGGTTGTCCGTAGAGGCCACGCGAAACACGCTTTCTCCCATTGCAGTCGAAACAACTGCCAGCCCGCCATCGTCGAGGCCGAAACGCGCGACCATATCGGGATGCACCTCCACCAAAGGTTCGCGCCGGTGCTGCGAGAGTTTGGGAGACAGGCCGGTGCGTGTCATCGTGTGCCACTGGTCGCGATACCGCCCGGTGTTGAGCCGCAACGGATAGCGGCTGTCCGCATCGGTGCGTGGCGCGACCTGTACGGCTACCATTTGCGCCCTGCCGTCTGCGGTCGAACAGCGGCCAGATGCCAGCGGCGAAACACCGCCCCATTGGAAGGGGGGCATCGCCTCGTAATCGGAGTCGCTGATCTGCGCCTTGTCCGAAATGTCGAGCAGCCGGGAGCCGCCATTTTCAAAACCGGTCTGCGCCGCATATTCGCGGAAGATGGCGGCGGCATGGGGATAGCTGAACGCATCCGCCCAGCCCATGCGCCGGGCGACTTCAGAGATAATCCACCAATCCGCTTTAGCCTCGCCGGGTGCAGCCAGAAAGCCGCGTTGGCGAGATATCATGCGTTCGCTGTTGGTAACAGTGCCGTCCTTTTCGCCCCAGCCCAGCGCAGGCAGCTTGATATGGGCGAAAGCAGACGTGTCGGTGTCGGCGATGCAGTCCGACACCACGACCAGCGGACAAGCCGCCAGCGCCGCACGCACGGCATTCGCATCGGGCATCGACACAGCGGGGTTGGTTGCCATCACCCAGATCGCCTTGATGCGTCCGTCGGCAATCGCATTGAACATATCGACCGCCTTCAGGCCTGGTCCCGGACAGATCGTCGGTGATTGCCAAAAGCGCCGCGCCCGCTCGCGCTCCGCCTCACCGAAACCCATATGCGCGGCCAGTGTCGAAGCGAGCCCGCCCACCTCGCGTCCGCCCATCGCATTGGGCTGGCCGGTGATGCTGAACGGCCCTGCGCCGGGTTTGCCGATACGACCGGTGGCCAGATGCAGGTTGATTATTGCATTGCCCTTGTCGGTTCCGCTGATCGACTGGTTCGCCCCCTGACTGAACAGCGTGACGGTGCGGGGATGGGCTTCGAACAAGTCGTAAAGCTGTTCAAGACGGCTTTGCGGGATGTCGCAGACCTTGGCCGTATCGACCGGAGACAAATCCCAGAAACCTTCGGGCACGCAAACATGCTGCGCCATATGGGCTCCGTCCAGTTTCCAGCGCGCCTTCATTTCGTGCAGCAGGCCGGCGAACAGTGCCACGTCGCTATCTGGCGCGATGGCAAGATGCAGGTCGGCGCGCTCGGCGGTTTCGGTGCGGCGCGGATCGATGACGACCAGCCTGGTTCCGCGCTTCTCGCGTGCTGCCTCGATCCGCTGCCAGATCACCGGATGGCACCATGCCGCGTTTGAGCCGACGAGCAGGATGAGGTCTGCTTCCTCAAGGTCGCTATAAGAGCAAGGCACGATATCTTCGCCAAAAGCGCGATTGTGCGCCGCCACCGCGCTGGCCATGCACAAGCGGCTGTTGGTATCGATATTGGCCGTGCCGATGAAACCCTTCATCAGCTTGTTGGCGACATAATAATCCTCGGTTAGCAATTGGCCGGAGACATAGAAGGCGACGCTGTCCGGTCCATGCTCGGCTATGGTTGCCTTGAAACCATCGGCAACGGCCTGCAGCGCTCTGTCCCAGCTAACCCGCTCGCCATTTACCTCCGGGTGGAGCAATCGCCCTTCCAGCCCGATGGTCTCGCCAAGATGCGTCCCCTTGGAACATAGCCGTCCCAAATTGGCTGGATGGTTGGTATCCCCTGTTATCGTGGCCGTCCGCGCACCGGTTTGCGTCGCCACGATACCGCAACCGACACCGCAATAGGCGCAGGTGGTTTTTACCGGACTCACGCCATCCCCTGCAATGCTTCGCGTCGGCCGATAAGGATACGGCCACCGTCAATCTTGACGGGGATCGTTGGAACGCAGCCCTTGTCGTCGCCCAGCGCTTTGCCCGAAACCAGGCTGATCCGCCAATTGTGCAGCGGACAGGTTACGGTGGTGTCGTGGACGATGCCCTGCGATAGCGGCCCCTGCTTGTGCGGGCATTTGTTGATCAGGGCATAGACTTGCCCGTTGGCGGTGCGGAAGATCGCGATCTCTTCGCCGCCCTGCACCGGCAGGGTGCGCGCGCCAAGCGCGGGCAGTTGGTCCACCGGTCCGATATCGAGCCATTCTGCGATCATGCTGGTTTCCATTGGTTTGGGGGACGGGTTAGGGGAGGGCATCTCCGCCTCTTCCTTCGCAGGCCTACCCCCGGCCCCTCCCGCAAGCGGGAGGGGAGAAATTGTCAAAGCGCTCATGATGCACCTCCCACCACGGCAAAGGGACGGATTTCGGCGATATGCGCGTGGAGATGCGCCTCGTCACCCGCAGCCCGCTCGGCCCAGGGATCCTTTTGCAGGAAACGCTGTGCATAATGGAAGCGCTCGGCAAGTGCGGTTCGCCCTTCGGCATCATCAACAATGCGCGCCTTGATATGGTCGAGGCCAACCCTCTCCACCCATGGCGCAGTACGATCGAGATAGCGCGCTTCTTCACGATAAAGCTGGATGAAGGCGGCGCAATAGTCGAGCGCCTCCTGCTCGGTTGCCACCTTGCACAGCAAGTCGGTGCCGCGCAGGTGGATGCCGCCATTTCCGCCGATATGCAGCTCGTAACCGCTATCGACGCAGATCACGCCGAAATCCTTGATGGTCGCCTCGGCACAGTTTCTCGGGCAGCCCGAAACGGCAATCTTGAACTTGTGCGGCATCCAGCTGCCCCACGTCATCTGCTCGGTCTTGATGCCAAGGCCGGTCGAATCCTGCGTGCCAAAGCGGCACCATTCGCTGCCGACACACGTCTTCACCGTGCGCAGCGCCTTGCCATAGGCATGGCCGCTGACCATCCCGGCGGCGTTGAGATCGCCCCAGATCGCCGGCAGGTCTTCCTTTTTGATGCCGAAAATGTCGAGCCTTTGCCCGCCCGTCACCTTGACCATCCGTGCCTGATATTTGTCGCAGGCGTCGGCAATCGCGCGCAGTTCATTGGGTGTCGTCACCCCGCCCCACATCCGCGGGACAACCGAATAAGTGCCGTCCTTCTGGATGTTGGCGTGCATGCGTTCATTGACGAAGCGGCTTTGCATGTCGTCGACATGGCTTTCCGGCCAGGCGCAGAGCAGGTAGTAATTGAGCGCGGGGCGGCACGAGGAGCAGCCGTCGGGCGTCGACCAACTCATCGCCTGCATGACTTCGGGGATTTCCTTCAGCCCCCGCTCGACAATGGCATGGCGGACATCCTCATGGGTGAAGCTGGTGCATTTGCACATTGGCTT
The DNA here is from genome assembly GCA_016720115.1 of Sphingomonadales bacterium. Taxonomy (GTDB): domain Bacteria; phylum Pseudomonadota; class Alphaproteobacteria; order Sphingomonadales; family Sphingomonadaceae; genus Sphingorhabdus_B. Next base: position 915,679 of record JADJXT010000002.1, on the reverse strand, counting down.
CAACGTGCGTTCGTCGTCATGTCCCGCGAGCTTGAGCAGGTTTTCGACAAGGCCGGTGCAACTGCCGCAACTTGCCGAAGCTTTGCACCCTGATCGCACCGCATCGAGCGTCCCCGCGCCACCCGATATGCAGGCCATGACCGCACCCTTGGACACACCGTTGCAGCCGCAAATCTCGGCATCGTCCGAGAGCGCCGCAACGGCATCAAAAGGGTTTGCAGAAGCGCCGCCCCCAGCGGCAAAGGCCTGGCCGAAGATCAGCGCATCGCGGATCTCGCTGACATCCTCTTCCTGCTTCAGCAGATCGAAATACCAGTTTCCGTCGGTGGTGTCGCCATAGAGTACCGCGCCGACAACCTTGTCGCCCTTGACGACAACCCGCTTGTAAACACCGCGTGTGGCATCGCGCAGGACGATATCCTCGCAGCCTTCGCCGCCGGAAAAATCGCCCGCTGAAAAAACGTCGAGCCCGGCCACCTTGAGCTTGGTCGACGTCACCGATCCGCGATAGCCCTTGGGCTGCGCCACCAGCCCGTCGGCAAGGCTGCGGCACATTTCCCACAAGGGGGCGACGAGGCCATAGACATTGCCGTCATGCTCAACGCATTCGCCAACGGCAAGGATATCGGGATCGCTGGTCACCATATCGTCATCGACATGGATGCCGCGTCCGGTGGCCAGCCCAGCCTCTTTTGCGAGCGTCGTTGCCGGACGGATGCCCACTGCCATCACCACGATGCTCGCCGGGATTTCGCGGCCGTCTTTGAGGCGCACGCCCTCGACTTTGCCGCTTCCGTAAATTTCCGCCGTGTCGGCACCGGTCAGGATTGTCTGGCCGCGCGATTCGAGCGCACTCTTCAATAGCCAGCCGGCGGCTTCGTCGAGCTGCCGCTCCATCAGCGTCGGCATCAGGTGGATGACCGTCACCTTCATCCCCCTGAGGCTGAGGCCGTGGGCCGCTTCCAGCCCCAGCAGTCCGCCGCCGATTACAACAGCAGCGCCGCCGCGATTGGCTGCCTCCAACATCGCGCCGACATCGTCCATATCGCGGAAAGTGATGACGCCGGGCAGGTCCTTGCCCGGCACCGGAATGATGAACGGGTCCGAGCCGGTAGCGATCAGCAGCTTGTCGTAACTTTCGGTCCGGCCCAATTTTGTAGTCACGGTTTTGGCGCGCCGGTCGAGTGCCGAAACCGGGTCGCCTGCGACCAGTTCGATGTCATTATCATCATACCAGTCATGGCCGTTGATCACGATGTCTTCGAACGACTTTTCGCCTGCCAGCAAGGGCGACAGCATGATGCGGTTATAGTTGACGCGCGGTTCGGCGCCGAAAATGGTGATGCGGAATTTTTGCGCATCGCGCGCCAATATTTCCTCAACGGCCCGGCATCCGGCCATGCCGTTACCGATGACTACAAGATGGGCTCGTTCACTCATTCGATCATCTTTCAGAAAACATGTTCCAGCTGCAGCCAGAGTTTTTCGGTGTTGGCATCAGATACGCACACCCTGAATTGCGGCGCCCCAAGTGGTCCGCCAGCGCTTTTTGACAGAGGTAAGGCCGACGAGCGCGACAAGGGCGAGCCCGGCAAAAATCAGAAAGCCTGAAGACGAGCTGCCGGTAAGTTCCTTGGCAAAGCCCAGTGACGATGCGAGGTAAAAACCGCCAACACCGCCGCCGAAACCGACAAGACCGGTCATCACGCCGATTTCGTTGCGGAAGCGCTGGGGCACCAGCTGGAACACCGCGCCATTGCCTGCGCCCAAAGTTGCCATGACCATTAGGAACAACGCCAGCGCCACGGGAAGCGTGGCAGGGCCGGTGCTGATTGCCGCCAATGTGATTGCTGCCAGCAGATACACAAAGGTCAGCGTCTTGATGCCACCTATGCGATCGGCAAGCGCGCCACCAAAGGGACGGACCAGTGATCCGGCGAAAACGCAGGCCGCCGTGCAATAGCCTGCCGTGACCGGTGTCAGTTGGAACTGGTCGGTGAACCAGATGGACAACGATGCCGACAGACCAACAAAGCCGCCAAAGGTGACGCCGTAGAAGAGCATGAACCACCAGGCATCCTGATCCTTCAATATCTGGGCATAAGCGGTAATTGATTTCGGTGCGGGTTGGTCCGGACTGTCTTTCGCAGCCAGAATGTAAAAGATGAACACAAGGGCAAGTGGGATAACCGCAAGTCCCAACACTTCATTCCAGCCAAAAATCTTGGCAAGAAGCGGTGCAAAAAGTGCCGCAAGTACGGTGCCGGAATTGCCCATTCCGGCAATCCCCATTGCCTTGCCTTGATGCTCTGGCGGGTACCAGCGGCTGGCAAGTGGCAAGGCGACAGCAAAGCTCGCTCCCGCGAAGCCAAGCACAACGCCCAGTGCCAGCGCAGCTTCAAAGCTGTTCACGCCGAACCACCAGGCGGTGAGCAATCCGGCCATTACAATGACCTGTCCGATCGCCCCGGTCATTTTCGGACCGATACGATCGACCAGCAGCCCGTTGACCAGTCGCAGGATCGCGCCGGCCAGCGTGGGCACAGCGACCATCAGGCCCTTTTGGGCAGCCGACAGGCCAAGCTCGTCCGAAATAATCGGTGCCAGTGGGCCAAGGATGACCCAGACCATGAAGGCCAGATCGAAATAGAGAAAGGCGGCAAACAATGTCGGTCGATGGCCCGACTGCCAGAAGGACTTCCCGGTCATGCGACTAAACTCCCCATATTGTCGTTGCGATTAAGGGCTTGACGAACCCCTCTCCCCTTCGCTCCCTTCGCGCGTACACATGCGAGGGAGTTTTTGTCTTGAAACCGGATGGTCGCTTGCTGGCTGCTGCGGGATTTGCCTCCGAAACCGGCAAACGCGCTGAAAATCAGGATTTTGTGGGCATATACACCGCTACCGAATTGGAGCGGATGCGCCACGGCATGATCCTCGCATTGGCCGACGGCGTTGGCGGCGCTAAGGGCGGTCGTGTGGCGGCAGAACTCGCTGTGCGCGCGTTGATTGAGGGGCTTTATGCCCAACCCGACACCATCGGTCCCGCGGCGGCTGCCCATCGCGTGATGGCGCCATTTAATCGCTGGCTGCATGCGATGGGAAAATCCGACCGAATGGCGCACGCAGCGACCACCTTTACCGCTTTGATCGCAAAGGGGCGCAAGGCGCATGTCATCCACGTCGGCGATAGCCGCGCCTGGCATTATCGCGACGGGCGGCTGACCTGTCTGACGCAGGACCACACCCATTCGCATCCTGATCAGCGGCATATTTTGTACCGGGCGCTTGGCATTGAAGAACGGCTGCGTCTTGACCATTGCGAGGTGGTGCTTGCCGTCCACGACCGGTTGCTGCTGACCAGCGATGGCGTTCATGGGGTGCTCGATGCCAAGCGCATTGCCGCGCTGCTCGGTGCCCGTCATTCCGCTGAAGCCGATGCTGCTTCCCTGGTCGAAGCGGCTCTCTCCGCCGGAAGTCATGATAACGCCAGTGCTGCCATTATCGACATTGTGGCGTTGCCGGCACCGGATCAGGACGCTGTGGCAGGAGATATTGCGCGGTTGCCCATTCTGCCTCCGCCCGACGAGAAGCAGAGCATCGATGGGTTTCATCTCGACCAGCTTTTGTCCGATGGCCGCTACACCCGCCTGTTCCGCGCCGTTGACAGCGCCAGTGGTCAGTCCGTCGCGATCAAATTCCCCAAGCCCGCTCTTCTCTCCGAACATGGTGCCCGGCTTGCATTTGCTCGGGAAATTCTTGTCGGAAGCCGCATTAACAGCCCCTTTGTTGGCGGTGTCATTGCTGTATCGCCTGAGCGACAAACACGGCTTTACGGTGTCCAGCCCTTTTACGATGGCTCCACTCTGGAAGAACGGCTGAAAGGCCATATCAGTTTCAGTGACAGCCTGAAAATAGCCACCAGCCTCACCCGCGCGGTTGCGGCGTTGCACAGGCTCGATATCGTTCACCGTGATATCAAGCCGGACAATGTCATGCTGACCAGGGATGGCGGATTGAAACTGATCGATCTGGGCGTTGCCCGCTTGCCTCGCGTCGATGAGTTTGCGGTCAGCGAAATCCCGGGAACGCCTGGCTATCTGGCCCCTGAAATGTTCAGCGGTAATGTTGGCGACGCTGCGACTGACCAGTTTGCGCTCGGCGTTACGCTGTGGCGGCTGTTTGTCAGCCGCTATCCTTACGGAGAATCCGAAGCTTTCGCGCGCCCTCGTTTCGGACGGCTTGAAAGCCCATCCCGATTCCGCGAAGAAATTCCTGCATGGCTCGACTCGGCGCTTATGCGGAGCGTTGCTATCGACCCATCCGAACGTTTCGGTGATACGGTTGAACTTCTCCGGGCATTGGAAGGCGGCGCTTCCGTCGCCCGGACGACTTTGCACAAAGCGCCGTTGATAGAGCGCGACCCGGTTCGATTTTGGCAGTGCGTTTCCTTGCTGCTGGCGGCGGCGCTGATCGCAGCTTTGGCTTGGTGACACCACCAATCCACTGCCTTGTTCTGTCCGCCAAACCTTCATTTTGATCGAAACCCCTTGCTGAAAACAAAGCAAAAAGCCGCGAGCATCGGAGGTTAATCCAATACCGCGGCGCCGTTGCCTCGATTGTTTTTTGTGGTGACTGCCAGTGAGGATACGCCGTTGCATCCAGGCAGTCTTATGATCAGGCTGATTCAGCCGTCGCCAGCCTGTGTCGCCCGATTCTGCCTAATTTGCAAGCACAATATTGCACTGCACAAATTATAGGCAAATGCCTATTCGGGGAGCAGTCTTGCATAGACATCGGGATCGAAACTTTCTCCGTCGAAAAAGCTGTCGGCGGTCAAGATCAGCCGCCCCTGAATGCTGCCGACACCCGTCGGCTCTCTGATCCCGCCTTCAAGTTTCGAGCTTGCGCCGGGCAGCGTCGCACCGGCAGGCCCGAGTGCGGAGCGGTAGATGTCGGGACGAAAAACCGACTGCGATAGCTGATAATCGGCCCGGCAAGGCTTTGCGTGCCCGGCCCTGACCATCTGCGCGTAGAGCCATGCGGCCTGGCTGACCCAGGGGAAATTGGCTGCCTCGCGATGCTGAAACATGAAATCGGGAATGTGGACCGGGTCATACCCGCGCGCAAACAGCACCAGATCCTGCACGACACGCCGGATCGCATCAGCGGAACCGTCCAGATATTCAGGGCGGGCCATTATTGCGGCAACCTGCTCCAGCCGTTCCGGGTCGACAAAAGCCTCCCCCGCACGATAGAGCGCACGCAGCAGTGGATCGAACAGTTCGCGCTCCTGCTCCAGCCGTTGCCGCTTTACCGCCAGCACCTTTTCGACACCGCGACGCCAGATCTGCGATGTTGTCGCGACGACCACACCGGTGCCGCGTTCCACCGCGACGCTGTTCCACGGCGCGCCGACACAGATGCCATCGACCTCTCCACTGGCCAGCGCGTCGGCAGCGAAGGGCGGTGCTATCGTGACAATTTCGACGTCCTCGCCCGGATCGGTGCCGGTAGCGCGCAGCCAATAGCGCAGCATGTAATTATGGCTGGAAAAACGGTGCACGACGCCGAGCCGCAGTTTCCTGCCCGCTGCCTTCCGCTCGCCGGCCAAAGCGCAAAATCGCTGGCCAATCTGCATCATGTTGCCCGGGCCGCCGACGGTTGTCACCTGCGCCGCCAGATCGGGCGCCAGCGTGATGGCATTGCCGTTAAGGCCAAGCACGAAGGGCACCGACAGCGGCACTGCAGGGCGCCCAAGCCCCAGCGTCGTTGCAATCGCCAGCGGTGCAACCATGTGCGCCGCGTCGCTATGACCATAAAGCAGCCGGTCCTGCACGGTCGCCCAGCTCATGTCGCGGACCAGTTGCAGGTCAATGCCTTCCTCTTCGGCAAAGCCCAGTTCGCGCGCCAATATCGGCAAGGCTGCATCGACCAGCGGCAGGAAGCCCAGGCGGATCGTTCCCGTCATGATTACAGGCCCCCCATCAGTTTTTCGGCGGTCAGCAACGCTTCGGCCACTTCAGAAATGCGCTTGCCGCTATCCATCGCCGCTTTGCGCAACTGGGCATAGGCAGCGGGCTCATCCAGCCCGCGCTTTTTCATCAGCAGGGCTTTAGCCGCGTCGATCGCCTTGTGCTCTGCAAGCTCGGTGCGCGCTTCGTCCAGCTCCGACCTCAGCCGTGCAAAGGCGTTGAAGCGTTTGATGGCCAGATCGACGATCGGCCGGATGCGCTCCGCCTTCAACCCGTCAACGACATAGGCCGAAACCCCCGCGTCAATCGCAGCCTCCATCGCGGCGTCGTCGCTCTGGTCGACGAACATCGCGACCGGTTTCGCTAGGGCACGCGAGACGGCAAACAACTCCTCCAACTCGTCGCGCTGGGGGCTGGCAAGATCCATCAGAATGACATCGGGGGCAAAGGCTTCGATCCGCGCCACCAACCCGGCCCGTTCCGACATCATGGCGATATCGGACAGGCCGGATGCCTCCAGCCCCTCGCGGATGACCGCCGCCCTCGCAGGGCTCTCGTCGACAATCGCTATGCGCATGGTTGTGCAGTGCAGCATATTGGATTGGAAAGAAGCTACAAGTGGTTTGTCCCCTATTTTGCCGATGATGGAACTGGAAAAGGCCGCCGATCAAGCGGCGAAGGCCCCGTCAAATCAGCGATTGGGCGATCCACCGGGATATTGCGATCTGCACGTCGCAGCCCACATTTGCATGGACGCAGCCAAAGATGCCCATCAGTTTTGGGAACGGCTTTTTGGCCCTCAGAGACAATTGGCCAGAATCGCTTGGATTTGCCGTGTAAATGGGGTCTCTGGTTGCCACTAATCAAACGGCATCGTGGACAAGTCGCAGACTTTGCGCGAATAAACGGCTCACTGGCGACGAGGCCACGCTGTTGATATAAAAGGGAAAAATAAATGGTGCTGCTGGCGAGGATTGAACTCGCGGCCTCTCCCTTACCAAGGGAGTGCTCTACCACTGAGCTACAGCAGCGCCGGAAGAGGCGGCCCTATGCGTAGCGGCGCGGCGCTTGTCAAGCCGCTTGCGTGTAATCTGCTCCTTTGGCATCTGCGTTTTATGACAAAGTCCGATAGCAAGTCGCGGGAGCAGCGTTTGGCCGAGGCATTGCGGCTGAATTTGCGTCGCCGGAAAGCGCAGGATGGCGGTGCGCGGCGCGACAAGGAAACACCCGCTAGCTGTCCGAAATCAACGGACTGACTTTGCCGCCCAGCGCGCTGCGGCCCATCATTGTGGCCTGGGTCAACTCGGATTTGCCCGTGCGCAATTGACCCGGCGTAAGGCCGGTGAATTGCTTGATTTCGCGTGTCAGGTGCGACTGGTCGTAAAAGGCCAAGCCCAGTTCGGTATCATCCAGGCTATCGCCATGCGCAATACGGCTGGCAGCGCGCAGCGCCCGGTATTTGCGCGCCAGCTTCTTGGGCGGCATGCCGTAATAGCGTTTGGTCATGCGTTCGAGCTGTCGCGGTGACAGGCCGGATTCGGCGATCAGGGTATCAACATCGGGGTCGCTTTCGTCGACCAGCCAGCGGTCGACAATTGCGGTGAATTCGAAAGGGGCACCGTCGACTGCGCGATAAATCTCGGCAGCAGCCTTGTTTCCCAGCCGGAATTGTTCTGACGTGTCGTTGAGGGCAATCAACTGGTCGCGCAGTTCCATGATCGAATCGCCAAACACCTGTCGGGCATCAAATGCCTTGTCGATCCAGTTTTCGGCCTCCGCGCCCATCAGCGCAGCCCAGCCCGCCGGAAGCATTCCCCAACCAAAGATGCTGACCGGCGCGTCGGACAATGCCTCGAAAGATTTTGTCGACGGTCCGATAACCGTTACGGGATAGGCGGGCACCTCAACATCTGAAAAGCGGTACCTGCCTTCACCGCTCAGGGTGATACGGAATTGTGCGCGGTCGGCACGCTCGACTTCGCGCAGTGCGTTGCCGGTATAGTCGAATCGGTAGAAGGAAGAGACCAACTGGCGCAGAGCCTCATCCGGCGCTTCATATTGGACATTTATCATTTATGCGACCACCGCTCCTTAGCCGCCATGATACGGATTTGTGCGACAAAAAAAAGGCCTGCCACATGGGCAGGCCTCAATAGGTCAAGAACTCTCGTCTTTCGACGTCGAGCCCTTCGGGTCGCAAAACCTGTATGCACCAACAAGATGACATTTTCTTGCACGGAATCGTCATTGCATCTCGTTACGCTTGACATTTTCGGCCATTCCTCTCGGGTGTTGCACCAAAACAAGACGTTATATCGATTGCAAGTTTACATTGGCGGCTGCCATAGCGACTCAGTGACCTATCAATTCCTTCGCCCGTTATTGTTCGGATTCGATGCCGAGTCGGCCCATGGGCTGTCGCTTGCCGCGCTGCGTGTCTCCCCCTTCGTCGGTGGCGCGAAATGCCAGCCCCGGTTACAAAGCAAAGTGGCCGGGTTGCTGTTCCCTTCGCCCGTCGGGCTGGCCCCCGGTTATGACAAGAATGGCGAAATCTTTGCCCGGGCATATGGTTTGGGCTTTGGCTTTGTTGAAATCGGAACGGTCACGCCCCGCCCCCAATCCGGCAATCCGCGTCCGCGCCTGTTTCGTCTTGCCGAAGATGAAGCCGTCATCAACCGCATGGGTTTCAACAATGATGGCATGGATCTGGTGGCGGACCGCATTGCCGCAGTGCCGCGGGAAAAGCGTCAGGGGCCGCTGGGCATCAATATCGGGGCGAACAAGGACAGCGAAGACCGGATCGCGGATTATGTCCTGGGAATGCAGCGGTTCGCGCCGCTCGCCGACTATGTGACGGTCAACATCAGTTCGCCCAACACGCCGGGTTTACGGGCGTTGCAGGACAAGTCGGCCCTCGATGACCTGTTGCTGCGGGTCCGCGCAGCCGTGCCGGATGGGCCCCCCCTGTTTCTGAAAGTTGCCCCCGACCTTGAGCCTGCCGATATTGACGATGTTGCGGAGGTTGCTCTCACGCGCGGAATCGACGCGTTGATCGTCAGCAACACAACCATATCGCGACCGCCTTTGAAATCGCGCCATGCCGGAGAATTGGGGGGATTGTCGGGTGCACCGCTCAAGGCTCTGGCGCTGCAACGCCTGATTGATTTTCGGAAGGCAACCGGCGGCAGTTTGGTACTGATCGGAGTTGGCGGCATTGCGACTGCCGAAGATGCCTATGCGCGCATTCGGGCGGGTGCTTCGCTCGTGCAACTCTACAGCGCCTTGGTTTATCAAGGGCCATTTCTCGCGCGCACGATCAATAAGGGGCTGGCTGCCCTGTTGAAGCGTGACGGGTTCGACAATATCGCCCAGGCAATCGGTGTCGATGTCGATTGAGGCTTTGCCTGACGGTTGGGCGCCGTTACGGAATCAGCTTATGAAAAAATTGAGCCTGCTTCTCGTCGCGATCCTTGCTTTCTTCGCTTCCCCCCTTGCCGCGCAGTCAAAAGGCATTGCGAGTTCGGCCGATCCGCGCGCCACGGCGGCTGGGGCTGAGATTCTGGCAAAAGGCGGATCGGCCGCGGATGCGGCAATGGCGATGATGCTTGCGTTGACCGTCGTCGAACCGCAATCGAGCGGTATCGGCGGGGGCGGTTTCCTCGTCCATTATGATGTCAGGGACGCGACGGTCAGCACGATCAATGGTCGCGAAACCGCACCTGCAGCAGCCACGCCGCAGCGTTTCGCCGATGCCAATGGCAAACCGCTGCCGTTTTTGCAGGCCTTTCCCGGTGGCAAGTCTGTGGGCGTTCCCGGCAATATCCGGTTGATGGCAGAGGCGCATCGCAAATGGGGCAAGCTCAAATGGGCCGAGATTTTCAAACCCGCTATCCGGCTCGCCGACAAAGGCTTTGTCGTGAACCAGACACTCGAATCGCGGCTGGCGATGATCGAACGGCTCTGGCCGCAATTTGAATCGGCGCGCTCAATCTACTGGATCGACGGCAAGCCCGCCAAGGCAGGTATGACGCTGCGCAATCCCCAATTGGCCAAGACCCTGAAGCTGATTGCGAAAAAGGGCCCTGAAGCCTTTTATACGGGAGCGATAGCCAACAGCATTATCGACAGCGTGACCAAAAGCGCGGTGGCCCCCGGCGACATGACGCTTGCCGATCTCGCCGCTTACAAGGCGGTGGAGCAGAACGCGGTATGCGCGCCATATCGCGTCTATATTGTCTGCGGCATGGCACCGCCTTCGTCGGGCGCGACTACGGTGCTGCAGATTCTCGGCACGCTCGAACGCTTCGACATAGGGGCAATGGGTAAAGACGATCCGAAAAGCTGGTATCTGATCGGGCAGGCAATGCAGCTCGCTTATGCCGATCGCGAGAAATATCTGGGCGACAGCAATTTTGTCGACGTGCCCGTCGCCGGACTGATCGACAAAGCCTATCTGGCTGAGCGTTCCGCGCTCGTCGATCCTGCAAAGGCGCGCAGCGACTATCCGGCGGGCTCCCCCCCGGGCGCGATGCCGCGCACGGCGGCTATTTCCGGCGAAGTTGCGGGAACCACCCACTTTTCAGCCGTCGATGGCAAGGGCAGCATTGCCAATATGACATCGACTATCGAGGGCCCCTTTGGCAGCCAGTTAATTGCTGGTGGATTCTTCCTGAACAACGAACTCACCGATTTCACCTTCGCGCCTGAAAAGGACGGCGCGCCGGTTGCCAACCGTGTCGAGGGCGGGAAGCGGCCGCTTTCTTCGATGGCGCCGACCATCGTGTTCGACCGCGAAGGGCGGCCCGTGCTCGCGCTCGGCTCCGCCGGTGGGAAGCGTATCATCATGCATGTCACCAAAACGCTGGTTGGCGTGCTCGACTTTGGCCTGCCTCTCAAAGAAGCTATTGCCTTGCCCAATATCTATTTTGGTGGCGGTGCCCTGTTGGTTGAGGAGAAGACCAGCCTTGCCGACATGGCGCAGGCGCTGGCCAACTATGGTCAGCCCGTGAAGCCCGAAGATCTTGGGTCCAAGGTCAATGGCCTGCAACGCGTCGAAGGGCAATGGACAGGCGCCGCCGATCCGCGCAGCGAGGGCAATGTTGTGTCGGTCGACAGGCAAGGTCGGCAGTCGGTCATCGATGGCAGCAAGTTGCAAGATGGCGCCCCCGCAGCCAGCGTGGGTTGAACCAAACTTGCCTAGCCGGAAAGGCGGCGCTAGCGTCCTGTAACTGCACGAGTCCGCAAACGGACCGCCCCCCGGGAGAGTTTTGGTGGCCGACAATTTCAACGATTTTGAATCGATTCCCAATCTGGTGAGCATGTTTCTGTCGCGTGCCGTTTTGCGGGGCGACAGACCTTTCCTCGGCTACAAGCATGGCGACGAATGGCGTACCATCAGTTGGACCGAAACGGCGCGCCGCGTGGCTGGTCTGGCCAAAAACCTGAAGGCGATGGGCCTCAAAAAAGGCGATCGGGTGATGCTGGTTGCTGAAAACCGGCCCGAATGGTGCATCGCCGATCTGGGCATCATGGCAGCGGGTTGCGTGACCGTTCCAACCTACATCACCAATACCGAGCGCGATCACCAGCACATCCTCGACAACAGCCAGTCGCGCGCAGTGATTGTCTCGACAGCCAAGCTGGCGCAACAACTGATGCCGGCGGTGGTGCGTTCGTCCGAATGCGAATTTGTGATCGGTATGGAGCCGCTAAAAATAACGCAGCGCGGCCAGCAAAAGCATCTTGATTGGGCCGATCTGGTGCAGGGCACCGACGGCGATGTTGCAACGTTGACCGGGGAAATGGCCAGCGTTGGTCGCAACGAACTCGCCTGCATCATCTACACCAGCGGCACCGGCGGCGCGCCGCGTGGGGTGATGCTCCACCATGGCTCGATCATCTGCAATGTCGATGGCGCGGCGCAGGTGCTGCGCGAGGATTTCGGGCTGGATAACGAACGCTTCCTTTCCTTCCTCCCGCTGAGCCACGCCTATGAACATTCGGGCGGGCAGTTTCTTCCGATCGGCGTTGGCGCGGAAATCTATTATGCCGAGGGCCTCGAAAAACTGGCGAGCAATATCGAGGAGACCCAGCCGACCATCATGGTCGTCGTCCCGCGCCTGTTTGAGGTGCTGCGTGCGCGCATGATCAAGCAGGTTGAAAAGCAGGGCAAGGTGCCGAGCTATTTGCTCGACAAGGCGCTGACCATCGGGGAGCGCGATTATGGAGGCAAGAGCCGGTTGCGCGACGCACCGATACGCGCGATCCTCTCCCGCACGCTGAAGCCGAAGATAAGGGCAAAGTTCGGCGGGCGGATGAAGGCGATGGTGTCGGGCGGGGCGCCGCTCAATCCCGATATCGGTGTCTTTTTCCAGTCGCTGGGCATCACCCTGCTGCAGGGCTATGGCCAGACAGAGAGCGGCCCCGTGGTCAGTTGCAACCGGCCAAAGACCGGGATCAAGATGGACACGGTGGGCGCGCCGCTCAAAGGGGTCGAGGTCAGGATCGCCGACGATGGCGAAATCCTTGTGCGCGGCGAACTGGTGATGCTCGGTTATTGGCGCAACGAGGCAGAGACCGAACGCGTCATCAAGGATGGCTGGCTGCACACTGGCGATATCGGCCATTTTGACGAGAAAGGCCGGATCAAGATTACCGACCGAAAGAAAGACATCATCGTCAACGACAAGGGCGACAATGTCGCGCCGCAAAAGGTGGAGGGCATGTTGACCCTGCAGCCCGAAATCCTGCAGGCGATGGTTTCGGGTGACAAGCGGCCTTACATAGTTGGCCTGATCGTGCCGGATCCCGAATGGGCGCTCGATTGGGCGCGCGGGCAGGGGATGAAATATGACTTTGCCGAATTGCAGGACAATCCCCAGTTTCGCGCGGCTGTGCGTGCTGCCGTGGATCGGGTGAACAAGGATCTTTCGGTGGTTGAAAAGGTCCGCCAGTTCGAATTTGTCGATGAACCCTTCACCATCGAAAATGGCGAAATGACACCGAGCATGAAGATCCGCCGTCATATAATCCGCGAACGGTACAAGGGTCGCATTGACGGTATGTACAAGGGCTAGAGCACGGGCAGCGCCCAATCAATTGGCAGCAGGCCTTTGCTTTGCAGAAAGGCGTTGCACTGCGAGAAATGACGGCAACCGAGAAACCCGTTGTGCGCGGATAGCGGCGAGGGGTGCGCTGCCTTCAGCACCAGATGCTTGCCCGTATCGACGAAGGCTGCCTTTTTTTGCGCATAATTGCCCCACAGCATGAAAACGACCGGATCGTCCTTGGCATTGACCAGCCGGATGACGGCATCGGTAAAGCGTTCCCAGCCCTTGCCTTGATGCGAAGCCGCCTTGGCCATTTCAACCGTGAGCACGCTGTTGAGCAATAGCACGCCCTGCTGCGCCCAATGCTCAAGAAAGCCGTGACGCGGGCGTTCGATACCAAGGTCCGAATGCAGTTCCTTGTAGATGTTGCCAAGGCTGGGCGGCGGCGGCACGCCCGGCTTGACGCTGAAGCAAAGCCCATGCGCCTGTCCGGGACCATGATAAGGATCCTGCCCCAAAATCACGACGCGCACCTTGTCGAGCGGCGTCAGATCGAGCGCGCGGAACCATTCGCCGCCTTTGGGGAAAATCTGTTTCCCGGATGCCTTTTCCGCGAGCAGGAAGGACCGCAACTGCGCCATATAGTCCGCCCCGAATTCAGGCAGCAACGGCGCCTTCCAGCTTTCATGCAGTTGAATGTCAGGCATTATTCAGTCGTTCGGATTTTATGTAAAAGAGACGGGAGAGGGGGAGCGGTTCGTTTTTGACCTGTAGCCCGGTCATTCGAAATTCGCTGCATACCGTCACTGAAAACCGCGCAGCCAAAGTTCAGCAACAATCCAAACGGAAGGTTCATCAGGCGGATATAGGTCAGCACCTGTTTTCGATGAACTGGCCCCATCTTCTCCAGAGACTTGATTTCAACAAGCAGCGTATCGTTCAGGAGGAGATCGTACCGAAACGCATCTTCATGTTTTTTATCATAAATTTCGACATGAACCGGCTGCTGACGTTTCACTTTTACGCCAAGCTGAACCATTCGATCAGCCAGCACACGTTCGTAGACAGATTCGATTAAACCCGGCCCAACATCCTTGTGAATTTGCATGCCGATATCGAAAGTGAGATCGATCAGTTTTCGAATGTTATCACGATCCGCAATCACAACTCTCCCTTCTCTCCCTCTCCCCTCTCATTTACATCATTCCGAAACGTCCACCTTTGCAAGCAAGGCGCCCCAAGCTTCGGCTTCTTTCTTGCTGGCAGGCCCGAGGAGTTCCATGGCGTGGCGGAGGCGTTCGCGGAGGATGTCGCGGCCGAGGTGGGTGATCGCATCGAACAGCGGCACGCCCTGCGGGGCGCCCAATACCGCCAGATAGAAGGCGCGGATCATGTCCTTGAGCTTGATGTCGAGCGCGGTCGCGGTCTTGCGCAGCGCGGCGTCGACGCCTTCCTTGTTCCAAACGATCATCGCGTCGCACAACTGCAGCGCGAGGGTATAGGCGGCGCGCTGCTGGTCGGCATCGATCTTGACGCCGTCGCGCAGCTTTTCCGCGGTCAGCCCTTCGATGCGGTTCATGAAGAAGGGGGCAACGAGCGCGCCCAGATCGCCCAGCCGGACGATCCGGCTCTGCGCCATTTCGGCGATGGGAAGCAGATATTCGTCGTTCAGCGCCCATTTGCGCACCTCGCCGAGAAACTGCCCGGTGCTCAGCTCCTCACGCATGTAGCGACCGTTGAGCCAGTCGAGTTTCGAGGTGTCGAACACCGGACCACCCAGCGAGATATGCGCTATGTCCAGCCCGTCGATAAGATCCTGCATGCTGGTCTTCTCATCCTCTTCCCCGGAGGATTTGATGAACAACCCCAAAAAGTTGAGCATCGCTGCAGGCAGATATCCCGCGCGCTGGTAATAGAGAATGCTCGTCGGGTTCTTGCGTTTCGACAGTTTCGACCGGTCGGCATTGCGCAGCAGCGGCAGATGCGTCAGCACCGGCGGTTCCCAGCCGAAATAGCGGTAGAGCAGCAGATGTTTGGGCGCGGAGCTGATCCACTCCTCGCCGCGCATCACATGGGTGATGCCCATCAGATGGTCGTCGACGACATTGGCGAGGTGATAGGTCGGCAGGCCGTCCGATTTCATCAGCACCTGCATGTCGACCACCGACCATTCGAACTCGATCGGCCCGCGCAGCGTATCCTGCACCACACACACGCCCTCATTGGGCACCATCATGCGCACGACATGGCTCATGCCCCTGGCGTCGCGCTCGGCACATTCGGCCTGGGTCAGCCGGGCGCAGCGGCCATCATATTTGGGCGGCTGTTTCGCCGCCATCTGCTGCGCGCGCATCGCCGCCAGTTCGTCGGGCGTGCAATAGCATTTGAAGGCGTGGCCATCGTTCAATAGCCGGTTGCAATGCTCGGTATAGATCGCGCTGCGCTCCGACTGGCGATAGGGTCCGTGCGGGCCGCCGACATCGGGCCCTTCGTCCCAGCTCAGCCCCAGCCAGCGCAGCGAATCGAGGATCTTCGCCTCGGACTCGCGGGTCGAGCGCACCTGGTCGGTATCCTCGATGCGCAGCAGGAACTGCCCGCCATGCTTTTTTGCAAAGCAATAGTTGATCAGCGCGATATAGGCGGTGCCGACATGCGGATCGCCGGTGGGTGAGGGGGCCACCCTGGTTCTGATTGGGCGGGTGTGGACGGGTCTGGTGCTTTCGGTCATGCGCCGGGCCCTACCAAGCTGGAGGGGATGTGCCAAGCCACCGCGCTCTCAAGCGTGCGGGATGAATCTGATGTCACCCAAAGCACCAAAGACGTTTCGCGCGAAGTGCGATTGTTTCAGAAATTCGAGTTTCTGTGGCGCTGCGTGAGCAGAATATGGGCTTCGCCGGGCGCACCGTCTTCTTTGGTGCTTTGGGTGAGCTTGTTTCTTGCTGCTTAAACCCCCTTGCAACCATCTTGTCATCTTTGGGGTTCAACGGCACAACAAAATGAAGCCAAAGGACAATCAGATGCAAATCAGCCGCCGCCGGTTCAATTTCGGTCTTGGAAGCCTTGCCTTTGCCGGAATTGCCGAGCGAGCCTGTGCGCAGATTCCGCCCGCCGCGCGCAGCGAGGTTCCGGGCTATGGCGCGCTGGTGCGTGATCCGGACAATCTGATCGATCTGCCCAGGGGATTTTCCTACCGCGTGATCTCGCGCTTTGGCAATATCATGGACGATGGCCATCTTGTGCCCAGTGCGGGCGATGGCATGGGCGCATTCGGGGCTGGCAAGGGCAAGGTCGCGCTGGTTCGCAACCATGAACTCAACATCCGCGATGGCCGCTTTGGGGCGTTGACCGGCAAGGTGGCAGACGATTTCGCGGCCTATGATCGCGGCAAGGATGGCATGCCCCTGCCGGGCGGTACGACAACGCTGATCTACGATCTCAAATCGCAGCGCGTGGATAAGCAGTGGCTCAGCCTGTCAGGCACATTGCGCAACTGCTCAGGCGGCATCACGCCCTGGGGCAGCTGGCTGACCTGTGAGGAAAATGTGATGCGTGCGGGCGACACCGTGGGCAAGGATCATGGCTATATCTTCGAAGTGCCGTCGAACCATGTGGGGCTTGTCGCGCCGGTGCCGCTAAAGGCGATGGGGCGTTTCAACCATGAAGCCGCCTGCGTCGATCCGCGCACCGGCATCGTCTATCTGACCGAAGATCGCGACGACAGCCTGCTCTACCGTTTCCTGCCCGATGCCAAAGGGGAACTTGCCAAAGGTGGACGGCTTGAGGCGCTGGTGATTGACGGTATAGCTGATGGCCGGAACTGGAGCGAAGCCGCCGTCACGCGCGGCAAGGCTTACACGCCACGCTGGGTTGCTCTCGACAATCCCGAGGCGCCCGATGACGACCTGCGCAAGCGCGGGGCGGCCAGGGGTGCGACCCTGTTTGCGCGTGGCGAAGGCATATGGTGGGGCAAAGACGAGCTGTATTTCGCCTGCACCGATGGCGGCGCGGCGAAATATGGCCAGATATATCGCCTGCGCCCCGGCATCGGCGGGCAGGCCGACCAACTCGATTTGTTCTACGAATCAACCGACGGCGGCGCCTATAATTATGGCGACAATCTGTGCGTGATGCCGACGGGGCATTTGATGGTCTGCGAAGACCAGTACACCGACATCGCCGACAACCATCTGCGCGGGATTACCCCTGCAGGCAAAGCCTATATTTTCGCCAAAAGCCGCGTGCAGACCGAATTTGCCGGGGCCTGCTTCTCCCCCGATGGCTCGACCTTTTTCGTCAACCTGATGTGGCCGACAATGACGCTGGCGATCACCGGGCCGTGGGGGCGGGTGCGGCACGACGGCTCTATGGCGTTTTAGCGATACTTACCCCAGTCGACGTGCCCCCTGCATTGCCGCCATCGCGCCGCCGGGCAAGGTCAGCGCGCCGAGCCCGTAAGCGCCGGTCTTCAGCAGAAGGCGGCGGTCGATCAAGGCGCTCATGCGATTATCCCAACAATCCGAGGAACAGCAATGTCATCGCGAAAAAAGCAAGGATGATGACAATGCACAAGAGCAGCAGGATTGTACGGATGACGCCGCCGGTGCGCGTCAGATTATAGCTGTGCCGCATCTGTTTGTAGATGTGGATCGGGGGGATGATGAAGAGCAGAAGCATCGCCAGATCGTCGCCAACGGCGGTGCGGCCCAGTAATGCCGAGACAATGAAAAGCAGCGACATGAACGCGATCGAATAGGTTGCAAATACCGCATGGTCGTAGAATTGGTGGCCGCTTATCCCCAAGGTTACCAGCCAGACAAATGGCAGCGACAACGGAATCAGCAACCAGGCGAATTTGTAGCCGTTCGATTGCAGTTTGTAAAAAGTAAGGCTCGGGTTCGACAACATCTTGATGGCGCCCTTGTTGAGCAGGTTGTTGAGCCATGGCGAACCCGTTTCCGCCTTGGTGAAAGTCAAACTGCGCTTGTCGCCCGCCTTGATGCGCGCACCGACATCGTCATAAACCGGCGTGCCGCTTGTTGCATATGCCAATCCGTTGCGATCCGATTTCAGCTCTTTCAGCCTCTCCTCAATCCCGGTTCTTTCGGCGCCGGTCAGCGGCGGCGGACCCGCCAACTGCTTTTCTGCAACCGCGATTTCCCCGTCCAGCTTGGCGATGCTGACCTGCATCCAGTTGTTGTCGACCGGCCGGTTCGCGCCGCCTGTAAAGCTGAACACGGCAAACATCAGGAAGATCGAAAACAGGAACAGCGCCATCGGCGAGACGAACTTCGCCCGTTCGCCATGGATATAGCGGCGGGTCAATTCGCCCGGCTTAAACAACAGCATCGGCAGGGTGCGCCACATCTTGCCGTCGAAATGCAGCGCCGAATGCAGGATATCGTGCCAGATGGCCGACAGCGTCCGGTGAATATTGGCCTTTTGCCCGCAGGCTGCGCAATAGGCGCCACCAAGCACTGCGCCGCAATTGAGGCATCCGCCGATTGCAGATGCCGCCGGATTGCCTGTTGCTGGCTCGACTGCCGTGCCCAGCATGGCCCCTTCGATTGCCGTTCCGGCTGCGTCCAATTCCCCCGACATGACCGGGTTTTATCACTGCATTTTGATCCTGCAAAGGCAAGCTGAACTTGCGTGCAGCTATCTTGCTTTTTGCTGCGGACGTGCCAGTTTGGTTTCGAAACCATGGATTGAGGGGATGCCATGCCAAGCCTGACCGCGCGCCTGATTGCTTCGCTGTTCCGGATGACCGGCAGCTTGCGCAAACGCTATTCGGACGGGCCGGATTTCCTGAAGAATATCGAGCAGAGCCGCGCGGAGCAGCAATTCCCCGGCGCGAAGATGCGCAAACGCATCGATATCCGCGAAAGCAGTTTCGAAGGGCGGAAGCTTCTCCGCTTTGCCCCGAAGGATCGCCCCGTGGCGGGCCATATGCTCTATTGGCATGGCGGCGGCTATGTCTATCCGGCGGTCGATATCCACTGGCAGTTTCTGAGCCATATGGCGGAAAAGCACGGCATCGTGACCATGGCACCGCTTTACCCGCTTGCGCCTGAGGCTTCGGCAGAGGAGGCGGTTGACTGGGCGATGAAATTCTACCGCGAATTCACATCCGACCGGGCGGGGCCTTTCGTCATGGGCGGCGATTCGGCGGGCGGCGGGCTGTGTGCTGCGGTGGCGCAGGCGGTGCGCGATGAGGGGCGGTTGCTGCCCAGGGGTTTGATCCTGATCTGCCCCTGGCTCGACATATCGGTGTCGCATCCCGATCAACCCGCAATCGAACCGCGCGATTGCGTGCTCACCATCGGCGGCACCCATGCCGCCGCGAAACTCTATGCCCGCGACCTGCCGCTCAGCGATCCCAGGGTCAGCCCGCTGTTCGGCAATTGGGACGGGTTGCCGCCGATGCTGATGTTCGGTGGTGGTGACGACATACTGGTTCCCGATGCCCGCGCGCTGAAGGCGAAGCTGCCCGCGATCGATTATGTCGAAGAGGCCGGGATGATGCACGACTGGCCCATCTTCTTGCTGCGCGAAAGCCGGGCAGCGCAGGCCCGGATGGCGGAGTTTATCGGGGTGCAGGGCAGGGGCTGATGCCCTGGCTTGGTGCTTGACCAGCCGATCCAATCTCGCTAAGGGCGCGCCTTCGTTTGAACCAGCGGGCCGATTCCTGCTGTCCAAGCGAAATCAACATAGGCTGAACATCATGACACAGGCCGGGCGGGCACAAGGCTGAGCCTCCGCCACTTACGCGGCTTGTATGCATGGAGTAACCGCTTGTATTTTCTAAGGTGAAGATATGCCGACTATTAACCAGCTGGTCCGCAAGGGCCGCGTTCCGCAGAAGGCCAAGTCAAAGGTCCCTGCGATGGATCAGAACCCGCAAAAGCGCGGTGTCTGCACCCGTGTTTACACAACGACTCCGAAAAAGCCGAACTCGGCTCTCCGCAAGGTTGCCAAGATCCGTCTGACCAACCAGCGCGAAGTCATTTCCTACATCCCGGGCGAAGGCCACAACCTGCAGGAGCACAGCGTTGTGCTCATCCGCGGTGGCCGTGTGCGCGACCTTCCCGGTGTCCGTTACCACGTCCTGCGCGGCGTGCTCGACACCCAGGGCGTCAAGGACCGCAAGCAGTCGCGTTCGAAATATGGCGCGAAGCGTCCTAAGTAAGATCGGGAGAATAGAAAATGTCACGTCGTCGTCGTCCCGAAAAGCGCGTCATCCTTCCCGATCCGAAGTTCGGGGATCTGGTGCTTTCGAAATTCATGAACAACCTGATGCTCGATGGTAAGAAATCCGTCGCCGAACGCATCGTCTATGGCGCACTCGAAACTGTCGAAGCCAAGGCGAAGAAAGATCCGGTGCAGACCTTCCACGATGCGCTGAACAATGTGAAGCCCGGCATCGAAGTCCGCAGCCGCCGTGTTGGTGGTGCGACCTATCAGGTTCCCTGCGAAGTCCGCCCCGAACGTGCCCAGGCTCTCGCCATCCGCTGGCTGATTTCGGCTGCACGCAACCGCAGCGAAACCACCATGGCGGCCCGCCTTTCGGGTGAGCTTCTGGATGCTGCCAACAACCGTGGCAATGCCGTCAAGAAGCGCGAAGATACGCACCGTATGGCGGAAGCCAACCGCGCCTTCGCACACTATCGCTGGTAAGCCGCGATAGCGTCATAAAGCGAATATAGGGGGCCGGTTCCTGACCGGCCCCCGCAACTATAGGGCCATAAGGGCCCCCTCACTGGAGTGAAGACCATGGCACGCAGCCATTCGTTGGAAAAATATCGCAATTTCGGCATCATGGCGCACATCGATGCCGGCAAGACCACGACTACCGAGCGTATCCTTTACTACACCGGCAAGTCCTACAAGATCGGCGAAGTGCATGAAGGCGCTGCCACCATGGACTGGATGGAGCAGGAGCAGGAGCGTGGCATCACGATCACTTCGGCAGCAACCACCTGCTTCTGGAACGATCACCGCCTGAACATCATCGACACCCCCGGCCACGTCGACTTCACCATCGAAGTCGAACGTTCGCTGCGCGTGCTCGACGGTGCGGTCGCCGCGTTTGACGGCGTTGCCGGCGTTGAGCCGCAGTCGGAAACCGTGTGGCGTCAGGCCGACAAATATGGCGTGCCGCGGATGTGCTACATCAACAAGCTCGACCGTACCGGTGCGAACTTCTATTACTGCGTGCAGACGATCATCGACCGTCTGGGCGCGACCCCTGCGGTGCTCTATCTTCCCATCGGCGCGGAAAGCGATTTCGTCGGCCTCGTCGATCTCGTTCACAACCGTGGCATCATCTGGAAGGATGAAAGCCTCGGCGCCGAATTCGAATATGTCGACATTCCGGCCGATCTTGCCGACAAGGCCGCCGAATATCGCGAAAAGCTGGTCGAACTTGCCGTCGAGCAGGACGATGCCGCGATGGAAGCCTATCTGGAAGGCAATGAACCCGATGTCGCAACGCTGAAGGCGCTGATCCGCAAGGGCACGCTGAACCAGTCGTTCGTCCCCGTGCTGTGCGGTTCTTCGTTCAAGAACAAGGGCGTTCAGGCGCTGCTCGACGCAGTTGTCGATTATCTGCCTTCGCCGCTCGACATTCCCGACGTGCAGGGCGTGAAGATGGACAGCGATGAAAAGGATAGCCGCAAGGCTGCCGACGATGCGTCCTTCTCGGCACTCGCATTCAAGGTGATGAACGACCCGTTCGTGGGTTCGCTGACCTTCATCCGCATCTATTCGGGCACGCTCACCAAGGGCACCTACCTGAATTCGGTGAAGGACAAGAAGGAAAAGGTCGGCCGCATGCTCGAAATGCATGCGAACGAGCGCAAGGATATCGACGAAGCCTTTGCTGGCGACATCATCGCGCTGGCCGGCATGAAGGAAACCACCACCGGCGATACGCTGTGTGCCGAACGCGATCCGATCGTGCTTGAACGCATGGAATTCCCCGAGCCGGTTATCGAACTGTCGGTCGAACCCAAGACCAAGGCTGACCAGGAAAAGATGGGCATCGCGCTCAACCGCCTGTCGGCTGAGGATCCCTCGTTCCGCGTTTCGACCGACCATGAATCGGGCCAGACGATCATCAAGGGCATGGGCGAGCTTCACCTCGACATCATCGTCGATCGCATGAAGCGCGAATTCAAGGTGGAGGCCAATGTCGGCGCGCCGCAGGTGGCCTACCGCGAATACCTCGCCCGCGCTGTCGACATCGATTACACCCACAAGAAACAGTCGGGTGGTTCGGGCCAGTTCGGTCGCATCAAGTTCAAGGTTACCCCGGGCGAACGCGGTGCGGGCATCACCTTCACCGATGCGGTCAAGGGCGGCAACATTCCGAAGGAATATATCCCCTCGGTTGAAAAGGGCATGCGCGAAACCGCCGAAAGCGGCTCGCTCATCGGCTTCCCGATCATCGACTTTGACATCGAACTGTATGACGGCGCCTATCACGACGTCGACTCCTCGGCACTGGCGTTCGAAATCGCAGGTCGTGCCGGTATGCGCGAAGCCGCGCAGAAGGCAGGCATCAAGCTGCTCGAACCGATCATGAAGGTCGAAGTCGTGACCCCGGAAGAATATCTGGGTGATGTTATCGGCGACATGAACTCGCGTCGCGGCATGATCCAGGGCACCGACACCCGCGGCAATGCGCAGGTTGTCGAGGCCATGGTGCCGCTGGCCAACATGTTCGGCTATGTGAACCAGCTCCGCTCGTTCACGCAGGGACGTGCCAACTACTCGATGCATTTCTCGCATTATGACGAGGTTCCGGCAAACGTCGCAGCCGAAGTCAAAGAGAAGCTTGCCTGACCGGCAATTAGGGACTAAGGGCGGCGCCTGATTCAGCAGGCGTCGTCCCAACTGATCAATATCCAAATCGAAACAGAAGGTTTGAAAAATGGCAAAGGCTAAATTTGAGCGGACGAAACCGCACTGCAACATCGGCACCATCGGTCACGTCGACCATGGCAAGACCACGCTGACCGCTGCGATCACCAAGATCATGGCTGAAATCAACGGCGGTGAAGCTGTTGACTTCGCAAATATCGACAAGGCTCCCGAAGAGCGCGAGCGTGGCATCACCATCTCGACCGCGCACGTCGAGTATGAAACCGCCAACCGCCACTATGCGCACGTCGATTGCCCGGGCCACGCTGACTATGTGAAGAACATGATCACCGGTGCTGCCCAGATGGACGGTGCGATCCTGGTTGTGAACGCTGCTGACGGCCCGATGCCGCAGACCCGCGAGCACATCCTGCTTGCCCGTCAGGTCGGCGTTCCCGCCCTCGTCGTTTACATGAACAAGGTTGACCAGGTCGACGACGCCGAAATCCTCGAACTCGTCGAACTCGAAATCCGCGAACTGCTTTCGAGCTATGGCTTCGACGGCGACAGCATCCCCGTGATCCCGGGTTCGGCGCTTGCCGCTCTCGAAGGCCGCGACGACAACATCGGCAAGGATTCGATCGTTGCCCTGATGAACGCTGTCGACACCGCGATCCCGCAGCCGCCGCGTCCGACCGACAAGCCGTTCCTCATGCCCGTCGAAGACGTGTTCTCGATCTCGGGTCGTGGTACCGTTGTGACCGGCCGTATCGAAACCGGCATCATCAAGGTTGGTGAAGAAGTCGAAATCGTCGGCATCAAGGACACCAAGAAGACCACCGTTACCGGCGTTGAAATGTTCCGCAAGCTGCTCGATCAGGGTGAAGCCGGCGACAATGTTGGCGCGCTGATCCGCGGCGTGGGCCGTGAAGAAGTCGAGCGTGGCCAGGTGCTTGCAAAGCCCGGTTCGGTTACGCCGCACACCGAATTCTCGGCAGAAGTCTATGTTCTGTCGAAGGATGAAGGTGGCCGTCACACGCCGTTCTTTGCGAACTATCGTCCGCAGTTCTACTTCCGCACCACCGACGTCACCGGCGAAGTGATCCTTCCCGAGGGCACCGAAATGGTGATGCCGGGCGACAACATCGCTCTCTCGGTCAAGCTGATCGCGCCGATCGCCATGGACGAAGGTCTCCGCTTCGCAATCCGCGAAGGCGGACGCACCGTCGGTTCGGGGGTTGTCAGCAAGATCACGAAGTAATATAGGCCGCGCAGCCCGCCGGGATGCCTGATTCGTTCAGGTATCCCGGCGGGCCGGTTTATTGGAATTCACAAGCAGCTGTCCCGGCTTCGTGATGAAGTTGGGCTGGCTGTTTTCGCTCTTTGATATTGGTAGATACAGGAATTGGGAAAACCCATGGAAACGCAGAATATCCGCATCCGTCTGAAAGCTTTTGACCATCGCGTCCTCGATCAGGCGACCGGCGATATCGCAGACACCGCCCGCCGCACCGGCGCGCTCATCCGTGGCCCGATCCCCCTGCCTACCCGTATCGAAAAGTTCACCGTCAACCGCGGCCCGCACATCGACAAGAAGTCGCGCGAGCAGTTTGAGGTGCGCACCTACAAGCGGCTGCTCGACATCGTGCAGCCCACGCCGCAGACCGTCGACGCGCTGATGAAGCTCGATCTCGCTGCTGGCGTCGACGTGCAGATCAAGCTGGCATAACGCCAGCAAGACACGGAATACCGCCAGGCTTTGTGCCTGGGCCGCGTTCCCCGTCTTACCGGATTGTCTGTCGAGGCAGACGCCGGTGCCTAGCCCGGACGGGGCAATGCTGAAAATTGGGCTGGAATAGGCGTCACGCCCTCCTGGCAATCGTGCCAGCCGGGCCTCTGACATAGTTTGGAGTATGGATCATGCGTACTGGCGTGATCGCGAAAAAGATGGGCATGATGCGCCTCTTCAATGAAGATGGCCGCCACGTTCCCGTCACCGTCCTGGCGCTGGAAGGCTGCCAGGTGGTCGGAGCCCGCCGCGAAGAGAAGGATGGCTATTTTGCCGTCCGTCTTGGTGCAGGCGCCCGTAAAGCGAAAAATGTAAACAAGCCGCAGCGCGGCGAATTCGCCAAGGCACAGGTCGAGCCCAAGGCTCGCGTTGCCGAATTCCGCGTCGAAAACGAAGATGGTCTGCTGCCTGTTGGCGCAACCATTTCGGCCGAGCATTTCGTTGCCGGCCAGATGGTGGACATCACCGGCCACACCCAGGGTAAGGGCTTTGCCGGCGCAATGAAGCGCTGGGGCTTCGGCGGTATGCGCGCCACCCACGGTGTTTCGATCTCTCACCGTGCGCACGGTTCGACGGGTAACCGCCAGGATCCGGGCAAGGTGTTCAAGAACAAGAAGATGGCCGGTCACATGGGTGATCGCCAGCGCACGCAGCAGAACCTTGAAGTGG
The DNA here is from genome assembly GCA_016720115.1 of Sphingomonadales bacterium. Classification (GTDB taxonomy): domain Bacteria; phylum Pseudomonadota; class Alphaproteobacteria; order Sphingomonadales; family Sphingomonadaceae; genus Sphingorhabdus_B. The sequence goes on along the minus strand of JADJXT010000002.1, from coordinate 890,336 downwards.
TTCGCACCGACGTTGCGCGCGGCCTGATCTTCGTCAAGGGCTCGGTCCCCGGTGCGAAGAACGCCTGGCTCCTCATCAAGGATGCCGTGAAGGTTTCTGCACCCGAAGGCCTACCGTTCCCCGGCGCGCTGAAGGGCGACAATGATGTTGCTCCGATCGTCGAGGAAGAAGTCGTCGTCGCGACCGAAGCCACCGAAGTCGAAGCTGTTGCTGAAGCACCTGCTGCCGAAGCTGCTGCGCCGGAGGCTCCCGCCGCTGACGAAGCGCCTGCGGCTGACTCTGGCGAAGAACAGAAGGAGGGCTAAGCCATGAAACTCAAGGTTCAAACCCTCGACGCCAAGGCCAAAGGCGACATCGACCTGAACGATGCCGTTTTCGGTTTGGAGCCGCGTGCAGACATCCTGCACCGCGTCGTCACCTGGCAGCGCGAAAAGGCTCGCGGCACGGCTCGTCCGACCCGTGAGCGTTCGGACGTTGCCCGCACCGGCAAGAAGTTTGGTCGCCAGAAGGGTGGCGGTACTGCCCGTCACGGCGATCGTGCAGCCCCGATCTTCATCGGTGGCGGTAAGGCGCACGGCGCCCGCCTGCGCGACTTCAACCCGTCGCTCAACAAGAAGATCCGCACCCTTGGCCTGAAAATGGCCCTGTCGAGCAAGGCGAAAGCCGGCACGCTGATCGTTCTCGAAGATCTCGAGATGAATGACGGCAAGACCAAGGTTCTCGCTGGCCAGCTTACCAAGCTTGGTTTCGGCAAGACCGCTCTCGTCATAGACGGTGAAGGCGTGAACGACAATTTCCGCAAGGCTTCGGCAAATCTCGTCGGCGTCAATGTGCTCCCCGCTGTGGGCGCCAACGTCTACGACATCCTGAAGCATGACACGCTGGTCCTGACCCGTGCCGCGGTTGAGAAACTGGAGGCCCGTTTCAATGGCTAAGAAAGAAGCAATCGACGTCCGTCATTATGACGTGATCGTTGCGCCGCACATCACCGAGAAGGCAACGCTGCTTTCGGAAAACAACGCGGTTGTTTTCAAGGTATCGGGCGATGCGACCAAGCCGCAGATCAAGGCGGCGGTCGAGGCATTGTTCGATGTCAAGGTCAAGGGCGTCAACACGCTTGTCCAGAAGGGCAAGACCAAGCGGTGGAAGGGCAAGCCCTACACCCGCACCGACGTCAAAAAGGCCGTCGTGACCCTGGCTGAAGGCCAGTCGATCGACGTCACCACCGGTATCTAAGGGCAGGAAAATGGCACTCAAGAGCTACAAACCAACCAGCCCGGCGCGTCGCGGCCTCGTGCTCGTCGACCGTTCGAGCCTGTACAAGGGCAAGCCCGTAAAGGCGCTGACCGAAGGCAAGCGCAAGACCGGCGGACGCAACAACAAGGGCCATGTGACCTCGCGCGGCATCGCCGGCGGCCACAAGCAGAAGTACCGCTTCATCGACTTCAAGCGTCGCAAGTGGGACATGCCGGCCACCGTCGAGCGTCTGGAATATGACCCCAATCGCACCGCGTTCATCGCACTGGTGAAGTATGAAGACGGCGAACTCGCCTACATCATCGCGCCGCAGCGCCTGAATGTCGGCGACACCATCATCGCAGGCGAAAAGACCGACGTGAAGCCGGGCAATGCGATGCTGCTGTCGCAGATGCCGGTTGGCACCATCTGTCACAATGTCGAGATGAAGCCGGGCAAGGGCGGCCAGATCGCCCGTTCGGCTGGCACCTATGTGCAGCTCGTCGGTCGTGACGGTGGCAAGGTCATCGTTCGCCTGAACTCGGGCGAGCAGCGCTACATTCTGGGTAGCTGCATGGGAACGGTTGGCGCGGTTTCGAACCCCGACAATTCGAACACCACGCTCGCCAAGGCAGGACGCAATCGCTGGAAGGGCATCAAGCCTTTGACCCGCGGTGTTGCGAAGAACCCGGTCGACCACCCGCACGGCGGTGGTGAAGGCCGCACCTCGGGCGGACGCCATCCGGTGACGCCATGGGGCAAGCCGACCAAGGGTGCACGCACCCGTTCGAACAAATCGACTGACAAGATGATCATCCGGTCACGTCATGCGAAGAAGAAGAGGTAAGTCATGGCTCGTTCCGTCTGGAAAGGTCCTTTTGTTGACCTTTATCTGCTGAAAAAGGCAGAAACCGCGCAGGATGCGAACAGCAGCGCGCCGATCAAGACCTGGTCGCGCCGCTCGACGATCCTCCCGCAGTTCGTCGGCCTGACGTTCAACGTCTATAACGGCCACAAGTTCGTCCCTGTTTCGGTCAACGAAGACATGGTCGGCCACAAGCTGGGCGAGTTCGCGCCCACCCGTACCTATCACGGTCACGGCGCAGACAAGAAGGGCAAACGCTAATGGGTAAGCAAGCCGCCCCCCGCCGCGTTGGCGAAAAGGAAGCTTTGGCTGTTGGCACCACCATCCGTGGTTCCGCGCAAAAGCTCAACCTTGTTGCTGCGCTGATCCGTGGCCGCAAGGTCGAAGAAGCGTTGAACATCCTCAGCTTTTCGAAGCGTGCGATGGCTGTTGACGCAAAGAAGGTGCTGGCTTCGGCCATCGCCAATGCGGAAAACAACCACAATCTCGACGTCGACAGCCTTGTCGTTGCCGAGGCCAGCGTTGGCAAGGCGCTGACCATGAAGCGTTTCCACGCTCGCGGTCGCGGCAAGTCGACCCGCATCCTGAAACCGTTCAGCCGCCTGCGCATTGTCGTTCGCGAACAGGAAGAAGAGGCTTAATCATGGGTCAGAAGAGCAATCCGATCGGCCTCCGCCTGCAGATCAACCGCACATGGGACAGCCGCTGGTTCGCCGAAGGTGCGGACTATGGCCGCATGCTGCTGGAAGACATCAACATCCGCAAGTTCATCATGAAGACGCTGCCCCAGGCTGCGATCTCCAAGGTGGTGATCGAGCGTCCGGCCAAGCTGTGCCGCGTTTCGATCTATGCAGCACGTCCCGGCGTGATCATCGGCAAAAAGGGTGCCGACATTGAAAAGCTGAAAAAAGCGATCGGCAAATATACCGATGCCGATGTCAGCCTCAACATCGTCGAAATCCGCAAGCCCGAAATCGACGCCAAGCTTGTTGCACAGGGTGTTGCCGACCAGCTCATCCGTCGTATCGCCTTCCGCCGCGCCATGAAGCGTGCGGTGCAGTCGGCGTTGCGTCTGGGTGCCGAAGGCATCAAGATCACTTGCGGTGGCCGTCTTGGTGGCGCAGAAATCGCCCGTACCGAATGGTATCGCGAAGGTCGCGTTCCGCTGCACACGCTGCGCGCCAATGTCGACTATGCCGAAGCCGAAGCGCTCACCGCTTATGGCATCATCGGTATCAAGGTCTGGATCTTCAAGGGTGAAATCCTTGGTCACGACCCGATGGCGACCGACCGCTTGATGATGGAAGCGCAGACCTCGGGCGTTCGTCCGCAGTCTGACCACCGTCGCTGATAAGGGAATAGGCAAGCATCATGTTGCAACCTAAGAAAACCAAGTTCCGCAAGCAGTTCAAGGGCCGCATTTCTGGCAATGCCAAGGGCGGTACCGATCTGAACTTCGGTTCGTACGGCCTCAAGGCGCTGGAACCGGAACGCATCACCGCGCGCCAGATCGAAGCGGCCCGTCGTGCGATCACCCGCCACATCAAGCGTCAGGGACGTTTGTGGATCCGCGTGTTCCCCGATGTTCCCGTGTCGAAAAAGCCTGCCGAAGTCCGTCAGGGTAAGGGCAAGGGTTCGGTCGAATATTGGGCAGCCAAGGTAAAGCCGGGCCGCATCCTGTTCGAACTCGACGGTGTTCCGGGTCAGCTCGCCGCCGTGGCGTTCAGCCGCGCCGCGATGAAGCTGCCCATCAAGACCAAGGTTGTTGCCCGCCTCGGCGACACTTCGCATCTGGGAGCTGAAGGATGAGCAAGACCGAAGACCTGCGCGTCAAGACCGACGATCAGCTGGCAGCCCAGCTCGGCGAACTGAAGCGCGAGCAGTTCAACCTGCGCTTCCAGGGCGCTACCGGCCAGCTCGAAAAGCCGGCCCGCATCCGCGAAGTGCGCCGCGACATCGCGCGCATCAAAACCCTGCAAAGCGAGCGCGCAGGCGCCGCCCAGAACGCAGCCAAGCAATCGGCATAAGGAGCACAACCGATGCCCAAACGTATTCTTACCGGCACCGTGGTGTCCGACAAGAACGACAAGACGGTCGTTGTGCTCGTTGAGCGCAAGGTGAAGCACGCGCTTTACGGCAAGATCATCCGTCGTTCGAAGAAGTATCATGCGCATGATGAAGCCAACACCGCGAAAGCCGGTGAAGTGGTCCGCATCCAGGAATGTGCGCCGATTTCGAAGAACAAGACCTGGACTCTGGTGGAGCGCGTCGGCGCGGCACCCGAGGCTGCAGCCGAACTCGCGGAGGGTTGATCCATGATCCAGATGCAATCCAATCTCGATGTGGCTGACAACAGCGGCGCCAAGCGCGTCCAGTGCATCAAGGTTCTCGGCGGTTCGAAGCGCCGTACTGCTGGCGTTGGCGACATCATCGTGGTGTCGATCAAGGAAGCCCAGCCGCGCGGCAAGGTGAAGAAGGGCGACGTGCACAAGGCCGTCATCGTTCGCACCCGCAAGGACATCCGCCGTCCCGACGGTTCGGTCATCCGTTTCGATTCCAACGCTGCCGTCCTGATCGGCAACAACAAGGAACCGATCGGCACCCGTATCTTTGGCCCCGTTGTTCGTGAACTGCGTGCCAAGAACCACATGAAAATCATCAGCTTGGCACCGGAGGTGCTGTAATCATGGCTATGGCGAAAATCAAAAAGGGCGACACGGTTGTCGTGCTCGCCGGCAAGGACAAGGGCAAGACTGGCGAAGTCACCCGCGTCGACCCCAAGGCGTCGAAAGTTGTCGTTTCGGGCGTCAATGTTGCCGTGCGTCACCGCAAGCCGAGCCAGGCAAACCCGCAGGGCGGCCTCGACCGTTTCGAAGCCCCGCTGCACATCTCGAACGTGGCTTTGACCGATCCCAAATCGGGCAAGGCAACCCGCGTTCGCATTGAAGCCGGCAAGGATGGCAAGAAGGTACGCGTTGCCGTCAAGTCCGGGGAGAAGATCGATGGCTAAGCAGGACTCCGGCAAATACACGCCGCGCATGAAGCAGCGCTATGACGACACGGTCGTCAAGGGCCTGACCGAAAAGTTCGGCTATGCGAACCGCATGGCCGTGCCGAAGATCGAAAAGATCACGCTCAACATGGGCGTTGGCGAAGGTTCGCAGGACAAGAAGAAGGTTACGACCGCGCTTGAGGAAATGAAACTGATCGCCGGCCAGCAGCCGGTTATCACCCGCGCCCGCAAGTCGATCGCAGGCTTCAAGCTGCGCGAAGGCATGCCGATCGGCGTCAAGGTGACGTTGCGCGGCACCCGCATGTATGAATTTCTGGACCGTCTCGTCACCATCGCGATGCCCCGCATCCGCGACTTCCGTGGCCTGAACCCGAAGAGCTTTGACGGCGCCGGCAACTTTGCCATGGGCCTGAAAGAGCAGATCATCTTCCCGGAAATCAGCTATGATTCGATCGATACCGTTCGCGGTATGGACGTAATCGTCACCACCACCGCGAACAGCGACGATGAGGCTCGTGAGCTTCTTCGCCTGTTTGGTTTCCCCTTCCCGCAAGAACAAGCTGAGGAAAAGGAAGCCGCGTAAGCGTGCTTCCTCGTCAAGAAAGGACGAGAACTTAAGTCATGGCGAAACTGAGTTCGATCAACAAAAATGAGCGTCGCAAGAAGCTCGTCAAGAAATATGCAGGGCAATATGCCCGGCTGAAGGCAATTGCCAACGACGAGTCGAAGGACGAAAGCGAGCGCCTGATCGCGCGCCTGAAACTGGCCGAGATCCCGCGCAATGGCAACCCGACCCGTATTCGCAACCGTTGCGAAACCACGGGCCGTCCGCGCGCTTATTACCGCAAATTCCGGCTCTGCCGTATCCAGTTGCGCGATCTGGCCAATAAGGGCCTGATCCCCGGCGTGACCAAATCGAGCTGGTAAGGGATAGAGAAAATGGCATTGACCGATCCTTTGGGTGATATGCTCACCCGCATCCGCAACGGACAGCGCGCAAAGAAAGACTCTGTGCTTTCGCCCGCATCGAAGCTGCGTGCCCGCGTCCTCGACGTGCTGCAGCGCGAAGGCTATATCCGTGGTTACAGCGAAGAAGCACTGGGCGCCCATAAGGGCCTGCGCATCGAGCTGAAATATTTCGAAGGCCAGCCTGCGATCCAGCATGTTGCGCGCGTTTCGAAACCCGGCCGCCGCGTCTATTCGGGCAGCACCGAGCTTCCCGTCATCCGCAACGGCCTTGGCATTACCATCGTTTCCACGCCGAAGGGTGTGCTTTCGGACGCCGAAGCACGCGAAGCCAATGTCGGCGGCGAAATCCTGGCGGAGGTATTCTGATGAGCCGCATTGGTAAGAAACCGGTTGCCATTCCGGCTGGCGTCACCGCCAGCATGGCCGATGGCACCTTGTCGGTGAAGGGGCCCAAGGGCGAACTCACCATGCCGATGAGCGACCTGATTTCATACGAAATCAAGGATGAAGGCGTGTCGGTTCAGCCCGCGAACAAGAGCCGCGAAGCGCGCGCATTCTGGGGAATGCAGCGCACCCTGGTGCAGAACCTGGTTACCGGCGTGACCGATGGTTTCACCAAGGTTCTCGAAATCACCGGCGTTGGCTATCGTGCGACCGCTCAGGGCAAGATCCTGAAGCTGCAGCTCGGTTACAGCCACGACGTGAACTTCGACGTTCCCGAAGGCATCGAAATCAAGACCCCGGACAACACCACGGTGGAAATCACGGGTATCGACAAGCAGAAGGTGGGGCAGGTTGCTGCCGAGATCCGTCGCTGGCGCAAGCCGGAACCCTATAAGGGCAAGGGCATCAAGTATCGCGGCGAATATATCTTCCGCAAAGAAGGGAAGAAGAAATAAGCCATGGCTAAACTGTCTCTCTTTGAAAAGCGCCGCCAGCGCGTTCGTTCGAAACTGCGTGCGCAGGTTGCCGGTCGTCCGCGTCTTTCGGTGCACCGCACCGGTCGCCATATCTATGCCCAGGTCATCGATGACTCCAAGGGCGTGACCGTGGCTTCGGCTTCGACCAACGACAAGGCGGTCAAGACCAAGAACGGTTCGACTTCTGCGGCTGCCGCCGAAGTTGGCAAGCGCGTTGCCGAAGCTGCGAAGAAGGCTGGCGTGACCAGCGTTGTCTTCGACCGCGGTGGTTTCCTGTTCCATGGCCGCGTCAAGGCGCTGGCCGATGCTGCCCGCGAAGGTGGGCTGGAGTTCTGATGATGGCTGACGAAAACAACACCAACGAAGAAGTCGTCGTCGACGCAGCTGCTCCGGAAGCAGTCGAGGCTGAAGGCGGTCGTCGTGGCCGCGGTCGCGGTCGTGGCGAAGGTGGTGGCCGTGGCCGCCGCGAAGACCGTCGTCCCCGCGAAGAAAAGGAAGATGATGGCACGATCGAAAAGCTCGTCCACATCAACCGCGTTTCGAAAACCGTAAAGGGCGGCAAGCGCTTCGGTTTTGCAGCTCTCGTCGTTGTCGGCGATGGCCAGGGTCGTGTCGGCTTCGGTCATGGCAAGGCGCGCGAAGTGCCGGAAGCGATCAACAAGGCAACCGCTGCTGCCAAGAAGAAGATGATCCGCGTTCCGTTGAAAGACGGCCGTACGCTGCATCATGATGGCACCGGTCGTTTCGGCGCAGGCAATGTCTATGTCCGTTCGGCACCTGCCGGTACCGGCATCATCGCCGGTGGCCCGATGCGTGCCGTGTTCGAAAGCCTTGGCGTTGCCGACGTGGTGACCAAGTCGATTGGTACGTCGAACCCCTACAACATGATCCGCGCAACCTTTGCGGCGCTGTCGGATCAGACCAGCCCCAAATCGGTGGCACAGCGTCGCGGCAAGAAAATCGCCGACCTTCTCGGTCGCGGTGGCAGCAAGACTGCCGAAGCCGACGCCGAAGCGATTACGGAGTAATTCGACATGGCGAAAATCAAGATCAAGCAGACCGGTTCGCCGATCCGCCGCCCCGCCGTCCAGCGCAAGACGCTGCAGGGTCTGGGCCTCGACAAGATGCACAAGGTGGTTGAACTGGAAGATACCCCCGAAGTGCGCGGCATGATCCGCACCGTGCGGCACATGGTTGAGGTTGTCGGGTAACAGTGTAAAGAAACACCGCCGTCGCAGCAGGGTATTCGCCTGCTGAGCGATGAAGGTCCGGTCTGGAAAGCGACCTTCCGACGGTAAACTATAAATAGGGACAGTATATAATTATTTCATGGCGACTACTGAGTAGCTCCCGTTTTATGGGAAAATAATTATATACTGTCCCTATTTATTCCAGCGCGAAACAAAGCGAAAGCGAGTGCAAAGACATGAAACTGAATGATATCCGCGATAATGAAGGCGCACGTCACCGCAAGATGCGGGTCGGGCGCGGTATCGGCTCTGGCAAGGGCAAAACCTCGGGCCGCGGCCAGAAGGGCCAGACCAGCCGTTCGGGCGTTGCCATTAATGGCTTTGAAGGCGGCCAGATGCCGCTCCACATGCGTATTCCGAAGCGCGGCTTCAACAATATCTTCGCCAAGGACTATGCCGAGGTGAATCTGGGCATGATCCAGAAGTTCATCGACGCAAAGAAGCTGGATACCAAGGCTGTCATCGATCAGGCCGCGCTGAAGGCTGCTGGCCTGTCGCGCGGCGGCAAGGACGGCGTCCGCATCCTCGCCAAGGGCACGCTGACCGCCAAGATCAACCTTTCGGTTGCCGGTGCGTCGAAGGCTGCTGTCGAAGCGGTTGAGAAGGCTGGCGGCAAGGTTGAGATACTGACCGTCAAGCCGGCGTCTGAAAAGGCCGCCGAAAAGAAGGGCAGCGCCAAGAAGGCCAAGTGATAAAAGAGGCATAGTCCTCTTGTGGAACCAACCCCGCATCCCGATATTGGCCTTGGCCGATGGGGGCTGCGGGGTTTGGTGTTTCAACGGCAACCGAGATATCGATTTGTTAATTCGGGGTAGATTGCGCGCAGCCAAGGCGCTAGCGCAGCAATCGGGAATCAAGGGAAAGTAATTTCATGGCATCGCGAGCCGACAAAATGGCATCCGGCGTAAGTTTTTCGAATTTCGGAAAAGCCACCGATCTGAAGAACCGCATCTGGTTCACCATCGGCGCGCTGATCGTGTTCCGCCTGTTGAGCTTCGTGCCGCTACCCGGCGTCGATCCTGTCGCACAGGCCGCGCTTTATGCCAACAACGCCGCAGGCGGCGTGCTTGATATCTTCAACACATTTTCGGGCGGTTCGCTGGAGCGCATGAGCCTCATCGCGCTGGGCGTGATGCCTTATATCACCGCCTCGATCGTGGTGCAGTTGGCGGCCTCGCTGTCGCCTACACTGGCTGCGATCAAGAAAGAAGGGGAAAGCGGGCGCAAGAAGCTCAACCAGTACACGCGCTACGGCACGGTACTGTTGACCACTGTGCAGGGCTATTTCCTTGCGTCCGGGCTTGAATCGCTTGCGGCTGCCAACGGTATCAGCGCCGTTGTGGAGCCTGGGCTGATGTTCCGTCTCGTCGCGACGATAAGCCTTGTCGGCGGCACATTGTTCCTGATGTGGCTGGGCGAGCAGATCACTTCGCGCGGTATCGGCAACGGCATTTCGCTGATCATCATGGCGGGTATCGTGGCGCAGATGCCGCGGCTTGTCGCCAACCTGCTCGAAGGCGGGCGCACTGGTTCGATCAGCGGCGTTATCGTTGTCGGCTTCATTGCGATGTTCATCGGTCTCACCCTGCTCATCTGCTTCGTCGAGCGCGCCCAGCGCCGCGTATTGGTGCAATATCCGAAGCGCGCCACGCAGCGCGGCATGATGCAGGCAGACCGCAGCCATTTGCCGCTGAAGCTCAACACTGCTGGCGTCATCCCGCCGATCTTCGCGTCTTCGTTGCTGCTGTTGCCGGTGACGATCAGCCAGCTGGGCGGTAACCAGGTTGCGGGTGAAAGCGCAACGGGCGATATCATTTTGCAATTGCTGCAATGGCTGCAGCACGGCCAGCCCATTTACCTGCTGCTCTATGGCCTCGGCATCGTCTTTTTCTGCTTCTTCTACACGGCGGTTGTCTTCAACCCGGAAGAAACAGCCGAAAATCTCAAGAAGGCCGGTGGCTTCATTCCGGGTATCCGCCCCGGCAAGAATACGCAGGACTATCTCGATTATGTGCTGACGCGGATCACCGTATTGGGGGCCGCCTATCTGACTTTGGTCTGCCTTCTCCCCGACTTCATGATGGGGCAAACGGGGCAGACGCAGTTTTTCGTCCTTGGCGGCACCAGCCTGCTGATCCTGGTCAATGTGACGGTCGATACGATCGCGCAGATCCAGGGCCACCTGATGGCGCACCAATATGGCGACCTGCTGAAGAAAGCGAAACTCAAAGGCAATCGCGGGCGCTGATCGCGCGAGCCGATCAATAACAAGGGACGGGGCAAAGTGAGCAAGACGCTGAACATCATTCTTCTCGGCCCTCCGGGCGCTGGCAAGGGCACGCAGGCCGGCATTCTGGTCGATACCCGCGCCATGGTGCAGTTGTCGACTGGCGACATGCTTCGTGCTGCGGTCAAGGCAGGGACGCCCATCGGCCTCAAGGCCAAGGCGGTGATGGATGCGGGTGAACTGGTTTCGGACGAAATCGTTTCGGGCATCATCGGTGAGGCGCTCGATCAGCTGTCGTCCGAAACCGGCGTGATCTTCGATGGCTATCCGCGCACCGAAGCGCAGGCATATGCGCTTGATGCCATTCTTCAGGAGCGTGGCCGCACGCTGCACCATGTTATCGAACTGGCAGTCAACGAAGACGCGCTGGTCGAACGCATTGTCGGTCGCTTCACCTGCGGAAGTTGCGGTGAAGGCTATCATGACAGCTTCAAGAAACCGGCGAGCGAAGGTGTCTGCGATAAATGCGGATCGACCGAATTCAAGCGCCGCCCGGATGACAATGAAGAAACCGTCCGCACCCGCATGGCCGAATATCGCGCCAAGACCGAGCCCATATTGCCGATCTACGAAGCGCGGGGCCTGGTGAGCAAGGTCGACGGCATGGCCGACATTGACGATGTGACCAAGGCGATTGCCGCCATATTGGGCTGACCGGTTCCGACCGCGATATCCGCATTGCCGAGAACAGCGTAGCGCGGCTATTAAGGCGCATGATCAAAATCATTATATCGGGTGCCGCTGCGGCGGCGCTATTCGCAACCCCTGCCATGGCAGAGGTCAAGACCGTAGCCGATCAGGGTTTTTCGACACTCCATGCCGCCGATGTGCTGGCAAAGCCGGAGGATGTCTGGAAACGCTTGCTGGCACCGAAAGACTGGTGGAACCCGGCGCATAGCTGGTCCGGCAGCACCGACGGTTTTTATATCGATCCGCAAGCCGGTGGCTGCTTCTGCGAGCTTTTTCAGGAAAAGGACAAGGACGGGAAGCTATCCACCAAGGGAAGTGTCGAGCATATGCGGGTCATATTCTCGCAACCTGCAAAGGTTTTGCGGATGCAGGGCAGCCTTGGCCCGTTGCAGGCAGAGGCCGCCACTGGCACGCTGACCATCGCGATGGAACCGTTGAAGGATGGTGCCGGAACGCGGGTTAGTTTCTCCTATGTGGTCGGCGGCTATATGCGTTTCAAAACCGCAGATATCGGCCCTGCTGTCGATGCGGTCTTGCGCGAACAGTTTGACCGGATGATCAAGCCGCTCGGCAAAGTCATTGGCAACGATACCAGCGAAACGCCCGACGAAGGGAAAAAGGCGGGCCCCAAGGCATCTTCCAAAGCCGATCCCAAAAAGGCCGTGAAGAAGCCCGATCTTGACGCTGCGGTCGATGCGACCGAACCGGAACCAAAAGTCGGCAAGCCGGAGAAGGTCGAAGCAGACGACGCCGAAAGCACGGACCAGCCCGAATAAATTTTGACCATGGCCGACCCGTCAGCATCGCCCCGTATGCGGCGCAAAAAGCCCCTGCGCGCCAAGGCCGAAATCGGCTGGTGCGAGCTGGTCGATCTGCCGGGCCTTGGCCTTTCGGCGCTCCACGCCAAGATGGATACCGGCGCGGCCACCTCGTCGATCCATGCGACACGCGTGAAACCGTTTGCGCGTGAGGGCAGGGAATGGGTCGAATTCTGGTTCCGTCCCTTTCCGGGCGACAAACCGCGCCGCTTTGAAGCCCCATTGGTGGACCGGCGGCAGGTGCGCAGTTCCAACGGGGAGAGGCAGCACCGCTATGTCATCGAAACGCAAATCTGCCTTGGCAGACTGTGCTGGAAATCTGAGCTGACGCTGGCGAACCGCCGGTCGATGGCCTTCCCCGTCCTGATCGGACGGCGGGCATTGCGCCGCGGCCTGATGCTGGTGAACAGCGGACGTAAATGGGTGCTGGGAAAGCCTGCACCATCGGAGGAAAAATGAAAATCGCAATGCTCGCGCGCAATGCCGGGCTCTATTCGCACCAGCGGCTTGCCGAAGCGGCACGCGCGCGGGGGCATGAAATCGACATATTGAACACCTTGCGGGTGACGATGAACATCACTTCGCACCGCCCCGAAGCCTATTATCAGGGCGAGAAGATCAAGCGTTATGACGCGGTCATCCCGCGCATCGGCGCTTCGGTGACCTTTTACGGGCTCGCCGTGCTGCGCCAGTTCGAGATGATGAAGATCTGGTCGCTCAACGAAAGCGTCGCGATCGGGCGCAGCCGTGACAAGCTGCGCAGCCTGCAGATATTGGCGCGCAAGGGGCTCGGGCTGCCGGTGACGGCCTTCGCGCACGATCCGCGCCAGACCGGCGAGGTGATCCAGATGGTCGGCGGCGCGCCGGTGGTCATCAAGCTGCTCGAAGGCACGCAGGGGATCGGGGTGGTGCTCGCCGAAACCGAAAACAGCGCACGTTCGGTGATCGAGGCGTTTCGCGGCGCCAATGTGAACATCCTGGTGCAGGAATTCATCAAGGAAGCCAATGGCAGCGATATTCGCGCCTTCGTGATCGGCAACAAGGTGGTCGCGGCGATGGAACGGCAGGGCGCCGATGGCGACTTCCGTTCGAACCTGCATCGCGGCGGCACGGCGAATGCGATCAAGATCACGCCGGAGGAGCGTTCGACCGCCGTTCGTGCCGCCCGCGCGCTGGGTTTGAACGTGGCCGGCGTTGATATGCTGCGCTCCAATCATGGTCCGGTGATCATGGAAGTGAACAGCTCGCCGGGCCTCGAAGGTATCGAAAAGGCGACGAACAAGGATATCGCGACCAAGATCATCCAGTTCATCGAGGATAACGCCGTCGCCGGAAAGACGCGGACGAAGGGGAGCGGCTGATCGTCGGAAAGCGAGGCAGCGGGCGGCTTGACACCCCGCCCGACTCACCGTAAAGGGGTTCATCCGACACACTGGTAAAACCAGCAGCGCTTTATTGCGCCCGCTGGTTTTTTCTGCGTTGTCGGCCCATCACTTTCGCGTTGAGATAGGGTTTCATCCGGAACCCTGTGGAGCAAGGAGCAAGAAATTGGCACGTATTGCCGGGGTTAACCTACCAACCAACAAGCGCGTTATCATTGCGCTCACCTACATCCATGGCATTGGCCGCACCAAGGCGGTCGAAATTGCCGACAAGCTGGGAATCGATCACACCCGCCGGGTGCAGGATCTTTCGGACGCCGAAGTCCTGAAGATTCGTGAAACGATCGATGCCGACCACACCGTTGAGGGTGACCTTCGCCGCAACACAGCGATGAACATCAAGCGTTTGATGGACCTCGCCTGCTATCGCGGCCTGCGTCATCGCAAGGGCCTTCCTGTCCGCGGACAGCGCACGCACACCAATGCGCGCACCCGCAAGGGCAAGGCGAAGCCCATCGCCGGCAAGAAGAAGTAAGCGCGGGTCTCCGCAGCTATTCCCAGACAAAGACAGGATAGAGCAAAATGGCACGCGAACCACAGCGCATCAAACGGCGCGAACGCAAGAATATCTCGGCAGGTGTTGCCCACGTCAACGCCAGCTTCAACAACACGATGATCACCATCACCGACGCCCAGGGCAATGCGATCAGCTGGTCTTCGGCAGGCATGATGGGCTTCAAGGGCAGCCGCAAGTCTACGCCCTATGCCGCACAGGTTGCCGCAGAAGACGCAGGCAAAAAGGCAGCGGAACATGGCGTCCGCACGCTCGAAGTCGAAGTGAAGGGTCCGGGTTCGGGCCGCGAAAGCGCACTGCGCGCGCTGCAGGCCGTCGGCTTCACGATCACTTCGATCCGCGATGTGACGCCGATCCCGCACAACGGCGTGCGTCCTTCGAAGCGTCGCCGCGTCTGATCTTGCAGGGACTGTCCCCTTGGGGACCGTCCCTCTCGCAGTGAAAGGGACAGTCCCCATAGGGACAGTCCCCGAGTAAATTTCAAAAGGCAGTCCGGCAAGGTGCACCAAATGGCCGGTCCCGCCCAACCTAGGGGAAATCCATGTCCGTCAACATGAAGAACTGGCAGGAACTGAAAAAGCCCATGGGCCTCGAAGTGAAGCCTGCTGGCGATGCACGTCGCAAGGCAACCTTCGTCGCCGAACCTCTTGAGCGTGGCTTTGGCCTGACGCTCGGCAACGCGCTGCGCCGCGTATTGCTCTCCTCGCTGCAGGGCGCAGCGATCACCTCGATCAAGATCGAAAATGTGCTGCACGAATTCTCGTCGCTAGCGGGCGTGCGTGAAGACGTCACCGACATCGTGCTCAACATCAAGCAGGTCGCCCTGAAGATGGAAGGCGAAGGCCCGAAGCGGATGCAGCTTTCGGCCACCGGCCCTGCGACCGTCAAGGCGGGCGACATTGCAGTGACCGGCGACATTCAGGTGATGAACCCGGAACTGGTTATCTGCCATCTCGACGATGGCGCAACGCTGAACATGGAAATCACTGCCGATACCGGCAAGGGTTATGTTCCTGCGGTTGCCAATCGCCCGGCCGACGCGCCGATCGGCCTGATCCCGGTCGACTCGCTTTATTCACCGGTTCGCCAGGTTGCCTACAAGATCGACAATGCGCGTATCGGCCAGGAACTGGATTTCGACAAGCTGAACCTGACCGTTGAAACCGACGGCACCGTCGCTCCCGAAGATGCCGTGGCCTATGCGGCGCGCATCCTTCAGGACCAGCTGCAGGTCTTTGTCCACTTCGAAGAGTCGATGGCTGCTTCGTCGCCGATGATCGGCCTCGCCGCCGCACCGGTATCGAACGAAGAATCGGACGCCAACCAGCTCAACCGTTACCTTCTCAAGAAGGTTGACGAGCTTGAGCTGTCGGTCCGTTCGGCCAACTGCCTCAAGAATGACAACATCATCTACATCGGTGACCTCGTTCAGAAGAGCGAAGCCGAGATGTTGCGCACGCCGAATTTCGGCCGCAAGTCCTTGAACGAAATCAAGGAAGTCCTTTCGTCGATGGGCCTGCGCCTTGGCATGGACATCCCCGGCTGGCCGCCGGAAAATATCGAGGAAATGGCCAAGAAGCTCGAACAGGAGCTGCTTGGTTAATAGCGCGTCGCCCCGGCGAAGGCCGGGGCCGCTATATGTTTAAGCTATGCTTCCAGCGGCCCCGGCCTTCGCCGGGGCGACGGGGCCAGGTAAAGGGCCGCCCGCAAAATGGCCTGGACTGGGGTACCTTACACGGCCCCCTTACGAACGAAGGATTGAAAAATGCGCCATAAAGTAGGCCAACGCAAACTGAACCGCACCGGCAGCCATCGTATCGCGATGCTGCGCAACATGGCGGCTTCGCTGATCAAGCATGAGCAGATCACCACCGGCGTTGCGAAGGCAAAAGAACTGCGCCCCTATGTCGAAAAGCTGGTGACGCTGGCCAAGAAGGGCGGCCTTTCAAACCGTCGCCTCGCGCAGAGCCGCCTGATGGACGATGCGCAGCTCGCCAAGCTGTTCGACGTGCTCGCCGAGCGCTACAAGGACCGCAACGGCGGCTATACCCGCATCATCAAGGCTGGCTACCGCGCTTCGGACGCCTCGCCGATGGCGATCATCGAACTGGTCGACCGCGATGTCAGCGCTAAGGGCCAGGATTCGGGCCCGGTTGAAGCGGAACTCGAAGAAGCGGCCTGATAGCCTGCACAAGTGATTTCAAAAGGGCGGCTCCGGTCTGGAGCCGCCCTTTTTCGATGTCAGCACCGGCTCGCCCTGAACAGCGCGCCGGACAAAATCCACAGGCTCGCCAGTACAATCGAATAGACGCCGCCGCGAAAGTCGCTGCCGAGGATGCCAAATATCGTAGCTATGCTCGCCTGTGCCGTGCCTGCGGTGAACATCGTCAGCGCCATGCCTTGCTTTCCGAAACGCGACAGCACCGAACCGATAAGGGCGATCAGGATCACGCCGAGGAACAGCAGGTTCACCGGATTATCCTCGTTGCCGATCATGCCCACCGCACCGTTCGACCAGACGATAAGGAAAGCCGAAAGCAGGGCGAAGGCCGCGCCCGCCCGATAGAAGCGGTCGGGCGTCATGCGCACCGCCAGTTCAATGCCCAGCCCCAGCACGCCAAACAGCATCGCGGCAAATCCGAAATCGCTCAGCGTCCAGTTCACCTCGCTGGTGAATTGCATCGTGACCGCAGGCAGCAGCACCAGCGCCGCCGCGCCGCCCCAGCCGATGATGCGCCAGAGATTCCACCTAGAGCGCGTCAACGTCGTTTGCCCATTTTGCATTGCCATATCCCTTTAAATGGTTGAGGCACCGCAATTAGGGCGCAAGGCGGCCAAAGGCATGAGCAGGTTGTGAGCAATCGGTGAAAAATGGCGATTGAGACTTTCCGTTTCGGTGACTTCCTGTTCGATCCCGGCAATCGCCAGCTGTCGAGGGCGGGTGAGCGCATCGAACTGAGCAGCCGCTACCTCGACGCACTGGCGCTGATGGTCAGCGATGCCGGATCGCTGATCAGCAAGAATCGTTTCCTCGATGAAGTCTGGCAAGGCGTGCCCGTGACCGATGAGGCATTGACCCAATGTATAAAGACGCTCCGCAAAGCGCTCGACGACGATGCTGCCAGTCCGCGTTTTATCGAAACCGTGCCCAAGCATGGCTATCGTTTCATAGCCCTGGTTGAATTCGGTTTCGCCGGAAGCGAATCGGGCGCCGTCTCGCCAGCGCCCGACAGGCGCTATACGCGGCTGCAACAGTTTCTGGTAACCGGCCTTGCTGCAATGGCTGGCGGCGCGATTGCCGGTGCGATTGGCGGCTTGCTCTATGGTTTCGCTGCGGCATCGCAGGCGCAGAGCGGCGGGGGGGCGCTCTCCGCGCTGCTCGTATTATGGTTGTTGACGATCATGCTGGCTATAATTGGCGCCGCAGGCGTGGGTTTCGGAATAGCCGCCACAGAAGCATATAAGCCACAAAGCCTGCTCGCGATACTGGTCGGCGGCGGGTTAGGCGGCATGGCGGTGGGCGCTTTTGCCCGGCTATTGGGATTTGACGCCTTCAATCTGCTGTTCGGCAGTTCGCCGCAGGATTTTACCGGTGCAAGCGAAGGCGCGATATTGGGCGTCGCTGCCGGTGCGGCATTTTGGTGCACAAGGCGGATGGCACACAACGCGTCGATCTTGCGCCTTGCGCTCCCGTCGGTGTTGCTTGGGGCGGCGGCGGCCTTTCTCATCTTTCTGACAGGGGGGCGGCTGCTCGGCGGAAGCCTTGCAGCGCTGGCAGAGCAATTCCCGCAATCCTCGCTGAGTCTCGATCCGCTTGGGATACTCGCCGGAGAGAACAGCTTTGGCATGGTCAGCCAGACCGTTTCTGCCGGGCTGGAAGCGATGCTGTTCTGCGCGAGCCTGTCGATAATGCTTGTCCACGCATCGCGACGGGGCGTGACGCGCAATTGAGCGGTTGCGCACATTGCTGTCAGAAAATGTTGGCAGCCTTTCGACTTGGCTTTACGTTCCGGTCAAACATAGGGGTTTTGTGAGGAACAATGGCGTTATGCGGTCTTCGTTTGTGCTTGGCGTTGCAGCAATGATGATTGCTGGTCCGGCAGGTGCCGCTGAAGAAACAAGTCTTGCCTATCCCGAAAGTCGCAGGGTCGATGTCGTTGAGGAGCAGTTCGGCGTAAAGGTTGCCGATCCCTATCGCTGGCTGGAAGACGATGTGCGCGTCAGTCCGGACGTAGCCAAATGGGTTGAGGCGCAGAACAAGGTTTCGACCGACTATCTCGACAGTCTGCCGGGCAAGGACATCCTCGCCAGCCGGATGAAATGGCTGCTCGATTATGAGCGTTTCAGCATCCCGCAAAAGGCGGGCGGGCGATATTTCTTCACGAAGAATAACGGACTGCAGAACCAGTCACCGCTATATGTGCGCAGGGGATTGAGCGGCAGCGATCGGGTGCTGATCGATCCCAATAGCTGGGCGAGGGACGGCGCGACTGCGCTCGATCAGTGGGAGCCTTCGCCCGATGGAAAGCTGCTGGCCTACACCATCCAGGATGGCGGGTCCGACTGGCGAACGATCAAGGTGATCGACGTGAAAACGGGGCAGCCACTGGCCGACGAAATCCGATGGGCCAAATTCACCAGCATTGCCTGGATCGGGAATGAAGGGTTTTTATATTCGCGCTTCGCTGCGCCGGAAGAAGGGCAGGAATTTCAGGCGCTCAACGAAAACCAGACGCTGTATTTCCATCGGCTTGGAACGCCGCAAAGCGAAGATCGCGCCGTCTATGCAACCCCCGACCGCCCAAAATTGGGGCATAGCGCGCAAGTTACGCATGACGAGCGCTGGATAGTGATCACCTCGGCGCAAGGGACCGACGAAAAACAGGAAATCAGTGTCATCCCTCTGGGCAGCAACGAGGGCAAGATACGGTCGCGTCCGTCAAGGTGTAATTGCTGGCTGGCTCTGCGCCTGCTGGGCGTGCTGCGTTCCTCCCCCCCTGGCTGGAGCCGGCCGCCCCTCGGCTGCAGGAAGACCCCCCCCCCCCCCCCGCCCTTGGCCCGCAGACCCCCCCAGGCCTCGGACGGCCCTGCTCCCCGCCCGCCTTGAGATAGGTGGCGGCCGAGATCGGCCATTCCCGGTGAGCGCGTTTCAGAAAGGCAGGACCGCTCGTCAACCGCTGCTGGAGGGTGCCCCCCGCCGGCGCCCGCCCGCCGGTGCGCCCGCCCCCCCGCCCAGGGCCCACGCGCGCCGCCCCCCCCCCCCCCGCCCCCCCTACGGCCCGTTGAACGGTGGAAGCCATTTACGCTTATCGCCGGCCTTGCCCATGAATGGCAACTGATCGAGGGTGTCGGAGACCAATTGTGGTTTGTGACCGATAAGGACGCGCCAAGGCTGAAGATCGTGAAAGTCGATCTTGCGGGCAAACTTCCGGTATTTGAAGATGTGATTGCAGAGCGCAGCGAGCCGCTGGCGCGCGCGCAAATCGTCGGCAGTCGGCTGGTGCTTTCCTATCTGAAGGACGCAAGCTCGGTTGCAGAGATGGTCAGCCTCCAAGGACGGCCATTGCAGCGGATTCACCTGAACGCGATTGGCACTGCGTCGGGATTTTCCGGCAAACCGGACGATCCGGAGACTTTCTATTCCTTTTCCAGTTTCAGCCAGCCGGGCGCGATTTACCGTTTTGATTCATCAACCGGCAAAAGCAGCCTGTTTGCCCAGGCAGAGGCGGGGTTCGATCCTGCAGCGATACATATCGAGCAGCGATTTTACGCGTCGAAAGACGGAACCAGCGTGCCGATGTTCATCGTCCATCGCGCGGACCTTGACCTGTCGAAAGGCGCGCCGACGCTGCTTTATGCCTATGGCGGCTTCAATGTCCCGCAACTGCAGGGCTACAGCGCGACGCGCATGGCGTGGATTCAGTCAGGGGGCGTATTCGTCCTCGCCAACATTCGCGGCGGCAGCGAATATGGCAAGGCATGGCATGATGCAGGGCGCCTTTTGAACAAGCAGAATGTCTTCGATGATTTCATCGCGGCAGGCGAATATCTGATCGGGCAGGGCATCACGACCAGGGAGAAGCTGGCGATCGAGGGCCGGTCCAATGGCGGTCTGCTGGTGGGCGCTGTGGTCAACCAACGGCCAGACCTGTTTGCCGCAGGGCATGCGGCAGTTGGCGTGATGGACATGCTGCGTTTCGATCGCTTTACGGCGGGCCGCTATTGGGTCGACGATTATGGCTATCCAAACAAGCAGGAGGATTTTCGTAACCTGCTGGGATATTCGCCCTATCACAATATCAAGGGTGGCGTTGTTTATCCGGCAATGATCGTTTCAACCGCCGATACCGACGACCGCGTTGTGCCGGGGCACAGCTTCAAATACACTGCAGCATTGCAGGCGGCGAAGGCCGGGCCCAAGCCGCACATCATTCGCATCGAAACCCGCGCCGGTCATGGGTCCGGCAAGCCGACCGACAAGCTGATCGAGGAATATTCGGATATATATGCTTTCCTGGCCAAATGGACCGGACTGGAGTTGAAGGATGACGCAGCAAAGTGAATGGCAACCCCGCCCCGCCAGCTGGTGGGAAAGGGTCATGGTTCCCAAATTGATCGGCTGCGCCTGCGCGCAACCGCAGATCATGAAGGCGCGCAGCCGCATCGTGCCAAAGGCAGAGGGCGACGTGCTCGAACTGGGCTGCGGCGGCGGGATCAACATGGCCTTTTACGATCCGGCGCGGATAAAAAGTTTCTCGGGTGTCGATCCATCGGCGGGTTTGCTCGATCGATCGCGCGAGGCGGCACAGGTCATCGGGATGGAGGCCGATATTCGCGGCGGCGTAGGCGAGGCTATACCTTTTGCCAGCGAAAGTTTCGATACCGTGCTGTGCACCTTCACGCTTTGCTCGGTCGATGACCAGCAACAGGTTCTGGCCGAAATGCGCCGCGTGCTGAGGCCGGGTGGCAAAGCGCTGTTCCTCGAACATGGCAGCGCGCCGGACGAAGGCGTGCGCAAATGGCAGCGCCGCATCGAACCGGTCTGGAAACGGATCGGCGGCAATTGCCATCTGACCCGACCCATTACCAGCGCTTATGAAGCGGCCGGTTTTAAGGTTTCAGGCGGCGACAAGGGCTATATGCCCAAATCGCCGCGCCCGTTCAGTTGGATCGAATGGGGCGAAGCGCGGATTTGACGGCTTGTTCATTAAAATGGCTTTTTTCATGAACAATGGCTGACAAGTCGATTCAGCAACGCATCATTTCGAATCGTCTAATTCTCCTCTCGACGGCGGGAATCATCCCACCGCCACACAGGAGACATTCGATGAAGATTTTGACCAAGAGCCTGCTCAGCGCCGGTGCCGCAGCTGCGGCCCTGGTCAGCGTTGCCGCCCCTGCACAGGCGCGCGACCGCCATCGCGACAATGATGGCATCAGTGCTGGTGAAGTGATTGCCGGTGCGGTTATCCTTGGCGGCCTCGCCGCCGTGATCGCCAGCAGCGACGATGATCGCCGCTATGATGACGGGCGTAATTATGACAACCGCTATAACGACCGTTATGACAACCGTGGTGGTGATCGTTACAATGGCGGCTATGGCTATAACAGTGGCTATGGCGGCAGCCGCGCGGCGGTTAACCAGTGTGTCAACGCGGTCGAAAATTGGGGCAATCGTTACAGCCGTACCGATGTGACCCGGGTTCACGACATCGATCGCACGCGCAATGGCTATCGCATTTCGGGCAACATCGTTGTCAAGGATGGCTGGCGCGGGCGCGGATATGGCGATAGCTATAACCGTGGTTACGACAAGGGCCGCTTCACCTGCCATGTCGAACGCGGACGGGTGGTCGATGTCGACTATCGCGGGCTCGATCGCTGGCGCTAATGGTGATGCGCAACAGCGTGTAAATTCTTCGGGTGGTTCAGTCTGCTGACAGGCTGGGCCACCCATGTTCGCAGCATACAGGGGTGTATCCCCTCCTATGGCAGGAGGTTTGAATGAACAGATTTGGCAAGGCAGCGCTCGCTGCCGGATTGACCGCAATGGTCGCAACCACGCCGTTGCCCGCAATGGCGGCATATGGCAGTCGGGAAGTTGCGGCGTCCCGCCACGAAGCATCGCCTTATGACGACGCATCCGACTACCGCCGTCGTCGCTGGCGCAACCGTCGGCTCGATGTCGATGCAGGCGATGTCATCCTTGGCATCGGCCTGATCGCGGCCATCGCGGCGATCGCGGATTCGGCAGGCAAAAGCCAGCGCAGCGAACCGCGCCGGGATGATGAACCGCGCTATCGCGACTATGATCGTGCGCCTGCGCCTTCCTACGGCGATAGCAATGATGTGGGCAGCGCGGTCAATGCCTGCACCGATGCGGCGGAACGTACCGCCAATGGCCGGGTTGATGAAATCGGTTCGGTCACCCGCGAAGGCAATGGCTGGCGGGTACAGGGTGAAGTCGGCAATGACGCTTTTACCTGCACCGTATCCGATGGACGTGTTGACGATATCCGGATCGGCGACCGCGAAATCTGACTAATTGCGATTGATCGAAGGGGCCGTGCAAGCATTCTTGCGCGGCCCTTTTTGCGTCAAAATACCGGATCGTTGGCGCCGTCGTCATCCCCGCCAATCGGCGTGACCGCAGTGTGGATGCCGCATTCGGTCTTGTCCCAGCCCTTCCACCGGCCCGAACGCGGGTCTTCGCCCGCGGCGACCTTGCTGGTGCAGGGGGAGCAGCCGATTGAGGGATAGCCCAGCTCGACCAGCGGGTGCGCGGGCAGATTATGCTCGACCATATAGGCGTCGAGCCTTTCCTTGCTCCAGTCGGCGAGGGGGTTGACCTTCAGGCGGCCTTCCTCAACCTCGAAACGCGGCAGCGCATTGCGCGTCGATGACTGGAATGCCTTGCGCCCGGTGAACTGCGCGTCGAAACCGGCCAGCGCCTGTTTCAGCGGCAATACCTTGCGGATTTCGCAGCAGCCATCGGGATCGTAGGACCAACGCAGGCCATTTTCATCCTTTTGCCGCAGCACATCGGCATCAGGTTTCAGGTCGCGCAGGTCTTTAAGGCCAAGCAGCTGGCGCAGCTCTTCCTTGTAGGTGATCGTTTCGGGGAAATGCTTGCCGGTGTCGAGGAACAGCACGGGCACTGTCGGGTCGACGCTGGCGATGAGGTGCAGAAGCACCGCGCTTTCCGCACCGAAACTGGAAACGGTGGCAACATCGCCCAGCATGTTTTCCTTGAGCAGGACTTCCAGCATCTCGACAGTATCGCGCCCGCGGAACATATGGTTCAGGCGGATGGCATCGGTCTCGCTATAGCGAGGCGCGGCATCGATACGGTCGGGCGTGCGGATTTTCTGCTCAGCCATGGCGCAATTTCCATACCGGCACGGCGGCGTCGGCCGCGGCCTGATAGACATGGTCGTAACGCGTCAGGGCGGCATCGACATCGGCCTGGTTCAGCGGCGCTTCGGGGGAGAAGCTGTCAAAACCGCACCGTTTCATGAAGGCGATCTGGTCGACCAGCACATCCCCCTGCGCGCGCAATTCGCCAGCATAGCCTGCCTCGCGCAGGATACGGGCGGAGGAATAGCCGCGTCCGTCGCGATATTTTGGGAAGGCGATCTCGATCAGCGCCAGCCGGTCGAGATACGGGATCAGCGCCCGCGCATCGTCGTCAGGCTCCAGCCGCACCGCCGTGGCGTTCGACTGGTCGAGAAAGGCGTCCAGCGTGACGGAGGGTTCTTCGCCCTCGGCATGGATATGTTCAACCATAAATCGCCTCCTTGAACGGTTCCATGCCGACGCGGCGATAGGTATCGACGAAGCGTTCGCCGGGCTCGCGCAATTCCCGATATTTCTCGGTTGCGCGCTCAACCGCGTCGACAATACCGTCTTCGTCGAAACCGGGGCCGGTAATCTTGCCGATCGATACATCTTCCGCGCCCGAACCGCCAAGCGTCAGCTGATAGTTTTCCACGCCTTTGCGGTCGACACCCAATATGCCGATATGCCCGGCATGGTGATGCCCGCAGGCATTGATGCAGCCCGAAATCTTCAGCTTCAGCTCGCCCAGATCGCGCTGGCGCGCCGGGTCTTCGAAGCGCTTTGCAATCTTCTGCGCGATCGGGATCGAGCGGGCATTGGCAAGGCTGCAATAATCGAGGCCGGGGCAGGCGATGATATCGCTGATCAGGTCCAGATTGGCGTTGGCGAGTTCCGCCGCGTTGAGCGCCTGCCACACCGCGTAAAGGTCGCGCCTGGCGACATGCGGCAACACGATATTCTGTGCATGGGTAACGCGCAGCTCGTCAAAGCTGTAGCGCTCGGCAAGGTCGGCCATCACGTCGATCTGCGCCGAGGAAGCATCGCCGGGGATACCGCCCACGGGTTTCAGACTGATATTGACGATGGCATAGCCCGCCTGCTTGTGCGGCTTCACATTCTGGTCGAGCCAGACGGCGAAATCGGGGTCGCTGCGGTCAACCTCCTCGCTCAATCCGCCTTCGAACGGCGGCGGCGCGAAATAGGCCGAAATGCGCTCCAACTCGGCGACCGGCGGATCGATTTCCAGCGTTTTCACATGCGCGAATTCTTCCTCGACCTGACGGGTATATTCCTCGGCCCCCAGTTCGTGGACAAGGATCTTGATCCGCGCCTTGTAGATATTGTCGCGGCGGCCATAGCGGTTGTACACGCGCAGGCAGGCCTCGGCATAGCTCAGCAAATCCTCGATCGGGACATAATCCCTGATAAGCGGCGCAACCATCGGGGTGCGCCCCATGCCCCCGCCGACATAGAAGGCCGCGCCCAGCTTGCCATCGCGTTCGACCAACTGGATACCGATATCGTGCAGCCGCATCGCCGCGCGATCCTCATCCGCTGCGATCACGGCTATCTTGAACTTGCGCGGCAGGTAGCTGAATTCGGGGTGGAAGGTGCTCCACTGACGCATCAGCTCGGCCCAGGGGCGCGGATCGGCGACTTCGTCCGCCGCGGCGCCAGCATATTGGTCCGAACTGATGTTGCGAATGCAATTGCCGCTGGTCTGGATCGCGTGCATCTCGACCGTTGCCAGATCGGCAAGGATATCGGGCGCATCTTCCAGCTTGATCCAGTTATACTGGATATTCTGGCGTGTGGTGAAATGGCCGTAATCGCGGTCATATTTGCGCGCGATGTGGGCGAGCATCCGCATCTGGCGGCTGTCCATCGTGCCATAGGGGATGGCAACGCGCAGCATATAGGCGTGCAGCTGCAGATAGAGTCCGTTCATCAGCCGCAGCGGTTTGAACTGGTCTTCGGTGATTTCGCCTGCGAGGCGGCGTTTCACCTGGTCGCGAAATTCGTCAACGCGCGCGTCGACGATCGCCCGGTCGTAATTGTCATATTTGTACATTTCAGATCACCCAGTCGCCGGCAGCAGGATCGGCAGGTTTCAACGTCAGGTCGGGACGGACGGTGGGGCCCAGGGCGCGCACACGATCCTTGATATGTGCGGGGCGCGGGCCTTCGGCGGTGGAGATGGCCTCGATAATATAAGGCGCATTCACCCGGCGCGCGCCTTCTTCGGCATGCAATATGGCATCGCCGCTTTCGCCTACATCGGCGGCATCCTCGACATGGATAGACCAGCTGCTGCCGGTCCACCAGGTCACCGCGCCCGAGGCGAGATCATTTCCGGTTAGAAGTTTCAAACCAAAGACTCCATTTCCTAAGCCGTCACCCTGAAACAAGTTCAGGGTGACGTTGAATTTTCCAATACCCGTTGGGCCAAAACATTAAGCGCATCAGAGGCATTCGAGCGCAGCACGACATCGCCCACAATGATGATGGCGGGCGACTGCACGGCTTCGCGCGCGATCATTCCGCCGAGGTCGGTCAGGATGGTGCGGAGCGCGCGGCCGTCCTTGCGGCCCACACGCTCCAGCACGGCGACGGGCGTGTCGGGGGAAAGCCCGTCGGCAATCAATTTCTCGCTTATGTCATCTGCCGTGGCGACGCCCATATAGATGACGAGCGTGCGGCCCTTGCCCGCAAGCCCGGCCCAATTCTGGTCGGTCAGGCCCTTGCACTGGCCCGCAACGAAGGTGACAGCGCTGGAAGCATCGCGGTGGGTGAGGGGGAGCAGGGCTTCGGCTCCGCCTGCGACAGCGGCCGAGATGCCCGGAACGACTTCGACGGGCACGTCGGCTTTGCGGCAGGCATCGACCTCTTCGCCGCCGCGACCGAAGATGAACGGGTCGCCGCCTTTCAACCGCACGACGGCATGTCCGGCCTGCGCCTCGCGCACCAGAATGGCGTTGATGCCCTCTTGCGGCACCGAATGGCGGCTGCGCTGTTTGGCAACCGAAATCAGGCGGGCATCGGGATTTGTAAGTGCAAGGATGGCATCATCCACAAGCCCGTCGTGCACCACGACATCGGCAGCCGCGATCCACCGTGCGGCCTTCACCGTCAGCAAATCGGGGTCGCCCG
Organism: Sphingomonadales bacterium; assembly: GCA_016720115.1. Classification (GTDB taxonomy): domain Bacteria; phylum Pseudomonadota; class Alphaproteobacteria; order Sphingomonadales; family Sphingomonadaceae; genus Sphingorhabdus_B. The sequence goes on along the minus strand of JADJXT010000002.1, from coordinate 863,843 downwards.
GGCCTGCGCCGACCAGATAGACTGTGCCTTTTTCCATGCTGCCAAAATGCGCCCTGGGCAGGCAAAGGCCAAATCAGGATATGTTGGCGGGGGGATAGGGCGGCTTTAGCCGGTCAATCCGCCGCCAGATGCTGCCGGAACCAGTCCGCCATTTCCTCTTCGGACAGCTCGCCCGCGGCGAGGGCGATCATCATCTGCGTTGCGTCCTGTTTGTCGAAATGCAGATCGATCCGGTTTACGGCAAGAAAGAGGCGAGCCAGCACCCAGGCCGTTCTTTTGTTGCCGTCGACAAATGGATGATTGCGCGCCACCCCAAAGGCGTAGGCTGCGGCGAGATTTGCGACATCATCATCGCCATAATTCCACCGATTGAGTGGGCGTGCCAATGCCGATTCCAGCAGCGCCGTATCGCGCACGCCAGTGCCGCCGCCATGTTCGGCAAGCTGTCGGTCGTGAATGGCCAATGCATCCTGCGCATCGAGCCAGACCGGCTCAATGCGGACCGGCTCCTTCACTGTGCCAGGACGTGCAAAATATCACGGTCCTCGCGCATGATTTTTTCGGCGAGGTCCATTTTGGTTTTGAAGTCAGGGTTATAGGGCGTAAGCCGAAAGCCGTCCGGGCCTTCCGTCGCATAAATTGTGTCACCCAGTTCCACGCGCAAGCCATCGCGCAGTTCCTTGGGAACCACGAAAGCAAGCGAATTGCCCATTTTTACGAGCTTGAGCGGAATGTTCATACGGGCGTTATAACATTTAACGCGCCCAAGTCAATCCGCCTTCACCTGTTTCTTCGGCTTTTTCGGTTTCCCTGCTTTTGGCGCAGCGGGCGTCACTTCGAACACCGGCTGGCCGTCCTTGATATGCACCGCAACCTCGCCGCCATTGACCAGTTTGCCGAATAGCAGTTCGTCGGCCAGCGGCTGCTTGATCTTTTCCTGGATCACACGGCCCATTGGGCGGGCACCGTACAGCTTGTCATAGCCGCGCTCGGTGAGCCAGGCGCGGGCCTCGTCGTCGAGCTTGATATGGACATTCTGGTCAGCGAGCTGGAGTTCGAGTTGCAGGATGAACTTGTCGACCACCATCGCGACAACCTCCGGCGGCAGATAGCCGAAGGGCACGGTGGCATCGAGGCGGTTGCGGAATTCGGGGGCGAACATGGCTTTCACCGCTTCCTCGCCTGCATCTTCCTTGCTGATGTTGGTGCCGAAACCGATGCCTTCCTTGGCCATGTCGCTGGCCCCGGCATTGGTCGTCATGATCAGGATGACGTTCCGGAAATCGACCGTCTTGCCATGATGGTCGGTCAGGCGGCCATTATCCATCACCTGCAGCAGGATGTTGAACAGGTCAGGATGCGCCTTTTCGATTTCGTCGAGCAGCAGCACGCAATGCGGATTCTGATCCACCGCATCGGTGAGGAGGCCGCCTTGATCGAAACCGACATAACCCGGAGGCGCGCCGATCAGACGGCTGACCGAATGGCGTTCCATATATTCGGACATGTCGAACCGCTTCAATGGAATGCCCATGATGCTCGCAAGCTGGCGCGCCACTTCGGTCTTGCCGACACCGGTGGGGCCAGAAAACAGATAGTTGCCAATCGGCTTGTCCGGATCGCGCAGGCCGGCACGGCTCAGCTTGATCGCAGAGGACAATACCTCGATCGCCTTGTCCTGACCGAAGACGACGCGTTTCAGGTCGGCTTCCAGATTGCCGAGCGCCGCGCGATCATCGGTTGAGACGTTCTTGGGCGGGATGCGCGCGATGGTGGCGATCACGGCCTCGATCTCCTTCGGCGTGATCAGTTTGCGCCGTTTGGAAGGTGGCACCAGCATCTGCATCGCGCCAACCTCGTCGATTACGTCGATCGCCTTGTCGGGCAGCTTGCGGTCATTGATGTAGCGCGCCGACAGTTCGACAGCGGCCTTCAAGGCATCGGGGGTATATTTCACCTTGTGATGCTCTTCAAAGGCGCTGCGCAGACCGGCGAGGATCTTGACCGTATCGTCGATGGTCGGCTCGTTGACGTCGATTTTCTGGAACCGGCGCAGCAGCGCGCGGTCCTTCTCGAAATGGTTGCGGAACTCCTTGTAAGTCGTTGAACCGATGCAACGAATGGTACCGCCTGACAATGCGGGTTTGAGCAGGTTGGACGCGTCCATTGCGCCGCCGCTGGTGGCACCGGCACCGATCACGGTGTGGATTTCGTCGATGAACAGGATGGCATCGGGCAGCTTTTCCAGTTCCGAAACGACCGCCTTCAACCGCTCCTCGAAATCGCCGCGATAACGGGTGCCTGCCAGCAACGCGCCCATGTCGAGCGAATAGATGACCGCAGGCAACAGTACTTCGGGCACCTGCTTTTCGACGATGCGGCGCGCGAGGCCTTCTGCAATTGCGGTTTTACCGACGCCAGGTTCGCCGACATAGAGCGGGTTGTTCTTGGAACGACGGCAGAGAATCTGTACCGTACGGTCAACTTCTTCGCTACGCCCGATCAGCGGATCGATGCGGCCCTGTTTGGCCTTCTCGTTGAGGTTGACGGTGAACTGCTCAAGTGCGGTTTCCTTGCCGCCCTTTTTGTCCTTGGCATCGGGCGCCGCCTCTTCCTTGCGTTCCTCGCTGCCTTCGACCGGGCGCTGCTCGATGAGTTTGCCATCTTTGCCGATACCGTGGCTGATATAGCTGACGGCGTCGAGGCGGCTCATATCCTGCTGTTGCAGGAAATAGACGGCATAGCTTTCACGTTCGGAAAACAGGGCGACCAGCACATTGGCGCCGGTAACTACATCCTTGCCCGATGATTGCACATGCAGGATTGCGCGCTGCACGACGCGCTGAAATCCGCTGGTAGGGGAGGGGTCAACATTGCCGCCGACTTTCAGGCTCTCAAGCTCGTTATCGAGATACTGGATCACGGTGTCGCTCAGTTCGCCCAGGTCGACTCCGCAGGCCTGCATCACTTTCGATGCGTCGGGATCCTCAATCAGCGCGAGCAACAAATGCTCCAGCGTTGCATATTCATGCGCACGCTCCGCAGCGTTTTTCAACGCATTGTGCAGCGTGGCTTCAAGTGATTCGGCAAAACTGGGCATTCAGATACACTCCGTGGCGAAGCCACCGACCGCCGGTTACCCCGCTGATACAATGTCGCCCTTTTAACGGCGCATTTCAACCGCGCTTGCGACAGTCGGTGAATTTTCCCGAAAATGGTTGCCGAAATGTTGCGGATAAACCCTTAACAGTCGGGTTCAGCCTTTGCGAAAAAGCGCATCGGCGGCGCTGCGGTGGCTCGACGCAGCTGCAATTTTGGACTCGCAGCGAGTGATTTCGCCTTTCAGTTGCTCGATGCGCTCCTTGAGCTCGTCGATCGACAAGGGATCAAGGTCTTCGCGGAGCAATTGCTTGAGCGGCTCGGTGCCACGGAGCGGTAAATTATCATCCATATCCATGGCGCGAGTGTTGACTGGACCTTCGCCACTGTCAATATGCCGCCGTTTTCCAGCGACCGGCAAGGGGGGAATGGCCGTGGCTCTGCCCGATATGATGACTGCAATCGAAATTTCGACACCCGGCGGGCCCGAAGTGCTGCTCCCTTGCCATAGGCCTGTTCCTGCTCCGGGCGAGGGCGAGGTGCTGGTCAAGGTTGTAGCCGCTGGTGTGAATCGGCCCGATGTGGTGCAGCGCATGGGGCTTTATCCAGCACCGCCCGGTGCCAGCGACCTGCCGGGGCTTGAGATTTCCGGAACTGTCGTGGCGATAGGACCCGGGGTCGAAACCGAGCATATGGGGCAGAAAGTCTGCGCTCTCGTCGCTGGCGGCGGCTATGCCGAATATTGCATCGCCCGCGCCGATGTCTGCTGGCCGGTTCCGCCCAGCCTGTCGATGGAGGAAGCTGCTGCGATCCCCGAAACATTGATGACGGTGTGGCACAATGTGTTTGAACGGGGCTATGCCTCCGAAGGCGAAACGATGCTGGTGCATGGCGGCACCAGCGGCATCGGCACAATGGCGATCAAATTGGGCAAGTTGTTCGGGCTGGAGGTCATTGTCACCTGCGGTTCGGCGGACAAATGCGCCGCCGCTTTGGCCATCGGCGCTGACCATGCCATCGACTACAAGGTGAGCGATTTCGTTGAGGAAGTCGGCAAGATTACAGGCAGCAAGGGCGTGCATCTGGTGCTCGATATGGTCGCCGGAAGTTATGTTCCGCGCAACCTCAAATGCCTCCGCGAAGATGGGCGGCATGTGACGATTGCGGTGCAGGGCGGGCTGGTTGCTGAAATCAACATGGCGCAAGTGATGAGCTGCCGCCTGACGCTGACCGGATCGACGCTGCGTCCGCGCTCCAATGAATTCAAAGGGCTGCTGGCGCAGGAAATCTATCGCAATGTCTGGCCCGATGTCGTCGAAGGAAGGCTGCGCCCCGAAATGGCGCGGTCCTTTCCGCTGGTGGAAGCCGCCGCTGCCCATCGTCTGATGGAAAGCGGGGATTTTGTCGGCAAGATCATCTTGCTTGCCTAGGCCAACAAAAAACCCCGGAGTTTCCTCCGGGGTTCTTCGTTTCTTCGCGAGATTTCAGCTCAGAACCGGAAACCTACCGCTACGCCATAGGTGCGCGGATCCAACGTATAGATGTTGGTAAACAGGCCCGACGACGGGTCGGTAATATATTTACCTGTGATCGCCTGCGAATTGAACAGGTTCGATACAAAAGCCCGTGCATAGAACTTGTCTTCTGGTCCTGAGACGGTCAGTTGGGTGCTAACAATTTCATACGACTGAATTCGGTCTCTGATCGTATTAAAGTTGCTTCCCCACGCGTTGCCAGTGAAATACAGGTCAGCACGGGGAGTAATCGTCCATCCGCTGCTGGTTCTGATATCATATTGAGCGCCAACCGAGAATTTGAAGTTTGGCGAATTGGCTAACTCATTACCCTTCAGATTGCGTTCTACACCTCCGGGAAGGAAGAAGCCACCGCCGGCACCGGCGTCGAACAGGTAGGTGCCAGCTGGTGTGTTGCCACGGATGAACGCTCCCAATGCTCCGCAAAGTGAGAATGCGCCATAAGAATTGGTACCGGGGACTTGTACAGCAGGCCTGATCAAGCCACCTCCGGCAACGGCATTGAATCCGTTAACGAGCGCCAGTGTGTTGGCAATTGGCACGCTTCCAGCAACGGCTGGGGCAACGACGCAGTTAGCTGCACTCTGCAAATCCTTGATGATTACTACGTCGCTACGACCATTGGACGGATTTCGCGTGTCTACCGTGTTAAAATCGGCGATCTCGGTCTTCAGATACGAAAGGCTAGCATTGACCGTGAAATCTCTTACCGGCCTGATGATCGCTTCCAATTCCAGTCCGTAAATTGTTGCATCGGTATTGTCGTTGAATGACGTACGGTTGATGATACGGCTGACTTGGAAGCCATTATACTTGTAATAGAAACCTGTCGCATTCAGCTGCAATTGGCCACCAATGAAACTGTTTTTTGTGCCGATTTCGAAAGCGTCAATAAGCTCGCCATCGAATGTTAACGGAATTGGTGGGAACAAGTTCGGATCGTACGGCGGATTGAAGCCACCGGGCTTATAACCACGTGTGTAACTTGCGTACACCAACGTGTCATCTGTGAAGGACACATCCGGTTGCCAGTCGACGACAAAGCGTCCGGTGATTTCGTCAAAGGTCCCGCGTTGCTCCGCAAATTCCTGCTGCCCGGGGGTAGCACTGTCTCCGTCAAAATTGGCAAGAATTGTGCCGGCGTCGGAGGTGCCATATGGAACGAGGACATTCAGGAATGGCTGGCGCGCCCGGATATATTTCTTGTCGTTCGAATAACGCAAACCACCAGTTACTTTCAAATTATCGGCGAGATCGACATATACTTCACCGAAAATACCGTAGGTTTTTAGCTTGCCCTTGTTAGTGTCGCTAAAAAAGAACGGGGGCCCCAACCCATAGCGTACAGTCGGCAACCCGGCACCAAGGGCATTAACAGCCCCAAGAAGCGTCGACATATAATCAAAACCCGATGCCATCACGGCATAGTCGACGTTACGGCCCGTGTTTTGCAAATAAAGTGCACCGATAAGGAAGTTGAATGGGCCATCAAAATCGGAAGCGATGCGACCTTCGATCGACCATTGTTTGTTACTGCCGCCTGAATAATCATATTCATTGGTATTGTCACCACAGGAATTGATGCGTCCACCCAAATAGCCGGAATATAGCGGGTCGAACGAGGACGTGCAAATTTGGTTGCCGTTGAAGATACCTGAACTCAGCATTGCCTGAGCGATAGGGTTGCCGCCCGCACCGGCTGCGCGCAGCGCCACAAGGCCGGGATTGTTTAAGATACTGCGGGTTGTAGTCAGGTTATAGTCGAGGCTGGAAGCATATTCGTTTTCGGAATAGCCGCCATTTAACGTTGCGGTGATATCGCCGAATTGCTGCTCCAATTCCGCACTGATGGTCAGCTGGTCCGACTTCCAGAAAGGCTCGAAGTCGATGGCTACCTGACGAACATTGGTCGGATTGATCGAAGTGTCGTAGGAATGGCCATCATCGCCATAGACGCTACCCAACGCAAAGGCGGCCAAAGGCCCAAAACCTGCGATGGTGAGAAATTCCCGACTTGCCAAAACTCCGACTGCGGTCGAATCGCCGTTGATGGCACCAAATGCCTCCTGATCAGGTCGACAACCGAGAATACCTGTCAGGTCGGTGGCGCACAATTGTTTCTGGCCACGAGAACGGTTACTGTCTTCCTTGAAATACTGCGCAGTGACTGTAAATCTCGTGTTATCGCTCGGTTCCAGCTTGAATGAGCCGCGCAACGAATAATAATCGCGACCGTCGATGTCGTTTCCGGTGTTCAGGTTTTTGGTATAACCGTCACGCTTCAGATACATTCCTGCGAGGCGGACACCAGCGATGTCACCGATAGGCACATTGACCATGCCTTTGACCTGAAGTGCATTGTACTTCCCGTATGACGCTTCACCAGATGCCGCAAACGCGTTGAGGTCGGGTTTTGCGGTGATAATATTGAATACTCCGGCTGTTGCGTTTCGACCGAACAAAGTTCCCTGCGGCCCGCGAAGCACTTCCAAGCGTTCTAAATCATAAAATTCAGAGTCAAATATGCGGCTGGCGATCAATGGCATATCGTTGAAATGGATCGCCACACCCGCATCGCCCGATGCCGCAACTACGGGCGAACCGATTCCGCGGATGGTGATATTTGTGTCGGAAAAGTTACCGTAAGTGATAGACGTGCTGGGCAACGCCAACTGTAGTTCCTGCGGATTGTCAATTTGCTGCCGCTCAAGCGTTTCGGTTGAAAATGCCGAAACCGCGATCGGAACGTCTTGCAAGCTTTGTGCCTGACGTTGAGCGGTTACAACGATTTCGGTTAGCGTCCGCGCTCGTGGTGTAATTTCCGGTGTAGGCGATGGTGTATTCCGGGGTGGGGCATGCCCCACCCCGGAATGCGGCGTCGCTGGTGGCCACCGGGTTCATCGTTATGGTGGAGTTTGCACACTTCAACCGTGACGAAGAGGAGTTCCCGATGACCGAGGACAGATTACTGATCGAAGAGCTTGCTGCGAAGGGCGGCCAACCGGATTTTTGCGCACCATCGCCGAGAACGTGCTGCAGCTGATCATGGAGGCCGACGTTGATGGCCTGATCGGCGCGGGTCGCCACGAACGCAGCAGCGAGCGCGCGACCTGGCGCAACGGCTATCGCGACCGTTCGCTGGATACCCGGGTAGGCACGCTGAACCTGAAAATCCCCAAGCTGCGTGCTGGGTCCTACTTTCCGGGCTTCCTTGAGCCCCGCAAGATGGTCGAGAAAGCGCTGGTTGCGGTGATCCAGGAAGCGTGGATCGGCGGGGTCAGCACCCGGCGGGTCGATGAACTCGTCCAGGCCATGGGCATGACCGGCATCTCCAAGTCCACCGTCTCCAAGCTTTGCAAGGACATTGACGAGCGCGTCCATGCCTTTCTGAAACGCCCGCTCACCGGCGAATGGCCGTATCTCTGGCTCGATGCCACCTATCTCAAGGTACGCGAAGGCGGGCGGATCATCAGCGTTGCCGCAATAATCGCCATGGCCGTCAACACCGAGGGCCGGCGCGAGATCGTCGGCCTGCATATCGGCCCCTCGGAAGCGGAGGTCTTCTGGTCCGACTTCCTGAAGGACCTTGTTCGGCGCGGTCTTACCGGCGTGAAGCTGGTCATCTCCGATGCTCACGAGGGCCTCAAGGGCGCGATCACCCGCGTCATGGGCGCCACCTGGCAGCGCTGCCGGGTGCACTTCATGCGCAATGCCCTGTCCTATGTGCCCAAGGGCCAGAACACTGTCGTCGCCGCCGCGATCCGCCAGGTCTTCCTGCAGCCCGATCAGAAAAGCGCAACGCAGGTCTGGCGACAGGTCGCCGACCAGTTGCGCACCCGTTGGCCCAAGCTCGGCGCCTGCATGGACGAGGCCGAAACCGACGTGCTCGCCTACACCGGCTTTCCCACCCAGCACCGCACGAAGTTACACTCAACCAATCCGCTCGAGCGGCTCAACAAGGAGGTCAAGCGCCGCGCCGACGTCGTCGGAATCTTCCCGAACGAAGACAGCATCATCCGCCTCGTCGGGGCTGTGCTGATGGAGCAGAACGACGAGTGGCAGCTCCAGCACCGATACATGCAGATCGAAGGCATGGCCGAACTCAACCAACCCATGATCGAGGAGGAAAATCAGCCCCTACACATCACCGCCAAAGCCGCCTGACGATGGCCCACGGCCACAGCCGAAATTACACCACCTTGACGGACGCGACCCGATTTCGTCATTATATCCGGTATCTTCATCGGCCTGTGGCGCTGTTTGCGCATAGGCTGGCATTGCCATTGAAATGACAAGCGCAGCCGTACTTACTAAATGTAGCTTACGCATGGTCCTCTCCCTTCATGAATTGCTACGAAATTACGATGTAGTGGAATCAAATTACGTCTTCGAAGGTCTCCTCAAACCTTTGGCAATGCGCAGTGTTAAGTGCGCAATTAATGCAGTCAAGCCTTTCCTGCATAGGAATGCAGACTTTTCCGACGAATGATGCTTGCCGTAAGGGCGGCTTTGGCCTAAGCGGGCGCCATATTCAGGCCGCTCCGGTAAGGGGCGGCCCTATTTATTGGAGAATCAGACATGGCCCAGAACGGACTTGTTCCCCTGATGCCGCACGCGACCGCTGCATGGCTGGTCGACAACACCGGATTGAGCTTTCAGCAGATTGCCGAATTTTGCGGCCTGCATATTCTGGAAGTTCAGGCGATGGCCGATGACATGACCGGCACCAAATATACCGGTCGCGATCCCGTGCGTGCGGGCGAACTGACCATGGACGAAATCGAAAAGGGCCAGGCCGATGCGGACTATGCCCTGAAGATCAGCAAGGGGCCGGAACAGGTGCGCCGCACAAAGGGCCCGCGCTACACCCCCGTGTCAAAGCGTCAGGACAAGCCCGATGGCATCGCCTGGCTGCTGCGCAATCATCCCGAAATCTCGGACGGGGCGATCTGCAAGCTGATCGGCACGACGCGCAACACGATCCAGGCAATCCGTGAGCGCAGCCACTGGAACATCAGCGAAATCCAGCCAAAGGATCCGGTAACGCTCGGCCTCTGCTCGCAGCGCGAACTCGATGCCATCGTCGCGCGCGCCGCGAAGAAAGCGGGCCTTGAAGACAAGGCCGCCGATGACAGCCGTTTCGCCGGCGACAAGCAGGCACTGCTCGATCAACTGCGCGCCGAACGCGACGAAGCCAAGCGCGCCGCCGAAGAAGCACTGCACGGCGAAGAGGAAGCCCCCGCCGAACTGACCGCCGAAACGCTGTTCAAGAAATCGGGCGAATAAGGCCTGCTGGCGGGTCTGGCGCATTTGTGGATGTTCCCCGACTTCGTATTGCCTCTCGCCTTGCGGGAGAGGATGCGAAGCCTTGGCCGTAAGGCTTAGGCGAAGTTGGAGAGGGGGTGCCGCCGCTGACGTGGTGCTTCACACACAAGCTGTGCTAACCCGAACATAGCACCAGATAGTTTCACGCGGAGGCGCGGAGGGGATGAATCTGAATTAAGTATTGTCACCGGAATTTGGTGTCCCCGGAATTTCTTATGGGTGGACGCGACCGATTGTCGCCGTTTGCCTAATTCCATGGCCGAACCGCGCTGAAAACCAAATCAATCACATCCCCCATGGGTTGCAGTTGTCGGGGCTACCGGGGGCGGCATATTCCAAAGCCGCCGCCGAACCCTCTGACGAAAATGACATCTGCTTGTCAAAGAAATTGATCTTAATGTCACCTTTCGCATTGGCGATCAGGTCATACAACAAAGCGAGCTTAGACATGGAGTCGAAATACACACTAACCATACCTGCCCGTGTTTCGAACACACCCGACATTTCAAGCGTTTTTCCGTTCGATGCAAACGTAGTGGGAACGGCATCGGCATAGCTTGTCGTAGCCTCGTAGCGTTCCGAAGTTCGGATATAGAAGGCACCGTCGTCGGCATCTTCCCCACACATAAACCCCAATTGATACTTGCCATCCTTCGACTCTTGCCACGCTAGGTGACCGTAGTCTTTTTCATCATGCTGCCATGGTCCAGCGTTTGCTGAACCGGTGAATGCCAGCACCGCTGCGACAGCCATCCCAAATCTTTTCATGCTAGCCCTATCCTCATTTGGACAACCCAACGACAGTGGTAGCAATCAATTCCGGGGACGCAATACTAAGTAGCATGTTCTGTGTTCGCTGCCGAGCCACCGTCACTATTTGTCGCCCTGCCCTACATGCCGTCATTGCCATATGCTTCCCCCCGCTCTTTGACAGCCTGAATATCACACTCCCAGCGGCCTCGCATATCCGCCCCCGCACACCCTGTCCCTAGATTCACAAAATAGCGCAACAGGCGTGAATCCAGGGAAGCTAAGAGCGATTTTTTAGCAGTTTTGCGTTGTAATCGAATCAATCCTTCCGTTCGAATTATGGCGCCAGTTTACTCAGAATTCCGGGACACAATATTAGATTCAAATCCAGCCTCTCCGCGTTCTCCGCGTTCTCTGCGGAACTCTGCGTCTCTGCGTGAAACAATCTGGCGCTACGGGCGGGTTGGCTTGACTCAAGAGTGGTGCACCGCCGTTGGCGGCAGCAGCCCCTCTCCAACTTCACCTAAGCCTTGCGGCCAAGGCGTCCTATCCTATCCCGCAAAGGGAGAGGAATTACGAATAACGGCGACAGCACCCATTTAGCCACCCGTCACGTCCGCCCAATTTCAATCGATCCCCCGAGCCAGCGCGCGATTGGCGGGCCATTGGCGTACCTTCCCTAACGTCACCATTGCGCAACGGTGACGTATGGGGCAGGCAGTTGGTCATGACTGCCGAAACACTTCCCGCCTATGACATGTCGCTTGCCGATCACGGGTTCGAACCGATCGAGATCAAGGGTCTGACCTATCCGCTGGGCGAGCATGTCCCGGGCTATGGCGAAATCTATCCGCTCGCACCTGACATGGGGTGGACGCGAATGCCGGTGCCGGGCAACCTCAACCATATCAATATCTGGCTGCTCGACGATCGCGACGAGCAGGGCGAAGGCTTTGCCATTGCCGATACCGGGCTGTTCATGCCGCCGGTGATCGAAGAGTGGAAGAAGCTGCTCGAAGGCGCGCTTGGCGACCAGCGGATGACGCGCATCTTCGTGACCCATTTCCATCCCGACCATGTCGGCTGCGCGGGCTGGCTTGCCAACCGCTGCAAGGTGCAGCTCTGGATGAACCGCACCGAATGGCTGATGGCGCGGATGCTGACCGCCGACCAGCGCGACGAGCCGCCGAAGGAGATTCTCGATCGCAGGCGCTTCCAAGGCTATAGCGAGCTGCAGGTGGAGGATATGCGCAAGCGCGGTTTTGGCGGTTTTGCCCGGGCTGTCTCGCAACTGCCCACCGGGCATCGCAGGCTTGAGGACGGGCAGCATGTCCGCATTGGCGGGCGCGTGTGGGAGGCGATGACCGGCGGTGGCCATACCCCCGAACATACCTGTCTGGTCGATCATCATAATGGCGTGATCATCGCAGGTGACCAGATATTGCCGCGCATCACCAGCAATGTTTCGATCATGGATAGCGAACCCGATGCCGATCCGCTGGGCGAATGGCTCGATTCGATCGCGAAGTTCCGGCGCAAGCTGCCCGGCGACATGCTGGTGCTGCCCGCGCATGGTTCGCCCTTCCGCGGGGTGCATGTGCGCCTCGACAAGCTGGCCGAAGGGCATCACGACCGGCTCGACAAGCTGGAGGTTGCGCTGCGCGAACGGGCGATGCGCGCGGTAGATACGTTCGCGCTGCTGTTCGATCGACCGATTGACGAGACTGTTTTCGGTCTCGCCGCTGGGGAATCGCATGCGCATCTGGTGCATCTGGTGGCGACCGGTCGCGCAAAAGTGGAGACAATTGACGGGGTTGGCTGGTATAGCGCCGCGTAGAGGAGAGTTATGAACGCGACCCCCTGGGCTACCAATTACCTGCATCCCTCGAAATGGGAGCAGAGCTTTCCACCCTTGTCGGTGCACGACATGTTCTTGCGCTCGGCGACGCGGATGGGTGGGGCGCCTTTGGCCGATTTCATGGGCCGCAAATATAGCTATGCAGACATGGAAATGGGCGTGCGCAAATTCGCCAGGGGGCTGCAATTGCGCGGCATTGGAAAGGGCGATCATATCGGCCTGTTCCTGCCCAATGTGCCGCACTATATCGTCGCATATTATGGTGCGATGCTTGCCGGTGCCACGGTGGTCAATTTCTCGCCGCTCTACATGGTCGATGAATTGTCGCATCAGGTGGCAGACAGCGGCACCAGCATATTGGTGACTGTTTCGGCGGCGGCGCTGCTGCCCACGGCGTTGAAGGTTCTCGACAAATCCGAACTGGGCCAGCTTATCGTCGGCAGCGTCGCCGAAGCCCTGCCGCGCCTGAAGGGGCTGGCCTATCGTCTCTTCAAAAGGTCGGAAATCGCCACCATTCCTGCGGACAACCGCATCACCCGCTTTCGGGATGTTATCGCCAATGATGGCAAGGTGGTGCCGGTGCCTTGCGATCCCGAAAGGGATATCGCGCAGTTGCAATATACCGGCGGCACAACGGGCACGCCCAAGGGGGCGATGCTGACCCACCAGAATATCAGCGCCAATGCGCGGCAGATCAATTTGATCGATCCGCACAGCCGCGCCAACCAGCCCGCCGCGCCCGCCGAGGACCGGATATTGGGCGTGCTGCCATTCTTCCATGTTTTCGCCAATGCCACCGTGCTCAACCGCACGATCGACAATGGCGGGAAAATCGTGATGTTGCCGCGTTTCGAAGCGACGGCGGCGTTGAAGGCGGTCAACCGGACGAAGGTTACCGCGATGCCCGGTGTGCCGACCATGTATCAGGCGCTGCTCGACAATGCCGAATTGCCCAATACCGATTTCAGCTCGCTGCGTGCCTGCATCTCGGGCGGCGCGCCGCTGGCAGCGGAGTTGAAGGCCCGGTTTGAAGGTGTCGCGCATGCGGCGGTAATCGAGGGCTATGGCCTCACCGAAAGCTCTGGCGTGATTTCGTGCAACCCCTATGAAGGTCTGAACAAGACCGGCAGCATCGGCCAGCCCATCCCCGGCACACATGTGCGCCTTGCCGACAAGGAAGACCCCAGCAAACCGGCCCCCGATGGAGAGCCTGGCGAATTGCTGGCCAAAGGGCCGCAGATCATGGCCGGATACTGGAACAAGCCCGAAGCGACGGCGGACGTGTTTGTTGACGGCTGGCTGCGCACGGGCGATGTCGCGACGATCGACGGGGATGGCTTCATCTTCATCGTCGACCGGCTGAAGGACATGATCGCCGTCGGCGGGTTCAAGGTTTTTCCGAGCCAGGTAGAGGATATCCTCTACCAGCACCCGGCGGTGAAGGAGGCTTTGGTGATCGGCGTGCCCGACCCCTATTCGGGCGAGCGGCCCAAGGCGTTCGTTACGCTGAACGACGGGCAGTCGGCGTCGGGTGAGGCGTTGGCGGATTGGCTCAATCCGCAATTGGGCAAGCATGAGCGGGTTCTCGCGGTCGTCGTGCGCGAGGCATTGCCCAAGACAATGATCGGCAAGCTTGATCGCAAGGCGTTGCGCGTCGAAGAAGGCGTTTGAATTTTGGACAGGACGGGAATGATGAACAAATTCACTTCAATTTTGCTCGGCGCGACCGCGCTGGTATCAACCTCGGCATTCGCGCAGGGCAGTGCGGCGAACACTCCGGAGGCGAAGCTGCCCGAGCCCAAGCTGATCGTTGCGATCTCGGTCGACCAGTTCTCGACCGATATCTTCAACGAGTATCGCGAGGATTTTACCGGCGGCCTTAAACGGCTCGCAGGCGGCATCGCATTCCCGAACGGCTATCAAAGCCACGGTGCGACCGAAACCTGCCCCGGCCATTCGACGATCCTGACTGGCAGCCGCCCGTCGCGGACCGGCATCGTCGCGAACGGCTGGTTCGATCCGTCGCGCGCACGCACCGGGAAGAATAGAAAGCCTGACTACGGCATCTATTGCTCCGAAGATGTTGACGTCGCAGGCAGCAACAGTTCGGACTACACCGTCTCGCCCAATCTTCTCAAAGTGCCAACTTTGGGGGACCGGATGCGCGCGGTGAACCCGGCTTCGCAGGTCGTCGCTGTTTCCGGCAAGGATCGCGGCGCGGTGATGATGGGGGGGCACAACACCACGCTCACCATGTGGTGGGATGGCAAGGCGTTCCGCAGCTATGCCGCAAGCGAGGCGGCGGTGCCCAAGGGTGCCGCGCTGGTCAACAGCCGCGCCAGGGCAGCGATCGATAAGCCCGCCAAGGTCAAACTGCCCGCCCAGTGCGCCAGCCATTCGCGCGCGGTCGGCATCGGCGGCGATGCGACCGTCGGCACGTTGCCGCAGCGCAAAGCTGGCGATGCCCGCGCGTTCCGCGCCTCGGGCGATTTCGATTCGCTGACCGTCGATCTTGCGCTCGCCGCCTTTGGCGAGAAGAAACTGGGCAGGGGCGCGGCGACCGACGTGCTGGCGATCAGCCTGTCGGCCACTGACTATGTGGGCCACACCTATGGCACAGCGGGGGCAGAAACCTGCACGCAGATGGCCTTGCTCGATGCAACGCTGGGCCGGATGTTCGCTGCGCTCGACAAGAGCAAGGTGCCCTATGTGGCGGTACTTACCGCCGATCATGGCGGCCACGATCTGCCCGAGCGCAACAGCATCCAGGGCCTGCCAGCCGCAGAGCGCGCAGATATCAAGCTGATGCCACAGGGCTTGGGGCCGGTACTTGCCAAGGCGTTCGACCTCCCCGAACCCGCCGTCATGGGCGACGCGCCCTTTGGCGACATCTATCTTTCGACCAAAATTCCCCCTGCCAAGCGGGCAGCGGTGCTTGATGCCGCGCTCAAGCACTATCGCACCCACCCGCAGGTTGAGGTCGTATTCACAAAGGAAGAAATTGCGGCGACGCCATCGCCATCCGGCGCGCCAGAGGATTGGAGCCTGATCCAGCGCGTGCGGGCGAGTTTCGATCCCGAACGCTCCGGTGATTTCTTCGTCGCGCTCAAGCGCTATGTGACTCCCATCCCGAACACCAGCTTCGGCTATGTCGCGACGCACGGCTCACCTTGGGGCTATGACCGCCGGGTGCCAATCCTGTTCTGGTGGAAGGGCGTTTCCCCCTATGAACAGCCCAATGGTATCGAGACGGCAGATATCATGCCCACGCTCGCAAGCCTGATCGGGCTGGACGTTCCCAAGGATGAGATTGACGGCCGCTGCGTCGATTTGATCGCGGGAACAGCGACGAATTGTAAGTAAGTGAGGCAAATTCCTCTACCGTTTACGTGAGGGGTTAGGGGAGGGGGCGAGCGAAGCGAGCCTTGTGACGGTTCAGGCCCTCCCCCGGCCCCTCCCGCAAGCTGGAGGGGGGAGGGTCAACGACCCAACGCCGCCCGCCGCTCCTTCAGCCAGCGCTTGTGTGTGCCCTCCACCTCGCGCATGGCCTGGAATACGGACATATCGGTCGCCGGACGCCCCGTTTTGCCCAGCGCATAGATCTGGCTGTAAAACCAGTATTGGCAGGCAAAGCTGTCGATGGCGCGCATCGCTTTCCAGCGTTTGAGCCATTGCAGCGAGGGCGGGAACAGCGCGAGTTCATTTTCCTTGCGGGGCAGCATTTCCATCCCGCCGAGCAGCCTTTTGGCCGCATCGGGGAAATAGCAGAGCGGGCGTCCGATGCCGATCACATCGGCCGCGCCCTGTTTCAGCGCCTGCTCCATCGCCGATCGGGTGCGGAAACCGCCGGTGACCATGAGGGGGATTTTGATCTCGCCGCGCATGGCCTTGGCGAAATCGACGAAATAGGCTTCGCGCTGCAGTGTTGAGGCAGCGACATTCTGCTCTTCCGGCTCCTCCATGCCTTCCATGCCGAGCAGCTTGGGCTGTTCATAGGTGCCGCCCGAAATCTCGATCAGGTCGACCCCTGCATCCTGCAGCCATTTGGCGACCTGCAGGCTGTCTTCAAAGGCAAAACCGCCCTTCTGGAAATCGGCGCTGTTGAGCTTTACCGAAATCGGAAAATCCGGCCCGACCAGCGTACGCATGGTGTTGACGGTGAACAGCAGGATGCGCGCCCGGTTCTCAAGGCTGCCGCCCCAGCGATCATCGCGCAAATTTGAGCGCGGGCTCAAAAATTGGGAGATCAGATAGCCATGCGCGGCGTGGATTTGCACGCCGGTAAAGCCCGTCTCCTTGCACACCCGGGCGGCGGTTCCGAAGCGGGCGATGATGTTGAGGATTTCCTCCTCGGTCAGCGCGACCGGCTGGCCGAACTGCCCGCCAGGCAGGCCAAGCTTCACCGCAGAGGGCGCCTTGGGGTGCGGATTGACCGCCTTTTGCGTCTGCCGCCCGGCATGGCTGATCTGCGCCCAGAAATGATTGCCGCCCCGCGTCGCCGCCGCCGCCCAATGCGACAAGGCACGCTTGGTATCGTCATCGGGCTCGCGATCGATGATGACATTGCCCGGCCGTTCGAGATGGTCGGCATCGATATGGATATTGCCCGACAACAGCATTCCCGCACCACCCTCGCTCCAGGCAAGGTAGAGCCGGTCGAGTTCGCCGGTTGCGCGCCCGTAGATATCGGCCAATCCCTCGGTCATCGCGGCCTTGGAGATGCGGTTGGGGAGCGTCGCGCCACACGGCAGCGTCAAGGGTTCGGCGAGCAGTGAGGCCATAGCGCGGGTTACTCGCCTGCTTTGGGAGCCGGCTCGGTGGCAGGCGGCGTTGCAGCTTTGTCCGCTGCGGGTTTTGCATCGGCCTTCGGCGTTGTTGCCGCAGGTGCTGCGCTCGCCTCGACCGGGGCCATTTCGGTAACCTCGTCGGTCGGGATCATCTCGTCGCTGATCGTGCCTTCGACGCTATCGATATCGTCCATGCGGGTTTCGGTGATCTTGCTGTCGGCATCATTGCCGCCACAGGCCGACAATGCAGGAAGGGCGAGTGCCATTAGGATGAAGGCGCGACGCATATTATCCTCTCATTTTACTTCAGCAGAAATGCCTAGGTCGCAAGACCCGCCGGCTTTTGCAAGCGCGTTCAGGAATTCGGGAAAAGTCGCCTCCAGTGCCGCATCGAAATCGGCAAGGCTGGCGGTGATGCCGAGGTCGGCGAGGCTGGTGACCGGATATTCGGCGATCCCGCAGGGAACAATGCCGCCAAAATGCGAAAGGTCGGGCTCGACATTGACGGCAAAGCCATGCGCGGTGACCCAGCGGCGCACGCGCACGCCGATGGCGCCAATCTTCGCTTCCTGCCCCGATTTCGTATCGCACCAGATTCCGATGCGGCCTTCCGCGCGCCGTGCCTCCACGCCAAACCGGGCGAGTGCATTTATTACCCAGCCTTCGATCGAATGGACATAGCAGCGCACATCTTTGGCACGCGCTGCAAGGTTGAGCATGACATAGCCTACGCGCTGCCCTGGCCCGTGATAGGTGTAGCGCCCGCCGCGCCCGGTGTCGTAGACCGGGAATTGTCGGCTCAATAACTCGGTCGGATCGGCGCTGGTGCCGCCGGTATAGAGCGGCGGATGCTCCAGCAGCCACACCAGTTCGCGCGCGCTGCCTTCGTGGATCGCTCCCTGCCGCGCCTCCATGCGGGCAAGCGCTTCAGGATAGGGCACATGCCCTTCCGAAACGTCCCAGTCGATGTCGCCTATGGCTTTCATCAAATCGCCTTAGTGCAAGCGACGCGACAGTTTAATCACTTTCGTCATTCCCGCGCAGGCGGGGGTGACGAAGAGGAAGAAAAAGCGATGTTCTTGCCAGCCCTCTACCTTGCCACTAACCGGTAGAAACAATCCGGAGGCCGCATGAATCGCAAACTCGATTATTCCAGCGTCTGGAAAGACACGCAGGCGCAACTGAATGCCCACCGCGAAGGTGTGGGGGCGATTTCGGGGCTGTTCCTGTTTGTGCCGGATTGGGTGTCGCGGCTGTTTGCCGGGCAACCCGATCTTGAAGGGGCGACGACGCCTGCTGAAATCCTGGCCGCCTTTCAGCACTATTATGCCGAAAACTGGCTCACGCTGCTCCCCACGGGCCTGCTCAGCTTTTTCGGCGCGGTGGCGATTTACGTGCTGCTCACGCGCAAGGATCTGACGACCATCGGTTCGGCACTGGGCAAGGCGTTGGCGCTTTTGCCTTTTTACTTCATCGTCCAGCTTGCAGGCGGGTTGATAACGCTCGCCGGATTTCTTGCCCTGATCCTTCCGGGCATCTATCTGGCCGGTCGCCTGACGCCATTGGGGGCGGTGGCAGTTGCCGAGACCGAGCGCGGCTTTTCCGGCAGCATCGCGCGGGCATGGGATTTGACGCGCGGCAATGGCTGGTCGGTATTCTTCCTCAGCCTCGTTGTCGCGCTGGTCGCCAGCCTGACCGCGATGATCATCGGCCTGATCGTGGGGCTTGCCTGTCGGTTGCTGGCGGGGCGCGAAGGCGTGCCCTTTATCGAAACCGGCATCGATGCCGCGCTGGGTGCGGTGATCGCCACGCTGATGGTGTCGCTGACGGTGGCGATCTATCGCAATTTGGCGGCGCAGCACAGCTGATACGCGAGCGCCTATGCTGCAAGCTGCCAGCACATCCACAGCGCCATCGCTACCATCATCACATTTTCGGTGAGTGAGACAAATCCCAGCGGCACATTGCTGTTCCCGCCGACACAGGCGCATTTCAGCTCGCGCCTGTCGATATAGACGGCCTTGAATACCGAAACCATGCCAATGGAGCCGATGAACAGCGCGACAGGTATCGACAGCCAAGGCAGCAGGTGCCCGGCCATCAACACGCCGGCCAACCCCTCTGCAAAAGGATAGATGCGGCCATAAGGCACCCATTTTCGCGCCAGCAGATCATAGTTCAGGAACATCGTCGCAAAGCGTTCAACGTCCTGCAGTTTGAGCAATGCGAGTATCGCCATGCTGATGGCGATGAAGCGCTGTGCGATCGGCGCAAATGCCAGCCCGTGACCGGCGCCGATTTCGATCGAAAAGGCCAGCGCCGCCGCGATGACGAAAACGGCAATCACCGGTCGGTAGGTCAAAGCAGCGGGATCGGCGACGGACAAACCCAGATGGCGGCGCAGATCGTCATGGCCGCCTATCCGCTCGCCTTCGATGAAGATTTGCGGCGTGGTGGCAACGCCATATTTTTCCTTCAGCGCATCTACCTCGGCCCGGCTGGTGAGCAGGCGTTCGTCGATCTTGTATCCCTTGCTGCGCAACAGGTGCCGTGCTTTCAGGCCATAGGGGCAGACATGGTCGGGCAGGACCATGCGGTAAAGGATCGCAGTTTTTTCTGCAGAAGGCATGACGTGCTTCCTTTCAACTCTGTCGTGCCGCACCTATCTAGCATCCGTACCATAGTACGGAGTCAAGCAGGTTATGCTCACCATTTCGGAATTGGCCAAGGCTGGCGGCGTAGGCGTGGAAACGATACGTTTCTATCAGCGCAGGAAACTGCTTGAGGCCCCGGCCAAGCCGCGCCGCGATGCCGGTATCCGCCATTACGGGGAGTCGGACATACGGCAGTTGCGGTTCGTCCGGGCGGCCCAGCAGGCCGGATTCACGCTCGCGGAAATCGCCGGACTGCTTGCGCTGGACAAGGGGCGCGACCGGCGCCGGGTGCGCGAAATGGCGCGGCTGCGGATCGCTGTGCTGGATGAGGAAATTGCCCGGTTGCAGATTGCCCGGCAATCGCTGTCCGGGCTGGCCCAAATCTGTGCGCATGGTGATGACGGGCCGTGCCCGATCATCGAATCATTTTCGTCCTAATGATCGTCGGGCTGCCCGGCATTGGCGGCCATGCCTTTTGACATGCTGGCAAAGGCGGAGATCATTGAATCGACGAAATCCGGGTCGCCCGGGATCGTCTCCTTCGCCGCCTGCTGCATTGCCATCACCCATTGGGTCGCCACAGCGAAATTCATGCCATCAAGCCCGCGGTGGGCTGACATGATGCAGGCACCGGGGCGCTTCTCGAACCAGTCGCGCGGCCCGCCCATCCAGGCCATCAGGAAATCGGTAAGCGATTCGCGCATCGGCGAAAGGTCGGGCGCGTGCATCGCGCGCAGCTCGGCAAAATCGGGCTCGCTATCCATCAGGTCGTAAAAGCGGTTTACCATGCGCGTGATGGGCTCGCGCCCGCCGATGCGGTCAAAGGGCAGTTGCGGTTTTGTTGCGGTGTCTGCTTCGCTCATTTTGTCCAAACTTCGCTGTAACTTTCACCGCAGTGCTGAGCCTGTCGAAGCACGCTTCAAAGGACAGCGCTAGGCCGTGAGGCACCCTTCGCCCTTCGACAAGCTCAGGAGGCTCAGGGCTACGGTTTCTACCTGATGCCTTGTGAAATCGAACCGGTCTTTGAGCGAAATCAAACATTGAAGCGGAACAGCATGATGTCGCCGTCCTTCACCTCATATTCCTTGCCTTCCGAACGCCATTTGCCCGCTTCCTTGGCTCCGGCCTCGCCATTGTGGTCGACATAGTCCTGATAGGCCATGGTTTCTGCGCGGATGAATCCTTTTTCGAAATCGCTGTGGATCACGCCTGCCGCCTGCGGGGCTTTGGCACCCTTGAACACCGTCCAGGCGCGCGCTTCCTTGGGGCCGACGGTGAAGAAGGTGATGAGGTGGAGCAGCTCATATCCGGCGCGGATGACGCGCGCGAGACCGGTTTCCTCCAGCCCCAGATCGGCGAGGAACACCTCGCGGTCCTCGGCAGGCATGGTCGAGATTTCGGCCTCGATCGCGGCGGAAACGACAACCGCTTCGGCGCCTTCCGCCTTTGCCTTTTCGAAAACCTTGGCCGACAGCGCGTTGCCGTGCGCGGCGGAGCCTTCTTCGACATTGCAGACATAAAGCACCGGTTTCGATGTAAGCAACTGCGCCTGATTGAAAATCCGCGCTTCTTCCGGATCGTTGGGCGTCAGCAGGCGGGCGGGCTTGCCATCGCGCAGCAGATCGAGCGCGCGGCCGAGAACCGCAGCGGCGATCTTCGCCTCCTTGTCGCCGCCGGTCGCCTTTTTCTGGAAGGCGGGCACGCGCTTTTCGAGGCTTTCGAGGTCGGCAAGCATCAGTTCGGTTTCGACCGTTTCGGCGTCCGAAATCGGATCGATGCGGTTGTCGACATGCTGGATGTCGTCATTTTCGAAACAGCGCAGCACATGTACGATCGCGTCCACCTCGCGGATATTGGCGAGGAACTGGTTGCCCAGCCCTTCGCCCTTCGACGCGCCGCGCACCAGACCTGCAATGTCGACAAAGCTCAACTGCGTTTCGATGATCTTCTGGCTGCCGCCGATCCCGGCGATGGTGTGCAGCCGCGGATCGGGCACCGCGACCGCGCCGACATTGGGCTCGATCGTGCAGAAAGGATAGTTCGCCGCCTGCGCCGCCTGCGTCTCGGTCAGCGCGTTGAAAAGGGTGGACTTGCCCACATTGGGAAGGCCCACAATACCGCATTTGAAACCCATAATGTCCTCTTGGGGGAATGAATTGCGGGCGCCTTAGCGGGAGTGGGCAGGAAAGGCCAGTGCCACATAATCCCCTCCCGCTTGCGGGAGGGGCAGGGGAGGGGGCGATCAAAGCGAGCTTGAGCCCTATCAGGCCCTCCCCCGACCCCTCCCGCAAGCGGGAGGGGAGAAGCGCTCAATCCAGCACCGCCTTCACCCATGGCCCGACCGGCGAATTGCCGAGCATCGCAAGTTGCGTTTCCGCGGATACCCGGTTGATTGCTTCCTGCGGTTTGGGGCCGGGATGCACGGCGCGGCGCAGCGGGCGGGTGCCTGCGGGCATCGCGGCGATTTCGGCGATCGCGCGCGGCACGTCCAGCGGGTCGGCGCTACGGCCCGATCCGTCTTCCATCCCCATGCGCGAAACCAGCGCGGGATAGGCGGCGGCTTCTTCTGCCGTCAGCCGATCCTTCAATTGCTTGGCCAGCACATTGCGGTTGACCCAGACCTTGGTCGGATAGCCGCCCGGCTGGATGACGCAAACCTCGATATTGTGCGGCACCAGTTCATAGGCCATCGCCTCGCTCATCGCCTCCAGCGCGAATTTGGTCGGCGAATAATGCCCTGCGGAGGGCACGATCACACGGCCGAGTTGCGAGGAGACGTTGAAGATCAGACCGCGCTTGGCCTTGCGCATCCCCGGCAGCACCGCGCGCGCCATGCGGTGCGGGCCAAAGACATTAGTGTCGAAGATCAGCCTGGTCGCTTCCATGTCCTGCAGCTCGATCGGTCCTGCATAGCCGACGCCTGCGTTGTTCACGAGGATATCGAGCGGCCCACCGGCAATCTTCTCCGCTTCGGAAACGCCTTTTGCGACCTGCTCGTCCGAAGTCACGTCGATCTGGATGATGTGGATGTCGAGCTTTTCCTTCGCCGCCTCCGCCTTCAGTTGATCGGCTTCCTTGCGCGGCAGGTTCCGCATGGAGGCAATCACCTTGGCCCCGAGCCGGGCGTAGTGCAGCGCGCCCAGATAGCCGAAACCCGATGAGGCGCCGGTTATCAGCACCGATTTTCCAGCGAGCGGTTTTTCCGATGCGGATGCCCCGCCCGGCAATGTGGCGGCGGCGCCTGCGGCTAGCGCGGTCTTGATTATCGTGCGGCGTTCAATGTCGGTCATGCTGGCTCTCCTTGGAACGACATTAGCTCATTCAATCGTCATGCCGAACTTGTTTCGCAAAGCGCGGTGAGGCCGCCTGTTATCCCGAAACAAGTTCGGGATGACGAAAAGAATGTCCGGGTGACGGGGCCAGCCAGCGCTTTGGTTTTACAGCGTCACGAAAGCGGATGTCTATCGCCATGCCCCCAAGGGTCTCGCATGGCCCGACAATCAGGAGGCTCTGCCCGGTGTCTCTGTCAGAGGAAGCAGGCGCGAATCGAGCAACGCGGCGGTTCGGTGCCCGATGCCCTTGAGATAGTCTTCGTGGCTGTTCCACGCCATGAAGGCGGCGACGCTTTCCTGCTCGATAAGCATCGCCATGTCCCAATGTTCGTCCGCAGGCCCGATAAGCCAGCCGCCGCCCTTGCCGAGAAACCGGATCGCGCCGCCGCTGGCTTCCAGAAACGGAATGGTATGCGCGATATATTTGTCGAACGCCTCGGCCCCGCTGATCGCGGCTTCCGGTGCCAGTTCGGGCGAGGCGCTGTAATCGGCGGTCTCGCGGAAACGCAGCAGGTTCAGCATGACGACCGGCCCTTTTATGTTGCGCATGAAGAATGCGCGACCGGCTTCGTCGGTGACTGTCAGATAAGCTGTTGTGTCCATTTCAAACTCAATCTTCGTTCAGGCGCAGCGCGACTTCGCTCATGAAGCGGACATCGTCGCCCTTGGCCAACCAATCGGCCTCTGCGCCGATCGCCCCCAGCATATCGGAAAGCGGGTCGAGTTCGCTTTTGGAATAGTTGCCCAGCACATATCCGCCGACCCGGTCCTTGTGCCCCGGATGGCCGATGCCGAGCCGGACGCGGCGGAAATCCGCGCCGATATGCTCGATGGTGCTGCGGATGCCATTATGCCCGGCTGCCCCGCCGCCGCGCTTCACCTTCATCTTGAAGGGAGCAAGGTCGAGTTCATCGTAAAAGACGGTGACGTCCTCAGGCGCGATCTTGTAGAAATCCATCGCGGCGCGGATGCTGCGGCCGCTATGGTTCATAAAGGTTGCGGGCTTGAGAAGGATGATCTTGTCGCCGCCGATACGGGCTTCCTGCACCCAGCCCTGGAATTTCTTCTGCGGGGGCGGGGCATCGAAACGGTCGGCAAGCACATCCACCGCCATGAAGCCGACATTGTGCCGGTGCATGGCATATTGCGGTCCCGGATTGCCAAGGCCTGCCCAGATTTGCACGTTTTTCTCTCCAGAAAAACGTCGCCCCGGCGTAGGCCGGGGCCGTAGAAGGTTTACGCAACCGTGGAGGCTTAAACCTGCAGCGGCCCCCGCCTTCGCGGGGGCGACGCGTTATGTTACTCGCCTTCGGTCTTGGTCGTATCGCCTTCGGCTGATTTCAGGCCGGACGGGGCAACGACGGTCGCGATGGTGAAGTCGCGGTCGGTGATCGCGCTCTTCGAACCTTCGGGAAGCTTTACATGGCTGATGTGGATCGAATCGCCCACATCGAAACCGGTCACGTCGATGACGATTTCGTCGGGGATCTTCGCTGCGTCGCAGATCAGTTCCAGTTCGTGGCGAACGATGTTGAGAACGCCGCCGCGCTTCAGGCCGGGCGATGCTTCTTCGTTCGCGAACGAGACGGGCACGTTAACATGCACGGTCGCATCCTTGGCGAGGCGCATGAAATCAACATGGATCGGGCGGTCGCTGACCGGGTGGAAGGCCACATCCTTGGGAAGTGTGCGCTCGGCTTTGCCGTTGACGGTGACTTCGACAATCGAGTTGCCGAAATGGCCGGTCATCAGCGCCTTGACGAGGGCCTTTTCCTCGACATGGATGGCTTCCGGAGCCTTGTTGTCGCCGTAGATAACGGCAGGTACACGGCCTTCGCGACGCAATGCACGGGAGGCTCCCTTGCCAGCCCGTTCGCGCGGCTCGGCCGACAGAGTCAGCTGATCGCTCATAATAAATCTCCAAATAAATTCAGTTCTTGCCGTCACGCCTCCAGGGATGACCATCACGGCAAGCGCGCGCCATTAGGCGGAAAGCCGCGC
The DNA here is from genome assembly GCA_016720115.1 of Sphingomonadales bacterium. Lineage (GTDB taxonomy): Bacteria > Pseudomonadota > Alphaproteobacteria > Sphingomonadales > Sphingomonadaceae > Sphingorhabdus_B. Next base: position 838,502 of record JADJXT010000002.1, on the reverse strand, counting down.
AAATGCAAGCGTTAGAGTCGGCAATCCGGTGGCGCAGCAGGATTCCTCGATCGCTGCCGCGCCGTACGCGATCAGTATTCGACGCGCGCTGCCTTGATGCCATAAGCGGTCAGCAGGTGCTGGACGCTTGTCGTTCCCGCAAGATGGCCTGCGCCAACCGCCATGAAGGTTGTGCCGGGCTTTTCCAGCTGCTTGTCGATCCAGACGGCCCAGTTGGCGTTGCGATTGGTGAGAAGCGCCGCGTGCAGTTTCGGATCGGTCAGCCCTTCATTCATCACCTGCGCGAGGCCGTCCGGATCGGGTTTGGCCCAAAGCGCGACCATATTGTCCATGCTGAGCGCCATATCGTCGACAGCCGTGGCCGATTCGACTAGGAATTTGACCTGCGTTTCCTGTGACAGTCCGTCGAATATCGCCAACTGCCCTTCCATGGTTTCAACCGCGCCAATCGGTTTGTTTGCGGCCTTTGCCGCCGCTGTAAGCTGGGTTTCGACGCCGCTGTTGGTATCATAGCCGCCCTTTTGCAGCCCCACCACCTGCATGGTGACAGCCGCCGCCCAGGGATCGAACGGCTCAAAAGCGGCGGCGGGGAGGCCGACCTTCTCCATTGCCTTTGCGAAAATCGCCTTTTCCTCCGCCGTCATCTTGGAACTCAGCGTCTTGCCATTCTGGTCGAGGCCATATTTGGCAAAGAGTTTCTGTGTCATCGCCGCGTCGGGTTCGACGATTTCGAGGATCAGGCGATCCGATTTGTCGAACGCGTCCTTCACCGCTTCGTCGAACCAGCCCATGCCCGGTTTCAGGATGTGCACGGTTCCGAAAAGATAGATGGTCGTGTCGGCATCCTTCACCACCCACAATGCCGGATCGACATCGACGGGTGTGGCGGCGGGCGGGGTTTCTGCGGCCAGGGCGGGTGTGCTGATCGGGCCGCCCAGCGCCGAGAGCGAAAGGGCGATCGTCAATAGCGCACTGTTCAGGAGAAAGGTTTTCATTGCATTGTCCTTAGTGATGAAATGGGGGGTAAAAGAGGGTGGGTTTTTTCCGGATTACCGGTATTTCTTCCAGAACCACACAGCGGTCCAGATGGTCGCGAACAGGCAGAATATCAGCGTGCCGTTGGGCTCGGGCAGCAATCCGCCGCGCCATAGGAACCACCAGGCAGGCGCGCCGATCAGATAGGCATAGGCCGCATAATAGCCTCCGTCGCGATAGGCGCCCGCCTCCTGCTCATCTATGGCGCGGGTGTGCCAGAACCATGCGATGACGGGCATGATGACTGCCCAGAAAATGGCCAGTCCAACTGCGACGGCCAAGGACAGGGGGGCATCGGTAAGCACCGCCGGCGGGTCGGGCGCCGCGTTGCCCGACAGCGAACCGTCGGTTGCCACCAGCGCCGCGCCCATCACCGCACCCAAAAGGCCGCAGCCGACCATGATATTGCGGTTCAGCTTTTCGCGACCGGTCAGCGGCCCGCCGCCTGTGCGAATGTTGCGGGCAAGGCTCCATTGTGCGTAGATCAGACCGCCGACAATGGCGACGAGTAGGGCGATGATCGCCATGGCCGTCATCGACAGGGCTTCACCATTTTCGGTATCCGCCTTGATAACGCCGATGATTGCGCCTGCGGTGAAGACCGTGGCGATGGCCGCGACGCTGATCCACGCCAGCGATTTGCCGACATTGCCTTCGGCTCCGGCTCCTTCGGGCTCGGACAGGTCAGTCATTTTTGTCTCCATCGAAACCATCGTTGAAAATCTCCTCAATCCGCATGCCGAACAGCCGGGCGATCTTGAAGGCGAGCGGGAGCGAGGGATCATATTTCCCCGTTTCGATCGCATTCACCGCCTGCCGCGAGACGTCCAGCCGCTCGCCAAGCTCCGCCTGGCTCCACTGGCGCTCTGCGCGGAGTACTCTCAGCCTGTTCTGCATGTCAGCTCTTATTGTCCATGTGTAAGCTTTCCATGACTATATGTCGCGATTCGCTGACAATGTCAATAACACCGGGAATTATCCCCCTTGCATACGTAAAACAAAGCAAGTATATCATGCTGCATGAGCACGAAGCCACAAAACATCGCGCAGTTTTTCAAGCAGTTCCCGACTGACGAAGCCTGCTTGCAACACCTGTTCAATGTTCGTTTTGGACAGGGCTTTGAGTGCCCTTCATGCGGTCGGGCGTCCAAATGGTTCCGTATCAAGGCTGAACGGGCTTATTCCTGCCAGTTTTGCGGCCATCATTTACACCCGACCGTAGGGACGCCTTTTGAACAGACGCGCACCCCTTTGCAGCTCTGGTTCTACGCGATCTACCTGTTCACCACGACCCGCAACGGTGTCGCCGCCAAGGAATTGCAGCGTCAGCTAGGCGTCACTTACAAGACCGCTTGGCGCATGGCGGGCCTTATCCGCGAGCATATGGCGGATGTTGACGGCGAAGCACTGCTTGGTGGCAAGGGCAAGGAAGTTGAGATCGACGAAACGATGGTGGGCGGCAAGCGTCCCGGCAAGGGCAAGGGACGGCATCTGGAAAACAAGACAATCGTTCTTGGTATGGTTGAGCGCGGCGGACAGGTTGTCACCAAGATCGTGCCCGACGTGAAGCGCGCAAGCCTGTTGCCGGTCATCAAAAAGAACGTCCGCAAGGGCACGCTGGTTCACACCGATCACCTGCACACCTATCACGTCCTGCGCTATGAGGGCTTCACCCACGACCGTGTGAACCACAATGCCGGTGAATATGTAAATAGCCGTGGCTCGCACGTCCAGACAATCGAGGGCTTTTGGGCGCAGCTAAAGCGCGCCATCAATGGCACTCATATTCATGTTTCAGGCAAGCACTTGTGGAAATATGCCAAGGAAGCTGAATACCGCTTCAATCGTCGGCATTGCTCCGAGACGATGGTTTCGGAGTTGCTTTCGACTTTCCAGCCATTGACTCCAAAGCGCGATTGAAGGCTGCAGCATCGCCTTTAGGATCGCGCCGATGCTCTTTGGCGAACTTGGCGATCTCGCCTTTTTCGCGGGCTTCACGAAGGGTTGTCTTATCCGGCAATTTTGGTCTCTCTGTCAGGCGTAGCCACCATTATACCAAAGCTAAAGGCTACCCGCAAAAATGCGCAAAAAGCCCAAACAAAAAAAGCAAACCACACGGCAATAAGTAAATAGAGGGCCTTGCTCAATGTTGCGATTTCCGGAGAAATGACGAGCAAAGGCAACGAGAAAAACGTTAGCGCAAACCCCCCGAAACATGCGCGGCGCGTAAAGCTAATAAATTGGGTATGCGAACGCCCAGGAGCAATCGCTCCGACAAATCCATCCTTCTTAGTCACGATAAACCCGTAAATGGCGAACACAAATCCGCTTTGAATAGACGCCCAGTCGAATACTGCGCCATACAAATTAGAAGCTTGCCACCCATTTGGTGAAAATTTTGTCGCGATAGGCTCGCGGAAATAATAGAGAAGCGCGAGCGCGGTAAGACCTGCCCCGAGAGGAGCAAATTTCTCAAACCAAGCTTTATTCCAAAAGTCGATGGCGTCAACCTCCAAGGAGGTTGATTCTATCGCGAAGTAAATCGCGGCGCAACACATAAAAGCGCGCGAAGTTGTTATCAGGAAACGAAAGATCGACCTTTTCATTCAAAAGCTCACCAATTAGGTCAATTTCCTCATTCGGAACGCCTTCGCCTTGCTGCAGAACTCCTCGGACAGTTCGAATTTCACCAGCCCCGTTTTCATGAAGGCCCGCTGCACGCCGTAGGAATCGCTTTGCAGCGTCGAAAAGCTCCCCTCGCGAATGGCCCATACCGATTTCAACTCGGACCGTATGCGCGCCATATGCGGCGCGCATTGCAGCAAGATTCTCCCATGTTGCAGCGTCAGGATCGTCCATTGCGGCAACGTTGGGATGCCCAGCAATGCCGACGATCATCTTCCTTAGAGGACGGCGCTCAAATTCGGCCCAAACATCATCGCGCATACGTGGGGATACGTCGAACTCCGCTCGACGCTCAAACTCAGAAATGTAATCAAAGACGCGTGACGGAGATAGTATGAACGGGTTATATTCGATAGCTAGTAGGCCGTCGCCAGTTCTGTATCGGAATGCAATGCCGTGACCAATAGGGTCATCAAATGGCAAATTCTCAGTTCCATTTGCACTCATTAGGCCGGGCCGGTTAGGTTTCGTGGACAAAGCTTGACTGTGGACTCGGTCGCTGATTCAAGGCTGGCTTTTGGAGGCAGTCTTGGGCGAGCGGATTGGCGTTACGGACGAGGAATGGGAAGTGATCGGGCCGCTTTTGCCGCCTGAGCATGGTCGTGGATGCCGCCCGGCACAGGATAACCGCCGCTATTTCGAAGGCATGATCTGGATCGCGCGGACCGGCGCGCAGTGGCGGCACCTGCCGGATGAGTATGGCAAGTGGAACAGCGTGTTCCGGCGCTATCGACGATGGGTCACAACCGGCGTGTTCGATGCCATGCTCGAGACGCTGGCCGAACTGGCGGGGCGCGACACTGCCGCCGACATGATCGACAGCACGGTGGTCCGGGCACATCATTGTGCCGTCGGCATAAAAAGGGGACTCAGCAAACCGAGGCGCTTGGCCGATCGCGCGGGGGCTTCACCACCAAGCTCCACGCGAGGTGCGATGCCAGAGGCTTGCCCCTCGGCTTCGTGCTGACACCGGGGCAGGCGCATGATGTGCAGGGCTTTGCTCCGCTGTTCCGCATGATAACCGACCGGATCGAGGCCTTCCTGGCGGATCGGGGCTACGATGCCGATGCAATCCGCGAGGAAATCGAGGCCGCTGGCGTCGAGACGGTGATCCCGGCCAAGGCCAACCGGCGCAATCCCGCCCCGCACGACCGCGCGAAATACAAGTGGCGCAACCTGATCGAACGCCTGTTCAACAAGCTCAAGAACTGGCGCAGGGTGGCGACCCGCTATGACAAAACCAAGGAATCCTACCTCGGCTTCGTCGCTCTCGCCTCAGTCAAACTCTGGATCCCCTTTGTCCACGAAACCTAGCGGTCTGCCCACGAATGAACTGACCAGAAACACAATCCCCATCTTCCTCATAATTCTCAAGGCGGACAAGTATCTCGTCACCAGTGATATGGCGCTCTCTATCTGCTACATTCAATCTGCTAATTGCTTGCAGCACATCAATTAGAGCGGGTCGATCAAGTCTCGTGCGTGTTACATCGTAGAAGCGCAGAGTTACTGTCTTTTCCATAAACCCTCCTGTTTCAATTGGGTTTATGACTACGCTTCAATTTCGATTCGAGTCAATCACGTATGCGAAGGGGATAATCACCATAACACCTTACACGCCGGGATCGGACCCTTTGTGCCTATCCTTCATTTCCGGGGACAGATGCTTGATTTGGTTCGCTTCATCCGCCAAGGGCAGAGCATGTCTGAAAACGGACCCCTGACCTTTCAAGACCTGATCCTGACGCTCCACGATTATTGGGGCAAGCAGGGCTGCGTCATCCTGCAACCCTATGACATGCGCATGGGCGCGGGCACCTTTCACCCCGCGACCACGCTGCGCGCGCTTGGCCCCAATCCGTGGAACGCCGCCTATGTGCAGCCCAGCCGTCGCCCGACCGATGGCCGCTATGGCGAGAATCCCAACCGGTTGCAGCATTATTACCAGTATCAGGTGATCATGAAGCCGAGCCCGGCAAACCTGCAGGAACTGTATCTGGGCTCGCTGGACGCGATCGGTATCGATCCGCTCAAGCATGATATCCGCTTTGTAGAGGATGACTGGGAATCGCCCACGCTCGGTGCATGGGGCCTCGGCTGGGAGGTCTGGTGCGACGGGATGGAGGTGACGCAGTTCACCTATTTCCAGCAGGTCGGCGGCTTCGATTGCAAGCCGGTGGCGGGCGAGCTGACCTACGGGCTCGAGCGGCTCGCGATGTATATCCAGGGCGTCGACCGGGTTTACGATCTGAAATTCAACGCGGCGGGCGTCACCTATGGCGACGTTTTCCTCGAAAACGAACGCGAACATTCGAAATATAATTTCGAGGTGGCGGATACCGAACAGCTTTTCAAAGGCTTCCAGCATGCCGAGGCGGAGTGCAAGCGCTGCATCGATGCAGGTGTGCCATTGGCGGCCTATGACCAGGCGATCGAGGCGAGCCATCTGTTCAACCTGCTGCAGGCGCGCGGCGTGATTTCGGTGCAGGAACGCGCGTCTTACATCGGCCGCGTGCGCGATCTCGCCAAGGGAAGCTGCGAGGCCTGGATGCACAAGAACGGGTGGGCGGAATGATGCTCCAGCGCCGCAATATGAATAAATGGGGACAGTATATATTTAATCCATGGCGTCCCACCCAAAGGGACATCACGCCATGCGCTGAATTATTAAATATATACTGTCCCCATTTATTGCTCTTTGGCGAAGATTTATGACCGACTTCCTCCTCGAACTCCGCTCCGAAGAAATCCCCGCGCGAATGCAGGACAAGGCGCGCGATGATCTGGCACGGCTGTTCACCGCCGAACTCGAAAAGGCAGGCCTCAAGGCCGGCGAACTCGTCACTTATGCAACGCCCCGCAGGCTTGCGTTGATCGCGCGCGGACTGCCTGATGAAACCGAGGCGGTGTCCGAAGAAACCAAGGGCCCCAAGGTCGGTGCGCCGCCGCAGGCGATGGAAGGCTTTCTGCGCAAGACCGGGCTGACGCAGGATCAGCTTGTCGAACGCGACGGCGTTTATTTCGCGGTGGTCGAAAAACCCGGCCGCAAGACCAGCGAAGTTCTGGCGGCAGCGATCCCCGCGATCGTCCGCGGCTTCCCCTGGCCCAAGTCGCAGCGCTGGGGCGCGGCGTCGGCCTCGACCGAATCCTTGCGCTGGGTGCGCCCGCTGCAGGGCATAATCGCGCTGTTCGGGCAGGATGTGGTGCCGTGCGAGGTCGACGGGGTGTTGAGCGGTTATCAGACGCTAGGCCACCGTTTCCACCATCCGGGCGAGATCACCATCGGCAGCGCCGACGATTATGTCGAAAAACTGCGCGCCTGCCATGTCATCGTCGATCAGGAAGAACGCCGTGCGATCATCCGTGCCGGGGCCGAAAAGGCCGCCACCGATGCCGGGCTGGTGCTCGTGCCCGATGAGGGGCTGGTCAATGAGAATGGCGGGCTCACCGAATGGCCGGTGCCGATGCTCGGCCGCTTTGACACCGCGTTCCTTGAGGTGCCCGAAGAGGTCATCCAGCTTACCGCGCGGGTGAACCAGAAATATTTCGTCTGCCATGATAGCGCGGGCAAGCTCGCCAACGCCTTTGTCTGCACCGCCAATATCGTGGCGAACGATGGCGGCGCGGCGATTGTTGCCGGGAATGAGAAAGTGCTGGCAGCGCGGCTTTCGGATGCGAAATTCTTCTGGGAACAGGACTTGAAGGTGCCGCTCGACGAGCAGGCGAAAAAGCTGTCGCAGATCACCTTCCATGAGAAGCTGGGCACGGTTGCCGACAAGGTCGAACGGGTGGCGAAGCTGGCAAGGTGGCTGGTTGAGGAAGGCGTCATACCTCTCCGGAACGGAGAGGACGCAGCGCGAAGCGCTGCCGGTGAGGCTGTTGCTTCGGAATCAAGCCCCACCCGCTCGCCGCCTGTCGGCGACGAGCATCCTCCCCGTGCCGGGGAGGTGCTGGATCGTGCTGCACTGGCCGACATGGCCGAACGCGCGGCGCGCCTGTGCAAGGCCGATCTCGTCACCGGCATGGTCGGCGAATTCCCCGAACTGCAGGGCATCATGGGCGGCTATTACGCCCGCGCACAGGGCGAGGCAGACGCCGTCGCCGATGCGGTGCGCGATCACTACAAGCCGGTCGGGCAGGGCGACGATGTGCCGACGGTTCCGGTAACGGTGGCGGTGAGTTTGGCGGACAAGTTGGATACGCTGGTTGGGTTTTTTGCGATTGGTCAACTTCCAACGGGATCTAAGGACCCTTATGCCTTAAGGAGGTTGATGCTTGGGCTGATCAATACGGTCGAAACAAACCGCCTCAGATTTCCGTTACATTCTGCGGCCGTTTATGCACGCAATCTCATTTTGGAAACATTCAGCGCGGAGCGCTGGGTGGTTGATCCCGACGAAGAAGAAGAGTTCATTCTGCCTTTGATTTTGAAAGCAGGAGACGTAGCTCGGTCCAAGGCAGTGCTCATCTACCCATACGAGGCATCTCGTTACTCCGAAGATTATCAACAGGAAGAACTGGTTTTCTCGGATCAATACGATCCATCGAAACAGCCTCCCGTGAAATTTTGGGGGGCTGAGGATACAGCCTTTGACCTAAAGCAATTCATGCTGGACCGTCTCAGGGTTAGGTTGCGCGAGGAAGGCGTTCGTTTCGATGTGGTCGATGCGCTAATTCCCAAAGCACCGAAAGAGATTGATCTCGACTGGTTGATGCAAGATGTTGACGATTGGTTGAGCGGAAAAATTCGCCCGGGCAATACTGTATCTTATCGACCGTCCGATCAAATCAATGCAATTCAACATGCTGCGCGAAGCTTAAACAAGCTGTTTTTCACTCCTGCTGGCCATGACGCATTATACGTTTATCGTCGTGCCGCAAAAATCCTCGCCGAGGCGGTGATCGACAAAAGTCATGCCGACACTATCGAAGTTGGAGCCGCTGAAGAAACAATGACATTTGCACGATGGGTGGACGAGCTGGACGGCAAGCTTACCTCAGCATTGGCAACAAAAGATTTGGGCCTCGCGATTGATGCAATTGCCAGCGGAAAGGCGGTTATCGACGCCTTCTTCGACAATGTCATCATGAATGATCCAGACCCGGAAAAACGGGCGTTCAGACTGGGATTGCTGGCAACTTTCCGCGATGCGGTGCACCGGGTGGCGGATTTTTCGAGGATTGAGGGGTAGCGCATCAATTTCGACCGCTGCTTCTGACGGACAGGGACCAATGACTCGCACAAAGCCACGAAGCCACGAAGAAAGAAATGGTCGGCAAAGCCGATTCACCTTAACGCCCTCATCGCAAAGCCAAAGGCCGCAATGATTAACTGCGCTCAGCGCAAGCACTTCTTTGTGTCTTCGTGGCTTTGTGCGAGCTATTTCCGCCCGATCAAAATCTCCCAACGGTTCAGGTGACAGCATGACGACCCAATATGTATATCGCTTCGGCGGCGGCGTGGACGACAAGGGAGCGGGGAACAAGAACCTGCTCGGTGGCAAGGGCGCGAACCTTGACGGGATGGCAGCGATCGGCCTGCCGGTGCCCCCCGGCTTTACGATCACGACCGAAGTCTGCACCGCTTATTACGCCAATGGCGAAGCCTTCCCCGACGGCCTTTCGGCACAGGTCGCCAATGGCATCGCGCATATCGAGACGGTGACCGGCAAGAGCTTTGGCGATCCCGCCAATCCGCTGCTCGTCTCGGTGCGCTCGGGCGCGCGGGTTTCGATGCCGGGGATGATGGATACCGTTCTGAATCTGGGGCTTAACGACAAGACCGTCGAAGGCCTCGCAGCATCCTCAGGCGATGCGCGTTTTGCGTGGGACAGCTATCGCCGCTTCATCCAGATGTATGCCGATGTTGTGCTGGGCCTTGATCACCATGCGTTCGAGGATGCGCTGGAGATTGCCAAGGAAGATCGCGGCTATTTCCTCGATACCGAATTGCAGGCTGATGACCTGATCGAACTGGTCGCCGAATATAAGAAATTGGTCGAGGCCGAATGGGGCAAGCCTTTCCCGCAGGATGTGAACGAGCAATTATGGGGCGCGGTCGGTGCGGTGTTCGCAAGCTGGGAATCGGATCGGGCGAAGGTCTATCGCCGCCTGAACTCCATCCCCGGCGACTGGGGAACCGCGGTCAATGTGCAGGCGATGGTGTTCGGCAATATGGGCGACACCTCGGCCACCGGCGTTGCCTTCACCCGCGATCCCGCCACCGGCGAAACCGCCTATTATGGCGAATATCTGATCAACGCGCAGGGCGAGGATGTTGTCGCCGGTATCCGCACCCCGCAATATCTTACCAAGGCGGCGCGCGAGGTGGCGGGCGCCAAGCCGCTCAGCATGGAAGAGGCAATGCCCGAGGCCTATGCCGAACTGGCAGCGGTGTTCGATACGCTCGAACGGCATTATCGCGACATGCAGGATATCGAATTCACCGTCGAGCGCGGCACGCTGTGGATGCTGCAGACCCGTTCGGGCAAGCGCACCGCCAAGGCGGCGCTCAAGATCGCGGTCGACATGGCGAGCGAGGGGCTGATCAGCCGCGACGAAGCGGTGCTCCGCGTCGATCCGATGGCATTGGACCAGTTGCTGCATCCGACGCTCGACCCGCAGGCGCCGCGCGATGTGCTGACCAAGGGGCTTCCGGCATCGCCGGGCGCGGCCTCGGGCAAGATCGTCTTCGATGCCGACACTGCAGAGAAGTGGAACGATCTGGGCGAGGCGGTGATCCTCGTCCGCGTTGAGACTTCGCCCGAGGATATTCACGGGATGCACGCGGCGCGCGGCATTTTGACTGCGCGGGGCGGGATGACCAGCCACGCTGCCGTCGTCGCGCGCGGCATGGGCCGCCCCTGCGTTTCGGGCGCGGGCAGCCTTGCCATCGATAATGCGACGAAGATCCTGCGCGTTGCCGGGCGCGAACTGAAAGAAGGCGATATCCTCACCATCGACGGGGCGACCGGCGAAGTCATGGCGGGCGCCGTCCCCACGCTGCAGCCCGAACTGGTCGGTGATTTCGGCACGCTGATGGAATGGGCCGATGGCGCGCGGCGGATGAAGGTGCGCGCCAATGCCGAAACGCCCTTGGACGCGCAGACCGCGCGCGATTTCGGCGCCGAGGGCATCGGGCTGTGCCGCACCGAACATATGTTCTTCGACGCGAGCCGCATCACCGCGGTGCGCCAGATGATCCTCGCCGAGGACGAAAAGGGCCGCCGCGCCGCGCTCGACCGGTTGTTGCCCGAACAGCGCAAGGATTTTGCCGCGATTTTCGGGGTGATGGCGGGGCTTCCCGTCACCATCCGCCTGCTCGATCCGCCGCTGCACGAATTTTTGCCGACGCAGGAAAGCGATTTTGCCGAGGTGGCCGAGGCTGCGGGCGTGGGGATCGAGGTGCTCAAGCAGCGCGCCTCCGAGTTGCACGAGTTCAACCCGATGCTCGGCCATCGCGGCTGTCGCCTCGGCGTCACCTATCCCGAAATCTACGAGATGCAGGCGCGCGCGATTTTCGAGGCGGCGTGCGCGCTCGAAACCGCGCCGGTGCCCGAAATCATGATCCCGCTGGTTGCCACCAGGCGCGAACTGGAACTGATGAAGGATGTCGTCGACAAGGCAGCCGGGGCGGTCTTTGCCGAGCAGGGCAAGCAGATCGACTATCTCGTTGGCACGATGATCGAGCTGCCCCGCGCCGCGCTGATGGCTGACGAGATTGCCGAGACGGGCGCATTCTTTTCTTTCGGAACCAATGACTTGACGCAGACAACTTTGGGGGTTTCGCGGGATGATGCCGCGCGCTTCCTGATCCATTATGTCGACAAGGGCATCTATGCGACCGACCCGTTCGTCTCGCTCGATGTGGAGGGCGTCGGCCAGTTGATCGAGATCGCGACCGCAAAAGGTCGCCAGACCCGGCCCGACATCAAGCTCGGCATCTGCGGCGAACATGGCGGCGATCCGGCCTCTATCGCCTTTTGCGAACAAACCGGCCTCGATTATGTCAGCGCCTCCCCCTATCGCGTGCCGATCGCACGACTGGCGGCGGCGCAAGCGGCGTTGCGCAAGGCGTAAGCATCGTTTAGCCTCTCCAACAGGAGGGGCTTCATGAAACCGTGGCTACGCTATTCGATATGTATCCTGCTGGGGCTGGCAGGGGGCACGGCCTATGCCGTCCATCAGGTGCGCAGTGGCGATATCGGGCGTCAGGTGGTTAACGGGCCGTGGAGCGCCAATACCGACAACGGGACGAAGGACGCGTCGATGCTGAGCCGCGCGCGGGTGGCGCTGTTCGGCCTGCTGGCGCTTCCCGCCAAAGAGGCGATGTATTTTACGGCGCGCACCGACAGCGATGGCAAGCCGCTGGACGGGAAATGCACCTACACGGTCAGCGGCGGCGAACTCGATGCGCGCTGGTGGAGCATAACGCTCTACAAGGGCGAAGGCTGGCTGGTGAAGAATGAGGCCCATCGCTGGTCGGTCGGTGGCAATGCGCCTGTGCGCGATGCGAACGGCAATTGGGCTTTTACGGTTTCCCCCCAATCGGTCGACGGCGTCTGGCTGCCCACCGGGCGAGCGCCGCAATTCGATCTGACATTGCGGACCTATCACCCCAACGGCGCGTTGCTGAACGATCCCGCGAAGGCCAAATTGCCGACGATCAAGAAGGGGGCATGCGCATGATCCGCAAATGGCTTCTTCCTGTCCTCGCCGGGCTGGTTACTGCCGCCATTGCCTCGCAGGCCGCGCTAATGGCGACGCCCTATGTGCTGATGGCCAGGGCAATGGAGAAGATGGGCGCACGCGCGCCGGCCAACAGCTTTGGCTTTGCTGCGCCTTCGACTGCCGACAATCAGCCGATTGTCAGGCCAAGCCCCGATCTGTCCTATTCAACTTGTGCCTTCGACCTTTCCAAAGGGCCGGTCCTTGTCGATGTGGAGCCCGTTCCCGGCCATTATTGGTCGGTCAGCGTATTCGATGCCCGAACCGATGTGGTTGCAGTGCGCAGTGACAGGGAAACCGGAGGCAAACCGGTCAAACTGGCATTGAAGCGATTCAGCCAAAGCGTCCCGCGCGAATATGAGCCCGTCCAGCTCGACTACAACAAGGGGCTGGTTTTGATTCGCATTCTCGTGCCTGCCAAGGAAGATTATCCGCAGATCGACGCCATCCGTCGCAAAGCGCGTTGCCGCGTTGCTGAAACAAAATAGGGGGTTGCGAATCCCGGAGCGCGAGCCTATTGGCACCGCTCCACGCACCCATAGCTCAGCTGGATAGAGCACCAGACTACGAATCTGGGGGTCGGACGTTCGAATCGTTCTGGGTGCGCCATTTTCCCTTTTTGGCTTTGTCATACCTCTCCGTTCGTGCTGAGCCTGTCGAAGCACGATAGGGCAGGTGCTCTCGTCCTTCGACAAGCTCAGGACGAACGGCTAAGGTAAGACATGGTCAATAAAACCCCTAAATCCGCAGTCGTCCTGTTGTCAGGCGGTCTCGACTCAATGGTTGTTGCCGGGCTTGCCCGCGAAGCGGGTTATGCGATCCATGCGCTGACCATCGACTATAACCAGCGTCACCGGATCGAGCTGGACAGCGCGGCACGCATCGCTGCGCATCTCGGCGCGGCTGAACATATTGTCTTGCCGCTCGATCTGACCCGCTTTGGCGGTTCGGCGCTGACCTCCGATATTGCTGTGCCCAAGAAAGGCGTCGATGAAAGCGCCATTCCGGTCACCTATGTTCCGGCGCGCAACACCATCTTCCTCTCGCTCTGCCTTGGCCTCGCCGAAGCGCGCGGTGCGCGCGACCTGTTCATCGGCGTCAACGCGCTCGATTATTCGGGCTATCCCGATTGCCGCCCCGATTTCATCGCCGCGTTCGAGGCGATGGCCAATCTGGCCACCCGGGCGGGGGTGGAGGGTGATCGCTTCACCGTGCACACGCCGTTGCAGCGCATGACCAAGGCCGATATCGCGCGCGAGGCGCACCGGCTGGGACTCGATGCAGCGATGAGCTGGTCCTGCTATGATCCCACGCCCGATACTAGAGCCTGCGGCGAGTGCGATGCCTGCCGATTGCGCGCCAAGGGCTTTGCCGATGCCGGGCTGCCCGACCCCACGGTGTATGGATGAGCTACGCGGTCAAGGAAATCTTCCTGACGCTGCAGGGCGAAGGCGTTCATGCGGGGCGGCGCGCGGTTTTCCTGCGCTTTGCCGGGTGCAATCTGTGGACCGGGCGCGAGGAAGACCGCACCTCTGCTATTTGCCAGTTCTGCGATACCGATTTTGTCGGCATGGATGGTGAAAATGGCGGGCGATATGACGCGCTGGCGCTGGCCGCCAAAGTGGCCGGATCATGGGGCACCGGACGCGATCACCGCTATGTCGTGCTGACCGGGGGCGAACCGATGCTGCAAGTCGACGATGCGCTGGTCGATGCGCTCCACGAGCAAGGCTTCACCATAGCCATCGAAAGCAACGGCACGCTGCCTGTGCATCCCGGTATCGACTGGGTGTGCATCAGCCCGAAAGCAGGCAGCGAAGTCGTGCAGCGGAAAGGAAATGAGTTGAAGCTGGTCTGGCCACAGGTCGGTAGCGATACCTCTGAAATGGAAAGCTGGCGCTTCGATAATTTCCTGATACAGCCGATGGACAGCGGCGAATCGAATAGCAACGATTCGAACCGGAAATCGGCGATCGAATTTGTCTCGGCGAACCCCAAATGGCGCCTTTCCCTTCAGAATCACAAGCTGTTAGGCCTGCCCTGAACGGGTTGGTAAACCCCTTTGACTTCATGACACTTTGATGACAGTCTTCTTCTCGGAGAAATTACAGGGGAGAGTTGTAATGGCCAAGGCGCACTCGGTGCAGCATTCGCGTTCAAATATGAGCTGCGCAAAACGCATGAGTACCCATATCGCTTATGCGCTGGTCGTTTATACGCTTCTGCTGATTTTCATCGTTTCGCCTGAACTCGAAACCAAGGGCATGGCCATCTGGCCCTATCTGGCGCTTGTTGCGCTGGTCGGCGCAGTCATTCCCCTTTGCCGCAATATTGAGCGTCGCTGGCAATCTCTCGATGCCAATGGCTCTGCTGAACTGGAAGGCCGATTGAAGTTTGACGAGGCGAAATTGTGGATTGGCGCGATCGGTATTCCCGTTGTGCTGATGCTTTTTTTCCGCCTCTGCTCAAGCGCATTTTAAGCGACAATTGACGCTATTCCTGCCCGCGCCTAAGCGGGCCCTATGCTTACACCCAAAGAAGCGCTCGATCGCGCGGTAAATCTTGTCGAACAGGCCAAAAAGGCGGGCGCTGATGCCGCCGATGCCGTTTATCACTGCGATGCTTCCACCGAAGTCCAGGTGCGCTTGGGCGCGTTGGAGGATGTGGTGCGTTCGGAAGGTGAAGAAATCGGCCTGCGCGTTTTCCTCGGGCAGCGATCGGCTACCATTTCTTCATCGAGCATGAATCCCGATGTGCTGAAGGGGCTTGTTACCCGCGCACTGGATATGGCGCGCGAGGCACCCGAAGATCCTTATGCCGGACTTGCCCCGGCGGAGATGCTCCTCAAAGGCGCGGTTCCGGATATCGACAGCGATGACGGAGCCGACCCCGACCCGCAATCGTTGCGCGAAGTTGCAATGGCTTGCGAGGATGCGGCCCGCGCGGTTGCGGGCGTGACAAATAGCGAAGGGGCAGGGGCAAGTGCGGGGCGTTCGATCTTCGCGCTCGCAACCAGCCACGGATTTGCCGGGGCCAACCACGCCTCTGGCTATGGCATATCGGCAAGCGTGCTGGCCGGGGAAGGTGATGCCAAGGAGCGCGACTATGACTGGCGATCGGCCCGCCACCGCGCGGACCTCGACAGTGCGGAAGCCATCGGCAGGCGTGCAGGCGAACGCGCTGTTCGGCGGGTGAATCCGGGTTCGGTGAAAAGCGGCGGCCTCCCCGTTATTTTCGATCCGCGCATTGGCAGTTCGCTGATCGGGCACCTGATGGGTGCGATTGGCGGTAGCATGATTGCACGCAAGACCAGCTTCCTGCTCGATGCACTCGGTGAAGCATTGTTCGACAGCGCGCTGAGCATCATCGACGATCCCTTGCGCCAACGCGGCCTCGGCAGTCGGGCCTTCGATGGCGAAGGCCTGCCCACCGCGCGGAAGGCAATCATCGACAAGGGCGTTCTCACCGGCTGGATGATGGAAAGCGCTGCCGCGCGCCAACTCGGCCTCAAACCCACCGGTCATGCGAGCCGCGGTGGTAGCGGTGCGCCCGGAACAAGCCCGTCCAACCTTCACCTCGAAGGCGGTACATTGTCGGTCGAACAACTGATTTCGGATATCAACTATGGTGTCTATGTGCATGAATTATCAGGGCAGGGTGTCAATATTGTGACTGGCGACTACAGCCGCGGCGCAGCCGGTTTCCTGATCGAAAGGGGAGAAATCACCGGGCCGGTGAGCGAATTCACCATCGCTGGAAACCTCAAAGACATGTTCAGCGCGCTGACACCGGCCAACGATCTGGAATTCATCCGCTCGGCCAACGTGCCGACGCTGCGCGTCGACGGCATGATGGTGGCGAGTGCCTGATCGCGATGCGGCGATAAAGGCAGTCCGCGAGGCGGGCGATATGGCGCTGGATGCCTGGCGCGAAGGGATGGCTCCGGCCACGAAGGTGTGGGAGAAGAGCAAGGGTAATCCGGTCAGCGATACCGATCTTGCGGTCGATGCCTTGCTGAAGCAGCGCCTGGGCGCGCTGGCCCCCAATATCGGATGGTTGTCTGAAGAGACGGTCGACAATCCGGATCGGCTTTCGATGTCGCGGCAATGGCTGGTCGATCCGATCGACGGCACGCGCGATTATATCCGCGGGCGGAACGGCTGGTGCGTTTCGGTTGCTTTGGCGGAAGGTAGCGAGATCGTCTTCGCGGCGATGTATGCGCCGGTCACCAGCCAGCTTTGGGTCGCGCACAAGGGTGAGGGGACGATGTGCAACGGCAAGCGGCTGTTTGCCAGCAATCGCAAATTATTCACCGGCGCCCGCGTGCCGACCGATGCCCTGCCCAAGGCCGATCGCGACCTCGAAATGGTGCACAAGCCGAACAGTATCGCCATGCGGATGGCGATGGTCGCCTGCGACCGGGCAGATCTGGTGGCAACGCTGCGCTGGGGGCATGAATGGGATATTGCCGCGGCGCACCTGATCGCCGAAGAGGCAGGGGCTGTGGTGACCAACGCGGCCGGGATGCCAATCCTCTACAACAAACGCGAACCGATGGATTTCGGGCTGATCTGTTGTGCGCCGGGAATACATGACGCGGCGGTGGAGCGGTTGCGGGATAGGGCGCAGGGGATATTGCAAAGCTGACGTCGCCCCGGCGAAGGCCGGGGCCGCTGCTATTTATGTCTATGCCACAGGCCTTCTCGGCTCGCCTGAACCGGATCATTCTGCCAAGCATCCCAAAATGCCCGCGCTGCCCAACGCAATTTCTCTCCACGTGATGTGAATATCCGGCGATCCCAGCCATGCTCCCCTGCCGCGCGGACCTTGCGCGCGATGTCGCCGTAAATCCCGGCTGCGGTCAGCACGGCCCAACGGGCGCGGAAAGGCAGGCGGGCGGCCCCGACCTTGGCCGATGCCTCATATTGCTCCGTCTCATCGGCCAGCCATCGGCCCATCAATGCCAGTTTCTTGCGGTTGTGCGGGCGAAGATGCTCACCGGGTTCAAGATCGAGCTGGGCCAGCCAGTCGTCGGGTATGTAGCAGCGTCCGGCGCGGCCATCCTCGGCGATGTCGCGCGCGATATTGGCCAGCTGGAATGCGATGCCAAGATCGCAGGCGCGGTCGAGCGTGTCATCATCACCGGATGCAATGCCCATCACAACCGCCATCATCACACCCACAGCACCCGCGACATGGTAGCAATAGCGATAAAGATCGTGTTCGTGACGGGGCTGCCAGCCGACGGTATCGAGCGCGAAGCCTTCGATCACGTCGTCCGCCATTTTCCGGGTCAGCCCGCATTCGCGCGCGACGATGCCCAGGCAATCAAAGGCTGGCTCGCCTGTGGTTTCACCGTTCATGGCTTTTGATGTCAAATCACGGATTGCATGGAGTCGGGCCTGCGGATCGGCGATGCCACCCATCTGCCCGCCATGATCCTGCCCGTCGGCCATGTCGTCGCATTTGCGGCACCAGGCGTAAAGCAGCCAGACCCGCTCGCGCGTCGTGTGGCCAAACAGCTTGCTGGCCGCAGCAAAGGATTTTGATCCGCGTGCGATGCTGCCGCGTGCATAGGCGACGAGAGCCGCCCGTTCGTTCACAAATCCTCAGCTTTCATCTGGAAGATGCTCTTGTGCGGTTCATAGCAGGCCATTTTTTCAAGCAGGCCGTCCAGGCTTTCATCGATAATCATGATGCCTGCATGTTGCGGACGGATGAAGCCCACGTCGACCATGTGCCGGTTGAACGCCACCAATTGGTCGTAAAAACCCGCAATGTTGAGTAGCCCGACAGGCTTTTCATGATAGCCGAGCTGGGCCCAACTGATGGCCTCCCACAATTCGTCCATCGTGCCGACGCCGCCGGGTATGGTGATGAAGCCGTCCGACAGGTCGGTGAACATGCGCTTGCGTTCGTGCATGCCGGGGACGACGTGCAACTCGGTACAGCCGCGATGCGCGACCTCGGTGCCGACCAGTGCTTCGGGGATGACGCCAATGACTTCACCGCCCGCTTCCAGGCAGGCATCGGCGACGGCACCCATCAGGCCAAGTCGTCCGCCGCCATAGACCAGCCCGATATTGCGCGCAGCCAGCCCACGGCCGACGATACGTGCGGCTTCGATATAGACCGGATCCGCCGGAGTGGCGGAACCGCAATAGACTGCAAGCCGTTTCAACGCTTCAAATCCTCTATCATCAATTCTGCCGTGGCCTTGGCGCTGCCGACCACGCCGGGAATTCCTGCCCCCGGATGCGTCCCGGCGCCGACAAAGTAAAGGTTCGACAGCACATCGTCCCGATTGTGCACGCGGAACCAGGCGCTCTGCGTCAGCAGCGGTTCCAGGCTGAAGGCGCTGCCGAGATGCGCGTTCAAATCGTTCCCGAAATCGGCAGGCGTGTAATGGAATTTGGTGACGATCCGTTCGTGGATGTCGGGGATCAGGCGGCGGCCGACTTCGTCGAGGATGCGCTTTTCAAAGACCGGGCCCATTTCCTCCCAGTCGATCGGCAGCTTGCCCTGATGCGCAACGGGCGCCAGCGCGTAGAAGGTTGAGCAGCCCTCCGGCGCCATTGAGGGATCGCTGACGGTGGGGTGGTGCAGATAGAGCGAGAAATCCTGCGGCAGCACACCATGGGTGTAGATGTCGTCGAGCAGGCCTTTGTAGCGCGGGCCAAAGAGGATCATGTGGTGCGGGATGCCCGGCCAGGTGCCCTTGATGCCGAAATGCACGACGAACAGGCTGGGCGAGAATTTCTTGCGCGACAGGCTCGCTGCGGCTTTTGGGCCGCGCGGATGATGGCCCAGAAGGTCGCGATAGCTGTGCATGATATCGCCATTGGTGGCGACGGCATCGCAATCAATCCGGTGGCCCGATTGGGTGACAACGCCGGTGGTGCGCTCGCCCTGTGTTTCGATGCGCTCGACCGGATCGGCAAGCCGCAGCGTCCCGCCGATCCGCTCGAACTGCTTCACCATCGCAGCAACCAAACGGTTGGTTCCGCCCTTTGCGAACCAGACGCCACCATCCTTCTCCAGCTTGTGGATTAGGGCGTAGATCGCGCTGGTCTTCATCGGGTTTCCGCCTACGAGAAGCGTGTGGAATGATAGCGCCTCGCGCAGTTTTTCATCCTGCATGAACGAGGAAACCATCGAATAGACGCTGCGCCATGCCTGATATCTGGCAAGTGCAGGGGCAGCCTTGATCATCGAAGCAAAGTCGAGAAACGCCTTGCTGCCGAGTTTGACATAGCCTTCGTCGTGCACACTCGCGCTGTAGTCGAGGAATCGGGCATAGCCCTCGACATCGGCGGGGTTGAGCTTTGCGATTTCGGAGCGCAGCCTGGCTTCGTCGTTCGAATAATCGAAATTGGTGCCGTCGGTCCAGTTGAGACGGTAAAAGGGCATGATAGGCAACAGTTCGACATCCTGCGCCATGTCGTGCCCGGTCAGTGCCCAAAGCTGCGTGAGGCAGGGCGGGTCGGTGATGACGGTCGGGCCGCCATCGAAAATGAAGCCCTCGCGTTCCCAATAATAAGCGCGGCCACCCGGCTTGCCGCGCGCCTCGATAATCGTGGTCTGGATCCCGGCGGCCTGCAGGCGGATGGCAAGCGCCAGTCCGCCAAAGCCCGATCCGATGACAACGGCCGATTTCATCTTTTCTTTTTCCGCGCCCTTAATGCCTTCAACGCCTTGCCGACCGGAACCGGGGGTTTGCCCGACAAAATCCGGGCCTTGTCGCCGCCGGTCGATTGGCCGGCATAGAAGCGCTCGATCAATCCGGGCTTAAGCCTGTAGAACCGTTCGAGTATCTTGTAGCGCTCAGTCGGTTCGGAGGCACGGAAGAGCATCCGGTTGAGAATACGATAGAAATTCCCGCCCTTCCAATGCTCCTGCGCGCGCTGTCGCATCAGCATGTTCAATCGGTCACCGTCAAAATCGGGCAGTTCTGAAATATAGATCGCGTTGCGCACGGCATCGGGCAGTGAGTAGCTGGTGACGGGGTGCAAGAAGGCACCGCGCGCACCGGCCTTGGCCGTCCGCCCGCTGCCGCTCGCCCAGTAATTTTCAAGGTCGCCGCCCATCACCACGGGCAGCACCCCGGTTTCCTCGCGGATCACGCGGTCCACCTGCCAGCCAGCCGCCTTGGCGTAGCTGGCGATGCGCTCGCCCATCATCTTTTTATTGAGGTCCGGCGTGTCGCTGTAATAGGTGTCCTCGACGAAGATCTTGTCCATGCCGAAGGGCAGGACATAGACAAAGCGGTAGCCGTCATATTGCTCAACCGTCGCATCCATCACGATGGGACGTTTCATGTCGTGCGGTTCGTGGAGCTGGAGCAGTTGCCCCGTGAATTTCTGCCAGCCGCAATCAAGATGGTGGTAATCAGCCACTCCGCGCGCGTCGATTACTCCTCCGGCATTGATCCGCTGCGCACCATCCAGAACCACCAGCCGCGGGCTGACCGCCTTGACCGTGCGCCCGGTCAACAGCGACGATGCGGGCAGGTTATGCCGCAGCAGCCAGTCGAGCCGTTCGGATTCGATGGTATAATAGATATTGTCGATGCTGCGGCTGTGCTCCGGGAAATGCACATCATAGCCCGACCAGCCATAGGTGACGAGCGGCGCGGTCAGCCAGCGATGCTCGGGCGCGATGTCGCTGGCAAAAAAGCTCCAGATATGGTTGCCGCCAAAATGCTGCTCCTGTTCGACCAGCACGATCTTGAGTTCGGGCCGCTGCCGCGCCACGGCGAGCGCAATCAGGCCACCGGCAAGGCCGCCGCCGACAATGGCAAGATCGCATTTGATAGGTGTAGGGGCTGCCAAGGGCATGTAAAAAGCCCTAGCGTAGCGGCGATGGCGTGCAAGGCGATGTGACAAAGAAGTTGTGGAGATGTGCGCCGCCAAGGCGTGGACATCGTTACAGCACGGACTTATGCACTCCGATATGCAGCATGCTCTCTTCCGTATCTTGTGTGCCATATTGCTGGCTTCGGCTTCGCTTGTTGGCGGCCCGCAACCGGCGCAGGCCCAAACCGGGTCAGCATCCGCCTATGCCGGCGAACAGTGCGTCACCTTTCGTCGCGAAGGAAACGACTCCTTCCGCCTGGTAAATGACTGCGCCGAGCCACTGTCGGTCGCCGTCTGTGCGGAGAATGCGGGCAGCGGCGATTGCAGTCGTGACACAGGCTGGCAAACTCTTAACGTAGCGGCCCGCGCGGAGTTGCCGGGCAGCTATCTGCCCCTGCAATCGCTCAACATCTTTGCCTGCCGCGCACCCGCCGTTGTCATTCTTCAGGCAGGCGGGCTGGGCCGTTGCGACCCGACCGGAACGGGCAATTTGCCGCTGCTGCTGGCTTCCTCGCTCAAAAATGCGGCTTCCATCATCACTGCTGCAGACTATCCGCGCGGGGTGGTGGCGTCGGGGACAACGCGGTTCGAGATGGTTGTTGCCGCAGATGGGCGGCCGCAAAGCTGCACGATAACGGTGTCGTCGGGCAAGGAAGCGCTCGACAAGGCGACGTGCAACGCGTTCATGAAACGGGCGCGGTTCACCCCGGCAAAGGGTACAAATGGCGTGGCAATATCGGGGCGCTATCGCGGCAATGTGACCTGGAAGGAGCAGTGACTGCCGCAACTGCGGCAATCGGCTCCGCGCTGGCGATGACACTGATCATCGGTCTGCGCTATCTTGCGACCAGCGGTTTTTTTGCATGGCTGACAGGCAAGGCGCGGCCTGGCCTTTATGCAAAGCTCGGGCCGCAGATGAGGCGGGAAGTCTACTGGTCGCTTTTGTCCGCAGGGACTTATGGCATTCCGGCGGGTGTCGTTGCATGGGGCTGGCAGAACCGCGGCTGGACACAGATTTATGCAGACGTCGGCCAATATCCGCTCTGGTATCTGCCGCTGTCGGTTTTCCTGTTCCTCGCCGCGCATGACGGCTGGTTTTACTGGACACATCGATGGATGCACCGGCCAAGGCTGTTCCGCATCGCCCATGCCGTCCATCATGAAAGCCGCCCTCCGACTGCTTGGACAGCTATGAGTTTTCATCCGTGGGAGGCGGTGACGGGCGCGGTCGTTATCCCGGCGCTGGTCTTCCTGATCCCCATTCATGTCGGCGCGCTGGGGCTTGTGCTGTTTATCATGACGCTGATGGGGATTACCAATCATATGGGATGGGAACTGTTCCCACGCTGGCTTGTTCATGGACGATTGGGCCGGTGGCTGATAACGGCGACCCACCATCAAAAGCATCATGATGTATATAAGGGAAATTATGGTCTCTATTTCCGTTTCTGGGACCGGCTTTGTGGCACTGATCTTGGCCTTGGCGATTTTGGCGGGGCAGGGCGCGGCGCAGGCGGCGGATGATGCGTCGCTGACGGTATCGGTCACCGGATTGCGCAATATCAAGGGGCAGGTGCATGTCTGCCTGACGGCCAATGCCCGGGCCTTTCCCGATTGCTCGAAAGACCCGGTCGCGGTCAAGCGCAGTGTTCGCGCGAATGCTGCGGCTTCGATCAGTTTTACAGGTATCACCCCCGGCACCTATGCCTTGTCGCTGATCCATGATGAGAATGGCAATGGAAAGCTCGACACCAGCCTGGCCATCCCGCGCGAAGGCTTTGGCTTTTCGCGCAATCCGAAGATTGCTTTCGGCCCGCCGAAATTCGCTTCTGCGGCCTTTGTGCTAAGCGGGGAAGCCACCCAGACTGTAAGAATGAAATATATGCTTTGATCTTCGCTTTTTGATTTCGGTCAATTGCATCTTGCAACCGACCGGCAATTATCTCCCTCAAGCAGAGGAGATTGAAGATGCTGGATACATTGGAGCGTAACGATTCGACTGGGTCTGCCGCCAACGCAGAACATTTTGACGTACTGATCGCCGGAGCCGGAATTTCGGGAATAGGCTCGGCCTATCACCTGCAACAACAATGTTCGGGCAAAAGCTATGTTGTCCTCGACATGAAGGATACATTTGGCGGGACTTGGGAAACACACAAATATCCCGGCGTGCGTTCCGACTCGGATCTCTACACTTTCGGCTATCGCTTCAAGCCCTGGGTTGGCGCGCCAATCGCGAGTGCCGATGAAATCCTCAAATATATGGGCGAGGTGATCGAGGAAAACGCGATCGGCCCCAATATCCGCTATGGCCACCGCATCACCGCCTGCAAATGGTCGAGCGCTGACAACCGCTGGACGGTCGAAGCCATCCGGCTCGCCGATGGTTCCAAGGCGACCTTCACCTGCAACTTCCTCTGGATGTGCCAGGGCTATTACGATCACGAAAAACCCTACACCCCCGACTGGGAAGGTGTGAGCGATTATAAGGGACTGTTCGTGCACGCGCAGCTTTGGGATCCGCGTACCGACTATGCAGGCAAGCGCATTCTCGTGATCGGGTCTGGTGCGACCGCCGCCACCGTGGTGCCTGCCTTTGCCGAAAAGGCCGCGCATGTGACGATGCTGCAGCGTTCGCCGACCTATTTCTTCTGCAGTGAAAACAAGAACGAACTGGCAGACCGGCTGCGCGAAATCGGCATTGACGAGCCGACCATCCACCGTGTCGTCCGCGCGCAGATCATGCACGATCAGGATGTGATGACCAAGCGCTGCCAGACCGAACCCGAAGTGGTGTTCGAGGAACTGAAGGAACTCGTCCGTCTCTTCACCGGCAAGCCCGATTTCGAGTTTGCACCGCACTTCACCCCCAAATATCGCGTCTGGCAGCAGCGGCTGGCCTTCTGCCCCGAAGGCGATGTCTTCCGCGCCGCCGTCGAGGGCAAGGTTTCGGTGGTTACCGATGAGATCGACCGTTTCACCGAAAAGGGTGTGCGGACAGCTTCGGGCGAGGAAATCGAGGCTGACATCATCGTTGCCGCCACCGGCTTCCGCCTGTCAGTGATGGGCGACATTCCGTTCAGCGTCGACGGCAAGGCCGTCAACTGGAACGATACCGTCACCTATCGCGGGATGATGTTCACCGGCGTTCCCAACATGGCGTGGGTGATGGGCTATTTCCGCGCAAGCTGGACGTTGCGGGTCGACATGATGGGCGATTTTGTCTGCAACCTGCTGAACCATATGGACAAGATGGGCGCCAAACGGGTCGACGTGCAGCTGCGCCCTGAAGACCAGGGGATGCCGCTCTCACCCTGGATCGAAGCGGACAATTTCAATCCCGGTTATCTGATGCGCGGCCTCGATAAATTGCCCAAGCGCGGGGACAAGCCGGAATGGCGGCATAACCAGGATTATTGGGCCGAAAAGGACCAGATCCCGGCGACTGACCTCACCGGTGCAGAATTCAAATATAGCTGAAACGGCGCAGGACAGGACCAGAACCATGCAGATACCCGCAAATCTCGCCCAGACCATCGTCGATTCGCGCGCCTATGCGGCGGGCGATCCGGTCGACGAGGCGTTCCGCACCATCCGGGCCGAAATGCCCCTCGCCGTGGCGGAGCCGGAAGGGATGGAACCTTTCTGGGTTGTCAGCCGCCATGCCGATATCATGACGGTCGAAAAGCAGCCCGAAATCTTCCACAATGGCGACAAGTCGACCTTCCTCACGCTCAAGGAAATGGACCCGATGATGCGTTTCATCACCGGTGGGGAACCGAACCTTATCCGCAGCCTGGTGTCGCTCGATGGGCAGGAGCACAAGGATCTGCGCGCGGTCGTCTTTCCGTCGGTAACGCCCAAGGCGCTGCGCGGGCTGGAAGAGGAAATCCGCAAGATCGCAAAATCCTTCGTGGCGGAAATGCTCGCCAAGGCCCCCGAATGCGATTTCGCCACCGATGTGGCCTTCCTCTATCCGCTGCGCGTCATCATGACCGTGCTGGGCGTTCCGCAGGAGGATGAGCCCTTCATGCTCAAGCTGACGCAGGAACTGTTCAGCAGCGCCGACCCCGAACTCAACCGTGACCGCAAAGAGGTGAACCCGGCAGAGGCGCTCGACGGCCTCCGCCGTACGATGGAGGATCTGGAGGCCTATTTCGGTGTGGTCACGGAAAAATTCCGTGCCAACCCGACCGAGCAAGTCAACAGCCTGATCGCCAACGCAAAGGTGAACGGCGAATATCTCAACCGCCGCCAGTTGATGGGCTATTACATCATCGCCGCGACGGCGGGGCATGATACCACGTCGAACACTACGGCGGGGGCGATGTGGGCACTGGCCGAACGCCCGCACTTGTTCGAACAGTTGCAGGCCGACCCGTCGAAGGTGAACGCCTTTGTCGAGGAATCGATCCGCTGGGTCGTGCCGGTGAAGCATTTCATGCGCAGCGCGACGCAGGACACCGAAGTGGCAGGCCAGAAGATCAAGGCGGGCGACTGGATGATGCTGTCTTACCAGTCGGCCAACCGCGACGAGACGGTGTTCGACGATCCGTTCGAATATCGCATCGATCGCGAACCCAACCGGCAGATCGCCTTTGGCTATGGCGCGCATGTCTGCCTTGGGCAGCACCTCGCACGCATGGAAATGCGTATTTTGTGGGAAGAATTGCTTCCGCACCTCAAGACGCTCGAGCTGGCGGGCACGCCGCAGCGGACAATCTCCAACTTCGTCTGCGGCCCGAAGCACGTCCCCATCCGCTTCACGCTGAACTGAGATGGCAGAGCCGTTCAAGCGCTATCGCTGCTCCTATTGCGGCCAGGAATATGACGAGGCCGAGGGCTGGCCCGACGATGGCATAGCCCCCGGCACGCGCTGGGAAGATGTGCCCGACGACTGGTATTGCCCGACCTGCGGTGCGGAAAAAGCCGATTTCGAGATGGTCGAAATCAGCTGATCCCGAGGTGTCAGATCGCGTTGACAGGCAGCCGGAGGTAAACATGCCCGCCCGGTGAAGCTGGGGGCATCGCGCCTGCACGGATATTGACCTGCAACGATGGCAGGATCAGGAGCGGTGCCTCCAGTGTCTTGTCGCGCGTGGTGCGCATGGCGACGAACGCATCCTCGCTGATGCCGTCATGCACATGGATATTGCCCCGCTTCTGATCGGCAACCGTTGTCTCCCAGCGATATTCGCTGCGACCGGCAGGCAGATAGTCATGGCCGACGAAAATGCGGGTCTGCGGGGGCAGGTCGAGTATCTTGCGGATCGAGTGGTACAGCGTGGTTGCATCACCGCCCGGAAAATCGGCCCGCGCGGTGCCATAATCGGGCATGAACAAAGTGTCCCCGACAAAGGCGGCATCGCCGATCAGGTAAGTCACGCAGGCAGGGGTATGTCCCGGGGTATGCAGCACCCGGATATCGAGTTCGCCTAGCGGCAGGCCGTCCCCTTCGCTGACCAGTCTGCCGAAGGCGCTGCCATCGGGTTGCACATCGTCAGCCTCGAACAGGCCGCCGAACACATCCTGCACCTGGGTGATGTGCGATCCGATGACGACGGGTGCGCCCGTTTTCTCGTGCAGGTAATGCGCTGCCGAAAGATGGTCGGCATGGGCATGGGTTTCGAGCAGCCAGTCGAGCGTCAGATCATGCTCGTCGACATAGCGCAGCAAGGCATCGGCCGATTGTGTGGAAGTGCGGCCGTTGCGCGGGGTGAAATCCAGCACGGGATCGATGATGGCCGCCTTTTTGCTGGCAGGATCGTGCACGACATAGCTCACCGTGAAGGTGGCGGGATCGAAAAAGCCTTGAACATTGGGGTTCATGAGTCGTCTCCTTATAAGCTATATATTAGTAGTTGCTAATTTAGAATCAATGCATATAATGAAGCCATGTTCGATCTGGACCGATTTGACCTTTCGCTGTTCGAGGAAAGCGCCGGGCGTGCGGCGGCGCTGCTGCGGCTGCTTGGCAATGAAAAAAGGCTGATGGTGCTGTGTCAGCTTGTCGATGCGGAGCTTTCGGTCGGCGAGTTGCAGCGGCGTGTCGGCCTGTCGCAATCGGCACTGTCGCAGCATCTTGCCCTGCTGCGCGAGGAAGGCGTGGTTTCGACCCGCCGCGAGAGCCAGACGATCCATTACCGTATCGCCGATCCCGGCGCGCTGCGGATCATCGAAACGCTGGCGGAGCTGTTCTGCCCGCCTGAAATGAGGAAATTGTCGTGACAGCAACCTTGCACAAATTGTCGCCGAACGCCGTGCGCGAGCGGCTCGATACGGGCACGGCCGTGCTTGTGGACATCCGCGAGTCGGACGAATTTGCGCGCAGCCATATCAGCGGCGCGCAATCGCAGCCGCTCTCGCAATGGGAAAGGGCGCATCTGACGGTCGATCCCGATGCCGATGTGATCTTCACCTGCCGTACGGGAATGCGCACTGGCGGCGCCTGCGACCGGCTTGCGGCGCGTGTGGCGGGGGAGGCCTTTGTCCTCGACGGCGGGATGGCCGCTTGGGAGAAGGCAGGCTTGCCCGTTGAAACAAACCCCCAAGCCCCGCTCGAAATCATGCGCCAGGTGCAGATTGCCGCGGGTTCGCTGGTTCTGGCGGGTGTCGTGCTCGGCTTTTTGGTTGCCCCCGCCTGGTTCGGGCTTTCGGCCTTTGTCGGTGCGGGGCTGACCTTCGCCGGGATCACCGGTTTCTGCGGCATGGCGCGGCTGTTGATGCTGATGCCGTGGAACCGCGCTGCAACGGCCTGATATGGGCTGGGAAGCGCTGCTGCTCGCTGGTCTGGGCGGCACCCTGATCGGCCTGCTGCTGACGCTGTTTGGCGGTGGCGGTTCGGTGCTGGCAACGCCCTGGCTGATCTATGTCGTTGGGGTAGCCGACACCCATGCCGCGATTGGCACTTCGGCGGCGGCGGTCGCGGTCAATGCCGCCACCGGGCTTGCAGTGCAGGCAAGGGCAGGGCGGGTGAAATGGCCCTGCGCGACTGTCTTTGCCGTGGCTGGCCTTGCAGGTTCGCTGATCGGGGCGGCACTCGCCAAACAGATGGATGGCAAGGCACTCCTTACGGGATTTGCCTTTGCGATGATTGCGATCGCGCTGTCGATGCTGGTCCCGAAGAAAGGGGTGGGCGATCCAGCCGTCCGCCTGGCCCCGGCGATGGTATTGAAACTGGCCCCTGTCGGCCTCCTCGCAGGGCTGGCAGCAGGATTTTTCGGTATCGGCGGCGGTTTCCTGATCGCGCCGGGCCTGATGGCATCGACGGGCATGACACTCGCCAATGCCAGCGCCTCGTCGCTGGTATCGGTGACCCTGTTCGGCGGCGCGACCAGCCTGTCATACGCCAGTTCGGGCCAGCTTTTATGGCCGCTGTTCGGCGCGCTGGTGCTGGGTGGCGGGTTTGGAACGCTTGCCGCGATCCCGCTCGCCAGACGGCTGGAAAAGCGGGCGGCTCTGGCGCGCACCATCTTCGCCTTGATGGTGATCGCCGTCGCGCTGTTCATCCTTTTGGGCTGAGTATCAGGCCCTGGTGGGATCGCCCGGCCACCAAGGGGTATCAGGCATGTCGCTTGAAACCTTGCTTGGGAAAACCGGTGCGCGTTTTTCCAGGAAGGCGGATACGCCCTCATGCACATCGGCCCCTTTGCCCAACGCGATGTTGAGCGGTGCATCGACAGCGAGCGCGCCCGACGGGTCGGCATCGGTCGAAAAGCGCCATAGCAGGCGGCGGGTGAGCGCGATGGCGACGGGAGAGGTGTTGGCGGCAATTTCCATCGCCAGTTCGCGCGCCCGCACATCGAGCTGTTCGGCAGGGCAGATTTCCGTCAGCAGGCCTTTTTCCAGCGCCTCGCTTGCGGGGACGAGCGCGCCCGTCAGGCACCATTTGAGTGCCTGGCTGAGGCCGACAATCTGCGGCAGGAACCATGCCGATCCCGCCTCCGGCACCAATCCGCGCCGGGTGAAAACGCAGCCGAACTTCGCAGTATCGGCGGCAATGCGGATATCGCAGGGCAGGGTCAGCGTCAGCCCGACGCCCGCAGCCGAACCGTTGAACGCCACGATAGAGGGTTTGCGGCAGTTCATGATCGCGGCAATGAAATTGGCGTTGCGCCCCTCATTTCGTCCGCCGAAATTCTTCGCGCCTTCGCCGCTTTCGGTGTCGAACGCACCTGCACCAGCCGATACGTCTGCGCCTGCACAGAACACCCGCCCCAATGCGCTCAGGATAACAACCCGGATCGAATCCTCGGCATCGGCATGGCCGAATGCAGCGGCCAGCTCCGCCCCCATCGTCGCCGTATAGGCGTTCATGGCTTCGGGCCGGTTGATGCGGACCCAGAGGATCGGGCCATCCTGCTCGACCACCAAGGTGCTGTAATCGGTCATCTTCTCAAACCTCCGCGATCTTGACCGGCATCGCGGTGAAGCCGTGGAGAAACGGGCTCGCCAAGCGTGTCGGCTTGCCTTGTGGAACGACAGCCCCCGGCAGTTCCAGCATCTGCTCGATCACGGCATGGAGTTGCACTTCGGCCAGCCGGGCGCCGACGCAGCGGTGGATGCCATGCCCGAAGCCGACATGGCGCCGGGCATTTTCGCGGGTAACATCGAACCGTTCGGCATCGGGAAACACCCGTTCGTCGCGATTGGCGGAGATGTACCACATCACCACCTTTTCGCCCTTGCGGATGCGCTGCCCGGCAAGATCGGTATCCTCCAGCGCGGTCCGCCGCATATGGGTGACAGGCGACTGCCAGCGGATGATTTCCTGCGCCGCATTGGGGATCAGCGACGGGTCGGCGCGCAATCGTTCCAACTGGTCGGGATATTTGTCGAACGCCTCGACCAGCGCCGACATCGAATTGCGCGTGGTATCGTTGCCGCCGACGATCAGCAGCGCGATATTGGCGATGCGTTCCATCGCTTCCAAATTCCCCATCGCTTCCGAATGGACCATGCGGCTCAACAGGTCGTCGGTGGGCGGCTTGGCGCGGCGGTCTTCGAGTTCGCGGTCGAAACGGGCCAGCATCCCGCCCATCTGCACCAGGAATTCGGCGCGATATTCCTCGTTCAGATTTTCCTCCGAAACCCCGCTCGCCCAATCCGACCAGCGCTTCAGATCGCGCCATTCCTCGAACGGCATGTCGAACAATATGCAGAGCATTCCCAGCGTAAGCGGAAGCGAAACCCGTTCCACCCAATCGAACGCCTCACCGCGCGGCAGTTCGGCGAACAGCTTCCCGGTTCGCTCGCGCACCAGCTTTTCCAGTTTGACAATCTGGCTGGGGCTGAAAGCCGGGGCGATGACCTTGCGCTGTGCGGTGTGGATCGGCGGGTCCTGCGCGATGAAATTGGGGAAGCCCTCGCCATTCACCGCTTCGGCAATGGTGATATTGCCCATGTCCCAGCGCGAGCTGAAAACATTGTGGCGCAGTTCGACTTCCTGCACCAGATCGTGCGTTACGACCGACCAATAGGCGCCGAACGGGCTTTCGGGGCGCCAGCTGATCGGCATGTCTGCTCGCAATCGGGCAAAGGGTTCGCGCCATTGGTCTTCGGTGTAGATCGCGTTCGCGCTCACCTCGAACGGATTGATCGGGCGGGTGTCTGCAACTGTTGCCATGACTCAAGCCTCCTCCAATTGCCGCGCGGAAAGTGGCGGGACATTGCCTTTCGCCGCAGCGCGCCTGGCCCCCTTGTCGAGTTCCTTTTTGAGGGCGCGGACATAATGGTCGAAATCGAGCTGGATCGTATGCCGCCGCGCCGAATAATACTGCCCGGTATAATAATCCTCGTCCGCCGCGATGATCCGCCGCATTTCGTCTTCGGGGGGAAGGGCATATTTCCCGGCCAGAAAGGCACCGACAAGTTTCGATTGCTGCTCGGCAAAATTGACCAGCGTGGGCAGCGGCTGGGCAAGACCCATATAGAACAGGTCGGGCACGCCCGGCTTCATGATGCGCTTGAACAAAGGCGGCGGGCGGTTGTCGCTGTCGGCGGTGAAGGCCGGATCGTCGAAGAAGGGGAAAAGGATATCATAGCCGGTCGCCCAGACGATAACGTCGACCTTCTCGCGGCTGCCATCGGTGAAAACCACGCTATCGCCATCGAGCCGTTCGACCGCGGGCTTCATCGCAATATCGCCCGACCCGGCACGCAAAAGGAATTCGCCGGATACGGTTCCATGGCTTTCGAACGGGCCGATTTCAGGTTCGGGAAGGCCATAGTCGCTCATCTTGCCGACCAGTTTGCGGATCATCCGCCCGCCCAGCCACTGGCGCAGCCCCTTTGGCATCCAGGCAGGGGCCGGATTCTTGTCGAGCGGCTGGCCCTGATAATATTTGGGGAAGATCCAGACGCCGCGCCGCGTGGACACGAACAGCTTGTCCGCCATCGGACGCTGCGAAAGTTCGCTGGCAATGTCCATCGCACTGTTGCCCATGCCAACAACGAGCACGCGCTTGCCGATGCAGTCGACCGGCTCGAACGGGGTACGATACTGGTGCGAGTGGATTTGCGCGCCGTCAAAATGGCCGGGATATTCGGGAACGCGCGCCGCCCAATGGTGGCCATTGGCGACGGCAAGTGCGTCATATTGCCTTGTCTCACCGGTCGAAAGCGTCACATCCCAACCGCCGCCTTCGCGCCGTCTTGCCTTTTCGACGCGCGTGTTGAAACGGATATGCGGGCGCAGGCCGAAATGATCGACATAGTCGTGGAAATATTTCAGCAACTGCGAATGGTGCGGATAATCCGGCCAGTCGGTCGGCACGGGATAATCCTCAAAGGCCAGTCGCCATTTCGACGTGTCGATGTGCAGGCTTTGGTAACAGGCCGACATGCCGTTGGGGTTATTGTAATACCAGGTGCCGCCAATATCGTCTGACGCTTCGAAAATATCGAACGGAACGCCATAATCTTTCAGTCGTTTTGCAGTCGTAAAGCCCGAACAGCCGGCACCGATAATGCACACCTTTGGCAGGTTCATGTCGCTCTCTCCTCCCTGCAGATGCAGGCTCCGGGAGCGACTATGTTTAATCGTGCGATTAAAGTCTAGCCCCTAAGGCGAATTCCTATCCTGCATATGCTGAGGCAGAGTTTAAAAACCGCCTGTGCTTTGGGTCTTGTGCACGGTTACTTCCATGAATTGCGGCTTGGTCGTCGGCGGATTGAGCAAGACGACGTTGCTGTTTTTCCCGTTCGGCCCGGTATCGATCTTCATCCCCGCTGCTGCAAGCGCGTAGGGAGATGCGCGGTGCCGTGTGCACAGTCCACCGGCACCGTCGCTGACCAGAGGTGTTTCAAATTCCACGGCAAAAGTGGCGTCATGCGCCCGGTTGACAGTGCAGATAACGAGTTGTCCGGCACCAAGGTCGAGCACCAGTTCTGTACCGACCGTGACACCAACGAGGCCATCGATTCGCGCGCCGGTTTTGGATAAATCGCGCATAAGCGCATCATAGCGATGGTCATCATGGATCACGCCGATACGACGGAAGACCGAGCGGCGTTCGCCGCGATGCTTGTCCGGGCCGTCGGGTTCGATGCGGAATTCGCCCGATTTCATCCGCTCGACAATTGCCGACTGGGTCAGCGCTTTTGAATAGATCCAGCCTTGAATGTAGCGGGCTCCCTTGGATTTGACGACGTCGAGCTGGTCAAATGCTTCGACGCCCTCAACGGTCACTTCCATCCCCAAAGCCTCCGAAAGGCCGATAATCGCTGCGATAATCTTGTCGCTATTCTGGTCCTTCAGCGTGCAGCTGTCGACGAAACTGCGGTCGACTTTCAGCTTGTCGAAAGGCGCGGAGCGGAGATAGCTGAGTGAGGAATAACCCGTTCCGAAATCGTCGAGCGCCAGCCGCACGCCCAGCTTTTTGAGCGTCCGGAACGTCTCCTCGACAGTCTCGCTGTCGCCCATGAACACGCTTTCGGTCAATTCAAGCTCAAGGCGGCTGGCGTCAAGCCCCGAACGTTCGATCGCCTCGGTTACCGTATCGGCAAATTCACTGTGCGCAAACTGAGTGGCGGACACGTTGACGGCAACGCGAACCGATCCCGGCCATTCCAGTGCATCCTTGCAAGCCTTGTTGAGCGCCCATTCGCCGAGTTTCAGGATGAGGTCTGATTCCTCCGCGATCGGGATGAAAACATTGGGGCCGATCGCGCCGCGTTCAGGATGGGTCCAGCGCATAAGCGCCTCGAACACGACAACCATATTATCGTCGGTGCGGACAATCGGTTGATAATGCAGTTCGAGACTTTCTTCCGCCAGCGCGACTCGCAGATCTTCTTCGATGATGCGGCGCTCTTCGGCCTCGTCTTTCAGATCGGCTGAATAGAAACGGAATTGGCCTCGCCCTCCATTTTTAGAAGCATATAGCGCAAGGTCCGAATTGTGGATCAAGTCGTCCTTGTGCACGCCGTCATAAGGCGAGATGGCAATCCCGACCGAGGTGCCGATCGTTGCCCGCTTGTCTTCGATGACATAAGGTTGCGACACGATCTGGATAATCTTGCTGGCCAGCTCGCCCAGCTTGCCCCGGTCGTCGATATCCGGAAGAATGATCTGGAATTCGTCACCACCCAGGCGGCCAACCTCGCCGCGATGGCCAACCACGCGCTGCAATCTCTTTGCCATCTGCTTGAGCAGGTCATCGCCAACGGGGTGGCCGAAAGTGTCATTGACCTGCTTGAACCGGTCAAGATCGAGCATGATCAGCGCGCAGGAGCGATTGGTTGATTTGTACGAGGCAAGGATCGATTCCAGCCGCTTGTTCATCCGGTGGCGATTGGCCAGCCCGGTAAGCGAATCAAATTCGGCCAGTCGCGAGTCTTCCAACTGCCGTTCATATTCGACGGTGATGTCTTTGGCGCTGCCGCGATAGCCTTGAAAGTTGCCGGATTTGTCAAATTTCGGATGCCCAGAAAGCGACCACCAGGTCTGCCGCCCTTCATGCTTTGAGCGGCCAACAGTGAGGCGCACGGTCTGATCGACCAGCTTGTTGCGCGCAGTCAGCTGGAAGTTGAGCGGCCTCGCGGTTGAGCCGCCGGGGCTGTCCGGATCGGTTTCGAATATTTCCACAAACGGCCGGGTCAGCAGTTCTTCAAGCGGCTTTTGCAGGCTGTCGGCGGCATTGCCGGACAGATAGACCAGTCGGCCCTCGGTATCGGTGGCCCAAAGCCAGCTGATGCCTGCCTGTTCGAAATCGTCGAGCAATTCCAGGCGTTTGGCGGTGTCGTTTGACCGGATGACCGAAACTGAAGCGCCACCGTCCGCATCAAGTGCGGAAACGCCTGTCCAGTTACGCAGAATATTCTTCACTGTCTTGTTCCGATCAAATGCCCGCCAAAAGCAAAAATGCCGTTTCCCCTGCGGAAACCCTCGCATATTCTGGTTTATATTTTGCTAACTTGCCGCGAAATCGGCTGTTTACGCCGTTTCGCGACCTGGACGTTCAAGGCGATGTGGCACTTGTCGGCATCCCGATTGGCTGGCATGGCAATGGCGATGCAGCAGAGTTTCACCGTCTATCCATTCGATCCGCCCGGCGATGTTGCGGCCTTGCGCGCAGAGATTCGTGCATTCCTTGCGCAACATGAGGCAAAGCTGGGCGTGCCCAATTGCTGGGTTGTGGGCGATCCGGAGTTTTCCCGGGCGCTCGGCGCAGCCGGTTTTCTGGGAATGATATTGCCGCAAGAAGTAGGCGGACATGCGCGCCACCCGCTGGAACGATACGTCGTCATCGAAGAACTGCTCGCTGCCGGAGCACCAGTAGGCGCACACTGGATCGCGGACCGGCAGACGGCGCCGCTGATCCTGCGCTATGGCAGCGACGAAGCGAAGGAGCGCTATCTGCCCGGCATCTGCAGAGGCGAGATCTACACCTGTATTGGTCTGTCCGAGCCGGGGGCAGGATCGGATCTGGCCGCAGTGCGCACATCCGCACGACACACGGCAGAAGGCTGGCGCATATCGGGGCAGAAAATCTGGACCTCGGGCGCGCATATGAGCCATGTGATGCTCGCGCTGGTGCGCAGCGAGGAGGGCAGCGAGCGCAACGCTGGGCTCTCCCAATTCCTGATCCCGATGGATGCGCCGGGAATTACCATCCGCCCGATCATCGACATGGGCGGCGATCATCATTTCAACGAAGTGTTTTTTGACGATGTTCTGCTGCCGGAATGGGCGATGGTCGGAACACGCGGGCAGGGTTGGGCGCAGGCGACCGCCGAACTGGCGCTCGAACGCTCCGGTCCCGAACGCTATCTGTCGAGCCATGTGCTGATGACCGCGCTGATCGATGCCGCCGGGCCGGACCCGGAGCCGCAAATCAGGGGGCTGATCGGTGAACTGACCGCCGAACTGTGGACCTTGCGGCAGATGTCGATGTCGACTGCGGCGAAGCTGGCGGCGGGGGAAGACCCGATGGTCGAGGCATCGATGGTCAAGGATCTGGGCAACAGTTTCGAACAAGCTCTGCCGCAGCGTGTGCAGGCTTTGGTCGACTGCCCGTCCACGCGCGACGATGATCTGGCGCGGTTGATGCGCGCGCTGCTGATCGCGGCGCCCAGTTTCTCGTTGCGCGGTGGCACGCGCGAGATCATTCGCGGTATCATAGCTCGTGGGCTGGGCCTTAGATGAGGGATTGGCGATGAGCGAGCAGCGCACCCTGTTATGCGACACCGCCGAAGCGGTCTTCGCCGAAGCCGCGACCGAAGGCATGGCGCCGATCGAGGCTGCCGGTTTCGGTCAGTTGCTCGTTCACGAGGGCGATGGCGGTTTTGGCGGCGATTGGGGCGATGCCTTCGCCGTATTGCGCCTTGCCGGGGCCAAGGTGCCGCATCTGCCCGTTGGCGAGCTGATCGTCGGCGGTGAAATCTCGCGGCCGATCGGCGCCTTCATCCGTGTCGCGCAGGCCGCCGGCGCCATGGACGCGGCGCTGGCGATGAGCATCGACTATGTGAACACGCGCCAGCAGTTCGGCAAACCGCTCGGTAAATTCCAGGCGGTGCAGCAGGTGCTGGCAATTTTCGCGACCGAGGCGGCCGCCGTGAATGTCGCGGGCGCTGCGGCGGCGGCGGCACTCGACAGGGCAGGCGGCGATGCCGATGCGGCGCTGTTCGAAATCGCCTCCGCCAAATTGCGCACCAACAAGGCGATCGGGCAGGCTACCTCAATCGCGCATCAGGTGCATGGCGCGATCGGCTTCACCCGGGAATATGATCTGCACAAACTGACCGGCCTCTTGCTTGACTGGCGTTCCGACCATGGCAACGACGCCTGGTGGGCGGATGTGCTGGGCGGCATGACTGCGAAACTGGGCGCGGCCGGGCTGTGGCATGAGGTGACGCGGCGTGCGGACCCGCTTTGACTCCCCCGTGCTTTCCGCTAAAGGCCGCAGCCTGTAATCAAGCCTGAATTTGGAGTTTTCCCATGCGCGCCGATGCGCAAGCCCTTGTCGACCGGATCGACGCCGCCCTCAATCTCGTCAAGATGTCGCTCGACTGGGACCGCGCGCTGCGCCGCCTCGACGAGTTGAACGCGCGTGTCGAGGATCCGAAGCTGTGGGACAATCCCAAGCAGGCCGAAGAAGTGATGCGCGAACGCCGCCGTCTCGATGCGGCGGTCGCCACGGTGAAGGAAATCGATGCCGACAAGTCCGGCACGGTCGAACTGATCGAACTGGCCGAGATGGAAGGCGACGAGGCGCTGGCGGACGAGGGCGTGGCTTCGCTGAAGGAACTGGCCGACAAGGCAGACCGCGACAAGGTTTCGGCGCTGCTTTCGGGCGAGGCAGACCCGCTCGATACCTTCATCGAAATCCATGCCGGTGCGGGCGGCACCGAAAGCCAGGACTGGGCGGAAATGCTGTTCCGCATGTACACCCGCTGGGCCGAAAAGCGCGGCTACAAGGTCGATACCATCGAATATCAGGCGGGCGACACCGCTGGCATCAAATCGGCGACGATCCAGGTCAAGGGCGAGAATGCCTATGGCTATGCCAAGACCGAAAGCGGCGTCCACCGGCTGGTGCGCATTTCGCCCTATGACAGCTCGGCACGACGGCACACCTCGTTCAGCTCGGTCTGGGTCTATCCGGTGATCGACGACAGTTTCGAAATCGACATCAATCCCGCCGACCTCAAGATCGACACCTACCGCGCCTCGGGTGCGGGTGGGCAGCACGTCAACACCACCGACTCGGCTGTGCGCATCACCCACGCCCCCTCGGGCATCGTTGTTGCCAGCCAGGTCGACCGCAGCCAGCACAAGAACCGCGAAATCGCGATGGGGATGCTGAAGGCGCGGCTGTTCGAGGCCGAGATGCGCAAGCGCGAGGAAGCCGCCAGCGCCGAACATGCAGCCAAGACCGATATCGGCTGGGGCCACCAGATCCGCTCCTATGTCCTCCAGCCCTATCAGATGGTGAAGGATCTGCGCACCGGCGTGACCTCGCCGACGCCGGGCGATGTGCTCGACGGTGATCTCGACGATTTCATCGCCGCAGCCCTCGCCCAGCGCGTGACCGGCGAGGCGGTGTCGGTTGAGGATGTGGATTGAGGCTGGGCGTCCAATCGCCTTACTTGGTCACGCCGAAATCGAATACACGGAACGTCGCATTGGCACCTGCTCCCACGCCGCCCGATATGAAACCATATTCTCCCGGTATCAGGGTTTCGGTTGGTATCACTTTGTAAACACCGGGTTTAATCTGTGTAACCTCAAAATCGCGCTGATCTTTGTCCCGCAGTCCGGCTTTTGTTCCTCCCAGTCCGACACTTCCAACGACTGCCTCGCGCTTGTCTTTTTTTGGTTCAAACGAGATCAATGAAAACTCTTGAGGCGATGTAATCGCTCCGCCAGCAGCGCCCAAACCCTGTTCGGCCTGGTCAAAGTAGAAATAGAAGACGGGACGGTTCTCGTTTGTGCGAACATTCGCAGTCGGACCGTTGATCGCTGCCTTTATCCGCATGCCTGACAAGCCACCCGTAAGTGCAGCGCCAAGCATGCCGGAAGTGCGCGCTTGCCGAGTGGTAGTCGACTCGATGCGTGTCATTTTCTCGATCCCGCCGAGATAAATTCCCGATGGGTGCGGCACCAACGGGTCGGGTGAGTCGATTGACATTGCCGTTGATGCAGGAACCGCCGAGGCCGAGATCATCGCAGCCAAAACCGGACCTGATACGCCTCGCTGTTTCAAAGCGATGATTGTGTCGGTTGATAAATCAAAACTCGACGGAGATGATTTGATTTTGGCGATCACGACTTCATCGCCGAGACCCGCATCAAGCAGGGCCAGGACGGAATCGTTATTGAGCGTTTCAGCGAATGCAGCGCTGGCCATCAGCATTGCGATTGGTGCGAAGTACAAAACTCTTTTCATTTGATGCCCCCTGATTTCAGTATGTTCCGCTAATTTCCTGTAACCGGAAAATATGCAATGCAAATTGGGTAAAAATGAAGCAAAGTCCAAATCGGGTGGTGTGAATGCATTCGTAGGATGTTTCAAATGCACCATTTACTGATAGCGATTGGCATGCTGATGGCTCCTGCCACAGCCGACAACAATGCCGAGGCATCTCTTGCCATCGAAAACGCAACGATACCCGTGTACAACGGCGATGTTGATAGGCCGTATCGTGTGATCGGAGAGATCAAGGACAATCTGCGCAAGCATTTTGCCTTCCAGGCCGATCCAACCGAACAGAAGGTCCATGCCGAGTTGTGGGAACGCGGACGCAAGATGGGCGCCGATGCCGTTATCCATGCCCGTTACGGCCCGACCAAGGGAACCATGATAAACCTTGGCCGGACGCCAATTTCCGGTATTGCGATCAAATTCCTGGATGGTTCGGAAGCGAGCGCGCAATAGCCGCACCGATTTCAATCCCCCGGTGAGGCTGCGCTCCCCGCTAGCAAGCCACCATCCAGATGCAATTCGCTGCCGGTGATGTACGTCGCATCATCCGATGCCAACAGCAGCGCAAGCGCCGCCACTTCCTCGACCGTGCCGAAGCGCCTGAGTGGGGTGTCGGCTACCATCGTTGCCATCCGCGCCTCGCGGTCCGGGCCGTCTCCGATCAGCGCCTCCCACATCGGGGTCAGGATTGCCGCCGGATGGATCGAATTGCAGCGAATGCGCCAGCCTTGCTGCGCACAATAGAGCGCGACCGTTTTGCTGTGGTTGCGGATGGCGGCTTTTGACGACGCATGGGCGGCCGCGCCGGGGATGCCGACCAGCCCCGATCGCGACGAGATATTGATGATTGCGCCTTCGCCCTTTGCCTTCATTGCGCCGATTGCGTAACGACAGCCCAGAAAGGTGCCGTCCAAGTTGACGGCATGGACGCGGTGCCAGTTGGCAAGACTTGCGTGTTCGGGATCATGCGGGCCGGGAGAATCCTCAAAGCCGGTGATCCCGGCATTGTTCACGACGATATCCATGTGCGGGTTGGCCGAAGCAAATGCCCGCCACCCGGCCTCATCGGAAACGTCGAGTTCGAAAAATCTGCCGCCAATTTCCTTGGCGGCGCGCTGACCATTCTCGCAATCGATGTCAGCGATGATCACGCTTGCGCCTTCGTGAGCGAAGCAGCGGGCAATGGCTTCGCCAATACCGCGGGCACCCCCGGTCACAAGGGCAGTTTTGTTCTGCAATTTGGGCATGAGAAATCCTGATGCAGGCAGCGTCGCCCCCGGCAAAGTCCGGGGCAGCAGTCGGTTTAAATTACGCCGAAGGATGAACCTCCAGCGACCCTTGCCTCAGCAGGGGCGACGAATTCGTCTTTACCCTTGAATCACCGGACTTACTCCACCAATGCTGGTCTGCACGATAGGCCGCCATGCAGGAGAGAGCAAGTGAGCGAGCATCAGGACTGGTTCCCCGTCCCCGAAAGCGCGGGCCGGGATACGCATTGCAGCGCAGCGGACTATGACCGCCTCTATGCGGCGAGCATTTCCGATCCCGACGCCTTCTGGGCGGAGCAGGCGAAGCGCATCGACTGGTTCACTCCGCCATCGAAGGTCGGCAACTGGTCCTACGATCCGGTGTCGATCAAATGGTATGAAGATGGCGTCCTCAACCTATGCCACAACGCCGTCGACCGGCATGTAGAGGCGGGGCGCGGGGATGCGATTGCCTTCAT
This sequence comes from Sphingomonadales bacterium, assembly GCA_016720115.1. Taxonomy (GTDB): domain Bacteria; phylum Pseudomonadota; class Alphaproteobacteria; order Sphingomonadales; family Sphingomonadaceae; genus Sphingorhabdus_B. Next base: position 798,048 of record JADJXT010000002.1, on the reverse strand, counting down.
TTTCGAACCCGACGAACCTTCAAAGCCTGCGCGCAAGATCAGCTATGCCGAGCTGCAGGCGGAGGTAATCCGCATGGCCAACACGCTCAGGAAAATGGGCGTGGCCAAGGGCGATCGCGTCACCATCTACATGCCGATGATTGTCGAAGGCGCGGTTGCGATGCTCGCCTGCGCACGCATCGGGGCGGTTCACTCGGTGGTATTTGGCGGTTTCTCGCCCGAAGCACTGGCGGGCCGGATTGAGGACTGCGCGAGCCGCTTCGTTATCTGCGCCGATGCGGGCGTGCGTGGCGGCAAGCATGTGCCGCTCAAATCGAATGTCGATGCCGCGCTCGAAAAGGTCGATGGCGTTGAAGCGGTGCTTGTCGTCAAACATGTCGGCGATGAGGTGAGCATGAAGCCGCATCGCGACCATTGGTATCACGAATATGCTGCCGATGTGCCCGCTATATGCCCGTGCGAGCCGATGAATGCCGAAGACCCGCTGTTCATCCTCTACACTTCGGGCTCGACCGGGAAGCCCAAGGGCGTGCTGCACACGACCGGTGGCTACGCGGTGTGGACAGCCACGACCTTTCATTATGTGTTCGACTATAAGCCGGGTGAGGTCTTCTTCTGCTCTGCCGATATCGGCTGGGTCACCGGGCACAGCTATGTTGTGTACGGGCCGTTGCAGAACGGCGCGACAAGCCTGATTTTCGAGGGGGTTCCGAACTATCCCGACAATGGCCGCTTCTGGGACATTGTCGACCGGCATCAGGTCAACATCTTCTACACCGCGCCGACCGCGCTGCGCGCACTGATGCGCGATGGCGATGCGCCGGTAAAGGCACGCAGCCGCAAATCGCTGCGCCTGCTTGGCACGGTGGGCGAGCCGATCAACCCTGAAGCCTGGCGCTGGTATCATGCGACGGTGGGCGAAGGGAAATTGCCGATTGTCGACACCTGGTGGCAGACCGAAACCGGGGGCATCATGATCACGACATTGCCCGGAGCGCACGGGATGAAGCCTGGCAGCGCCGGACGACCTTTCTTCGGCATCCGTCCGCAACTGGTCGATGCCGATGGCGCGGTGATTGCTGATGAAGGCGATACGTGCGGCGATGTGTCGGGCAATCTGTGCATCACGCATAGCTGGCCGGGGCAGGCGCGCACCGTCTATGGCGATCATGACCGGTTCGTGCAGACCTATTTTTCGACCTACAAGGGCAAATATTTCACCGGTGACGGCTGCCGCCGCGACGGCGATGGCTATTGGTGGATCACAGGCCGGGTCGACGATGTGATCAACGTGTCGGGCCACCGGATGGGCACTGCCGAGGTCGAAAGCGCGCTGGTGCTGCACGACAAGGTGGCGGAGGCTGCCGTCGTCGGCTTCCCGCACGATATCAAGGGGCAGGGCATCTATTGCTATGTCACGCTGAACGCGGGCGAGGAGGCGAGCGTCGAGCTGGAAAGCGAACTTCGGATGCAGGTGCGACAGGAAATCGGCCCGATTGCTTCGCCCGACCATATCCATTTCACCCCTGCGCTGCCCAAAACCCGCTCCGGCAAGATCATGCGCCGTATATTGCGCAAGATTGCGGAGAATGATTTCGGGGCGCTTGGGGATACATCGACGCTGGCCGATCCGGGCGTGGTGGATGCGCTTATTGAGGGCAGAAGAAACCGGTAGGGCCGCTTTTGGCTTTAGGGGTGCAAGATTCCCTTAGAAGAAAGAAGGAAATAAGGAAGAAGCGCGTAGCGCAATCAGTCTTCTTTCGTGGCCAGAAAAGACCCGCAAGGATGACAAGGGGGGCTGCGCCCCTTCTTTCTTCTTTCCTTCTTTCTTTCAGGGAAAATATCAGCACGATGCTGCCGCCGTAAATGTCCCTTGCCGTTGCACCCGGTCCATCCTAAGCAGGTTTAATCAAGCGATTAAACGGAGAGCACGCATGAGCGCACGTCAAGGCCCGCTGAATGGCATCAAGGTGATAGAATTGGCTGGCATCGGCCCCGGCCCTTATGCGGGCCAGTTGCTGGCCGATATGGGCGCGGACGTGATCGTCGTCGACCGCCCCGGCCCGGCGTTGCCAAAGGCAGTGGACGGGCGCGGCAAGCGCTCGATCATGCTCGATCTCAAAAAGCCGGAGGCGGTTCAAGCGCTGCTCAAGATGGTCGCCAGCGCCGATGTGCTGATCGAAGGGCTGCGCCCCGGCGTTACCGAGCGGATGGGTGTCGGGCCGGATGCGTGCCACGCCGTCAATCCCAAACTGATCTATGGCCGCATGACCGGCTGGGGCCAGAGCGGCCCGTGGAGCCAGATGGCGGGCCACGACATCAACTATATCAGCATGACCGGCGTTCTCAACGCCATCGGCAAGGCAGGCCAGCCGCCGGTGCCGCCGCTCAACATGGTCGGCGATTTTGGCGGGGGCACGATGTTCCTCGTCACCGGCATCCTCGCCGCGCTGGTGGAACGCGCCGCGACCGGCAAGGGCAATATCGTCGATGCCGCGATCATCGATGGCACGCACAGCCTGATGAGCTTTGTGCACGGCATGGCAGGGCTCGGCCAGTGGCGCACCGACCGGGAGGGCAACCTGCTCGATGGCGCTGCGCCCTTCTATCGCTGCTATGGGACCAGCGACGGCAAGTTCATGGCGGTAGGCTGCATCGAGCCGCAATTCTTCGCCGCAATGATGGAGCGCCTGCCGATCGACAAGGAGGCCTATGGTGGCCAGCATGACCAATCGAAATGGGCGCAGCAGCACAAGATGCTTGAAGATATTTTCGCCTCAAAGACCCGCGACGAGTGGGAGGCGACCTTCGCGCTGACCGACGCCTGCGTCACGCCGGTGCTCGACTATGTCGAGGCGGCGTCGCATCCGGCCAATGCCGAACGCAAGGCGGTGGTGAAGGACGGCAAATGGCTGCACCCGCAGATCGCGCCACGGCTTTCCAGCCAGTCGCAGGCAGACAGCTTTGCCATCGCCTCACGCGGCGGAGACTATGCGGCCGTGCTGGGTGAAGCAGGGCTGGCTGCTGGAGACATTGAAACGCTGGTTTCCGGAGGGGCCGTCGTTACCGGCTGATCATTTTACGCAATCCGAACAAGAAGGGCCGGCCTCCCATGGGAGACCGGCCCTTTCTTTTTGTCTGGCGTGCGTATCAGAATTTGGTGCGGACGGTGACGCCGTACATGCGGGGTTCCTCGACAAAGGCCACGCGCGAGCGGGTGCCTGCACCGCCGCGCAGCGGAGTGTTGGCGGTTATGCCGCGGGTGATTTCGTTCGAAAGGTTGGTACCCCAGACTTCAAAAGTGAAACGCTCGCTGGGATCGGTGAAGCCGATACGGGCGTTGATCTTGAAGTAATCTTCCTGCCAGTCGAACGGGATCGGTGCGGTCGCGCCCGTCGACAGACGTTCCAGCGGAATGGTCGATGTGCGGCCTTTGCCCGAATAGCTGACATTCATATTGGCAGTCAGACCCCAGCCCGATGAGTTCAGCGGCCCATCATAGGTCATGCCGACCACGCCGCCCCATTCGGGTGCGTTGGTCAGCGGTGCACCGCAGAGCAACGCCACGGTCGCCACGTTTCCTGCAGCCACGCCGTCGGTGCAGTTCTTGCTATACTTGGCTTTTGCATAAGTCATCGAGGCGTTGGCCGTGATATAGTCATGCAGCTTGCCGAACACTTCAAGCTCGACACCGCGCGAACGGGCGCCAGCTACGTTGAAGGTAACGAACTGGATGCCGGTGAACTCGAGGACCTGGAAATCGCTCATATCCATCTGGAACAGGGCGATGTTCGCATTGATCCGGCCAAAAGTCGTTTTGGCACCGAGTTCGTAGGCATCAACTTTTTCCGAATTGAAGCTCGGGTCGGCAAAGATCGGAGCAACCGGGGTGGCCGTGCCGAGGCTTGCAAGGACTGCCGACGAGTTGATGATGTTGGCCGCCGTCGCGTCAAGGTTGAAACCGCCGGATTTGAAACCGTGGCTGAAGCTGCCGTACAGCATCACATCATCGCTCGGCTTGTAGGTGAGCTGTGCCGTATAGGTCAGTTCGTCATCCTTGAAGGTCTGCGTCCATTCACGCGGAACCGGCAGGAGGTTGCTGGCCAGACCGCCACCGAGTGCTGCGGGTGCGGTCAGATCGACCGGTGCCACAAACGGGAAGCAGTTGAGGCCGACAAGGCCGGCACGCAGCGGTGCAGGTACCGCACCGGTCAACACGCCGGTGACGCTCGCCTGGCAAGCCGCGTTGGAGCTGGAAAGCTGGTCGAAGCTGCCTTCCTTCTTCTCGTCGACATAGCGTGCGCCAAGGGTGAGGCTGAACTGGTCGGTAAAGTTGATCACATTGTGGGTGAATACCGAGAATGTGGTCGCCTTCTGGTCGAACCGGTTTACGCCAAAGGCCCCATTGGCGCTGACGGGGACGCCGCCATTTCCGAGCGCGGTGAGAGTGTACAGCGGATTGACCCCGGCAAGGTTTGCAAAGTTGCCAGCGCTGACCGCTTGCTGGAAGTCGGCACCAAGCGTCATTGCGCCCTGGGCAATGATGTCTTCCTTGCCGTAGAAGCCGCCGATCAACCAGTCGAACTTGTCATCAAAGGCTGTGCCCTGCAGGCGCAGTTCTTGCGTGAAGGCCTGGATGTCGTCGCCATTCTTGGGGAAACCCGGAGCGACGGTCACGCCTTTGCGACCGACCGAATAGGTCAGAACGCTGGTGAAGTCATCCTGGCTCGATTCAGACGAGAAGTCGCGATAGGAGGTGATCGAGGTCAGCTTCGCGCCGCCAAAATCCCATTTCAGCTCGCCCGAAACGCCCCATTGTTTGGCACTGTTCAGGAACTGCTGGCCATTGGTCGACAGATTGTTGAGTGCGCTGAAGCCCGACTGGTCAACACCGTCATTGGTGGTCAGGCCGTGATAGGCGAAGAAGGGCTGCAGTTCGGTTTCACGCAGGATCACCGCATCGCAGCATTTTTCGTCGACCTTCGAATAGTCGGCGAGAATGCGGATGCTGACATCCGAATTCGGCTCAATATAAAGCTGACCGCGGAGCATGTAGCGATCGCGGTCGTTGCTTTCCGCGCCGGTCGAGCTTTTCAGAAAGCCGTCGCGCTTGCGCCAGGTTCCGGTCAAGCGAACTGCTGCGACGTCCGGCGCAACCGGTACGCTGACACCGGCCTGCACGTTCATGAAGTCGTAATTGCCGTAAGAGGCGTTCGCAAAGCCTTCGAACTTGGAAAGGCTGGGGCGCTTTGTGGTGACGTTGAGGGCACCAGCCGAGGTGTTGCGACCGAACAGCGTGCCCTGCGGGCCACGCAGAACTTCAAGGCGTTCAAGGTCGACAAGGTCGCCCAGTGCAACGCCGGGGCGCGACTGGTACACGCCGTCGATGAACACGCCGACCGAGCTTTCAAGACCGGTGTTGTTGCCGGTGGTGCCGACGCCGCGGATCTTGATCGAGGTGCCCTGCGTTTCGGTCTGCGACGACTGGATGTTGAAGCTCGGGGTGATCGAGGACAGCGTCTTGATGTCGGCAATGCCCTAGCGTTCCAGCGTTTCGGGCTGGACGGCAGTCACCGCGATAGGAATATCCTGCACATCAGCTTCGCGCAGCGTAGCTGTGACGACGATGGGTTGGTTTTCGTAGTTGTCCTCATCGGCCTGCGCGTCCTGCGCATAAGCCGGAGCGATCCCGAAAGTCGCGAGCATGGTGGAACTGAGTGCGAGCGCACTGAGTCTATTCAATCGACGCATTTACCTCTCCTTAAAGTTGCGTGAAATTGGGCCTGCCGTTTGCCGGCCTGGGCACTGAAACTGCTTCCGTTGCGAATTCCCCCGGGGTTAAGTTGGAAACGGACAGGAACTTAACGTGATGATTTTATGTGTCCAGAATTTTAACCGTGCGATTAAAACAAAGTTTTTTGCTGTGGCATTTATGCAGCATCCGGCTAAACCCCTTCGCCATGTTTGACCGCCCTACGATCGTTGATGAAGGTTTTGCGAAGCGGGTACTGGCAGGAGATCTGCCCGCATCGCGCAGCAACCAGAATTTCCATATTCCGCCCGCGCATCAGCTGGTTGACATGTTCGACAGCCAGATCATGTCGCGCCATCTCGACCTGTGGGCCCGAAGGTCCAAAGGGAAAACTTTCTATTCCATCGGCAGTTCGGGGCATGAAGGCACGGCGGCCATGGCTGCGGCCACGCGTCAAACTGACATGGCCTTCCTGCATTATCGCGATGCCGCTTTTCTCATCCAGCGCAAGAAGCAGGCAGGCGGGCTGACCCCGCTTTATGATATGGCACTCAGTTTTGCGGCCTCTGCCGAAGACCCGATTTCGGGCGGGCGGCACAAGGTGCTCGGCTGCGCGCAGACCTTTGTGCCGCCGCAGACCAGCACGATTGCGTCGCATTTGCCCAAGGCGGTGGGGGCTGCACACAGCATCGGCATGGCGCAGCGGCTGAAGCTGGAGGATGCCGCAATGCCGCACGATGCGGTGATCCTCTGTTCGTTCGGCGATGCCTCAGCGAACCATTCGACATCGCAGGGCGCGATCAATTCGGCCTGCTGGGCGGCTTACCAGCATCTCCCAATGCCGCTGATCTTCCTGTGCGAGGATAATGGCATCGGCATTTCCGTGCGCACGCCGGGCGGGTGGGTTGAAGCGAATTTCGCGCACCGGCCTGCGCTGCACTATATCCAGTGCGATGGCGTCGACATGCTCGATGCGCTGCGCGGGTGCGAAGAGGCGGTGACCTATGCGCGCAGCCGTCGCAAACCGGTTTTTCTGCACATGCGCACCGTCCGCCTGATGGGCCATGCCGGGGCTGATGTCGAAGCGAGCTATGCTGCGCTGGAAACGATCGAGGCCAATGAGGCGCAAGATCCGCTGCTGCACAGCGCGCGCATCCTCTTGCAGCACGGCGGCCTGTCCCGCGAAGACATTGTCGGCCGTTATGAAGACATGCGCCAGCAGGTCGAACGGGTCGCGGCCGAAGCGCTGACCAAGCCCCGGCTGTCGACCAATGCCGAGATCATGGCGCCTATCGCTCCCAAAGTGGGCGCGAAGGCTTCCCCGCCGCCCGCATCAACGGAGTCGCGCGATGCGCTGTTCGCAAAGGACGCGCGCAATCTTGCCAAGCCGGTGACGCTGGCGAAGTCGATCAACTTCGCGCTGGCCGATCTGATGCTGCGATACCCCAATATCTCACTTTTCGGCGAGGATGTTGCGCGCAAAGGCGGTGTCTATGGCGTGACGCAGGGGTTGCACGACAAATTCGGTGCCGCGCGTGTGTTCGATACTTTGCTCGACGAACAGACCATATTGGGGCTGGCCATCGGTCAGGGGCATAATGGTTTCGTGCCGATCCCCGAAATCCAGTTCCTCGCCTATCTGCACAATGCCGAGGATCAGATCAGGGGCGAGGCGGCGACGCTCAGTTTCTTTTCGAACCAGCAATATCGCAACCCGATGGTGGTGCGGATCGCGGGCCTGCCTTACCAGAAGGGCTTTGGCGGGCATTTCCACAACGATAACAGCCTTGCGGTGCTGACCGATATTCCGGGCATCATTGTCGCGGTGCCAAGCTGCGCCGCCGATGCCCCCGCCATGTTGCGCGAATGCGTGCGACTGGCGCATGAGGATGGCCGGGTGATCGTCTTTGTAGAGCCGATTGCGCTCTATCACACCAGCGACCTTGCCGAGCCGGGCGATGGCGGCTGGACCGCCAGCTATGCCGCACCGGCAGACGCCGCGCCGATCGCGCTTGGCGAACTGGGGGTACATGGCGAGGGGAAAGACCTTGCCATTGTGACCTATGGCAATGGCCATTATCTTTCGCGCCAGGCTGAGGCCGAATTGCGCGCCAAGGGTGTCGACCTGCGGATTATCGACCTGCGCTGGCTGCATCCGCTCAACGAGGCGGGGATTGTCGATGCGGTGGCTTCAGCGAAGAAAATCCTCGTGGTCGATGAATGCCGCCGCGCGGGCAGCCTGTCGGAGAAACTGGTGACGCTCCTTGCCGAAGCAGGACGCGGCAACGATACCAGCCGCCTGACCGCCGACGACTGCTTCATCGCATTGGGGCCCGCTGCAGAGCTGACCTTGCCGAGCAAGGCTTCGATCATCGAAGCGGCGCTGAAGGCGGTGGGGAAATGAACGGTTTAAGAGTGTCCGAATGAAAGAAAAGCTCCTCGTCATCTGCCCCGGTCGCGGCACCTATAACGCGACCGAACTCGGCTATCTGAAGCGCCACCATGCTGCACGCGCTGACCTCGTCGCGCGGCTCGACGCTTATCGGGCGGGATTGGGCCAGCCGACCCTGTCCGCGCTCGACGGTGCGGACAAGTACAGCCCGTCGCTGCACATGCCCGGCGATAATGCCTCGCTGCTCATTTACGCCTGTGCGCTTGCCGATTTTGCTGCCATCGACCGCGAACGCTTCGAGGTGGTCGCGGTCACGGGCAATTCGATGGGCTGGTATCTGGCATTGGCCTGCGCAGGCGTAGTCGATTTCGATGCAGGCGCGCGGCTGGTCAACACCATGGGCGGGCTGATGCACGAACGCGGGCAGGGCGGGCAGGTGGTGTGGTCGCTCGCTGATGCCGACTGGCGCATAGACCCTGCCAAGGCGGCAGAGGCCGACAGCGTTTTGGCCGAAGCGGCGCGCGATGGCCGCGCGGTGCATGTCTCGATCCGGCTGGGCGCGATGATCGTGTTTGCAGCCGACGATGCGGGCATGAAATGGCTGATGGAGCGGCTCCCCAAGGATGACCGCTTCCCGATGAAGCTCAACTATCATGCCGCTTTCCACTCGCCGCTGCTCGATCATATCGTCCCGATGGCGCAGGATGCCAATCCGCTGGGCGATTTCGGTGAAGGCGCCATCCCGGCGATTGACGGCACCGGCAAAATCTGGGCGCCCAAGGCGTTCGATGCCGAGGCAATCTACGATTATACGCTGGGTGCGCAGATCAACCGCAGCTATGATTTCACCCGCGCCGTGCAGGTCGCCGCGCGCGAATATTGCCCCGATCGCATTGCCGTTCTTGGGCCGGGAACAACGCTGGGTGCGCCGGTCGCGCAGGCGCTGATCGCCTGCGGCTGGCGGGGCCTTTCTGGCAAGGCCGATTTCCAGAAACGGCAGGCGGCCGACCCGCTGCTGGTTTCGATGGGCATTGCGGACCAGCGCGGCGTGGTGACGGGGTAATCTTTCTCCCCTCCCGCTTGCGGGAGCGGTCGGGGGAGGGCCGTCATGGCACAAGTTCGCTGCAATCGCACCCTCCCCAACCCCTCCCGCAAGCGGGAGGGGCCTGACTGCACTACATACGAATAAACGCGTTCCGGCCCTCCTAGCCATTTGACATCGCTGCTATATGGTTGTCGAAGGCGCGCGACCATGCGGCCGGGAGAAGGACGAAGATGAGCCAGCATAGCGAAACCCTTTTGCTGTTCGGCGCGACCGGCGATCTTTCGCGGCGGATGCTGCTGCCTTCGCTCTACGCCCTGCATTCGGACGAGCTGATTGCGCCCAATCTGCGCATCTTCGGTACCGCGCGCAGCGAACATGATGACGAAAGTTTCCGCACTTTTGCCAGGGAAGCGCTGTGCGAGTTTCTGCCCGACGACCGCAAGGATGAGGGCAAGATCGATGCCTTTCTGAAAAGGCTTCACTATCAGCCACTCGACGCTTCGCAGCAGGAGGGTTTTTCCGCGCTCGCCGACAAGATCGGCGACATATCGGGCGGGCTTTCGATCTTCCTGTCGACCGCGCCCTTCCTGTTCGAACCGACGATCAAGGGGCTGCACGCGGCAGGGCTGGCCGGAGACAATGTCCGTATCGGTCTTGAAAAACCGCTCGGCAACGATCTTGCCTCCAGCCGTTCGATCAACGATGCTGTCAATGCGGTATTCCCTGAAAGCCGAACCTTCCGCATCGACCATTATCTGGGCAAGGAAACTGTGCAGAACCTGATGGCGCTGCGCTTTGCCAACATGCTGTTCGAGCCGCTGTGGAACGCCAATGCGATCGAGCATGTGCAGATCACGGTCAGCGAAACGGTCGGCCTTGAGGGGCGCGCGGGCTTTTACGACGATACCGGCGCGTTGCGCGACATGGTGCAGAACCACATGCTGCAACTGGTGGCGCTGACGGCGATGGAGCCGCCCGCCAATCTCGACGCCACCGCGATCCGCGATGAAAAAGTGAAGGTGCTGCGGGCGCTGCGCAGGGTGGCCGAGGGCGATGTCGTCACCGGCCAATATGGCGACGGCGCGGTGAACGGGGCGCCGGTGGCAAGCTATGACAGCGATCTCGGCAAACCGTCCGACACCGAAACCTTTGTCGCGATCAAGGCCTTTGTCGATAACTGGCGCTGGCAGGGCGTGCCTTTCTACCTGCGCACCGGCAAGCGGCTTGCAGAGCGGCGCAGCGAAATTGTCGTCCAGTTCAAGCCGGTCCCACACAATATCTTCCGCGATCGCGGCGGGCGGTTGGAGGCGAATGCACTGGTGATCCGCCTGCAACCGGAAGAATATGTCCGCCTGCTGGTGATGGCGAAGGAGCCGGGACTCGATCGTGGCGGGGTGACGCTGCGCGAAGTGCCGCTCGACCTTTCGCTCACCACTGCCTTTGCCGGATCACGGAGGCGCATCGCCTATGAACGGCTGCTGCTCGACCTGATCGAGGGCGACCAGACGTTGTTCGTCCGCCGCGACGAGGTGGAAGCGCAATGGACGTGGGTCGATGCCATCCGCAAGCTCTGGAGCGATACCGGCCTCAAGCCCAAGACTTACGGTGCCGGAAGCTGGGGGCCAAGCGCCGCTATTGCACTCGCCGAACGCGACGGGGTGAGCTGGCATGAGTGAACTGCAACCCGTTGTCGAGGCTGTCACCAACCGCATCATCGAACGGTCGAAAGCGGGGCGGGCGGCCTATCTCGACCTGATCGCACGGGCACGCGATGCAGGTGTCAATCGGCCGACGCTTTCGTGCGGAAACCTTGCGCATGGCTTTGCAGCGAGCGGTGACGACAAGGCCGCGATCCGGGGCGGCAGGGCGATGAACATCGGCATCATCACCGCCTATAACGACATGCTGTCGGCGCATCAGCCCTATGGCCGCTACCCCGAACAGATCAAGCTGTGGGCGCGTGAGAAAGGGGCGACCGCGCAGGTGGCAGGCGGCGTTCCGGCGATGTGCGACGGGGTGACGCAGGGCCAGCTTTCGATGGAATTGTCGCTGTTCAGCCGCGACAATATCGCGATGGGATCGGCCATCGGGCTCAGCCATGGCATGTTCGAAGGTGCGCTGCTGCTGGGGCTGTGCGACAAGATCGTTCCCGGCCTGCTGATTGGTGCGCTGCGTTTCGGACATCTGCCGATGATCCTGATTCCTGCAGGGCCGATGCCCTCGGGGCTTGCGAACAAGGAAAAGCAGCGCATTCGCCAGCTTTATGCCGAAGGCAAGGTGGGGCGCGAGGAACTGCTTGAGGCCGAGGCGGCTTCCTATCACGGCGCAGGCACCTGCACCTTTTACGGCACGGCCAATTCGAACCAGATGATGATGGAGATGATGGGGCTCCACATGCCGGGTTCCAGCTTCTGCAATCCCGGAACCAAACTGCGGCAGGAATTGACCCGTGCGGCAACGCACCGGATTACCGAGATTGGCTGGGAAGGCAGCGACTATCGCCCCTTTGGCCAGTGCGTCGACGAAAAGGCGATCGTCAACGCCATCGTCGGGCTGCTCGCCACCGGCGGTTCGACCAACCATGTGCTGCACCTGCCCGCGATCGCGCGGGCAGCAGGCATCATCGTCGACTGGCAGGATATGGACGAACTGTCGTCGGTCGTGCCGCTGATCGCGCGGGTTTATCCCAATGGCGCGGGCGATGTGAACTATTTCGCGGCAGCAGGTGGTATGCCCTTTGTGATCCGCGAGCTGATCGGCGCAGGCCTTGCGCATGACGATATTCTGACCGTCTATGGCGGCGGGCTGAGTGCTGGGGCGCAGGAGCCGCGGATCGACGGTGACACGCTGGTCTGGGATGCTGCGCCCGCGCAGTCGGGCGACGACAGCATATTGCGCGGCGTGGCCAATCCTTTCCGGGCCGATGGCGGGATGCGGCTGGTGCAGGGCAATCTCGGGCGCGGCACCTTCAAGACCAGCGCGGTCGACGAGGCGCGCTGGACGATCGAGGCCCCCGCGCGCGTATTCAACGACCAGAATGAGGTGCTGGCCGCGTTCAAGGCGGGCGAACTCGACCGCGATGTCGTGGTCGTCGTCCGCTTTCAGGGGCCTGCGGCCAACGGAATGCCCGAACTGCACAAGCTGACGCCGCCGCTGGGCGTGCTTCAGGACAAGGGCTTCAAGGTTGCGCTGGTCACCGATGGCCGCATGTCCGGCGCGTCGGGCAAGGTGCCTGCCACGATCCATATCAGCCCCGAAGCCGCGAAGGGCGGGCCATTGGGCAAATTACGCGATGGCGATATCGTCCGCTTGTGCGCGCACAAGGGCAGCCTCGAGGTGCTGGTCGATGCTGCCGAATGGGATGCACGCGAAGCCGCGAAGCAGCCGCCCGCCGAACCCGGCGTGGGGCGCGAACTGTTCGCGATCATGCGGCATTTTGCCGACGATGCCGAAAAGGGCGGATCGGCGATGCTGGCGGAGGCAGGGCTGTGACGCGGCTGGTAACGGTCGATATCGGCGGCACCCATGCGCGCTTTGCGCTCGCCGAAGTGGCGGGAGGCCGGGTGGTTTCGCTGGACGAGCCCGTTACGATGAAGACCGCCGAACATGCCTCATTCCAGACGGCATGGGAGGCGTTCGGCGAGACGCTGGAGGGGCCGGTTCCGCAGGCGGTGGCGATTGCGATTGCCGGGCCGGTGGGCGGTGAAGTCATCAAGTTCACCAACAATCCGTGGATCATCCGTCCGGCACTGATCGGGGAGAAGCTGCGGGTTGAAGCCCATGCGCTGGTCAATGATTTCGAGGCGGTCGGTCATGCGGTGGCGCAGGCGGGAAGCGAGCATTTCACGCATCTTTGCGGCCCCGACCAGCCGCTGGCAGAGGCGGGTACGATCAGCATTATCGGCCCCGGCACCGGCCTTGGCGTCGCGCACCTGCTGCGCCAGACGGATGGCTATCATGTGCAGGCGACCGAGGGCGGGCATATCGATTTCGCGCCGCTCGACAGTATCGAGGATGCGATCCTCGCGCGGCTGCGCAAACGCTATCGCCGGGTATCGGTCGAGCGTGTGGTTTCGGGGCCGGGGCTCGTCGAAATTTACGAAACACTGGCCGGGATCGAGGGCAGGGCGATCCAGCCGCTTGACGACAAGGCGCTGTGGGCGCTCGGCACCTCGGACGAGGACAGCCTTGCCGCTGCGGCGGTCGACCGCTTCTGCCTGTCGCTGGGCAGCGTCGCGGGCGATATCGCGCTGGCGCAGGGCGGCTTTGCAGGGGTGGTGATCGCAGGAGGGCTGGGCCTTCGCATCAAGGATACGCTGCTGCGTTCGGGCTTTGCCGAACGGTTTCGCGCTAAGGGGCGCTTCGAAGGCCTGATGGCAGGACTGCCGGTCAAGCTGATCACCCATCCGCAGCCGGGGCTTTTCGGGGCAGCGGCGGCCTTTGCGCGCAAGTATGGATAAGGAAAAATCATGAAACCGATCGAAACCATCATGCGCACGGCGCCCGTGATCCCCGTACTGGTGATCGAGGATGTGGCCCATGCGCGGCCGATTGCCGAGGCGCTGGTCGCGGGCGGCCTGCGCGTCCTCGAAGTGACGCTGCGCACCGCTGCAGGGCTTGAGGGCATTGCCGAGATGAAGAAGGTGCCAGGCGCGATTGTCGGCGCGGGTACGGTCGTCGATGTGGCGGGGCTTCATGCCGCGATTGCGGCGGGGAGCGAGTTCATCGTTTCCCCCGGCCTGACTGACCGGCTGGGCGCGGCTGCGGTCGAAAGCGGCATTCCGTTCCTCCCCGGGGTCGCCAATGCGGGCGATATCATGCGCGGGATGGATCTGGGCCTGTCGCATTTCAAATTCTTCCCGGCGGAAGCCAATGGCGGCCTGCCAGCGCTCAAATCGCTGATCGGGCCGTTCGGACAGTGCAAATTCTGCCCCACCGGAGGGATCCGGCAGGACAGCGCCGCCGACTGGCTGGCGGTGCCCGAGATTTTATGTGTTGGCGGAAGCTGGCTAGTTGCTAAAGGAGCGCCCGATGTCGCGGCGATAGAGGCCGCAGCCCGCGCAGCCGCCGCGCTTGCGCGCTAACACAAGGGAAAAATGTCATGGCCGAAGAAATCGAGTGGTGGGAATTTGATTCGGCAGAAGAATTCATCGACGGTGTCGTCGGGGATTTGACCTTCATCATCGAAAGCGCGCTCGATGCACGCGGGCAGGCGCTCGTGGCCTTTCCGGGCGGCAATACGCCCAGGCCGATCCTTGAAAAGCTGGCCGAAGCGCCGCTGCGCTGGAAGGGCGTGACGATCATCCCGACCGACGAACGGCTGGTGCCGGTCAGCGATCCGCTGTCCAATGTCGCGATGCTGGCGAAAATCTTCCTGCCCAAGGGCGCGCGCGTGCTGCCGCTCAACAGCGAGGCGGCGGATTACAAGCTGGCGGGCGGTGCCGCCAATGCGCGGCTGCAGGATCTGCACTGGCCGCCTGACCTTGTCTGGCTGGGCATGGGAAGCGACGGGCATACGGCCTCGATTTTTGCGGGACCTGATCTCGACGAGGCGCTGAACCCGGCAAAGGGGGTTCGAGCCATTGGCGTGCGACCTGACCCGTTACCGCCCGAAGCGCCGGTCGACCGGGTAACGCTGACGGTTCCGGCGATCGCTGCTGCGCGGACGACAATGATCGTCATAAATGGTGCCGAAAAGCAGCAAGTGTTGGAGCAGGCGATAGAGGAAGGCGCAAAATCGGCCTATCCTGTAGGCCGCGTGATCGATGCGCTGACCGTTCCGGTCGATATTTACTGCCTGAACGGCTGAGTTGGTCAGATACGGCGCAGCGGCGCCTTGGGGGTCAGCGCCTGGGTGTTCAGCTTGCGCAGATAATGTGGCATATTCTCGTCGGTCGGGTTGGTGCCGATTTGCTGGCGCGCGGCCTTCGGGTCGATCGGATAATCGAACGCAATCCCGCAGCGCGATTCGGCCACCCATGCAACTTTGCCGGTAACCCAGCCCAGGTTTTTCAGGTTCACTTCAACCGGCTCGCCGCGACTCGCCTGGACGGGCGCTTCAGCCATCAGGCCACCCGACGAAACGTTCCGGACGCGAACTTCACCCTGCGTTCCACTGACGGGAAAGCGCAAAACCGCCTTCATAAACAAGCTGTTGCGATCTTGCGACCGCGGCTTGCCGGCGGTGCTTTCTGTTTCCATAGGATCGACCGGTTTGTTCATGGCGCCTTTTGGGATGCAAATTGAGGTAACTGTTGAGACAGTTTCTATCAACAATTGGTCGCCAATTGGTTAACGCAACATTCGGAAATGCATAGAAAAAGGGCGGAAACCTTGAAGGTTCCCGCCCCGTTTTCTCAGACGTCTGATCTGTTCAGATCAGGCGAACCGGACGATTAGCCGTCGAGTTCGTTGTTCACGTCGTTGAAGGTGTTCGACAGGTTGTTGCCGAGGCTCGACATCGCAGCGATAGCAGCGACGGCGATCAGAGCGGCGATCAGGCCGTATTCGATCGCGGTTGCACCTTCTTCATTCTTGAAAAGCTTTTTGATCATTTTCATGTCAGGTCTCCTGTTCAACTATTCACCCTGGCAGTCAGATAGAATTCCAACTGTCCATGAACCGATAAAACAGACTCTCCTACCAATTCGTTAATCCGGAAATTAATTGCTGGCTTCCGTAATGTCGTTCGAAACGTCATTCCACATATCGGTTGTCGAGCCTGCTACATTGCTTAGTGCTGCCATGATGGCGACCACGAGCAATGACAGTATCAATCCATATTCCACTGCCGTCGCACCCATTTGGCAACTTGCGATGCCCCGAATAAACTTCAACATGAGTTGGTCCTGTTCATGTCATGGTTACGACACTCGCGTTTTTTCACAGAGGCGTTAACAAAAACTTTCCAACGGAAACGAAGTTGAAAAAAAATCCGACAATGTTGATCGTCACTGCTGCCGCCCTTGTTCGTCCCGACGGACAGATTTTGCTCCAGAAACGCCCGAAAGGGCGGGAAATGGAAGGGCTTTGGGAATTCCCCGGCGGGAAGCTGGAACCAGGAGAGCAGGCTGAGGCCGGGCTTGTCCGCGAGCTTGATGAGGAGCTTGATATCCGCATCGAGCCTGCGAATCTTGTGCCCGCCTGCTTTGCCAGCGCGAAAATCGGCGATCGGGATTTGCTGCTTCTGCTCTATATCTGCCGTATCTGGGCTGGTGAACCCGTCGCCGTGGAAGGCCAGACTCTTGGCTGGTTTACGCTCGATCAGATGGACGGCCTGTCCATGCCACCTGCCGACCTGCCGCTGATCGATCTGCTGCGAAAAATTTTACACGCTTAAATTTTACCCGATTTGTCGAGCATCGCCGCCAGCGATACGGTGCCGCTGCCGCGACGCGCCGGTTTGGGCTGGTCTGGCGATGGTGCCCAGCCGCTGAGATGCAGGATTTCGAACCGCTCGCTGACCTTTTCGGAAGGGTCGGCAAGGATGGACCAGGCGTTATCCAGCCTGCCAACATAGTCGCGCCCGAGGAAGGGCCGCATTCCACGGAGGCAATTTCCGGCGCCTGCATCGCGCAGATCATTGACCAGCGTGCGCCAGTCACCATAGCGCACATCGGTCCCCGTCTTGTCGGCAACCGGCAGGGTAAAGCCCGCGCGGGTAAGCAGGTCGGCGGCGGCGCGCAGCTCGATCTGCGGATGAATGTGCGAAGCTGCGCGCGCTCCATCGGCCAGCAGCATAGCTTTTTTCAACGCCGTCAGCGTTCCTGCCCCGAACATGGCACCAAGGAACAATCCGTCCGGGCGCAGCGCGCGCCGGATTTGTACGAGCGCACCGGGCAAATCATTCACGCTGTCGAGCGTGCCCGCCGAGATTATCAGATCGAAGCTGTGGGTTTCGACCCCCAGATTGTCTTCATCTGAAAATGGCTGGGCGGTCCATTGTTTCACCTTTGAACCGAGAATGGCATCGGCGGTGCGCGCCAAAGGCCCCGTGATCAGGCAGTTTTCAAAGTTTCGGGTGGTGCAATCGAGGCGATCGGCGATATCGTCGGCCAGCATTTCCAACAGGAATCGGGAACCCGCCCCGCGCCGGTCGACGCGTTCCCACTGCGCGCGACGACGGCGGGAATCGAAGATTTCGGGAGCGCTGGCATGCTGCATGTCGCGCTTGTGCCTTGCACTTTATTGCCCGACAAGGGGCATATGCAGGCGCTGACACTTCCGTTGAAGGCTATCGTCGATTTCGCGCTGCCGCCGCGTTGTCCGGCTTGCGGTGTGATCACGCCGGAACAGGACCAGTTCTGCCAGTCCTGCTGGCAGCAGTTGCGATTCCTGTCGAAACCGGCCTGCGCGACATGCGACCTGCCTTTACCGTTTGACGCTGGCGACGGCGCACAGTGCGGTCACTGCCTTGCCGATGCGCCGCGTCATTCGGGCATCAAGGCAGCGGTTGCCTATGGCGATATTGCGCGCGAGATTGCGTTGAAGCTGAAGCATGGCGGCAAAATCGGCCTTGCGCGGCTGGTTGCAGGGATGTTGCGCCGATACCTCGCCGATCTGCCGGAAAACGCGCTGCTTGTTCCCGTCCCATTGCACTGGTCGCGATTATGGTATCGCCGGTACAACCAGTCCGCACTGATCGCACAGGCGCTTTCCCAAATGTCGGGTGCGCAGCACTGCCCGGATGCGCTGGTGCGAACCCGGCGCACGCAATCGCTGGGCGGGCTGTCGGCACGCGAGCGGACGGCAATGGTCAAAGGCGCTTTTGCGATCAATCGAAGCAGGCAGGCGTGCGTTGCCGGAAGGGCGGTCGTGCTGGTTGACGATGTGTACACCAGCGGGGCGACTACGGACGCCTGTGTCGCCGCGCTCCGGAAGGCCGGTGCGTCAAGCGTAACGATTTTCTGCTGGGCACGGGTCTTACCCGAAGCATATGAGGCGGCACCACCGCCGCCCATGCTCTCTTGACTAGCCGCAGCGACATTCCCATTTGTGTTTCATGAGCGCGAACATCGAAATCTTTACAAAATTTGCCTGCCCCTATTGCTATCGGGCCAAGGCGTTGCTCGATTCCAAGGGCGTGGCCTATATCGAACGCGATGCGAGCGGTGGTGCAGCACGCGAAGACATGCTGGCGCGATCGAACGGGCGAACCACGGTCCCGCAAATCTTTATCGATGGCCACCATGTCGGTGGCAGCGACGATTTGATGGCGCTGGAGGCGGCTGGCAATCTTGATCCGATGCTGGCCGGAAACCGATGAATGATAAGTTTTGACCTGATCTGTACCTCTGGCCACCACCGCTTCGAAGGCTGGTTCGGTTCGTCCACGGACTATGACCAGCAGCTGGCTGAAGGCCTGCTGGCCTGCCCGGTGTGCGGTGATACGGGCGTCCGGAAAGCCGTGATGGCCCCGAATGTGGCGCGAAAGGGCAATCAGGCGCCGAGCGTGCAGCGCGACAACAATAGTGACGAAGCCGTCGCTGTGGCCAATATGCCCGAAATGCCGGCCGAGATGGTAGAGATGATCGGCAAGGTTGCGCAGATGCAGGCGAAAATGCTCGAACAGTCGGATTGGGTCGGCGATCGCTTTGCCGATGAGGCGCGGGCGATCCATTATGGCGATGCGCCCGAGCGCACGATTCATGGCAGCACGACGGTGGACGATGCGCGCGAACTGCACGAAGAGGGGATTGCGGTCGCCCCGCTGCCCTTGCCTTTCCTTCCGCCCGAAGCCAAAAATTGACGCTGCTATCCCGCGTGGTTAAGGCCGCAGTAAGGCACCCGTAGCTCAGCAGGATAGAGCATCAGATTCCTAATTTCATTTATCCATTGATTTTATTAGGTTTTTTTGTAAACTGCTGCCCGGACCCGCCCTTATCTTTCCGTAACTTACCCTAACACTGTAAACTGAAATTCAGCGTTTAGAGGTTACATTTATGTCCGTTCGGACCTGCGATATATCTAAAAAGACACGGATGCGTGGGCACACCGCTGCTGCTCCAACAAATGAGCAATCGTCTTGGCTGCACGACTTCGCGCTGCAAACCAGCTTGTGGTTGTAGGGGAGGGCAGAATGTGTCCAATCTACTTCCGCTCAAGCAGTTGCTTGCGAGCGTCAGCAAACTCCTGTTCGCTGATCACTCCTTCATTTCGGAGCGTGTTCCATTTTTGTAGCTCGTCGGCAACGGAGAATGTTGAACCAAGTTGGAACGTATTAGGTGCAGCAAATTCGGGAGAGTTAGCCTTTTTCGATATATGTGAAAGTCGCCAACTTGGCATTTGTCGAGTGAGAGGGGGCAACCAGAGAAAGTTCAGCAACACTGTCACTACAACTGCCACGATGGCTGCTAACAATAATCCTCCTCGCAGGCCTCTCATCTCGTCGCTATCAGAGGATGCTTTGGTGTACTCAGTCCGAGCAGCATTTTCTTCAGCGTGTTCCTGGAAAATTGCGTCTGAATTTTCTGCCATTGCTTGGATGTCGAGCGTTTCGGACTCCTCAAATTTCGAATCTGTGTTCGGGTCAGTAGGCATTTCGATTTCTTGCAATTGTGAGTGCGCATACAAAGCACCGGCGAAACATGACAGAGCGATCGCTAAACCAGCTGCTTCAACAAACCTTGTGGTCCTTCGGACAAAAGCGATTTCCCCACTCCTAAGTGAGAGAATCAAGCCAAAGATCAAAATAGCCACTGGAAGAATGCCAACGATTGTCAGGCACAATCCAACACCCAGCAGCGCAGCCAAAAAAAGAAGGAGACTGTCGGTCGCTGCTGCCTGGCTGTCTTCAACCTCTTTCGATTCCTGCATTTCCACTATTCTTTCAATTGCTTGTTCGCCCCATCGAGTAGGGCGCTACAAAGCCGAAAGAAACAACTAAAATGCCCGCAAATCTAAAATTTCCTCCCACAATGGAAATAAAGCGAGCGATCGCCGCCGCCGAACGGGCGGGCATAGAAATTGACTCGGTTGAAATTCATCCACGCAAGATCACGATCCATTCCCGAAAGAAAGACGAGCCCGAGCTCACTTATGCGGAATGGAAAAAGCGCCAGCAGACGCAAAATCGGAGTGTCGGAGCATCCGACGACGAGTCTGATGCTCCATCAATAAAAACAAGGAGATAGAGACCGTGATTGTAAACAATGCAAAAAACCGGCGTTTTTTGGGTAAAAGTTTACGGCTGACAATGATCTCGATTTACTCTAAAAGCGAGGTAAGATACTGAAAAATATAGTGCACCCGTAGCTCAGCAGGATAGAGCATCAGATTCCTAATCTGGGGGCCACAGGTTCGAATCCTGTCGGGTGCACCATTTCGGACTCATCGGAGTCCGATCCACATAAACAATTGAAAATGTTGAACGGAACCGTCGTTTCGGCGGTTCTAAAACCCTCTTCGCGGTGATAGCGGATTCGGCTCTCAAACGTGAGTTTGAGCACGGCTCTCTTCTCGCTCAAATCACCGAAATCCCAGCGTTTTGCGGGGTTTCCGAGAAACTCCATCGCGGTTCTATAAGTCGTATCGAAGTCGTTCAGCGGACGACCGCAATTTGCGATCTTTTCCTTCATCTCAACCTTCTCCGCTTCAAGCGCACGCAAGCGATTCTCATACGCGCCGATGAGCGTTTCCGATTCTGCATTCACGATACGATCCACCAGTTGCTCAATCTGGCGTTCGAGGCGTAGAGCCTCCGTCATGAGATGGGCTTGGGCGTTTTTCGAGCTGGCGCTCGCAGCTTCCCACAGATCATGGAATATTGCTGTCGCTACGCCGAGCAGTTCAACCGATGGCGTGACGGTATTCAGAATATCTCTGAATCCGCTTTCCAGCACGTCGCGCTTGATTGACTTGCCGTAGGATCGACAGCCCTTCGTCTGGCAGTGATAATAGGGATAGCGTTCGCTCCGCCCCTTGGCCCAACAGGAGGTCAGGGGACTGCCGCAATCGTCGCACTCCACAAAGCCGCGCAGCGGGAAATCCTCATGGATGTCTTTGCGAGCAGGAACCTTGGCATTGCCGCTGAGGCGTTCGCGCACGGCATTGAAGGTGGCGAGGCTGATAATCGGCTCATGCTTGGCGGGCTGCATGTGAATGCCCCACGCGGGGTAATTCAGATAGCCCGCATAGTGGACACGTTCGAGAAGTTCCATGACGCGCTCAATCGTCATGGTTTCGCTACGCGAGCGCGGCCAGACGGGATGCGCGACGAGATAGCGCATGATTTCGGCGGGACCACCGAAGCGGCCCGACGCATAGCCCTCGAAGATTTCTTGGATCAGCGATGCCACAGGTTCATCGCGCACGAGCAGATTGCCGTGGCCTGCGACGCGCTGGAACTTGTAACCAATCGGCGCACGGAACGACCAATAGCCGTTCATCATGCGACCCCGCATCCGATTGCGGGTTGTCTCCCTGATCTTCATGCGGGCGTGCTGCGACACGGACGCCAGAACATGCTCCATCAAGGAGCTATCGGAATCTTCGTCCGAAAAATCAATGGTGGGCGATTGCAGGATGCCGCCCGCTTTCCTGATTTTATCGCGGAGCGCGAGATGCGCTTCGAGGCTGCGTGCGAGGCGCGAGATGTCGTCGATGATGACGACATGCGGCTCCTTGCGGGATTTTAGGAATGCGATCATCGCCTTCATCGCGGGGCGATTGATGAGCGAACCCGACGCATCGTCTCTGAAAATCTCGACGACCTGTAGCCCGCGATATTTCGCGAACTCTTCACAGCGCACGCGCTGGCTTTCAAGTCCATCGCCCTCGCGCATTTGCTTCTGGCTTGATACGCGGCAGTAAATAACGGCTTTGTCCGTATGCGTGTCCATCATGGCGCACATCCTTTTTCTTCGTTTTGTTTTTGGGTGTTCGCGCCCTCACGCCGATGATCGGCAAGGAGGTCCATTCGTTCGGCATCGTGGCCGTCCGTATTTATAGCATTCCCGCTCGCATTTTGGAAGGATTTTGAGAGCTTTGCGGCAAGCGCGAGTTGGGTGGAATCGAGGTTGCGCGCAGCGTCGATCTTGCTCCGCATCATGGCGGTCACCATGCGGATCACTTCATCCCCGCGCTCCGCTGGAACATTCATGTCAGCTAAATACTCGCGACAAAGCGCGAGCGTTTCGGGCTTGATGTCAAGCACGATTCACCACCTTCATGTCTGGCGGCAAGCGAATATGCCCTGCCGTTCGACATGAGAATTATGTTTGAAATTAGAACCTTGTGGGGGAAACCGATACGATCAGTTTGATCTTTGATTTCCCGCTATGTCATCCGCCCCCAAGCGGATCAACACCACCCCATATACTAATTTTATTATAAAATTTTGTTCAAATTCAACACTTATCTACAAGATGATGTTGTGCATTGCGATTAGCGTTCGAGGTCGTGGCCCTTATCTCTCATGCGTTGCGCGACCTTCATGATCTTTGAGCACCGCGAAAAATGATCTTGTTTCACCTGATATTTCGCAGTCCGCCACAACCGTTCCGAAGGATTTTCATTCCCGAAATCAGGTTTGAGTTCAGGCGTTGTTCCTTGCTTGGTGAGGAGGTCGCGATATTTTGCTTGGGTTAGATGTGGCTCGTTTCTCTCGAAGCTCTTGGCCATGCGGCGCATCGCTTCATCGAGACGAAATTGCACATCTGATTTCGGAGACGAAGGTTCCGCCGAGCGATTGAAACGCGGGGTGATCGACATAGCATCACTCATTCGGAAATTCCTCTGTGCAAATCGCGCACGTCGCGCACTTGGGTCCGCCACGGATCGACGGTGTAATAGGGAACCGCGTCGCTAATCAGCAGATGCGGCATGGATGCCACGCGGATCACTTGCCGCGTGGGGCCAAGTGCGATCACGTCGCCCGCTTGGAGAACAGGACGCTTGGTTTCGGAGAGATTGGCGTTCGCCGTTTGCACGACACCGCCCGCGTGACTGACACCACCTTGCAGGATGGTGGACATGCCCGACCAGAGTTCGATGTCTTTCAACAAGTCCGGCTCCCACACCGATTTCATGGTGATGATACCGACCTGATCCTCGATGTCTTTGACCTGTTCACGGCTCCACTGGCTTGTAAGAGCGTGACGGCCTTGGCTAAACAGCCAGTAAGAAATGCCAAGCCCCCGATAGAGCCGCAGCGCGCGCAGGATGTTCGGCACGCGGGGCAGGTTCGCAAATTCATCGACTATGAAGCTCGTGCGCACGGGGCCGCGCGCAGCGGCGATCACTTCCGTCATCATCGCAATCAGCATGGAGACCCACGCCTTTGCGACATCGATCCGATTGGCGGGGAGGATGATATAGATAGTGAGCTTTTCGCGCTTGGCACGGGTGAGATCAAACTCATGCGCCGAGCAGGAATCGCCCAAGGACTTTCCCGGCTCGAACGCATTGAAGGCGGTGGCGGCTTCGCTGCGAATGGCTTCCCATTGTTTCGGGGCTTCGATGCGCATCGAGGCGAAAGATTGCGCGCGGCGTTCGATGGACTCGACGCCGCACGTCGCCATCATCGAGAACGCCATCCCGAAATGTGCATCGTCGCCATTGAGGAAGCGCCAGAGGTCGGGGAGCGTGCAACTCTCGGGGAAATAGCGTGCGAGATATTCCGCGCGCAAAACCGAGAGCTGGATAGCACTCTTGCGCGGCCAATCTTCGGTAGGGCGCGATGGTGCGGGCATCGCGATCTCGCAGATGGATTCCGCTTCACCATCGGGAGAGCCACCTGCGCGCATCACGTCGATCAATCGGAAAAGCGGATTGATCTTGGTATTCGGAAATCCATGCAAGCCGTATGGATTGAGATAGATGGTTTTGGTGCCGAGCGTTTCGGCACGGTGCTTAGCAGATGAGAATGCAAGTTCGCCGTCTTTAATATCGACGACGATCAAGGTTCGATCACGACTATGGCAGAGGGCCGGTTGAATAAGCGTTGTCCCTTTACCACCGCCTGCGCGGTTGTAGGTCAGCAACGATTCTTCGCCATTGTGAAACAGGAATCGGCCCGTCGCGCCGAATGCGCCGAGGAAGAGGCCATTACTGTTTAGCAGTCCCGCATGTTGGCAATCATCGAGATTGGCGAGCCGCCCGTCACCAAGCGCTCCCGAGGGTTTCGCATCGCGCATCGCATCTTCGAGATCGAGCGCGCGCATCCGCGCTTCATGGGCGTGGTCGGCTTCCGCCCAATTACGATGGAGCGCGAAACCGCGCTCCATCCAGTTCAGCAAGTTGACGCCGCGCATGTCAGCTTCGCGGCCTTGTGAAGCGCGGCGGCGGGGGAAGTTCGAGCGTCGGAATGCTATCGAGCTGACGCCGCAACGCCTCGGCACTCGGAAGCTGATTGACGTAGCCCGAAAGATCGGTGTGCACGCTGTCGGTTGCCGTATCGCGCAAACGGTTTGCGGCAATCGCGCGCTGACGCTGCGCTTCATTCAATGCGGCATCGCCCGATTGCGGCTCTACAAAATTTTGAACCTGTCCGAACAGTTCGGAGAGATTCGCGAGCGCGAGATTCGAGCCGTTCGCCTGCATGGTCTGGCTTGATTGTCGATCCATGTAGGAACCCCGCAGCCGATTATTCGCTTCCATCTGCTGCTGATTGAGCGCGACCGACGCCTTATAGGCTTCAAGAATTCCTTCGGCGGCGCGGTTGTAGCGCATATTCTGCTGTTCGACGCCCGCGCGCACAGCGGCGGTGTAGGCATCGAGTTCAGCCTGAATCTGCGCCTCATTCGCTTTCACTTCGCCCGCGACATCGCCAACATATTGGCCCGTGAAATCCTGCGGTCGCCATCCTTCGGGCGCGAACGCGACGGCCCCGAAAAACAGCGCGCCGCACATGGCGACGGTGAGCGCGGTTTGCACGGAGCTGGGAAGCCTTCTGCGCCGACGCTTGCGGGTTTCGCTGCGAACGCGCGGCGCGGCGGCAACGACGATTTCTTTCCCGACTTGATGAGCGCCGTTCTCATCATAATCGATCTTGTATTGAACATTGGACATGAAGAATCCTCCACCCGCGAGATTGCGGGTGGAGGATTCACATCACCGATTGAGGCGCGCCGTGGGGGAAACTGCTGTCAGCGCAGCACGTCGCGCGCGGCAGCGGGATTGTGAATGGCGAGCGCGATCCACAGGAGCTTGAAGCGCGCCGCGATCTTCATCGCGGCGTTCTGTTTCGGCACCCGCATCCGCGCCGACAGGAAATCGCCGCACCACGACCATGACGGATCATCCTCACCGCCGAAAAGGACATCGAGGTCCATATTCGGATTGAGAAGGTCGAACACATAGCCGTCATCGTCGATCACGATGCCGGTGAATTCGAGGAAGCGATCATAAACGAACGCCACCAGCGAGTGCCGCGATATGCGCGGGGTGATCGCGGCATAGGCGAGCGAGAGATTGAACTGCGTCATCACCTCGCGAAGATAGTGCGCACGCGGAACATACATGATGGGCGGCGGAGCACTGGACAGACAGCCACCAGCATAGAAGTCGCTTGGGAGGAACATCATCGCAATGTGCTCCTGTCCCACGGGCAGGCCGCGCACCGCGACCACCACCGCCACGCCCAATGCGAGCACGAAGCAGCATTGCGGCATTCGCCGCCTGTCGAAATCTCACCTTGCAGACAAACCCGCCCTTGAGCGGTCAACGTGCCGCGCCCTTGGGCGCGTCCATCCATCATCGCCATCGCCTCATTCCTTTCAATGGGTGCCTTCGGCACCCCGACCAGTCGCCTATCGACCGATCAGAGAGTTGAGGGATGCGCATCCGACAGATTTGAAATGCGTAGATTTCGGACTGGCTTCAATCGGCAAACACGAATTTTATCGTGCGACAAAACGGTTCATCGTGGCGCGTCAACAGTTCATCGCACGGATGGTCGAAGCGATTTTCTTGCAAGCCTGTCGCGCTCGGTTGAATCCATCGATCCGTGATCTCCGATACGCTGACTAACTTCTACCATCTTGGTCGGAAGAATTGCACTGAGCCTTGCGCGATTTTCGGCACCGCGATGCTTAATGTTCAATGTAGTCATGAGTGTGGGGTCGAGACGGCTCAAATGGAATTGAAAGAGGCCATTTCCTCTTAGCCATTCGCCATACACCCGTTCGAGAAATTCGAGAGCGGTCTCGGAACTATCTTCGCGATTGACGTAAAGCTCAGGTGCAAGCTCTGGCGGACGTGTAGCTGCGACTTGATGGAAATGAATGCGAATATGCTCATATTCGAGAGCCGAGAATTTGGCGTGACAGCCAAAGCGTTCAACTAAATACCGAACAAATTCCTTTTTTTCTGGTCTCAAAACGGCCAATAGATAACCTATTTGGTTATCTTATGTCAACATTATTCGTCGGAATATGGCAGTTATAAGCCATTGTTGGTCCCTTTAAGCACGCAAACCATCGCGGGCTGAATGTTCCGATCCCTGCGCCCGTCCGTGTGCTGGGGCGCGCAAGCCCCAGCCCGCACCACTCATCTTCGATGACCGAGTAGGGGCGTTGCGCGCGCATAGCGGCGTGCGCCGACGGTCTCCATCAGCCCGCGCGAATGGTCGCGCGGCAACGAAAGGAGACCATTATGGGACTTGATATGTATGCCTACACCTTGCCGAAAGACGTTGATCGACCATGCGTTGATTTCGATCTGGACGACATCCCCGACGAGGAGCGCCGACGCCTTCACTATTGGCGCAAGCATCCGAACCTTCACGGTTGGATGGCGGGCCTCTACTTCGAGAAAGGCGGCGTGGATGACGAGTTCAACGTCAATACCGTCGAGCTGACATCCGCCGACATCGATGCGCTCGAACGCGCGATCATCGATGGAACGCTTCCCGACACATCGGGATTCTTCTTCGGTGAAACGACAGGCGAGGAGCGCGAGGATGATTTGGAATTCATCCGCAAGGCGCGCGCCGAACTCGCCCAAGGGCGCGCCGTCGCTTATTACTCTTGGTGGTAACACCAAAAACGCGGAGCGATATGATCGCCCCGCGTTCTCTTGCCTCCCATGATGCTTACGCTTTCGGCGGTCGCCCGCGTCGCGCCGTGGACCGCGCACGCGGTGCGCGAGGTTTACGTGGCGCATCACCTGGCTCCGCAGGTGCGCGGTTTCCGTTCATGCCTTTTTCCATGATCGACATACCGAGCAAGATCCCGCCGAGCGGGATCAGCTCGATAATCGCGCCGATGGCGAGCGCGCCCATCGTCGCATCGGGATATAGGGCGAGATAGGCGACGTTCGAGACGACAGGCACGCTCGGGAGCGGCTGCGATTTCAACGCTGCAATGTCGTCGATCCCTTCGACGAGTGTATCCGCGAGACCGTCGAAATTCTGCGTGATCGCGTTGGCCGCGCTTGGCGGCAAACCCGCCGCGTGCCAATCCTTGCGGATCGCGTCCGATACCGACTGCATCGCTTCGACCGCGAGCGCATCATTCACGCCGCGCATGATGCGCTGAAACTCATCCGCATAGCGGCGCACCGCGACCAGCTTTTCATGGCGGCTCATATCGGAGTCGATAGCGCGGCGCATCTCGATCAGCACGCGGTCCGCACGCGCGAAGAGGCGCGCGAGTTGCGCACGACTGGCATAGATCGCTTGGCGCGCGGTCGAGCAGGCGCTTGCGATATTGGCGAGCGTGATCGCCACGCGGCCGACATCGCCGCCCTCGCGGCTGAATGCGCCCGTCGCGCCTTCCTGCGTGCTCATGGCGCGACCCGTATCTTCACAATCGGTGAGCGCCGACACGCGGTTTTGAATCGACGCCGCCGCACGGCGACGCGATTCAATGGCGGATTTCATTTCGGTTGCGCCGTGTTCCATATGCGCGTGCTCGCCGGCGGACGCGGCCAGCACAGATGCGGCAGCAATGGCGAGAATGAATGCCAGCACCGCATAGGCCGTAACGAATGCGATCTTTGCGGTGCGCCGCTGCGCAGGCGGCAGCGTCGGAATATGACGAAGCGCGATATAGGTGCAGACGGTCAGCCCGACCGAGATCGCAATCACCGCAAGGATGGTTTCAAACCATGCGAGCGGCGTCATGCCTCCCGATGTCGAAACCAGCTCGCTAATCCACACGCCCGCCATGCAGGCGGAGATCGTGTGCATGACCACATTCGCGGTCAGCAATCCGCTTGTGTTCACTGTCTTGTTCATGGCGGAACTCCTTTCCGCCACCGAGCGTGACATCGACCATTTTATGCTGTGGGGAGAAGTGCGCCCAAACATAGAAAAAGCCCGCAATCACCTCAGCAATTGCGGGCCTCCGCGCATCCGTCGTAACGTTTGTTACGGTTTCCGACTCCACCAGTTCACGCGTGCGATCATTCGCGCGACGAAGGAACGCGGCATCAACGGGAAAAGATAGGTCATGATCCACGTCGCATAGCGACGACGAATCGTCGCAGGGTCGAAAAGTAGATAAACGAAACCGTGATCGACATTGTAGGTGCGCGAGCTAAGCTCATCGCCCTTGCGGCCGATATACAGGCTGAACTGGGTATCATTCTGCATCCGCTCCTGCGGACGCATATCGCTACCCATTGATCGGTCCGTTGCGCGGTGGGACGGTTTGAGATCGTCGAACAATTCCCGAAAGCCATATCGGAACTCGTGGACAGCAGCGCCCATCGTCAAAAAGCGCAGTCGCGCGACGATACGCCCCTGCGCACGCTGTTTTGGCGTCATCTCGCCCCACAGAACCATATCGCTGATCCACCGAAATTCGCCGTCATCGTTGAAGGCGTCATAGAGTTCTTCAACATCGATATCGAGGACATCGCCATTGGCGCTGCGCACTTCGCCGCCGAAACCATAGACGGTGTTGAGCAGCCAGTCAGGAACTTCGCGTCGCGAAAGGTCGAGATAGACGATCAATCGCGCTAGCCGCTGCATGTGCCGGATGCTGCCGATGACTTTATCATCGTGCAGTTGGATCACGACATCAGCGTCGCTCTCTTTCGGTTCTCTGAGGATGGTCCAAGGTTTTGAATTCAACATATGCTGCCTCCATCATGGAAATGGAGGCAAGGCTAGGCAATCAGATTTCTATCGGTGGGGGGAAGTTGAGATTATTCCGAGCCCTTTGAGGCAGCGGATTTTATTGGACGGGGCCGCTTGGAACTGAAGTCAGACCATCGCGTGCCGCGCGTGCGCGGATAACTTTCCCGTGTCGTTCAGCGCGGCTCAGAATGTGATGGCAGTTTGAACGAAGGCGCTTCTCAAGTCTCCCTAGCTCTGCTGCGAGGCCGTCAGCCAGAATGGGCCATCTTTCCGCAACTGCCTTTGCGAACGCAGCTACCCCGACTTGAGCGGATTCAAGGAACAAGCGGTTTTCATCATGGACAGTCGATGGTGTTGGAATAGGTGCAGGCCATCGGTCGCTGACAGTGAATGTCCGATCATCGATTTGCAAAGTTAGCGTTTTGGCAATTCGAGGTGCGGTCAGACCAGATCGTTCCGATCCTATTTGCGCGTCTTGGTCAATGCGGTGAACCAGTTCTGCGGTTCGACTTACGAACGTTTCGATAGGTGTCACGCGATGATGAAATGGATCGTATCGACGATCAAGAGAAGTGTGCTCCGTGCCCGTATTGTCCAAAGCACCTTTGAACGATCTAACCAAATGAATCTTGTAAGTTTTGTCTGATTTCATCTCTCCTCTTTTCAGGCCATATGGGCCGATGGGAGATATATGCATAATTCACATAGAATATGTCAAGAAAACAATTGTTTACATAAGATCCCATCCTGTAGCGATGGCTATTCTTCGCCAAACTTGCTCTTGAAGTTGGGCATTGCAGCTAGCCGCGCCATCACGAATTCCCAATGATCGCGGCGCGTGGTTTTGACATGGCGGTAGCGCCACGCGCGCATCACGCGCAGCGTTAGCCCTTCGGGAGCATTATCGGCGCATAGAATGTCTCGATCAAAATCGGCATTGGCGCGCGCCATTTCCGATATGAACTGCGCTGACATTTCCGCCGTAAGGGGAATCCAGATTTCATCCCTCCGGGTGGGGGGGGGGGGGGGGGGGGGGGGGGGGGGGGGGGGGGGGGGGGGGGGGGGGGGGGGGGGGGGGGGGGGGGGGGGGGGGGGGGGGGGGGGGGGGGGGGGGGGGGGGGGGGGGGGGGGGGGGGGGGGGGGGGGGGGGGGGGGGTGGGGCCGGGGCGGCGCCCCCCCCCCCCCCCCCCCCCCCCCCCCCCCCCCCCCCCCCCCCCCCCCCCCCCCCCCCCCCCCCCCCCCCCCCCCCCCCCCCCCCCCCCCCCCCCCCCCCCCCCCCCCCCCCCCCCCCCCCCCCCCCCCCCCCCCCCCCCCCCCCCCCCCCCCCCCCCCCCCCCCCCCCCCCCCCCCCCCCCCCCCCCCCCCCCCCCCCCCCCCCCCCCCCCCCCCCCCCCCCCCCCCCCCCCCCCCCCCCCCCCCCCCCCCCCCCCCCCCCCCCCCCCCCCCCCCCCCCCCCCCCCCCCCCCCCCCCCCCCCCCCCCCCCCCCCCCCCCCCCCCCCCCCCCCCCCCCCCCCCCCCCCCCCCCCCCCCCCCCCCCCCCCCCCCCCCCCCCCCCCCCCCCCCCCCCCCCCCCCCCCCCCCCCCCCCCCCCCCCCCCACTTTGCGCCGTGGACGACCCGGCCCCTTTTGTCGGGATGCGCGACGTTGCCGATGATATTCGCCATCGGGGAACGACGCCCATTTTGTGAGCACAAATTGCCAATGATCGGCACGGGCCTCGTGAATCTTGTTCGCGATCCAGTCATTGACCATCGCCACAGTCAATCCTGCGGGAGCGGCGGGATCATTCTCGATTATACGCCGCGTAGATAGGCCAGTGCGTTTCCAATGGGAGCGCAGTTCCCGTTTCATCTCATGGCTTATCTTGATTATGTCGACAGACGGATCGGAGAAATCAGGCATTGCAGGTTGAAAGAAAGGGGCGGCAGGGGTTTGGAGGATTGCCGCCCCACATTAAGTTGAACAAGATAGTATCTTAATTGAATATTACTTTCATATAAAATGAAAGATGAATTTGTTTAAAATTTTATGTATTTGTCATAATCTATTAAATCAGTCCTGATATCCTCATGTCATGACTTTGGAGAGAACTTCCAACAATTTCGACATTGATTCCATCCGCCGTGAAGCGGATGCGATGGAGAATGCAGGTGCAATCGATCCTGCCGCTGCTTTTGCATCCGATGTTGAGGAGATGATCGATGATCTGCGCTATAATCCATCGACCAATCTTGCCGAAGAGGCCGCGCAGATTTTGAATTCGCCGTTGGCGGCTCGACTGGACTCAGGTGTGCTTATGAATCTGCGCGCCGCCGTGAATCTTCAAGAAGAGAAACAAGAAAATGGCAGCGGCGCATTTATGCGTGGTGACACATGGAACGAGCAGCGCGAACGTGATGACCGTGATCGCAAGGAACAATCCCGCGTCGCGGACATGATTGATGATGTGATGGGCAACCAACTCAGCACCACGCCTGACCGCTACGGCGTAAGCCAGCGCGATTATGCGGAATTGAATGACGAGTTCAAAACCCGTGACGGGCAAGAGCGCTTCATGAATTTCTTGCGCATGATGTATCCGAATATGAGCGATGCCGAGCGTGAGCGCTTTGCGGAAGATGCTCGTGTGATCGCGGCGGTGCGTTCAGGCAACGCTACCGATGCTGACCGAAGCGCATACAATAATATGACCGAAGGCCGTCGCGATGATGTGTCGGGCGCATTGGGTCAGTATCAGCAAATGGATCGTCTTAACCCGACCTCGACATTGACAAACCGAGTCGACGGGCAAGCAGTTAGTGTTTCGGCAAATGCGTCGGCGCTCGATCCGCAGGCTACAACTGGGGCCAGAACGGATATTCTGTCAGGTGGTGACACGCCAGCAGCTTTGACAACAAAGGCATTTTCTGCTCCACCATCACCTTCGTTACCGATCTCCGTCGCGGCATCGGTTGACGGTCAAACTGGCATTTCAGCATCGCAGCCTTTGCGTGTAAATTTTGCGGCGGCGAATGCAGCCACCGCGCCATTGGATCAGCCTGCATCTCCGCAAGTTGTCGCAAGCGCACCGCCAGCACCATTGCCAGCAGCTAACGCGGGATTGGATGTTTGATTACTATTGCGTTCCGCCAGCGATGGATGGGGAGAGCATCGCAACTGTGCGCACGCCGTTGAGGCGTTCAAGCGCAGCAGGTGTGTAATCGGTATCTACCATCAATGCCAAGCGCGCGGCTTCACCATTAGCGGTGTAAGTCATAAGTGACGCGCCACGCACTTCCACATTTCCGAAGAGAACAATCGGGCGACCGAGACGAATTCCTCCGCTTCCGTTCGAAAATACGGTATCGGCTACCACCATAGGACGAGTGCCGAGAGCGGCATTTTGATCAACGACCTGATTGAATGCTCCGCCCAAATATGCATCACGAGGAATTGTGGTCGAGCGTGCATCGTAGAGGCGAACATTCGTCAAACGCGCTCCAACGCACATTTCGGTGGACGCTTCCTCGCGTGGACGATTGCCAGCAAGGTTATAGCCGACGCTTCCATCAGCATTTGAAGTAATGACTTCGGCGCTTTCGGTCACACGCGTTGGATTGCCACGAGCATCTCGTTCCTGAACACCGCTGCGATTGCCGATAATCATTGTGCGCTGACCTTCGGCGCGAAGCGCCGCGTTCATCTCAGCCATCGGCAGACATTGGCCCGCTTGGAGCTGGGGTGTCGGAGTCGATTGCGCAAGCGCAATGGTCGAAGGGGTTGCACAAGCCAGCGCACCGCTAATGGCGGTGCCTGCTACTAATTTCATCGCATTTGATAAAGTTGCCATCGCAAACCTACTTGTCTTGTCTTTAGTTCACTTGCACGGCGTCTCGTATTCCATAGTCAGTGAGACTCTTTTTTCTTGGCTCTATTCGCTACGTATGGTATCTTTTCATCGTTGAATTTCGGCGGTTTTCCGTCTTGGTGAGCGACCCTCGCGGGCAAAAAAGCACAGTCTCACAAAGGATGGTTTGTGAGACTCGCCAGCGAGAGGTCGCATGAAAGCCAAAAACTCTAGGAAATCCCTGCCTTTGCGGGCGGATTATGCCGCCCTTAAGACGGCTCTCACACCGCCCGAAACGGTCAAACGGGTGGGTTATGTGAGGGTCAGCACGGGGGAGCAGAACACCGATTTACAGTATGACGCGCTCAAAAAGGCAGGGTGCGATCCGATCTTTGAAGATCGGATTACGGGCGTCGCGCTCACGCGCGACGGGCTGGATCGCGCCTTGGCCCATATCGGCCACGGCGACAAATTGGTGGTGTGGCGGCTCGATCGTCTCGGCCGATCGATCCCGCATGTGATGACGATCGTGGGCGAGCTGGCCGACAAGGACGCGAGCCTTGTCAGTATCGGCGAGGGGTTCGACACGGGCAACGAGGCAGGCGAACTCTATTCAACGATCCTCGCCATGATCGCGCACGTCGAACGCCGCATGATCGTCGCGCGCACCAAGGCGGGATTGCAGGCGGCGCGAATGCGCGGCGTGCGCCTTGGTGCGAAACCGAAACTCATTGCCTGTGAAGTCGCGCAGGCAGATACGATGATACGAGGAGGGACGAAGGCCGAAGCGGTCGCGCATAAATTCCACGTCAGTCGCGCGACCTTGTTTCGGCATCTGCGTGTTCATCGCAGCGCGCAGAATCTTCCGAATTGAATTCGCGTGCGCGTCCGTCGATAAGCGGCGAATTGAAAGGGGGGGAAATGTCGGAAGCAAACGAAACGCTAGTTACGCTCACGGCGGACATTGTGTCCGCGCATGTGAGCAACAACAGCGTCGCGATCAGCGACTTGCCGTTGTTGATCGCGAGCGTGCATGGCTCGCTCGCGGGATTGGGGCAGGCCACGGAGGCCGAGGCTCCGAAGCCCGAACCCGCCGTGTCCATTCGCGCATCGGTCAAGCCCGATTACATCGTGTGTCTTGAGGACGGGAAGAAACTCAAGATGCTCAAGCGGCATTTGAACACGCGCTACGGCATGTCGCCCGATGAGTATCGCGCCAAATGGGGACTCCCGCACGATTACCCGATGGTCGCCCCGAACTATGCCGTGATGCGCGCCGAGCTGGCGAAGAGGATCGGACTCGGCACGAAGGGCGGTCGCCGCAAGCCACCCGCCGCGGCAGCGCCCGCAAAGCGGGGACGGAAACCCGCCGCCTCATAAAAGAGGCGGCGGCTCTATTGGCTCCGCCCGTCAGTCGATGCCTTCGGCCTCGACAAGATCGAATGTGAGGCTTCCTGAAAACAAGCCGCGTGTGCGCCGTGCCTCAGCGAGCATTGCCTGAACCACATCGACGCTTTGGCGGACGATGTGGACACGTCTTGTCCCAAACATCGGCGCGACAATGATGGTGCCGTGCTCGCCTTCCGCGACCGACCTGATGCACAATGTGCTCAGAACAATCTTCTTTGATG
Organism: Sphingomonadales bacterium; assembly: GCA_016720115.1. GTDB lineage: Bacteria > Pseudomonadota > Alphaproteobacteria > Sphingomonadales > Sphingomonadaceae > Sphingorhabdus_B. The sequence continues at coordinate 763,378 of JADJXT010000002.1, read as the reverse complement.
GTTCAGCTTCGCACTGCATGACATTCCCCGCGATGATGGAGTGTCCTTCATTCCTGCAATCGCACTTGGAGGGCAAGAGTGAATAGTAAGCCCAATAACTGCGTCTCGGTTCTATCGACTCCGCATAGGTAAAACAAGCGTCTAACGCCGACTGCAAGATGTGTGCGTAACTACAAACTGCGTTCTTCGTTTCACACATCTTGGCAAGGGAGAGGCTGCGCTCTCCCGTTGCATCCCTCTCGCCGCTGGCACATTTCCCAGCCCTATACCGGTCACGGATCTGCATGACGCAGATCGGCGGCAGGGGCGTGAATGTGCCAGTTGCAACGCATGGCCGTTGCATCGCCAGTCAGGCTGAGCGGTCCCGCTCCCCCGACACCCCCATGATGATGAGAGCTTTCGCGCTCCCCTCAACCCCATCGACCAACCCTTCGCGGATTGGATGCACGGCAGGGCTTGGAGATTTGCCTCTCCACCCTGCACCCGAACCATGCAGCAGACCGCTGCAGTCGTATCGGCGGCGCCACCGCCAAAGTGGCAAAGCCTACTTGCTCGACTGTTGCGGCTGTGCTTCCATAGCTCATCGCCATAGTGCAACGGCATAACAAAGAACAAAAATCGCGATGTATAAATGGATTTAGGGCACGGCTTTCCGGAATGGACCGAACTCGGACAGGATAGTGGTCTCGACCCGCTCGGTATGCAGCGGCCAATCGAAGTCATCTATCAGTCGATTGTGCCGGGGATCAGCACGATCACACTGCGCTATCGCTATTACTCGTTCTTTCCCTTCATACTGCGACACTACGAAGAGAAGATCAGACATTCCGATCCGAATGAGTTTCGGATGTTTCAGCGCCGATGCGAGGTGCTTTTCGCGCTTATCTGCACATATGGCGATAGCGAATTGGGCATCACGGGTTCAGACTGGGCTAACCGAACCCTGAGCGACGCGCGCGCAGGGGCCGGTGAAGCGGCAATCATAGATTTCAGCATAGGTGCCGATCCCAACGCCGATGAGAGTCTGCGCTATCTGCGAAACAAGGGTGGTGCGTTCGGCGCGATTTACGCAACGCAAATGTCCGAAATGGGATTGATCCATTTCCCCGGCGCGGGCGACCCAAACCCCAATCCCGTGTGTTCCGATGTTGCCTTGACGTTGGCGGACGCCTTTTCGCGGGAGCTTGGCGCAATGGCGGACGAGTTTTTTGAAGTGGTAGCGGCCGGAAAAATCGCCCTGCCATCCCTGAAATCGTTCGAGGCCATGAAGCCCAACCAGCTTAAGCAAGGCAGCGATGAGCATATTTTGCTGACAGATATTCTGCTGGGGAAGAGCGATGCGAGTGGCGAGACGGATCGGATGCGGCGCAACACGCTTCAAATGCTGCTCGACGTAACCGCGACCTCGCGTTCGATCCCGCGCGCCGAGCAGGTGAAATGGCATTGGTTCGAGAACGTGCCGAATTTGCAGGGCGGCAGCGCCCGCGAGGTTCCGCATCTCTGGTTTCTGTATCAAGCCTGCGATCTTGTGCGCCTTGCCTATGAGGCGATCCTGTCAGCCGCGCTAACCTTGCTGGAAACGGCGCCACGACGCCGCATGACTCTCGCCGACCTCACAGACGAATTGATCGGCTTCGTTGAAATTGCGGGCGATCAAACGTGGGAGGATTTTTCGCTTGGCCTTGCCGACGAAGCAACGGCGGCACGCGAACATGCTCAGGCCATGCTGTCCGCGATGGAGGAAGGCGAAACGGCGGAACAGGTGCGCCTTGCCGTATCGCTCATCGCGATCCTTTATGACAGGTCATCGACGGCCACGAGCTTGATCGAGGAAGCGCTAAGCGGCGCGGATTATTTCCAATCGCTACGGACGGAAGTGCAATTCCTCGATCGCGCCCGCGCAAGTTCGGCGAGCCGCGTGATCGCGGATTTGATCCGCGAGCGGATACTAAAGCGTCATATGTGGGTCGCGTCCCGCAAATTCCGAAACCAGAAGGCATACACCTTCCACATGGAGCCGGAAGAAGGGCAGCTACGTTACCGCAGCCACTTTCGGGTTTCGCCGAGCAGCCCGCGGCTGGATCAGGCGCTCCGGTTTTTGCGCGACATTAGCCTCATTGATGAGAACGGGATCACAGAACGCGGCCGCGCAGAGATGGCGACCGCATGAAATATTTTGAAGCGTTTGGCGAAGGCGGATTCCATTCGGCGTTCATGACGACCTATGCGTTCGGATCGCTCGCCTTCGAGGATATACCGTTCCCGAAGCTCCGAGGCGCCGGGTGTCGCAACATCGCAGTCCTCGCCGATAGGAGGATGGTCAATCAGGCTTTTTCCGAGTTTGGGCCGCCACGCTTTGCCGGAACCAGCTATCATCTCATAAAGACCGACGCGCCGGGCGCTTTCCATCCCAAGATTACGATGTTGATCGGCGAGGTCAAAGGTCGGTTGATCGTTGGTTCGGCGAACCTGACCGCTCTCGGCCTTGGCGGTAACAAGGAGCAGATCGCCAGCATCTCATATTCGCCGGAGACGCAGGAGAACGCCAAGTTTTTCAAAAGCGCACTTGGATATTTGCGGCGCTATGTGCCGGAGGACGACCAGTGGTTTCCGATCAGCCTGCAACGGGCGCTGCGATCCGCAGCATGGTTGCGTGATGATAATTTCGATCACGCTTTCGATGGAGCGGGAACGGCAGAACTCAATCTTTTGTTCGACCGTCCCGAAATCAATTTCCTCGATCAGATCATCGCATCCATAGGCGATGATCCGATTGAACGGCTTGTCATCGTGTCGCCCTATTGGGACGTGCGGCTTGAAGGGTTGGCGCGACTCCGCGCCGCGCTCGAAAATCCCGTCACCGATATTCTGATCGAGAGCGATGCAAACGGCTTCCCCTCAGCCGCGTTGCCGGGATTTTCAGATACATCTTTGTTCGATGTCAGCGCACACGCGGAGAGCCGATTCCTACACGCAAAGCTCATCATCGCTCACGGCGAACGCTGGGACCATGTGATTTCCGGCAGCATGAATTGCACCTTCCCGGCCTTGATGGGACCGGCAGCTCCCGGAAATGCGGAAGCGGGAATCTACAAGCGCGTTCTGCGCGGCGTAGCCTTGGAAGCATTGGGACTGGCGGATTATCAAGATACGCGCGTTGAGGGCGATCAGCTCGCGGAGCTTCAGCAATCATTCGAGGAGGCCAAGGAAGCTGAGCCGTCGATAGACGGTGGCACCTTGATATTGCAGTCGGGGAAACTGTCATGGACCGCCCCGGCAGCGCCGCCGACGGCTCCGGCAACGATCCAACTCTATGACCGCGATGGATTGGCTTTGGCGGAGATGGAATTGAACGGCAGTTCGGCGAGCTATGCGGTTTCGCCCGATGCCCAGCGTCCCAAATATGGGATCGTGACATTCGTGGACGGCGTGATGTCAGCCCCCGTTCAGATCGTCGATCTCGATTATCTCGCCGTGACGACTTTGCCCGCGCAACGCGGGCGCAAGCGGCGGTTGATGGATACGCTCGTGGAATCCATCCACGAAGATTTGGTTCTGATCGAAACGCTCAATCAGCTCGAAGCCTTGGAGGAAGAAGATCGCGCAAGCCAGCCCGATCACACCCCGCGAGCTAAGTCGCAAGCGCCCGACGCCCCGCCACCGACATATGAAGTCCTTTCATACGATGATTTTATCCGCGCGCGCACCCATGCCAACGCGCAGGGGAAATCGTTCGGGCTATATCTGAACAGCCGCCATGATAGCGCGGCCAGCTTGATGAGCGCCTGCCTCAATCAGATGATCGGCCTGGTCGGTCCTGATTTGAGGGGCATGGAAGATGAGGACGTCGATGCCCTTGGCGCAATAGATTTCCGAACCACCGAGCCGCAATCCATAGACGATGACCGAAACGGCGAGGTGCGTGACGAGAGCGTATCCGCGACCAGATCGCTTTCGGCACAAAGCCGCGCGACGGCCAAGAAATTCCAAGAGGCCGTCACCGCCTTCGAGACTCGGTGCAAGGCACTCTCGGAAAAGAAGATCACGACATCGGAGATGGTCAGACTTCGCGCGCTCATGCAGATCATTCTCTCGCACGCGCAGCCCATATCGGGTTCATTTTCGCCGTCGCAAATCCTGCCCGTATATACGGCGGAGGGTTACGACTGGCCGCGCCTGATCGGTCGATTGCTGCTACAGCATTTCGGCGCGACGCGGGCATTGCAAAGCCTGACCGTTGAACCGGATGAGTCTGAGCAGCAGCGAGTCCTTGAGTATTTGGCCCTATCGAATTGGGCGGCGAAGGCCGCGCACGCGGCAGTCCTCTCGCATAAGAAAGCGGGCGCGCTACGAGGGCCGCTTGAACGGCTGATCTCGGCGCTCACCTTGCAAACACAGACGATCCTCTCTGTTTTTGCAGACGACCGTGCCTATTTTGACGAGATCAGCGGCAAGCTCGATGAGCGGTTTGGCAGCCGATTGGGATTGTCGAACAAGGGTGACAATTAGGCCAACTCCCCAATTGGGATGCTTTTCAGGCTCGGTCCATGCCAATCGCCTGTAGATTGATCCGCATTGGCAGCACTTTCCCCTTGGCGGTCTGTGTATCCATTGGCTACACTCGGAGCATGTCGGGGAAAGACTCAGGCTTTCGCATTCGGGTGGAGCGCGACCTTCGCGAGCGGTTCCTAGCCGCCTGTCGAAAACAGGATCGTCCCGCCGCGCAGGTGCTCCGCGAATTTATGCGGTCCTATGTCGGAGACACCGATCAACCGAATGACCGGCGGGAGGGGCCGCAATAGATTATGAATGCCGTTGAGATCGAAGAAGCTGTTTCCAAGTTAGCAGAGCGTCCATTCGACCGCGCGGAGTTTCCGTTCCAGTTCCTCGAAGCCTTCGGCAACAAACCCGCGACGATCAAACGTCTGCGCGACGGCCATAGCAACAGCTCGGACCTTGGCGGTGTGCTGCAACGGAGCAACATCCACATTGCCGTTGCCGAGAAGGGCGAGGTGACGGCGACGCTCGCCGCGCTGAAATCCAGTCCCGCGACGACCAAGGCGAAGGCGCAATTCATCCTCGCCACGGACGGCGACATGTTCGAGGCCGAGGACATCGAGTCCGGCGAAACGGTGGCTTGCACCTTCGCCGAGTTTCCCGAGCATTTCGGTTTCTTCCTGCCTTTGGCGGGGATTAGCACCGTCAAGCAGGTGCGCGACAGCGCCTTCGATATTCGCGCCACGAGCCGCCTCAACCGGCTTTATGTCGAATTGCTGAAAGACAATCCCGAGTGGAGCAAGGCCGACCGTCGCCCCGACATGAATCACTTCATGGCGCGGCTGATCTTCTGCTTTTTCGCGGAGGACACTGACATCTTCAATGGCACCGGCCTGTTCACGGCGACCGTTGACCAGATGAGCGAAAAGGATGCGTCGAACACCCATGAGGTGATCGCCGAGATATTCCGCGCGATGAACACGCCGATCACGGATCGGCACAAAGCGGGCATCCGTTCATGGGCGAACGTGTTCCCCTATGTGAACGGCGGCCTGTTTTCGGGAAGTCTTGAGGTTCCGCGATTCAGCCGGATCGCCCGCTCCTATCTGCTGCACATCGGCAGTTTGAAATGGACGCAGATCAATCCCGACATCTTCGGGTCGATGATTCAGGCGGTTGCCGATGACGAGGAACGCGGCGCGCTGGGTATGCACTACACCAGCCGCCCCAACATTCTGAAAGTTCTCGACCCGTTGTTTCTCGATAGCCTGCGCGAGCAGCTTGAGGAGGCGGGCGACAATAGCCGCAAGCTGCTCAATCTCCGCAATCGCATGGCCCGCATTCGCGTTTTCGATCCAGCGTGCGGCAGCGGAAATTTCCTTGTCATTGCCTACAAGGAAATGCGCGAGATCGAGGCTGAGATAAATCGTCGGCGCGAGGAAGAAGGCCGCGCATCCGATATTCCGCTCACCAATTTTCGCGGGATCGAGCTGCGCGATTTTCCGGCGGAAGTAGCGCGGCTCGCGCTCATCATTGCCGAGTTCCAGTGCGATGCGCTCTATCGCGGGCAGAAACTCGCGCTTGCTGAATTTCTGCCGCTCAACGCTGAGAACTGGATCACATGCGGCAATGCGCTTCGGCTCGACTGGTTGAGCATCTGCCCGCCGACCGGAACCGGCGTGAAGCTTGTCGGTGACGACCTATTTCACACGCCTCTCGATCAGGCGCAGATCGACTTCGAGAATGAAGGCGGCGAAACTTATATTTGCGGTAATCCTCCCTACCTCGGCTCAACGTGGCAGGACAGTGAACAAAAAGCAGAGCTACAGGCCATCTTTGGCCTTAGAACTAAGAATTGGAAATCTCTAGATTACGTCGCAGGCTGGTTTATGAAGGCCGCTGATTATGCCACCGTTACCAAAGCAAAAACGGCTTTCGTTTCCACAAATTCTATCTGCCAAGGCGAGCAGGTTCCTGTGTTGTGGCCGCTCGTTTTCAAAACTGACAGCAAGATTGCGTTCGCCCATACCTCCTTCAAATGGGCTAATCTTGCCAGCCACAATGCGGGTGTGACGGTCGCTATTGTCGGTTTGGAAATCGGATCAAGCAATGCTCGACAACTGTATTCGGAAGCCGACGATGGAACGTCGGTTGTCAAGGAAGTTCAAAACATAAATGCCTATTTGGTTTCTGGACCAGACTTGATCGTTGAGAAGGTCAACCGCACATCGTCGGATCGAGCATTGATGCTATGGGGAAACAAACCCACGGATGACGGAAACTTCTTCTTAGATCACGATAGCGCCAATGCACTAATTGGCAACTATCCAGAGGCTCGGCAATATATACGCCCTTATTACGGATCAGCGGAATTCATTCGCGGTATACAGCGCTATTGCCTCTGGATTGAAGACGGGGAAGCTGCGCGCGCGGAACGGATACCGGAGATCGCAAGCCGCATTGAGAAAATCCGCACGTTTCGCGCAAATAGCATAGCTGCTGAAACAAGGCCCGCTGCTGAGTTTCCCCATCGCTTTCGGCAAATTCAGGGAGTCGGTGAGCGCATGGCGCTCATCGTCCCGCGAGTCAGCTCGGAGCGCCGACCTTACCTTCCCATCGGCCTGTTACCGGAACGTTCGATTGTCGCAGACAGCTCGTTTGCGCTTTATGACGCGCCCCTCTGGAACATGGCATTGATCGCATCCCGACTCCATCTCATTTGGATCGCCACCGTTTGCGGCAAGCTAAAGACCGATTTCCGATATTCAAACACGCTCGGCTGGAACACGTTTCCCGTGCCAACGCTGACCGAGAAAAACAGGGATGACCTGACGCGCTGCGCCGAAGAAATCCTATTGGCGAGGGAGGCACATTTCCCCGCAACAATCGCCGACCTTTACGACCCAGAGAAAATGCCCGCCGATTTGCGTGAGGCGCACGAGCGCAACGACGAAGTGCTGGAACGCATCTATATCGGGCGGCGATTCAGGAACGATACCGAACGGCTCGAAAAGCTGTTCGAACTTTACACCAAGATGACCGCAGGATCAGGCGCGGCCAAGAAGAAGGCGGGGGCACGCGCATGACCATCGACAAAAAGAATGTTCCATCGGTTTCCGTGACCTATGCCCGCAACGGCGGCTCCACGAAATCCAATGCGCTCGGGATGCGCGCGATGCAGGAGCGCGCTTTCGAGAAGCGTGGAGAGCCTTACCTTCTCATCAAGTCGCCGCCGGCGTCGGGCAAGAGCCGCGCGCTCATGTTCATCGCGCTCGACAAGCTCGCCAATCAGGGATTGAAGCAAGCGATCATTGTCGTGCCGGAAAAATCCATCGGCTCCAGCTTCGCCGATGAGCCGCTGACCAAGTTCGGATTCTGGGCCGACTGGACCGTCGCGCCGAAGTGGAATCTCTGCAACGCACCCGGCGAGGATGGCGGCAAGGTGAACAGCGTCGGCAGTTTCCTTGCGAGCGATGACAAGGTGCTCGTCTGCACACACGCGACATTCCGTTTTGCCGTTGAGCGTTTCGGCATCGAGGCGTTCGATGGCCGCTTGATCGCGGTGGACGAGTTCCACCACGTCTCCGCCAACCCCGACAATGTGCTGGGCAAGCACCTTGGCGAGTTCATCGCGCGCGACAAGGTGCATATCGTCGCGATGACGGGCAGCTATTTTCGGGGCGACGCCGAAGCCGTGCTAGCGCCGACCGACGAGGCGAAATTCGATACCGTCACCTACACCTATTACGAGCAGCTCAACGGCTATGAGTATCTCAAGCAACTCGACATCGGCTATTTCTTCTATTCCGGCTCCTACACCGACGACATTCTCGAAGTTCTGAATCCTGCCGAGAAAACCATCATCCACATCCCCAATGTCAATTCGCGCGAAAGCACGAAGGACAAGATCAAGGAGGTGGAACACATAATCACCGAGCTTGGCGAGTGGGAAGGTGCCGATCCCGTCACGGGCTTCCAGATCGTCACGACGCCCGATGGCAAGAAGCTACGCATCGCCGATCTTGTCGATGATGACCCGTCGAAGCGCGACCGCGTTTCCGCCGCGCTGAAAGACCCTACGCAGAAGAATAATCGCGATCATGTGGACATCATCATCGCGCTCGGCATGGCGAAAGAGGGCTTTGACTGGATTTGGTGCGAACACGCATTGACCGTTGGTTATCGCGCCAGCCTGACAGAGATCGTGCAGATCATTGGCCGCGCAACCCGTGACGCACCGGGCAAGACCCGCGCGCGGTTCACCAACTTGATCGCCGAGCCAGACGCATCCGAGTCAGCCGTGACCGAGGCGATCAACGACACGCTTAAAGCCATCGCCGCGAGCCTGTTGATGGAACAGGTGCTCGCCCCGCGCTTCAACTTCACGCCCAAGAATCCGCAGAACGGCCCGCAACCTGGCTTCGATTATGGTGATGAGGGCTATCAGCCCGACAAGTGCAATGTCGGCTTCAATGAGCAGACGGGCCAATTCCAGATCGAGATCAAAGGTCTGACCGAACCCAAGAGCAAGGAAGCGGCTCGCATCTGCAAGGAGGATTTGAACGAGGTGATCGCGACCTTCGTTCAGGACAAGCCGTCGATCGAGCGCGGCCTCTTCGACGAGGAGATGGTTCCCGAAGAGCTGACCCAGCTTCGCCTCGGCAAGATCATCAAGGACAAATATCCCGAGTTGGACGAAGAGGATCAGGAGGCCGTGCGCCAGCACGCCATTGCCGCCCTCAATCTCACCCAGCAGGCCGCGCGCATTGCGCTTGGCGACGATAAAAAGGACGATGCGGAGCCGAGCTTGAACACGGCGCTGATCGACGGTGTGCGCAAGTTCGCGATGGACGTGCGCGAACTCGACATCGACCTGATCGACCGGATCAATCCGTTTCAGGAAGCCTATGCCATTCTCGCCAAGACCATGAGCGAGGAAAGCCTGAAACAGGTCGCTGCCGCCATCGCCAGTAAGCGGACGAGCCTGTCGCCTGATGATGCGAAAGAGCTTGCCGTGCGAGCCGCGCGCTTCATCAAGGAGCGCGAGCGTCCGCCGTCGATTACATCGTCCGATGCGTGGGAACGGCGATTGGCCGAAGGCGCAGCCGCATTCATGCGCTTCAAGAAAGAGGGCCGCTATGACGGATGACCTCGACCTTGATGCCCTAGCCGATGTGCTTTCCGACTTCGCCGCGCCCGAGAAAAAGGTCGGGCGCGGGCCACGCGAGGAACGCATCATCGCTGGATTTGAGGAGATCCAGCGATTTGTCGAGAAGCACGGACACGCGCCGCGCCACGGCGAGAGCCGAGACATCTTCGAGCGCCTCTATGCCACACGCCTTGATCGGCTGCGCGCACAAGAAGATTGCCGGACGTTGCTTGAATCCTTGGATCATCAGGGATTGCTCGCGGGCGGAGAAACACCCGCTCCCATATCCGATGACGATATGGACACCGACGCGCTTCTTGCCGAGCTTGAGGGCGCGATAGGCTCGTCGGACATTGCCGATCTTCGCCATGTGCGCACGGCGGAGGAAAAGCGCGCCGCCGAGGAAATCGCCAATCGCGAAAAATGCGAAGACTTCGAGACGTTCAAGCCGCTGTTCGAGCAGGTGCAGCGCGATCTTGAAGGTGGGATCAGGAAATCGCGCGAGTTCGAGCTGAAAGCTGAAATCCGCCCCGGCGCATGGTTCATTGTCGGTGGTCAGAAAGCCTATGTCGCCGACATGGACGAGATATTCGTCAACGCGCAGGGGCGCACCGATGCCCGCTTGCGCGTGGTGTTCGACAACGGAACCGAGAGCAATATGCTCATGCGCTCGCTACAGCGGGCATTGCATAAGGACGAGGCGGGCCGTCGCATCTCTGATCCCGAGGCGGGGCCGCTGTTTGTGCGCGAGGAGGCTTCGCCGTTCACGGGGCAGCTTGATGACGATGACTCCGCCAGCGGCACGATCTACGTGTTGCGCAGTAAGTCCGATCATCCTGTAGTCGCGGCAAACCGCGACGTGCTTCACAAGATCGGCGTGACGGGCGGTGACGTGCGGCGCCGCATCGCGAACGCCAAACTCGATCCGACCTTTTTGATGGCCGAGGCTGAAATCGTCGCGACCTACACCCTTTACAACATCAACCGCACCAAGCTCGAAAATCTGATCCACCGCATATTCGATCCCGCGCGGCTCGACATCGAAATCAAGGATCGCTTCGGCAATCCCGTAATCCCACGCGAATGGTTCCTCGTGCCGCGCTTCGTCGTCGATGATGCCGTGGAGCGGATCAAGGACGGCACGATCACAGATTATACCTATGATCCAAAATCTGCGCGGCTCGTGCGGACAGGTGGCGCGGCATGAGCAACGTCAACATCAAACGCCTCGTGGAGAACATTCGCTCTGGCACCAACGTCTATACGCCGCTCGTCGAATTGGTTGTGAACTCGATCCAAGCCATCGACGAAAAGAAGTTGGATAAGGGCGTCGTCGATATTCAGATCAAACGCGATGGGCAGGAGGATTTGATCGAGGGCTTGCGCGGCGTCGATGGATTTATCGTCTCCGACAACGGGATCGGCTTCACCCAGCTCAATCGCGATTCCTTCGATGAACTCTATACCGAGCAGAAGAAGTCGGATGGTGGGAAGGGCTTTGGGCGCTTCACCTGCCTCAAATATTTTGACCGCATGAATGTCAGCAGCATCTTTGCGGAAGGTCACGAACTGCGCGAACGCAAGTTTCGCATGGGGCTTGATAAGGATATCATCGTCGATGAAGAGCTGCGCCCGATCTCTGAAGGCGAGACGGGCAGCACCGTTGAGATTGCCGGAATTAAGTCGGTGAAATTTCCCGACAAGGGCATCGACACGATTAGCCGCGTGCTCGTCGAGCGGTTGCTCCCATATTTCGTTGATGCCGATAAGCCTTGCCCGCGTGTCGTGATCCGCGACGAAGGCAGCACTACGCCGCCAGTCTCCCTCAACGATTATCTCGGCAAGGACAGCAGCCAGATCGTCGAGATGCCCGTTCAGAATGGCGCATTCAGCATATCCGCGAATGGCGAAGATAAATCGTTTCTGGTGCGCGTCTTCAAATTCTATTCGCCACGCGCTGCGCGCAGCAAGGTGAGCCTCGTCGCACATCGCCGTGAAGTGACGGACGTTGCATTGCAATCCTATGTGCCAGAGTTCGCCGACGAATTTTTCGAACCGATCCCCGGCGACGACGCAGGCAAAGGCCGCAATTTTGTCATTAAAGCCTATGTGTTCGGCGATTATCTCAATGACAATGTGTCGCTCGAACGCGGCGAGTTCCGCTTCCAGACCGAATCCGATTTGCTCAGCGGAATCTCACGAAGCCAAATCGAGCAGCAGGCGGCAGAGATCGCGCAATCGGCAGTTGGCGCGGAGATCGCTGAGCGTAAGCAACGCAAGCAAGCTCGCATCACAGAATATGTATCAACCCAAGCGCCGTGGCATCGAACGCTGAGCAGCGAGGTTGATTTCAGCACCCTTCCAATGCGACCGAGCAATCAGGACATCGAGCTGCATTTTCAGCGAAAGAAGTTCGAGAAGGAGCAGGCGACGCGAGCGCAGGTTGCCGCGATCTTGCAGGCCGAGGATGAAGCAGACCTCGACAAGAAAATTTCGGAGGTGATGGAAAGCATCTCGGAGACCAGCAAGAACGACCTCATCCACTATGTCTCGATGCGGAAATGCGTTCTCGACCTTTTCTCAAAGGCTCTCGAAGCCGATGATGACGGTCGCCATAAATCCGAGGGCGAGGTGCATGACATCATCATGCAGCGGAAGAAGGATTCCGACGAGATCGACTTCGACGCGCACAATCTTTGGATGCTCGACGAACGGCTCAATTTCTCGGCCTATATTTCATCGGAAAAGCCGATCAACAAGGCGAACGGTGATCGGACAGACATCACGATTTTCAACAATCGGGTGGCGTTCCGCGGTGAGAACGAGGCCAGCAACCCGATCACGATCTTTGAATTCAAAAAGCCGCAGCGCGACGATTTCGCGAACCCGTCATCGAAAGATGATCCCGTGCAGCAGATCGTCCGCTACGTGAATCAGATACGCGACGGGAAGTTCAAGACACCGAAGAATCGCGATATTCTCGTGAACACCAACACCCCTTTTTACGGTTATGTCGTGTGCGACCTCACCAAGAAGGTTGCCGATTGGCTCGAACGCGAAAAGGATTTCACGCCCATGCCCGATGGGCTTGGTTGGTTCCGCTGGTTCGGCAACATCAATCTCTACATTGAGGTGCTGAGCTGGACCAAGCTCCTGCGCGATGCCGAGATGCGCAATAAAATCTTCTTCAGCAAACTTGGTATTGAGTGATCGTGACGGCGCGGTGATGCGCATATCGCGATAGCAGCCAGTCCACAACCTTCCGCCATTCCTGAGATTTATCCGCGAATGTGGCTGAGGCTGTCTTTCCGTCAACAGGCTGCCCGATCCATTCGCTGCGCTCCCGTGTTGCCTGTTCCGCCCCCTCGTTCCTTGGCGGCTGACTGAGCCGACTTACCCCCAGCCCGATCCCTTCGCGTCCTCAGGAAACAGCGAAAGGAGATCAGGACATGACCACTTCATCACATGAACGCTTCGACGTTTACACCGCCATCACCAACCAGATCATCACTGCCATCGAAGCCGGTTCCGGCGACAATGTGCAACTCCCGTGGCACCGCAACGGAGGATCGATCCAGCGACCGACCAACATCGCGAGCCGCAAAGCCTATCGTGGCGTCAATACCGTAGCCCTCTGGGCCGCCGCCGATGCCTGCGGGTTCGAGCATGGCATCTGGGGAACCTATCGCCAGTGGCAGGAAAAGGGCGCACAGGTCCGCAAGGGCGAGAAATCGTCCGTCATCATCTTCTATCGCGATCGTGATCCGAGCGAGGCCGTATCGTCCGGCAATGACGACGAGCAGCAGAGCCGTTTCTTTATTGCCCGCGCATCGCGCGTGTTCAACGTGGCGCAGGTTGATGGTTTCGAGATCGAACCTGTCGAGCCGACCGTGGATCGTATCGATCCGTGCGAGCGTGCTGAGCAGTTCATCCAAGCTACCGGCGCGAAGATCGCGACCGGCGGCACCCGTGCCTTCTACAACAAGGTGAGCGACAGTATTACGATGCCGGACCGTCATCGCTTTGTCGGCACCGCGACGAGCAGCGCATCCGAAGGCTGGTATTCGACCTTGCTTCACGAACTGACCCACTGGTCAGGTGCATCGTCCCGTTGTGATCGCACCTTCGGCAAACGCTTTGGCGACAATGCCTATGCGATGGAAGAGATGGTTGCCGAGCTTGGCGCGGCATTCCTCTGCGGCGATCTTGGGATCACCGCCGAGCCGCGTGCAGACCATGCCGAATATATCGGTCACTGGCTCCGCATCCTCAAAGCCGACAGCAAAGCGATCTTCACGGCGGCAAGTGCGGCCAACAAAGCGGCCGAGTTCTTGACCCGTCTGGCCGATACCGAACAACGGGAGGCGGCATAGCCGCCTTTCGATATCGATGCCGTTCTAACGTGGGGCCGCTTGTCGGCCCCTTTTCATTGCCTGCCTCGCATTTGGGATCATCCGTTGATGATGCCGGTGAGAGTGGCGGGCGCTGATCGCCCATCAACGGGTTGCCCGATCCATTCCCCCGACCTGCGTCGGGGTCCCGTGTTTCCCGTTTCCCGCCTGCGGCGGTGACGGACGACGACACGCGCCCGCCGCTTTGCCTCCCCGTCCACCGGACGAACCCAAACGCCAAAGGAGGCAGGCATGAAAACCGACTACGCAATCATTCACAAAAACTGGAACGGCATTGAAATCGAAATTCGCTGGAACGCCGATTACGTCGTATTCGACGATGGAGAATCAATGGCGCATCTTGAGGTCGAAAGCGTGAAGCCAAAACACGCACCGCTGCCGATCACCGAAACCGGCTATCGCTCGCACTTCATCCACCGCACCAATGTCGATCATATGGGCGGCCCCGAAGCCTATGTCGAAGCATGGATCGCCGAAGTCGCGAATACGCCTGTATGGCGCAACGCCGAGGCCGCATCCCGCCAACTCGCGCTCTTTTGAGCGCGGGTTATCCGTTGAGCTTGGCTTCCAGTGCGGAAATCGCAGCCATCAGCTCGTCGAACGAGGGCGGCGGCATCATGAACATCTCCGACATGGCGGCATAGTCGTCCGCCAGACGCGCGCGCAATTCGTCATTCGGAGCAAGGCGGAGCGTCCCGAGTTTCGCCGTGCCATAGGATGCCTTGTTGTCTGCGAACATCAGGCTCTTGTTGAGCACGACCTTGGCGAGCAGATCAGGCTTTTGCTTGGCTGCATCGTCGATGCCTTTTGCCGCCAGCATCATCGTATCGTAATAGTGGCGGGACATTTCGGGCAGCAGCTTTGTGCCGTGATGGAGGGCGTGGAGGATCGTCACCTTTTCCCAAAAGGTGCGCTCCACCGATAGCGTTGACACCGACACCGACGCATCGGGCAATTCATCGGGAAATTCGGCTGCGAGATAGGGCGTGATCGTTCGGGCTTCCGAAGGTTCGGTTTCACCGCGCGCGCCGAATTCGAGTTTGATGCGCGGCTTGATGTAGCCATCTTCGCCTTCGCCGAAGGCACCGACGCCGAAACGTCCCGATCCGAAGCCGCGACCATAGTTCAGCAGCTTCGGATAGCGAAACAGGATCGTTTGCGCGTCACGGTCATCGGGATCGAGCACTACCTCCCATCCATCCTTTGTGCCGAGTGCGCGCTCAATCGCGATCGCCAGCTCGGGAAGGGCGATGGATTCGACATAGGTTTGCGCGGCGGTTTTGAGCGCCTTGGTGCGGCGATCCCGTTCCTTGCCGCTTATCCCGTCCTCCATCGGCGGGAGGGTATCGGCGATCAAAGGCGCATCACGCCCGATAGTGAGGTCGATATCCTCCGAGAACCGCTCGATGATGCCATAGGCTTTGGACAGGGACGTGCCGCCCTTGAATGTCAGATGCTCCGCGAGAGCGGACGACTCGCTCAGGCGGCGCAGCGTCCAGCAGACCCAGAAATCCTTTTCGATGATGATCGGCGTGACATCGCGCCGCGCCGCCGCCTCATTGATGAAGGCGAGGCGATCATCGGCGGGCCTGCGTGCAAATTCATCCATGTCGAACCAAACCTATCTTGAGCACCGCATCGCTCATCCAGCCCGGCATAAGCGGCTGCGCTTTCGTCAGGGCTTTGAAATCGCGGTCATCGATCTGTGCCGACAGGCGTTGGATAAGATCGTCGTCGATCTTATCTTTGCCAACATGAGCGAGCAGTTGCAGAACCGCGTTCGCATCGGGCGATGCGTCATCAAGGATCGGGGCGCGTGACCGTTTGAGCGCGATGGTGCGACCGGCGACTTTCTTGACGCGCGTTTGTCCGCTGGTCGCATAGCTTGTCTTGGCGGGAACCTGCGTCGAGATACCGAGGCGGTTGGCGGCCTGCGCACCTGAGGAGGAGAGTTTGTCACCGCTTTGCGTCGCAACCGCCTGCGCGATGGTGTCGGCATCGGGGGTGAGTTCGCCGAGCTTGTCATGCAGCTTGGGATAATCATAAAGGCCGCGCCCGATGCGCCGAATCTGGTTCGCCTGCACGAGACGGGTCAGCGCCATGTCGATGGACGCACGGGTGCCGAGGTCAAGAAAATCCTTGGGCGTAAAGGCCCAGCCGCGCCCTTTCCCGCGCACGCGCTTCATGATTTTTTCGGTTACGGCAGGCATTTTTCCAATCCTTCTCGTTAGATAATAGCACGTTATTTTCTAACAAGCAATTGAGCGTTGAGAGCCATAAAACGCAGCCGTTTCATGTGGAAAGCCTTTTCGTGAGACGGGCAGAGGCCAGCGTTGCTCAGTCCATGGAAACCCGCACGCAGCCAAGCCGCATAGGCACGGTTCGGCGGCATTCGTGTCGGGACATAATGGCGGCGACGTAGTAGCGCTGGTCACGGCTTGGCTGGACGGGGAAGCGGCTAAGCCCGCGTAGCGCACGCCATGTCGAAGCGAGCCGACAGGGCAACTCTTCTAAGCGAATAAGTCGATCATAATTTCGACACTGATCGAACTATTGAATAAATTAAGAATTTGGTGCTAGTATTGATTCCTGAACCTCGGGGGATTCATGGGATCATGTTGTAAACTCATATCAGTCTTGTTTCGTCGAACCGCCCATATGGTTCTCCTTCTTGCGTTTTCCATAGCATACCCCCCCCTGTCGTTTGCTAATACCCGCTGCGATGCCGTGAATCTCTATGGCGTGGTCTGGTCAGTCGATGGCTGCTCCTGTTCAGGCGATGCAATCTCACCCGCTAAAATTGGAGCCTATGTGGAAGATACCATAGGCTTTTCTCGTGGCAGCATCGACGCGCGCGATCTTGCTTGCGATTCCAAGACAGGGCAGTGGAAGGCGAAAGCCAATCCGAAATTCGCAACCTGTTCAGGATGCAAGGGCAATCAGGGATTGCCCGGCACCTGCGGCTCCGCCGCCAGAAAACAGCATTCCTCAAAACCGACCATCGGTCTTTGCACCTGCGGCTCACCATCATCGGTGAAGAGGGTGGGGGCCGCATGGCAATGGTCATGCGGTGCGGGATCGAGCAGCAATGCGGTCAACTGTATCGCCCCCGCCAAACCTCGTTAACAGTCAGGAGAATGAATGTGGAACTTCCCCCGCACGAACCTGTTTAAACTCGCAATCGCCTGCCTCCTCGTCGTCGGCCTCGGCTCGGCCACAGCGGCGAGCGCCGCCGGTTGCTACAATGTCTCCTATGAGGTTTGCGGCAGCTATAACGGCAAGACCTGCAATCCCGGCGACGTAGATACGGGTACAACCAACACGCTGTGCGGGAATGGCGAATATACCCATACCATAAGATGCTGCCCGCCATCAGGCGGCGGCGTCAATGGCGCCTGCGGAAGCGCGCACGGCTCCAATCCTGATTCATCGCCGACAACGGGCCTTTGCGCGGCGGGAACACCATCGGCGGTCAGCGGCGCGACGGTGTCCAATGCGTGGGCGTGGACCTGCACGGGGTCGGGAGGCGGCACAACCGCATCATGCCAAACGGCTGTCGCGAGCGGTTGCCACAACACATTTGAAGTCAAAACCTGTTGCCCTGTGGAAACCAGCGGCTCCGATTGCCCTGTAGGTTGGGGTGCGAAGAAAGCCTTTTTCGGTTCACCGCCAACGGGCAACCCTTGCCGAATTTGCACATCCACGCCATCCGTAAACGGATCATGTAGTACGACAGCGGGAGCCTGTAGCGCGGGAACAGTATCGGGTGATAATGGCGCGACCGCGTGCGGTACGACCCGCACATGGACCTGTAACGGATCGGACGGCGGCACGAACGCCAATTGCTCGAAGGCAAATGCGGCTTGCGGCGGCGGAGGGGGCGGATGCTACCCGGATTTTGAGGTCTATTTCGGTTGGTCCTGTCCGGGACCGACTGAGAGTATCAACGTCACCTGTCCAGCTGGGCAGGGAGCAGACCAAGCAGCCTATGGTTCGCATACTGCTCCAGCCGTGTGTAATCAGGTGCCAAGCGAGTCGACGTGGCGTGCCTCTGAATGCCGCGTCTGCGGCAGTCCGCCCGTCAATGGCGCGTGTAGCTCGACAGCGGGTGCATGTTCTACGGGATCGGTGTCAGGTGATAATGGCGCAACTGCATGCAGCACGACGCGCACATGGAACTGCGTCGGATCGGGCGGCGGCACCACAGCAAATTGTTCAAAAGCAAACCCCGTTTGCGTTGTGAACGGCGTGTGTAGCTCAACAGCGGGTGCGTGCTCATCGGGATCGGTGTCGGGTGACAATGGCGCAACCGCGTGCAACACGACGCGCACATGGAATTGCGTCGGATCAGGCGGCGGCACCACGGCCAATTGCTCGAAGGCCAATCCGCTCTGTGCCATCAACGGGACGTGCGGCAGCGCGAATGGTGTTGGCACGATGTCTGCACCAAGTTCCAATCTTTGCGTAAACGGAACGCCGACCGCCGTTTCAGGAACAGGTCCGTGGACATGGGATTGTAACGGCGCAAACGGCGGCACGAACACATCATGCTCCGCGCCGCTCATGCAAAACGGCGTGTGCGGATCGGCGAACGGAGTTGGCGTCACTTCCGCTCCCTCTTCAAATCTCTGTTCAGCAGGCACGGCGACTGCCGTGGGCGGTTCAGGGCCGTGGAGCTGGAATTGTAATGGTGTAAACGGTGGAACGAATGCGTCATGCTCCGCACCGCTCCGCGTGAACGCGGTGTGCGGATCGGCGAACGGCGTCGGCACATATTCAGCGCCGTCAACGGGTCTATGTTCTCCCGGCACTGCGTCAGCAGTTTCAGGATCAGGTCCGTTCACATGGACTTGCGCAGGGGCGAACGGCGGCACAAACGCATCATGCTCAGCGCCGCTTCGCCAAAACGCAGTGTGCGGATCGGCGAATAACGGCAACTTCTACGCGCCGCCTTCAACCAATCTTTGTTCGGTCGGATCATCAACCGCTGTATCGGGTTCTGGCCCGTTCACATGGACCTGTAATGGCGTGAACGGCGGCGCCAACGCATCGTGCAGCGCGAACAAGTCGATCGATGGCGTGTGCGGCACCGCCAACGGAGTCAGCACCCCGACATCGCCATCGTCGGGATTGTGCTCGGCGGGCAGTGCCACCGCCGTCACCAATTCCAGCTACACATGGCATTGGAGTTGTAACGGCATCTATGGCGGCACGACCGCGACCTGTAACGCGCCGCAGAAAGTGCATGGCTCTTGTGGTCCCGCGAACGGCAGCAACGTCTATGCGAAACCGACATCGGGCTTATGCGCGACAGGAAATTCGACATCGGTGATCGGTGCAGGCCCGTTCGATTGGAACTGTAACGGCATCAACGGCGGAAATAATGTAGGCTGTTCCGCGAACCTGATCGTCAATGGCCAGTGCGGTCCCGCAAACGGACAATATTCCGCATCGGCACCGACGAGTGGTCTATGTTCGGCAGGGGGCGCGACCGTGGTGTCAGGTTCGGGTCCGTTCACATGGAACTGTAATGGTGTGAACGGCGGCACCGCATCATCATGTGCATCGCAAGCGATTGTGAATGGCGCGTGCGGCCCATCCAATAATACGCCGACCGCATCGGCGCCCGTCTCGGGCCTTTGTTCCAAAGGAACGGCCAGCGTCGTCACAGGCACAGGTCCGTGGACATGGAGCTGTAACGGCAGCGGCGGCGGATCGAATTCCAATTGCACCGCGCCGACACCGCCACCACCCCCTTCATTCGGTGGCGCGTGTCCCGGTCCTTGATCGTCCAGCGAGGGCGGTGTCGGTGACACACAGATGACGGCCCCCCTAAGCCGTCATTGAAAGGGAGGCGTTGTCGAGAGGTCTTCTCGGCGCTGTCTCCTTTTCGTGTGTCGCCGGCAGCAAGGACATTCCCACGGCAATCATTCATGGGATTTTGACCAGCCGCGACACGGATCAAGACCGCTCGCTTCCGCCCCCGCATCAAGTGCGGGGTTGTGCAGCTCCGCGCGAGTTCGCGTGCGCGAAGCCTTTGATCCGCGCCTTCCTCGTCAGGTCACGAGTCTCCCCATGAAGCCGAGGGAATTGTCCTTCGGCGAACACCGAAGGAGACAGACAATGACCGATGCAACCAAGAACCGCCCGAGCCACCGCTTGTTCAATGTGACGGGTGATGGTGACAATGCCCGCTGGACCGACATCGGCGTCGCATTCGCGACCAAGGACGGAAACGGCTTTACGCTCATCTTGAACGCGATCCCCGTGAATGGCCGCGTCGTGATGCGCACCGCCGACGACAAGAAGGGGAGCTAACGCTCCCCTTCGGGGCTTCGTGAGCAAGCACCGCTATGGCGCTGGACCACGGCGGCCGAGTTCCTGCGCGATCATCACGATAAGCGTGTGCGCCGATGCGGCGGGGGTCTGGTTCGCCGCGATGGCCGTTGACGCCTGTTGGAACAGGGCCGCGAGCTGCGATGTGGATTTGGTCGCAAGATCGGTGCGGGTGAGATTGAAGTTCATGGCTTCCTCCATTTGCTATGCGCCGCTCACCATGAGCCGCGTTGGAGGACGTGCATCCGCGCACCGGATGAAGGGGCATCACCTGTGATCGCAACGAACGTGGAGAAGGGCAGGGATCACAATCCCGCCTTGCACCTATCACCCATTCGGGCGCGGATAGGTTCGCCAAATTAGCGGATCATGTGGCGGTGGATGAAGGGAGGAAGGCGAACGAGGATCGAAGCCGCAGGATCAATACGCGAGAGTGTAAAGTATCGCAGCCTGTAGATCTAGGTTTGCCCAGTTTGCAGACGTCGAACTCGGATTGTCATTGCAGACGAAATTTTGAATTCGGCCCGTTGTTGGACGTCCATCGTCGCCCTTTATATCAAGTTGCTGAACAAGACGGCAATCTGCTGCATCTTGGAGTTGCGTGCCAGTAGGTGCAGCTTGGAATGCGTCGCTATATCGCTCGGAAATCCAAAATAGATGTTTCCCCACCATTTGCCCCGTTCCCATTATCGAATAGGGTTGAAAGCCGATCAATCGGTATCCTCCAGCCATTGGGTTGGCGGGCTGGCCCTCGCCAAAGCGAAGATCGTTTGTGGGGGTCACATTTGAAATCAGATTGGCGGCCAAGAGATGCTGCCAGAACACGAACCGCTCGCTCGTTGCGCTTAGAGCAGCGTCATAGGGATCGTCGCCGATCCTTCTGTTTCCGTTACCTCCCACCGAACAAGGCGCTGCGGCGCATCTCGGTAAACGGGTGCTCGGATTGGGGAGGTCGCCGGGAAGGCGGCCATATATATCTTTGAAGGTCAGACCGGCAGAGTCGAATGACTTCAAATCCTGCACGGTCTTGTTCACCTGCATATTCTCGACGAGCTTCCTCCCGCCGAATGTGCCGCCGATCAGCAGGCCGATGATAATCATCACGATGGAGATTTCGACGAGCGTGAAGCCAGTCTGATTTTTGTTATGCGCGCATTTCATGCAGTTCCTTTTGTTGAATCAAATCTAGCAAATTCAGAGATTTAATTCAACATGGGCGGATCGGTCTGTTTCGACCGATCCGGCACACGTCACATCATCTGATCGAGAGTTGCCATTGTCTCTGCCAGTAGGCGTTTTAGGGACAACAGGCTTGCTCCCAGCGACATTTCGGGGCGTTCCGCCATCAGCATCAGCGCCTTCAGGACGGCATTGGACTCCCTTGCCAGCATGACGAGATGCACACCGCTGGGCGCATTTTTGCCGCTCAGCCAGTTTTTGGCCGTGCGCTGACTAACGCCGGTCCATTGCGTGATGATCTTAATTCCGTTTCGGGCTGATCCGAATTCGACCTTCAGGGCCGATGCGATCACTTGCGCGAACTCCGCTTCCGTCAACCCAGCGCGACCAATTGGAAATGAACTTCCCTTCTTCGGCAACATGTTACCTCTCCTTTGCTGTTAGGAGGGCGACAGCAGCCGACAGGAAAGCGAACGATCAACACCAGGGCGTATCAATGGTTATCGAGTGGAGGACAGATAAGGACGGGCCAGACGACGAAAGGCCGCTGAAACGGGCAGCCGAATATGTCCGCATGTCCACCGAGCATCAGAAATACTCGACCGATAACCAGTCGGCAGAAATCCGCGCATACGCCGAGCGACGCGGTTTCGAAATCGTCCGCACATATGCCGACAAGGGCAAAAGCGGTCTCGGCATAAAGGGGCGCACATCTCTACAGAAGCTCTTGGCCGATATCGAGAACGGCGATGCCGATTTTGAAGCGATCCTCGTTTATGACGTAAGCCGTTGGGGACGGTTTCAAGACCCCGATGAGGCCGCATACTATGAATTGTCCTGCAAGCGGGGCGGCATCGCCGTGCATTATTGCGCTGAACAATTCGAGAATGACGGAACGACCGGGTCATCCGTGATGAAAACCGTGAAGCGGGCAATGGCAGGGGACTATAGCCGCGAGCTGTCAGTCAAGGTGTTCAAGGGGCAGTGCCGCCTCATCACCCTTGGCTATCGGCAGGGTGGTCCGCCGGGATTCGGATTGCGCCGGATGCTCATCGATGAGCGCGGTCAGCATAAGGGCATATTGGATCGCGGCGAACACAAGAGCATCGCGACGGATCGCGTCGTGCTCGTTCAGGGGCCGGATGAAGAAGTCGCCATCGTCCGTGAAATCTATCGCCGGTTCGTGGATGAGCGGCAGACGGAACGACAAATCGCCGACTGGCTCAATACGCAAGGCATCATGTCCGATCTGGAACGCCCGTGGTCGCGCGGCGCGGTCCACCAGATTCTCATCAACGACAAATATGCGGGCCATAACGTGTGGGGCCGCACATCCTTCAAGCTGAAAACCAAGCATGTCCGCAACGATCCGGCCGACTGGATCAGGCACGATCAGGCGTTTCCCGCGATCGTGTCGCAGGACGTTTTCGATGCCGCGCGGCTCATTATCGAGCAGCGGTCACAGCGCCTTTCCGATGAGGAAATGCTCGCCTTGCTCGCCGACATTCTCGCGAAGAATGGCACGCTTTCGGGCTTGATTATCGACGAGTGCGAGGATGGACCATCGAGCAGCGCCTTTCAGTCGCGCTTCGGCAGTCTGCTCCGCGCCTACTCCTTGGTCGGATATGTCCCCGATCATGATTACCGCTATCTCGAAATCAATCGCGCGCTGCGCAAGATGCACCCGTCAATCGTGAAGAGCGTGATCGAGGGCGTGCGCGCGGCTGGTGGCACAGCCATCCAGAATCTCGAAAATGATACGCTGCTTATCAACGAAGAGATCACCGCATCCATCGTGATCGCGCGCTGCAAGCTCACACGCGGCGGCAATCGCCGCTGGAAAATCCGGCTCGACGAGAGCCTTCGCCCCGACATCACCATCTGCGTCAGAATGGACGAGGACAATATGAACCCACACGACTATTATATATTGCCGCATATGAGCCTTGCCGAAGGCGTATTGCGGCTCGCAGAGCATAACGGTCTTTCGCTCGATGCTTTCCGATATGTATCGCTCGACGAATTCTTCGCACTCGCGGAGCGCGCGCCGTTTCGGCGGGCGGCGTGACGATGGCGCGGCCCGCCCAGCGCGTCGAGATGATCCCGATTGACCGGATCACCATCGTCAATCCGCGCCTTCGCAGCAAAAAGACTCACAAAGGCATCGTCGAGAATATCGCTGAAATCGGCCTTAAGCGCCCGATCACAGTGACCTCGCGGCAGGGTGCTGATGGCCTGCTCTACGATCTCGTCTGTGGGCAAGGGCGGCTCGAAGCCTTTCGTGAGCTGGGGCAGACCGAAGTTCCTGCGCTGATCGTCACAGCCGATGCCGAAGATTGCATGGTGGCGAGTCTCGTCGAAAACTGCGCGCGCCGTCAGCATCAGGCCGTGGACCTCCTGCAAGACATCGTAGGAATGCGGCAGCGCGGCTACTCCGACAACGAGATTGCCGAGAAGACCGGCCTCTCCGCAAACTATGTCTATAGTGTCGGAAGATTGCTCGAACGCGGCGAGCGACGGCTCGTCGCCGCCGTCGAAGCGGGGTATCTGCCCATCTCGGTCGCGCTTGAAATCTGCGAGGCCGACGATCAGGGCGTTCAGGCGGCCCTTCATAAAGCCTATGAAGACAAGCTCCTGCGCGGTCGCGCGCTGATCGCTGCGCGCCGCTTGGTCGAGGTCAGGAAGCGATCGGGCAAAGCGTCCAAACTGAGGAAGATTGTCGAGAACGGTGCGGCCACAACGCCGGAAGGCTTGGTCAAAGCCTTTCAGGAAGACACCGAGCGCAAGCGCCTAATGATCCGCAAGACCGAGGCGACCCGGAACCGCCTTGTGTTCATCGTCGAAGCCTTGAGCCAGCTCTCGAACGACGAGAGCTTTGTCGCGCTTCTCGAAGACGAAGGCTTGGAATCAATGCCGAACCGCGTCGCTGAGCGCATTCAGAACGTCAGGATCAATCTCCAATGACCGGCAGCCCGCGAAACCGAAAAATCAAACTTGCCTTTGAAACCACGAGCCTGCGCATCCCGCTTGGCGACATCGAGCCGATGCGCGCTGTCACCGCGACGATCAAAAAGTCCGTCAAATATGGGCAGATCGCGGCATCGATCCGCGAGGTGGGCATTATCGAGCCGCCTGTCGTCGTGCGCGTCAAAGGCAAAGAGGATCGCTATCGGCTGCTGGACGGCCACATGCGCATCGAAATCTTGAAAGAGCGCGGCGACATGGATGTCGTCTGCCTCATCGCCACCGATGACGAGGCCATCACCTACAACAAGCGTATCAACCGCGTGGCTATCGTGCAGGAGCATAAGATGATCCTGAAAGCTCTTGAGAAGGGGGTTTCGGAGGAACGGCTCGCACGCGCGCTCAACGTCAACATCACCACGATCCGCGACAAACGCCGCTTGCTCGACGGCATATGCGAGGAAGTTGAAAAGCTGCTCCAAGATCGCATGGTGCCGATCAACACGTTCAGCGAACTCAAGAAGATGCGCCCCATGCGGCAGATCGAGGCCGCTGAAACCATGATCGCCATGAACAAGTTTTCATGGCCCTATGCCAAATCGCTCGTGGCCGCGACGCCGCAACATCAGCTCGTGAGCGATAAGAAGAAGGCCGTTCGCGGCCTCAGCGATGAACAACTCGATCATATGGAGCGGGAAGCAACGAACATCGACCGCGAGTTCCGCATGATCGAGCAGAGCTACGGCACCGATCATCTCGATCTCGTTCTGGCGACCGGCTACCTATGCCGTCTGATCGAAAATGTGCGCGTGGTGCATCACCTTGCGCGGCATCATCCCGAGTTGCTCGCCGAGTTCCAGCGGATTGTGCAGTTGCGGAATGCGGCGTAGCTGAATTAGCGGGCGTTTAATTTTTGTTCGCTATCGCGCGTGAATGGACGTCCTTGCCAGCAACTCTACCCTTCTTACTCACGGCAAAAGCTGGGATGAAATATTCGCCGAGGTAAATGCTTGGCGTGGTGCATGTATGCACCATTTCTCTACGGTCGAAATGTCAGTCACTGAGACGTTGCTTGCCTTGGGTGCCGTGAAGGAGACCGGCAAGAAGGTTCGGCTGCGCCATCTAATTGGTCAAAAGTTCGAGGATTTGGCAGCGGCGATTGAACCAGAAGCCCCCTTCGGCGGAGCTGGTCGGGTGGCCCACGTTGAACTCATGCAGTATCGCGCGAGCCATGAAGCATTCCGTGCTATGCTGTGTCACGGCGTTGCCAAGGTGTCGGTCGATCATAGCGGCCAATGGATATTGCTCATTCGCAGTCTTGCTATTCGCGCACGGCAGGCTGAGCGGAACATGCTGGTCATGGAACAATCGGAAGCCGCCGCGACGCTCACGAAATTGAAGCGCGACGGCCAGAATCTGGCATCAGTTCTCGGCCAGCTTCGCAAGAAGGTTAGTCCAGCCTAGCCGAGTTCCAGCCCGCGATCCCGTTTCGGGCGAAGTGTTACGGAGCCGCGATCCTGATCCTTGTCTCGTTCGCCGGTCTGCATACGCCTGTATGCGGCAGCATCGCGATAGAGGCTGAGAATGCGTTCGGCTTCCTTGCGGCGGTTTTCACGGAACAAATCTTGAAGGGCTTGGCGATCCTTTAGCTGTCGCTGGATCAGAGCGTGCCGCTCATGGCTATCGCGCTCACGCGCAAATTTGGCTTCCATCTCATTCTGTTTGCGGGTTTTGAAATACTGCCCTGTCAGGAAATCCCACGCGCCCGCAAATCCCTTGCGGATGCGGGCGGCTCGGGCGCGTTGCTCATTGTCCCAACGCGCAGATAGGAATTTGTCTTTGGCTTGGCGTTCAGCATGATGCTGAACCTTGAGCGCTTCACGCTTGGCTATCAGGGGTTCCATGTTGGTGCGGGCAATGCGCTTGGCCTCCGCGATATAGCGCGACAGGCGCGGCGCGATGTCGGATGCGATACGGGCGCGGGCATCATCGACCGATAGCAGGCGTGCAGGATCGCCGAGTCGTGCGGCAACGTCTTTGGCCTTGCCGCCGATCAGGCGGGAGATGGCGAACACATCGCCGTCGATATTGATTGCAACGAATGCGCGCCGATCACCACGCGCGAGAAACAGGCCGCGCTCTTCCAGTGCAGCGGCGAACGCGCCCACGCTATCGGCATGTTTCCAGCAATCTTGCACGGCGGATTTGAGTTCGCGAGGATCGATGCCAGCGCGCTTCGCCTGTTGCCATTCGTCCAATGTGAAGCTGCGGGGATCGCGCAGCTTCGGGCTTTCAAAGCCCTTCGGCATCGCCCAGCCATTTTCGAGATAGAGCTGTTTCCCAATCTCATTGAGCTTGTTTTTGAAGAAGGGCAGTTCCTTCGCCGTCATGGTGTCCGCATCGATGCGTGACCAGACGGCATGGCAATGGCGACGCCCTTCTTTTTCGTGGAACACGACGATGCGCGGTTGCCCTGCAAGTCCCAGCCGTTCCTCAATGTCGGACAGAGCTTTCTCGAACGTCTCGACGCGCACGGATTCGAGCGCGGGCGGGCTAAGCGAGAGCGAGAAGAGATATTGCTGGCATTTCGTGCCGCGCGCGAGCGCATAGGCTTCATTCATCGCGCCCATCACCGTGTCGGACACGAATCCAGAGACTTCATGAATCTCGACATGCTCATTCTCTTCGGTCTTGAGCAGATGGAGGCCGAGCTGTTTCCCGCCGCTGCGCTGTGAACCTTTGAGGATCATGGCATCACATCCACGCCCAACGCCTCAATCAGCAGAGAGCGCATATGTGCCACTTCGCGCACGGCGGTCAGCAATGCGGCTTCGGTTTCAGGTGTGACCGGCAGGCTTCCCGAATTCGCGGCCTTGGCGAGCTGGTTCATATTGTTCGCCAGCCGCGATTGCCCGAGCATGGCAAGGAGCTGCGCGAGCGCACGAAAATCCTTCACAGGAAATGCGCCGCGCCGCTGGGGCGGCGGCGATGTAGGATCGAACAGTTTCCAGCGGATATAGGCGGACAGCGACATTCCATCCGCCGCCCTTTCGAGATTGGCCTTCTCCTCGAACGTCATGCGAAGGGATATGGGATGGAGTGGGGGCTTGCTCATCTCGCACCCCCGATCTTGCTACGGCGACGAACGGGCGGAGTCGGTCGGGCTTTGGCACGCGGCAGGCTATCGCCCGCTATGACTGCCTTCGATTTTTTGAGGCCCGTGAGGATTTCGTTCCACTGATCCAATGTGCGGAAGAGGGCTTTCGAGTCCTCCATCGGAACTGGGTTCGAGTCCTTGTTTTGGTTCAATGGTGCTCCGTCTGTGGGCACCAATTTCCGCGGATGAAAAAAGCCCGCCGCGGCGCTGCCGGGCGGGCTTTCTTTTGAAAAATTGAGTGTGGAAGCTTATTTGGTTGCTTCCTTGGCAGCGTCGCCAGCAGCCTTGGCGGCATCGCCGGCCTTTGCAGCGGCATCGCCAGCCGCAGCTGCGGCCTCACCGGCAGCATCCTTGACTTCTGCGCCAGCCTTTGCAGCAGCATCGCCAGCAGCGTCGGCTGCGCCTTCAGCGGCATCGACGGCTTCTGCGGCAGCCGCATCGACAGCTTCGCCGGTTGCCTCAACAGCTTCGCCGGTTTCTTCAGCCGCCTGATCGGCTTCCTGGCCGCCACAGGCAGCGAGCGGGGCGAGCAAAATCGCAGCGACCGCAACTTTGGTGAATTTTTTCATGCAACTTTCCTCTCCGGATGGATTCCGGAAAAGCGAAGCTAATGCAGCTTGCTTTGGCGATGCAAGCGGATTCGCGCCCAGCCGCCAAATCCGCCTGTTACAGGCAGGCTTCGAGATAGGGCTGATCGAAACCGAACTGGCGTGCCTTTTCCAGCGTATAGGGTCGCACGCCACCCGAAACGAACTCGCCCATAATCTTGCCGTCGGCATCCTCGTCGCGATATTCGAACTTGAACAGATCCTGCGTCACGATCACATCGCCTTCCATCCCGATGACTTCGGTAATCTGGGTCGTGCGGCGCGAACCGTCGCGCAGGCGCTTCACCTGCACAATCATGTCGACCGAGTCGGCAATCTGCTTGGATATCGCCTCTTTGGGGATTTTGATGTCACCCATCAGGATCATGTTTTCCATACGGCCGAGGCATTCGCGAGGGGAGTTGGAGTGGAGCGTACACATGGAACCATCGTGGCCGGTGTTCATCGCAGCGAGGAGATCGAAACACTCCGCGCCGCGAATTTCGCCGAGGATGATGCGGT
Source organism: Sphingomonadales bacterium (assembly GCA_016720115.1). GTDB lineage: Bacteria > Pseudomonadota > Alphaproteobacteria > Sphingomonadales > Sphingomonadaceae > Sphingorhabdus_B. The sequence goes on along the minus strand of JADJXT010000002.1, from coordinate 734,575 downwards.
CGGGGCGCATACGCAGGGCGTTTTTCACTAGGTCGCCAATGGTGATGGCACCATCGCCTTCGAGGTTCGGCGGGCGGGTTTCCAGCGGCAGCCAGTGCGGCTGTTGCAGGCGAAGTTCCGCCGCGTCCTCGATGGTCAGCACGCGCTCACCCGGATCGATCATCTTCGACAATGCGTTCAACATCGTCGTCTTACCCGAACCGGTACCGCCGGAGATGACGATATTCATCCGGCAGGCGCCGGCAATTTTCAGAACCGTTGCCATATGCTCGCTCATCGAACCAAAGCCCTTTAGCATGTCGATGGTGATCGGCTTTTCCGAGAATTTACGAATCGAGATTGCGGTTCCGCGCAGCGAAAGCGGCGGCACGATCACGTTAACGCGGCTGCCGTCTTTCAGACGGGCGTCGGCCAGCGGCGTTGTCTGGTCGACGCGGCGACCGACCTGATTCACGATGCGCTGGGCGATCTGGAAAAGATGCTCTTCATCGCGGAACTGGATACCGGCAAGCTGCAACTTGCCCTTTTTTTCCACATAGGTCTGCAGCGGCCCGTTGACCATGATATCCGAAATGTCGGGATCGTTGAGCAATTCCTCCAGCGGGCCGAAGCCGAGCAGTTCGTCGACCAGCACCTTTTCGAGCGCGAATTGCTCGCGACGGTTGAGCGTCAGCTTCAGTTCGGCGAGCACTTCGAGAATGATCGGGCGGAACTCTTCGGTCAGCTCTTCCTTGTTCAGCGTAGCGGCCGCTTCCGGGTCGACACGTTCAAGAAGGCGCGGCAGAACCTGCTCCTTGATCTTGTGCACCGACGCTTCAAAACCTTCGCTGCTGACACCTGCTTCTGCAGATCCTGCCGCGCGCTCGGCAAGCCGCATCATCGCTTCGCTGGGCTGCGCGGGTGCAGCGGCCATATCCAGCGATTCGATCGGCGGAAATTGCTCGCCGCCTGCAGGCGGAGCCGGTGGCGCCGCCTGTTCGGGGCGATAGCCAGCCGGTGCGGCAGGCGCGCTGCCAGCGGCGGGCGTTGCACCGCCGGACATGGGACGGGCGACACCGAAAGCAGGGCGACTGTTGTTCAATCCCGGTCGTTTGCCAAATGCGCTCACTGGAACCCCTATGCTGATGCAAGTTGCGATTGAGCAGCAGTGCTATCCTGAAATGGTGAATAAATGGGTAATGAACCGGTCGGCTTTGCTGTCGACGGGCTGCAACTATCGCTTTTGTGATCGGGCATGACCCGCTAGGGCTGGCCCGCGACCGCCCGGTCAATTCCTTTCCAAATCCGCTGCCAAGGTTTCCAATGCGACAGTCTTCCGGTTTCACTTTGGCGCTGACCGGCTTTGCCCTGCTGACTTGTGGCGACGCGATCATCAAGTCGATGGCGGGTCTTTGGCCAGCACCGGCCATTGCGGCGCTGCGCTTTTCGATTGCCATCCCGCTGCTCGGCCTTTTTGTGCTGGCATCGCAAGGGTCGGGGGCGTTGCGCGTGCAACGTCCATGGTTGCAATTGGGCCGGGGCGTGGCGATTGCCGCCTCTTCCTGCCTGTTTTTCACCAGCCTGTTCCTGATGCCGCTGGCAGAGGCCACGGCGATAGTTTTCGTCAGTCCCTTGATAACCGCAATATTGTCCGCGCTTTTCCTGCGTGAGCATCTCGCCCGGGCGGCCTGGCTGGCAACTTTCGTTGCACTTACCGGGGTTGCACTGGTATTGCGGCCCAATCTTGCAGAATTGGGCATTGTTGCTGCCCTGCCGCTATTGGCGGCGTTCTTCATGGCGGCGATGATGATTTTCAACCGGTTGGCGGCAGGTTCCGGTTCCCCGATGGCGATGCAATGGGCACTGGCGCTGGTGGCCGCCCCGATCCTGTTGCTGGTCGCGCTGGCGGCGCATTTTTCGGGTGTCGAGCAATTGCAGGTCGGCTGGCCGCATTGGTCGGTGGTGCTTCGCTGCAGCATCGTTGCCGTTACTGCCAGCACGGCGCATTGGCTGATCTATATGGGCACGACAAAGGGCACCGCCGCCGATGCGGCACAGGCGGCCTATGTCCAGCTGCCGGTGGCTTTGCTGATCGACATTGTGGTTTTCCGGCATTTTCCTGATGCGCTGGCGCTGGGCGGATCGCTGCTCATCGTTTGCGCGGGGGTGATTATGTGGTTAAATCAGCGCCGGATGTCGGGAGGAGTGCGGTCGGCATGAAATTGGCGGTTTTTGGGGCACTGGCCTTGCTGTCCAGCGCGGAGGCGCTGGCGGAGCCGGTGCAGGCGGAGATGCCGGCCTGGATGACCGGCGCGTGGGAACGCCGCGATGGAGAGAAATGGGCCGACGAATATTGGACACCCCCGCGCGGCGGCATGATGATCGGGGCTAGCCGTTCCGGCACCGGGGACCGGCTCGGTTTCTGGGAACATATGCGCATCGTGCGTGAGGCCGACGGTGCACTGGCATTCTGGGCAATCGCTGGAGATCAGAAGCCGGTCCGCTTCGTCGAGCGTGAGAAGACCGCCGAGGGAATCGTATTTGTCAACGAAGGTCATGATTATCCGCAACGCATCCGCTACTGGCGGGAAGGCCGGGAGTTGAAGGCGGAAATATCCCTGATCGACGGTAGCAAGGCCGCGCAGTTCAGCTTCCGGATGATGGGCAGCCCCTTAGGCAATTAAGCGCGAAGGCCTCTCACACCTCTCCGGCACGGAGAGGACAGCGCGCGCAGCGCGCAGGTGAGGTGCGAAACAATCTCGACTCCCTCCGCCATTCTTCGGATGCCTGCCTCCCCGCAACGGGGAGGGGCTTTACTGGCCGATAGCTTCGGCCAAAATGGTCAGGCCGTTCTCGTTGACTTCTGCAACGCCGCCGTCGAGCGCGATCCGTTCCGGTGCCGCGCCCTGCGATGCGTAGATCGCCAACTCGCCTTCGCGCAGCGTGGAGATCATCGGGCTGTGCCCTTCGAGCACGCCAAAATCGCCCTCTGCGCCGGGGACGGTGACCATATAGACCTCTTCCGAGCGGACGAGGCGTTCCGGGGTGACGAGTTCGAAATGCAATGCCATTTTTCTATCCTCTCCCCTCCCGCTTGCGGGAGGGGCCGGGGGAGGGCCTGATTGACCGGGAAGAGCTGGCCCTTACAGGCCCTCCCCTGACCCCTCCCGCAAGCGGGAGGGGGAGCAAGATCAAGCCGCTTCCGCCGCCAGTTTCTTGCCCTTTTCGACAGCTTCGTCGATGCCGCCGACCATGTAGAAGGCTGCTTCGGGCAGGTGGTCATATTCGCCGTCGACGACAGCCTTGAACGATTTCACGGTGTCTTCGATCTGCACGAACTTGCCTGCGATGCCGGTGAAGACTTCGGCGACGTGGAACGGCTGCGAGAGGAAGCGCTGGATCTTGCGCGCGCGGGCAACGGTCAGCTTGTCCTCTTCCGAAAGCTCGTCCATGCCGAGGATCGCGATGATGTCCTGCAGCGACTTGTACTTCTGCAGCGTTTCCTGAACGCGGCGGGCGGTGTCGTAATGCTCATCGCCCACGACCGATGCGGTAAGAACGCGGCTGGTCGAATCGAGCGGGTCGACCGCCGGATAGATGCCGAGTTCCGAAATCGCACGGTTAAGAACGGTCGTCGCGTCCAAGTGGGCGAACGAGGTTGCCGGTGCAGGGTCGGTCAAGTCGTCCGCGGGGACGTAAATGGCCTGAACCGAGGTGATCGAGCCCTTGTTGGTCGAGGTGATGCGTTCCTGCAGCTGGCCCATGTCGGTGGCCAGCGTCGGCTGATAGCCCACCGCCGAAGGAATACGGCCTAGAAGCGCCGACACTTCCGAACCCGCCTGCGTAAAGCGGAAGATGTTGTCGACGAAGAACAGAACGTCCTGGCCTTCCTGGTCGCGGAAATATTCTGCGATGGTCAGGCCCGACAGCGCAACGCGTGCGCGGGCACCCGGGGGCTCGTTCATCTGGCCGAACACAAGGGCAACCTTCGAACCATCGGGGGTCGGCTTGCCGTCCTTGTCCTTGGCGATAACGCCTGCGTCGAGGAATTCGTGGTAAAGGTCGTTCCCTTCGCGGGTGCGTTCACCCACGCCGGCGAACACCGAGGTGCCGCCATGGCCCTTTGCGATGTTGTTGATCAGTTCCTGGATGAGAACGGTCTTGCCGACGCCCGCACCACCGAACAGGCCGATCTTGCCGCCCTTTGCATAAGGCGCGAGCAGATCGATCACCTTGATGCCGGTGACGAGGATTTCGGTTTCGGTCGACTGGTCGACGAACAGCGGGGCTTCGGCGTGGATCGGCGCGGTGAGGTCGGTATCGACCGGGCCCATTTCGTCGATCGGCTCACCGACAACGTTGAGGATGCGGCCGAGCGTGCGCGGGCCGACGGGAACGCTGATCTGCGCGCCGGTGTTCGTCACGGGCTGGCCGCGGGTCAGGCCATCGGTCGAGTCCATCGCGATCGTGCGCACGGTGTTTTCGCCGAGGTGCTGCGCAACTTCGAGGACGAGGCGGTTGCCGTTATTGTCGGTTTCAAGTGCCGAGAGGATCGCGGGCAGCGCGCCGTCGAACGAAACGTCGACGACCGCGCCGATGACCTGCGAAACGCGGCCGGTTGCCTTGCCTGCCGAAGCCTTGGCAGAGGTGGGGGCAGCCTTTTTCGCGGCAGCTTTGGGAGCCGGAGCTTTCTTTGCCGGTGCAGCCTTTGCAGCAGCGGGCTTAGCAGCGGTTTTCTTCGGGGCGGTAGCCATGTTCGTCTTCCTTGCCTTTTCGGATGTCTTAGAGCGCTTCGGCGCCCGAAATGATTTCTACGAGTTCGGTGGTGATCGCAGCCTGGCGGGTGCGGTTATACTGGATGGTCAGCTTGTTGATCATGTCGCCCGCGTTGCGCGTGGCGTTGTCCATCGCGGTCATCTTCGAACCCTGCTCGGACGCCGCATTTTCACGCGATGCGCGCAGCAGCTGCACGGCCACGTTGCGCGGCAGCAGGTCGGCGAGGATTTCTTCCTCGTCGGGTTCATATTCGACCGAGGCACCGACGCCAGCGGGCGCATTGTCGTTGGACAGCGCAACCGGCATCAGCTGCAATTCGGTGGGCTCCTGCGTCAGGACGCTGACAAATTTGCTGAAGAAAAGATGCGCAACGTCAAACTCGCCGCCTTCGAAGCGCGCGATCAGATCGTCGGCCCAGACCTTGATGGCATCAAAGCCGAGCTTGCCCAGATCGCCGGGTTCGACGCTTTCGATGATGTCATTGCGGAACTGGCGGGCGAGGCCATCCCTGGCCTTTTTGCCGATCGTGTAGAATTTGACGGTCCTGCCCTGGCCCTTCAGCTCTTCGGCGCGCTTGCGGGCGAGGCGGACGATGTTGGTGTTGAACGCACCCGCCAGCCCCTTGTCGCTGGTGGCGACAACGAACAGATGCACATCGTCCTTGCCGGTGCCGGCGAGCAACTTCGGCGTCTGGTCACTTACCGTCACCTTCGATGCAATGCTCGACACGACCTTTTCGATGCGCTCGGCATAGGGGCGCGATGCCTCCGCCGCTTCCTGCGCACGGCGCAGTTTCGCAGCGGCGACCATCTTCATCGCCTTGGTGATCTTCTGGGTCGACTTGACCGAGTTGATCCGGATTTTCAGGGCCTTAAGAGACGCCATTTTGTTTCCTTCGGTGGAGGGAGCAATAAATGGGGACAGTAACTAATTAATCGTCCCCACTACTTTCAAATTGCCACCATTCTCCGGATTAATTAGTTACTGTCCCCATTTATTGCGGTTCACGCAAAGGTCTTCGTGAACTTGTCGAGCGCGGCAACCAGCGCCTTCTTGCTGTCGTCGCTGAAGTCGCGGCTGTCGCGGATGCCTTTCAGCACGTCGGCATGGTTAGCGCGCAGATCGGCGAGCATCGCTTCTTCAAAACGGGTCACGTCTGCGGTCGGGATACCGTCAAGATAGCCGTTGGTGCCGGCGAAGATCGAGCAGGTCTGCTCTTCGAACGGCAGGGGCGAGAACTGCTTCTGCTTCAGAAGCTCGGTCAGGCGCGCACCGCGGTTCAAGAGCTTCTGCGTCGAAGCGTCAAGGTCCGAGCCGAACTGGGCGAAGGCGGCCATTTCGCGATACTGGGCCAGCTCCAGCTTGATCGAGCCCGACACCTTCTTCATCGCCTTGGTCTGTGCGGCCGAGCCGACGCGGCTGACCGAGAGGCCGACGTTGATCGCAGGGCGGATGCCCTGATAGAACAGGTCGGTTTCAAGGAAGATCTGGCCGTCGGTGATCGAGATCACGTTGGTCGGGATGTAAGCCGAAACGTCGCCCGCCTGGGTTTCGATGATCGGCAGCGCGGTGAGCGAACCGCCGCCATTGGTGTCCGACATCTTTGCAGCGCGCTCGAGCAGGCGGCTGTGGAGATAGAAAACGTCGCCGGGATAGGCTTCGCGGCCCGGCGGGCGGCGCAGCAGCAGCGACATCTGGCGGTAAGCGACGGCCTGCTTGGAAAGGTCGTCATACACGATCACGGCATGCATGCCGTTGTCGCGGAAAAATTCGCCCATCGTCACGCCGGTGTAAGGCGCGAGATATTGCAGCGGCGCGGGTTCCGAAGCGGTTGCAGCGACGACGATGGAGTATTCCATCGCGCCTTGCTCTTCGAGTGCGCGGACGATCTGCGCAACGGTCGAGCGCTTCTGGCCGACGGCGACGTAGATGCAGTAAAGCTTCTTCGATTCGTCCTTGCCCTTGTTGACTTCCTTCTGGTTGATGAAGGTGTCGATGGCGACGGCGGTCTTGCCGGTCTGGCGGTCACCGATGATCAGCTCGCGCTGACCGCGGCCAACGGGGACGAGCGCGTCCAATGCCTTGAGACCGGTCTGCACCGGTTCGTTCACCGACTGGCGCGGGATGATGCCGGGGGCCTTGACCTCGACGCGGGCGCGCTTGGTGGTCTTGAGCGGGCCCTTGCCGTCGATCGGGTTGCCAAGGCCATCGACCACGCGGCCGAGCAGTTCCTTGCCGACGGGAACGTCGACGATGGTGCCGGTGCGCTTCACGGTATCGCCTTCGCGGATTTCCGCGTCCGAACCGAAGATCACGACGCCGACATTGTCGGCTTCGAGGTTCAATGCCATGCCCTTGATGCCGTTGGCGAACTCGACCATTTCACCGGCCTGGACGTTGTCGAGGCCGTGGATGCGGGCGATACCGTCACCCACCGAAAGCACGGAGCCGACTTCGCTCACCTGCGCTTCGTTGCCGAAATTGGCGATCTGGTCCTTGATGACCTTGGAGATTTCTGCGGCGCGGATATCCATCATTTAGCCTTTCATCGCATTCGCGAGAGTGTTCAAACGGGTCTTGATCGAATTGTCGATCAGGGTGCTGCCGATCCTGACGGTCAGGCCGCCGAGGATCGCAGGATCGATTTTGGCGCTGATCGCGACGTCGCGACCGACGCGCTCTTTCAGCTTCGCCGACAGGGATTTCATCTGCGCAGCCGACAAGGCATGCGCGCTGGTCACCTCTGCGGTGATTTCCCCACGATGCGCCGAGGCGAGCGATGCAAAGGCACGCGCAACGCCAGCGGTTTCGGCAAGGCGCCGGTTTTCCGCAAGCACGCCGAGCGTTTTCGCGGTCAGCGCATCGAGCTTCAGCGTTTTGGCAATAGCCGCGACAGCCTTTTGGGCAGCATCGCGCGAGATCGAGGCGTTGGTCGTGAGCGAGGCAAATTCGCTCGATTCGTTCAGCGCTGCCTGCACCTTTGCAAGGCTGGCTTCGACCGCGTCGATCGCCTTTGCCTCGCGCGCCAGATCGAACAGAGCGGTAGCATACCGCCCTGCAAGGCTGGCTTGCACATTAGCCTGATTGCCGCCGGAGTTATCCACGCGTTTTCGTGTCCCTGTACAGACTGGATTATATGTCGCGACTGAAGCGCAAGGGAATCGTTCCCTTACAAAGTCGAGGGGCCGGTAGCAGGGGATTTGCTGCGATGCAAGATGGGGATTGGGGTTGTTTTCGATGTAACCTTGACCACCGACAACCCGTCATTCCCGCGAAGGCGGGGAATCGCAGATGACCACTGGTCAATCCATCACCAGGGCTTTCCTTTTCAACGATGGTTGCGTTATGCCTTTGCCTCAGGTGATGGATTCCCGCCTTCGCGGGAATGACGAAGTGATGGAAGGACTGATCATGGGCCAAATGACCACAATGAAAATGTCCGACGGCGCAGAAATTGCCGTCTATCACGCCGAGGCCGAAGGCGAGCGCAAAGGCGGGTTGGTGCTGATCCAGGAAATTTTCGGCGTGACCGACCATATCCGCGAGCTGTGCGACGAATATGCGGCGGATGGCTATGAAGTCCTCTCCCCGGCCTTGTTCGACCGCGAGCATCCGGGTTTCGAATGCGATTATACGGGCCCCGAATTCGAACGCGCGATCGAGCTGGCGCGCAAGCTGCACCCGTTCGACCAATCGCTCGCCGACGCGCAGACCTGCATAGATGCGCTCAAAGGTGCAGATGGTTCTGGGGGGCCGGTCTTCATCACCGGCTATTGTTATGGCGGCTCGGTCGCATGGCGGACGGCGCAGATCAGCCCCGATCTGGCGGCGGCCTCATCCTATTATGGCAGCATGGTGCCCACACTGTTCGCCAACGAAGCCCCGCGCTGCGCGACCATCGCCCATTTCGGGCGCTTCGATCAGGGCATCCCGATGGAGGGCGTCGAGGCGCTGATCGAAAAGGCACACCCGACCGCACAGATATTTGTCTATGATGCCAATCACGGTTTCAACAGCGACCGGCGCAAGGATTATCACGAGCCGAGTTCGGAGCTGGCCCGTGAGCGGACGCTGGGTTTGTTCAGGGCGTGTGGAGGCTAAGCCAAAAGATGGTCCGCAAATTCTTGCTGACGCTTGCAATCTTCCTGATCGCGACCACCGCGATCCTCTTTTTCGGGCAGCGCTTCTTCTTCTATCCCGCCCCGCAAATGGTGATGGCCGAGCCACCGCCGGGTTACCGCTTCGTGCAGACACAAACATCCGATGGGTTGAAGCTACGCTCGGCCTATACTCCGGCGAAAGAAGGCAAGCCCACGCTTCTATTCTTTCACGGCAACGGCGATAGCATTGCAGGTGCCCATGCGGCAACGCGCCTTCTGGTCGATCAAGGCTATGGCGCGCTACTGGTTGAGTATCGAGGATATGGCGGAAATCCGGGGGCGCCGGGCGAAGAGGGATTTTATCGCGATGGAGAGACCGCTGTAGAATGGCTTTCCGGCCAAGGCATCAAAGCGAATGAGCTTGTCATTGTCGGAAACTCCATAGGCTCAGGCCCGGCGACCGAAATGGCCTTACGCCATGATCCGGCGGCGCTTGTCCTGATTTCAGGATTCGCGAGCCTTCCTTTCGTCGTATCGGACATAAGGCCGTTTATCCCCCGGCAAATCGTGCGCGACCGATACGACAATGAGGCAAAAGTGGGTCGGATCAAAGCCCCGATACTCATCCTGCAAGGCGAGGTGGACAGGCTGGTCCGGCCCATAAATGCGGCGCGTCTGGCACAAGCCGCGCCCGACGCCACGCTGAAGATTGTGCCGGATGCAGGGCATGAGTTGGCCTATGGCCAAGCTTCGCAAAGGATGACGCTGGACTGGCTGGATAAAAACGTCATCCGATAGAACATCCTTGACAAGATGCACTTAAGATATATCGTCGATGCATCTAAGAAGGAAATGAATATGTTTTACTACGGAAAATCACATGGCTGCGGGCCGCGCGGCTATTTTGCAATGTGGGCGCATTCCGCCAATCGTCACGGCGGTCGCGGGATGCGCGGCGGACGGGGCAGGCGTCGGCGGATGTTCGACAATGGCGAATTGCGGCTGGTGCTGCTCAAGCTCGTGTCGGATCAGCCACGTCACGGTTATGATCTGATCCGTGAAATCGAGGCGCTTTCGGGCGGGGCCTATGCGCCTAGCCCCGGCGTGGTTTACCCGACGTTGACGCTGTTGCAGGACATGGGCCTGATCGATGAAGCGCCTGCCGATGGCGCGCGCAAGCTGTTCGAAATTACCGGGGCCGGTACCGCACATCTCGCCGAACAGGCAGAGGCAGTTGATGCTGCGATGGCCAAACTCGCGGCAATGAACGAACGCAGCGAACGCACCGACGGTATGCAGGTCCGCCGCGCGCTCGGCAATTTGCGCGAGTCCGTGCAGATACGTCTAAGCCATGACGATGTCTCGGCTGAAACGCTGCATGCGGTCACCGCGCTGATCGACGAAGCCGCACAGAAGATTGAAAGGCTGTGAATATGGCCAGTAGCGTGGCGCAGGTGCCGACCAGGAACGGCAGCAAATATCTCCAGCAATTGTGCAAGCATTGGACGCATAATCTGGCGGTCGAGTTCACGCCGGAGCGCGGAACGGTGACCTTCCCCAAAAATGCGCGCGGGGCCGACTGGCCGGGCGACGGTCTGGTCACGATGGTGGCTCATGCCGAAACATTGGAGTGCCGGATCGACGCGTCGGTCGAGGGGCAGTTGGAGGGGCTAAAGGATGTGTTTGCGCGGCATCTGGACCGCTTTGCTTTCTGTGAAGCGCCGTTGACGTTTGATTGGGTGGATCGGCCGGTTTAGAATCTCTGCTTTCCGGCGCAGGCTGGTTCGGTCGTTATTCCCCATGACTGGCGGCTTCACATCCTGATCGACCCACAGCATGTGTCCCTGATGGGGCCTCGACTTCGTCAACTTTGTAAAGTCTGCCGAAATGTTTTGACCGCAAGTTTCGGGACGCGGCTTTGCGAATCGTTCCTTAATGTGACTGCCATCGACCTTGAAAGGAATGGCAGATGAACTATCACGAAGCGATGGCAGCAAGAGACGCTCCGAAGGCTGTAGACCGCAACTGGGCTTTTGCCGCATTCGATAATCGTGACCGTTCGTTCGACGGGCAATTTGTCGGTGCGGTCAAGACCACCGGAATTTACTGCAAGCCAAGCTGCCCTGCGCGCAGGCCGCTGCCCGAGAATGTCGAATTTTTCTGGGAACCGGCAGAGGCGCGGGCGGCTGGCTATCGGCCTTGCATGCGGTGCAAGCCGGATGAGGTCGGACGTGATCGGGAGGCGGTGGCGGCTGCGCTCAAATTGATTGAAGAGACAGAGCACGGACTGTCGCTGGAAGAGCTGGCGGCGGCCGTGGGCTATGCGCCGCATCATTTCCATCGGCTGTTCAAGCGCGATACCGGTTTGACCCCGGCGGCCTATCGCCGCTCTGTCCAGGCGCGGCGTGCTGCCGCAGCACTCGACGGCAATGGACGCGTCACGGACGCCATATACGAAGCGGGCTATTCAGGCCCGAGCCGCTTTTACGCCAATACAAAAGGACATTTGGGGATGACTCCAAGTGCATGGAAAAATGGCGGGGCAGGGGCGGTGATCCGCTGGGCTGTGGTGCCGACTTCGCTGGGGCAGATGCTGGTCGCTGCGACCGAAAAGGGCATTTGCCGCCTTTCCTTCGACGAAGGTGCAGAGGCCTTGGCGGACCGCTTTCCGAAAGCGCAGATCCTGCCCGCCGATGCCACGACCGAGGCGCTGATCGCGGGTGCGGTGCAGGCAGTCGAAAACCCGTCGCGCATGCCCGACTTGCCGCTTGATGTTGCGGGCACCGCGTTTCAGGAGGCGGTGTGGCAGGAGCTGCGCCGCATCCCCATCGGCGAAACGCGCAGCTATGCCGACATTGCAGCGGCGGTCGGCAAACCCAAGGCAGTGCGCGCGGCGGGCTCGGCCAACGGTGCCAACAATGTCGCCGTGCTCATCCCGTGCCACCGGGTCGTGCGTTCCGATGGCAGCCTTGGTGGCTATGCCTATGGCCTCGACCGCAAACGGATGTTGTTAGAAAAGGAAGCGACATGAACAGCAAGATCGAGCAATTCACCCGTTACCACATTCCGGGCTATCCGCTCGTCCTCTTCAATATCTGGGATGCAGGCAGTGCTAGAGCAGTGGCTGAAGCTGGTGCGAAAGCAATCGCCACCGGCAGCTATGGCGTCGCCGAAGCGCAAGGATACAAGGATGGAGAGGCGTTCACCCTCGATCTCGCCCTGACCAACCTCGAACGCATTATCCGCGTTACCGAACTGCCCGTCACGCTCGATATGGAATCGGGCTATGGTGCGGCGGCGGAAGAGGTCGGGCGCTCGGTGGCGGCTGCGCATGCGGCAGGCGCGGCGGGTATCAATCTGGAAGATCGCATGCCTGGAAAGGACGAACTTACGCCGGTTGCCGAGCAGGCACGCCGGATTACTGCTGCGGCGGCGAGCGGATTGTTCGTCAATGCACGGTGCGATGTCTTTCGCGGCAAGGCGGCAGACAGCCATGGGCCGGAGCTGACCGAACAGGTGCTTGAACGCGCGCGTGCCTATGCCGATGCCGGTGCGAGCGGATTGTTCGTGCCCTTCACCACCAACCGCCGCTGCATCGCGGCAATTTGCGAAGGCTCTCCATTGCCGGTCAACATCATCTGGACCCCGGTCTCCGCAGGGGGCTTTTCCAGCCGGGACGAACTGGCTGAACTCGGGGTCGCCCGGATCAGTCATGGGCACCGTCCATGGGCCGCCGCGATGGACTGGTTGACTGTAGCGGCAAAGACGGTGCTGGCAGGAAACGCTCCACCCTATGACGGCTGACACAGCCCAAATCCCGATGCTATGACTTCCGCTATAGCGCGGATTCGCGCCTTTTGGCGGGATTGCAGGGTTTTTACATCCCTGAGGCTTTAAGACTAACGGTCTGTTCACCCTTTTCCGCCATAGGAAATGCGATGCTGTGCGTAATGCAGCTTTGTATTCCCGCTGGAATCTCTGGTTTTCGCGCGGGCTGGAAGGATATGTGAATGAACAAGTCATTGAAGTTCAAGGCTTTGCTTGCGGTGAGCGCGAGCAGCATGGCAATCACTGGCTGTTCGACCACGAGCGGATCGAATCTACCCCCCGCCCCGGCGATTCCCGCGCAGCAGCAGGCGAGCGAGGAGTATCTCATCGGGCCGCTCGACCAGATTACCATCTTCGTCTGGCGCAATCCGGAACTTGGCGCCAAGGTGCAGGTGCGCCCCGATGGCCGCATCACCACTCCGCTGATCACCGACATGCCCGCCGCGGGCAAGACTGCGACGATGCTGCAGCAGGATATCAAGCTGCAATTGTCGCAATATATCAACGACCCGATCGTTTCGGTGATCGTCAACGAATTTGCCGCAACCAATAATCAGCAGGTGCGGATTGTCGGCGCGACCGAAAAGCCTGCCTCGATCCCCTTCCGCGCCGACATGACGCTGCTCGACGCGATGATCGCGGTCGGCGGCCTTTCCGAATATGCAGCGGGCAACAAGGCGCGTCTCGTGCGCTTCAACAAGGCCACCGGCAAGAGCCAGGAATATGCGCTGCGCATCGGCGACCTCATCAAGCGCGGCGACAGCAAGGCCAACGTCCTGCTGCAGCCGGGCGACGTCATCATCATCCCCGAAAGCATGTTCTAAAAGGTAGCGGCACAGCGATATGAACGGATTGTATGACGAACTGCGCATTGCCGTCCACAGCGTGTGGAACCGCCGCTGGCTGGCGCTTGCCATTGCCTGGGGCGTGTGCCTGCTGGGCTGGCTGGTCGTTTCGCTGATCCCCGCCAGCTATGAATCGAGCGCGCGGATCATGGTTCGCCCGCAGACAGTACTTTCTGAAAAAGTCGGCATCACCGCAGGCGAACGCCGCAAGGCTGTCGAACAGTTGCAGCAGTCGCTGGGTTCCTCCGTCAATCTGGAGCGCGTCGTCAAGGGGACGGATATTGGCCGCACAGTGGTGTCGGAGGCCGAGCTGGCGAGCGCCATTTCCGCGCTGCGCCCGAATATCGCGGTGAAGGCCGACCCGACCAATGAAAGCGTGTTCACGATCACCGCGATGCACAATTCGCCGCGGATCGCGCGCGATGTGGTGCAAAAGCTGATCGATATTGCCGAAGAGGAAAATATCTCGGGCGACCGCGCCGAAACCTCGAAGACGCTGAAATTCCTCGATGCCCAGCTTGAAGCGCGGCAGAAGGAATTGCAGGACGCAGAGGCCAAGCGCGTTGCCTTTGAAACGCAAAATCTGGGCATGCTCCCGGGTACCGGTTCGGCATTGACCCGCATGGAAGCTGCGCGCGCCGAAATGTCGCAGATCGACACGCAACTTATCCAGGCGCGCAGTGCAGTTGCAGCGCTCGGCAGCCAGTTGGCCGGAACGCCCCGCTCGCTCGCTGGTGTTGGCGGTGGCGGCAGCCCGCTGGCTTCGGCGCAAAACGACCTCGCCTCGATGAAAGCGCGCGGTTACACCGACGACCATCCCGACGTGATTGCGATCCGCAACCAGATTTCCATCCTGCGCGCGCAAGGCGGGGGTGCAGCGGCTGGCGGGGGCGGCATGCCCAATCCGGCTTATGCTTCGCTGCAGTCGATGCTCGCCGAACGGCAGGCTTCGGTAACGGCGCTGTCGGCGCGCAAGACAGCGCTGCAGGCGGAGATCAGCGATTATACCGCAAAGCAGATTTCGCAGCCGGGGCTGGCCGCCGAATATTCGCGCATCAGCCAGGATTATCAGGTCTTGAAGACGCAATATGATAAACTGCTTGCCGACCGTGAAGCCATCCGGCTGCGCGGGCAGGTTGAAACCGAAACCGGCACGGTGCAGTTCCAGGTCGTCGACAAACCCGGTGTGCCCTCTGCGCCGTCGAAGCCCAACCGGCCGCTCTTGCTGGCGCTGGTGCTGTTCGCAGGGCTCGGGGCCGGGGCGGGCACCGCCTTTGCGCTCGGGCATCTGCAAACCAGCTTCCCGACCGCCGCCAAGCTGGAAAAGGCGAGCGGCCTGCCGGTGATCGGCGCGATCTCGCAAATGCTCACCGGCGCGCAACGTGAAGAGCGCAAGCGCAAGATGAAGATGTTTGTCGGCGGGGCCAGCGGGCTGGTCGGTGTTTTTGCCCTGCTGCTGGTGTTTGAATTCATCCAGCGCGGCATGGCGGCATGAAGAGGCCTGAGAAAATGAACAAGCACACCCCGATCAAGCCGCCCGCGTCGCTGCTCGAACGCGCCAATGAACTTTATGATTTCGGCGCCGCCCTGCGTGGCCCGGCGCAAGAGGCTACCCCGGTGGCGCAGCCCGCCTCACCGTCCGTTGCCGAACCTGAGGCCGCAAAGGCCCCCGTCGCTCCGGTCGCAGCCCCCGCAGTAGCGCCAGTCCCGCCGCAACCGGTCGTGCGCCCCACCCCGGCACAAGCCAAGCCGCGCGCGCATATCGATCGCGATGCTTTGCGTGCCGCCAACTATATCGATCCCGAAGGTCCGGTTACCGGGCTGTCCGAAGAGTTTCGCATCGTAAAGCGGCAGCTTCTGCTCGCTGCGCGCGGCGGCAAGGGCTTCGATGCCATCGAACATGGCGAGCGGATCCTGATCTGCTCGGCCAACCCCAATGAGGGCAAAACTTTCTGTGCGGTGAACCTTGCGCTGTCGATGGCGACGGAAAAGGACAATCGCGTCCTCCTCGTCGATGCCGATTTCGCCAAGCCCAGCGTGCTCGCACGGCTGGGTATCGAGGGCGGTCGCGGCTTGATGGATGCACTCGCCGATCCGTCGATCGATGTTGAAGACCTCGTCATCGAAACCGATGTCGCGGGGCTGTCGGTGCTGCCTGCAGGTGCGCAGACCAATCAGGATACCGAATATCTGGCCGCCGCGCGCACCGCAGCGGTGCTCGATCAGCTGACCCGCCACGATCCGGCCCGGATCATCATTTTCGATTCGCCGCCCGCTTTGGCTGCGTCGCCTGCATCGGTGCTGGCGCTGCATGTCGGGCAGGCAGTGATGGTCGTCCATGCCGATGTGACGACCGACAGCGCCCTGCGTGACGCCCTTTCGCTGCTCAGCGGCTGCGAGAATATCCAGTTGCTGCTCAACCGCGCAAAATTCTCCCCCACCGGACGCAAGTTCGGCAATTATTATGGATATGGAGCGTAACATGCCCAGCCAGACTCTCCCCGGAATTAAACTCCTTCTGGCTTCTGCCGCGCTGGTCGCGCTGCCGTCGGTGGCGCATGCGCAGCTTCTGGACACCGACTGGTCGGATATGGACGATGGCGCACCCGCCGCCGAGGCCCCGGCCAAGGCCAAGAAGGGCAGTTCGCGCCGCGCGGAAATCCGCCCCTATATCGAGGCGCAGCAGGTGCTGCTCGCCGATCTGGATGATGGCGGCGATGTGCTGACCTATTCGACCATTGCGGTTGGCGTCGACATGTCGGTTGCCGAACGCAATGCAGAGACGCAGGTGAATGTGCGTTACGAACGCCTGATCGGTTATGACAGCGATGTGCGCGATCAGGATATTGTCAGCGGTCTGGCCCGCGGTTCCGCCCGGGTGACGCGCAATCTGTCGATCGAGGCAGGCGCCTATGCCAGCCGTGCGACAATCGACAATCGCGCAGCGACCACTGGCAGCTTCCTTGGCCGCGAAGACAATGTCAGCCAGGTCTATTCGGTTTATACCGGGCCCAGCTTTGCCGCGCAGGTCGGTGACCTTTCGGTCAACGCTGCCTATCGCGCAGGCTATACCAAGGTTGAAACCGGCGATGTCGGCCCGCTTCCTGCCGGGCAACGCGCCGTGCCGACGTTCGACGACAGCGTCAGCCACGCGGCTGCCGCTTCGGTGGGGATGCAGCCGGGCAAGCTGCCCTTTGGCTGGGCCGTGGGGGCGGGCTGGAACCGCGAGGATGCCAGCCAGCTCGATCAGCGCATCGACGATAAATATGCGCGCGTCGACATCACCGTTCCGGTCAGTCCGACGCTCGCGGTTGTCGGCGGCATCGGCTATGAAGATGTCCGCATCAGTGAGCGCGATGTATTGCGCGACGGCCTTGGCGCCCCGATTGTCACGCCCGGCGGACGTTATGTCACCGATCCGGCATCGCCGCGCCTGACCGCCTATGAAAGCGACGGCCTCATTTGGGATGCAGGCGTGTTGTGGCGCCCCAGCCGCCGCACCTCGCTGGAGGCGCGCTACGGCCATCGCTATGGCAGCGATACCTATTATGGCAGCTTCAACTATGCGCCGACCGACCGCATGGCGGTGAATGTGTCGGTTTATGACACGATTTCGGGCTTTGGCGGTTCGCTCAACCGGACGCTGGCGACATTGCCGACGCAGTTCACGACGATCCGCAACCCGCTGTCCGGCGATCTGGGCAGCTGCACCTTCGGCACGGGTGGCACGACCTGCTTCAACAATTCGCTCAACTCGCTGCGTCCCGTCGCATTTCGCTCGCGCGGCGTGCAGGCCTCGGTCGTTACCAATAGTGCGGGTTGGGATACCGGCCTTGCCATGGGCTATAATCGCAACAAATATCTGACATCGGCGATTGGCGCGCTGCCCGAAATGGCAGGCATCATCGATGAAAACTATTATGTTGCCGGTTATCTGGGCCGCGATCTTGATCGCCGTTCGCGGTTTGAGACGAATGTTTACGGCAATTATGTCGATCCGGGTTTCGCACTGGCCCCCGATATCTATAGCGTCGGCGCAAATGCAGCCTATTATCGCCAGTTGTGGCGCGGGCTTTCGGCTGGGGCCGCCGTCGGTATTGACAGCGTGAAGCCGGAGGATGCCGATGGCGATGTCACCGCATCCGCGCTGCTCGGGCTGCGCTACAGCTTTTAAGGCCAACTGACAGGGAAGATAAGACCATGTACGATCACTATTACGGCCTGTCAGGACGTCCTTTCCAACTGACGCCCGATCCGCATTATTATTTTGAAAGCGGAACGCACCGCAAGGCGCTGTCCTATTTGGGCTATGGTCTGGCGCAGGGCGAAGGCTTCATCGTCATCACCGGTGAAGTGGGTTCGGGCAAATCGACTTTGGTCAGCCATTTGATGCAGACCATCGACAAGGCGCGCCTGACCGCCGCGACGATCGTCACCAGCCAGCTCGACGCGGTCGATCTGGTGCAGATGACCGCCGAAAGTTTCGGCATCGATACGCGCGGGCTCGACAAGGCCGCCGCACTCAAGGCGATCGAAAATTTCCTCCATGCCGAGGCACGCGCCGGGCGTCGCTGCCTGCTGGTGGTGGACGAGGCGCAGAATCTGACGGTCGATGCGCTTGAAGAATTGCGCATGCTTTCAAATTTCCAATTGGGTTCGACCGCGCTGTTGCAGATATTCCTGCTCGGCCAGCCGGAGTTCCGCAATTTGCTGCAAACCGCCCCCGAACTGGAGCAGTTGCGCCAGCGCGTGATTGCGACGCATCATCTGGAGGCGATGGATGCGGACGAGGTGCAACCTTATATCGAACACCGGCTTGCGCGCGCGGGATGGAATGGCCGCCCGCAACTGACTGCCGATGCCTATGATGCGCTGTACAATGAAACCGGCGGCGTGCCGCGAAAGTTGAACGCGGTGATGAACCGCTGCCTGCTGATGGGCGCGGTCGAACAGACCGATACCATTGATGGCGCGCTGGTCGTCGCGGTGATCGCCGACATGACGGGCAAGCCGTTTGAATATGATGCGACCCTGGCTTCGCAGGCCCCTATCGCAAAAGCGGCGTCTGCCCCTGTTGCCGCAAAAGCGCAGGCTGTGGCCGTCGACAGTGCGCGCTATCAGGCATTGGCATCGCGTATCGACCAGCTCGAAGCACGCATGGCGACACAGGATGTAACCATGCGCAGGGTGCTTGCCATGCTGATCGATTGGATGGAAAAGGAAAACCAGTCGCTCGCGGCCCGCATGCGGGATATGCGCGCAGCCTGATTTTGAAAGGATGAAGGGTTTTATCCTTTGTACAATGCGTTGTCGGTCGATGTTGAGGACTGGTTTCAGGTCGGGGCGTTCGAGAATGTAATCTCGCGCGATAGCTGGGATGCCTGCGAATGCCGTGTCGAGCGCACCACCGATACGCTGCTGGCGATGTTTGATGAAGCGGGTGTCAAGGCGACCTTTTTCACGCTGGGCTGGGTTGCCGAACGCTATCCTGCCCTGATCCGTCGCATAGCCGATGCAGGCCATGAACTGGGCAATCACGGGCAAAATCATGACCGCGTGTTCACTTTCACGCCCGATCAGTTCGCAGCCGATCTCGATCGTTCGCGCAAGACTATCGAGGATGCCGGTGGCGTTGCCGTCAAGGGCTATCGCGCGCCGAGTTTCTCTATCAATCCCGACACGCCCTGGGCGCATGAAATCATGGCCCGGCAGGGCTATGCCTATTCGTCGAGCATCAATCCGATTGCGCACGACCATTATGGCTGGGCGGATGCACCGCGTTTCGCATTCCATCCGATAGCGGGTAGCGATTTTGTTGAGATTCCGGTCACCACCGCGATGCTGGGCTCGCGGCGTATCGGCGCAGGCGGCGGCGGCTTTTTCCGGATGCTGCCTTATGCCTATTCGCGCTGGGCCGTGCGGCAGGTGAATGCAGAGAAGCGTCCGGGCATCATCTATTTCCACCCCTGGGAAATCGATCCCGGCCAGCCGCGCGTCGCCAACGCACCGATTAAATCGAAGCTGCGCCACTATAGCCGGTTGGATGCGATGGCGGGCAAGCTGAAACGGCTGATGTCAGATTTCCAATGGGACAGGCTGGACCGCATCGTCGACAGCGAAAAGGCCAGGATCGCATGAACGCGCCTTTGGTGCATGAACGGGTGGCGGTGCGCAGGACCGATCTGGCTTGCACGGATGAAGCCAGTCGGCTTGATGCCTGGGTGCGCGCACAGCCGGGGGCGACGCCTTTTCACTTGCCGCGCTGGCTGAACGCCATCGAACGCGGTACGGGCAACAAGGCCTATTGTCTGGTGGCAGAAAATGACGTGGGCGAAATAGCCGGTCTGGTGCCACTGCACGCAATTGGTTCCCCGCTTTTCGGGCGCGCTCTGGTGTCTAGCGGTTTTGCGGTCGGCGGTGGCATATTGGCCGGATCACAGGGCGTTGCAGACCGGCTGGCCGACGCAGTCTGGGATCTCGCCCGCGAACTCAAATGCCCGACCGCCGAATTGCGCGGCGGCGCGGTTCCGCATCATGGCTGGGTCGTCAAAACCGATGCCCATGCCAATTTCGAACGCGAACTGGCGGGCGATGACGAGGCGCAATTGCTTGCCATTCCGCGCAAGCAACGCGCCGAGGTGCGCAAGGGGCTCGACAAGCGGCTGGTCGTCGAAACGGGCAATGGTCCGCGCGATCTCGACTGGCACTATCGCGTCTATGCCGAAAGCGTGCGCAACCTCGGCACCCCCGTCTTTTCGCGCGCACTGATGGCAGAAACTTTGCAGGCCTTTGGCGATGATGCCGATATCCTGACCGTGCTGTCTGACGGCAAGCCGGTGGCGAGCGTGCTCAGCCTCTATTTCAATGGCGCGGTCATGCCCTATTGGGGCGGCGGTGTCTGGGAAGCGCGGGCGCTGCGGGCCAATGACGTGATGTATTATGCGCTGATGAACCATGCCCGCCGTCGCGGCTGCCTTCGCTTTGATTTTGGCCGGTCAAAGCTGGATTCCGGGGCCTATTTCTTCAAGAAAAACTGGGGATTCGAACCGGAACCTCTGAACTATTCTGTCCGCGCTGCCGATGGGTCGGAGCCGCGCGACGTCAACCCCAACAGCGCGAAATACAGGTCCATTGTAGCTGCCTGGCAGAAACTGCCACTGCCGGTTGCCAACCTGATCGGCCCATGGATATCCAGGGGTCTGGGCTGATGCGCGAGATTTTGTTCCTTGCCCACCGCGTTCCCTGGCCCCCGGATCGCGGCGACAAGATCCGTTCCTTCCACATCCTCAAAAAGCTGCAAACAATGGCTCCGGTGCATGTCGGCGCGTTCGCCGACGATGCGCGCGACATGGAATGCGCCGAAGCTGAAAGGGCTGGTCTGGCTTCGCTGCAAGTCGAATTGCGCGACAAACCGGGCTGGTTTTCCGGCATCGAAGCGCTGGCAAGCGGCAAGCCGGTTTCGCTGACAGCCTTTGGTTCGAAGGCGACGCAGGACTGGGTCGACGAACGGCTGGCGAGCGGCGCGATCAGCCATGTCTTCGTCTTTTCCGGCCAGATGGCGCAATATGTTCCCGCCGGTTTCGACGGCCGCTTCGTCATGGACTTTGTCGACGTCGATAGCGCGAAATTCGAAAGCTATGCAGAAGACGGAAATGCGTTGATGCGCTGGGTTTACCAGCGGGAGGGCAAGAAGCTTTCCGGCTTTGAAACCGAAATTGCCCAGCGCGCCGATGCCAGCCTGTTTGTAAGCGAAGCCGAAGCATTGCTGTTCCGACAGCGCAGTGGGGCGGCCAATGTTGTCGCGCTGGGGAACGGAATCGATACCGTTTTTTATGACCCGGCGGCCAGCTTCAAAAAGCTGCATCCGGTGTTTCCCGATCCGTTGATCGTCTTCACCGGCCAGATGGATTATCGCCCCAATATCGAAGCGGTGAGCGATTTTGCGCATCATGCCATGCCAGCGATCCGGCAGGCGCATCCCGAAACGACTTTCGCGATTGTCGGGCGCAATCCGACCCCCGCCGTTGCCGAACTGTCGGCGCTGCCGGGTGTGCAGGTGACCGGTGCGGTCGAAGACGTCCGCACATGGATTGCCGGTGCTGATGTTGTCGTGGCACCTTTGCGGATCGCCCGCGGAATCCAGAACAAGGTGCTGGAGGCAATGGCAATGGGCAAACCCGTTGTCGCGTCCGCCGCCGCCGCTGAGGGTATCGACGCAGTTGATGGCCAGCATCTGTTG
This sequence comes from Sphingomonadales bacterium, assembly GCA_016720115.1. GTDB lineage: Bacteria > Pseudomonadota > Alphaproteobacteria > Sphingomonadales > Sphingomonadaceae > Sphingorhabdus_B. Next base: position 712,808 of record JADJXT010000002.1, on the reverse strand, counting down.
GTCGCCAAAGACGTCGAAGGCGAGGCCGCCAAGGTTTCGGCGCTGCTGTCCGATACCGACGAGCGCATGCGCCTCGGCTCCGCTGCGCGCACACATGTCATGGTGCATTATGGCTGGGATGCGCAGCTTGCGCAGTTGGACGCTCTGATGGCGGACGAACCCGCAAAATGACTGTCGGCTGGCGGACATCGCTGACGCAACTCGGCCTCGTCTGGGCGGCGCTGTTGGCATTATTCTGGCGTGATGCAGTGGACATGGCTTCGATCTGGTGGAACAGTTCGACCTTCAATCATTGCCTGCTCATCATCCCGATCCTTTGGTGGCTGGTTGATCAGCGCAAGTCCGAACTGGCGAAGCTTGATCCAAATGCCTGGGCGGCTCCCTTGCTCTGGATTGCCGCCGCATCCTTTGGCTGGCTGCTCGGCGATGCTGCCGGGGTTGCGCTGGAGCGGCATGCGGGGCTGGTGATGCTGTTGCAAGGCAGCGCTGCGTTGCTCCTCGGCCCGGCGGTCACGCGAGGCTTGCTGTTCCCGCTCTTCTACATGTTCTTCCTCGTGCCTTTTGGCGAAGAATTTGTGCCTGCCTTGCAAACCATCACCGCCGAAATGTGCATGTGGCTGCTCGGCCTCACCGGAATTCCGGCGCACATAGACGGCATTTACATTGCCACGCCCACTGCGCTGTTCCGCGTTGCAGAGGCCTGCTCGGGCGTCAAATTCCTCGTCGCAATGGTCGCCCTGGGCGCGCTGGTTTCAAACCTGTGCTTCAAAAGCTGGCCGCGCCGCATCGCCTTCATGGCGGCCTGTATAGCCATCCCGATCATGGCCAACGGCCTGCGCGCCTTTGTTACCATCTACATCGCGCATCACGGCAATCTCGATTTCGCGGCGAGCTTTGACCATGTGGTCTTCGGCTGGGTGTTTTTCGGTATCGTGATCGCCTTGGTGATGGCGGCAGGCTGGCGGTTCTTTGACCGGGCGGCAGATGCGCAAGCGATCAACGCGGATCAGTTGAAGAATGTTTCCGGCGAAGTATTGAAACCCGCAGTCGCGCTGGGCGCAATGGCGGCCATCGTGCTGCTTCCTTTCGGATGGAGCAGCTACATCGCCAATCGGGCATCGCCGGTTCCGTCGCAAATCGACATGCCGGAGGTGGCAGGCTGGCAGCGCGTCGATTACCATCCGCTGCATGTCTGGAAACCGCATTTCGCCAAGGCCAATCACACGCTGCTGGGCCGCTATCGCAATATAAAGGGACAGGAGGTCGATCTCTTCGTAGCGGTATATGATCGCCAGTCCGAAGGGCGGGAGTTGGTCGGGTTTGGGCAAGGTGCCGCAGGCGCGGCCAGTGACTGGTCATGGATCGAGAATTGCCACGCGCCTGCCAACGCCCGTTGTGAGCGCATCGGAACCAAGGGCCAGAACCACCGCGAGGTCGTCAGTTTCTATCGTGTAGACGGCACGACGAGTGGCTCCGGTGCCCAGGTCAAGCTGGCAAAGCTCAAGGCGAAACTGCTTGGCGGCAACCAGCAAGCTGTCGCGATATTGGTATCGGCGGAGCAAAAGGGTCGCGAAAATCCGCGTCCGGCCATCAACTCGTTCCTTCAATCGATTCGGGATATCGATAAACTGGCTGACCACATGGCTGGACTTCGCTAGGGCATTGTAATCATGTGCGGCATTGCCGGTATCTTCCATGTCGAAAGCTCCAAGCCTGTCGACCCAGAACGCGTCAGGCGGATGACCGATGCGATTGCGCATCGCGGGCCTGACGGGTCGGGGGTGTGGACTGCGCCGGGCATCGGTCTGGGGCACCGCCGCCTGTCGATCATCGACCTTGGCGGCGGCGCGCAGCCGATGCTGACCGAAGATGAGCGGTTTGCGCTTTCCTTCAACGGCGAAATCTACAATTTCCAGGAGCTGCGCAAAGAACTCGAAGCACTCGGTCACATATTCCGCACACATAGCGACAGCGAAGTCATATTGGAGGCCTATCGTGCCTGGGGACCGAAATGCGTCGAACGACTGCATGGAATGTTCGTGTTCGCGCTCTACGATCAGGCCAACCGCCAATTGCTGCTCGCCCGCGACCGGTTGGGGGTAAAACCGCTTTACCATGCGCGGCTGGCCGACGGCAGCATCATCTTCGGCTCGGAATTGAAGGCGCTGCTTGAGCATCCTGCATTGAGGCGCGAGCCTGATCTGGCGATGGTCGATGATTATCTGGCCTTCGGCTATGTCCCCGATCATGGCTGCATCGTCGCAGGCGTGCAAAAGCTGGCGGCAGGCCATTATTGGCTGCTGACGCAGGGTAAAGCCGAACCGGCACCGACCCAATATTGGGATCTCGATTTTTCGGTCCGCGTAAAGGGCAGCGAGGCCGAACTGCAGGAAGAATTGCTGCGCCTGATGCGGCAGGCGGTGCTCAGCCGCATGGTGGCCGATGTGCCCCTGGGGGCATTTCTTTCGGGCGGAGTGGACAGCAGCAGCGTCGTGGCGCTGATGGCCGAGGCATCGCGGCTGCCGGTCAAGACCTGCTCGATCGGTTTCGATGTCGGCGAGTTGGACGAAAGCGAATATGCCAGCCGCATCGCCAAGCGCTTTCTGACCGAACATCACAGCAAGACCGTGGCGGCGGACGATTTCGGGCTGATCGATACGCTCGCTTATCATTTTGACGAGCCCTTTGCCGATGCCTCCGCTCTCCCGACCTATCGTGTCAGCGAAATGGCGCGTGAGCATGTAACCGTCGCGCTGTCGGGCGATGGTGCGGACGAGGCGCTGGCGGGCTATCGCCGCCATGTCTTCCACCATGGCGAGGAGCGGATGCGCGCGCTGTTGCCCCAGGCCATTCGCGGGCCGCTATTCGGAACATTGGGGCGGCTATATCCCAAGGCCGACTGGGCACCGCGCCCCTTGCGTGCCAAAACGACATTGCTGTCGCTGGCCCGCACAAGGGCAGAGGGCTATGCCGAGGCAGTGGGCGTCACCCCGCCGCATGTGCGCGATCGCCTTTATGCTCGACGCACACAGCAAATGCTGGGCGGCTATCGGGCGGAAAGCCATATGCACCGGTTGATGGACAATGCCCCGGCGCGCAGCGGGCTCGACCGGGCGCAATATGCCGATATGAAATTATGGCTGCCGGGGGATATCCTGACCAAGGTCGATCGCACCAGCATGGCAGTGGGGCTGGAGGCGCGTGAGCCGCTGCTCGATCACCGCCTGCTTGAATTTGCGGCTTCCTTGCCCGAAAATATGCGCGTGCGGCGCGGGCAGGGCAAATGGCTGATGAAGCGCACGATGGAACGCTATCTGCCCGAGGATATTCTCTATCGCCCGAAAATGGGCTTTGTGACTCCGATTGCCCAATGGTTTCGGGGGCCGTTGGCAGACACCGCGCGTGCCATAGCGTCGAACACCACCCTTGCGCGCACGAGCTGGTTCGATGCCGCAGAGATTTCGCGGATAGCGGACGAGCATATCAGCGGCCGTTCTGACCACAGCCGTTTGCTGTGGCAGCTGCTGATGCTGGAAAAGTCGGTCGCCCGCATTTTCGGCTAGGGGTAGATAGCCTTCACAAAATACAGGCCCTCGGGTGGCGCGTTCAGGGCCAGCGCGGCACGGTCTTTTGCATCCAGCGCATTTTGCAGGTCATCCGCGCTCCACCGCCCCATGCCCACATAGGCAAGGCAGCCGACCATTGAACGTACCTGATGGTGCAGGAAACTGCGGGCGGCGGCTTCAATCAGCACATGCTCGCCTGCGCGCCGCACATCGAGCCGGTCGAGTGTCTTGACCGGACTGTCGGACTGGCAATGCGCCGATCGGAAGGTGGTGAAATCGTGGAGGCCGACGAGGCGCTGGGCCGCTTCGTGCATCGCAGCCGCATCGAGCGGCTGGGGCACTTTCCAGGCCCGATGCGCCTCAATCGCCAGCGGGGCGCGACGATTGGCAATGCGATAGACATATTCGCGACCGATGCACGAAAAGCGGGCGTGCCAATCATCGGCAACGGTTTCGCAGCCGAGGATGGCAATCGGCTGGGGCCGCAACTGCGCATTGATCGCTTCCATCAAGCGGAAGGGGGTGATTGCCTTTCCGATATCGGTGTGCGCGCGCATAGCCAGCCCGTGCACGCCCGCGTCGGTGCGCCCTGCTGCATGCACCACCGTACCCTCGCCGGTGACGCGCTCGATAGCCTCCTCGATCGACTGCTGCACCGAAGGCCCATGCCCCTGCCGCTGCCAGCCCATATAGGGCGTGCCGTCAAATTCGATGGTGAAGGCAAAACGGGTCATGAGAGCATGGTGCCCGCCGCTATCCGGTTGCCGCGCAGGAAATCGGCGAGAGGCATTGCCGGCTTGCCGGCGCGCTGGATGATCGTCGGCCGGATCGCGCCATCGGCGCAGGCTATTGTGAGTTGATCGTCCAAGACGTCGCCCCGGCGCAGGCCGGGGCCGCTGGAGGTTTGAGTGAGGCTGCCAGCGGCCCCGGCCTGCGCCGGGGCGACGATTTCGGCGACCAAAATCCGATATCGCTCGCTTTCAAATTCGAAAAAAGCCCCCGGCACCGGGTTGAACGCCCGAACCTGCCGTTCGACCAACTCGGCGCTCTGGTTGAAATCGAGCTTGGCCTCGCTTTTCTCGATCTTGCGGGCATAGGTCACCCCATCGGCTGCTTGCGCGATGGCGGGATGCGCGGCGAGATCGGCAAGCACCTCCACCATCAGACCGGCGCCCAGCTCCGCAAGTTCGGCGGTCAATTCCCCCGCCGTCTTGCGATCGATGGCGGTGGTCGCGGTCGCGCGGACGGGCCCGGTGTCGAGCCCGGCTTCCATCTGCATGATGCCCACGCCGGTTTCGGCATCCCCGGCCAGAATCGCACGCTGCACCGGTGCCGCGCCCCGCCAGCGGGGGAGGAGCGAGCCATGGACGTTGAGGCAGCCATGGCTGGGCGCATCGAGAATCGCCTGCGGCAGGATAAGACCATAGGCCGCAACCACGGCCACATCGGCCCCGAGTGCGGCAAAGGCCGCCTGTTCCTCAGCGGATTTCAGCGAAAGCGGTGTGCGCACCTCCAGCCCCAGTTCCTCCGCGCGCGCATGTACGGCGGACGGTGTCAGTTTCTTGCCGCGATTGGCGGGGCGGGGCGGTTGCGAATAGACCGCGACAATATCATGCCCGGCCTCCACCAGCGCGTTCAGCGTCGGCACGGCAAAATCCGGGGTTCCCATGAATATCAGGCGCACAAACAATCCTCAAAGACCGTTCGCCTCGAGCGAAGTCGAGAGGCCTTTCGGTAGCGCGCTACGTAGAGGTGTCTCGACTTCGCTCGACACGAACGGAAATGTTTAACTTATTGGCCAGAGGCCCTAAAGGCCTAGTCATGGCATCGCAAGAAATAGACGCACTGGCCCAGGCATTGTCGCGGCTTCCCGGCCTCGGCCCGCGCTCGGCGCGCCGCGTCGTTCTGCATCTGATGAAGAAGCGCGAAACCGTGCTGCAGCCTTTGCTGCGCGCGCTTGAAATGGTCGAGGAGCGGCTCAAGACCTGTTCGACCTGCGGCAATATCGATACCAGCGATCCTTGCGGCATTTGCTCCGATCCCCGCCGCGATACCCGCGCATTATGCGTGGTTGAGGATGTGTCGGACCTTTGGGCGCTCGATCGCTCGCGATTGTTTCCGGGGCAATATCATGTGCTGGGCGGACGGCTTTCGGCGCTGGATGGCGTGCGGCCGGAAGACCTCAATATCGACCGGCTCGTTGCACGCGTTGCAGCGGGCGGAATAGACGAAGTGGTGCTGGCGATGAATGCCACGCTTGAGGGGCAAACCACCGCGCACTATCTTGCCGAACGGCTGGAAAGCTATCCGATCCGGCTGACACAATTGGCGCATGGTGTGCCCGTTGGCGGGGAACTCGACTATCTCGACGAAGGCACTTTGGCGCAAGCCTTGCGCGCACGACGTCCCGTCGGTTGACGCTGGGCGGCAGAAACCCTATTTTGGTGGCATGGCCATATTACCGATCCTCGAAGTGCCCGATCCGCGGCTCAAGACCATCTCGACCCCCGTCACCGAATTTGACGCGGGGCTGAAAAAGCTTGTCGAAGACATGTTCGATACAATGTACGATGCGCCGGGCATCGGGCTGGCTGCGATCCAGGTTGGCGTGCCGAAGCGTGTGCTGGTGATCGACTTGCAGGAACCCGCCGAGCACGATCATGAGCATGGCGAGCATTGCAATCACGACCATGAAGTCGTGCGCAACCCGCGCATCTTCATCAATCCTGAAATCCTTGACCCTTCCGAAGATTATTCGGTTTACACTGAAGGCTGCCTATCGGTGCCTGACCAATATGCCGAGGTGGAACGCCCCGCCACGATCCGAGCCCGCTGGCAGGATCTGGATGGCAAGGTGCATGAGGAGGAAATGGAAGACCTGATGGCCACCTGCCTGCAGCATGAGATGGACCATCTGGAAGGCATTCTCTTCATCGACCACCTGTCGCGGCTGAAGCGACAGATGGTGCTGAAGAAACTGGAAAAGCAGCGCAAAACTGCTGCCTGACCTTTTTTTGCACGGGCCGCCGGGCAGTTCTGTAACCCTGTTCCCGGCGTCGCCGATCAACGATCAATCAGCCTTGCGTCGCCTTCCAGTCGCGCTTGATCTTTTTCGCCAGACTCCATTTGTGGACTTCTGTCGGGCCGTCATAGATGCGGAAGGCGCGGACCTCGCGGAAGATCTGCTCAACGATTGTCGCATCGGTTACGCCGGTGCCGCCCATCACCTGCACGCAGCGATCGGCGATGCGCATCAGCGCCTCTGACACGGCAACCTTGGTCATCGAGCTTTCAACTGTTCCCAACGATCCGGTATCCAATACCGATGCGCACCAATCGATCATCAGCTGCGCCTGTTTCAGGTCAATCAGGTTTTCGGCCAGCATGAAGCCGACACCTTCATGGTCGATAAGCTGCTTGCCGAACGCCTCGCGGCGATTGGCATAGTCGGACGCGATCTCATGTGCGCGCTCACAACAGCCGTGCCAGCGCATGCAGTGTGACAGGCGGGCGGGGGAAAGACGGATCTGCGCATATTTGAAGCCTTCACCGGCAACGCCAAGCATCTGGTCGGCGGGCACGCGCAGATTGTCGATGATGACGGTTGCATGTCCGCCCGGCATCGAACTGTCGATGGTATTGGGCACATGCTCGATGCGGATGGCAGGGTCGGGCAGGTCGACAAGGAACATGCACGCGCCTTCATCCGCCTTCGCCATCACAATGCCGACGCTTGCGCCTTCAGCCCCTGTGATGAACGCCTTGCGACCGTTGATCACCCAATGGTTGCCGTCCAGCTTGCAGCTGGTCTTCATCATTGAAGGGTCTGATCCGGCGCCATTCTCCCCTGCAGGTTCGGTCATGAAAAATGCCGAACGCGCGCGGCCTTCGACGAGCGGCTTGAGGAAGCGTTCCTTCATCTCCGCGCTACCGACATGGCCGATCAGGTACATATTGCCTTCGTCAGGTGCCATCGTGTTCACCGCAAGCGGCCCCAAGGGCGACAGGCCCGATTTCCGCAAAACATAGGCGGTTTCAAGCTGGGTCAGGTGCGAACCATCGGCCAGGATATGCGGCGTCAATACGCCCGCAGCACGGGCCTTTTCGCGCATCTCATATACCAGCGCATCGAGCGGGGCGCCATGATGGTCGCGGCGCGGGTCCTTCTCATAGGGAATGATGATATCGCGCACAAAGCGTTCAACATTTGCGCCGATTTCCAAAGCGCGATCAGATAATTTTTCAGCCACTTATGGCCCTCCATATGATGTTTTTCTGAATTTCGGTGGAGCCGCCATAGATGGTCTGTGCCCGCTCAAAAAAATAGGATTGCGGCGCGATTGCGCAGGCAGGCGGCACCAAGGGAGCAATCTTGTCCCAGTTGGCCAGCGAACGGTCGGGCATGGCAGCCCGGGCAGGCCCGGCAATGTCGAGCGCCAGTTCGGTGATTGCCTGTGCGCATTCGGTGCAGGCTATTTTCAGGAAGGCCGTTGTCGCCATTTCGATATCGGTGCCGAGCACGCGCAAAATTGCGGTCTCGATAACGTCCAGACGGGCTTCGATGCTAGCCAACCGGTGCGTCAATGCGGCTTTTTCCGCATTTTCGGTCCATACTGCCAAGCGCGCACGCAGCCGTTCCATGTCGCGCCGTTTTGCACCGATATGGGCATAAGACAGCCGTTCATTCTTCAGCAGGACATTGGCATAATGCCAGCCTTTGCCTTCATCGCCGATACGATATTCGGCAGGCACACGGACATTATCGAATTCGACGCGGTTGAGTTCGGCCGAACCATCGATCAGCGGGATGGGATGTACGGTTACGCCGGGCAAATCCATCGGAACGCAGATCATCGAAATCCCGTCCTGCTTGCGGGCCTCTTTCGATGTGCGGGCGAGGCAGAAAATCCAGTTCGCCCAATGCGCACCCGAAGTCCAGATCTTCGCACCATTGATGATATAGTCATCGCCATCGCGCACCGCAGACAAACGCAGACTGGCAAGGTCAGACCCGGACTCGGGTTCGGAATAGCCTTGCGCCCAGAAGTCGCGCGATTCGAGTATGCCCGGCAGCCAGCGTGCTTTTTGCTCAGGCGTTCCGAATGCGCAAACGATGGGGCCGATATAGATAACCGACATCGGGATGATTGGCGCGGCGCCCGCAAGATCGAGTTCCTGGTCGAAGATGTAGCGCTCGACTGCGGACCAGCCCGTTCCGCCGTCTTCTTTGGGCCAGCTCACGCCAAACCAGCCTTTTGCGTTAAGTGCTTGCTGCGAAAGGATCTGGTCCGGCTTTTCCAGCCGTTGCCCCCGTGCAATTTTTTCCAGAACCGATTGCGGATAGGATGTCGCAAAGAAATTGCGTACCTCTTCGCGAAATTCTGTCAGGCGATCTGAATTGCCAGCCAATGCACCTCTCCCAAAGGGGCTTGAAATTTATCTAATGCTATTCGATAACTTCTTTCAACAACATATCAAGGGACGAGACGAAAAATGCAACTAAAGGCGGATCTTTCAGGCAAGCGGGCGCTCGTCACAGGCGCGTCGAGCGAGGGATTTGGGGCGCATTTCGCGCGCGTGCTGGCGACCAGCGGCGCCGAAGTGGTCGTTGCTGCGCGTCGACGCGACCCACTGGAAGCTCTGGTCGCAGATATGCAGCAGGCAGGAGGTCAGGCCTCGGCAGTTACCGTCGACGTCTCGGATCATGCAAGCGTTGAGCGGGCCATCGCGGAGGCAGGCCCGATCGATATCGTTGTCAACAATGCGGGCGTGGAAAAATCAGGCTCCGTCCTGTCGCTCACCGAGGATGATTACGATTATGTCATGGACATCAATCTGAAGGGCGTGTGGCAGGTGGCGACGTCTGCGGCGCGGCAGATGCGCGATCGCGGGCAGGGCGGCTCAATCATCAACATTGCCTCGATCACCGGCCACCAGGGGATGAAGGGTGCCGCGCCTTACAGCGTTACCAAGGCCGGGGTGCTGCACATGACGCGGCAATTGGCGCAAGAGCTTGCGCGTTATGATATAAGGGTGAACTCGATTTCGCCCGGCTATTTTGCGACCGATCTCAACCGCGAATTTCTGGCTTCTGAAGCAGGGGAGGCGATGCGCAAGCGGATCGCGATGCGCCGTTTCGGTGATTTCCCCGATCTGGACGGCGTCTTGCTGTTGCTGGCGTCAGATGCATCACGGTTCATGACCGGCAGCGACATCATCGTGGACGGCGGGCATTTGCTCTATTCACTGTAGTGCATTTTGGAAAATGCACGGACGGGTCGCAGGCTATCCAATCCGCGTGGTTGAAATGACAATTTCCATTGTCAATTGATGGAGCCATGGGCTATTCCAGTCAGCAATCATGGCACAAGCAGTTGAAAGAAAATGGCGCGGCCGAATGGCCGATGAACGCAAGGCCGAACGCCGCGTGCAATTGCTGTCTGCTGCGATTCAGGTCTACAGCGAGCGCGGATTTCGCCACTCATCGGTGAAGGCAGTTTGTGAGGCTGCGGGCCTTACCGAACGCTATTTTTACGAAAGCTTCGCGAACAGCGAAGAACTGCTCGTCGCGGTGGCATCTGCCTCGACAAACCATCTGATCGCCGAGCTTCAGGCGAAGGCCAATGGGGTTGCCCGCCAAGACAGATTACAGACGATCCTGCTCAACTATTTTGTAACGCTCCGCAACCAACCGGCGCATGCACGCGCTTTCATGGTTGAAATTCGGGGCATCAGTCCTGTTGTCGACGCCTATCTGGTATCGGCAGTCGAAACCTTTGCAGAATTGATTGCCGATGCGACGCTCGACAGCCTTTCACGTGTCGATCGGCTGGTTGCCGTGGGTGCGGTCGGTGCGATTGTGCACATCGCTCTCGACTGGATTATCAACGATTTCTCGATGCCGATAGACGATGTTGTCGATGCCGCCTGCAGGTTGGGCACCGTGGTTGACGGCGGCGTGGACTGACTGCCAATGCCCTAAGTCGCCAGGCCATGCACGGCCCTGATTATCATGCGGCTTGCGCCAATTCGGCGGCAATGCGATCAATATCGGCCTGATGGTCGACCTGCAACGAACGCAGCATCGCTTCGCGTTGCGGGCCGGGAACCGGCCGGTATGCTGCGGCATTGCGCTTTTTGCCGCGCGCCCAGTAATAGAGCACACCAGCGAGGTTGCGCGGACGCTTGAGCCACGCATCGGGATGCTCCAGCATGTGGAAACCGCGCAAGGCAGCGCGCAACAATCTGGTGTCGGAACGGATGGCGATTTCGATGCCATCCTTCACGAAACTTTTTGTCAGTCGTGCACGCAGACGCTGTTTTTGGCCGGGCGTAAGCGCCCGGTGGGCCTCCTTGATTGCGGCGCGATCTTGCGTGCGCTGGTTGAGGTAAAAGGGACGCAGTTCCTGCCGGATAGCTTCATGAAAGGCGAGGGCGCGCGCATCTGGGTCGGAATGGGTATCGAGCACCTTGCGCAGCGACTGCGCGCCGACCGCCGCGAAAGAACATCCCCGCCCGTAAAGCGGATTGGTCCGCACCAGCGTATCGCCCAACGCGAAGTAGCCATACGCGGCAGCCTTGCCATCGACGACCATATCGCGCCAGCGGCTGACCAGATCGCCCATGCCGATAACCTTGCCGGTCGGTTCCGACCGGGTGGCATTTGTCCATGGTAGCAGGCCCGGCAGATTCAACGTGATGCCGTGGAAAATTTCCTGATCGACAATCGCCTGGCGCAATTCCAGTTCGACTTCGGGTATGGCAAGCGTGATCGAGAAATTGCCATTATCGCCGGGGAAAACCCCGAATTTCAGATAGCCGAGATCGCCCGATGCCGGTGGGTTCGTCTTGCGATCCGGCTCTGCCTGACCGGGCAACAAGCGGTAATGGCGGGTGAAATACAATATGCCCGCGCTTTCGCTTTCTTCGGCGATGCGGGCACCTTCATCCATCAATTGCTTGATGCCACGACCGCCTTTGCCCGAACAATCGACGACAATGTCCGCAGCCAACGAAATGCTCTCTCCATCGAGCATGCCTTCGACGCCGTTGACTTCCAATATGCCGTCGTCCCGCTTGCGGGTCAGCAACCGTTCGACGCGAAAGCCGGACATGAGTTTCACATTGGGTAGCGTTTCGACATAGCGGCGCATCGTCATTTCCAGCGTCGTGCGACGGCTGGTGATGATCGTCAGTTCTTCATCTTCAGGTTCCGGAAGATAGCCTTCCTCCTGTTGCTCGGTCAGCCAGATGTCGAAGGGGAGTTCGCGAACGCCATTGGCCAGCAACTGGTCGATCAGCGCTGGATGCTCCGCTTTCATGATAACGCGCAGCCTCGCCAGAAAGGCATGGCTCTGGCGCAGATGCGCTACCCCGTTACGTTTCCAGTTGCGGAACAGTTCGTCGGGGTCAGTTGTGTCCAGCGGCCCGTCACGCTCGATCATAACGATCTCCCGCCCTGACGGTGCGAGCATCAAAGCGGTGCATAGCCCGCCGATACCCGCACCGATAACCAATACCTTCTCACGCATCGAATAAGGTCTCCTCAGCCGTCGATGATGTTCAGGAATTCGAGGATGCTCGCATTGACCGCTTCCGGTGCTTCTTGCTGGGTCCAGTGGCCAATGCCCGGGATCATGCGATTGATCCGCAAATCGGTGACGAAATTGGGCATCGCCTTGATCGCCTCAGCCGCCATCATCACGACACCATCGGCCGTACCGGCAACGAACATTGCGGGTTGGTGGATTTGTGTTGGTGCGCCTTCGGTCAGTTCCCATGTCAGGTCATGATTGCGATAATAGTTCAACGGTCCGCGCATGCCCGATCGGGTAAATTCGGCCGTGTAGAAATCGAGGTCGGCTTCGCTCAGCCAGCGTGGCAGATTTTCCGGATCAGCCAGGCTGGTCAACAGGTCGTCATGCTCGCTTTTCGGCGCGAGCTTCGTCAGGTCGGTCTCGCCTCCACCCATGACCAGAAATTTGCGTAGCCCGGTCTTCAGATCCTTTTCAAACTCGGCCTCGGCGACGCCCGGCTCCTGAAAATAGAGCTGGTAGAAGAACTGGCCTTTGAACATTTCGCGCATCATCGGCATGGGCTGCACCGGAGAGCGGGGCATGAATGGCACCGACAGACCGCCAACGGCGCGCACCTTGTCCGGGTGGAACAGGGCGGTCGCCCAGGCCGTGGGTGCACCCCAATCATGGCCGATCACAACCGCTTCTTCATAGCCAAGAGCCGGGATCAGGCCGATGATGTCATTGACGACTTCGACCTGATTATAGGCTGTGATTGCGTCCGGCTTGTCGCTTTTGCCATAGCCACGCATGTCGGGGGCAACGACATGATAGCCCGCAGCCGCAAGCGGCGCGAACTGGTGCCGCCAGCTGTACCAGCTTTCCGGGAAGCCGTGGAGCAGCAGAACCAGCGGTCCCTCGCCGGCTTCGGCGATGTTAAGCGCGATGCCATTGGTTTCGACCCGCCGTTCGCTTACGCCCTGCCAGCTCATGCAGCGATGCGTTCAGCTGGCACGGTGAGGGCAGGGGGCACAATGGCACCGCGCGCATCGCTGGTATAACCTTCCGCCGCGCTCCATGCGATGCCACCGCCAACGATGACGGTATCGACGCCATGCGCGTCGCGGATATAGCGGCTGCCATCGCCGGGAACGTCCTGCACATAGACCTCTGCGCCCCTGTTGATTGCGGCCGGATCAAACACCACGATATCTGCGACCAATCCTTTCTGCAGCAGGCCGCGATCGGGGATGCCCCAAATGGCCGCGGTATCGGACGTGACCTTCTTCACCGACTCCTCAAGCGTCAGCAATCCGCGGTCGCGGACGAAATGGCCGAACAGATATCCGGTATCGCCATAGGTCGAGAAGGACAGGATATGCGCCCCGCCGTCGCTCGCACCGATATGCACGCGCGGATGTCTCAGCAGACTTCCAACCTGCTCATCCTGATTATGGCCCATGCTTTCCGCGATAAAATGGGCGTCGAGCTTCTCTTCAACCGAAAGGTCGATCATGGCGTCAAGCGCGCTCACTCCGCGCATTTCGCCGATCTCAGCCAGTGTCTTGCCGACATATTTCTGGTTGGCCTCGCTCGCCACGTGGCGCAGGCGCAGGAATGACCATAAAGCCATTTGCGAACTGGCCTCCGCCACCAGCTTGGCGCGGCTTTCCGGATTGGAAAAGGCTTCGATAATTTCGTCCTGTGTGCCGAAGCGCATGACATTGTACCAGCCGGGCAGGCGGATGAAGAGCAAGCTGGGCACAGCAAAGCTGAAGCTGATATCGATCGGGCGGGTTTGCACCTGCGGCCATACGCGCGCACCGCGCGCGAACTGTTCATCGACGCGCGCCATGACGCGCTCGACTGCTTCGATATTGTCCGCGCTGACGAACAGCGGCGAGAATGTGGTCGGGATCGCATATTTGATCGACAGCTCAGCCAGCTGGTCCAAACGGGCGATGGTCAGATCCGGATCGTAGAATTCGGGGACAATCTGGAGGACGCGGCCATAATCACTAAGCACGCTGGCAAGCGCATCGACTTCACCGGCATCGGCATAGCGGCTTGGAACCGGCTTCAGCGTCTCGTCCATATCGACATAGCTGGTCGAAAGGCCGATTGCACCGGCATCAAGGCATTCGCGCAGCAATTGTTGCATCGCCGATATTTCCTGCGCATTGGCGGTCCGTTCCATAGCGGCTTCGCCCATTACCCACAGGCGCAACACGCTGTGTCCGACCAGCTGGCCGACATTGATCGCAAGCCCCTTTTGGATACGCGCAAGATATTCGGGGAAGCTCTCCCAATCCCAGACGACCCCCTCCTTGAAGGCCTTGAGCGGCATTTCCTCGATCTGGTTGAACATGCCCACCAGCTTCATCCGGTGTTCGGCTTTCAGAGGGGCGAGCGAGAGTGAGCAGTTGCCTGCTACAACAGTGGTCACCCCATGCGACAAAGCGGGTTTGGCATAGCCATCCCACAGCAATTGCGCATCGAAATGGGTGTGCGGATCGATAAAGCCCGGCGCGACCACCTTGGCCGTGGCATCGATTTCGCGACGACCGGCTTCGGCCACCCGGCCAATTCTGGTGATGCGACCGTCCTGAACGGCGATATCGGCATTGAAGGCAGGCATGCCGGAGCCGTCGACAACGCGCCCATTGCGTATGACCAGATCGTACATTTCGAACTCTCCTCAAAATCTCGGATTATGTTGCTTGCTCGGCGAAGCGGTTGGACGAGGCAATCAGTGCGTCGCGCACCCGATCCCAACCCACGCCTATCAATTGATCGGATGTGCTGGCATTGGTCGATGCCAGCAGGGTGCGAGCCGCGAACTCGTCCAGGGTAACCAGCGATTGCCCGCCATTGGGGAAAGTCAAAGTGACGAGCAGCTCTGCTTCGCCATAATGCGCGGCGGAAATGCGGATTTCGCTGATACTGGCTCCGGCCACGGCTCAGGCGCGCGGCGGTTCGACGAAGATTACGTCGCTCGGCAGGATCGGATTATCACTGCGCAACCGACCGACGCCGCCTGCCGCCCGCATGAACACATGCAGGTTCCAGCTTTGCAGCATCGCCACCGCATCGGTTTCCGCCGTACCCGGAAGTTCGCGTTGCGCAATTGAATCCCAGCTGTCGCCATTTTGCGGCAGGATCGACTTTCGTACAGGGGATAGTGCAGCTGTCATCTCAAGTCGCTCCTCTTCGACTTTGTATGCGCTTTCGCAGTTGCTGCGTCATCCCGTGGGACGAATCATCATGTGACAAAGCGCATTGTCAAAGTGTATCTGACAATGTGCTTTGTCAATACGTGACCGCGTTGTCCGACAGATGCACAATGAAGCGATGCCCGGATGGCTATCGTCGACCTGATTTGCCGTTGCTCAAGAATTTTTCAAAGACATCGCCGCCACCTTTGCGTTCGCGTCCAAGTTGAGAAAGCAAGTGATCATGCTCCGCTTGCCAGGCTTCGGCCACGCCGGAATATAATGATTTGCCAACCAGCGCCTTTATGGCTTCGATTGCGTCTCTCGGTTTTTCGGCAATCGAAGCGGCCAATTTTAGGGTACAATCTGGCAGTTCCTGCGGCTCGACGAGTTGGTCGAAAAGTCCATAGGAAAGTCCCTCGGACGCGGTGACGGTTTTCCCGGTCATCAGGATATGTTTCGCAACCGTCGGTCCCACTATCGCGGGTAAAGACCAGGTGGCGTTTGCGCTGCCATAATTGACCGCTGTGACCTTGAATTCGGCATTTGTGCTTGCGATACGGAAGTCGCTTGCGGCTGCCATCAGCGCCCCGGCACCAAATGCCTTGCCGTTGATGGCAGAGATGACGGGTAGCGGGTGCAGCGCTATCGTTTTGAACAGCGGATCGCGTTGCACGAACGCATCGCGCATGGCTTCATTGTCGAAACCGGCCATTTCCTTGATATCGAAACCTGCGGAAAAGGCCTCCTGTCCGGCACCGGTAACGATCAGACACCGGGCATTTGCGTCGGTCGCTGCATCGGACAAAATCTTTTGCAGCTGTGCCGCCATGGACATCGTGATGGCGTTCATTGCCTGCGGGCGATTCAATGTAACGGTCCAGATTGTGCCGTCACCTGTGTCCAACAATATCTCGTCGCTCATCGGTCGCCTCCCCGCCTGAACTGATTCAACCGGTTTGCCAGAAATTGCGCCGCCGAAAGCCCGCGCAGAACGTCGTTGAGATGGGTGCAGCCATGTTCCTTTGCCAGCATTTGCGGGACCAGATCGCGCAACGAGGCAATATCCTGGCCCACAAGGCGCTGGATGTTCGCAACAGCGGCCGGGCATTCCTGATGGGGAAGGACATAAGGTGTTGCCGTCAAAGACAGAATTTTTCCGTTTGCGGCATCAGCTGTCGCCGTTGCACGATATTCGTGGATTGCCTGCCTCAATCCGTCTTGCCGTGCAGCGCTATCCTGAAATCCGGCCTCGACGACGATGCAATCGGCTTCGACGGACAGGTCGATCCATCGGGCGCGCCGCGAATGCGGGCCTTCGATATCCAGAAAGGCGTGCCAACCATCGGGATCTTCCGGATCGATCAATGAGGGAACGATGGCCGAGCTTTGCTGTTCGATATGTGGATGGCCTTTGTCGTTCAGCGATGTCGTTCCAGGGGCAAAGCCAATGCATACGCCGCGCATGTCGCCCTGATTGCCGCCAATGCCGTGGGTGTGAATCCGGTCAGCAAGTTCCCTGCTGAAACCTTCCCAGGCGAACCAGCCCCAGCTTGATACCAAAGTTGCGCCTGCAAGATCATCAAGAAGCAAATATTGCCCGGTGTCGCGTTCGGCTGCATCTGGGAAAAGCGACCGAAGCACGCTGCGCAACTGCCCACCGGCGCGGACACCGGACAGTTCCTCAAGCCGCGCATCTTCCGGAATTGTACGCGCGTTGACCAACTCGCGGGTTATATGCGCATTCGCCTCTATTTCGGCCTGATCGAGGATGCGGAACTCGCCGTTGGAGTCGCTGAAAATGTCTCGCGCCCGTCCGATGATATGCGACAGCCCTTCGCGGCCATCGGGCCAGAAAATATCAAGACTTGAAGTGCGCCGGATGGAATGCGGCTTCCTTTTCGGAATGGGCCCGCCCGGATTGCTGCGCCATTCGGCTGATCGTGCGGCAGGCTTGGGGAATGTCATAGGCTTTGTTCCAAACTCCTGTCCGGGTGTTCCGCAACCTGTCGCCGGACATCTTTTGCACCCAGGCAACTTCGCTCTTGCTATTATCTACGACAATTAGATAATAGCAAGGGAGAGTTTCATGAGCAGGAGAGTTTGATGTCGTCGCAAATAGCCTTGGCCCATCCGGATCGCCTGTTCATCGGCGGTGACTGGATCGCCCCCAATTCATCGTCGAAACTGCGGCTGTTCAACCCCTCGACCGAAGAAATGCTGTTCGAGGTTGCCGAGGCGGGGCCTGACGAGGTCGATCTTGCGGTTGCTGCTGCGCGCAAGGCTTTCGATCATGGCCCCTGGCCGCGTTCCGCACCGGCGGAGCGTGCCGCGATGATGCGCAAGCTGGCCGCGGTGCTGGAGCGGCGCTGTGCGGAGCTTGACGCGGCGTGGATCGGGCAGGTTGGCGTCCCGGTGTCGATGGCGCGCGGATCGGGCATCGGGGCATCGATGCTGCTGTCTTATTATGCCGATCTTGCCGAAAAGACCGTGTTCGAGGATGTTCGCCCGTCGCAGGGCTTCGTTTCCAAATATGCCGTTGTGGTGAAGGAACCGGTGGGTGTGGTGGCTGCGGTCAATCCGTGGAACGGGCCGCTGATGGGCATGTTCATGAAGGTGGCACCGGCACTCGCGGCGGGTTGCACGATCGTGATGAAGCCGTCGCCCGAAACCCCGCTTGAAACCTTCCTGATTGCGGAGGCTGCAGAAGAGGTTGGCCTGCCTGCTGGGGTTCTGAACCTGCTGCCTGCCGACCGCGAAATGTCCGACAGGTTGATCAGCCATCCGGGGATCGACAAGGTTGCCTTCACCGGGTCGACTGCGGTCGGCCTGCATGTCGCCTCGGTATGTGCATCGCGCATGGCGCGTTACACGATGGAACTTGGCGGGAAGTCGGCTGCGATCGTTCTGGACGATTTCGATCCGGCGCAGACCGGGCCGATGCTGGCGCCGCTGGTGACCCAGCTGTGCGGACAGGCGTGCATCAATTACAGCCGCATCCTCGTCCCGCGTTCGCGCTATGCCGACCATGTCGAAAGCCTGGCGGCAGCGATGAAGTCGGTCACGGTGGGCGATCCCGTTTCGGAAGAAACCCAGATGGGGCCGCTGGCGATGAAGCGGCAGTTGGAGCGGGTGCCGGGCTATATCGCCAAGGGGGTTGCCGAAGGCGCGCAACTGGCGGCGGGTGGAGGACGCCCGGCCAATCTGAACCAGGGCTATTTCATCGAACCTACGGTGTTCGCCAATGTTTCGAACGATATGGTGATTGCACAGGAAGAGATTTTCGGGCCGGTCACCGGCGTCATCCCCTATGATAGCGAGGAAGAAGCCGTTGCGATCGCCAATGACAGCGAGTTTGGCCTGTCTGGCGGTGTCTATACCAACGACACCGACCGCGCCTATGCCGTAGCGCGACGGATTCGCACCGGCCACTTTACCCAGAACGGGCGCGAGTTTGATCTGACCAATCCGTTCGGCGGGTTCAAGAAATCCGGTGTGGGCCGCGAAGGCGGGCCGGAAGGCATGCAGTCTTATGTCGAGGTCAAGACCGTGTTTCTTCCGGAGAAGCCGAGCGGGCTTTGATCAGCCCGCATTTTCCGGGAATCCGCGCTGCCCTTGGGGCAGTTCGACCCACGGCATCTTCGTCGATGTCCAGACGCTGACGACAGGTGCGAACGGTGCAGGATCATCGAGTGTGCCAACCTTGACGATGGTCATGCCATTGCCTTCGGCAAGGTCCGAAAAGATGGGCGAACCGCATTTGCCGCAGAACTTCCGGTAGACAGCATTGCCCGAGCGGGTGTCGCGATCCTCATAGACGGCAAGCTCGCCAGTGGATGTGACGCCAGCAACCGGAACCATCAGGTTGACCGAAAAGGCACTGCCGGACTGGCGCTGGCAGTTCTTGCAATGGCATTGGGCGACAACAACCGGATTGCCTTCGATCTGGTAGCGAACCGCCCCGCAATTGCATCCGCCCGCGATCATCTCGATTTCCCTTTCTTCTTCCCGTAACGAAATTCGAAGCCATCGAACATCAATTCCAGCGTCTCAACGAACAACGCTTCGTCTTCCGGGGCCTTGGCGAGTGCTTCTGCAAGATTTGGAAAGCGGTTTGCATCGAAGACCGGCATTGCCGGAATATGATGTGCCTCCGCTGCTGCCGCGAACAGCGAGGCGCCATAGGTGATTTTCTCCAGCGCCTCGAGGATCGCCATATGATGTTCGGCAGGATAGGGGCAGCTGGCAAGCGTTGCCTCATAGGCGCCCAGCATCACGCTGCGCGGGAAATAGCGCAGCATCAGCGGGGCTGCATTGGGGTGGCGCAAGATGGTGCGACGCGTGGCCACGGCAAGCGCGATGGCGCGCTCTTTCCATCCTGTCGCTTCCCCCCCTTCCGCACCGACCTCACGAAGCAGGGCCCGGGCTACGCGCTGAAGCAGTTCGTCCTTGTCCTTGAAATGATAATAAAGCGACGGTGCCATCACCCCCATCGCCCGCGCGACGCCCTGTACGCTCAGCGAGTCGATGCCTTCGCGCTCGACCAGAACAATTGCCGCATCGACTGCAGCTTCTTTCGTAATCAGCGGCTTGAGTGGTCTGCCGCGTTTCGCCTTGGGTTTTACCGAAGCCCCCATATTTTCACAGTCCCGTTAAAGGCCAAGTCCCGCCTTGGCGATGATGTTGCGCTGGATCTCGTTCGACCCGGCATAGATCGAACCCGCCCTGTCGTTGAAATATTTGAAAGGAGCAATAGCAGCTGAGCGTGGGCCAACAAATTGATCTGCGTCATGTGGAATTAAATTTGGTCCACCCGGAAAGCCTGCCTGCGGTTGGAAAGCATGGCCATAAGGCCCGGCGGCTTCGAGTGCGAGTTCGGTGATGTGCTGGCTCAATTCGGTGCCCAATATTTTCATGACCGATCCCGAAAGGCCCGGTCGACCACCACGCGCGGCATCGCTCATCGCCTTGAATTCATAGGTTTCGAGTATGTCGACGCGTGCCTGCGCCGCTGCGATCTTCGCCGCAAAGCCGGGTTCATCGATCAGCGGTCGGAAGCCCTCGCCAGCCAGTTCGCGGACGCGGGAAAGCCGGACTTGCAATTCGGGTGCATAGGCGCTGCCGCCACGTTCGAATTCGAGAAGATATTTCGCAACCGTCCAGCCATCATCGATCGCACCGACGACATTGCCCACCGGAACGCGGACATTGTCGAAGAATATCTGGTTCTGGATGTGCTCGCCCGAGGTCATCACGATCGGCGTCACCGTGATACCCGGCGTGTCCATGGGGATCAGCAGGAAGGTGATGCCCTGCTGCGGGCGGGTGAGCTGGCTGGTGCGGACAAGGCAGAATATCCAGTTTGCGACATTGGCATGTGTCGTCCAGATCTTGGTGCCGTTGCAGACGAATTCATCGCCGTCGCGCCGCGCGCTCATCGCCAACAAGGCAAGATCGCTTCCCGCATGGGGTTCCGAATAGCCCTGGCACCAGAAATGCTCCCCGGTGAGCATGCGGGGGAGGAAATAGTCCTTCTGCTCGTCCGATCCATGACCGAGCAGGGCAGGTCCGCACATCGCGATGCCCATCGGGGAGACTGGCGGCGCACCGGCCAATGCCCTTTCGCGTGCGAAGATATAGCGCTGGGTGACGCTCCATTCGGCCCCGCCATGGTCTTTGGGCCATGCAGGTGCGACCCAACCCCTGGCGTGCAATCGGCGCTGCCATTCCATCGACAGGTCATGGTCGCCATAGACGCTGGTCATCCAGCGCCCCGCCTCGCGCAATTCGGGTGTCAGTTCGGCGTCGAAAAAGGCCCTGACTTCATCGGTGAATGCCCTGTCGGCGTCTGACCAGTTGATGTCCATGGCGGCATACCAGCACTTTTAGGCTTGCGATGTCAATAATCTTATACCATTTGATTATTGAGAATTGGTGTGCGCGCCAAAGGCATGCAATACGCGCCTTATCAGGAGAGAGCAATGGATTTCAACGCTGACTACAGCCTTACGATCAACGGCAAGGCGGTTCGTACCGACGAAGAGATGGACGTGATCAATCCGGCTACCGGAAAGCCATTTGCGCGTTCGCCAAAGGCTGGGCAGGCAGAAGTTGATGCGGCTGTCGAAGCGGCCAAGTCTGCTCTTGCAGGCTGGAAAGCGTTGGGATGGGAAGGACGCCGCGAAAAGCTGATCGCCGCCGCGCGTGCGATCGAGCCGCATGCGGAAGCCTTTGCGCGATTGTTCACCATGGAGCAGGGGCGACCTTATGACATGGCCAAGGGTGAGATCGACCTGGGCGCTTACTGGATCAAGGCCGTAGCGCGGCAGGATCTGGCCGATGAAATCGTCGAGGACAGCGATGCCCGCACGGTTGTGGTCCGCCACGAACCGCTTGGTGTGATTGCAGCGATTGTCCCCTGGAATTTCCCTTTCCTGCTGGGGATATGGAAAATCGCGCCGGCCTTGATTGCGGGCAATACGATGGTGTTGAAGCCTTCGCCCTTTACCCCGCTCTGCACACTGAAGCTGGCCGAGCTTTGGCGCGACATATTGCCGCCGGGCGTGTTCAACGTGATTTCGGGCGACAATGATCTCGGCCCGATGATGACCGCGCATCCGGGCTTTGCCAAAATCAGTTTCACCGGATCGACGGCGACCGGAAAACGCGTGATGGAATCGGCGTCGCGCGATCTGAAACGTATCACGCTTGAGCTTGGCGGGAACGATGCCGCGATCATCATGCCCGATGTCGATGTGAAGGCGGTCGCGCAAAAGCTGTTCTTCGGCGCGTTCTACAACAGCGCGCAAATCTGCATCGCGACCAAGCGCATGTATATTCATGAAGCGATTTACGACGAGCTGCGTGACGAACTGCACAAGCTTGCCCAATCGAGCGTCGTGGGAGACGGGCTGGAGCAAGGGACGATGTTTGGCCCGATCCAGAACCGGCCACAATATGATCGCGTGATGCAGCTGATCGACGGCGCGCGCAACCAGGGTCTGGTCCTGCTCGAAGGAAATGCCGTTCCGGAAACCGGCGGCTATTTCATTCCGATCACCCTTGTCGACAATCCGCCGGAAGACGCGCCGGTTGTTACCGAAGAGGCTTTCGGGCCAGTGCTGCCGCTGCTCAAATTCTCAGACATTGATGATGTCGTCGCGCGTGCCAATGCGAGCGAATATGGTCTGGCAGGTGCCGTCTGGTCGGATGATATCGAACAGGCGGTGGCGATTGCCAATCGTCTGGAAACCGGTACGGTATGGATCAACGACAATCTGCAAAACGGGCCGCATATTCCCTTTGCCGGGGCCAAGCAGTCCGGCTTCGGCGTCGAAAATGGCAAGGATGGCCTGCGCGAATATACCTGGCCGCGCACGGTATTCATTCCAAAACAAAAGCTTGGTTGAGGTTGCTGTCATGAACTTTGAGTTGAGCGAAGACCAGCAGATGTTGCAGAATATGCTGCGCCAGTTTCTGGCACAGCGTTATGGTTTTGCCGAGCGTGTTGCCGCGTCGCGATCCGATCCGGGCTATCGGACGGAAATCTGGTCTGCCTTGGCTGGCGAACTGGGCCTGCTGGGTGCCACGATTTCGCAGGAACGGGGCGGGCTTGGCGGCGGCGCTATCGAGCAAATGATCATCATGGAGGAACTGGGCCGCGCGCTGATGCTGGAGCCGGTTGCCGAAACGCTGTTTCATGGCGGCTGGCTGCTCGAAAAGGCAGGCGGGGCCGCGACCGGTCTGCTAGGCGATGTGGCAGCAGGCAAGGTGCGGCTGGCACTGGCGATCGGCGAGCCGCAGATGCGCTATGATTATGGGTATATTGCCGCCACGGCTGAACCCGGTCCGGCAGGCTGGCGGTTGAACGGGCAAAAATCGGTCGTCATTGCGGCACCATGGGCCGATCGGTTGATTGTCGCAGCGCGCACATCCGGGCAGGCTGGGGATGCTTCAGGCATTTCCCTGTTCCTTGTTTCCAGCGATGCCGACGGCGTGGCGATGCACCCTTACCCGACCATTGATGGACGGCGGGCGGCGGATATCATCCTCACCAATGTTGAGGTTTCGCAAGACGCGCTGATCGGTGGCGAGGGGCGGGGACTCGAGCTTCTGGAGGAACTGCGCGATCGCGCGGTCGCGGCGCAGGCTGCCGAGGCATCGGGCCTGCTCGACAAATTGTTGCAGGACACCGTTGCCTATACGCAGCAGCGCCAGCAGTTCGGCCAGCCAATCGCTTCTTTCCAGGTGCTGCAACACCGCATGGTCGACATGTATATGCATGTCGAACTGACACGGGCGGCGGCGTTACTGGCAACACTGAAGCTCGATGCCCCGGCGGACGAGCGCGCCCGCGCGGCCTCTTCGGCAAAGGCGACGGTGGCCGAGGCTTGCCGATTTGTCGGGCAGAATGCGGTGCAGCTGCATGGCGGGATGGGGATGACCGACGAGTTACCCATCGGCCATTATTTCAAGCGCGCAACCCAGATCGAGGGCGAGTTCGGCAGCGCCGACTGGCATCTGGCAAGGCGGGCAAGGCTGGGCTGAGCCTCGCCCGGCAAAGCATTTCAGTCTTACTTTGCCTGCCAGACAGGCTGGCGCTTTTGCGCGAAGGCCAGCGGGCCTTCTTTCGCATCCTGTGATTGCATGACAACCCGGCCTTCGCGATTGTTGGCTTCCCAGAAAGACGCGTCGCTGGCAATCGCACCTTCGGAAATGCCCATGGCAATCCGCTTGCTCGCCTGAACCGACAGGGGAGCATTGACCGCAATGCGGTTGGCAAGATCGATCGCGGTTTCCATCAGCTTGTCCAAAGGAACCACGCGGTTGGCAAAGCCGAGTTCAAGTGCGCGCTGCGCGGAAAAGGGTTCGCCGGTCAGCAGGATTTCCATCGCCACTTTCGGCGGAAGCTGCTGTGCGATGCGAAAGGCGCCGCCGGCTGCTGCATATATCCCCCGCTTTACCTCGGGCAGGCCGAATACGGCGTGGTCGGCGGCGACCACCAGATCGCAGGCTAGCGCCAGTTCTGTACCGCCACCAAGCGCAAACCCGTTGACTGCGGCGATCATCGGCTTGCCGATCGGGTGCTGTACCACACCGGCAAAACCCCATGCGCGTTGGGCCTTGTCTTCCGGGGTCAGCCGCTCGCCGCGCGACAGGGCCTTCAAATCTGCGCCCGCGCAAAACGCCTGATCGCCGGTGCCTGTCAGGATGACCACCCGGATTTCGGGATCATTTTCCGCCTGCTCAAGGGCTTCGCCCAGCCCGACATGGACGGCGGCATTGACGGCGTTTCGCGCCTCGGGACGATTGATTGTCGCGATCAGAATATGGCCTTGGCGTTCTACCAGAACGGCGGGGGATGTTGTCTCACTCACGGGAACGTCCTTTCAATTCGCGAATGGCGGTTTCAATGTCAGCGCTTAAGGACTCAATCACGCCACGTTCAACCAGTATGTCGATTTCTGCCTGCCCAAAACCAAGCCACTCTTCGATTACCTCGGCGCTATGTTCGCCTGCCAATGGGGCAGGGCGCGTCGGCGGAGGTGCCAGCCGTTCTGATCTTGCGATCAATGCTCCGCTGACAAAGGGCTCTGGCAAGTGGGGATGGGTTTCGATCCGGAAGGTTCCGCGCTCGCGATAGGCGGCAAATTCGGGCAGATCTGCGATACGGTTCATGCGGCCTGCCGGGATTCCCGCTTGCTGGAGCGTTTCCATTGCTTCGGTTGCGGTACGCTCACGCAGCCATGCCACCAGTTCTCCCTCGATGGCTTCGCGATGCGCCAACCGGTCGGATCGCACCATCGCGGCATCCAGTTTCGGCAGCAATTTGCACAGGCTCGACCAGTCGGCTTCATCGCGGACGGTAACCGCGCACCATTCGTCCTCGCCTGCCGTCGGGAAAACGCCCCACGGCACATCCTGTGGTTCGAGCGGGTCGACCAGTCCCGACTGGGCTGCCGCAATTTGCCAGCCCTGATGCGCAAGCACGATTTCGGCTTGCGAGGAACAGACATGCCCGCCGCTTCCCGAACGATTGCGGTCGAGCAGCAGCGCCAGCACGCCCAATATCGAGATGCGCCCGCCGACATGGTCGGGATAGATGGTCACCGAATCGCTGTACGATTCCGGATCGTCCGGATAGCGCCATTGCATTGTCAGCCCGGTTGCGGCGCGAACCAGCGGGCCATAGCCCATGCGTTTGGCCCAGGGCCCCGTTGGCCCGAAGGCGGAGCTTTCGACAAGGATGATATCGGGTTTGATGGCTTTCAGATGTTCATAGCCCAGGCCCAGCGACTCCATCGTTCCCGGCTTGAAATTGGTGAGGATCACGTCCGCTTTCGCGACAAGTTTTTCAAAGATGGCCTTGCCTTCGTCATTGCGAAGGTTGAGCCCAAGGCTGCGCTTGTTGCGGTGCCCGGCGGCAAAGCTGGTGGAAATTCCCAAGGCGCCATCGGATTGTCGCGTGCCGTCCGGAAAGGCGCGGGATTCGATCTTGATGACGTCGGCACCGAGATCGGCCAGCAGACGCCCTTGTTCGCCGCCGACAACGATGACGCCGAGGTCGAGCACTTTCAGCCCGGAAAGCGGTAGTCCGGGAACGGGCGGCGTTGGCATTGAGACAGGTTCGGTGGCAATCTGCTTGTCAGCAGCCATGCGCCGGCCATCTATTTCCAGCACCCCATTGGGCATGCGTTTTCCGATGCGATTTGGCGGGACATACAGGTTCGACCCCAAAGGCACAGCCACGTTGCAGCCCGCGATCAAAATGCTGGACGGGACGGTTGAGGATTACGGAGCAGCCGGCATTGCGTCCGACAAGCTGTTCAACGCGCAAGAATTGGTGGCGCAGTTTGGCGGCAAAGCGGGTTTCGCTGCCAACCTACCCCTGATAGGCGGGATCCGGCCACCTGAATTGGCGTTAGAGAAGAAGCTTACCGATTATCTCACTGGCTCTTTCACCGGCGGACAGGTCCAGCCGCCGGTACCAGGACAAGCCAATCCTCCGTCGATGAATTTTGTTATCGAGCAGGTGGATCTGCTCAACAATTACGCCAATTTCGGTTTTATTGCTGCCAAGATCCATCCATCGATCAAAATCACGTTAACCTCCAGCGACATGGGCATAACCGTCGCCAAAAAGCCGCTTTCCTTTGCAGCCACGCCGAACCCAACCATGGATCTGCCAATGGATGCCGCCCAGATTAGTTCGTTCCGGGTGGAGAAGCCGAATTATGACATTGACGTCACTTTGAAACCTGGCCTCACCGCACGCATGTCCCTCAACCTTGCCGTATGGAGCGCCTCGGTTGACTGGCCCGTTGACCTGCCCATTGCCGGTCTCAAGCTCAGCACGGATTTTGGATGTCACGACGGTACGATTTGTGAGCGCGATTATATACTCTCACCCGACGGCCCCTACAGCCCCTTCAAACGCGACGTGGAAAATTGGGGCCTCAATTACGACAAATATTGGCAGTCCAAATGCTTCGATGTGATCTGTGCCGACAGCATCAAATGGAAGCGCCACGACACCGTGGAATGGGCGTGGGATCAGGAGGATGTGCTCGGATCAAATGCCAGGATCGACAAGTCGCCAGTGGTGGAGAAGTTGGTGGAAGCGAAAAAGGCTGCGGAAAAATATTATGCCGACAGTCTTGATCGTAAGGCGCAGAAATCGTCCGACACCTCCGATGCGATGGGCACGCTGGCACAGGCGCTATACACCTCGCAATGCCAGGATTCGATCTGCGTAGATAAGATTGCGAATCTGGCCGCCCAGATGGGACCGGCTGCCAAACAGGCCGCCTATGCCAATCCCACGATGGATACTGCGGCCATAAACAAGCTGGTCAACAAGCAATTCGCACCAAAATTTGCGGCCGAAGTCGAAGCATCCAAGCTGCGAGCCAATATGAAACTGGTGGAGCAGGCCAAGAAAGCGGGCAAGCAACCCAAATTTCCCAAACCGAACTGAACGTGAAAATGGAGGATATTATGAATGGTTTGATCTTGCGGGCCATGCCCGTCGGCGCAGCAATGCTTCTCGCAGCCTGTGGCGGATCGGGTGACAAGGCCGCCCAACAGAGCGAAGCCAGCAGCGCAAGCGCGACGTGGAACGCGACCGATGCCTGCACTTTGCTCGACAAGGCCGATCTGGGCGCTGCCCTGAATGACAATGTCACCAAAACCAGGCTCGGCTTCGTTAGCGAAGCGGCTGGCCCCAATGCGGCAACGTCTGAATGCACCTACGAGCTTGCAAGCGGCAGCACCGCCACGTTGATGGCCCGCTGGTCGCCGATTTCTGACAACACGCCGGAAGCCATCGCTACCGCCCGGAATGCAGCGGAAGCATCCGTCAAAGCATTTGGCAAAACCATAGAGGATGTTCCCGATCTGGGAAAGGCAGCCTTTTTCATACCGGGTATCAATCAGATGAACGTGTTTATCGACAAGGACAAATTTGTGATCCTCACCATAGGCAGCGCGCCCAATGGCACCGCGAAGGCAACAGCAATTTCTCTCATCGACAAAATAGAAAAATGATGTCCGAAATGATAGCCGCCCGTGAGCCGACCGGAAACAGCACCGGCGGCGAAGGCATTGTGCTTCTGCCGATGCCGTTGAGGCAGGCCATCCGGTGCTCCGGTGGTTGCCGTCGCTGTCCTTGAATCTGCGGCTGGCGAATGCCTGATTGTCCTAGAACTTCGCGCGCGCACTCAGGAAGAAGCTCCGCCCCGGTTCGGGAAAACCGTCGGTGAGGATGTAGTAATCGTCGAACAGGTTGCGCGCGCCGAGGCCGATCTCGATGGTTTCGGTAACGGCATAGTCGATGCGCAGATTGGCCTGCACATAGCTGCCGGTCCGGTAATAGACCGGCGTTGCGGCGGTCGTCGATGTGGTGCGGTCCGACGCGATGTCGATGCTGGGGAGGACGCGCAGCCCGGCGAGCGGCTTCCATTCGGCATAGAGAAATGCCTTGTGCGCCGGCACGCCGGTGAGCGCGAACACCGGCACGACGGTGCCCGGCGCCGCGCCGGTGACTTCGAAATCGCGGTGAATATAGGTGTAGTTCGCGCCGATGCTGAACGACGGGGCAAGCCTGGCCGTCAACGCAATCTCCGCGCCATAATATTCGGCATCGCCCAGATTCTGGCGCTGGCTCGAATTGGCCGGAAAGCCTGCCGGGCGCACCGAGACGATGGCGTCCTGAATGTCGCTGTAGAACAGCGCGCCTTCGATGTTGAGCGCACCGAAATTGCGGCTGACGCCCAGCTCGTAATTGGTCGCGCGCTCGGCCTTCAGAGCAGGGTTTGACGCGGCGGTGCCGAACTGGGTGCTGAAGCGTTCGAAGATCGTCGGGAAGCGCGCGCGACGAGATGCTGGCGTTGAGGCGGGTGTCTTCATCGGGCGTCCAGACGAGCTGGCCCTGCGCGTTGAAGGCATCTGCGTTCGTCAGCGGATAGCTGAACACCTGTGCCGCGCCGCCGGTGGGCGGTGTGCCATATTCCTCGGCGCGTTTGAGGTCGCGCCAGTCATAGCTTGCGCCAAGGGTGAGGCTGAGGGTCGGCGAGAAGGCCAGCCGGTTTTCCAGCGCGATGCTGTAGCTGTCCTCGACATTGGTCTGATCGGGTTCGGTAAAGCCCGACGGGAATGACTGCTGCCATTCGACATGCGTGTCGCGGCGGTAGTGCGCGGCGAGCGTCAGCCGGTCGGCCTCGCTGACGTCGACGCCAAGTTCCGCTGAGCCGCCCCACGCCTCGTCGGCATAGTAGCTGTTGAAGGCGCGACCCAGAGTCTGGCTGGTCTGGCTGCGATTGTCGAAGGAGCGCAGCAGATTGTCGAATGTGTTATGGTAAATGCGCGTCTTCAACGTCGCGCGCTCGCCGAGCGCGGTGGTCGAAAGGAAGTAGATACTGTCGATGTTCCAATAGGGCCATGACCAGTTGCGCTGCGCCGATACGCCATCGGTGATGTGGAGCGGAGCGTTCTTCGCGCCTTCCTGCCTTGCATAGCTGATCGCATATTCATCGGTGGCATTGGGGGTGAATCCGGCCTTGACGTTGAGCCGCCAATCCTCGGTGCGGGAGAAATCGCGCTCACCCCCATCTTCCGCTGAATTTGCAATCGGGGTGTAGCCGCCCGGCAATTCCCAATGATCCTGAAAATTGCGCGCGAACGAGACGTGCGCATACCAGTTGTCATGCGCGGTGCCGATGCGGCCATAGGCGGTGTAGCCCGCATAATCGGCGCCGCGATCAAGATTGAGCGTACCGCGCACTTCGCCTTCGAGCGCGCTGGTCGGCTTGCTGGTGACGAGATTGATCGCGCCGCCCATCGCGCCGGGGCCGTCGAGCACCGAGGCATAGCCCTTTGCAACCTGCACTTCGGCGATGTCGGGGGTGAGGAAGCGGCCATAATCGAGCCGGTTGTCGGCGGGCAGATAGACGCGGATGCCGTCGATCGACAATGGCACCTGAAAGCGGTCGAAACCGCGCACGAAGATCAGCCGCTCATTGCGCGTGCCGCCGCTGTTCGAGGCAGCGACGCCGGGCATGGTGTTGACGGCATCGTCGAGTGTCGAACGGTTGAACGCCTAGATCGCTTCGGCGGTCAGCGTTTCACCGCCGATTTCGATGCCCTGCGGGCGCTGCGCGGTGACGACGATCTGGCCGAGAGTGAAGGTGGCGTCGCCGTCCTCCGCTGCCTCTTCGGCAAAGGCGGCTGCGGGAACGGCAAGGAAAGCGGCGATGGCGAGAATGGAAACGGGACGCATTGATTCCTCTGTGCAATTATGTTGCGATTGGCTGGCGCAGCCTATATTTATGGAAATATAGCTTGGCAACCCAGGGAGTCGATATGAGTATCTCACGATTGAAATTTCTGGCCACGGGGCTGGCCTTCATTGTTGCAGGCGAGGCGACCGCGCAGATGACGTCGGACGAACCGCCTGCTTGCACCGCAGTGATGGCGCCTACCGGCGAACTTGCGGCGTGGACCACGCCGGTTGCGGTGACGGCTGCGGGCCGCGAAGGCCGCAGTTCCGCCGCGCCGCTGATGGTCGGGCAGGCGGCGCAGGTCACGCTGCTGCCGACGCCTGAGGTCGCCTATCCGGTTCGCCCCGACAAGCCCGGCGGCTCGGTCAGCTATGGCGGGCTGTTGCGGCTCGAAGTGCGGCAGGCGGGCACTTACCGCATCGCGCTCGGCTCGGGCGCGTGGCTCGATCTGGTTGCGCGCGGCAAGGCCCTGACCTCGGTCGCACATGGCCGTGGCCCTGCATGCACCGGCATCCGCAAGATGGTCGATTTTGCGCTGACGCCGGGGCGCCATACCCTGCAGATCGCCGTCAATGGCGAGCCTCAGGTAACCGTCATGGCCGTGCGTCTTCCCTGAGCGGATGAAGGCTGCTCGTATCATCCTGCCGGTAATCGCCGCGCTGTGCCTTGTCGCGGCGAGCGCGCCGGGCTGGCGCTGGGCGCTGCCGGAGGGGGTCGCGCCGCCTGCGGTTCCCGCCGACAACCCGATGACGCAGGCCAGGGTCGAACTGGGCCGCCGCCTGTTCTACTATGCCGATCTCTCCGCCGACGGCACGCTGTCCTGCGCCAATTGCCATGTGCAGCGCCACGCCTTTGCCGACAGCGTGGCGACGCGCGGCGGCGTCGATGGTTCGTCCGGTCGTCGCAACGCGCCGGGCCTTGCCAATGTCGGCTGGCTGACCCCGCTGACCTTTGCCGATCCGGGCGCAACCACATTGGAAGTGCAGGCTGTAACACCGGTGTTCGGCACGCATCCGGTTGAAATGGGCATGGCCGGTCGCGAGGGCGAGCTGGTGGCGCGGCTGGCGCGCGATCGCTGCTACCGCAGCCAGTTTGCGCGGGCGTTTCCGGCAAGTGGCGGGCGGATCGATTTCACCGGTGTCGCACGCGCGCTCGCCGCGTTCCAGCGCACCCTCGTCTCCTATGGCAGCGCTTATGACAAGGGACGGATGACGGCGGAGCAAAGGGCCGGGCAGGCACTGTTCCAGCGCGATTGCGCCGCCTGCCATTCCGGCCCGCATTTCACCGATCTTGCCTTCCACCGCATTGCCGCCGCCGATCCGGCGGCTTCCGATCAGGGGCTGTTCGAAAAATCGGTTCGCGAGGCCGATCGCGGCAGGTTCCGCACACCGTCGCTGCGCAATGCCGCGCTCACCGCGCCGTGATGGCACGATGGTTCGGCAGCTTCGCTTGAAGAGGCGATTGCGCGGCACGGGCTGGTCGATGCGCCCGCCGATCTGCAACAGTTGATTGCCTTTCTCGGCGCGCTGTCCGATCCCGAATTCACGCAGCGCAAATCGCTCTCCCTGCCCGATCGCGCCTGCGGACGCAGGCTTTGATGTCACAGGCCGACCGGCACGACCTGCCCGGCAAGCCGCTCGACCTCGCTCCGGTCATGGCTGACATAGAGGATCGGCAGCGCCAGTTCGTCGCGCAGCCGCTCGATCACCCCCATGATCTCCTCGCGCCGCGCCGCGTCGAGCGAGGACAGCGGCTCGTCCATCAGCAGGAAGCGCGGGCCGCTGAGCAATGCCCTGCCAATGGCGACACGCTGCGCCTCGCCGCCTGAAAGCGTGCGCGGCCAGCGGTCTAGCAAATGACCGATGCCTAAAAACGCGACCGCATCGTCAAGGTTCATCCAGCGGTTGGCGGGCAAGGCGCGGTTCCAGCCATAGAGCAGATTGTCGCGCACGCGCTTGTGCGGGAACAGCCGCCCGTCCTGAAAGACATAGCCCGCGCGGCGCGCCTCGACAGGCATGGCGATACCCGCCGCGCTGTCGAACAGCAGCTCGCCGCCGATGGCGATCCGGCCCCGATCGGGGCGGAGCAGCCCGGCGACCATGTTGAGAATCGACGTCTTGCCCGCCCCCGACGGGCCGAACAGTGCGGTCAGGCCCGCACCGCTGGTGAAATCGGCGCAGATGATTGCATCGCCCAACCGGCGTTCGACGGCGATCTCAAATGACATGGCCACCGCGTCCGTGGCCAGCGCGCCGCGCCAGAAGTTCCGAAGCGACCAGCGCCAGCAGCGACAGGGCAACAGCGATGATCGAAAGCCGCGTCACCACAGCCTCGCTGCCGGGCACCTGCAGCGCGCCATAGATGGCGAGCGGCAGCGTCCTTGTCTCGCCGGGGATATTGGAAACAAAGGTGATCGTCGCGCCGAATTCGCCGATCGAGCGGGCAAAGCCCAGCACCGCCCCGGCGAGCAGACCGGGAATGGCGAGCGGCAGGGTGATGCTGAAAAAGGTTCGCGTCGGGGACGCGCCCAGCGTGCGGGCGGCATCCTCCAGCCGCCGGTCGACCGCTTCGATCGAAATCCGCATCGCGCGCACCATCAGCGGCAGCGCCATCACCGCCGCAGCCAGCGCCGCACCGGTCCAGCGGAACATGAAGGTGATGCCGAACCACTCGGCCAGCCAGCGGCCGGCAGGGCCATTATTGCCGAATGCGAGCAGCAGCAGCCAGCCGGTCACCACCGGTGGCAGCACCAGCGGCAGGTGCACCAGCGCATCGAGCAACACCTTGCCGGGAAAACGGACGCGGGCGAGTATCCATGCAAGCGCAAAGGCAATCGGCAGGGTCAGGCCAATGGCGACGCCGCTGACCTTGAGGGACAGGGAGATGACCTCCCATTCTTCGCCACTGATCGCAAACATGCCCGCTATTTACCGTGTGGTGAACCCGCGACGGGCAAAGATCGCCCGGCCTTCGCGCGAGAGGAGGAAACGGCGAAAGCCCTCCGCATCGGGGCTGGTCGATGTGCGGAGCAGCGCCATCGGGTAGGAGATCAGCGGATGCGAACTGGCCGGGAAGGTGCCGACTACCCGTACCCGCGAAGAGACGCGCGCATCGGTTGCATAGACGATCCCGAACGGCGCTTCGCCGCGCTCTACCAGTGCGAGCGCCGCGCGGACATTTTCTGCACGCGCAATCTTTCCCTGCACCCCCGTCCACACCCCAAGACTGGTCAGCGCCGCCTTGCCATAGCGGCCCGCCGGAACCGAATCGGGATCTGCCATCGCCAGCCGGCCTTTGCCGAGCGCGCGGGCCAGCGGAAAGCCGCGCGCAATCTTCAACTGCGCCTTGCTGGCGGCGGGCGCGATCAGCACGAGCCGGTTGGAGAGGAAGGACACCCGCGTTTTGGCGCGGATCAGACGCTTTTTGGCGACATGATCCATCCACTCCTCATCCGCCGATATGAACATATCGGCAGGCGCACCCGCCTCGACCTGCCGTGCCAGTGCGGAGGAGGCCGCAAAGGAAATCACCGGCCGGGGATGCCGCTGCGCCGCCCAGACATTCGCCGCCTCATCAAGCGCCTCCTGCAAGCTTGCCGCCGCCAGCACGAGCGGGCCGCGCTGCTGGCCTTGCGCCGATGCCACCGTCGCCAGACACAGCGCGAGGCAGATAAAAAGACCGCGAAACAGCGAATTCATGGGCACCCCGATGCTGAACATGCAAGCCTGTATATAGCAGGGAACAGCATCCGCCAACCGATATGGTCAGGATTTCTGGCTGGCCTTGGGTTCGGGCCGCATGGCGTCTGCGAGCGCGCTTTGGTCCTCGCAGGCGGATGCACGGGCGAGCTTTGCCTGAAGGGCACGATAGCGGTCCAGGATTTCAGCCCCAAAAGCCGTCACGCGCGCGCCGCCGCCATGTGCGCTGCCAGGCGAGGTTTCCACCAGAGGCTCACGCCAGCAGCGGTTCATCGTATCGACCAGCAGCCATGCCCTGCGGTAGCTCATCCCCAGCATTCGTCCCGCCGCCGAAATTGAGCCATGCGCGGCGATGGCATCCAAAAGGTCGGCCTTGCCCGGCCCCATCGCGATCTCGTCGCCACAATAGAGTTGGATTTTGATTTTGAGTGTTCCTGCAGTTGTCATGCAAGAATGCTATTACGGCCCCGCCAATTTGCAACTGCTATCAAGCGAAGCCATTCCGCATAGCCTTATGACCTGTTTTGCAGAGCAATCCAAAATGCAGGCTTCAATATGATGCAGCAGCGGGGGCCGATAGCAGGGTAGCCCACTTGCAAACACCATTGCCTTGAAAAAACCTGGTCGTGATCGACAGAATATCGGTGCGCGCCTTGCCAAGGAAGATGGCGGCCCGCTTAATCAGTGGATCTCTGTCTCGTTAGGCCGGATACCCTTCCGCGACGGCCCTGGAGGAAAACCACACGCTGTCGCGTGGCGTTGCGGCGGCCCGTTTTTGGGCGGCGCGCCCGGCCATGAACAATCCTCCGCAAAGCAGCAGTGCGATCGCATCGACACCGATGATGCTGACTGGGTGCCTTGACATGAAGGCCAGGCTTGATAGCGGCACGGCGACCATGGCAATGGCGGCGGCGAACGCCAGTTCATAGCCGGAGCGTGCAGCACCGCGGACCATGGCCCATGCGACAAAGGCGAGGAAAACGGTGTAAAAGATCATGCTGTGCAGGCCTTCCGTCGCACCTGCCCCCAATGGTTTGGCGGCCGCCAGCGTGATGGCTATCCCGGCGATTGTGCCGGTCGGCACACCAACCGTCAGCGCGCCCAGCACCCTGGTTGCCCTGGTCTGTTCGACTGCACCGGCCTTGCGTTCGCGCTTGCGGCGGCTTTCGATCCACAACAGGTTGCCGGTGTAGAAGATGAAGGCTCCGGCAAGTCCCAGCAGGAAGTAGGACCAGCGGATCGGCTCACCGCCGAAGGCGCCGAAGTGCAGCGTGAAGAAGCTGGTGACGGCGGCAGACCAGCCGTCCTGGTGGCCGGGCATATAGTCCTTGCCGGTGAGTTCGCCCGTTACCGGATCGATCGCGCCATAGCCCATTGTGGGGCCGCGCACCGCATGGCGCTCGCTCAGGCCGCCGACGCGGACATTGCGCGAACCGTCGCGGCGCTCGCTGATGTCGAGCACCATCGGGGTGAAGTCGGGCGCCTGTTGTCGCAACCGTTCGACCATCTGCACCGGCGTCAGCATCGGCGGCGCTTCGCCTTGCGCGACAGCGGCGGGGCGCTCCCGCTCCGCACCGCCGAACGCCAGCCCCTGCGCGCCGTAAAACTGGTCGTGAAAGGCGAAAACCAGCGCCGTCAGCGCCATGATGATGTGGAAGGGCAGGCTGAAGATGCCCAGCAGATTGTGCGCATCCAGCCACATCCGCTTCACATTCTTGCCCAGCCGCATCGCGAACAGATCGCTGACCAGACTGGGCAGCAACACGACCAGACCGGAAACGATCGCCACGAAATAGAGCATGGCGATCGCACCCATGATCGGCATCGCCACTTCATGCTCGAAAGGCAGGCCGACCTGCTGGTGCAGCACATCGATGAACTGCGCCACCGGAGAGGGGCCTTTAGTCTCGACCTGAAGGCTGCCTTCGGGTGCGAGCGAAGCATAATAGGTGACCGGCGGGGCGTGATCGTCTTCACCCGGCCGCACGTCCCAACTGACGCGCGCGGGGCGGGCGCTGTCGGTGACGAGATGGACCGTATATCCCTCCTTAGCCTCGGGATGCGCCGCCAGCACCTTCGCGACAAGCTCCGGCGTCTTTTCCAGTGGGGGCGGGGCTGCCAGCGCGGACGGCGGAGAGGCCCAGCGCTGGATATGATCCTCGAACATCGTCAGCGCACCAGCAAAGAAGGCGATGAACAGCGCGAGGCCGGAGATAATCCCGACCCAGCCGTGGATTTCCTTGTACATCTTGATGAGATCGGTCGGCAGTTTCACAGCTTTACGCCTCCCAGCGCGAAAATCGGAATCCAGAGAACGACATTGGCGAGCGCCAGCCAGCCCCATGCCCTGAGGCTGGTGCGGAACAGGAAAACGAGCGAGACCACCAGCGCCCAGACCGGTGCCATCATCCACATCGAAAACTGGCCCCTGGTCGAAAAGAATGCCTCGTCAACGCCGCCCAGCGTGCGGAACA
This sequence comes from Sphingomonadales bacterium, assembly GCA_016720115.1. Lineage (GTDB taxonomy): Bacteria > Pseudomonadota > Alphaproteobacteria > Sphingomonadales > Sphingomonadaceae > Sphingorhabdus_B. Next base: position 676,565 of record JADJXT010000002.1, on the reverse strand, counting down.
GCCCGCTTGCGCCCAGCGCGAGCAGGAATCCCAGAATCAGGCCGGCGCTGACCTTGCCGAACCAGTTCTTCGCGGTCAGTTGCGGCTTCATGTGCGGTCCTCCGGCATGCCTTTCCACCAGGCGATGGCGATCGGCGCGATGGACAGTACCAGCATGGCGAGCGTCATCGCGACAAATACCGCAGTCGCTGGGCCATAATGCAGCAGAAGAAGCACCAGACTGACCCCAAGACCGGCCCACGCGACGCTTTTCAGCAGCGCCGCTTTGGCATGGGCCATCGCAATCTTTCGATTGGGCGAGGCGAGGTAGAAAAGGAAAGCCGACACGAGCGCCAGTGCGGCTCCGGCAATAGGAATCATGGGGTTTTCTCCGGCCCGAAGGCAAGTGTGATGGTGTGGGCAATGCTGGCCGCCATGGTGCTGCCATGGTTCTGATCGGAGAGCGACAGGGTCTGCACCTGCGCACCCAGTGCCGTCAGACGTTGTTCCAGCCTGGCGATGCGCGCCAATGCGGGTGCATCCCCGGCGGCTTCGACGATCAACACCGCGCGTCCGGCCAGATTGCGCTGCGGTGGTTGGCGCTGCGGCGAAGCGGTCTCGCCATACCAGAGCGACGGGCTGATCAGCGCATAGTTGCGAAAGCCGCCGCCTGCGATCATTTCATGCGCTGCGAACAGCCCGCCATAGCTGTGCCCTGCAAGCGTCTGGCGGTTCGGATCGAGCTTCCAGCGCGCGGCCACGGCGGGGCGGATCTTGCCATGCAGCACGGCGCTGAAGGCATCGGCTCCGCCTGTAGGCAGACCATGTCCGGGGGTACCAGGCGGCACGCCATAGCCATCGATCGCGGGTGTGAAATCGCGTGAGCGCCGGGTGAGCGGGGCGGAGGCGATGCCCACGATCAGGCCCGGTTCGACGCCGGACCGTTCGCGTGCCCGGGCGAGCCGCCGGGCATTCGCCGCTGCCATGGCGAAATTGTCTTCGCCATCGAGCAGCCAGAGCACCGGCCATCCATTTGCGGGCGGCTGGCCTTCGGGCCAGGCCACCATGACCTGATAATCCTCACCAGCATCCGAACGGACGGTGAGGACTTCGGAATTCTCCAATTGCCACGGCGCAGCGATGGCGGCCGGAGCCACCATCGCTGCAACCAGAAACGGCAAGACGGCCGCCCGCATTACCAGCGGAACTGAAGCCGCGCGGTCAGACTGCGCCCCTGGCCGTAATAACATGCCGAAGTGGCAGTGCAGGTCGCGACGTAGCGTTTGTCGGCGATGTTGCGGGCGTTGATCGAGGCCGAAAGCCCCTCAAGGGCCGGATTGGTGACGCCAAAGTCATAGCGCACGAACAGGTCGAACAGCGTATAGTCGGGGATGGCGAGCGTGTTGAGCGTGTCGCCATAGCTTTTGCCGGTGTAGCGCGCGCCGCCGCCGAAACCGAGACCGGCAAGGCCGCCGGACGTTATCCGCTGATCGATGAACAGCGAGGCCAGCCATTTCGGCACTTGCGGCAATTCCTTGCCCACCTGCGTTGCGGTGTTGGACTTGGTGATCTCGCCCTCGCTGCGCGTAAGCGATGCAACGACTGCGGTGCCCCAGGGCAGCGTCGCCTTCGCCTCGAACTCAAGGCCGCGGATGCGACCTTCGCCAGTCTGAACCGAGCAAACCGACGTGCCGCACAAAGTGCCGTTCGGATCGGGGGTGATCAGATTCTGCTGCGTAATCTGATAGGCGCCAAGCGTCAGATAGATGCTCTTGCCCCGCTGGAAACGGATGCCGGCTTCATATTGCTGCCCGGTTGTCGGCACGAACGGCTCACCGCCGAGGCTCGACGAAGGATCGGTTACCTGCGGCTGGAAACTCTCCGAATAGCTGGCATAGGGCGCAATGCCGTTGTCGAACAGATAGACCCCGCCAGCACGCCAGGTGAAGGCATCGCTTTTGGTGATGAACCGACGGCTGTTGACCGGGTTGAAGGTGTTGTCGTTCGACCAGTCCTGTCGTCCGCCGACAGTGATGCGAAGTTTGCCCAATTCAATCTGGTCCTGGAGATACAGGCCGCTCTGTTTGCTGACCGTTTCGGTATAGACCTGCGGGCTCATGCTGCTGGCGTAAGTGCCCGAGCCACGCGACACCGGGTTGAATATGTCGAGCAGCGGCAAGACCTGCGAGCCTGCAACCAGATCGCGATAATGCTGCCATTCGGTGTGGAAATAGTCGAAACCGCCCAGCAGGGTGTGGCGCACGGCGCCGGTGTTGAAATCGACCTGAAGCTGTGTATCGGTCGCAAAGCCATCGCTTTCGCCAACGCCCTGAACCGCACGACGACCGATGGTCTGGCCGGGGATGCAGCCGGGAATGGAACCGGGGCAGGCCGTCAGCGTGTTCCCGGAGAGGACCACGACCCGATAGAGCGTGTCGAGATGGGTGTAGCGCGTGTTATTGCGCAGCTTGATCGCATCGCCGATTTCCTGTTCGAAAAACGAGCCGACCAGATACTGGTTGCGGTCGAACGTGTTCCAGTCGGGTTCGCCAAGGAAAGCGTCATTCTCGATATATTTGCCATTGCTGGGCACCAGCGAGCCGAGTGCAGGCAGGAACTGGAATGTCGAGGCTCCCTCGTCACGCTGATACTGGCCGAGCAGCGTCCAGGTCGTGCTGTCGGTGGGCCGCCAGGAGATGCTTGGCGAGATATAATAGCGACCGATTTTCACCTCCTCGACCTGCGTGTCGCCATAGCGAGCAAGCCCGACGAGACGGGCGGATAGCGTGCTGGAAATCGGCCCGCTGATATCGGCGCCCGCCTGATAGTTCCAGTTGCCGAGCGACGTCGAACCAACTCCTTGCAGCAGGAATTCGCCGTGCAGCACCTCGGTCGGGCGCTTGGTGACGATATTCACCAGACCGCCGGGCGCGGTCTGGCCATAAAGCGCACCAGACGGACCTTTCAGAACGTCGATCTGCTCGACGGCGAAGGTATCGAAACCGGGGCGCGTCCATTGGCCACCCGAAGGAAGCCGCAAGCCGTCGACAAAGTTGTTGTTCGACGAGAAGCCGCCCGCACCAAAGCCACGCACCGACACCTCGTCGACGCGGCTGTCGATACCGAAGGCTTCGGCTTGCACGCCAGCCGTATAGCTCAGCGCATCGGCGATCGTCGGTGATGCGCGCAGATCGATTTCGTCGCGGTTGATGACAGAGATCGACTGCGGGGATCTGATGATCGGTGTGTTGGTCTTGCTGGTACTGCTCGCCGAAGAAAGACCTGTGGCCGTAACGACGATCTCTACAGGATCGGTCGTGGCCTGATCTTCCGCATGGGCCAGGACGGGCAACGACGCCCCGGCAAGCAGCAATATGGTAGCACTGGAAAACTTGAACATTTGTCCCCCTGAAGGTCGAATCGCGATTTTGCTAATGCGAACAGTTTGCATAAAAAGCAACTGCGTTAAATTGACCGAAATCAAATTCGGTGAATTATCCGATGAAATCACGCTCGTTGACGGGGGTAGGCTGGGTGGTGGGAGTAGCGATGGTCGCTACGCGATGAAGAGAAATCCACCGATGACAAAAAATGTGGGCACCAAGGCAACCAAATCTTCGACGTACTCGTCGATCTGCCCCACACACCGGCGAAGTCTCTGATATCACGTCCTTTGATGGACTGAGTGGCGCGCCCTGCAGGAGTCGAACCTGCGACCTCAAGATTAGAAGTCTCGCGCTCTATCCAGCTGAGCTAAGGGCGCGCGCTGGCTGCGCAATAACCGCTTTGCGCGATGCTGCAAAGCGGGATATGGCGGCGGGATGAACAATCCAGCAGTTGAAACCCATAGTGCTGCCGAAATGACCGGACGGCATTTTCGTTACTATGATTTTGTAATGGCTGCCTTTGTCGCTGTGCTGTTGCTCTCCAATGTGATCGGTGCAGCGAAGCCTGCAGTCATTGAAATTGGCGGCGAGCCCTGGGTTTTCGGTGCGGGCATCCTGTTTTTTCCGCTGGGTTATGTGATCGGTGACGTGCTGACCGAGGTCTATGGTTATGCGCGCGCGCGGCGGGTTATCTGGGCGGGGTTTGCAGGCCTGATCTTCATGGCTTTCATGAGCTGGGTTGTCGTCAGCCTGCCTCCTGCAGAGGGCTGGGAAGGGCAGGCGGCCTATGAAAGCGTGTTCGGGCAGGTTCCGCGCATCGTGCTGGCCTCCATCGTCGCTTTCTGGGCGGGCGAATTCGTCAACAGCTATGTCATGGCGCGGATGAAAATCTGGACGCAGGGCGCGCATCTTTGGACGCGCACCATCGGGTCGACTGTGGTGGGGCAGGGGGTCGACAGCTTTCTATTCTATCCCTTGGCTTTCTGGGGCGTTTGGGAGAATGAGGCTGTTATCATGGTGATGGTAACCAACTGGGGCCTTAAAGTATTGTGGGAAGTCGTGCTGACGCCGGTGACCTATGCAGTGGTCGGCTGGCTGAAGCGCAAGGAGGGCGTTGACCTGTTCGATGACGGCACAGACTTTACCCCGTTCAAAACGCAGGTCTGATGTTGATGCTTTTTGGTTATACACCGCTGGATTTCCAGCAGTTCAAAGTCGTGATGCTGGGTTTTACCGGGCTCGGCAAGGATGCGCTGCACATTTATGCCGGAATGGGCTTGTTCCTGCTGGTCCGGCTTATATGGCGCTGGCGTGGTGGCTGGGCGCTGGCATGGCTGGCCGTGCTTGCCATGGCGTGCACCGTCGAATGGATCGATATGACGGCTGAGGCGACGAATGGCGCGTTGCAGCCGGATGCAGCACATTGGCACGACGTCTGGAACACCCTGTTCTGGCCGACGGTGCTGTTGCTGGTGGGGCGTTGGTTGCAGCCGAAGCCAAAACTGCCAAAACTGACGTCAGGCGATCTCGCGGATCAGCCCCTCGAACATCCGCCGTCCGTCTGAGCCGCCCTGGACGGCTTCGATCATGCGTTCGGGGTGCGGCATCATGCCCAGAACATTGCCCGCATCGTTGAGGATGCCTGCGATATTCCGTGCCGAACCGTTAACGTCTTCGGCATAGCGAAAGGCAACCCTGCCTTCGCCTTCCAGTCGGTCGAGCGTTGCGTCATCGGCAAAATAATTGCCGTCATGGTGCGCGACGGGGATCGTGATTTCCTCACCCGCCGAATAGCGGCTGGTAAAGATCGACTGGCTGTTTTCGACGGTCAGCTTCACTTCGCGGCAGACGAAGCGGATACCTGCATTGCGCATCAAGGCGCCCGGCAACAAACCTGCTTCGGTCAGTATCTGAAAGCCGTTGCACACGCCCAGCACGGGAACCCCGCGTTCCGCCGCAGCGACAACCGCCTGCATCACCGGCGACCGCGCAGCCATCGCGCCGGAACGCAGATAATCCCCATAGGAAAAGCCGCCGGGAACCGCGATCAGATCAAGACCAGCAGGCAATCCGGTTTCGCGATGCCATATCATTGAGGTTTCGGCGCCGGTTACCTCACGGATCGCAACCGCCATGTCACGGTCACAGTTTGAGCCGGGAAACTGGATGACTGCTGCGCGCATAGCGATCAGCCTTTCTGTTCAATCTCGAAATTCTCGATGACCATGTTGGCAAGCAGTTTGCGGCACATATCTTCAAGCTCGCCGGTCGATATCCCCGGTTCGTGCTCGATTTCGATCAACCGACCAGCGCGCACATCGTTCACACCGCGAAAACCAAGGCCTTCCAGCGCATGGTGGATGGCTTTTCCCTGCGGATCCAATACTCCGTTTTTCAGGGTGACGAAGACTCGGGTTTTCATGCGGGCTGCCTTGCTGGGTGGGATTATGCGTCCCTATAGTCGCCGCTGCATTAGAGACAAGGGGCAGCTTATGGTAAATTTGCCCTTAGGGATGTTTATTCACCCTGTTGTTACCACCAACTGCCTAGCCTTCCCGACGATAAAATGGGGCGAGAACCCATATTGGAAGGTTGCGATCATGGTCGGCTTGGCTGCTGCAATATTTGTGGGTGTGTTCGGCTTCGGCAATGCCATTTTCGGATGGAGCGAACATACGCTGCATGAAGTCCAGATAGGACTCTTCCTCTCCTTCATTCTCGGCATCTTGTGCGGCTACAAGACCAGAGGTTGAAGGCGCCTCACTCTGCCGGTTTCGGTATTGCCCTGAAAGTGTAGCTTTGTGAGCCCGCCAGATACCGCTTGGCGGCCTCCCACACTTCGTGCCGGGTAATCGAACGGAACTGGTCTTCGCTTACGCGGAAGCGTTGCAGCCTTTCGGGGGCAGATTGGGCCTCGTCGACAATATCGATCCAGGTCGCGTTGCGTTTCTTCCAGTCGGCATAGCTTTCCAGTGTCGGCTTGCGAGCGCGCTCGAACAGGTCTGCGTCTACTGGCGCGGCGAGCAATTCGGCAACAACGTCGGCGACCGCAGCCTCAATCTTTTCGACATCCTTTGGATCGCCGCTCGTCGATATGGAGAATGTCCCGCGCCCTGGATAGACATCCGACATGTCCGAACCGGCACTCGCCCCGTAAGTTGCGCCCAACCGCTCGCGCAATTCGTCGATCAGCAGGATACGTGCGATATCCGCGAGCAACGACATCGTCTGTTCAAGGCGGAAATCGCTATCGTCGGTCGTCGTCCATACCCGCCGCCAGCTCATCTGGTTGGCTTCGCCGCGATGGTAGATGCTGTGCGTTCCGAATGCGCTGGTGAAGCTGCTTGCTTTGGCTTCGCCATATTCGAGGGCTGTGCCGGACCGTTGCGGCATGGCCCCAAAGGTTTTTGCTACAATTTCGATGGCCAGTGCTTCGTCGATATCTCCCACCAGGCCGATTTCGATCTTGCCGGATTGCAAATTGCCACTGATGGCGGACTTGAGCCTGCTGAAATCCGCCGACAGCAAGGCCTCCAGGGGGGGCAGCACGAAGCGGGGGTCATCGCCATTCATGATCCGCGCTTGCCCAAGCGCCAGCGCTGAGCCCGGCGTTGCATCCAGGCGGGAATAAAATTCGGGCAGTGGTCGCTGAAACAGGCGCACGGCTTCGTCCCGGTATCCCGGATCGGTCACATAGGCAGCAAGCAGTTGCATCTGCCGCTCCAGATCTTTGGCAACGACGCTACCTGCTCCGCCGAAATAGGTAGGGGCGGAGGCGAATGCAGGGCTCGCGGTGGACCCCGCCAACACTGCACGCAGATCGTCAATGTCATATTGGCCCAAACCGCCGCCCGCAAATGTGCTGTCCATGAACATGCCCAGCGGCTGGTCGGCGCGCGGAATGGAGAGTTTCCCGCCGTCGATACGCAATGTCCAGCGCACGCGATCTTTTTCGAAACCGGTATTTTTGATGTTCAGCTGCACGCCATTGGCAAAACGGACAGTGCGGATGCCAAGGTCGGCGATGCGCTGATCTTCGGCCAGTTCGCCCTTCGGACCAAAATCGGTATAGGCCCAAATCTGCGCGCTGCGTTCGACTGGAGCGCTGACCGCCAGTTTGCGGCTTTCGTCATAGGATGCCAGAAGCGCCTCGGAAGTTGCTCCATCGGGAAGCTTGCTGGAGAGGAAGATGCGTGGCTTCTTGAGTTTGCCATACCAACCGGCAAATTCCTGGCTGATGGCGGCGCGTGTCATGAACGGGCGCAATTGTTTCCAAAGGCGCAGGCGATAATCGGCGCTGGTTATGATGTCGTCGTCAAGATTGGTCAGTTCATTGGCAAAGGAACTGCTGACAGTGGTCGGTTCGCTTTTCACGGCGTTGTCGAAAGCGGCATCGTAGCGGGCGATCTGTTCCTTCACCTCCTGATCGGTAAAGCCGAACTCGACCGCTTGCCGCACCATTTGTTCGACTATCGGCAATACCGTTCGCCAACTTCCGTCCTTGCCCGCGATCGACATTCCGATGCGGGCATGCTGGTCGCAAAAACCCGCAGCGAAAGACAGGCCGCTGCTGAGCAAGGGCATATCCTCTTTCCGGCTTTTTCTTGAAATCCGGTCTGCAACAATCCCGGCAGCAATCCCCATTTTCAGGTCAAGCAGCGCCCGTTCAAAAGTGTCGGGGCGTTTGCGGTCGGCAACAATCTGTTCGATGTTGAGGGCTTCATTGACCTCGGGATGGATGAAGATGGAGGCCTGCGCGGGGCGGTCATTGTCGAAACTGCACCTGTCGATATTACCCAGCGCCGCGCCCGATCCCTTCCAGCCGGAAAATTTGCGAACGATTTCGCGCTCGATCGCTGCGGGATCGACCGGCCCGACGATGACCAGCCGCGCACGATCAGGCACATACCATTTCCGGTACAAAGCCTGCATCTTTGCCGCCGTGGCGGTCTGCAGCACCTCCAGCGTGCCGATGGGGTAGCGGGTGGAAAAATAACTGTTGGGGTAAAGCAGCTCGCTCGCCGCCCGGCTCCGCTGGAAACCGAAATTCTCGCGGTCGCGCATCTCGGCAATAACAACACCGCGTTCGCGATCCACTGCTTCGGGGCTGAACGTCACCTCGCTGGCTGTTTCGCGCATCAGGAATAGCGCGCGCTCGATCAGCGCCGGATCGGATTTGGGCAGGTCGAGCTTATATTGTGTGCGGACAAATCCGGTCGACGCGTTGGTGTCGGCGCCGAACGAAAGGCCCAGACGTTCCAGGATGCGGACCATTTCGCCTTCGGGTACATTGGTCGATCCGTTGAAGGCCATATGTTCGATGAAATGGGCAAGACCTTGCTCGTCGTCGGCCTCCGCCGCCGAGCCGAATTCAAAGGCAAGCCGCACCAGCACCTGATTTTCGGGCCGTTCGTTGCGCCGGATGGCATAACGAAGGCCGTTGGGGAGCCGTCCGTAAACGATGCGGTTGTCGGCCTCCAGTTCGGTTGTCTCGCTGTTCCACGGCGCGGTGCGTTCGGCACCGGCCGTCGGTGCCGCTTTGGCCAAAACCGGTGAATGAGCGGAAAGCGCCGCCGAAAGCAGCAGCATAGCGATGGCAGTGAAGATTTTCCCCATTGCCCTGTTATCAATGGTTTCGCGTCAATGGCAATCGCCTTTGGTCGAAATCATTTGCCCTTTCGCAGGCGGTGGGTGACCATATCCAGAACCGCACCTTCGCCTTCCTCTGGCATCAGGCCAAGGCGACGTGCGACTTCCTGATAGGCTTCGGCTTCCCCGCCAAGGTCGCGGCGGAAACGGTCCTTGTCGAGCTTTTCTCCGGTCTCGATATCCCACAGGCGGCAGCCATCGGGGCTGATTTCGTCGGCAAGGATGATCCGGCTGAAGTCGCCGTCATAGAGTCGACCGAATTCAAGTTTGAAGTCGATGAGGCGAATGCCGATGGCGGCGAACATGCCGCACATGAAATCGTTGATGCGGATCGCCATCGAGGAAATGTCCTGCATCTCCTCCTGGCTTGCCCAGCCGAAGCAGGCGATATGTTCCTCGGCGACCAGCGGATCGCCAAGGCTGTCGTCCTTGTAGCAATATTCGAGCAACGTGTGGGGCAGGGGGGTGCCTTCCTCGATCCCCAGACGCTTCGACAATGTGCCTGCCGCGACATTGCGGACGATAACCTCAATCGGAACGATTTCCACCTGCCGCACCAGTTGCTCGCGCATGTTGAGCCGGCGGATGAAGTGCGTCGGGATGCCGATATGCGCGAGGCGGGTGAAGACATGCTCCGACACCCGGTTGTTGATCACGCCCTTGCCGCTGATCGTGCCTTTTTTCTGGGCGTTGAACGCGGTCGCATCGTCCTTGAAATACTGGATCAGCGTGCCGGGCTCGGGGCCTTCGTAAAGAATCTTGGCCTTGCCTTCATAGATTTTGCGGCGGCGTGTCATGGCATATCCCGTTAAAAACAAAGCACCCCGGCGCCAGCGGGACTCGGAAGGAAATCGGCTGGCCGGGGTATGTCCGCGCCCTTAGCCGAAACTGGCAATCGGCGCAAATATTGTTAGGGTGGCTCTGTGCCGATCGATATCGACCTGCTTTTGAACGCCTATGCTCACGGCATATTTCCGATGGCGGATTCGCGTGATGACAAAGAGGCCTTTTGGGTCGAGCCGAAACAGCGTGCAATCCTGCCTCTGGATGGCTTTCATCTTTCCAAATCGCTGGCAAAGGTAATTCGGCAAGACCGGTTCGAAGTGACGGCCGACAGGGATTTTGCGCAAGTAATCCGGCTGTGCGCCGAAGCTGTCGATGACCGGCGCGAGACGTGGATCAACTCAGAGATCGAAAGCGCCTTCCTCACGCTGCACCGGTTGGGGCAGGCGCACAGCATTGAGTGCTGGCAGGGCGGCAAGCTGGTTGGCGGGCTTTACGGGCTGGCGATGGGCAAAGCCTTTTTTGGCGAAAGCATGTTTTCGCGGGTAACCGACGCGTCGAAAGTGGCCATGGCCTCGCTGGTGGCACGGATGAAGCAGGGCGGATTCACGCTGCTCGATTGCCAGTTCATGACCGATCATCTGCGATCATTGGGCGCAATAGAGATCAGCCAGTCGCGCTATCTGGAGCTGCTGGACGAAGCGCTTGCGGAAGTTCGCGCTCAGGTTTCTACTGTTGCTTCGCCTTCGCCGCTATTTTCGGCTTCGTCAGCAGGTGCAGGCGCGGCGGCAGGCGCCTTGTCTGCCGGTGCGGACTGGGGCGCGCTTGACCGGTTGCTGGCGGATTCGTCCCTGGACTCCTCAACCGGTGCTTCCTCGCCCGGGAAGCTCATCCTGCATTCCTTGACCCAGACATCATAGATGGCGTGTTGCACGATGTTGGCTGTAGGGTTTTCCTTGAACAGCCAACCAGAGAAAATCTGGGCCCAGCGTTCGGCATCATTGGTACCTGCCGGGCGTTGCCGGACGATCAACTGAACGAACGCACCCTGATCCTGATAGTTTTCCCAAGGCGCCGTTTTCTCACATGCGCGCACCCGGATAACCACTTTGCCAAAGCGGACCGCTTCGCCGGGTTTCACTTCGAAATCGCGTGTCTGGCCGTTGCGCTTGTTCAACAGGCCGATGACGGCGACCCGCTCCGCCATTGGCGTACCGATTTGTTCGCCATCTGCGCTTACCGGTTTGTCGGCGCTTGCGGTTGTTTTTGCCTTGGCCTTGGGCTCTGCCTGCGGTTCGCCGCTGCTACAGCCGGAAAGGATCAATGCTGCCGACAGGAATAGGGCAGAGGCAGTCCGGCTCATGCCGCGTCGGGGCTCCACGCATCATAGTCGCCGGTTGCCGCGGCGCGATGCCCACTGCTTTCCAGCGCACCCTGAGGGCGATAGGCAGCGCTGCTGCCGGTGGGGTTGACTGATTGCGGCAGTTCGAAACTGCGCTTCGGCGGCAGATAGCTTTCGGGATTGCCTTCAAACGTGCCGTGCAGCCAGCCATGCCATTCGGGAGCAACGCGGCTGGCATCATTGGGGCCGTTATAGATCACCCATCGGCGTGCGCCGTCGCGCGATTGGAAATAGCGGTTTCCCTGCCCATCCTCGCCAGCAAGCACACCCTTGCGCGCGCTGTAAAGTGCGGTGCCGATGGTGGCACCGTCCCACCAGGTGAAGATTTTTGCCAAGATTCCCATGCGCCGCCGATTAGGCGCAAGCGCTTTGGCTTGCAATCAAAAAGGCGTTCATTTGGCGGTCCAGCGAACTGTATCGCCCGCTTTGATGCCAAGCTCTGCAGCCAAGCCGCCGCGCAACTCCAACACGGCTGCGACAGGTGCGGTCGATTCGACCGGATCTGTCGAATAGGGGGTGGTGTTGGCGGCGATATTCTGGATTTTGCCGTCTGTACGGACGAAAATGATGTCGAGCGGAATGAAGGTATTTTTCATCCAGAAACTCGCCATGCGGGTTTCGTCGAACGGGAAAATCATCCCCTTGTCGTCGGCAAGTTCGTTCCGGAACATCAGGCCGCGTGCCTGTTGCGGCGATGTGCGGGCGATTTCGACCGTAAAGGCATGCACTTTGCCATTGCTCGTGACGCATAGACTGGTCTGATCCAGCCCTGCCGGACTCGGCGAAATGGCGCGGCCAGCTACGCAGGATCCGTCGTCGCCTTTTGCGCTGCTGCTGGCGATGCCGTTGCATGCTGCAAGCGCAAGCGCGCCAAGCAATATCCCGCTACGAATGCGGATCATGGTTGTGTGAGCTTTCCGCATTTGATCCGGGCCGATCCGGGCTGGCGAATGAAACATGTTGCCTTGCCGTCAATGGTGATCGTACCGGCACCGCTGTTCGAAATGTCTATCTGTTCGGATACGGAAAGATGTGTTCGGGCATTGCCCGATTGCGTAAGCTTGGCTTGCTGGATCGCAAGCGGAGCGGCGGATATCGTACCAGTGCCGTCCATATTGATCTGGCCGACACGAACCTTGCCTCCGCCGATCGTTATGCCGCCCGAACCGGTTACCGATAGATTTGCGCGATCGGATTCCAGTCGGTCGACAGCGATCGAACCGGGGCCGGACAATTTAAGTGTGGCGGTGCCGCCGGCCGAACGCAGCTGGTTCACCGAAATCGAGGCGCTTCCGTCAGCCGATATTCGCGTTACGCCTCTGCCTCCGAGGTGGACGACCAGCGGCTGATTGACGCGCGCCGACTGGGTTTTGCCTTCATAATCCTGGATACGGACACGGACAAAAAGGCCATTTCGTTCAATCTTGAGCGCCTCGACCAGCGCACGGTCGCCTGATGCCTTTGCGGAAGGTGTCCGATTATTGTCGAGGATGACGGTAATGTCCCCCTCCACCAGCAACTCCTCATAGCTGCCGATCAGGAATGTCTTGGTCGCGGCACTTGCCGACACAGGCAGGCCAACCGAAATGGTGAATGCAAACAATGGGTAAAGCAGTTTTGGCCCAAGGTCGAGCATGTGGCATCCTCCAGCGCGCCATTTGGTTTGGTGCGCAACCGCGTTATGGCGGCAAGCCGGAATCGCGTCAAACAGCAATCTTGCAAGCCGTGTCGCTCAAACAAAAAGAGCGCCGGTCAAGGCGCTCTCTTATAGTCTGTTGAAGCGGTTATTCCGCCTTTTCGTACCATTGCGGCGCGGCGACCTTGAGCACGTCGAGAATCTTCTTCAGTGCCGCAGGCTCATCGGTTTTTTCCATCGCCGCAAGTTCGCGGGCAAGGCGGCTGGACGCCGCTTCGAAAATCTGGCGCTCGGAATAGCTCTGCTCCGGCTGGTCGTCGGGGCGGAACAGGTCGCGGGTCACCTCGGCGATCGACACAAGGTCGCCCGAATTGATCTTGGCTTCATATTCCTGCGCACGGCGCGACCACATGGTGCGCTTCACCTTGGGCTTGCCCTTCAGCGTTTCCATTGCTTCCTTCAACGTCTTGTCCGAAGAAAGCTTGCGCATGCCCACGCTCTCGGCTTTGTTGACCGGGACGCGCAGCGTCATCTTTTCCTTTTCGAAACGCAGGACGTACAGCTCAAGCTGCATGCCGGCGATTTCCTGATTTTGCAGTTCAATTACACGGCCCACGCCATGCTTGGGATAAACTACATAGTCGCCAACGTCGAAGGATACAGCGGAAGTCGCCATTAAACGAACCCTTTCTGATATGAGTATTGGGCATCTTGGGCAGGCAAAACCAGTCGTGCTGTCTTTGCCATTATGCCGGTGCCAGTCGTTTGAAACTCTCTTTTCTGACCGCCATCTGCGCAGCGGGAATCTGGTGCTTGAGAGTGCCTATAACAGATTCGCAATAAAATTTCAATGTTGCGATGCAACAGTGGGATTCGGTGTCAGCCGGATCCCAGTTGCCTGACGTTCGCAGACTCGTCGGTTGCCGAAGAACGACCTTCCAATTTGACCTCCGAAGCGTCGATCCAGCAGAGGTCCATGTGCGACAGGATGCGGTCGTCATGTCCGCGGATCGTCACGGGCAGGATGGGCTTATGGTCGCGAACATCGCACAATACCGGGTTGGAAGGCACACCGGTCGCCCAGCGTTCACCCCATTGCCGGAGCGCAATCATCGTCGTCAGGAAGTCGAGTCCTTTGGGGGTCAGTCGATACTCCACGCGGCGCCGATCGTCGGGGCAGGGGCTGCGGTGCAGGATGCCCGCCTCGGTCAGGCGGGTGAGGCGGTTGGCCAGAATGTTCCGCGCAATGCCGATCTCTGTCAGGAACTCTTCGAAATGCCGGACGCCGTTGAACGCCCCGCGCAGGATCATGAACGACCAGCGCTCTCCTATCGCCTCAAGCGCGGCGGGTAGACCGCAATTAGCGACCTCGCTTAACGGCTCTCTCAGTTTCCCCATGGGTATATCCTAATATGCCAATAAAATTTTGCCAGCTGAATATCAGTTTTCAGTTGCAACTTAAAACCTAGTGCAATAGATAGCGATTCGCAACTGGTTTTCCAGGGCTCGATTGCAGGCCAGGCAAGAAATGGAATGGCCGGATCGAAAACAAGGTCCAGAGACAAGGATTGATGAAAATGAACCTCTCCCAAACATCTTCGCGCTTCGGCGCGCTCGTCGGCGCATTGGCAACCAGCGCTGTTCTTCTCTTTGCCGCTCCGCAGGCCCATGCAAATTCCGGCCGTTACTACACGGTCGAGCTGGCGCAGCCGGCTCCGGCGAACAAGGCTGTCGTGCGTGGCGTTGTTTTCCAGTGCGAAGGCACCAGCTGCCGTGCGCCGCTCGCAAGCTCGGCTCCGCGCAATGTTTGCGCCAGCGTTGCCAAGGAATTTGGTGAAGTCGCAAGCTTCAAGGCGGGCGACCGCGCTCTCGAAGCTGATGACATTGCAAGCTGCAACAGCAAGAAAAAGGTCGTCCTCGCAAAGGATTGATCCAGAAACGAGAGGAATTCGGCCGCTCTCACACACCGTGACCGGATGACTGGCCACCCCGTCATCCGATCCTAGGCCGAAACAAACTGCGCCGGTTCGCGCTCGCTGCCTCCTCTCCCCCTTGTGCAGCAGGCGACACCGGCGTTTTTTGTTTGTACCGTTTCGTCGACTACAACCGTCATTTTGTCGAGCCTCCTTGCTGTTGGTCGAGCGCATGGTTGCAGCCAGCACAAATGTTGGCAACGGCGCGGCATGTTTTCAGATAGATGGTCACTTCTGCTCCTGCTGTCAGGCGCTACTTCGCTCGCCGCCCCGGCGATGGCACAGCGCACAGACGATAATGCCGTGTCGAGCGCCGAGGACGCATTCGGCAAATCCGTTGGCGACGAACAGATCGGACTTTACAATCCGACGCTCGTCCGCGGCTTCTCGCCCGAAGCGGCTGGTAATTTGCGCATCGAAGGCATGTATTTCGACCAGCGTGGTTCCGTAACGGATCGATTGCTTGAAGGCGCGACGATGCGGGTAGGAATCTCTGCGCAAGGCTATCCTTTCCCCGCTCCGACCGGCATAGCCGATTACGCGCTGCGTAAAGCTGGCAGCGAATTTATCGCCTCAACGGCAATTACATTTGGCCCGTTTGGCGGTTTCTCTGCGGAGCTTGACCTGCAGATACCCATCGATGGGGAACGATTGGGCGCAACGGCGGGCATCGGCATCTATGAGGACGGCACGACCTTTGGTGCATCGCCCAATTACGGCTCTTACGGTGCCTCTTTCCGTTATCAGCCCAGCAAGCATGTCTCGATTCAACCCTTTTGGGGGCGGATCGATGTGAGCGATGAGGACGTTCAGCCGCTGATATTCACCGATGGCAGCTTTCTGCCCAATAAATATAAGCGCTCCCGGTTTTTCGGTCAAAAATGGGCGGAGAATGAGGGGCGTCTTGATACATTCGGCGTTGTTTCCAAGGCGAGATTGGGCAGTTTTGATGTCGCAGCAGGATTGTTCCGTTCCGAAAGCGAGTTTGCCAAATCGCACGCCGACTTGTTGTTTGATACGGACCAGCAGGGAAATGTGGGGCAACGCATAATCGTTGCTGATCGGGGGGATTCCAGCCGGTCGACGTCTGGCGAACTGCGCGTTTTGCGGTCCTATGTCGAAGGCGCGCGTCGGCACAGCTTGATCGCATCGGTCCGCGGACGATCGTTGAGGCGTGCATATGGTGGCTCCGCACTGATCGATCTGGGATCAAGCATAACCGGCGCCGAGGATTTCAGACCTGAACCCGAAGTCGCTGTCGGCCCAAAGACTTTCGACAGGATTGAGCAGACCAATTTTGGCCTCGGTTATGAACTGCGCTGGCAGAATGTCGGCGAACTCGGCATCGGCGTGCAAAATGCGCGCTATTCCAAGATTGTGACCACACCTGTGGGCGCCTTGCCGGAAACACGGGGTAATCCGTGGCTGTTCAGCTTCAATACCGCGCTTTATCTGACCGACAGCATCGCGATGTACGGCGGCTATACGAGAGGCCTTGAAGAAAGCGATGTTGCGCCCGCAAATGCAATCAATCGCAACGAAGCCCCACCGGCCATCAGAACTGAGCAGAAGGACATTGGATTCCGCTGGAATGTTAGCCCGAATGTTTCGTTGATTGCCGGGCTGTTCGATGTCCGAAAGCCCTATTTCAATCTGGATGCGGTATCGCGTTTCCGCGAACTGGGTGAAATCCGGCACAAAGGCGCCGAGCTTTCCGTTTCGGGCGAGATCGCGCCCGGACTGCGCGTTGTGGCCGGTACGGTCTATCTTGATGCCCGGATCAGCGGCGAAGAGGTTCGTGCGGGGCTGATCGGCAGTCGGCCGGTTGGCGGCTTTCGGCTGCATAGCATAGGCAATCTCAACTGGACGCTTCCCTGGCACAAGGCCTTGACGCTGACGGGGCGGTTCGAACGCACCAGTGACAGGGTTGCGAATGTGCAGAACACACTGTTCATCCCGGCACGGTGGGTAGGCAGCCTCGGCGCCCGGTATCGCGCGTCCATCGGCAAGACACCCGTTCTGGCGCGTTTCAACGTGGATAATGTGCTCAACACCTATGGCTGGGCAGTCGGCGGCAGCGGGTTTTTCGTCAACAATGGTGCGCGCAGATTCACCTTCAGCCTGGCCGCCGATCTCTGATCAGGGCCGAAGGAAATAAAATAGTTCCGGCAAATGTGATTTTTGTGTTGCAACGCAGCAGGAAAGGCACATTTTGATAGGCGATGATGCGCCAATATGAACTGGTGGAGCGGGTCCGCGCCTATGACCCGGAAGTCGATGAGGATCGGCTGAACCGGGCCTATGTCTTTACTGTCCAGATGCATGGCACGCAAAAGCGCGCCAGCGGCGATCCCTATTTCAGCCATCCGGTCGAAGTTGCAGGCCTGATGACCGAGTTGAAGATGGATGAAGACACTATCATCACTGCGCTGCTGCACGACACGGTTGAAGATACGCTGACCTCGATCGAGGATGTCCAGAACCGTTTCGGACCGGAAGTTGCGCGACTGGTCGACGGCGTGACCAAGCTGTCGAAGATCGAGGCGCAGACCGAGGACGAGCGCGCCGCCGAAAATCTGCGCAAGTTCCTGCTTGCGATTTCGGACGACATTCGTGTGCTGTTGGTCAAGCTGGCCGACCGGTTGCACAATATGCGCACCCTGCATTTCATCAAAAGTCCGGAAAAACGCAGGCGCATCGCCAAAGAGACGATGGATATTTATGCTCCGCTCGCCGAGCGGATCGGCATGTACGAATATATGCACGAAATGCAGTTGCTCGCCTTTGAACAACTGGAACCCGATGCCTATCAGACGATTACCACCCGTCTTGCGCAAATCCGCGAGAATGGCGACAAGCTGATCGAGGAAATCAGCCAGTCAATCGCTGGTGCCATGGATCGGGCAGGCATCAAGGCCAGGGTTTCCGGGCGAGAGAAGCACCCTTATTCGATCTGGAAAAAGATGCAGGAACGCCATGTCGCGTTCGAACAACTGTCTGACATCAACGCCTTTCGCGTGATCGTGGACGATACCGAAAGCTGCTACCGCGCGCTCGGTGTGTTGCATCGCCGGTGGCAGATGGTTCCGGGGCGTTTCAAGGATTTTATTTCGACCCCCAAGCGCAACGGCTATCGGTCGATCCACACGACCGTGATGTTTGCCCAGAACATGCGCGTGGAAATCCAGATTCGCTGTCAGGAAATGCACCGGGCGGCCGAATATGGCCTCGCCGCACACTGGGCTTACAAACAGGACGACGCGCCCGACGGGCAGGCGGGATGGCTGCGCGACCTGATCGAAATCCTCGAAACCAGCCAGGATCCTGAGGAGCTGCTCGAAAATACGCGGATGGCGATGTACCAGGATCGCATCTTTGCCTTCACCCCGAAGGGCGCGCTGCACCAGTTGCCCAAGGGATCGACCCCTGTCGATTTCGCCTATGCCGTGCACACCGACCTTGGCGATCGCGCGGTCGGTGCCAAGGTGAACGGACGGCACGTGCCATTGCGGACCTTGCTCAACAATGGTGACATGGTCGAAATATTGTCGAGCAAGGCGCATCAGCCCGAGCCTGCATGGCTCAACTTTGTCGCCACGGGCAAGGCGCGCGCTGCTATCCGCCGCCACGTTCGCCACCGCGAACGCGACGAACTGGTTCAGTTGGGACGCCAGCTCTTCGAAGACATCTGCGCGAGGTTGCCGGGCAAGATTGGTGCGAAAGCGATCAAGGCTTCGCTTGGCCGCCTGCAACTCGATAATGAAGATGAACTGATGCTCGCAATTGGTTCAGGCAAGGTTGGCGACCGGCAAGTGATGGAGGCGCTGGTTCCCGGCTTCGATCCAGGCGAGGATGAGAAAGACTGGCCTTCGCAGGAGCGCGCGATTTCAATTCGCGGGCTGACCCCGGGGGTGTCTTTCGAACTGGGCGAGTGCTGTCATCCGGTGCCGGGCGATCGTATCATCGGCTTGCGCCGCGAAGGGCTGCCGGTGCAGGTCCACACCATCCATTGCGAGCGCCTCGGCGGCGATACGGAGGGGGACTGGCTTGATCTCAGCTGGGGGCAGGGCAGCGACGGCGGTTCGGCCCGGATGCGCGTGATTATCCACAACCGCCCCGGGATGCTGGGCGAAATGGCCGGGATTTTCGGTTTCCACAAAGCCAATATCATCAACCTGCGGATGACGGCGCGCGACGCGAGTTTCCACACGTTCGAGGTTGACCTTGAAGTCCATGACCTGCCGCATTTGATGCGTATTCTTTCGGCGTTGCGCGCATCCGATGCGGTGGCCCAGGCGGATCGCGTTTTCGGTTAGTCCCCGACGGTAACGATACCGCCGCGCCGGATATACCCTTTCTCGATCATCTCCTTGCGATAATCGGAACGAGCATCGCGTAACTCGCGACGATATTCGGCCCAGGCCTCGCGCTCGTCCTGATAAGATTTGGCGCGGTGCAAGTCCTTGCGCAATTCGCTTTGGGCTTCCTCTATGTCGGACCTGTAATCATACCAGTAATTGTTGCGGACGCCCGCGATGGGGCCGTTGAGTATCGCACTGTTTGCCCGCGGTGCAGGATGCGCTGCGGCGTCCCGGGTTACAAGCAACATCGCTGCCAAGGCCACAAAGAGCAGTGGGATACCGATGGTCGCGCGTTTTTTCCACGGGTTTGGGGGCGGCCCCAGATGTAGCGGTTCTCTTCGACGCGGCCGGGGCCGGTTGTGCCCCTCGCGAAATACTCGTGTCATATTGCGACCTCCACTGCCCCCGAAACAGCGAATCCCTTCCTGTTATGGCGACTGACTGGCGCTTCCAGATTGCTGCCAGATGAATGGCGGGGGGTGGGGTGCGACAGGTTGAGATTGTCGTTCGTCGAAACGAACTTTTGCGCTGCATTGACTTGCCCCACGGCGCACTCGATAGCTGGGCAACAGGAGGCGCTTTCATGAAATCCTATCTTATCTCTACTTCGCGATTTGCACTCGGCTGTGTAGCTGCCAGCGCGTTTTTGGTGACGAATGCGGTTGCCGAGGAAAAGAAGGAGGAAGCAAAGTGGGATGTTTCAGCACCCCCGGGGCTGACCATTCGCGAAATTCCGATTTCGGTCGATGAAGGCACATGGATGAATGTGGACATCAGTCCCGATGGTCGACTGCTGGCGTTCGACATGCTGGGCGACATCTACACCATGCCGGTTGCCGGGGGTGCTCCGACCCGGATTGCCGAGGGCCTCGCCTATGAGACGCAGCCCCGCTTTTCGCCCGATGGCAAACGTATTTCCTTCACCTCCGACCGTGGGGGTGGAGACAATATCTGGATCATGAATGCCGACGGATCGGACAAGCGGCAACTGACCAAGGAGGATTTCCGCCTGCTCAACCAGGCGAGCTGGAGCCCCGACGGCCAGTTCATTGCCGCCAAAAAGCATTTTACCACGCAGCGTTCGCTCGGGACGGGCGAGGTCTGGCTGTATCACATCTCGGGTGGCGCTGGCGTGCCGTTGGTCAAAAAGCCGAATGAAACGCACCAGAAGGAGCTGGGTGAGCCCATTTTTGCTCCCGACGGCAAGCATATCTACTACACGCGCAATACAACGCCCGGCCCGATCTTTGAATATGCGCAGGATTCGAACAACCAACTTTTCGCGATAGAGCGCTATGCCATCGAAACCGGCGAAACCGAATTTGTCGTCGGCGGAGAGGGCGGGGCCGTGCGCCCGACGCCTTCGCCCGATGGCAAGAAACTGGCCTATGTCCGACGCGAAAAGACCCGTTCGAAATTGTATCTGCGCGATCTTGAGGCCGGGACTGACCGCAAGATTTACGACAGTCTCGACCAGGATGTGCAGGAAACCTGGGCGGTCACCGGCGTCTATCCCAACATGGCCTGGACACCCGATAGCTCCGCTCTTGTATTCTGGGCCGGAGGGAAGCTGCACAAGCTGAATGTTGGCAGTGGCGCCAGCGAAAACATCGCTTTCCGGATCGAGGATAGCCGCGGTGTTATCGATCCGCCGCGCCCGCCAGTGGAGGTTGCGCCTGACAGTTTTGAGACAAAAATGCCGCGTGGTGCCGTGGTTTCGCCAGATGGCGCTGAGGTGGTATTCGAAACGCTGGGCAAATTGTGGATCAAGCCCATGGCAGGTGGCGAACTGCGCCGCCTGACCAGCGAAAGCGAAGCGATGGAGGCCTATCCGGCCTGGTCGCCCGACGGAAAGACCATCGCCTTTGTCCGCTGGACCGATGCAGGGCTTGGCGCCATTCATAGCGTGGCGGCCAGCGGCGGTGCCAGCAAAGCCGTGACAAAAGCCTCCGGACATTATGCCCGCCCGCGCTTTTCGCCCGACGGCAAGACGATTGTTTTCGAGAAGGGGAATGGCGGTTACCTTGTGAGCCCGCGTGCCTCCGTTGATCCGGGAATTTATCGTATTGCGAGCAGCGGCGGTGCGGCTAAACGCATTTCCCGCGACGGCGAAGCGCCGCATTTCGGTGCCTCGAGTGATCGCATATTTTTCACCACCAGCGACGCCAAGGGCGCGAAACTGGTCAGCACCGATTTGAATGGGGAAGCCAAACGCACACATGCCGAAGGGGAAATGGTCAACGCTTTCAGCGTTTCTCCGGACGGAACCCATTTTGCCTTTCGCCAGAACTACCAGGCATTTGTCATGCCGCTGATGCCCGGTACGCAGGCAGTCACGGCCTCACCCAGCGGCGGGCCGATGCCGGTCACCAAGGCGAGCGGCGATGGCGCGGACTGGATCCACTGGTCGCGCGGCGGCACAAAGCTGCACTGGTCGATGGGGCCAACCTTGTTCAGCGCGGAGCGGAGCGCCCTGTTTGCCAATGCCCCGCTCGCAAAAGATGCGAAGCCAGCGACGTTTGAACCGCCCAAGACAGGCATATCGCTTTCGATGCGCGTTACCGCAGACAAGCCAGGCGGCAAGGTTGCACTTGTTGGCGCGCGGGTTGTGACGATGGCGGGGGGCGATGGCGGCATCATCGAAAATGGTGTCGTGCTGGTCGAGGGTAACCGGATAGCCTTTGTCGGCGATCAGGCCTCGGCAACAATCCCGGCGGGAACGCCAGCGGTTGACCTCAGCGGCAAGACGATCATTCCGGGGTTGGTCGACGCGCATGCGCACGGGCCTTATGGCGTCGACGAATTTACGCCGCAGGTGAACTGGTCTGAAACGGTGAATCTCGCACTGGGGGTAACCACGCGGCACGATCCTTCGAGTCGTTCGGCCTTGGTCTTCCCGGCGCTTGAAATGGTGCGTGCAGGCAAAATTATCGGGCCGCGCAGCTTTTCGACCGGGGAAATCGTGTATGGTGCCAAAAGCCCGCATGTCTATGCCCAGATCGACAGCAAGGCCGATGCGCTGGCGCATATCCGCCGCCTGAAGGCGCAAGGTGCGCACAGCATCAAGAATTACAACCAGCCCCGCCGCGATCAGCGCCAGCAGGTAGTGGCCGCAGCGCTGGAGGAGAATATGCGTTCGGTGGCCGAAGGCGGTTCGCTATTCGGGTTCGACATGTCGCTGATTGCCGATGGCAATACCACGATCGAACATAATATCCCGGTCGAAACCTTCTATCAGGACGTGCAGCAGTTTTTCTCGCGCTCCAAAGTTGGCTACACGCCGACGCTGGTCGTCACCTATGGCGGACCGGCAGCCGATCCCTATTGGCGCGCGCATACCGATGTTTGGAAGCAGCCATTGCTGCAAAAGCATGTCCCCGAAACGGTGCTGGTTGCCAGCAATGCCCGGCGGACGATCGCGCCAGAGGACAATTATGCCGACGATGAAAGCGCGCGTGAGGCCGCCAAGCTCGCGCGGCTCGGTGTTCCGGTTTCGATTGGCGCGCATGGGCAAGAGCCAGGCATTGCCGCGCACTGGGAGCTTTGGTCCTTCGTGCGCGGGGGCATGACGCCTGTGGAAGCGTTGCGTGCCGGCACGATCGAGTCCGCACGTTCGCTGGGCTATGACAAGGATATCGGCTCATTGGAGGCGGGCAAGCTGGCCGACCTTGTCGTGCTTGATGCCGATCCGACCGCAAACATCCGCAATTCGGAACGCATCGCCAAAGTGATGATCAACGGACGTCTCTTTGATGCTGCCACGCTGAATGAGGAAGTGACCGGTAACCGCAAGCGCCCTGCCTATTGGTGGGAAGGCTCACAGGGCGGCAGCAGTGCAAGCGCTGCCGGTGCGGTCGAAGCAGCAGGGCATCAGGACGGCGATTGAAATATCAAGGTCTGGGCCAGTGGCCCAGACCTTCATGCGAAAGCAAGTCCTTCAAATCTGCCCGAATTGCGCCATTCGTCGATATAGTTGAAATAGGCGACCGCGCCTGCCGGGTAACCGGTACCCAGTGCTGCGGGCGTTCCTTCCCAGCCATGACCTTCATTATTGTAATAACCCGGCGTGCATTCGGTGCCGCCGATGATCATGCCCATGCCGGTCGACAGCAAGGCGAGCCAGTCATCCTCGGCCTGTTTGGTCACTTCATTGGTCCGCTGGCCCGATTGCAGCGTGTGGCTGACAATTGTGGAGATGGTTTTGGCGGAATCGACAAGGTTATGCGGCACGTTGGAAATCAGGTTCGCGCCTTGCGCCGGATGGACGATATACATGTTCGGAAAGCCGTGGACATGAATGCCATGCAGGCTGCGCATGCCGTCTGCCCAATAGTCCGAAAGCTTCATGCCGTCCTTGCCAACTGCATCAAAGCCCGAGCGGCGCTGGTAACTGGTGCCGACCTCAAAGCCTGACGCATAGATGATGCAATCAACCTCATATTCCTTGCCGCCGACGACAAGGCCCTTTTCGGTAATCCGTTCCACGCCTTTACCGTCGGTATCGATCAGGTGGGTGTTCGGTTTGTTGAACGATTGCAGATATTCGTCGTGGAAGCAGGGGCGCTTGCAAAGCTGGCGGTACCAGGCTTTCAGGTTTTCCGCTGTTTCCCTGTCGTTGACGATCGCTTCGGCGCGCGCGCGGATTTCGGCCATTTTTTCATGATCGGTCGCTTCATACGCAGCTAAAATGCCCGCCGGGTTCATCGCTTCAGGCGGCAGGTCAACCATCTTGGCGCGCATGCGGCGCGACATGTCGGTCCAGCCATCGGCGACCAGATCGACTTCCGGAATGCCGATGCCGGAGAAATGCGCAGCGAAATTTTCGAGCCATTTATACTGCCAGCCGGGTTCGGAAATCTGGTCGAACCAGTCCGCATCGATCGGCCCGTTGTTGCGTGCATCGACCGACGAAGGGGTGCGCTGGAAGACGAACAGCTCTTTGGCATCGCGCGACAGGTGCGGAACCACTTGCACTGACGTCGCGCCGGTGCCGATGATGGCGACGCGTTTGTCGGCCAATTTGGTCATCGGCGCGCCTTCGGGGCTGCCGCCGGTATAGGCATAGTCCCAGCGGCTGGTATGGAAGCTATGGCCCTGGAACTTTTCGATGCCCGGAATGCCCGGCAGTTTCGCGACGTGCAGCGGCCCGGTGCCCAGACCCACAAATTGCGCGGTAAAGGCATCGCCGCGATTGGTGCGGATTACCCAGCGCGCATTTGCATCGTCCCATTCGAGGCCAGTAACTTCGGTGTGCAGCAACGCATTGTCGTACAGCCCATAGGTGTTGCCGATCCGCTGGCAGTGCGAGAGAATTTCAGGGGCATGTGCATATCGTTCAGACGGCATGTGCCCCGTTTCTTCAAGGAGCGGCATGTAGATCAAAGATGCCGTATCGCATTGGGCTCCGGGATAGCGGTTCCAGTACCAGGTGCCGCCGAAATCGCCGCCCTTTTCGACGATGCGGACGTCTTCGATGCCCGCTTCTTTCAGCTTGGCTGCCGTCACCAACCCTGCATAGCCGCCGCCAATGAAGGCGAAGGTTACATGATCGGTAACCGGCGCGCGCGGCTTGACCGGGATATAAGGGTCTTCCTTGTAATGGGCGAACTTGCCCGCAATCTCGACATATTGCTCGTTGCCGTCGGTGCGGACACGCTTGTCGCGTTCTTCCGCGTATTTCGAACGAATTCTGTCTATGTCGAGAGTCATGTTACCCCGCTTTTGCTGCTACACTTTCCGGTAAATCCTTGCCGAATACCCGCTGGTAATATTCAGCCACCAGCGCCCGTTCGGCATCGTCGCACTTGTTGAGGAATGAAAGGCGGAAGGCGAATCCCACATCCTTGAAGATGGCTGCATTCTGCGCCCAGGTAATCACCGTGCGCGGGCTCATCACGGTCGAAATATCGCCGTTGATGAAACCCTGACGTGTCAGTTCGGCTACCTTCACCATATTGGCAATCTGGGCGGCATCGCCACCCGCCTTGGCGAGGACGATCTCGCTTTCCACCTGTGCAGGCAGATAGTTCAACCCGACGACGATGTTCCAGCGGTCCATCTGGCCCTGGTTGATCTGCTGTGTGCCATGATACAGCCCGCTGGTATCGCCAAGGCCGACCGTGTTGGCAGTGGCGAACAGGCGGAACCAGGGGTTGGGGCGGATGACGCGGTTCTGGTCAAGCAAGGTCAGCTTGCCTTCGGTTTCGAGGACGCGCTGGATCACGAACATCACGTCCGGGCGCCCTGCGTCATATTCGTCGAACACCAAAGCCGTCGGCGTCTGCAACGCCCAGGGCAGCAGGCCTTCGCGGAACTCGGTTACCTGCACGCCGTCACGCAGCACGATCGCGTCGCGCCCGATCAGGTCGATGCGGCTGATATGCGCGTCGAGGTTGATGCGGATGCACGGCCATTTGAGGCGCGCGGCGACCTGTTCGATATGGGTCGACTTGCCGGTGCCGTGATAGCCCTGCACCATCACACGGCGGTTATAGGCAAAGCCAGCCAGGATCGCGAGCGTGGTGTCGGGATCGAACACATAGGCCGGATCGAGATCGGGCACGCGTTCGTCAGCCTCGCTGAACGCCGGGCATTCCATGTCGATATCGATACCGAACATCTCGCGCACATTCACCTTGGTGTCGGGCGCTTCGAGGATCGTGCTCGCCCGGCTGTCGGGCTGGATGTTGGGTATATCGGTCATGGGCCTTAATCTCAGGAATATACGGTTTTGAGGTGCGTATAAGCGGCAATCACGTCTTGCAACGCCTTTTCGTGGCTGCGGTCGCCGCCATTCCGGTCAGGATGATATTTGCGCACCAGCCGGGAATAGGCCGTACGGAGGGCCTTGCGGTCCGCATCATGGCCAAGCCCTAGCGTCTTTAGCGCGGCCCGGTCCTCTCCGGACAATATTTGCCCGCTGGTCGTTGCTGCAGGCTTCATCTCCTCCATTCGCCCCCTGAAGCGTGCAGAAATGGCCTCCAGCGGGTCATTGAAGTCGGCCCAGCGAGGGGGCGAATCGACATTGCCGTTGGTCCGGAAGGCACGCGTTTCGCTGGGCCAGACATTCAACGGACTTTGTGCCTTCGATATTTCGTCGGCGCTCATCCCTTCAAACCAGTCATAACCCGCGTTGAATTCGCGCACATGATCAAGGCAGAACCAGAGATAGTCTCCCGGCCCGTTCGGCCCCGATGACCGGCCATAGGGGTTAGGCGCGCGAAACTCTCCCGCTCGCTCGCATTGTGGATGCTCGCAAACCAGCCGCGAACCGCGCATGCGGCCATGGAAACGATCGGGATTGCGTGGTGCGGACATGCTTCCCCCTTGGCCAAAGACGCACGATATGGGAAGAGGGAAGCCATGACAAAAGGCTCCATCCAGATTGAAATGGAAGCGCTGCTAACCGCCGCCTTCTCCCCCACACAACTCGCCGTGATCAACGACAGCGGACGACATCGCGGCCATTCAGGCGATGATGGTTCGGGTGAGAGCCACTTTACCGTTGAAATCGAAAGCGCAGCCTTTGCTGGCGTCAACCGGGTGATGCGCCAGAGGATGGTGAACAAGGCGCTGGGCGATTTGCCGGGCGAGCGGGTGCATGCGCTGGCGATCAAGGCGAGGGCGCCGGGGGAATAGCCATGCTTGCCGCTATCCCACCTCTCACGATCTCATAATGTTGCTCGCCGGGGAAGCCTTCAGAACACCGTGCCGGGAGCGCTGGACGGCTTCCACAGGGTGCGGTCGATGAAGTAGAGTTGATCCAGATCGTCGAAATTCCATCGACCATAGTCGATATTTGACAAAATTATACAATACACGTTACTTTTTCTCGCTAATAGAAATCCATCTGGATTTGGGGAGCGAAGAGAACAGTGCTGACATCATCGTTGAGGCATATATTTCTTTCGACAGGCGTTGAACTGGAATGCTGCGTCATTGGCGATCCTTCCAACCCAGCAATAATTTTCCTGCACGGATTTCCCGAATCGCACCGAACCTGGCGTCATCAATTACTTGCGCTTTCGGAAAATTATTACTGTATCGCACCAAATCAGCGCGGCTATTGCGGTTCATCCAAGCCGACCGAACTTGACGCCTATTCAACCGATAATTTGACGGCAGATATTTTTGCCTTGGCCGACGCCCTGGATGTTGAGCATTTTACAATAGCGGGACATGATTGGGGCGGGGCGGTTGCCTGGAGTGTGGCGTTGAACGGTCAGCCGGACGCCGCCAATCCGCTATGGGCAGGGCGGGTTCAGCGTGCCATGATTGCCAACGCGCCGCATCCCTGCATCTACCAACGGATTTTGATCACCGACCCTGTCCAGCGTGCCGCCGCCCAATATGTCCGATACTTTCGTGATCCGGCAAGCGATGCGATTGTGGAGCAGGGCGGATTGTTGCCGCTGCTTGAAAAGCTGTGGGGCTGGCAAAAGCCGCAGGCAATGGATGAATATGAATATGGCGAGTTGCTTGCAGGCTGGGAAGACCGGGCCGCTGCAACAGCGATGCTCAACTGGTATCGCGCTTCATCGATTGTCGTTCCCGAAGTTGGCGAAGCCGCGCAAGTGCCCGAATGGGCCGCAGGAGCATTTCCCAAGCTGACCATCCCGACGCTGCTGATCTGGGCAATGGAAGACAAGGCGCTGTCGCCGTCAAATATCGACGGCATACAAGAACTGGTGCCCAATATCCTGATCGAGCGAATTGCCGATTGCGGACATTTTGTGACGTGGGAAAAGCCGGATGCCGTGATAGCTGCAATGGAGCGATTTTTGGCGTAAGGCTCGCTGATGAGCAAGCCACGCCCGCACCTGTTTCGCACGCGCGACCCGCATGATCACAGCCCGGTCACCTATATCGAGCTGTTCTTCGATCTCGTATTCGTTTTCGCAATCACGCAATTGTCACACCGGTTGCTGGAACATCTGACCCCATTGGGGGCATTGGAGACGCTGCTGCTGTTGCTCGCGGTCTGGTGGGTCTGGATCTACACCAGTTGGGTCACCAACTGGCTCGATCCCGAACGTGCGCATGTGCGGCTGATGCTCATCATATTGATGACTTCGGGCCTGGTACTGTCGGCGGCGATTCCGGAGGCCTTTGAAGCCAATGGTATGCTTTTCGCATTGGCCTATATTTTCATGCAGTTGTTCCGGACACTTTATATGGTTTGGGCATCGGCTGGGGTCAGCGAAAACCGTCGGCGCAATTTTATCCGGATCGCCTTCTGGTTCCTGATGTCATTGCCTTTCTGGATCGCGGGCGCGCTTAACGACCACATCGTGCGTCTTTTGCTTTGGGCGGTGGCGTTGGGAATCGAATATGCGGGGCCCTATGCACTGTTCCGGACGCCCGGCTATGGGCGTTCGCTGGCGGCTGATTGGGATATTTCCGGCGCGCATATGGCGGAACGCTGCGCACTTTTCATGATCATCGCGCTGGGTGAGACGGTGCTGTTGACCGGCGCGACCTTCGCCGAACTGGAGCGCAATGCGTCGACATGGATCGCGTTCATCTCCAGCTTTATCGGCAGTGCAACCATGTGGTGGATCTATTTTGACATAGGTGCGAAGCGGGGGGCGCATGTGATTGCCGAAAGCGACAATGCCGGCCTCATCGCGCGAACTGCCTACACCTATCTGCACATCCCGATCGTCGCCGGTGTGGTGGTTACGGCGGTCGCTGACGAGAAGATGCTTGCGCATCCGATCGGCCATAGCGAACTGTCATTCAATCTGGTCGCGATTGGCGGGCCGATGTTGTTTCTTTTCGGCAACCAGATGTTCAAATGGGTGACATCGGGTACGCGCATTCCGCCCTTTTCACACTTCCTCGGGCTGTTTGCCCTGGCTGCTGTGGGCGTGGGAGGCTGGCGCGCGCATTGGGAGCCGCTGACCGTCGGCGTGTCGGCTACGGCAGTGCTGGTTTTCACAGCGGTGTGGGAATGGTTTTCACTGCATGGCGGCTGGCAGCGCTGGGCCCCGTGGATGGCGCCCTTGTTCAACCGGCCGGATCAAGCCAGTTGATCGACGCGCAATGATCGGCGAGTTCATCGCGTCGGACATGCACTACTCCTTGCCCTTGCTGCATCGCACAAGTAAAGCGCGCCGATAATGACTGCGCCAATCATCTTTGCCATCCCCAAAGGACGGATTCTCGACGAGGCTTTGCCGCTGATGCAGGCCACCGGAATCGAACCCGAAGCGGCCTTTTTCGACAAGGATAGTCGCGCGCTGATGTTCGCCACCAATGATCCGGGCGTGCAGATCATCCGTGTTCGCGCTTTCGACGTTGCGACCTTTGTGGCGCACGGTGCCGCGCAAGTCGGGATTGTGGGTTCGGATGTTATTGACGAGTTCGACTATTCGGAGCTTTACGCCCCGGTCGATCTGGATATCGGCCATTGCCGCATTTCGGTGGCGGAACCGGCCGAACTCGCCGCGACCGACGATCCGCGTTCCTGGTCGCATGTGCGCGTTGCGACCAAATATCCCAATCTGACGCGCAGGCATTTCGCTGCGCGCGGCGTGCAGGCCGAGTGCGTGAAGCTGAACGGCGCAATGGAAATCGCACCGCTTCTCGGCCTTTCCACCCGCATTGTCGACCTTGTGTCATCGGGCAAGACGCTCAAGGAAAACGGTCTGGTCGAGGTGGAAAAGATCGCCGAAGTCTCGGCGCGACTGGTTGCCAACCGTGCGGCCTTCAAGACCGACGAGCGTGTATCGGGGCTGGTCGAGAAATTCAGGGCAGCACTTGATGCTTAGGCTTTCAACCAGCCAGCCCGATTTCGACCGCCAGTTCGACAAACTGGTCAACGGTCGGCGTGAAGCCGAAGCCGATGTGTCGGCCATTGTCGAGCAAACGATCCGCGATGTTCGCGCGCGTGGCGATGTCGCATTGCTCGAACTGACCGAACGCTTCGATGGCTTCAGCCTGGCCGAGCAGGGCTGGCAGATAACGAAGGACGAGTGCAAGGCCGCCTATCTGTCGCTGGCTCCCCAATTGCGCGATGCGCTCAAACTCGCGGCGCAGCGGATCAAGGCTTACCATAAGGCGCAACTCCCCAAGGATCGGGATTATCGCGACAAGGAAGGTGTGCGACTGGGTGCGCGCTGGAGTGCTGTCGATGCTGCGGGCGTATATGTTCCCGGCGGTCGCGCGGCTTACCCGTCGTCCGTGCTGATGAATGCAATTCCCGCCAAGGTTGCGGGCGTCGAACGCCTTGTGATGGTCACCCCGACCCCCAGGGGCGACGTGAACCCCACGGTGATGGCGGCAGCCTATCTGGCGGGTGTCGATGAAATCTGGCGGCTGGGCGGAGCGCAGGCGATTGCGGCGCTGGCCTATGGCACCGACAGGATCGCGCCGGTCGATGTCATTACCGGCCCCGGCAATGCTTGGGTGGCAGAGGCAAAGCGACAGCTTTACGGCGTGGTCGGCATCGATATGGTCGCGGGGCCGTCCGAAATCGTTGTCGTTGCCGACGGGAAGAACAAGCCCGAATGGATCGCGGCGGACCTTCTCAGTCAGGCGGAACATGATCCGACGAGCCAGTCTATCCTGTTCACCGACGATGCAGGGTTCGCCGACAAGGTAGCTGCTGAAATCGATGCGCAACTGGCGAAGCTCGCAACCTCCAAGGTTGCGACCGAAAGCTGGCAGGCCAACGGTGCGATCATCGTTGTCGACAAGCTTGAAGCCGCGATGCCGCTGGTAAACCGTCTTGCCGCAGAGCATCTCGAACTGGCGGTCGAGGACCAGCGCGCCGAAAAGCTGTTCGCACTGGTGCGCCATGCCGGTTCGGTCTTCCTGGGGAGGATGACGCCCGAGGCGATCGGCGATTATGTCGCTGGCCCCAACCATGTGCTGCCGACTGGACGTCGGGCGCGATTTTCCTCGGGGCTGTCGGTGCTCGATTTCATGAAACGCACCAGCTTCATCGCGCTCGACAGGAAAGCGCTGAAGGCAATCGGTCCGGCGGCGCTGGCCTTGGCCGCAGCCGAGGGCTTGCCCGCGCATGCCGAAAGCGTCAGGAAGAGATTATGAGCAAAGCCCGTTCCGCCGCCCGCCTTGCCGCCGTGCAGGCGCTGTACCAGATGGATATGGAATCGATCGGGCTGGCGCGCCTGCTTTCCGAATTCCACGCGCACCGGCTGGGCGCGGAGATTGAAGACGCGCAATATGCCGACGCCGATATCGACTTTTTCGACGATGTCGTCGCTGGCGTCGATGCGCGCCGCGAAGAGATTGACGCGCTGATCGAGGCCAAACTGGGCGAACAATGGAAAATCGGCCGTCTCGACAAGACCATGCTGCAACTGCTGCGCGCCGGAACCTATGAGTTGCTGGCGCGCCCCGATGTGCCGACCGCTGCGGTCATCGATGAATATGTCGATGTGGCGCACGCCTTTTTCGACAAGAAGGATGCCAAGTTCGTCAACGGGTTGCTCGACGCCGTGGCGAAGGAGCGGCGGGATTAGCTTGGCAATGTTTGGAACTATGTCATCCCCGACTTGATCGGGGATTCATGGGCTGAACTGTCGGTTTAAAGTTGGATATCAGGCCATGGGTTCCCGCTTTCGCGGGAATGACAAACAGGGTTAAGGGATTGGTGTGACCGCTGAATCCACCTTCATCGAAATGATGCGCGCCATGGCGTCCGATCCGGCGGCGCGCGGCCTGCTGGACGATACCGCCGTTATTGAACTCGGCGACGAAACCCTGATCCTTACCCACGACATGATGGCAGAGGATGTGCACTGGCTTCACAAGGCCGACCCCGCTGACGTGGCGTGGAAACTGGTGTCCGTGAACCTGTCGGACCTTGCCGCCAAAGGCGCGCGGCCATTGGGCGTATTGCTGGGGTTCATGCTCGGTGACGGCGACTGGGACAGGCGCTTTGCCGAGGGTTTGGAACGCGTGCTGACCCATTATGCTGTGCCCTTGCTCGGTGGCGATACGGTGTCGAGCCGTGGAGACAAGCGATCGGTCGGATTGACCGCTATTGGCGCAGCGACGCATCGACCCGTTCCTGCGCGGAGTGGTGCGCAGGCAGGGAATCTGCTTTTTGTCACCGGCACGCTGGGCGATGCGCTTGCGGGTTTTGAACTTGCGGAAGCGGAACTGGATGGCATTAAGGAACTCTCCGCCGCCTATAACCGGCCTGTGGCAAGATTGAGCGACGGACAGGCGCTGGCCCCCTTCGTAACCGCGATGATGGACATATCAGACGGCTTGTTGCTGGATGCAGGGCGTATGGCCGCCGCAAGCAAGGTTGAAATCCGCATCGATGTCGATGCGCTCCCGCTGAGCGCTGCCTATCGGATGATGCGCGGCGACGGCATCGACAGTCGCCTGCAGGCAGCTTCATGGGGTGACGATTACCAACTGCTTTTCACAGCTCCGGCGGACGTCTCGCTTCCTATTGCCGCAACGGCATTGGGAAGCGTTGGAGAAGGTTCGGGGCTGGCGCTGTTTGATGCCGGTGTGCGCATCCCGCTGCCCCCCTCGCTCGGTTATCAACATCATTGACACATCTGGCCGTTTCCTGCGGCTTTTAAGGGTTGCCTAAGCCTTTAATCCACAGCATAGCAGCGCGGCTTGCGCCCTTTCCATATGGGCGCGCTTGCAAAAACAAAGTGGGATAAAGGGGGAAGGAATCTCCATGTCTTTGACATTAATCGCAATTATTTGCGGTGCCTTGGCCGTAGTTTACGGCTTCGTCACCAGCCGCCAGGTGCTCAGCGCCTCGGCAGGCAATGAAAAAATGCAGGAAATCGCAGCCGCGATCCAGGAAGGCGCCAAGGCCTATCTGGGACGCCAATATCGCACCATCGCCATCGTCGGCGTGGTCGTTGCCGTACTCGTTGCTGTGTTCCTGGGTGTCATCCCGACGATCGGCTTCGTCATCGGCGCGGTGCTTTCGGGTGTGGCAGGCTATATCGGCATGAACATCTCGGTGCGCTCGAACGTGCGTACCGCTGCTGCCGCGCAGACCGGCCTGCAGGCTGGCTTGACCATGGCGTTTCGTGCCGGTGCGATCACCGGGATGCTCGTCGCCGGTCTTGCGCTGCTCGCGATTGCCGTGTTCTTCTGGTACCTGACCGATGTTGCGATGCTCGCTGCCAACAGCCGCCAGGTGGTTGACGCACTGGTTGCATTGGCCTTCGGCGCATCACTGATCTCGATCTTCGCGCGCCTCGGCGGCGGTATCTTCACCAAGGCTGCCGACGTCGGTGCCGACCTTGTCGGCAAGGTCGAGGCGGGCATTCCCGAGGACGACCCACGCAACCCGGCGGTGATCGCCGATAACGTCGGTGACAATGTCGGCGACTGCGCCGGTATGGCCGCCGACCTGTTCGAAACCTATGTCGTCACCGTTGGCGCAACGATGGTCCTCATCGCGCTGCTGGTGAAGGGCGTAACCGACAGTGCATTGCTGCTGAACCTGATGAGCCTTCCGCTCCTCATCGGCGGCGTGTGCGTCGTCACCTCGATCATCGGTACCTATTTCGTCCGTCTGGGCGGTGGCACCAATGTGATGGGTGCGATGTACAAGGGCTTCCTTGTGACTGCCGTGCTTTCGGTCCCGGCGATCTGGTTTGCGATCAGTCACGCCATGGGCGGCATGGAAGCAGATGTGGGCGGATATACAGGCCGCACGCTGTTCTACTGCTCGCTGCTCGGCCTGATCATCACCGGCCTGATCATCTGGATCACCGAATATTACACCGGCACCAACTATCGCCCGGTGCGGTCGATCGCCAAGGCTTCGGAAACCGGCCACGGTACCAACGTCATCCAGGGGCTGGCGATCAGCCTTGAATCGACCGCGATGCCGACCGTCGTGATCTGCGCAGGCATCATCATCGCTTACCAGCTTGCTGGCGTGATCGGCATCGCCTTTGGTGCCACCGCGATGCTGGCGCTTGCGGGCATGGTCGTCGCGCTCGACGCTTATGGTCCGGTGACAGACAACGCAGGCGGTATCGCCGAAATGGCCGGTCTGGACGACAGTGTTCGTGAAAAGACCGACCTGCTCGACGCCGTGGGCAACACCACCAAGGCCGTGACCAAGGGCTATGCCATCGGTTCGGCCGGTCTTGCCGCGCTGGTGCTGTTCGCAGCCTACACCACCGACCTTCGCGAGTTCTTCCCGAACCTGACGGTCAATTTCAGTCTTGAAAACCCCTATGTCATCGTCGGGCTGCTGCTCGGCGCGCTTCTGCCGTACCTCTTCGGCGCGATGGGCATGACCGCTGTGGGCCGCGCGGCTGGCGAAGTGGTGAAGGACGTGCGCGACCAGTTCGCCAACGATCCGGGCATCATGACCTTCAAGTCGAAGCCGAACTATGCACGCACGGTTGACCTCGTCACCAAGGCGGCGATCAAGGAAATGATCATTCCGTCGCTGCTGCCGGTGCTTGCCCCGATCGCGGTATACTTCATCATCACGGCTGTTGCAGGCCAGGCAGAGGGCTTTGCCGCTCTCGGCGCGCTGCTGCTCGGCGTGATTGTCGGCGGCCTGTTCGTTGCCATCTCGATGACCTCGGGTGGCGGCGCATGGGACAATGCCAAGAAGTTCATCGAGGACGGCAATCATGGCGGCAAGGGTTCGGAAGCCCACAAGGCAGCCGTGACCGGCGATACCGTTGGCGATCCGTACAAGGATACCGCTGGCCCCGCCGTGAACCCGATGATCAAGATCACCAACATCGTCGCCCTGCTGCTGCTCGCAGCGCTGGCGCACGGCGCTGTCTGATCCAGGCAATCATAAGTAAAAATGACCCCGCCGGAGCGATCCGGCGGGGTTTTTAGTGCGTTGTTCGTCGAAATTTACGTTGTCATCGCGGTCTGGCACCTTGCCCCCGCTGTCCCCGGCACTATAGCTGTTGGCATAGAAACTGGGGAGTATTCCATGACGAAATTCAAGAAGCTGGCACTGCTATTGTCGGTCGCCACTGCTTTCACAAGCAATGCCGCTTTTGCAAATGCTGGCCAGGCAAGTGGCAGCGAGATTCTTGTTTCCAACGGGCGTGTCGAAACGGCCGTATTCGGCAAACGCCCGTTCATGCGATCGCCGCGACTTTCGCCCGATGGGTCCAAGCTGGCAGTAATGATGTCCAGGGACGGCACAGACAATCTAGGCTGGCTCGACTTGAACATACCAGGAGGGAAACCGAACTTCTTTGTCCAGGCGGAAGAATTTCGCGAGGCTGGTGACAGGATGGTCAGTTCCTGGCGCTGGGTTGGAAACAAGACAATTGTCGTTACATTGGCATCGCGCGAGAATATCAACGGTCAGCGCGGCGATCTGCAGAGACTGGCTGCCTACAACATAGAAACCGGCAAGATGACACCGATCGCCTGGGAAAATGCCGGAGCCGATGCCTCCGACATTCTCTATGTCGATGACGAGAAAGAAACGATCCTGATTCAGCGGGATACGATCAAGGACCGCGACTATAAAGGCAATCCCGAGGTGATCGAGGTCAATGTGATCACCGGGAAGTATAAAATCGTTCAGCGGCCCAATGTGGAGGTTACTGGATGGTTTGTTGATGGCAAAGGCGTCGTTCGCGCGGGTGCCGGCAGCGACCGCGGAAGCGGCAAGCAACGGCTGATGTATCGCTCCGACGCGAATGGGGCATTCAACACCGTGCAGAATGTGGCCGACACCTCATTCACCGGTACGCAAATTTACCCGTCAATTTTCCTCGACGAACCCGACATGGCCTATGCGACCAGCAACAAGGATGGCTTTCGCAAGGTCTACAAGATCAACATGAAAACGATGGAAGTGGTCGGCGAGCCCGTCTTTGGCTTGAAAAGCTATGACGTTGGGGGCGTGATCGCCAACGATGATGACAATCAGCTCGCCGGGGTTGCCTATACCACCACAAGGGACAAGACGCGCTGGTTTGACGGGCGCCGAGCCGAGATCCAGCGACTGCTGGAAGAACAGTTCGGCAAGGGCAATGTTGTGCTGGGCTCGACAAATGACGCTGTCACGAAAATTGTGGTATTCGCCGGCAAGGCGCATCAGCCGGGGTCTTATTATCTTTTCGATACCGAGAGCGGAAAGCTCAATCTGCTGGGGCATTATCACCCGGTTCTCAAGGATATGGAAATGAATCCCATGGATTCGATCCGTTACAAGGCATCGGACGGGATGGAGATTGAGGCTGTTGTTACTTACCCGCGCCACCGTGCCAACCGGAAGAATCTTCCGGTGGTCGTGATGCCGCATGGCGGACCATTCGGTATCCGCGATCAGGAAGAATTTGGTTTCTTTCCATGGCACCAGGCGATGGCCGAACTGGGTTATGTCGTCATCCAGCCAAATTATCGCGGATCGGGCGGTTATGGCCGTGAATTTGTGAAAGAGGGCCGAAAGCCGAACGGCTATGGCAAGCGCATGCAAGACGATCTCAACGATGTGGTCAGTTGGTTTTCGCAGACCGGACTGATCGACAAGAGCCGCGCCTGCATCATGGGTTGGTCCTATGGCGGCTACGCTACGGCGAGAGGCGCGCAACGCGACCCCGACCTTTGGCGATGTGCGATTGCGGGCGCGGGTGTGTATGACATGTCGATGATGAATCGTTGGGATGAGGCCAATCTGAGCTCGTTCAGCGCCAAATTCCAGGATACCTCCGACGATCCTGAAGGCATTTCATCGGCACGCAATACCGATGGCAAATGGTCGCCGATCCTGATCGTCGCCGGGCTCCGCGATGCGCGCATCCCGATCGAACAATCGCGAACACTTGTTGGTCGGCTGAAGGGTTCGGGGAAAAAAGAAGGCGTGGATTTCCGCTATGTCGAGCAGAAAAAGGGAACGCACAATCTCCCTTACGAGGATGTTCACATCGAGTGGCTGGTCGAGGCGGAAAACTGGCTGCGGCGCTTTAATCCGGCTTATATTGCCAGCGATCCGGACAAGGAATTGCCGGTGTCGATAAAGGCTTCCGCCAATTAAAATTGGATATGCAATATGGGGCGGCGCGGGTGTCCTGCGTCGGCCCAATTTGTCGATTGCTCGCCGTTCACTTAATCTTTGCCACTTTTGACTAACCCATGCTTCTCTTTCAGGAGCAGAATGGCGCAATGAGTGCAGGGCAAAGCGTTGTGAATATGATGGCAGGAAGCGGTATCGCTTTTTCTGCGCTGCCCGGTGCTGCTGTCGAACTGCTGCCGCTTGCCGAAGCGTTGATCAATGCTGATTTGGCGGTTGAATGGGATGCTTTGGCCACCAGTGCGTCTGAGCCCAACCCCTTCGCCGAACGTTGGTATTTCGAAGCTGCCATCAATGTAGTTGACGGTGCCGATGTTCGCCTTGCAATAGTTCGCGATGGGGGGGTGATCGGTGTGATGCCCTTGATATGGCAAGGGCGCTATGCGGGCCTCCCGATCGCACATGCCCAGAACTGGCTGAACCACAACGCATTTCTCGGAACACCGCTGGTGCGTCCTGGCTGCGAAGCTCAATTCTGGGGCGCGCTGCTGAATTGGCTGGACGCGTCCAATTCTGGCGCTGCATTTCTGCACTTGGCTGGGTTGAACGATGGCGGGCCGGTCGCTCGATCATTGCTGGCTTATTGTACAGCGTCAGGTCGTCGCGGCGCACAGGTTCACAGTGAGCAGCGCGCCCTGCTTGAACGCGGGCTATCGCCGGAGGCCTATCTGGAAGCGACGATGCGCGGCAAGAAGCGCAAGGAGTTGCGGCGGCAGCAGAACCGGTTGGCCGAATTGGGACAATTGGAGTTTGAGCGGACCGATGGTCGCGAAGGGCTGGATGGCTGGATAGACGAATTTCTCGCGCTCGAACGATGCGGCTGGAAGGGGGGCAATGGCTCCGCGCTGGATTGCGCGGATAGCACGCGCAACCTGTTTCGTGGTGCGCTCCACGGCGCAGCACGCGAAGGAAAGCTGGAGTTGCTGGCGTTGCGCCTCGATGGTCGCGCAATCGCGATGCTGGCCAACTTTCTGACTCCACCGGGGGCCTTCTCGTTCAAGACCGCGTTTGATGAAGACTATGCCCGTTTCTCGCCGGGCGTATTGCTGCAGATCCACAATTTGGCTCTGCTGGAACGTGAGGGGATATTTTGGTGCGATAGCTGCGCGGCGCAGGATCATCCGATGATCGACAGTATCTGGTCCGGCCGACGTGCGATCGGTCGCTATTCGGTTGCCATCGGCGGCCCGGTTCGCCGTGCAGCATTTGCTGCATTGCTGGCTGCTGAAAAGGCAAAAGGCCGTTTGCGCCAGATCAATGCAAGAAAAATACAAAAAGCCAATGGGATATTGTCATGACCCAGATTTTCAATGAAGATGCGCGCGCAGAATTTGCGCGTAACTATCCTGAAATGCCGCATCGTTTGCGGCACAATCTGCGCGACCATTCGCTGCTGACGCTTGAGGCGTTGGCGCAACTTGGTGAGGGGCTGCCGGCCGCATCGATCGAATATAACAGGGGCGATCTGCCGACCGGTGTCGATCCGAATTCGGATATCGCTAACGGTCTTTCCATTGGCGACACCATCCGCAAAGTCGATACATGCCGCAGCTGGGCGGTGCTCAAGAACATTGAACAGGTACCGGAATATCGCGCGCTGCTGCTCGATCTCCTGGGTGAATTGAAGCCTGTTATCGAGGCCAAGACCGGCGCGATGCTGATGCCGCAAGGCTTTATCTTTGTGTCGTCGCCTGACGCGGTCACGCCCTATCATTTTGATCCGGAGCACAACATCCTGCTGCAATTGAAGGGCAGCAAGACGATGACCCAGTTTCCGGCGGGTAATCCGGACTATGCGCCGGATGAAACGCATGAGGGCTATCATACCGGCGGGCACCGCAACCTCGTTTGGCGCGAGGAGCTGGCAGAGGGGGCAACCGATTGGAGCCTTGAGCCTGGTGAGGCGGTATTCGTGCCGGTGATGGCCCCGCACCATGTGAAGGTCGGACCCGACCCGTCAATCTCGCTGTCGATCACCTGGCGCAGCGACTGGAGCTATGCCGAGGCCGATGCGCGGGCATTCAACAGCATCTTGCGCAAATCAGGCATGCGTCCGCGGGCGCCAGGCCGCTACCCGGCGCAGAACAAGGCAAAGGCCTATGCCTGGCGCTTCATCCGAAAGCTTAAAAGGGCGGGTTAGAACCGCTTGCGGAAGCTGAGTTCGAACATGCGACCCTGCGGATCGAGGAAACCGCGCTGGTAACTCAGCGGCGTCGCGCCTGTATTATCGCGCACCTTGATATAGTCGTTGAGCACATTTTCGACGCGGAAGGCGATGCGGCTGCCCTTCAGGAAAGGTATCTTTTTTGTCAGATCGCCACGCTGATCGAGGCTGACGAACAGGAAGCTGTTGAGGCTGAACTGGTCGCTGAAATAAAGATCGCTGCTGCCCGGAAGACCGCTGCCATTGGCGCGCGTGGCGCCGCGATAGCTGCCCTCGAAACGTATGCCGATGCCTTTCAGGAACACGCCGCTATTGAGCGACAGTTCATGCCGTGGTGAGCCGCCCAGACTGCTGGTGGCCGAGCCATCGAGCAGGTCAAGCACGGGGATGCCGGGCGCAATCAGGATTTCGTCCTTGATGCGATAGGTATGGTAGAGCGCAAGCTGCCAGCGGCTGGGCGGCCCGCCACCGGGCATCATGCCTGGTCCGCGTCCACCGCCGGGGCCACGTCCGCCACCTCCGGCACCGGGGCCGCGCTGTTGCTGCTTGCCGATCGGACCGGACATGTTGAAGCCCCAGCGGATGCGTTCGGAGCGTTCCTCGGCAAAGTTCACCGGGCGCTGGTCGAGCCGGATCAATTGTCCGTTGGCATCGCGCGTGACCCGGCCGGGAAAGGCGGCTTCGATTTCGGGGGTGAGCAGCGGGAAAGAGGAAGTCGTATTCTCGCTCTTGTTTTTGAAATATTCTACCTGCAGGCTGAAACCGTCGATGAACCTTGGTGCCCAGTCGAGCCCGATTTTCAGATCCTTTCGGCTTTCAGCGAGAAGGGCAGGGTTTCCGCCCGTCACCAGATCGATGAAGCGGCTCTCGCCGCGCGCGAAATCATAATAGGCGACATTGGGGGTGATGATGGTCGGGTTGCCCAATTGGCCAAGGCCGGGTGCATTTTCGTCCCCGATGATGGAGGCAGACAACGAAAGCCCTTCGATGGGTGACCAGCGCAATCCGGCACCATATTCGATCAGCGTGCCGAAATCCGACAGATCGGAAAAGCCCATATTGCCATTGACGGAAAAGTCGCCAATTCCGCCCAGCGCACCCACACCCCGATCGACCAAAGGGATTTCGACGTTGAAGGCGCTGTTGATATTGTCACGGTTGAGCCCGACCGCAGAAACCACGCCGCGACGAGAGGCAGTG
This sequence comes from Sphingomonadales bacterium, assembly GCA_016720115.1. Classification (GTDB taxonomy): domain Bacteria; phylum Pseudomonadota; class Alphaproteobacteria; order Sphingomonadales; family Sphingomonadaceae; genus Sphingorhabdus_B. Next base: position 636,007 of record JADJXT010000002.1, on the reverse strand, counting down.
CTGTCGATCGTCTGGCGGTCATAACCGTTGCGGATCGTCATCTGCACTTCGCCCGATGGCAGCTCGAACAAGGTGCCTGAAAAGGTGCTGCGCAGCGAGAGGGTGCCAGTGGTGCTATCCGCTGTGTCCGGCGCGACAAAGAGGGGGTTGCTGCCCAGATCGGCGGCAAAGGGGTTGATCGTGCCTGCCGCTATTCCGGCGCGAAGATCGGTGTAATCACCATTGGTCTGCGTCACCGTTTCGGTATCGACCAGCGTGTAATCGCCGGTGAGGGCAAGCCGCCAGTCACGCAGCATGGTGTTGAACGACACACCGCCCTGCGCGGTTTGCGTCTTCACATCGCGGGTAAGCGGGCGTGGATCGGCGAAATAGCGGTTCAGCGTAACATCGGTCGCAAAGGGCGAGAAGGGGTTGGAAGCCGGAACCACAAGGCTGGCATATGGCAGGCCGAGCAGGCTGTGCTGATCCTGCACCTCAAAACGTCCGTTGATCGACAGATTGGTCTGCGCGCCAAGCACCTTGCTCCAGGTTGCGTTGGTCGAAAAGCGCTGCGAACTGGGCTGCAAGGTTCGGAAGGCACCAATGTCGCCCGCTGCGGCTGCATTGGCGCTGCCTGCAAAGCCTGCAAGCGTCGGGTTTGAAGGAACTGCCGCAACGGTCACGATCTGTCCGGCAAGCGCGCTCAAGGCGGGATCGATCTCGCCGCCAGCACCGGTGCCGGTGACATTCCCGATCAACGCATAGGGCGCAGACGCGCTGGTGGGAATGATCTCACGTTCATCCTCGGTAATCCGGCTGCTGCTCTCAAACTCGGCGTCAATATTCAGCCGGTTATTGGTGCCGATGCGGGTGAAGGTGGTTTCGAACTCCTTGGTCGTGAAACCGCCTTTCTCGGGCATTTCGAAATCATGTTCGACATTGAATGACGCGAAATCGGGTTTCAGAATGAAGTTCACGACGCGCTGGTCAGGACGGAAGCCATATTTCAGCGCGACCTCTTCGGGGAATATCTGCACCTGGCGGATTGCTTCGGGAGGCAGGTCGCGCAATTCACGGAAACTGGAGACACGCTGTCCGTTGAGCAGGATAACCGGTGGTCCGTCACCGCCGCGGCCACGGCCCGAGCCAGCCTGGGGCGCGATTGCAGACAACAGATCGTTTATCGAAGAGGCGCCGATGGCGGCAATATCGCCCTCGGATAATTCGTCGATTGGCGGCGCATCGGTGTCGATAGAACCGGGCAGCCGCGTCGCCGTTACGATGATGTCTGGCGTTGCCGCTTCTTCTTCTGTCCCCCCGGCTTCGACTGCCGGGGCCGGATTTTCGGGCGCTTCAAGCATTTCTTCGCCAGCCGTGCCGGCAAAAGCAGGTGTCGGCAGGCTGGCTGCGAGCGCAAACAGGCTGGATGATAGTAAAGCAAGGCGGGGGGAGGACATATCTGGTTCCGTTATATTCTTTGTTGCATATTCTTTGTTGCGGTGCCTTTATGGCGTTCACCTGTCGCAGTTACAGCCCGTAGATGTCACAATTTGTCGCAGCTATCGGGCAAAAAGCCTATAATCTTCGACGAACAGCGATTATCCGCGCGCTCTTCCCTTTTTGTGACAAAAGGCCTAAGGGCGCTCGCACGTAGAACTCATTCAAATTTATAGGGGCCGAATGGCAAAAGAAGAACTGATCGAAATGCGCGGAACGGTGCGCGAGCTGCTGCCCAACGCGATGTTCCGTGTTGAACTGGAAAATGGCCACGAAGTGCTGGGCCATACAGCTGGCAAGATGCGCAAAAACCGCATTCGCGTGCTCGTCGGTGACGAGGTGCTCTGCGAAATGACCCCTTATGATCTGACCAAGGGCCGGATCACTTATCGTTTCAAATAAGGCGGCGGCCCTTGCGGCTTGTTCTCGCCTCTTCCTCCCCCCGCCGCCGCGACCTGCTGTCACGCATCGGTGTGGTGCCGGATCGTGTTGCATCCCCCGATATCGACGAAACCCCTCGCAAGGGCGAATTGGCACGCGTCTATGCGCTGCGCATGGCCGTCGAAAAGGCGCACGCGGTGCCGCATGAAGCTGATGAAATTGTTGTCGCAGGCGACACGACCGTGGCCGTTGGCAGGCGGATATTGCCGCAAGCCAGTGATGAAGCCATGCAGAGCGGTTTCCTCGAACTGCTTAGCGGGCGTCGCCACCATGTCTTGAGCGCGGTCTGCGTAATCGATGCGCAGGGCCGCGCGCGCAGCCGCATCAGCGACAGCATCGTCCGTTTCAAACGTCTCAGCCCCGCAGAGATCGCATCCTATGTCGCCAGCGGCGAGGGGCTTGGCAAAGCCGGCGGCTATGCCATTCAGGGCCGGGCAGAGGCGCTAATAGATTGGATGTCGGGCAGCCATTCGGGCGTGGTCGGCTTGCCGCTTTACGAGACCCGGGCTTTGCTTCGGGCATCGGGCTATCCGGTGGAATGAAGCCGCACCTGCTTTGGGAGATTCATCCCGGCGAGCATCGAATGGCGCTGATGGGAAATGGCCGACCGGTCGAGTTTCGGCTATTGCGAACCGTAGGGGCCTTCGCCTCCACTTATGCAGGTGATATCCGTGTTGCGCGAATTGCCGAATATATCGGCCCGAAAAAGGCGCTGGTCCATCTGGAGGACGATGTGGAGGCCATTTTGGAACCTGCACCCGTCCTGTCCGCAGGAGCAAGGCTGGCGGTTGAAATCGGTCGTCCGCCGCTGCCGGAGCCGGGGCGCTGGAAACGCGCAACTTGCAGGCCATGCGCGGACATTGCGCTAGATGATGTCGCATCGCAAAATGGGTCGCGCTTTGGCGCGGTCGCCGCTGCATCGGGTGTTGAAATCATCTTCGTCCAAAGCCAGATTGCCCACCAAACGCTCAGCACTTTACTCGCCGGGGCGGGCATTTCGGTGCAGTGCGATCCAGCTGCTTTCGATGCTGTCGATTTTGACGAGCTGGAGCAGATTGCGGTTACAGGCGAAGCTGCAATCGCAAATGGCCAGCTGTCGATTGAGCGCACCCGGGCCATGACGATGATCGATATAGACGGCAGCGGCGATCCTGTTGCCATCAACCTGGCCGCTGCTCGTGAAATCCCGTCGTTGCTGCGGCTGTTCGATATTGGAGGCCAGATCGGAATCGATTTCCTCGCCATGCCCGACCGGAGCGCGCGCCAGGCGGTCGATGCCGCGCTTGGCGAAGCATGCGGCACGCTGGGGCCGCACGAGCGCACTGCGGTAAACGGTTTCGGCTTCGCGCAAATCGTCCGTCCGCGCGCGCGCGCTTCAATCGCGGAAATTCTCTGCGCCACCAGGCCGGGGCAGCTGTCTGAAGAAAGCCGGGCTGTGGCGTTGCTGCGCGCTGCCGCACGCTCGACAGGATATGGCACGCGGCAACTGGTCGCATCACCCGCCGTCATCGCATTGCTGCGCGATTGGCCCGATATAGTCGCTGCGCTTCAAAAACAGCTGGGCGTTACGATTGAACTGGTTTCCGATTCGTCCGTGCGCGGTTATGGGCATGTGCATGTCAGCCAAAGCTAAAACCGCCACATGCCCGCTCTGCGGAAAGCCCGAAGCAGTCGAACACAAGCCTTTTTGTAGCAAGGGATGCAAGGACAGGGACTTGCTACAATGGCTCGGCGAAGGCTATCGCTTCAAAGGGCCGCCTGCTGACCCGGATTTCCCTGAAGAGGTGTGAATTTGGGGCTGGACAAGCGCCGGTCGCCCTGCCTATAGGCGGCGCTCCAAAACGCGGTGCAGATGTTTGTGCCGCCAGACGCCTCGGTAGCTCAGTTGGTAGAGCAGCGGATTGAAAATCCGCGTGTCGGTGGTTCGAATCCGCCCCGAGGCACCACTTTTCAATGCTTTTGCACCAAAATATTTGCCTGACAGGGCGGATTCGCATGTGCCACAGAAACGGCTCTAGCGCGCCGGCTCCAGCCTTGCCGCGAAGCCGCCGCCCGGAGCGAGCCAGACCTGCATTTTGTCCCCCTGCTTCACGGTTTTTGTCTCATAGGCGATATTGTGCCGCGCTTCGGTGAGATAGGTGGCATCTGGCGCGTCCCTGTAGATCGTTGCGCGATACTGTTTGCCCGGTTCGAGGAAGGCGAAATCGATTTCGACGGTGCGTGCCGTGGCATCGTTGACCCCGCCGGCATACCAGTCCGCGCTGTTGCGGTCCTTGCGTGCGAATATGGCGAAATCGCCGACCTCGCCCGCAATCAGCCTCGATTCCGCCCAGTCCGCCGGAACCTTCGATATGAACGCCAGTTCCTTCGGATAATTGGCCAGATTTTCGATGAGATCGGCCGCCATCTGGATCGGCGAGTAAAGCGCCAGATACAGGCCCAGCTGCTTGGCGCGGGTGGAGGCGAGCGCGTTGCCCGTCGGGCTGCTCAGCGAAAGCACGCCGGGGGTGAAATCCATCGGCCCCGAAAGCATCCGGGTATAAACCAAGGTCGGCTCATGGTCGGGCCCGTTCGCGAACTGGCCCCACGCGTTATACTCCATGCCGCGCGCACCCTCGCGCGCGACCCAGTTGGGATAGGTGCGGCGCAGGCCGGTATCCTTCACGGGCTCGTGCGGGTTGACCGCAATTTTGTGTTTCGCTGCCGTCTCTACGACCTTCAGATGATGCTGCACCTGACGCTGGCCGTCGTGCCATTCCTTGCGCACCTCGCCGGGCCTGTCACCTGGGGCGATGATACCGCCGGCATCGGCGACATAGCCGGTCTTGACGATATTCACGCCAAGCGTGCTGTAAAGCTTCATGGCATCTTCGAGCTGTGCCTCATAAACATCTATATTACCGCCAGTTTCATGATGCCCGATCAGCCTGGCGCCCTTTTTGCGGGCATAGTCGGTAACTTCCTTCAGGTCGAAATCGGGGGTCGCTTCGGTGAACCTGAATTCGTCGCCATGGCCGAACCATTCGCCGTTCCAGCCCTTGTTCCAGCCCTCGACCAGCACGCCGCCAAAGCCGTGCTTTGCAGCAAAGTCGATATGCTCCTTGGTGCGCGCGGTGGTGGCGCCGTGGTTCGGGCCCTCGGCCCAGCTCCACTTGCCCGAAATCATCCCCCACCAGATGCCGACATATTTTTGCGGGCGGAACCAGCTGACATCGCCCAGCTTGTTGGGTTCGTTGAGGTTGAGTTCGAGATCATTCTCGACAAGGCTTGCCGCACTGTCGCCGATGCGGATCGCGCGCCAGGGCGTGGCAAAGGGCGTGTCGCGCACGACGCGCGGCCCTTGCGACGAAGGGGCGAGGGTGGTGCGGAAGCTGTGCCCCTCGACACGCTTCATCCAGAAGCCCGCATAATCGACCAGCGCGGCTTCATGGAACGAGAGATGCGTGCCATCGTCGAGCCGCATGGTGATCGGCGTGTGCGCGGTCGAAACACCGTCGATCGGCGTCTTCTGGTAAATCTGTTCGTACCGGTTCCATTCGCCGCCAGTCACCCACCAGGCGGTGCCGGGGGCGGCGATGGTGAACTCGGTCATCTCGTCGGCGATCTTCATCGTCTTGAGATTTTCCTGCTCCGGAATCTCGTAACGGAAGCCGACGCCATTGTCATAGATGCGGAAGCGCACATTCATCGCGCGCTTCAGATAGGTCTGCTGGCGGAACCGGACGATCAGATCATTATAATGGTTGCGCACGAAGCGGCGTTCGCCCCAGGGCTGTTCCCACTTTTCGTCGACGGTCGGCCTGTTTTCGGCGCTCTCGAATTTGAAGCCGCGCACCATGTCGTAACTGTCGGTCAGGATAAAGCCGAGCTTGGACGGCGCGAGCAGCAATTTGCCCTTGCGGCTGATGCTGTAGTTGGCTCTGCCGTCTCCATCGACCTCCACCGAAACGGTGATCGATCCGTCGGGCGAGCTTCCCGTGGCCAGAGGCGCGCCTTGAACCGCGCCATGTGCGAGTAATGCCGCCACGGCAGTCTGAATGGCCCATTTTTGCATCGCTAAACTCCTCATCCTTTGACCGCATCGGCGCAGCCTTGCCGTTCTTGCCGCATTCATTGCGGCAAAGCCGGCCACTGACAACTGTATGGGCGATGGTATACGTATGTGGGCATCGCTATGCCCGCCTTCGGTCAGGCGACGGAAGCGGCTCCCTCTCCAGTGCGGACGTGGATTGCGATATTCGCCTCTTTGGCCTTGCGGATGGCAAAGGCAGTCGGTGCCGACAGCGCGGCGATAGCGTTGATGCCCATACGCGCTGCTTTCTGGACGATTTCGTATGAACAACGGCTCGACATCACGACAAAGCCGGAGGTGAAGTCAGACCGTTCGAGCGCGAGAGCGCCCAGCAGCTTATCGAGCGCATTGTGCCGCCCCACATCCTCGCGGGCCAGCAGGATTTTGCCGTCCGGATCGGCCCATGCTGCGGCATGGACGGTACGTGTGGCAGCATTCAGCGACTGGTGATCGGGCAACTGGGCAAAGGCGCGCTGCACTGCCTCGGGCGCCAGTCTGCGGATCGTTTCTGCAACAGGCTGCAGCGGCTGGAAAAACTCTTCGGCATTCTCGATACCGCACAGCCCACACCCGGCATTGCCGGGCAACGCACGGCGGCGCTGGCGCAGGTCCAGCCGCTGCCGACATCGCTCGTTCAGGTGCAGTCGCAGGTCGATGCCTTGCGCAAGATGGTGGATATCCAGTGCAGCGATATCTGCCGGACTATCGATGATCGCCTCCGTCAGCGAAAAGCCGACGGCAAAATCGATGAGGTCGGCTGGTGTCGCCAGCATCACCGCATAGTTCCGTCGATCGAAGACGAAGGCGACCGGCGTTTCCTCCGGCACTGTCCAGCTTTCGCCGCTGCTCAGGCCGATACTCTGCTTGGCAGAAAGCGGCGTGCCGGTAACGGTTACGGGGAACACTATTCCGCCGGAACCCTGGCGATACGGCGCATCTCGCCCGCATGCGTGGCATAGTCCTGCTGCCATGAGGATTTATGATTTGCAGGCGCGACTTCGACTGCTGTCACCTTATATTCGGGGCAATTGGTCGCCCAGTCCGACAATTCGGTTGTGATGACATTCGCCCCCGTCTCCGGATGGTGGAAGGTGGTATAAACCACCCCCGGCTGCATCCGTTCGGAAAGTTTCGCGCGCACCACCGTCTCGCCCTTGCGCGATCGTACCGAAACCCATTGCCCCTCGCGGATGCCGCGCATTTCGGCATCGCTGGGGTGGATTTCGAGGACATCCTCCTCCCACCAGTCGACATTGTGCGTGCGCCGCGTCTGCGCGCCGACATTATACTGGCTGAGGATGCGCCCGGTGGTCAGGATCAGCGGGAATTTGCGGTTGGTCTTTTCCTCGGTCGGGACATATTCGGTGGCGACGAACTGCCCCTTGCCACGCACAAAGCCGTCAACGTGCATGATCGGCGTGCCTTCGGGTGCGGCATCGTTGCACGGCCATTGCACCGATCCCACCTTGTCGAGCATGTCGAACGAGACATGCGCGAAGGAGGGCGAAAGCTGCGCAATCTCGTCCATGATCTGCGCCGCGCTTTCATAGTGCATGGGATAACCCAATGCCTGTGCCAGCTCCTGCGTCACCTGCCATTCGGCCTTGCCGGTTTTTTCCTTCATCGCCGGGCGGACGCGGTTGATGCGGCGTTCGGCGTTGATGAAGGTGCCATCCTTTTCGAGGAAAGAGGTGCCGGGCAAAAAGACATGCGCGAAACGCGCGGTTTCGTTGAGGAACAGATCCTGCACGATCAGAATGTCGAGCGCCGACAGCGCCGCTTCGACATGCTTCGTATTGGGATCGGACTGGGCGACGTCCTCGCCCTGGATATACATGCCCTTATAGGTGCCTGCACATGCCTCATCGAACATGTTGGGGATGCGATAACCCGGCTCGGCATCCATCGATACGCCCCAGGCTTCCTCAAACACCTTGCGCACCGCATCGTCGCCGACAGGACGATAGTCGGACAGTTCGTGCGGGAAACTGCCCATGTCGCATGAGCCCTGCACATTATTCTGCCCGCGCAGCGGGTTCACGCCCACGCCGCGACGCCCGATATTGCCGGTCGCCATGGCAAGATTGGCCATGCCCATCACCATCGTCGAGCCCTGGCTATGCTCGGTCACGCCCAGCCCGTAATAGATCGCCGCATTGCCGCCGGTCGCATAGAGCCGCGCGGCGGCGCGGATATCCTCCGCCGGAACGCCGGTGACCGCCGCCATGGCCTCGGGCGCGTTTTCCGGTCCGCGAATGAAATCCAGCCATTCGCGGAACGAGGGCAGGTCGCAGCGTTCGTTTATGAAGGCCTCGTCGAGCAAGCCTTCGGTGGCAATGACATGCGCCATCGCGTTGACCAGCGCGACATTGGTTCCGGGCAGCAGGGGCAGATGGTGCGCCGCCTCGATATGCGGCGAGCGGACGAGATCGATCGTGCGCGGATCGGCGACGATGAGTTTTGCCCCCGGTTTTCCATTTTGGGGCCGCAGCCGCCGCTTCATCTGCGAAGCAAAGACGGGATGCGCGTCGGTAGGGTTGGCGCCGATGACAAGGATGACATCGGCCTCCATCACGCTGTCGAAATCCTGCGTGCCCGCCGAGGTGCCATAGGTCTGTTTCAGGCCATAGCCGGTGGGCGAATGGCAGACGCGCGCGCAGGTATCGACATTGTTGTTGGCAAAGGCGGTGCGCACCAGTTTTTGCACCACCCAGATTTCCTCCGCCGTGCAGCGTGAGGAGGTGATCGCGCCGATCGACTTGCGGCCATATTTTGCCTGCGCGGTCTTCAGCCTGTCGGCAGCAAAACCGATGGCTTCCTCCCAGCCGACTTCGCGCCAGGGTTCGGCGATGGAATCGCGGATCATCGGCCGGGTGATGCGGTCGGGGTGCGTGGCATAGCCAAAGGCAAAGCGGCCCTTGACGCAGCTGTGCCCATGATTGGCCTTGCCATCCTTGTACGGTACCATGCGGACGACCTGATCGCCCTTCAGTTCAGCCTTGAACGAACAGCCGACGCCACAATAGGCGCAGGTCGTCAGCACCGTGCGGTCGGGAACGCCCATTTCGATGACGCTTTTTTCCTGCAGCGTGGCGGTGGGGCAGGCCTGCACGCACGCGCCGCAGGAGACGCATTCGCTGTCGAAGAAATTTTCGCCGAGCGACACCGCGACACGCGAATCGAACCCGCGTCCCTCGATGGTCAGCGCCAGCGTGCCCTGCACCTCGTCGCACGCCCGCACGCAGCGCGAGCAGACAATACATTTGGACATGTCGTAGGTGAAATAGGGGTTGCTCTCATCCTTGGCGGAAAGGGTGTGGTTTTCGCCCTCATGCCCGTAACGGACTTCGCGCAGCCCCACGGCGCCCGCCATGTCCTGCAATTCGCAGTCGCCATTGTCGCTGCAGGTCAGACAGTCGAGCGGATGGTCGGAGATGTAAAGCTCCATCACTCCCTTGCGCAGTCGTGCCAGCCGATCGCTCTGGGTGCGCACCTTCATGCCTTCTTCGGCCAGTGTCGTGCACGATGCCGGCGTGCCCTTCCGGCCTTCGATCTCGACAAGGCAGAGGCGGCATGAACCGAAGGCCTTCAGGCTGTCGGTGGCGCAGAGTTTTGGGATCGGCAGGTCGATGCTGCTGGCTGCGCGCATGATCGACGTGCCTTCGGGGACGGTTACGGCGAACCCGTCGATCTCGATCTCCACAAGGCGATCGGAACGGGCAACCGGGGTGCCGAAATCCTTTTCCTTCAGGATCGCCAACGCCTCTCTCCTTTATTCCCGCCCGAAATCTTCGGGAAAATGCCGCAGCGCGCTCAGCACCGGCATCGGGGTCAGCCCGCCCATTGCGCAGAGCGAACCGTCGGTCATAATCTCGCACAGATCCTCGACCAGCGCCAGATTGCTTGCGCGATCCTCGCCCGCGATCACCTTGTCCATCACTTCCCTGCCGCGCACCGCACCGATCCGGCAGGGGGTGCATTTGCCACAGGATTCGATCGCGCAAAATTCAAAGGCGAAGCGCGCCATCTTCGCCATGTCGACGCTGTCGTTGAACAGCACGATGCCGCCATGCCCCAGCATCGCCCCTGCAGCGGCCAGCGCTTCATAATCCATCGCCACGTCAAGCGCGCTGGCAGGAATATAGGCCCCCAGCGGCCCGCCTGCCTGCACGGCGCGAAGTGGCTTACCGCTGCGCGTGCCGCCGCCAAAATCCTCCACCAGCTCGCGCAGCGTGACGCCGAAGGCCTTTTCGACCAGCCCGCCGCGTGCGACATCGCCCGCCAGCTGGAACGCCTGCGTCCCGCGCGAACGGCCCATTCCGAAATCGCGATAATGTGCTGCGCCCTTGGCCATTATGTCGCCTACTGCGGCAAGCGTGAGGACATTGTTGACCACCGTCGGCTTGCCGAACAGCCCGGAAATAGCCGGGATGGGCGGCTTGGCGCGCACTTGCCCGCGTTTGCCCTCAAGGCTTTCGAGCATCGCCGATTCCTCGCCGCAAATATAGGCCCCACCACCGACGCGGATTTCGATGCGGAAGGGGGAGGGGGCGGCGTCGTGCCAGATCGCGGCGGCGCGGTGCATCGTGGCCACAGCGTGCGGATATTCGGAGCGGATATAGATGTAACCCGTGTCCGCGCCGATGGCATGGCCTGCAATCGCCATTCCCTCGATCAGCGAAAAGGGATCGCCCTCCATCAGCATCCGGTCGGCAAAGGTGCCGCTGTCGCCTTCGTCGGCATTGGCGCAGACATATTTTTGCCCTGCCGGTTGTTCGAGCGCGGTTTGCCATTTGATGCCGGTCGGGAACCCAGCGCCCCCCCGCCCGCGCAGGCCGGAGTCAGTGATTTCCGCAACCACATCCTGCGGCTGCATTGTCAGCGCCCGGTGCAGCCCGGCAAGGCCGCCATGCGCCTCATAATCGGCCAGATCGAGCGGATCGATGACGCCGCAGCGGGCAAAGCTCAGCCGTTCCTGTTTTGCGAAATAGGGGATGGCGGCGGTCAGGCCATGGCCCAGCGGGTGCGTGCCGCCTGCAAGGAAACCGGCATCGAACAGCGACGCCACATCGTCCGGCGCCACCGGGCCATAGGCCATGCGTCCCGTCGCGGTTTCGACCTCTACCAATGGCTCGAGCCAGAACATGCCGCGTGATCCGTTGCGGACCAGTTCGATTGCAATTCCGCGTTGGGCCGCCTCGCGCGCGATTGCTGCGGCGACTTCGTTTGCCCCGACCGACTGCGCCGCGGCATCGACGGGCACGAAGATGCGGACGGCGCTCATGCCTTTGCCTCCAGTTCCGCGACAAGCGCGTCGAATGCAGCGGGGGTCAACCGTGCCTTCAGTTCGCCATCGACCAGCGCCGCAGGGCCGAGCGCGCAATTGCCGAGGCAATAGACCGCCTCAAGGCCGACCGACGGGTTTCCTGCCAGCCGTTTTTCGGCATGATGCGCCAGTGCTTCGGCACCCACCGCCTGACATGCTTCTGCGCGGCATAGCCTGATGACATGCCCGGGCGGCGCTTCGCGGCGAAAATCATGGTAGAAGGTCACCACGCCGTGGATTTCCGCGCGCGAGATGTTGAGTGCATGGGCGATAGCTTTGAGTGCGTCATCACTCAGAAAACCGAACTGGCTCTGGGTTTCGTGCAATATCTCCAGCAGGGCGTCCGGTCGGTTACCATGCTGCGCGCAAATGGCCCGGGCGGCGGCATCCTGTGTATCTGGAAAGGTGCTGACAGCGGGCATGGCGGTATTTTGGTAAATCCGTCCCGCCGCTTAAGCCAGCGCAAATTGCAGCAACTGTCACAGGTCAAATGCGCAACGCATACGAAATCACCGAGACAGCGCTATCCGTCCGCATTAGGGACAGCAATCAAAGAGAAGCGTTTTTGGGAGAGGGACTATGGCATTGGCGCCGCAAGTAGCGAGCAGCAGCGACAGCAATCCGGTCGAAAGCGAGGGGCAGTATATCGATGCGCCAGAATTGCGGCTGTTCGTGATGGCGCTGTTCTTCATCTTTGGCGGGATCACCTCGCTCAACGATGTCATCATTCCCAAGCTGAAAGAGCTGTTCACGCTCAATTACACGCAGGCGATGCTCGTGCAGTTCTGCTTCTTCACGGCCTATCTGGTGATTGGGCTGCCAGGCGCGGCGCTGGTCAAGCGCATCGGCTATATGCGCGGGGCGGTTGCGGGGCTGCTGACGATGATGACGGGCTGCCTGCTGTTCATCCCGGCCAGCCAGACCGCCACCTACGGCGTTTTCCTTTTCGCGCTCTTCGTGCTCGCCAGCGGCGTGGTGATTGTGCAGGTCGTCTCCAACCCGCTGATAAGCCTGCTCGGCAAGGCAGAGACGGCGCACAGCCGCCTCACCTTTGCGCAGGCCTTCAATTCGCTTGGCACCACGGTCTTTCCCTATTTCGGCGCGATCCTCATTCTCGGCAGTCTGGCTACGGTCAGCGCCGACCAGCTTTCGGGTGCCGAACTCGACGCCTATCGGACGGCGGAAACACAGGCGATCGTCAACGGCTATCTCGGCCTTGCGGTTGCGCTGGCCATCGTCGCAGCGGTGGTCTGGATGTTCCGCAACAAGCTGAAGGGCGAAAAGCATGAGCCCAGCAGCCTGCTGGGCGGCTTCCAACTCATGAAGCGCCCGCGCTTCGGCTATGGAGCGGCATACATCTTCCTCTATGTCGGGGCCGAAGTCGCGATCGGTTCGCTGATCGTCAACTATCTGATGCAAAGCCATGTCCTCGGGCTGCAAGAGCAGGCGGCAGGTAAGCTGATCGGGCTTTACTGGGGCGGGGCGATGGTCGGTCGCTTCATCGGTTCGGCTGTGCTGCGGGTTGTCAGCCCCGGCCTCGTGCTCGCTGCCGTATCCGCAGGAGCAATCACCCTGATCCTGATTTCGACCAACACGACCGGAACGGTATCGGGCTATTCGCTGCTCGCCATCGGTCTGATGAATTCGATCATGTTCCCGACCATCTTCACGCTCGCCTGCGAAAAGCTTGGTGCTCGCGCGGCAGACGGTTCGGGCATCATCAACATCGCAATTTTTGGTGGCGCGGTGGTTCCTCTGATCACCGGCATGATCGCCGACGCAACCGGAAGCCTTGCCACCGCGCTGATCCTGCCCGCCTTATGCTATGCCATCATCGCCGTGTTCGGTATCTTCGCAAGAAATCCCGCCAAGCGCTAGGCTCCGCAACCCGCCCAGCTCCAGCGTGACGGGACGAGATTTTCCGCCACTTTCAGCGCAACCTTGCGCCCGATGTGCGTGTTGCCGGTGTAGAGCAGATGGTCACAGCGCAACATGGCTTTGATGTGTCGTGGCGCTGCCTCAATTGCCGCCGGTCAAGAACAGACGTCGCGCAGGCGCGGCAGGGCGCCAGCGATTGAACAAGGTTTGTGGCGGCTGTCGAATTCCATTTCGAGCAGGCCGTCCCAAGCGTCGCGGCAGGCACCGGTCGATCCCGGGACGCAGAAGATGAAACTGTCGCCCGCTTGCCCTGCCAAGGCGCGCGATTGCATTGCGGCGACGCCGACGGTTTGCAGGCTCTTTTGCTGGAAGGCGATGGCAAAGCCGTCCATCTCGCGGCGTAGCAGGGGCTTTACGGCTTCGGGCGTGTTGTCGCGCGGAGAAAAACCGGTGCCGCCGGTCGTGAGGATGATTTCGATTTCGGGGTTGGTCAGCCAATTTTGAAGCGTTGCCTGTATCGCATCAATCTCGTCGCGCACAATCGTCCGGTCGATCAGCCGGTGCCCTGCGCCAGACAACCGCTCGATGAGGAGCGCACCGGAGGTGTCGGTTTCAACGTTGCGCGTGTCCGAAATGGTCAGCACCGCCATGCCGAGCGGGTAAAAGGGTAAGCTTTCGTTTATTCCTGCCATGTTCATCCACCGATAGAAGCGAGATGCGGCGTTGCGCCGCTATTGCCCTGATGCAACAGGTGCGAGGGGGCCTTGGTTGCGACCAGCCGCTGCAGTCGCTCCACCAGTTCATTTTTCTGGCTGTCCAACTGCAGCAGCGGCCGCAGTTCGATGCCGGCATCGCCGAACAGGCACAGATGCAGCTTGCCCGTCGCGGAAACGCGAAGCCGGTTGCAACTGGCGCAGAAGTCCTTTGAATAAGGCGCAATGATGCCGATGCGGCCCGGCCCGTCAGGATTGGTGTATTCGATCGCAGGGCCCGCCCCGGCCTGTCGCGCCTGCTTTTGCCAGCCAAGCGTTTCAAGCCGCTCGCTGACATAAGCGCCGGGGAGGTGATGCGCGGCGAAATATCCCGGATTGTCGTTGGTACGCATCACTTCGATGAAGCGCAGCGTCAGATCATGCTCCACGACAAAGGCCAGAAAATCATCCAGTTCATCATCGTTCAGCCCCTTGAGCAGGACCGAATTCAGCTTGACCGACGATAGGCCCGCCGCGCGGCATGCGGCGATGCCGGCGAGGATTTCGTTCAACCGGTCATGGCCGGTGATCGCGCGGAAGCGTTCGGGCTTCAGCGAATCCATGCTGATGTTGATCGCGCTGATCCCTGCATCAGCATAGCTTTGCGCGCGCTCGGCCAGCCGGTAGCCATTGGTGGTCACGGCTACTTTCCGGATGCCTTCAACACCCGCGACAGTTCGGGCAATCTCGATAAACTCTTGCCGCAAGGTCGGCTCACCACCGGTCAGGCGCACCTTCCAGAGGCCGAGTTCGGCGAAGGCAGCGACCAGCCTGCGGATTTCTTCGCCCGACATATTGGACGGCGCTCCATGCGCCTTGCGATATCCGTCGGGCAGGCAATAGCTGCAGCGGAAATTGCAGACATCGGTCAATGACAACCGCAGATATTCAAAGCGGCGGCCATGGCGATCTTCGAGTGTCGACTTTGCCATCCTTGCAGGAATGCTGACGGTCATTGCACAAGCGGGCCGTCGGCTCCCCCGATATCGATGCCCTCAACCTTTGCCTGCGATGCCAGGATCGTCAGATATTGCGTGACCGCCCGGCGCCAGCTCGCTTCCTCCAGATATTGGGCGATCTTGTCGCGCACCAGTTCCAGCGGCATCTGTTCGCCTGTCGCGCGGCGACCTGCGCGGATGACATGGACGCCGAAGCGCGTCTTCACCGGGTCGGGATGCAGTTCGCCCTCGCCAAGGCCGAACAGCACATCCTCAAACTCTTTGACGGTCTGCCCCGGCCCGATCTGGCCCAGATTGCCGCCTTGTTCCTTTGACGGGCAAGCCGAATGCTTGAGTGCCAGTTCTGCAAAACGCCCCGGCTCGGCCTTCAGCGCCCGTATCGCCATGCGCGCATCGCCGGTTGCCAGCCCATAGGCCAGATCATCGTCGGGCGATGCAGAGAAGAGGATATGTTCCGCCTCGACCAAAGTGGGCGACGTGAAGCGATCGGCATGACGCTCGTAAAAGCGCAGGATAGTTGCATCATCGGCGTGCGGGCTGCGAACCTCCTGTTCGAGCAACGCTTCGATCCGGGCATCCTCGTCCGCCAGCTTGCGGCCTTCGGCGTCGACCAGCCCGACGCTCATGATCTCCAGCCGGTCGGCTTCGTCGAGCAACAACTGGCGGAAAACCAGCGCCCGCGCCGCACCCTCCCAAGCTGTATCGGCATCCGGAGCGGGGTGGTTCTGCACTTCTGCGGCGATGGCAGCGGCACTGATTTCGTTACCGTTCACCGTCACCGGTGGATGTTCGAGCACCTCAGCCATGACGCACCCCCAATTTGCGCGAACGCACCACCTGATAGCCGGGCCGCCAGACATAGCGGATCGGCGCCGACAGCATGTGGACCAGCCGCGTGAAGGGGAAGAGCAACAGGATGGTCAGGCCCAGGAACAAGTGCAGTTTGAAGATGATGTGGGCGTCTGCGACATAGGAAGACGCATCACCCTGGAAGGTGAAAATACCCTGCGCCCAGTTCATGAACTTCACCATTTCATGCCCGTCGAGATGATCCATCGAAACGGGGATGGTGCCAAGGCCCAGCGCCAGTTGCAGCCAGAGCAGGGCAAGGATCATGATGTCGCTAAAGCTCGAAGTATTGCGAATGCGCGGATCGACCAGGCGACGGTGGAGCAGCAAAGTGGCACCGGCAAAGGCAAGAATACCGGCCACGCCGCCGACAATGATTGCCATCACCTGCTTTGCGCCGTGCGGAATACCGAGCGTGTCGAAGATAATGATCGGCGTCAACAGACCGCCCAGATGCCCGAAGAAAATGACGAGCACACCGGCATGGAACAGCACGGAACCCCACATCAATTGCCTGCGCCGCAAAAGCTGGCTCGAACCCGAGCGCCAGCTATAGGGTTCGCGATCGTAGCGGATAATCGAGCCCAGTGCGAGCACGGCCAGCGCGACATAAGGGTAGATGCCAAACAGCATATGGTTCAGAAAATCGGCCATCTCACAGGCTCCTTGCCGAAGAGGGGGTTGGGGCGGGTTCGAGCATCCGGGTCACCATCGCCTGCACTTGCGGGCAGGCAGCCGCTGCATCGGGGGCAGCCGGTGCCATCGCGCCAAAGGTGATCTGCTCTTCCTCCCATGCGGCATCAAGGGCTTCCAGATCGTCGGGATCCTCAACCGCAATCATGTCTTCGGGCGCGACGCTCTGGCCGCCCGAAAGGTCGCGCAGGATCGCCAGCAACCCTGCATAGTCGGTTCCACGCGCCTCCAGCCGGTCGGCCAGTGTTGCGATGATCGCGCCGGGTTCCGCAAGCTCGGCCAGCGCTTCCTCGCGCGGCAGGGTCGAGCAATATTCGAGGAACAGCGGCAGATAATCGGGCAGTTCGTTGCTCGCCGGATCGAGGCCCGCCGCGACATAGCGTTCGCGCAGGTCGACCATGGCCTGCCCGCGGTCCCGGCTCTCGCCATGGACATGCTCGAACAGGTGTAGGCTGTGTGACCGGCCCCGGTCGAAGGTTTCGACATAATGCTCCTGCAGCGAAATCAGGTCGCCGCCGGTCAGCCGAAAGAGCAGGGGCTCAAGACGCAGCATCTGCTTTTCGCTGACGATCTGTTCGCGCAGCAGCACGCGACGGATTTCCGGCACGGCAGCGCGCAAATCGGCGTCAGGATAGTGGAGCAACGCGGAAAGCGCGCGCAAGGTAATCGTGCCCATCAGAATACCTCCGTCGGGGTTTGCAGTTTCTTGCGTGCAGGCGCGCCGAACAGGTTCGGTTTGGTTTCGCCGCCCGAACAGCCATTGCCGAAGGTGAAGCCACAACTGCCGCGTTCATCGAACATGTCCTCGGCATCCTCGCGGTGGCCGGTGGGGATGACGAAACGGTCCTCATAATTGGCGATCGCCATCACATGGTACATGTCTTCGATCTGTGCACCCGTCAGGCCGACCGCGCGGGCGATGCCTTCATCAACAACGCCCTCGACGGTTTTCGAACGCATATAGCCGCGCATTGCCAGCATGCGTTCCAGGCACAGCGCCACCGGCTCGGTTGCGCCTGCGGTCAGCAGGTTGGCGAGATATTTGAGCGGGATGCGCAAGGAGCGGACATCGGGCATGTTGTTGTTGACCGAAATCTGGCCCGCATTGGCCGCTGCGCTGATCGGCGACAAGGGCGGCACATACCAGACCATCGGCAGCGTGCGATATTCGGGGTGGAGCGGGAAGGCGACCTTCCATTCCATCGCCATCTTCCACACCGGCGAGTGGCGCGCGGCCTCCAGCCAGGCTTCGGGAACGCCATCCTTGCGCGCCTGCGCAATCACCTCCGGATCGTTGGGATCGAGGAAGATATCAAGCTGCGCCTGATACAGATCCTCAACATTTTCCGCCGACGCCGCTTCCTCGATGCGGTCTGCATCATAGAGCATCACGCCCAGATAGCGGATGCGCCCGACGCAGGTTTCGGAGCAGACGGTCGGCTGTCCGGCCTCGATCCGCGGATAGCAGAAGATGCACTTTTCCGATTTGCCGGTCTTCCAGTTGTAATAGATCTTCTTGTACGGGCAGCCCGACACGCACATGCGCCAGCCGCGGCACTTGTCCTGATCGATGAGGACGATGCCGTCTTCCTCACGCTTGTAGATCGAGCCTGCGGGGCAAGCCGCGACGCAGGTGGGGTTAAGGCAATGCTCGCACAGGCGCGGCAGATACATCATGAAGGTGTTTTCGAACTGGCCGTAAATTTCCTTTTCGACGCCTTCGAAATTATAGTCTGCGGAACGCTTCGAAAATTCGCCGCCGAGAATTTCTTCCCAGTTGGGACCCCAGTTGATCTTTTCCATCCGCTCGCCGGTGACGAGCGAGCGCGGCCGGGCAGTGGGGAACGCCTGGCTTTCCTTCGCCTGCTGCAAATGTGAATAGTCAAAGGTGAAGGGTTCGTAATAATCGTCGATTTCGGGCAGGTCGGGATTGGCGAAAATTTTCGACAACAACCGCCATTTGCCGCCCATGCGCGGCTTCAGCCTGCCGCCCTTGACGTCCCAGCCGCCGTTCCAGCGCTTCTGGTTTTCCCAATCCTTGGGATAGCCGATGCCGGGCTTGGTCTCGACATTGTTGAACCAGGCGTATTCCATGCCGTCGCGGCTGGTCCATACATTCTTGCAGGTGACCGAGCAGGTGTGACAGCCGATGCACTTGTCGAGATTGAGAACCTTGCCGATTTGTGCGCGGACTTTCATTCTGCTGCCTCCAAATGGGTCGCCGGGCCTTCGAGCCAGTCGACTTTCTGCAATTTGCGCACGATGACATATTCATCGCGGTTGGAACCGACGGTGCCGTAATAGTTGAAGCCGTAGCTCTGCTGCACATAGCCGCCGATCATGTGGGTGGGTTTCAGGATCGCGCGGGTCACCGAATTGTGGATGCCACCGCGCTGGCCGGTGAGCGGCGATCCGGGCACATTCACGATCTTTTCCTGCGCATGATACATGAAGAGCGTGCCTTCCTTCATGCGCTGCGAAACGACGACGCGGGCGACCAGGGCACCGTTGGAATTGAATGTTTCCACCCAGTCATTGTCGACCAGCCCGGCCTTGGCGGCATCGATCTCACTCATCCAGACGATCGGCCCGCCGCGCGACAGCGTGAGCATCAGCAGATTGTCGGTATAGGTCGAGTGGATGCCCCATTTCTGGTGCGGGGTGATGAAGTTCAGGATCACATGCGGCGCGTCCTTCGCTTCGTCGAGCATCGGCTTGACCGCCTTGGTGTCGATGGGCGGGCGATAGACGCAGAAGCCCTCGCCAAAGGCCAGCATCCATTTGTGATCCTGATAGAGCTGCTGACGGCCGGTCAGCGTGCGCCAGGGGATCAGTTCGTGGACGTTGGTGTAGCCGGCATTGTAGCAGACATGCTCGCTTTCCAGCCCCGACCAGGTCGGGGAAGAAATGATCTTGCGCGGCTGCGCCTGAATGTCGCGGAAACGGATTTTCTCTTCTTCCTTGGGCAAGGCCAGATGGGTGTGGTCGCGGCCTGTATTCTTCGACAGGGCGGCCCATGCCTTGACCGCAACCTCGCCATTGGTTTCTGGCGCGAGGCTGAGGATCACTTCGGCAGCGTCGATGGCGCTGTCGATCTTCGCCATGCCTTTCGAGGTGCCTTCATCGAGAACTTCGCCGTTGAGACGCCGCAACAGGTCGACTTCATGTTCGGTGTTCCAGCTGATACCCTTGCCGCCGTTGCCGATCATTTCCATCAGCGGCCCGAGCGCGGTGAAGCGCTTGTAGACGTCCGGATAATCGCGGGTGACGACCGCCACATTGGGCATGGTCTTGCCGGGAATTGGCAGCGTCTGGCCCTTGCCCCAATCCTCGACATCGAAAGGCTGCGCGATTTCGCCCGGCGTGTCGTGCAGGATCGGCGTCAGCACGACATCCTCTTCGACGCCAAGGATTTCGGGTGCCACCTCGGAAAATTTCTTCGCGATGGCCTTGTAGATTTCCCAATCCGATTTCGATTCCCAGACCGGATCGACCGCCGCCGAAAGCGGATGGATGAAGGGGTGCATGTCCGACGTGTTGAGATCGTCTTTCTCGTACCAGCTCGCAGTCGGCAGCACGATGTCCGAATAGACGCAGGTCGTCGACATGCGGAAATCGAGGGTGACGAGCAGGTCGAGTTTGCCCTGCGGTGCGTCGTCATGCCAGACCACATCCTGCGGCTTTTGTGCGCCGGTTTCGCCCAGATCCTTGCCCTGCACGCCATGCTGCGTGCCGAGCAGATGCTTGAGGAAATATTCGTGGCCCTTGCCCGAGGAGCCGAGCAGGTTCGAACGCCAGACGAACATGTTGCGCGGCCAGTTGGCCGGATCGTCCGGATCGTTGCAGGACAGTTCGAGTTCACCCGTTTTGAGCCCTGCGGCGACATAGTCCTTGGGTTCCATGCCGGCCGCCTTGGCGGCTTTGGCAATTTCCAGCGGATTGGTCTTGAGTTGCGGCGCACTGGGCAACCAGCCCATGCGTTCGGCGCGGACATTATAGTCGATCAGCGAACCCGACCAGTCGCCGTCGGGCGCTGTCGGCGAGAGGATTTCATCGACGTCGAGCGTTTCATAGCGCCACTGGTCGGTGTGCGCGTAGAAGAAACTGGTCGAATTCATGTGCCGCGGCGGACGGGCCCAGTCGAGCGCGAACGCCAAGGGTTGCCAGCCGGTCTGCGGGCGCAGTTTTTCCTGACCCACATAATGCGACCAGCCGCCGCCCGATTGGCCGATACAACCGCACATCACCAGCATGTTGATGATGCCGCGATAGTTCATGTCCATATGGTACCAGTGGTTGAGACCGGCCCCCAGGATGACCATCGACTTGCCCTTGGTCTTTTCGGCATTGGTCGCGAATTCGCGCGCAACCGTGATGATCTGCTCCGCCGGAACGCCGGTTATCCGTTCGGCCCAGGCAGGTGTATAGGGAATGTTGTCGGCATAATCGTTGCTGACATGCTCCCCGCCCAGCCCGCGATCTAGGCCGTAATTGGCACAGAACAGATCGAACACCGTGGCGACGAACGCCTTGCCTTCCGTCGTCGCGATCTGCCGCACCGGAACGCGGCGGTTCAGCACATCGGGATGATCGGTGCCCTTGAAATGGTCATGCTCGCGATTGCCGAAATAGGGGAAGGCAACGTCGAGTACATCGTCGCGATCCTGATCGAGGATGAAGGTCGTGCGTAGCTTGACGTCGCTGCCCTTGCCGTCCTTTTCCTCCAGATTCCATTTGCCTTGCTCGCCCCAGCGGAATCCGGCCGAACCGAGCGGCGTCACCAGCTTGCCGCTGGCATCGTCAATCGCAACCGTTTTCCACTCGGGATTGTTCTTCTCGCCCAGATTGCCCTTGAGGTCGGACGCGCGGAGCATCCGTTCGGGCACATAGGCCCCGTCCTTCTCGACCAGCCGGACGAGCATCGGGAAATCGGTGTAGCGACGGCAATAATCGTCAAAATACTCAACCTGCCGGTCGAGATGATATTCACGCAGGATGACATGGCCGATCGCCATCGCCAGCGCCGCATCGGTGCCCTGTTTGGGATTGAGCCAGAGATCGGCGAATTTGGTCGCTTCGGCATAATCGGGCGAAACCACCGCCACCTTGGTGCCGCGATAGCGCGCCTCGGTCATGAAATGCGCGTCGGGGGTACGCGTCTGTGGCACGTTCGATCCCCACATCATCAGGAAACCGGCATTATACCAGTCGGCGCTTTCGGGCACGTCGGTCTGCTCGCCCCACGTCATCGGCGAGGAAGGCGGCAGGTCGCAATACCAGTCGTAGAAGGACATGCAGGTGCCGCCCAGAAGCGACAGATAGCGCGAACCCGCCGCATAGCTGACCATCGACATCGCCGGGATGGGCGAGAAGCCGATGATCCGGTCGGGGCCATATTTCTTTGCCGTATAGGCGTTGGCGGCGGCGATGATTTCGGTCACCTCGTCCCAATGCGCGCGCACGAAACCGCCATGCCCGCGGATCGCGGTATAGCTTTTGCGCTTCTTGTCATCCTCGACGATCGAGGTCCACGCCGCAATCGGGCTCATCGTCTGCCGCGCTTCGCGCCACAGGCGGACGAGACGCGAGCGGATGAGCGGATATTTCAGCCGCTGCGCCGAATAGATGTACCAGCTGTAGCTCGCCCCGCGCGGGCAGCCGCGCGGTTCGTGGTTGGGCAATTCGGGCCGGGTACGCGGATAGTCGGTCTGCTGCGTCTCCCAGGTGATGATCCCGCCCTTGACGTAGATCTTCCACGAACAGCTGCCGGTACAGTTCACGCCATGGGTCGAGCGCACGATCTTGTCGTGCTGCCACCGCTTGCGATAGCCGTCTTCCCAGTCGCGCGCCTCACTGGTGGTGACGCCGTGGCCGTCCGAGAATTTCTCACGCTTCCGGTTGAAGAAGGTCAGGCGGTCGAGGAGTTGGCTCATGAATCAGGCCCTTTCAAGCGGCAGCAAGTTTCGCGCTGGGTGCGCGTTCGATGGAATGGAGAAGCCCGCCCGGTCGCGTATAGACGAACCAGGTGAGAGCGGCGCAGCTGGCGTAGAAGATCAGGAAACCGATCAGCGCCGCCATTGGCGATCCGGTCGCCGCAATTGCACTGCCAAAGCTCTTCGGGATGAAGAAGGCACCATAGGCAGCGATTGCAGAGGTGAAGCCGACTATGGCCGCCGATTCCTTCTCCGCCTGCCGCACCTGTTCGGGGCGGCTCAGCTTGGGCATCAGGCGCGGGATTTCGCTGCGCATGATGTTGGGGATCATCTGGAAGGTCGACGCATTGCCCACGCCTGTCACGAAGAACATGAAGATGAAGGCACCGAGGAAGCCCCACCAGTTCCCGGCCTGGAGGAAATACATCACCCCTGTGACGCCGATCATCATGAAGACGAACACCCAGAAGGTGACGCGTCCGCCGCCCCACCGGTCTGAAACCCAGCCGGTGGCCGCGCGGCTGATCGCACCGACCAGCGGACCGAGGAAGACGAATTTCAGCACGTCGATATCGGGGAACTGGTGCTTGGCGAGCAGCGGCAGACCGGCGGAGAAGCCAATGAACGAGCCGAAGGTGCCGGTGTAGAGCCAGCACATCAGCCAGTTATGCTTGCGCTGGAAGATCACCGCCTGTTCGGCAAAGCTGGCCTTGGCATCGGCAATGTCGTTCATCCCGAACCAGGCGAGCAGCGCCGAGGCCATGATGAAGGGCACCCAGATGAAGCCTGCATTCTGCAGCCACAACTCGCCGCCTTCCTTGTTGGGAAGCGGATCGCCACCCATCGCGCCGAATACGCTGGCGGTAATCACCAGAGGGATGATGAACTGCATCACCGACACGCCCAGATTGCCGAGCCCGGCATTGAGCGCCATCGCATTGCCCTTTTGGGCCTTGGGGAAGAAGAAGCTGATGTTCGACATCGACGAGGCGAAATTGCCGCCGCCAAAGCCGCAGAGCAGCGCCAGCACCAGGAAGATCACATAGGGCGTATCGGGGTTCTGCACGGCGTAGCCGATACCGAAAGCCGGGATCAGCAGCGATGCGGTGCTGAGCGTCGTCCAGAGACGACCCCCGAAAATCGGCACCATGAAGCTGTAGAATATCCTGAACGTTGCGCCCGAAAGGCCCGGCAATGCCGCCAGCCAGAACAGCTGGTCGGTGGTATATTCGAAGCCGATCAAAGGCAGTTTTGCAACCACCATCGACCAGACCATCCACACCGAAAAGGCGAGGAGGAGCGCCGGGATCGAGATGTAGAGGTTGCGCCGCGCGATGCGTTCGCCGGTCGATTCCCAGAAACTGCGATCCTCGGGCTTCCATTCGTCGAGTATGCGCGTGCCGCCTGTTTCGTGTTTTGCAGGATCGTGCAGTTCCGCCATTTCGGGGAATTGCGGCAGGCTGCGCGCATCGATGCCGCTGGCCTTCTGTTCCATCTGGCGGATCGCCATGTGCATCCACAGCAGCGCGATGCCGACCAGTGCAAACAGCACCATGAAACAGCTTGTCCAGATGTTGGTAAGGTCGCTGACCACACCGAAGACGATGGGGAGCACGAAGCCGCCCAGGCCGCCGACCATGCCGACCATGCCGCCTACCGAGCCGACATGCTCCGGATAATAAACGGGGATATGCTTATAGACCGCAGCCTTGCCCAGCGACATGAAGAAGCCGAGCACGAAGATGGTGATGATGAAGGGGACCAGCCCCATCGAGGTTGAAAAGCTGATGTCGCCCTTCACCCCATGGATCACATAGTCGGTTGATGGATAGCTGAGCATGAACAGGCACAGCATCGACACGCCGAAAGTCGCATACATGATCTTGCGCGCACCATATTTGTCCGACAGCATCCCGCCATAGGCGCGGAACAGGCTGGCCGAGAGCGAGAAAGTGGCGGCGAGCATACCGGCAACCTTGATGTCGACGTGGTACACTTCGCTCAGATATTTGGGCAGCCACAAGGCCAGTGCGACAAAGGCACCAAAGACGAAGAAATAATAGAGCGAGAAGCGCCAGACCTGCTGGTGCCTGAGCGGCTCAAGCTGTTCGGCCAGACTCTTCGGCTTGGCACCGCTTGCGCGCCGTGCCGCCAGATCGGGGTCGTCCTTCGCAAACAGGAAGAACAGCACCGCCATGATGCCAAGCCCGACTGCCCAGATCTGCGCAACCGCCGTCCAGCCCATCGCCACCATCACGAACGGCGCAACGAATTTGGTCACCGCCGCACCGACATTGCCCATGCCGAAAAAGCCGAGCGCAGTGCCCTGCTTTTCCTGCGGGAACCATTTCGAGACATAAGCGACGCCCACGGCAAAGCCGCCACCTGCGAGGCCAAGGCCCAAGGCGGCAAGCAGCATCATCCCGTAACTGTCAGCCATGGAAAGCAGCCAGGTCGAGATCGCCGAGGCCAGCATGGTCAGCGGGAAAACCAGTTTCCCGCCATATTGATCAGTCCAGATGCCCAGAAACACACGAACCAGCGAACCGGTAAGAATCGGTGTGCCGACCAGAAGGCCGAATTGCGTATCGCTAAGGCCGAGTTCGGCCTTTATCTCGACCCCGATGATCGCAAAGATCGTCCAGACCGCGAAACAGGCTGTGAAAGCCAATGTGCTAAGCCAGAGCGCCCCTTGCTGCCGACCTTGCGAAACTGATGTCTCAACCATGATTTGCCCCTTTTGCTAGTGGCGAAAAACGTGGCTTCCACTTGCAGCCTTACAGGGGGAAGTTGTTGACGTGGATCAACTGTCTTTGCGCATGGCATGCAAAATCGGCTTGGACTGATCGTGGTCGAAAACAGCTTTGAAATTTATCATTTGTCTGATTGATAATTATCAATTCGCAGTTTACATTCCTTTGAACTAGTTCGGAGGAAATGCGTGCGCGCAGCAGAAAAGCCTGAAATTGCCGCCTTGCCGTTATTTGCTTCAATGGATCCGGATCAGCGCGAGCAGATTTTTGCGGCATCCTTTCTGCAAGTTTTCCCGCCGTCGCTGAAGCTGTTCGATGCCGGGCAGAAACCGGATTTCCTGCACATCGTGGTCGACGGCATGGTCGAACTTTTCACCGGTAATGCCGATCGTGCGACCACGATGGCGATCATCCGTCCGGTGCGCAGCTTCATCCTGGCCGCAGCCTATACCGATCAGCCTTATCTTATGTCGGCACGAACGCTGACCGCGTCGCGCATTTTGATGACCCCGTCGCCGCTGATCCGCGATGCTATCGATAATGACCGGGAACTGATGCGCGGGGCGATGCACGAACTTGCGTTCGGTTTCCGCTATTTCGTGCGCGCGCTGAGCGATATGAAGCTGCGGCAGTCGGTCGAGCGACTTGGCAATTTCATCCTGCTGGAAAGCGGAGAACGCGATGGAGCGGTGCAGTTTGAGCTGCCGGTGGAAAAACGCACGCTCGCGTCGCTGTTGGGGATGACACCCGAGAATCTTTCAAGGGCCTTTGGCGTGCTGGCGACGCACGGCGTCATTGTTTCCGGCAATACGGTGCAAATCACGGACGCCGAAAAGCTGGCCGAATTTGCCCGCCCCGATCCATTTCTTGACCAGCCCGGTTGACCCTCAGAGCTTGAGGTCGAGTGAGAACCAGAATTTGGTGGTGTCGGTTGCGAAGCCATCGGCATCATAATGTGCCAGCTTGACGGTTGCTGCCAGCTTCTTGGTCAGCGGTGCCGCAAGCATCGCACCCCATTCCTGCCCATAATCGATGCCACCGCGGGTCGCATCGAAATCATGATATTGTACGCGGGCACTGGCGCCCTTGACAGGTCCGATGGCTGGCAGCTTGACCGAAATGTCGGCATAGAGATCGCGCAGGCCGTTTGCCGGGGTCGACAGGAATTTGTCAGCCCAGCCGTTGAAGGCGTGCAATGTCGCCAGGGGCGTTTGCAGCGCCGCCACGCCATTGCCTTCCAGTCGCTCGAACCCGACTTTTGCCGTTACCGCGCCTGCCGAAAGGCCCGGTTCGATCAGCAGATAGTCGAGCGAGAAATTGCGCAGGTTCGATCCGGCGTCGCGCTGTTTTGCATATTCAAACGCATAGAGCAGCTTGGTTGTGCCGGAAATTTTCTGGTCACCGGCCAACCTGACACCCAGCGTTTTCGAGGACAGCAGCGGCGCGTCGGGCATGTCCAGGAAATAGCCATAAGCTGTAACCGTACCAACCGGCTTTGCTTCGATGCTGGCCCGCACCAGATGGTTGTCATTGTCGCGCCAGATGCCCTGCAGCGAATCCGGCCCGAATACGCGGTTGACCCGCCAGGAATAACTATAATCGAACGCGATCCCCTTGACCGGCCTGACGGTAAGGCGCGCGGCATCGAGGGTCTGGTCGTTCTGCCGCCAGCCGACCGAGCCGATCCAGCGCTGGTTGTCGAAATTGATTGCTTGCCGACCGGCAATGGCTTCCACTTCCTTGACCGGCTTGAACTTCAACCATGCCTGATTGAGCAGCACGTTCGAAGGGTCGGCAACGACCGGATAGGCGGTCAGGCCATTGACCGAGTCGTTATAGTGTCTTGGCCCGACCCGCGCGATAGCCTCACCTTCGACAAGCGCGCTCAGCCCGTGCCATTCTGCCGTCTTCAATCCCGCGCGAACCCGCACGGTCGATGCTGTCGCGCTTTCGGGAAGGCCGTCCTGATCGACCAGTTCGAGCCGATACCTGATATCGGCATAAGGCGTGATCGCGTCGGGCTTGGCGGTCTCTTGCGCGCGGGCGGGGTTTGTAGCAGTCAAGGCTGCTGCGAGCGTGAATGCGGAAAGCATGATGGTCTTGTTCATGGCCGCCCTATAATCGCGCTCTCGGCACGATTGTTTGATATTAGTCAAAGCCATTGATCGTTATCAACTGCAGGGAAAAATCCGGATAAGGCCATGGATGATTTCACAATTGCCCGCATCGTTCATGTTGTCGCCGTGCTGATGTGGATCGGCGGCGTTGCCTTTGTCACGACGGTCGTGATGCCCGCTATCCGTCGCGATCGTGACACAACCGACCGGCTCGCCGCCTTCCACCGGATCGAGAACGGCTTTGCTTGGCAAGCGCGGATCTGGGTGCTGCTTGCCGGAGCCAGCGGCTTCTGGATGGTATGGCGCACGGATATGTGGAGTCGCTTTGCCGACCTGCAATTTTGGTGGATGTGGGCGATGCTGCTTGTCTGGCTTTTCTTTATGGTGATGCTGTTCATCCTTGAACCGCTGTTCCTGCACAAACGCATGGCTTCCTCTCCGCAACCGCAACAGGATTTCCAGCGTATGGAACGGGTCCACCGCATCCTTTTGCTGGCCTCTATCATCACCACCATCGGTGCAGTCGGCGGGAGTCACGGATTATGGTAAGCGCAACCACCGTTCTGGCCGCGCCGCACCGCCTTCTTTTCCTGATCGGTGCGGCCCAACTTGTTGCGCTGCTTTGCTGGTGGTTGGCCGTGCTTTCCGGCCTGCATTTCGGGACGGCAGCGCCCGCAAGCGGCGATATTCCACAGGCGTTGCTGCATGCGCCGTTGATCATCTATCTGGCACTGCCGCCTCTCTTCTTTGGCTTCCTGCTGACGGTGTTCCCGCGCTGGATGGGTTATCCCGATCTTGGCAAAACCGCTTATGCGCCGGTCGGGGCGGGATATGCGCTGGCAACATTTGCGGCGTGGGTTGCACTGGTCACAGGCAATGACGACATGCTCGCCGCTGCCTTTGCCATCGCCCTGCTTGCAGCTTTTTGGGGCGTTGCGGCGCTGTTGCGGATTGCCTTGCGCGAGCGTGCCGATGGCAAGGCGCCGACCTGGCATGGCTGGTCGATCCTTGCGGCCTTTGCCGCCGGGCTGGCGGGGCAGGCGGCGTTGCTGATGTTCCTTTGCGAACCGGCAAACAATATCGCTCTGCCGCTGGCCAACCGGCTTGGGCTTTGGGCCTTCCTGCTGCCCGTATTCGTAACGGTCTGCCACCGTATGCTGCCCTTTTTTGCGGGCAATGTGGTCGCGGATTATGTGCGCTGGCGGCCCTATTGGTTGCTTGCCGCATATTGGGGAGCAACGGCGTTGCTGATCGCCGGATTGCAGTTGGAGATATCTCCGCTTTTCGCCTTGGGGGCAGCCCTGCTCACCGCACTCACCGGCCTGATGACCTTCAAATGGTGGCCGCGCGGCAAGGCACCGGCATTGCTCTGGGTGCTGATTATCGGTTTTGCTTGGGCACCTGTCGGCTATGCGCTTGCAGCGCTGTCGAGCCTTGGCGTCCCGGTCGGCCGCGCACCCGAACATGCGCTGACCATCGGCTTTGCGAGCAGTCTGATCATCGCGATAGTGACCCGCGTGACGCAGGGCCATTCGGGCAGGCCGCTGGAGCTTCCAATGGTCGGCCGACTTGCATTTATCGGGATTCAGCTGGCTGCGGTGGCGCGCATGGTATCGGCCATAAAGGCCGAGAACGGCCCCTGGCTGGTCATCTCTGCGGCAATCTTCCTTCTGGCGATATCGCCTTGGACATTGCGCAATGCCGCCATTTACATCTTGCCCCGAAAGGACGGAAAAGCCGGATGACTCCCCTGATGACGCCGGATGATGCACTCGCACTGCTCAAAGACGGCAACCGGCGCTTCCTTGAAGATGCCCCGCTCGCCGTGCATGGCGACCGGATGAGTCGGCTGCGTATGGCGGCGGCACAGCGGCCGGTTGCGGCCTATCTCAGTTGCTCGGATTCGCGCGTTGCACCCGAACTGCTCTTCGGCAGAGGGCTTGGCGAGCTTTTCATCGTGCGCAACGCGGGCAACAGCCTCTGTTCGACCGCCTTAGGCAGCCTCGAATTCGCCGTCACTGCGCTGGGCGTTCCACTGATCGTCGTGATGGGCCACGAAAATTGCGGAGCCGTGCGTGCAGCGGTTTCGGTGGTCAAGGAACATTATGGCTATTCAGCCAATATCAGCAAGGTACTGCAACCGCTCTACCCGGCAATCATGGAGGTCGGTGAAGACTGCCAGCACGATCTGGTCAATGCCGCCGGACGACATAATGTTCACCGCGTCGTCCGCGAATTGCAGGAAGAAGCCTCCCCAGCGCTGCGCCGCCCGCAAGAACTGGGAACGCTCAAGATAGTGGGGGCCTTTTACGAAATGGCCAGCGGCGCGGTGCAATGGCTGGACGACAAATAGTGAGTCATGCCAACTGTCAGCAAACAAGAGAAAAATGGTAGACGCTGAGGGGTTCGAACCCACGACCCGCTGATTAAGAGTCAGCTGCTCTACCAACTGAGCTAAGCGTCCCCATTTCAGGTGCGGGGCAGATCCCTTCGCACCGGTTTGGAGGCGCGCCTTTGGCGGGATTCGGTTCGAATGTCAATCCTTGTTGCGACCAAATGTTGGCCTCAACTGAAAGTCCGCCTTCCGGGGTGGCGTTCGATCGACATGATGATGCCAACGCAGATCATCATTGTCAGCATGGAAGAGCCGCCATGGCTGACGAAAGGCAGTGGCAAGCCCGCTACGGGAGCCAGTCCGACGACCATCAGCAGGTTGACCATGATGTAGAAGAAAATGGTGCAGGTCAGCCCGCCTGCGACCAGCTGGCCATAGCGGTTGGTGCTTTCCATCGCGACCTTCAGCCCCCAGCGCATGAGGAGGACGTAGAGACCGATGATGATGAGCCCGCCGAACAGCCCCCATTCCTCCGCCATGGTTGCAAAGATGAAGTCGGTATGGCCTTCGGGCAGGTAATCGAGATGGCTTTGCGTGCCATTGCCGAAACCCTTGCCGAAAATACCGCCGGAGCCGATCGCGATCTTGGATTGGGTGATGTGGTATCCCTTACCGAGCGGATCATTTTCGGGATTGAGGAAGATCAGGACACGGTCCTGCTGATAGGGACGCAGTCCGAAAAAATAGACCAGCGGGGCCAGAATCGACACTGCAACGCCGCCCGCGACAAAATAGATCATCGGCCATCCGGCAAGGAAACCCACCACCGCTGCGCAAAAGATATAGGCAAGCGCCGCGTCGAAATCGGGCTGGATGATAACGAGGATGCTGGGAACCACCAGCATGACGGCAACCGGCCAGATTGCGTCGAAACTGGTGATTTTCGAAGGCGGCAGGCGATCGAAGAACCAGGCGGTGACCAATACAACGGTCGGCTTCATCAATTCCGATGGTTGGAAGGTTATGATGCCGAGGTTGATCCAGCGCTGGCTGCCGCCACCGGCAAAGCCGATCAACTCAACCGCGACCAGCATGAGCAGCAGCACGACGTAGAGCGGGAAGGTTATCTTTTTCCAGAAATCAAGCGGCAGCCGCGACATCACCACCGCCATCGTCATCAGCACGCAAAAGCGGAGGAAATGATTGCCCGCCCAGGGGCTGAAACTGCCCCCGGCTGCCGAATAGAGAACGGCAGTGCCGAAACTCGCGAGACCGAACAGGACGAATATCACGCGCCATGGAAGCGCCGCGATCGGGGCCGGGACGATGCCGTTCACATTTCGCTCCGCTCGGCAGCGGGGACGCCTTGCTCGGCCTGGAAGGCAGCATATTGGCGCGCCATGCGCTCCTCGATTCCGCCGCCCCAGCCCGCCTCAAGCGCTTCGAGCGAAGCCATGGCCTTTTCGCGATCGTAGAGGAAGGTCAGCACATCCTTTGCCACCGGAGCGGCTGCGCGGGCACCGCCAAGGCCATGTTCGATCACGACCGCCGCCGCATAACGTGGCTGAGCAACAGGGGCGAAGCAGACGAACAGGCCGTGATCGCGATAACGCCGCGCGCCGCTTTGGCCGCGCTGGCCTCCCTTTATTGCGCGCACCTGCGCCGTGCCGGTCTTCCCCGCCATTGTGACATCGGGAAGATCGAGGCGGCTGCGCACAGCGGTTCCCGCGCCGTTGACGACCAGATCCATGCCATCGCGCACGACCTGCAGATGTTCATCCGGGAAGGGCAGGTGCGCGCCTGCCTTCCGGTTTTTCAGCAGGATTTCGGGTTCCAGCATCCGGCCGGAGGCGATGCGTGAGGCCATGACCGCGAGCTGGAACGGGCTGACGATGACATAGCCTTGTCCGATAACTGCGTTCAGCGTATCGGAACGGCTCCATTCCTGGTCATATTTCTTCATCTTCCAGGCGCTGTCGGGAATGGTGCCGTAGCGTTGCGACTGGAAGGGGAGGGGGAATTCCTGCCCAAGCCCGAGTTGCTTGGCAATCGGCGCGATTGCATCATAGCCAACCCGGTTCGCCATCGAGTAGAAATAGGTGTTGCAGCTCTTCATGATCGCCGAGCGCATGTCCATGGGACCATGGCGACCGAGGCATTTGAAGACGCGATTGCCCAGCCGATAACCGCCGGGGCAGCTGACCTTTTCCTCCGGATCGATGCCGTGCTTCAGGAAGGCGAGGCCCGCCATCGGTTTCAGCGTCGATCCCGGCGGATACAAGCCCTGCAACGATTTGTTGAGCATCGGGATGCGGTCATCTGAATTGAGCATCTTCCATTCAAGGCGGCCAATGCCCTCGGAGAAGCTGTTCGGATCGAAACAGGGCATCGAGACCAGCGCCAATATGTCACCGGTCAGGCAATCGATGACCACCACCGAACCCGACTCGACGCCCAGTCGCCGTGCGGCATAATTGTGCAAGTCGATATCGATGGTGAGCTGGACGGGCTTGCCCGGCGTATCCGAACGGCTGGAAAGCTCACGCACGATCTTGCCGCGTGCCGTAACCTCTGTCCGCTTGGCACCCGGTTGGCCGCGCAGCCGCGTTTCCATTGTTTTTTCAAGACCCTGTTTGCCAACCTTGAAGCCAGGTGTGATCAGCAGCGGATTTTTGTCGAGGCGATATTCCTCAGCCGAAACGGTACCGACATAACCGAGCAGATGGCCGACCGCTGCCCCGCTGGGATAGAAGCGCGAAAAGCCCTGCCGCGGGCTGACGCCCGGCAGGTCGGGCAGGCGGACGCTGACACGGGCGAAGCTTTCATATTCGAGGCCGGCGGCGACCTGGACCGGCTGGAAGCCCTGTGCTTCTTTCAGTTCCTTTTCGATACGCTCGACATCTTCCTGTTTAAGATCGAGCAACTGGGTGAGCGCGCCAAGGGTTTGCTCTTTGCTTTGCAGGCGATCGGGGATGATGTCGACGCGAAAATCGGCGCGATTGGTTGCGATCGGTTTGCCGATACGGTCGATGAACCAGCCGCGCCGCGGCGGGATCAGCGTCAGGTTGACGCGGTTGCTTTCGGACAGCAGCTTGTATTTTTCGTTTTCGGCAACCGAGATATAGGCCATTCGCGTTGCGACCACGGCGCCGATCACCGCTTGCACCCCGCCAATGAACAGCGCACGGCGCGAAAAGGTGAACTCCAATTGCCCCGAAGTCGGCCCGCGCTTGTCGTTCATGTAGCCAGCCGCCAGCCATCGAGTCGTGCGCATAGCCGGACAGCGAGCGGATAGAAGAGGATAGACACGACAATTTGCGGCACGATGATGGAAACCTCCGGCGCTGGCTGGGCCAATGCAGATATGCCCAACCCGGCAAGCAAGGCGAGCATAATCAGCGCGGCGGCAATAAGCCAGTCACGCATATGGTCACGCCATACGCCGCGCAGGTCGACCAGTTCGACTGCAATGATGCACAGCGACCATATGAAAGCAGAGCTGCCAAAGGGCTGGCCGTTGTAAAGATCATCGAACAGGCCA
This sequence comes from Sphingomonadales bacterium, assembly GCA_016720115.1. Taxonomy (GTDB): domain Bacteria; phylum Pseudomonadota; class Alphaproteobacteria; order Sphingomonadales; family Sphingomonadaceae; genus Sphingorhabdus_B. The sequence continues at coordinate 602,882 of JADJXT010000002.1, read as the reverse complement.
AGCGGCAGCCCGATCCACGCAGGCCACATTCCGGGGCGCATCAGCCGCCATGCCAGCAGGATGAGCAAACCAAAGGGCGGGAGGAGCGGCGTGCCTGCCACCAGCGGCAAGGTCGATGTCGCCATCGATCCTGCAATCACCGACGATATTGGCACCAGCAGCATTCGTGCAGGCGATTGCTCGCGATTGATGCGGCTTTCATATTCGCGGCTGGGGCCCAGCAGCTTGCGCCCTGTCGCAAGCAACTGGTTCATTCGTCGGCCTCGCTCTTGGGCAAAGCTTCCAGGGCTTCGTCGAGCACCTTCTTTGCGACTTGCTGATAGGGCTTGAGTACGATCACATGCTCGCTGGACGCAGCGCTGGCGATCGGGCGGGCAAGCGCGCCGTCGCTGGTCTTGCGCACGATGATCGCGAAGGGGATGTTGGGGGGGTAGAGACCGCCGCTGCCCGAGGTCGTCATCACCTGTCCGCGCTTGAAATTGTTCACGCCCAGATCGACCGGCCGGACCATGATCGTGCCATCGCCAAGGCCGCTGGCAAGTGCGGGCAGGCCATCGGGTACGCGGATAACCGGAATGACGTTTTCGGCGTCGGACAGCAGCAACACCTTTGCGGTGTTGGGGCTTGTTTCAATTACCCGACCGATCAGCCCGCGCGCCGCGCGCACAGGATAGCCGGGTGCAACACCGTCGCTGCTTCCTGCGGAAAGTATGGCGATGCGGCGGCTGCTCGATGCCGTGCTGCTGACAAGATTGCCGAGCGCCACAACCTGATCGCCCGCCTCCTGTTCCAGATTGAGCAGCATCTTCAGTTCGCGATTTTCGACGCGCAATGCGTCTGCCTGGATGAGCTTGGTGCGATTTGCAGCTACCTGGCGCTTCAGATCGGCATTTTGCGAAGCGGCATCCAGATAGGCGGACATGTTCTCGCCCATATCGGTGATGCTGCGCCGCACCGCGTGAAAGCCGTTGGCAATCGGGGCGGTGACCTCGGCGGCTCCGGCCCGCAAAACGGCAAAACCTTTCGGATCGGCGATCGAGATAAGCAGCAGCACCCCGGCCACCACCGCGCCGGCAATCGCCAGCACATAAGTGACAAACAGGCTGTACTGCGCTCTTCGGGAGAAACCCGGGCGCCGATGCCGTGGCGGCGCCATCCCCTTGTCCCTGCGTTACGCGGTCAGGAGGACGCCGCGGAAGACAGGGTCTTCCATCGCACGCCCGGTGCCGATGGCGACGCAGGTCAGCGGGTCTTCGGCAACGGTTACAGGCAGGCCGGTCTCGTCGCGCAGATGCTCGTCCAGACCCTGCATCAGCGCGCCGCCGCCCGTCAGCACGATACCCTGGTCGACAATATCGGCGGCCAGTTCGGGTGCAGTGTTTTCCAGCGCGATACGCACACCTTCGACGATCGTGCCGATGGGTTCGGACAGCGCCTCGGCGATCTGCCCCTGGTTGATCGAGATTTCCTTGGGAACGCCGTTCACCAGATCGCGGCCCTTGATGTGGATCGTGTGGCCGATGCCGTCGGCAGGCGCGCGGGCGGTGCCAAAATCCTTCTTGATGCGTTCGGCAGTCGCTTCGCCGATCAGCAGGTTATGGTGTCGGCGGACATAGGAAACGATGGCTTCGTCCATCTTGTCGCCGCCGGTACGCACCGAAGTGGTATAGGCAAGGCCACGCAGCGAAAGGACGGCGACTTCGGTGGTGCCGCCACCGATGTCGACAACCATCGAGCCGATGGGTTCGGTTACCGGCATGTCGGCGCCGATGGCAGCGGCCATTGGCTCTTCGATCAGGTACACCGCGCTTGCGCCAGCGTTTGAGGCCGCATCGCGGATCGCACGGCGTTCAACCGAGGTCGAACCTGACGGAACGCAAATCACGATTTCCGGCGCGCTGAAGATGCTGGGCTTTCCATTCACCTTGCGGATGAAATATTTGATCATTTCTTCGGCAACATCGATGTCGGCAATCACGCCGTCGCGCAATGGACGGATAGCCTCGATACTGTCAGGCGTTTTGCCCATCATCAGCTTGGCTTCATCGCCCACAGCCTTCACGCGCTTCACGCCGTTGATTGTTTCGATGGCGACTACCGAAGGTTCATTGAGGACGATGCCCTGGCCGCGCACATAGACGACCGTATTTGCAGTGCCGAGATCGATTGCCATGTCTTGCGAGGCAAATCGGAATAGTTTCAACATTCTCTGTTCTTCCACCCAGAAAGAGGTTTGTGGGATTGCGGGCTGAAATGCCTTCGATGACGGCGCGGCGCAATCGCGTCGCACTACAGGAATTTGCCGTGTTTCAAAACAGCAAAATCACGCTTTTCACCATGAAAGGATTCGCTTGAAGGCGGCGCTTGGTCTAGGTGCGCGCAGATGTCAATAAGAAGGCTCCCCGACGCGCTCATCAACCGGATTGCAGCCGGTGAAGTGGTGGAAAGACCGGCCAGTGCGTTGAAGGAACTGGTCGAGAATGCCATCGACGCTGGGGCGAATAATATTTACATTCGTCTGGGCTCGGGCGGGCTCGATCTTGTCGAGGTAACCGACGATGGCTGCGGCATGACGCGCGATGAAATCGCGCTCGCGCTCGAACGGCACGCGACCTCCAAATTGCCCGATGACAATATCGATCAGGTGCTGACCATGGGCTTTCGCGGCGAGGCGCTGCCGTCGATTGCCAGCGTTTCCAAATTCACCGTCGAAAGCCGGGTAGGGGCTTTTCGACAGGCTCAAGGTGAACAGAGCGAAGGCTGGGGACGGATCGTGGATCATGGACGGCTGGTTTCCGAAGGGCCCGCCGCAATCCCGCCGGGGACGCGCGTGCGCGTCGAAAACCTGTTCGGCAATATCCCTGCGCGGCGCAAATTTCTGCGCAGCCCGCGCGCCGAATATGCTGCGGCGCTCGATGCTGTAAGGCGGCTGGCAATGGCGCGCCCCGATATTGGCTTCACCCTCGAACATGACGGACGGCGGACTTTGTCGGTGCAGCCGGATATGAGCCGTCCGGAACGCGTCGCGGCGCTGACTGCACCCGAACTGGCCGACAACAGCGTGGCCCTTGATTTCCAGCGCGAGGGGGTCAGCCTGGGCGGTATCGCCTCGCTGCCAACCTTCAATCGCGGGGTTGCCGATCACCAATATCTTTTCGTCAACGGACGCCCGGTGAAGGACAGGTTGCTGGTGGGGGCGGTGCGCGGGGCCTATGCCGAAATGCTGGCGCGCGACCGGCACGCGGTGGTGGCGTTGTTCCTCGATCTTCCACCCAGCGAGGTTGATGTGAACGTCCATCCGGCGAAGACCGAGGTGCGCTTTCGCGATCCGGCGCTGGTGCGCGGGATGATCGTCTCCGGCCTGCGCCACGCCATCGATCAGGCGGGCTTCCGCAGCGTGCAGCGCCCGGCGGAGGCCGCGCTCGCCAACTGGCAGCAGGAACCGGTCCGGACGGCGCAGGGAGAGATATTCGCTGCACCAGCCGCGGCCTATCAGGGCAATTATGCGCGTCGGCCGGTTTTTGGCGGACTGGCTGAATCGCGATCAAGCTTTGCCGATCTGGCCGCCATTCCGGGCGAAGATCTGGCGCCTCTGATGGGCCGCGCCGAACCATCGACCGAAGCTGTCCCCCAAGCCACTCGCCATCCGCTGGGTGTTGCGCGCGGGCAGGTGGCGGCAACCTATATCGTGGCCGAGGCCGAAGACGGGCTTGTCATTGTCGATCAGCACGCCGCGCACGAACGACTGGTCCTCGAACGGATGCGGGCGGCGACCGCGCAGGGCAGCGTGGCGACGCAGGGGCTGCTGGTGCCCGAGGTGGTCGAACTGGAGGAAACCGCCTGCGACCGGCTGGAGGCGCGCGCCGCCGAATTTGCCGACCTCGGCCTTGAAATCGAACGCTTCGGCCCCGCCGCGATGCTGGTGCGCAGCGTGCCCGCGCTGCTTGGGACCAAAGATGCGCAGGCGCTTGTCCGCGATCTGGCCGACGATCTGGCCGCCTATGATGAAGCCATCAGCCTCAAGGAACGGCTCGATCATGTCGCCGCCACCATGGCCTGCCACGGCTCCGTCCGCGCAGGTCGCGTGCTGAGCGTCGCCGAAATGAATGCACTTCTGCGCGAAATGGAAGTCACCCCGCATTCGGGCCAGTGCAACCATGGCCGACCGACCTGGGTGAAACTGGCATTGGGGGATGTTGAAAAGCTGTTCGGGAGGAAATAGTCAGTCCCCCGCCACCTCTGGATGGCGCACCCGGATCAGCCCCGTCGACACCATCGTCATCACCGCGACGTCATCCTGATTGAACACCGTTGTACGGCCCCTGAACATCCCCATTTCGGGGCGCGACTGCGATCGGCGTTTGGACAGCACCTCGCTTTCGATGCGCAGCGTATCGCCGGGATAGACGGGCTTCAGCCAGCGCAGTTCGTCGATGCCGGGCGATCCCAATCCTGCCTGCCGGTTCGCCTTCATATTCTCCACAATCATCCGCATGGCCATCGAACCGGTATGCCAGCCGCTGGCGGACAGCCGCCCGAAATGGGTCTGCGCCGCGGCGGCGTCGTCGAGGTGGAAGGGCTGCGGATCATATTTGCCGGCGAACTCGATCACTTCTTCGCGGGTGACCTCATAGCGTCCATAGCTGGATTTGGAGCCGACGATGATGTCTTCATAATGGAGCATGAAAAAACCTTGTTCTGAAATTTCACCGTAGTCCTGAGCTTGTCGAAGGGCGCTTTCCAGTTTCGCGTAAACCTTGGGGCGTGCTTCGACAAGCTCAGCACTACGGTGCTGTTTAAGGGGCATTGTTTAATCAATGATCGGAATCTGAGGTGCGGCCTCGCGCGGCAGATGGCCGGAAAGACGCGGATCGGGGAAGGTTTCGAGTTGGCGCTGATAGGGCGTGAAGCCGGTCTTGATGTAAAAGCCCAGCGCACCGGGGGCGTCGAGCGTGCAGGTGTGCACCCACACCCGCTCCACCCCCGGGCGCGCCCATGCGGCCTGCAGCGCCATCGCCATCAGCCAGCGGCCATGCCCCTTGCTACCCAGCGCGGGGATCAGGCCGAAAAAGGCGATCTCGCACTGGCCTGCCTCGCGAAAGTCGAGCTCCAATATGCCGACCTCGATCCCGCGCCGGTCGCTCACCGCCCAGATCATCACATTAGGATCGTGGATGATCGCGGTCAGTTCCGCATCCGCCATCACCAGCCGCGAAAACCACAGCCATGGCTCACCCACTCGGCGATAGAGCAGGCGGTATTTTTCGAGGGCAGGGGCTTCCCACCGTTCCAGCCGCAATTCGCCGCCGGGCATCGGCCGCAAGTGCGGTTTCTTGCGCATTTCAAGCGAGGTGACGATGGCGGCGATATGGCCGTCGGGGATGGGGCTGTAGGTCAAAAACTCCAATCCCTAGTACCGTTCGTGTCGAGCGTAGTCGAGACACGCTGCATTAGCGCACCGCCGATTGGCATCTCGACTGCGCTCGATGCGAACGGTTTTGGTGCATGCAAGTTCGGGGACAGTCCCCATGCGGGGACAGTCCCTCGCGGAAGCTGAAAACCGCTCACTCCCACACCACCTCGGGCGGCAGGCTCATCAATATCGCATCTACATTGCCACCGGTCTTGAGGCCGAAGGTGGTGCCGCGATCGTAAACGAGATTGAACTCGGCATAGCGCCCGCGCCAGATGCGCTGCGCCTGCTTTTCGGCCTCGCCATATTCCATGCCCATCCGCTTGCGGACGATCTTGGGAAAGATATCGAGAAAGGCCTCCCCCACGTCGCGGGTGAAGGCGAAGTTGCGTTCGAACAGCGTGTCGTTCTCGCATTCGAGATGGTCGTAGAAAATCCCGCCCACGCCGCGATGCACCTGGCGATGGGGAATCCAGAAATAGTCGTCGGCCCATTGCTTGTACCGTTCGTAAACGTCGGGGCCATAGGGCGCGCAGGCGGCGCGCAGGCGGGCGTGGAACTCTTCGGTGTCCTCGTCATAGACGATGGGCGGGTTGAGATCGGCACCGCCGCCGAACCAGCGTTTGGTGGTTGCGAGGAAACGGGTGTTCATGTGTACTGCGGGGACATGCGGGTTCGCCATATGCGCGACCAGGCTGATTCCGGTTGCAAAAAAGCTCGGGTCTTCCGCTGCACCGTGGATCGTCTGGGCGAAATCGGGGTTGAATGCCCCGCCCACGGTCGAGACATTGACGCCGACCTTTTCGAAAACCTTCCCCTTCATCACCCCGCGCACCCCGCCACCGCCGGGCGAGCCGTCATGGTCGGTGCGGTCCCAGGCGAGATATTCGAAGCGTGCGTCCGATCCGGCCTCGGCCTCGATGGCTTCGAATTCGGCGCAGATGCGGTCGCGCAGCGTTTCGAACCATGTGCGAGCGGCGGTTTGCTGGACGTCGAGGGTCAACGTCATGGCGTATTCTCCATTGGCAATTGCCCCGTTTGGCGCAGGGCTTCGGAAAGCGCGATGCCAGCCGAAACGGCAACATTCAAGGAGCGAAATCCGGCTTGCATCGGAATCCGGATGCGCAGGCCGCACGCGGCCTGCACTTCTTCAGGAACGCCAGCGCTTTCGGAGCCAAAGAGCAAGATGTCAGTGGGATGGAATTCGGTTTCGTAGAGCGGCGCCGACCCCTTGCTTGTCATCAACGCTATTCGTCGGCCTTCGATTTTTGCCGATTGGGCGAATGCCTGCCAGTCGGCAAAACGTTCGATTTCGACCGCTTCGGCATAGTCCATTCCTGCCCGTTTCAGCGCCTTGTCGGAAAAGGGGAAGCCACATGGTTCGATAATCGCGCAGGGGACGCCAAGGCAGGCGCCGAGGCGCAAAATCGTGCCGACATTTCCGGCGATGTCGGGCTGGTAGAGGGCGATTTTCAAGTCAGGTTCCGCATTTTGCAACTTTGTACACAGGCGAATGACACATATTGGCCAATTTCCCGGTTGGCAAATCGGGCGTAACGCGTCTATGAGGCCGCGGAATCACAGTTGGCCTGTGCGCTGGACTGTGCAAGAATGACAAGAATATAGGGGTTAACCGCGCGGCAGTCTGCCGCATTCAAAGCGGAGTTTGAGGGCGAAACATGGCTACGGTCGAACAGGCGGAAAGCATGACAGAAACAGTTGCCGAAGATGGCGTTCGCCGTCGGGATTTCATTCATATTGCTGCAGTCAGCTGGGCAGGCGTCGGGGCTGCTGCGGTCGCTTTGCCGCTGTTGAACCAGATGGGAGCCAGCGCCGATGTCCGTGCGCTTGCCTCGATCGAGGTTGACGTTGCCGCAATCGAGCCCGGCCAGGCGATCAAGACGAGCTGGCGCAAGCAGCCTGTCTTCATCCGTAATCTGACCCCGGCAGAAGTGGTTGATGCCAACAAGGTTGCAATCGGCTCGCTGCGCGATCCGCAGACGCTGGCCGAACGGACCAAGCCGGGCAAGGAAAACTGGCTGGTTACCATGGGCGTCTGTACCCACCTTGGCTGTGTGCCGCTGGGCGCTGCGGCAGGTGAAGTGAAGGGCGAATTTGGCGGCTATTTCTGCCCCTGCCACGGTTCGCACTATGATACCGCCGGTCGCATCCGCAAGGGCCCGGCTCCGCTGAACCTGCAGGTTCCCGAATTCGCATTCATTTCCGACACAGTCGTGAAGATCGGTTGAGGAGCGCACCGACATGAGTTTCCCCTGGGCCAACGAATATAAGCCTCAGCATCCGGTGATGCAGTGGGTCGATGAACGCCTGCCGCTCCCCCGATTTGTCTACAACGCAATCGGCGGCGGTTATCCGGTTCCGCGCAACCTAAATTACTGGTGGAATTTCGGCGTTCTTTCGGGCGTCGCGCTGATGATCCAGATCATCACCGGCATCATCCTTGCCATGCACTACTATGCAAGCGTCGATGGCGCGTTCAACAGTGTCGAGCATATCATGCGCGACGTGAACGGCGGCTGGTTCCTGCGCTACGCGCATATGAACGGCGCCAGCTTCTTCTTCATCGTGGTCTATATCCACATTTTCCGCGGGCTTTTCTACGGATCGTACAAGGCGCCGCGCGAAATGGTGTGGCTGCTCGGTGTGGTGATCTTCCTGCTGATGATGGCAACCGGCTTCATGGGCTATGTGCTTCCCTGGGGGCAGATGAGCTTCTGGGGTGCGCAGGTTATCACCGGCTTCTTCTCGGCAATTCCCGTCGTGGGTGAGCCGCTGCGCCAGTGGCTGCTCGGCGGATTTGCGCCCGATCAGGCGGCGCTGAACCGCTTCTTCTCGCTGCACTATCTGCTGCCGTTCGTCATTCTGGGTGCAATCATCCTGCACGTATGGGCGCTGCATATTCCGGGTTCGTCGAACCCCACTGGGGTCGCTGTGAAGTCGGAAAGCGACACTGTTCCTTTCCATCCTTACTACACTGCAAAGGATGGTTTCGGCCTCGGCCTGTTCCTGATTGCCTTTGTTTTGGTAACCTTCTTCTCGCCGAACCTGCTGGGCCATCCAGACAATTATATCCCGGCCAACCCGATGTCGACGCCCGCGCATATCGTCCCCGAATGGTATTACTGGCCGTTCTACGCGATCCTGCGCGCCTTCACCGTGGACTTTGCGATCCCCTTCACCGGCATCGTCATCATCCCGGCAAAGCTGATGGGCGTGCTCGCGATGTTCGGCGCTATCCTGCTGCTGTTCTTCCTGCCCTGGCTTGATACCTCGCCGGTGCGCTCGGGCCATTATCGCCCGCTGTTCCGGAAGTTCTTCTGGTATGGCCTGATCCCGTGCATCGTGATCCTTGGCTATTGCGGTGTGATGCCGGCTGAAGAGCCCTATGTGATGCTCAGCCAGCTTGCCGCGGCCTATTATTTCGCGCACTTCCTGATCATCCTGCCGATCGTGTCGCGGATTGAAAAAGCCGCGCCGCTGCCGAACTCGATCACCGAAGCGGTGACCGGCAAACCGCTCGAAACTGCTGCTGCCTAACAGGGAAAGAATAGCATCATGGTCCGTCTTATCGCTGGTCTGGTCGGCTTGTTCTTCAGCGGAATGCTGCTGATCTCGTTCGTCACGGGTGCCTATACTGCAGTTACTGAGCCTGTTGCGCCCACTGTGGAATCGCAATTCCACAAGCATCCCAAAAAGGTGTCGTTCAAACATGACGGCCCCTTCGGTGCCTATGACAAGGCGCAGCTGCAGCGCGGCCTGAAGGTGTATGCCGAAGTCTGCGCCGCGTGCCACAGCCTCAACCAGGTTGCCTTCCGCAACTTCGAAGATCTTGGCTATAGCGAGGACGAAGTGAAGGCGATTGCCAAGGGCTGGAAGACCGAGGTTCCCTCGATCAATCCGGAAACCGGCGAACCGGCCACGCGCCCGGGCCTGCCTTCGGACAAGGTTCCTTCGCCTTTCGCGAATGAAACCGCGGCGCGTGCAGCCAACAACAATGCCCTGCCGCCCGATCTTTCGCTGATGACCAAGGCACGCCACAACGGCACCGCCTATGTCTATTCGCTGCTGACCGGCTATCAGGCTGTTCCGGCGAACCTGCCGAAGGAATCGCGTCCGGGCACCGGGCTGCACTACAACCCCTATTTTGCCAACCTGAACCTTGCAATGGCATCGCCGCTGACCAGCGACGACCAGGTGACCTATGATGACGGCACCAAGGCGACCAAGGACCAGATGGCAAAGGACGTTGCAGCGTTCCTGACCTGGACGGCCGAACCCAAGATGGAAGCCCGCAAGACCGCTGGCTGGGCTTCGCTGATCTTCCTGATCATCTTCACGGCGCTGACCTATCTGTCGTACCGCACGATCTGGGCCGACAAGAAGCATTGAGTTTGATTTAACGGAAAGCCCCGCAGCGCGCGATCGCTGCGGGGCTTTCCATTTTCCGCATGGCTATTGACCGGCGCGCGTCGCAATGGCATTAGCGCCGCCATCGGACGCGGGCGGGTATAGCATAGTGGTAATGCTCTAGCCTTCCAAGCTAGCTAGAGGGGTTCGATTCCCCTTACCCGCTCCAAAATCTCGCCAAACCTCCTGACATTCCGGAAACGCATGCCGCTTTTGCGGCCGTTACCATTTGCGACAATTTTGCTTGCATCTCGTATAGTTCTGCGACCTTTGTTTCCTAGATAGCAGTCAACCGGCCATAGCGGTTCTATGGACAGACACGAAGGTCAAGTGACATGAAAAAGAAATTCCTCATTGGCGGCGGTGCAGTTGCGACTGCCGCAATCGCTGCGGCAGTTGCCTTTGCTGCACCCGGCCAGATGGGCAAGGCTGACACCAATGGTGACGGTTCGCTCAGCAAGGCGGAAGTGACGGCGATGGCGAACGCGCATTTTGCCAAGATGGACGTGAATGCGGACGGCAAGATCGATGCCGCCGACCGTGAAGCCAAGCAAAAGGCCAAATTCGGCGAAATGGATACGGACAAAAATGGCAGCATCAGCGAAGCCGAATTTACCGCCGCCCATGCCGCACGCATGGCAGAGCGTGGCGAGCGCGGCGAAGGCAAAATGGGCCGTCATCATGAAGGTCGCGGCCATCCCGGGGGCCATCGCGGCGGCGGTATGAAGATGTTCAAAATGGCGGATGCCAATGGTGACAAGGCAATCACCAAGGCCGAAATGACCGCCGCAGTCGACGCCCATTTCGCCAAGGCCGACACCAACAAGGACGGGCAGATTTCGAATGCCGAGAAGGATGCTATGCGTAGCGCTATGCGCGAACGCCTGAAGCCTGCAACCGCAAACTGAATCTGACTTTCCGACAGCGGGGTGGCGTTGCCCTATAGCGCCACCCCGCTTCCCCTTTTCCTGTTGGCGCGATAGGTAATGCCGATGACCAAGACCCGCCCGCACATCCTGTTGGTCGACGACGAACTGTCGATCCGCGATCCGCTCGCACGCTATCTCGAAAAGCAGGGCTATCGCCTGACGGAGGCTGGGAATGCGACGGACGCGCGCGATGCGCTGAAGGGCTATGACATTGACGTCGTGCTGCTCGACATCATGATGCCGGGTGAGGACGGTTTGAGCCTGACGCGCTTCATCGCCGAAAATGGCGGGCCGCCGGTGATTTTGTTGACGGCGCGATCGGAAGAGGCCGACCGCATTGTCGGCCTCGAAATCGGAGCCGACGATTATGTCGTCAAGCCCTTTTCTCCCCGCGAACTGGTGGCGCGGGTCAAGGTCGCACTGCGCCGCACCAATGGCACGCAGATGGCCAATGGCAATGGCGGCACCATCTGGGCATTTGACGGCTGGCAGTTGAAGACCGCAGAGCAGCAACTGTTCGATCCGCATGGCGCGCTGGTTCCTCTGTCATCGGGTGAGTATCGCTTGCTGGAGGCGCTGGTGGAGCGGGCAGGGCAGGTGCTCAATCGCGACCAGTTGCTCGACCTTACCAAGGGCCGCATCGCTGGGCCGTTCGACCGTGCGATTGACAACCAGGTCAGCCGCCTGCGCCGAAAGCTGGAACCTGACACCAAGGATCCCAAATATATCAAGACAATCTGGGGCGGTGGCTATCGCTTCTCGGTTGAGGTGCAGAAGTTGTAACGATGGCGCGGGGGCTTCGCTTTTTCCCAAGGACGCTGACCGGCAGGATCATGCTGGTTACCGCGCTGGGCGTCCTGCTGGTGCAGGGCATCAACAGCTTTATCCGTTATGAATCGATGAAAGGGCGCGCGGTTGTAGAGGCTTCGTCGCTGATTGTTGCGGTGACCGCCAACCGGCTCGACTTTGGCCGTGCAGATACTGCCCGAGCGCTGGAACGGCGACCTGCCGTGCGCACCCTGCAAACGTCCGATCCGCTTGAACTTGCAGGCTTCCACAGCACCGAAGAACTGGCGCAACGCGTCGCCATGCATCTGGAATCGGTTTACCCTGAGGTGCAGGCAGTCCGGTTTTCCGTCGGGCCGGTATCGCAGCTGCCGGATGAACTGAGGCCGCGCCCAAGGCATCTGCATGCTGCCCGCAGGGCTGAGGCAATGGAGCGTTTTTCGCGAGGAGAGGCGGCGCTGCTCAGCCTGAAACTGGCTGACGGAAGCTGGCTGCATTCGACAACCAAGGTACGAACGCGCGGGATATTGCCGCAATGGCCCCTGCTGATTGAAACGCTGCTCGTCTATATCGGCGTCCTCATCCCGTTGTTGCTTGTCATCCGCCAGATATCCAAGCCGTTGCGCCAGCTAAACCATCGCCTTGCGCATGAAGGGCTGGCGAGTGGCGCGCCGCCGCTTGAACCGCAAGGCCCCGATGATGTCCGCAGCCTGATCGACAGCTTCAATGCAGCAGAACAGCGCGTCAATGCCATGCTGACCGAAAAGGATGTGATGCTGGGCGCAATTGGCCACGACCTCAAAACCCCGCTCGCATCGTTGCGCGTGCGTATCGAATCGGTCGATGATGAGGATGAGCGGGCCAAGATGGCGGCCACGGTTGAGGAAATGGTGCAGATACTCGACGATATCCTCATTCTCGCCCGGCTCGGCAAATCGTCTGAACCGCCGGTGCTGACCGACATTAATGCGTTGGTTGAAATGGTGGCGGGCGAGTTGGACAATGGTGATCGTCTGTCGGTGACGGATAGCGCCGAGAAATGCCGCGCTACGGTTCGCCCGGTGCTGCTGCGCCGCGCGCTGCGCAACCTGATGGGCAATGCCTTGCAATATGGGAGCAAGGCGCAAATCAGTACGATATGCGATGGCGATGAGGTGCTTATCACAATCGATGATGACGGGCCCGGGCTGGCTCCTGACCAGTTGGTGGGGATGTTTGAGCCCTTTGCCCGCGCCGAAACCTCACGCAACCGCACCTCTGGCGGAAGTGGCCTGGGGCTGACCATTGCCCGTGCCATTGCAAGGGCGCATGGCGGCGATATCGTGCTGAAAAACAGGGTCGAAGGCGGGCTGCGCGCAACCTTGCGCCTCAGCCAGAAAGCGGCCTAGAGCCTATCCTGATTAGATTGAGGCATCATCATCGCAACAGAAAGCCCGCTGGATAGGAGCGCGGCGTCCAGCGAAGGCTGGTTGCCTGTGCAAGCGACGCGACGACGCCAGCGGGCTTTCTGTTGCGACCCCTGCGGGGCGGGCCGCTTTTGGCCCATCGCCACGTCATTCGTCGGTCACTATGCAACGGCATGGCTCCCTCCTCATTCCTCGCGCTGGGCCAAAATCGGCTCCGTGCCGACGCCTCAATCTAATCAGGATAGGCTCTAGATCCCGCCAGGCTGCTTTTTCCAGCTGCCGCTCGCCTGATATTCGCTTTTGACATTGCCATTGCCGGGCAGGTTGCCGCCCGCGAAACTGGCATCGCCGCCTTGCGCGCGGGCAGCCGCAGAATAGTCGGGTGTGGCGTAGCTGGGTGCGCGTGCGGCGCGATAAGGCGTGATATCGTTATAGGCTGCTGCACCGGTTGCGTTGCCCGCCAGACCTGCCTTGGCCATGGCGTCGGCCTCTGCCTTCATCCGCAGCGCCGCAAATTCGCGTTCATATTGCTGCTGCAACTGGATCGGATCGAGCACCGGCAATTTGTCGGCCGTCCACGCCCGCGGTTTTGGTCCGGGGAAGGGTTCATGGCCGGCATGGCGGCGGAAGAAAGCCGACGGACGTCCGGCGCTGCCTTTCCAGCTATAGAAACGGTGCGCGCCGATAGTGCCGATGAAATTCAGGCTGGGGGCCCAATAGGGGTAGACATAGGTCGCGTGATAGTGGGTCGCCATGCCGACGGGCGCATAGACCGAACCCGACAGTGCCTGCATCGCAACGCGCTGCGCCCGCAGCCATGACGGGCGAGCGGGGGTGCGCGCCATCGATCCGTCGCAGCTATAGCTGAACTGGCAACCGGTGGCGCGTTCCGACCCCTGATAGATCACGCCGCAAACGCTGTTCGGATAGGTCGGGTGGCGCATGCGATTGATGATGACTTGCGCGACGGCGCGCTGGCCCGCATCGGGCTCGTTCGCGGCCTCATAATAGATGGCATCTGTCAGGCACTTCAGCGCCCGGCCATAGTCGACCGTTCCGGCCTTCATCATGAAAGGCGTGGCGGCTGCGTTTGTTTCAAATGCCGAGAGATCGGCCTTTGCAATCAAGGCTGATGTTTCCGGCGAAATGCCCGATACAGACTTTGCCAGTTTAAGCTGGGGGGCCGCAGGGGCGTTCACGTCTGGATCAAGGAAGAAAAAAGCCGAACCAGAGAAGTTCTCGTCAGGCCGTTCTGCTGCGTCTGCCAGTAAATCCTTGGTCGCAGGTTTGCTTGGCACGCTCCACGCCCATTGTGCGGAACTGGGCAGCAACGCCAAAAGCAGGAAGGCTACGACGACGAGCAAAACTTCCCGCCAGCCGAGCAAGCGCCGCTTGCGCTTGGCAGGTGCTTGCCGCTTTGTCGGCGCACTTTCTGTCTGAAACGGCTGATGCAGCATGACTGTGACTAAAGTTATACCCCTGTAACGAGTCGCGTATACGGGCAAAGCATTACAATCAGGAGTGCTAATTTTTTGCTGTTCCATCGCGGGACGCGCGGAAAGCCTTGGATTAACGCGACATATTGCAACAGCACTTGTAAATAATTGTGCAGCGCAGCAACAAACTTGCGTTTGCGGGTGGAATAGGCGCTTTTGCTTGCACCTTGGCCGCCATCGGGCCTAGAAGGCCGCCCGCATTTGAGTAAGTGGAGTAATGACAATGGCGGTGAAGTGGACGCCCGAAAGCTGGCGCACCCATGAAGGCAAGCAGATGCCAACCTATCGTGATCAGCAAGCGCTGAACGCGGCAGAAGCGACGCTGCGCAACTTTCCCCCGCTTGTCTTTGCGGGCGAGGCGCGCAACCTTACTGCCGAGCTGGCGGATGTAGCCGAAGGCAGGGCCTTCCTGCTGCAGGGCGGTGACTGCGCCGAAAGCTTCGCCGAATTCCACCCTAACAATATCCGCGATACCTTCCGCGTCATCCTGCAAATGGCGGTCGTGCTGACCTTCGCCAGCAAGCTGCCGGTGGTCAAAGTCGGTCGCATGGCCGGCCAGTTTGCAAAGCCGCGATCGGCCGATACCGAGCTTATCGATGGCGTCGAACTGCCCAGCTATCGTGGTGACATCATCAACGACATCGCGTTCGAGGCTGGCCCGCGTGAGCCCGATCCTGAACGGATGGTCAAGGCCTACAGCCAGGCTGCCGCAACGCTGAACCTGCTCCGCGCCTTCAGCAGCGGGGGCTATGCGAACCTGCATCAGGTGCACGCCTGGACCCACGATTTCATGGGCCGTTCGCCCTGGGCGAAAAAGTTCAAGGATGTCGCCGACCGGATCGGTGAGGCGCTGGCGTTCATGGAAGCCTGCGGTATCACACCCGACACCGTGCCGCAGATCAAGGGCACCAGCTTCTACACCAGCCATGAAGCGCTGCTGCTGCCATATGAGCAGGCACTGACACGTCAGGATTCGCTCACCGGCCAGTGGTACGATACGTCTGCGCACATGCTCTGGATCGGTGACCGCACCCGCTTTGAAGGTTCGGCACATGTCGAATTCCTGCGCGGTATCGGCAACCCGATCGGCATGAAATGCGGTCCCAGCCTTGAGCCCGACGCCTTGCTGCGTATGCTCGACACCCTCAATCCGGGCCGCGTGCCCGGGCGGATGACGCTCATCACCCGCTATGGCCATGACAAAATTGAGGCCGGGCTGCCCAAGCTTGTCCGTGCGGTGCAGCGCGAGGGCCACCCCGTCATCTGGTCGTGCGATCCGATGCACGGCAATGTGATCAAGTCGGCGAGCGGGTATAAAACCCGACCGTTCGAACGCATCCTCGCCGAAGTGCGCGGTTTCTTCGCGGTGCACCGGGCAGAGGGTAGTTTTGCTGGTGGCATCCATGCCGAAATGACCGGGCAGAATGTGACGGAATGCACCGGCGGTGCCATTGCGATCACCGATGAAGCGCTTGCCGACCGCTATCACACGCATTGCGATCCGCGGCTCAATGCGGCCCAGTCGCTCGAACTGGCCTTCCTGCTGGCAGAAATGCTGAATCAGGAACTGGCCGAACGCGCCAAACAGGCAGCCTGATGGCAGGCGAGCGCGTCCGCATCATCCGGCGCGATGTCGTTAAATCCGGCGTCGGCTTTGGCAGCGCGCTCGCCATCGTCATCAGTTACACCGCGCATAAATCAGTGTTGTGGGCCATCATCCACGGATTTTTTAGTTGGTTTTACGTTGTTTATTTCCTGCTGACGCGGTGAGCAGCATTTGCTAGAGGCGGCTTATGGGGTCGCGCCTGCTCATTCTTCCGACGATCATATTGGGTCTGTCATCCTGTGCAGGCCCGATAGAAACGCGTGTGGT
The DNA here is from genome assembly GCA_016720115.1 of Sphingomonadales bacterium. Classification (GTDB taxonomy): domain Bacteria; phylum Pseudomonadota; class Alphaproteobacteria; order Sphingomonadales; family Sphingomonadaceae; genus Sphingorhabdus_B. Next base: position 586,551 of record JADJXT010000002.1, on the reverse strand, counting down.
ATCGAGCGGGGCAGGATTGCGCGAACCGTTTTCGATCCTGGCAGAAGACCCGCCAAAATCGGAAACCGCAGCCTCGGCCCGCACACTGGTTCTCGATCAGCTTGCTGGAGCGGGCTACCGGCAGTCCGACAATGGCAGCCTGCAACTGCAGGTGGCCTTTGCAGAGCGCGATGCCGGGATTGCGGTACAGACCAAATCCGGCGAAACCATCCATGATGTGGCGGTGGTGAAACCGCGAAAACCGCTGCAAAGCTGCGCCGATCGCGAATTGCGATTGACGGTTACTTTGACCCGGATTGCCGATGGCGCGGAACTGTATCGCGGAAGCGCCGCTGAATATCATTGCAAGGCCCGGCCAACCGACGTCATTCCCGCGCTGGTCGAGGCGTCTCTGGACGACCTGTCTTCGCCGAAAGGTGCGTACACTACTACACGTCAGGGTCTGGAATAGGCTCCATCGCCTCGGGGATTTGCATGTAGAAACAGGCGCCGGTGGCCCTGTTTTCCGCCCATACCTTGCCGCCATGTCGCTCCGCGACGGCGCGCACATAAGTCAGGCCCAGGCCGCTGCTCTTGATACGGGCATCGGGCGCCGAACGTGCGGCAAAGCGCGTGAACAGGCGCGGTAGCAGGTCGGCGTCTATGCCGGTGCCGTCATCGCTGATAGCCAGTTCGATTGTCGCTCCGTTTTCTGCCTTCAGCCGGTCAATCGAAACGCGGATGGTTCCGCCTGCAGGGCTGAACTTGACGGCATTGTCGAGGATATTGGTGATGGCGCGCCCAAGGCTGTCTGCTTCGGCAAGGACGAAGGCGCTATCGCTATTGTCGACGACATCGATTGTAACGCTGCGTTCGCTTGCCAGCGGCCAGAGATTGTCCGCAATGTCGCGCGCAAGATCCGCCAGCAATATATCGGTGCCTTCGAACGGGCTCTCGCCCATGCGAGCAATATCGACGAAGTCCTGTGCCAGCGCGATCGTTCTGCGCGCATGGCCCTCTATGCGGCCGCTGACCCGTTTGTCCCCGATGGTTGGCAACAGCGCGATGATCGCCGATTGCGGCGAACGCATGTCGTGCGAAAGGAGCTGCAACGCTTCTTCGCGGTCGTTTTCGGCCTGCGCCAGCGTGCTGATATCGGCGAGATAGTGGATATGGCCCACGGTCTTGTCTGCATCGTTTACAACCGGCGCGCTGCGCATGACAAAATGGCTGCCGTCTGGCGATACGAAGCGGACAAAGGGTTGATGGGGGTTTTGCTGCGTCTTTCCGGTAACGCGCAGATAATCATCCACGCTTCGCCGGTGCGCGGAGGCCACAATGCGGTCGAGCAGCGTCTTGAGTGACGTTCCCTTGGCCACCGGCCCCAGATAGTCCTCAATGCGATGGTTTGCCATCGTGACCGTACCGGCAGTGTCAGTTACGAACATGGGATCGGGAAGATGTTCGAGCGAATCCGATACGAAACGGCGCAGGTCGCGCAAATGGTCGATTGCGCTCGCCAAGGCCGCGCTTTGGCGCCCAACAAGGTCGCTTCCCCGATCGGGATTAAGCGCCAGCGGAACGATATCGCCTTCGCGTTCCAGCTCGCCAAGCTCGTCGTGCATGAAGGCGCTCATCGCCTGCAACCTTCTCCAACCCCATAAGGGGTAGACCAAAATGATCCCGAGGAGTGCGGCGCCGGGCGGGAACCACAGGCTGGCTGCCAATGCCGATGTACTGCATATAAGGATCAGCGCAAATATGCCCACCGACACGATAAGCGCTGTACGGGGCTGCCATCGAAGGAAGCCGATCATCAGCAACCATGTCGGCAGCAGCGACAGCAGCATCACCTGCCAGTTGGTTGCGGGTGTGACAAAATCGTCCCGGCGCAGCGCCGCGACCATATTTGCCATGATTTCCGTGCCCGAAACGACACCGCCATCGCTGAACGGGCCGGGATAATTGTCACCCATGCCGGCAGCAGTTGCGCCGATGATGATGTCGCGCCCTTCGACAAGTTTCGCGGGGATGCCGCCGTCGAGGGCGTCGGCATAGGAGATCTCTGAAAAAGTGTCGCGGGCCGCATAGGGCAGCATCAGTTGCGCTTCACAATTTGGCAGCCGTCCGGAGGCTGCGGAGCCGGGCCCGCCATTGCGGAAAACAAGTTCGGTCAGATGTGGCCAGTCCTGCTCGTCATCGGAAAAGCACAGATTGATGCGTCGCACTATTCCATCATTGTCGAACGCGACGTTCACATGCCCTGCACCTTTTGCAGCGGCAGCCAATAGGGGAAGCGGCCGTTCGGTGTCATAGGCCCGGCCATCGCTGCCGGGGCTGTGAAAATTGACCGGGAGGAACACGTTTCCTGCCGATTTCATGGCTTGTGCCAGCCGTGCGTCGCTGTCTGCCCCGCCGGGTTCGCTCAACAGGATGTCGAGCAAGATTGTGCGCGGTTTTGCGGGTGACAGCTTTTCGATGAGCTGGGCGTGGATCGACCTGTCCCACGGCCATTTGCCGATCCGCGCCATGCTCGCTTCGTCAATGTTGATGAGCAAGATGTCCTCGTCCGGAGCGGGACGCGAAATCGAGGAGAGTTGGTCATAGACCAGATTGTCAAATGCGGCTGTTCCCCGCCAATATGTGGCGAAGGTGACCGAAAGCGTCGCGACCAGCGCGATCAGGCACCATTCAATGAGCAGTCGGCGACGAAGGGTCATCCGTTGACCTGCAAAAACCTAGTTCGTAGCGACGATGATCTTTTCAAATGGCGTCCAATTCGTATTCGTTTCGCCATCCGCATATTGGACGGTGCCGATCCGCCAGTAATAATCGCCATTGGGAAGTTCCGACAGGATAATCTGATGCGCTGCCAGTCCGGTTTCATCGACCATGGCCACCCCGTCGGTGCTGCCTCGGAAGAGTTGGAAATTATACCGGATCGTTCCTTTGCCTTCGCCGCTCCATTTGAATGTCCAGCCGTCATCGGTTGCACCGGCGGTTCCGCTGACTGTATTCAGCCGCCGTTTGAAGGCGTAGGTGGAGGCCAGCCCTTCAAAACCATTTGCGGATATCGCACGTGCGCGAAAGAAATAGTTGCCGTCTTCAAGGGCCCCAAAATCCGCGCTATCGCCAGCGACCACGATGTCTGCGATCTGCTCTGCAAAGCTTGCATCTTTTGCGATGCTGGCGCGGACGCGGGAAACGCCGCTGGCTGCATCCAGTGCGAAGCGCACGGTGGGCTGGTTTTGCAACCGTCCGGCTCCGGCTATGTCCAGCGGCGGCAGGAGAGCTTCGGCCAGGGTTGAACCGTCAGCATTGACGGCCAGACCGTTTCCGGCCGGAACAGCCAGTTCTTTCCCGTCCTGCACGCCAACGGCAAGCGCGCCTTCGTCAACCTCCGCAAAGTCGCGGTTTGACTGATCGTCGAAACGGGTCTGGAAATCGGTGCCGCGAACTGCCGATACCGCCTTGGGCGTTCGCACCTGATATCTGTCATTGGAGGATTTGAGCGGTGCAACTTTGGATCGCGCGCTGCCCCGATCGACCTGGAAATCATAATCAAGTGCGGAATCGAGTATGTACCGCCGCAGCCGGACGACCTTGATCTCGGTGTTGGATGGCACCGACACGCGCGATCCATCTTCCAACAAAAGCGACGCAAAAGATCCGCCAGCGGTTTTGAGGCTCTGGCCTTCGGTCAGGCTCGCTCCATTCGCCACCGTTTTCGAGGTGCCCCCGATGATGGCAGTGACTTGTCCCTTAATCGACGAAAGCCGTGCCGAGGCAGGTTGGAACTTCAGCAGCGATCTTGGCAGTTTGAGTATGGTGCCGACTGGAATGGCTTTGGGATCGGTGATCCGGTTTTGTTTCTGAACGACGCGATAGTCGCCAGCGCGGATCAGATATTTGTTCGCAATCCCGATGAGCGTATCGCCGTGTACAACCTTGTATGTCAGATCATCCTTTGCATGGGCGGGTGCGCCGAGGCACGCCGCAAGCGAAAGGGCCGCGACGGACAGTGCCAGATGCTTCATGGCTTTACCTCTTCTCGATGGACTCCAGTCGATATCCGTAGCCGAATACCGTGAAGATGCGAAACCCGTTTTCCGGTTTGAGATCAAGCTTTGCGCGCACGCGCGAGATGTGCATGTCGAGCGTCCGTGTCGCCAGCGCGGCGGTCGTGCGCCAGATGGTTTCCATGATATAGTTGCGCGACAATGTGCGATCGCGATTGCGGAAGAACATGTCCGCAAGTTCGAATTCCTTGGCCGTCAGCGTCATCACCTTGTCGTCTATAGCCACGGTCTGATCGATCCGGTCGAATTCATATTTGCCGTAGACCGCTTTGGCTTCAAACGCCCCGCTGCCCGCGCTGCGACGAAGCAACGCATTGATGCGCGCGGAAATGACCGAAGGATCTTCCGGCTTTGTGACATAGTCGTCGGCCCCGGCGTTCAGGGCATCGCTGATATCTTTCTTCGCCGAACGATTGGTCAGCATGATGACCGGAGGCTTTTCCTGCAGCGACGTCTGCATCCATTCCAATGTAGCCAGCCCGTCTTTTTTGGGCATGGTCCAGTCCATGATGACCAGATCATAGGTTTCCCGGACCAATGCTTGAGACAAAGCTGCGCCATCGGAAAAGGCCGAAGCAATATGGCCCATATCTTCGACGATGGTCTTCAGGAAATTGACGACATCGACTTCATCGTCGGCAATAGCAATCCGCATTTTAGCCACCCATATTCTCTCGACGCGACAACTTGTTATAAGGCTTTATTGTCGAGGCTCCAATGGATGGTCAGATATAGCGGATTTACAAGTTGCGCTACTGTAGAGGCTAAATAGTTACCACCTTTTACATCGCTTAACAGCGGTGTATATGCCACCAAAGTCAAAGGCTTATGCAAATTTCAGGGGAAGCTGGCTGGGGTGGCAGGATTCGAACCTGCGAATGCCGGTACCAAAAACCGGTGCCTTACCACTTGGCGACACCCCAGCAGCCCGGGCGCGATTGCCCCGGGAGAGCGGCCTTATAGCGCCCAAAAACCGCTTGGCAACACGTGCTGACGCTTAATTTATCCGGTCCACCCAGCCATGCGTGTCGGGTGCCGTCCCGCGCTGGATATCGACCAGTTTTGCCCGCAATTTCTGGGTGAGTTGGCCGGGGCCGCCGCTGCCGATGGTGAAGCTGCCCGCTGTGCCGTGCACGCTGCCGACGGGTGTTACAACTGCTGCTGTGCCGCAAGCGAAGCTTTCCACCAGCTTTCCGCTTTCCGCATCGGCGCGCCATTGGTCGATGGCGTAATTTTCTTCGCGAACCGTCAGCCCCTCTTCCTGCGCCAGCTGGATCAGCGAGGTACGTGTAATGCCTTCCAAAATGGTGCCGTCGGTCGGTGGGGTGACGATCGATCCGTCGTCGAAAATGAAGAACAGGTTCATGCCGCCCAGTTCCTCGACCCAGCGATGCTCTGCGGCGTCGAGGAAGACCACCTGGTCGCAGCCATGCGCAATCGCTTCCTGCTGCGCGATCAGGCTGGCGGCATAATTGCCACCGCATTTGGCGGCCCCAGTGCCGCCCGGTGCTGCGCGGGTATAGTTTTCCGATATCCAGATCTTGATCGCGGGTGCGCCGCTCTTGAAATAATTGCCCGCAGCCGAGCAGATGATCATGAACAGATATTCGGACGAGGGCTTCACGCCCAGAAACACTTCGCTGGCGATCATGAAGGGGCGGATATAGATCGAGCCGCCCTCGACGGGTGGAAACCAGCTCTTGTCAACTTCGATCAGCGCCTTGATCGAATCGACGAAGAGGCTTTCGGGAATTTCGGGCATGGCAAGCCGACGCGCCGACTGGTTGAAGCGGCGGGCATTGGCATCGGGCCGGAACAGCGCCATCGATCCGTCTGCCAGCCGATAGGCCTTGAGGCCTTCGAAAATCTCCTGCGCATAATGCAATACAGCGGTGGCCGGATCGAGCGTCAACGGGCCGCGCGGGCCGAGTGTCGCGCTGTGCCAGCCCTGGCCTTCGGTATATCTGATCGTCACCATGTAATCGGTGAACACCTTGCCAAAGCCCGGATCGGCAATCAGCCCTGCGCGCGCATCATCGGCAACCGGCGAGGGGTGCGGCAGGCGTTCGAGTGTCGGGAGGGCAGACTGCGACATGCTTGGTTCCATTTTGAAATAAAATTACGAAAATTGCGGCGTTCAGGAAATGCTTGCACTTAGTTATGGGCTGCGTCAAGATACGTCAATATGGCTGTCCCATCTTCTCCCTCGCTCGAGATATTCTCGCCACCAGCCTCACCGCTCTTCCTTCGTGAGGATGAGGTCAGGCGCGGGGTCGAACTGCTTTTCTTCGGCTATACCCGTCTGACGCGTTCGGTCGACGAGCTTCTGGTGGAGCATGGCTTTGGCCGTGCGCACCACCGCGCGCTCTATTTCATTGCGCGTCAGCCCGATCTGCCGGTCAGTGCGTTGCTTAAAATCCTGTCGATAACCAAACAGTCGCTTGGTCGAGTGTTGAACGATCTGGCTGCAAAGGCATTGGTGGAAACAAGGGCGGGCGAGGTCGACCGGCGGCAAAAGCTGTTGCGCCTGACCGAAAGCGGCGCCGCGTTCGAGGCACTGCTGTTCGAGGCCTTGCGCACCGGTTTGTCGGCGGCCTATGCAGCGGCGGGGCAGGAGTCGGTGACCGGTTTCTGGCGCGTACTCGAAGGGCTGATCCCCGAGGATGAACGGCAGATGGTCATGGCATTGCAGGGCAGGGGGCGTTGATGGACCCGCGAATCGAGCGGCTGGAGGCGGTTATCCGCGCACGCAAGGGCGGTGATCCGGCGTCGAGCTACGTCGCCTCGCTCTTTGCAAAGGGCACGGCCAAGATTGCGCAGAAGGTTGGCGAGGAAGCCACCGAGACGATCATCGCCGCGCTCAAGGAAGGGCCGGAAAAGCTCACAAGCGAAGCTGCCGATTTGCTGTTCCACCTCACCATATTGCTTGCCGATGCAGAACTTGGTCTCGACGATGTTTTGCGAGAACTCGAACGTCGCGAGGGCGTTTCGGGAATCGAAGAAAAAGCTGGCAGGAAAGGATGATACGTGCCCGTTGATGCAACCTTGCCTTATGACGACCAGAACATCTTCGCCAAAATCCTGCGCGGGGAGATTCCCAACCGCACGGTCCATGAAGATGAATGGGCGCTCGCCTTTCACGATATAAACCCGCAGGCGCCGATCCACATCCTGGTAATCCCCAAAGGCGCCTATGTCAGCTGGGACGATTTCAGCGCCAGGGCGAGCGAAGCGGAGATTGCCGGTTTCATCCGCGCCGTCGGCCATGTCGCGCGCGAACAGGGGCTGGTCGCCCCCGGCTATCGTCTGCTCGCCAATGCCGGGCTCGACAGCCATCAGGAGGTGCCGCACCTCCATGTTCACCTTTTCGGTGGAAAAGCCTTGGGGCCCATGCTGTTGCGCTGAAATTTTGTTGCGCGCGTGCGATTAGGCTCTAGGTTCGCGCTCAGATATAAATTTTGGGGAGAATCTGATGTTATTCGACCGGGTGAAGCCGCTGGACGCCATATTGGCGACGGCGGAGAAAAAGTCCCTCCACCGATCGCTTGGCGCGTTCCAGTTGACGATGCTTGGCATCGGTGCGGTGATCGGTACGGGCATTTTCGTCCTGACCGCTGAAGCCGCGCAAAAGGCCGGGCCGGGCATGATGATAAGCTTTATCATCGCCGGGCTGGTATGTGCGTTTGCCGCGCTTTGCTATGCAGAGATGGCGTCGATGGTGCCGGTTTCGGGATCGGCATATACTTACAGCTATGCCGTGATGGGCGAATTGATTGCCTGGATGGTCGGCTGGGCGCTGATCCTCGAATATGCGGTAGCCGCAGGTGCGGTATCCGTGGGCTGGTCGGGCTATGTTGTCGGGCTTATCGAAAATGCCTTCTCCATAGACATACCGGACACTTGGGTGCTTGGCCCGTTTGATGGTGGGCTGGTCAACTTGCCAGCGATGTTCATTGCGGGACTTGTGACCTGGCTGCTCGTCATCGGCACGAAAGAGAGCGCCACCGTCAACGCGATCCTTGTTGCCATCAAGGTTGCTGCGCTGACATTGTTCATCATTCTGGCTGTTCCGGTAATGAACATGGAGCAGTTCGAGCCCTTCTCACCGCTGGGCTTTGGCGGCATCGGTGCAGCAGCAGCCTCGATCTTCTTTGCTTATGTCGGCTTCGACGCGGTGTCGACTGCGGCAGAGGAAACTAAGAACCCGCAACGCAACATGCCGATCGGTTTGATCGGCTCGCTGGCGATTTGCACGGTCTTTTACCTTCTCGTTGCTGCGGGCGTCATTGGCGCACCTGGGGTCAGCTCGCAGCCGGTAATGGATGCGGCGGGCGTTGTTGGACTTGAGCCGGGCAGCCGTGAGCTTGCCGCACAATGTGCGGCCCGCGCTGCGGACGGCATGAAAGACGTCGTCTGTTCAAAGGAAGCTTTGGCATTCACCCTGCGTGAAATCGGTTGGCCGCAAATCGGGAACCTGATCGGTCTGGCTGCCGGTCTTGCGCTTCCTTCGGTCATCCTGATGATGATGTTTGGCCAAACGCGTATCTTCTTCGTCATGAGCCGCGACGGACTTCTTCCCGAAGCCTTTTCGCGGATCCACCCGAAGTTCAACACACCGCATGTCATCACCATCCTGACGGGTATTTTTGTAGCGCTGTTCGCCGCATTTTTCCCGGTCGGGCAATTGGCGAATATCTCGAATTCGGGAACATTGTTTGCGTTCGCGGCTGTTTCCATTGCGGTAATGGTCATCCGCCGTACCGATCCGGGCCGCCACCGGCCGTTCCGCACGCCGGCGCTGATGTTCACCGCGCCGGTTGCAATCGCGGGATGCCTTTATCTTTTCTACAAGCTCGACGTGAAAAGCCAGATCCTGTTCCTGATCTGGGCGGGTATCGGACTGGTTGTGTATTTCGCCTATAGCCGCAGCCGCAGCCATGTCGGTCGAGGGCATATCGAGGTGCATGAGGACGATCCCGATGCGCCGCCGACATCGGTGCCGCCGATCCACTGATCGGGCGCAGACGGAAAAGGAAAGGGAGGCTTCGGCCTCCCTTTTTCTTTGCAGGTGCCTATTGCGTTACATGGGAATTTGGCGGGTCGTTCCCGGACGGGTGAACAATTGGCCGCGCTCACCGATCAGGATCAGCGTCAATGCCAGTAGTCCGCATCCGAGAAAGCCTAGCGCCACCGGTGTGACCGCCCCGTTGAACTGCTGCCCGATTGCGGCGCCGATCAGCGCCGCCCAGATCGTGCGCACGAAGTTCTGGAACGACGAAGCCGAACCGGCAATCGCCCCGAAAGGCTGCATCGCGATCGAGGAGAAATTCGATCCGACAAAGCCGATCATCGCCATGTTGAGGGTGATAAGGCCAAGGAATAATGGCAGCGACGATGGCGCAAAGGTCGCCGCCAATGCTTGCGCCGCCGCGAGCGCGATGAAGCCGAACAAAGCGGTCTGCGATACGCGCCGTGCGCCAAAGCGCTCAACAATGCGCGAATTGGTGAAATTGGCGCAGGCGATGCCGACGGCGATGATGGCAAAGCCGACGGGAAAGAAATCGGGTGCCGAAAAGGTCTGGTCGAAAATCTGCTGCGAACTGTTGAGATAGCCGAACAGCGCCCCTTGCGACGTTCCGCCGGCGAGCATGTAGCAATTGGCCGAACGGTTGCTGATAACCTGTTTCCACGCCCTGCCGAGTGTGCGCGGCGCTATCGGAATCGCGTTTTCGGGGGCAAGCGTTTCGGGCAGCCGCATCGCCGCCCAGACGAGCACAAGGACGGCCATGATTGCGAAGAGATCGAAGATCGAACGCCATCCGGCGAACAGCAGCACCGCCGATCCCACCAGCGGGGCGACAATCGGCACTGCCATGAAAACGAGGAAGATGGTAGACATCCGCCGCGCCATCGCATCGCCTTCAAACTGGTCGCGAATGATCGAGGTGACAAGCACGCCCAGCGCCGCGCCGCACAGCCCCTGCGCAGTCCGCATCGCAATCAGCATGTCGAAACTGGGCGCAAAGCTGCACGCCAGCGCGCACAGGATATAGCCTGAAATCGCGCCGAGCAGGATCGGGCGCCGCCCGAACCGGTCGGATAGCGGGCCGTGCAACAGCGAACCTCCACCCATGCCAAGCAGATAGGCGGTGATGACATATTGGATACGGTTGGCATCGATAACGCCAAGTCCTGCGGCCATCTGGGGGAAGGCTGGCAACATCGCATCGATGGCCAGCGCGTTGAGCGCCATGATCGATGCCATCATCACGATCAGTTCGCGGTCGCCAAGGTTTTTCTGGGTGCGGGGAGAATGCATGCGCCGCTTATGCGGAAGCAGGCACGCGAAGGCCAGCCTGTTTTCGGGTCGCGGGACGCGCATTCGAATGTTAGGGTCAGGTATGACCGGCGACGAGGGGCCTCTCCGCAAGATCATCCATGTCGATATGGATGCATTTTACGCATCGGTCGAACAGCGGGACGATCCGGCGCTGCGCGGCAAGCCGGTGGCCGTCGGCGGATCGTCGAAACGCGGTGTGGTGGCTGCCGCCAGTTACGAGGCGCGCGCATATGGCGTCAAATCGGCCATGCCGTCGGTCAGTGCGCAAAGGCGATGCCCCGATCTGATCTTCGTTAGGCCGCGCTTTGAGGTCTATCGTAGCATATCGCGCCAGATCCGCGAGATATTCGCCCGCCACACCGACCTCATCGAACCGCTGGCGCTCGACGAGGCCTATCTTGATGTCACCGAGGACAAGCAGGGCATCGGTTCTGCCGTCAAAATTGCCAAAGCGATCCGCGCGGCCATCCGCGAGGAAACCGGGCTGACCGCCAGTGCAGGCGTCAGTTACAACAAATTCATCGCCAAGCTGGCGAGCGACCAGAACAAGCCCGATGGACTGTGCATCATCCTGCCCGATCAGGGTGAGGTCTTTGTTGCTGCCCTGCCGGTGCGGCGATTCCACGGCGTGGGCCCACGCACCGCCGAGAAAATGGAGCGATTGGGGATACATAGCGGTGCAGATCTGCGCGCGATGAGCCAGGAGTGGCTGCAGCGCAATTTCGGCAGCTCCGGCGGCTACCTGTTCAAGGCCGCGCGCGGTATCGACCATCGCCGGGTCAATCCATCGCGCGAGCGCAAGTCGGTGGGCGGGGAACTGACCTATTTCAACGACAAGCAAAGCAATGAGGAATTGCGCGCGGCACTCGACGAAATCATTTCCATTGTCTGGGGCCGCATAGAGAATAGCGGGGTCAAGGGCAGGACGGTTGTCCTGAAAGCGCGCTATTCGGACTTCCGGACTCTTACGCGCAGCAAGAGCCTGACCCGCAACCTTCTGGATCGCGCCGAGTTTGCGGCGATCGGACATGCGTTGCTCGACCAGATATTACCGGCGGAAATGGGCGTCCGCCTGCTGGGCCTGACCCTCAGCGGAATTGACCAAAGCGGCCAGGACTCTCGGACTGGCGCTGATGCAGAACCTTTCGTCGGCGCGCAGCCCAGCCTGCCATTCGACGATATTGAAAATTGAAGCTTTCGCTCACATAATCACAAAAGCGTTATAACCGGGCAATACAGGGAGGGTGTTATGGCTCGTCCGCAAACCGATATCGAAGCCGGCCGGCAGGAATTGCTCGACATTTGCGAGCAGCTTGTGCGCCAGCGCGGCGGCGTAGACCTGTCGATGACAGAGCTTGCAGCAGCGGCGGGCATGTCCCCCGCCAACCTCTACCGCTTCTTTGAAAACAAGGAAGCGTTGATGGAGGCGGCGGCGGGACGATGGTTCGCCCCAAAAATCGCCATCATGGAAGAAGTGGTGGCGGCTGACCTGCCTTCGCGCGAAAAAATGTTCCAGTTCTTTGTGCGCCGCTTTGTCAGGATGCGCGACGAGTTCCATGAAGACCCAGACATGTTCAAGAGCTATCTCGAACTCGGCAACGAGCATTTTGAGGTGGTGAAGGGCTATGTTGACCTTGGCGATCATTATCTTTCGGAACTCGTCGTGCAGGCGATGGACGAAGGCTATCTGCCCGACCTGTCAATCGACGATGCGGTATCGCTGATCAACCAGATGGTGGTGACCTATTGCAACCCGGAGGCGCTGATCTATCTTGATCACAAGCTTTCCGAGGAAAAACTGGGCATGATCATTGATGCGATCTTCATCGGGCTCGGCCGCAAATTTGACGCGAAGCCAAGCTCGGGTAAGCCGCATATCAAGATTGTCACCTGACACCGGATAAGCGCTTGCGCGGCGGCAAAAGCTCTGGCAAAGGCGCGCTCCTGATTTGGCAGAGTGGGCGATTAGCTCAGCGGTAGAGCACACCCTTCACACGGGTGGGGCCACAAGTTCGAACCTTGTATCGCCCACCATTTCCTGCATTTCCTGATAAAGCTAGGCCGGTCAGCACGCACCCGAAATCGCTGCTTGCCATTTTTAATCGGGCGATTAAGCGTTTTCCGGGAGAGCAGGGAGCGAACGCCGATGCCATTCGACAATGCGGTATTTCCCGATATCCGAACCCGGCCGGTCGGCGGCTGACAGGTGCAGCGGCTGCCATGGACAATCCCTTCCTTGACGACGGGCCGGACAATGCAGCGCGCCTGTCTGACGTCGACGGGATCGCCGCGATCCTTCGGCAGGCTGCGCGGGAGAGGCACGCGATGAGCTATTCGGAAATGCTGATGACGCTCGGCTATCGCTTCACCCGGCCCAAGATGCGGGCTTTGTGCAAGACGCTGGATGCGGTTGACACAGAAGCCGAACAGCGCGGCGAACCGCCATTGGCGTGCCTTGTCGTTCGCGAAGGGGACGGGCTGCCCGGGCAGGGCTGGTGGGTGTCACGCCACGACCATGTAGGCGCATGGGAGGGCAGCGAAGCCCGCGCCTATCTCGCGCAGCATCAGCAAAAAGCATTCGACTATTGGAGCAACAAATGAGCTTTCGCTTGCCATGACCGACACTGTGCCTATCAAAAATCCCATGGATGAATTTCAGGCCAAGCTGGCGGCAGTCATGGATCGTATCGCTGACAACAGCGCTGCAATCGAAAATCTTGGGCGCCTGTCGGGCGGAGCCAATATGGAAAGCTGGTCGTTCGACCGGGCGGGGAAGGGCTATGTGTTGCGCCGTTCGCCATCTGCCGCTTTCATGGAAGGTCGCTCCTTTGCGCATGACGTAGAGGCCGAACTGGTGCGCACCGCGCATCGCGGCGGCGTGCTTGCGCCCGAGGTGGTGGGCGAACTGACCGCTGCAGACGATATGGGCACCGGCTATATCATGTATCGCATTGAGGCAGAGGTGAACCCGGCGAAGATCCTCGCCGATCCCCCCGCATCTCTGGTGCACGATATCGCCCGCGAACTGGCGCGCATCCATGCGATCAAGCCGACCCCGGATATTCCGATTCCCTATATGGATACTGCGGCTGCACTGGGCGAACTTAAGAAGCGATTCCTGACCTATGGCGGCGACCGGCCGGTGGTCGCGCTGGCGATCCGCTGGTGCGAGGATAATCTGCCGCCGCCTGCCGATCCGGTGCTGGTGCATGGTGATTTCCGCATGGGCAATGTGATGGCCGACGCCAATGGCCTTGCCGCCGTTCTCGACTGGGAGCTGGCGCATTGGGGCGATGCGCATGAAGATCTGGCTTATGGCTGCATGGCGGTGTGGCGCTTTGGCCATTTCGACAAGCCTGCCTTTGGGGCGAGCGATCTCGACACCTTCTTCGCCTCTTATGAAGCATCGGGCGGCGGGCCGGTCGACCGCGCCCGTTTCCGCTTCTGGCTGGTCTATCGCACGCTCTGGTGGGCGCTTGGCTGTATGCAGATGGCGGAAATCTGGCGTCTGGGGGCCGACCGCAACCTCGAACGCGCGGTCATCGGGCGGCGCACGAGCGAAAATGAGGTCGACCTTTTGCTGCTGCTTGAGGATGATGCCCCCGAAACAGAGCGTCAGCCGATCAATCTGCCCGCTGTTGCACCGCCGCGCCGCGCAGGCGAACCCTCAACGGTCGAACTGCTCGAGGCGATCCGCGAATGGGTCGACACGGGTGTGAAGGCGAAATCGGCTGGCCGCGAAAAGTTCATGGCAGCGGTCGCAATGAACGCGCTCGGCATGCTCATCCGCGAGGCGGAAAACCCCGTCGATCCGCACGATGCCAGGCTGTCGGAGGATTTGATGGCAGGCAGGGCATCGCTGGCAACCCCCGGCCTGTTGCCGCGGCTGCGCGCGACCATGCTGGCCAAGCTCGCCAATGACAGCCCCAAATATGCCTCGCTGGCAGCAGCCAAAGCGCGCTGGCTGAAAGGCTGAAATGCAGCACAGCGCGGATCAGGCCATAATCTGTGCCGTCCGCCCGCATGGCGAGGTCGGGGCCATTGTCCGCTGCATGACCGGGGAACATGGCCTGCTCGCAGGTTATGTGCAGGGTGCACGTGGCAGGGTTTTGCGGCCCGTGTTGATTCCCGGCAATGTGGTGAAGGGCGAGTGGCGCGCGCGGGTTGCCGGGCAACTGGCGTCGCTTTCGGTCGAACCCGTGCACAGCCGCGCACACCTGCTCGGCGAACCGCTGGCGGCGGCAGCCATCGAATGGGCCTGCACGCTGACAGCCAGCGCAGTTCCCGAGCTTCACCCCTATCCGCGCCTGTTTTCGGCACTCGATGGCCTGCTTGCGGCGGTTGAGTTGGCGCCGGCTGCACGCGGTTGGGCGCCCGCAATGGCGCGCTATGAAGCATTGCTGCTGTCCGAACTCGGTTATGGCGGCGAAGACCTTGTTGCGGGCGAGGGAACAGCGGCTGCGCTCAAGGCGATGGCTGCGCAGCGCGAGGCGCTTCTGCTTCATGTCCTCGGCGAAAAGCGTGCCGATGTCATGGCCGCGCGCGAAAGGCTGGTCGATCGGCTGAAAAGGGCGGTTGCATAAGGGGCTGTGAGGCGGCAAAGGCTCCTCCAAGTTCAGTCGTCGCCATGCTGAACTTGTTTCAGCATAACAAGCAAGCACAGCCTGTTATCCCGAAACAAGTTCGGGATGACGAAAGCCATAGGTTTGATAATGCACATTGCCCTGTTGCCCGGAGACGGGATTGGTCCCGAAGTCATTGCCGAAGCGCGCCGCGTGCTGGAGGCACTTGCGCTGCCCGGCATGGTTTTCGAAGAAGCGCCGGTGGGCGGGGCAGCCTATAAGGCGAGCGGTCACCCCTTGCCGCAGGCCACGCTCGATCTGGCCAAGCGCGCCGACGCTATCCTGTTCGGTGCCGTTGGCGATCCCGATTGCGATGCGCTGGAGCGGCATCTGCGCCCAGAACAGGCGATCCTGGGTCTGCGCAAGGAACTGGCGCTGTTCGCCAATTTGCGTCCGGCCAAACTGTTTCCCGAACTGGCCGATGCTTCGGCACTGCGTCCGGAAGTTGCCAGCCAGATCGACATGGTGATCGTGCGCGAACTCAACGGCGACGTGTATTTCGGCGAAAAGGGCATGCGCACAACGGCTGAAGGCAAGCGCGAAGGCTATGACATCATGTCGTACAACGAAGACGAAGTGTGCCGCATCGCGCGCGTCGGTTTTGAAACCGCGATGGCGCGCGGTCGCAAACTCTGTTCGGTCGACAAGGCGAATGTCCTCGAAACCAGCCAGCTCTGGCGCGATGTGGTGATCGAAACCGCGAAAGAATTTCCGGAAGTCGAATTGAGCCACATGTATGTCGACAATGCTGCGATGCAGTTGGTGCGCAATCCCGGCCAGTTCGACGTCATCGTCACCGGCAATCTGTTCGGCGATATCCTCTCGGATCAGGCGTCAATGTGTGCAGGCTCCATCGGGATGCTGCCCAGCGCATCGCTCGATTCCAACCAGAAGGGGCTGTACGAACCAATCCACGGCAGCGCGCCCGACATTGCCGGGCAGGGCAAGGCCAACCCGCTGGCGACGATCCTGTCGGCGGCGATGATGCTGCGCTATTCGCTGGGCCAGTCCGAAGCTGCCGACCGGATCGAGACGGCGGTTGCCAGGGCTCTGGCAGGTGGTGCGCGTTCGCCCGATCTGGGCGGCACCATGAACACGCGCGAAATGGGCGATGCCGTTTTGGCGGCCTTGTAAAAGGAACCGTAGCCCTGAGCCTGTCGGTGCCGCAGGCGGGCGAAGCCCAACGGCGCTTTACTGCTGGGCGTGCTTCGACAGGCTCAGCACTGCGGTTTTTGATTTGACCGAATCCGAATACAAACCGAAAAGCGATCCCATGAAGAAAACTACCGGCCTCAATCGCGAAATTACCTCCAAATGGCGGCCTGCCACGCAGGCGGTGCGCGGCGGCACCTGGCGCAGCGAGCATGGCGAAACGTCCGAGGCGATCTTTCTGACCTCTGGCTATTGCTATGACGATGCCGAATCGGTTGCCGCGCGCTTTGCAGGCGAGCAGCAGGGCATGACCTACAGTCGGCTGCAAAACCCAAGCGTTGCGATGGTCGAGGAGCGCATCGCGCTGATGGAAGGCGCGGAGGCGTGCCGGATGCAGGCAACCGGCATGGCGGCGATGACCACCGCCTTGCTCTGCCAGTTGAGCCAGGGCGATCATGTGGTCGCGGCGCGCGCAGCCTTTGGGTCGTGCCGCTGGCTGACCGACAGCCTGCTGCCGCGCTGGGGCATCACCAGCACCACAATCGACGCGCGCGACAATGACGCATGGAAGGCGGCGATCCAGCCCAATACCAAGGTGTTTTTCTTTGAAACCCCGGCCAACCCGACGATGGATATTGTCGACATGGCCTATGTCTGCGGGCTGGCGAAGGAGCATGGCATCACGAGCGTGGTCGACAATGCCTTTGCCACCAGCGTGCTGCAGCGTCCGATGGATTTCGGGGCCGATGTCGTTGCCTATAGCGCGACCAAGCTGATGGACGGGCAGGGCAGGGTGCTGGCGGGCGCGGTTTGCGGCTCGGCGCAATGGATCAACGATGTGCTGCTGCCCTTCCAGCGCAACACTGGCCCCAATTGCTCGCCCTTCAATGCCTGGGTGGTGCACAAGGGGCTCGAAACGCTCGAACTGCGCGCGATGCGCCAGTCGGAAAATGCGATGGCGGTGGGCAGCTTCCTCGAAGGCCGGGTGCAGAAAATGCTTCATCCGGGCCTCGCCAGCCACCCGCAGCACAATCTGGCGATGAGCCAGATGAAGGCGTGCGGGCCGATTTTCAGTTTCATTCTCGATGGCGGCCGCAAACAGGCGATGGCGCTGCTCAACGCGCTCGAACTGATCGACATTTCCAACAATATCGGGGATAGCCGCAGCCTGATGTGCCATCCGTCATCGACCACCCACTACAGCGTTTCGGAAGAACAGCGGCTGCTGATGGGGGTTGAAGAAGGTATGCTGCGCATCAATATCGGGTTGGAAGATCCGCAGGATTTGATCGACGATCTGGATCAAGCCCTGCTAAAGGCAGGCCTCTGACGGGGATATTCGGTGATACTCGACGCGCTCTTTGACGAACATGCAACGACCGAGGGCGTTACCGTGCGCGTGGTAACCAACTTCCTTGAGGATCAGTCGGCGCCTTCGCAGAGCCGCTGGTTCTGGTCTTATCATATCCGCATCGAAAACCATCGCGACGATCCGGTGCAATTGCTGTCGCGTCACTGGAAGATTACCGATGGCCATGGCGGGGTAAACCATGTCGATGGTGACGGCGTGGTGGGGGAGCAGCCGCTGCTCAAACCGGATGCCAGCCATGACTATGTATCGGGCTGCCCGCTGACGACGCCATCGGGCATCATGGAGGGGCATTACCGCTTCATCCGCGCCGATGGAACGACCTTCCTGGTCGAAATCCCGCGCTTCAAACTGGTCGCGCCTGCTACCGCCCGATGAAGCGCACGCACCTTCCCCTGAACGGCCTGCGCGTATTTGACGCAGCTGCGCGTCATTTGAGCTTCACCAAGGCTGCCGATGAGCTTGCCGTTACGCCCGCCGCTGTCGGCCAGCAGATTCGCGCGCTTGAGGATATGCTCGGCGTCGTCCTCTTCCGCCGCACACCCAAGGGGCTGGAGCTGACGCCTGAAGCGGAAAAAGGCCTTGATGCCCTGCGCGCGGGCTTCCTGCAGTTCGAGGAATCGGTGCGCGCAATGCAATCGGGGCAGACCTCAAATTCGCTCACCATTGCCGCACCGCGCGACTTCACCGCCAAATGGTTGACGGCAAGGCTCGCCAGATATGGCACTTCCAATACCGACCTGCAGTTCACGCTGATTGCTGCCGACAACGAAATCGATTTCACCGAAGCCAATCTCGATCTCGCCATCCGCCTGACCGACGGGCCGGGCGAACATGAAGGCGTGCAATTGGCGGCAGGGGCCTTCGTGACTGTTGCCGCCCCGGATGGCGGTGCCGAAACGCCCATCGGCTGGCCCGGCTGCCCGATTGAGGATGGCGCCGCCGCACTGCGCCTGGGCGATGCGGGATTGGCCATCGATGCCGCAGCGATCGGGCTGGGCAAGGCATGTGTCCCGCATTTGCTGGCCGAAGCGGATCTGGCGGCAGGCAGGGTCCGCGCGCTTGATAATGCGCAGGAATACAGGCTGGCTTACTGGCTGGTGGCACCTTTGCCGCAGTGGCGGCAGAAAAAGGTCAAGGCGCTGGTCGAGGCGCTGACGGGTTAGGGCGTGATGGCCAGCTGCCTGCTTACCTAAACACCTCCCCGGCACGGGGAGGGGGCGCGAAGCGCCGGTGGGGCCGGGTTGGGCGAGAAACTCTTGTCCGCCGTTCCGCTTTGGCTCCACACAGGCCCCTCCGGCTCGCCTACGGCGAACCGCCTCCCAGTTCCGGGGAGGTGTTTCGTCAGCACGATTCCAAGTCGGAAAATTCTAACTCGCAGCAACAGTATCGATCAGCCGCGTCATCAGCGCTACGAAGGCCGCATTGTCGACTTCCTTGGCCGGATTGTTCCAGCTTCCTGAAATCGCATACCATTCGCTTGCCTTGGATTGGGCAAGGAAGCTCATCGAGATTACGCCGGGTTCCGATCCGCCCTTGTAACCCAGATAGCGCCACTTGCCCGCCGCAGCCGCACCGATGCCGCTGTTGACTGCCATCACGTCGCGCGCCGTCTGGCTGTTGATCCGGCGCAAATTGTTGAGCAACAGGGCGGTGTCTTCGGGGGAGGCGAACCATTCGATGCTTTCGATGGCGACTGGGCCTGAGCCGAGTTGCGACATGTCGATGGCACCATAAGAGAGCGCAGTGCGTTCGCCGATCAGCAATTCGCGCTGCCCGGCTTCATTGGCTTTTTCGAACCGCTCGCGCAGTTTCGGATTGCTCTTCAGGGCAAAGGCCTCGACTGTGGTCAGCATCGGCAGCGCCCTGTCTGGCGCGCTGTGGCCGATACTCGCCAGCTTGCTTTCGACGGCATCGCGACCCAGTTCGCGCATCAGTGCATCGGTTGCGGCATTGTCGCTCACCGAAATCATCCATGTCGCCAGCGCCTGCAACGTCACCGGTGTGTCGAGCGGCCAGTTTTGCGTGCCTGCGGAGCTGTGGTTGCGCACGCCCAAAGGCACCACGTCAGACCAGCGGCGCTGCCCGGCAGCAACTTGGCTTGCCAGTTCGGCAAGCACATAAAGCTTGAAGGTCGATCCGGTGGCAAACTGCCTTTCGGCATTCATTGCGTGCACCGTCACCGCGCCTTCGTTGGTCAGCTTCTTGACGATGAACCCGCTCGATCCGGGCAGCGCGCCGAAATCCGCCTGTATCTTCCCGATAGTGTCGCCCTTCAGCGAAAAGCCCTTGGCGAGCAGGCCAGCTACCTTATTCGGGGTCGACGGTTCGACCGTTATATCTATGGTTGCAATCGCTTTTTCATATTCCACCTGAAGCGTCGCGCTGTTCGGCCCGTTGCGCTGGATGGCGGCTATGGCGAGCGCCTTGCCATATTGCGCGGCAAAACTGTCCGAAATCGCCTTGATCTGTGCAGGCGGCACTGCGGTCAGAAAACTTGGCGTGAAATAATCCTCCACCGCCATTCCGTTGTTGAGAATGGCGACCAGTTGCCCGGCTCGCATATCGAGCGGGGTGGCGGCGGTTTTCTGCGCAGCGGGGGCCGGTTCCGCGCCCATTGCCGGGATCGGCAAAACCGAAAGCGGAAGGGTAAGCAAAAGGGCGATAGACCGGAACCTGCGCATATAGTCCTCCTCAGGCGTCGATGGCTTCCTCGTCGAGCGTTGTCGCATGTTCCTGAATGAAGCGGAAGCGGGCTTCGGGGCTTTTGCCCATCAGCTGGTCGACCCGTTCCTTCACCGCCACCTGTTTCTGATATTCGTGCGGCAAAGTGATGCGGATCAGCGAACGGGTGGCGGGGTCCATCGTGGTTTCGCGAAGCTGTCCGGGGTTCATCTCGCCCAGCCCCTTGAACCGGCCGACGTCGACCTTCTTTCCCTTGAACTGGGTAGCTTCCAGTTCGGCGCGGTGTGCATCGTCCTGCGCATAGGCGCTCTGGCTGCCTGCGGTGAGGCGGTAGAGCGGCGGGCGGGCGAGGTAGAGGTGTCCGCGCTCGACGATGGCGGGCATTTCCTGGAAGAAAAAGGTCATCAGCAGCGTCGCGATATGCGCGCCGTCGACATCGGCGTCGGTCATGATGATGATCCGGTCGTAACGCAGATTGTCCGGATCGCAATCCTTGCGTGTGCCGCAGCCAAGCGCGAGGCCGAGGTCGGCGATTTCCTGATTGGCGCGGATCTTGTCGGCGGTGGCGGATGCGACGTTCAGGATCTTGCCGCGGATGGGCAGGATCGCCTGCGTCTTGCGATCACGCGCCTGCTTCGCGCTGCCGCCCGCGCTGTCGCCCTCGACGATGAACAATTCGGTGCCATTGGGGTCGTCCGATGCGCAGTCGGTGAGCTTGCCGGGCAAGCGCACCTTCTTGCCGCTGGTCGCGGTCTTGCGCTTCACCTCGCGCTCGGCCTTGCGTTTCAGCCGGTCCTCTACTTTTTCGAGGATGAAGCCGAGCATCGCCTTGCCGCGTTCCATATTATCCGCAAGGAAATGGTCGAAATGGTCGCGCACGGCGTTTTCGACCAGCCGTGCCGCCTCGGGCGAGGTCAGCCGGTCCTTGGTCTGGCTCTGGAATTGCGGGTTGCGGATGAAGACCGAGAGCATCAGCTCGGCCTCGTTGAAAATGTCGTCGGCGGTGATCTGCGCCGCCTTCTTGTTGCCGACAAGCTCGCCAAAGGCGCGCAGTCCCTTGGTCAGCGCTCCGCGCACGCCCGCTTCGTGGGTGCCGCCATCGGGGGTCGGGATGGTGTTGCAATACCAGCTATAGCTGCCATCCGAATAAAGCGGCCAGGCGACCGCCCATTCGACGCGGCCCTGATCGTCAGGGAAGCTCTGGTTGCCGTGGAAGAAGTCGCTGGTGACGCAGTTGCGGCTGCCCAGTTGCTCCTTCAGATGGTCGGCCAGCCCGCCAGGGAACTGGAACACCGCTTCCTGCGGCGCATCCTCGCTCGCCAGTTCCGGATCGCATTTCCAGCGGATTTCGACGCCCGCGAACAGATAGGCTTTGGACCGAGCAAGACGGAACAGCCGTGCGGGCTTGAACTTCGCATCGGCGCCGAAAATTTCGGGATCTGGAGTGAACGCAATGGTGGTCCCGCGCCGGTTGGGGGTGGGGCCCAGCTCCTCAAGTCCGCCCTGCGCATGGCCCTTGGCAAAACGCTGGCGGTAAAGCTGCCTGTTGCGCGCCACCTCGACCACGGTATCGGTCGATAAGGCGTTGACCACCGATACGCCGACGCCGTGCAGGCCGCCCGAGGTGGCATAGGCCTTGCCCTCGAACTTGCCGCCCGAATGCAGCGTGGTCATGATAACTTCGAGCGCTGACTTGCCGGGGAATTTGGGATGCTGATCGACAGGGATGCCGCGACCATTGTCGCTGATGGTCAGCCGGTTGCCGGTGCCGAGGCTGATTTCTATCCGCGTCGCATGGCCCGCGACCGCCTCGTCCATGCTGTTGTCGAGCACTTCGGCGGCCAGATGGTGCAGCGCCCGTTCGTCGGTGCCGCCGATATACATGCCCGGCCTGCGACGGACAGGCTCGAGCCCTTCGAGCACCTCGATCGCCGAAGCATCGTAACCGCCAGATTCAGAACCGGCGGGCATCGCGCCGCCGAACAGGTCTTCACTCATGGCCGATGCTATAGGCGCGGGGGAGTCGACGGCGCAACTGCCGAACGTGCGTCTGTTGTGGAAATCTGTGCGCTCAGGCTTTTCCCGGCGGCGCGGCCAATATGGCGAAGCTGCCGGTTGCCAGCGCGACCAGTTTTTCGCCCTGTTCGATCCGTGAGGTCAGGTGCGCGATGCTGCGGCCCTTATTGTCGACCTGCGTCGTGCAGCGGATTTCGCCGCCTGCTACGGGCCGGAAATAGCTGATCTTGATTTCGATCGTCGCGCAGGCCTGCCCGGCGTCGAGCGACGGATAGAGCGCGGCGCCCATGCCGGTGTCGGCCAGTGCATAGATTACCGCGCCGTGCACCACGCCATGCGGGTTCATATGCCCGTGTTCGGCGGTGAGGGTCGCCGTGCTGCCGCCCTTGCCATCGGGCGCAACCGCCAGACCAATTAGGTCAGCGAACGGGTGCGGGCGGCTGGCCATGCAGAGGCGACCGGTTAGCGGACTCGCGGCCCACCGAACGGCATCGGCGGCGGCGGGCGGCGCACACCGCGCGGCAACTGTGCCTGATAGGCGCGGCCGCAATGTTCGACGCAATAAGGAAAGCCGGGGTTCACCGCTTCGCCACAGAAATGGAAATCGGGTTCGCCCGGATGCCCCATCGGCCAGCGGCAGACGCGGTCGCTCAGATCGAGCAGGCTGGTCTTGTCGGCGATCTCGGGGCTCGGCTTGGCCGGAACCAGACGGCGCGGCGGGGCAGGGGGTATCGGTGCCTGCTGGTCGCCCGGGCCTTGCCGCATGAAGCCGCCGGGGCCGATCGAGACGATCTTGGGCATGTCCGATTGCGGACGGGGCGTGACCGGTGCTGCGGCGGGCGCAGTCGGAATGCTGCGTTCGGGTGTCGGTGCGGGAGCGCGAGGTGCCGACTTTTCAATCGGTTTCGCCTTGGGCTTTGGTGCGGGCTTGGCATCGCCATCGGGCGCTTTCACCGGCGACGGACGCGATTTGAGGCCAAGACGGTGCGCCTTGCCGATGACCGCATTACGGCTGACCCCGCCAAGCTCGTCGGCAATCTGGCTGGCAGTCAGGCCTTTTTCCCACATGGATTTCAGGCGGTCGATCCGTTCGTCGGTCCAGGACATCGAAAACTCCAAAATATTAAAAGCGGCGCTATGGGCAGCAACATATAAAAGCGCCTTGCCGCGCAAGGGGCAAGCCGATAGTCGATTGTGCAATGACTAGCAACAAATCTAATGTCGCCGGGGCCGAGGTTCAAGCCGAGCCTGCAGAACGCCAGATCCGGACCGTCAACTGGATCGGCCTCAAAACGCTTTACCTGAAGGAAGTGCGCCGCTTCATGAAGGTGCAGTTGCAGACCGTCTGGGCACCCGCGATCACCACGCTGCTCTATCTCATCATCTTCACCGTCGCGCTGGGCGGGGTGAAGCCTTCGGTGCTGGGCGTGCCCTTTGCCGATTTCATCGCGCCGGGCCTGATCATCATGGGGATGATGCAAAACAGCTTTGCCAATAGCAGCTTCTCTTTGCTGGTCGGCAAGATCCAGGGAACGATTGTCGATTATCTGATGCCGCCCTTGTCCAATCTCGAACTGCTGGTTGCGATGGTGGGGGCGGCGGTCACCCGCGCGATCATGGTCGGCCTCGCGGTCTGGCTGGCGATGGCGCTCTGGCCCGGCGTAGGCGTGACGCCTGCACATTCCGGCGCGATCATCTGGTTCGGCCTGATGGGCTCGGTGCTGCTCGCGCTGATTGGCGTGATAACGTCGATCTGGGCAGAGAAATTCGATCATGCCGCGGCAATCACCAATTTCGTGGTCGCGCCTGCTGCGCTGCTTTCGGGCACCTTCTATTCAGTCGACAAGCTGTCTCCCACCTTCCAGGCGGTCAGCCACGCCAACCCGTTTTTCTACGCGATTTCGGGTTTCCGCTATGGCTTTATCGGCACCGCGGACAGCCCCGTATTGTTCGGCGGCCTGCTGTTGCTCGCGATCAATATCGTGCTCGGCATCATCGCCTATGCGCTGCTGCGGTCCGGCTGGAAGCTGCGGAGCTAGATTATGCCTGAAGTCCTGTTGTTCGATTATTGGCGTTCCTCCGCCAGTTACCGCGTCCGCATCGCACTCAATCTGAAAGGCGTCGTCTATCGGGCGGTTCCCACCAATCTGCTCGATGCCGCGCACAAGAAACCCGAATATGTCGCGCGCAACCCGCAGGGGTTCGTGCCGATGCTGTCGATCGACGGGCATGATCTGACGCAGAGCCTAGCCATCATCGACTATCTCGACGCCAATTATCCCGAACCGCCGATGGTGTCGTCCGATCCGGCGGAGCGGGCAAAGACGCTGGCACAGGCGCTGGTGATCGCTGCCGATATCCACCCACTCAACAATCTGCGCGTGCTGGGGCGGTTGAAATCGCAATTTGGTGCCGACGAAGCGGCCACCGCGGAATGGTATCGCCACTGGATCGTCGAGGGCTTCACCGCACTGGAGGCGATGGCGCCCGAAAGCGGCCTGTTCGGCGGTGCGCAGCCCAATCTTGCCGATGTCTGCCTCGTCCCGCAAATGGCCAATGCCAAGCGGTTTGAAACGCCGCTGGAGGCGTTTCCGAAACTGGTGCGGATAGACGAGGCGCTGCGCGGGATGGAGGCCTTTGCCAATGCGGCGCCTGAGGCGGTGAAGCCGGGATGAGGAAAAGAGAAGTGCTAAACCCCATTTGTCGTCATTCCCGCTTTCGCGGGAATGACGAAGAGTGTCATCTGAGGCTGGCGCCACGCATTCTCCGTTGTATCTTGGCTTTACCATTGGTTGCCGCATCCGGCACCCTTCATGCGCAGTCGGCGACGGTCCGCGATTGTGCGACTTTCGTCATTGATGAGGCCTCCGGCACCGATTGCGAAATTCTGGTCACCGGCGATCTCGCCGATCCGGCAAGCGATCCGGTCGATGGCATCATCACGCTGAAGCCCGACCAGTTGCCCGGCCAAAGGCTCGAAACGGTCTTGTCCCGGATTCCATCCTTGCAGCAATTTCGTCGTTCAGACGCGCGCACCGCCAACCCGACGAGTCAGGGGATTACCCTGCGCGGGCTTGGCGGCAATGCCTCCTCACGCTCGTTGCTGATCCTCGACGGTGTGCCGCAGGCCGACCCTTTTGGCGGCTGGGTGAGCTGGCCCGGATATGACGCGGTTCGCCTCGCCAACATTCGTGTGCGTCGCGGCGCTTCGGTGGCCGAAGGGCCGGGGGCGATTGCGGGCACAATCGAGCTTTTGAGCGATGTCGGGCTGGTCGAAGTTCGCGGGGCAGACTTTGCGGATAGCGATTATTTCGATGCGGCTCTGGCAGCCAGCAATCGCGCCGACCTTGCCGGCAATATCGCCACGCGCCAGAAGCTGGGCGCAGGGACGATAGGCATTTCCGCCAGCTATGCGCGTGGTGATGGCTTCGTCCCGATCATCGCCAGTCAGCGCGGTGCTGCTGACCGCAAGGCGCCTTATGAACAGGCAGGCGTTTCGCTGCGCGGGGTGGCGCCGCTCAACGCCTCGACCGAATTGCAGGCCAATCTGCGCGCCTTTACCGACACGCGCGATCGCGGGGTCGATTTCAGCGACAACAGCAACAGCGGCGTCGATGCCAGTCTGCGGCTGGTTGACCGCAGCGGCGACTGGCAATGGTCTGCCACGGGCTATGTCCAGTTGCGCGAATTTTCCTCTGAATTTGGCGCGGTGGCGGCGGACCGCAACAGCGTGACACAGACGCTCGACCAGTTCGCCACACCCTCGACCGGGCTGGGTGCGCGCTTCGAATTGCGCCCGGCTGTTGGCGACAGGGCCGAGCTGCGCCTCGGCGGCGAATGGCGGCGGACGATCGGTGAGACGCGCGAGTTTTTCACCTATGTTGCAGGTGCACCGACGCGTTTTCGGACAGCGGGCGGGCAAACCGACAGCTATGGCGGCTTTGCCGAATTGAGCTACCAGCCTTCGGACGAGCTTACGCTATCGGCAGGCGGGCGGCTCGATCGCTGGACGATAACCGACGGTTTCCGGCGAGAGGTCAATATCGGCGGGGACGTGCGTTCCGACGATCGCTTCGCCGACAGGAGCGGCACCGAATGGACCGGGCGCACCGGCTTTGGCTGGGACTTTGCCGGGGGCTGGACGCTGCGCGGTGCGGCCTATCGCGCATGGCGCCTGCCGACTCTTAACGAGCTTTACCGGCCTTTCCGCGTCGGCGCCGATGCCACCGCCGCCAATGAAAATCTGCGCCCCGAAACGGTTGAGGGGTTCGATGCAGGGCTGGCCTATAGCAGCAATGGCGTCGATCTGGGTGTCACCCTGTTTCGTAACCGGCTGAACGATGCCATCGCCAATGTCACGCTGGGGCAGGGGCCGGGCACTTTCCCCGGCGTCGGCTTTGTCGCGGCGGGCGGCACCTACCGGCAGCGGCAAAATCTGGATGCGATTGTTTCCAAAGGCATCGAGGCGGACGCGCGGTTTGATCTGAGCGACCGCTTCATCGTCAGGCTGGGCTATGCCTTTGTCGATGCGGAAGTGCGCGGTTCGGGCGTTTCCGCGCCGCTCGATGGCCTGCGCCCCGCACAGGTGCCGCGCCATTTCGGCAATGCGACGCTGGCCTATGACGGAGCGAAATTCTCGGCATCGACGACTTTGCGCTATATCGGCCGCCAGTTCGAGGACGATGCCAATGCGCGCGCGCTTGACGAGGCGGTGACGCTCGATTTCGATCTGGGATTTGAGGTTGGCGGGGGGCTGCGCCTGCAACTGCGCGGCGAAAACCTGTTCGATGCCCGCGTCGAGGCGGCGATTTCGGGCAGCGGCATCATCGAACGCGCGAGCCCTCGCACCCTTTGGCTTGGCGCAAGCTGGAAACTGGATTGAATTTGCCTCCGCCGCAAAAAAACCGTAGCCCTGAGCCCCTGAGCTTGTTGAAGGGCGAAAAGGGCGTTTTACAGTACAGCGCAAAGCTTGAGGCGCGCTTCGACAAGCTCAGCACTACGGTGTGACAGCACCAACGGATTTTGAGACGCAACAGATGTCCCAACGCAAACTCACTCTGGGCGAATTTCTGCCTTATCAGCTTTCGATCACCTCGAACGCGATGAGCGAGTTTATCGCGCGCAGCTATCGCGGGCGCTTCGGCCTCAAAATTCCCGAATGGCGGGTGATGGCGGTGCTGGGCGAACGTGGCAGCGCGACACAGCGCGAGCTGGTCGCCGCAACGCAAATGGACAAGGTGACCGTCAACCGCGCGTCGAAGGCGCTCGACGAGCGCGGGCTGATCGGGCGGGCGCCCAACGAAACCGATGGCCGCTCGCACCATCTGGCGCTGACAGCGGTGGGGCGGGAGCTTTACGACCAGATCGTGCCGCTTGCGCTTTCGGTCGAATCCGAGATTGAGGGCATATTGGGCAATGAAGAGGCCGCTCAGCTTGCCACGCTGCTTGCCAAATTGCGGGCGCGGGTAAACGAAATGGAACGCAAGGCCGAATGAACATGGCTTGCGCAATATAGTTTCAATTGTTACTATATAGACGGATTCGCACCCTTTCCAGGTGTCGACTTTGTATATTTTGCGCGAGGTTCCTCCTTATATGCCCGACCTTTTTGAAAACCCCCTCGGCCTCGACGGCTTCGAATTTGTCGAATTCTGCGCGCCTGAAAAGGGCCTGCTCGAACCGGTTTTCGAAAGCATGGGCTTCACCCGCGTCGCGCAGCACCGCTCGAAGGATGTGCACCTCTGGCGGCAGGGTGAGATCAACCTGATTGCCAATTACGAACCGCGCGGCCCCGCCGCCTATTTCGCCGCCGAACATGGCCCTTCCGCCTGCGGCATGGCCTTCCGCGTCAGGGATGCGGCCAAGGCTTACCGCGAAGCGCTCGAGCGCGGTGCCGAGCCGGTCGAGAGCAAGACCGGGGTGATGGAACTGCGCATCCCCGCGATCAAGGGGATTGGCGGCGCCTTCATTTATCTGGTCGATCGCTATGCGACGCTCGACCATCCCGACGCCTTGTCGATCTACGACATCGATTTCGTCTATCTCCCCGGCGTCGAACATTTCCCCGTTGGCGCAGGCTTCAAGTCGATCGATCACCTGACGCACAATGTCTATGGCGGGCGCATGGCGCACTGGGCTGCCTGGTATGAGCGGATCTTCAACTTCCGCGAAATCCGCTATTTCGACATCAAGGGCGAATATACCGGACTCACCTCGAAAGCGATGACCGCGCCCGATGGCAAGATCCGCATTCCGCTGAACGAGGAAGGCAAGGCCGGGGGCGGGCAGATCGAGGAATATCTGCGCGCCTATAATGGCGAGGGTATCCAGCATATCGCGCTGATCTGCGACGATCTGGTTGCCTGCTGGGATAATCTCCAGAAACTCGGCGTCACCTTCATGACCCCGCCGCCCGATACCTATTATGCGATGCTGGGTGACCGGCTTCCCGGCCATGGCGAGCCTGTCGACGCGCTGAAATCGCGCGGCATCCTTCTCGATGGCACGACCGAAGGCGGCACGCCGCGCCTGTTGCTGCAAATCTTCGCACAGCCCGAAATCGGTCCGGTCTTCTTTGAATTCATCCAGCGCCGCGGCGACGAAGGCTTTGGCGAGGGCAATTTCAAGGCGCTGTTCGAAAGCATCGAGCGCGACCAGATCGAACGCGGTGTGCTGGAGGTGGCAGAATGACCGTTCCCTTCAAGACCGACCGCATCCACCACGTCGCCTATCGCTGCAAGGATGCGAAGGAGACGGTCGAATGGTATGCCCGTGTGCTGGGTTTCACCTACACCACGGCCTTTGCCGAAGATCATGTGCCCTCGACCGGGGAATATGATCCCTATATGCACATCTTCCTCGATTGCGGCGGGGGCAATGTGCTGGCCTTTTTCGAACTGCCCAATCAGCCTGACATGGGGCGTGACGAGAAAACCCCGGCCTGGGTGCAGCATCTGGCGTTCAAGGTTTCCGACTTCGAGACGCTGAAAGCGGCCAAGGCGCATATCGAGGCGCTGGGGATCGACGTGATCGGCCCGACCTGGCACGGGATTTTCCGCTCGATCTATTTCTTCGATCCCAACGGACACCGGCTGGAGCTTGCCTGCGATATCGGCACTCAGGAACAATATGCCGAACTGAGGCGCGTTGCTCCGATGATGCTCGATGACTGGAGCAAAACAAAGACCGCACCCCGCCACGCCGAATGGCTGCACAAGGAACCGATCGAAGCGTCCGAATAGCTGTGCGGTCAGGTGGTAATGTTGGCCGCGCGCCCGACCTTGGGTGTTTCGGTCTTGGGCATGCGTCCCTCAAGCGCATCCAGCCAGACACGCGCCTTGTCGCCGATGAAAAGCTGTGGGTCCGACGAAACAAGCCCGCGCCCAGCCTCCCAAAGGGCAATCAGCGAGCGGGCCTCGTCATTGGCCTTTTCAAGGCTTTGCGGTTTGCGCAATGCCGTGTTGATGAAGGCATCGCCAAAAAAGGTCCAGTCATTACCCGGATTGCAACCAAAGGAGGTGCGCTGCGACGATGCCGCAGTGACAATCACGGACTGGTCGCTGTTGAGCGCGGGCACGAAAACCCCGGAAAAGCAAGCGGACAGGATTATCAGGCGGCGCTGGACACCCAAATCGTCGAGCAGTTTGGCCAGCCGCTTCGGTGCAATCATGCCTACGGCACTCTCTCCGTCGCGATAGACAAGCCCCAGCTTCGGATCACCATGTGTCGTCGCAAAGAGGACAAGAACGTCTTCCTTCACATTCATCTTCGCGGCGACCGCCGCCAGCGCGGTGGCGAGATTGGGTGGCGAGCCTTGCGGGGTGCCGACAGTTTCTTTCCCTGCGCCGGCGGCAAGGAAGATCGATCGCCCGGTTGCGCCGTAACGGCGCGTCAGCACCTTCTGCGCTTCACCAGCTTCGCGGCCGAAAACCGGATCGGAATCCAGGCCAATCGAGACCACATAGGCATCGATGATACCCTGTCGCTGGGGCTGCAATGTAGCAAGCGCGGAAGACAGGCGCCGGTGCTGTGCATAGTGCCACGCCGCACTACGGTTCTGCTCCATAGACCAGCCATTTTCCGCCGCCTCGCGATTGTTGAAGCCGATCTGGCTGGTCGATGGACCGGCCATTGCGGTTGCAACGAGAAGCGTGGCGGCCAGCGTCTTCCATCGCATAGCCTCTATCTCCCCAACTTCCCTAATCTAGGCAGGATATTGCGATTGCCGCAAGCCCGTAATCCAGCCATGATGAGACACCAAAACAGGATGCCTTTATGAAATTAGCCTCACTGAAATCCGGTCGCGACGGGAAACTCGTGGTCGTGTCAAACGACCTCGCCTGGTATGCCGATGCCAGCCATATCTGCCCGACGATGCAGGCCGCACTCGATAATTGGGAACGCATCGCGCCCAAGCTGGAGGCGCTGGCAACCGACCTTGAACATGACGTAATCCCCAAGGAACGCTTTCACGAACATGATGCGGCATCGCCCTTGCCGCGTGCCTATCAATGGGCCGATGGTTCCGCCTATGTGAACCATGTTGCCCTGGTGCGGCAGGCGCGCGGGGCGGAAATGCCCGAAAGTTTCTGGCATGACCCGCTGATGTATCAGGGCGGGTCGGACGGATTTCTTGGACCGCGCGACGATATACCGCTAGGCGATGTTGCCTGGGGCTGCGACATGGAGGCCGAAGTCGTGGTGGTCACGGGCGACGTTCCCATGGGTGTCAGCACCCATGAAGCGCGGGAGCATATCCGCCTCGTCGGCCTGACCAACGATGTGTCGCTGCGCGGCCTGATACCCGATGAGCTTGCCAAGGGGTTCGGCTTTTTCCAGTCCAAGCCCGCCAGCGCCTTTTCACCGGTGTTCGTCACCCCGCAAACGCTGGGTAGTCGCTGGGACGGCGGCAAGCTCCACGGGGCGCTGTGCGTCGATCTCAACGGTCAGCCTTTGGGGCGCGCCGATGCGGGTGTCGACATGACATTCGATTTTGGCCAGCTTGTTGCCCATGCTGCAAAGACGCGGAACCTGTCTGCGGGAACGATTGTCGGCTCCGGTACGGTTTCCAATCGCGATGCCGATGGCGGCCCCGGAAAGCCGATAGGGGAAGGCGGGCTTGGGTATAGCTGCCTGGCCGAAGTGCGCACGATTGAAACCATCCAGAGCGGAAAGCCCGTAACGCCCTTCATGAAAGCAGGCGATACGGTCCGTATCTGGATGGAGGATGAGAAGCATCATCCCATCTTCGGGGTTATCGAACAAACGGTCGTCGCGGCCTGAAACAAAAAAGGCGGGAAGAAGCTCCCGCCTTTTTCTTAGTCTGTTTATGCCGATCAGCGCTTCGAGAAGGCATCGCCGATCGAGCAGGCTGCCGGACCAAGGATCACGACGAACAGCGTCGGCAGGATGAAAAGAATCAGCGGCACCGTCATGATCGCGGGCAGACGGGCTGCCTTTTCCTCGGCGCGCATCATGCGCTCATTGCGGAATTCGGCCGAGAGTACGCGCAGCGCCGATGCAAGCGGGGTACCATATTTCTCGGTCTGGATCATGGTCGTGACCACGCCCTTCACAGAGTCGAGGTTGACGCGATAGGCCAGATTTTCGAACGCCATGCGGCGCTCGGTAAGAAAGCCGAGTTCAATGGCTGTCAGCGCGAATTCATCGCCCAGTTCGGGGAAACCGCGCCCCAGTTCCTTCGCCACCCGGTTAAAGGCCGAGTCAACTGTCAGGCCTGCTTCGGCGCAAATGACCAGGAGGTCGAGCGCGTCGGGAAGGCCCTTGCGGATTGCGTCGGTGCGCTTTGCAATCAGGTTATCGAGATAAAGGTCAGCGGCTTTGTAGCCAAGAATTGTCAAGCCAGCGAAAACCGCGAAGCGTTTGAAATCGGTCCAGTCGGCAAGGCCGCCCATACCGTAGATCCACAGCGCCGCACCGCCGCCCAGAACAATCGGGCCAACCAGTCGGCTGAAAATTATGGCTACGGCCAGTTCCTTGCGGCGAATGCCTGCCTGGGCGAGTTTCTGCTGCGCAACCTTGATCTGATCGTCCTGCAAGACTTTCAGCGACGAAAGAAACTGCCGCATGCGGTCAGTCGTTTCGGTGTTCCGCACCAGCTTTGCGCGTTTTTTGGCCGTAGACGCCGTGATGCCTGCCTTGAGCTGTTCGCGTCGTTCGTTGAGGGCCTTCACCCGCTTGGCCATGGGATCGCGAACGGTAACGGCAGCATAGATGGCGAGCAGCACCGCGAAGCTGGCGACTACCGTCAACATCGTTGCGGCCCAATAGATGTCGACTCCCAGCATGTTGGCGCTTGGTGGAGCAGAATTGTTGATGATTCCCATAACTGCCCCCTAGATTTCGAAGCTGACCATCTTGGCCATGATCGCAACGCCAATACCCATCCAGATGAGGCCGACACCCCCGGCAATCATCAGACGCGTTTCCGTGAAGAAGCCGTCGAGGTAGGTCGGGTTAACCGACCAGACGAGCGCAAAAACGACGAATGGCAGCGAGCCGACGATATAGGCGGATGCCTTGGATTCAGATGACATTGCGCGGATCTTCAATTTCATCTGTGCGCGCTTGCGCAAAACATCGGCAAGATTTGAAAGGGTTTCAGCCAGGTTGCCCCCGGTCTCGCGCTGGATAGCCAGCGTGATGACGAAAAACTGGAATTCGGGTGTTCCCAGACGTTCGGCCGTATCCTGGAGAGCATCTTCCATCGTCTTGCCGATCTTGATTTTCTCGGTAACGATCTTGAACTCTTCACCCACAGGTCCTGGAATTTCGCGGGCAACGACGCCCAGTGTTTCGCTAACCGGCAAGCCGGATTTCAGGCCGCGAACCAGCAGTTCGATCGCCTCCGGGAACTTGACGGTGAAATCGTTGATCCGCTTCTTGATAAGGTAGCTCACCGCGAAATGCGGAATGGCCAGCGACAGGAACATCGCAACGCCCAGGGCCAGCGTTGTTGGCGCGCCCCTGATGAGCAGCGCTGCAAACGTGATCGCGAAAATCCCGCCTGAGACGTAAAGATACTGGTTCAGAGCCCATTTCTTGCCGGTTTGCTGTAACCGCAATCGCAACCGATCCGGGACACTCATCTTGGCGCCTTCGGTGAAGCTGATTGGTTTGCGCGCAGCGACGGCCTTGCGCATCTGCTGTTCGAGCTTCGCGTCGACCGAATCCGAATGACGGATTTTGACTGCGCTCAAGCGCCGGTTTGCGGCCTTGCCCGTAGCCGGTCCGGCAAAAGCAAAGGCCAGCAAACCCAGCGTAACCACGACACCTAAAATGAGAACCAGATTGTTCATCTCTTACCGCCCCTGTCGAGACCATGCACCAATGCGAATGCGTGGTGTGACGTTCGAGTGTTTACTTTTTTACCAAAAGCGCTTTGAAACCGGTCATCATCGATTTCTTTGAGGTTGAGGCCGACTTGGCGCCTTCCTCAATCGTTTCTTCCGGCGTTGCCGACGATTTGATCATATCCGTCAGCGTCACAATGCCGCCAGCGACTTTGCTCGATCGAACCGAATCGACCAGCGGGCGACCCAATTTGGCTGCCTGCGCCGTCGCTTTCGGGTCGAACGGGATCAAAAGGTCAACCTTGCGTTCGATCGAGCTTTCGAAATCCTTGCGCGAGATTTCCACACCGCCCGCCTGCACCTTGTTTGCAACAACAATCGTGTGGCAGGACGGGGCATTCGATTTCAGCCAGGCGAGCAGGCGAATTGCATCGCGAGCCGAGGCGAGTGTCAGTTCGCAGACGACCACAGCGACGTTAACGTCGTGTAGCAGGTGCGGATAGGAAATCAGCATGCTGCGCGGCAGGTCGATGATGGTGTTTTCGAAGGCAGCCCGAAACTCTTCCTGAAGCTGGAAGAAGGCAGAACCGTCGGTCATGATCGGATTCCCGATTGCCGCTTCGGCAGACAGGATCGACAGCTTGTCGTTGGCCTTTATCATCGCGCGCTCAATAAACAGGCCGTCGATGCGGCTTGGGTTATCGATTGCGTCGGTCAAGCCGCGGCCCGGTTCCAGATCAAGCGCGAGCGCGCCCGTACCGAAATGGACATCGAGATCGAGCAGACCGGTGAGATGGCCCATGCGTTCCGAAAGAAGCCAGGAAATTGAGGTCGCAATAGTCGACGCACCAACCCCGCCGCGGGTTCCGATGATTGCCGTTGACAGATGCGGATGCTCTTTCGCGCCCTCGTCATGCTTGGGAGCATTGAGTATCATCTGTGCATGCGTCACCGCATCGCGAAGGGCGTCCGGATTGACGGGCTTCAGCAGATAATCCTGCAGCCCCGACATCATCAGGTCGCGATACAGGCGAACGTCGTTGACCTGCCCCATGGCAATTACGACTGTTCCGGGTTCGCAAACCTCGGCCAGCCCGTTGATATCCGAAATCGGATCGCCCGATTCAGACAGGTCGACAAGCAGGATCTGAGGGCTCGCGGATACGGAGAGCGACTGGATTGCGTTGCGCAGTCCACCCTTGAATGCCTTTTCCTGCGGCCATCCCATATCGTCGCACACAGTGCGGACAACGTCGAGGGTCAGGTCATCGCAGACATAGGCGGTGAACGGGTCACGCGCGCCGGCCGACACACTTTTCCAGGGAGCATTCATCAGTTTGTGCCTCCGACTTTCTTGCGCGATCCGCCGCGGCTGTTTTCGGTTGTCGATTCACGACCACGGACCAGGTCTTCCGGATCGGCAACCATTGCCGCCAGATTGCTGTTTACCGCGCACCCGTAATCGGGGCTGAGCGATGAATCGTAATTTGACTCTGTGGTTTTTGAACGGTTCGGACAGTTGGGTACATCTGCCGATGAGCGTGTGACCACAATACGCACGGTTCCCGGCACGACATTGCCTGCCGTAACCGGCGATGTTTCCGACATCAAAACGCCGTGCTTTGCAGCGGCATCGCCAATTGCAGACTTGACCGATGCATCCGGGAACGCATTCCCATAATCAATGGCAACCCGGTCACCAAAGCGCAGCTTCATTGCTTCAAACCATTCGGCAACGCGGTCTTTTTCGTAGGCCGATACACCTGAAACGCCATCAACATTGACGTCGAGCGCATAGTTGGTTCTTTGCACGACCGGTTGATTGGTCGAATACATCGAAGTGTTGGATCCAGCTCCGCAGCCAGCGAGAGTGAAGGCCAATGATGCAGTGAGTATGAGTTTGGCACGCATTGCGAAAATCCTCTCGTCGATCAGTTAAAGCTGAAGCCAGGCGCGGATGACGCTTCGCCACCCTTTGCCTTTGCCTGTTTGGTTCCGACCAAGGGCGGAGCCTCGCTGACGCTTCCAAATTCCGGTCCGGCAACATTATCAGGCGCGACAGTCGGCATGGGCCGTTGGGCGGCCCCCTTGTTGCTCGCCGTCTTGTTCAAGAGCAGACGCTCCAGATCGTGCGGCGTGTTGTAGCCGTCGGTCGGCAGTTTGATTTCCGATTCCGACACCGGCTTTACGAGATAGGGCGTAACAACGATGACAAGCTCGGTTTCGTTGCGCTTCCAGCCGTTTGACTTGAAGAGCGAGCCGAGGATGGGAACATCACCCAATCCAGGGAACTTGTCGACGGAGGTGGTGGCCGAATTGGACATCAGCCCTGCAATCATGAAGCTTTCGCCAGATCCCAGTTCGACGGTGGTTTCAGCCATACGGGTTGTGATTGCCGGTATTTCGGTACCCGCAATACGCACTGCACCTTGCGATGAGATATCCGAAACCTCCGGGCGAACGCGCAACAATATGCGGCCATCGGCCTGTACGGTCGGTGTGTAGCGAAGGCTCACGCCGTAATCGCGAAACTGCACCGTGATCGAACCGAAATTGTCCGCAACAGGGATCGGAAACTGTCCG
This sequence comes from Sphingomonadales bacterium, assembly GCA_016720115.1. Lineage (GTDB taxonomy): Bacteria > Pseudomonadota > Alphaproteobacteria > Sphingomonadales > Sphingomonadaceae > Sphingorhabdus_B. Next base: position 550,414 of record JADJXT010000002.1, on the reverse strand, counting down.
CCCGCCAGAAACTCTGCGGTTTCGCCTGAAACAGTGGTCAGGTTCGGCTGCGCCAATGTGGCGGCGAGACCGTTCCGTTCGGCAAAATCAAGACCGAGGGCGAAGTCAATGCCAAACAGGTTCTTTGCCATGTTCAACGCATTTCCGTTGGCGGGAGTATTGAACAAGACACTGGTAACCGGTTGGCCGGTGACCGGATCGGTACTGTCTGTCCAGGTTGCAACACTGCGACCACGCGACGGTACGAACAGAAAGCCATTGCCATTGCCGCCGTCGCGATCACGCGAGTTGAAGTTCGAAGACACTTCTTTCGAAAGCGACTTGCTCATTTCAGCGATGCGCACCTGCAAATTCACTTGCAGAGGCACCGCGGTCTTGATGCGGCTGACGACCTTGGTTTCGTTGCCGACAAAAGCCTGAACGAGGCTTTCCGCTTCCTGCACATCTTCGGGTTGAGCAACAGTGCCCGTCAGCAAGACGACGCCGTTCATGGTTGTTACCTTGATGTCGGATTCCGGCATGGCAAGCGACAGCATCTGATCGACTGAGTCGAGATTGTTGCCAACGCGAACAGTGGCCGAATAGACAGTCCTGCCTGCAGCGTCGGTGGCATATACCGTCGTCTCACCAGGGCCCTTGGCAAAGATATACAATTGCTTCGGGCTGCGAACATCGACGTCAGCAACTGAGGGGTTGGCGACAACGACATCGGCTACGCCCACCGGAAGATTGACCTGTTCGCCGCGACCGATTGATAGCACGAAAAGCTTGTCTGTCGGTTTCGCGTTCGAAACTGTCTGGGTCTTTGCAGGTGCCGCAGCGAGCGGGCTTCCCAGCATGCCTGCCAAAGCAATGGCAGCCGCACCGGATTTCATGATGATCTTGATGGTCATTTCAATTACCTCCGGTCCATGGAAACTTCTTCGACCGTACCGCCGCGAGATACGCGGACGACGCTGCCGCGGCGAACCTTGTCGATCTGCTTTTCGATGCGGATAGCTTCGGTTGCGACGGCAACCGGCGTTACGGCAGGCGGCGTGCTGCGCTGGAAGCGGGATACGTCGCCACCTGTTGAATAGGTGCTGGGTCCAGCGGTCGGTTGCTTCTGGATAGAGGCAAGGATCTTTTCTTCCTCTTCAGCCGAAGCGCCCTTCGGCAGCTTCACGTCACCAGATGCCAGCGCCATTTCCAGTTCGGCGGCATTGTCAGCCAGCGAACGCAGCGAAAGGCTGAGGGTGCCGATCGTCTGTGCCACCGCAATTTTCTCTGCGATGCGCGGAGTCACTTCCAGTGTCACCAGCTTGTACTTCGAAGGCACGGAATTGCCTTTGTCGTCCACGGTCGGCGTAGCCCGCTGGTCGGTCGCAAGAACGCGCAGATTGCGAATGACGGTTTCGGAAACCTTGAGCGGTTGCCCGGCGCCGCCAGCAACATTCTGGGTCAGAACCAGATCAACCCGGTCGCCCGGAAAGACGAAGCCGGAAACGCCGGTGAGTGCCGATACGGGAACGGAAACTGCACGCATGCCGGGTCCGAGGGCAGCCGCGAGGAAGCCTCTGTCACCAGGCGCAACGAGTGAACCATGGGTAATCGGTTGGCCTGCCGTAATCGGATTGCGCACAACTGTACCGACCAGCTGTTCGGTCGCGTCCGCTTCGCCCTCTTTCTTGACGAAATAGGCCTCTTCGATAAGCTCTTTGGGCCACGGCTGATAGCGGAAGGAATCGGCAGTGATGATGGTCCCGACGGGCAGGGCGCGCGTCGCGACGATTACCTGTGGTCCGGTCGGAACCGGCTTCTGCGCCACTGCCTTTGGCGCTGACCCGCCAGCAAACATGCTGCGAGCCATGAAGGCGGTCACTGCGGCGATAAGCAGCGCGCAGACCAGCAGTATGACTTTTTTCCTATCCATGACGAACAAGCTCCTGAACGGTCCCCTGAATGAGACAGCTATTCACCCAAAATGGTTAAAAAACTGTTCACCGGCACACCAAAGTCCGGCGATTGAAATTGCGACACCATAGGGAACGCGGGCCTGACCGCTCCCTTTTTGAATCTTGTGAACAACGAAGAAGATTATGGTTACCAGCGCGCCCAGAAGGCTGGCGTTGAAAACGAATTTGATGGTCACCAGCGGGTGGAACCAGAGCGCCACCGCGCCAAATAGTTTCACGTCGCCCCCGCCCATCATGCCAAGCTGGAAAAACAGCGCAAAGAAAAGGAAAGTTGCCGTTCCTGCAGCAAGATAATAGCCGATTTCGGGCCAGCCGAAGGTTCCGGTTGCGAGCCAGTAAAGCGGGGCGGCCAGCGCAATGGGGCCGGTCACCCAATTGTAAATAAGCCTGTAGCGAATGTCCGAATAGATCGACACCAGCAGGCCGATTGCCAAGCCGCCAAGCAGCGCGTAAGCGAAGAAATCCTGGTCCATATTGCGGCCCTGTTAACCAACAGAGCTTACCAAAAGGTAATCATGCGCGAAGCCAAAGTGGAAACAATAAGGCGTGCCGTACCGGTTTATGCCACCGAAGGATTCTGGATTGCGGGCGACGGTTGGAGGATCAGACGGATCGATTTTCCTGCAATGCAACCCGATGGCACTGACGCAAAAACGGTTCGCGGATCGCTGCTTTTCCTCCCGGGGCGGGGCGACCATTATGAGAAATATCTCGAAATGCTGGACGGCTTTGCGCGCCAGGGATGGTGCGTAACTGCCCTGGATTGGCGAGGGCAGGGCGGTTCGGGACGGTTGCTCGTTGACGCCCATGTTGGCCATATCGATGATTTTGCGACCTGGATCGCGGACTTGCGTGCTTTTTGGACAGATTGGAAGGCAGTCATGCCCGCGCCGCATGTGGTGGTTGCGCACAGCATGGGGGGGCACCTCGCGATGCGGGCGCTGATAGAAAATGCGATAGATCCCGATGCCGTCGCAATGTCTGCTCCAATGCTTGGCCTGCATAGAATGGGTTTGCCTTATGCGGTCTACCACGCGGTAGCACGCGGCCTTCGATCATTGGGGGCACCTGATCGCGCAGCTTGGAAAGAGGGCGAAAAGCCGGGATCCCCGCTCAATGTTCGTTCAAAAATCCTTACCCATGACGCTGGCCGATATGCGGATGAACTTTATTGGTGGGAGGCGCGGCCAGATGTGCGACTAGGACCGCCAAGCTGGCATTGGGTCGAACGGGCGATCGCTTCGATCAGGCAGATCCACAAAGCTGGCGCGCTTGAAAAGGTCAAGGTGCCGCTGTTGTTGATGGCAACCACCGCCGATCGTTTGGTCGATACAAAACAGATTATCCGCGATGCAAGGCGCCTTCCTTCCAGCGAACTGGTATTATTCGGAAACGAAGCCGCGCACGAACTGCTTCGGGAAGCTGATCCTGTCCGGAATCAGTGCCTCGATCACATCGCCCATTTTTTTGATCGGCACGCCCCGCAACCATGACCTGCTTTGATGTGGCAATAATCGGGGCCGGGATGGCCGGAGCCAGCCTTGCAGCGGAGCTTTCAGCGCATCGTTCGGTGTTGCTGCTCGAGGCTGAGGAGTTTCCCGGCTATCATTCCACTGGCAGATCGGCGGCTTTCTGGAGCGAAACATATGGCGGTCCGGCGATTCAGCCGCTTACTACTGCGTCTCGGGAGTTTCTTGCGGCGCCGCCGCCAGCCTTCGCAGACAGTGGATTTCTGTTTGCGCGCGGCGCACTCCATATAGGAACTACCGGCAGCTTGTCAAAGGCTGATGCCATGCTCGCCGATTTTTGTTCCAGTGGTGTCAGCCTGGATAGACTGGATCACAGTGGAATAGACCGGTTTCTGTCAGGCCGCCGCGACGGCTGGGATGTTGCGCTGTGGGAGGAGGATTGCTGCGACATAGACGTTGCAGCCTTGCATCAGGCCTATTTGCGATTTGCCCGGAAAGCTGGGTGCGAGCTGCGTTGTCGGGCCGCAGTCCAGGGGCTCGTTTATCGAGATTGCCGGTGGGGAATTGCAACCGCAAACGGACATTTCGAGGCGCGACATATTGTCAATGCTGCCGGCGCCTGGGCCGACACGGTCGCAGGCCTTGCCGGCTTGCCCGCGCTAGGAATTCAGCCCTACCGGCGCACCGTGGTGCAGATAGAGGTAACGCCTGCTGCCCCTTCCGACTTGCCGCTGGTGGTCGGGCTGGACGGCAGTTTTTATTTCAAGCCGGACAGCGGTGGGCGGCTATGGCTGAGCCCGCATGACGAAATAGCGACGCCACCCTGTGATGCAGCACCCGAAGAGCTGGAAGTTGCGATGGCCATCGCGCGGTTTCAGGAGGTTGTCGACTGGAAGATCGAACGGATTGAGCGGAAATGGGCCGGGCTTCGCAGCTTCGCGCCGGATCGGAAGCCGGTCATCGGGGCCGATCCGGGCAATGCCCGGTTTTTCTGGCTTGCGGGGCAGGGAGGGTTTGGCATCCAGACAGCGCCCGCCGTTGCGCGACTGGCCGCTGCACTGATGCTGGGGAACGACCCCGAATCCGGTTTGGACGCCGACAGTTACTCGCCTGCGCGTTTTCGCTGATTTTACGTGCCGCTATGTTGCATGCGCCTTACGCGCTGGTAGAAGGAAAGCAGTTGGTTGCCGGGAAAGGGAATCGTCATGGCGCATTATTTCGAGATCAAGCAGAACAAAGCTGGCGAATATGTCGCCTATTTCAAATATAACAGCGAAACGATTTTCTGGACCGAAGGCTATAAGAGCAAAGCCTCGGCGAAAAATGCGATTGACTCCATTCAGAAAAACGGACCGGGCGCGGAAGTCCGCGACGCCTGATTATTTCCCGATCGATTCGGCAGCCTCGCTCGCCAGTCGATCGGCCCGTTCATTTTCGGGATGGCCGCTATGGCCCTTGACCCAGACCCACTCGATCTTATGCCGCGCGGTGGCTTCGATAAGCTCGTGCCATAGGTCTGCGTTGCGAACCGGCTGTTTCGAAGCATTTTTCCAGCCGTTACGTTGCCAGCCCGCGACCCATTTCGTTATACCGTCGAGCACATATTTGCTGTCGGTGTGCAGCGTGATCACGCAAGGTTCTATCAGCATATTCAGCGCCTGGATCGCCGCCGTCATTTCCATCCGGTTGTTGGTCGTATCAGGATCGTTGCCCGAAATTTCCTTTTCGTGTTTTCCATAGCGCACAACAACGCCCCAGCCGCCAGGGCCGGGGTTTCCTTTGCAGGCACCGTCGGTGAAAATATCGACTTTTTTCATTATACCGTTCCGAACAGGTCGGCGCTGTCCACATTCCTGTAAAATTGCAACCTTCGATGGAACGCCAGCGGATCTTTCCGCGTGACCAGCGCATCTGCCGGGGTGTTGATCCAGTCATATAGCCGCGTCAACAGAAAGCGCAGCGATGCGCCGCGTGCGAGCACCGGGAATGCGCGTTTTTCTTCGGCAGTCAGCTTAAGAACCGACAGATAGCCAGCGATCAGCGCGGTACTGACGTCTGGATGAAATTCATCGCCGTCGCTGTTGAAACACCAGGCTGCGTGCGTCACCGCAAGATCAAAAGCCCTGAAATCGGTGCAGGCGAAATAGAAATCGATAAGCCCGCCCACATCATCGCCCCGAAACAGAACATTGTCCGGAAACAGGTCGGTATGCACAGCCGTAAGCGGCAGCCCTTCAGGCCAGTTCGTTTCAAGCCAGTCGCATTCTCCCGCGACATCGTTGTATAAACCCGGCTGCAACCCGTCGGCCGCAGTTGCGTCGCAGCGCTCGAACAGCGGCTTCCAGCTCGATTGTCCCAGCGGGTTGGGCTTGGCTTCCGCAAAATCAGCCACCGCGACGTGCATCCTGGCAAGGCTTTTGCCCACGGCTTCGGCTTGTGCAGCCGTAGGTTCAGAAACCGAAATGCCCGGCAGGAATTCGATCAGGCAGGCCTTTTTGCCGTTTACGTCCTGAAGCCAGTGGCCATTGCGATCATCGATGAAACGCGGCACCGGAGATCCAGCCCGATGCAAATGTGCCAGCAAATTGTGAAAATAGGGCAGGTCTGCAGGATCGACGCGGTTTTCATAAAGCGTCAAAATGAAACGTGCACGGTCTGTTTCCAGCAGATAATTGCTGTTCTCCACACCTTCAGCGATGCCCTTCAGCGAAACCAGCGCGCCGACGTCATAGCGCGCCAAAAGCTTCGAGGCAGTTTCTGCACTGACCTGTGTATAAACGGCCATCAGGCAGCGTCAGCCGCGGCTGTCAGCTCTCGCGGCAGTTTGAAGGTTATGCTTTCTTCCGCAGTGACAACCTGCTCTTCGCTGACGTCGAACCGTTCCGAGATGCGGTCCATGAATTGGCGTACCAAAACTTCCGGTGCCGACGCTCCGGCGGTAACCCCAAGCGTTTCAATGCCCTCCAGCCATGCGAAGTCGACTTCGTCGGCCCGCTGAACGAGGCGGGCAGGCGTGCCCGCACGCTCGGCGACCTCGACTAGCCGAAGCGAGTTCGAGCTGTTTGGCGCACCAATGACGAGCACCAGGCCGCAACGCCCGGCAATCGCCTTAACCGCCGCCTGGCGATTGGACGTCGCATAGCAGATGTCCTCGCCTTTTGGGCCTACAATTCCCGGAAAGCGTCGCTGCAGGGTCGCGACGATGTCTGCGGTATCGTCGACTGACAGGGTCGTCTGCGTAAGGAACGCCAGATTGGCCGCATCGGTCGGTTCCAGCGCCTCGGCGTCTTCGATCGTTTCCACCAACGTCATCGTCCCTGCGGGAACCTGCCCGAACGTCCCGATGACTTCGGGATGTCCACGGTGGCCAATGAACAGGATGTGCCGTCCGGATTCTACCTGCCGTTCGGCTTGACGATGCACTTTGGAAACGAGCGGGCAGGTTGCGTCAAGATAGGAAAGACCACGGTTTTCGGCGTCAACTGGCACCGATTTGGGGACGCCGTGGGCTGAAAAGACGACATGTGCGTCGGCGGGTACCTCGTCCAGTTCGTCGACGAAAACTGCGCCCTTTGCCTTGAGGCTGTCGACAACGAATTTGTTGTGGACGATTTCGTGACGGACATAGACGGGCGCGCCATATTGCTCCAGCGCCCGCTCGACTATCTGGATCGCGCGATCGACGCCCGCACAAAAGCCGCGCGGAGCGGCCAGCAAAATCGTAAGCGGCGGTTTGGAAGAATTTTGTTCAGTCATCGGCAATGTCATTTAGATAGTGTCGCGCGTCTGGCCAAGGACTTTCCCTTGTTGCACAGTTAGGGAAGCGCCGATAAAGACCCTGCGAGGTCAAACGGCCCAAAATTGCTCGAAGGGAAAATGCCCATGAATTCTGTCCGTTTCGCTTTGCCGCTGGCTGCGCTCGCACTCGCAGGATGCGCAGGCGATGGCGATCTGGACGTGAGCTCGGGCGTGGGATTTACGGCAACCCGAACCGGCTGCCCGACGGTTGCCGTGGCCGAAGGCACGGGTGACATCACGCTGTTCTATTCAGGTGCCAACCAGACTGCGGATTCGGTCGATGTGGTGGCAAACATCACCAAGGTTCGCTCATCGTGCAACGCTGCGGGTGAGAAAATCTATTCGGCTGCCGATTTCGAAGTGCAGGCACGCCGCGCCAGCGCCAGCGGTGCGCGCTCGGTAACCTTGCCCTATTTCTCGACTGTGGTGCAGGGCGGTACAGCCGTCGTCGCTAAGCGCATCGGGCAAGTCACACTGAACTTTGCCGATGGGCAGGAGCGCGCCAGTGCTCCGGCCAAGGCTGCCAGTTACATCGATCCGGCTTCTGCGGCGCTTCCGCCCGAAATTGTCCAGAAAATAACGAAAAAACGTAAAGGCGGCGATGCCGACGCGGCGCTGGACCCCATGGCCGATCCTGAAGTGCGTGCCGCAATCCAGCGCGCGAGCTTTGAATTGCTGATCGGCTTCCAGCTGACCGAGGATCAGCTCCGATATAATGTGACCCGATAAGGGCGCGCCCGGACAGGGGCCGTCCGGCCCCCTTTTTCTTTTCCGTTGCATGGACTAGGGGGCAGCAAGACCTGCCGCACGACATCCATTCAGGAAATGCAAAAAGTGACTCTCTTCGCCCAATTCGCTGTCCATGTGAACGCAGCGCTCGATACGCTTGAAACCGCCGGTACGTTGCCGCACGGCATCGACCGCAAGGCTGTTACCGTGGAGCCGCCGCGCGATCCGTCGCATGGCGACCTCGCGACCAATGCCGCGATGGTGCTAGCAAAGCCCGCAGGCACCAATCCGCGCGCGCTTGCCGAAGCGATTGCTGGAGAGCTGCGTAAGGTTCAGGGTGTTATCGGCGTCGAAATTGCTGGGCCCGGTTTCCTCAACCTGAAACTTGAAGCATCAGTCTGGCTGGCGGAACTGCAGGCGATTGCCGACCAGGGCGATGATTACGGGGGCTCGACGCTCGGCACGGACAAAACCGTGAATGTCGAATATGTTTCGGCAAACCCGACGGGCCCGATGCACATGGGGCATTGTCGCGGCGCGGTGGTGGGTGATGCACTCGCGAATTTGCTGCAATATGCGGGCTATAAGGTGACCCGCGAATATTATGTCAACGATGCCGGCGGACAGGTCGATGTCCTCGCACGTTCTGCGCACCTGCGCTACCGCGAGGCGCAGGGTGAAGATGTGGGCGATATCCCGGAAGGGCTCTATCCCGGCGATTATCTGGTTCCGGTGGGGCAGAAACTGGCAACAGAATATGGGGACAAATTCGTCGCCGCGCCCGAAGCAGAATGGCTGGTGCCTTTCCGCCAGGCTGCGGTTGCGATGATGATGGACATGATCAGCTCGGATCTCGGCTTGCTGGGCATCCATCACGATATTTTCGCTTCGGAAGCCGAGGTGCAGCGCGCGAAAAAACCCGAAGCCGCCGAAGCCTTCCTGCGTGAGCGCGGTCTGGTTTATGATGGCGAACTCGAACCGCCCAAGGGCGAGCCCGATCCCGATTGGGAACCGGTGACCCTTCCGCTTTTCAAATCTACCGAATTTGGCGACGATCAGGATCGCCCGATCCGCAAATCGGATGGCAGCTGGACCTATTTCGGTGCCGACATGGCCTATCACTTCCAGAAGGCGCAAAAAGCCGACTGGCTGATCGATATCTGGGGCGCTGACCATGCAGGGACAGTCAAACGCATCAAGGCGGCGGTTGCTGCATTGACCGAAGGCAAGGTCGAATTTGACGTGAAGCTGGTGCAAATGGTGCGGCTGCTGCGCGGCGGAGAGCCGATCAAGATGTCGAAGCGGGCGGGCAATTTCGTCACGCTGGCCGATGTCGTTCGCGAAGTGGGCAAGGATGTCGTTCGCTTCACCATGCTGACGCGCAAGGCAGATGCGCAAATGGATTTCGATTTCGCCAAGGTTGTTGAGGCTTCGAAAGACAATCCGGTATTTTACGTGCAATATGCCCACGCCCGGATTTGCTCGACGCTGCGCAAGGCCGAATCTGAAGAAGGGTTTCGTCCGTCGAGCGAGCATCTGGGGCTTCTTGGGCAGGAAGAAATCGCGCTGGTGCGTGAGGCCGCAAACTTCCCCCGCATAGTCGAGGCGGCTGCCAAGGCCGGAGAACCGCATCGTATCGCCTTCTTCCTTGGCGACCTTGCGGCTGCTTTCCATGCCTATTGGAACCTCGGTAACGACCAGCCGGACAAGCGCTTCATATTGGCACAATCCCCAGAATTGAGCAGTGCGAGACTTTTCTTGGCCGATAAAGTCGGGCAGGTTATTCGAAACGGACTGCGATTGATGGGCGTGGAAGCTGCAACGCAGATGTAACACCGTGGAAGTGACCAGAGGGAATATGTGCGATGACAGATAATGATCGCGACGAAGATTTGGGCCTGGACGATCCCGATCGCCTGCCCTGGCTCGAGACAGCCGATGGTTATGAATATGAGGAAAGCGCTTCACCGTTGAAGGTCGCCGGACTTGTGCTGGGCGGGCTTGCGTTGCTCGCTGCCATTGTCGGCGGCATTTACTGGATACAGCGCAATCAGTCCGGCGGTGCTTCGGGTAATGGCGAACTGATTGCCGCGCAGGAAGGCGACTACAAAGTCGCGCCTGCCGACCGCGAAGGCAAGAATTTCGAAGGTGAAGGCGATGCCGCTTTTGCCGCCAGCGAAGGCAAGAAGGTTGAGGTGTCGATCGATCCTGCCAAGGCAAAGGCTGCCGCGCAGGCGACACAGCAGGCTCCGGGCGCAGCACCGGTAAAGGCCGGCCCCGCTCCCGCCGGCTCGGGCTTCGTCCAGCTGGGTGCATTTAGCGATTCTGCCAAGGCAGACCAGGCCTGGGCTGCAATGGGCAAGCGCTTTGGCTTCCTTTCCGGCCTCAACCGTCGCATCGCCGAAGGTGCTGCCGAGGGCGGACGCAAAGTTTATCGACTGCAGGCAGTGACCGCCAATCCGGCGGCTGCCCAGCAACTGTGCGCCAAGCTGAAGGCGGCTGGCGAGAATTGCATGGTGGTCAAGTAATCGCCGAAAGGCGTATTTGCCTTCATTGGGGAATGAAGGCATTTTTGGCCGTGGAGCGGGGCATCGCTCCACGGCCTATTTTTTACCGGTTTTACACAGGTTTCACAGGCTCGGGGAGGCTGCGTGCTTGCCAGTAGAGCGAAGCTGACCTAGCCTCTCGGGCGGAATATTCGGAGTTCGGTCCAGTCATGAAACCTGTCATCTTCGGGCTGTCCGGCGAAGAACTGACCTCCGATGAGTGCGCCTTGTTCGCTGAAGTTGATCCAGTCGGCTACACGCTTTTCAGGCGCAATATCCGCGATCGGGATCAACTGCGCGCACTCACGGATGCGCTGCGCTCGCTTCACGGACGCGACGATGTTCTGATCTTTGTCGATCAGGAGGGCGGGCGCGTGATGCGGATGCAGCCGCCGATTTGGCCCAACTTCCCGTCAGGTTCGGCGTTTGATGCGCTTTACGATATTTCGGCCATGACCGCGATTGAGGCTGCACGGGTCAACGCCGAAGCGCTGGGGCTGGTGCTCAACCAGGCTGGCATCACGGCCAATTTCCTTCCGGTTCTGGACGTCCGCGTTCCCGATACGACGCCAGCCATTGGCGATCGGGCAATGGGATCGGATCCCATGCGGGTTGCGGCGCTTGGCAGGGCGGTGCTCGATGGCATGCACAAGGGCGGGGCGGCAGGCGTTGTCAAGCATATGCCTGGACATGGCCGTGCGGTAGTCGACAGCCATTTCGAACTTCCGCATGTTCATGCAACGCGCGAGGAACTCGAACAGGATATCGCACCGTTCCGTGCACTCAATTCCGCCAGCATGGGGATGACGGCGCATCTGGTCTATGATGCCTGGGATGGCGAACGTTGCGCCACCATGTCGCCGACCGTCATTCACGACATCATTCGGGATAAAATCGGCTTTGACGGTTTGTTGATGAGCGATGATCTGGAGATGAAGGCGCTGAAAGGCGACGTGCCCAGCCATGCGGTGAACTGTATCGCGGCGGGCTGCGATGTCGCGCTCAACTGCTGGGGGCGGTTTGACGAGATGGTGGCAATTGCAGAAAGGTTGCCCGACATTTCCGATGCGGCGCGCCGAAGGTTCGATGCCGCAACTGAGGCGCTGCCTTCCGTCGCATTCGACCAGCAGCGGCTCGACCATCTGCTTGCCAAGCGGGACGAACTGCTAAGCCTTGCTGCGCATATCGCGCAGGAAAAGGCAACCAATGCAGAAACCGGCGCGTCATGGGCCTAGACGACGACTTCGCATTTGACGCTCCCGATGCGGTGCTTGCCGTTGCCGACGAAGGCGACGAACGGCTGACAATCGAGATTGATGGGTGGGAAGGGCCGCTGGACCTTCTACTCACGCTCGCCCGCACGCAGAAGGTCGACCTCCGCCAGATTTCGATCCTCCAACTGGTCGAGCAATATCTCGGGTTCATAGAGAATGCACGGGCGCTGAAGCTGGAGCTTGCTGCCGACTATCTGGTGATGGCGGCATGGCTTGCCTACCTGAAATCGGCGCTGTTGCTGCCCAAGGATCCGGAAATCGATCCGTCGCCCGAAGAACTGGCGCTGCGCCTGCAATTGCGGCTCGAGCGCTTGAACGCGATGCGCGAAAGCGGAGCGCGGCTGATGGCGCGCGACCGCATCGGGCGCGACATATTTTTGCACGGCGCACCCGAAGGGCTGCGCGTCGTCCGCACCACTGACTGGGACTGCAACTTCTTTGAACTTTTGTCGGCTTATGGCCAAATCCAGGCGCGCAATGCGCCCGTGATGCACGTCGTCAAACGCCGTGCGGTCATGACGCTGGAAGAGGCGCTCGACCGTGTTTCGGCGATGCTGGGCCATGCGCTGGACTGGACGCGGTTGGAGGCATTTCTGCCGCATGATGCGGAGCCTGCGCTGCGCCGCTCGGCGCTCGCTTCCAGTTTCCTTGCTATGCTGGAGCTTGCAAAGCAGGGCAGGGTGGAATTGCAGCAGGAAACAAGCTTTGCACCACTGATGGTGAAACGAAGCGCAGGGGCAGCCAAATGATGATCGAACATGATCCGGCCGTTCGGGCAGTGGAGGCAACCTTGTTCGCCTCCGACGCCCCGATGACCGTTGAGCAGATCCGTGCCTATGTCGGGGACGAAGTAGATGTTCCCGGAGCGCTTGCGAAACTGGAGGAGCATTATCAGGGGCGTGGTGTTGAACTCGTCAAGCGCGGCAAGACCTGGCATTTCCAGACTGCGGCCGATCTTGCGCACCTGCTCCGTCGTGAGCGTGAGGAGAGCCGCAAGCTCAGCCGGGCGGCGGTCGAAACGCTGGCTATCATTGCATATCACGAGCCTGTCAGTCGTGCGGAGATCGAAGCAATCCGAGGCGTGCAGATTTCGAAGGGAACGCTGGACGTTTTGATGGAAGCGGGCTGGGTGCGCCCTGCCGGTCGACGCGAAGTTCCCGGGCGACCGCTGATCTATGCGACAACGGGCGAATTTTTGACGCATTTCGGGCTGGCTTCCCGCCGTGACTTGCCGGGAATCGCTGATCTCAAAGCTGCGGGTTTGCTCGATCCGGTCGACCTTGCGCTCGAAGGCTTGCAGGGCCTTTCGGCTGTCGAAAGCGGCGATATGCCCGACGGGGGCGACGTCGAACTGGAAATTGACGAGGAAAGCGCCTAAATCCTGTAAGCAACGAAGCTGCAGCGCGCGCAGCGATTGGGGGACGTCCCCATACGAGGAGTTTGGAAAATGGGTAGTTTTAGCATCTGGCATTGGCTGGTCGTCGGCATCATCATCCTGCTGCTGTTCGGCAAGGGCCGCTTTTCGGACATGATGGGCGACGTCGCCAAGGGCATCAAAAGCTTCAAAAAGGGCATGGCCGAAGACGATGAAGTAAAGCCCGCACCGCGCATTGATGCTGCATCGGGAACAACTGTCGATGCAGAAAAGCAAGCTGACAAGACCAGCTAATCCTCTGATTTCGGGCTGAACCCGCATGTTCGATATCGCATCTGGCGAATTGTTGTTGGTCGCGCTGGTCGCCTTGCTGGTGATCGGCCCCAAAGACCTTCCGCGTGTGTTGCGTTATGTCGGCCAATGGGTCGGAAAGGCTCGCCGGATGGCTTCGCATTTCCGTAGTGGCTTTGATGAAATGGTGCGTCAGTCCGAGCTCGAAGATCTCGAAAAGAAGTGGGCTGCGGAGAATGAGCGCATCATGCGCGAACATCCGCCCGTGCGCGAATATGATTCGCTGCCACCGCCCGAGACGGAAACCAAGGGTGTCGAAACGGATTCACCCAAGGCTGAGCCGCAATCATGAAGGATATCGACGACAGCAAGATGCCGCTGCTCGATCATCTGATCGAGCTGCGCAACCGGCTGCTCTGGTGTGTCCTCGCGCTCGCCATTTCCTTCGGCATCTGCTTCTATTTTGCCGAAGCGATTTACGGCTTGCTGGTGCAGCCGCTCAAAGATGTCGGGCAGGACAAGCTGATCTACACCGACATTTTCGAAGCTTTTTTTGTACAGGTCAAAGTTGCGCTTTTTGCGGCGATGATGGTCAGTTTTCCGGTTCTGGCGACACAGCTCTGGCGCTTCATTGCACCCGGGCTTTATCGCAACGAGAAAAAGGCCTTCCTGCCGTTCCTGATGATGACTCCCGTGCTTTTTGCCTTGGGCGCCAGCCTAGCCTATTTTGGGGCCATGCCGGTTGCGCTCAAATTCCTGCTGGGCTTTGAGGGTGATGTTGGCGGGGTAACGCAGGAGGCGCTGCCCGGCGTCGGTAATTATCTGAACTTTTCGACGACTTTCATTTTTGGTTTCGGCGTTGCCTTCCAACTGCCGGTTTTGTTGATGCTGCTGGAAAGGGCGGGCATTGCCACGCGCGATCAACTCAAGGCGGGGCGGCGTTATGCCATCGTCGCCGCGTTTGCGATCGCTGCAGTGCTGACGCCGCCGGATGTGGTATCGCAACTGCTGCTGGCGGTTCCGCTATGTCTACTCTACGAACTGGCGCTCGTTGCTATCTGGTTTACCCAGCGGCGCCGCGACAAGGCGACCGAAACTGAAATTCCGCCAGTCGAGGAGCCGGAGACGGTCTAAATTGCCTGATCGCCGGCTTCACCAACCGATTCAATGTCGCGACCCAACCCCTTCACGGTGTTGCACGCTGACAGCAACAAGGTGGCTGCGATAAGCGAAGCCGCAATCAATTTGCGCATGATGTTCTCCTGAAATGGTGTGTCTTTCCTTGGAAAGTCTAAGCTGAACGCCCGATGAGTCAAACCGCAATCAAAAGCTGAAGCGAGCCGTTAATCGGAAATCACGGCCGGAAAGCGGCACATAATCCTTGGTGAAGGAGGCTGCGCGGCGTGCCGTGACGTCGAACAGGTTGTTTGCTGACGCAATCAGCGAAATATTGCGGTTGCGCCCAAATGGCCGCCAGTTCGCTGAGGCATTGACCAGCGTGAACCCTGCGGTTTCGGTTTCGAAGGCCGCATTGCGCCGCTGGCCGTCGGTCCATTCGACTTCGCCACGCAGGTCGAGGCTGCCGCTTTGCAATTCCAGCCCGCCCAGCAAACGCAGCGGCGGAATGCGCGGAACGGGACCGCCGCCATCGGAAATCGACGCGCGTGTGTAGTCGGCCACGCCGTCAATCACGACATCGAACCCGTCGACATGGCCCAGCCTTGCCGAAACATCGGCTTCCACACCCCAGAAGCGGGCATCGCTCTGGAAATATTGAAATACCGGCAGGTCATCTTCTTCCGCGCCGGTTGAGTCTTCATAAATGAAGCCGTCAAACCAGTTCGAATAAACCGTCAGTGTTGCATCGAGATTGGTGCTGTCAAAACGCGCGTAAAGTTCGGCGTTCCAGGCCTTTTCGCTGCGCAAGGTCGGGTCGCCAACCTCATAGGCCTGCGTTGCAATATGCGGGCCGTCGGAAAAGAGTTCTTCCACCGAAGGCGCGCGGCCAGTGCGCGAGGCGTTGATCCCGATTTTGAGGTCGCCGACCAGATAGGCCGCGCCAAATGCTGCCGAAACATTGTTAAAACTGCGATTGATGCCCAGCGTCTGCGCCTCTTGGCTTGCGCGGTCATAGCGCAGAGCGGCTTCCAGATGCACGCCGCCCAGATCGAATTCCTGTAACGTGAACAGGCCCAATTGCCGCGTGCGATTGGGCGGGACAAAGGCTTCCGCGCCGGTCGCTTCGAAATCGCGCGACATATACTGGATGCCGCTCGCCCCGCGCCAGCCATTGCGGTTGGCCTGTACGGCTTCGGCGCGGCCTTCAAAGCCTTGGCTCTTGAAGATGGTGCCGACCTCATCGCCCTCAAATTCGGTATGCTGGTAATCGGCATAGCCTGCGCGGAAGGTCAGCTTTTCAAGGAATCCGCCGCCGGTTTCGACCTCGCCGCGCAGATCCGCGCGATATTGACGCAATCCGATCGTGACGGCTTCCTCGTCCGCAACTGGCGCGCCAGCCTCATGATGATGTCCGACGCCGGGGCGCCCCGGAATGCCATATTTTGTATCGTAGATGCTGAACGACACGCCCAGATTGCCGCCGTCGTCGATAAATGCAGTGCCGACCCCCGCCGTCCAGGTTTCGACCGCACTGTTGGGAACACGGCCGCGATTGTTTGCTGCCTCGCGCAGTTTATCCGCATCTTCGGGATGGCCTTCGCTTTCCTCGTCGTCGGCCAGTTCCAGCACTTCAGCGCGCGAAACGGACGCAATCTGGAAGCCGCCAATGCGCAAATCGTCGCTCTTGCGATAGCTGCCGTCGGCATGGATGACAAAACGGGCGGCTAGCGGAAGGTCAACCGACGCACCGCCTGACCATTCATCAGCCGCGCTGCCATAACCGGCAAGCGCATCGACGTGGATCGCCTCTTTGGGAACCGCACGTGGTATGCGCTTGTCGATGGCATTGACCGCCCCACCCACCGCCTGACCGCCGAACAGCAGAACCGCCGGGCCGCGCAGCACCTCGATCCGTTCGGTGGTGAGCGATTCTATGGTGACGGCATGGTCGGCAGAGGTGTTCGAAGCGTCGATATTGCCGATGCCGTCGGTGAGAACGGCAACGCGATTGCCCTGGAAACCGCGCAACACAGGGCGCGACGATCCGGGGGTGAAGCTGGTTGCCGAGACGCCGGGAAGCGAGAGCAGGGTATCGCCAATCTGCCCGCGCGATTGCTGCGCCAGATCCTCGCCCGACAGGGCGGAGGTGCCCGCGAGCAGATCGAGCCGCTCGAAATAGGGTGCGGTGACGACGATTTCGCCGGTGCGGTGAAAATCGTCGTCGGCAGCGTCGGCGTCTGTTTGTTGCTGCGCAATTGCGGGGGAAGCCGCGAAGGAGAGGGCAAGCAGGGAGGTGGCTGTACCGGCGGCGAAACGCATCTTCATTGGAAATCCTGTTGCAAGTTCGGCTGCCTGCTAGATGAAATGATATAGTGTAACAACACTTGTTTCATCTCCGTCGATAAAATGCCATCTTTGGACGACGAACGGTCGGGTGAATGCAAAGCCCAGCTTTCACCTGCGCAAGTCGCCATCGCTTGCGTCTTGTTGCGTCCGAAACTACCTGTAGACCTATGAAAGCTATGCCATCGACATTGGACCTCATCGGCAACACCCCACTCGTCCTGCTTAAAGGGCCCAGCGAGGAAACCGGCTGCGAGATTTACGGCAAGTGCGAATTTGCCAATCCGGGTGCCTCGGTGAAGGATCGCGCGGCATTGTTCATCGTCCGCGATGCCGAAGAGCAGGGTATCCTGAAACCTGGTGGCACGATTGTTGAAGGCACTGCAGGCAATACCGGCATCGGGCTGGCTCTGGTTGGCAATGCCCTCGGGTACAAGACGATCATCGTCATGCCCGAAACGCAGAGCCAGGAGAAAAAAGATACGCTGCGCGCGCTCGGCGCCCAACTGGTGCTCGTACCCGCCGCGCCCTTTTCCAACCCCGGTCATTTCGTGCATACGTCGCGGCGGATTGCCGAGGAAACCGACAACGCAATCTGGGCCAACCAGTTCGACAATATCGCCAACCGGCGCACCCATATCGAAACAACGGCAGAGGAAATCTGGGAGCAGATGGGGGGGCGTGTCGACGGCTTCACCTGTGCAGCTGGCACCGGAGGAACGATTGCGGGCGTTGGCCTGGGCCTCAAGGCCAAAGACGAGAAGGTAACCATCGCGCTCAGCGATCCGCACGGTGCCGCGCTATATAGTTATTACGCGCATGGTGAATTGCGGGCAGAGGGAAATTCGGTCGCCGAAGGTATCGGGCAGGGGCGCATCACCGCCAATCTCGACGGTGCTCCCATCGACACGCAATTCCGCATTTCGGACGAAGACGGCCTTGTCTGGGTGCGCCGCCTGCTCGCCGAAGAAGGGCTGTGTCTTGGCCTTTCTTCGGGGATTAATGTGGCAGGGGCGATCGAGCTGGCAAGGCAGTTGGGACCCGGCCACCGGATCGCAACGATATTGTGCGACACTGGCTTCCGCTATCTCTCGACGCTCTACAATCCCGAATGGATGCAATCCAAGGGATTGCCGCCAATGCCGTGGCAACTGGACAAAGCCGACTGATTGGGCTTTAATCGCTGGATGGCACGTCCGGCACAATCCGCTGTGCAGCGCATTCAGGTAGGCCTTTTGGGTTTGCTGGCAGTGTTGCTGTTTGTTTCGATCGCCAACATGATCCTTGACCGTGCGGATAGCGGATTGAAAACGCAGCCTGCTTCCACGGTGCCTGGCCCACAGGCGGAGCCTCGACCGAAGGATGAGCCGCTTGCCGAGCTGGGCGTCACGCCATCGGTCGGCACGGAATCCGATCCTAAAACCGATCAACCGGTTACGCAGTAAGTCCATGTTCATGCGCGACCGTCGCCTTTGGGCGTTGTTGCTCGTCTTGCTCGCGGGCGGAGCAGCCTTGTGGGTCTGGCAGGGAAGCAAGGCCACACAGGCAAACAGTGAAGCGCTGGTGCTGATGTCCAGCATAGACTTGTTCTGGGGCGAAGCCGAATTTAACGCACTGGCCAAAGGCGAAGCAGAACCCGACCCGCTCTACAAACGTCTGGCTGAAACCCACAAACTGATCGCGGCGGACAATGTTGCGCAACTGCAGGCGTCAAAGGGCAAAGTCGCCCTGTTGATACAGCCGCGGGCATTTGCCCCGGATGAACTGGTCCGTCTGGATCAGTGGGTGCGGGCAGGGGGACGGCTGCTGTTTTTTTCGGACCCTGCTTTGCAATGGCCAAGCGATTTGCCGATCGGCGATCCTGCGCGCCCGCTCTTCACCTCGATGCACTCGCCGCTCTTCAACCATTGGGGGGTCGAACTTGTCCTGCCGATTGATGCGGAAGCGGGTTCTGCCGAAGCGACAATGGATGTCGGGCGATATGCTGTCCGAACGCTGTCTGCCGGGCAATGGCAGCCGCTTGCGTCCGAAAATGGCAGCGATGCTCATTGCCGGATTGCAAAGGAGGCGCTGGTTGCTGAATGCCGACCCGGCAAGGGGCAGGTCATACTCGTTGCAGACGCTGATCTGCTGCATTCCGCCATGTGGCAATCCGCGCTTCCCGGTACGGACAGTTCGTCGAACATCGACTGGGTTGAGCAGCTTGTTTCGCGACTCGCGCGCGGACACCGGCTTGTGGGACAGCGTGGGGAGATCGTGGAATGAAGTTGGGGCGGACTTCTGATGAGAGAGATAAATATATAAAATACAAGATATTATCTGGAGCAGCGCACAGAGCAGAAGTAACGATGCCGCAAGTGCCCTTCATCTGTGGAAAAGAAAATTATATAGTAAATACAGATATATAATCCAGAGTGTAGTTTTATTCCCATAGAATCCCTCTTTTCACCCACAAATTCCCTTGATATGGACACTCTATATCGGGGTGGAATCCAATTTGTTGCGTTCAAGGGAACGTCGACGCGAAGGCGTTGCGCTTTAGCGGATGAGGGATTGCGCCCGAAGGGAAGGGGTAATTCTGGGCTGTGTCCGCATTCGTTGTCTATGCCGGTTCCGGACTATCGACGATCGATGCCAAAGGACGCGTCACCATTCCTGCCGAGCTGCGTGATACCGTTGCGGAATCTTCGGGTGAGAATATTGTCTGCATCTCGCGCCATCCCAATCTTCCCTGCCTGATCGGCTATGGCCGCGCCGAGCGCCAGAAACTGCGCGCCGACATAGAGGCGCAATGGCAGGCGGCTGTTCAGCGCGGCGGTGAATTCGACCGCGAAAGCGCCGGCGTCGTTGCCTCTTCCATCTTTGAGACCGCTTTCGAAAATAGCGGTCGTTTCGTGCTGCAGCCGATGCTCCGCCATTTCGGCAAGCTGGGAGAAAAAGCCTTCTTCTTCGGTGCGACCACGCATTTCATGCTCTGGAACCCCGATATATTCCTAGATTCGGCCCCGCCCGCCTTCGCGCATGTCCGCGAAGAGCTGGAATATTGGCTGGGCGAACATGGGAGGCGCGGCAAATGACGCAGCCTTCCCCTCATATTCCAGTCCTTCTGGATGAAGTAATTCACGCTCTGGCCATCACCCCAGGTTCAGACGTCGTGGATGGCACCTTTGGTGCTGGTGGTTACAGCCGGGCTATCCTGGCTGCGGGTGCACGCGTTCATGCTTTTGATCGCGATCCCGATGCCGCCGCAGCGGGTGCTGACCTTGCAGAGCGGAGTGGAGGTGTCTTGCACTTCCACTCCGCCTGCTTTTCAGAAATGGATAAGCGGCTTGCCGAACACGGCGTGCAGCAGGTCGACGCGGTGGTCCTCGATATTGGTGTCTCCTCGATGCAGATCGATCAGGCAGAGCGCGGCTTTTCGTTCCAGAAAGACGGCCCGCTCGACATGCGGATGAGCCAGTCGGGCGAAAGCGCAGCGGATTTCGTCAATAATGCTGACGAGAGCGAAATTGCCAATGTCATCTATCTTTATGGCGAGGAACCAAAATCGCGCCGCATCGCGCGCGCCATTGTTGCTGCCCGCCCGATCGATACGACCACCAAGCTGGCCGATGTGGTTCGCAAGGCGCTTGGTCACCGCGCTGGAGCGCCCAAGGATCCTGCCACCCGCACGTTTCAGGCGCTGCGCATCCATGTAAATCGAGAGCTTGACGAGTTGAACGCCGGGTTGGAAGCAGCCGAGCGGATATTGAAGCCGGGCGGTCGTCTTGCTGTCGTCAGTTTCCACAGCCTTGAAGATCGCATTGTGAAACAGTTCCTTCGCGAACGCAGCGGTTCGACGGCTGCAGGGTCGCGCCATATGCCGGTCGTAAAGGCCAGCCGCATTGCCACTTTTGAAAAACCGTCAAAGGCCGTTCGCCCCTGCGCGCGCGAGATCGAAGCCAATCCGCGGGCCCGTTCCTCTACATTGCGGTCCGCCGTTCGTACCGATGCCCCTGCATGGTCGCAGCAGGAGCTGGCGGCATGACCCTTGCAATGAAGCGCCTCAAGAATCTTGGCTGGCTGGCGCTGGTATTCATGATTGCGGTGCTGTTGTACCCGCTTTCGCTCAATGTCGCCGCACTCCACAGCGATCTGTTGCGCATTGACCGGGAAATTCTGGAAACCAGCCAGGAAATCAATTTCCTGCAGGCTGAAATCCGTACCCGCGCGAGCGTGGCGCAGCTCGAAGAATGGAACGAACTGCTCTATGGCTATGAACCGCCGCGGGCCGACCAGTTCATCGACGGAGAGCGCGGACTGGCACGGCTTGGCGGATCGGAGCCTCTTGTCAAACCGGTACTGGTCGCGGTCGACACGCCCGCAGGTGAAATTGGCGGCGGCGGCGCTGCGGCTTCGTCTATCCTGGCGGATGCCAGCGCCGCCATTCGCACGGTCGCCTCGGACGACAGGGAGGAGCGTGTTGCGGATGCGCGGCTCGCCACTGACAAGCCCAAAGAAACCAAGGCCAAGTCGGCCGAAACCGTATCGCGCACCGAACGCCTCGCGCGCATGGACGATACCCTGCTGTCGGACAGCCTGATGCGCGAAATCCAGACTAAGTCGGACAAGGAGCGCAAGCGGCAATGACCACCTTCGTCGTCCGGCCCCAAAGCCGTCATGCTATCAATGCGACGAGGGTTCATGCCGCCATTGCTTACTGGCGCTTGCTCATTCTGGTCGGACTGTTCGCTATATTCCTGCTTCTGATCGTCGGTCGGTTGGCGACGCTGGCGATTTTTGAAGGCAGCCGCGCCTTTGGTGCAACGCCGGGTGAATTCGTGCCGGAACGCGGCGATATTGTCGACCGCAACGGTGCGCCGCTGGCCCGGACGATCCAGGGCTATGCGATCTGGGTAAAGCCCGCCGATCTGGTGAATGATCCCAAAGAATTGGCAGCCGGGCTGGCGCGGATATTTCCTGACACGCCCGAAGCCGAATTCTACGCCAAGCTGACCGCCAAGACATCCGGATATCTGCGCAAGCGCGCCTTGCCGGAAGAGGTCAGGGCAGTCCACAATCTGGGCGAAATAGCCATCGAATTCCCGCGCGAAAGCACGCGCCTTTATCCGCAGCACGAACTGGGCGCGCATATCCTTGGTTTTGTCAGCCGCGATGGCAAGGGTGCTCTCGGTATGGAGCGGGTGATGGACAAGCATCTGCGTGCGGACGAGACGCGCGGAAAGCCGGTTGAACTGTCCATCGATGTCCGTATCCAGGCCGCGCTTGAACTCGAACTGGCCCGCGGCATGGAGACAACCAATGCCAAGGGTGCAGCGGGCGTCATCCTGGATTCGCGGACCGGCGAAGTCCTGGCCATGGCCAGCCTGCCATCTTTCAACCCGAACCGGCCGATATTCGCGAATATACCGGATAACGGCGAAGTGATCGTTGACGGACGCTACCCGATCAGCCGCCAGACCAACTTCGTGACCAACCGGGTCTTTGAATTGGGGTCGACCTTCAAGCCGCTGACGGTTGCTGCTGCGCTCGATGCCGGTACCGTGCGCGATCTGTCGCTTCGTTACGACGCCACTGCGCCGCTGGCGATCGGGGGTTTCAAAATCCGCGATAGCCATCCGTCGGGTCGTTGGCTCAATGTTCCCGAAACGCTGATCCACAGCTCAAACATTGTGACGGCACGGATTGCCGACAATCTGGGCCAGCAAAAAATGGAGCAGATGGCGCGCAATCTGGAATTTGACCGGCGGCCCTCGATTGAACTCGCAGAACGTTCGCGCCCCTTGTGGCCGACCAACTGGGGGCGGTTGACCACGATGACGGTCGGCTATGGCCATGGCATGTCCGTGACGCCGCTGCATCTTGCCTCGGCCTATGCCGCGATGGTGAATGGCGGCATGTGGCACCCGGCAACGCTCAAGAAGTTCAAGCCCGGGCAAAAGCCGGTGAGCCGTCGTGTGTTCAGCGCCGCCACCAGTGCACGCATGCGCCAGCTGCTGCGCATGATCGTCGTAGATGGCACCGGCAAAAAGGCGGACGCGCTTGGATATCGCGTCGGTGGCAAGACAGGATCGGCAGAAAAGCCGAATGCGGGAGGTTATGCACGGAATCTTGTGGTTTCGACCTTCGCGGCGGCTTTCCCCATGGATAATCCTCGTTATATCATTATCGCCATGGTAGACGAACCCAAAGGCTCGACCGAGACCTCTTTCCAGCGCACCGCAGGATTCACCGCAGCGCCCATCGTGAAGCGCACGGTCGAACGGATCGGCCCGCAGCTCGGGATCATTCCCGATACGCATCGCGACGTTGACGTTTCCGAACTGATGCCGCTCCTTTGGTCTCCCAAAGGAAGCACCTGATGCACCTCGACAGCCTGGTTGGCGAGCTGGCGGGAGATGCCGGCTCGTCGCGCGTAACCGGATTTGCCATCGATAACCGCAAGGTCGCCCCAGGCACAATATTCGGCGCATTTCAGGGAGCTGCATTTAACGGCGAGGATTTCATTCCTGCCGCTGTTGAGGCGGGCGCCATCGCGGTGGTCGCCCGCTCCGAGGCACGTGTCGATGGCGCAATCCACATTGCCGACGCCAACCCGCGCAAGGCCTTTGCGATGATTGCCGCCCGCTTCTTTGCGCCTTTTCCGGCGCATGTCGCGGCGGTAACGGGTACGAATGGCAAGACTTCGACCGCAGAAATGACGCGCCAGCTTTGGCGGATGAATGGCCATGTTTCGGCGTCAATCGGAACGCTGGGGATAACCACAGCGGATGAGCAGGTGCGAACGGGGCTGACCACACCCGACATCGTCACCTTCCTGTCCAACATGGCAGGGCTGGAACGCGAAGGCGTGACACATGCGATTTTCGAGGCGTCCAGCCACGGGCTTGACCAGTATCGCATTGCCGGGGTTCCCGTTTCGGTGGTTGCCTTCACCAATCTGGGTCGCGACCACCTCGATTATCATGGGTCGATGGAAGCCTATTTCGAGGCCAAGATGCGGCTGTTTGATGAGGTGGCAACCGATAATGCGACCGCCGTTATCTGGGCCGATGATGCGTGGTCCGAAAAGGCCATCGTCCGCGCCAAGGAAAGGCCGCTGCGTCTTATTACGGTTGGCACGCAGGGGCAGGGTATCAAGCTGCTGTCGCGTGAACCGACCCAATTGGGCCAGACTTTGGAAATTTCGGTGCAGGGCGAAGTAAGCAAAGTCAAATTGCCGCTGATCGGGGCGTATCAGGCCGCAAATGCGCTGGTTTCGGCGGGTGTCGCTATTGCCAGCGGCTGCGATGCCGAGGACGTGATTGCCAATCTCTCGCGGCTGCAACCGGTACGCGGGCGCCTTGAGCGTGCTGCCATCAGCCGTTGCGGTGCGCCGGTCTATGTGGACTACGCCCATACGCCCGACGGGCTTGAGGCTGCGATTGCCGCATTGCGACCGCATACCAGGGGCAAATTGATCCTTGTGTTCGGTGCAGGCGGGGACCGCGATGCAGGCAAGCGCCCCTTGATGGGGGAAATTGCGCAGCGCGAAGCCGATCTGGTCATTGTAACCGATGATAATCCGCGCACCGAAGACGCTGCGATGATCCGCAGGCAAGTCATCGCAGGCGCCCCGGCAGCGATCGACATCGGCGACCGCCGCGCAGCGATTGCCGAGGCTATCCGCCAGGCGGCTGCCGAAGACATAGTGCTGATTGCGGGCAAGGGGCATGAAGTCGGCCAGATCATTGGCGATAAGGTTTATCCGTTCGATGATGTCGAAGTCGCGCGGGAGTGCGCCGCATGAGCCCGCTTTGGACTTCAGCTGAAATCGTTGCCGCGACCGGCGGCACGGCCAATGCGGATTTTGAGTGCAATGGCGTTGCCTTTGACTCGCGCGAAATCGGCCCCGGCGACCTGTTCTTTGCGATGAAGGGCGAGCAGGCCGATGGCCATCGTTTCGTTGCGCAAGCCTTTGCGAGCGGGGCGAGCGGCGCAGTGGTCAGCGCACCCGTCGACGGCCCGCATATCCTCGTGGCTGATACCATGCGCGCACTCGAACAGCTTGGCATCGCCGCGCGTCAACGGGTCGACGCCAAAATTGTCGGCGTTACGGGTTCTGCCGGAAAAACCGGAACCAAAGAGGCGCTTTTTGCAGCGCTTGAACGCTGCAAGCCGGGCAAGGCGCACCGTTCGGTCAAAAGCTACAACAATCATGTCGGCGTCCCGCTGAGCCTCGCGCGCATGCCACGCGAGAGCGAATATGGCGTGTTTGAAATGGGCATGAACCATGAGGGCGAACTTGCCGCGCTGACGCAGTTCGTGCGCCCGCATGTCACCATCGTCACGACCATTGCCCCGGCGCATATCGAGCATTTCGGCAGCGAAGACCGCATAGCTGATGCCAAGGCGGAAATTTTCGAAGGCCTTGAACCGGGCGGTGTTGCAATTCTTCCGGCGGACAGCCTGCATTTTGACCGTTTGCGCAGGCGCGCCGAAAAATATGCAGCCAAGATTATCGGTTTCGGATTTTCGGATGGCGCCGATGTCCGCTGTATCGACCATCTGGCGAGCGCCAATGGCGGCAGCCTGATCACGGCAAAGCTTCCGGGCGGGATGTTGCAATATGAATTGTCGCAGCCCGGCGACCACTGGGTCGCAAACTCGCTTGCGGTGTTGGCGGCTGTTCAGGTGGTAGGGGCTGATCTTGCGGTTGCCGGACTGGCCCTTGCCGACATGGGTGGCCTGAAAGGGCGGGGGGCGCGGCATCGACTGGCTGCGGCGGGCGGCGAAGCCATTTTGATCGATGAAAGCTATAACGCCAACCCCGCGTCGATGACGGCGACTTTGAAGGGGCTTGGCAACACCAATGCCGACCGGAGGATCGCCGTGCTGGGGGCAATGCGGGAACTGGGCGGGCAATCGGCCCGTTTCCACGCCAAACTGCGCGCGCCGATAGAGGCTGCAAATGTAAATTTGCTGCTGCTTGTCGGCGAAGAGATGGCTCCGCTGGTCGAAGCGTTGGCTGCTGATGTTGCCTGGGCTGGCAAATTCGCCCATTGCGCCTCGGTTGCCGATGTG
This sequence comes from Sphingomonadales bacterium, assembly GCA_016720115.1. Lineage (GTDB taxonomy): Bacteria > Pseudomonadota > Alphaproteobacteria > Sphingomonadales > Sphingomonadaceae > Sphingorhabdus_B. The sequence goes on along the minus strand of JADJXT010000002.1, from coordinate 524,452 downwards.
TCGGACCGTCTGCGCAGCGATATGCGTGGAGGCGATGCGATTTTGATAAAAGGGTCGAATTCCGTGGGTCTATCCGCGGTGGTCGAGGCATTGCTCGACGGAGGGGATTGATGTTTTACTGGCTCGCGCAATATTTCGACTTTGCGGGTTTCCTGAACCTGTTTCGCTACCTCACTTTCCGCTCGGGCGCTGCGGTTGGAACGGCATTTCTGATCGGCCTGATTATCGGTCCGCGTTTCATCAACATGCTGCGCGTCCGCCAGGGCAAGGGGCAGCCAATCCGTTCGGACGGTCCGCAAACGCATCTTGCCAAGGTCGGCACGCCGACCATGGGCGGTTTGATGATCCTGACCTCGATCGCCATTTCGATGCTGCTCTGGATGGATCTGACCAACAGCTATGTCTGGGCCTGCATCGTCGTGATGCTGGGCTTCGGTCTGGTCGGCTTCATGGACGATTATGACAAGGTTAAAAAGCGCAGCACGGCTGGCGTTTCGGGCAAATTGCGACTGTTGATGGAGTTCGGGATTGCCGGCTTTGCCGTCGCGCTGATCGTGCACCAGTCGGGCGGGAAGCTTTATTTCCCGTTCGTCAACGGGCCGGTGGTGGACCTTGGCTATTGGTACATCATATTCGGCGCGTTCGTGATCGTTGCCTTTGGCAATGCGGTGAACCTGACCGACGGTCTCGACGGTCTGGCAACCATGCCTGTCATCATCGCTTCGCTGGCCTTCATGCTGATCGCTTATCTGGTCGGCAATTCGCGCTATGCCGCATATCTGGGGATTCCGTTCTTCCTCGGCGCTGGCGACCTTGCCATATTGTGTGGTGCCATCATTGGTGCCGGCCTTGCTTTCCTGTGGTTCAATGCGCCGCCCGCTGCGGTGTTCATGGGTGACACCGGCAGTCTCGCTCTCGGCGGCACGCTGGGCGCGATAGCGGTGGTGGCGCACCATGAATTCGTGCTGGCGATCATCGGCGGGCTGTTCGTGGTCGAGGCGCTGTCGGTCATCATCCAGGTGTTCTGGTTCAAGCGCACCGGTCGGCGCGTGTTCCGGATGGCGCCGATCCACCATCATTTCGAACAATTGGGCTGGCCTGAATCGACTGTGGTGATCCGTTTCTGGATCATCTCGTTCGTGCTGGCACTGGCAGGACTGGCGACGCTCAAGCTCAGATGATCGTATCCGAGGCCTTTCGCGGCAAACGCTACGCAGTGCTTGGCCTCGCAAGGTCGGGCCTTGCGACAGTGCGGAGCCTTGTCGCCAGCGGCGCTGCGGTGACCGCCTGGGATGCGAAGGAAGAAGCACGGGTGCAGGTCGAGGGCGAGGTAAGCTTTGCCGATCCGATGGAAATCGACCTTGCGGGTTTCGACGGGCTCGTCCTTTCGCCGGGCGTGCCGCTCAATACCCACCCGATTGCCAACAAGGCGCGCGACGCCAATGTGCCGATTATCGGCGATATCGAACTGTTTGCGCTGGCCCGGGCGTCACTGCCGCCACACAAGGTGATCGGCATCACCGGAACCAACGGCAAATCAACCACCACCGCGCTGCTCCACCATATGATGCAGGTGGCAGGGCTGCCGTCGCTGATGGGCGGGAATATCGGCCTTCCGATCCTTTCGCAGCAGCCTTTGCCCGAAGGCGGCGTCTATGTGCTTGAGCTGTCTAGCTATCAGATCGACCTGACGCACAGCCTCGATTGCGATGTGGCGCTGCTGACCAATATCACGCCGGACCATCTTGATCGCTATGACAGCTTCCTTGATTATGCCGCGTCGAAGGAACGGCTGTTCCACATGCAGCATGCGGACAAGGTGTCGGTGATTGCGGTTGACGATGATCCCTGCCGGATGATTGCCAGCCGGATACATCACCGCCTTCGCCGCGTTTCTGCCAGAAACGTCACAGACCAGTCGCGCTGGCCCTCGTTGCAGGGGCCGCACAATGCACAGAATGTCGCCTGCGCGATTGCTGCTTGTGAGGCGCTCGGTATCGATGCCGAAACCATTGAGCGCGGGCTTGCTACCTATCCTGGCCTCGCGCATCGCATGGAACGAATCGGCGAAATTGCTGGCGTCCTCTATGTTAACGACAGCAAGGCGACCAACCCGACTTCTACCGCACCGGCACTCGGTGCGTATCCCGCAATCCACTGGCTGCTTGGCGGTCAGGCGAAAGGGAATGATCTTGACGCCTGCCTGCCGCATCTTGGCAATGTGGTTGCGGCTTATGCTTTTGGCGAAGATGGTGCGAAGCTGGCAGGGCTGCTGCGCGGCAAGGTTGGGGTCAATGAATATCCGGCGCTGCGTGATGCGGCGCTTGCGGCAGCCGGGGTGGCACAGGCCGGAGAAACCGTTCTTCTTTCCCCGGCCTGCGCCTCATTTGACGAATTTCGCGATTTCGAACACCGGGGCGACAGTTTCCGGGAGATTGTGGCTGCATTGCGCGACAGGGGGACGTGATGTTGGACATATTGAAGGGTAATGGAAACAGCCTGCCGCCGGGATTTGGCGGCAAGCGCGACCTTTCGAACCGGCTGGGCCGGGGCGACCGATCGCCGCTCAGCATGTGGTTCTGGGAGCTTGATCGGGTACTGCTGTCACTCTTTCTCGTGCTGATCGCCATTGGCCTGATTGCAGTTGCAGCCGGATCACCGGCGACGGCGCGCCGTCTTTCGACTGATACGGAATCGCTCAGTCCGCTCTATTTCTTCTACAAGCAACTGGCCTGGGTGGCGCTGGGCGTGCCCTTCATGCTTGTGATTTCAATGTACCCGCGCGAACAGGCAAAACGCATCGCAATCGGCGGCTTTTGCTTTTTCCTTCTGCTCCTCATCTTCGTTCCCATGTTGGGCAAGGAAGTAAATGGTTCGCAACGCTGGTTCGGGCTTGGACCGGCCAGCTTCCAGCCATCGGAATTTCTGAAGCCCTGCTACGCGGTCACCATGGCCTGGATTATCAGCTGGCGTCAGCGCGATCCAACTTTGCCGGTACGGATCATCACAATGGGATTTACAGCGCTGATCTGCGGATTGTTGATGTTGCAGCCTGACCTTGGCCAGACGATCCTTTTCTGCGGAATCTGGTTCGCGTTGATGATGGTTTCGGGTGTGCAGGCAAAGCTGCTTTGGTCAAGCGCGGTTGGCGGCCTTATCGGGATCATCGCTGCCTATAATTTCTATCCTGTGGCACAGCAGCGCATCGATGCCTGGATATTCGGTACCGATGGCATCACGCATGACAAGCTTGCCATGGCAACGCTGACTGCAGGGGGGCTGGTCGGCACCGGTCCGGGCCTTGGCACGCGAAAATTTGCGCTGCCAGAGGCGCATACCGACTATATCTTCTCTGTAGTAGGTGAGGAATTCGGGCTGCTCGCCTGCATGGTGATCGCCGTGCTGTTTTTCGCAATCCTCGTCCGCGTCGTCATCCGCATGCTCGACGAACAGGACCAGTTCATCCTCCTCGCCGTAACCGGGCTGGCCGCCCAGTTTTGCGGGCAGGCGATGATAAATATTGCGGTCAACCTCGGCATTTTCCCCTCGAAGGGCATGACGTTGCCCTTCATCAGCTATGGCGGGTCTTCGACGCTGGCACTATGCCTGTGCTGCGGATTGATGCTCGCACTGACGCGGCGCAACCCTTTCCTTGACCAGTCACCTTATATCGGGAATGGGCGCTAGGAATGAGCGTATCGCGCAATTTCGTTCTCGCCGCAGGTGGCACTGGCGGCCACATCATTCCGGCTTATGCTCTGGGGGCAGAGCTGATGCGGCGCGGCCATCAGGTTGCCCTCATCACCGACAATCGCGGCTCGACCATTCCGGGGCTGCCCGATGGCATGGAGATGCACATCATGCCCGCGGGGCGCGTTGCGGGTGGCCCGCGCGGATGGCTGGCGGCTGCGCGCAACATCTGGCGCGGGCGGGCAATGGCGCGCGCGCTGTTACACGAATTCGATCCGACAGCGGTGGTCGGCTTCGGCGGCTATCCGGCGCTGCCTGCGCTGCTGGCGGCCTTCGCCAACAAGGTGCCGACCGCCATACACGAACAGAATGCCGTGCTGGGGCGGGTCAACCGGCTGGTGGCAGGCAAGGTGGACGCAATAGCCACCGCCTATCCCGATGTGCAGCGGGTTAAATCGCGCCACGAAGGCAAGGTTCATCTGGTCGGAAATCCGGTGCGTGCCGAAGTCATTTCGCTGCGCGACGAACCCTTCCCGCCCTTTATCGAGGATGGTGTTTTCCGCGTGCTGGTGACGGGCGGCAGCCAGGGCGCGTCGATCCTCTCCGAAGTCGTGCCCGACGCGCTGGCGCGCCTTCCGCTCAATTTGCGCCGCCGGTTGCAGGTTACCCAGCAGTGCCGCGCCGAAGACCTCGAGATCGTGCGCAAGACCTATGCCGACCATCAGATACCCGCCCAATTGGCGACCTATCTGGAGGATTTCCCCGAAAGGCTCGGCTGGTCGCATCTGGTGATCGGGCGGGCAGGGGCCTCGACGATTGCCGAGCTGACCTGCGCGGGACGCCCGGCCATCCTGATTCCGCTGCCCTCGGCGATGGACAACCATCAGGCGTATAACGTCGGTGAAATGGTGAAGGCGGGCGGCGCGCGTGCGATCAAGCAATCGGCCTTTACACCAGTCGAACTCGCCAAGCAGATCCAGAAAATGGCACTCATCCCTGAAACGCTGGAAAACGCTGCCCGTGCGGCAAAAAGTTGCGGTCGCCCCGATGCGGTGCACGATCTGGCTGATCTGGTCGAATCCTTTGGGCGCGCCCCATTGATGCACGCCATTACCAACACAGAACAATCGGGCCTTGGCTTTGGCGCCGCCGAACCAGCCCTTGCACGGAAAGCAGCTTCATGAAAGGCGTGGGCACCGACATCGGCACGATCCATTTCGTCGGTATCGGCGGCATCGGGATGTCCGGTATTGCGGAAGTGATGCACAATCTGGGCTATTCGGTGCAGGGCAGCGACATATCCGAAGGCTATGTGATCGAAGGGCTGCGCAGCCGGGGCATCAAGGTGATGATCGGCCATGCAGCCGAAAATCTGGGTGATGCCGCTGTCGTCGTAACCTCGACGGCGGTGAAGCGAGGCAATCCGGAGGTCGAAGCCGCGCTGGAACTTCGGATTCCGCTGGTGCGCCGCGCGGAAATGCTCGCCGAGTTGATGCGCCTCAAATATACCGTTGCGGTGGCGGGGACGCATGGCAAGACTACGACAACCTCGCTGATTGCCGCGATGCTCGATGCGGGCGGTCTGGATCCCACGGTCATCAATGGCGGTATCATCAACAGCTATGGCTCCAATGCGCGGCTGGGCGACAGCGACTGGATGGTAGTCGAAGCCGACGAAAGCGACGGCAGCTTCCTGCGCCTTGACGGGACGATTGCGGTGGTCACCAATATCGATCCCGAACATCTCGATCATTATGGCGATTTCGACAAGGCCAAGGCGGCTTATATCGAATTCATCGAAAATGTGCCCTTTTATGGTGTCGCCATCCTTTGCCTCGATCACCCAGAGGTGCAGGCGATCATCCCGCGCATCCGCGACCGCCGCATCCTGACCTATGGTTTCTCTGCGCAGGCCGATGTGCGTGCCGACAATGTCCGTCCCGAACTGGGCGGCAATACTTTCGATGTCGTGATTCGCGCGCGCGATGGCAGCAAACGCGAGATCAGGGGTGTGTTCCTGCCGATGTCGGGCCGCCACAATGTGCAGAATGCGCTGGCGGCAATCGCCGTCGGCCTTGAACGCGGAATGAGCGATGCCGAAGTGCAGGCAGGCTTTGCCAAATTCGGCGGGGTCAAACGGCGCTTCACCAAGGTGGGTGAGATTGATGGCGTAACCATCATCGACGATTACGCTCACCATCCGGTCGAAATCCGCGCCGTCCTTTCTGCCGCGCGCGAAGGCGTGAAAGGACGTGTCGTTGCGGTATGCCAGCCGCACCGCTATTCGCGGCTCGGCAATTTGATGGAAGATTTTGCAACCGCCTTCAACGATGCCGATGTGGTTTATGTGACCCCGGTCTATGCGGCGGGCGAGGCACCGATCGAGGGCGTTTCCAGCGCCGAACTGGTCGGCAAGATCAAGCGGCGCGGGCATCATAACGCGCAGGAAATCGCCAGTGCCGAGGCGTTGGCGAAAGAACTGGCCGCAACCACGCGCGAGGGCGACTTCGTTGTCTGCCTTGGCGCGGGCGATATCACCAAATGGGCGGCCGGGCTTGCCGAAGCGATCAAGAAGGCGCGTGGATGAGCGTTTGTTACGCCTTGCCACCGGTCAGAGGAAAGCTGACACACGGCGCGTCGCTGGCCCCATTGGTGTGGTTCAAGAGCGGCGGGGCGGCTGAATGGCTGTTCGAACCTGCCGATGCAAAAGACCTCGCCGATTTCCTCTACGCACTCGATCCCGCAGTCCCGGTGATGGCGCTGGGACTGGGGTCTAACCTCATCGTGCGCGACGGCGGTGTGCCGGGCGTGGTGGTTCGGCTCGGCAAGGCCTTTGCCAAGGTAACGAAGGTTGATGAAGTTACGCTCGATTGCGGGGCGGGAGCGAGCGGCATTCTGGTTTCCTCGACCGCGCGCGACAACGGCATCGCGGGCATGGAATTCCTGCGTTCGATCCCCGGCACGGTCGGCGGCTTCGTGCGCATGAATGGTGGGGCCTATGGCGGCGAGGTGAAGGACATATTGGTCGATTGCGACGTGGTATTGCGCAATGGCGATCTGGTGACCCTGCCGGTTGCATCGCTGCAATACAGTTATCGCCACAGCGAACTTCCCGCAGGCGCGATTGTCGTCGGCGCACGGTTTCGCGGGCAGCCCGGCGAAGCGCAGGCGATCCAGGCCGAAATGGATCGCATCAGCGCCAGCCGCGAAGCATCGCAGCCGCTGCGTTCGAAAACCGGTGGGTCGACCTTCAAGAACCCCGATGGGCAGAAGGCCTGGCAACTGATCGATGCGGCGGGATGCCGGGGCCTCCAGATCGGCGGCGCGCAGGTTTCCGAAAAACATACCAATTTTCTGATCAATACCGGCGACGCCACCAGCACTGATATCGAGGAACTGGGCGAAGAAGTCCGCCGTCGTGTGAAGGCAAAATCGGGTATTGACCTGCATTGGGAAATACAGCGCGTCGGTGTTTACGCCAGAGCGCCGATCAACGAACGAGTGGGAATTACAAAGTGAAGTTTCAGTCATGCCAACCCCGTCATGCAGAACTTGTTTCAGCATCCATCTCTCCGCCGCAACCGATGGGTGATGAGGCGAAATGGACCCTGAAACAAGTTCAGGGTGACGATCTTGGTTTGGAGTTTTGGAGATGACTGACCAAATCCATGTAGCAGTCCTCATGGGTGGCTGGTCCAATGAACGCCCGGTGTCGCTGATGAGCGGCAATGGCGTTGCCGATGCGCTTGAAAGCCAGGGCTATAAGGTCAGCCGCGTCGATATGGACCGCAATGTCGCACAGGTGCTGGCGGGATTGCGCCCCGATGTGGTGTTCAATGCGCTGCATGGTGTTCCCGGTGAGGATGGCAGCGTGCAGGGGATGCTCGACTTGATGGGCATCAGATATACCCATAGCGGCATGGTGACATCGGTGATCGCCATCGACAAGGAACTGACCAAGCAACGGCTGGTCCCCGCGGGCATCCCGATGCCTAAAGGCACGATTGTCGAAAGCGAGAGCTTGTATGTGGCGGACCCGTTGCCGCGTCCTTATGTGTTGAAACCGGTCAACGAAGGCAGCTCGGTGGGGGTTGCCATCGTCAAAGCGGATGGCAATTATGGCAATCCGATTGCGCGCGAGGCCAAGGGACCGTGGCAGGAATTCGACACATTGCTCGCCGAGCCCTTCATCAAGGGGCGTGAACTTACGGTTGCGGTGCTGGGCGGAAAATCGCTTTGCGTGACCGAACTCAAGCCCAAAAGCGGCTTTTATGATTTTGACGCCAAATATACCGATGGCCTGACCGAACATGTCTGCCCTGCGGACATTCCGCAGGACATTGCCGATTACATGATGGAACTGGCGCAGCGCGCGCACGAACTGCTAGGCTGCAAGGGGGCATCGCGCACCGATTTCCGCTGGGATGACGAACTGGGTCGCGACGGTGTGTTCGTGCTTGAAACCAACACCCAGCCGGGCATGACGCCTTTGAGCCTTGTTCCCGAACAGGCGAGGCAGATGGGCATCAGTTATGAGCAACTGGTCGACCTGCTCGTGAAGGAGGCGCTTGCATGAAGACGGCAACGGCGCGCAAGGCACCGGCCAAGGCGCGCAAGACAGCACCGCGTAAAAGGGTTCGGCAGGTCGGCATCATGGACCGGCTGCTGCGCATATTGCCTTTCACCGAGGAGGATATCCAGCGTGCCCTGACCTGGGGCGTGCTCGCCGTGCTGTTGGTGGTCGCGTTGATCGTTGCCAACTGGTTCGGTGTACCTCAGGCCGCTTACCAGCAATATGCGCAGGTCGCCGCCAAGGCCGGGTTCGAGGTGAAGCGGGTTGAGATTACCGGCATGGATCGCGTCGACCAACTCAAGGTTTATGACATCGTACTGGCCGAAAAGGATCGCGCGATGCCGTTGGTCGATATCGACAAGATCCGCACCGACCTGATCGAATATGGCTGGATAAGGGATGTCCGCGTCACCCGTCGTCTTCCCGATACACTGGTTGTCGACATCCTTGAACGCAAACCGACAGCAGTATGGCATCGCAATGGCGTCTTCTCGCTGATCGACGACAAGGGTACGGAGCTTGAGAAGATATCGCGGGCCGAGATTGGCAGCCTTCCGGTGATAAATGGCGAGGGCGCCGACCAGCAAGTTGTGGCCCTTGCGAAGTTGCTCGACAGTGCCCAGTCGCTGAAAGACCAGGTGGCAGGTGCAAGCTGGGTGGGCAATCGCCGGTGGGACTTGCGGTTCAAGACCGGAGAGACTTTGTCGCTGCCCGAAGGTGAAAACCTTGCCGCGCAGGCGCTGGTCAACTTTACCCGCATGGATGGTGTTCATCGCTTGCTGGGCAGGGATATCATCCATTTCGACCTGCGCGATCCCGAACGGGCCTATATGCGCCGTGCGGCAAAGGAAAAGCCGGTTGAAATCAAGCAAGGCGAAAAACCGTCTGCAGAAGCCGGGAAAGGCGGGGATGCAGCCTGATGGCGGTGCGTTACGACAAGATTATTTCCACCCTCGATATCGGCTCGTCCAAAGTTTCCGCGCTGATCGCCGGGGTCGATGAAGGCGGAGCCATCCATGTGCTCGGCACGGGACAGCGCGAAAGCAAGGGCGTGGTGCGCGGGTGCATATCCGACATGCAATTGGCCGAGCTTTCGGTGCGCCATGCGGTCGAGCAGGCTGAGCGTATCGCCGGGATCAATATCGATCGCGTTTGGCTCGCCATGTCGGCAGGGGGGCTGGACAGCCTGTTATCGCCTGTCGAAATCGACCTTGGCGGTGACAAGGTGGAGCAGGCCGATATCGACGACCTTCTGACCGCCGGTCGCGCCAATATCGACACGCGGGGCAAGGTGGTGCTGCATGTCAGCCCGACGCTATATGCGCTTGACGGCAATGCAGGCGTCGCAAACCCACTGGGTCTTTACGCCGACCGTGTCGGGGTTGAAATCCACGCGGTGCTGGCGGATCCGGCGCCGGTGCGCAATCTGGATATGACCGCGCGTGCCTCACACCTAGGCGTTGATGCCATCGTTGCTTCGCCGGTTGCGGCCGGGCTTGCCTGCCTGAGCGCAGAGGAACGCGAACTGGGCGTTGCCATGGTCGAGATGGGGGCCGCTGTCACCAACGTCTCGGTTTTCATCGGCGGCATGCTGGCCGGGTTGGTCACACTCAATCAGGGCGGTGCGGATATTACCGATGAAATCGCCTCGGTATTTGACATCCGCCGGGCAGAAGCCGAGCGGATCAAGTGCTTCCACGGTTCAGCCATCACCTCCCCGCGCGATCATCAGGAGAGCCTCGATGTGGGCGCGCCGGGCGATGCCGCGCAGGCCGAACGGCCAAAGATTACGCGCGCGCAACTGAATGCCATCATATCGCAGCGGATCGACGCCATGGTTGCAGAGATCGGGCGCGCATTGAAGGAAATGGGCTTTTCCAATCCGGGAAAACACCATGTTGTGCTGACTGGCGGCGGGGCCGAATTGAAAGGGCTTGCCGATCATATGCAGGCCGCGCTGGGGCGCATAGTGCGCGTCGGTCGCCCGACCGAGCTTCCGGGGCTTCCCGACGCCCATTCGGGGCCTGCATTCTCGACAATGGCGGGTCTTGCACTGCACGCAAATTCGAACCCGTCCGACTTGCGGTTGGGGCTGCAAGGATCTGATAGTGCTGTAAAATCTTCCAATCCAGGCGTGATTGCCCGCATCATGCAGGTTATAAGGGAAAACCTCTAGGCGTGCGCCAAGAACAGACCGCAGCCTGTGGGTAACTTTTGCGTGTTTTGCCATGAATTTTGTGCCACAAGACACAGTTAACGGGGGTTTTTAAACTTCTTTTACTTATGCCAGCCGGCCAAGGGAGTGAACAGGAATGAGCATCAACATCGGTCCGCCAATCGTCGATGAACTGAAGCCCAAAATTGCAGTCATCGGTGTCGGCGGGGCAGGGGGCAATGCCATCGCCAACATGATTGGTGCGCGGGTGGAGGGCGTGGACTTTGTCGTGGCCAACACCGACGCGCAGGCGCTCAACGCATCGCCCGCCGAATATCGCATACAGCTTGGCCCGGACATTACCCAGGGATTGGGTGCCGGTTCACGTCCTGAAGTCGGTCGCGCGGCTGCCGAGGAAACCATCGAGCAAGTCAAGCAGGCGCTGCACGGCGCGCATATGTGCTTTATCGCTGCCGGTATGGGCGGTGGTACGGGCACGGGTGCTGCTCCGGTTATCGCCCGGGCCGCGCGTGAGATGAACATCCTGACCGTCGGCGTCGTGACCAAGCCTTTCCTGTTCGAAGGCTCGCGTCGTATGCGCTCTGCGGATGCGGGCATTGCTGAACTCCAACAGCATGTCGACACGCTGATTGTCATTCCGAACCAGAATCTGTTCCTGGTAGCCAACCCGAATACAACCTTCAAGGAAGCCTTCCTGCTGGCTGACGAAGTCTTGCAACAGGGCGTACGCGGCATCACCGACCTGATGGTGATGCCCGGCCTCATCAACCTCGACTTTGCCGACGTGCGTTCGGTGATGCACGAAATGGGCAAGGCAATGATGGGCACTGGCGAAGCCGAAGGCGATGGCCGTGCGCTGGAGGCTGCCGAAAGGGCGATTGCCAACCCGTTGCTCGATGGCGTGTCGATGCAGGGTGCGAAAGGCGTTATCATCTCGATTACCGGCGGCGAAGATATGCGCCTGATGGAAGTCGATGAGGCCGCCAACCATATTCGTGAACTTGTCGATCCCGATGCCAACATCATCTGGGGCTCTGCGTTCAACGAAAATCTCAACGGCAAGATCCGTGTTTCGGTTGTTGCAACTGGTATTGATCAGGACGGCCAGGTTGCTGCGCAGCCCGCTCGTTCCTACACCTTCGACAGCCGTCCGGCGACCCCGCTGGGCGGGTTTGCGACGCCGCCTGCGGTTGCTGAACCCGAGCCCGAGCCGGTCGAAACGCTTGAACTGTCGGAACCGGCAGTCGACGAAGCCGGATTTGCCTCGATTGCTGAGCCGGAAGCGCCGTCTGCTTTTGATTATGGCGATGAAGCAGCGTCGACCGAAGAAGGCGTGCTCGACCTTGCCGAGCCAGTTGCCGAAGATTCCACATTTGAGCTTGGCGAAGCCCATTTCGTCCAGGACGAACAGCCAACCGAGGTCGCACCGGTCTATGGCGAAGCACAGGTTGATGCGGTGCCGCCGCCGCCCCGCGTTTCAACAGGTGGAGGTACGCTTTTCGAGCGCATGTCGAGCCTTTCCCGTGGTTTGACGCGCGGCAGCGAGGAGCCGCCCGAGGACGAAGGCAATGCAGGGGTGAATATTCCGCGTTTCCTTGATCGCCAGAGCAACAACTGACCGAAACCGCGCCGGATATGGCCGCTTGTCGAGCATGCGGCACAATCCGGCGCGCTTTGGTGCGTTCCGATTGCAATTTGGCACTGCACATCACATCTGCGACCCAATGAACAAGATAAAGTGGGTTTCTTCAGCTTTCGCGCTGGCTTTCGCGCTGTCGGCACCGCTGGCTGCGCAGGATGTCGATGAAGGCGCTCTCGACCAGTTCGAAAAAGCGAAGCCACAAGTCAAACCCGCCTATGACTCGCCCGCATCGGTGGAACTGCGCGATGCGGTGCGCCGTATGGCGTTACGTCCTTCCGATCCGGTGGCGTTGACCGACGCCGGCTATGCATCGCTGAAGCTCGGGGATGCCGCCGCTGCGCTCAACTTCTTCACCCGGTCGAATAGCCTGCAGCCGGGCAATTCGCGTACCGTGGCCGGGCTGGGATCGGCGATGGTGCGCACCGAAAATCCGTTCGAGGCGCTGCGCCAGTTCGACGATGCTATTCGCTTGGGTGCATCGGAGCGGTCGATCGCCCTCGATCGTGCGCTGGCATTCGATCTGCTGGGGAATTTCGCTCGCGCACATCAGGATTATCAACTGGCGCGCAGCTTTGGCGACAGCGATGACCTGACCCGTCGCTATGCCATGTCACTATCGATGGCGGGCAAGGCGAATGAAGCTGACGGCCTGCTTGTGCCGTTGCTGCAACGCAACGATCCGGAGGCGTGGCGCGCGCGCTCAATGATGCTGGCGGCACGCGGCAATTTGAAGGAAGCTGTGCAAATTTCCGAAGGCTTTCTGTCCCCCGATTCTGCACGCCGGATGGAAGGCTTTCTGCGCCAGATGCCGCGCATGACGGACGCACAGCGGGCCGCCGCAATGCATTTCGGCCATTTTCCGGTCGGACGTGTGGGTGAAGATACGCCGGAAGTGAAGCAGATTGCCGCCGCTACCGGCGCAACCAAAGTTGCAACGGCTGCTGTGGGGCAGGATCGCCTGATCCCGACCGGCCAACCGCTTGGATCGTCGTCAAAGAAACCTGCGACGAGCAAGAAAGACGACAAGAAACTGAAACCGAGTGAACAGCGCGTTGCACGAAATGATGCCACGCCGGGTTTTTCGACCGCAACGGCACAGCAAAAAGTCGATGATGCATCGAAGGCAAAGCCCGTGGTTCTGGCATCAACCAGCCTGCCACCACCCGATGCCGCGCGTGCACCGGTGCGAATCATATTGCCCGGCAGTACCGCTCCCGCCACCCCGCCGCCGACCGTTTCGCAGCCGATTCCAACTGGCCTGGCTGTCGCTTCGATACCTGCGGAAACGAATACGGTTGTCGTGCCCAAAAGTGCGATTGATGAAGTGAGGCAACGCCAGGTGGTTGCGGACGCGAAGCCAGCGGTCGTTATAGCGGATACGAAACCTGTTCCGGCACCGGTGCAAGCCCCGCCATCTGTGCCCGCTGTCGCCCAGTCTGGACTGGCGGACAATTCGGGCATGCCCGCCACTTCGCCTGCGCCTTCGCCGACAATGCAAGGGCCGGTTTTGGAACGCGCGCCTTCGCCGACGACAGAAACCCGCGTCGCCGAAGCAGCGCCGCCGCAGGAACTGCCGGTCGCTTCAACGGCTGCACCGGAACCGGTGAAGACTGCCTCGTTCGATCTCGGTGCGCTCGTGCAGTCGATCGAAATTCCCGAAAGCGAACAGAAGCGCACCGTCGCACCGGTTGATCTGAAAGCGATCCAGAAAACGCAGGCCAAAGCCGATGCTGCAGCAGCGAGTGCTGCCAAAGATACCAAAACAGGAAAGCCCAAGGTCGAACCGAAAGCCCCGCCGCAGCCCGCCCGTGTCTGGGTTCAGGTTGCAACCGGTGCCGAAGCAGCATTGGGAGGCGATTATCGCCGCTTTGCCAAGAAATCCCCCGAACTTTTCAAGGGCAAGGAAGGCTGGACATCGGTATGGGGTAAATCGAGCCGTTTGCTGGTCGGGCCATTTTCCGACGCGAAAGCTGCAAAAAAGTGGGAGGCCGACTTTCGCAAGGCTGGCGGAAACGGTTTCGTCTGGAACAGCGAAAATGGCACCGTCGTCAAGAAGCTGGGCGCCAAATAGCGGCTGGTTTTGTTAACGCCTCTGGTGCAAAGCGCTGTGGCCATGCACAACCGCGCACCCTATGCCTGCAATCCTGAAACCAGCCGTGGGCGGCTCTATGCCGAGCCCGGCGGGGAAGCGCGGGGGCCGCGCAATATCTTCCAGCGTGATCGCGACCGGATTATTCATTCGATCGCCTTCCGTCGGCTGCGTTACAAGACGCAGGTATTCATTGCACCCGATGGCGATCATTACCGCGTCCGCCTGACCCATAGTCTTGAGGTCGCCCAGATTGGCCGCACCATCGCACGCGCGCTTGGGCTGGACGAGGATCTGACCGAGGCGCTGTGCCTCGCTCACGATATCGGCCACCCGCCCTTTGGCCATGCCGGGGAAGATGCGCTGGAGGCAGCGATGGCACCTTATGGCGGGTTCGATCATAACGCCCAGACGCTTCGCACCTTGTCCAAGCTGGAATCCCCATATCCGCTGTGGCCCGGTCTCAATCTCAGCTGGGAACTCATGGAAGGGCTGGCCAAGCATAACGGGCCGGTTCGCAAACCCAATTGGGCATTGCAGGAAATCGATGGGGAATTTCCGCTGGAACTGGAGCAATACGCTTCGTTGGAGGCGCAGATTGCCGCGATTTCGGACGATATAGCCTATGACAATCATGACATTGACGACGGCATCCGGGCAGGCCTGCTGACTATCGACCAGCTGTGCGACCTGCCCTTTGTCGAGCAGCGCTGGCGGGCGATTTGCGGTCGCTATCCGGGCGCGCGGCATGAAGCACTGCTGCGCGAACTGATCCGTGAACAGATTGGCCTGATGGTCAACGATGTGATCGAGACGACCAGGGCGCGTATCACTGAGACGGGAATACAAACTGCGGAAGATGTCCGTACCGCCGGGCGCACCATTGGCGGTTTTTCGGATGAGCTGGCCGGGCGCGAACGGCAGCTCAAATCCTTCATGTATGCTAACCTTTATCACCATCCGACGCAGATCAGCGCAGCCGAACGCGCGGCGCAGGTGGTTTCGGATCTATTCGATGCCTATAGCCGCGATCCTAAACTCTTGCCGCAGGAATGGCGCGATAGCCTGCCCGACGATCAGCCCCAACGGGCGCGGTATATCGGGGATTTCCTTGCAGGCATGACAGACCGGTTTGCGATCAACTGTCACCGCGACATATTTGGTCACCAGCCTGAAGGATTTGGCAAATGAAGCGGATTCTTATCGCTGGCGCGACAGGGCTTGTCGGAAGGCAACTGGCGCTCGATCTTGCCGGGCAGGAGGGCATTGAGACGCATATCCTCGTCCGTCGCAAACCCGAACGGGTACCTGCTGCCGTCATTGTCCACGAAGCTGCGCCGACTGACTGGCCGCGAGCTGTGGCGGCGATCAAGACCGATGTGGCAATATCGTGTCTTGGCACGACGATGAGAACCGCAGGATCGAAAGCGGCGTTTCGGGCGGTCGACTTCGATCTTGTGACGGGCTTCGCGCAGGCAGCAAAAGATGCTGGTGCCAGGCATATGATTGCCGTCTCCTCGGTAGGTGCGTCGGCGCGATCCGCCAGCTTTTACCTCCAGACCAAGGGTGAGGCGGAGGCCGCGATGGCGCAGATGGGCTTTGACCGGGTCGATTTCCTGCGCCCCGGCCTGCTGACCGGTGGCGAACGGCCGGAGAGCCGACCCGGCGAAAGCATCGCGATCCTGCTGGCTCCGCTGACCGACCTGCTGATGGTTGGCGGGCTCAGCCGGTATCGCTCAATACCTGCTGCAACGGTCGCGCGCGCCATGGCGACACTGGCGCTGGCAGGCGGGCAGGGCAGACATATCCACGGGAATGATCAAATCCGCGCGCTCGCCGGTTGACTCTGCGGCGGTCAAAAGCCAAGGCTGACTCAGTCGCTGACGAAACGGGAGAGCGTGGGGGAAACCCTGCCGCCGAAGGAGCAACCGCCCCGGAATCTCTCAGGCAAAAGGACCGTTTCGGCTTTTGCGACACTCTGGAAAGAGAGGAAAATAGGGACAGTTACCAATTTTGAGAAAATTTCTCACGACACATTGGATGTCAAAAATTGGTAACTGTCCCTATTTTCCTCCACCGAAGGGGTAAAGCTCTCAGGTATCCGTGACAGAGGGGGCAGGCAGCGACGCGGTCGCTGGCTGTAACTTTGTGCGGAGAATTTATGGGCGACGATACAGAAATGCTCGAACTGCCGCTGGGCGACTGGCACCGTGCCAAGGGCGCGCGGATGGTGCCCTTTGCGAGCTATGCGATGCCGATCCAGTATGAAGGCATCATGGCCGAACATCTGTGGACGCGCGAAAATGCCGGGCTGTCCGATGTGTCGCACATGGGCCAGCTTATCCTGTCGGGCGAGGGCGCTGCTGCAGCGCTCGAGAAACTGGTTCCGGGTGACATTTCCGCGCTCAAGGAAGGGCGGATGCGCTATTCGCTGCTGCTCTCGGAAGAGGGCGGGGTGCTCGATGACCTGATGGTCACGGCTGCGCCGACCGGGCTGTATGTCGTCATCAACGGCGCGGTAAAACATCAGGATATCGCCTTCCTGCGCGCGAACCTGCCGTCCGGCATAGACATCAACCATCTCGAAGACCGCGCGCTGCTCGCGCTGCAGGGGCCGAAGGCCGTGGAAGCGATCGCGCGTGTCGTGCCGGGCGTTGACCAGCTTTATTTCATGGAAGCCGATCTGTTCCTGTGGGGCGAAGTGCCGCTTTGGATCAGTCGTTCGGGCTATACCGGTGAAGATGGCGTGGAAATCTCGGTATCCGCCGATCAGGTCGAGGCGCTTGCCGACGCGCTCTGCGCGCAGCCCGAAGTGAAGCCCATCGGCCTTGGCGCGCGCGATTCGCTGCGGCTGGAGGCGGGGCTGCCGCTTTACGGCCACGATATGGACCCGACAACGGACCCGGTCGAGGGCAATGCCAGCTTCGCCGTTTCGAAGCGCCGCCGCGCAGAGGGCGGTTTCAACGGCGCGGATCGCATTTTGAAGGCGCTGGCCGATGGGCCAGCGCGCAAGCTGGTGGGGCTGTCTGTCGAAGGCAAGCTGCCGGTGCGCGAGGGCGCTCCGGTCTTTGTGGGTGACACGCAGGTCGGCGTCATCACCTCGGGCGGCTTTGCTCCCAGCGTCGGCGCGCCGATTGCCATGGGCTATGTCGCCGCCGGACACAATGCTGTCGGAACACCGCTGGAGGCCGAGGTGCGCGGCAAGCGCGTGCCTCTGGCGGTCGCGTCCATGCCTTTCATCCCACATCGATATCACCGCAGAGTAATTTCAAGTCAGGCGAAAGCCTGACGGCTCGGAAATTGCGATCAACAAGAGACGAGGAGCGAACAAATGACGCGTTATTTTACCGACGAACATGAGTGGATCGAGGTCGAAGGCACCACCGCCACGGTCGGCATCACCGATTATGCGCAAAGCCAGCTGGGCGACATCGTGTTTGCCGAAGTCCCTGCCGTGGGCGCGCAGCTATTCAAGGGTGGCGATGCGGCTGTGGTGGAATCGGTGAAGGCGGCATCAGACGTGTACGCGCCGGTTTCGGGCTCCGTGACCGAAGCCAATGATGCGCTCGCCGACGATCCCGCGCTGGTCAACAGTGACCCCGAAGGCGCTGGCTGGTTCTTCAAGCTCGAGTTGAGCGATCCGTCGGAGCTCGACGGGCTGATGGATGCGGCGGCCTACAAGGCATTTGTGGACTCGCTTTGATAGATTTCCCTCCCGCAAGCGGGAGGGGAGAAGGATGAGAAAATGCGTTACCTACCCCTGACAGATAGCGACCGGCAGGCGATGCTCGCGACCATTGGTGCGGCGTCGGTCGATGACCTGTTCATCGATGTGCCCGAAGAAGCGCGGCTCAACGGTCCGATCGCAGGCTTGCCGATGCACGCCAGCGAGATGGCGGTTGAACGGCATTTTTCGGCGCTGGCGCGCAAGAATATGGCGGCGGCGCATCATCCCTTTTTCCTGGGGGCAGGCGCATATAAACACCATGTGCCGGCAAGCGTCGATCACCTGATCCAGCGTGGCGAGTTCCTCACCGCCTACACGCCCTATCAGCCCGAAATCGCCCAGGGCACGCTGCAGATGCTGTTCGAATTCCAGACGCAGGTAGCGCGGCTGTTCGGCTGCGATGTGGCCAACGCCTCGATGTATGACGGATCGACCGCCTGCTGGGAAGCCATCGGCATGGCCGGGCGTGTGACCAAGCGGAAAAAGGCAATCCTCTCGTCGGGTCTGCATCCCCATTATGTCAGCGTCGCGCAGACCATGGCCCGCTTCACTGGCGATACGCTCGATCTCGCCGCGCTCGACATGGCGCAGAGCGATACGGCGCGATTGCTGGCTTCGATCGATAGTGAAACGAGCTGCGTTGTGGTGCAATATCCCGATATTCTCGGACGGATAGAGGATTTGGGGCCGATAGCCGCGAAAGCGCATGAACATGGCGCACTGCTGATCACGGTGGTGACGGAACCTGTTGCCCTCGGCGCGATCAAGGCTCCGGGCGAAATGGGCGCCGATATCGTGGTGGGTGAGGGGCAGTCGCTCGGGGTCGGCCTGCAATTCGGCGGCCCCTATGTCGGTCTGTTCGCCTGCAAGGAGAAGTTCGTGCGGCAGATGCCGGGGCGCCTGTGCGGAGAGACCGTCGATGCAGAGGGCAAGCGCGGCTTTGTGCTGACGCTTTCCACGCGCGAACAGCATATCCGCCGCGAGAAAGCCACGAGCAATATCTGCACTAATTCAGGACTTTGTGCGCTGGCTTTCAGTATTCATATGAGCTTGCTTGGCGAGCATGGTCTGCGCGAACTGGCGGCGCTCAACCACGCCCGCGCGGTGCAGGCTGCGGATCGTCTGACCAGCATTCCAGGGGTCAGCCTCGTCAATGACAGTTTTTTCAACGAATTCACGCTCAAACTGCCCGCCAATGCGCGCGATGTGGTGCACCGGCTGGCGGCGAAAAAGGTGCTCGGCGGCGTGTCGCTCGGTCGCCTCTATCCGGGGCAGGCGACGCTTGAAAACGGCCTGCTTGTCGCAGTGACCGAAGTGGTGAGCGACGAGGATATCGAAACCCTTGCGGTGGCATTGCAGGAAACGCTTGTTGAAGGAGTGGGCGCATGAGCACGGTAAACGCAAGCGGCTGGCGCCCTGAAATGGGCGAAACTGACGTCATGACAGCAGCAACCTTCACCGGAAATCGGGCACTGATGCTCGAAGAAGCGCTGATTTTCGAGATTGGCGATAGCCACACGACCGGTGTCGACTTCGACCCTGCGCCCAGGGTGCAATCGCGCCTCGGCGGTCTTGAGCGCCAGCGCGATATCGGCCTGCCGGGTCTTTCCGAGCCCGAAGCGGTGCGCCACTATACCCGGCTGTCGCGGCAGAATTACGCTATCGACCTCGGCCTCTTCCCGCTGGGCAGCTGCACAATGAAGCACAACCCGCGCCTCAACGAAAAGGTTGCACGCATGAAGGGCTTTCTCGACGCCCACCCGATGCAGCCGCAGGAAACGGTGCAGGGGGCGCTGGCGGTTATCCACGAACTCGCCGAATGGCTGATCCGGCTGACCGGGATGCACGGCGTTGCAATGTCGCCCAAGGCAGGCGCGCATGGCGAATTGTGCGGCATTCTTGCGATCAAGGCGGCGCTTGATGCGCGTGGTGAGGACCGACCGGTCATCCTCGTTCCCGAAAGCGCGCACGGCACCAACCCGGCAACCGCGGCCTTTGCCGGGTTCCGCGTCGAAAACATTCCAGCAACGCCCGAGGGCCGGGTCGATGTGGCGGCGCTCAAGACACGGCTTGGCCCCGATGTCGCGGGCGTGATGATCACCAATCCCAACACCTGCGGCCTGTTCGAACGCGATCTGAAGGTCATTTCTGACGCGGTCCATGCGGCGGGCGGCTATGTCTATTGCGACGGCGCCAATTTCAATGCGATTGTCGGCCGTGTTCGCCCGGGCGATCTGGGCGTCGATGCGATGCACATCAACCTGCACAAGACCTTTTCCACCCCGCATGGCGGCGGCGGTCCCGGTTCGGGGCCGGTCGTGCTGTCCGAGGCGCTGTCGCCTTACGGTCCGATCCCCTTTGTCGCAAAGATGCCCGATGGCAGCTTCAAACTGGTCGAAGAGGAATCGGCGGGCGAGATGCACCCCGAAACCTTTGGCCGGATGACCGCCTTTCACGGCCAGATGGGCATGTTCACCCGCGCGCTGGCCTATATCCTCAGCCACGGTGCCGACGGCCTGAAGCAGGTGGCCGAGGATGCGGTGCTCAACGCCAATTATGTGCTGCGCAGCCTTGAAGGCACGCTTGAAGCGCCCTTTGCCGCTTCGGGCCCGTGCATGCACGAGGCGCTGTTCACCGACGACAATCTCGCCGAAGGCTTCTCGACGCTGGATATTGCCAAGGGGCTGATCGACGAGGGTTATCACCCGATGACGGTCTATTTCCCGCTTGTCGTGCATGGCGCAATGCTGGTCGAACCGACCGAGACCGAAAGCAAGGCCGCGCTCGACCAGTTTATCGGTGCGCTGCGTTCGGTCGCCAACCGCGCAAAGCAGGGCGATCCGGCGCTCAAATCTGCGCCGCATTTCGCACCGCGCCGCCGCCTCGATGAAACGCTGGCCGCACGCAAGCCGGTGCTGGTGTGGAAAGAGGCTGAGCTACCTATTGCGGCAGAGTGAATGGATAAGAGCGGCCGCTGGGCCGCTCATCCTTTCAGTTCGGGTTGATGCCAAAATGGCTGACGCCAAATGGCCTCTGCATTTGGAAAGTTGACGTCTGCGCCTAGTTTGTGGGGGTAATGTCGATGCGTTCGATCCGTGGCTGCGAATCGCGCCGCGAAATGCGCGTTCCGGTCGTATCCTGCAAATAGCGCGAGGTGTAGCTGTAGCGCTCGATCATGTAATGCGCGGGACTGGCGTCGTCGGCTTTTGCTTTCAACGGTGCGTAGATCCGCGACTTTATCGAGTCCGTGACAAGTTTGGACCAGTGTACGTCACCTTCGGATCGCAGGACCTCCACGTCACTTACCAGGCCATTGCCGTTCACCCAAAAACCGACGTCGATCCAGCGATCTTCGAAATTGGCCGGTGTAAATCCAAGGACATTCTGGGCGGAACCCCGATCTGCGCTGTGTCGCGGGTTTGCGACAAGTTTTATGGGTTCGGAAGATAGCAGCAACGGATGGCTCGATCCCCCGCGTTGCGTAAATCGTTCAATAATTGCGTTAGTGGAATCGGTCTTGCCTTCCTTGCGATCGATACGGGCCAGTGCGACTTCGGCGACCAGCGCGAAATCCTCCAAACCGGGGGTGGCTGCCATTGCGAGTTTCGCAAGCCCTTCGCGACCCTCGCGCTTGGAACCGGCGTCGCTAAGGTTTTCGCCCAAACTGTAAGTCAGCAGATGCTGCCGCATTTGGGCAAATGCGGCGACGCGTGAGTGCCCGGCAAGCTGGGCCTTTTTGGAAACGTCCCGGTAAATGCGAAGTGCTTCGTCGGGGTAACCCAGCTTGGCCCTGCTGTCGCCGACTTCGACCTGGGCCACCATGACCCGTGCGTCATTGTCGGGAAGACCGTTTTTCAGAATGTCGCGCATGTCCAAAACGGCGAGTTGGAACTGTTTGCCTTCGCCCAGATGCTCCGCAATGCGGCTCGAGGCGCGGAACAGGTCCGACACTTCGATGGGATAGTTTTCGCCATGCTTTCTGTTGCGGCCCGAGGTCTTGTTCAGGGTTGACTTGGCCGCCCGGTAGTCGCCGCCAATGAACTGGTTTTCGGCATGCGCCAGAGCCGCACGGATCTCTTCGTCCGGCGGGCATTGTCGCGCAATGCAGTCGGCAAGCGCTTTTTCCGTATCCTTCAAGGACTGGCCGATCACCACAATTTCCCGACCATTGTCGTCTGCTGCGCAAAGTGGAGTTGCGAACGCAGAGGTGATGAAAAGGGCGATGACTGAATATTTACGCATTCCAATTCCTTAGTCGGGAAAATCCAACGGTTTCAATGCAGGAATTCCACGATCAGGCCAACCACGCATCGACGAAGGCGATTTCCGGTTCGGCAAGCGCCAGACGACAGTTTTTAATCGTGCGATTAAACTTCGCATTGACAGTCGCTCCTGCCTCGCCAATTAGGGAATGGAGCGGCTGAGCCTATGCAGCCGGTCTTCTTGGGAGAGAGACAAGATGGCCGATGTTTCGGAATTGAACACCTTTGACGAATTTGTCCGCCACTGGGCGGAGGAGCGCGGCGATCGTCTCGCCATGCGTGAGGAAGACCGGTTCTTCACCTATGCCGAACTCGAAGAGCGCACCGCCCGGGTGGCCACAGCGCTGTTGGCAAAGGGCCTGAAGAAGGGCGATCGCATTGCCTGGATCGGCAAGAATAGCGATATTTACTACACGCTGTTTTACGGCGCGGCGCGGGCAGGTATCGTGATGGTGCCGGTCGGCTGGCGGCTCGCTCCGCCCGAATGGGCCTATATCATCAATGATACCAAGGCGAAGATCCTGTTCCTGGGGGATGGTTTTGAATCGGCACCATCCTCGATGGAGGGGATGCTGGAACATGTCGAGGCGGTGATGACCGATCCTGAAGCGCGGGCGATGGTCGAAAGCACACCTCGCGCGCCGTTCGAGGCATCCGGGGCCGATGATGCGGTGCTGCAACTCTACACATCCGGCACCACGGGCAACCCCAAGGGCGCGGTGCTTTCGAACCGCAACCTGTTCGCGCTGCGCAAGCATTCGAACGACGCGGGGCTGGCCTACACCAAATGGGATGATGATGAGGTCGTGCTGGTGGCGATGCCCTGCGCGCATATCGGGGGGACCGGGCTTGGCATCATGGCCATAGGCTCCGGGCTTCCGGCCTATATTCTCGGCGAATTCACTCCCGACGGGTTTTTCGACGCCGTGGAGAAAGGCGGCGTTACGCGTCTGTTCATCGTTCCGGCGGCGCTGCATATCCTGCTGCAGCATCCGCGTTGCGGCTCGGTCGACTATAGCCGCCTGAAATATATCCTCTACGGGGCAGCCCCCATTCCGCTGGAATTGCTGCGCCAGTGCATCCAGATGTTCAAATGCGAATTCATCCAGGCCTATGGGATGACCGAAACGACCGGCACCATCTGCATGTTGCCGCCCGAAGATCATGACCCCAACGGCAATCCGCGGATGCGCAGCGCCGGAAAGCCGCTACCCGGTGTCGAGATCAAGGTGGTCGATGCTGCTGGAAACGAGGTTCCAACCGGCGAGGTGGGCGAAGTCTGGACCCGTTCGTCGAACAACATGATCGGCTATTGGAACCTGCCCGAAGCCACCCAAAGCACCCTGACCAGCGACGGCTGGGTGAAAACTGGTGATGCGGGATATATGGACGGGGATGGCTATCTCTACATCCACGATCGGGTGAAGGATCTGATCATTTCGGGCGGTGAAAATGTCTATCCAGCCGAAGTCGAAAGCGCGATCTATGGCCATCCCGATGTGCTTGAGGTCGCAGTTATCGGCGTTCCCGACCCGAAATGGGGCGAAGCGGTGAAGGCGGTGTGCGCCCCGAAACCCGGCGCGACCATCGATCCCGACAGCGTCATCGCCTGGGCGCGCGAACGCATCGCGCCGTTCAAGGTGCCCAAAAGCATCGACCTCATCGACGCGCTTCCCCGCAACCCCTCGGGCAAGATTCTGCGCAAGGATCTCCGCGCGCCCTATTGGGTAGGCTATGACCGGCAGGTGAACTGAGATGAGCGAAGCCCGGGTCGACCTCAACGCCTTTCGCACCGAGGTGCGCAATTGGCTCGCCGACAACCTGCCGCCCGAGCTGCGTCAGGCGCACAACCGTGCGACCAGCGTGTTTGTCGAAAAGGAGTTCAACCTCGCCTGGCAGGCGATCCTGCTGCGCAAGGGCTGGGTTGCGCCGCACTGGCCGGTTGAGCATGGCGGGACGGGCTGGAACGAGGCGCAACGCTACATCTTCGCGTCAGAATGCGCGCGGGCAGGGGCGCCCAGTCTTGCGCCGATGGGCCTGAAGATGGTTGCCCCGGTAATCATGAAATATGGCAGTGCGGACCAGAAGAGCTATTATCTGCCCAAGCTGCTGGCGGGCGAGCATTACTGGTGCCAGGGCTATAGCGAGCCACAGGCCGGGTCAGACCTTGCCGCCCTGCAGCTTCGTGCCGACAGCGATGGCGACGATTATGTGCTCAACGGTTCCAAGATCTGGACCACCCATGCGCATGTCGCCAACCACATGTTCTGCCTTGTGCGCACCAACCGCGATGGGCGTCCGCAGGAAGGCATCACCTTCCTTCTGCTCGAAATGGCAACACCGGGGTTAACGGTGCAACCGATCATCTCGATCGCGGGCGATCATGATTTCAATCAGGTCTTTTTCGACAATGTTCGCGTGCCCAAGGCGAACCGGCTGGGCGATGAGGGCAAAGGCTGGACGGTGGCCAAGACACTGCTCGAATATGAACGCGCTGCGGCTTATGCGGCGGGCCTGATAGAGGCACTTGCCGAGGTGCGGGCCGCCGCGAAGGAGGCCGAACTGCTTGGTGATGCCGCCATCCGCCGCCGCTTTGCCGAACTCGATTCGCAGGTGCGCACGATCCACGCGGTGGAGGATATGGTGCTGGCGGCGATCGGCGAGGGCCGCGATCCGGGGCCTGCTTCGTCGATGCTCAAGGTGCAGGGCACCGAATGCCAGCAAAAGATTCAGGAACTGGCGGTCGATGTCGCCGGTATCTATGCAGCGCCTTACCAGTTTGAGGCGCGGCAGGCGGGCAGCAATGAAGGCTATGTCGGCCCGGAAAGTGCGCTGACGGCAACCGCACGCTATTTCAACGGCCGTGCAGCCTCGATCTATGGCGGTTCAAACGAGATACAGCGCAACATCATGGCCAAGCTGGTGCTTGGCCTTTAGGGGCGAAGTTTACCGCCCGACGCTGTAATAATCGAAGCCTGCTTTGGCGCCTTCTTCGGGCCGGTAGATGTTGCGCAGGTCGACAAGGACATCGCCCTTCATCACGGCTTTCAGCTTGGCAAGGTCAAGCGCGCGATAGGCATCCCATTCGGTGACGATGGCAACGGCATCGGCGCCCTCGGCTGCGGCATAGGCGCTGTCGGTCATCTTCACCCCGGGCAACACCTTCGCCGCTTCATCCATGCCTTCGGGGTCGTGAGCAAAAACCTCGGCACCCGCATCGAGCAGCGTCTGGACAATGGCAATCGACGGCGCATCGCGCATGTCGTCGGTATTGGGCTTGAAGGTGAGGCCCAACAGCGCAACTTTCTTGCCACGCGCATCGCCGCCCAGCGCGTTGACGATCTTACGACCCATCGCACGCTTGCGAAGGTCGTTGGCCTGCACTACCGCCTCGACAATGCGCACCGGCGTGTCGTTATCCTGCGCGGTTTTCAAAAGCGCGAGCGTATCCTTGGGGAAGCAGCTGCCGCCATAGCCGGGGCCTGCGTGCAGGAACTTCGCCCCGATGCGGTTGTCGAGCCCGATGCCGCGCGACACATCCTGCACATTAGCGCCGAGTTTTTCGCAAAGATCGGCCATTTCGTTGATGAAGGTGATCTTGGTCGCAAGAAAGGCATTGGCCGCATATTTGATCAGTTCCGAGGAGCGGCGGCTGGTGAACAGGATCGGCGATTCATTGAGGAACAGCGGGCGATAGACGGCGCGCATCACCTCGCGCGCCCATTCGACGCCGGTGCCAACGACGATACGGTCAGGCCGCTTGAAATCGCCAATCGCAGCGCCTTCGCGCAGGAATTCGGGGTTGGAGACAACCTCGAACTCAAGGTCCGATCGCACCTCGCGGATGATCCGCTCTACCTCGTCACCGGTGCCCACCGGGACGGTCGATTTGGTGACAACGACGGTCCTGGGACCGATCGCCTCGCCAATCTCCTTTGCGGCGGCATAGACATAGCTCAGATCCGCATGGCCATCGCCGCGGCGCGAAGGTGTGCCAACCGCGATGAACACTGCGTCGCACCCCTTCACCGACTCTGCCAGTTCAGTCGAAAAGCTCAGCCGTCCTGCATCGACATTGGTTTTCACCAACGCATCAAGCCCCGGCTCGTAGATCGGCATCACATTGGCGTTCAGCCGGTCGATCTTGCCCTGATCCTTGTCGACGCAGACCACATCATGCCCGAAATCGGCAAAACAGGCCCCCGACACAAGGCCAACATAGCCCGATCCGATCATCGCGATTTTCATTCCATACTTCCTGCAAATAGGACTGCCAGCAGCGCTTTAGTCGGTGCGTCGCTGGTCGGCAAGGTTGCCAGCTTCGGTCCACAATGTGGTTGGAAACACACAGATGGCTTCCTGCATTCCCTTATTGTTCATGGTGTCTGCAAGAACTCCATTCCCATTCGTGCTTTAGCGCGGCAGGCCTTAAATTCATACTAAGGCGCGTGTTAAGGGTTGTGAAATGTCCTTATCGACATGCCGCTGACAAAATCGGGCTGGAACCGACAGGCGCCATGGTCTAGCAGACGACAACTTCTTATCGGGAACATGAGAACATGAAGAAAATCGTCCTTCCTCTTGCTGCTTTGTCGCTTCTCGCAGGTTGCGCGGGTCCCGGGGCGCTCGGGGGGGCATCGAACATCACGGTGATGCAGGGCAGCGAATTGCCCGCGCCCGATCGGGCCGACCTGCTGTCCGAATCGCGCCCCTATCTGATTGGGCCGTTCGACAAACTGATGATCGACGTGTTCGGGATTGAAGAACTGAGCAAGAAAGAAGTCCAGACCGACGCCAGCGGACGCATTTCCTTTCCGCTGGCCGGGGTGATCGAAGCAGCCGGACGAACGCCAGCCGAAATCGAAGACGAAATCGAGACGCGGCTTCGCTCGCGCTATGTGCGCGATCCGCAGGTTACCGTGAACCTCCAGGAAACCGTTAGCCAGGTGATCACAGTCGATGGCCAGGTCAAAAAGCCCGGGCTTTATCCGGTGATCGGCAAGATGACGCTGATGCGCGCGGTTGCGACCGCAGAGGGCACCGCGGAATTTGCCAAGCTGGACGATGTCGTCATTTTCCGCACCGTGAATGGCCAGCAATTGGCAGCGCTCTACAATCTCAAGGCGATCCGTCGCGGCAATTATAGCGATCCGGAAGTTTTTGCGAACGACGTGGTCGTTGTTGGCGATTCGCAGGCCCGCCGCCTGTTCCGTGATGCGTTGCAGTTGCTGCCGGTCTTGACGACGCCTTTGGTCATCGCGCTTCAGAACAACAATTAAATTACATTCAGCCGATCCCGAAAGGGGCGGTCTGAGCAAATAAAAGCGGCGCTCCAGGCCTATGGAGCGCCGCTTGTTTTTTGATACCGCCCGCCGAAGCGGGCAGTACACAAATCAGAACTTCACGCCCAGCTTAACGCCGTAGAAACGCGGCGGAGCGGGGTAAACGGCGAAGCTGTTGCCCTGTTCCGGGATCGGGAAGGCGGTGATGTTGTAGTAAGTGTTGAACAGGTTTTCGACATAACCCTCAACGCTGTACTTGCCGTCGGCAAAGTTCACGCCTGCACGCAGGTTGACGATGCCATAGCCGTCATTGCCGGTGAACTGCTTCGCTACCGGATCGTTCACCGGATAGTGATCGCTGTTATAGCGCCAGTCGGCGTGGATCAGCCCGTTCACGCTATCGCTGATGCGCGGTGTCCAGGTGATGCCGCCGGTGATGGAATGTTTCGGCTGGTTGGCCGCTTGCGCGCCATTGTCGCTGCCTGCCGCCGGATCGGTGACCTTCGCATCAAGATAGGTATAACCCATATTGATGACGAAATCGGGATGCGGGC
Source organism: Sphingomonadales bacterium (assembly GCA_016720115.1). Lineage (GTDB taxonomy): Bacteria > Pseudomonadota > Alphaproteobacteria > Sphingomonadales > Sphingomonadaceae > Sphingorhabdus_B. The sequence goes on along the minus strand of JADJXT010000002.1, from coordinate 496,457 downwards.
GGATGATGCTTTCCAGCTCGACGCCCTGCGATACCAGCTTGTCGTAGTTCAGGACGACGAAGTTGTTTCCGAGGAAGCGGTTCGACTGGTAGTTCTTGAACTTCGAATAGAAAAGCGAAGCGTTGAACTGAAACTCGCGGGTGAAGTTGGTCTTCATACCAACTTCGAACGCGTCGACCGATTCATTGCCGAATTCGAGATCGGTCAACTGCGCGCCGTTGCCGCCAAGCAGGACCGAATCGAAACCGGCACGGTCGAGATTGTAACCGCCCGATTTGTATCCGCGATCATAGCCACCGAACAGCAACACATCTTCATTCACCTTGTAGGCGATACGCGCTGTGCCGGTGAATTCGCTTTCGCTGCGCTTGTCCGAACGGATGCCGTTGAATTCGCTGTTTATTGCCGGGTTGCAACCCAGCAGATAGGCGCCGCTGAACAGGCCTGAAGCCTGCAAAGCCTGACGGTAGGGCAGGGTGGCCGGATTCTGGAAGAAGGCGCAGGTCGGCGACACTGCGTTCAGATCGGTATCGATGGTCTTCTTCTCATAATTGTAACGCAGGCCCAGCGTCAGAGACAGGCTATCGCTGATGTTGATGATGTTGTGCGTGAACAACGCAATCGCATCGGTATCGACACGATATTTGTCTGCCACCTGGCCTGCACCGGCCGGGGTGCGCGGCAGCGGGCTGGTAAACAGCGCAAGCAATGCAGGGTTGCCGGCAGCCGCCGCAGCGAGCGCCGGATTGGTCGCGAGAGCAACCTGTCCGAACAACGGCACGCCCGCGCCCAGCGTACCATAGAGCTGCAGTCCGGTGGGCAAGGCAGCCGAGCGCGACAGGCCATTGATGACGGCATCGGTATATTGGTCAGCTTGCGTGCCGAAACGGATGGTGTCGGTCATCGTCAGCTTTTCATTCATGTAGAATGCGCCAACCAGCCAGTCGAGCTTGTCGTTGAGTGCCGAACCCTGCAGGCGGATTTCCTGGGTGAAATCCTTCATTCCGGTGCGGTAATCGTCACGATAGGCGCGATCGAGGCCCGAGAAATCGACGTCCTGATCACGTTGTGCCTTCCAGTCACGATAGGCGGTGATTGAGGTCAGCGTTGCACCGCCAAAGTCCCAGTTCAACTCGCCCGAAACGCCCCATTCATCGACCTTTTCGGTCAGGCTGCGGCCCGGTGTGGTTGCCATGACGCGACCCTTGGCGTCGAACGGACGGACGATACCGTCACGGCCAACAGCTCCGCCCGCCAGCGGGTTTGCCGACAACGCTTCGATTGCGTTGCTCGCGATAAAGGCAATCGCGTTGTTGGTGCTGGTGAGCGGTAGCGAGAAACCACTCCCGGTGTTCAGCGCGCCACAGCAATCTTCGTTGGTCTTGGCAACATCTGCAATCAGGCGGAAGTTGATGTCGTCATTTTCGAAATAGGCCTGACCGCGTGCGAACCAGCGGTTCACATTGTTGACGCGACCATCTTCGTTGGCGAGTTTGATGTAGCCGTCGCGCTTGTGATAGCCGCCATCCAGACGCAATGCGACCTGCTCCGAAACCGGGCCGGTCACGCCGGCTTTGGCTTCGATTTCGTCGAGATTGCCATAGCTCAGCTCGGCATAGCCGCCGAGTTCGAATTTGGGCTTGGTGGTGGTGATGTTGAGCGCGCCAGCCGACGTGTTGCGGCCGAAAAGTGTGCCCTGCGGGCCGCGCAGCACTTCGACGCGATCGATCGGCGGCAGTTCTGCCAGCGCGACACCAGCGCGGGCGCGGAATACGCCGTCGATGAACACGCCGACTGCGGGTTCAAAGCCGGGGTTGTCGCCCGCGGTGCCGATACCGCGAATGGTCAGGACGGCACCCGTGGCCGAAGACTGGCCGGTGGTGGTCTTCAGCGAAGGGGCGAGCTGCTGGATGCCGCGAATGTCGACGACACCGGCATTGGCAAGCTGCTCGCCAGCGACGACGCTGACTGCAAGGGGTACGTCCTGCGCAGCCTGGTCACGGCGCGTTGCAGTTACGATGATTTCGTCAAAGGCGACTTCTTCTTCAGCCGCTGCGTCGGTTGCTTCGACGCCTTCATCCTGTGCCTGGGCGGCCGATGCCAGCCCGATTGAGGCAACGCTGATGGTCGACAGCAGTGCTGCACGCACTGCGGTTTGTGCAAACTTCATCTTCATACTCTCCGATTGATCATCACAATAGTGCCGGGGATCGGCGAACTTCCTTGGGAGTGGAGACGGCGAACCATCCTGCTATTATTGTTTTATTAGTGCATCTGGTCGCGTCCGTCAAGGTGGTGTAATTTCGGCTGTGGCCGTGGGCCATCGTCAGGCGGCTTTGGCGGTGATGTGTAGGGGCTGATTTTCCTCCTCGATCATGGGTTGGTTGAGTTCGGCCATGCCTTCGATCTGCATGTATCGGTGCTGGAGCTGCCACTCGTCGTTCTGCTCCATCAGCACAGCCCCGACGAGGCGGATGATGCTGTCTTCGTTCGGGAAGATTCCGACGACGTCGGCGCGGCGCTTGACCTCCTTGTTGAGCCGCTCGAGCGGATTGGTTGAGTGTAACTTCGTGCGGTGCTGGGTGGGAAAGCCGGTGTAGGCGAGCACGTCGGTTTCGGCCTCGTCCATGCAGGCGCCGAGCTTGGGCCAACGGGTGCGCAACTGGTCGGCGACCTGTCGCCAGACCTGCGTTGCGCTTTTCTGATCGGGCTGCAGGAAGACCTGGCGGATCGCGGCGGCGACGACAGTGTTCTGGCCCTTGGGCACATAGGACAGGGCATTGCGCATGAAGTGCACCCGGCAGCGCTGCCAGGTGGCGCCCATGACGCGGGTGATCGCGCCCTTGAGGCCCTCGTGAGCATCGGAGATGACCAGCTTCACGCCGGTAAGACCGCGCCGAACAAGGTCCTTCAGGAAGTCGGACCAGAAGACCTCCGCTTCCGAGGGGCCGATATGCAGGCCGACGATCTCGCGCCGGCCCTCGGTGTTGACGGCCATGGCGATTATTGCGGCAACGCTGATGATCCGCCCGCCTTCGCGTACCTTGAGATAGGTGGCATCGAGCCAGAGATACGGCCATTCGCCGGTGAGCGGGCGTTTCAGAAAGGCATGGACGCGCTCGTCAATGTCCTTGCAAAGCTTGGAGACGGTGGACTTGGAGATGCCGGTCATGCCCATGGCCTGGACGAGTTCATCGACCCGCCGGGTGCTGACCCCGCCGATCCACGCTTCCTGGATCACCGCAACCAGCGCTTTCTCGACCATCTTGCGGGGCTCAAGGAAGCCCGGAAAGTAGGACCCAGCACGCAGCTTGGGGATTTTCAGGTTCAGCGTGCCTACCCGGGTATCCAGCGAACGGTCGCGATAGCCGTTGCGCCAGGTCGCGCGCTCGCTGCTGCGTTCGTGGCGACCCGCGCCGATCAGGCCATCAACGTCGGCCTCCATGATCAGCTGCAGCACGTTCTCGGCGATGGTGCGCAAAAAATCCGGTTGGCCGCCCTTCGCAGCAAGCTCTTCGATCAGTAATCTGTCCTCGGTCATCGGGAACTCCTCTTCGTCACGGTTGAAGTGTGCAAACTCCACCATAACGATGAACCCGGTGGCCACCAGCGACGCCGCATTCCGGGGTGGGGCATGCCCCACCCCGGAATACACCATCGCCTACACCGGAAATTACACCACGAGCGCGGACGCTAACGTGCATCTTGCACTGGTTACGTCTGTTACCAGACTGAACACAACCTGCAATCCGCTTAAACCCGACATCGTTAAAACTTGGCTACGCGCGGCATAATTGCCACAATTTGTAACAAACTTTCGCGCATCGAAGGCATGATGGAGACAGAGGAATGTCGATGACTAGGCCAGCCGATTCCAAGGCCATTGAAAGCCAGCAGTTGATGTGGGCGGGTATCCGCGTGTATTAGGAGGATATCGGGGAGAGGGCATGGTCTTTCGGGTAACGGCATTCGACGTCGCGCAGCGGGCAGGGGTAACCCAGCCAACCGTTTCGCGTGCGCTGAATGGCAGCCCCAAGGTCAGCGACGAAACCCGCGCCAAGGTGCTTCAGGCTGCGCAGGATCTGGGTTACGTCATCAACCAGAATGCCACCCGGTTGCGACGCGGTGAAACGATGACTTTGGCGGTAGTGCTGATTGGCCGCGCCGGGGAGAGTGCCACGGAAACCAATCCGTTCTATTTCTCCCTGCTGGGAAGTGTCGCGGCTGCTGCTGCAGCCAAGGGGTATAATCTGCTGGTTTCGTTCCAGGGCAGCCCGGAAAACTTCTTCGGCCAATATGACGACGCCCGCCAGGCCGACGGGATGATTGTCATCGGTACGACGCAAAATCCAGAAGCCTGGGCCTATTTCCGGGGCCTCGACCGGCCTGAAAAGGCGTGGGTTTGCTGGGGTGCGCCCGATGACGATTTGCGCTGGGTGCGCAGCGAGAATGAAGGCGGTGGCCGGATAGCTGCCCGTTACCTGCTGGAGGCCGGGCGCAAACATCCGGTATTCATCGGCGCGCGCGCTTCCCAGCAGCGCCAGTTTGGCGAACGCTATGCCGGCTTTGCCGAGGAACTGCAGAAATCGGACATTACGCCACCCGCAATAGACGTGGATGAAAGCTTGTCGCGCGAGGAACAAGGCGTGGAAGCGGTGCGCGCCCTGCTGCAATCGGGGCAGCCATTCGATGCCATCTTTGCCGCGTGCGACCTGACCGCGCTTGGCGTGCTGCGCGCGCTTTCCGAAGCCGGGATTTCGGTGCCCGAGCGGGTTTCGGTGATCGGTTTCGATGGCATCCGCGCGGGCAATTACTCATCACCACCCCTGACGACGATCGAGCCCGATTTCGAACAGGCGGGCGACCTGCTGGTGCAAAATGTGCTCAACCGGATTGCCGGTGAGCCGCTCACCCAGCGCCGTGTGCCGGTGCAACTGGTGAAGCGGGGGAGTTAAAGTCCCAGCACTTCCGGCATGGTGTATCGACCGGGCTTCTGATCTTTAAGCCATAGCGCAGCCTTCACTGCCCCGCGCGCAAATATGGCCCGGTTCTCCGCACGATGCGTCAGGGTGATGCTTTCCTCGTTGCCCGCCAGGATCACGCTGTGGTCGCCCGCCACTGTGCCGCCGCGCAGTGAGGCAAAGCCGATTGCGCCTTCCTTGCGCGCTCCGGTTAACCCGTCGCGTCCACGCTCGCTATTGTCTGCCAGATCGATATGTCGGCCCGACGCCGCCGCTTCACCAAGCAACAGGGCGGTGCCAGAGGGTGCATCGACCTTCATCCGGTGGTGCATTTCGACAATCTCGATATCCCAGTCTGTCCCAAGGTGCGCCGCAGCCTCTCGCACCAACGCCGCGAGCATGGTGACGCCGAGCGAAGTATTGCCCGTTTGCAGCACGGCTATGTCCTGCGCGGCATCGTCGATCAGCCAGTGGTGGCGTTCTTCCAGACCGGTTGTGCCGATGACGATCGGCTTTTTCGAAGCAATGCAGGCCGCGAGGTTTGCTTCCAGCGCATGCGGGCTGGAAAAATCGACCAGCACGTCCGACGACGCTATGAGTGCGGCCAGATCGTCGCCCTTGTCGACGCCACCAGCCATCGAGTGGCCCGCTTCTTCGATAGCGGTGGCAAGGGCATGTCCCATCCGTCCCCTGCTTCCGATGATACCGATTTTTGCCATAGTTGCGTGCCCTTGAATTTGCTGCTTCATGGTCGAGATGACAGACATTCGCAATATCGTAATCCTGACCGGTGCAGGCATCAGTGCAGAAAGCGGTATCGATACTTTCCGTGATGCAGGCGGGTTGTGGGAAAAGCATCGGGTGGAGGATGTGGCAACGCCGGAGGCTTTTGAGCGCGACCCCGATCTGGTTCACCGCTTTTACGATATGCGCCGAGCTGCTATCCAGACAAAGGAACCCAATGATGCGCATTTCGCGCTCGCCGAACTCGACCGGAACTGGCGTGGGGAGGGGCGCAACCTGTTAATCGTGACGCAGAATGTCGATGATCTGCATGAGCGCGCCGGGGCCGAGCGGTTGTTGCACATGCACGGCGAGCATCTGAAGGCCCTGTGCCAGATGTGCGAAATCCGCAGCCCGTGGACAGAACCCATGAGCCACCGCCCACCATGCCCGGTGTGCGGCGTGTCTGCGCTTCGCCCCGATGTCGTCTGGTTCGGCGAAATGCCCTATCATATGCCCGAAATCTTTGCAGCGATCCGCATCGCCGACCTGTTCGTCAGTATCGGCACGTCGGGGGCGGTTTACCCTGCCGCAGGATTTGTGCGCGATGCGAAGGTCCAGGGCGCCAAAACATTGGAACTCAATCTGGAGCCGTCACAGGGCAGCCATTTTTTCGACGATGCGCGATATGGGGCGGCGACGGAACTGGTGCCGGAATGGGTTGAAGGACTGCTCGATTCCTAGCTGTTACAGCTTCGGCAATCCACATCCTTCGGCAGGTTCACAGTGCGCATCGCAGGCTTTAGCCCGTCGAAAATATGCAGCTTGCCCTTCTGCTCCTCGCCAAAGCCGGTGAGCGTGCGGATAGCCTCCATTGCGGCGAAGCTGCCCATCAGCCCGCACATCGCTCCGAGCACACCCCGCGTCGCGCAATCGTCGCAATCATCGGGGTCATGCGCATCGCCGACAAAACAGCGATAGCAAGGCGCGTCATTTTCCCAACCGGTGAAGGTGCCGATTTGCCCATGAAACTGGCCGATCGCCGCGCTGACCAGCGGCACGCGCGCGGCTAGGCACAGGTCGTTGACGACAAGACGAGTGGCAAAATTATCGCTGCCGTCGATGACGACATTGGCGCCATCGAACAGGGCAGCTGAAGTATCGAAACCAATCCGCGTCTGAATGGCGTTAAATCGGACTCCGGGGTTCAGCTTTGAAGCCGCAGCCTCGGCTGCCTCGACCTTGGGTTGACCGATTTCTGCCTCCCCATACAGCACCTGCCGCTGCAGGTTTGACAGCGACACGACATCGTCATCGATCACGCTGATCGTGCCGATGCCAGCCGCCGCGAGATATTGGATGGCAGGGCAACCTATACCACCCGCGCCGATCAGAAGCACATGGCTTTGCAGGAGCTTGGCTTGCCCCGGTCCGCCAATATCGCGGAGGACGATATGGCGGGCATAACGATCAAGTTGGTGGTCGGTGAGTTGCATCTGGTCCATTTAGCCAATTGTCATTCCCGCGAAAGCGGGAATCCATGATCTGGCAAAGATGTTCAAACAGCGAGATCAGGCCATGGTTCCCCGATCAAGAGGGTTAGACCCCGGTCGAACCGAAGCCGCCCGATCCCCGCGCGGTATCGTCCAGAGCGTCGACCTCGGTCACCTTCGCCTGGGGTGCAGGCGCCACGATCAACTGCGCAATGCGGTCGCCGCGTTCGAATGGCACATCCTCATCCCCCAGATTGGCAAGGATGACCTTCACCTCGCCGCGATAATCGCAATCAATGGTGCCGGGTGTATTGAGGCAGGTGATGCCGTGCTTGAGCGCAAGGCCCGAACGCGGACGAACCTGTACTTCGTAACCGTGCGGAATGGCGAAAGCGAAACCGGTCGGCACGGCAGCGCGCTTGCCCGGTTTCAGGGTGATTGCCTCTGCTGCGCAAATATCCATGCCTGCCGCTCCTGCACTGGCATAAGCGGGCAAAGGCAGCCCCGCGCCATTGTTGAGCCGCTTGATCCTGATTTCAACCTTGTCCGACGGCATCGGCGATCTTCTCCATCAATTTGCGGGCGATTACGTCCTTGGGTGCGTCGGCCCAGCTTTCGACACCATCTTTGGTGATAATCTGCACGGCGTTGTTTGCGCCGCCCATCACGTCACCTGACACATCATTGGCAACAATCCAGTCGCACCCTTTTTTCGCCAGCTTCGCCTGCGCATGTTCGACAACCTTCTCGGTTTCGGCGGCAAAACCGATGAGCAGGGCAGGGCGCTGTTCATGCTTGCCCAATGTGGCGAGGATATCCGGGTTCTCGGCCAGCGCGAGCGGCGGCACGGATTTCCCGTCCTTCTTGATCTTTTGTTCGGCTTCGTCCGCGGCGCGCCAATCGGCAACCGCGGCAACCATGATCGCAACATCGGCGGGCAGCGCCTTTTCGACCTCGGCCAGCATTTCGCGCGCGCTTTCCACATCGATGCGGATCACACCGGGCGGGGTGGTCAGATGCACCGGGCCCGAAACCAAAGTTACTTCCGCGCCCAATTCGGCTGCGGCCTGTGCAATGGCAAATCCCTGCCGCCCCGATGAGCGGTTGGCGATATAGCGCACCGGATCGATCGGCTCGTGCGTTGGCCCGGCTGTCACCAGCACGCGCTTGCCGTAAAGCGGGCGGTGCTTGCCCTCAGTGAAATCGGGTTGCGCGGCGATGCCTGACGACGGGGCGCTCAGAAGATGCGCGATCTCGCCGTAAATGCGCTCCACCTCGGGAAGACGACCCGGGCCATATTCGCCGCAGGCCATTTCGCCTGCATCGGGGTCCATCACATGTACGCCGTCGGCGCGCAGCCCGATGACATTCCGCTGCGTTGCGGGATGCTGCCACATGCGGACATTCATGGCGGGCACTGCAAGCACTGGCTTGTCGGTGGCGAGCAACAGGGTGGTCGCCAGATCGTCGGCAATACCGGCGTGCATTTTGGCAAGCAGGTCGGCGGTTGCGGGGCAGATGACGACAAGGTCTGCCTGTCGCGAAAGCTGGATATGCCCCATCTCTGCCTCATCCTTGAGGTCGAAAAGATCGGTATAAACCTTATCCTCCGAAAGCGCGCCAAGTGTCAGCGGCGTTACGAACTGCGACCCGCCCTTGGTCAGAACGCAACGCACGGCATGCCCCGCCTTGCGGATCGTGCGCACCAACTCACACGCCTTATAGGCCGCGATGCCGCCGCCGACGATCAACAGGATGCGTTTTTGGGTCATTGCATCAATAATCCGAGAGCAGGACGTCAAGCGCATCCATGATCAGGTAGTGCTGATTAGCGAGATTGGCGATTTTGGAACCAAGCTCATTAATCGAAACGGCTGCAGCCAGATGCGTTGCCATAATCAAGCTGTCACCCCTTACATCTAGGATCGGATGCAGCCGGTTAACTTCTTTTACCGGCAAGTTCGAAACAAGTGGTATGACTACGCGCGTGTCAAAATGATCGAGCCAATCGGATTGACAATCCAGCAACAGCAGGTCGCCACCTTGGCTTTGGTACACATCAAATCGGGCCATCAGAATTGGCGATACTTTGCTAACGGTAGGCCGTTTTCCGCGACCCATTTGTTCCAACTCTCAATAGCTTCCTTATTCTCGCGTTTCCACTCTTCGCCGAGCGCCTTGCGCACTTCCTTCGAAAGTCCGGCCTCGCACGCCTGCGAGACATTGATGCCCAGTCGCTTGGCTTCCTCAACCATATCCGCTGGCAGGCTGACATTGGTGGGCTTTTTGGGAGCCGAGAATCGCGAGGGTTTGTTCATGCGCACAGGATATGCGCATTAGCCTTGCGGGTCAACCAAAGGCCCACATTCCCGCCGCACCGGCGGCAGCCGCAAGCAAGGCAATCGCGGCGTAACGCCAGCCATTGCTGCCCCGGCGTTTTTCCCAGATCAGTTCAATTTCCGGTAATGGCGGCGGAGGCGGTGCGCCGCCTTTGCGCGGGAGTTGGTCGTCGAGGCGTTTGATCAGATCGGGGATCAGCGCGAGCGTCTTGACCCGGTCGCGCAAGGCATCTGCAACTGCGGCTTCGGGCCCCAGCTCGCCCCTGATCCATTCGCCGACATAAGGCGCCGCCACATCCCACATGTTGATCGCGGGGTTGAGGCTTGTCGCCACCCCTTCGACCATCACCATGGTTTTCTGGAGCAGCAGCAGGTGTGGCTGGGTCTGCATGTCGAAATCGCGGGTGATCGCAAACAGGCTGTCGAGCATCTGCCCGACCGAAAGCTCGCTCACCGATTTGCCGCGCGTCGGCTCACCCACGGCGCGCAGGGCGGTCGCGAATTCGTCGACATTGTGATAGTTTGGCACATATTGCGCCTCGAAATGGATTTCGGCGACGCGGCAGTAATTGCCGGTGGTCAGGCCATAAAGGATCTCCGCCAGCCACAGCCGTGCCTGCCGGTTGATCCGCCCCATGATACCGAAATCGATCGCAACGATGCTGCCATCGGGGCGCACGAAGAGATTGCCCTGGTGCATGTCGGCGTGGAAAAAGCCTTCCGAAATCGCCTGCCGCAAAAAGGTGAGCACCAGTTTCTCGGCCAGCTTTGCCGTGTCATGCCCGGCAGCTTTCAGCGCCTCGACATCCGAAATCTTGATGCCATCGACCCATTCGAGCGTCATCACCCGGCCCGAGGTGCGGTCCCAGTCGATATTGGGGATATGATAACCCTCGACCGCGGCCGTCGCTTCCTTGAGTTCGCTTGCCGATGCGGCCTCGCGCCTCAGGTCCAGCTCGCGCAAGGTCCAGCGTTTCAGATTGGCAATCACCAGTTGCGGCCGCAGGCGCGCGGCCTCGCCGCCCAAAGCCTCCAGATGTGCCGCCGCCCATTCATAAGTCTCAATATCGCGGGCGAACTGTTCGCGGATGCCCGGGCGTAGCACCTTGACCGCGACTTCCTGCCCTTCGGTGGTGCGCGCACGGTGGACCTGCGCGATCGAGGCGGCACCCACAGGCTCGGGATCGATATGTTCGAACAGCTCGGCAGCTGGCTTGTTGAGACTATGATCGATCTCTTCGTAAATCCGCTCGAACTTCTCGGGTGGCAATGAATCCTGCAGCGTCAGCAGGTTGCGCGCCGCTTCTTCGCCAACCAGATCGGGCCGGGTCGCAAGCGTCTGCCCCAGCTTGATCGCGGCGGGGCCGATTTCGCGGAATGCGCCTGCATAATCGGGGATTTGTGGTGGGATCGTTCCGAACCGCGCAATCCGGCACAGCCGCTTCACCTGCGGCGGGGTGTTCCGATCCTTCTCGATCCCGCGCAACGCGCCGTGGCGCGCCAGAATGCGGCCCCATCTGAGCAGGCGGAGGATATGCGTGGCAGGGCGGGTCATTGGCGGTGGATCAAACCTTCCAGCCCGAATGTATAGCCACCAGCCCGCCCAGAATCGGCTCAACCTTGGTCTGAACAAATCCGGCTTCGCGGATCATTCGCTCGAATTCCGGCATTGGCGGGAATTTGCGGATCGATTCGGCAAGGTAGCGATAGCTGTCTTCGTCTCCCGCAATCACCTTGCCCAGCCTGGGCAGCAGGTGGTGCGAATAAATGTCATAGGCTTTCGAAAGCCCCGGCCACTCAACGGTCGAAAATTCTAGGCAGAAGAAACGCCCACCAAAGCGCAGCACACGGTGCGCCTCGCGCAGCGCCGCCGGAATGTCGGTCACGTTCCGGATACCGAAAGCGATGGTGTAGGCATCGAAATGCCGGTCCGGGAAAGTCAAGGTCTCCGCATTCTGCTCGCTCCAGACAAGCGTGTCGACCCCGCGCTCGACCGCACGTTCCATACCGACCGCCAGCATGTCCGGATTGATATCGCTGACCGTGATATTGGCCCCGGCCTTTTCCATGCGAAAGGCGATGTCGCCGGTGCCGCCTGCCATGTCGAGAATGTCCTCGCCCGCGCGGGGTTTGACGCGGTGGACGAAATGATCCTTCCACAGCCGGTGCATCCCGCCCGACATGGCATCGTTCATTATGTCATATTTGCTGGCAACGCTCGAAAAGACCCCCCGCACCCGGCGGGTCTTTTCCTCGGGGCTAACCTGTTCATAGCCAAAGGAGACGGTTTCGGTCATGGAAGACGCCTCTAGCCAAGTGTCGCTGCCCCCGCTAGCGGATTCGCGATGGTTGAGCCGGCCGAAGTCGAAACCAGCGCAGCCGGTCGGTGTGCGGTAGTCGCTTGAGCGATGATCGTGCACACAGAGGCGCGTTGCTGTGCGGCTGTCACCATGACACAAAACTGCGAAAAAATCGCTCTTGGCTTCCCAAGATTCCCGCCTGTTGCGATATTTTGGGTATCCAGGCGCAAGATGCGCAGGGGCGGATATGCGAGGCCACTCGGAGGGTGATATCCAACCTGTCAAAGAGCGGGGAGAGCATATGGCAGCGATGGCGTGTAGGACAGCGGCAAATGGCGCCGGTGGCTCGGCAGCGAACACAGAACATGCTAATTAGTATTGTGTCCTCGAAATTCACAATGCCTCCCTGAGCGATCAGAGCCGAAACTTATGAAGGTTTCGTGGCAAACAGCCTCGCTGCTTCGCGCGCTTCATCTTCAAAGTTCGCTACATACTGCTCGCGCAGTTCGGCTGTGGGCTGCGTCGTGCGCCAAGCCGTTAGCAGGCTGACGTCTCTCAGCCCCATACAGTCAAACGCAAATTTGAGATATGGCAGTTGAAAATCGCGGAAGTCCCCGGGCGGAACTGAAGAGCGCGTAAGGATGAACTGTACAGGGCGGTTCCGCAACATTCCGAAATGCTCCATGGTTTCCGGATTGTAGCCAAACGTTACGAGCGGCTGCATAAGTAGGTCGAGATAGTGCTTCAGTTTGTATGGAACACTGTAGTTCCACATTGGACTCGATAGCAGAATTTTATCCGCGCTGTCGAACCGCTCGATCTCGGCCAACACCCGCGCCCACACCTGCTCTTGTTCCGTCGTGCGCTCTTCGCCGAAGATCGGCGCGAACTTTGCGAGCGCGGCATCCTTGGGTCGCGTCCTGGTGGTGTATCGGGCGGCTTGGCGGCTTGGCGGTGATGTAGGGGCTGATTTCCTCCATGGGTTGGTGAGTTCGGCCGCTGCTGTGTGTCCGTGGAGCCCCCCGGCGCGGCGCGCGAGCCCCCCTGGCGCCCTGGCGGGGTCCGCCCTGAGGCCCTACGCCCCCCCCCGCGGGGCCCGCCCCCCCCCGCTCTCCAGCGGGGGCTTGTGGACCCCCCCCACGGCCCGCGCCTCCGGAAAGGCCGCCCGTTGCCCCGCGACCCACCAAACCCCCCACGACCCCCCCCCCCCCCCCCCCCCCCCCCCCCCCCCCCCCCCCCCCTCCATCCTTGCCGAACTCCGGCAATTCCTCATCAAACAGATCGATTGTGCGCACCTCTGTCTCGGGCACAGTCCTGCATGTCTCTTCCAGAAATGCGCGCGCAAGGCGCAGCGATACTGAATGGTTCCCTTTCGGGCTACATTGAATATGTAGCAGATGAGTCAACGTGTATTCCTCCGATCGGCTTCGCGCCTACTGACGAAAGTCAGGCGCCGCAAATAACGTAAAACTATTTGACAGGATTACCACCCCCGGTACCAATTGTATTGGATCAAAATCCGGATCGCTGCGTACATCAACACTGCGCCGCCACCTGATACAGCGACCGCAAACATCACAAACCGAGCAGCGCCGGATCGTCGGAGGATTTAACAATGTTAAAATACCATCTCTACAGCGCAGATATCTCGCCCTTCGCTCAGCGCGTCGTGCTGCAAATGGAGTACAAGGGAATCGATTTCACTCAGTCGCATCCGCCCGGTGGCCTCGGCTCGCCTGAATACGGCCTGATCAATCCGATCCAGAAGTTGCCTGTTCTCACGGTGGACGGGGTTCACCTGCCGGAATCAGAAATCATCTGCGAATACATCGAGGAAATTCATCCCGAGCCTAGCCTCGTTCCCGAAGATCCCATGCTGCGCGCAAGGGGGCGCCTGATCCGCCGCATAGCAGACCTCTATGTGATGAACCCCATGATGCCGCTGTTCAAGAACTTCGTGCGCGAGACCCGCGATCAGACCGTTGTTGACACTGCACTCGCCTATATTGGTCAGGGCCTGACATTCCTCAACAACTGGCTTCCAGCTGAAACCTACTCCATCGACAACCGCCTGACGCTGACCGATTTCGCTGTCGCTCCAATCCTCCGATACGTCGCAGAGTTTCCTCCCGTATTCGGTATGTCGGCGCCTTTCCAAGGACTGGACAATGTCCATGGATATATCAACGCCTGCAGAAAAGATCCGCATATCGAACGCGGTCTGGCGCGCATCGAGGCAGGCTGGGAAGCTAAGAGGAGCGGCGCGCACTAGGCAGACCGGTTAGGCAACTGCCCGGAGCGCGCCGTGTGTCTCTACGAGTTCCGGGAGTTCCGGTGACACAATACTTAATTCAAACCTAAAGGGAATTCTGGTGACACAATACTATTTAGGAATTCCCCCGGAATACCTCACTGCCTGCTCTTATAGACCTCTCCGACCAAGGTGACGTGGATCGGAGGCAGATCGTCCGGGGAACCACCGACCGGAAAATGGCGCTCGGTGTTCGCAGTTATCTGCTTGACCTGCTCTGCCGACAGAGGCTCGCCAGCGTTTTCCAGATACCAGGCGCGTGCGTCTTTCTCGTTCAGTCCTTCGGGAATGGCGGGAACGTAGGGCCAGACATAGATCGGCGTGCCGGGTTCGATGCGCCAGCTTTCCGCAAGCGGCCCGATGTCCACGGCGCTGTAGCCGATGGTATCCATGAACTGCCCAACCGCCTTCTTGGCTTCCGCATCGTCGCCAGCGATAGGAAGCGTGGTGCGGCCCGCATCCCCGGCCGGGCGGGCGTTTGCGAACAGATGGTGAAAGTCCAGATTGTGAAGGGCTTTGACAACCTTCGAGTCTTTAAGGTGTTGTTGCACCATCTCGCTCGTGGTGAGCTTGGCCGCGTCAATATCAGGGAAATTGCCGTCGCGAGCGGACGGGTAATAGTTCATCGTATCAATCACGATCTTGCCTGCAAGGTGCGCGGCAGGCAGCGATTTAAACGCCCCCAAGGGAATGCTGGCGATGAACAGGTCGGCAGCGTCGGCGGCTTCCTCGACTGACGCGGCACGCACCTGCGGGCCGAGTTCGGCCACGAAACCGGCCAGAGCCTCCGGCCCCCGTGCACTGCTCACTACAACATTGTATCCAGCCGCCACGGCAAGCCGCGCCAAAGCGCCGCCGATCATTCCGGTGCCGATGAAGCCGATTGTTTTTGTCATTGAAATCGACTCCTGAAATGTGGGGTACGCAAAATAAACTGGGAATGCTGTATCGTAGTTCCAGTGACATAGTTCCAGTGACACAATACTTAATTCAAATCCAGACTCTCGGCGGTAGTGGGTCAGTTTGAAATTTCCCGCTTCTTGTAAGGTCCACGCTTTGCGGGCTTAGCTTCTGCCTCTTCGACCAGCATTGCAATATCAGCAATATCCCAAAGACGATCAGTAACGCCAGCTTCCATTGCAGGGGTAACGCGGAGCGTTTTGTGAACGCGGACGAAGTTGTAATACATCATGTGCAGTGCGACGGCATGAGCGTGATTTTCGACCTTCTTTGAAAAGGCATTAGTCAGGCGGGTGAAGCGGCGCATGTGCATCCGCATGGTAAGATTGCTGCGCTCGACGTAGGACGTGCTGACATGCTTTTCATCGGGATTGCCCTCGACACGGGTTTTCTTGATGCCGGTGCATTCGGCGGGGCTGTATCGACGGTTATCGGTAGCACCGACATTTCCATACATCTTGACCAGTTGCGCATAGTCCACATCGCAACCGAACGCGCCCTCGACTGCTTCAAGATAGGCGCGATGGCCGTCGCTGGTCAGTTGAACGCGGGTTGCAAGGCGCGACGCCAGATCGTCCATAAACCACATGGCATATTCAGCATCGCGGTTACCGACCAGATAGGACAGTATCATTTTGCTGTCAGCGTCGATTGCGGTCCAAGTCCAAGTGTCGCCAGCGTGATCGGGCGCAGCCTTCGCAGCAGCGACGTTCTTTTGCTTGGCATAGGTGAATGACCAAATTTCATCGACCTGCACCCGCGATGCCTTCACGTCGCGCACGTTGGCATCGTGATAGGCCGCGCAGGCCTTGCCAGCATCAATCAGCAGCTTGGCGACGGTGTTTTTGCTTGCACCGGTCAGGCGGGTTATGGCGCGGATGCTCATGCCCTCGCAAAGAAGGTGAAGAATTTTTGCGCGTTCTTCGACGGTCAGCTTGTTCATGCAATTTCGATATGACCCTTTGGCATCTTAGTCAAGCATAAAAGTCAGTTTAACGAAATTGCTAATTCGATATTGCGTGCGATTCGACCTCGTGATATGCTTCGTAAAACAATGGGAGAGGGGAGAGCAAATGAAGGGTCAAATCTTGAACGAACGAAGTCCAGGCGATGTAGTCAACGATATGATGACCGAGCGGGGTTGGACGCAATCCGACTTGGCTTATGTTCTTGGTGTCACGACTGCAACTATCAATCAGATCATTAAATCGAAGCGGCCTATCACCCCTGAAATGGCTAAGCTCCTTGGCGTTGCATTTGAAGTTCCCGCCGAAAACTTTGCCGAAATGCAAGCGCGCTGGAATGTGAAGGCTGCACCCGATCCCGCCCCGGATGTTGTGGCGCGCGCGAAAACTCAATCTCGCTATCCTCTGCGCGAAATGATCAAACGCGGGTGGATCGGTGACGAAAAGGACGGCTTCGACCTTCATGGCGAGTTGTGCCACTTCTTCGGCGTCAATTCGCTCGATAGCGTCCCGCTTATGGCTCATGCGGCAAAAAAGACCTATTATGATGAAGTGCCGGGTAGCCAGCTTGCTTGGCTTTTCCGCGTGAAGCAGATCGCCAAGCAGATGCCGACCCCGGCTTATTCGGCTACCAAGCTGCGCGCTGCAATCGACCAAATGAGCCTTATGCGCGAGGCTCCAGAGGAAATTCGTCATGTCCCCCGCTTGCTTCACGAAGCTGGCGTCCGTTTCGTCATAGTGGAAGGCTTACCGGGTGGCCGCATTGATGGCGTTTGTTTCTGGCTGGACAACCAAAGCCCGGTCATTGGCCTTTCCACTAGGTATGACCGCATCGACAATTTCTGGTTCGTTCTTCGCCACGAGTGCGCCCATGTTCTCCACGGTCATGGCAAGGGCGCGGAAATTATCGACGCAGACCTTGGGATGGATAGCGACGCTGAAAACGAAGAAGAGCGGATTGCCAATGAAGAAGCGCGGGATTTCTGCGTTTCCAAAGCAAAAATGCTTTCATTTTATGAGCGCAAGCGCCCGTTTTTTTCGGACATCGACGTGCGGGCTTTCGCTAAAATCAATGGTGTCCACCCCGGTTTGGTCGTGGGGCAAATTCATTTTCTGACCAAAGAGTATCGCAACCTTCGCCAGCATCTTGTTGGCGTTCGTAAGTTCATCAAAAACGCCGCCATTGTTGATGGCTGGGGCGACATCGCACCCGTAAACTAGGAAAGGATTTAGAAGTGGCGTCTTACCCGCAGCAAATGCAGGATATTTTCAAAAAATATCAGGAAGAGGTATCTGCCGATCCGGTTGACCTCAAAGTGGTCGGCGCATGGGCCATCGCTAACCGTTTGTGGCATCCACGGCCTATCGACATCCAATCACGTTTCGCCCGCGATATGGCTGACGCGCTTCGCGAAGAATATCGCATCGACAAATCTGGTCGCCGTTATCGCTCGAAGCTGGCCGTGACAGACGGTCGCCAAGGATCGCTCTGGGGTGACATCGACACATCGCCGCGCAAGCACGTCGAGAAGAACGTGGCGCAACGGCGTAAGCAGGTTGTGGGCGATTGCTATCAGTTGCAAATCGACGTTGATCACTACAATGAAAATCACCCGGACGGAGAGCAGTTGCGCCTAATCCTCGATTTTTCCGATGACGTTGCGGAACGCAAGATCGCGGACGGCATCGATGACAGCAAGGCTGCCTAGCTTTTCTTCCATCGCGCAGCCGCAGCAAGCCTAGCAATTTCGGAACGCTGTTCCGGTGTCAGGCTTGCGGCGCGGGCGGGACCGCCAACTGTGCCAGCTTTTGATGCCCTTTTTTCGGTAATGGTCTTTTCCGCTTCTTCAACATCACCGCTGGCAATATCGACCATCAGCTTTGCAAGTTGGTTAGGATCACGCGGGCGCTTGGGAGGCTTAGTCATCGCTAAACTTCCGTTCCATATAGATTCGGCTAGCGGCCATGCTCGCTGCTGACCTTGCAGCGCGCTCGGAGCCTATAACTTCACCATCAGCAACAGGGGTGAAGCCGTCATAGTCATAGACAACCCATTCCCATTTCCGCTGGCTGCCGACAGTCCCTCTCGGATAAATGCGAGTTTGCAGTTCTTTGTGGATCATGGCAGGCTTATGCCACGGCCAGCATCGGCACGCACCATCAAATTTCAAACTGACCCACTACCCTCTCGGCGATCTCTGCGGAACTCTGCGTCTCTGCGTGAAACAATCTGGCGCGGGGGTGCAAAAAGACTGCCACGGTGAGGTGGCGCAGCCGGACACCTGCCCCTCCACCATGCTGCGCATGGTCCCGCTGTGGCTCCGCCACGCCTTCGGCTCCCCCGTGCCGGGGAGGTATTATGTGACGCAAGTCTCCCGCGCCAATCGCAACGTCTGGCCAAAGAGTATTGAAAAGACTATCCGCCAGCCATGCCCGAACTTCCCGAAGTTGAAACCACCGTTGCCGGCTTGCGCTCCGTTCTGGATGGCGAGGTGATCGTGCGGGCGGAGGCGCGCAGGGCGGATTTGCGCTGGCCGATACCGGTGGATATCCGTCAGCGATTGACGGGTGCGCGGGTAACGGGGCTGGGCCGCCGGGCCAAATATGGGCTGATCCACACCGATCGTGACGACATATTGATCTTCCATCTCGGCATGTCGGGGCGCTGGCGGGTCGATCCGGAAGAGATAGAGAAGCACGACCATTTCATTCTTGAAACGGGCGCGGGCAGGGTGGTGGCGCTGAACGATCACCGCCGTTTCGGATCCCTAGACATTGTCAGGCGTGATGAGCTGGAGGGTTTCCGGCACTTTGTTTCCATGGGGCCTGAGCCGCTGGCGGACGAATTTGACGCCGAGGTGCTGCACGCAGCGCTCAAAGGTCGAAAGGCACCGGTCAAGGCGATGCTGCTCAACCAGTCTGTTGTGGCGGGGCTGGGCAATATCTATGTGTGCGAGGCGCTGCACATGGCCGGGATTTCGCCGGTGACGCCTGCGCTGAAGCTCAGCCGCCCTCGTATCGAGAAACTGGTGATTGCCATAAAGGACGTATTGGCCGCGGCGATCAAGGCGGGCGGTTCAACGCTGCGCGACTTTGCGGCACCCGATGGTGAGCTTGGCTATTTCGCGAAAGACTGGCTGGTATATGGCCGCGAGGGCGAATCTTGCCACTGCGGGGCGACCGTGCAGCGGCGCGTTGATTCGGGCAGATCGACCTTTTATTGCCCGAAATGCCAGCGTTAGTGCGGCAATTCGCGGTTGACGAATCTGTGAAGCATGGCTAAGGGCGGCGCTTCATCGGGTCCGGTCGAGAAATTTCTCCGGTACTGGATGCCCGTAACTATCTGATTTTTCGAGGACTGAAATGGCCAATACGCCGCAGGCAAAAAAGCGTATCCGTCGCAACGCGCGTCGCAATGAAATCAACGGCAATCGCGTAAGCCGCATCCGTACCTTTGTGAAAAAGGTCGAGGCTGCTCTCGAAGCTGGTGACAAGGCCGCTGCTACGGCTGCCCTCTCGGCTGCGCAGCCCGAACTGGCGCGTGGTGTTGCCAAGGGCGTGCTGCACAAGAATATGGCCTCGCGCAAGTTCAGCCGCCTGACCAAACGCGTGTCTGCGCTCGCCTGATTCGGCTCTTTCGCCAGGGGGCAAACCTTTGGCGGCTATAAACAAGGTCAACGGCCCGCTCTTCATCGGCGGGCCTTTTCTTTGCCCAAAATGATGCGCTGCAGCGAATCCCGCTTTTCCCGCGATTCGGACCGTGCTGACAATCGGTTAAGTAATAAAACTGTTTAAAAACAGTAAGATGAAAAAAATTCAACGCAATTACAGCGCTCGCCCAGAGTCAATGCGATTTATTTCACTTTTTTTGCAACCGGCCCCTTGAACGACTCTGTTCGCCATGGCTAAGAAGGCCTTTCCAGCAGCGTGCGATTAACCTCGTGCCTGTCTCAATCGAGAATGACGCAATAAGGGCTTCTGCGCAACGACGCAGGAGAGCGGTGGGCCTGTGTCAGCCGATGAGGAAGGCATGTGTAAACAAACAGGGCCGTTGCCGGTTGGGGTGAAAGGGGTGGCTAAGTGACGCTTAAAGTCGTGCGGTCGGAGCAAGAAAACATGGGGGGCTCCGCATTTGAATCCGATTGGCAAAATGTAGCGTCGCGTTTGCGTCGCGATCTCGGTGCGCAGATTTACGGGCAATGGATTCGTTCGATTGCGCTTGGCGATTTCTGCGAACTTACCGGCACACTCGAATTGCTGACGCCTTCGGACTTTTCGGCAAGCTGGGTCTCTGATCATTATGCCGACCGTATCCGGCTGGCCTGGTCGAGCATCAACCCTGCCGTCCGCCAACTCAAAATCCGGACACGTCCCGGCGCCGCGCGCGTGGAAATGCTGCAGGGCAATGGCCTTGCCGAGCGTCCGGCGGCAGTTCACTCCGCCGAAGCACTTCCGGTTCGCAGCCAGCTCGATCCGCGAATGACCTTTGCGAACTTTGTCAAAGGCCAGACCAACGCGCTGGCGTTGAGCGCAGCCGAACGTGTCGCCGCTTCTGAACGCCCGCTGTTCAACCCGCTTTATCTGCAGGCCGCAACCGGGCAGGGCAAGACCCACCTGATGCACGCGATCGGCCATGCCTATGCGGAGGTGAACCCCGACGCACAGATCCTCTATATGTCGGCCGAAAAATTCATGATGGAGTTTGTCTCCGCCATGCGCCGCAAGGAAGTGATGGAGTTCAAGGCCCGCCTGCGTGCGGTCGATGTCCTCCTCATTGACGACATCCAGTTCATCATCGGCAAGGTTTCGACGCAGGAGGAATTCCTGCACACCGTCGATGCCATTATCGGTGCGGGCAAACGCCTTGTGGTGGCCGCCGACCGTGCGCCGCAGGCACTTGATGGCGTCGATCAGCGCATATTGTCACGGCTGTCGATGGGGCTGGTTGCAGATATTCAGCCTGCCGATCTCGAACTGCGCCGTTCCATCCTCAACCAGCGTCTGGCCAATATGCCCGAAACGCAGGTGGGTGAGGATGTGATCGAGTTCCTCGCGCGCACCATCAGCCGCAATGTCCGCGAACTCGAAGGCGGGCTCAACAAGCTGATCGCCTATTCGCAGCTCACCGGCAAACCGATCACCCGCACGCTCGCCGAAGAGCAGCTCAAGGACATTTTGAGCGCCTGTCGTCGCCGGATCACCATCGACGAGATCCAGCGCGCGGTGTGCGAATATTATCGCATCGACCGTAGCGAAATGTCGTCAAAGCGCCGCGCGCGCGCTGTGGTTCGCCCACGTCAGGTTGCGATGTATCTCGCCAAGGTGATGACGCCGCGCAGCTATCCCGAGATCGGGCGCAAATTTGGCGGGCGCGACCATTCGACGGTGATCCACGCTGTCCGTCTTGTTGAGGATCTGCGCCGGATGGACAATGACATGGACAATGACGTCCGTGCTCTGCTCCGCCAGCTTGAAGCATAGCTAGTCCGCCCTAATCAGCCTGCCTGCTTTTCTTGGGAACGCTGAAAGGCTATCCTGATGGAAAGAAAAGGAATCGGGAGGCTGACCCATGGCGAAATTCTGCATCCAGTGCGGCGCCACGCTGAATGAAAGCGCGCGCTTTTGCGGCGATTGCGGTGCTGCGGTCCCGGTTGCCGGAACATCGGCGGCAACGCCCCCCATTGTTTCGGACAGGGTTTCGGCGTCAGCCGCCTTGGCTGACGAGTCCGAATCAAGGAAACCCAATTGGCTGTTGATTGGCGGGGGCGCTGGCCTGCTGGCGTTGCTGCTCGCTTATTATCTGATTTTCCTGCGCGACGATGCTTCGTCCGGGCTGGAAGACCGTGTCACCGGCAAAAGCGAGGTGATTGAAGAGGTCGCCGCCAAATCCTATTATGCCACAGCGGACGCCAATATTCGTGACAAGGCGACGACGCAGGGCACCAGCATATTGGGCAAGGCGCCGCGTGGCACTAGCGTATCGGGCAAGGCTATGCTCGGCGATGATGGCACCAGCGACTGGCTGGAACTGGCCGACGGCAAGGGCTTTATCGCGATGGTCAACCTCTCCGAAACCCAGCCGCCCGAAATCGTCAAGCCACTGGGCGACAAGAACTGGACGACCGACAAGCCGATCGAGATATGGGCGCAGCCCGATGCCGCCTCGACGCTGATCGATCGTGTCGCGGCAGGAAGCACGCTGACTTTGTTCGGCCTGACGGCCAACGACTATATCGAGGTCAAACTAAAAAAGGGCGGTGTCGGCTATATCGCGGATGGCGCGCGGATCGCTGCGCTGGCCAACGGGAAGCCGATTGCGCTCGCTTTCAATGCCAACAGTTGCAGTTTTGGGCCCGAAATCGACGCCTTGTTCAGCAAGATGGGTGATCGTATCCGCGCAAACTACAAGGCCTTGGAAAACAAGGAATATCCCAACGAGGAGGCGCGTGCAAAGGCGCTGGTCGCGGTTGAAGGCAGAAGCACTTATGAAAAGCTGCCGCGAAATTATGAAGGGCTGACGGTGACTGCGATTGCGCAGCATTACGAATCGCAGTCGGTATATTTTGCCGAACCCGCCGCAAAGGTGATCGAGCTGTTCCGTTCGAAAGGTTTTAAAGTCGCGCGGGACGGCAGCATCCCGAGCGCTGACCTCTACGCCGGTATCGGTTCGACAACCGGTGAGGGCAGCCGCTATGGTCGCACCGATTTGAGTTGCGGCGTCTGAAACGAAGAAAACCGGCCCGGTTGAAGGGGCGGGTTTTTCTAAAAGTCGACCCGGCGGCTCTATTTCTTCTTTCCGCTATCCTCCGGTGCAACCGAAATGCGCATGGTCTCACCACTATTGCCGGGGAAGCCGGTGAACATTGCAGTGACCAGATTGGGCACCAGATAGGGCAGGCGGTTCGAGCGCGATTTGGCCTCAGCCTTGCCTTCGAACAGGCGTTCGCCGGTTGCGCTGTTTTCGATCTTCATGTCGATGCCACTGGTATAGACGGTGTAGCTGCGGACATCGTAACCACGTCCGAAGCCGGGGCCGTAAAGGAACGGGTCATGCCAGCCATAGACATAACGCGCGCCGCGCGGGGTGCGCACGATATAGGGGCGGTAATAGCCGCGACCGAAGCCATAGCGGCCATAGCCCCAGAAGGGATCGTAGAAAGGATCGTCATAAACGACGGTGCGTTCCTTGCCCTCATCGACGCCATAGCCCAGCCTTACCGTCAGGTCGGCGGCTGAACCGGTTGCGGCGGGAATATAACCTGCCTTGGTCATCTCCGCCGATACCATCGCGGCATATTGGCCAAATTCGATTCCGCCCTCATTCGCGGGATCGGCGGCTTTGACCGTGAAGGTCTGGCCCTGTGGTGCAGGCATTTGCTGGAACCGCGAGACATCAGCCTTGAACGGTGTCGCGCATGCGCCCAGCGTCAGCAACAGCGCGGGGGCAAGAATGGAAACTGCTTTACGCATCGACATAGGAACCTCCGTTGCCGCCAATATAGGCTGGCTTGCGGCGATATCTATCTGAAAAGCGCTGAACTGTTGTTGAACGGCAGGATGTTCACCCTGCCGTCATGTAACAAATTGTCAGCGCAGCAGCCCGAGCGCCTGATAGGTTCGCTCCAAAGTCGGTTCCGCCAGCACGCGCGCTTTTGCCGCACCTTTCTGCAATGCAGCGTCAATTGCTGCGGTATCGCGCCGCAATCTACTAAACCGCTCGGTTATCGGGGCGAGCGAGCTGACCAGCAATTCTCCCAGCGCCGGTTTGAATGCACCAAAGCCCTGTCCACCAAATTGCCGTAGCACCGCATCGACGCTGCTGCCTTCCAGCGCGGCATAGATGCCCACCAGATTTTCGGCTTCGGGGCGCCCCGCCAGCCCTGCCTTTTCGCTGGGCAGGGGTTCGGCATCGGTCTTGGCCTTGCGCACCTTTTGCATGATGCTGTCGGCATCGTCGGTGAGGTTGATGCGGCTCATGTCCGATGGATCGGATTTGCTCATCTTCGCACTGCCATCCCGTAGCGACATGATGCGCGCCGCCTCGGGCGGGATGATCGGTTCGGGCAGAGTGAAGATTTCCTCGCCATTGCCAAAGTCGTTGTTGAATTTCTGCGCAATATCGCGCGCCAGTTCCAGATGCTGTTTCTGGTCCTCGCCCACCGGCACATGCGTTGCCTGATAGAGCAGCACGTCGGCGGCCTGCAGCACCGGATAGGTGAACAGCGCAACCGATGCACCTTCGCGGTTCTTCCCCGCCTTGTCCTTCCACTGCGTCATCCGGTTGAGCCAGCCCATGCGCGCGGTACCGTTGAGCAGCCATTGCAGCTGGCTGTGCGCGGGTACCTGCGTCTGGTTGAACAGGATCGACTTGTCGGCATCGATCCCGCAGGCGATGAGGGCGGCTGCCATTTCGCGCGTATTGGCAGTGAGTTCAGCAGGCACATGCGGCTGCGATATGGCGTGGAGGTCGGCAAGGAAGAACAGGCATTCGCCCTGATCCTGCATCTTCACCCAATTCCGGATCGCGCCCAGATAATTGCCGAGGTGCAGGTTTCCGGTGGGCTGGATGCCCGATACGACACGCATGGTGGGTTCCTTAATTTGCTGCTTGCTTGCGGGTGAGCATCGCGATCTTGCTGCGATCGATCGCGCCGGTCACCCATGCGAGGCCGAAATAGACGATGGCACCGGAGCCGACCAGCACCAAAATGCTCGAAATGCGTGCAGCTACGCCTGCGCCGTAATAGGCATTGCCATAAGGTGCCAGAAACCAGATCACGCCGCCCATGGCCGCTGCAGACAACAATATCCGCCCGATGCGGACGAACAGGTCGGGCTCTATGGTGAACTGATCGCGCCGGTGCAGGATGGCGTAAAGCATGATGCAATTGGCCCAGGCGGCCAGCGCACCCGCCAGCGCAAGCCCTGCAACACCCATCAGCGGAATAAGGCTCAGGTTGAGCGCGATGTTGATCGCAAGCGACACGCCAGCAGTGTACACAGGTGTCTTGGTGTCCTTGCGGGCAAAAAATCCGGGCGTCAGCACCTTGACCAGCACATAGGCAGGCAGACCAATGACGAGCATGGCCACCACAGCGGCGGTATTGGTCACGTCATCCGTCCCGAACTTGCCGCCGAAATAGAATGCGCTGACCAGCGGTTGCGCTGCACAGAATAATCCAACAGCTGCTGGCACGGTGAGCAACAGGCCCAGTTCGATCGCGTTGCTCTGTACGCGCTGCGCACCTCCGGCATCATTTTGTGCAATGAAGCGCGAGAGCGCAGGCAGGATAGCGGTTCCCAGCGCAATGCCGATGATACCCAACGGCAGCTGGTTCAATCGGTCCGCCAGAGCAAGGAATACGAACGAACCTTCCTCAAGGCGGCCAAGAAAGAACAGGTCGATGAACCGGCTGATCTGATAAATGCCTGCACCGAACACTGCGGGAAGAATAAGGACACCCAGTTCGCGCACGTCAGGCGTAAAGCCGGGACGTTGCAGCCTGAACCGGAAACCCGCGCGGTGGGCCCAATACCATAGCCAGAGCATCTGGATAATCCCGGCAAATGAAACCGACCAGGCAAGCATCATCGCGGTCTGTTCGGGATTGCTGCCACCATCTGCAGCAATGGCGACAAGCATGGCGGTAATCATGCAGATGTTGAGCAGCACCGGTGCAAAGGCAGCGGCGGCAAATTTGCTGATCGAATTCAGGATCGCTGCAAACAGCGTCATGATGCTGATCAATCCCAGATAGGGGAACGTAATCCGGGCCAGCGATATCGAAGTCGCATTGGTCCGTCCGCCAGCGCCAAAATCGTCGATCAGCCAGATAACCCACGGCATGATCGCAATCATGATCGCGGAGAAAACCAGCAATATGGGGATGAAAACCGACAGCACCTCGTTGGAAAAACGCTGCGCCGCTGCGTTGCTGCTGCTGCCGTCCTCCGCTGCCTTGCGGTTGAATAGCGGCACAAAAGCAGCCGAAAAGGCCCCTTCGGCAAACAGGCGGCGAAAGATATTTGGCAACTGGAAGGCGAGCTGCCAGGCATCGCCGACCGCGCTCGCGCCTAATAAACGCGACAGCATCATGTCGCGGGCAAAGCCGAATATGCGGCTGATCAGCGTCATGCCGCCGATAATACCGGTGGATTTCAGCAGGTTCATCCGGCCCGCCCCACTATTTCAGTAATTGTAAATCAGGCTTCGCCAGCGGGCTGGGCTTCGGCTGTTGCCTGCGCCTGTGCGAGCTGCTGGACATAGAGGCCGTTGAAATCGATCGGGTCGAGCACCAGCGGCGGATAGCCAGCATCGCGGATAGCGTCGGCAATCACGCGGCGCGCAAAGGGGAACATCAGGCGCGGCGCTTCGCCGAACAGGAACTGGTGCGCATAGCCTTCGTCGACATTGCGCAGGCCGAACAGCGTCGCATATTCCAGCTCGACGTTGAAATGAACGCCTTCGCTGGCTTCGGCCTTGACGCCCAGCTTCAGGCAGACTTCGTTGACTTCTTCGTTCACCGGATTGACTTCGATATTCACCTGCACGTCGATCTGCGGCTGGCTGTCCCATCCATAGCTGTGCGGTGCATTCGGGTTTTCGACCGAAAGATCCTTGATATACTGGCTGAGCATGCCGACAGCGGGTGCGGTATCTGCGCCATTTGCCTTCAGCGTGTCGGAAACGATGTTGCCTTCTTCGGCCATTCTGATGTGCTTTCTGTGTTGGTTTCGGGCCATCCCCATGGCCGCGCTTCGGCTGCGCGCCTAGCAGGGGGCAGGGCAAAGGGCAATGCTTTAGCATGGCGCAAAGGCTGGCTATGGCACCCCCTGCAAAAGAATTGCACCAAGCCATTTGAAACCGGCAGGGGAAATGCCTATGTTGACGACAAGGAAGCTGGCGTTAATCGCGTTCAACCAAGGTTAACCCGGATTTTGGATTTTCGGGCTAAGAGCTATCGGCTCGATGTGATAAGGCGCGTGTTATGGTAACAGTCGAAATCGTCCTGCTGGCAATGGTTGCAGCCTTTTTGGGCCTGCGGCTCTATTCTGTGCTTGGCAAGCGGACCGGGCACGAACAGGAACCTGTTGCCCGCCCGGCCATCGAAGAACGCCAGCCCGCCATCGTGCGCCAGCCCGTTGGCCAGCGCGAAACGCTTGCCCCGGCCCCCGCAGTGGACAGCCCGCTTGCCGACAGCGCCGCGCAAAGCGGATTGCGCTCGATCGCCAATGCCGATCGCATGTTCGATCCCGCCTTGTTCCTTGAAGGTGCAAAGTCGGCCTATGGCATGATCCTCGACGCTTATTGGAAAGGCGACAAGGATCGGTTGCGCTTCCTTTGCGATGACGATGTTTATGAAAGCTTTGCTGATGCCGTTGATGCACGTGAAGCACGGGGCGAAACATTGGAAAACCGTCTCGTCCGGATCGATGAAGCCCGCATCATCGATGCCAATTATGACCATCCTGTGGCCCGTATCGTCGTGCGTTTCGACGCCGACATCGCTGCCCTGACCAAGGATGCCGATGGCAATGTCATCGGCGGTTCGCTGACCGATGCGGTCGATACGCACGATATCTGGACCTTCTTCCGCGATGTGAAGTCGGGCGACCGCAACTGGAAACTTGACGAAACCGACGCGGTCTGATTCACCGCAGGGTATGAAACGCCCTGCTTTCGCACTCGCCCTTTCTTCCCTGATGCTTTCCGCCTGTTCGGGCGGGATCATTCCGAAAGGCGGTGCCGCCGCCCCTTCAGCTACACCCGCGCCCGATGTGGCGGCGAAGCCGGTTCCGTCGACGCCCGTGCCGCCTCTGGCCGCAGCTGTGGCAACGGGTGAAATCCTGAATGCGGCCAGCGCCGGTGTCGTGCGTGGGCCGGCGATAGGCAGTTTGAGCGCGGATAACCGCAAGACCAGTCTTGCGCTGGCCTCGTTCCGCACGTCATGCCCCGGCCTCGTCAAGCGTTCCGATGGTTCGGGGCTGACGCAGGGCAGCGACTGGCAGCCAGCCTGCGACGCGGTAAAGACATGGACCGGCGATGCCATTTCCTTCTTCGCGACCTATATGGAGGCTGTGCAGGTCGGGGAGGGCAAGGCTTTCGTTACCGGTTATTTCGAACCCGAAATCGCCGGTTCGCGCACCCGCCAGCCCGGCTATGACGTCGCGATCTACAAACGCCCGGCTGACCTGATTGACGTTGATCTTGGGCAGTTTTCCGATGATCTGAAGGGCAAGTCGATCCGCGGCAAGGTGCAGGGGGCGAAGTTCATCCCCTATGACGAGCGTGCTGCCATTGTCGATGGATCGCTTTCGGGGCGCGGCCTTGAAATCGCCTGGGCTGCCGATCCGATCGAATTCTTCTTCCTGCAAATCCAGGGATCGGGCCGCTTGCGGCTGCCCGATGGCGGGGTGATGCGCATTGGTTATGAAAGCCAGAACGGGCGCGGCTATACCGGCATTGGCAGGCTGATGAAGGATCGCGGCCTGATCACCGATGGATCGATGCAGGGCATCGTCAAATATCTGCGTGAGAACCCCGAAGAGGGGAAGAAGATCATGAACGAAAACAAGAGCTTCATCTTCTTCCGCGAATTGACCGGGGCCGGGCCGCTGGGCGCAATGGGCTATCCTGTGGTGGGTGAGGCAAGCGTTGCTGTCGATCCCAAATATGTGCCCCTGGGTGCGCCCGTCTGGCTGTCGCTCGACCGGGCAGAACCAAACGGCGTCTGGGTGGCGCAGGATACGGGGGGAGCGATCAAGGGCGCGAACCGTTTCGACAGTTTCTGGGGTGCGGGCGACCGCGCGCGCGCCGTGGCTGGCGGGATGTCCGCACGCGGCAGTGCGCTGATCTTCCTGCCTAAGGCCGCAGTTGCGCGCCTGCTTCCAACCGAATAATGGCCCGCCGCCTCCACCCGGAGGAGCGGAGCCTGTGGAACCGGGTTGTCGAGACAGTCAAGCCTTTGCATCCGGTGAAGGTCATGTTGCACCCGCAGCCGGTTGAGGAAGCGCCCAAAACGAAGCCGCTGGATCCAAAGGCGGCCAAACCAAAACCCAAATCGGGCGCTGTTCGTGCGCCAACGAATCCGCCAAAATCAATAGACAGCAATCTGGATTCGCATTGGGACAGACGCTTTCACAAGGGCGCGGTGATCCCCGACATCAGCATCGATCTGCATGGGCAGGGGCTGGCGGGCGCGCATGCGCGGCTTGATCATACGCTGGAGCAAGCCATTCATCAGCGGTTGCGCGTTGTCCTTCTCGTCACCGGCAAAGCGCGCGCGCATGACCGCACGAGTGGCTTGGGCAGGGGCGCAATTGCGGCGGTCGTGCGCGACTGGCTGGCTGCATCGCGACATGCCGTGCATATTGCTGCTGTCCGGCAGGCCCATCCCAGACATGGTGGAGACGGGGCGCTGTACATCGTGCTGAAGCGCTGAACTTCGGAACAAAAATATAGTCATCCCCGACTTGATCGGGGATCCATGGTCTGAACCCGCATTTTAATCCGGCAAGGCAGACCATGGACTCCCGCTTTCGCGGGAGTGACACGGAAATAGTCTCACGCTTTCAACAACCGCAACGTCACCCGCCGGTAAATCTCGGTCAGCGCATCCAGATCGGTTATCGCGACAGCCTCGTCGAGCTTGTGCATCGTGGCGTTGCACAGGCCGAATTCGACGACCGGGCAGAGCTTCGAGAGGAAGCGTGCGTCGGATGTGCCGCCAGTGGTTGAGGCTTCGGGGGCAATACCGGTTACTTCCTCCACCACAACGGCCAGCGTCTCGCTGAGTTCGCCCGGCGGCGTCAGAAAGGCTTCGCCCGAAATCATCGCCTTCAGCGTGCCACCGCTTGGTTCGACTATGCCGCGGATCAGATCGACCAGGCTTTCGCCGCTGTGCAAATCGTTGAAGCGGATCGAAAGCCGTGCCAGCGCCTTGGCCGGGATTACATTGGTCGCGGGATTGCCGGTGTGCAATTCGGTAATCTCGATATTGCTCGGCTGGAAAAATTCGGTGCCCTGATCGAGCACCACCGCCTTGATCTGCGCGAGGATTGCCACCAGTCGCGGAATCGGGTTGTCGGCCAAATGCGGATAGGCGACATGGCCTTGCGTGCCTTCGACGGTAATCCACATGTTCACCGATCCGCGCCGCCCGACCTTCATCATGTCGCCCAGCCGGTTGACGCTGGTTGGCTCGCCGACAAGGCACAATTCGGGCAGCGTGCCGCGCGCCTGCATATGATCGATCAGCGCCCGGGTGCCGTGGATCGCGGGGCCTTCCTCGTCGCCGGTGATGATCAGGCTGATTATGCCCGCATCTTGTGGAATGTCGTGAAGCGCCGCGACAAAGGCCGCAATGCTGCCCTTCATGTCGACTGCACCGCGCCCGTACAGCAAATCGCCCCGGATTTCGGGTTCGAACGGTCCGCTTGCCCAGCCATCGCCCGGCGGCACGACATCGAGATGCCCGGCAAAGGCAAAATGATGCCCGCCTTTTCCACGGATTGCGAACAGGTTTTCCACAGGCCCGCCATGCGCCGGGTCAGGATCGTCTGCTCCGGCAATGAAGCGTTCCACGGCAAATCCCAGCGGAGCCAGCATCGCCTCCATTTCGTCGAAAACGCTGCCGCGTGCAGGCGAGATGCTTTCGCAGGCAATCAGACGCTGGGCGTAGTCCAGGGCGAGGCTTTCACTCATTTGCACCGCATGGCAATCGCGCTATGCTTTGTCCATAAAATCCGGACGGAAACGCCATGCCCAAAATCAATGTAGACGCCATCCCGCAATCCAATGCGACCGGCTATCCTGCGCCATTCGACAAGGCGGTTGAAGGCCGCTGGTGGCGCAGGCTGGCGCCTGTTGCTGGTCTGACGCAGATGGGCGCCAGCCATGTCGTGCTCAAGCCCGGCGGCTGGTCATCGCAGCGGCACTGGCATGAAGGGGAAGATGAGCTGGTCGTCATGCTATCAGGCGAGGCGGTGCTGGTGGAGGATGACGGTGAGACGATCATGCGGCCGGGGGATGTCGCAGCCTGGCCTGCGGGCGTCCAAAACGGGCACCATCTGGTCAACCGGACAGACAGCGATTGCAGCTTCATAGCAATCGGCACGGGCGAACGCGCCAAAGGCGGCGGCTATTCGGATATCGACATGACGTTCGACGAAGAGGGCTATTACCACAAGGACGGTGCGCCTTATCCGGTGAAACGGCTTGCGTGAAAACCGTAGCCCTGAGCCTGTCGAAGGGCGCTTCAAGGTTTGCGCTAGGGTTGATGGGCGCCCTTCGACAGGCTCAGGGCTACGGTTGGGGGAATAAGTTCGTTCTTACTTCGTTGGCTCGTTCTCGAACTTTTCGATAACCCACTGCTCATTCTGCGCGGCCTGATACCATTCTTCCATCCAGGGATGGGCGAGCACCGCCTCGATATAGCTTTGCGCAAAGCCGGGCAGGGTGAAACCATAAGTGACGAAGCGCGTCACGATGGGCGCGTACATGATGTCGGCTGCGCTGTAGGTGCCGAAAAGATAGGGGCCTTCCTTGCCGAAGCGTGCGCGTGCCTCCGCCCATAGCCCCAGGATGCGCAGCGCATCGTTGCGCGTCTCTTCGCTGATCGTCACGCCTTCATAGATTTTGCGCAGGTTCATCGGGCATTCGCGGCGCAGCGGCAGGAATCCGGAATGCATTTCCGCCACCATCGCGCGTGCCATGCCGCGCGCGACATCGTCCTTGGGCCAGAATCGTTCTCGCCCCACTTTGTCGGCTAGATATTCGAGGATTGCAAGACTGTCCCAGATCACCGCCTCTCCGTCCCACAGGATCGGGACTTTGCCGGACGAGGGGGCGAGGTCTTCCTCGCGCCTGCGTTCATCCCAACCGCCATCGTAGAGCGGGACCGTCAACTCCTCGAAATGCAGCCCCGATTGCTTGCACGCCAGCCAGCCGCGCATCGACCAGCTTGAATAGGCCTTGTTACCGATGATGAGTTTGAGGGTCATGTGATGCTAATGGCGTGAGAAGTGGTCACTGTCGAGAGCAGTCGTCCGGTGGACAAGGCTGTCATTCCCGCGAAAGCGGGAATCCATGGTCTAAGGCCAAGGTTTAAACCGATGTTTCAGACCATGGACCCCCGATCAAGTCGGGGGTGACACCGGTTCAACAACCATTCTAACTGGCAATCGCCTCCAGCACCGCCTCGCGCAGGGCATCGATCCCGCCTTTTTTCTCCGCCGAAGTCGCCGAAATCACCGGGAAAGCCGCGCTGTGTTTGCGCAATTCCTCCAGCGTTGCCGCCTCGACCGCGGCTAGCTCGCTTGCCTTGATCTTGTCGGTCTTGGTGAGGACGATGCGATAGCTGACGGCGGCGCCATCGAGCATCTTCATGATCTCGCGGTCGACCTCCTTGATGCCGTGGCGGCTGTCGATCAGAAGGAACGCGCGCTTCAACGATTGCCGCCCGCGCAGATAGTCGTTCACCAGATACCGCCATTTCTGCACCGTTTTCAGCGGCGCCTTGGCATAGCCATAGCCGGGCATGTCGCAGATGCGGAAAATCGGCGGATTGCCGACATCGAAGAAATTGAGTTCCTGCGTCCGCCCCGGCGTGTTCGACGCGCGGGCGAGGCCGTTGCGGTTGACCAAAGCATTGATCAGGCTCGACTTGCCGACGTTCGATCGCCCGGCAAAGGCAATTTCGGGCGCGTCGGGGTCGGGCAGAAATTCAAGGCTGGGGGCAGACTTGAGGAAGTTAACCGGTCCTGAAAAGATTTTCGTGTCCATATACACTCCGTCACCCCGGCGAAGGCCGGGGCCGCTCGCGGTTTATCCCAAAGCCGCCGTATAAAGCTGTGGCGGCCCCGGGCTTCGCCGGGGCGACGCCCTAATTATGCTTTCGCGTTTTTCTTCTCGGCTTCTTCCTTCGCCATCTGCTCCTTCAGGATCGGATGTCGGGAATAGAGCCATTTCTGCTGGGCAATCGAAATCAGGTTCGAAACCACCCAGTAGAGCTGCAATCCGGCTGCAAACGGTGCCATGATGAACATCAGGAACCAGGGCATGATCGCGAAAACCTGCTTCTGCACTTCGTCCATCGGCTGCGGATTCAGGCGCTGCATCAGCCACATGGTGATACCGAGCAGGATGGGCAGGATACCGATGGCAAGGAAGGTCGGCGGATCGAAGGGCAACAGGCCGAACAGGTTGACCGGGGTCAACGGATCGGGCGCCGAAAGGTCGTTCAGCCAGAGAGCAAAGGGCTGATGCCGCATTTCGACCGACAGCATCAAAATCTTGTACAGCGCGAAGAAAATCGGAATCTGCAGCAGGATGGGAAGGCAGCCCGCCAGCGGGTTGATCTTTTCTTCCTGGTACAGCTTCATCATTTCCTGTTGCAGCTTGGGCTTGTCGTCCTTGAAGCGTTCCTGCAGCGCCTTCATCTTCGGCTGCACGGCACGCATGCCTGCCATCGAAGCGAACTGCTTTTGCGCGACCGGATACATGAACAATCGAACGATAACCGTCAGCGCGATGATGGCGACGCCGAAATTGCCGACCAGATCGAACAGCCAGAGCAGGATCGTCAGGAAGGGAATGGCGATGAACCAGAACCAGCCCCAGTCGATCGAATAATCGAGATAGGGGATGCCCTTGTCGGTATAGGCGCGCAGTTCCTTGAATTCCTTGGCACCGGCAAACAGGCGCGAGGTTTGCGAGGCCGACTGCCCAGCCCCAACCGAAGCCAGTTGCGCATTGCGTACATGCGCCCAGTTATAGCCGCCTTCGGAACGGAATTCGGCCTTCACAGGCACCTTCTGGTCCGGGATCAGTGCGGCGAGCCAGTATTTGTCGGTCATGCCGCTCCATCCGCCCGTGGTGGCGAAGCTGACCTTGCTGTCCGGGGCTTCGGCCACCTGGTCATAGCCCCAGTCATAATTGGGTTCGCCATTGAACACGCCGATGGGGCCGATATGGATCTGGGTGAAGATCGAACCGCCCTTGGTCGCGTCGGCAGGCTTACCCTTGCGGCTGATGATGCCGAAGGGCGCGATGTTGGCGGCAGGCAGGCCTGCGGCGTTGGTGAAGCGCTGATCGGCGGTGATCATGTAATGATCGTCGATCGACAATTTGATGTCGAAACGCTGGCCTTCGGGATTGGTCCAGCTGAGCGTCACCGGCGTGGCGGGGGTGAGCTTGCTGCCATCGGCGGTCCAGACGGTCTTGTCAGTAGGAAGCGTGGCACCGTTCCCGGTCCATCCGAAGCGCGTAAAATAGGCATTTGCCGTTCCCGAGGGCGCGAACAGCCGTACCGGCGGCGACTTTTTCGGCAGATCCTGCCGGTGGGCCGACAGCACCAGATCGTCGACGCGCGCACCTTCAAGATTGATCGAGCCTTTGAGCTTGGGTGTTTCGATCAGCACGCGCGGATTGGCGGCAAGGGCCGCAGGCAGCGTGACCGGCTTTGCAGCGGCGGCTGGGGCGGCAATATCGCCGCTGTCGCTGCTCGCGCCTTCAGGCTTCGCCGATGCGGTGACGCTCTTTTCGGCCGGTGGCGGCGTGGGAAAAAACTGTTCCGCAATATAGGGCCAGCCAAAAAGGATCAGGCCTGTCAGCAGCACAGCCAATATGATGTTACGCCGGTCTTCCACTCGATATTCCCTGTTACTTCAATGTCTTGATCTGTCAGGGCACCGGATCATATCCGTGCCCGCCCCAAGGGTGGCAGCGCAATAGCCGTTTCAGCGCCAGCCAGCCACCCTTAATCGCGCCATGTTTCTGCAAAGCCTCTATCGCGTAAGCCGAACAGCTTGGCGCGTAACGGCAGGTCGGCGGCAGGATGCGTGAAGGCCCCAATTGCCAGCCGCGCGCGATGAGGATGAGGATGCGGGCGATCATCTATTCCCCCTCCCGCTTGCGGGAGGGGTTGGGGGAGGGGGCGAGTGCAGCGAGCCTTGCTTCGTTTCAGGCCCACCCCTGACCCCTCCCGCAAGCGGGAGGGGAGAATTGCCGCTCAACTTCCCCAAAGCCTTCACCAATTCCTCGCGCAGCACCGCGAAATCGCGCTCAATCCCGCCTTCGCGACCGATGAGGATATGGTCCGCACCCGTCTTGCCCATTTCGGGCAGTAATTCGGCGGCCAGTTCGCGGAAACGGCGGCGCATCCGGTTGCGCACCACAGCATTGCCGACCTTTTTGGTGATGGTGATGCCCAGCCGCTTGGCCGGGTCGTCGTCGCGCCGGTCGTGCACCAGCAAAACGAAACCGGGAGTTGCATGGCGCTTCCCCCGGTTGGCAGCCAGAAAATCCGGCCTTTTCTTGATGACGGTGTAACCGCGCATCTCGCGGCTACCGCAAGGCGCCCGGCTTAGGCCGAGAGCTTCTTGCGACCGCGGGCGCGGCGTGCGTTCAGGATGGCACGGCCCTTGGCGGTCGACATGCGGAGACGGAATCCGTGACGGCGAGCGCGCACAAGATTGCTCGGCTGGAAGGTGCGCTTCATGGCTCAAATCCTCAAAAAAATCGGCTATTGGAATAAAAACAGCCGCCGAATCTCTACGGCGACCGCCTTTGTTGAGCGGGCCTTTATGGTTTGGGCGGGCAAAAGTCAACATCGCTCAGGGCAGTTTTTGGCCAAGGTCGTCGCGCCGGAACAGCCAGAGCAGATCGCGTTTGACCGGCGGGAAGGGCGGGCGCGTCCTGAACCGCCTGCGTCGCATCGCCCAGTTGGCCCATTCGCCATATTCGGGATGGCGCCTGCTGGCCCTTGCATAGCGCCGCTTGGCCCAGAGCGAGTTTTTAAGAACGAGCGCGAGGCCGACGGGAAAAAGGATCAGTCCGCCCGGACCGGGCAACCAGCCGATCAGCGGCGCCAGGATCATCAGAAACCAGCCCAGCGCGATCAATCCCCATTGGATGGAGCGATTGTCGGAAAGCTTCGGGGCTGGCATGAAACGGATGTGGGGATGGTGCTGGCGGCCCGCAAGTCTATTCCTCCCTTATGCAAGGGGAGAGGAGTTACCCCTCGCACAATCCCGCCAGCTGGTCCGCGCAGGCGCACCAGCCTTCTTCAAAGCCCATTTCGGCGTGGCGCTTGCAATCGTCTTCGGTCCAGTGGCGGCAAAGCGCGGTATAGCGCGTGCCATCGCCTTCGGCCTCGACCGACCAGATACCGATCATGAAAGGGCCCGCGGGCATCAGGTCACCCACCACGGCATCGGTGAAAGCAAAACGTCGGCCTTCGTCCCATGCCAGCACCGTGCCCGGATGCGGGTGCACCTCACCATCGGGCCCGTACATGGTGCACATGGAGGCACCGCCCGCGCGCCGATCGAGCCTGTCGAACTCGGCGCGCCAGGGTTTGGGGCACCACCATTCACCGATCCGGTTGGTCATGATGTCCCACACTTTTTCGGGCGGTGCGTCGATGAAACGCGTCACCGAGAGTTCCCAGCCATTGTCAGCAGTAGTGGTCACTTGATTCTCCTCTCAATCTCGGTCCGGCGCGCCGAGCGGGAAATAGCTGCGATAGGGCCGGGCGTCCTCGACACATTGGGCGACCGAGGGCCGGGCGAGCAGGCGGGCGCGATAGGCTTTCAGCTTTTGGCACGCATCCGGAATGGGTTGCGTCCAGTCGGCGTAAAACAGCGCGGGCGCGCCGGAGCAGTCCGCCATGGAAAATGCGCCACCACAGGCCCAGTCATTGTCTGGCAACTGTGCCTCCAGCCAGGGATAGATAGTGGACAGCGTTGTCCGCGCTCGTTCAACACGCGCAGGATCGGGGGTTTGGGTTATGAACGGGATATATTCGGAAACCGCCGCCTGGAAACTTGCTTCCAGATGGCAGTCGAAAACCCGGTCGAGCAGCCGCACGCGTAAGGCGGCCTCGCGGTCGTCTGGAATCATCCGGGGCGTGTCGGGATAGGCAATATCCAGATGCTCGATGATGATCGAACTTTCCGCCACGCCGCGCCCGCCATCGTCGAGCACCGGCAGTTGTCCGCGCGGCCAGTGCGCGCGCAACTGTTCCCAATGTTCCGGATGCGCGTCGTCAAGGATGCGGAACTCGAAATCCAGGCCCTTTTCATAGAGCGGGATCAGCGCCTTCCAAGTATAGCTCGAAAAAGGGTGGCCATAGAGGATGACGCTCATTTATACGCCCCCTCGCGCAGGTTGATGCCATGTTCGACCCAGCATTTGAGCGCAGCGAGCATCTGCGACCAACCCATGCAATTACCATAGCTTGCCCTGCGGCCGCCGGGTGTGTCAGGCCAGCCGCTTTCGCTGATGCTCACCTTGGTTCTGCGCCCCCCATCGACGGGTTCGAAGGAGAAAATCACCGTGGTTTTGTAAGGCTCGCTCGCATCCGGATCGTTGGCGGCCCATTGCAGTTCGATATCGCCCTTTTCGTCGGCGCTGATGACGTCGACCGGAAAGGCACCGGGAAAATCGGCAAAGTCCCATGTCACCGTGCCGCCCGTTTCCAGGCGGCCATGCGCGCCGCCGGTCGTGAAATAGTGCGACAGGATCGCCGGATCGGCCACTGCTTCATAGACCTCGGCAGGCGGACGGGAGACGTAGATGAAGACGGTGAAGCTGGTCATTTCAAACGCCCCTTACGGCTGCTTCGATGGTCGCCACATCGATCTTGCGCATTGGAAACATTGCTTCGAACGCCCGTTTGGCGACATCGCCGCCCTGCGCCATGGCGTCGGTCAGAACGCGCGGGGTGATCTGCCAGTACAGCCCCCATTTGTCGCGGCACCAGCCGCACATGCTCTCTTCCCCGCCATTGCCGACGATTGCATCCCAATAGCGGTCGGTTTCAGCCTGGTCTTCGGTGCCGATCTGGAAGGAAAAGGCTTCGCTATGCTTGAAGCGGTCGCCGCCGTTGATGCCGACGCATGCGATGCCGCAGACGGTGAATTCGACGGTCAGCACATCGCCTGCCTTGCCATCGGGATAGTCGAGCGGTGCGCGGTGGACGGCGGTGACTTTGCTGTCGGGGAAGGTCGCGGCATAGAAATTGGCGGCATCTTCCGCGTCCTTGTTGAACCAGAGGCAAATCGTGTTTGTGGTCATTTTCCTTCTCCTTATTTCAGCCAGCCGCGTCCGCGCCAGATGCGCGCGAAATACCATTGCAATGCACCCACCATCACCAGGATGGCCGGGAAGGTCACCAGCTCTGCCCCCATTTTGGCATAAGCGTCGGTCATCAGGATTGGCCAGCTGAACTGCACGATGATGGCGATCAGGCTGACGAGGAACAACGGCGCGACAATCGCCTTGCGCAGCAACAGCGCGATTGCCGCTGCCGTGCCGCAGGCTACCGCAACGGCAAAGGCCACCCACGTCCATGTCGGCATCGAACTCCACAGTTCGCGCTGCACATCGGGCAGCCCGGCATAGCCGTTCTTGCTCATCTGCCAGTTGGTAACAAACGACCAGGCACCCATCAGGTTCCATAGCAGCGATGCTATGCCGGCGACGGGAAGCCAGCGTGGTGCTTTGTTTTCCATTGCTGTTGCTCCCTCAGCGCCGGGGGCCGACCAGACCAAAGGCGGCGCCTTGCGGGTCCGATGCGTTAAGGCTGAATTCGCCGCCGGGAATTTCGATCGGATCCTGATACAGGGTGCCGCCATGGGCCCCGATTGCCGCCGCCGCTGCATCGATATCGGGGACGCGGAAATAGAAGGTCCACATCGATATGGGAATTTCCGGCATTTTGGGCATCACAGCGCCGAGCAGAAAACGCCCGCCGCTGGCCTTCAGAAATTCATATTTGCCCATCGGGCCCATATCCATCTCGCCATCCTTGACCCAGCCGAACTGCGCGCCGTAAAATTGCTTCGCGGCATCGGGATCGGCGGAATACAGCTCGTTCCAGGCACAATGGCCGATCTTGGGCTCGGTAGCGGCGAAGCTGTAGCTCGTTTCGTCGGAAGCGCCGTGCATGATATAGAAAACCGCGCCTTGCGGGTCGGCGACCATCGCCATCCGGCCCACGCCTTCCAGGTCCATTGCGGGCATCAGCACGCTTCCGCCTGCGGAGATTATCTTTGCGGCCGAACTGTCGACATCGTCGACCGCAATATAGCCGATCCAGGCCGGGATCGCGCCGCCCGCTGCCATGTCTGGCGTTAGCGCCATGAAACCGCCCACGCCGTTGCGCGTGTCTGCCGGATCTCCGGCGAAGAAGAAGTTATAGTCCATCCCTGGCTGCTCGGCACCCTTGGCCGTCCAGCCGATGACCTTGCCGTAAAAGTCAGCCGCCGCTGCAGCATCGCTCGTCAAAAGTTCATACCAGATGAAATCGCCATGATGGTTCGCCATTGTTTCTCTCCTCGTCTCTTATCGCCGCCGTCGCACGGCCAGCGTTCCGTTGGCCGCGGGCGGGGCATTCAGTCCAACTGCACGACGGGCTTGAATCCGGCCCACACCATGCGCATGCCGTCGAACGGCATATCGTCCGGCATCTTCATTTCCGGGTCGTTCTCCATTTCGGCTGCAACCGCATCGCAGGTGGCCTTGTCTGGCCAGGTCATCCAGGCGAAAACCACCTTCTCGCTGTCCTCTGCCTTTACCGCGCGGTAGAAATCGGTCTGTTCGCCCTCGGGCACGTCGTCGCCCCAGGCAGCGACCACGCCGGTTGCGCCATATTTCTCGAAGAACGGCCAGCTCTCTGTCTCAAGCTTGCGATAATCCTCCTGTCGATTGTCGCGCACGGGAAGCAGGAAGCCCTGCACATAATCGCCCTTTGACGTATCGCCGAGTTCGACGATGGCCTTGAACCCGCCGAAAATCATCCGCTTGCCGTCGAAGGGCATCGGGTTTTTTTCGGGGTCCATGCGCGGATCGCCTTTTTCCGGATTTTGCATCCATTCGGTCATTTTGGCGAAGGCCGCGTCGCGGGTTGCCTTGTCGGGCCATTCGATCCAGCTGAAGATCACCGCCTCGTCGGGCTTGGCCTTCACCGCCATCCGGAAATCGGTGACCTTGCCTTCGGGCACATCGTCACCCCAGCATTCGACCACGCGGGTCGCGCCCAGATCCATGAACACGCTGTCGCCCATTTTTGCATGTGCGATGAACTTGTCCTTGTTCGCCGTGGGGCAGGCGATTACGAAACCGTCGATATAGCTCATGGCTCTCTCCTCTCAGTATAACCGTTCAAGCTTGCCTTTGCGCTTGACGATATTTTTGTAATCCCACTGGATTTTGCGCGCTTGCGTCAACCAGAACCGAAGCTGTTCAAGGTCGATCTGTTCTTCGCCCATGTAGCGCGCCTCCGCCGCCTTGAACGATCCTTCCGGGTGCAAACCGGGTGCATCGAATCCCTGTCCGCTCCAGAACAGCAGGCGGATGCAGTTTTTCAGCCTGGAATAGCCGACAACCGGGTTGCCTTCGAGAAACCAGACCGGATGCGCATGCCAGATCTTGCTTTCGGCGTCGGGCAGCGACGCATCGATTTCCGCGCGCAATAGCTGGCAGATTGCTTGATCGGCACCGGACAATTGGCGATGATATTCCTCAATCGTGGTGGCTTTGGCCGTCATGGCGCTTATTCGCCAGGCGGAACCGCGGCCGGGTCCATCCAGAAAGGTTCCCAGATATGACCGTCGGGATCGGCCAGCGTGCGCTGGTACATGAAACCATGGTCCTGTGGCGGATTGAGGTCCGCGCTTCCTCCCGCTGCGGCGCCTGCGTCGACCAGCGTGTCGACGGCCTGCTTGCTGTCGAGCGTGATCGCGATCATCACCTCGCTCTGCGTGGAAGGCGGAATGGGGCGGTCGGTGAAGCCCTTCCATTTGTCGTGGGTCAGCAGCATCACCATGATGCTCTCGCTCCACACCATGCACGCTGCGGTTTCATCGGTGAACTGCGGATTGTTGGTGAAGCCCAGCGCTTCATAAAAGGCCATCGCCTTCGATAGATCCGCCACCGGCAGGTTGACGAAAATCATCCTCGTCATCGGTTCTCTCCTCCATCGAACAGCATTTTTATGTAGCGTTTGAGGTGCAGCACACTGTCGCGCGCTTCGCGGGGGCTGTTTCTCGCCTTGGCGATGACAAAGGCGCCCTGCAGGACTGCCTGGACATGCCAGGCAAGGCTTATAGCCGAAACGCCGTCGCGGATTCGGTAACGTGCGATGGCTGCTTCAATATCCACGGCGAGCCGTTCGCAATAGGCGCTGATGCTGGCTTCGCTCGCATGGCGCAGTGCTTCGCTGCTGGCAAAACTCTCCTGCACCATCGTGCCGACGAAACAGGTGAAGCCCTCGGGCGGCCCTTCCAGCATGAACAGGCGGAAATCGATATGGGCGAGCAGGCGCTCAAGCGGGTCTTCGATACGGACCCATGGGGGCAGGGTGAAGATCAGCTCGTCTGCGCGCGCCGTCCACTGCTCGGCAGCGGCGACGCCCAATTCCTCCTTGGAGGCAAAATGATGGAAGAAGGCGCCCTTTGATACGCCCGCCGCAGCGCAAATTTCATCTACCGAAGTTGCCGCATAGCCTTGCTTGCGCACTAGCATATGTGCCGCATCGATCAGTTTCGATCGCGCCGACTGGCGGGGAGCATGGGTTACACGACTCGACATAGAGATATCATACCGACTGGTTGGTATGTTTACAAATATATATGTTGGCGACCCGCAACGGCCATGTCATTGTCGGCGCGCGCGGACCGGTTTTCCGCTATCCATTTTCAGTTCGAAGGAAGCAGCCCATGAAAGATGAATTTGCAACCCTGAGCCGCCGGGATATCGTGCGACTTTCAGCGCTTGCAGGCGGGATCAGCGTTGCCGCGCCGGGATGGGCGCAATTCGGCGGGATTGGCAAGGTGCTCGACGCCGGCAAGGATGTCGTCAAGGCAGAGACCATTTCGGATGCCGAACTGAAAACCTATTTCGATGAGGTCGCGGCGGAAACCGATCGGCAGAACCCGATAGCAGGACCCAAGGATCCTTATGGCAAACGCCTCGCCACGCTTGCCAAGGGGCTGAACAGTCATGATGGCCTGACACTCGATATCAAGGCCTATCTGGTCAAGGATGTGAACGCCTTTGCGATGGGCAATGGCACGATCCGCGTCTTTGCCGGGCTGATGGACCAGTTTACCGACGACGAGATCCGCTATGTAATCGGCCACGAAATCGGCCATGTGAAGGCGGGCCACAGCAAGAAGCGGATGCAGACGGCGCTGCGCGCCAGCGCCTTGCAAAAGGGAGCTGGAGCTACGGGCGGCACCGTCGGCCGCCTCGCTTCAAGCCAATTGGGCGATCTGTTCAACAAGGTGGTGGTCGCGCAGCACAGCCAGAAGAACGAGAATGAAGCCGACGATTATGCGATGAACTTCATGAAGACGAAGGGCTATGAGCCCGTGGCTGCGGCCACCGCGCTCGAAAAGCTGGCGGCGATGGAGGGCGACAAGAAGAACCCGCTGCAGTTCCTCTCGACCCATCCCAGCCCGGGTGCGCGCGCGAAAAGGATGCGCGCCCAACTGGTCTGAGGTCAGTCGAGCCTTACATAGCGCGCGAGATCGCGGCTGTTGAGGTAAAGCGCGTCATCGTGCGGGGCGCTGTTGGTCATCGCGTAGAAACGGCGCGCCTCGGCATCGCTCAACCCCATTTCGCGGTAAAATCCGATATAGTCCTGATGCACCGGATCATCGGCGGCGAAATCGTCCGCCTCCATGCCATCCTCGTCGCGCCAGCTGTGGACGGCAAATTCGGCGGTGGGCGCGGCGCGGCGCTGGGCACCGGCGAGGAACAGCTCTACCCCGCCTGAGCGCACCGAACCGCCATCGGGCACATAAGTCATGACGCCATGACGGCGCACCAAGCGGGCGAGTGCGAGATTGGCCTCATCGTCGCCGGTGCCGGGGCAGTCGATCATGTCGATTTGCTTCAGGCCGGGATAGGCGCGCAGCAAAGCGGCAAATTGCGCCGGGGTTTCGCTTTCGACGCTGCCGATCAGTTCGGCCCGGTCGGGCGCGACCATGTGAAACGGACCAAAGCTGGCGAGCGGGGTGCGGCTGGGGGCAATGTCGCCAAAGGGCTGGGCAACGAAACGTTCGGTGCTGCCTGCGGGTGTCTCGTCGGTCTCGTCCCCGATTTCGTAAATGATTTCCTCGGTTTCCAGCGTCGCGGCGTGCACCGGCGCAGCAATCAGGACGAGTGCAAACAGCGTCGCCACACCGAGTTTGTCGAGGATATTTCCCAGCTTCATGCGCGCCCATTGCACGTGCGGGGCTTGCGAAATCCTCTGCGGCAAGGGTTAAAAAGAATTTAGGCATGATTTGCCATCGCCCGATTTCGTGCTAACCCGTGGCGGCGCGCGGTGGCCAAAATGGCGCAACTTTTGAACCTGTTTCTCAGGAGTTGCCGCGCCATGGTCGCGATTGTTTCTACCGTTGCCTATCTGGGTCTGGAGGCGCGTGCCGTCGAGGTGCAGTGCCAGATCGCGCCCGGAATGGTGGGCTTTGCCGTGGTTGGCCTGCCCGACAAGGCAATCGCGGAAAGCCGCGAACGGGTGCGCGCCGCGATTGCCGCGCTCGGCCTGTCGCTGCCGCCCAAGCGCATCACCATCAACCTCTCGCCCGCAGACCTGCCCAAGGAAGGTTCGCATTACGACCTGCCGATCGCGCTGGCGCTGCTGTCGGCAATGGGCCTGGTCGATACAGAGACGCTGGCGCAATATGTTGTTGTGGGGGAATTGGGGCTGGACGGGCGCGTTGCGGCATCCCCCGGCGTGTTGCTCGCCGCACTCCATGCTTCGGGAAGGCAGATGGGGTTGATCTGCCCGGCGATGCAGGGGGCAGAGGCCGCTTGGGCAGGGCAGGTCGAGGTGGTTGCCGCGCCGGACCTGCTGTCGCTGCTCAACCATCTGAAGGGGCAGGGGATATTGCGCCCGCCCGAACCGGGTATTGCCGAGGCACCGGTGCGCGGGCCCGACCTCAAGCAGGTGAAGGGGCAGGAGACCGCCAAGCGCGCCCTGGAGATTGCGGCGGCGGGCGCACATAATCTGCTGATGGTCGGGCCTCCGGGTGCGGGAAAATCGCTGCTCGCATCGTGCTTGCCGGGAATTTTGCCTGAGCTGACCCCTGCCGAGGCGCTGGAGGTATCGATGATAGCTTCGGTTGCAGGCGCGCTCGAAGGAGGGCGCATTTCGCGCAACCGGCCCTTTCGCGCGCCGCATCACAGCGCCTCGATGCCTGCGCTGGTGGGCGGCGGCTTGCGGGTGCGTCCGGGTGAGGTGAGTCTTGCGCATCTGGGTATATTATTTCTTGATGAATTACCAGAATTTCAGAGAGTTGTCCTCGATAGTTTACGCCAACCCTTGGAAACGGGCGAGGTCAGCGTGGCGCGGGCGAACAGCCATGTGACCTTTCCTGCACGGGTGCAACTGATCGCGGCGATGAACCCCTGTCGCTGCGGGCATCTGGGCGATGCCGCGCTTGCCTGCAGCCGCGCCCCGCGTTGCGCCGCCGATTACCAGTCGAAGGTTTCGGGGCCGCTGCTCGACCGGATAGACCTGCATGTCGAGGTGGAGGCCGTCAGCGCCGCCGACCTCGTCCTGCCGCCGCCCGCCGAGGGGTCGGAGCAGGTTGCCGCGCGCGTTCTGGCGGCGCGGCGGGCGCAGACCGCGCGCTTCGATGGAACCGGCACCCGGACAAATGCCGAACTCAATGGCGATCAACTCGACGCCCACGCCACCCCCGACGAACCCGGCCAGCGCCTGCTTGCGCAGGC
This sequence comes from Sphingomonadales bacterium, assembly GCA_016720115.1. Lineage (GTDB taxonomy): Bacteria > Pseudomonadota > Alphaproteobacteria > Sphingomonadales > Sphingomonadaceae > Sphingorhabdus_B. The sequence goes on along the minus strand of JADJXT010000002.1, from coordinate 451,658 downwards.
CAGCGAGGCGATGCGGCTCTCCGCGCGCGGCTATACCCGGATATTGCGGGTAGCGCGCACCATCGCCGATCTGGCCGGGTGCGAGAAAGTGGGACGCATCCACATCGCCGAGGCGCTCTCCTACCGCCGCCAACCGCCGAGGAATTGATTTGAGGCAGGGGACTGTCCCGCAGCGGAGCGAAGAGGACTGTCCCCGGCAGGCCACGCGCTGGCTTTCAGGGACAGTCCGCGGCGATTCGCTTGGGACAGTCCCTGAAAGCTGAAATCGTCTTCGGTCTACCCTACAACCCGCCGCGCGGTCAGCACCTTTACCGGCTTGGCAATCATCTGCCCCTTCATTGCGCCTTCGCCGAGGGTGGAGGAAATCGGCGCGTCGAATATCTGGCGCACCACTTCCATACCCGCAGAAACGCGGCCAAAGGCGGTGTAGCCTGCGCGTGCTTCCGGATCAGTCGATTTGGGGTCGGCATCGAGGCTGGGCATGTCTGCCAGCAGGATCGAAAAATCGCCTTTTGCCGTCCCCGGCGCCCAGCGCGCCATCGAGATGCTGCCCGCCTTGTGCAGGATGCCGGTCTGGTCGGTGGTTTCGTGGGCAATGGGCGGCAGGTCGCGTTTCGGATCGCCGCGCGTGCCCGCCTGGATCAGGCCATTGGGCTGCTCGCCCCACGCCAGTTTCATCGCGCGGTAGAAGGTGATGCCATCAAAACGCCTTTGGTCAACATAGCGCACGAAATTGCGCGTCGCGATCGGTGCGTGCTTGGCATCCAGCTCCAGCTCGATCGGACCCAATTCGGTGGTGAGCACGACCTTCACCAGATCGGGCAACGGCGCAGGCGGCGGTGCCTTTTTGGCAGGCGCGGCGGCGGTCAGAGCGATGAAAAGCGGCAAAGCCGCAAGGACGAATCGGCGGTTCATGGCTTCAGTCTGCCTCGACTTCCTCTCCGGGTGAAGCATTGACGAATTTGCGGGCAGTTTCGAAGTCGTGGCCGGCGCGCAGGAAGGCGGCGAACTGTTTGCGTTTCTGCTCTTCAGAGGCAGCTTCGATGGCGAATGGTCCGATCCTTTTGCGTTGCGCAAAACGCTCGGCTGACTGCCATTTTTGTGCGGCGCTTTCATCGCGCGCATCGTTCGCGTCGATTTCTGAAATGCCCTTGGCGCGCAAATCCTCGTTCACCCTGCGTTGGCCGAGGCCGCGCGCCGCCAGCGTTCGCGCACGGGCCGCAGCAAAGGCGGCATCGTCGATATAGCCGAGGCGCACGAAATCGCCGATAAGCCCATCAATGTCGGCGGGCGCATTGCCCTCCCATCCGCGCTCGCGCAGCTTGCGTCGCAAATAGTCGGAGAGTTTCTTCCGGCTGGTCGCATAGCGACCGACATAGTGCAGCGCCAGATCACGCAATTTCACTGGATTCAGTGGCTTAGGCGATCTGTTTCGTTTTGGTTCATCTGCCACGCCGCATTGTTGCCACAGTCGGGTCGAAATTTGAACTCCAAAGGTCGGGTAAAACCGCCCGATTAGGGATCGCAAGATTAAGGAACGCATATGTCAGGTCTAACACCCACGCCCTCCAGCGACATGCTGGAGCGCCGGTTTTCAGACTTTGAAACTTTGGGTGAGGCGCTCGATTACGCGGCGCAAGGGGCCCGCGGCCTCAACTTCCACGACATGCGGGGCGAGCTGGCGCGGCCTTACCGGTTCAGCGAGATGCGCAGGGATGCGCTCGACGTCGCCTATCGCCTGATCAGCCACGGCGTGAAGCGCGAGGACCGCATCGCCTTGATCGCCGAAACCGGGCCCGAATTTGCCGCGCTTTTCTTCGGCTGCGTCTATGCGGGGGCTTGGCCGGTTCCGCTGCCGCTGCCGACCAGCTTTGGCGGCAAGGAAAGCTATATCGACCAGATCATGGTGCAGCTGAACAGTTGCGATCCCTCGATCCTGTTCTTCCCGCCCGAACTGGCCGAAATGGCCGGTGAAGCCGCCAAACGCTGTAAAGTAGAGGGCATCGACTGGGCCGAATTCAACGATCGCATCGCGCTCAAAACCGATTTGCCGCAGGCGGGCACCGGCGAGGTCTGCTACCTGCAATATTCGAGCGGATCGACCCGCTTTCCGCACGGCGTCGCGGTGACGCACAAGGCGCTGCTCAACAACCTGTCGGCGCACAGCCACGGGATGCAATTGCAGGCCGAGGACCGCTGCGTATCCTGGTTGCCCTGGTATCATGACATGGGGCTTGTCGGCTGTTTCCTTTCGGTGGTCGCGAACCAGGTTTCGTGCGACTATATGAAGACAGAGGATTTCGCCCGCCGACCGCTCGCCTGGCTTGATATGATTAGCCGTGCCGATGGGACGGTGATCAGCTATTCGCCGACCTTCGGCTACGATATCTGCGCGCGCCGCATTTCGAGCCAGACGCATGTTTCTGAGCGTTTCAGGCTCGGCCACTGGCGACTTGCGGGCAATGGTGCCGACATGATCCGGCCCGACGTGATGCAGGCCTTTGTCGATGCCTATGGTGATGCCGGTTTCAAGGCGAGTTCCTTCCTGCCCAGCTATGGCCTTGCCGAAGCAACGCTGGCCGTGTCGATCATGCCGCCGGGCGAAGGTATCGAGGTTGAGCTGGTCGAGGAAAGCGAACTTACCGGCGTGCCGGGATCGCCCGACCGCCCAACCCGCTATCGCGCCATCGTCAATTGCGGCAAGGCCGTGAAGGACATGACCATCGAAGTGCGCGACGCCGATGGCAGCATCCTGCCTGATCGTGTGATCGGCAAGGTGTGGTGCACTGGCCCGTCGCTGATGATCGGCTATTTCCGCGATCCGGAATCGACCGAAGCCTGCATGCAGGATGGCTGGCTCGACACTGGCGACATGGGTTATATGTCCAATGGCTACATATATATTGTCGGTCGCGCCAAGGACATGATCATTATCAATGGCAAGAATTACTGGCCGCAGGATATCGAATGGGCGGTCGAACAACTGCCCGGCTTCAAGGCTGGCGACATCGCTGCATTCTCGGTCAGCAATGGCGGTGAGGAAACCCCGGCGGTGCTCGTCCAGTGCCGCACCTCTGACGAAGCCGAGCGGGCCAAATTGCGCGAGCAGATCAAGGACAAGGTCCGTTCTGTCACCGGCATGAATTGCGTGGTCGAGCTGGTACCGCCGCGCACCCTGCCGCGCACCAGCTCGGGCAAGCTCAGCCGTGCCAAGGCGCGCAACCTGTATCTGTCGGGCGAAATTCAGCCCTATGCGATTGCCGCCTGAGCGATAAGGCAGCAGGTTCGATTCTGAACGGGACGCTTACGAATAAGTAAGTTTCTGGCGTTATGCCGGGCGCGTGACCAAACAAGATTCAAGAACCGACCTGCCCAGTGACATTTCGCCGATGGCGCTGTTGGGATTCGCCTCGCCGGGCGGGATGGAAGCTGTCCAGCTTGAGGAAATACAGGCCCGCTCGATCCGTGAACGCGCCATGGTGCACATGGCGACAAACCTGTTCTGCGCACTTCTGGTTGTCGCGATCAGTTACGGTTCGGCCCCGTTATGGGCGATAGGAAGCTGGGCCGGAACGCTGCTGGGTTACAAGATTCTGTGGTACACCACGCTTCGAAACAAGGATGTTTCGGGACGACGCCAGGCGATTCGCCGCGATTTCCTGGATATGGGCCGCAATGCAGGAATTAGCGGCATTATCTGGGGTTCTGCCCTTCCTTTCCTCGGTATCTATGGCGCGATGCCGCAATGGCTCGGCCTTTGGTCGGTCAGCCTGGCGATGATGGTCTATGCCTCCATGGTGATTCCCAGTCTGCCGATTGCGGCGACGGCCTTCATATCGGTTGCAACGCTTGGGGGGTTGATCGGCTGGACGTTGCATGGCGAATATTATCTGGCTTTGGCGAATGCGGCATTGGGCACTTTGATGATTTTCGGGGTGTTGCGTAGCGCCAAGGCCCAAGTCCTTTTCGAACTGGCCAGCAATGTCCTGCACGAAAAATCGGAAACGGTCAGCCTGCTGCTGCGCGAATTTGAAGATAGCGGTGCCGACTGGCTTTGGCAGACCGATACCGGGCGCTGTGTCACCCATACCAGCCCGCGATTTGCCTATGCTTTGGAAGAGGATGCAAAGGCGATTGAGGGGCAGCCGCTGCTGAAGCTCATCGCCGGCGATGCGTGGGAAACCGGGCAATATCCGGAAGCGCTGCACGAGCTGGCTGACCGGCTGAAGCGGCGCGAATCCTTTTCCAATCTGGTCGTTCCCGTGACAATCAAGGGAATTCGCCGCTGGTGGGAATTGTCGGCATCGCCGCGTCAGTCGGAAACCGGGGCATTTCTCGGTTTTCGCGGTGTCGGCTCCGACGTTACCGAACAGCGGGAGTCCGCCGAAAAAATCTCGCACCTCGCGCGTTTCGATACGCTGACGGGGCTGCCCAATCGCTTGCAGCTTACCGAGGCATTGGGGCAGGCACTGGCAGATGCAGACCAATGGCGTCGCCGCTGCGGTTTCATGATGATCGATCTCGATCGGTTCAAGGCGGTCAACGATACGCTTGGTCACCCGGTGGGCGATCGCCTTCTTGCACAGGTGGCAAAACGTCTGAAGATGATGATGTCCGCAAACGAATTGTGCGGGCGGCTGGGCGGTGACGAATTTGCCGTGGTGCTGAAAGATGCATCCGATTCCAGTCACGTCGCATCTGTAGCCAAAAAGATAATCGAGGCCCTGTCGAAGCCATATGAAGTCGATCAGAATACGCTATATATCGGTGCCAGTATTGGCAGCGCCGTGGGGCCGATGGACGGTCGCACCGTAGAGCTGTTGATGCGCAGCGCGGATCTGGCGCTTTATCGATCGAAGGAAGATGGCGGAAACGTCCATCACAGCTATCAGCACAAATTGCACGCCAACGCGGAGGAAAAACGCGTATTGGAGTTTGAGCTGCGAAACGCGCTTGAAGGCAATCAGTTCCATCTGGAATATCAACCGGTGGTTGAGGCCAATGGCGATCATGGCATCACCGGTTTTGAAGCGCTGTTGCGCTGGAACAACCCCAAATTCGGCATGGTTTCTCCAGCCAAATTCATTCCCATTGCCGAAGATGCGCGGCTGATCGTGCCGATCGGCAACTGGGTGCTGCGTCAGGCCTGTGTCGATGCGAAGCGGTGGCCGGACAGTGTCAAGGTTGCGGTCAACGTCTCGGTCGATCAGCTGACCAGTCAGGGCTTCGTTGAAACGGTAGTGCAGGCGTTGCACGACACCGGGCTTCCGGCATGGCGGCTCGAACTGGAGGTGACCGAAAGCATCTTCGTTCGCGATGGCGGGCTGGCGGTGCAGGTGCTTGACCGGTTGCGCAAGCTGGGCCTCAAGCTTTCGCTCGACGATTTTGGCACCGGCTATTCGTCGCTGGGCTACCTGAGCAACATAAGGTTCGATACCATCAAGGTCGATCGCAGCTTCGTAACCGGCGCTGCAAAGGGCAAGGCCGAATGTATCGCGATTATCCGCGCCGTGGTTGCCATGGCCGACGCGCTCGACATCGCAACGACCGCTGAAGGTGTCGAAAACGAAACCGAGCTGGCGATGATTCAGCAGTTCGGCTGCGACAAGATTCAGGGCTATTATTTCGGACGACCGATGGCATTTGCCGATGCCTGCCAGCTGTTCCGTCCCGCCAGCGTTCCGCGCAGCGTGGCCTGATCAGTTCGCAGGGCTTGCCTGCCTCACCGCAAGCCAGGTCTTTACATCGGCAGCGCTGGCGTCCGGTGTTTCCTCCATCGGCAGATGGCCAATGCCTTTGTAAATATGGCTGCTGCTTTCCGGATAGGTTGATACAAACCATTTCGCCGCGCTGACAGGTATCAGCCTGTCCTCTTCGCCCCACAGGATCAGTGCGGGCAATTTCCGCGTTGCCTCCGATACCGGGGTGGTGGTGGTGCGGCTGCCATATTGGGCAAAGCGTTTGCCGGTTGCCTCGCGGTTGCCCGGATGGCGGAGCAATTCCCAATATTCGTCAACCTCGGATTTGGTGACGACTTCGGCATTGCTCACACTTTGGCGCAGCGATTTTTCGATGATGCTGCGCGGGGTTATGACGCGCGCCAACTGGTTGAGTACCGGCATCCGTGCAATGCGAAAGCCAATGGGCAGCGCCGTGGGCTGTGCGTCGGGCGCGCCGCCCGCGTCGACCAATATGATGCCCAGCAATTTGTCTGGATGCGCTTTGGCATATTCATGCGTCACCCAGCCGCCCATGCTGTTTCCGCCGAGGTAGAATTTGTCGAGGCCACGGTGTTTTGCGATCCTGTCGACAACATCGACAAAGCCTGCCGCGCTATAATCGTCTTTCGGATGCGGACCGGTAAGGCCATGGCCGGGCTGGTCGTACCGGATGATGCGATATTCCTTGCCCAGCCGGTCGACCCATTGCTGCCAGGTTTGCAGCGAAGCGTTCGATCCGTGCAGCAGGATGAGGGCAGGCGCATCTTTCGGCCCTTCGTCGCGCAGATGGACGGTCAGCCCGTCGCCCAGATCGACAAATTCGGACTCAGCATTGGCGTATTTGGCGCGCAATTCGTCAGCCGGGATGTCCGGGGCATAGCCCCAGACAAAAAGGGCTGCGACCGCGACAAGCAGCGCTATTGCCGCCCATTTGAAGAATTTGCGCATCCGATCCTCCCCTGCTTTCCCACAAGGGAGATGTTGCAGTTTTTGAGATTGGTGTCACCCCCGACCTGATCGGGGGGCATAGTCTGAAGGGAGCGGTTTCAACCTGGTGGTCAGGCCATGGATCCCCGCTTTCGCGGGGATGACATGTTCTGGCAGACTCGCCGATTTACAGTATTTCGTGCACCTTTTCCTGCGGGCGGCACAGGCGCACGCCCCTTTCGGTTTCGACAATAGGGCGCTCGACAAGCATCGCGTCCTTCGCCATTTCGTCGAGGATGCGTTCGCCATTGGCGCCATCGATCAAACCCAGTTCCTCGGCCCGCGAGCCGCGCGTGCGCAGCGCCTCGCGCGGGGTCAGCCCGGCATCGCGGAACAGTTGCACCAGCTTGGCGCGCTCGAAAGGCACTTTCTTATATTCAACAATGGTCAGGTCGATGCCGGGTGTTTCCTGCAATATCGCAAGGACCTTGCGCGATGTTCCGCAATCGGGATTGTGCCAGATCGTTGCTTTCATAAGTTCCTCCTGACCCTCAACCAGCGGCATCGGTGTGATGGTCGGCAAGCGCGCGGGCGTGCGCCTTGCCGTTTTCGACATAGTGCGCCACACCCATCCGCATGCCGATCAGGGCGGGCTCGGGCAGTTCGCGGATCAGCTTGGCCGGGCGGCCGACCCACAGCTCCTTCGGCCCGATCGTCTTGCCCTCGGGCAGCAGCGCGCCCGCGCCCAGCATCCCGTCTTCCTCCACCGTGCAGCCGTTCATGATGATCGCGCCAAGGCCGATGAAGCCGCGGTCCCTGATCGTGCAGCCATGCACCATCGCCATATGGCCGATCAGCACATCGTCACCGATCAGCGTCGGGCATTCGGGCTCTCCCGGCTTTGGACCGTCACAATGGACAACGCTGCCATCCTGAATGTTGGTCCGTGCGCCTATCACGATGCGGCTGACATCGGCGCGCAGCACGCAATTGTACCAGATGCTCGCTTCCGGCCCGATGGTGACATCGCCGATGATCCGGCAACCGGGCGCGATGAAGGCGCTGTCGTGGATTTGCGGCGTCTTGCCGTGGATCGGGATTATCGAAACGTCAGGGCGGTGGATCATCTGATTATCTTCCAGAAAGAGACATAGGGTAAGACCGAGGCGTAATCGTCGGTCCAGCGATTGTCGGCGCGAGGCGGCTTCAGCTTTATCCAGCGGTCTGGATAATAATAGGCCGGGCGCTTGTCGTAAACGAAACCGGTCAGTTGGGCGAGCCTGCCTGCATCAGGGCTCATCGCGATCCATTGTGAGGGACGCATGCCCTGATTGACCACGCCCTGGGGCGGGCTGTCGAAACGCAGCGCCGCCGCCCAGTTTCCCGCCTCTGCCTCGGCCGCAACCACGGGGTTGAGGTCGATATAGCGGTTGGAGATATGGACGAGCAGGATGCCATTGGGCTTCAGCGCGCGGCGATAAACCTCGAACGCCTCTCTGGTCAGCAGATGCAGCGGGATCGAGTCCGATGAAAAGGCGTCGATGGCAAGCAGATCGAATGTGCCTGCCGGTTGTTCGGCCAGCGTCAGCCGCGCATCGCCAAGGTGCATCTTCGTTTCGGGTGCGCATTTTTCAAGGAAGCTGAAAATCTTCCGGTCGCGCGCAATCTCCACCATCAACGGGTCGATTTCGAAATAATGCCAGTCTTGCCCGGGCTTGCGGTAACAGGCGAGCGTGCCGGTGCCGAGGCCTACCACGCCGATGGTTGCGCCCCGCCCGAACAGCTCCTCCGCACGCCGCGATGCGATGCCGACGCCCGAATTGCTGCCATAATAGCTGATCGGCAAAGTCGGCTGGTTCATCAACTGCATGCCGTGCATTGTCGTGCCGTGGCTGAGCCAGCGGACGGTTGCATCGTCGCTCTGATTGATCGTGTAGGTGCCGAAATAGCTGCGCAGCCGTGAGCCATTCGCACTTAATTCGGCATTGGCCCAGCCGCCATTGGCGAGCATCGCGCCGACCAGAACGATCGCCAAAGCGACGCGGCGCCCGGCCACGATAACCCCCGCAATCAGAATCACGGCAATCAGCGCAGTCCTGAAATGGCTGGTTTCAAGGGCCATGGTCTTGCCGACATAAAGTCCGATGCCAGCCGCAGCGAGCGCGAGGATCAGGGTGATCCCCGTCCAGCCTGTCTTGCCGAACGTCTCCTCCTCACCCAGCGAAAACAGCCGTACCTGCGGCAATAACAGCGCGGCGGCGACCAGCAGGATGGGATGTTCCCATGTCCAGTTGAACAGCAAAGGCGCGACAATCGCGCAGAACAGCCCGCCAATCACCCCGCCAACTGACATCATCAGATAGAATTCGGTGAGGCGCGAGGCATCAGGCCTTGTCCGGTACATCTCGCCATGCAGCGCGACGGCAAGCACGAACAACATGGTCAGGCTCACCCCAAGGCCGGTGAATACCGCCGTTCCCCACAGCAGGAAAGTCGATGCGCCGCCAACCAGCAACACGGCAGGCGCAATCCGGGTCATCACATTGGCTAGGAAGCGGTTGTCGGCAAATGCGACCGAGAAGCTGAGCAGGTAGAGCCCCAGCGGGATCACCCAGATCAGTGGCATCGCCATCAGGTCGGTTGTGAGGTGCGAGGTGGTCGACAGCATCAGCCCCGATGGCACAGCCGCCAGCGCGATCCAGTAAAGCCGTTGCCGCCAGCTGATCGGCGGCGCACTTTGGCTGGCGGTTGTGACTGCTTCGTTCCTGCCCGCCCAGATCGCCCGCGCGCAGACCAGTACCAGCAGCAACAGCAGGGCATACAACCCGCTCCACAGCCATGTTTGCGCGGTTGTCGGCAGGTTGGGTTCGACCAGTATCGGATAGGCAATGAGACCGCCGAAACTGCCAAGGTTGGAGGCTGCGTAGAGCGCATAGGGCTCGCCCGCATTGCCTGCGAGGCCGAACCAGCGTTGCATCAACGGCGCCTGCGCCGCGACCGCAAAGAAAAGCGGCCCTATCGAGGCGAGCAGCAACCATGGAACCCAGAAAATGGGGGAGCCATCGGCTGGAATGGCGAAGCTTGCCAGCCCAATGGGAAGCCACAAGGTCGCAAGCAACAGCACGCCGAGATGCACGCTGGCCTGCCGCCTGGGTGCCTCACGCGACAGCCGGTGGGCATAGGCATAGCCCGCAAGCAGCAGCGCCTGATAGACGAGCATCGCACTGTTCCACACAGCAGGTGCACCGCCCAGTTTCGGCAGCGCCATGCGCGCTACCATCGGCTGGACAAGGAAGAGCAGGAAGCTGCCGGTGAAGATGGTGAGGACGAACAGCGCCCGTCCGCGCAAAAGGCCGCCTGCCGTATCGCTCATCCGCTCGTCCGATTCCCCACCCATTTCTCGCGATCCATGCGATAGGTAACATGCCTTAGCAATGGGCTATTGGCGGGCACTTGCGGATGATCGAAATCGAGCGCGGGATCATAGGCCATCCCGATCCGTTCCATCACCGCGCGGCTGCGGCGGTTATCGGTGTTGGTGATCGCCCACACGGCATCGTCGGGCAGATTGTCGAACGCCCATTGCACCGACGCCATCGCCGCTTCGGTCACATAGCCCTTGCCCCAGGCCGAAGGCGCCATGCGCCAGCCCGCCTCGGGCTTGCCTTCGATCGAGGTGCCCGGTCGCCCGCGGATGATCCCGCACCAGCCGATAAGGCGGTGGTCTTCCTTGCGCTCCATCGCCCAAAAGCAATAGCCTTCCTCCTCCTGCATCCGGTACATCCGCGCCACCAGCGCTGCGGTTTCGGAACGGCTCAGCGGCGGGCCCAGCGTTTCCATGACGACGGGGTCGGAACAGATGGCGTGGAACGGATCAATATCCTCCTCCCGCCATGCGCGTAAAATGAGGCGAGGGGTTTCGAGGCGGAATGCGGGCATGGCGGTAGGTGATTTCAGGCATTCAACAGCCGCGCCGCATGGGCGGCGTGGTAGGTGAGTACGCCCGAGCAGCCTGCACGTTTGAAGGCCGTGAGGGTTTCGAGGACGAGGGCATCGCGGTCGCCTGCGCCTGCCGCAGCAGCGGCTTCGATCATCGCATATTCACCGGAAACTTGATACGCAAATACAGGAACTTCAAAGTCATCCTTCACGCGGCGTATGATGTCCAGATAGGGCAGGCCGGGCTTCACCATCACGCTGTCCGCACCCTCGGCGATGTCCATCGCGACCTCGCGCAGCGCCTCGTTGCTGTTTGCCGGATCCATCTGATAGCTTTTCTTGTCGCCCTTGAGCAGCCCGCGCGAGCCGACCGCGTCGCGGAACGGACCATAAAAGGCGCTCGCATATTTGGCGGCATAGCTCATGATCTGGACATTCACATGGCCGTCCATTTCAAGTGCGCGGCGGATCGTGCCGATGCGGCCGTCCATCATGTCGCTGGGGGCGATGATATCCGCGCCCGCACGCGCCTGATTCACCGCCTGATCGACCAGCACACCCACCGTTTCGTCGTTGAGGACATAGCCGTCCTCATCGATCAGCCCGTCCTGCCCGTGGCTGGTATAGGGGTCGAGCGCGACATCGGTGAGGATGCCGATGGCATCGGCATGCGTCTGCTTGATCGCGCGGATCGCACGGCACATCAGATTGTCGGGATTGAGCGCCTCCGCGCCATCGTCGCTGCGCCTGTCGGCCTGCGTATTGGGAAAGAGCGCGAGGCAGGGGATGCCGAGGTCGATGGCTTCCTGCGCGCGCACGACGATCTGGTCGACCGACCAGCGCGATACGCCGGGCAGCGAGGCGATTGGTTCCTCTATTTGCTCGCCTTCGGTGATGAACAAAGGCCAGATCAGGTCGGCGGGTGTCAGCAGCGTCTCGCGCACCATTGCGCGGCTCCAGGCGGTAGCACGGCTGCGGCGCAGGCGGGTGTTGGGATAGCTTTGGGTCATGACGGGTGCTTAGACGAGCCTTTGCCGCATCTCAACCACCGACACCCGGCGCAGGCCGGGGTCGCGAGAGGTTTATTCATTCGGTGTTGGGCAAACCGCCAGCGGCCCCGGCCTGCGCCGGGGTGACGGATGCTTTACAGCGCGCTTCCGCCTGGACCCACCTTCGCCGCCGAAATCCGGTCGATCTCGCGCTCTGGTGTTTCGTTGCGGCGCGATGCGGCAGGCGTAGGGGCGAGGGCGGCACCGGGTTTTACCGCCTTCAACCGTGCCAACTCACCCTTGAAGCGCGAGAGATCGCCGCCGGAAAGCTGCGCGCGCTGGGTGAAGGTGATCGACAGCGGATTGACCGGGCGTCCATCGCGATAGAGTTCGTAATGCAGATGCGGGCCGGTCGAAAGGCCGGTCGATCCGACATAGCCGATGATCTGACCTTGCCGCACGCGCTGCCCCGGCGAGGCTGCGATCCGGCTCATATGCGCATAGCCGGTGGCGATGCCGCCGCCATGGTTGAGCTGCACGAAATTGCCATAGCCGCCCTTGCGCCCGGCATAAGCGACGACGCCGTTGGTCGCGGCAAAGATCGGCGCGCCATAGCCCGCCTTGAAATCGAGCCCGCTGTGCATCCGTTTATAGCCAAGGATAGGGTGGCGGCGCATGCCAAAGCCCGAACTGACCCCGCCGTTGACCGGGCGGCTCAATTGTCCCCGCGATTCGCCGACACCCGAGGCTTCGAACCATTGGCTGCTGTCGCCATTGGCCCATTTGAGCATCTGGATACGCGGCTTTCCGCCACGATCGATGCCGGCATATAGCAGATCGCCGACCAGCACTTCGCCGGTTGCCGCGCGCTTGTAATCGACGATCAGGTCGAACTCGTCATCGGCCGCGATGCTGCTCAGCGACGCGTGACCGGCGATGATCTTCAGGAAATTCTGCACCGATTCTGCCGGAGCGCCTGCCGCACGGGCCGAGCGATACAGGCTTTGCCCCACAACGCCGCGAATGCGCAGCGGCGTGGTATCCACCATGATCGGCTGGCGATCGAGCGAAAGCGCGCCGCTTTCTGTGCGGTTGACGGCGAGGCGCAGGTCGAAACGGGCACGGAAATCGAGCTTTTCGAGCGGCCTTGCGCTGTTTTTCGAGGTGCGCCGTCCGAGTATGATCTCGACCGGTGTGCCGGGCTCGATATCGGCCAGCCGGGTAGCACCGCTGACCAGGCCCAGCACGCGGTCGATATCGCCGCTGCCGACCCCGGCGCGTTGCAGCACGCGGGCAAAGCTGTCGCCTCGGCCCAGCGTGGCGGCAAGTTCGATACGCGGGCGTTCGGGGCTGACGGCAAGCGCGCGCACGCTATCATTTGCGGCCATGCGCCGTCCTGTATCGCTGCCATAAGCGAGCGGCATGATCATCTGTGCGCGCGCCTCTTCGAGTTGCGCGCCCGATGGCATCGGCGCCTGCGCACCATAGACCGGCCCGAATTCCGGAACCAGCGACAACGCGCCAACGGTCAGCAGTGTCAGGGTGGCAAGGCCACGGAACCAGCGCAGCGAGCCGATATCCTCGCCCAGATCGGGAACCCAATCCACGCGGGCGAGCTTTTCACGCCAGTCGGGCAGAGGCAGGCTGCGCAAGGGTTGAACCATCGCGTCAGCAATTACCACCTCACCGCCGTTGCCGACCGCGGCAAAACCAGTTTCTTTCTTGCCGAACACTACGACCCTTGTTCCCCTTCAAGCTCCAGCCGGGCTTGTTGCCGAACGGTTAGTAACGGGACAGGGTTAAAGTCAAATTAAGACTGGCGCCCACCGGCGTTACCTGCGGTGAAGAGTGTAAATATGGCGTTGGGCGATGTTGCAAAGAAGGAACCCGGCAATCGCTTGCCGGGCTCATCCCTTTTTCGGGGAGCGGAAAGGGGCTGTATTATGCGTCGTTCGCTCAAAGCGATCCGGCCAGTCCGGCTTGCCCGGTGATGGTCGTCAGCGCGAAGAGGAAGGTCGATGCAGTCGCAAAAACGGCGGCAACGGCGGAGCGCAGGCGGTAATCATAAGTCATTGTCTTTTCCTTTATGCTCTTGTTCTTCAGGAAGTTTGGGGGGAGAGGGTGTGTTCCTGATGAACCCTGAATACGCCCCTGCTTTGCCGGGTGTGAGCATTTCTTTCGGCGAACGGTTATTCAAAAATGGATAACCCATGCTATATGACCGGCATGTTCGATTGGAACGACCTGCGCTTCTTCCTCGCCGTCGCGCGCACGGGCAGCACGCTCGCCGCAGGGCGCAGCCTGAAGGTTGCGCAGGCAACGGTATCGCGCCGCATCACCATGCTGGAAGAAGGCCTCGGCACCCCGCTCTTTGTGCGCAGCCCCAGCGGCTACACACTCTCGGTGCGCGGACAGGCGATGCTGCCGCATGCCGAAGCGGTCGAGCGCGAGGTCGAGGCGCTGCAGAATAGCGTCGCTGCCGAAGGGCGCCGCCTCAGCGGCACGGTGCGCCTCACCACTGTCGAATCCGCCGCCAATGTCTGGTTGATGCCTGCGATCGCCGCTTTCCGCGCCAAACACCCCGCAGTGGTGGCGGAGATCATCGTCGACGATCGCGCTCTCGATATCGCGCGCGGGGAGGCGGATATAGCTGTCCGCTTCGGCAACCCGCCGCAGGACGAAAGCCTTGTCATCCGCCGCGTGGTCGAACTGCACGAAAGCGTCTATGTCCATCGTAAAATGGCAGGCGAGCTGGGCATGCCCAACAGCCATCAAGGGCTGGCCCGCTTCCCGTTCATCAGCTTTGCCGGCCCGGGCGTCGGGCAGATCGACCGCTGGGTCACCGCGCTCGGCCCCGACCTGCAGATCGTCCACCGTGCCAACACGCTCTCCGCCGTGATTTCCGCCGTGCGCGCGGGGATGGGCGCGGCGGTGATACCCTGCCTGATCGGCGATACGCACAGCAGCCTTGTCCGCCTCTTCCCGCCGATCCCCGAACTCACCACCCCCGGCTGGCTGGTAACCAGCGCCGCCGCGCGCCAGCAACCGCACATCCGCGCGCTGCTCGATCATATCGGCGAGTTCATCCGTCAATCCGTCGCCGAAACCGAAGCGCGATATCGGATAGCCGACGCGGCGTAAGCCCCCCTTTTTTTCGGTAAGCTGTGTCACTTTATCGTTCCAGACAGGAAAGGGGCGACAATTCGCAAAGCCTGATTTATGGACCCTCGCGCTATGAAACCTGTTCGCATCCTCCATCTTTTCAGCAGCTTCGACCTTGGCGGGAAGGAGGCGCGGGCGGTGAGGTTGATGAACCATTTCGGGGGCAAGGCGGTGCACACCGTCCTGTCCGCCGTGCCCGATGCGCTGGGTGCGCGCGAGGCGATCGATCGCAAAATCGAAGTCGAATTTCCCGGCGATGCAGCCCCTGCGCTGTACGGGCGGCCGGGCATGGGGCGCTACCGCAGGCTTGCCCGCTATATGAAAAAATTCCATTTGGTGCTCAGCTATAATTGGGGGGCGATGGACGGGGTGATGGCGCGCACGCTGCTGGGCGCGACGATGGGGCTGCCGCCGCTGATCCACCACGAAGACGGCTTCAACGAGGATGAGTGGGAAAAGCTCAACTGGAAACGCAACTGGTTCCGCACCATCGCGTTGCAGCGTTCGGCGGCGCTGGTGGTTCCCTCGCTGACGCTGGAGAAGATCGCCCGACAGACCTGGCACCAGCCGGTCGAGAAAATCTGCCGCTTTCCCAACGGCGTGGACATCGCCCGCTATCAAAAAAAGCCGCAGCGCGGGGCCTTTCCCGGCTATGTGAAGCGCGATGGCGAGATTGTGGTGGGCACGATTGCCGGGCTGCGTGCGGTCAAGAACCTGCCCCGGCTGGTGCGGGCGGTGGCCGCGGCTGGGCCCAATTTCCGGCTGGCGATAGCGGGGGAGGGGCCGGAACGTGCAGCGATACTGGCGGAGGCACAGCGGGTCGGCATTGCGGACCGGATGATGATGCCGGGCTTCCTGAAGGATCCGGCGCGCTTTGTGGGGCTGTTCGATATTTTCGCGCTGTCGTCTGACAGCGAGCAATATCCGATCTCGCTGGTCGAGGCGATGGCGGCGGCGCGCCCCGTGGTGGCAACCAATGTCGGCGATGTGGCGGCGATGGTATCGCGCGAAAACCGCCGTTTCATTGTCAATCGCGATGACGAGGATGGATTTGCTGCGGCGCTGCGCGACATTGGCAGCAGCGTCGAATTGCGCACCGAGCTGGCCCATGCCAATTATGCCCGTGCGCTTGCCGAATATGGTGAGGCGGAAATGCTCACGCGTTACCAGCAACTTTATGGCGCGACGATGCGCCGCGCCGATTTTGCGCGACAAGATTGAGGCATTCGTCTAGCGAATCTGGCATTGGGGAAGATGCGCCGGTTGGCGCAGGCAGATTAGGGGTAGTTTGAGTGTTCAAGGGTCTGAAGCCCATTATATATGGTGGCCGCGAAGTCTGGCCGCTTGTCGAAGGCGGCAAGGGTGTCGCGGTTACCAATCATGCAAGTTCGGGCGCCTGGGCCGCCGCTGGTGGCATTGGCACCGTATCTGCGGTGAACGCTGACAGCTATGATGACAATGGCGACATGATACCACAGGTTTTTCACGGAAAGACCCGTGCCGAGCGCCATGAAGAGCTGGTCGAATATGGCATTCGCGGTGGCATCGCCCAAGTGAAGCGCGCCTATGACATTGCACCCGGCGGTGCCATCAACATCAACGTGTTGTGGGAAATGGGCGGCGCCCAGCGCATCCTGCACGGCGTCCTCGAAAAGACCAAGGGGCTGGTAACAGGCGTGACCTGCGGTGCAGGGATGCCCTACAAGCTTTCCGAAATCGCGGCGCAATATGGCGTCTATTACCTTCCGATCATCAGCTCCGCGCGCGCCTTCCGAGCGCTGTGGAAGCGCGCCTATAGCAAGGTTCCCGAATGGCTGGGTGCGGTGGTCTATGAAGATCCCTGGCTTGCGGGTGGGCATAACGGGCTTTCCAACGCCGAAGACCCGACCAAGCCCGAAGATCCTTATCCGCGCGTCAAGGCGCTGCGCGATACCATGCGCGCAGAAGGCATTCCTGACGAACTGCCGATCGTTATGGCAGGCGGCGTCTGGTATCTGCGCGACTGGGAACATTGGATCGACAATCCCGAACTTGGCCAAATCGCCTTCCAATATGGTACCCGCCCGCTGCTGACGCAGGAAAGCCCGATCCCGCAGGCGTGGAAAGACCATCTGACCAAGATTCCCGAAGGCGGTGTGCTGCTGCACAAATTCTCGCCTACCGGTTTCTATTCAAGCGCGGTGATCAATCCGTTCCTGCGCGAATTGCAAGGGCGGTCAGAGCGGCAAATTCCCTATTCGACCGAACAGGCGGGCGACCATACCACGACGCTCGACGTTGGAGTGCGCGGCAAGAATTTCTGGGTGACGCCGCATGATCTGCAACGGGCCCGCGAATGGGATGCGCGCGGGTTTACGATGGCACTGAAGACGCCCGACAACACCGTCATCTTCGTGAAACCGGATGAAGGCGCGGTGATCCGCAAGGATCAGGCCGATTGCATGGGCTGCCTGTCGCATTGCGGTTTTTCGTCGTGGAAAGACCATGACAATAACTCGACCGGACGCCTCGCCGACCCGCGCAGTTTCTGCATCCAGAAGGCGCTGCAGAATATCGCGCATGGCGAACCGATCGATGAAAACCTGATGTTTGCAGGGCATGCCGCCTATGAATTCGGGCGCGATCCCTTTTATTCCAATGGCTTCGTGCCGACGGTGAAGCAGCTTGTCGACCGCATCCTGACGGGGGACTGAGCGGGTATTTGCATTTACCATTCGTTGACCTTGTTCCGTTAGATTTCGATCTGTGGGGAACAGGGTATGGGTCTGGCAACGTCCGCTTATCGAAAAGTAGCTCCGGCAAAGCTTGAACTGCGTGGCGCTGTGCGTCACCCGGTTGTCATCAAACGCGCCAGCGTTCGCGGCCATGGTCGCCAACCGCTCGAAGCTGCGTTGGATGAACTGTCCGCTTATGGCTGC
Source organism: Sphingomonadales bacterium (assembly GCA_016720115.1). Lineage (GTDB taxonomy): Bacteria > Pseudomonadota > Alphaproteobacteria > Sphingomonadales > Sphingomonadaceae > Sphingorhabdus_B. The sequence goes on along the minus strand of JADJXT010000002.1, from coordinate 434,003 downwards.
CGCATCGCCGTCGACGGCTTGTTCAAAGCGGGTGAACGCCTTTGGCTGCGTTTTGCCGGGGGCAAGGCGATCGCGGCCAATGCGGTGTGGTGCGAAGGCGGCAAGCTTGGCTGCCGGTTCGACGAACCGCTCGATCGCGATCTTTTTCGGTCACTGACGCTGGTGTTTGACTGAGCGCTGGGGCGCTCAGCCCATATCCCAGGCCCGTTCGCCATGGCTCGAAATATCGAGGCCGTCGCGTTCCTGATCTTCGCTGACACGCATCGGGATCACCATCGACACCATATAGCCGACAATCACCGTCACAACCGCAGAGTAAACCGCGACAATGCCGACGCCCTTAATCTGCGCCCACAACTGGCTGCCCATGGCCATCCCTTCGGCATAGCCATTGCCGCCGAACGTCGGAGATATAAGGACAGCCAGCAGCACCGAACCCATGATGCCGCCCACGCCATGAACGGCGAATACATCAAGCGAGTCGTCGATCTGCAATTTGCCTTTGACGAGGTGCACGGCATAGAAGCACACCACGCCGGCAAGCACGCCAAGAATGATCGCGCCCAACGGCCCGACCGATCCCGAGGCAGGCGTGATGGTTGCAAGGCCGGCAATGGCACCGGTGGCGAAGCCGACAGCGGTTGCCTTGCCCACCTTGATTTTCTCCATCAGCATCCAGACCAGCGCCGCCACCGATGCGGCGAGATGGGTGACGATGATCGCGGTTGCCGCGCCATCGTCATTCGCTGCCAGAGCCGATCCGCCATTGAAACCGAACCAGCCGACCCACAGCAGGCCCGCGCCAGCGACCGTCAGCGCGGGGCTATGCGGCAGCATCAAGGTGCGCGGAAAACCCATACGCTTGCCGAGCATCAAGGCGACGACCAGCGCAGAAATACCAGCGGTGGTGTGCACCACAATGCCGCCTGCAAAATCGATCACACCCTGATTGGCAAGAAATCCGTTGCCCCATACCCAGCGCGCGACTGGGATGTAGACCAGCAGGCTCCACAGCGCGCTGAATGCCACGACCCAGCCAAAGCGTGCGCGTTCAGCCCATGCGCCAACGATCAGCGCCGGGGTGATGATCGCAAAAGTCATCTGGAACAGGCCGAATACCAGCTCGCCAATCGTTTGCCCGTCGCGCATCGCAAACATGTTGCTGAACATCAGATTTTGCAGGTTGCCGATAACCGTGCCTTCGGAGGCAGAAAATGCCAGGCTGTATCCGATAACGATCCACAACAGCGAGGTAATCGCCGCAATCGCGCCACACTGGATAAGGACGGAAAGGAAATTCTTTGTGCGCACCAGCCCGCCGTAGAACAAGGCAAGGCCGGGCAGCGTCATCATCAATACCAATGCAGAGGCGGTCAATACCCATGCGGTATCGCCGCTGTCAGGGACTGCCTCGGCAGCATCCTGTGCAAATGCGGGCGCAGCCATCACCAATGTGCTGAAAAATGCAGCAATCCTAGGCGAAAAATGCATGGCCGACCTCCCCGATATGTAGATATTTTGGGCAGGTCTCTAAGCCAGCGGACGGACCGCCGCAATTGCAAATTATGCGGACAAAGCTTCTATCGACAGGAAATTACGCCCAGCCTTCGAGGACCTGGTCGGGCGGGCGGTGGCCGTCGGAAAATATCCGGATATTGGCGATGACCTTTTCGCCCGATGCCTCGTGGCCTTCATATGTTGCGCTGCCGAGATGCGGTAGCAGGACGACGTTGGGGATGGAGAGAAAACGCGGGTCGATGGCTGGTTCATGATTGTACACATCAAGCCCCGCCCCGGCGATCCTTCCCCGGGTCAGGGCCTCGATCAGTGCGTCTTCATCAACCAGTTCGCCGCGCGAGCTGTTGATCAGATAACCGTCGCGTTTCATCAGGCCGATCCGCTCGCGGCTCATCAGCTTGTCGGTTTCGGCGGTCAGCGGGCAGTGCAGCGTGATGATGTCGCTTTTGGCGGCCAACCGGTCGAGGTCAGGCTCGAAGGTCACGCCCAGTTCGTCTTCGATGCTCGCGGGGAGTCGATGACGCTTGTTGTAAAGGATGTTCAATCCAAAAGCGCGTGCGCGCAGGGCCACAGCCTCACCAATCCGGCCAAAGCCGATAATACCCAGCGTCTTGCCGCCGATGCGGTGGCCCAGCATGCCGGTGGGGGTCCAGCCCTTCCACTCGCCCGAACGCATCAGCCGATGGCCTTCGCCCAATCGACGCGGGACGTTGAGGATCAGCGCCATCGTCAGATCGGCGGTGTCCTCGGTGAACACACCGGGGGTGTTGGTAACAAGTATGGCTTTCGCCTTGGCAGCGGCAAGATCGATGTGGTTCACGCCTGCGCCGAAATTGGCGAACATTTTGAGTGAAGTCGGCGCGCGCGCTATCAACTCTGCGTCAATGCGGTCGGTGACGGTCGGAACCAATATGTCGGCATCCTGCATTAGCTCCGCGATTTCATCCGCTGACATTTCATGGTCGTCGGCATTGAAACTACAATCGAACAATTCTGCCATGCGCGCTTCGATCTGCGGCAAAAGCTTGCGGGTGACGGCGACGCGCGGGCGTTCGATGCGTTGGAACTGGGTCATGCCAGCAACCCTATGGCGCGTAGAAAGGCGACGTCAAGCTATCACCCTTGAACTGTCGGCATTGCTTACACTATAGGAAGGGGACTGGGGCAGCAGGTTGCTGGAATATATGCAAAATATCGTAAAATTGATGATCGCAGTCGCATTGGTTGGTGCCGGGGGCAATGCCATTGCGCAATCGACCAAAAAGACGCCTTACTGGGCATCGATTGACGAGCCAGAGGCGCGAACCCGCACCGGCCCGAGTACAGAATTCCCTGTCAAATGGGTGTATAAGCGCCAGTTTCTGCCGGTGAAGGTTGTGTCGGTGCACGAGGTGTGGCGCAAGGTTGAGGATCCCGATGGCGATCAGGGCTGGATGCATGTGCGATTGTTGAGCCCGGACCGCACTGCCATTGTAACCGCTACCGGCATTTCGACGCTGCGCGAACAACCGGCGGCGACAGCGCGCATTTCCTGGCGCGTTGAAAAGGGCGTGGTAGGCCGCATCGACGATTGTCAAAAGGGCTGGTGCCGCCTCGATATTGCCGGACGCGTCGGCTATATCGAAGCCGACCGTATCTGGGGCGAAGAAATCCCCTGACGCAGAATGCGTTTAGACAAAATTTGAAAAGCGGTGTTACAACGGTCCCCGAAAGGACATTCACCGCGTGCCCGATTACACTGCCATAAAGCTGCTCGGCATTGCAGGAGTGCTGTCTTACGCGACGGCGCGGCTGGCGACGAAGGCGGGAATAGTCGGCTATAGCCGCTATACGCTGGTTGCCGTTCCGGTTGCCGGGATGCCCAAAATGCCGCGGGGATATCGTGTCGAACCCATATCGCGCGAGGCACTTTCCCGGTTCACCATCGATGCCAATCTGGAAGAGCAGGCCCGCCGCTTCGATCAAGGCCTGGCCTGTCTTGCCGCCTATAATGCGCGCGATGAATTTGTCGGCGTCACCTGGGTGGGGACTGGTCCGTTCGATGAGAGCATGGTGCATCTGCGCTTCGTCGTCCCCGAAACCGCGATCTGGGATACCGGCCTTTGGATCCACCCCGATCACCGCCTCGGGCGGGCTTTCGCGGCATTGTGGGCGGGAACGGCAGAGTGGATGCAGGCGAGGGGACGGATCTGGTCGATGAGCTGGATCGCCGACTATAATCTGCCTTCGCTGTTGTCGCACCGGCGGATGCGATCGGCCACGGTCGGTCACATCACCACCGTTCGCTTTTTCCGCTGGCAATATATGGCCGAAGGCATGCCCAAATTCGTGCGGATTGACCGCGGCGCGCCAGCAGAAATGCACATGCCTTTACCGGCATCGTCATTGGCACTTGCCTGATTTGGGCAAGACTCTGCCAACCGGCGCTGCTATCCGTCCGGCATGTCAGACCATAAGCATCTCTACCTCGTTGACGGTTCCGCCTATATCTTCCGCGCCTATTACAGCCTGCCGCCGCTGACCAACCCGGCGGGCGTTCCGGTGGGTGCGGTCGCCGGATATTCGAACATGCTGTGGAAGCTGGCGAGCGACCTGCACGCGGCGGACGGGCCGACCCATATGGCGGTGGTGCTCGACAAGGCTGGCACCAGTTTCCGCAACGAGATTTACGACCAGTATAAAGCCAACCGTCCGCCTGCGCCCGAAGATTTGCGCCCGCAATTCCCGCTGATCCGCGATGCGACGCTCGCTTTCTCGCTGCCGATGATCGAGGAGGAGAATGTCGAAGCGGATGACATGATCGCCAGCTATACCAAGGCGGCACGCGCGCAGGGTTGGGACGTTTCGATCATCTCGTCCGACAAGGATCTGATGCAGTTGGTCGGCGAGGGTGTCGATATGTTCGATACCATGAAGGACAAGCGCATCGGGCGCGACGAGGTGATCGAGAAATTCGGTGTCGGGCCGGAACTGGTCGGCGATGTGCTTGCGCTGATGGGCGACAGTTCGGACAATGTCCCCGGCGTCCCTGGCATCGGCCCCAAGACTGCAACCAAGCTGATTACCGAATTTGGCAATCTGGACGAGGTGCTGGCGGCCGCGCCCGAAATGAAGCCATCGAAGATGCGCGATAATTTGATCGAGCATGCCGATCTCGCGCGGCTATCAAAGATACTCGTGACCCTGAAAGAAGATTGCCCGCTGCCGATTGCGCTGGAGGATATGGTTCTCGGACCGATCCCGGAGGAGCCGCTGCGCCCCTTCCTTGAAGAGCATGGCTTCCGATCATTGCTCAACCGGATCGGCAAGAGCAGCGACACCGCGGCTGCCAACAAGGCGATTGCGGGGCAACCCAAAGCGGAACGCAAGGGTGATGGAGCGGCGCAGGCAATCGAGACGGGCAAGGCCGCCGCACCTGCGCCGATGCCGCCCATCGATGCCGACAGCTATGAATGCGTGACGACGCTGGAGCGCCTCGATCACTGGATATCGGAGGCGACGAAGGCTGGCCTCGTCGGCTTCGATACCGAGACCGACAGCCTGGAAGCGGTGACCGCGCGGTTGGTGGGCTTCAGCCTTGCGACTGCGCCGGGAAGGGCCTGTTACGTCCCGCTGGCGCATGGCGGGACCGATATGTTCGCAGAGAAACCCGACCAAATCCCGCTTGATGCGGCTCTCTCGCGTCTGAAGCCACTGCTGGAGGATGAAAGCGTCCTCAAGGTCGGGCAGAACCTCAAATATGATATGTCGGTGCTGCGCCAGCATGAACTGCGCATTGCGCCCTTCGACGACACGATGGTGATGAGCTTTGCGCTCGACGCGGGTCGGCAGGGGCATGGCATGGACGAATTGTCCGAACTATATCTGGGCCACAAACCGATCAGCTACAAATCGCTCACCGGCACCGGCAAGAGCCAGATCGGCTTTGCCGAAGTGCCGCTGGCAGAGGCAACCAAATATGCGGCGGAGGATGCCGATGTCACGCTGCGGCTGTGGCACCATCTGAAATTGCGATTGTCGCCGGAAAAGGTCACGCGGGTCTACGAATTGGTCGATCGTCCGCTGGTGCCGGTGCTGTCGCGAATGGAATGCGAAGGCATCAAGGTCGACAAAGCGGTGCTGATGCGGCTTTCGACCGAATTTGCCGAGCAGGGCGCGGCGCTGGAAAAGGAAATCCATGCACTGGCTGGGCAGCCCTTCACCATCGGCAGCCCGCAGCAATTGGGGGCGATCCTTTTTGACAAAATGGGCTTCAAGGGCGGCAAGAAGGGCAAATCGGGGCAATATTCCACCGACGTCACCGTGCTGGAGGATCTCGCGGGGCAGGGCGTGGAAATCGCTGGCAAGGTGCTCGAATGGCGTCAGCTGGCCAAGCTGAAATCGACCTACACCGATGCGCTGCAACAGCAGGTCAATGCCAAGACCGGGCGCGTGCACACCAGCTACAGCCTCGTCGGTGCGCAGACCGGGCGGCTTGCCTCAACCGACCCGAACCTGCAGAATATCCCGATCCGTACCGAAGTGGGGCGGCAAATCCGCGATGCCTTTGTCGCGGAACCGGGCAATGTCATCTTGTCTGCCGACTATAGCCAGATCGAATTGCGACTCGCGGCCCATATGGCCGACGTTGGCCCTCTGCGAGAGGCATTCGAGCAGGGTGAGGATATCCACGCCCGCACCGCGCAGGAACTGTTCGGGGAGGTCAACCGCGACACGCGCGGGCGCGCCAAGACGATCAACTTCTCTATCCTCTATGGCATCTCGCGCTGGGGGCTGGCGAAGCGGCTTGAATCGACGTCCGAAGAGGCGCAGCAGCTGATCGACGCCTATTTCAAACGCTTCCCCGGTATCAGCGCCTATATCCAGGAAACGCTGGCGAGCGTGAAGGAATGCGGTTTTACGACCACTTTATTCGGGCGTAAATGCTGGTTTCCGCGGATTTCCTCGCAAAGCCAGGCCGAAAGGCAGGGCAGCGAGCGCGCAGCAATCAACGCACCGATCCAGGGCACGAGCGCCGACATCATCAAGCGCGCAATGGTTCGGATGGGGCCTGCGCTGGCCGAGGCTGGCCTGCCCAATGTGAAGATGCTGTTGCAGGTGCACGACGAACTGGTGTTCGAACTGCCTGAAGGGGATGTGGCCGCCGCCAGCAAGGTCATCGAAGCGGTGATGGCGGGCGCGGCAGAGCCGCTGGTCAAACTGTCCGTCCCGCTGGGGGTTGAAATCGGCACCGGCCCCAGTTGGGGCGCGGCGCACTGATGTCTGTCATTTGTGGATATTGACCATCCCGGCGGTCTTCCCGTCCTTTTTGGTCAAATCAATCGTGAACGCTTCGCCGTCCTTGGTGGTGCCGGAAAGCTTGGCCGCATCGCCGCTGACCTTCATCGACTGCTTGCCGAACTGATCCTTGAACCAGTCGCTGACCTTTGCCGGATCGGCGGGCGAGGTGAAGCCGATGCGGACATCGGTCTGCTCATCCTTTCCGCCCTTGTCATTGGCGGTGATGTTGACCGTATCGACGGTGGAGCCCGGATATAGCTTCACCCCGTCAATGTCGAAATTGCTGTCATCGAGCAGCTTTTTCGGAAGACGGATATTGGTATCGAAGCCTGGCACCTTGAAACCGACATTGCCGGTTTTGCCGTCAGCGGTGATCTGCACCGAAGAACCCTTGTCGGTCGTCGCATCGATGTTGATGGTCGTGCCTTCTTCGGGCTCATTCTTGCCGCTGCAGGCAGCAAGTCCGATAGCGAGAGGCAAAGCGAGCAAGGCATATTTCATCGGCTGAATCTCCATGTGTATTGCATATATAATACAGCTAAGGAAAGCCGTCAAGCACGGTTCGTCGCACAAACGCCGTTAACATGATTGACAGCGGCGTTAACAATATCGCAATTTTACTTTTGGTGGCACCAATCCGGCGACATGTGGTCGCCAAGGCAAAAGGGGGCGCGCACATGCCACATTCGACAACCGGCCTGTATCCAAGCGATCGGCAATGGGAACTGGCGGGCAAGGGCCAGCCGCATCCCGGCGTGCTGATCGGTGGCGCAGCGGCGCGTGCCAAGCAGATTGAGTACAGCATCCTAGCCGTGCTGCAGGTCGGCGGTGCGGCGGCGGCGATCTGGTGGCTGTTCACGCACCCGACCGGCTGGGTCGAATGGTCGGCCTTCATTTCCGGCTATCTGATCATCAACTATGGTCTGTCCTGCGGCTTTCACCGTTATTTCACGCACCGCTCGTTCGAAACCTCGACATGGATGCGGTATCTGATCGGCATTTGCGGCCAGATGGCCTGTCAGGGCTCGGTCAAGAAATGGGCGGCGGACCATCGCAGGCATCACGCCTTTTCGGATGAAGTGGGCGATATTCACAGCCCGCATATCGACGGCCATGGCCGCAAGATGGGCCCGGTCAAAGGCCTGTTGATCGGCCATCTTGGCTGGCTGTGGGACAATGCCCATACCGACATGCGGATTTACGGGAAGGGGCTGGTTGGTGACCCTGTGGTCGAATTCTGCCACAAGACCCGATGGTTCTGGGTTGCCTTTTCGCTGTTCATCCTGCCGGCTGGCTGGGCGCTCGCCTTTGGCGGGCCGGAACATGTGGTCGGCACTGTCCTCATCGGCGGCTTCCTGCGCACCTTCATTTTCCTGAACGGTGTGATGGGCACCAACAGTCTCGCACATTATTTCGGCTATCGCCGTTATCATGATGTGGGAAAAGCGACCAATAACTGGTTCATTACCATACTGACTTTGGGTGATGGCTGGCACAATAACCACCATGCGCAACCGCGTGCGGCGAGTAACAAGATCGGCTGGTGGGAACTGGATTTCAATGGCGCCACCATCGAAACGCTGGGCAAGCTGGGCCTTGTCTGGAACGTGCAAAGACGTGATAAAAACAGGGCATCAGGCCATCCCGATCCGCATCAACTGGAAGGGAAGCCCGTGATGAATTTTGCCGAACCGGTCAAGGTCGACGAAACCGTTTCCTAACCCCGTTTGCGTTCCTGCCTGTAGGTGCCGAGCAGCCGCACCTTGTTGCAGTGGAACGCCAGTTCTTCGAGGGCGCGGTCGACCGCTGGATCGCCCGGTGCGCCTTCGATGTCGGCAAAGAATTCGGTCGCGGCAAAGCTCGCGCCATTCTGGTAGCTTTCGAGCTTGGTCATGTTGATGCCATTGGTCGCAAAGCCGCCCATCGCCTTGTAGAGGGCGGCGGGGATATTCTTCACCTCAAAGATGAAAGTCGTCATCCACGTGCCGTCGCCGGGCGTGTAGGATGCCGGTTCGCGCGATAGCACCACGAAGCGGGTCGTGTTGCGATCATCATCCTCTATGCCCTCCTGGATCATCTCCAGGCAATAAATGCCCGCTGCGATCGGCGGCGCGATGGCGGCCGCGCCTTCATCGTCGCTGTCGGCCACAAAGGCAGCCGCCGCGGCGGTATCGGCATAGGCAATTGGCGTGATGCCGTTCGCGCGCAGATAATGACGGCACTGCCCCAGCGCTTGCGGATGGCTCATCGCGGTGGTCAGCCTGGCATCGGCATGCTTGGCCATCAGGCAATGGCGGATGCGCATGAAATGCTCACCGATGATCGACAGCCCGCTTTCCGGCAGCAGGAAATGGATGTCGGCAACCCGGCCGTGCAGCGAATTTTCGATAGGGATGACGGCACGTGCCGCACGCCCTTCCTTCACCGCGTCGATGGCATCCTCGAACGAAAAGCAAGGCACAGGCAGGCAGTCCGGATCAACCTCCAGCGCTGCCAGATGCGAATTGGCACCGGGCGCACCCTGGAAGGAAACCGCACGCGCCGGGTCAGCGGCGGCGGCCTTGGTCATTTCCTCGACACGGGCGAGGGCGCTTTTGGGGAAGCTCTCCATATCGGGGCTGGCCGATAGGGCAGTCAAAAGGCGCGGGCAAGCAGGATTTGGGCTATTGCACCGCCTTGCATAGCAAACTAGAGGGGCGAGGGGAATCAACAGGCATCGTGCGCTCGTGCGGGCCATAGCGAAAATTCAGGGCGTTTCATCATGGCAGATCGCAACAACACCATCGCAGGCTGGGCCTTGGCAGCGGGCATTGCCGCTCTCGGTTCGTCGATCCTTTTCGGAAAGATCATTCACAGCGATACGCCGGGTGAAGGCAAGCAGGGCTATGTCATTCAGGGCGTCGAAAGCGGCGGCGGTGGCGGCGCTGCCGAAGTGCCTCTCGCAACGCTGCTGGCAAGTGCCGATCCGGCGAAGGGTGAAGCCATCTTTGCCAAGTGCAAGGCATGCCACACGATCAATCAGGGCGGCGCGAACGGCGTCGGCCCGAACCTGTTTGCGACCATGGGCAAGGCGCATGGCCATGTTGCCGGTTTCGCCTATTCGGATGCGCTTAAGGGCGTTCCGGGCAATTGGGATTGGGAAGGCATGGACAAATGGCTCGCCAACCCGAAAAAATATGCGCCAGGCACCAAGATGAGCTTTGCCGGTCTTGGCAATCCTGAAGAACGTGCAGCTTTGCTGCTCTATCTCAATGCACAGGGTTCGAACCAGCCCTTGCCTGCGGCTCCTGCTGCTGAAGCTCCGCCTGCCGAGGGTGCTGCGCCTGCAGAAGGCGGCGACGCCGCTGCTGCGGCTGCACCGGCTGATGCCGCCAAGGAGACCGCAGCCGCTCCGGCCAAATAAGACAGGGAGCAAATATTATGCGCAAATTCGTGATAATCGCCCCGGCGCTGTTTGCGCTGGCGGCATGTGGGGGTGCTGAACAGGCGGAAACGCCTGCCGCGGACGCGGAAACCGCGGCTGCACCCGAAACCGCTGAACCAGCCCCGGCTGCCACTGCCGAAGTTTCTGGCGAAAAAAGCTTTGCGAAGTGCACGGCCTGTCACAAGGTTGAAAAGGGCGCGCCCAATGGCATTGGCCCGAACCTGCATGGCATCGTCGGCAAGGCGGTCGCATCGGTTGAAGGCTTTGCTTACTCACCCGCGATGGCGGCCAAGGGAGGCAATTGGGACGAGGCGGCACTCGACGCCTATATCGAAAACCCGCGCAAGGTCGTGCCCGGCACCAAAATGGCCTTTGCCGGCATCAACAACGCCGAAGAGCGCAAGGCACTGATCGGCTGGCTCAAAGAGCAGAAATAGGCTGTAAACGTCACCCCGGCGAAGGTCGGGGCCGTTGGAGATTTGTTCTTCAAGTGTTGGGTAAATCTGTCGCGTCCCCGGCCTTCGCCGGGGTGACGGGCTTAGGACGGATCGACATTCAGGATTCCCAAACGGCGTAAGTGGTGATTCATAGGGTTTCGCGATTGAGCGGAGGCTATGAATGGGCGTGAAGCGTTATGAATTGAGCGAGGTGCAATGGGCGAAGATTGCGCCTTTGCTGCCCGGCAAGGTGAGCGATCCCGGGCGGACTGGATCGGATAACCGATTGTTTGTGAACGGATGTCTGTGGGTTCTGCGGTCGGGGGCGCACTGGCGTGATCTTCCGGATCGCTATGGCAAATGGAAGACGATCCATCGCCGGTTCAGCCGCTGGTGCCATGCCGGTGTGTGGGAGCGGGTGTTCGAGGCGCTGATCGCCGATCGGGACAACCGATACCTGATGCTCGACAGCACCATCGTTCGCGCCTACCAGCAGGCCGCGAGCGGAAAAGGGGGGCCAAGGATCAGGCGCTGGGGCGTTCCCGAGGTGGACTGACGACCAAGATTCACATGCTTGCCGACGCGTTGGGCCGACCGTTGCGCTTCATCATCACCGCAGGCCAAGTGGGCGACGTCACGCAGGCTCCCGCCTTGCTTGAAGGACAGGCAGGCGGCGCCGTGCTGGCCGACAAAGCCTATGACAGCAATGCCTTACGCGCCATCATCGCCGACATGGGTGCCGAAGCGGTGATCCCTTCAAACCGCACACGCAAAGTCATTATCCCGCACGACGCCAGCGCCTACAAACACCGCAACCGCATTGAGCGATGCTTCAACCGCCTCAAGCACTTCCGCCGCTTCGCCACTCGTTACGAACGCAGAACCATCCACTTCACCGGCTTCGCATACCTCGCCGCCACCATGATCTGGCTGCGCTGAATGTCGATCCGGCCTAGTGAGTGCTCAATCGCAGGCCTCTAGTTCATAGAAAATCGCTATCTCTCGCCAGGCTTCTTCCGCCGTTTCGACAAACTGGAACAAGTTGAGGTCCTTTGGGCTGATCACGCCCTCCAGCATCAGCTCCTCGAAATTTACGACCCGTTCCCAGAACTCCTTGCCGAACAGCAGGATGGGCATTGGCTCGATCTTGCCGGTCTGGACGAGCGTCAGCAGCTCGAAAAATTCATCGAACGTCCCGAAACCGCCGGGGAATACCGCAACGGCGCGGGCGCGGAGCAGGAAGTGCATCTTGCGCAGCGCGAAATAGTGGAACTGGAAGCTCAGATCCGGGGTGACATATTCGTTCGGCGCCTGTTCGTGTGGCAGGACGATGTTGAGGCCGATCGTGTCGGCGCCCATATCGCGCGCGCCGCGATTGGCGGCTTCCATGATCGAAGGGCCACCGCCCGAGCAGACAACGAAGTGGCGCTTGCCGTCTTCGTCCATGATTCCGCAACTGCTCGCCAGTTGTCCCAGCTTGCGGGCTTCGTTGTAATAATGCGAATTGGCTTTCAGCCGCTCGGCAATCGTCCGGCTGCGATCATCGGTTGCGGCAGCCAAAAGCGCATCGGCCCTTTCCGGCTGCGGGATGCGCGCCGAACCATAGACGACGAGCGTTGAAGCTACCTTGGCTTCATCGAGCAGCATTTCGGGTTTCAGCAGTTCGAGCTGGAAACGCACCGGGCGCAATTCCTCGCGCAGCAGGAATTCGGTGTCCTGGAATGCGAGTTTATAGGATTTGCTCTGCGTCTGGGGGGTCTGGGGTGTCAGATCCTTGGCGAATTTGGCTTCTTGCTTCGCCTTGTAGAAACGGCGGTCTTTCAAATCTTTTTGTGTCATTCCCGCCTGATAGACGAATGGCGGTTAATATCCACCCCTCAGCGGCAATAGGCGCTGCCATCCTTCATCGATTGCGCCATGTCGAAATGGAAATGGTTTGCGTGCGCAGCGTTGTAATCCGGGCCGAGAACGGTGCCGAAACGCTTGCATGCCGACTGGTGCAGGCGGCGCAGAAAGGCGCGTTCGTCGGCCTTGCCGTTCCAGCCCGACAGCACCGAAATGCGGCGCCCGTCTTTCAGAATGAAGGCAGATACGTCGACCGCGTTGCCAAAGGCATGTTGCGACAGCCGCCCGCTGCGCCCGCCATTGATGTTGCGGCAGTTATAGGTGCCCATGGTTTCGATACGCACCACTTCGCTGTCCAGATAGGCTTTGGCGGCGGGCGCGACGGCGTGCCTGGCCCAGGCGGTGAAATTGGCGGCGAGCGGGCAGGTCATCGGGCCGAGATTGGTGGTCTCGGTTCCGAATGACATCAGCTTGACGGTGTCGATCGTCCGGCACCCACCTGCATGTTGCTGGTTCGGGAGAGGGCTGTAGCGAACATTCGCTGCCTTCAGCGTTGAAAGGCACTGGCGTGCCGGTTCGCTGCGAAAGACATCATTGTCGCGGCGCACCACCTCGCGTTCCGAACGCCCGCCGCAAGCGGTAACCAGAAGGGCAAGAAGCAAGGCGGATGCGCTGCGTAGCATATGTAATAAAATGTAAGCAGGGTGGTTAACAGGCGGTAAACGGCGCAAACGGTTGACCGCAAATCGAGACGCGGCTACCGGACATTTAATGCGAACGATTCTCAATAATAAGCATGTTGTCTGGCTGCTGCTTTCCGTGCCAGCGATCCTGCTGGTTTCCGGCTGGTGGCAAGGCCGGATCGACAGCATGGACATGCTCCATCCGACCGGCGAATGGTCGGCACGGTTGATGATTTTCGCGATGGCATTGAGCCCGCTGCTGGCGATTCTCGGCCCAAAGCGCTGGCTGAACTGGCTCGTGGCACGGCGGAGGGCGATCGGCGTTGCAGCCTTTGGCTACGCCTTGGTGCATCTGATTTTCTACCTGATCGACATGGGTAATCTCGACGATATCCTTGCCGAATGGCTCGCGCCCGGCATCTGGACAGGGTGGGCGGCTTTTGCGCTGATGCTGCCGCTGGCGCTGACCAGCAACGATGCCTCGATGCGCTGGTTGCGTGCGGGCTGGAAACGGCTGCAGCGCCTTGTCTATCCGGCAGCGTTGTTGACAATGCTGCACTGGTTCTGGGTGCATAACAGCTACGCCGCCGCGCTTGCCCATTTCGTTCCGCTTGGCCTGCTTCTGCTCGCCCGTTTTATCAAGAAACCCTTCCTCCAAATGAAACCCCAAGGAGTTTGAACATGCGTAAACTGATTCCCCTGGCGCTTACCGCCACCGTCGTTGCTGTATTGCCCTCCGCACCCGCGTCGGCGACTGGCGTCATGAAGTGCAATGCCGGCCCACAATCGGGTTGGCAAACGCAGGATGTGCTGAAAGCCAAGCTGATCAAGGAAGGCTGGACCGTCCGCAAGTCAAAGGTCGATGGCGGCTGCTATGAAGTCTATGGCACCACCCCCGAGGGCGACCGCGTCGAAGCCTATTTCCATCCGGTAACGCTGGAAAAGCTGTATGTCGCGCGCCGCGGGCAGGTGCTGTTCCGCAAGCCGGGCTACTGACGCCTCTTTCCCCTCCCGCTTGCGAGAGGGGAGAACAATAACGGCAACCTTTCGCAAGCGGGAGCGAGGTAAAGGAAAGATCCGCCGCGCGAATGTATTTGACATTCCCGGGGCCGCCCTTAAACGCGGCTCCGGGCCACGCGGTCCCAACGCCGCGCGTGCTCTCTGCAAGGAGAAGCATTGCATGACTGAAGTTACCAAGCCGCAGCAAAAGCCTGCGCGTCCTTTTTTCTCTTCCGGTCCCTGTGCGAAACCGCCGGGCTGGGCTCCCGAAAAACTCAACACCGAATCGCTCGGTCGTTCGCACCGTGCAAAGATCGGCAAGTCGCGCCTCGCTTATTGCATCGATCTGATGCGCGAAGTGCTGCAGCTTCCCGATACGCACCGCATCGGCATCGTCCCGGGTTCAGATACCGGCGCCTTTGAAATGGCGATGTGGACAATGCTCGGCGCGCGCGGCGTAACCGCGCTGGCCTGGGAAAGCTTTGGTGAGGGCTGGGTCACCGACGCTGTCAAGCAATTGAAGCTCGAACCGAAGGTTCACCGCGCCGATTATGGCCAGCTGCCCGATCTCGACAAGGTCGACTGGGCCGATGACGTCCTCTTTACCTGGAACGGCACCACCAGCGGCGTGCGCGTGCCCGATGGCGAGTGGATCCCCGACGATCGCGAAGGCCTGTCCTTCGCCGATGCCACCAGCGCGGTTTTTGCCTATGATATTCCGTGGGACAAGATCGACGTGGCCACCTTCAGCTGGCAGAAAGTGCTGGGCGGGGAGGGCGCGCATGGCGTTCTGATCCTCGGTCCGCGCGCGGTGCAGCGTCTTGAAGAATATACGCCTGCATGGCCGCTGCCCAAGGTTTTCCGCCTGATGTCGAAGGGCGCGCTGGCAGAAGGCGTGTTCAAGGGCGAAACGATCAACACCCCGTCGATGCTCGCGGTTGAGGATGCCATCTTCGCGCTCGAATGGGCAAAGGGACTGGGCGGCCTCAAAGGCCTGCAGGCACGCAGCAATGCGAATGCGCATGCGCTCGACAAGATCGTCGCCGAACGGGCATGGCTCAGCCATCTGGCGGCAGACAGCGGTATCCGTTCGAAAACCAGCGTCTGCCTGTCGGTCGAAGGTGCCGATGCCGATTTCATCAAGAAATTCGCCGGGCTGCTCGAAGCCGAAGGCGCAGCCTATGACATCGCCGGTTACCGCGATGCCCCGCCGGGCCTGCGTATCTGGTGCGGTGCGACCGTCGACACCGCCGATATAGAAGCGCTCGGGCCGTGGCTCGACTGGGCCTTCGAGACGCTGAATTCATAAAATTCCGTCGCCCCAGCGCAGGCTGGGGCCCATCACGCCTCCCGGCGTAATCTGCAAGACGAGATAGGCACCAGCCTTCGCTGGTGCGACGATAGAAAGATACGGAAATGACCAAACCCCGCGTACTCATCTCTGACAAGATGGACCCCAACGCCGCCAAAATTTTCGCGGAACGTGGCTGCGACGTCGATGTCATCACAGGCAAAACTCCTGAAGAGCTGAAAGAAATTATCGGCCAATATGATGGTCTTGCGATCCGCAGTTCATCCAAAGTCACCAAAGAAATCCTGGAAGCAGCGACCAGTTTGAAGGTGGTCGGTCGTGCCGGGATCGGCGTCGACAATGTCGATATCCCCGCAGCCTCGGCGAAGGGCGTGGTGGTGATGAACACGCCGTTCGGCAATTCGATCACCACGGCAGAACATGCCATCGCACTGATGTTCGCGCTCGCCCGCCAGATTCCGGAGGCGAATGAACAGACTCAGGCTGGCAAATGGCCCAAAAACGACTTCATGGGCGTCGAGGTGACCGGCAAGACGCTGGGCCTGATCGGTGCGGGCAATATCGGCAGCATCGTTGCCAGTCGCGCGCTGGGGCTGAAGATGAAGGTTGTCGCGTTCGACCCCTTCCTGACGCCCGAACGCGCCATCGAAATGGGCGTCGAAAAGGCCGATCTCGATACGCTGCTCGCCAAGGCCGATTTCATCACGCTGCATACACCGCTGACCGACCAGACCCGCAACATCCTGAGCGCCGAGAATATCGCCAAGTGCAAGAAGGGCGTGCGGATCATCAATTGCGCGCGCGGCGGATTGGTTGATGAAGCCGCGCTCAAGGCCGCGCTCGACAGCGGTCAGGTCGCGGGTGCCGCGCTCGACGTGTTCCAGACCGAACCGGCAAAGGAATCGCCGCTCTTCGGAACGCCCAACTTCATCTGCACCCCGCATCTGGGCGCGTCGACCAACGAAGCGCAGGTCAATGTCGCGCTGCAGGTGGCCGAGCAGATGGCGGATTACCTCGTCAATGGCGGCGTCACCAACGCGCTCAACATGCCCAGCCTGAGCGCGGAAGAAGCGCCCAAGCTGAAGCCCTATATGGCGCTTGCCCAGCAATTGGGTTCGCTGATCGGCCAGTTGTCGCATGGTGATCTGACGCAGGTCAGCGTCGAGGTCGAAGGTGCAGCCGCCGAACTCAACATCAAGCCGATCACTGCTGCGGTGCTCTCGGGCTTCATGCGCCGCTTCTCCGATGCGGTGAACATGGTCAACGCGCCCTATCTTGCGAAAGAGCGCGGCATGGACGTGCGCGAAGTGCGCCACGACCGCGAGGGTGATTACCACACGCTCGTCCGCGTCTCGGTGAAGACCGACATTGGCGAGCGTTCGGTGGCGGGCACGCTGTTCGGAAACGGCACCCCGCGTCTTGTCGAACTGTTCGGCGTCAAGGTAGAGGCGGACCTCGAAGGCGATATGCTCTATATCGTCAACCAGGACGCGCCGGGCTTTATCGGGCGTCTGGGTACGACATTGGGCGAAGCAGGCATCAATATCGGCACCTTCCACCTTGGCCGTCAGGAGGCAGGCGGCGTCGCCGTGCTGCTGCTGTCGGTCGATACCCCGGTTCCGGCGACGGTATTGGAGACGATCCACAGCCTGCCGGGCGTGAAGCGCGCAATGGCGCTTCGGTTTTAACATCGCATTTATTTGTCATTCCCGCGAAAGCGGGAATCCATGGCCCGACATGGAGGTTTGAACCGACAGCTCAGACCATGGGCCCCCGATCAAGTCGGGGGTGACATGTGTGTTTTTGCTTGAAACCTTCTCTTCGAGACGCCACCGCGCAAAATGCAATGACCAACAGCCTGCTCCCCACCGGATTTCGCGACCGCCTGCCGCCAGAGGCTGATGCTTCGGCGCGGCTGGTGCGGGCTATCCTCGATACCGCGGCGAGCCATGGTTATGAGCGCGTGCAGGCGCCGCTGGCGGAATATGAGGCCAGCCTGACCGGCAGCCTTGGCACTTCGGCGCGCGACCTGCTGCGCTTTGTCGATCCGGTTTCGGGCGAAACGATGGCGGTGCGCAGCGACATTACCGGCCAGATCGGGCGCATTGCCTCGACGCGGATGGGCCATCACCCGCGCCCCGTGCGGCTGTCCTATGGTGGCCCGGTAGTGAAATTGCGCGCGACCCAACTGCGTCCCGAACGCGAAATGATGCAGGTGGGGGCAGAGCTGATCGGCCTCGATAGCGTGGCGGCGGCAATCGAAGTCGTATCGGTTGCCATTGAAGGCCTGAAAGCTGCAGGTGTGAAAGACATCACCCTCGACCTTACAATGCCCGATCTGCTCGATGTGCTGAAGCCAAAGGGTGACCGCGACGAGTTGAAGGCCGCACTCGATGCCAAGGATGCAGGCGCTGTTCCTGCCGCGCTGGCACCGTTGATCGCTGCCGCCGGGGCTTTGCCCGATGCGCTCGACCGGATGCGGGCTTTCGATAGCGAGGGCAAGCTGAAGGACCGACTCGATGCGATCGAAGCGATTGCAGCGGCGGTACCTGCAGACATTCGCGTTACGCTCGACCCAACCGAGCGGCATGGCTTCGAATATCAGACCTGGTTCGGTTTCTCGCTCTTTTCCGCCCACGCCTCGGGGGAAATCGGGCGCGGCGGGGCGTATCAAATCGGCAAGGAACCGGCGATCGGCTTTTCCGCCTATATCGATCCCCTGATCGATGCCGGGCTGGCACAGGGCGAGCGCCGCCGCCTGTTCCTGCCCATTGGCACCATGCTGCAAAAAGCCGCATCGCTGCGTGCTGAAGGCTGGGTCACTGTCGCGCAACTGACCGAAGACGACAGCGCCGAGGCGCAGATATGCACCCATGTGCTGCGTGAAGGGCGGCCGGAAGCGGTTTGAAAAAACCCTCCCTGCTTGCGGGGAGGTGGCATCGCGCAGCGATGACGGAGGGGGCTGTTGGTTTGCGCCGTGCTACGCTGAAGCCCCCACCACCAGCTTCGCTGGTCCCGCTGTGGAACCGCCACGCCTTCGACTCCCCCGTACCGGGGAGGAATCACTTGCCAAAAACCTCCCGCAACCAGGCATCCACCACCGGTGTTGCCGGATAGGCGGGGTCGCCCAACCTGCGGTTGATGTCGGCGTGGCCCTGCAGGCCCTTGCCTTCAAAGGCGTTGAGCTGAACCTGCGAACCGCCCTTGCGCAGCGCGCCAGCCAGCGCTTCGGACTGGCGCTTTCCATCCTCACGGTCGACATGCAGGATCAGGAATGCCGGGGCATTGGGGCCCTGCGCATGCCAATAAGGCGATAGCGCCTTTTGCCGGGTCGGATCGCTGCCGAAGGCCTGCATATAGGTATCTTTCATGATCCGCGCACCCTCACGCATCTGCGCGGGAACGTAATAGGCAGCGCCATCGATGGGAATGATGCCCGATAGGTCATCGAGGTCCAGCCCCGCAGTCCGCAGATATTGCGGATCGCTGCCGACCAGCGCCGAAAGATGCGCGCCTGCGCTATGCCCCATCAGCACCACGCGGCTGCGGTCAATACCCAGTTTTTCGGCATTTTCGAGGAGCCAGGCGAGCGCCGCCGCAATGTCGGCGCCCTGCTGCTCGACCGTTGCATCCGGTACCAGCCGATAGTTGACCGACGCAAGATGATAGCCGAGCCCGGTATAATGCTTCACCTTGTCGGCCCCGGTGGCGTTGCGCTTGTCCCCGCGCTTCCATCCGCCACCATGGACGAAGACCAGAAGCGGTGCGCGCGCAGCATTGCCCTTGGCCTTGTAGAAATCGAGTTTCTGCAGCGGATCGCCGCCATAGGCATGTTCGACTGCACCCAGCGCGAGATGCTGCTTTTCGAGGGCAGGGGATGTCGCCCGCTCCGCCTTGCCCTGACGGTCGGCGATGCGCGCGCGCAGCTCGCCATAGCAGCTTTCGGAAAGCTGGCTGTTGCGTTTGGCCAGGCATTCGCGCAGCTTTCCGCGCTGCATCCCGCACAGTTCGACCACCTCGCTGCGGCATTCGCGGCTCAGCCTTTCACCGCGCAGCGCGTGGCAGGCGGTGGCGACCATCGCGACAGCAGAGACCGCCAGTATCCATTCCCGCATCTATCGGCCTTTCAACTTTCTTTTGGGTGGACGCAGCGCGCCCATCATCATAACGGGGCCTACGGCGAATCCCTTCGCGGAAAATCCCTTCTGCGCAGAAAAAGGCCACCACGCTTATCATCGAGCGTGTGTTGTTTCGGAAAAACCGTAATGGCAAATGTAACCGTAATCGGCGCCCAGTGGGGCGACGAAGGCAAAGGCAAGATCGTCGACTGGCTGGCAAGCCGCGCCGACGCCGTGGTCCGCTTTCAGGGTGGGCATAATGCAGGCCACACGCTGGTCGTTGGCGACCAGACCTACAAATTATCGCTTCTGCCTTCCGGCATCGTCACCGGCACGCTGTCGATCATCGGCAATGGCGTGGTGCTCGATCCGTGGCATCTCAAGTCGGAGATCGAAAAGCTCGAAGGGCAGGGTGTTGCCATCAACACCGAAAATTTCGCGATTGCCGACAATTGCCCATTGATCCTGCCGATCCACCGCGATCTGGACGGGCTGCGCGAAACCGCCGCCGGTTCGGGCAAGATCGGCACCACTGGCCGCGGTATTGGCCCGGCCTATGAAGACAAGGTCGGGCGCCGCGCGATCCGCGTCTGCGACCTTGCGCATCTCGATGCGCTCGATGCGCAGCTCGACCGGCTTTGCGCGCACCATGATGCGCTGCGCGCGGGCTTTGGCGAACCTCCTGTGGACCGTGAGCGCCTGCTCGGCGACCTGCGCGAAATAGCGCCTTTCGTGCTGCAATATGCCCAGCCGG
This sequence comes from Sphingomonadales bacterium, assembly GCA_016720115.1. GTDB lineage: Bacteria > Pseudomonadota > Alphaproteobacteria > Sphingomonadales > Sphingomonadaceae > Sphingorhabdus_B. The sequence continues at coordinate 413,633 of JADJXT010000002.1, read as the reverse complement.
TGTGGAAGCGGCTCAAGAAGGTGCGCAAGGCGGGCGCGCGCGTGCTGTTCGAAGGCGCACAGGGCGTGCTGCTCGACGTCGACCATGGCACCTATCCGTTCGTCACCAGTTCGAACACGGTCAGCGGCACGGCGGCCTCGGGTTCGGGGCTGGGGCCCAATGCGACCGGCTTCGTACTCGGCATCGTCAAGGCCTATACCACGCGCGTCGGTTCGGGCCCGTTCCCGACCGAGCTGGAGGATGAAACCGGCCAGCGGCTGGGCGAGCGCGGGCACGAATTCGGCACCGTCACCGGGCGCAAGCGGCGCTGCGGCTGGTTCGATGCGGTCATTGTCCGTCAGAGCTGCGCGGTTTCGGGCGTCACCGGGATTGCGCTGACCAAGCTTGACGTGCTCGACGGGTTCGAGACGATCAAGATCTGCACCGGCTATCGCCTCAACAGCAAGATTCTCGATTATCTGCCCAGCCATGCCGCCGATCAGGCGAATGTCGAGCCGATCTACGAAGAAATGCCCGGCTGGCAGGAAACCACCGCCGGGGCGCGCAGCTGGGCCGATCTGCCGGCGCAGGCGATCAAATATGTCCAGCGCATCCAGGAACTGATCGAAACCCCGGTGGCGCTGGTCAGCACCTCGCCCGAGCGGGAAGATACGATATTGGTGCGCGATCCGTTCGCGGACTGAATCGCCTTGATTTAATCGCGCGATTAACCCAAACAAGCTCCCTGAAGAGAGGAACGCGAAATGGAATTTGCAGGGATTGGCTATAGCGAGGAGCAGATCCAGCTGCTCGATATAGCCAGCGAATTTTGTCGTGAGAAATCGCCGATTTCCTCGGTTCGCGCACTGCTTGAAAGCGATACCGGCTATGATGCTGCTGTCTGGCAGGAAATTGTCGGGCTGGGCTGGCTGGCGATCGCGGTGCCAGAGGCGCAGGGCGGCGTAGGCCTGTCGCTGGGTGAAGTCGTGCCGGTGGTCGAGCAGATGGGGCGCAATCTGTTGGCCTCTCCGTTCGTTACAACGATAACGGCGCAGCAGGCATTGCTTGCCGGGGGGACCTCTGCCCAACAGGCGGAATGGCTACCACGGCTGGCCGCAGGCGAAATCGGCACGCTGGCGCTGGGCGAGGCGCATGGCGATTGGGATCTTGCGAACATTATAGCCACAGCAACCCGTGCTGACGGTCAGATCCGGCTATCTGGAACCAAGCATTTCGTGCTGTGGGCCGATAGCGCCGATCTGCTGATCGTGTCGGCCCAGCTCGACGGAAAAGCGGCGCTGATATTGGTCGAGAAATCGGACATCCCGGCGGGCGCGCTTCGTCGTGAAACCATTGTCGATGAGACAAGGCGCAGCTTTGCGCTGTCGCTCGACGGCATTTCGGTATCCGAAGACGCTGTGCTGGATATTTCACGCACCAGCGCTGCGCTTGCCCAGATCGAGCTTGCAGTAAACCTGCTCCAATCCGCTGAAATGTGCGGCGGGTCGCAGGCGGTGATCGACTATACGCTCGATTATCTGCGTACCCGCAAGCAATTCGGCAAGTTGATCGGCGAATATCAGGCGCTCAAACATCCGATGGTCGATGCCTATGTTGGCTATGAAAAGGCGCGAACGCATCTTTACAGCGCGGCGCATAGCTTTGCCGATCAGGGCAGGGGCGAGGTGGCGGTAAGGATGGCCAAGGCCGCAGCGGACGGTGCCTACAGCTTTGCTGCCGACCGGGCGATCCAGTTTCACGGCGGATTCGGCTTCACCCATGATTGCGATGCCGGGCTGCACCGGCGAGCGGCGATTTTCCACGCTTCGCAATTTGGCGATGCCGCCTGGCAGCGGGGGAAACTGGCGGATTTGCTCTTTTAGTCCCGCTCCCGTTTACGGGAGGGTTGGGGGAGGGGGCGAGCGAAGCGAGCTTTGTGCCCTGTCAGGCCCTCTCCCAGCCGCTCCTGCGAGCGGCAGGGGAGCAATTGCGGGCCTTGACCTTTCGCTCCCGCAAGGTTAGGGGCAGCCACTTTCCGGGAACAGCGATTCCCGTAACTTATATATTATAGGGATTTTGAAGATGTCGCGCATTTGCGAACTGACCGGCAAGGGTCGCATGGTAGGCCACAATGTGAGCCACGCTAACAACAAGACCAAGCGGACCTTCCTGCCCAACCTGCAGAATGTCACGCTGCTTTCGGATTCGCTGGAACAGGCATTCAAGTTCCGCGTTTCGGCTTCGGGCCTGCGCTCGGTTGAACATGTTGGCGGCCTCGACAACTGGCTGCTCAAGACTTCGGACGAGAAACTGAGCATCAATGCCCGCAAGGTGAAGAAGGCGCTTTCGAAGAAGCAGGCTGCAGCCGCTTAATCGCCCTACCTCGTTAGAGTTGCAAAGCCGGGGGCGGTTTCCGCCTCCGGTTTTTTATTGGGCAGATCCAGCGCAAACTTCATCAGGATGGTGCGCTGCAGCGCGGTGAAATTATCATCTGAAATCATCCAGACGATGATGCGGTCTTGATCCACGGTGGTTGCCAAGCCTTCCATATTATCGACCAGCAGGGGGGATGCGAGGGTGGCGATCGTTCGCGGCGCAATCACCCCATCGGATTCGATTTCAGCCGGATCGAACATGGTAAGCTTGGCGGAAAAGCCGTTGGGCAGACCGACGCGGCGGTTGAGCATCAGCACCCTGCCATCGGGCAACACCGTCGCATCGGTGGGGCGGTAACCCTCCGGCGCGCGATAGCCAAAGGGTGTCGCTCGCGAACCGGGCTCGACCGGATCGCCCGAATAAAGAAAAGCGCTGTTGCTGCCATCGGGCCGCTGGTGGGTTTCGGAAAACAGCATGAACCGGCCGTCGCGCAGCTGCGTTATCGCCTCGACACCGCCATTTGCTTTCCAGCCTTTGGTGAAGGTCAGCCTTTTGGTGCCGTCAATCCGGCCTAGCGATGGCGAAAACCGCCGGATCGCGTGGCGCGCTTCGTAGCTCACCCAGATGCGACCCGACGCCGGATCATAGGTCATGCCTTCGCTGTCGCGGTCGCGATAATCGGCATCCTTGCCAAAAGCCCCGGGCAGGGCGGCGATGAAGCTGTCTTCCATCCGGTTGGATTGACCAAGGGTGAAGCCGATCAAGGTTCCAGCATCGCTCACTGCAAGAAAGCGGTTTTTGCCGGTCACCGCCAAAGCCGAGATGCCCCCGAAATCGCTATTGTCGCTTCGTAATTCCCAGGCGTTCAGGAAAGTGAGGGCGCCGACTTTCTTGCGTTCGGGATCGGTCTCATCGAGCGCCAGTGGCACCCGCTCGATCTGCTGGCTGTAGTTGCGCGAATAGACGCGGTGGCCGCCGACAGCGGCAACCATCAACAGCAAAAGCAAGGCTATTCGGGGCATTCGGCGGCGCATCTTCGCCGTCATAGCATTCATCAAAAAAAGCCCAAGCCTGAACGCAAGATAACATCCGCATTCAGCAAAGGCTCAAGCCGAATCGCATAACCCATATTCAACAGGGCAAGATTTGAGGCGGATTTCATCGAAGCGAATTGGGAGCAACGATCCGCCAGTGCAAAGGAGAAAGAAAATGAACATGAAAAAGTCGCTCGGCGCACTGGTAGCCGCCGCAACGCTCGTTACAGGTTTTTCTGCAACCCCCGCCTTTGCGGGTCGATATAACGATGATGGCTATCACAGCTATCGGGATCGCGACAATAGCCGTTACCATCGCCGCGATCGTGGATATCGTTGCGACAAGGGCACGGGCGGCACCGTGATCGGTGCCGTGGCGGGCGGCCTTGCCGGTCGTGAAATTGCCCGTCGTGGCAATCGCACCGAAGGCGCCATCATCGGTGCCGCCGTAGGCGCCCTTGCGGGACGCGCGATCGACAAGTCGGACAGCAACTGCCGCCGCCGTTATCGGTAATCTCAAAGCCCCTCCCCTTAAGGGGAGGGGTTGGAGTGGGGCCTGTCGGCGTTGCTCAAGGTTGCAAGCCCCCAGCCCGCTACGACTGGGCAACAGGCTGCCAAGTCTTCAAACCCCTCCCGTCTGTGGGAGGGGAGAACTCTTCATTTAGTAACATTTGTAACTTGTCGCGGCATGGCCACAGGCGCTATGCGGCGGCATGGCAAATCCAGTCGATTCCGCGCGTGCGGCCATCCGGCCGATGTTCCGCGCATCCGAACCCGAAACGCTCGCACCTCTGGTAGCGGCAGCGCAGCTATCCCCCGCCGAACGTGATGGCGTGGTCGCGCGCGCGCGCGACCTGCTGGGCGAATTGCGCGCGGCGCAGACCGATGGCTGGGTCAACCAGTTCCTGCAAGAATATCGCCTTGGCACCGAAGAGGGCACGGCGTTGCTCTCGCTGGCAGAGGCGTTTCTGCGCGTCCCCGATGCCGATACCGCCGACCTGCTGATCGCCGACAAATTGGGCGATGCCAACTGGCGCGCGCATAGCGGCAAATCGGCGAGCCTGCTGGTCAACGGTGCAACCTGGGGGCTGGTGCTTGGCAAGGCGATGGTCGGCGACGATGGCCGGGGCGTGCTGCGCAAGCTCGTGTCGCGCGCGGGCGAACCTTTCGTCCGGCAGGCGGTGGGTGCGGCGATGCGGTTGATGGGGCAGGTCTTCGTAATGGGCCGGACCATCGACGAAGCCATCAAGCGGATGGATACGCCGGAGAATGAAGGCTTTACGGCGAGTTTCGACATGCTTGGCGAAGCCGCCCGCACGCGTGCCGATGCAGAGCGCTATTTTGAGGCCTATCGAGGTGCGATCGCGGCAGTCGGTGCGAACCCGGCGCGCGGACACAGCGTTTCGGTAAAACTGTCGGCGCTACATCCGCGCTATGAAACCGCCAAGGCGGCAAGCTGCGTTCCCGAACTGTCAGCGATGCTGGTCGATCTGGCGCGACAGGCGGCGGGGGCAGCTGTGCAACTGACCGTCGATGCCGAGGAGGCGGCGCGCCTTGAAATGAGCCTCGACATCATCGAAGCCGCCGCGCGCGATCCGCAGCTTAAGGGTTGGGATGGGCTTGGCATGGCGGTGCAGGCTTATTCGAAGCGTGCCCGTCCGGTGCTGGCCTGGGCCGATGCGCTGGGGCGCGATACGGGCCGCATCATGCAGGTTCGCCTCGTCAAAGGGGCCTATTGGGACAGCGAAATCAAATGGGCGCAGGAGCGCGGACTTTCGGATTATCCGCTGTTTACCCGCAAGCCTTCGACCGATGTTTCCTATCTGGCCTGCGCAAAGGATATGTTGCGCGCCGCCAATATTCGCCCGGCATTCGCGACGCACAATGCGTTGACAGTGGGCACGATCCTCGAATGGGCAGGGCAGACGCGCGATTTCGAATTTCAGCGGCTGCACGGCATGGGGCAGGGGCTGTTCGAACGGCTGGTGCAGGACGAAGGCTATCATTGCCGCATCTACGCCCCTGTGGGCGGGCATCGCGATCTGCTTGCCTATCTCGTCCGGCGCCTGCTCGAAAATGGCGCGAACAGCAGCTTTGTCCATCAATTGGCCGATGAGGAGGTGAGCGAAGACGAACTGCTCGCCGATCCGGTCGAAAAGGTGATGGAAGTTGGGGGCACGCGCCATCCCGCGATCCGCCTGCCTGCCGAATTGTTTGCACCGCAGCGCGCGAACAGTGAGGGCATGGATCTGGAGGACGCCGATGTTCTGGCCGGTATCGCTGCCAAGGTCGCGGCCATGCCTGCGGTGCCTGACGGCATTGATACCGATGTGAAAACGGCGATTGCTGCTGCTGAGGCGGCCTATCCGTCATGGTCGGCAACGCCGGTGGAAGAGCGCGCGGCCTGCCTGGAACGCCTGGCTGATTTGCTGGAGGAACATCGCGCGCCGTTGATGGCAATCGCGGTGCAAGAGGCGAAGAAGACGATCCCCGATGCGCTGGCCGAAGTCCGCGAAGCGGTCGATTTCTGCCGCTATTATGCTGCACGCGCGCGGCACGACATGCAGCCGGTTGAACTGCCGGGGCCAACCGGTGAGCGCAATGTTCTGCGTTATGAGGGACACGGCGTCTGGGCTGCGATCGCGCCGTGGAATTTCCCGCTGGCCATCTTCCTGGGGCAGGTGGTTGCCGCTCTCGTCTCTGGCAATACGGTTGTCGCCAAGCCTGCGCCACAAACGCCTGCTATCGCACGATATGCGATTGATCTGGCGCGCAAGGCCGGTATTCCTGCCGGTGCCATACAGATCGTCACCGGAGGCGGTGACATAGGTCAGGTTCTTCTGGGTGATCGCCGCATCGTTGGCACCGTTTTCACCGGCTCGGTCCCCACTGCCAAAGCCATCGCCCGCAACCTCCTGACCGACGATGCCCGCCCTCTGGTCCCGCTGATTGCCGAAACCGGCGGCCTCAACGCGATGTTTGTCGATTCGACCGCGCTTTCCGAACAGGTCGTTCGCGATGTCGTGATTTCGGGCTTCCAGTCCGCCGGTCAGCGCTGCTCGGCCCTCCGCCTGTTGTTGCTGCAGGAACAGATTGCGGAACACACAATCGACATGCTCGTCGGTGCGATGCAGGAACTGGTCGTGGGCGATCCTGCCAATCCCGCAAATGACATCGGCCCGGTGATCGACAAGGCGGCCTATGACCGGTTGATGGCCTATCGCCAGACAGTGGCGGATCGCATTGTCTTTGAAGTGCCCGTGCCATCAGATGGCCTTTATGTTCCGCCGACTTTGGTCCGCCTCAATAGCCTGGACGAGATCAACACCGAATGGTTCGGGCCGATCGTCCATGTCGCGACCTGGCCTGCCGGCAAGCTGGAAGAGACCATCGCGGCGGTCAATGCCAAGGGCTTTGGCCTGACCATGGGCCTGCACAGCCGCATTGCGCGGGTTTCGGAAGCTGTCGAAGGCGCAGCGCGCGTCGGCAATCTCTACATCAACCGCTCGATGATCGGTGCCGTTGTCGGTAGCCAGCCTTTCGGCGGGGAGGGGCTTTCCGGTACAGGGCCCAAAGCGGGTGGCCCCAACTATCTCCACCGTTTCTGCGCCGAGCGGACGACCAGTATCGACACGACCAGTGCAGGCGGCAATGCCTCTTTGCTGTCGCTGGAGGACTGAAAATAGAAAAAGGGGCGGTGCGCAAACCGGCACCGCCCCTCCCCGTTAACGAAACTGCCCCCCGTTAACGGTGTCCCTGTTGACGAAATCTCTCAGTCGCGCGCTGCCTTGATGTCTTTCATGCTGCGTTCGAGGTCGCGCCCCATTTGCTCGAACTCGGGCATCATCGTTGCGAAAGCCGAAGCAAAACCGCTGAGCATGGTCATCATCTGGCGGCTGCCCTTGCCCAGTTCGCGGGGAAGGCGTTCTGCGTCACGACCAGCCAGATCGGCAACGGTCGCGTCTTCGCGGATGTGCTTTTCGATCGTCCCCGGACGTGCCTTTTCGATGGCTGCGGCAAACTTGCCGACAGGCAGGTCGAGCATGGTTCCACCCACACGTTCGACCATATCAGCCACACCGTTCTGAACGCGAGGATCGGCAAGCCTTTCAGCAAGACCATTCAACTCGGCTTCGACATTGTCATTGTCGGTGCCAGCAAGCGCCATAGGCGAAGCAATGGCCGCTTCGCCCGTGCCAGCGACAAACTGGATTTCGTGCGTATCGGCTGCTCTGGCGCCTGGCGCAAAAGCCAGAAGAAGAACGGCAAAACCGGCAACTGCCGGTACTCGCAAATCAATCGAGCGCATGGCCCATCACCCCAGAAATACCGGCTCAACTAAGCCAGGCAAAACACAAGCCCCATTACGGCCTGAACACGGGTCTTATATCAGTGCTGGGCTGACGGCGCACTGAACAATGCGGTCAACGAGGAGCAAGCAAGGTAAATGGTTGTAAAACGCATGCCCGATTTACCTATTCTGCGGCCACGCTCACCTGCGAGTCCGAGAGCGGATGTTCGAGTCGCGATAGCATCTCCTTTGGACAAACCTGCCAGAATTCTCCGCGTCGCCGTTCCCAATCCTCGATAATCGAGGCAGACCAGCCGCTGTCGGTGGCTTGTGCATGTTCGATGACCAAGTTCTTCAGTTGCGCCTCCCAATACACGCTGTCGAGCCGCTGCCAGATGATGCCGTCAGGGTTGGCGCATGAGGGGAAACTGCCTTCGGGGTCGAGCACGAACGCCATGCCGCCCGTCATGCCTGCGCCGAAATTGCCGCCGGTCGCACCCAGGATGACGGCGGTGCCGCCGGTCATATATTCGCAGCCATTGGCGCCGCAGCCTTCGACAACGACTTGAGCGCCCGAATTGCGCACTGCAAAGCGTTCGCCAGCCTGGCCTGCAGCAAACAGCTTGCCGCTGGTCGCGCCATAGAGGACCGTATTGCCGATGATCGAGTTTCTCTGGCTTTCGAGGTTGGAACTGACTGTTGGGCGAACGACAATCTTGCCGCCTGACAAGCCCTTGCCGACATAGTCATTGGCGTCGCCGAATACTTCCAGCGTGATGCCCTGGCAGAGGAATGCACCGAGCGACTGACCTGCGGAACCCCGCAGGCGGATCTGCACATGATCGTCGGCCAGCCCTTTCATTCCGTAAAGCCGTGTGACTTCGGAGCTGAGCTTTGTGCCGACCGCGCGGTGCGTGTTACGGACATTATAGGTCAGTTGCATCTTCTCGCGCCGATCGAATACGGGCCGGGCATCCTTGATGATCTGGGCGTCCAGACTGTCTGGAACGGGATTGCGGAAGCTTTCGATGTTGAAGCGCCGCGCTTCGTCCGGCGCGTCGACCTTGGCGAGTATCGGGTTGAGATCAAGATCGTCGAGGTGCTCTGCACCGCGATTGACCTGACGCAGCAATTCGGTGCGGCCGATGATTTCATCGAGCGAACGGAAGCCAAGCCGTGCCAATATCTCGCGCACTTCCTCTGCGATAAATGTCATCAAATTGATGACCTTTTCGGGCGTGCCGGTGAACCTGGCGCGCAGCTTTTCATCCTGCACGCAGACGCCGACAGGGCAGGTGTTCGAATGGCATTGCCGCACCATGATGCAGCCCATGGCGACAAGGCTCAGCGTGCCGATGCCATATTCCTCGGCGCCCAAAATGGCAGCAATCACGATATCGCGTCCGGTCTTGAGCCCGCCATCGGTGCGCAGCTTCACCCGGTGGCGCAGGCCGTTGAGCGTCAGCACCTGATTGGCCTCGGATAGCCCCATTTCCCAAGGGGTACCTGCATATTTGATACTGGTAAGCGGGCTCGCGCCGGTGCCCCCGACATTGCCGGAAACGAGAATGACGTCGGCATGTGCCTTGGCGACGCCGGCAGCAATCGTCCCGATGCCAGCCGCGCTGACCAGTTTCACGCACACCCGCGCACGCGGGTTGATCTGCTTCAGGTCGTAGATGAGCTGCGCCAGATCCTCGATCGAATAGATATCGTGGTGCGGGGGAGGGGAGATCAGCGTCACCCCCGGTGTCGAATGCCGCAGCCGCGCGATCATCTCGGTCACCTTGAAACCGGGCAACTGGCCGCCTTCGCCCGGCTTTGCACCTTGGGCAACCTTGATCTCGATTTCCTCGCACGCGCCCAGATATTCGGCGGTGACACCGAAACGACCGCTGGCGATCTGCTTGATCACGCTGTTGGCATTATCGCCATTCTCGTACGGCGTGAAGCGCTTGCTGTCCTCGCCGCCTTCACCCGAAACCGCCTTGGCGCCAATGCGGTTCATCGCAATCGCAAGCGTTTCGTGCGCCTCGGGCGACAGCGCGCCCAGCGACATTCCCGGTGTGACGAAACGCTTCCGGATTTCGGTGATCGCCTCCACCTCGTCGAGCGCCACGCCTTCTTTGGGGTAATTGAACTCCATCAGGTCGCGCAGATAGATAGGCGGCAATTCGCGAACGCCCGCTGCAAATTGCAGATAGGTCGAATAGCTGTCCTTCGCGACCGCGCTTTGCAGCAGGTGCATCAGCCCAGCCGAATAGGCGTGCGTCTCGCCATCCTTGCGTTGTTTGTAGAAACCGCCGACGGGAAGCCGCGCGACCGCCGCGTCGAAGGCGTCGGCATGGCGTTCGGCAGCATTGACGAACAGCGACTGATAGCCTTCGCCCGAAATCTTGTTCGGCATTCCGGGGAAGAAATCGTTGACCAGCGCGCGAGACAAACCCACCGCCTCGAAATTGTAACCGCCGCGATAGCTGGAGATCACCGCGATCCCCATTTTCGACATGATCTTGAGCAGGCCTTCGTTGATCGCGGTACGATAATTTTCGATCGCGCCTTCAAGGCTCATGGTGCCGAACAACCCTCTGCCATGCCGGTCGGCAATCGCTGCCTCTGCCAGATAGGCGTTTACCGTTGTCGCGCCGACGCCGATCAGCACTGCGAAATAATGCGTATCGAGGCATTCGGCCGAGCGTGCATTGATTGAGGCGTAGCTGCGCAGCCCAGCGCGCACCAAATGCGTATGCACCGCCGCCGCAGCCAGGATCATCGGGATCGCGACGCGTTCGGCCTTGATGTCCATATCGGTCAGGAACAATTCCGTCTGGCCGGAACGTACGGCAGCCTCCGCCATTTCGCGAATCCGGCGGATTGCCGCGCGAAGCCCTTCCTGTCCCGCCGCAACATCATATGTGCAGTCAATGTCGGCGGCAGCTTTGCCAAATGCCGCCTTCAGCCGACCCCATTCAGCATTGGTCAAAACCGGGCTTTCGAGCACCAGAACGTCGCTGTTCTGTCCGGTTTCATCCAGGATGTTGGCAAGGTTCGAAAAGCGCGTCTTGAGGCTCATCACATGCCGTTCGCGCAAACTGTCTATCGGCGGGTTTGTGACCTGGCTGAAATTCTGCCGGAAGAACTGGCTGATAATGCGCGGCTTGTCCGAAATCACCGCGAGAGGGGTATCGTCACCCATGCTGCCGACCGCTTCCTTGGCGTCATCCACCATCGGGCTGAGGATCATTTCCATATCCTCCAGCGTCATGCCTGCGGCGACCTGTCGCCGTGTCAGTTCGGCGCGGGTCCAGTCGAGCGTCACATCACTTCCGGCGGGCAAATCGGATATTGTGCGGAACCCGCCTACGAGCGCTGCATAATCCTGTTCGGCAGCGACCCGATCCTTGAGTTCGGCATCGCGATAGAGTTTTCCTTCGTCAAGGTTGACCGCAATCATCTGGCCGGGGCCGAGGCGGCCTTTTTCGACAATGGTGTTTTCGGGCACGATGACCATCCCGGTTTCGGAGCCGATGATCAAAAGGCCATCATTGGTGCGACTATAGCGCAGCGGGCGAAGCGCATTGCGGTCGACACCTGCGACCGCCCAATGGCCATCGGTCATCGCCAGCGCCGCCGGGCCGTCCCACGGCTCCATCACGCTCGCCATATATTCGTACATGGCCTTATGATTGGCGGGCAAGTCGGGCTTGGATTGCCATGCCTCCGGGATCAGCATCAGCTTTGCCGTTGGTGCTTCCTTGCCTGAGCGGATCAGCGTTTCGAACACCGCATCGAGCGCGCCGGTATCGGATGCCCCCGCAGGGATCACCGGCTTGATGTCGTCGCTATGGTCGCCGAACGCGATGCTAGCCATCTTGATTTCGTGGCTCTTCATCCAGTTCTGGTTGCCCCGGATCGTGTTGATCTCACCATTATGCGCCAGCGCGCGGAAGGGTTGAGCGAGCCACCATTGCGGAAAGGTGTTGGTCGAATAACGCTGGTGGAAGACGGCTACGCGGCTTTCAAAGCGTTCGTCCTGCAAATCAGGATAGAAGATCGAAAGGCTCTCGGCGAGGAATAGCCCCTTGTAGACGATCGACTGGCATGACAGGCTGCAGATGTAGAAATCGCGGATTTGCGCCGCTATGACCTTCTTCTCGATCCTCCGGCGGACGAGATAAAGATTCTTTTCAAATTCGGCTGCGTCGGCGGCCTCCGGCATCGGACCGGCGATCATGATCTGCTCGATTTCAGGGCGGGTGCGCTGCGCCTTGTCGCCAATTACCGAGACATCAACCGGCACCTGACGCCAGCCATAGATGGTATAGCCAGCCTCGATGATTTCGGCCTCGACGATCGTGCGACAAGCCTCTTGCGCACCCAGATCGGTGCGCGGCAGGAAGACCATGCCGACCGCAAGCCGGTTTGGCTGCGGCTTGTGCCCGGCTGCGGTGATTGCATCATCGAAAAAGCGTGCCGGCAGATCGACGTGCAGCCCCGCACCGTCCCCGGTCTTGCCATCGGCGTCGACTGCCCCGCGATGCCAGACAGCCTTCAGTGCCTCGATCCCCGCCGCGACCACGCGCCGCGAAGGCCTGCCATCGGTCGCCGCGATCAACCCGACCCCGCAGGCATCGCGCTCGGTTTCGGGATAGTACATGCCTTCGCGGGCAAGGCGTTCATGTTCGGGGGTGGGGAGGTGGTGGGTCATGCCGCAACCTTTTCCTTGAGCTGATTCCCTGTCATCCAGCGGTGCATATGTTCAACCACATCGCGGCCATCCTTGATCGCCCAGACGACAAGACTCGCGCCGCGCACAATGTCCCCCACCGCAAAAACGCCGGGCAGGTTCGTCATTCCGGTCACATGGTCGGCACGGATGGTGCCCCAGCGGGTGACGTTGAGGTCGGGGGCGCTGAACAGCGTGGGCAAGTCTTCGGGTTCAAAGCCCAGCGCCATGATCACCATTTCGGCATCGAGCGTGAAATCGCCCTCAGGATCGCTTTCCGGCGCGCGGCGGCCGCTGGCGTCGGGAGCACCGAGGCGCATCTTGCTCACACGCACTTTCTCAACGGCATCCCTGCCATCGAATGCCTTGGGCGCGGAGAGCCAGACAAACTCGACGCCTTCCTCCTCGGCATTGGCCACTTCGCGCATCGAGCCCGGCATATTGTCACGGTCGCGGCGGTAGAGGCATTTGACCGACTTTGCGCCCTGCCGGATCGCGGTGCGGACGCAGTCCATTGCGGTATCGCCGCCCCCGATGACGACGACATTTCTGCCCTTGGCATCGAGCATACCACCGTCGAACGCGGGCACAGCATCGCCAAAACCCTTTCGGTTGGAGGCAATCAGATAGTCGAGTGCGGCGTGGATGCCGGGCAGGCCGATGCCGGGCGTCTTGATATCGCGCGCCTTATACACACCGGTGGCGATCAACACGCTATCATGCTTGGCCCGGAGTTCGTCGAGCGAAGCATCGCGGCCAACTTCGAAATTTGTGTGGAAGACTATGCCGCTTTCCCGGAGTCGCTCGACACGCCGCATCACCACATCCTTCTCCAGCTTGAAGCCGGGGATGCCATAAGTGAGCAAGCCGCCTGCGCGATCATGACGATCATAGACATGCACCTCATAGCCTGCGACGCGCAGATATTCTGCCGCGGTCAGCCCGCCGGGGCCTGCGCCGATGATGCCGACCGATTGGCCGCGGGCAGGGCCTGCCTCTATCGGTTCGACCCAGCCTTCGGCCCAGGCGGTGTCGGTGATATATTTCTCGACGCTGCCAATGGTGACGGCGCCATGGCCTGAAAATTCGATCACGCAATTGCCTTCGCAAAGGCGATCCTGCGGGCAGATGCGGCCGCAGATTTCGGGCATGCTACTGGTCAGGTTCGACAGTTCATAGGCTTCGCGCAACCGCCCCTCTGCAGTCAGTCGCAGCCAGTCGGGGATGTGGTTGCCGAGCGGGCAGTGGACCGAACAATAAGGCACGCCGCATTGCGAACAGCGCGAGGCCTGCTCATTTGCCTTTTCGGGGGCGTAGCGGTTGGCGATTTCGTTGAAATCTTCGGCACGCAGTTTGGCCTCCCGCTTTTCAGGGAAGGATTGGCCTGTGCCGACAAATTTGAGCATGCGTTCCTGTGCCATGCAGGGGCGCATAGCGAAGGATCTGAGCTATATTCAAGCTCCTTCGGGTAATATAGGGCAAATATACTGACCTAAATTGCCGTATTTGAAACCAAGTTAGTTCATTTTGAAACTTTATTCCAATAAAAATAGTCCGTAACGGCCCTATCTCATGTTCAGCCAGATCAGGGCCGCTGTTCCGGCGATGATTCGATACCAGGCAAAGGGCCCAAACCCATAGCGCGTTACCACCGCGAGAAAGACCTTCACCACCGCCCAGGCGACCAGAAACGAGACCACAAAGCCCACCGCCAGCAGGCCCAGATCATCGACGCTCACCTCGCTCCTGTGCTTGTAAAGTTGCAACACCGTCGCACCGGTCAGCGTGGGGAGGGCGAGGAAGAAGCTGAACTCGGCGGCGGTCTTGCGATCGACCCCCATCGCCATCGCGCCCAATATCGTCGCGCCCGATCGCGAAACGCCGGGAACCATTGCGAGGCATTGCACCAGACCGACCATCGCCGAGCGTTGCCAGCTGATTTCTGCGACCCCGCCCATTTCCTGCGGTTTGGCGTAGCGTTCCACCACCAATATCGCAAAGCCGCCGATGATCAGCGCCCATGCGACGATGACGGCATTTTCGAGCATCATCTCTATCGCATCGCCAAAGGCCAGCCCCAGCACCACCGCCGGGATGAAGGCCAGGAGCAGGTTGCGGGTAAAGGCCACTGCCTTTGCGTCCCATTTGAAAAGCCCGGTGAACATTTCCCAGAAAGTCCGCCAGTAGAGCACGACAATCGCAAGGATCGCCCCCGGCTGGATCGCGATGTTGAACAGCGCCCAGCGCTTTGCGTCATAACCCATCAGCTCGGTCGCGAGAATCAAGTGTCCGGTCGAGGAAACGGGGAGGAATTCGGTAATCCCTTCGACAATGCCAAGGATCACGGCGGTCCAGAATTCAGACATTCAAGTCACATTCTTTCCTCTTGTTCGTCACCCCCGCGCAGGCGGGGGTCCAACTCCGGTGGATTAAATTTGACCGGCAGGGGATGGATTCCCGCCTTTGCGGGAATGACGAAGTTGTGTTGATTGCAGGAACAGTGCGCTCAAGCCGCCGCCGCGTCGGCAAAGCGGCCATGCTTGCGGTAGATATTGAGCCAGTCATGCGCGACGGCATTGAGCGGCGTTGCAATTATGCCGAGAGCCTCCAGCCCGTTCGCGCCCGAAACCACATTATCATGCGCCAGCATCTTCAGCTGGTCCGCAGAAATCGGCCCGGCAGGGATGAAGGTGAGCAGTTTCGCCGCCGCATCGGGCACCGGCACGAACAGCTTCTTATGGCCAGTCGTCTTGGCGATCCATTCATTCAATTGCAGCATCGAGAAGACCTGCGGCCCGCCCAGTTCGAGCGTCTGCCCGCCCGGCCCGGCCAGCGCCGCAACCACCGCGCGCGCCACGTCGCCGACAAACACCGGCTGGAACTTTGTTTCGGCCCCGATCACCGGCACCACCGGCAGCATCCGGATCAGCCCGGCGAAACGGTTGATGAACTGATCCTCACGGCCAAAGATGATCGAGGGGCGCAGGATGGTGGCTGCGGGGAAGGCCGCGCGTACGGCCGCTTCGCCGTCCGCCTTGCTGCGCCCATATTCGGCCTCGCTCGCAGTATCGGCGCCGATCGCAGACATGTGGACGAGGGCGGAAAGCCCTGCCTGTGCCGCAGCATCGGCGACATTTGCCGCACCCTGCCGCTGGACCACATCCAGATTGTCGAATGCGCCGACCAGATTTACCGCCATATCCGCACCGATCAGCGCGTTGGCGACGGTCTCTGGCATGGTGATGTCGCACGCGGCGAGCGAAACCTGGCCCAGATTGCCCAGCGGCTTCACATGTTCGGCGATGCGCGTGTGCCGCACCGCGACGCGCACCCGCGCACCCGCCGCGCACAGCGCCTGCACCACATAGCGCCCGACAAAACCGCCGCCGCCGAAGACCGTTATCAATTTACCGTTGAGTTCGCTCATTGCCTGCCCGTCAGTCTTGAAATGGGGGAGAATGGATGGACGCCACTTTGCACCAGCGGGCGATTCTGCGCAAGGGGGGCAGGGGATCGAATGCGGGGGCGCCGCCATCTTTGTTTCACGCGAGGGTCCGGGGAATAAGGGCGCGACCCCGAATGCCAATCGGAATTTCTGGCGCCAATTCGTGATGGAACCGGACCGTATCGAGCGGGAAGCGGCGCTCCAATCCCGACAGCCAACAAATAACCCCAGCCACCCCCAAACCGCTGTTGACAACCGCGGCCCACCCGTTAAAGGAGCGCGCCTACCCGATGTCCGGCGCCTTTGCCGGGGCATCCCGTGCCCAGATGGCGGAATTGGTAGACGCACCAGCTTCAGGTGCTGGCGCTCGCAAGGGCGTGGAGGTTCGAGTCCTCTTCTGGGCACCATTTTCCTGTTCAGCGTTAATCGCAAACACTCGACAAACCCTAGGATTTCTGCCATATTCAGCGACAAGTTGGTCGCTGACGGTCGCTCTTGTTCGCCAGAAGCCAATAAAATTTGGGGGCCTTTTTGGGGGCCTTTTTTGGAAAGGGCTGGACCATGGCGCTAACCGATATTGCGATCAAAACCGCAAAGCCGCGTGACCGGGATTATAAGATGGCGGACGGTGGGGGCCTTTATTTGCTCGTCACCGCGTCCGGCGGGAAGCTTTGGCGGCTGAAATTCCGGATCGACGGGATTGAGCGCAAGCTATCGCTTGGCAAATATCCGGCCGTCAGTCTGGGCGAGGCGCGCAAGGCCCGCGACACTGCCAAGTCGTCGATTGCTGGCGGCAAAGACCCGGCCGCTGCAAAACGGCGCAAGCGCATCGCTGCCAAGCTATCCGCCGCGACGACCTTTGACGCAGTCGCGCTGGAATATATCGCCAAGCTGGAACGCGAGGGGCTGGCACCCGCCACCATTTCCAAACTGCACTGGGCGCGCGAATGGTTGCGGCCGGTGATTGGCAAGCGGCCGGTCGACCAGATTGAGGCGCACGAATTGCTTGTCATCCTGAAAAAGCAGGAAAAGGCCGACGCACTGGAAACGGCCAAGCGGACGCGGGCCTTTGCCAGCCGCGTTTTTCGCTATGCGGTGGCGACGGCGCGGGCGAAGGCTGACCCGGCCTCTTTGCTGCGCGGCGCGGTTGCTGCGCCAAAGGTCAAGAATTTGGCGGCGATTGTCGACCCCAAGCGCGTTGGCGAGTTGCTGCGCGCAATTGACACTTACAGCGGCGCACCGCTGACAAAGCTGGCGCTGCAATTGTCGCCGCATGTCTTTGTCCGGCCGGGCGAGTTGCGCCAAGCCGAATGGGCCGAATTTGATTTCGACACGGCAATCTGGCGCATTCCAGCCGCGCGCATGAAAAAGCGGCGCGAGCATGTTGTGCCATTGTCGACGCAGGCGCTCGCCTATCTTGCCGAATTGCGGACGCTATCAGGCGAAGGTCGTTTCCTGTTTCCGGCACAGGGCAAGCCGAACGGTTGCATGTCGGAAAATACCGTCAACGTCGCGCTGCGCCGCATGGGCTTTGGCGCAGACGAAATGACGGCGCACGGTTTCCGCGCAATGGCGTCGACGCTGTTGAACGAATCCGGCAAATGGCACCCTGACGCTATCGAACGTGCACTGGCACACCGTGACAGCGATTTGGTGCGCGGCACCTATCATCGCGGCGCACACTGGGAAGAACGCGTGGCAATGGCGCAATGGTGGGGAGATAGGTTGGACGTGCTGCGCAGCGGGGCGACGATCATCGAATTGAAGCGCGCTAACTAGACTCGACATATTTGCGCGCGCTTGCAAATGTGCGCAGATTATATGGCTGTTCCCTTCCCCCCGTAAATTGTGATGAAACAAGAGAGGCAAAACTGGCATGAAACACCATCCTGCAAACGAGCGGATTAAGCGCGAATATTTTAGCTATCTGAAAGAGGCGAGGGGTCGCGATGAAGCCACGATTGACGGCGTTGCAAAGGCGCTGGCGCGCTTTGAAGCGTCGACCGGGCGCAAGGATTTCAAAAAGCTGCACCGCGAACAGGCAAAGGCCTTTAAGCGCCAGCTAGGCGAGCAACACAACGCCCGCACAGGCGAGCGGCTATCGAAAGCCACAATGCATTCGACATTGCGCTATTGCCGGGACTTTTTCATGTGGCTGGCGCGCGAACCCGGCTATCGGTCGCGCATATCTTATTCGGACGCGGACTATTTTTCGCTGAGCGACAAAGACATCGCCATTGCGACCGCAAAGCGCGAAAAGACTTTCCCGACGCTGTCACAGGTAGAGCTTGTCTTGTCGGTCATGCCAGCCGATTCAGCGATCCAGCGGCGTGACAGGGCGTTGATTGCTCTGGCGATGCTGACTGGCGCAAGGGTTGGCGCATTGGCATCCTTCCGCTTGCACGACGTGAATGTTGAACAAAGATATGTCGACCAAGACGCACGACATGTGCGCACCAAATTCAGCAAGACATTTCGCACTTATTTCATGCCAGTAAGCGAAGCGGCGGAGACCATCGTAAGCGACTGGCATGCCGAATTGAGCGCCGACGTAACTCGCAGCCGCCATGCACCGCTATTTCCCGCGACGGCATTAGCTGTCGACGAGAACGGAGCATTCGCGGCCGCCGGTTTGGCAATTGAAGGCTGGCGCGGGACAGGGCCGGTGCGTGAGATATTCAGGCGTGCATTTGCCTTGGTTAGCTTACCTTATTTCAACCCGCACAGCTTCCGTGACATGTTGGTGCATCATGCAATGTCGCTCAACCTGCCAGCCGAACAAATGAAGGCATGGTCGCAGAATTTGGGGCATTCGGACCTGCTGACGACACTTAACAGTTATGGGCAGGTGCCGACCCACAGGCAAGGTGATTTGATCCGGGCGGCGCAACATCGCGACTTGCCGAGGAGCGTTCATATATCCACGCTGGAATCTTTACTTGCTGATTTGAAAGGACGCAGTGATTCAGCATTGCGGTGACGCCATTTTGCCCGCTAAGCATTGCAAAAATATTTTAGGGGCATTTTGTGGAATTAAGTGAAGACGACAAGGCGCTGATCCGGGACCATCTGGAACGAGGCGAGCCGCTTCCCGATCGTTTCCGATTCACACTTTTCCGCGAGCCGCGCGAGGCCGAACTGATTTGGCCGGGCAAGACAAACGAAGTTACCAACGTTGTCCTGCCGTTTCAAAGCATTGAGCAAATTGACGAGCCGCGAGTCGAAACAGGCGCGCAAGTTGCAGACCTGTTCCAAATAGGAAGCGGTGGTCGACAGGCTGGCGGCTGGTCCAACAAGCTTATTTGGGGCGACAACAAACTGGTGCTGTCTAGCTTGAAGGGTGGACCGCTGCGCCGCGAAATTGAGGCGGCTGGCGGATTGAAGCTGGTTTACATTGACCCCCCGTTCGACGTAGGGGCCGACTTTAGTATCGACATTTCAGTTGGTGAAGACGTTGTTACTAAAACTCCATCTGTCATCGAAGAAGTGGCTTACCGCGATACGTGGGGGCGCGGAAAAGACTCCTACTTTGCGATGATGAACGAGCGTCTTCGCCTAATTCATGATCTTCTTGCCCCTGACGGCAGTATTTTTGTTCACTGTGACTATCGCGTCAATAGCGGGATTCGTATCATATTGGATGAGATATTCGGGCGCGACAACTTAGTTAACGAAGTCATTTGGTGGTATAAACGCTGGTCTGCGGCCGCTTCGACCTTTCAAAAAATGCACGATAACATCTACTTTTACTCGAAGGGTAAAAGCTACACCTTTAACCAGACGTATCAGCCTCTCGCTCCTTCTACAGAGGCCGTGCACGGTCAGACCAGACGCATAAATGTTCCGGACGAAGACGGTCGACTTGTTACTATACGGACGGAGGAAGCGTCGCGCGGCGTCCAAATGCATGATGTTTGGGAAGTGCCTTTTGTTGTTGCTCATTCACAGGAGCAAGTTGGATATCCTACCCAGAAGCCCGTCGAGCTTATGTCTAGAATGATTGAAGCCTGTTCTTCCCCCGGCGATCTTGTCGCTGATTTTTTCTGTGGAAGCGGCTCATTTCTGGCAGCGGCCGACGGTTTGCGTTCGCGAAAGGTAGGTAATGCTACCGAAATGTACTACGTCGAGCAGCGAAAATGGATTGGAGCGGACCTTGGCCGATTTGCGATCCATACCAGCCGCAAGCGGCTAATTGGTGTGCAGCGCGAATTGAAAGCAGCGGGTAAGCCATGGCGTAGCTTTGAAATCCTGAATCTTGGGAAATATGAGCGCCAATGGTTTGCCGGGATCGATCCCACGCTTCCGCCTGACGAACGCGCCCGTGCTGCGGCGTCGAAAGAGGCAGCCTATGTCGCCCTTATCTTGGAAGCTTATCGTGCCCAGCCGGTCGAACAGTCACCGCCCTTTCATGGGCATAAGGATAATGCCTTCGTCGTCGTGGGGCCGTTGGACGCGCCAGTTAATGAGCTGACCGTTGCAGAGGCAGTGGACGCCGCACGCCGCATGGGCACGGCAAAGGTCGACGTTTTGGGTTTTGAATTTGAAATGGGGCTGGCACCGCGCGCAGTGGACGAGGCAAAAGCGAAAGGCGTCGCAGTTGCGCTGCGTTATATCCCCAAAGATGTGTTTGACCGACGCGCAGTTGAAAAGGGGCAAGTCAGTTTCCACGACCTTGCCTATGTCGAAGCCAAGGCAAGTCTGGTCGACAAAAAAGCACGAAAGGTGACTGTCTTCCTGTCCAACTTTGCCGTTGCTTATAGGCAGGACGGGCTGGACAATCTGATCGAAGGAATGCGGCCGGGTAGCAAGGTAGCTGTCGAAAACGGTCAGGTCGTCAAACTGACAAAGGCCAAGGATGGCACCGTCACCCGCGAAGTGCTGACAGGTGAATGGACTGATTGGATTGATTATTGGGCAGTCGACTTTGACTATGCCAGCCGCCCGGAAAATATATTGGAGACAATCACGCAACCCGACGGAAGCGTGAAGCATGTCCAGCAATGGACTGGGCGCTATATCTTCGAAAATGAATGGCAGAGTTTCCGCACGCGGCGCAACCGCAAGCTGGAACTGGAAAGCGCTGCGCATGAATATGCAACACCCGGCCGGAAACAGATTGCGGTGAAAGTGATCGACATTTTCGGCAATGACACGACCAAGGTGATCGGGATTGAAGTTTAAGCCATGCCGCTGAATCCTGCATTTCCAACCGACCCCTATGCAATCCTGTCGCCCGATGTTCGCTGGTATCCCGGCGACGAATTGCTTGTCGAGGCGGCTCGCGGATCGCTGATCCCGCCGCTGGTGGAAAAGGTGCGTCGTGGTGTCGAGCAATGGCGCTTGTCGGGTTATGCAGGCGCGAGTGAAACGACGCGGGCGTTGCTTCGCTGGTGGTTTGAGCGCGAGCATGTGATATACGGCGAAGCTGGGCCTTTCATCTGGCAATGGTATTTTGCGCAGCGTGAAGCGGTGGAGAGCGCGATCTGGCTTTATGAAGTTTCTAAAGCGCGCGATCCGCTAAGCCTGATTGCTTTCGACAGCACCGGGGCCGTGTCGGCTGGCATGTTCGACGAAAACTGGACACGCTATGTGCTGAAGCTTGCCACAGGTGCAGGCAAGACAAAGGTCGCAAGCTTGCTGATTGCATGGAGCTATTTCCACAAGTTTTATGAGGCCGATTCGAAGCTGTCGACAAACACGCTTTTGGTTGCGCCGAATATCATTGTGCTGGACCGGTTGCGCGTCGATTTTGATGGTGCGCGCGTGTTTTACAGCGATCCGATTTTGCCGCCAAATGGCTATGAGGGGCGCGACTGGACCGCTGATTTCCAACTGACCGTTCACGTTCAGGACGACATCGGCCATGTCGCGCCGCAAGGGAATTTGTTCCTGACTAATATTCACCGCGTCGACGAAGGCGGCCGTGCTACACCCGAATGGGATTTGCGCGAGCAATTCCTTGGCGCAAAGCCGGTTGCCAAAACGACCGATAGCAAGACAGATTTGGGCGTCATTGTCCGGTCGGTGCCTGACTTGATCGTTGTGAATGACGAAGCGCACCATGTTCGCGCGGAAACGGCATGGTTTCGGCAAATGGGCGAACTCGACGCTGGGCTGCGTCGTCGCGGCACCGGCCTGTCTGCGCAATTCGACCTGACGGCAACGCCGAAGCATAACAATGGTGCGATATTCGTGCAGACGGTGTCTGATTATCCACTTGTCGAAGCAATCGCGCAGGGCGTCGTCAAAACGCCGGTATTGCCGGACGCCGCCAGCCGCGCGCGCCTTACTGTCCGGCAAAGCGACGACTTTACCGAACAGTATCAGGATCATCTGGACCTGGGCGTGCTGGAATGGAAACGCAGCTTTGAAGAACTGCAAAAGGCGGGCAAAAAATCCGTTCTTTTCGTTATGACGGACGACACGTCCAATTGCGACCGCGTCGCAGAGTGGTTGGAAGCTCGCTATCCCGAATTGAAAGACAAGGTGCTGGTGATC
Source organism: Sphingomonadales bacterium (assembly GCA_016720115.1). Taxonomy (GTDB): domain Bacteria; phylum Pseudomonadota; class Alphaproteobacteria; order Sphingomonadales; family Sphingomonadaceae; genus Sphingorhabdus_B. Next base: position 391,284 of record JADJXT010000002.1, on the reverse strand, counting down.
CACACCAAGAACAATGGCGAAATATCCGAATCCGCGACCGGGAAGGGCAAAGCCGAACTCGACGAATTGCGAAAACAAAGCCGCGAAATCGATTCATGGGATAGCCCCTATCTTGCGGTCGTTTCGGTCATGGTGCTGCGCGAAGGCTGGGACGTTCGCAATGTAACGACCATTGTCGGCTTACGGCCATTTCAGGCACCGTCGAACATTTTGCCGGAACAGACCATTGGGCGCGGTTTGCGGCGCATGTTTTTCGGGCAGGATATTAAAGAGCAAGTAAGCGTCTTGGGCACCGAACGTTTTCTTGAATTTGTCGAGACGATCAAGAATGAAGGCGTGGAACTGGAGCGCCGTCCGATGGGAGAAGGCGCAAGGCCAGCCGGGCCGATGGTCGTCGAAATCGACCGCGACAAGGATGTTGACGCGCTCGACATCGAACTGCCAAAACTAAAGCCACGGATCGAACGGCAATTTTATCGCTTTGAGGAAATCGACGACACCAGCCTGCCCACGCCACGCGTGCCGCTTCGCATTTTTAGCGAAGCCGAACAGCGTGAAATTGTCTTTCGGGATATTCACACCGACGAAATCAGTCACACGACGCAGCTTGATGCGGGCGCTGTTGCCGATTGGCGCAACGTCGTCGGCTGGTTTGCCAAGTCGATCAAAGACGATTTGCGGCTGGTTGGCGGATATGATGTCCTTTTTGGGAAGCTTGCACGCTTTATTGAGGACGGACTGTTTGACAAAAAGGTATCGCTCGACGATCCGAATGTGCTGCGCAACCTGAGCGAAACAAACGTCACGCGCGCACTGTTCGACACAATTAAAGGCGCGATCAACCGGCTAACGGTGCACGATAGCGGTGACACGCACGTCGTCGACCGAATCAAGCTGTCCGCAACGCGCCCGCAGGTGACGAAGCGGCGCGATAGCATCGCGGCAACAAAGTCGCTTATGAACAAGGTGTCAGGCGACAATGCTTTTGAGCTAGCCTTTGCGACCTTCCTTGAGGCAGCGGGCGACGTCCAAGCCTTTTACAAGAATACCGAAGCGACCGGCTTTACAGTGGAGTATCAATCGGCCGGGGGCGGTATCGTCCGCGACTATCGGCCTGACTTTGTTGTCCGCGATACAAGTGGCGTCATCTGGATCGTGGAAACGAAGGGCCGTGAGGATTTAGACGACCCCCGCAAATGGGAGCGGTTAAAACTATGGTGCGCCGACGCATCCAGTCAGGATGCACCTAACCGCTATCGCGCTATGTTCGTCCGCGAAGAAGCTTGGGGAAGCCGTTTGAACCCTGTCCGGACCTTGTCAGAGGCCGCTGACGCATTCGATGTCGACTAGAAAATAGCGGGGCACAAGCAAGGTCTGGGGGCCTTTTTGGGGGCCTTTTGAAAAACCAAACAGGATTATGTTTTATAAATCAGTATTTTGATTAGATAGTTAGAGTCCTCTTCTGGCACCATTTTTCTAAGATATTGATATCAATTGCTTTTCATAAGGATATCAATTTCGTCTTTCTTCCATCTTTTGCATGATTTTCTTGTAGTTCAATCGGTTGCTGGTTCGAGTCCGCTTTGATGTTTTTGTTCTATCCGCAGGGATAGTACATGAACTTTCAAAATTTTTTTCGCACTCACTATTAAAGTTTTCGTCGATAATCCGATGAAGAAAAACAGCGACAGTCATCACAAATTCTTCTTTTTGAGCATCTGTAAGATTTTTGTTTGATAGAACTGATTTGTATTTCTCCATATTTTCCTTGATAATTTTCAAGCTCATAAGTTTCTCCTTCAAAAGAATTGTTGAAGGATATTTATCTATGAACTTAACTTTTAATGTGAGATCGACATTCTCTTATGCGGAGAATAAGCCTTCTAATCTCCGCAAAGCGCGCCGAGGCTAAAACTTCGCCAAGCTAGCAGTCTCGACATGAGTATCGACCGGTTCGTCGCGATCTTTGCGCTCGGAATAACGGTCCACAAGCTGATCCGCATGAGGACGCAGCAATACTGTGAAGCGCACCAGTTCCTCCATCACATCGACGATACGATCATAATAGCTTGATGGTTTCATGCGGCCTGCTTCGTCAAATTCCTCGTATGCTTTCGCGACACTGGATTGGTTCGGGATCGTAAACATGCGCATCCATCGACCCAATATGCGGAGTGTGTTCACGCTATTGAACGATTGTGAACCGGCGCTCACTTGCATCACTGCGAGAGTGCGCCCCTGCGTTGGACGCAAACCTTTGAATGCCAGAGGCAGATGATCGATTTGCATTTTCATGATGCCGGTGATTTGGCCGTGACGTTCGGGGCTGCACCAGACTTGCCCTTCGGACCATAGCGCATGTTCGCGCAATTCATGAACGGCGGGATGATCGTCGCCTTCAACCTGATCGGGGAGTGGCAGATCATAGGGGTTGAATATGCGAGTCTCGCATCCAAAAAATTGCAGGATGCGCGCTGCTTCCTCAACCACGAGACGCGAATATGATCGCTCCCGCAAACTTCCATAGAGGAGCAAAATGCGCGGCGGCGGCTGATCGTCGCCGATACCAAGTGCTGGACGCAGGTTTGCGTATTCACGGCGTAGCGCGGGCAGATGATCGGGATCACTCAATTCTCGCAAGCGTTCAAATTTCATTTTTGTTCTCCTGATTTTGCAAAGGTGGGAGCCGTGGCGGGAAACCACTTTTTGCCGAACCAGAAAGCGACATTGACGAGCAGAATGAGCACCGGCACTTCGACGAGCGGCCCGATCACGGCAGCAAATGCCACCGGCGATGCGAGACCAAAGGCAGCAATCGCAACGGCGATTGCTAATTCAAAATTATTCCCCGCTGCCGTGAAGGCAACAGCCGTGGTGCGCGGGTAATCGGATTCGATCAGCTTGCCGAGGAAAAAGCTGATCGTGAATTGCACGACGAAATAGATCGTGAGCGGGATCGCGATGCGGATCGTGTCCATCGGCAGTCTGACGACATCCGCGCCTTTCAAGCTGAACATGGCCACAATCGTAAACAGCAAAGCAATCAGCGTAATAGGGCCGATGCGCGGCAAAAACTTTTGCTCATACCAATCTGCGCCTTTGCGCGCGATCAGCACGCGGCGCGTCAGAAATCCGGCTGCGAACGGAATGCCGAGATAGATAGCAACGGCTTCCGCGATGGTTCCGAAACTCACATCGATCACACTGCCTTGAAGACCAAGGACTGGCGGCAGGAATCCGAGAAAGAACCACGCATAGACGCTGAAAAACAGGATTTGGAAGATTGAGTTAAATGCAACGAGCGCGGCGGCATATTGATTGTTGCCTTTGGCGAGTTGGTTCCAAACAATCACCATCGCGATACAGCGAGCAAGGCCAATCAGGATAACGCCCGTCATATATTCTGGCGTGTCGCGTAAGAAAATTACGGCGAGTGCAAACATCAAAACGGGGCCGATGATCCAGTTTTGAACGAGAGACAGTGCGAGAATGCGCTTGTCCTCAAACACGCGCGGAAGTTCCTCATATCGCACACGCGCAAGTGGTGGATACATCATTAAGACAAGGCCGATGGCAATCGGGATATTCGTTGTGCCGATTGAAAGCCGATTAATCGCGGCAGGCAGATCGGTGAACAAGGTTCCGAGCAGCACGCCGCCCGCCATGGCGAGAAATATCCAAAGCGTCAGATAGCGATCAAGGAATGAAAGCCGCTCAGGCTGGGTGTGGGGTGCTGTCATTTGTTCTGCTTTCAATTTTTACGCGGTTGCCAGTCTCATCAACAACGCGCTCGCCATCCTCTTTCGTGAATGCGCCGCGTTGCGCTTCTGGGAGCAGATCGAGAACGGCTTCGGAAGGGCGGCAGAGCTTCACGCCGAGAGGAGAGACGACCAATGGTCGATTGATAAGAATGGGATGTGCCATCATCGCATCAATGAGCTGGCTCTCGGAAAGCGTGACATCATCGAGGCGGAGTTCGGCAAACGGTGTGCCTTTTTCGCGCAGGAGATCGCGTGGCGTAATGCCCGCGCGCGCAATCAAATCTTCGAGCAATGCACGGGTCGGCGGCGTTTTCAGATATTCGATGACGTGAGGCTCGATTCCCGCATTGCGGATCATCGCGAGCGTGTTGCGTGACGTGCCGCATTCGGGATTGTGATAGATGATGATGTCGTTGCTCATTTATTGAATCTCCGTTTTCTGATCGGGCGCACAGCAGAGATCGCCGAGAAGATCGCCACACATCGCGGCATTTCCCTGACAACAATCTTCCACCAAGAATGTGAGAAGGCGGCGCATCGCGTCATAGTCAGCGCGATAATGCATCATCCGACTCTCTCGCTCCGAACACACGAGATGCGCACGTTCCAATGTTGCGAGATGGTGTGACATGGTTGAAGGTGGCACACCTGTGCGATCCGCAATGGCGCCAGCGACCATTCCGTCTGGCCCAGCTTGCACCAACATTCGGAATACCGACAAACGAGTTTCATGTGCCAAAGCGCCAAGTGCGCTCACTGCCCAAGGCAAAGGGGTTTCCTGAATCATCTGAATAACCTTTCGATGATTCTAGAAATATAGGATTGTCAGGTGGTGAGCAACGGATATTTCGACGATAGTCGAATTATCAACTGAAACCAAGATTCTTGGGACGTTTGCTCATTCATAAGTGAGCAATATCACTATATTTGCTCATATATATGTGTCATATTAGGTGAGAGGATATGACACGATGAACCCAGACAACGGCTATCTAGCCAGAAAGAATCTTGAGCGCCGCCTTGCTCCAATGCGTGCTGAAAGTTTTACCCAACCACATCACGGTTGGGTTAAGGCCATTCGCGAGGCGTTAGGCATGACCACACGACAACTTGCCACGCGGATGGGCGTTGCGCGCTCGCGTGTAACCACAATCGAGAAAGCGGAAGTGAATGGTGCAACGACGCTCAAAACTTTGCGTGAGGCGGCGGAAGCAATAAACTGCAAACTCGTCTATGCATTTGTGCCGATGAAACCTCTGGATGATATCTTACGTGATCAGGTGATGAAGAAAATTGATGAAGAACTTGCGCGGCATCATCACACAATGCGTCTTGAAAATCAGGCGATGGATCAACGCGACCTTTCCGAAGAGCGCGAACGACTGGTCAATGATATGCTTGCCAATTCACGTCGCAAAATTTGGGATGATAAACAAGTCTGACAACTATCTATACAAAATGTCATGAATTGTGCTGTAGGATTTATCGTAATTTTATGCTTGAGAAGCGTTCAGCTTGGCTTCCAGTGCTGCAATTTCTGTCATCAATTCATCGAATGAAGGCGGCGCGATCATGAACATTTCTGCCATCGCGGCATAATCGCTCGCAAGACGAGCGCGCAGATCATCGTTCGGAACAAGGCGCAATGAACCGAGTGTCGCCGTGCCGTATGATGCCTTGTTATCCGCAAACATCAGGCGCTTGTTGAGCACAACCCGCGCGAGCAAATCGGGCGATTTCAGTGCAGTATCGGCGATTCCCTTTGTGGCCAGCATCATCGTGTCGTAATAGTGACGTGACATTTCTGGCAGCAGTTTCGTGCCGTGGTGAAGTGCGTGCAGAATTGTAACTTTTTCCCAGAAAGTGCGTTCGACCGATAATGTCGAAACTTGAACCAGTGCGTCGGGCAATTCGTCGGGAAACGCTTGCGCGAGATAGGGTGCGATCGTTTTGATCTCGACAGGTTCGGATTCACCACGCGCGCCAAATTCAAGTTTGATGCGTGGCTTGATATAGCCCTCTCTGAATTCGCCAATTGCAAGTTCACCAATCGCGCTTGCATCACTACCATAAGCAAAGAGTCTCGGATATTGGAACAGAATTGTCTGGGCGTCGCGGTCATGGGGATCGAGAATGACATCCCATCCGGCGTTCGTGCCGAGTGCATTCGCAATTGCTACCCGAAGATTAGGATGCGCGATGGCTTCGACATAGGATTGTGCCGCAGCTTTAAGTGCCTTTGTGCGGCGTTCGCGTTCCTTGCCGCTGATTTCATCTTCCATCGGCGGCAATGTGTCAGCGATCATCGGCGCGTTACGTCCGATGGTCAGATCGATATCCTCTGAAAATCTCTCGATGATGCCATATGCTTTAGAGAGTGACGTTCCGCCTTTGAATGTGAGGTTGTTGCCAAGAATGGGAATTTCCATGAGGCGGCGCAACGTCCAGCAGACCCAGAAATCTTTTTCGATGATGATTGGCGTGACATCGCGCCGCGCCGCTGCCTCATTGATGTAGGCGAGGCGATCCTCATTGGGGCGTAGCGTGAACTTATCCATACTTCATTATGCCGATCTTGAGCACGGCATCGCTCATCCATGCGGGCATGAGTGGCTGCGCTTTCCGAAGCGCTTTCAGATCACGGTCATCAAGCTGCATCGCGAGGCGATGCAGCAGATCATCATCAATGTTGTCCTTGCCTATGCGCACCAATATTTGCAGAACGGCATTTGCGCCCTCAGATGCGTTGTCTAATATCGGTGCGCGGGATCGCTTGAACGCAATCGCGCGTCCAGCGACCGTCACTACGCGTGATGCGCCATCTGTAACATAGCTTGGCTTGGCCGAAACCTGTGTCGAGATACCAAGGCGGTTGGCGGATTGCGCAGCCGATGCGAACACCTTGTCCCCGCTTTGCGTTGCGACCGCTTGAACGATGGTATCTGTGTCAGGCGTAAGCGCGCCCAGTCTGTCATGCAGTTTCGGATAATCGTAGATACCGCGCCCGATGCGGCGAATGACGCCTGATTGCACAAGGCGGGTGAGAGCCATATCGATAGACGCTCGCGTGCCGAGGTCGAGAAAATCCTTGGGTGTAAAGGCCCAGCCTCGCCCTTTCCCGCGCACACGCTTGATAATTTTGTCAGCCACGGCAGACATCTTTTCGACTCCTTATCGTTAGATAATAGCATATAATTATCTAACAAGCAATTACGCTATAAATTCCATAAAACTCCATATTTGTAAGGGTTTCAGCGCATCATGAGGGCATATGTGCCTATGCCATTGTATCACCAAACCTATCCGAGTTCCAACCCGGGATCCCGTTTCGGGGACATGGCAACAGAGCTACGCCCGCGACCCTTATCGCGCTCGGCTTCCCCGCCGCACATCCCTCTGGCGGCTGACACATCCACCCATGCCGTCCGAGATCTGCGGTGCAGATTGAGGCAGAGGTAGAATGTGTTGCGCAACGCATGGCCGTTGCATCACCCGTCAGGGAGCGTTCCTGCGGGAGGATTCGCTATCCCTTGGAACCCTTCGCGGATTGGATACGCGCCACTGTTTCGCCGATGGATCACGAGCAGGGGCGTGCCTGCCCCTTGCATCCCAGCTTTTTGGCGTGGCCCTGACCAAAAACTGTGGGTTAGACGGGAGCGGATCTAACATCGACTTGCCCCGTGCGGATGAGGCTGTTAGTCTCAAAGGACCTAAATCGCGTGCATAAAGAAGAAATAAATGACAGATTTTTTAGCAAGCCATCTATCGGAAATAGTTTCAGCTGTCCTCGGCTTTATTGGAGGCGCGCTGGTTTCTATTCCAATCACTGTGCGTATCACAAAAGGCAATATGTCAGGAAGCTCTTCGAGCGCAAATATGTCTGGTGTTAAAGCAGGCGGGGATGTCGTAGGGCGCGACAAGATTTCAGGATGAGACAAGGGTGACCTGATTGCACGGGGGGCAGACAAACACGGTTGATATGCGCGGGGCATCTCCACAAGGTGATGCCGTCGGTCGTGATAAAGTTACAAACAACCACTACAGTCAACGAAGATCGCAGATTGACGGCTGGCTTGATAAACTCGCTGCCGAATTGCGCGATGACGTCAAAGTCCAAAACTTTGTCGACAGTCTGCAATATTATTTCCAAGAAATGCCCTATGACGACGTAATTGGTCTAGAAGCCAAACTCGATAAGTCGGGCCGTAGCGATCAAAAAATCTCTGCCCTTCGAAAGAAGGAAGCGTTTAGTAAGCTCCTGGCAGAATGGCAGGCTTATCCTGCCGCACAGGAAATCATCGCATATTTTTTAGCAAAAGTAGAGTCTGCATTCGAAAATTCAGTGCGACCCATCCTTGCATCAGCCTGCGTTTCAGAAATCGATGAGGCAGTAACAAGAGAAATGATCGAGCCGGTGCTGACCGAGATGGGTTGCGGCCCCTTTATGCTAAACCACAACAATGTGGCTGGGATGGTCTACTGGCTTGCCGAGCAATGTTACGTGAGGTGGCACCAATGATCCAGCTCGCATTCGAACCAGCTTTCGATCCCTTTCATAGTGCTTTTCGTCTGCTACGGCAGCTCGAATATGGTGGAGCGAAGCAAGTCTTTCTCCCAAGATTGAAGGTGCTAGATGTATTTGTTGCAGAGCCTCGTCGCTGCCTTGATATCCGCTTGCAGGGAGAGCAGAAAAAGGCCGCACGGTTGGCGGCGAAATGTCAAAAGCCAACCTATGGCCACCGCCCCTCAAAACAGGCGTTGTTCAATCGGATGTCGCCAATGCAGGATGCTGCGCTTCAAACGCTGGTTAGCCAGGGCTTTCTCGATCAGCACGCCTTCGAGAATAAATTCGCGCAGCGGACGACCATTCCGCTACCCGAACCATTGCACGATCGTGTAACGACGAAAAATGATGTTGAGCATCCGTTAATGGAGTTCGTAATTCAAGCGTTAGATACGATACCTTTTGAAGGTGCTGGTGGATTGAAGGACCGAACAGGTCTTGGGGAGTATCGATATGACATCGTATAGTCCCATGATTTCAGTACGCCGAATGATCGTGAAGCGTGAGGCTAATAGCGTTTATGACGCTGCCTTTCACCCTCGTTTGAACATCATTAGAGGGGAAAACAGTTCGGGGAAATCGACCCTGCTTGACTTCATGTTCTATGGTTTGGGCGGAGAGGTATCAGATTGGAGGGATGCTGCCCTCGCTTGCTCCGAGGTGATGCTAGAAGTTGAACTCAACGGCATGCCAGCAGTGCTGTCTCGTGAGGTGTCAGAATTCTCAGGGCGGCCAATGCGGATTTTTCTTGGCTCACTTGACGAATTCGCAACGCGCCCCACTGAGTGGGCGTTGCATCCATACAAGCGTTCGGACAACAAAGAGTCTTTTTCGCAGGTTCTTTTTCGCCTTATGGGTATGCCTGAAGCGGCTGGCGATGCCAACAGCAACATTACAATGCATCAAATGTTGCGACTGCTCTACGCGGATCAGCTTAGCCCCGTGGATCGCATATTTCGCTTCGAGAGGTTCGACACTGCCCTTACAAGGAAGACGGTAGGTGATCTTTTGTGCGGTGCATATGATAACGCCTTATATAGGCAGCAATTGCGGTTGCGCGAAGCTGATAAGGAGTATGCGCAAGCCACCGCCGAATGGCGCAATGCGACGGCTGTTTTTAGCGGTACGACGCACTCTATCAATATGGGCTGGATTGATGCTGAGCGCACGAACATCCAGTCGGAATTGGACAATACCTACAAGGAAGCAGAGGATTTAGAACAGAAAATCTTCAATGCCGAAGTTTCTGATGGATTGACACTGCAAGCTCAAGATGAGGTCTATCAGCAGGTTGTGAAAGCCCAAGAAGAGCTTTTACGTCTGAAATCTGAGCGCGATTCCCTTCAGCTCGAAATCGCAGACTCGGCGGGTTTTATTGCATCCTTAGAGGCAAGACTGGATCAGCTTAGGGACGCAGGTGCAGTCGCTGAGGTAGTCAACGGAATTTCATTTATCTACTGCCCGTCATGCTTGGCGACCATAGACGAAAACGTTGGTGAACATGCCTGCGCATTGTGTAAAAGCCCGTTTGATCGGGACAAAGCGCAGTCGCGCATACTCGCTGCAATTAATGAAACTGGTATTCAGATTAAGCAGTCGAAGATTCTGCAATCCCATAGAGTCGATGAAGCACAGCGCCTCGATCAAAAGGTTGCAGAAGCAACAAACCGATGGAATGGATTTTCCGAGCGATATCGTTTGCTAAACCGCTTACCATCAACCGAGCTACGGGCACAGGCGCGCTCTCTCTACAATCGGGCCGGATACTTAGAGCGCCAACTCGAAGACCTAGGCCAAAAGGCAGTGATTATCGAGCGCATTGAAGCGCTTTCGCAAGTGCGTCAAACATTAAATGCTGAGATGAATGAACTAAAAGAAGGCATAGAGGGCAGCGAGATTCGTCAGAAAAATCAGCTATCAAAGGCATATACGCGAATATCCGATAACACAGTCGAGTTTTTGAGACATGACCTTCTGAGACAAGATACGTTTTCGAAAGCGGACAACATACAATTCAGCTTTGAAGATGATCGGTTGGCTGTAAATGGTGAAAGCTTTTTTTCTGCAAGCTCGATGGTTTATCTGAGAAACAGCTTTTTTGTCGGATTTCTAAAATCTGCACTTGAAGATTCTACATTTCGGCATCCTCGATTTCTCATTCTAGATACAATTGAAGATAAAGGGATGGAACCTGAGCGCAGTTACCATTTCCAAAACCTCTTGGCTGCGATGTGCGAAAATGCGACCGTCGATCATCAACTTATCTATGCGACCGCAATGATATCGCCAGAGCTTGAGCAATCAGATTTTGTGGTGGATCGTTTCTATACCCATGACGAACGCACGCTGAATTTGAAGCGCTAGGCCCCTAAAATCCTTCCTTCTGCTGCGTCCTGAATTTCATCCGCGAATGTGCTGTGTTCTTCGTCTCGTCAACGGACGGCCCGATCTATCCGCCCCCATTGCATTCAGTCTCCCTATGAAGCCGAGTGAATTGTCCTTCGGTGGAAACTAAGGAGACTGAAATATCTGGCTCAAACCGCCCGAGCCAACGCTTGTTCAACGTCATCTGCACATCGATTGCCGATGCATCACCTGTGATCGCAACGAATGTGGAGAAGGCTAGGTATGACCATACCGCCTTGCATCATGTTCAAACGAATGCGGATAGGTTCGATCAATCAGCGGATCATGTGGCGGTGTAGAAGTGGAGGAAGGCGAACGGCAACGGCCCGTGAAGGATCATCCCAAATCCAAACCGCGATCACGTGGCTTTGGCGAAAGTGAACGCGCATCACGAGTGCGACCATTGCGGTCGCGCTCGGCTTCGCCCTCGCGCATCTGCCGGAACTTGGCGGCGTCCCGATACAGACCGAGGATACGTTCAGCTTCCTTGCGGCGGTTCTCTTTGATCAACTCTTGAAGGGCTTGGCGATCCTTGTGCTGCGCATGGATCAGAGCGTGTCGTTCATGGCTATCGCGCTCGCGCGCAAATTTGGATTCCATCTCGTTCTGCTTGCGGGTTTTGAAATATTTTCCCGTCAGAAAATCCCACGCACCGGCAATGCCTTTGCGCAGACGGGATGAACGAATGCGTTGCTCTTCGTCCCAACGTGCAGTGATGGATTTATCGAAGGCTTGGCGTTCAGCTTGATGCTGAACCTTGAGCGCTTCGCGCTTGGCTATCAGTGGTTGCATATTGTGGTGAGCGATGCGTTTGGCTTCCGCAATGTAGCGGGAGAGGCGCGGTGTGATTTGCTCTCCGATGAATTGCTTTGTCTCATCGACACTGCGCAGCTTGGCGGGATCACCGAGGCGCGATGCAATGTCTTTCGATTTTGCATCGATCATTCGCGCGAGCGCGAACACATCGCCGTCGATGGTGACGGCGACAAAACCGCGACGATCACCGCGCGCGAGAAAGAGGCCGCGCTCTTCGAGCGCAGATGCAAATGCAGCCGCGCCGTCCGATTGCTTCCAGCATTCTTGCACGGCGGATTTGAGTTCGCGCGGATCGACACCCGCGCGTTTGGCCTGCTGCCATTCATCCAATGTGAAATTGCGCGCATCGCGCAGCTTGGGATTGGCGAAGCCCTTCGGCATCGACCAACCGTTTTCAAGATAGAGCTGCTTGGCAATCTCGTTCAGTTTGTTTTTGAAGAAGGGGAGTTCCTTCGCGGTCATGGTTTCGGCATCGATGCGTGACCAAACGGCGTGACAGTGGCGACGGCCTTCCTTTTCATGGAAGACGACGATGCGCGGTTGACCGGTGAGACCCAACCGCTCTTCGATATCGCCAAGAGCTTTTTCGAATGTCTCGACGCGCACAGATTCATGCGCGGGCGGACTGAGCGAAACGGAAAACAGATATTGTTTGCACTTCGTGCCGCGCGATGCGGCGTAAGCCTCATTCATCGCGCCCATGACGGACTCGGACACGAAGCCCGAGACTTCATGAATCTCGACATGTTCGTTTTCTTCAGTCTTGAGCAGGTGAAGCCCGAGTTGTTTGGCACCACTGCGCTGCGATGCCTTGAGGATCATGGCATCGGTTGCCTATCGTTCGGGCTTCCTGCAACGCGTTCCCGGGCAGAACAACAATGATGTCGAGGGCAAGAACAGCACGTTGAATGTCGATGCCCAGATCGCCTACAAGATAACTGATCAGATCGAAATTACACTCGAAGGCGTCAACCTGACTGATGAATTCAACGATCAGTTCATCAGCCGCGCGCGCAACAGTGTGGTCGTATATAACCACACAGGACGGGAATATCTGGTTGGTGTTCGTTTCAAATTCTGATTGGCCGGTGCCATTTGGGGGAAAGAGGGTGCAGGCAATAGTCTGCGCCCTATTTTTCTGCTGTCTCACAGCTGCCACGCCAGCTCCCCAACCGGCCTTTGACGGTGCAGAAGGGGCAGGCCGCTTTGCCGCGGGCGGGCGCGGCGGACAGACGATCTATGTCACCAATCTGGATGATGACGGCCCAGGCAGTTTGCGTGCAGCCATAAACTCCAAAGGGCCACGCACAATCAGGTTTTCGGTATCGGGAACAATTCGCCTGAAATCAGCCCTTGTGATCCGCGAGCCGCGCATCACCCTGACAGGCGAAGGCGCCCCTGCTGGCGGCATAGCCATCGCTGACTATCCGCTCGTGATTAACGCTGACGATGTCATCATCCGTTACTTCCGTTCACGATTGGGCGACCATTCAAAGGTCGAAGGCGACGCGATATCCATCGCTGGCGGACGACGCATCATTCTCGACCATGTTTCGGCAAGCTGGTCTATCGATGAAACCTTGTCCGCGTCGGCCCGTTACAGCGACACGCGCGGTATCTACGATTTGACTGTGCAATGGTCGATAATCGCTGAATCGCTCCGCAAGGGCGGCCATGCAAAGGGCGATCATGGCTATGGCAGCCTGGTTCGCGGTGGCCGAGGTGCGCGTTTCAGTTTTCACCACAATTTGTGGGCACATCATGTCCAGCGAATGCCGCGACCGGGCAATTATGCGTCGATCGCCGAAGACCCGGAAGGGCCGTTGATCGAATTTCGATCTAATGTGTTCTACAATTGGGGTGGCTCGGCATCGGGCTATAATGCTGACAAAAACAGCCATGCTGCCTATAGCTTCATAGACAATGCCTATATTTCCGGCCCCGATAGCAAGGGGGGAGTGATTTTTCGCGAAGAGAATCCCTACGCCCATAGCTGGTTTTCGGGAAACAGCCTCAATGGTGTCATTCCTGCGGACCCATGGTCTTTTGTACAAGGGGCGCCCGTGCGTTTGAAGGCCCCGCTGGATGTGGCACCTGTAAGGGTCGATCCCGCACCCTCGGCCTATGCGCGCGTACTTGACAAAGCCGGGGCGTCACGTCCGCGAGACAGCGTCGACGAACGCATCGTTGCAGATGTCCGTGCACGAAGCGGTCGCATTATTGACAGCCAGGCCGAAGTTGGTGGCTGGCCGGATCTGGCCGGAATGAAAAACTGATGGACCGCCGCACAATGTTGGGCCTGACGACAGGCGGCATGGCCAGTGCCGCACTGGGCCAGACCATGCCACCGGTAACTGGCGGCGCTTTACCTGCAGGGCTCCCCCAGCCGACCGAGACAATCGACCTCTGGCCAAAGGGCGCGCCCGGCGCTCCCGGTATTTTGCCGGTCGAAACGGTGAACGAGCGTTCGACCGATGCGCAGCTTACCGACCGCGCCGTCTATGGCATCAGCCGCCCGCGCATGGCGGTGTTTCGTCCGGCCCGCGCTAATGGAGCAGCGGTTATGATTGCGCCCGGTGGCGGCTATCGCTGGGTTGTCGTTGACAAGGAAGGTTATGAATTGGGCCGATGGCTATCGGCGCGGGGCTACACCGTGTTCGTGCTGTTTTACCGGTTGCCCGGTGAGGGCTGGGCAGCAGGCCCCGATGTAGTGTTGCAGGATACGCAGCGGGCCATGCGTCTGATCCGACATCGGGCAGGGACGTTCGGTATCGATCCGGAACGCGTAGCCGCGATGGGCTTTTCCGCGGGCGGCCATGCCTGTGCCGATCTCGCTGCGCGCTTTGCGCAAAGCATTTATGCGCCAGCGGACAAAGCCGACGAACTGTCGGCACGGCCCTTTGTCGCAGCCCCCATCTATCCGGTGATTTCGATGAAGGCCCCCGTTGCCCATGCAGGCAGCAGGGAAAAGCTGATTGGTGCAAACGCATCTGAGGCGCTTGAACAGGCGCACAGCCCGCATCTCAACATTCCTGCAAATGCCCCGCCCCATTTCATTTTGCACGCCGAAGACGACGATGTCGTGCCGGTCGAAAATGCGCTGCTGTTGCGCGCCGCCCTGCGCGCGAAGGGTATCGCAGTGGAGACCCACCTTTTCACCCATGGCGGCCACGGATTTGGCCTGCGCAAGGCGGTGGGGAAGCCGGTTGAGGCGTGGCCCGAACTCTTTCTCGCATGGGCGAGGACGCAGGGACTGTAAATGCCCATGCCGCTTTCCCTTCACTCCGACCGATTATTTCCGGCCGATCCGGACACACGCGCAATTGCGGGTCGTCTTTGTGCTGGTCTTCCCGGTCTGACGCTGCTCAGTTGTGACAATCTGTCGGGCAATGGTGCCCAGCTCGAACTGCTGATGATCGCAAACTGGCTTTGATCACTGCATTTCTGCGCTGAGCGTTTCTGTTGTTTTGTCGCCCGGCGACGGGCCCGGCGCTTGCGGCTGCGGACAGAGCTGCTACAACAAGGCATGGTTCGTAATGTAGTCCTCACGCTTTTGCTGGGCATTGTCCTTGCTTTGCAGGGCGTCGCTGGTTGCGAACCGGCACATGCAGAACCGGGTGTAGCTGCTGCCGGCCATTGCGACGAAATGGCAATGAACGCCGATTCGGGCCAGGATATGGGTGCAAAGCACGACGCTCCATCGCCCGATGCCGATAGCTGCGCGAAGATGTGCCACCTTGCGGTCGCACAGTCGGCAACGCCCGTACTGATTCCTGTCGAAATGCGCGCTGCCGTGCCTGCTGCCCGGCCGCTTGACAATCTGGCTGGGGACTCGATCCGGCCTGCAACGCCGCCTCCGAAAATGATCTGAAACCCAGATTTCAGTTTCATTCTTTCGGAGATTAATCATGTTGAAGACCATAGTTGCTGGCGCGATGGCGCTGGCCTTCGTTGCCCCTGCCGTTGCGGCGGAGCCGACGGCACCCTCTGCCCCTGAAAAGGCCAAGAGCGAATGCTGCGCCAAAATGGAGGCGGAAGGCAAGAAGTGCTGTTGCTGCGGCGACAAGGCCGATGCCAAGGCCCCGCAGGGCGAGCAGCACAAGCAGGGCCACGAAGGCCATAGCAACCATTGATATCGGGCAGGGCGGGGGCACCGGTTCCCGCCTTGCTCTTCCTGTTTCAAGGATAATTTCATGCCTGACGTTTTGACGCGGCGCGGCCTGATGGCGCGTATGGCCGCGCTGGGCGGCGCCACCATTCTCCCCGCACCATTGTGGGCGCAGAATGGATCGCACGGCCATCATCACACTGGCCCCGGTATTTTGAGCGGGGAAGAAATCAAATTGAGCATTGGGCATAGCCCGTTCAAACTCGGCAAGCGCAGTGGCCATGCAGTGACCGTGAACGGTACGCTGCCCGCCCCGCTGATCCGGCTTCGCGAAGGACAGAATGTCCGTCTCGCGGTGACGAACACGCTGGACGAAGACAGTTCGATCCACTGGCACGGGCTATTGCTGCCCTTCCAGATGGATGGCGTTCCGGGGATCAGCTTTCCCGGGATAAAGCCGGGCGAGACATTCGTTTACGAATTTCCTGTCCGCCAATCTGGCACCTACTGGTATCACAGCCATTCGAACATGCAGGAGGCGATGGGGCTGTATGGCGCGATTGTGATCGATCCTGCCGGGGTGGAACCGGCCCCATATGACCGGGAACATATCCTCGTTCTGTCAGACTGGAGCTTCCTCCACCCGCATGTCATCCTCAAAAAGCTGAAGCAGCAACCGGGCTATTTCAACCGGCAGAAGCAAACACTGTCCGGTCTGATACAAGGCACCGATCAGGGTGCAGCCGAACGGCGGATGTGGGCGCAGATGCGCATGGATCCGACCGATATCTCGGATGTAACGGGCAGCAGCTATGCCTATCTGGTCAACGGCCATGACAGCGCCGGAAACTGGACCGGACTGTTTGCGCCGGGAGAGCGCGTGCGTCTGCGCATCATCAATGCTTCGGCGATGACCAACTTCAACGTGCGGATACCCGGCCTGCCGATGACTGTGGTGCAGGCCGATGGCCTTGCAGTGCAACCCGTCGAAACCGACGAGTTCCAGATCGCCGTTGCCGAAACCTACGATGTCATCGTCAGTCCAAACGAGGCGCGCGCCTTTGCGCTGGTGGCGGAGGCGCTCGACAGATCCGGGCTGGTGCGGGCAACCTTGGCCCCGCAAATGGGGGCTGTCGGGTCCATTCCGGCGCTGCGCGACCGGCCGCTGCTGACGATGAAAGACATGGGCATGGTGGACCATGCCGCGATGGGGCATGGCAATATGGATCACGGTTCGATGAAGATGCGCGACAAATCTGTCGTGCCGGATATCGCCTATGGTCCCGGTGTCGCCAGCATATCGCAGTCACCGGTCGATCGCACAGGTGACCGGCCCACCGGGCTGGAGGATGTGCCGCATCGCGTGCTTACCTATCGCGACCTGAAATCGCTCGCGCCGAATCCTGATCGCCGCGCGCCTTCCAGACGATTGGACATACATCTGACCGCCAATATGGAACGCTATATGTGGTCGTTCGACGGGGTGAAAATGTCCGAGAATCCGGAGCCCTTGGCCTTCCGCCGCAATGAACGGGTCCGGGTGAACCTGATCAACGATACGATGATGCCGCATCCGATCCATTTGCACGGCCATTTCTTTGAAGTCGTCACAGGTGCGGCGGGGCATCATCCGATGAAGCACACGGTCAACGTATTGCCGGGAGGCAAGGTGAGTTTCGACCTGACGGCAGACGCATTGGGTGACTGGGCGTTTCACTGCCACATGTTGATGCACATGCATTCGGGGATGTTCCGCGTCGTTACCGTCCGCCATGAAGATGGTGGGGAAGGGCATGGCGATCATCAGGCAGAGCCAGAATCCAGCGATGAGCATGGAGGGCACCATTGATGCGCATGTTGCTCACACTTTTGCTCGGGATGACCTCCCCGGCATTCGCACAGGATCATGGGGGTCATGGCGGCCATCCAGACCATCAGGAGTCGGCTGCGCCTGTCGACCCAAATGCCAACGCTTCCGGGCCTGCGGTTCCCAGCGACCACGCAGCCGATGCCATTCACGATCCTGCCGAAATGGAAAAGGCGCGACAGGCCTTGCTCCTCGAAACAGGTGGAATGTCGTACGGCATGCTACTGATCGACCGGGCTGAAGTGCAGATGCGTGATGGCGCCGACGGATATCGCTGGGCCGCCGAGGCCTGGTTCGGCGGCGATATCAACCGTCTGAAGCTGAAAACCGAAGGCGAGGGCATAATGGGCGAGGGGCTTGAGCAAGCAGAAGTCCAGGCGCTGTACAGTCGTGCGCTCGATCCGTGGTGGAATTTGCAGGCCGGTGTACGGCACGACATCCGCCCCGATCCTTCGCGCACCTACGCCGTACTGGGTATTGAAGGCGTCGCGCCCTATTGGTTCCATGTCGAAGGCATGGCGTTCCTTTCCAACAAGGGTGATATCCATTTACGCGCGGAAGCCAGCATCGATCAGCGGTTAACCCAGCGGTTGATTCTGCAACCGGCTGTCGAGGCAAATTTTGCCTTGCAGGATGTGGGTGTATTGCAGACCGGCTCGGGCCTTTCTGATTTCGAACTCGGGATGCGTCTGCGATATGAGATCAAACCCGAATTCGCGCCCTATGTCGGGGTGGAATGGCATCGCAAGGCGGGCGATACGGCACGCTTTGCCCGCCTGGCTGGCGAGGATGTTTCGGGTATCAGTGCGGTTGCCGGGGTGCGCTTCTGGTTTTGACAAATTGCAGCTTCACGGCGGATTCCGTCAGAGGTAGCATCCATCCTGATAGATTAGCGGGTCGACGGGCCCGCTGATTGTCGCATCGAGTACGCGGGCGATTGCGATGCTGTGCGTGCCATAGGCAAGCATGGTGTCGATTACGCATTGCAGGTTTCCCTGCGCGCCTTCGAGTACGGGCAAGCCGTTTTCGCCGTCGACCCAATTCCCGACCTGAAAACGCTCTTTGCCCGGAACGCCGCCGCCAAATGCAGCGGACACGGCCTGTTGGCTTCGTGACAGCAGGTTGATTGAAAGCGGTGCGGATGGAACCAGCAGCGCATGCAGGTGCGTTGCCCGGTTGACGCAAACGAGGATCGCGGGAGGATCGACCGTCAGCGAAGTAATCGACGTTGCGGCCATGCCCACCGGGCCATCATCCCCATTGGCGACGACGATGGCCACCGAAGCGGCAAGGCGGCGCATGGCTGCGCGGAATTGCGTTTGCAAGTCGATGGCTGAAGGCGTTTTCGAAGTGGGCATTTGTTCCTGTTAGTCCAAAGCGCTTACAATTTGAAGCACCTGGCTAGCCCATTCGGGGCGACAGATAAGCAGGTCCGGCATATACACATCCTGTTGGTTATAAACCAATGGGCTTCCGTCGACCCGACTGATGTGGAGTCCGTGCGCCGCCGCAACCGCCGCGGGGGCGCAGCTATCCCATTCATATTGCCCACCGGTGTGCAAATAGATTTCGGCCTCACCGCGCACCACCGCCATTGCCTTGGCTCCCGCACTGCCCATGGGGACCAGTTCCGCACCTATCTGTTCGGCTACGGCAACTGCTTCGCTGGCAGAGCGGGTGCGGCTGACGACCATGCGCGGCCTTGCCGGTGCAGGGCGGAGCGGAGCGGGCAGGTCGCTGCGCAGCACCAGACCGAGCCCGGGCAGGCCCACCGCGCCGATGACGGGCTTTCCGTCGATCGCCAGCGCGACATGCACCGCCCAGTCAGTCCGCGCCTCGCCATATTCACGCGTCCCGTCGACGGGATCGACGATCCAGACGCGCGATTTGTCGAGCCGGTCGGGGCTGTCCTTTTCTTCTTCGGAAAGCAGGCCGTCCTCGGGCCGCTGCTGGCGCAGGGCGTGAACGAGAAACTGGTTCGCGGTTTTGTCTCCCGCGTCGCCCAGCGCCTTGCCGCTGATCAGCCCGCAATCGCGGACCTCGATAAGCAGGCGCCCGGCGACATGGGCAAGATGGGCAGCAAGTTCGGCGTCGGTCATCGGGCTCACTTTAACGGCAGCAGTCTGCGGATGATATGCTCGGCTGCCTCGGCAGGTGTCATTTCGACCGTGTTCACGCGAATCTCGGGATTTTCCGGCGCTTCATAGGGGCTGTCGATGCCCGTGAAGTTTCTGAGTTGGCCAGAGCGCGCCTTTTTGTAGAGCCCTTTCACGTCGCGCGCTTCGGCGACTTCGAGCGGGGTATCGACGAAAATCTCTATAAATTCGCCCTCGGGCAGCATCTGCCGCACCATTTCGCGTTCGGCGCGGAAGGGGGAGATGAAGGCGGTGAGCACGATGAGGCCGGCGTCCGCCATCAGCTTTGCCACCTCGCCCACACGGCGGATATTCTCGATACGGTCGGCCTCGGTAAAGCCAAGATCGCGGTTGAGGCCGTGGCGGACGTTATCACCATCAAGCAGGAAGGTATGCCGGTTCATGAGGTGAAGCTGCTTTTCCACCTCGTTGGCGATGGTCGACTTGCCCGAGCCGGAAAGTCCGGTGAACCAAAGCACGCGCGGTTTCTGGTTTTTAAGCGCGGCATGTTCTTCGCGCCCGATGTCGGTCGGCTGCCAATGGACATTCTGGGCGCGCCGCAGCGAGAAGTGCAGCATGCCAGCGCCAACCGTGCGGTTGCTGATCTTGTCGATCAGGATGAATCCGCCCAGCGTCCGGCTGTCTGCATAGGCCTCAAACACGATAGGCTTGTCGGTCGCAAGTTCGGCAACGCCGATTGCGTTCAGTTCAAGTGTCTTGGCAGCAAGATGATCCATCGTGTTGACATTGATGGCATATTTAGGCTGCTGGACTGTGACTGATACCATCTGTGTGCCGAGCTTCAGCCAGTAAGTCCGACCGACATGCAGAGCGTCATCATCCATCCAGACAATGGTTGCCTCGAACTGGTCGGAAACTTCTGGCGGGTTGTCCGCTGCGGCAATCACGTTGCCGCGCGAACAATCGACTTCGTCGGCAAAACAGACCGTCACCGATTGGCCGGCGACGGCTTCCTCCAGTTCGCCTTCAAGCGTGACGATCCTGGTAATCGTCGAGGTTTTGCCGCCGGGTAGGACGCGGACGGCATCGCCGGGTTTGACCGATCCGCCCGAAATCAGGCCCGAAAAGCCCCGGAAATCGAGATTGGGGCGGTTGACCCATTGAACGGGCAGGCGAAACGGTTTCAACTGCTCGTTGGCGTTATCGATTTCGACCGTTTCCAGATGCTCGATCAACGGCTTGCCGGTGTACCAGGCGGTGTTTGCGCTGATCGCGGTGATATTGTCACCCTTGAAACCTGAAATGGGCATCGGCGTGAAGCTTTTGATGCCTATTTCCGCCGCAAAGGCGGCATAGTCCGCCACTATGGCATCATATCGGGCCTGATCATAATCGATCAGGTCCATCTTGTTGACGGCGAGAACGATATTCTTGATGCCGATCAGGTTGCACAAATAGCTGTGGCGCCGTGTCTGCACCAGCACGCCCTTGCGCGCGTCGATCAGGATCACGGCAAGGTCGGCGGTCGAGGCACCAGTGAACATGTTGCGGGTATATTGTTCGTGGCCTGGGCAGTCGGCGACGATGAACTTGCGCTTTTCGGTGGCGAAGAAGCGATAGGCAACGTCGATCGTAATGCCCTGTTCGCGTTCGGCGGCAAGGCCGTCAACCAACAGCGCAAAGTCGATTTCCTGCCCCTGCGTGCCCACGCGCCTGCTATCCGACTGCAGCGCTTCGAGCTGGTCTTCGAAGATCATCTTGCTGTCGTAAAGCAGCCGCCCGATCAGCGTCGACTTGCCGTCATCGACGCTGCCGCAGGTGATGAAACGCAGCAGGCTCTTATGTTGGTGCTGTTCCAGATAGGCGTCGATATCCTCGGCGATCAGCGCGTCGGTTTTGTAGATGGGGTCTGTCATTAGAAATACCCCTCCTGCTTCTTCTTCTCCATCGACGCATCGCCGCCATCCTTGTCGATCACGCGGCCCTGCCGTTCGCTGGTGGTGGTCAGCAGCATTTCCTGAATAACCTCCGGCAGCGTGCTCGCTTCGCTTTCGACCGCACCGGTCAGCGGATAGCAGCCGAGCGTGCGGAAGCGGATCGAGCGTTCGACCGGCACTTCGCCTTCGTGCAAGGGGAAGCGATCATCATCGACCATCAGTAGTAGCCCGTCGCGCTCGACGGTCGGGCGCTTGGCGCTGAAATAAAGGGGCACGATGGGGATGTCGTTCAAATGGATATATTGCCAGATGTCGAGCTCGGTCCAGTTCGAGATCGGGAAGATGCGGATGCTTTCGCCTTTCGCCTTGCGGGCGTTGTAGAGGTTCCACAATTCGGGCCGCTGGTTCTTGGGATCCCAGCCATGCGAAGCGGTGCGGAAGGAGAAGATGCGTTCCTTGGCGCGGCTCTTTTCCTCATCGCGCCGCGCACCGCCAAAGGCCGCGTCGAAGCCATAATGGTCGAGCGCCTGCTTCAGCCCCTCGGTCTTCCACATGTCGGTGTGCAGCGGGCCATGGTCGAACGGGTTGATGCCGCGTTCCTTGGCTTCGGGGTTCTGATACACCAGCAACTCCATCCCGCTTTCCTGCGCCATCCGGTCGCGCAGCTTGTACATTTCCTGGAATTTCCAGGTGGTGTCGACATGCAGCAGAGGGAAGGGCGGGGGTGAGGGATAGAAGGCCTTGCGCGCCAGATGCAGCATCACCGCGCTGTCCTTGCCGACCGAGTAGAGCATCACCGGCTTTTCCGCCTCGGCGACGACTTCGCGCATGATGTGGATGCTCTCGGCTTCGAGCCGCTCAAGATGTGTTAACGTGCGTGTCATGGAAAAGACGGGTTCCCGGATATTATCGTGCGTTGCACTACACGGATTTTCCTGACGCTCTAGGAAGAATCGATTGTCGATTTGGTAGCTGGGGTTTGCCTTATCCAGCAACAGGCTGCTGCCGGATGCGTTTTTCGCAAAACTTGATATGCCGCAATGCGCAATGTTAGGGCCGGATAGAAGTTCGACACCGGCAGGGGATGCAGATAATGGTAAATTTGAAAATGCGGTCCTGGCTGTTCGCGCCCGGAGACAGCGAGCGCAAGATGGCCAAGGCACTGGCCGGTTCGGCGGATATCGTCCTGCTCGATCTGGAGGATGCGGTTGCCAGCGAGAATAAGCCACTTGCACGGAAGCTGGTGCATGATTTCCTTGTAGCGAATGCGGCATCGCGGCAAAGAATATGGGTGCGGGTGAACCCGCTCGATGGCCCGCACACGCTCGACGATCTGGTCGCCATCATGCCTGCCCAACCGGGTGGCATCATGCTCCCTAAGGTTTACGGGCGGCAGGATGTCGAACGGCTCGACCATTATCTGACCGCGTTCGAGGCGGCGCAGGGTCTCGCGCGCGGTTCGACCCCGGTTATCGTGCTGGCGACCGAAACTGCCGAAGCAATGTTCCATACTGGTGACTATAAGGGCGCGCCGCGCCTCGCTGCGCTCACCTGGGGGGCGGAGGATCTGGCGGATTCGGTTGGTGCCAATTCAAATCGCCATGCCGATGGCAGCTATTCCTTCACCTATGAACTGGCGCGCAGCCTGACTTTGCTGGGCGCGGCGACCGCAGGGGTTCCGGCAATCGAGACGATCTGCGCCGATTTCAAGGATCTGGAGGCATTGCGCCTGCGTGCCGAAAAAGTGCGGCGCGATGGCTATCGCGGCATGCTCGCGATCCATCCCGCGCAGGTTGATGTCATCAACGCAGCCTTCACGCCAAGCGCAGAGGAAATCGCCGAGGCGCGCGAAATAGTGGCGCTGTTCGCGGCCAATCCGGGTGTGGGAACCATCGGCTGGAAAGGCGGCATGCTCGACCGCCCATATCTGTCGCGCGCGCAACAATTGCTGGCGCAGGTCGATGCGTAGGGCAATCCGTTTTTAACGCTGGCATAATGCGCCGGATTGTGGTTTCGGCGCAGCGAGAAGGGAGCACCGATGGCAGGACTTTGGTTCGATGAATTGAGCGTCGGTCAGACATTCGATCACCCGATCAGGCGGACGGTGACCGAGGCCGACAATCTGCTGTTCAGTGCGATGACACACAATCCGGCGCAGCTTCACCTCGACGAGGAATATATGAAGGGCACCGAATATGGGCAGCGCATCGTCAACAGCTGCTTCACGCTGGGGCTGATGGTCGGGATTTCGGTCGGCGATACGACGCTGGGTACTGCCGTCGCCAACCTGGGCTGGGACGAGGTGCGCTTTCCCAAGCCGGTTTTCATTGGCGACACGCTCAATATCAAAACGACCGTGATCGAACTGCGTGAATCGCGCTCCCGGCCCGATGCCGGTATCGTCACTTTTTTGCACGAAGCATTCAACCAGCGCGGTGAGGTGGTTGCGACCTGCAAACGTTCGGGCTTGCAGCGCAAGAAGCCGCAATAAATCCATTGAACGAGGATCAAATGACAGGTCAGGATGCAGGCATAATCATAGTAGGCGGCGGCCATGGCGGGGCGCAGGCGGCGATCGCGCTGCGGCAAAATGGCTATGCCGGGCCAGTGACGATCATCGGGCGCGAAAATGAGCCGCCTTATGAACGTCCGCCGCTCTCCAAGGAATATATGGCGGGCGACAAGGAATTTGAGCGCATCTACATCCGCCCGCGTGCCTTCTGGGAAGAAAAGCAGGTCGACCTGCTGCTGGGCCGTTCAGTGGAGGCGGTAGATCCGTTTGCCAAGACGGTCACGCTGGATGACGGTTCGATACGTGCCTATGACTCGCTGATCTGGGCGGCGGGTGGCGATCCGCGCAGGCTGCCACTTCCCGGCGGCGATCTTGGCGGTGTGCATTGTGTGCGCAACCGCGCCGATGCCGATGCGATCATGGCCGAATTGGACGCAACCGATCAGGTTGTTGTGATTGGCGGCGGTTATATCGGGCTTGAGGCGGCAGCGGTACTGACCAAGCTCAGCAAGAAAGTCGTGCTTCTCGAAGCCTTGCCGCGCGTGCTGGCCCGAGTTGCCGGGCCGGAACTGTCTGCATTCTACGAGGCTGAGCATCGGGCGCATGGGGTCGACCTGTGCACCGGTGTTGCCGTTGAAGCGCTGGAGGGTGCGGATGGCAAGGTTTCCGGCGTGCGCCTCGGCGATGGCAGTTTCATTCCGGCCCAAATGGTGATCGTCGGTATCGGCATCATCCCCTCGGTCGAGCCGCTTTTGGCCGCCGGAGCGAAGGGCAGCAATGGCGTCGAGGTGGATGACCATTGCCGCACCAGCCTGCCGGACATTTACGCCATCGGCGATTGCGCGGCCCATGCGAACGGCTTTGCGAGCGGTGCCACGATCAGGCTGGAATCGGTGCAGAACGCCAACGATCAGGCAACGGTTGCGGCAAAGACTATCTGCGGCGCTGACCCGCAGCCTTACAAGGCAACGCCGTGGTTCTGGTCGAACCAGTATGACCTGAAATTGCAGACCGTGGGCCTTTCGATGGGGCATGATACGGCGGTGCTGCGCGGCGATCCGGCTGCGCGCAGCTTCTCGGTGATTTATTTGAAGGATGGCAAGGTCATCGCGCTCGATTGCGTCAACATGGTCAAGGATTATGTGCAGGGGCGCAAGCTGGTCGAGGCAGGGGCAGTCCTGGCGGCTGACCGGCTGGCCGATGCCTCGGTCCCATTGAAGGACCTGCTCGAAGCATAATCGACACTTACCCTTTGGCCGCGACAGCAATTGCACTAAGGCGGCTGCATTGAGTCATATGAGAAGAGAGACGATATGCGTCAGATAGATCATTTCCTTGTGGGCGGTGCGCCTGCGGCTTCGCGGTTTAGCGATATCATGGACCCCAATAATGGCGGCGTGCAGGGGCGCGTGGCGCTCGGCGACGCAGCGGTGCTCGACCGGGCGGTGGCGGCAGCGCAGGCGGCGCAACCGGCATGGGCGGCGATGAACCCGCAGCGCCGCGCGCGCGTGATGTTCGATTTCAAGGCGCTCGTCGAACGCCATATGGACGAACTGGCGCATATGCTCTCCGCCGAGCATGGCAAGGTGATTGCGGACAGCAAGGGCGATATCCAGCGCGGGCTGGAGGTTGTCGAATTCTGCTGCGGCCTGCCGCATGTGCTGAAGGGCGAATATACGCAGGGCGCCGGCCCGGGCATCGATGTCTATTCTATGCGCCAGCCGCTGGGCATCGGCGCGGGCATCACGCCGTTCAACTTCCCGGCGATGATCCCCTTGTGGATGGGGGCTGTTTGCACCAGCGTGGGCAACGCCTTCATCCTGAAACCTTCGGAACGCGATCCCAGCGTGCCCAATCGGCTTGCCGAACTGTTCCTTGAAGCGGGGATACCCGAAGGCATCTTCCAGGTGGTGCATGGCGACAAGCAAATGGTCGATGCGATCCTCGACCATCCGGCGATCAGTGCGGTCAGCTTTGTCGGCAGCAGCGATATCGCGCACTATGTCTATAACCGTGGCGTCGCCAACGGGAAACGGGTGCAGGCAATGGGCGGGGCGAAGAACCACGGCATCGTGATGCCCGACGCCGATCTCGATCAGGTGGTGAATGACCTGACCGGTGCGGCCTTTGGTTCGGCAGGCGAACGCTGCATGGCGTTGCCGGTGGTGGTGCCGGTGGGCGATGACACCGCCGAGGCACTCAAGGCAAAGCTGATCCCGGCGATTCATGCGCTCAAGGTCGGCATCTCGACCGATGCAGAGGCGCATTACGGCCCGGTTGTCACCGCGCAGCACAAGGCGAAGGTCGAGGGCTGGATCCAGAAATGCGCCGATGAGGGCGCCGAACTTGTTATCGACGGGCGCGGCTTCACGCTGCAAGGGCATGAGGAAGGCTATTTCATCGGCCCGACGCTGTTCGATCATGTGACGACCGACATGGAAAGCTATAAGGAAGAGATTTTCGGCCCCGTGCTGCAGATGGTGCGCGCGAAGGATTTTGAGGAAGCCATCACTCTTCCCAGCAAGCACCAATATGGCAATGGTGTCGCCATCTTCACGCGCAATGGCCATGCCGCGCGCGAATTTGCCAGCCGGGTGAATGTCGGCATGGTCGGCATCAACGTGCCGATCCCGGTGCCGGTCGCCTATCACAGCTTTGGCGGCTGGAAGCGCTCGGGCTTTGGCGACACAGACCAATATGGCATCGAAGGCATCAAATTCTGGACCAAGGTGAAGAAAGTCACCGCACGCTGGCCCGATGGCGGCGGCGATGGTTCGAATGCCTTCATCATTCCGACCATGGGGTGATTGATGGTGCGGCGGCTCGCCTACGCTACGACATTGGCGGTGTTATTTGCCGCCTCAAGCCAAGTCAGCGGAAGCGAGTTGGCCGGCCCGGGTCGGTTCTGCGGTTATTCGCCTATAATCGACTTAATCGAAGGGGAGCGCATCGTCACGCTGGAGGGCGGCATCCACGGTGGTACATTCGATTGGCACGGGAGCTTTGGTACACTCAATGTTTGGGGAATCGGCTGGGCAGGCAAGCCGAAAGGGAAAATGCGACACAAGCTTACCGATAAAGGTCATGCCATTTTCCAGCCGCGCAAAGAAGACGGGAAGTACGTGATAGCAATTTGGAACAAGGCCAATGGCGCTGCCTATTTTCGTTCGTCGTCACAGTTTACTAAGGCTCAAATCATGGCCATTGAGCGAGTTGATCTGTTTGATGAAGCCAAGCCCGATCCAGAAGGCTGTAAGCTGCGCACGATTTTTGTCTGGGAATAACGATGACCAACCAGTTTGAACTTACCGAAGACCAACTCGCCATTCAGGATATGGCGCGCAAATTCACCGCCGACCGGATCACGCCCTTTGCTGCGAAGTGGGATGAGGAACATCATTATCCCGTCGATGTCTGGAAGGCGGCTGGCGAGCTGGGCTTTGGCGCGATCTATATCTCCGAGGAGAATGGCGGGATCGGGCTGGGGCGGCTTGAGGCGGCGCTGATCATGGAGGCGATGGCCTATGGTTGCCCCGCGACCAGCGCCTATATCTCGATCCACAACATGGCTTCGTGGATGATCGACACTTTCGGCTCGGCGGAGCTGAAGGCGCGCTATCTGCCCGATCTGGTCAGCATGGAAAAGATCGCGAGCTATTGCCTGACCGAGCCGGGTTCGGGGTCGGACGCTGCAGCGCTCAAGACCAGTGCGCGGCTTGATGGCGATCATTATGTCCTCAATGGCACCAAGCAGTTCATTTCGGGCGCGGGCTATAACGATATCTATGTCGTGATGGTGCGCACCGGCGATGAAAAGGCGAAAGGTATCAGCTGCCTTGTCGTCGAGAAGGACGCGCCCGGCCTCAGCTTTGGCGCGCCGGAGAAAAAGCTCGGCTGGAACGCCAGCCCGACCGCGCAGGTGATCTTCGAGGATTGCCGCGTGCCTGTCACCAACCGCGTCGGCGCCGAGGGCGATGGCTTCCGCTTTGCGATGGCGGGGCTTGATGGCGGGCGGCTGAACATCGGCGCCTGCTCATTGGGCGGCGCACAACGCTGCCTCGACGAGGCGGTGAAATATACCAAGGAACGCCAGCAATTCGGCCAGCCGATTGCAGATTTCCAGAACACCCAGTTCATGCTCGCCGACATGGCGACCGATCTGGAGGCGGCGCGCGCGCTGCTCTATATGGCGGCGTGCAAGGTCAACGCCAACGCGCCCGACAAGAGCCGTTTCTCGGCAATGGCGAAGCGGCTGGCGACCGACAATGGCAGCGAGGTGGTCAACAAGGCGCTGCAACTGTTCGGCGGCTATGGCTATTTGCGCGACTATCCGATCGAGCGTTTCTGGCGCGACCTGCGCGTCCACTCGATCCTCGAAGGCACCAACCAGGTGATGCGGATGATCGTCGGAAGGGATTTGTTACGCCAATGAAAATAGCCTTTATCGGTCTTGGGAATATGGGCGGCGGGATGGCCGCGAACCTTGTGCAGGCAGGCCATGCGGTCAATGCTTTCGACCTTGCCGAAGCCGCGCTCGAACGCGCGCGCGAAAATGGCTGCTCACCCTTCACCAGCGTGCGTGAGGCGGTGGCGGGCGTTGAGGCTGTCGTCTCGATGCTGCCCAATGGCAAGATCGTCGATACCGTTTATGAAGCCGATGTGATCGGCCATGCGCCCAAGGGAGCGATCCTGCTCGACTGTTCGACGATCGATGTCGATACCGCGCGGCGGGTGACGGCGGATGCGACTGCAGCGGGTTATGAGATGGTCGATGCGCCGGTTTCGGGCGGAATCGCGGCGGCCAATGGTGGCACACTGACCTTCATGGTCGGCGGCAGCGACAGCGCCTTTCATCGCGCAGAACCGATCCTCGCCGCGATGGGCAAGGCGGTGATCCATGCGGGCGCATCGGGGGCGGGGCAGGCGGCGAAAATCTGCAACAACATGCTGCTCGGCGCATCGATGATCGCGACTTGTGAGACGTTCAAACTGGCGGAGAAACTGGGCCTCGACCTGCAGACCTTTTACGACATTTCGTCCAAGGCTTCTGGCCAGAACTGGTCGATGACCAGCTATTGCCCCGTCCCCGGCGTCGGCCCGCAATCGCCCGCCGACAACGATTATCAGGGCGGCTTTGCCACTGCACTGATGCTCAAGGATCTGAAGCTGGCGATGGAAGCCGCCGCCTCGGTCGATGCCGATGTGCCGATGGGGGAAAAGGCCGCTGCGCTCTACGACGCCTTCGACAAGGCCGGGCAGGGCGGGATCGATTTTTCGGCGATCATCAAGACGCTTTGATCCAGACGTCGGCGACCTATCTCTCCAGCTTGGTGGCCAATATTACCGAGGTGGTCGTGCGCTCAATCCCTTCCAGCAAGCCGATATCGTCGATCAGGTCGTTCAGGCTTTCGCTGCCGTCGGTTTCGAGAACCGCGATCACGTCATATTCTCCGCTGATGGCGTGGATCGCCTGCACTTGTCGCAGGCGGGCGAGTGCCTGTTCAACCTCGCGGTGAAAGCGGGGCAGGGTCTTTATCATGACATGCGCGCGCATCCGGCTGGCGGCAAAGGCATTGCCCAGCCGGACGGTGTAGCCCGCGACAACCTGTTCTTCTTCAAGCCGTGCCAGCCGCGAATAAATCTGCCCGCGCGATATGCCGAGTTCCTTGGCCAGTTGTGCGATGGTCTGCCGCGCATCGTCGCGCAGCAGTGTCAGCAGGCGCTTGTCGGTCTCGTCGAGACGCGCATCGCCCGGGACGTTCATTCCGCCATCACCTCATCGGCAAAGATCGCCGTCTGCGCCTTGCCGCCCGAGATGATCCTGCCCCGGTACATCCCCAGATCGTTGATCGCGAAATAGGGCCTGCCATCCGGGCCCAGCGCGATCAGCCCGCCATCGCCGCCAATGGCACCAACGGCCATGATGGTGGCCTGCGCTGCGGTGGCCAGGCTTTCCCCTTTCCAGGCCACCCGATCGCAGACCTGCCGTGCGGCGCTTTCGCGGATGAAAAATTCGCCCGATCCGGTCGCCGACACCGCACACTGCCCGTTCTTGGCATAAGTACCTGCGCCGATGACCGGGCTGTCGCCGATGCGGCCCCATTTCTTGCCTGTCATGCCCCCGGTCGAGGTGGCGGCGGCGAGATTGCCTTCGGTGTCGAGCGCCACTGCGCCCACGGTTCCGAACAGATGCGTTGGGTCTGCCGCCGCTACCTGCGTTTCGCGCCAGCGTTGCAATGCCTGCCAGCGCTCTTCGGTACGGAACCAGGCGGGATCGACCTGTTCAAGCCCCTGTTCAAGCGAAAAGCGGTCCGCACCCGCACCGGCAAGCATGACGTGCCGCGTCTTTTCCATCACCGCCCGCGCGAGGTCGATGGGGTGCCGGGTACGGGTGACGCCTGCTACAGCTCCAGCCTTTTGCGTGCTTCCGTCCATGATCGCGGCATCCAGCTCGTTGCGGCCTTCTGCGGTGAACACCGCGCCGCGCCCTGCGTTGAACAGCGGATTGTCTTCGAGCAACCGGACGGTAGAGCTGACGGCATCCATAGCCGAACCGCCCTTGTCGAGAACCGCTGCGCCAGCCTTCAGCGCCTCATCGAGGCCCGCACGATAGGCGGCCTCTTTGCCGGGCGTCAGGTTGCCGCGCTCGATAACCCCGGCCCCGCCGTGGATGGCGAGCGACCAGCGCGGCACCTCTACCAGTTCGCCCGCGCGCGCAGCATAATGCCGTTCGAACACCGGTGCCTCGATGCGACCCGAGGGCAGATGCAGCGCAGAGCCGGTCCCCGCGCCGGTCACTTTCACGCGCGGCGCATCAAGCGGCCGGTTGGGCACGGCAGACCGCAATGCGGCACCATCGACCACCCAGGCATAGCCATCGGCCGCCGTTGCATAGACCTTGCCCTTGCCATCGGGCTCGACCGCAACTGCCGCGCTTTCATCGACGCCCAGCCCTATCATTGCAGGCGCGTCGGCACTCTGCCCGGTCTGTGCCTTGGCGAGGAAGGCCAGCAGACGACCCAGCCGGTTGCGTTCCTTGAAATGGGTGTCGGTGACCACCCCCTTGAGCAGCGTGAGATTGAGGAAATCACCCTCGATGGTATTTGCCGGACCCATGGGATCGGCAAGCGCTTCGGGCGATTTGAGGCTGCCGTCGTCCATTGCGCCATAAAGTTTCTCGCCGAGCATCGCGAGCCCGGCACTGGTCCCTGCCAGCGGCTTTCCGGATGCGACATGGGCGTTCAATATCTCCGCCACCGGGGTGCCGCGCCAGTAACGCACATAACGCGACTGATCCCCTCCGGCGATGAAGATGCCGTCGGCCTTGCGCAGCCGCTCCAGGATGCGGCGGTCGGTCGATTGCGAACGGGCGTGCATCACGAAAATCTCGACCGAGCGGATTCCGCCGAGGTCGTGATAGAATTCTTCGCCGATTTCCTTGCCATAGGATGCGCTGAGAACGACGATGTGGCCGTTACCAGCCTTGCCGAAAAACCATTTCATCGCATCGGTGTTGCGATCGCCGCCGCCCATCAGGAGCAGCCCGCCGCTCACCGGGCCGGGCGTGTCGCTGCCCAGCTTGCCGAATACATAATGTTCGACAGGTTTTTCTTTTGCCGCCGCCATCGTCAGCGGGAACAGCCCGCAAAGCGCGGCCAGCAAAAGCATCAACCCGTTTTTCATCTTACGCGTCATCGCATTTCCCCATGGTCTGTTGCGCGGATGTTACATAATGAATGCCCACAATGACAATATGATTTCCGGAAATAGCATAATGATTGAAATTATCGAAAAAATCTGGTTTTTGTTCTGTACGGAGGCAATGGTCCGCCGTCGCGATAACTGTCTGTCAGGGTGAAAGGGAATAACATGACAAATCTCCAGATGCGATCCGTCCGGCAATCGCTCATTCTCGGAACCTGCCTATTCGCGCTGGCGATGCCTGCCCTTGCGCAAGAGGTTGACGATGGCGAAGGCGATGAGGAAATCATCGTCACCGGTTCGCGCATCCCGACGATCCGCGATCAGGGGCCGTCGCCTGTCACCACCATTGATGCCGATACCATTCGCGCCAATGGCTATACCAGTGTCCCCGAACTGCTTGCGGCGATGACGCAGAACAGCGGCGAGACGCAAAGCCCGCAATCGGGCAGCAGCGCCGATTTCACTCCCGGCGCGCAGCAGGTCGACCTGCGCGGTCTGGGCCCAAACCATACGCTGGTGCTGATCAACGGGCGACGCATCGCCGATTTCCCGCTGCCCTATATCGGCCGCAGCAACTTCACCGATATTTCCAACATCCCTGTCAGCCTCATCGAAAAGGTCGAAATATTGAGCGGCGCGGGTTCGGCTATTTACGGTTCCGATGCCATCGCCGGGGTCGTCAACTTCAAGATGAAGGAGCGACTCGACGGTGTGACGCTGGACTATCGCCATGGCCGCACCGAACATGGCGGCGGCATGTCCCACCGCTTCACCGCAACCGGCGGCTGGTCAACCGACCGGTTCAGCATCGCGGGCGGTGTCGAATGGCTTGACCAGCGCCCCCTCTGGGCCTTTGACCGCACGGTGCAGGACAGCACCGACGACAATCCGGTGAGCACGATCGCACGGCGCACCTTCCTGCGCTACAGCATCGACAACGATACCTATATCGATCCCGGCGCGGCAACCTGCGCCAGCCTTGGCAATCTCAACGGCGGATCGACCATCTACACCTCGCGTCCGCGCTATGGCGATTATGATCCGGTGATCGACGATTACGGCCCCGGCTTCTACTGCGGCAGCAAGTCCTCGATCGCCTATGGCACCATCATTTCCGGTCGCAAGGGCTTCAACAGCTTTGGCACCATGTCCTATGAGCTGTCGGACAAGGCAAAGTTGTTCGCTGATTTCCAGCTCGGCATCAGCAAGGTCCGATTGATGTACGACGTGACGAGCTGGGCGTTCGAAAGCTCCTCCTCAAGCTCGGACAACAGCTTCTACAACGCCTTTGACGATACCATTGATGACTGGTCGCGCCAGTTTTCGCCGGAGGAAACCGGCGGCCTCGAAATGCAGCGCAGCAAGCAGACGACCTACAGTATCACGCCGGGCATTCGTGGCACGCTGGGCGACGTCTGGGATTATGAGCTGTCGTTCAACTACAGTCGCTACAAGTCGATCGTGCGCTGGCCGCAAATCGTCAACAGCCGGGCGATTGCTTATTATCTCGGCCCCCAACTCGGCGTCGATCCGGACAGCGGCTATCCGATCTTCAATGCCGATCCGGCGAAGCTCTACACCGCGCTGACGCCAGCGCAATATGACAGCATCTCGGCAGACACCGTCTATCGCCCGGTCAGCTGGACGAGCAATCTGCAGGCAACGCTGACCAATGGCGAACTGTTCCAGCTGCCCGCCGGGCCGGTGGGTTTTGCCGCGGTCGCCGAATATGGCAAGCAGGGCTATGATCTCAATCCAGACCCGCTGGCACTGACCGATTATTATTTCAGCTGGAAGGACAGCGATGGCGCAGGCAAGCGCAGCCACGCGGCCATCGGCGGCGAACTGCGCGTGCCGGTGCTCGATTTCCTGACACTGAACGGCGCTGCACGTTACGATACGTTCGGCTTTGCCGGGCGCGATGTTGGCAAGTTTACCTATAATGGGGGCATCGAAGTGCGGCCGATGGAAAGCCTGTTGCTCCGCGCTGCCTATGGCACCGCCTTCCGCGCGCCAGACTTGCATTATGTCTTCACAGGCCCGGGCAATGTGTCGAGCGGGGTCGATGACTATTATCTCTGCCGCACCGAAGAGCCCGACGAGGATATCGGCGATTGCAGCTATTCGGGAGCCGGCGTCGTCGTCAACCGCACCGGCAACCGCGATCTGGAGGCCGAAACCGGCAAGACGCTGACCGCAGGTGTCGTCTTCTCGCCGTCGCCGCGCTTCAGCCTGTCGGTCGATTATTTCCGCGTCACGCTCGACAATCAGGTCGACGATCTCAGCATCGACCAGATCGCCGAGGACGAGGCCGATTGCCGCATCGGCACGACGGCAAACGGCACCGCAGTCGACGTCAATTCACCCACCTGCCAGGATGCGATCGCGCGCGTCACCCGCTTTGCCAGCGGCGGCCTCGCCGGGGAAATTTCCTCGATCCGCGTCAACCCGATCAACATCGCGCGCGAGCGGGTGAGCGGCATCGACTTCGCCTTCCGCGGCAGCCTGCCCACCGGCTTCGGCACTTTCACGCTGTCCGCCAGCCACAGCCATGTCCTGAAGCACAGCTTCCAGCGTTATCCGGGCGATCCGGTGATCGACAAGCTGGCGGTCGACAGCGGCTATTATCTGCCGCGCGACAAATCGAGCGCGAGCCTTGGCTGGGAAATGGACGGCCTGCAATTGACCGTATCGGGCACCCGCCTCGGCAAGCTGCCCAATTATGACGAAGATGCCTGGGTAAAGCCCTATTATCTGTTCAACACGACGCTGCAATATGACTTCACCGATCATCTGCGCGGCTCGCTGACCATCCGGAACCTGCTCGACGAGATGCCGGTGAAGGATGAAACCTGGTCGGGCTATCCCTATTACAATGCCAGCTGGTACGACAGCATCGGGCGCAGCGTGTTCATGCAACTGACCTACAAGCTGGGCGGCTCGCCGCTCTAGGCCGATCTGACCGATCGCCTGACGCAAAAGCCCTCCCGCTCTCCTTATAGAGTGCGGGAGGGCTTTTTGCATTGCAGCGCGCCGTGAACTTGGCGCCCGACGAAAAGTGCGATCAAAGCGGCTTGGTATTGCCCTCGATCAGCTTCACCGCCTCGGCGATGGCCTTTGCTTCCTTGAGCTTGCCGCTCTGGATTTCGTCGGCAATCTCAAGCAGGCGGCCCGAAATGATCGTGCCGGTATCGGCCTTTTCCTCGATCCCGATACCGCCCTTGGTGGTGGCAACCTTGTCCCATGCGGTGCGGACGGCAGCCCAATAGCCCTTGGTCGCGGCCCAGTAATCGTCGGCGGCCTTCACATTATAGCCGTTGAACTTGGTGTAGCTGTTCAAGACATATTCCTGGACGATCGGCACAACCTGGCTGTCCTTCGGGCCCATCTTGGTGTTGTCTTGCCAGTGGATCCAGCCATCGGGGCTGCTCTGGTGGCGATTGATCGAAAGATAACGGTCATAAACCGGGTTGCGCACGGCATCGCGGCGGGCGAGCGGGCGCCATGTCCAGTTGGAGCGCCAGCGACGAATGCCGCCTTGCGTTTCGAACTGACCCCAACCGCCATAGCGCGGGCTGTCATCGACCTGCCACACGGTCTGCGACCAGCGGCCGGTGCGCATCTTTTCAGGTACATCCTCAAACTTCCACTGATGGCGGTCGGCATAGACGAGCACGCGTGCAGGCTCATATTCCCAATCCTGCCGCCAATGCTTGATGATGTGCGACTGGCCTTCATGCTCGATCACCAGCAGGTGCTGCAGCACGATCTTGCGGCCTGTATCCTCGATCACGCGGACGACTTCGTGGCCACCCGAGGTTTTTTTGTCGAGCGGCGTATAGCCCGCATCCCAGCGGGTCGATTCCTGCATGTCGAAACGCACCTTGTAGTCGCCTGCCATGGCGAGAATGTCGGCACGATCCTGTTCAAAGCTGGCGGCGGCCTGATCGGCGGCAATCGGCGGGTGCGCGAGCGCCGGGCTGGCGGCGCAGGCAAGCGCCAGCAGGCTGGCACCAATCATGGATGTCAATCGGTTCATGGTTCTTCTCCCTGTGTTGTTTTCAAAAGCGGAAGCTGAGTGAGACGCTCGCATTGCGCCCGGGCCTTGTATAGGCATCACTCGATGCCGGATCGCGATAGCTGCCCGCGCTGGCAGCCGTGGGCGCGGTGACCTGCGTCATCGTAAGCCCGCGCACGTCCGACCAGAGCGCATATTTGCTGTCGAAGATGTTGAACACGCCGCCGCGCAGGGTGATCGCTTCGCCGATGCGGACATGCGCGGTGAAATCGAGGAGGAACGCGGCATCGGGCCGGTAGCAGGGGATTGACCTGCCGAACGCGTCGAACCCGCAGACTCCGGCGGATTCGCGTAAGCCTTTCTGGCCGCTATAGGTCAGGATGAACTGCCCGCCGAAACGGTTGTCGCGCGGTTCGCGATAGCCCACACCCATCACCGCCGTGAACGGATCGATGCTTGACAGGCGTGCGTCAGCCGCCCCCGGACGGGCGGTGGTGCCGCGGGCATAGGCCGCAGCAACCCGGGCGTTGAAGCCGGAGGGCAGATGCACATCAAGCTTGGCTTCGATACCGTCAACCTCGGCCTTGCTGATGTTGATGAACTGATAGACTATCGGGTTGGCGATCGATCCGGTGCCGCCGATAACCTCCTGACTGATGAAATCGTCATAATTCGCCTTGAACGCCGTGATGCTGCCGGTGACAGAATCGGATGTCAGGCGCACGCCGCCTTCGAAGGATTCGCTCGTTTCCGGGCGCAGATTTGGCGCGGGGATGGTGACGTAGGAGCCGAAGGGCGAGGTCAGGTTCTGGAAGAACTGGTTCACCTGCGTCGGCGAAGGTGCCTTGAACCCGCGGGCATAATTGCCGAACAGGCGGATATTTTCGGACAGCTTGACCACCGCACCGAATTTCGGCGACAGTTTCGATCCGCTCGATCCCGATCCGGTAAAGGTCGGCAGCAGCGGATCGTCGATCGGGTCGAGGACATAGCGGTCCCAGCGCAAGGCGGGATAGAGCGTCACGGCACCATCGCCGATGTTGATCTCATCGCCGACAAAGACGCCGCCGAGCATGAAATCGGTGACCGGGAAGGCTCGCGTCGGATAGGTTTCCCCGGCAGGCGGCACGGTGCCGCCGCGCAGACCCTGCTGACGGGTGAAGCTGACTTCGCTGCCGAACACCAGCGTATGGCGCAGGGGGCCGGTTGTGAAGCCTGCACGCAGATCGGCGGATGCGCCATAGACGCGGTTTTCAAAGGTGTTGATGCGCGTGCGATCAGCAGAAGGGGTGCGTAGCTCCTCGGTAAACTGGCGGTCGAACGCGTCTTGCCAATAGGCGGCGACGCGCGCGCTTTCGATCAGGCCTTCGCCCTGCCAGCTCCAGTCCGCGGTCACCCGCTTGCGCTCGCCGGTATCGTGCGCGGTCAGGCTGTCGACCACGGCACCAAGGCCATTATTGCCAAGTCCCGACAGGATTTCGGCATCGAGCCTTGTGTCGATATATTCGCCGGTCAGCCGCAGCTTGTGGCCGCTGCCCGGTTCGAAAACCAGCCGCGCCAGAAAGGCGTTGGAGCGTCCGTCCTGCGGGTTTGCAAGCGTACGCGTGGAACCAATGCCGTTGTTGGTGCCAAGGCTGCCCTGGTTTTCCAGCTCCGAAAAATCGCGGCGGGTATAGGCGAACATGCCCGAAACGGCGCTGCCCTTCGCCGCGATGATCGCGGTTTCGGCAAATTCTTCATCGTCCGAACTGTAGGAGGCGCGCACCAGCCCGCCGATCGACTCGCCGGGGCGAACAATGTCTGCCGGGTCGCTGGTGATGAAGCTGATCGCGCCGGCCAGGCCGTCGCTGCCGTAAAGCGCCGAAACGGGCCCGCGCAGGATCTCGACCGATTTGACGAGGCCGATATCGACATAGTCACCACGTCCGGCGGTCTGCGCGCCGAAGCTGAAGCCATCGGGTACGCGCACGCCATCGACCTGGATGAGCACGCGGTTGCCGCCGATGCCGCGGATAGTGAAGCCTTCATTGCCCCCGCGTCCGGTGGTGCCCAGCGCCGCGCCAAAACGCGCGGGCTGGCGGGTCACCGAAACGCCCGGTTCGAAGCGGATCATGTCCTTGATGTCGGTCGCCAGTTCGTCGGCGATATCCTCGTCGGATTTGACCGTCACCGTCGCCGGGGCCTCGGACACCAGCATCGGCGCGCGCGTTGCGGTGACGGTGATCTCGTTCTTGCGAGCCAGCCAATATTCGCCGTCATTGTCCTGCGCGCTTGCAGGTGCAGACAGCATGGCAAAGGCCAGCGCCAGCGAGGCGCAGGCCGGGCGCGCAAAATGCGATAATCCATCAGGCCTGATATAGCGCGAGCACCCTCCGCCATTCCGTTGATTGATGTGCAAATTGGCCCGATACATGATACCCCCTAATGGATGCGAATGATTCTCAATAGCGCGCCAATTCGACACATTATTGATTGATGTCAAGGCTATTGCGAATAATTTGCAAAAAAGAGTCGATGGTGCTAGCCGCGCTCGCAATCTGAAACGTGAATCAAAGCAAGAAGGGTCCGCCACATGAATTTCGCTCGCACATCCGCCATTTTGGCATCCGCCTCGATGATAGGCTGGGTTGCTCCCGTGCTGGCCCAGGATGGTGAGGAGCGGACCGACGACATCATCGTGACCGCTCAGCAGCAACAGAAGCAGGTCGTCAGCGACGGCGATCTGGGTGCGCTGGGCCGGAAAAGCGCACTGGAAACGCCCTTCAACCTGACCTCTTACACCGCGCAGCTGGTTCTCGATCAGCAGGCAGAAACGATTGGCGACGTTCTGGAAAACGAACCGTCGGTCCGCATCAGCCAGGGCTTTGGCAATCAGGCAGAATTGTTCGTCATTCGCGGCTTCCCGCTGTTCGGCGATGATATTGCGATCGACGGCCTGTACGGCGTCACCCCGCGCCAGCTCGTTTCGCCGGAACTGTACGAAAGCATCCAGGTCCTGAACGGCGCCAACGCCTTCCTGTTCGGTGCGGCGCCGGGCGGTTCGGGCATAGGCGGCGGCATCAACCTCATCCCCAAGCGTGCGGAGAAAACCCTGTTTCGCGCGACGGCCAGCTATGCAGGCGACAGCATCTTTGGCGGCAATTTCGATGCAGGAACGCGCTTCGGCGTCGATGACGCATTTGGCATCCGTGTGAACGGCGTTTACCGCGAAGGTGATGCGCCGATCGAGCGCGAGCGCCGCAAGGTGCAGGTGCTGGGTGCCAGCCTTGATTTTCGCAAGGGTCCGGGGCGCTTCTTCCTCGATTTCGGCTATGAAGACCAGCGCGCCTATTCACCGCGTCCGCAGGTGCGGCTTGCCAATACCGGCCTTGCCATCCCGGCCGTTCCCCGTGCCGACGCCAATTATGCGCAGGACTGGACCTTCACCGAATTGCGCGACCTCTATCTGATCGCGCGTGCCGAAGTAGATGTCGCAACCGGTATCACCGCCTATATGGCCGCCGGGTTGCGAGACGGCAGCGAGGATGGCGATTATTCCACGCTGACCCTCACCAGTTCGGCGACGGGTGCTGCTACGCAGGCGCGCCTCTTCGTCCCGCGCGAGGACAATAATGAAAGCGGGCAGGCGGGCGTGCGCGGCGAGTTTTCGACCGGCGGCGTCAGCCACGAATTCAGCCTTGGCGGCTCGATCAATTTCGCAGAAAACCGCAACAGCTTTGCCTTTGGCAGCTTCCCTGCGGCCGTGCGCACCTGCGGCGCTGCCGCGAGCGCATTCTGCACCAATCTTTATGCACCGGTGCTGGTGGCGGAGCCCGCCGACGGTCTGGTCGGCGGCGATCTTGCCAACCCACCGCGCGTAGCCAAAACCGAGTTTCGCAGCCTGTTCTTCTCCGACACGCTGGGTTTCTTGGGCGACCGGCTGCTCGCAACGGTAGGTGCGCGCCGCCAGACGCTGATCGTCGAAGGTTTCAACCGGGCGACGTTGCAGCGGACCACCCGCTACAAGGATACCGTGACCACGCCGGTCGTCGGGCTGGTCGTGCGGCCGACCGAGACTTTCTCGGTCTATGCCAACCGGATTGAAGGGCTGGCGCAAGGCCCGACCGCACCGGTCAATGCCAATACGCTCAACCCCGGCGAAGTTTTCGCCCCCTATCGTTCGAAGCAATATGAACTGGGCGCCAAAGTCGCCATTCGCGGCCTCACCGCCACGCTGGCGATGTATCAGACAAAGCAGCCCAATGCCTTCAGCAAACCGACGCCGACTGCAACCAATCCCAACGCGTTGACCTTCGTTATCGAAGGCGAACAGCGCAACCGGGGGATCGAGCTGAGCTTCAACGGCGAGCCGACCAAGAATCTGCGCCTGATCGGCGGCCTTGCCATTAACGACGCCAAGCAGAAGGCAACGCTGAACGGCACAAACGATGGCAACTGGGCGGTGGGCGTGCCCAAATATCAGGTCAATCTGGGCGTCGAAGCCGTTCCCGCCTTCCTTCCCGCAGCCACCTTCACGGGGCGCTTTGTCCGCACGGGCAGCCAGTATGTCGATGTCGGCAACCTTCAGAAGCTGGGCAGCTGGACA
The DNA here is from genome assembly GCA_016720115.1 of Sphingomonadales bacterium. Lineage (GTDB taxonomy): Bacteria > Pseudomonadota > Alphaproteobacteria > Sphingomonadales > Sphingomonadaceae > Sphingorhabdus_B. The sequence goes on along the minus strand of JADJXT010000002.1, from coordinate 350,910 downwards.
CGGTTCGATCTGGGCGTGCGCTATGTTCTGGTCGCCGACGATCACCCCATCACGCTGCGCCTCAACGCAGAAAATATTGCGAACAAGCGCTATTGGCAAAGCGCATTCAATGGCTATCTGGTGCAGGGACAACCGCTGACGGTGCGTGCCTCAATGACCTTTGAATATTGATCGCAGCACAAGGCATAGGACATGAAGAGCGGTACGATACGCGCCTGGCACGTGGTCCATAAATGGACGAGCCTGGTGTGCACGGTTTTCCTGCTGATGCTGTGCATCACGGGATTGCCGCTCATCTTCCATGACGAGATCGACGCGCTCGCCGAAGGCGAACCGCGCGTGCCGGCAATGGCGACGGATACGCCGCTCCGGTCCTATGACGATATGGTCACCACCGCGATGCGCCTCAATCCCGGCGAGCGCCCGCTGTTCATGAGCTTTTACGAGGATATTCCCGCCGTCAATGTGACGACCGCCAAATCGGCACAGCCGGGGGACGGCGAATATACCATCACCGCGATTGACCTGCGCACCGCCGAACCCATCGGATCGTCCGACGAAGTGGGAACGGTGGGCATGATCATGGAAGTGATCCTGCGCCTGCACGTCGATCTGTTTGCCGACTTGCCGGGCAAGCTGTTCCTCGGGTTCATGGGCTTTCTGTTCCTGATCGCTACCATATCAGGTGTGGTGCTCTATGCGCCGTTCATGCGAAAACTGGACTTTGCCACCGTCCGGCACGACAGGAGTGCGCAGACGCGCTGGCTCGACTGGCACAATCTGCTGGGTATCGTGACTTTGGCGTGGGTCAGCATTGTCGGGCTGACAGGGGTGATCAACACCTTGTCCGATCCGATGTTCGACTTTTGGCGGGCAAACCAGCTCGCCGAACTGATCGCGCCGTACAAGGATCTGGATCCCGTACCGGTCGAGCAATTCGGGTCGGTGCACAAGGCGCTGGAAACCGCGCGCGCCGCCGCGCCCGGCACGCAGCCGCAGTTCGTCGCCTTTCCGGGAACGCGGTTCAGCAGCGAGCATCATTTTGCGGTGTGGATGCGCGGCGGAACGGCGGCCACCGCAGAACTGCTGACGCCCGCGCTGATCGATACCAAGACGGGTGAGCTGACAGCAATGCGCACCATGCCCTGGTATATGCTCGCGCTGCGCCTCTCGCAGCCGTTCCATTTCGGGGACTATGCCGGACTGCCGCTGAAAATTCTCTGGGCGCTGCTCGATATCGCGGCGATCATCATCCTGTGGAGCGGGCTGAAGCTGTGGCTTGGAAAGCGCAAGGAGCGCAACAGCGCTGCCCGCGTGTCGACGCAGGTGCTGGCATGAAGGCCCAACGCATAATATCGCGCCCATCGGTTTTCGGCTGGCCCATCTTGATCGGCGTGCTGGGCGTCGGCGGCATAGTGGTCGGCTTGCTGGGAGAGGGGGTGTTAGACTGGCTTTGCTGGGCCGGAACCGGGATTGCCCTCATCCCTGTCGGTCGGGTGCTTTCGAGGCGATCCAGCGGGCGTAGTGAAACACGCGACAAGGGTTGAAGCCGCAATCAAGCCGCAGCGTCCTGCAATCACGGTTCAAGCAGAATGAGCAGCCCAATCACTTCGAATCGATCCGCGATACGTGGATCAGCGCGCCATCATAAAGCCGTCGCCTTGGTCGATACCGGGCAGGGGGATCAACCGATCGTCGATTGGAGTGACGATCGGGAAAAGGGGCGGCCAGTTATGGCCGCCCGATAATGGATCAAATCCGCTCGATGATCAGCGCCGGGGCCATGCCGCCTGCGGCGCACATGGTGATCAGGCCATAGCGACCGCCCGAACGCTCAAGCTCGTCGAGCGCGGTGCCGATAAGGATCGAACCCGTCGCGCCGATCGGGTGGCCGAGGGCGCAAGCGCCGCCATTGATGTTCACTTTGTCGCGATCAAGATTGAGGTCGCGAATGAACTTCTCGGCAACAACGGCGAAGGCTTCGTTGATTTCCCAGACGTCGATATCGTCCTTCTTGAGGCCGGCCTTTTCGAGAACTTTCTTTGCCGCAGGAACGGGCGCATTGAGCATCAGCGTCGGGCAATCGCCAATATTTGCATAAGCGACGATGCGACCGCGCGGCTTCAGGCCATTCTTGTCGGCATATTCCTTTGACGTGAGCAGCAGGGCAGCGGCCCCGTCGACCACGCCCGAGCTGTTGCCGGCATGATGAAAATGCTCGATCTTCAGGTCCGGGTAACGACGGTTGATCTGCTTGCGGAAAGTGTTGCCGCCGCCAAGATCGAAATCGGCCATTCCGGCGAAGCTTGGCTTCAAGGCAGCAAGGCCCTCAGCTGTTGTTTCCGGACGCGGAAATTCTTCGCGGTCGAGCGCAACAGTGCCATCTTCATTATAGACGGTGACCACCGAATGGTCGAAGCGGCCTTCGCGGATCGCGCGTGCAGCCTTTTCCTGGCTGGACAGTGCCAATGCGTCGAGTTCTTCGCGGGTGATGCCTTCCATGCTGGCAATCGCGTCGCCGCAAATGCCCTGATGGCTCTGTGGGTGGATGGCATCGAGCGCGGCGTTGCCCGAACCCATGCCAAGCGGTGCGATCCCGGCATTGGCGAGTTCGGCGCCATAAGCAGCCGTAAAGCTCATCATTTCGGTGCCACCGGCAATGACGCAATCTTCCATACCCGACATCACGGTAGCTGCAGCGAGGTTCACCGAGGTGATGCCGCCGCCGCAGAAACGATCGAGCGTGGTGCCCGAAGCCGAAATGTCATAGCCAGCGGCAAGCGCGGCCATACGGCCCATATCGCCGCCCTGCTTGCCATTCTGGCTGGAGGTTGACCAGATGATGTCGTCGACGGTCGAGGTGTCGAGATTGTTGCGGTCGCGGATCGCCTTGAGCACGGTTGCGGCAAGATGCTGCGGGTGCAGGTGCGAGAGCGCGCCCTTGCCGGGTTTGCCAACGCCGCGCGGGGTGCGGACTGCGTCAATGATATAGGCTTCTGCCATGGGACTATCCTTTCCTGTTTCGTTTCCCCTCCCGCAGGCGGGAGGGGTTTGGGGAGGGGGCGAGCGCAGCGAGCCTGTGAAGCTCCCGGGCCCTCCCCCGGCCCCTCCCGCCTGCGGGAGGGGGGATTAGCGAGGGGCCATTCTGATTGCGCCGTCGAGGCGGAGGCACTGGCCGTTGAAATAGGTGTTGCGGTTAAGTTCGAGCACCAGGCTGCCAAATTCTTCCGGCTTGCCGAGGCGCTTGGGGAAGGGAACCGACGCACCAAGGCTGTCGAGCACATTTTGCGGCGCGCCGAGCATCAAGGGCGTTGCGAAAATGCCCGGCATGATCGAATTGCAGCGAATGCCAAGGTCCATCAGGTCGCGTGCCAGAGGCAGCACCAGCCCGTTCACGCCAGCCTTGGCAGAACCATAAATGACCTGCCCGATCTGCGCATCCTGCGCGGCGACCGATGCGGTTAGTGTGATGCAGCCGCGCTCGCCATCTTCCATCGGTTCCAATTCGCTCATGCCGAGCGCCGAAAGGGAGGCGAGGCGATAGGAGGCGACAAGTATGCCCTGCACGCCAAACTCGTAATCCTCGGTCGAAGTGCGCTTGTACTTGCCCGTTTCCTTGTCGAACGACAGCGTCTTGCCGCGCTTTGACGTCATGGCGCAATGGACAAGGACACGTTCCTGCCCATGTGCAGCGCGCGCCTTCGCGAAACCGGCTGCGACCGAATCTTCGCTGGTGATATCCACCTTGCAGAAAATGCCGCCGATTTTGGCTGCAATCTCTTCGCCCTGTGCTTCATTGATATCGAAAATGGCCACTTTTGCGCCTGCGGCAGCAAGCGCCTCTGCACTGGCTCGGCCCAAGCCCGATGCGCCGCCGGTTACGACCGCGGCGATATTGCTGTCGATCTTCACGTCCTTCTCCCGATTTTTGACAATTGTCGAACGGCGGGAGAATAGCCAAGAAATTTAATCGCGCAATTAAATTCACGACGTCCAGGCAAGAATCTTGGATGCCGGTGCAGTGCGCAAACAACGGGGCAGAATAGCGCCCCTCATATCGACCTGCCAACGCCTGAAGCGCCGGCAGGTCGAGAGATGGGTCTGCCCGAAGCCTTAGTGCTTCAACCGCAGCGTCAACCCGGCAATGCGGGAGTCGCCCGGATTGCGGTTGAACGATCCGGTCTGGAGCGGCGCAGCGTTGATCAGGCTGCTGACAAAGGCCTCGACTGCCCATTGTCGGTCTGCTGCTGCCCTTTCCAGTCACGATAGGCGGTAATCGACGTAAGTGTCACCCCGCCAATGTCCCAATTGATCTCGCCGGGATATGCCGAACGATTTGGTGGAGTTGCCAATCGGATCGTCGACGAGCGGTGCAGTGATGGTGCCGCGCACCACCCGCCCGTCATATTCGGTCAGCGATGCCTCAACCTGATAGTCGAAATCGAAACTGGGCGCCTTGGTCGCGATGTTGATCGCGCCAGCCATCCACAAAGCCTGCGACATCGGTGCCGTGATCCAGATTGAAGCCGCGCAGAAAATACTGGTTGGCCTTGCCGCTGCCCGAATGCTGGGCGGCAATCACCCCCGGAACGTTCTCAACCAGCTCGCCCGTGCGCGAGATCGGCACATTCTCGAAATCCGCATAGCCGAACGTTCCCTGCGAACCGGATTGTGCGACGTCGATCAATTCGATCGCACGGCCCTGAACGACGATTGTATCGTCATTCGCTTCAGCCACCTCATCTGCTGCCTGTTTTCTAGCCAATCTCTCGGCAGTTTTGTCAGCCCATCATGGCCTGCACGAACTGGCCGGTAATCTCGCGATGCGGGGCCAATAACGGGTCGATTGCGGCGTCGTCCTTGAGTTCGACATAGGCGCGCGGGTTGGAAAACTCCTTGAAGCCTTCGATCCCGTGGTGGCGTCCATGGCCGCTATGGCCCACACCGCCAAAGCCGAGATTGCCCTGCGCCCCGTGCAGCGCGCAGCAATTGACGACAAATCCGCCCGACGATGTGTTGCACCGCACCTTTTCGATCAGGTCCGGCTGTTCCGAATACATATAGATGCCAAGCGGGCGTTCGCCCTGCTGGATCGCATGGATGACTTCATCGATGTCGCCATAGGGGATCAGCGGCAGGATCGGGCCGAACACTTCGGTGGTGGCGACCAGCGAATCCTTCGGCGGATCGACCGCGATGGTGAACGGCATCCGGCAGCCGCCTTCGGTGGTGGCAGGCGATCCGATTTCCACCAGGCTTTGCGGAGCGCGTTCGCGCAGTTCGGAAATCATCGCCTGCAACCGCGTCCACTGGCGCTTGTTGATCACATTGCACACATCGGGATCGGTGGTGTAATCCTCGAACAGGCTGTCCAGATGCTCGCGTGCCAGTTGCACGAAACGGTCCTGCTGCGCGCGCGGCACGAAGGCGTGGTCGGCATTGATGCAGATCTGGCCGTTCTTCGCCACTTTCACGCCCAGCATATTGGCCACATTCTGGGGGGTCACGCTATCTTCGGTGAAGATCACGGGATTCTTGCCGCCAAGCTCCAGCGTTACGGGGACGAGATTTTCTGCGGCTTTCAGCGCAACCTCACGCCCGATGCGCGTGTTGCCGGTGTAGAGCAGATGGTCCCAGCGCAGCGTGCTGAAATGGCTCGCAAGGCCAATCCCGCCGGTGACCACCGCCACCTGTTCGGGTGCATAGGTTTCGGCGATCATCTCGCGCATCAGTTCGCCGCAGGCAGGCACCTGTTCGGATGGCTTGATGATTACGCGGTTGCCCGCCGCCAGCATGTCGACCAGCGGACCGAAGGAGATATCGAACGGGAAATTCCATGCCGAAAGATTGCCGATCACCCCCTTGGGCTGATGGCGGATATAGGCAACTGACGAGCCATAAAGTTCGGGAGGCAGCGGACGCTCATCGCGCTGCATCCACTTGGCCAGATTTTCCATCGCCTGCTGCGCGCGCTCGATGACGTTGAGGAAATCGAACAGCGTCGTCGTCAGTGCGGGGTGATTGCCGTAATCGGCGTGAAAGGCTGCCACGATCCGATCGTAATTTTTCACCATCATGCCGGGAATGCGACCAATCAGTTCCAGCCTTTCTTCCAGCGTGGGTTCGGGATTGGCGAAATAGGCTGCGCGCTGCGCGTCGAACAGGCGATGCAGTTCGGCGATGGCAGCATCGTCGTTGGTCTGAACGGTGTCAAAATTGAGGACGGCGGAATCCTGGTTCATGTTATGGCCTCTCCGTTGCGCGAAACATTCGCTTTGCGCAAACATCGGGCCGCAAACCGTGGCGTGATTGACTTTTCGTCCGCCGATTTGATTTTGGAGAACGCTCTCGATATATTTGCACCGCCCTCGCAAGGGCCGCCTTTGCGTGAGGCAGCGACACACAGGTTGCACGGGCGATCCGATACGAACGCCATGCAGAATTTGCCTACCCGTCGTCAGGGCGTGACGATGATGTGTTTCCTGATCACCGCGTCGTTAGACGTTTATCGCTACTTTCCCGACGGGATGGCTGCGTTGATCATAGAGCGTTGCAGGGCAGGGCGGACTTATGGGAGGCGCAGGCAATTGCGGGGCAGCGACCGGAACCGGCTGCACATCGGGCAAGGAATAAGGGGGAGGGGGCGCCTGCGGCAGGGTTTCCGAAGCTGGCGAAATTTCCGACAGCGAGGTCGCGTCGGGTTGGTCGAATAACGCTGCCGACGATGCGCCAATCAATAGTGCTGCTGCCGCGCCGCAGATGAGTTCGTTGACAGCGGATATCTCTGAGCCGCAAGGGCAGATTGCCTTTTGATATCTAAAGAATCCAGGGTCTGGAAAGGCTGTCTGTCCACAAAATTTCGCTGTTGAATGGCTATTTCGGGTCCAGACCCGGAAGCCAGCAGTGACGCCTTCGAATGTCGGCTATACCATTTCGTAGCCATAAAGCTGTCTTTCCGGATCATCCAACAGAGTGGCCTGTTCAAATGCCTTGATTGAAGTGAGGCGAGCGTGCCCCGCAACACCTGGAATGACTCAACAGCCGACGCGAATGCCATTTTGGAGCAAACGAGTCGGCAGCGGCCAAAGTCGTGAATGTCTCGAAGCTAACGTTGGTACGAGATAATTTTTGCTCACCAAAATGGACAAGCTACCTAGGGTCCGGACCCAATAAGCGGATTCGCAAAGCTGCTGTGATGTGATTCATTGCCTTGTGTGGGGAGGCATTGACGATGACAGATTTCTTTTGGTTTTCAGATAGTCAGTGGTCCCGGATCGAGCCATTGTTGCCAGTGAACGGCAAGGGAGCGCGGCGGGTTGACGATCGCCGTGTGCTCTCGGGGATAGTCCATGCGCTGCAAAGTGGCGGGCGTTGGGGCGATTGTCCGGCGGTTTATGGTCCCAAAAGACACTCTACAACCGCTTCGTGCGCTGGGCCGAGCGCGGCATCTGGGAAGGCATCTTCAGTGCTCTTGCCGGAGCCGAGGGCGTACCGGACAGGCTCTTCATCGACAGCACCTGCATCAAGGCACATCGGACAGCAGGCGGCGCAAAAGGGGGGCCTTGGCCAATGGTATCGGCCAGACACGGGGAGGCAGGAACAGCAAGGTCCACGCCATCTGCGATGTGAAGGGCAGGCCGCATGTGCTGATGATAACCCCCGGAAATGTGCACGATATGCGCGTTGCCAAGCAGTGTATCGCGGCCATCCCGCCCTCTGCCGAACTGGTCGGAGACAAAGGCTATTGCAGCAACGACCTGCGCGCATGGCTGGAAGAACGCGGCACCCAAGTCGTCATACCGCCCAAGCGCAACCGCCGCATCCAGCACCCCTTCGATGCCAAAATCTACAAGCAGCGCAACATCATCGAGCGCATGTTCTGTCGCTTCAAAGACTGGCGACGGGTCGCCACGCGCTTCGACCGCAATATCAAAAACTTCATGGCAACCATCGCCATCGCCGCCACCGTCATCTGGTGGCTCTAATGAGTCCGGACCCTAGTGACCGCTGCAAGGACTAAGACGAAATTCTGCTACGCAATAAATATATGAAAAATAGATATATTATGGTGAGCCCTGCTGGATTCGAACCAGCGACCTACTGATTAAAAGTCAGTTGCTCTACCGACTGAGCTAAGGGCCCATCGCGGCGCGGAAATCTCCGCGCGTTCAGGAGCGCTCCCCCTAATGCGGGCTTTGCTAACGGTCAAGCGGCTTGGGGCGATTGAGGCGATGAAAAAGTTGCCGCAGCGACAGGCCGGTCACCGGATCGCGCAAGTCCGCCGCAATTTCCACCGATGGCGCCAGGACGAACGCCCGTTCGCGAAAGGAAGGGTGCGGGATTGCCAGCGGGGGATTTGCGGAAACCCAGATACCACCCGACCACAGGATGAGGTCGAGATCGAGCGGTCGCGCCTGCCACCGCTGCCCGCGCCGTTCGCGGCCGAAATGGTGCTCGATCATGTGCAGGCGGCGAAGCAGTTGTACCGGCTCCAGCATGGTCGCGACAAGAGCCGCTGCGTTCGCATATTGGCGGTGTGACGGTCCAACGGGCGCGGAATCGACAATGCGCGAATGGGCAAAGACATCGATATCCGCCATCTCCAGCGCATCGATGGCTTGCGCCAAAAGCGCTCGGGGCGTGCCTGCCAGCCGATGCGGCTGGTTGGACCCGAGCGCGATCAAATAGAGATGCCGGTTCAGATATCCTCCACCAGCCGCCCGTAAAGCTGCGGCCTGCGATCGCGGAAAAATCCCATGCTGGCGCGGTGCAAACTGGCCTGTTCGAGATCGAAATCTGCCACCAGTACGCCAGTTTCGTTGTCGTCCAGATCGCAGATAATATCGCCCCATTCATTGGCGATGAAGCTGGTGCCGTAGAATTTTTGCGGGCTTCCGCCATGGTCGCCCTCGGCGCCGATGCGATTGGCGGCGATCACGGGCATACAGTTCGACACCGCATGCCCCACCATCGCCCGCCGCCACATATGACGCGTATCGAGCGTTGCATCCTGCGGCTCGGCGCCGATGGCGGTTGGATAGAATAGCAGTTCTGCACCCATCAATGCCATGGTCCGCGCGCATTCGGGATACCATTGATCCCAACAGATGCCGATGCCGATGCGCGTGCCGAACACATCCCAAACCTTGAAGCCGGTATTGCCGGGGCGGAAATAATATTTCTCCTGATAGCCGGGACCATCGGGGATGTGGCTTTTTCGATAGGTGCCAAGGATTTCGCCACCGGCATCGATCATCGCCAGCGTGTTGTAGAAATGCGAACCGTCGCGTTCAAAGAAACTGGTGGGGATCGCGACCTTCAATTTCTTCGCCAGCTTCACCATGGCTTGCACCGAAGGATGTTCCAGCGTCGGGCGCGCGAGCGCAAAATGCGCCTCTTCCTGCGTCTTGCAGAAATAGGGGCCCGAAAACAGTTCGGGCGGCAGGACGATCTGCGCACCATCGTCCGCGGCCTTTTCGACCAGCGCGGAGACGGCGTCGATATTCTCGCTTTCGCTGCATGCAAGCGGTAGTTGCAGCGCGGCGACGGTAATGTTGCGTTTCATCCGGCGGTTATAGCCGCACCCCGAAAGGTGCGGCAATCCCGATTGTCGGATATCTCAGCGCTCAGGGGCGTTTCCTGAACAGCAGCGTCATCCGGTCGCTCTCGCCAATGGCCTCATATTTCGCCTTGTCCACGTCTTTCAGGCGTAGGGCAGGGGGCAGCGTCCATACGCCATCAGGCCAGTTTGCGCTATCCTTCGGATTGGCGTTGATCTCACTCTTGGCGACGAGTTCGAAACCGTTCGCTTCCATGAATTTGATGACATCGGCTTCGCGCAGATAGCCTTTGCCGCCATCGGCATAGCTATAGGGCGCGTCTGCCTTTGCGCGGTGTTGTTCGATGCCGAGCAGGCCGTCATCCTTCAGCAAATCGCGCATCCGCTTGATTTCCTGATCGGCCATGTTCCAGCGTTGCAAATTGTGCATCATGCGCATGACGATGATCCGGTCAAAACTGCCTTTTGCACCTTCGGGAATCGCATCGAGCGTGAAGGCGGCATAGTCGGTTGCGGGGCGACCGGTGACTTTTGCAACATCGTCAGGGAATTTGGCTGCCCCGGCCTTCACACCTTCGCGGGTCTTTTCGTCAGCAAAGACGGTGGTGCTGAAATAGAGGCCGTTGAACTTGCCCGGTTCCATATAGCGGCCAAGGATGCGCGAGATCCATTCGCCGCCGGGCGCATATTCGCCGACGACATGGTCGGGGTGAATGCGGAAAAATTCGAAGGTTTCTGCCGGGTGGCGATATTTGTCGCGCTTGCTGTCCTCGGCCCGCGACGGATCGGCGAGGATTTTGGCCATTTTCTCCGTATGTGCCTTGTGCATCGCATCATGCGCGGCGTCATGCTTGTGACCGTGACTGTCGGCGAAGGCTGGCGCCGAAAGTGCGGTTGCCGCCAAAGCAAGGAATAGCTTCATTTTCATGGGGAAGGTCCTCTCTCCTGGATTCACTGCACTGCTTATGCGCCAGCTTGCGCTGCAAGGGAATATGGTCAAAGCGGCACTTGCTGGCTCGAACAATGGAAGCTGCCGCCGCCGGTCAGCACGGCGTCGGCGCGCAGACCGACAATCTTCCGGCCAGGGAACAGCGGTTCAAGCGTCGACAATGCGTCCTCATCATATTTGCTGTCATAAACAGGAACGACGACTGTGCTGTTGCCGATATAGAAATTCATATAGCTTGCGGGCACGGCTTCCCCATCCTGTTCGAAGCGGCCGACGGAGGGTAGGGGCGTTACCTTACAGCCAAAGGTTTCAGCGCGGCGTCTGGCGTCGGCATAGACCGACGCATTGGGATCGTCGGCATCGCGCGCTTCGGGAATGACCAGGTGGTTGGCCGCCACAAAACGCGCCAGATTGTCGACATGGCCATCGGTATGGTCGTTGGCGAGGCCGTCACCCAGCCAGAGCAACCGGTCGACCCCCAGATCGCGGGCCAGCCGCGCTTCGATGGCTTCGCGATCGAGCGCAGGATTACGGTTGGGATTGAGCAGGCAGTCGACCGTGGTAACAGCCAAGCCCTCTCCATCGACATCGATCGATCCGCCTTCAAGCACCCAGTCGCAATCGGTAACGGGAAAGCCAGCTGCCTCAGCAAGCTCGCGCCCTATCGTCTGATCGCCTTCATAGTCAAAACGATTGCCCCAGCCGTTGAAACCGAAATTGCGGGCGGTGCGGGAAGGCCCATTGCCAACGATAATGCAGCCGGTGTCGCGTAGCCAGACATCACCGATAAGCCGGTCTTCAACAATCACGCCCGCGTCGCACAGGTCGCGTGCCCGTTCGGCCACTTTGCCCCCCTTGGCAATCAGATGCACGGTCTCGCCATTGCCGCCGTCATGAACGGCGTTGGCAAAAGTCGCGATCTGGCGCTGCGCCTCAGCCAGCGGGGCGCCCCAAGCGTCTGGATCGGATGGAAAGCCAATCCAGACGCGTTCATGCGGTGCCCATTCGGGCAACATGCGTTGGGGCATGGGCCTTACTTCCCGGCGCGGCTCTTGTCGCGGATGGCGCGGAATTCGTCACCCTCGACCCAATTGGGCCAGGCGCTGGTCATCGCGAGCATCCGCCCGACGCGGTAATAGAGGCGCAGATCGGCCATCACGCCTGCCCAGTTCCAGCTTTCTTCAAATTCGTCGCCGGGTGCATGATAACGATTTTCCTCATAATCCTTGGCTGCCTTCTCGGCGGCTTCCTTGCCGCCGTTGATCAGATCGTCGCCACCTTCGAAATAGACCATCGGCACGCCCAGTTTGGCGAAGCTGAAATGGTCCGAACGGTAATAGAAGCCCTTTTCAGGGGTGGGCTCGCGATCGGGCGTGCGACCTTCGATCTTTGCAGCGGCATTCAGATAGGCGTCGAGGTCGGACTTGCCCATGCCGATGACGGTCAGGTTCTTGGCCGGGCCTGTCATCGAAAAAGCGTCCATGTTCACGCCGCCGACGGTCTGTGCCAGCGGATAGATCGGATTTTCGGCGTAATATTTGGATCCCAGCAAGCCGGACTCCTCGGCCGTTACCGCGAGGAAAACGATGCTGCGATCCGGTACACCTGCTTTCTTGTGCGCTTCGGCAAGCGCAACCAGTGCAGCAGTGCCGGTCGCGTTATCGACTGCGCCGTTGCAGATTTCATCGCCATCAACCGGCGTGCAGCGCCCCAGATGGTCCCAATGCCCGGTGTAGAGTACATATTCGTCAGGGCGCTTGGCCCCTTTCAATATGCCGACGATATTGCGGCTGTTCTTTTTCGATATGGCATTTTCAAAACTGACACCGGCTTTCAGCCCCAATGGAATGGCCTTGAAGCCCTTCTTCTTGGCGGCACCCATTGCCTTCGCCAGATCCTGACCGCCAGCAGCCATGATCTTTGCCGCGACATCCTTTTGCACCCAGCCATTGGCCTTGGTCTGGTCTGCGCCGCCATTTTTGGATTGGGCAAGGAATTGCGGGCCGGTCCAGCTGGAATTCACCACATTCCAGCCATAGGCAGCCGGTGCTGTATCGTGCACGATCAGTGCAGCGGCGGCACCCTGACGCGCGGCTTCCTCAAATTTGTAAGTCCAGCGGCCATAATAGGTCATTGCCTTGCCGCCGAACGGCCCTTCCAGGCCCGTTGTATCGAAATCGGGATCGTTGATGAGGATGAGGACGGTCTTGCCCTTTACATCGACACCGTCATAGTCGTTCCAGTTCTTTTCGGGCGCGTTGATGCCATAGCCGACGAACACGACGTCGCTGTCCTTGATGTCGACCTTTGCCTGCTCCTGATAGCTGCCAGCGACAAATTCGGTGCCATAGGCAAAGCTCATGGCCTTGCCATCCTTGCCCGTGACTGTGAGGGGCGAGAAATTCTTGGCTGCAATCTCTACAAGCGGCACGTCCTGCGTCCAGCCGCCATCCTTGCTGCCAGATGGATTGCCGGGTTCAAGGCCGGCTGCCTTGAATTTCTCAATCATCAGCGCGACGGTTTTTTCCTCTCCTGCGGTGCCGGGCGCGCGGCCTTCAAAGGCGTCGGATGAAAGTGTGCGGGTAATGTCCTTCATCGTTGCTTCGGATAAATCGGGAACTGCAACATCAGGCAGTTGGCCCGACGAAGCATCGTCGATCTTCTTGCACCCCGAAAGGGCAAGCGCGGAAACAAGGGCGAGCGTCAAAAGGCGCATGTCATTCTCCAAATTTGATTGCGGCGCTTCTGCCAGAGGTGGTTGTCGCGCTCAAACAAAAAAGGCGGCTCCATTGCTGGAACCGCCCCTTATGTCATTTGTTTGAAGCTTAGAACTTCAGGCCAAAACCGACGCCCGCAACATTGGTATCGGTGCCGTTGTAGAAGTAACGGCGATATTCAACCTTGCCGTACAGCTTTTCCGAAAGGCTGTGCTGGTAGCCGACGCCTGCGTTGAATTCGTCGCCATCGGCAACATCATAAGCGGCTGCGACATAGAGCTTGCCCTTTTCGCCAACCTTGGCGCCCAGACGGCCGCCGATGTTGACGAGGTCCGCACCTTCGAAATCGGTGTCGTACGACACTTCGGGGCCAACAAAAGCGGTCTCGCCAAGGTCGAAGTCATAACCCGCAGCAACGCCGCCGATGAAATCTTCGGCACCGCCAGCCCATGCGATTCCCGCACGGCCTTCGATGCGGCCTTCGCCAGCGGCCATAGCCGGGGTTGCGATCACGGCAGCAGCAGCCGAAGCGAGAATGAGAAGTTTCTTCATTTTTATATCCTTGATTTAAGGGAGATAAACCACGTTCGTGGTTGCCCCATATCTAGGAAGCCAATTCTTTCACGACAATGAATGTTGTGTGGAATTATAAGATAAAATCCAAAATATGTTGTAATATTGCAACAGATTTGGTGTCATTTTCGACGAACGGATGCCCGGAACAGACAAAAAAGAGCGGCCGAAGCCGCTCTTTCGAACATTTGTGATGGACCGCGGATTAACGCGAATAGAATTCGACGACCAGATTGGGTTCCATCTTTACCGGATAGGGAACCTCGTCCAGCGTGGGCACGCGGGTGAAGGTGACCTTGTCGTTGCCATCGGTGCTGACATATTCGGGGATATCGCGCTCGGGCAGGCTCTGCGCTTCGATCACCAGCGCCATTTCCTTGGCCTTGTTGCCCAGGCTGATAACGTCGCCGACTGCAACCTGGCGGCTTGCGATGTTGCACTTCACGCCATTGACACGAAGGTGACCGTGGCTGACCAGCTGACGCGCGGCGAAGATGGTCGGCGCGAACTTGGCGCGATAGACAACCATGTCGAGGCGGCGTTCGAGCAGACCGATGAGGTTCTGCGAGGTATCGCCCTTCATGCGGTTCGCTTCCTGATAGGCGCGCTTGAACTGCTTTTCGGTGATGTCGCCGTAATAGCCCTTCAGCTTCTGCTTGGCGCGCAGCTGCAGACCATAGTCGGAAATCTTGCCCTTGCGGCGCTGACCGTGCTGGCCGGGGCCATATTCGCGGCGGTTGACGGGCGATTTGGGACGGCCCCAGATATTCTCGCCCAAACGACGGTCAATTTTATACTTCGAATTCTGACGCTTCGACATCTGTCAAAGTCCTTTCAATTGCGTTGCTTTTCAAGTTTCCGGAACCGCGCGACATGCCAGATGGATTGCCGGACACCTGCTTCACCGGAGTGCAGGGTCAATTGCGAAGGCGCGCCTATGGCGGGGAGTGGGGCTAAAGTCAAGTATCGGCTCGACAGAAGGCTGACAGAACCCTAATGGCGCGGGCCATGACAACAGAAACTTCTCTCCAGGGCGTGAAAGACCCGGCAGACTGCATCGATATGGCGGAAGTAAGGAGGGGCGTCGACGATCTGGATGCGCAGATCGTACAGCTTCTCGCCCGCCGGTTCGGTTATATGGATGCTGCCGCGCGGATCAAGCAGGACCGGGATACGGTGCGCGACGAAGTCCGCAAGGCTCAAGTCATCGCCAATGCCCGCAAGGCGGCCCTTGATCTGAGGATTCCTCAGGACGTTATCGCCGAAATGTGGGAAACGCTGGTCGAGGGCTCGATAGCCTATGAATATGGTCGCTGGGACTCGCTACGGGGTTGAGCGGCCCAGCCGACCGATATTCGCATCAGGGTTGATTCATCCCACCGATATTTTGCATGTCGGCACGGCTGGTCTTTGACCGCAAGCCTATTTCCTGCCCGTCTTCCTTTGCATCCCATTCTTCCTGAGTTTTGCAAACAGACCGGCTGAGGCGGGTGCCTGTTCCGCGGGCCTCGGTTTTACAAATTTTCTTGGGCTTTGGCTTCGCTTCAGAGGTGTTTCCCGAAGCAACATCGATATTATCCTTGGCCTGAGCTTCAAATGCGCCGGGCGCCAAAAGTGCCAAAACCAATACTACTGCAGATAATTTCATTTTTGATTCTCCAATGCGGCACGTCGGTAGCCGCCAGAACCAGAATTTCAAGTTTTGTGAAGAGCTAGTCGCGAAAACTGCGCAATACGCCTCTCAATGTCCTGACTTCCAGGCTATTCCATCCGGGCTTGGTCAACAGGTTTCGCAGCGTTTGTTGGGTAACGTTCGTACGCTCAGGCGGAAAGAAATAGCCGCGCCCCTCCAGCAGGCCGAAAAGCTGCCCGATCATCCCGTCCAGCTCTGCCTGCGGGGCAGGCGGGTCCAGTTCGACTTTTGGCGGGCTCGCCAGCGACTGGTGCTTCGACCATTCATAGGCGCAAAGGATTACGGCCTGCGCAAGGTTGAGCGAGCCGAATTCCGGGTTGATCGGCACGGTAATGATACTGCGCGCAACGGCTACTTCTTCGGTTTCGAGCCCTGATCGTTCTGCGCCAAACAAAATGGCGCTGCGTCCATTTGCACCAATAATCTCCCCCGCCGCTGCCTCAGGCGTGAGTACCGGCTTGGTAACGCCGCGTTTGCGGACGGTGGTTGCATAGATATGGCTGATATCTGCGGTGGCCTCGGCCAGCGTATCAAAAACTTGCGCTTGTTCGAGCACTACATCCGCACCCGAAGCGGCGGGGCCAGCGGAAGGGTTGGGCCAGCCATCGCGCGGGTTGACGATGCGCATCTCGGTCAGCCCGAAATTGAGCATGGCGCGCGCGGCCTTGCCGATATTCTCGCCCAGTTGCGGGCGCACCAATATGATGATGGGGGCAGGGTTCATTTTTTGGCCGCTTCGGCCACGCTGCCTGCAAATTCCTCAAAATCCTTGGCTTCGGCGAAATCCTTATAGACGCTGGCGAAGCGGATATAGGCGACGGTATCGAGGCCCTTGAGGCCCTCCATCACAAACTGACCGATCCTGGCGGATTCAACTTCGGTTTCACCAAGCGTTTCGAGCTGCCGCTGGATACCCGAAACCAGCTTTTCTATTTGGGCTTGCTCGATCGGGCGCTTGCGACACGCAACCGAAACCGATCGCTCAAGCTTTTCGCGTTCGAACGGTTGACGACGACCTTCGGTTTTCAGAACGGTCAGTTCGCGCAACTGGATGCGTTCAAAGGTGGTGAAGCGCGCACCGCAGCCTTCGCATTGCCGTCGGCGGCGGATGGCCGCACCATCTTCGGTCGGGCGGCTGTCCTTAACCTGGCTGTCATCATGTCCGCAAAAGGGGCAGCGCATTATTTCTCTTTTTCTTGGGCTTTTTTCTTGTTCACATGCCGGTAGGCGACGATGCCCGCACCGATGACCGCGCCGGTCGCAAGTCCGATGGGCGCCAATATGCTGGCTGCTGCGCCAATCGCTGCGCCACCGGCGACCTTCTTGACGGTATCCTGATCGGCGAGATGCTTTCCGGTGTGGAAGGCGTCCTTGGTCGCGCCCCAAAGCTCGTCAGCGGCCTCACCGACATAATGCTTCGCCTGGTTCGGAATGCTCTCTTCAGACAGTTTTTCCGGGGTCTTTGCGCCACAGCTCGGGCAGAATTTCATGCCTTCGCTGATTTCCGTCGCACATTCATTGCACATCTGGGACATTATCCGTCTCCCTTCATCTCTGTATTAGATGAGTAAGTCACTTGCCCATTTCAAGTGCGAATATAGCTCAGGACGGATAAATCGGGAAGCGCGCGCACAATGCCTCGGCTTCTTCCTTGACCCGTGCCTCGATCTGGCCGTCGCCTGCCTCGCCATTTTTGCGCAGGCCTTCGACAACATCGGCGATCATCCGGCCAATGTCGCGGAATTCAGCAGGGCCAAAGCCGCGTGTCGTGCCAGCCGGGGTGCCGAGACGAAGGCCAGAGGTGACGAACGGCTTTTCCGGATCGTAGGGAATGGCGTTCTTGTTGCAGGTGATCGAGGCGCGGTCGAGCGCATGCTCGGCATGTTTGCCCTTCGCCTGTTTGGGCCGTAGGTCGACGAGCATTGAATGGTTGTCGGTGCCGCCCGAGACGATATCGAGGCCCTGTTCCTGAAGGCTTGCCGCCAATGCCTTGGCATTTTCGACGACGCTGGCCGCATAAGTCTTGAAATCCGGGCGCATCGCTTCGGCAAAGCACACGGCCTTGGCCGCAACGACGTGCATCAGCGGGCCGCCCTGCAGCCCGGGGAAGATCGCCGAGTTCATCTTTTTGGCAATCGCTTCGTCGTTCGACAGTATAACGCCGGAGCGCGGGCCGCGCAGCGACTTGTGCGTGGTCGTGGTCACGACATGCGCGTGCGGGATCGGCGAAGGATGCGCGCCGCCTGCGACCAGCCCCGATATGTGCGACATATCGACCAGCAGATAGGCACCGACTTCATCGGCGATGGCACGGAAGGCTGCCCAGTCCCAGATGCGCGAATAGGCGGTGCCGCCCGCGATGATCAGCTTGGGCTTGTTTTCGCGCGCGATGCGGGCAACCTCATCCAGATCGATGCGGTGGCTTTCACGGTCGACCCCATAGGAAACGGGGTTGAACCATTTTCCCGACATGTTGACCGGGCTGCCATGCGTCAGGTGTCCGCCAGCGGCAAGGTCGAGCCCCATGAAAGTGTCGCCCGGTTGCAACAGCGCCAGAAAAACCGCCTGGTTCATCTGGCTGCCCGAATTGGGCTGCACATTGGCGAATTCGCATCCGAACAGCTTTTTCGCGCGCTCGATCGCGATCGTTTCGATCTCGTCGACATATTCGCAGCCGCCATAATAGCGCTTGCCCGGATAGCCCTCGGCATATTTGTTGGTCAGCACCGAACCCGTTGCCTCCAGCACTGCACGCGAGGTGATATTCTCAGACGCGATCAGCTCGATCTTTTCCTGCTGGCGCTGCAGTTCCTTGCCAATCCAGCCTGCGATTTCAGGATCGCGCTGGGCCAGGCTCTGGGTGAAAAAGCCGTCCGGCTGGGCATCGTTGGCGGCTGGGGCGGTCATGCAGGATCCTTTGCGAAATCGGGATTGGATAGCTTGCCTACGCGGCGGACATGGCGGTCCCCGGCGAAGGGTGTGGAGAGGAATGTATCGAGACAGGCCTTGGCCATATCGATGCCGGTCAGCCGCGCGCCCATGGCGATGACATTGGCGTCATTATGTTCGCGTGCGAGCTTCGCGGACAGCGGCTCGGAAACCAGCGCGGCGCGGCAGCCGGGGTTGCGATTGACGGCAATCGAGATGCCGATGCCCGATCCGCACAGTGCAACACCGAAATCAGCGTCACCGGCAGCAACACTGTTTGACAGCTTGTAGCCATAATCGGGATAATCGACCGAGGTTTCGTCATGCGGCCCAAGATCGGCGACATCATGTCCAGCCGTCTCAAGATGCGCCACCAGTGCGGATTTCAGCGCAAGGGCAGCATGGTCTGAGGCGATGGCAATACGCATGGCGGGGCCTTTCCACTCGGGCGAGTCGGGACTGCGCGCTCTCTAGGATAGGGGCCGGAAAAAGGCCATGCCGAATTTGGTTCCTGTCGCGGCTTGACCGGCGGCTTCCACAGCTTTTATCGGTGCGGGATGACTGCTGCTATCTTGTCGATTGCCATGCTCGGTGGCTTTGCGCTGCTTTGGGGTGCCTGGAAGCTTTGGAAGCGCGACGGTCCCGGCCAGAAAATATGGCTGATGATCGCCGCCGCACTGGTGCTGTTCGCCAATGTGGCGATCTGGACTGTTCCGGATGATCAGGGGCGGTCGCTGGTGGAATCAAGCGACCAGCCCCGATAAATCATTTGATCGGACAGGCCGGATCGAGGCGCATGTCGAGATAATTCTCTACCGACGCCAGCAGCAATTCCATTTCATTTTCATAGAAATGGTTGGCGCGCGGAATCTCGTCATGGTGGATCGTGATGTGCTTTTGCGTGCGCAGCTTGTCGACCAGCTTCTGGACGGAATTGGGCGATACCACCTCGTCCTGCGCGCCATGAATGATGATGCCCGAAGAGGGGCAGGGCGCAAGAAAGCTGAAATCATACATGTTGGCGGGCGGTGATACCGAGATGAAGCCGCGCACCTCGGGGCGGCGCATCAGCAACTGCATTCCGATCCACGCACCAAAGCTGAAACCTGCAATCCAGGTCGAGCTGGCTTCAGGGTGGAAGGCCTGCACCCAATCGAGTGCTGCTGCTGCATCGGACAATTCGCCAATGCCATTGTCGAATTCGCCTTCGCTGCGGCCGACACCGCGGAAGTTGAAGCGCAGCACGGCAAAGCCGCGGGCGACGAAAATCTTGTACATCGCCTGCGTGATGCGATCGTTCATCGTCCCGCCCGCTTGTGGGTGTGGGTGCAGGATCATCGCCACCGGTGCGCGCGGGCGCGGCGGCGGCGAGAAACGGGCTTCGATACGGCCTTCGGGACCGGGAATGGCAATGGCTGGCATAAGTTGTTTCTAAACAGAGGAATTATGGGGCTGCGTCACCCTTCGGGCTAGGCAGCGGTCGACCGGCTATATAGAAGCGAATGCGATTTTCGCAACCTTAACGGACAGCCCCGCCTGCAATGAAGCCCGATCGTCTCTATCTGGATCATGCCGCAACGACACCTGTGTTGCCGGCGGTGCAAGCGGCGATGGCGGATGCGCTGCTGCGCTGGGCCAACCCTTCAAGCCCGCATGGCGAGGGCAGGGCGGCGCGCGCGGCGCTCGAAGACGCCCGCAAGCGTATCGGCAGGGCCTTGGGCTGGGACGGCGAAATCCTGTTCACCAGCGGGGCCAGCGAAGCCATTGCTCTTGCCTTGCAGGGCTTCGATGCGGTGGCCAGCGCGGTTGAGCATGATGCGGTTTTGTCCGCAGTCGGCGAAGAGGTGCGTATCGCTGTCGACGCCGAAGGCATCGTGCGAATTGGATCGATAGCAAAAGGCAGGCGCTACGCCATTCAACAGGTGAACAATGAAACCGGGGTAATCCAGCCGCTCGAAGAGCTTGGCCCGATCGTTCGCGAAGGTGGCGGGCTGCTGGTTGCCGATTGCTCGCAGGCTGCGGGCAAATTGCCTTTGCCCGATGCCGACATCATCATCCTTTCGGCGCACAAACTGGGTGGCCCGCCCGGGTTGGGTGCTTTGCTGATGCGCGATCTGGGGCTGTTGAAACCGACCGGTGGGCAGGAAAAGGGGTATCGGCGCGGAACCGAAAATCTGCCTGCGATCGTAGGTCTGGCGGCAGCGCTGGAGGCCGGATTCGACTGGCTGGAGAATGCGAAAAGGCTGCGAGCCGAGCTTGACTTGGCAATCGAAGCTGCTGGCGGAGAAGTCGTGGCCAAAATCGCGCCGCGGCTTGCCACCATTGGCAGCTACCGCATGCCGGATGTCTCCGCTTCGAGCCAGCTTATTTCCTTCGATCTTGCCGGAATTGCTGTTTCGGCTGGAAGCGCCTGTTCCTCGGGTACGTTGAAAGCCAGCCATGTGTTGACCGCGATGGGCTGGGACGCCCAGGCGGCGGGCGAAGTCGTGCGCGTCAGTTTCGGCCCGCAAACCAGCGAGTCCGATATCGGGCGTTTCGTTGCGGCGTGGAAAGCCATGCGGGAGCGCGTGCAGGCGGCATGAGTAAGAGCATCTACCTCGATTATCAGGCAACAACGCCGCTGGCGCCTGAGGTGTTTGTGGCGATGGAGCCGTGGCTGAAAGACAATTTCTGGAACCCGCACAGCGCCCACAACGGTGGACGCAAGGCCGCGGCAGCGGTGGAGGCGGCGCGCGCGCAGGTGGCGGCATTGCTGCCCCCGGGCGGGCGGGTGATTTTCACCGGCAGTGCGACCGAAGCCATCAATCTGGCGATCAAGGGCTGCGGGTTGCCGGTATCGGCGCGGGCGAGCGAACACGCCGCCGTGCTGGATTGCGTGGAGTATTTTGGGGGTGAGGTTCTGGCTGTTGGTAACGACGGCTTGGCTTCTCCCCTCCCGTTCGCCGAAGGTGGACGGGAGGGGCTTATTTGCACCATGCTGGTGAACAACGAAATCGGTACGATCCAGCCGATTGCCAAAATTGCAGCCAGCGTCCACGCCGATGGCAGCCTGCTTTTGTGCGATGCGGTGCAGGGCTTTGGTCGCATCTCCATTCCCGACGGGCCTGACATGATCGCCATTTCGGCGCACAAGATCCATGGCCCCAAAGGCATCGGCGCATTGTGGGTGCGCGACGGCGTTGAACTGGCACCGCTGCTGCACGGCGGCGGGCAGGAGCAGGGGTTGCGTTCGGGCACTTTATCACCCGCGCTTTGTGTCGGCTTTGGTAGCGCCGCAGCACTTGCGGAGAGGCAGATGGCCCAGGATGCCAAACATGTCAGCCGCCTTTGGGATCGTGCGACGGAACTGTTTGTGGAGTGGACCGTCAATGGCTCGATCGCACATCGCTACAAAGGCAATCTGAACATCCGCCGCGATGGCATCGATGTTGGCCGTCTGATGAGCGAATGCCGCGATGTTCTGTTTTCTGCGGGAAGCGCCTGCGCCAGCGGTTCGGGGCGCCCGAGCCATGTGTTGCGCGCCATTGGCCTTTCCGACGCCCAGGCAAAATCCTCTATTCGCCTGGGCTTCGGACGCTATACGACGCTTGAAGAGATTGGGCTGGCAGCCTCATTGATCAATAAGGCAGCGGAAAGGCAGTTGGCATGAAAATCCATTTCATCAGCCCGGATGGCGAAACGACACAAACGGTCGATGCCAAAGCGGGTGACAATCTGCTGGACGTTGCCCAAAATGCCGGTCAGCCGCTGGAGGGCACCTGTGAGGGGCAAATGGCCTGTTCAACCTGCCATGTGATTGTCGCTAAGGACTGGTTTGACAAACTGCCAGCTGCCACCGGGGACGAGGAAGACATGCTCGATCTTGCCAGCGGTGCACGTCGGACGAGCAGGCTTTCGTGCCAGATTGACCTGACCGAAGAGCTGGACGGCCTTGTCGTGCATATTCCGGCAGAGAGCCGCAACATGCAGGGCATTTAGGCGGGGCGATTAACTCCCGGAAATAGGTAAGTTCGCCTGCGTGTGGAAATTGTCCTCGCTTCACTTCCCATTCACCCAAAATCGCCTATATAGGAAGCGTTCGGTTCGCCGGACTATGGCGATAAATTGCGATGTGCAATAGATGCAGCGGACCCGGGGGCGGTACCCGGCAGCTCCACCATATTCCCCGCAAGACGGGGCAAATGACGGGGCTGAACTAGGATCGACGTGCGTTGAAAAGCATTGTTTTTGCCCGGCATGAATAAGCCGTGAAATGGTTCAAAACTCATAAGTGCCAACGATAACGAAGCACTTGCTCTCGCAGCATAATTTCGGGCCTCACGGTCTAGAATTATTCTAAAAGAACGCGGCCGAACCGGCCGGGCAACAGAAAGGTTACAGCGGCCGCCTCCGGAGCCGGGCAACAGAATCTGGAGGACCTTTCCTATTCGGTTGTGCTTATCCTCGCTGTCGCGTTGGCTGCGAGGGTTGGAATTTTTTTCCTCAGAAGAAAGAAGGAAATAAGAAAGAAGGCGCGTAGCGCCATCATTCTTGGTCGGTTGGTTGTTGAACCATACGCATCATTGAAGGGCTGCCGCCCTTATTTCTTATTTCCTTCTTTCTTCTAGGTGATCTGGCGCAGCCAATCGGTTGCCCGCTCCGAACGAGTATCAATCAGTCCCAAACATCTGCTGCAACTCAACGGCCTGCAGCATCTTCGCTGCAGCTATAACGACAGCGCCCAGGCAACATGCGAACAACAGCTTTCCGCCAAACCCCGGATATTGGTACAGATAGGCTTCGCCGCGTTTTGCTGCACCCAGCCCCAAGGCATAGGTGATAAGGAATACCTCGGTCTTGGTCTTGATCTGGAAAAGGCGCGCGAATTTTTTCATAGGTTAACACGTGTATAGGCAAACCGCGTGCCAGTTCAGCATTTCCGGTGGTTTCGATGGTTAACGCTGACGCAGTTTGTAAAGGGTTTCGACACCTTTCTTCGTCATTCCCGCGAAAGCGGGAATCCATCTCTGACACCCTCGGTCCAAACCTGACTCTGAGGGGATGGACCCCCGCCTGCGCGGGGGCGACGAAAGGGGCTATAGCAGTTCATCAAGATCGCAGGCAGACAGCAACGCCGCCCGCGCCTTTTGCACTTGCTCAACCAACGCAACATCACCTAACTGACCGGGCGCGATGCTATCCGGCCAATGGGTCGCGATGACTTCGGCCATGCGGTCGAGCTTCGCCTCCTCGGCGATGAAACGCGGATCGATGGTGGCAGGGTCCGCTACGACGCGCAGGCGGAGGCATGCAGGGCCGCCGCCATTGGCCATCGACTGACGCACGTCGACCGGAACCAGACGACGGATCGGCCCGTTTCCGGCGACATGTTCTTCCAGCCAGCCCCACACATTCGGGTTCGACTGCGCTTCTGTGGGAAGGATCAACGCCATGCCGCCGCCATCGGGCAGGGTGACGATCTGCGCGTTGAACAGATAGCTTTGCACAGCATCGGCAAGGCTCACGCGGTCGGCGGGGACGATGACGATTTCCGCTTCGGGCATTTTTGCGCGAATGGCGGCATAGGCCGCCTCGGGCTCTTCAAATGCCTGTTCATGGGTGAAAAGCACCCGTTCGTTGGCCACCGCGACCACATCATTGTGGAATGCCCCTGCCGCAATGGCGACTTCGGATTGCTGGACGAAGAGAGTCCGTTGAGGATCGAGCCGGTGCGCGCGTGCGATTGCCTTTGACGATTCGATATGCTGGCGTGCGGGGAAGGGGCCTCCCGACTTGCCATAGACGAAGATCTCCAGGCCCGCCTCGCCATGCGACGCACAGAGCCGCATGAAATTGGCCGCGCCTTCGTCGCCATAGGGTGGAGGCACAGGGCCGTGCACTGCGAAATGCCGTTCGTCGGCAAAAGCCAGCTTCAACTGTGCGAGCGTTCCGGGCCATTCATGGCTGCGATGCGCCATGGTCAGAAGGTTGGCTGCCGACAGATGGCATTTGCCGTCCGCCGTATCTGGGGCAGGGGAAACGGTCGCGGCATTGGCCGCCCACATCGCCGAGGCTGAAAAGGCTGCGGCGCGGATATGCGGCTCTGCACTGGCCATGTCGGTGGCGAGGCCCGCCAGCCATGCCTTATTGGGCCGATCAAGCGGCATGAAGAAGCCCTGCGCGAGGCTGAGGCGCAGATTGGCGCGCATTTTTTCTATGCCCTGCAGTGCCGCAGCGCGCGGCTGCGAAACGGCACCTGCATTGCTTGCCGAGGCGATATTGCCGGGGCTCAATCCGGCATAATTGTGGCTGGGGCCGATGATGCCGTCGAAATTGATCTCAACCAGCGCCATCGTTCACCACCTGGGGACAAAAGTGACGGTGTCTCCCGTGATCACGCCAAGATTTTCGGCGCACTGGCCATCCAGAATTACGCCATTTTCGGCTGTTTCAACCCAGCCATAGGATGCACGGAAATTTTCGAGCAGGCCATGCGTGACCAGCATCTTGGTGCCGCCGACGTTGCCCTCGTGCGGGTCACCCAGCGCATTGCTGATCTCGACAATCTGGGCGTCCCTGGCTTCGCGCACACTGCGGATCTGGTCGGTACGCGCTGTCATCGTCGGGCCGCCGTCGAAGATGTCGATGTAATTCTCCCAGGCAAAACCCTCTTCCTCCAGCATCCGCATTGCCGCGCGACCGGTGGGGTGGGGCACCCCGATCACATGCCGTGCTGCTTCGGTGAGCATGGCGATATAGACCGGGTGTTTGGGCATCAGGTCTGCGATAAACTGATTGCCGAATTTGGCGTTGAATTCATCGGCATCCTGGAAATTCATGCCGAAGAAACGACCGGCAACGCCGTCCCAGAAGGGAGAGCCGCCAGCCTCGTCAATCACGCCGCGCAACTCCGCCAGCGTGCGGTCGGCAAAGCGTTCACGGTGGTTGCGAATGAAGAGATAGCGGCTGCGGGCAATCAGCATACCAAGGCCGCCCGCGCGTTCGCCGGGATGGAGGAACAGACCGCCAACCTCCGTGGCGCCTTCAAGATCGGTTGAAAGGTTCAAAATGTCGGCGCGGAATGTACGTTCCAGCTCGACACTATGCTGGGTCAACGCCCCGATCCGATAGCTGTAAAAGGGCCATTTTTGGCCGACTGCCGAGAAAATCTGGCAGGTGCCGCGCACTTCGCCGGTTTCGAGATTTTCGAGGATGAACACGAACAGATCGTCGCCAACGCCTTCGCCTTCGCGGGCAAAACCCTCTGCCGACCGTTCCAGCTTGGCGGTCAAAGCCTTGCGATCGGGGGGCAGGTTGGTGAACCCGCCGCCGGTACGCTTGGCCATTTCATACATGGGTTGCAGGTCCGACATGTTCGCCGGACGGATAATGAACTTCATATTGCCCCTTTTTGTGCGATCCGAAGCAGCGTCAGCGCGGAAAGGCGGGCGCGTTCAACCAAGCTCTCGGTTATCAGAAATTCGTCGCTGCTGTGGATGCTGCCCCCGCGAACGCCCATGGTATCGACTACGGGCACGCCGCAAGCCGCGATATTGTTGCCATCGCACACGCCGCCCGTCGACTTCCAGCCGATTGATAGGCCCAAATCCTCACCGCATTGCTTGACGAGGCCGAACAGCTTTTCAGCTTCGGGGGTCAATGGCTTGGGCGGTCGGTTGAAATGGCCATGCAAGTGAATTGAAACTTCATGCTCTTGCTCAATAGATGAAATCAACTTTTTGATTTCATTATAAGCAATATCCTGAAGTTCAGGGCTGTGCGGACGCAGATTGACGCGCAGAACCGCATGATCGGGAACGACATTGTTCGGGCTTCCACCGTCGATCCTGGCCGGATTGACCGACAGGCCATCGCGCGTCAGCGCCTTCAGGCGAAGCGCAAGGTCTGCTGCGGCGAGAAGGGCGTTTCTTCCTTCCTGCGGGTTGCGTCCGGCATGCGCGCTTCGTCCGTTCACGATGATCGAAAAGTTGCCGCTTCCGGCCCGTGCACCCGCCAATGTTCCATCCGGAAGCGCCGAAGGTTCATAGGTCAAGGCCGCCAGCTTGCCCTTGGCCAACTGCTGGATCAGTTCTGCTGAAGAGGCTGAGCCAGTCTCCTCATCGCTGTTGATCATCACCTGATAGCCGACATTGTGGAATTCGGGCGCGGTCTCCGCAGCAGATAGCGCCGCCAGCATGACGGCAATACCGCCCTTCATGTCTGCAACGCCGGGTCCGTTGAGCACGCCTTCATCAAGCCAGCGCTGTTCCTGAAACGAATGATCGACCGCGAACACTGTGTCCATATGGCCGGTCAGCAGCAATTGTATCGGTGCTTCCGGACGGACGGTCGCGACAAGATGGCGGCCATGCGCCACTTCGACAACGGAACCGTCGGCCAGCACTTTTTCGACCGGTGCAGGTTCGACCAGTTCGACTTCGCCATGCAGCGAGGTGAAAGCGTCGGCAAGCAGGCTTGCGGTTGTCCCCAGCCCTTTCAAATTGCCGGTACCGCTGTTGATTCCGGCCCAGATCTGCACCTGTGCCAGCATGCGGTCATGGTCTGGCCGTTCAAGCGCGGCCTGTTCCGAATGGGAAAGCGGTTGCATTTGATACCTCTAGCGGAATCCGCACCAATGCGCCACCCCTAGCGAAGCGTATCAAGCGTCCCAGCGAGGTTGATCCATTCAGGCAGATCGAGCGTTTCGGGGCGGCGGTCTGCAGCGATGGCGACCTTTTCCAGCGCTTCGAGCGCGTTGGGTAAGCCCTTCAAACTCTGGCGGAGCATCTTGCGACGTTGGCCAAAGGCTGCCGCGGTCAGCGCTTCCAGCGTTGCCATACGCACGCCTTCGGGTTGCGCCTTGGGCGTGAGGTGCACCACCGCCGACATCACCTTGGGTGGCGGGGTGAAGGCACTACGGTGTACCGGCATCGCAATGCGCGCATCGCAGCGCCACTGGGCAAGAATGGCGAGTCGTCCATAAGCATCGGTGCCGGGTTTCGCGACGATGCGATCCGCGACTTCGCGCTGAAACATCAGGGTCAGCGATTTCCACTGTGGTGGCCAACTCTCGCCTCCCAGCCAGCCGACCGCAAGCGCGGTTCCGACATTATAGGGCAGGTTGGAGGCGATATGAAAGGGCGCGCCGATCTCGCTGGCAGGATCGATTTTCATCGCATCGCCCTCGATCACGCGCAATTGATCCGGATAGGCTTCTGCCAGTTCGGCAAGTGCGGGCAGACAGCGCCTGTCGCGTTCGACTGCGGTCACATTGGCGCCCGCACGCAACAAGGCGCGTGTCAGGCCGCCGGGGCCGGGGCCGACTTCATAGACCTGCTCCCCCTCGAGCGATCCGGGCACGGCGGCAATGCGATCGAGCAACTGTTCGTCGAAAAGGAAATTCTGGCCAAGCGCCTTGCTGGCAGACAGCCCATGCTTCGCGATCACCTCGCGCAAAGGGGGAAGCTTGGGCGCGCTCATGCCGGGCAAGCGGCGGTGGCAAAGGCCTTGCGGTTGGTTACAGCTTCGCCCGCCATGCGGATTGCCGCAATCATCGAGTCGGGCCGCGCCTCGCTCTTTCCGGCAATGACAAAGGCCGTGCCGTGATCGGGGGATGTCCGCACCACGGGCAGACCTAAAGTGATGTTGACAGCCTCATGAAAATAAAGCGTTTTCAGCGGAATCAGCGCCTGATCATGATAGGCGCATAAAGCTGCGTCGAAATTCTTGCGCGCTTCCGCATGGAACATGGTGTCCGCCGGCAAGGGGCCGACAACGTCATAGCCCTCTTCGGCAATCGAAGTCAGCGCGGGTCCGAAAATGTCGATTTCCTCACGGCCGAGATTGCCGCTTTCGCCTGCATGCGGGTTGAAGCCTGCAATGGCCAAACGCGGGTTTTTGATGCCGAAATCGCGGGACAGGCCCTTGGCTGTCGCCCGGATGCGACGGCGGATCAGGCGGACATCCAGTTGCGAGGCGACGCTGGACAGCGGGATATGGGTCGTCATCGGCACCACCCGCAGGTCTGGCCCGGCCAGCATCATCACGGCGTTGCGACGCTCTACGCCGCACCGTTCGGCAACAAATTCGGTCTGCCCGGGATAGTTGAAACCAATTGCATAAAGCTGCGCCTTGGAAACTGGCCCCGTAACGAGCCCAGCGACCGTTCCGGACCGCGCAAAACCTGTTGCCAGTTCCAGTGCCTGCAAAGCACAATGGGCACCGTCCAGGTCCGGTGTGCCCGGAATTATCGAAGTGCAATCATGCACATGAAAGACGGGCAGGGCGTCATCAAACCGTTCGGCGGCCTGATCAGGATTATCGATCCGGACAACCGGACCATCCCAATGACGTGCAAAACTGGCAATATCGCCGATGGCAAAGAAACTATTCAGCTTCTGCTTCTTGCGGGCTTCCCAGGCTTTGCCGATGATTTCAGGGCCGACGCCTGCCGGATCGCCGCTGGAAATGGCGAGCGGCAGGTTGGTATCGACCGCTGCCATCAATTATATTCGATGATCGCGTCGCGACGAAGATCACGCAGGTAAAGGCGTGCGCGCTTGTTGATGCGCTCGTCCTCCAGCCGTGACATGACATCGTCGAATGATTCCTGTGTTGCGGCTTCCGGGGCATCGCGGCCACAAAGCACGAACACGCGGACACCATCCTGCATCGAGCCATAAGGCGGCGTCGACTGGCCGATCTGGAGATCGAGCATGATTTGCTGGAGCGGCCCGGGGAGGTCGCGCACCTTGATGCCATCGCGATTGACCACATCAGCATTCAAGGTGCGGGCAATGTCATCGGCGGCACCGCAACCGCTGATTTTCTGGGTTTCTTCGTTGAACCGCTTCACGACCGGGCCTGCCTGCGCTTCCGTCATCCCTTGAGGGAAGGAAATGGCGAGCTGCTTCAGGCTGAGCACCGAATCGCGCGGATCGGTGGTGGCGACCTGACGCTTGTCGATGAGGAGCAACAGCGAGATGCCGCCCGGCGCCGGAATGGCAACGATTTCGTTGCCGCCCATCTGCGACGCCGCGGTCGCCAGCGATTGCGGCAACTGTTCCAGCCGGACCCATCCCAGATCGCCACCTACGGCAGCCGTGGAAGCTTCCGAAAACTGGCGGGCATAAGCGGTAAACGAACCACCTTGCTGGATTTGCTCCAGTATCTTTTGCGCGTTGGCGAATACCTGCTCCTGATTTTCAGGCGTGGCTGACAGATATATTTCGCCCAGCCGGTATTCGGTTGTCCCCTTCGTCGCATTGATGCGCTCGATAATGATGTTGACCTCATCATCGCTGACATTGATGAACGGGCGGACATTGCGGCTTAGCAGGCGGTTCCATGAAAGCTCGGCCTTGATCTGCCGCTTGAGTGTGGCGATCGAGCTGCCCTTCGAGGCCAGATATTTGTCGGTATCGTCGACTGACCGTTTGAAATTCTGTTCGGCCACGCGTTCAAAATACTGGTTTACCTCTGCATCGCTGACTTCGATTTCATTCGCTGCCGCTTCCTGGATCTGCAGCGATTCATCGATCAGGTTTTGCAGGATTTGTGTGCGGAAGCGCGCCATTTCCTCAGGCGGCAACTCGCCTTCATTTGCCATGACAATCAGCGCGAGACGCTGATCAATGTCGGTGCCGGTGATGATTTCTCCGTTCACGATTGCGGTTGCCTTGCGAACATTCGGATCGCTGGGCTTTGCCAGCAACTGGCCACCACCCGGTATGTCGAGAGAGGCTTCTGGCTGGGTTTCGTCTGCCACGGTCTGGCTGCTGGCCGGCGTCAACGCGATCACTGCGGCTGCTGTACTCACCAATGCAAGACGATAGATGCTTTTCATTTCATACTTCCATGAATGGCCGATACGGGCCGCGCGCAATAGGGGGCGCAGGCTGAACGATAGCTGAAAAGCCGGTTACCCCCTTGGTCGCCTTCCTTAGACGCCAAGATTCTTAAATTCCAGTCGGAACAGGAAAGTATTGCCGCGGCGAGCGTCGCCGGTTGGCTGATAGTCGCGACGCCAGGTGACTGCGAGCGACAGGCAGTCGTCGTCATAGGCCAGCCCAAGCCGGTGGCGAATGGCCTCAAGGCCGTCAGAAACCGCGAGCGGATCCTCGTTCTTGTCGGTCAGGTCGATAATCGTTGAACCGAATAGCGACCAATAGCGGGCCAGCCGCAAACGCCCCGCAAGCCGCACTTCTTCACGGTCGGCAAGGTCTTCGAGTGTCGATCCGATATTGCGGTTCAGCCGCAAATATCCAGCCTGAACGTAGGTGCTTCGTGACCCGACGGTTGCGTCGATTTCGTTGCGGCGTATCGCGAAATTGTCCTTGTCGAGCCGGAAGCGATGCGTCAGCTTCACAAAATCGCGGAAGCGGAATTCGCTGCGCCCGACAATATCCGAAACCTTGTCCGACAGCCCGGTGCCGTCAGGGAAGATCGTCGCGCGGTTCGACAGGCGGTAGCTTTGCCCGATGTTGAAATCGAAGCTGGTTTCCTTGCCCTTGACCGACCAGTCGAGGCCGTAGGTTATGCGGGCATTGTCCTCCACACGGTCATAGCCGGGGAAACGGTTGAGCGCGAACAGGTTGCTGTCTTCAAGATCGACGGCGCGTGCATCCTCGTTCGGCATTTTGAGGTTGGACGTCGTATAGGCGCCGACCAACTGGATGCGGGGAGTCAGCATTTGCGTGCCGCCGAAGGCTTCGCCGGCGAAAGGCCAGCGCATATCGACTGCAGCTGCGGCAATACCCCGCCCGTTCCAGCCGCTTTCACCGCGATAGATGGGTGTAACGGTCGTCAGATTTTCGTCGCTATGATAGACGTCGCCCCGACTTAGAACGGTGAAATTGACTTCTTGGCCAAGCCCGGTGAGCGTACGCAAATCCCAGCGTCCGGAAGCAAAGGCGCGACGCGTATCCTGTCCATCCGTCCGACCGATCAACAGGCTATTCGCTTGCAGCTGCACCTTGCCGCCCAGCACCGGATCGGTAAGCCGCAGGCGATAGTCGATTTCGGGCAGCGCAATGGGCTGCAATGCCTGTCGGTCGCCGGTGCGCAATGTTTGCACGCCCCAGCCGTTGAAGGCGAAATAGCTGTTCTCGTCAATCCGCTCGACGTTGATGTTGTTGCGCAACCGGTCGTCGCGGCTGATATCGTAGCGGCGCAGGAATGTCCGGTCAGTTGCAAACCGAACCGATGCGGAAGCCGACCAATTGGGTGTGAACTGGAATTTGCCGGCTCCGTCGATATATCCGCGGAACACATCCTTGCCGATGGCGCCCGTGCCGGATGTCGACACCTTATTGCTGTAGGTTGCATAGCCGGTAATCTGGAATGCGCCCTTTTCTTCCCATGCACGATAACGGGCCTGCGCCATCGGCGCGACTTCGCTGAAGACATGGGCCGACAACAGAAGATCGCGATTGTCCGACAGTCGCCAGTAATAGCCCTGCTCGATCTCGACGCCATTGTTGCGCGAGAAACGCAAATTGGGGACGAGGAAACCGCTACCTGCCGCGGTTTCAGCCGGATGTGACAGGCCGGGTAGCGGAATTACAGGCAAACCGAAAAGCTCGATCCGGGCGCCTTCATATTTGACGCGTTTCTTGACTGGATCGTAGACGACCTTGACTGCCTTCACCTGCCAGCTCGGATCTTTGGGGCAACCATCGGGGCCCTCGACCGCGCAGGGGGTGTAGGCAGCACCTTCCAGTGTCATCTTGCCGTCGACGCGCGTTCCCTTGTTTGCGGCGAGGCGGCTGCCGTCGCTGAGTACGAGCAGCATGTTTTCGACAATGCCGTCGCGCAGCGATTCGGTGATTTCGATCGAATCGCCATAAGCAACATCGCCTTCCGGACCGATCGAGCGGATATTGCCCGAAGCAATGACCTTTCCGGTGCGCCGATCCCATGTGACAGTGTTTGCGCGCAGCGTGTATCCGTCGCGACGCGCAATGACATTGCCTGTGGCTTTCACCGTGTCCGTCGCAAATTCATAATCAAGCTGGTCGGCAGAGAAGGCAATTTCGTCTTCTGCGCTGGCCTCCACGCCCGTTTCAGTGCCAGCCGCCTCCTGTGCCAGCGCTCCGTCGAGTCCGCAAACAAGCAGCAGCGAAGCGCAAAGGGCGCCGGCTGGGTTTGCAAGTCTGGACGGGATGGCTGCCATGGATCTGGTCGGTTCCTTTATCGTTGCAAATCGGCAGGGTCCAGTACCGGTAAGCGCCAGAGCAATAGCCCATGGACTCTAATCCTTGGTTACCGCAACCATCTTTTGCTTTAATCCCGCCTGAATGTTTGCTTATAGCGGTTCCAGAACTGGCGCGGACAGGGTTTCGCGTAAATCACTCATTGATCGCTGAAAGGCAGTTTTCAGATGCAGGTAAGTTTTGCCGCCGAACGTCCCGCCGATACCGACGTTATCGGCTTTGTCATTCCAAAGGGTACATGGGGCAGTTTCGTCTTCCCGCTGGAAAATGCTGAGGCAGCCCGGGAAACAGCCAAACTCGCCCGTTTTGAAGGCAATGCCGGGCAGAGCTTTCTCTATTTCGCGCAAGAAGGTGGCCGGACAGTCCGCATTGCCCTTCTTGCTGTCGCCGATGGCGATGCGGCGGATTATATCAAGGCGGGTGGTGACCTGCTGGCCAAGGTGCAGACCTGCGGCGCAAAGACAATCGCGCTGCACGCAGCGAACCTTGACGCCAAGGCGGCGGCAGAGGTCGCCTATGGCGCGACGCTGCGCAACTGGCGGATGGACAAATACCGCACCAAGCTGGCCGAAACTGCGAAGCCGACGATAACCGGGCTGACGGTGGTGGGTGCCCCCGCCGAAGCGGCGGCTTTGTGGCCTTCATATGCGGCAATTGCCGAGGGTGTTTCCCTGACCAAGGAACTGGTCAGCGAGCCTGCCAACATCATCTACCCCGAAAGCTTTGTCGAACGCTGCCAGCATCTGCAGACGCTCGGCGTCGAGATCGATGTGCTCGACGACAAGGAAATGGCGAAGCTCGGCATGGGCGCACTGCTTGGCGTGGCGCAGGGTTCGGTCCGTCCGGCGCGGTTGTTGGTGATGAAATGGGACGGCACCGGCGGCAAACAGGAAAAGCCGGTGGTCTTTGTCGGCAAGGGCGTGACGTTCGATACCGGCGGGATTTCGATCAAGCCCGCTGCGGGCATGGAAGACATGAAGTGGGACATGGGCGGCGCCGGGGCTGTGGCGGGCGCGATGAAGGCGCTCGCGGGCCGCAAGGCCAAGGCGCATGTTGTCGGCATCTGCGGCCTTGTCGAAAATATGCCCGATGGCAATGCGCAGCGCCCCGGCGACGTCGTGACCAGCATGGCGGGCCAGACGATCGAGGTGATCAACACCGACGCCGAGGGCCGTCTGGTGCTGTGCGATGCGCTGCATTATGCGCAGGAAACCTTCAAGCCCGACACGATTATCGATCTCGCCACGCTGACCGGGGCGATCATCATCTCGCTTGGCAAGGAACATGCAGGGCTTTTCTCGAACAACGACGGGCTTTCGGACAAGCTTCTGGCAGCAGGCAAGGCAACGGGCGACAAGCTTTGGCGCTTCCCGCTGTCGCCCGCCTATGACAAGCTGATCGACAGCCCGATTGCCGATATCAAGAATGTCGGCCCGCGCGATGCCGGCTCGATTACCGCCGCCCAGTTCCTGCAACGCTTCATCCAGGATGGCGTAAAATGGGCGCATCTCGACATTGCCGGGATGGCGTGGGGCGACAAGGATGGCCCCACCTGGGCCAAGGGTGCGACCGGTTATGGGGTAAAGCTGCTCGACCGTTTCGTTGCAGACAATTACGAAAGCTGATGACGACGGGCCGATGCAGGTCGATTTCTACCAGTTGACCCGCGACCCTGCCGAGCAGGTCATCCCTGCCATCGCCCAGAGGATATTGGACGATGGCGGGCGCCTGCTTGTCGTCGGAAGCGACGATGCCCAGCTCGGCAAACTCTCCGCAGCACTGTGGAGCGGGCGGCCCGAAAGCTTCATCGCCCACGAAAAGGCGGGCGAGGGGGATGACAGCCTGCAGCCAGTGCTGCTTTCGCTCGATACAGCCGCTATCAACGGCGCGCGCATGATCGCGCTGGCGGATGGCGAATGGCGTGATGCGGCGCTGGAATTCGACCGCGCCTTCTATCTTTTTCCCCCCGATAAAACGGACAATGCCCGCACGGCCTGGCGTGCGTTGGCGGGTGCGGAAGGTATCGAGCGGCGCTATTGGAAGCAGGATGGCGGCAAGTGGCGGCAGGGGCCCTGATCGGCACCTTTGCTTGCGCCTTGCCTTGAACCGGAAGCGCGGCTAAAGGCGCGCGCAATCAATTTCCCAACAGATGGAGTTCTCCCATGGCGGTTACCCGCACCTTTTCGATCATCAAGCCCGACGCCACCCGCCGCAACCTGACCGGTGCGGTCACCAAGATGCTGGAAGAAGCCGGCCTGCGCGTCGTTGCCTCGAAGCGCATCCACATGACCCGCGAACAGGCCGAAGGCTTTTACGCGGTCCACAAGGAACGCCCCTTCTTTGGCGAACTGTGCGATTTCATGATGAGCGAACCCGTTGTCGTGCAGGTGCTCGAAGGCGAAGATGCCGTCACCCGCAACCGCGACATCATGGGCGCGACCAACCCGGCCGACGCCGCCGATGGCACAATCCGCAAGGTCCATGCGCTTTCGATCGGCGAAAACACCGTCCACGGTTCGGACAGCGACGAAAACGCCGCAATCGAAATCGCCTTCTTCTTCAAGCCCGAAGAGATTGTCGGCTAAGCAACAATGTCGTTGCCCCAGCGAAGGCTGGGGCCCATCGCGCCTCCCCGTTAAACCCACAGACGAGATAGGCACCAGCCTTCGCTGGTGCAGCGAATTAAAGTTGAATGGGCCGTCCGCGCAATCGGGCGGCCCTTTTTGTTGCACACGCCGCTGCACGCATTATGTCTTTGGCAAAGAGGAGATATAGATGCTGGGAATGGGTGAGGGCGAAGACTGCCCCTTTGTGTTCAATTTCGACCCCGCGACCTTCAAGGTCGGCGATACGGTCAGCTATCGCGTTACCGGCAGCCTTGCCGACTTCCCCTTCGTCGGCACGCTGCTGGAGGTGCATGACGACCATGTCATTATCTCGCCGGGCGAAAGTGAACCTGACGCGGGCTATAAGGGGACGCGGGAGAGCAGGCCCTTGGTGGACGAGAGCGAACTCTAAAACGCGTCAGCGATATCGAGCAGCCCGCTGAGCTTCTTCGGAGCCACCGCGCGCCAGCTCTTGCCCAGCCAATCGCCGATATGCTCCCAATCGGTGTCACCCAGATCAATGCGGATGCCGACCCAGCCGTCGCCGAAATAGGCCGGGCGGTAATATCGGTCCGCATCCTGCTCGATCAGCATCGCCTGCTCTTCCACACCGCTGATCTTCACCAGCAAAGCCACCCGCCCATCGCCATGATGGTCATTCGAGACATAGGCGAATTTCTTGCCCTTGATGATGCCGAAACAGGGCATTCCGTGGCTTGTCACCTCATCGGCCTCGGGTAGCGCCAGCGCGCGTTCGCGCACCTGCGCTATCAGATATTCGGGGCTCGATTCGCGGGCTACAAAATCAGCCAGCGTGCGCGAATAAAGCTGGTGCTCGGCAATCAGCACGCGCGCGGCAAGAGCTTCGGGTGTGTCGCTAGGCAGGATCGCAACCGGCGTCTGCCCCAATATCGGCCCATCGTCGAGTTCGGCAGTAACAAGATGGACGCTGCACCCGCCATGACTGTCGCCGGCCTCGATTGCGCGTTCATGGGTGTGGAGACCCTTATATTTCGGCAGCAGGCTGGGGTGGATGTTGAGCATCCGGCCTTCCCACTTACCGACAAATTCGGGGGAAAGGATGCGCATATAACCGGCGAGCGCGACATAGTCGGCTTTTGCGGCGACCAGCGCTTCGTGCACGATCTGGTCGTGCGCCTCGCGGGTGAGGCCTTTATGGGGGTGCGAAAAGGTGGCGACCCCTTCGGCTTCGGCAAGTTTCAGCCCTGCGGCATCGGGATTGTTGCTCGCGACGAGGACAATCTCAAAAGGGCAGTCCACTGACTTTGCCGCATAGACCAGCGCCGCCATGTTGGTTCCGGATCCCGAAATCAGCACGGCGACACGGGCCTTAGCCATGGTGCGTCGCGCTCCAATCGGCCATTGCACTCCATGTTTCGAGTGAACCCGAAACAGTGCAGCCTTTTTCGCCAGCGGCAATGTGTCCAATCCGGAAAACTGTCTCGCCCGCTGCATCAAGCTCTGCTGTCACTGCCGCTACATCGCCTTCGGCTACCACAACCGCCATGCCGATCCCGCAATTGAAGGTGCGCGCCATTTCCTCGGGTTCGATATTGCCCTGCGCCTGCAGGAAAGCCATCAGGCGCGGCTGCGCCCAGCTATCGGCGTAGACATGCGCGTGCAGGCCATCGGGCAGCACGCGCGGGATATTTTCCAGCAGGCCGCCGCCGGTGATATGCGCCATCGCGTGCACCTTGCCCTTGCGTACCAGCGGCAGCAGGCTTTTCACGTAAATCCGCGTCGGTGCCATCAGCGCGTCGATCAGCAGCGTGTCAATGTCGAACAGGGCAGGGCGGTCAAGCTTCCAGCCCTTGTCCGCTGCCAAGCGCCGCACAAGCGAAAAGCCGTTCGAATGCACGCCCGAAGAAGCGAGGCCGAGAATGACATCGCCTTCCGCTACCCGGTCGGCAGTCAGCACCTGATCGCGTTCCACCGCGCCAACACAGAAACCGGCAAGGTCATAGTCGCCAGCCGAATACATGCCCGGCATTTCCGCCGTCTCGCCGCCAATCAGCGCACAGCCAGCCTGTTTGCAGCCCTCTGCTATGCTGGCGACCACGGCAGTGGCGACTTCATTGTCGAGTTTTCCGGTGGCGTAATAATCGAGGAAGAAGAGCGGTTCCGCGCCCTGCACGATCAGGTCGTTGGCGCACATCGCGACGAGATCGATGCCCACGCCGTCATGCCTGCCACTTTCGATGGCAAGTTTCAGCTTGGTGCCAACTCCGTCATTTGCAGCGACGAGCAGCGGATCGTTGAAACCGGCAGCCTTCAGGTCGAAAAAGCCGCCGAAACCGCCCAGATCGGCGTCCGCTCCGGCGCGGCGGGTTGCCTTTGCCAGTGGCGCAATCGCGCGCACCAAAGCGTTGCCGGTTTCGATCGAGACGCCTGCCTTGGCGTAAGTATAAGACTCATTGTCGCTCATTTTACCGCCGCTAGCGACTTCCCCCTTGGATTTCCAATCATAAGTCGCCAAAAGGCGCGCAATGAGGGTCCGCATTTCAAAGTCTCTGTGGAAATATGTGCTGGCGGTGCCGTTGCTGGTGGGCAGCGGCGTGTTGGTGCACGCGCAGATCGAAGGGCCGAAGCGCGGAATTCCGCCGATCGCCAGCAATGGCGACTTTGAAGTGACAGGTGTGATCGTCAACACCACGGGCAAAAATGCCGAAGAGGCCCGCAGGGCCGGGTGGGAAGAAGCACAGCGCAAGGCGTGGAGCATGCTTTGGGCGAAGACCCATGGCAGCTCAGGCTCGTCGCTGTCGGATTCAACGCTCGACGGCATCGTGTCTGCCATTATTGTCGAACAAGAGCAGATCGGCCCGCGGCGCTATATCGCAAAGCTCGGCGTTTCTTTCGACCGCGCGCGCGCCGGGCAGTTACTCGGCGTGAAGGGCGTTGGCCGCAAATCGGCGCCGTTGCTCGTCATTCCGGTAATGTACAGCAACGGGTCACCCTATGTTTTTGAACGGCAAACCCCATGGCAGGCGGCCTGGGCAAAGTTTCGCACTGCTGATAGCCTGATCGATTATGTTCGTCCCTTTGGCGGCGGCGGCGAATCGCTGCTGCTGAATGCGGGGCAGATGGAAAGGCGCAGCCGCACATGGTGGCGCGTCATCCTCGACCAGTTTGGCGCAGCAGATGTCATCTATCCGATTGTCCGGCTGGAACGGCAATATCCGGGCGGACCGATCATCGGCAAATTCGCGGCGCGCTACGGCCCTGAAAATCGCTTTCTGGGCAGCTTCACCTTGCGCGCGCAAAATGCCGAAGGCATCCCGATAATGATGGCCGAAGGCGTCCGCAAGATGGACGAGTTGATGCAACAGGCCTTTGCCGCGGGCCGCCTGCGCGCCGAAGCGTCGCTCCTGCTTGAGGAAATCGACGAAGAGGATCTGGAGGAGCTGGAAGAAGAAACCGAAGCCGAAAGCGCAGATCCGCTGGCGGCTGCGGTTGATTCGGTTTCCGGTCGCGCAGAAGGCGAGCAGGCGAGTGGCCCGACACCCGCCACACCAGCGCAGCAGGTAACCGTCAATGTTCAGGTCAGCACGCCCAGCCCCGAAGCGGTGGACCGCGCCGAGGCTGCGCTGCGCGGTATTCCGGGCGTGCGTTCGGTTTCGACCACCAGCCTCGCGCTGGGCGGGACATCGGTGATGCGCGTAACATTCCAGGGCGATCCTGCTGCCCTGACCGCGGCCTTGCAGGCACGTGGTTTCCGATAAGAAGAGCGGTCGCCTTCACGCGGCCAAATCAACATGAAACAGATTGCGCTTCCCTTTGACGAACTCAATCCGGATCGCACCGACGATTGCCTGATCGTTACCCCTTCCAACGCGATAGCATTTGCGGCGTTGGGCAATAGTGCGAGCTGGCCGGGGCATTGCGCGCTGTTGGTCGGCCCCGCACGTTCGGGCAAAAGCCTGATGGCGCGCTATTTTGCGGCGCAAGGTGGCAGGGTCATCGATGATTCCGATCGGTTGTCAGCCGAAGACCTATTCCATCAGTGGAACTCTGCAAAAAATTCGGATGAGGCTTTGTTGCTGGTGTCAGGCAAGGCACCGGGCGAATGGAATATCGAGCTTCCCGACCTGCGGTCGCGGATCGGCGCTGCACAATTGCTCGAAATCGGCGAACTGGATGACGAGCTTGCCGAACAATTGCTGCTCAAATTCCTGCGCGATCGGGGAACCTCAATCGGCCCCGATGCATTGGCCTTTGTCGCTCGCAGGATTGAGCGCAGCCATGCCGCCGTGGAGGATTTCGCCAAAAAAGCGAACGCATTGGCATTGGCGGAAGGATCGGCGATCACGCTGCCGCTTGTGCGGCGGCTGATGCCCGCTTAGCCGCAGTTGATGCGGATGATTTTGCTGGCTTCGTCGGTGAAAATGTTGAGTCTTGCCGGGCTGTAATCCATCGTGATCACGCCATCGTGCGGCGCCACCCGGACCACGGATGCTTTCGCTTCGCTTTTCAGCTTTGCTTCAATCTCTGTGGTGAGTGTTTGGCCCACCGCATAAGCCAGACCGCTGGCATCGCAAGAACCGGTAAGCTCTGGTGGATTCGGGCCAGCTTCGGTGTTTTCAGCGGACGGAATGCAACCCGACAGCGCGGCCAGTGCGAAAGGCAGCGCAGCGGCCAGTTGCCGTTTCATGCCTCCATTTCCTTTGTGACTTCCTCTGTCCGCGTCATTTTCAGCTTCCCGTTCACCACCGCGAAGGCGAGGCGGCCTTCGACCAGATCGAGCGCATCGTGCCCGAACTGTTCATACCGCCAGCCCTTGAGCAGTTCGAGGCCGTCGCGGTCGCCCGCTGCCAGTCGCTCCAGCTCTTCGCTGCGGGTGATAAGACGCGAGGCGACATTGATCTCGCGTGAACGGATCTTGAGCAGCAGTTTGAGCAGATCGGCAACCAGCGCGCCATCCTTGCCCGGGCCGGGGCCGCTGTGGCTGCGGTCGGGCATTTCGTCTTTCGACAGCGGTTGCGCCTCGGCGAGCACGGCCATCAGTCGCGCCCCGATGTCATTCTCCTTCCAGGCGGGCGAAAGCCCGCGCACCTTGGGAAGGTCTGCCTGTGCCCTGGGGGGGTGCGAGGCGATGTCGGCGATCGTCTCATCCTTCATGATGCGGCCGCGCGGGATATTCTTGCGCTGCGCCTCGCGCTCGCGCCATGCGCCCAGCGCTTTCAGCCTGCCCAGCACATCGGCCTTGCGCGACTGCATCTTGATCCGGCGCCAGATGGTTTCGGGATCGTTACGGTAATTGTCCGCGTCGGCCAGCCGCTCCATCTCGTCGTTGAGCCATTCGCCGCGCCCGGTCTTGACCAGCTTGTCGAGCATTCTAGGGAAAATGTCTGCGAGATGGGTCACGTCGCCGATGGCATAGTCGATCTGGCGCTTGTCGAGCGGGCGGCGCGACCAGTCGGTAAAGCGCGCGCCCTTGTCGAGATGGATACCGAGCCACAGGTCGACCAGATTGGAATAGCCGATCTGCTCACCCTGTCCCAATGCCATGGCGGCAATCTGCGTGTCGAACAGCGGGTGCGGGGTGCGCCCGGTCAGGTTGAAAAAGATTTCGATGTCCTGCCCGCCGGCGTGGAAAACCTTCAAGACATCCTCATTGTTGCAGATAAGATCAAGCATCGGGGTGAGGTCCAGCCCGTCTGCCTTGGGATCGATAGCCGCTGCTTCATTCACATCTGCCAACTGCACAAGGCAAAGTTCGGGATAATAAGTGTTTTCCCGCATGAATTCGGTATCGACTGCGACAAAATCGGATTTCGATATCCGGGCGCAAAATTCGGCGAGCTGTTTGCTATCGGTGATGAGTGGATGTATCTGCATGCAAGGCCGCCCATAACAGCCAATCGCAACTTGACAAAGGGGCGTTGCAAGGGTCTAGCCCCGCCTTCATATTTTCCTGTCGAAAACCAAAGATAAAAGACCCATCATGCACGCTTATCGTACCCATAAATGCGCGGAGCTGCGCGCTTCCAATGTCGGTGAAACCATTC
Source organism: Sphingomonadales bacterium (assembly GCA_016720115.1). GTDB lineage: Bacteria > Pseudomonadota > Alphaproteobacteria > Sphingomonadales > Sphingomonadaceae > Sphingorhabdus_B. The sequence continues at coordinate 309,667 of JADJXT010000002.1, read as the reverse complement.
GTCTTTCCGGCTGGGTGCATCGCAAGCGCGACCATGGCGGCGTCCTTTTCGTCGACCTGCGCGACCATTATGGCATGACGCAGATCGTCGCGGACAGCGACAGCCCCGCACTTCCGGTGCTCGAAAGCCTGCGTCTCGAAAGCGTCGTGACCATCGATGGCGAGGTGAAGGCGCGCAGCGCAGCCACCGTCAACGCGAACCTGCCGACCGGCGAGATTGAGGTTTTCGCCCGCAATGTGACCATACTCAGCAAGGCAGAGGAACTGCCGCTGCCGGTCGCTGGTGAGCAGGAATATCCTGAGGAAATCCGCCTCAAATACCGCTTCCTCGATCTGCGCCGTGAAACGCTGCACGCCAATATCATGACGCGCACCGCGATCATCCGCGAAACGCGCAGGCGGATGGAGGATATCGGCTTTACCGAATTCTCGACTCCGATCCTGACGGCATCGTCTCCCGAAGGCGCGCGCGACTTCCTCGTGCCCAGCCGGATCCATCAGGGCAAATTCTTCGCGCTGCCGCAGGCGCCGCAGCAGTACAAGCAGCTGCTGATGGTCGCCGGTTTCGACCGTTATTTCCAGATCGCCCCCTGCTTCCGCGACGAAGACCCGCGCGCCGACCGCCTGCCCGGCGAATTCTACCAGCTCGACCTCGAGATGAGCTTCGTCACGCAGGAAGAGGTGTGGGAGACGATGGAGCCGGTGATGGCCGGTATCTTCGAAACCTTCGCCAATGGCCGCAAGGTGACACCCGCCGGCGAGTTTCCGCGCATCCCCTACGCGCAGGCGATGCTCGATTATGGCACAGACAAGCCCGACCTCAGAAACCCGCTGATCATCCGCGACGTGACCGATGAGTTTCGCGTTTCGGGTTTCGGCCTGTTTGAAAAGATCGTCGGCACCGGCGGCGTTGTTCGCCTGATTCCGGCCCCGGAAACCGCAGGTCTCAGCCGCAAATTCTTCGACGACATGAACGAATGGGCACGCAGCGAAGGCCATGCAGGCCTTGGCTATGCAACGCGCAAGGACGGCGTTTTCGGCGGTCCGATCGCCAAGAACCACGGCGAAGACAAGATGGCGGCGCTGTGGGATTCGCTTGGGCTTGGCCCCAATGACGGCGCCTTCTTCGCAGCCGGTAAAGCGGATCAGGCGGCCAAGCTTGCCGGTGCCGCGCGTACGCGCGTTGGCGAACAGCTCGAACTGGTCGAGCAGGATGCCTTCCGCTTCTGCTGGATCATCGACTTTCCCTTTTACGAATGGGATGAGGAAGAAAAGAAGGTCGATTTCGCGCACAACCCCTTCTCGATGCCGCAGGGCGGGCTGGAGGCGCTGCAAACGCAAGACCCGCTCACCATCAAGGCCTATCAGTATGACATGGTGTGCAACGGCTATGAGCTGGCCTCTGGTTCGATCCGCAACCAGCATCCCGACCTGATGGTCAAGGCGTTCGAGCTGACCGGGTTGACGCAGGCCGATGTTGAGGAACGCTTTGGCGGCATGTACCGGGCCTTCCAGTACGGCGCGCCGCCGCATGGCGGGATGGCGGCGGGTGTCGATCGCATGGTGATGCTGCTCTGTGGCGTGCAGAATCTGCGCGAAATCACGCTGTTCCCGATGAACCAGCGCGCCGAAGATCTGCTGATGGGCGCACCGTCGCCCGCAACGACCAAGCAGCTGCGCGAGCTGGCTGTCCGCGTTGTGGAGCAGCCCAAGGGTTGAGCGAGCCGGTTCAACATCGTTTCGCAGCTCCGGGCGGAGAGCTGTGCTGGTTCGAGTGGGGCAGTGCAGGGGATCATCCCACATTGCTGCTGCTACACGCGACCGGTTTCCACGCGCGATGCTGGGATGCGACGATCAGGGCACTGCCCGCAAACTGGCATTTCATGGCACTCGACCTGCGCGGACATGGCCGCAGCTATCGCCCTGACTCGCTTTCCGACTGGCTGGCGGCCGCCGACGATGTGGCGGCTTTCGCACAAGCCAAAATCGACAAACCTGTTTTCGCTGTCGGACACAGCATGGGCGGCTATGTGGCGGCGCGGACTGCTGCGCTGGTGCCGGAAAAGATTGCCGGGTTGCTGCTCGTCGATCCGGTGATGATGACGCCTGATACCTACGCCGTGGAACCCGGAAACCTTGGCGGATCGCCCGGCGACCATCCCGTCGCGCGCCGTCGAAATGCCTGGGAAAGCCCCGAGCAGATGGCCGCACACTTCGCCAATCGGGAGCCTTATTCGCATTGGCTTCCGGAGGTGCTTGCCGACTATTGCCGTTACGGGCTGGTTCCAGCCGAAAGCGGGGAGGGTCTGGAACTTGCCTGTCCGCCGGTGCTGGAGGCTTCGGCCTATATGGGATCGTGGCGGAACAATCCTTATGGCTGGGTTGGCGATATCGCCTGTCCAACGACGGTACTCCGCGCCCGCAATGCGGAGCGCAACGGGGCGATGGATTTTTCGATCAGCCCGACAGCGCCCGATCTGGCCGAACATATCGCGGGGGCAACAGATATCCATTGGAACGAAGTGTCGCACTTCATCCCGATGGAGGAGCCAGACCGGCTCGCGCAATTGATCCGCAAACTGGTCAGCCCGGATAGCTGATTTCGACGATTTCCCATTCCTTGGGGCCAGCTGGCAACTGCACCGTTCGTAAATCGCCGATTGCCCCGCCGCGTAACGCCTTTGCCAGTGGTGAGTTCCAGCCAATTTTGGCAGCGGCTGCATCGGCCTCATCATCGCCGACCAGCGTTACGATGCGCTCAACATCATCCTCATCTGCCAAAGTCACCGTCGCCCCGAAAAAGACCCGGCTCCGGTCGTCCTGTTTGGAGGGGTCGACGACTTTGGCAAATTTCATCTGACGCGACAGTTTGCCCAGTTTTCGGTCGATCTCGCGCAAGCGCTGGCGACCATAAATATAGTCGCCATTCTCGCTGCGATCGCCATTGCCCGCTGCCCAGCTGACAATTTCGACCACTTTCGGGCGCTCTACGGCAAATAGTTGCTCATATTCGGCGCGCAAGTTTGCAAACCCCGCCGGGGTGATCGGGTTTGTCCGTTCGCTCATTATTAGCCGACGGAGCGGCGGCCCAGATAGTGGCTCAGCGGTGCGTTGTTCCGATAGCGCGCTTTGTCCGGGTTGAGGTGGTCATACATCACCGCATTTTCGAGTACGCGCTGCACATAGTTGCGCGTTTCGAAAATCGGGATCCGTTCGATCCAGTCGAGTATGTCGATGCCGCCCGAGCGAGGATCGCCATTGCGCGCCAGCCACTTGTTCACATTGCCCGGCCCGGCGTTGTAGGCGGCCACGGCGAGCGGATAGCTGCCATTATAGTAATTCAACATGCGCTGGAAATAGGTCGAACCCAGTTGGATATTATAGTTGGTGTCGCTGTTGAGCGCTTCCGGGCGATAGGCGAGGGCAATTTTCCCCGATGTCTCGCGCGCCGTTCCCGGCATCAGCTGCATCAGTCCGCGCGCACCGGCATGGCTGACGGCATTGCGGTCAAACTGGCTTTCCTGCCGGGCAATGGCGTGGATGAAGGTCCAGTTACCGGTGTGTTCCGGCGGCACAGCGACGGTCGGATAGCCAAGGCGGATCAGGCCGTCATACCCTTCTATCCGTGCACTGCGTGCTGCGATGACCGACAGGTCAGGGCGACCGATGAGGTTCGACCAGGCGAACAGATTCTTGAAATCGCTTTCGGTTTTTGCTGAGTTGGAAAGCGCGCGCATGAAACTGTTCGAATCCCTCCAGCCAGGGAAGGAGGACGACATGCGGGCAGCCGTATAGGTCGGCGGCACCGTATTGGCCGCAAGTTGCGGCAAGATGGGGGAGGCCGGGACTGCGGGCAACGGCCTGCCCAGCGCTTCCAATGCCAGCTGGCCATGGAAGAAATCATAATAGCGGGCGGCTTCGGTCAAATATTGCTGCGCAACCTGCTGGTCACCTGCCTTTTTGGCTGCGCGACCGGCCCAATAAAATCCTTTGGCGCGGGTCTGCGGTGTTCTTGCACCGGCGACATAGTGTTTGAACATCTCGGTCGCATCGCGCGGTCTGCCCAGTTTGTAATAGGCCGTTTCGCCAGCGAGCCAGGCAAGGCTGGTGTAAATATCGCGGGTCGACAGGTCGAGTTTTGTAATATCGGTGCCAGCCGGAAAGGCATCGGTCAGTTTCGATGCAATGCGATAGGCCATGTCGAACTGGCCGTCTGTTTCAGCGGCTTCGGCATTGGTCAAAAGCACCTTGAGCCAGTCGCGCGCGACATGCGGCGGGGCAGACAATTGCGGCCGGTTGGCGAGGAGTTCGCGGGCAGACCAGCTATTGCCGGAAGTGCGAAGCGAGGCAACGCGTTCCATCAACAGCCCGGCATCGCTCAAGCCAGCCGTTCCGACGGCGGCAAATTTTGCGGCGGCATCGGGCGCCTTCAGTTCGTGCGCCAATTGCGCCTCCAGAACCGGGCGACGTTCGGACGAGGTGTACGGCAGCCATTTCTGCGCCGCGCGGGTGGCATTCGACCAAAGCAGGCGGCTGGTACGCGCGTCATGATCGGCAGCGGTCAATTTGCCCGCCATCAACTGGAACAGGCGATTCTCGTCATCATCGGTCAGCGGCCCTTCGCGCCAGGCGCGACGCGCCCATTGTTCGGCGCGCGCCTTGTCCCCGGTAGCCGACAGTGCCAGCGCAAATTTCGCGCGTCCCCCGTTGGTCACGGGCTCCAGCCGGTCGAAATAGGCGACGGCCTGATTGGGTGACCAGCTCAAAACATTGATCGCCTGTTCGGCGTTTTTGCGCATTTCGTCGCTATTGGGCCAATCCGGATAAGTCATCAGGAATGAGGCATATTCGGAAAAGCTGTACTGACCCGACTGGCTCAACATCCGCCAGCGCTGAAGCGCGGCGGGAACGTTGCCGCCGCTGGGATCGACCATCGGGGTGGGAACATTGCTGGCTTCGCCAATTCCTGTCCGCCAGACGATCTCGGGCGTTTCAGGTGTGTTGGCGGCGAATGCAGAAGCTGGAATTGCCAGCAGCGAAGCGGAAATCAGGTGCTTTACCATGCGCGACATATTATGGGCTGCCTCCTTAGTGGACGATGAACCATGCACCCCTGCAGTTCACCGGACGTGATGAACAACCTATTTGGCTAGTTTTGAAGGCAATTTCCATGTTTACGGGCTCAATTCCGGCTCTGGTGACTCCTTTTTGCGACGGAACGTTTTCCGAATCGCATTTTCGCGCGCTGGTGGATTGGCAAATCGAGCAGGGATCGAGCGCCCTTGTGCCCTGCGGTACGACGGGCGAGGCGCCGACTTTGTCCTATGATGAACATTATCGCGTGATTTCGATCTGTATAGAACAGGCCGCTGGTCGGGTGCCGGTCATCGCGGGTTGCGGCTCGAACGACACCGCTACCGCGGTGCGCCATATGGAGTTTGCAAAGGCGGAAGGCGCTGCCGCTGCCCTTGTTGTCGCGCCTTATTACAACCGCCCCAATCAGGACGGAATTTACGCCCATTATGCGCATCTCGCAGAGAAAAGCGATTTGCCGATCGTCGTTTACAATGTTCCGGCGCGCACCGTGACCGACATCCTGCCTGCCACGCTCGCGCGATTGGCAGAAATTCCGACAATCCTCGGCGTGAAGGACGCAAGCGGGCAGATCGCCCGAGTCGGTGAGCATCGCCTCGGCTGCGGCGTCGATTTCTGCCAGCTTTCGGGCAATGACGACATGGCACTGGCATTCAATGCAGCAGGAGGCGTTGGCTGCATTTCGGTGACGGCCAATGTGGCACCAAAACTTTGCGCCGAATTCCAGTCCGCCTGCGCAAATGGCGACTATCAGTTGGCGCGCGATCTGAATGATCGGCTGCACCCCCTTCATACCGCGCTGTTTACCGATGCGTCGCCCGGACCAGTCAAATATGCCATGTCGCGCGTTATCGAAGGATTTCCGGAAGAGATGCGCCTTCCGCTGGTTCCGGCATCGGCAGCTAGCCGCGCAGCGGTAGATGCCGCGCTGGAGATTGCAGGTCTGGTCTGATGGCACGCCCCAAACCCGAAACCTTTCAGAAAGCGAAGGTCGTTGCCGAGAACCGTCGTGCGCGCTATGATTACCATATCGAGGATAAATATGAGGCCGGGATTGCGCTGACCGGAACCGAGGTCAAATCGCTGCGATTCGGCGAAGGTTCAATCGCGGAAAGCTATGCCGAAGTGAAGGATGGCAACGAAATCTGGCTGGTGAATGCCAACATCCCGGAGTTTAGCCATGGAAACCGCTATAACCACGAACCTAAGCGGCCCCGTAAATTGCTCCTTAATGTCCGCGAGATAAACAAATTGCATGGTGCGGTGGCCCGACAGGGGATGACTTTGGTTCCACTGTCCATATATTTTAACAATCGTGGGCGAGCTAAGGTCGAACTGGCGCTCGCCAAGGGCAAGAAGGCCCCGGACAAGCGCGCTACGGAAAAAGAGCGCGATTGGAAGCGTGAACAGGGAAGGTTGATGCGGGAACGCGGATGAACGGGCTGACGAAGTGGATCCATGAGCAGGCACCGTCTCGGGAGAGTTTCGAGCGGAGCCGTTTCTTGCGTCCGTTTGCCCATCGCGTATTCCATCCTGCACTCTGGCGTTTCACGCGCCGCTCGGTTCCACGCGGGGTCGCCCTTGGCCTTCTCGTCGGAATTTTCCTGCTGATACCCGGCGTGCAGATTGCCGGCGTTGCATTGCTTGCCTTGCCGGTGCGCGCGAACATTCCGATTGGCGCAGCGATGACTTTCCTCAGCATGCCTGCAACGACGCCGTTCATATTGGCGGCCTCGGTCTATGTCGGGAACGGACTGCTGCATCTGAAAGCCGATATCGCCCAGATGCAGACACTGATCGATACGCAGGCGCCGATTTCGGCGTGGATGACCTGGCTGCTGTCGGATGCCGCACCCGCCATGGTCGTCGGGCTTGCGGTGATTTCCGTTGTCAGTGCCGCAATTGGATATCTGGTGGCAGCATGGTTCTGGCGCTGGCGGATCGGCAGCAAATGGCGTCGTCGGTCGAAGGCTCATGCCGCTGGTGGATCGGGATTGTAATTTAATTAGCCACTCCGGCTAACTGGCCCCAGTGTCGAGTCGACAGGACTCGCGTCATAAACTGGGGAGTTTTCAAAGATGATGTCATTCAGGAGGTTGGCTGTTGTCGCCAGCGTATCGCTTTCAGCCATAATCGCCGCATCGCCTGCTGCAGCAAGTGCAGCCGACGAAGCCATGGCTGCCAAGGACGGGCCCGAACTGGGCAGTTTCGGTTTTGATGAAAAGGGCATGGATCGCGCCACCGCTCCGGGAGATAATTTCTATCTGTTCGCAAATGGCGAATGGCTGAAGAAAACCGAAATTCCGGCGGACAAATCCAATTACGGCATGTTTACCAAGCTCGACGATCTGTCGAAAGAGCGGGTGAAGGGCTTGCTGGAGGCCGCGGCCAGTGATCCCAAGAGCAAGATGGGTGTTGCCTATGCGACTTATCTCGATGAAGCGGCGATTGAGAAAAAGGGGTTGGCCCCGATCGAACCGATCCTGAAACAGGTTCGCGCGGTCAAGACCCACAAGCAGTTCGAGGCGCTTTTGCCGAAGCTGGCACCCAAGGGTGTGGGCGCGCTGTTCGGTGGTTTTGTCGGTCAGGATGACAAGAATCCGGACGCCTATATCTTCCAGATTTTCCAGGGCGGCACAGGATTGCCCGACCGCGATATGTATCTGGTCGACAATCCGAAGTTCGAAGAGATCCGTACCGCCTATAAGTCCTATCTCGCCAAGATGCTCGTCCATGCAGGCGAGGCGAATGCCGACGCACGTGCCAACGCGATATTCGAAGCCGAAAGGAAGATCGCCGAGGTGCAATGGACCCGCGAAGACAGTTCGGACGCCACAAAGGTTTACAACAAGATGTCGCTTGCCGAGCTGGATCAGCTTGCGCCGCAAATCTCGATGTCGGGCATACTGAAAAAGGTGAGTCCGAAGATCAACCAAGTCCTTGTTGCCCAACCAAGCGCAGTGGCAGGAACGGCCAGGATTTTTGCCGAAACCGATATTGGCGTGTTCAAGGACCAGATGCTGGTTGCGGCTCTCGCCAATTATTCCGGTGCCTTGCCCAAGGCGGTCGATGAGACTGTCTTCGCTTTTTACGGCACCACCCTGGCCGGTACGCCGCAGCAGGAGGCGCGCTGGAAGCGTGGTATAGGTTTTGTCGAAGCTGCGCTGACCGACGAGATCGGCAAGGCTTACGCCGCCAAATATTTCCCGCCCGAAACCAAGGCTGCGGCAAACGAACTGGTACGCAATGTCGTTGCCGCAATGGGACGCCGGATTGACGGGCTCGACTGGATGCAGCCCGATACCAAGGTGAAGGCGAAGCAGAAACTGGCCAATTTCACCACCAAGATCGGCTATCCCGACCAATGGCATGATTATGCCAAACTCAACATCATCAAGGGCGATGCCTTCGGCAATGCCATGCGTGCCAACGAGTTCGGTTTCGCCGACAATATGAGCAAGCTGGGTGAACCGATCCGCCGCTGGGAATGGGGCATGCTGCCGCAGACGATCAATGCCTATGCCAATTTCAGCATGAACGAGATTGTCTTCCCGGCAGCGATCTTGCAGCCACCCTTTTTCGATCCCAACGCCGATCCGGCCATCAACTATGGCGGGATTGGTGCCGTTATCGGCCATGAAATCAGCCACCATTTTGACGATCAGGGATCGAAGTACGATCAGAATGGCCGCCTGTCCGATTGGTGGACCGAAGCCGATGTCGCCGCGTTCAAGAAAGCGAGCGAAGCCTTGGTCAAACAATATGACGCCTATGAGATTTTCCCGGGCGCCAATGTGAAGGGCGAATTTACGCTGGGCGAAAATATCGGCGACGTTGCCGGCCTGACCATCGCCTATGATGCCTATAAGGCATCGCTCGGCGGCAAGGAAGCGCCGGTCATTGACGGATTTACCGGCGACCAGCGCTTTTTCCTCGGCTGGGCGCAGGTGTGGCGGCGCAACTATCGCGAAGCCAATCTCAGAAACCGGTTGATAACTGACCCGCACAGCCCTTCCGAGCAGCGCGTTTGGGTGGTGCGCAATCTTGACAAATGGTATGAGGCGTTCCAGCCGAAAGAAGGACAAAAGCTGTACCTCGCACCGGGGGAGCGCATCCGTATCTGGTAAGCAAGGGACCCTGAATTGGCTGGCAGCCTTCCATCTTCGCAATTGGGCAAAACGGAACGCGAAGGTGGCGGGGTTGCCGAAGCCGACAAGCTGCATATTGGTATAATCGTTGCGGCGATTTTATTGTCATTGCTGCTGGTGTGGTTGGTCACAGGCGATGTGAGGATGCTGGCGGTTACCGCCGCCGGATTGATCAGCCTTGGCGGCTTTGTTCTGGTCGCGGCGCGTATGCAGCGCCCATCGACCACAACCGATGAGACCGCTCCGCCCGATTGGTCGGTTGCTTATTCGGCCATCGAACTGGATCGTGCGGCTGTCGCGGTAAGTGACCGGGCCGGGCGCCTGCTGTGCGCCAATGGCCGGTTCAACCTCTGGTTCGAAGGCCTGCAGGCGCCACCCGATCTGGGATTGGGAGAGGCGGAACGCGAATTGCTGCTCAAGGGTGGCCGGTCGGCCTGGCGTGACGGGCGAGCGATCATTGACGCGCTGACAAAGCGCGGCACAACCTACAGGGTGGAGGTGCTGCGCACCGGGACTGCCGATGAATATCTGCTGTGGCGTTTTTCGCCTGTCGAAACGCTTAGTGTTGAGGCGCAAGCCATCGACCTGATCGGCGGGCGGATCGGGCGCGCGCTGGCGCTGGCGGGCGTGATGGCGGTAGCAGTCGGGCCCGAAGGCCGTATCCGGTCTTCCAATCCCGCCTTTGCCTTGCGCGCGGCAGGCAGCGAGACGGCGAATATCTCAAACCGCGAATGCGCTGCATTGCTGCGTGTCGACGACAAGGGCGCGGTCTATTTCACGCGCGAGGGCAAGCATGCGCCGCCCGTCCGTCTGTTGCACATTCCGCTGGCAAATGACGGCGCGGACGGGGCGGCAATGTTGCTCGCGATTGATGACGATGGAAGAGGCGTCGGCGACAGCGCAGGGCAGGTTCATATCGAACAGCTGCTGTCCAATCTGCCGCTCGGGCTTGCGCTGGTCGACCGGGATGGTCGTTTCCTTTTCGCAAATGATGCGTTCCAGCGGGTGGCGGGGGTGAAGGATGACCGGTTGCCGCCTTATCCTGGCGATTTGGTGGTGCCCGAAGACAAAGCCGCAGTTTCGGATACGGTGCGGCGCTATGCGGGCGGCCAGTCGATGTCCGGGGATATTGCGGTACGTTTGAAAGACCAGCCTGACGAGGCAATTGCGCTGTCGATTGCCGGGTTGCGCGGTTTCGGCAATGCGGCCGTGCTGCTAGGCCTCAAGGACAATAGTGAGGAAACCAAACTCAAGCGGCAGGTTGCGCAGGCAACCAAGATGCAGGCGGTCGGCCAGCTTGCCGGTGGCGTTGCGCATGATTTCAACAATATCCTGACGGCAATCATCGGCTATTGCGATCTGATGCTGCTCCGCCACCCGCCGGGCGATAGCGATTATGACGATATCCAGCAGATCAAGAACAATTCCAATCGCGCCGCCAGCCTGACACGGCAATTGCTGGCCTTCTCGCGCCAGCAGACGCTCCGGCCGCAGATATTGCAACTGCCCGATGTCGTGGCGGAAGTGTCGCACCTCCTGAAACGCCTGCTGGGCGAGAGTGTCCAGCTTGAGGTCAACCATATGCGCGGCATTGGCGCGGTGCGCGCCGATCCGGGGCAGTTGGAGCAGGTGATTATCAACCTCGGGGTCAACGCCCGCGATGCAATGCCCAAAGGGGGCACGCTGCGTATCGAAACGCGGCCCGTTTCTCCGGCAGATGTGCGCGCGATGCGAAGCGAGATACTGCCGATTGGCGAATATGCGCTGCTCTCGGTTTCGGACAGCGGCACCGGCATATCCAGGGAACATCTGGGCAAGATTTTCGAACCCTTTTTCACCACCAAGGAAGTGGGGAAGGGAACGGGGCTCGGCCTCTCCACCGTTTACGGCATCGTGAAGCAATCGGGCGGCTTCATTTTTGCCGAGTCGGAAACCGGCAAGGGCACGCGCTTTGACATTTACCTGCCCACCCATGTGGGCAGCGCCGCAACGCCCTCCTCTGTCAGGCCTGAACCTGCCGCCTCGACTCCGGAGCCTGAGGAGATGTGGGGCAGCGCCACAATCCTGCTTGTCGAGGATGAGGATATGGTGCGCGCCGTCGCCGAACGCGCGCTGGTGCGGCAGGGTTATACCGTGGAAACTGCACGCGACGGAGAAGAGGGATTGCAGCATTTTGCCGATGGCAAACGCTATGACCTGATCGTTTCCGATGTCGTGATGCCCAACATGGATGGCCCGGCCATGGCAAAGAAATTGCGCGCCGATTATGGCGATGTGCGCATCCTTTTCATGTCGGGCTATGCGGAGGAGCAACTGCGGCAATCGATCAACCTCGATAATGTCCATTTCCTGCCGAAGCCGTTTTCCGTGCAACAGATTGCCGAGGCAGTCAAAAACGCACTCAAAAAGTGAAGGCATTGAATAAAAACGAATTTATTTTATCGTTCCACTCTTGTTCTATAAGAACAAAGGCGATACATAATCGTCAGTTCCGGTAATGTTCTGGTGGTGAGAATATCCGGATCGGACACGCTATCCAAGGAGTGGAACAATGGCAGCAAGTCTTAAAGTCATAGATGGGAATCAGGCAAAAAACATGAACAATGCAGAACGTGAACGCGCGCTCGAAGCCGCGCTGGCCCAGATTGACCGCGCCTTCGGCAAGGGATCGGCGATGAAGTTGGGCAGTCGTGAGGCGATCCAGATCGAGGCGATTTCTACCGGCTCGCTGGGCCTCGATATTGCGCTTGGCATTGGTGGCTTGCCCAGGGGACGCGTCATCGAAATTTACGGCCCGGAAAGCTCGGGCAAGACGACGCTGACCCTTCACGCCATTGCAGAGGCGCAAAAAGCCGGCGGTACAGCCGCGTTCATCGATGCCGAACATGCGCTCGATCCGGTTTATGCAAAGAAACTGGGGGTTGATATCGATAACCTTATCGTGTCGCAGCCCGATACCGGCGAGCAGGCGCTTGAAATCGCTGACACGCTAGTGCGCTCGAATGCGGTCGATATTCTGGTGATCGACTCGGTTGCCGCACTGGTGCCGCGCGCCGAAATCGAAGGCGAAATGGGCGACAGCCATGTCGGTTTGCAGGCGCGTCTGATGAGCCAGGCGCTACGCAAGATCACAGGTTCGATCAGCCGGTCTAACTGTATGGTGATCTTCATCAACCAGATCCGCATGAAGATCGGCGTCATGTACGGTTCGCCCGAAACGACGACCGGGGGCAATGCACTCAAATTCTACGCCTCTGTCCGTCTCGACATCCGCCGCACCGGCCAGATCAAGGATCGCGAGGATATTGTCGGCAACGCCACCCGCGTGAAGGTCGTCAAGAACAAGGTGGCACCGCCGTTCAAGCAGGTTGAGTTCGACATCATGTATGGCGAAGGTATCTCCAAGACCGGCGAATTGCTCGACATCGGCGTGAAAGCCGGGCTTGTTGAAAAATCGGGCAGCTGGTTCAGCTATGACTCGATCCGTATCGGGCAGGGCCGTGAGAATGCGAAAATCTGGCTGAAGGAAAATCCCGAAATGGCCGCCAGGCTGGAAGCCGCCATTCGCGGCAAGACGGACGAGGTCGCCGAAGAAATGATGGTTGGGTCAAGCGGAGATGACGATGATGGTGGCCCGATCGAAGATTGATTTATCCTACCCCCAAGGCTCTCTCCCAAGGAGCCGATAGCGCACCACGCCTGATCGGTGCGCATCCGGCCCGCCCTGGACCACCCCGGGGCGGGCCAATTTATTGCCGTAACGATCAGGCCGGTTCGAGCGATGCCTGCTTCACAACATCGTCGGCCAGCTTGCCCGAAATCTCGGACAGATGGTCGAATGCCGCGGTAAAGGTCGCCAGCCCTTGGCTAAGCGAACGCAGTTCGGCATCGAGACCATTCAAACTGGCCATCGGCAGATGCGCTTCGACCATGTCCCAGCGTTGCCAATCGGGATGCGCGCCAAGGTTCAAAATCTGCCCGCGTCGTGACGACACCACCGAACCCATTTTGGATCCCGTTCCCGGAGGGGAAGCGATGGCGACATGCACGACAGGTTCGAGCAGATAGGGCTGGCATTGTGCCAGCGCCTCGCTCATCGCCAGCTTGCCCGCCAGCCGGAATGCCAGTTCGGAACTGTCAACCGAGTGATAGCTGCCATCAACCAGCGTCACGGCCAGATCGACGACCGAGAAACCCAGCGGACCCTTCTCCATTGCATCGCGAACACCAGCTTCGACTGCTGGTATCCACTGTTTTGGCACGACACCTCCCGAAATTTTCTCGCCAAAGACAAATCCGGAGCCGCGCGGCAACGGGCGAACCTCGATCACGACATCGCCATATTGACCGTGCCCGCCCGATTGCTTTTTATGCCGACCGCGCTGCGTGACTCCTTTCCGGATCGACTCGCGATATGCGATCCTGGGGGCATGTGTCTCTACCTCTACGCCGTAGCGCCGTTTGAGCCGTTGCAGGGTAACATTGAGGTGCTCATCGTTGATCCCGCGCAGCAGTGTTTCGTGGCTCGCATCATCCTGCACCCATTCGAGCGCCGGGTCTTCCTCGACAAGCTTGTGCAGTGCAGTCGAGAGTTTGACATCGTCCTGCCGGTTCTTCGCGCGCAGAGCGATTGTGGCATTACGTGGCGGCAGGTCTATCAAATGTTCCGAGCCGCTGTCGCTGGAGCCGCCAAAAACCATGCCCGCCTGCGCCGCGTCGGCCTTTGCGATCGCAACAATGTCTCCGGCATCGGCCGCAGCGAGCTTGCTGGTCTTGTCTCCCTGCAACGCGAACAGCGCACCAGCCCGGATGTCTTCTGCCAGGTCTGTGCCTTCGCTGAGACCATTGCCCAAAATCCTCGCCAGCGCCAGCCGACCGACCGCGCCGCCATTGGCCACCTTGAACACATGGACACCCTTGCCATCGGTGCCCAGCCGCTGTGCCGCCAGTTCGACCGAAGGGGCTTCATGGCGCAGCATTTTGAGCAGACGGTGAACGCCAAATCCGTTGAGCGCCGAGCCGAACATGACGGGCACCACCCATCCGGCGCGTGCCTCGTCGGTCAAGTCCTTGAGCACACGGTCAAGGCTGGGCTGTTCGTCCATCAACAGCGTTTCGAGCAACTCGTCATCATGGTCGGCGAGTGTTTCGAGCATATGATAGCGTTCAATGGCCTCGCGTTCTGCAAGGTCTGCAGGAATGTCGATCCGCTCACTCTCCTTGCCCGGCACATAGCGGTGCGCGCGTTCGAGCGCGATGTCGACAAAGCCGGTGATCTTCTCACCCTCGCGGATCGGGATTTGCCGCGCCACCAGCGGTGCACCGCTCATCGGCTGCATCGCTTCCAGCAGATCGTGGATGCGCCCGCGCGCCGCATCGATTTTGTTGACGAAAACCGCATGCGGGAGGCCCAGGGCATCAAGGCGCCGCAATATGGGCTCTGCCAGTGCCGCGCGTTCTGGTTCCGGGTCGACCACGACAATCGCCATGTCGGCACTGCCCAGCGCGGCATAGCCATCTGCCGCAAAACCTACCGCGCCCGGCGTGTCGATGATCGCGAATTTGTCGCCCAGATATTCGAGGCGGGTCAGGTTGATTTCGGTGGACCCACGCCGCGCGCGCGCTTCCGGGCTTGAATCGCCCACCGTGGTTCCGGCCTCTACCGACCCAAGCCGTGATATTGCGCCTGAAGCAAAAAGCATCGCTTCTGCCAGACTGGTTTTACCGGCCCCGGCGGGTCCAACCAAGGCCACGGCTCGAACTCCATTGGTTTTGGCGCCTTTGGTGGTGCTTGCCATCATTCGTCTCCTCTTGTTCAAGCGGAGCGTGTCGGCGCAGCCTTCAGCGTTGGATGTGCGCCAACGCGCAACAAAACATCAGGGGCTGGCAAATAGGTCAGGACAGGATCGGGGGATATGGCCGAGGCGTATTTGCCAGTCCCTGACTTGCAAATGCTGCGCTTATCCGCGCTGAGTCGCAAGTGCAAAAGTGGTTGCGCCGATTGCTGTCCCGACTAGGGTCGTCCGCATGACAGACAAGATGGAATGGCAAGGTCAGGTCGGATCCAGCTGGGCGCGGCAATGGCAACGCACCGATCGCTCCTTTGTGCCGCTGACGACGCAGTTGGTCGGGCGCATATTGGATGTCGGCAACGGCCAGCGCATTGTCGATATAGGCTGCGGGGCAGGGGAGCTGTCGATCAGGATTGCCGACGCGAGGCCAGACTCCGATGTGCTGGGGATCGATATATCGGCAGACCTGATTGCTGCTGCTTCGGAGCGGGCGGCGGATAGAGCGAATCTCAAATTTGCGGTTGCGGACGCATCGAACTGGTGCGACGCATCCTTCATCCCCGATCTTTACGTTTCACGCCACGGCGTCATGTTTTTCGATGATCCCGTGGCCGCCTTCACCAATCTGGCGAACAGCGCCGCTGGTGGCGCACGCATGATCTTCTCCTGTTTTCGCGCACCATCCGAAAATGCCTGGGCAACCCAGATAGCCGCGCTGGTGCCATCGGCTCCACCTGCCGATCCGCATGCCCCTGGGCCGTTCGCCTTTGCCGATCCTGAACGCGTGAAGGGCATCCTGTCTGAGGCAGGCTGGGGCGATATCGCCTTCGAACCGGTCGATTTCGATTATGTCGCGGGTGAGGGCGAAGATCCTGTTACGGATGCGCTGGATTTCTTTGGCCATATTGGCCCCGCGGCCCGTGCGATAAAGATGCTTGAGGGTGAAACCCGTAATACTTTTCTCGGGCGGTTGCGCGATCTGGCCGAGGCGCATCTGCGCGACGGTGCCGTTCGCTTTGCGGCGGCGGCGTGGATTGTGACAGCCAAGCTATAACGACCGAGGAGAGCGACATGACCCTGAAAATCCACCATCTGAACAACAGCCGCTCGCAGCGCATCCTTTGGCTACTGGAGGAACTCGGGGTCGATTATGAAATCGTCTATCATCAGCGTGACGCCGTGACCAATCTTGCTCCGCCGGAATTGCTGGCTGTCCATCCGCTCGGCAAATCGCCGGTCATCGACGATGATGGCCAGATTGTTTATGAATCGGCGGCCATCGTCGAATATCTGTGCGAACGTCATGGAGGTGCACATCTTGTTCCCGCGCGCGGGACCGACGATCATATCCGTTATCTCGAATGGATTCACTTTGCCGAAGGTTCGGCGATGACACCGATCCTGCTCAACCTCTACACCGCTCGGCTCGGCGATGCGGCAGCGCCGCTGCGCCCGCGCATATCCCAGCAACTCGAAAGCCATTTCCGCTACATCGAAGATCGGCTTCTGCCTTCGGGCTGGCTCGTTGGCGACAGCATGACCGGTGCCGATATCATGGTCAGTTTTCCGGCAGAGGCGGCGGTTAAAATGGGTTGGGCTGGCGATAAGCCGAAACTGACCGCCTATGTCGAAAAAATCCATGCTTTGCCGACATGGAAGACTGCCCTCGAAAAGGGTGGGCCCTATGCTTATGCATAATCGCTGACGCTAAGCGATATATCCGGCTTGCAGCACGCTTTGCCGTCGCCTAAGTCGCGGCTGCTATGACTTCGACCAACGATATCCGCCGCGGCTTCCTCGACTATTTCGGCAATGCCGGACATGATGTGGTGCAGTCTGCACCGCTGGTACCCTATAACGACCCGACATTGATGTTCGTCAATGCCGGGATGGTGCCGTTCAAGAATGTCTTCACCGGGCTTGAAACCCGCGAAACGCCCCGTGCCGCTTCCAGCCAGAAATGCGTGCGTGCGGGCGGCAAGCATAATGACCTCGACAATGTCGGCTATACCGCGCGGCATCACACCTTCTTTGAGATGCTGGGAAATTTTTCCTTTGGTGATTATTTCAAGGAACAGGCGATTACCCATGCCTGGACGTTGCTGACGAAAGTTTGGGGTCTCAATCCCGACAAGCTGACGGCAACCGTTTATCACACCGATGATGAGGCGTTTGATCTCTGGAAGAAGATTGCCGGGCTGCCCGATCACCGCATCATCCGCATCCCTACAGCCGACAATTTCTGGTCGATGGGCGATACCGGCCCCTGCGGCCCGTGCAGCGAGATCTTCTACGATCATGGCGAGCATATCTTCGGCGGTCCTCCGGGTAGCCCCGACGAGGATGGCGACCGCTTCGTCGAAATCTGGAACCTCGTCTTCATGCAGTTTGAGCGGCAGGAGGACGGTACCGATGTGCCGCTGCCAAAGCCATCAATCGACACCGGCATGGGGCTGGAACGTATCGCCGCCGTTATGCAGGGCGTGCACGACAATTATGATACCGACACCTTCAAGGCGCTGATCGCTGCATCGGAAGAGCTGACCGGCACCAAGGCAGAGGGCGAGCAGAAGGCGAGCCACCGGGTGATCGCGGATCACCTGCGCTCGACCAGTTTCCTGCTTGCCGATGGCGTGATGCCGTCGAACGAAGGGCGCGGCTATGTGCTGCGCCGCATCATGCGCCGCGCAATGCGCCACGCGCACCTGCTGGGCGCGAAAGAGCCTTTGATGCATCGTCTGGTCGGCAGCCTTGCTGCTGAAATGGGGGCGGCCTATCCAGAATTGCTGCGCGCACAGCCGCTGATCGAAGCGACGCTTCGCCAAGAAGAAACCCAGTTCCGCCGCACGCTCGACAAGGGGCTCAAGCTGCTCGACGAGGCAACCGGGGGCATGAAGACCGGCGATGTGCTGGCGGGCGAAACCGCGTTCAAGCTCTACGATACCTATGGCTTCCCTTATGATCTGACCGAAGATGCGCTGCGTGCGCAGGGCTACGGCATTGACCGCGCTGGCTTCGATGCCGCGATGGACAATCAGAAAGCAATGGCGCGCGCCGCCTGGAAGGGTTCTGGGGCAAAAGCATCGGACGATGTCTGGTTCGATATTGCCGAGCGTGTCGGTTCGACCGAATTTACCGGCTATACCGCGAACGAAGGCGAAGGGCAGGTCGTAGCGCTGGTCAAGGACGGCACCGAAGTTCAATCGGCAAAGGCGGGTGAGAGTGTGACGCTGATTGCCAACCAGACGCCTTTCTACGGCGAAAGCGGCGGCCAGATGGGCGACGCGGGCAGTATCACCAGCCTGTCGGGCCTTGCTGCGATTGTCACGGACACCTCAAAGCCGCTGGGCCGACTGCACGCGCATCAACTGACGGTCGAAGCAGGTGAAGTGAAGGTGGGCGATGTCGTTCAGTTGAAGATCGACACGACACGCCGCGATACGCTGCGTTCAAACCATAGCGCGACACACCTGCTGCATGCGGCGCTCCGCAACCGTTTGGGCAGTCATGTGACGCAAAAGGGCAGCATGGTTGCGCCCGATCGCCTGCGCTTCGACTTTTCGCACAATCAGGCCGTCACGCCTGATGAGATTGCCGGTATCGAAGCCGAAGTGAACGCGCAGATCCGCCGTAACACGGCGGTGACCACGCGGTTGATGGCCCCCGATCAGGCTGTCGAGGCTGGCGCATTGGCGCTGTTTGGCGAAAAATATGGCGACGAGGTCCGCGTGCTCAGCATGGGCGACGTGGAAGGCGCGAATTATTCGGTGGAGTTGTGCGGCGGCACGCATGTCAATGCGCTCGGCGATATCGCACTGATGACGATTGTTTCCGAGGGTGCTGTTGCCAGCGGTATCCGCCGTATCGAGGCATTGACCGGCGAAGCAGCACGTCAGCATCTTGCGCGCCGCGAGGGCCAGTTGAAGGACATCGCTTCCTTGTTGAAGACGGCGCCTGATGAAGTGGCAACGCGTGTTGAAACATTGCTGGCCGAACGCCGTGCGCTCGAAAAGGAACTGTCAGACGCCAAGACCAGGCTGGCGCTTTCCGGTGGCGGCGGCCCCAAGGCGGAAGCCGAGAAAATTGGCGATACCAATTTCATCGGGCAGGTCATCGCCGGAATCGAGCCCAAGGCGCTTCGCGGATTGGCCGATGAACAGATGAAGGCGCTCGGCACTGGCGTGGTGGCAATCGTCGCCGCGAACGAAAATGCGAATACCGTCGTGGTTGCCGTTTCGCCTGAACTTACCCGTAAATTCGCCGCTCCCGATCTGGTCCGCGCGGCAACCACGGCCATGGGCGGGCAGGGCGGTGGTGGTCGTCCGGAAATGGCGCAGGGCGGAGCACCTGCCGGAAGCGATCAGGCGCAGGCTGGGATCGATGCGATCAAGGCTGCGCTTGCGGGTTGAGCCTGCTGCGCAATTTGAGTCGGGGGGCTTCGTCCAGTTCCCCGGCCTCCTTGATCGCGCGACGGAACTCGTCGCGTTTCTCGTGGATAGAGGCGATCACCGGCCCCATCGCGACCCCCAGATCGACCAATACTGCTTCGGACAACTGCAATGAGCTTTCGAGCGTTTCCGGCACCGCATCGCTTGCGCCAGCAAGGTAGAGTTCTGCCGCATGCTCTGCATCGCGCGCGCGCGCGACGATAGTAAGGGTGGGATATTCGGGGCGGATGCGCTTCACCGTTTTGGCCGCCTGCACCGGATCATTCATCGTCAGCACCAGCGCCTTGGCATTATCAAGGTGCAGGCGGTGCAGTGTCCGCGGCTTGCCGACATCGCCAAAGATAACATTATATCCGTCGCGACGTGCCGCAACCACCGCGTCAACATTATGTTCGACGGCAATATAGGGTTGCTGGTGGGTCTGCAGCATTTCTGCCACCAGCTGTCCCACACGACCAAAACCGACAATCACGGTACGTGGCTCCCTATTGTCGGTTATTTCGTCGTCGAGCGCCGACCCGCTCGACCGCACCTGTATTCGGCGTGAGATGTCATGGCCGATCCGGGCCAATATCGGCGTTATCAGCAAGCCGATGGCGGTGGTGACTTGCCAGAATTTTGCAGTTTCGGGATCGATAATCTGCGCCGCGCTTGCCGCCCCCAAAACGATCAACGTCGTTTCCGATGGGCTGGCCATCAGGAAACCAGTCTCTGTGGCAACGCCCGGTCGCGCACCGGCGAATTTCAACAGGCTGCTGACGACAAAGGCGTTGACGACCACTGCCAGAACGACCGCTGCGGCCAGTTTCTGCCAATTCGATAATATGAACCCGATATCGATCTGCATTCCTATGCTGATCAGGAAAACGCCGAGTGCCAGCCCCTTGAACGGCTCAACGACGGTTTCGACCTCGCCCCGGTAATCGGTTTCGGCAATCAACAGACCAGCGATCAAGGCCCCGACTATCGGCGACAAGCCAACGGCAGCCGTCGCGAGACCCGACAGGATGACGATCAGCAGCGTTGCGGCGATGAACAATTCGGGGCTTTTGGTCCGTGCAGCCTGTCCGAAGAGGGGAGGCAGCAGAAATCGTCCGGCAACTAGCATCGCGATGATAACAACCAATCCCTGCCACGCGACGGACAAAAGCGCGTCCCATCCTCCCCCGCTTGCGGCCTGCGGACCAAGAACACCGAGGACGAAGATGATGGGGACGATTGCCAGATCTTCGAACAACAGCATGGCAAAGGCCGAACGGCCAACCGACGATGTTGTTCCGGCAATCGGGAGCACCAATGCTGTCGATGAAAGCGAGAGTGCAAGGCCCAATCCGATGGCCTCGGTTGCGCTGTAACCGACGGCGAACAGCGCTCCTCCGATCAACAATGCCCCGCCAAACAGCTCTGCCGCGCCCAGCCCGAACACCTGTTTGCGCATCCGCCAGAGCCTTCGGAACGAAAGCTCCAGCCCGATTCCGAACAGCAACAGGATGATGCCGAATTCACCGATGCGGGCAATTTCTTCGGTTTCTGAAATGGTTACCCAGCGCAGCCAGGGATATTGGCTGGCGAAGGCGCCCAATCCCATGGGACCAACCAGAACGCCCACCAGCAGGAAACCGATGATGGGGGTGATCCGTAGTCGGGCAAATGCGGGAATAACAATCCCTGCCGCGCCCAAGATGATGAGCGCGTTGTTCAGTCCTTCGGTATGCAGTTCGGCGGCCATGCTCCCCTTTTAAGGGGAGCGAGCCGCCGATGTCAGCAATTTACTTCCAGTTGGCCATTTTTGTTTCGAGATTGGCGCGAACTGCTTCGAAGAACTGCTCCGTGGTCATCCACGCCTGATCGGGGCCAATCAGGATGGCGAGGTCCTTGGTCATCGCGCCGCTTTCGACGGTTTCGATGCAGACTTGCTCCAGCGTTTCGGCAAAGCGCGTCACATCGGGTGTGTCATCGAATTTGCCGCGGAACTTGAGGCCGCCGGTCCAGGCAAAAATCGACGCAATCGGGTTGGTCGAAGTCGCCTTGCCCTGCTGGTGCTGGCGATAGTGGCGGGTAACGGTGCCGTGCGCGGCTTCGGCCTCAACGGTTTTGCCATCGGGCGTCATCAGGATCGAGGTCATCAGGCCGAGTGAGCCGAAACCCTGAGCAACCTGGTCCGACTGGACGTCGCCGTCATAATTTTTGCACGCCCATACGAACTTGCCGCTCCATTTCAGGGCCGAGGCGACCATGTCGTCGATCAGACGGTGTTCGTAAACGATACCGGCAGCGGCAAATTTTTCCTTGAAGCCTTCGGTGTCGAACACTTCCTGGAACAGATCCTTGAAGCGGCCGTCATAGGCCTTGAGGATGGTGTTCTTGGTCGACAGGTAAACAGGCCAGCCAAGGTTGAGGCCGTAGTTGAGCGAAGCGCGCGCGAAATCCCGGATGGAATCATCGAGATTGTACATCGCCATGGCGACGCCGCTGCTGGGGAATTTGAAAACTTCGAGGTCGATTTTCTCACCATCGTCGCCGTCAAAAACGAGACGCAGCGTGCCCGGGCCGGGGATCAGCGTATCAGTTGCGCGATATTGGTCGCCAAAGGCATGACGTCCGACGACGATAGGATCGGTCCAGCCGGGGATCAGGCGCGGGACATTTTCGATCACGATCGGTTCACGGAAAACCACGCCACCCAGAATGTTGCGGATCGTGCCGTTGGGCGATTTCCACATTTTCTTGAGGTTGAATTCCTCGACGCGGGCTTCGTCAGGCGTGATGGTCGCGCATTTCACGCCGACGCCATATTGCTTGATGGCGTTTGCTGCGTCGACGGTGATCTTGTCGTCGGTCGCGTCGCGGGCCTCAACGCCCAGATCGTAATATTTCAGGTCGATGTCGAGATAAGGCAAAATCAGGCGTTCGCGGATCCATTCCCAGATGATCCGGGTCATTTCGTCGCCATCAAGCTCGACGACGGGGTTCTTCACCTTGATTTTTGCCATGGCTAAGCTGCTTTCCTTCGGGGATTCTCTGTTGTTTGCGCCTGCGCCATAGCAAAGTTTGACGACCAATCAACTGCCTGTACGGCGACAGATCGGTCGTCAGACCAAAGCACTAAATTGCCGTCAGGCAGCGAGTTGCAGTGTATTCCTGCGGACCAGCCTGCCGGGCAGTTCTCCAGTGGGTTCGCCGTTGCGATATGTAACCTTGCCATTGACGATTGTTGCAACGATGCCATCCACCTTTTGCAGCATCCGCTTGCCACCCGCCGGAAGGTCATAGACGATTTCCGGAACACGCAGCTGCAGGGCATCGAAGTCGATGATGTTGAGATCGGCCTTCATCCCCGGCGCAACCAGTCCGCGGTCGGTCAACCCGACGGTTGCTGCCGTTTTCGAGGTGAGTTCTGCAATGGCCAGCGGCAAATCGATGCGCTCGCCTTCGGCGGCATCGCGTGCCCAACGCTGGAGGTAATAGGTCGGGAAGCTGGAATCGCAGATCAGGCCGTAATGCGCACCGCCGTCTGCCAGCGCCATGACGGTATCTGGATGGCCCAGCATCTCGCGCACTGCAGACAGATTGCCTTCGGTATAATTGGCTGCGGGCAGATAGAACATGCGGCGTCCTTCGTCCTGTAGCAGCCTGTCATAGGCAAATTCCTCGACACTTTGCGCGGCTGCCAGTGCGCGTGCTTCCATGCTGTTGGCACGATCGGGTTCATAGTTCGGGCGTCCGTCTTCCCATTCGTTGGTGGCGCGGAAAGCGTTGATCAATGTCAGCGTCACCGGATTGCTGTCTTCCGGGCTTTCGGAAAGCAATTGCGCGCGGAATGCCGGATCGCGCATTTTCGCTACCCGCTCTGCCAAGGGCAGGCCCGCGATTGTCTTGTAGCTTGGATGCGAGCTGAAGGGGTGCAGGCTGAGATCGAGGCCATAGAACATGCCGACAGGGCGAGGGGCGACCTGACCGCGCATCTGCAGGCCATCGCGCTTTGCCTGTTCCAGCCCGCGCAGCATCGAGCGCCAGCCAGCGCCGGGCTGACCCGGCACGTCGAGCAATGTGAAGGACACCGGGCGCTTGCCGTGCTCGGCCAATCCGCGCAGCAATGCGAATTCCTCTTCTGCGTCGTTGGCGGGGGCAGGGATCATCTGGAAAACGCCTGCCTTGGCTTCGACCAGCCCGTCCATCAGCGCGCAAAGTTCGTCAAATTCGGAATACAGGCTGGGGGCAAGTTCGCCAGCGCGCGTCCGGTGCATCATGTTGCGCGAAGTCGTCACGCCAAAGGCGCCTGCTTCAATCGCTTCCTTCACCAATGCCCGCATTTGCGCCAGATCGTCCGCAGTTGGCGGTTCATGCCGTGCCGCGCGTTCGCCCATCACGAAGATGCGCACCGCCGAGTGCGGTACTTGCGTGGCCACATCAACATCAAGTTCGCGCTCTGCGAGGGCGTTCAGATAATCGGGGAAGGTCTCCCAGTTCCATGGCAGGCCATCGACCATCACGACTTCGGGAATATCCTCCACACCCTCCATCAGTTTGACCAGCATGTCGCGTTGGTGCGGGCGGCATGGAGCGAAACCGACGCCGCAATTGCCCATCAGCACCGTGGTCACGCCATGGTTTGAGGATGGAGCCATCCGGTTTTCCCATGTCGCCTGCCCATCGAAATGGGTGTGGATATCGACAAAGCCCGGTGTGACCAGCTTTCCGCCAGCGTCAATCTCGTTCGCTGCCGTTCCGTCGACAGTGCCAACGGCGACAATCTTTCCATCGCGAACCCCGACATCGCCTGTAAAGGCGGGCTCGCCGCTGCCGTCCATTATCTGGCCGTTCCGAATGACGAGATCATAGTCCATGGTTTTTCCTCTCTCCCAATATTTATATCTGTTGCAGGAGTTCGCGGATCCGGCGGACATATGCCCGGCTCAATTCCTCCGCTGCTTCCGAATTTCCTGCGAGTACCGTTCGACCAATCTCGGCCAATTCGTGCGCATGGCCTGATTTGAATGCGGCAAAGCCGAACTGGGCGCGCATCACATGGACGCGGACCTGCTCCATGATTCGGTTCAATTCGGGATTGCTTGCAATATGTGACAGCGCTGCAAACAAATGGCGGCGCGCGCGCATATAGTCTGCCGGATCGTCCGTTTGTGCAGAGGCCAGCAGTTCCCCGATCGCATCCGACAGGCGCGATCCGTTGCCGCCCGCAGCTATGCGCCGGGCCGCGCTGCGTGACACCAGCCCGAACAACAGTTCGGTAAGTTCGAGTGTCATCACCGCTTCTTCGCGCGTTACGTGAATGATGTGCGCACCGCGGTTTGGCTCAAGCGCGACGACGCCATAAGCGTTCAGATGCTGCAGCGCTTCGCGGATAATCTGTCTGCCAACCCCGAAACGCAGGCACAGGTCGGCTTCGACCATGCGTTGGCCCGGTGTGAACTCGCCAGCCTCCAGCCCTTCGACGATGCTACGCGCGATTTCCGCTGCGGTCGGCTTGGCCCGGCTGGCTGTAGCGCCAATGCTGGTGAAGGTTGTAGGCATTGAGACTGGGTGAAGGGCTGCGGGAAGATTGTCAACAGATTGTCGACAATCTGCGCATTGGCTCGATGCGCAGCTAACAGTTGTAACATCGTGCCGCTGGCCCTAGAAGGCCGCGCAATGACAAAGCAAGAATTGACAAACCGGGGCACCGGGGTCGCAAAATGGTCGTTTCCTCCGGTCCATCCGGAGGGGCGCAAATTCGGCCTCATCGCTGCGGCGGTAACGGCGATCTTTGCCTTCATGGCATGGGAAACGCTCGCATGGCCGATGGCGGGCATCACCATCTGGACTCTGGCCTTTTTCCGCGATCCTGCGCGTGCCACGCCGGTGGATGATCGTTTCGTCGTCGCGCCTGCCGACGGCTTGGTCACGCTTATCGAAAAAGTGCCACCGCCACCCGAACTGGCTGGCCCGGCAGGCCTCGGCGACCAACCGATGACGCGTGTGTCTATCTTCATGAGCGTGTTCGACGTGCACATCAATCGGGCGCCCATTCGCGGGACGATCAAACGCGTCGCCTATATTGCGGGCAAGTTCCTGAATGCCGATCTGGACAAGGCCAGCGAGGAAAATGAACGCCAGCATTTTCTGGTCGAACGGCCCGACGGTGTGCGTATCGGTTTCACCCAGATTGCCGGCCTTGTCGCCCGCCGTATCGTGGCTTTCGTGAAGGAAGGCGATGTGGTCGCGGCGGGGCAGCGCGTTGGCCTGATCCGCTTTGGCAGTCGCGTCGATGTCTATCTGCCGCACGGCACCGCTCCGCGCATCATCAAGGGGCAGCGCTGCATCGCGGGGGAAACAATCCTCGCCGAAATCGGCGTCGACCAGGATCTGCGGGCAATCGCCCATTGACAGGCATTGGCGTCAGTCCGACATCAGCATCATGACCGATCGCAATCCTCGTCCGGGAATTTCGTTGCGCGCACTTGCGCCTAATGCGGTGACCGCAATGGCGCTTTGCACCGGCCTTTCTGGCGTCTGGTTTGCAATGCAGGGTATCTGGGATGCCGCATTGCTGTCAGTCGTTGTTGCGGGCGTGCTGGATGCGATGGACGGTCGCATCGCGCGCTTGTTGAAGGGCGAGAGCCGCTTTGGTGCGGAACTGGATTCGCTGTCGGATGTGATCGCCTTTGGCGCCACGCCGTCGCTCATCATTTACAGCTGGGCGTTGCAACACATGCCGCGCTTTGGCTGGACGATTTGCCTGTTCTTCGTTTTGTGCGCGGCCCTTCGCCTTGCGCGCTTCAACGCGCGGATCGATGCCGATGATCAGCCGCATAAATCGGCCGGGTTCAACACCGGCGTG
The DNA here is from genome assembly GCA_016720115.1 of Sphingomonadales bacterium. GTDB lineage: Bacteria > Pseudomonadota > Alphaproteobacteria > Sphingomonadales > Sphingomonadaceae > Sphingorhabdus_B. The sequence goes on along the minus strand of JADJXT010000002.1, from coordinate 283,348 downwards.
CCATCGCCTGCAGGTGCAGGGCTGGCGCTGTTGCCGCTGACCGTCTGGCTGGAAACCAATGCCGAATGGGCGCGCGACTATCGGTTGATCGGCCCATGGATGTTGCTGATTGCGGCGCTGATGATTTCGAACGTCGCGACCTTCAGCTGGAGTTCGATCCGCATTCGTCGGGCGTTCCGTTTTCTGGCGCTGGCAGGGGTGGGGTTGTTCGCGGCAGCGTTGATTTCAGCGCCGTGGATAGCCTTGATTTTAGCCAGTGTGGTGTATGCCGGGCTGATCCCGTTGAGCGTTTTGAGCTATGCCAAGGTGAAGCGCGCGCGCCGGGCAGCAGTGCAAAGCGCTTGACGCCCGGCCAGTTGGACCTATGTTCCATATTCGTTCCTTGATGCGGAGCTTGAATTGGAACCGTTAATTGCCATTATCATCATCGTTGCATTGCTGGCAGGTCTTGGGTTTGGCTGGCTGATGGGCGGAAAGGCCGCACGCGCCGGTGCGGAAACTGTCGTGCAGCTGCGCGCCATGCTCGATGAGGTCGTGGTTGAACGCGATGCGGCGAAAGACCGGCTGGCAAGGCTGGAAACGTCGCTGGACGAACGCGAGCGGGGTTTTGAGGAGCAGTTGAAGGGGCTGTCCGAAGCCAAGGATTTGCTCGCGGCCCAGTTTGGCGAAATCGGCCAGAAACTGCTCGGCGAGGCCCAGCAGGCCTTTTTGCAGCGGGCGGACGAACGTTTCCATCAGGCTGGCGAAAAGAATGAGGAGCGGCTGAAACAATTGCTGGCACCGGTTGGCGAGCGTTTGAAAGCCTATGAAGATCAGGTCGGCAAGATCGAGAAAGATCGGACCGAAGCCTATGGCGCGCTCACCGGCCTGATCGATCAGATGCGGGCAGGGCAGGAACGGGTGCAGAGCGAAGCTGCACGGCTGGTCAACTCGCTGCGCAACGCCCCCAAGGCGCGTGGCCGCTGGGGCGAGCAGCAGCTGAAAAATGTCCTCGAAAGCTGCGGGCTGTCCGAACATGTCGATTTCGTAACCGAGGCGAGCGTTACAGTCGAAGACGTTCGTCTGCGGCCCGATGCCATCATTCGTGTGCCGGGCGGACGCAGTCTGGTGATCGACGCCAAGGTTTCATTGAATGACTATCAGGATGGCTTCAACGCCGATGATGATGACGTGCGCCAGATTGCGATGACGCGGCATACAGCCTCGATGAAGAACCATGTCGAGGGACTGTCGCGCAAGGCCTATTGGGACCAGTTTGACGATACGCCTGATTATGTGATCATGTTCGTTCCGGGCGAACATTTCCTCGCCGCAGCGCTCGAACATGATCCGACGCTGTGGGATCATGCCTTTGAAAAACGCGTATTGCTGGCGACGCCGACCAATCTGGTGGCGATTGCGCGCACCGTGGCAAGCGTATGGCGGCAGGAAGGGCTTGCACGCGAAGCCAAGCAGATCGGCGCGCTGGGCAAGGAAATGTATGACAGGATTGCTGTTGCGGCCGAACATATGCGGAAGTTGGGCGGCAGCCTTGGTCGAGCCGTCGGTCAGTATAACGACTTTGTCGGTAGCTTTGACCGAAATGTCATGTCGACGGCCAGGAAGTTTTCGGAACTCAATATTGAGACAGGCAAGCGCGAACTGGAAGATGTGCCGATGATTGAAGCGCTGCCGCGCTATTCGGGCGAGGCGGAACCGGGATTGATTGCCTCGAACGAGAAATGACGGTCAACCGCGACGAAACTGGTTGACAACTTCATAGGCCATCACTGCGGTGGCCACTGCCGCGTTCAAACTGTCGGCTTTCCCCCGCATCGGCATTTTCACCAGCAGGTCGCATTCCTCCTCATAGGCTTCGGGCAGGCCCTGTGCCTCGTTCCCCGTCAGGATGAAGCATGGCGCCCGATAAGCGGGCGTTTGATAGTCGACTTCGGTCTGCAGGCTGGTGCCGATCAACTGCCCCGGCCCGTTGCGCAGCCAGGGCAGGAATTCGTCCCAGCGGCATTGCACCAGTTTCTGCGTGAAAATCGCTCCCATGCTCGCCCGCACTGCTTCGACCGAAAACGGATCTGTGCAATCGTCGAGCAGGACGAGTCCGCCCGCGCCTACGGCATCGCCCGTGCGCAGCATCGTGCCCAAATTGCCGGGATCGCGCATCGCCTGTGCAACCAGCCAGATTTCGGCGCTATTCCGGTCGAGCGATTCGAGCGGCGTTGCGGTTTCGCGATAGACGCCGATGACCGTCTGGGGATTGTCCTTGCCGGAGAGTTTTGAGAGAATATCTGCACTGGTTTCAATGATATCGCCGCCCGCCGCTAGTACGTCGCCTTCGAGCGCGATTTCAAGGCTGTGTGCATCCCGGTCGGTACAGCGGAACAGCATTTCGGGGAGATAGCCGGCTTCGCGCGCCTCGGTCAGGATGCGGAGGCCTTCAGCGAGAAACAGGCCTTCGCGCTTGCGGTGCTTTTTTTCGCGCAAGGACCGGACCTGTTTTACCAGTGGATTGGAAAATCCGGTTATTTCCCGGCGCATGATGGCTCAGTCTTCGCCGAAGCCGTCTGTCACAAGCCCGGCCAGCTTTTCGAGTGCCATGTCGGAACCTTCACCCTCTACATGCAAGACGATGTCGCTGCCCTTTGCCGCACCCAGCATCATCAGGCCCATGATCGAAGTTCCGGTCACCACTTGCCCGTCTTTTTCAACCTCGACCTTAAGGCCTTCAGGCAAACGGCTGACAAAAGTCACAAATTTTGCGCTAGCCCGCGCGTGCAGGCCCTTTTGGTTGACGATGGTCAGCGCCCGGCTGACCCGGCTCATCTCGATGCCTCCAGCAATTCAGAGGCGACGCTGATATATTTGCGCCCTGCATCGCGAGCAGCGAGCACCGCGTCGGCTACGCTCATATTCTTGCGTGCGCTTTCGAGGCGGATGAGCATCGGAAGGTTGACCCCGGCAATCACCTCCACCTTGCCGACTTCAAGCAGTGAAATGGCAAGATTGGAAGGTGTGCCGCCGAACAGGTCGGACAGGATGATAACCCCGTCGCCGCTGTCGACTTCCTTGATGGCATGCGAAATCTCCCGGCGACGCGATTCCATGTCGTCGTGCGGGCCAATACAGATGGTGGCTATCTGTTTCTGCGGGCCTACCACATGCTCCATGGCGACGACAAATTCGCTCGCCAATGTGCCGTGGGTCACCAAAACCAGTCCGATCATGCGCTTACCGCTACCATATCCCTGTTTGAAACCCCAAACTGCATTTAATCGTTATACATGGGGCGCGCCTGATTACCTTGCCATTCGAGCGCGTCAACCGGCCTTGCATGCAGATTGCGATGTTTTACGCTGGGTGAGTAGCCGTCCTCGCGCAACAGCCGGGCAAATTGTTCGGTCACAAAGACCGATCTGTGGCGCCCTCCGGTGCAGCCGAAGGCAATCGTGACATAGGCTTTGCCCTGTGCATCATAGAGCGGAAGCAGGTAGCGCAGCAGGTCTGCGATCCGGCCTTTTGCGCCGTCATAGGCCGGGTCGGAGGCGACATAATCGCCGACTGCCTGGTCGAGCCCGGTCATAGGGCGCAACTCCGCATCCCAATGCGGGTTTCTCAGAAAGCGCAGGTCAAAAATCAGGTCTGCATTGGGCGGCACGCCGCGCGAAAAGCCGAAGCTGACAAGCGACACCGTCATTTTTCCATCCGGCAGGCGAAAACGGTCGCGAATTTCAGTCTGCAGATCGCTGGCCGTCATGCGGCTGGTATCGATGACAAGGTCGGACCAATCGCGCAGCGGCTCCATCAGGGCGCGTTCCTGAGCGATGCCATCAATGGCAGGGCGGTCTTGTGCCAATGGATGGCGCCGTCGCGTCTCGGCGTAGCGCCGCTCGATTTCGGCACCGGCGCAGTCGAGGAACAGCGTCATGATTTCAATATCAGAGCGCTGCTGCAACTGCTTGATCTCGGCGATCAGCTTTGCGGGTTCGAAACCTCGTGTACGGCTGTCAAAACCAATCGCCAGAGGCATTCCGGCCTCTACCAGAGCTTCGGCAGGGGGAAGGTCCAGCAGCGATTTGGCCAGCCGGATAGGAAAATTGTCGACCGCTTCCCAGCCCAGATCTTCGAGCGTGTTAAGTACGGTCGACTTGCCGGCGCCTGAAAGGCCGGTGACCAGCATGATCTTGTTCGTGCCGCTTCTGTTCATGTGTCGCCCCGATTGTAACTCGGTGTTTCCAATCGCACCGGATGCCGCCTTGCGTCAACAACCAGTCGAAGCAGGGCAATCGCTTTAAGCGGTGCGGACGCTTCGAACGCTGCGATGGCAAAGCTCGGAATTGACCAGCCGACGATATTCGAGTTCTGGTTTGTTTGCGGCATCCGGTCTGGCAACGTATCGAGATGGAGGGCCATTGCAATCTGCGCGCGTGCAATATGGGGTGTTGCGACAATTCCCACGCCGCGTATTTCGATCTTTCCGGCGATAGAAGCCTTTGCAACGACTTGCGGGCCATCGACGCCATCGACAATGTCGCAATAATCGTCGCAGACCAGGATGGCACCTTTGTCGATCAAGCGCAGCGCAAGATCGGATTTGCCGCTACCAGACGGGCCGAGCAAGAGAATTGCCCTGCCGTCCAGTGCGACCGCTGTAGCATGTACCAAGCAACGACCTGGCGATGTTTGGGTCATCCCTGCGGTTCCGGCGGCTGCGCGACGGGCAAGCTTATGCGGAAACAGGCACCTTGCAATCCGTCTTCGCGATCGTCGACGCTGATGCTGCCATGATGGCCTTCGATAATGGTGCGGGCAATTGCTAGGCCCAATCCGCTATGTTTGCCAAAACCCTCTGCCTCGGGTCGCGCGCTGTGGAAGCGGCGGAAAACGGTTTCGCGTTCGTGCGGCGGGATGCCGGGGCCCTGGTCGCTGATCCGCACGATCACTTCATCTTCGCTGCGGGTGGCCGAAATTTCTACCACGCCGTCGGGCGGTGAAAAGGACACGGCGTTATCCAGCAGATTGGTCAGGACTCGTTCGATGCGGATATCCTCACCCATGATGACGGTGATGCCCTTGCGCGGGCGGGCAAAGGCGATGCGGACATTGCCATCTGCATCGCGGCTTTCGCGCGCTTCGAGCAACTGTTCGATCATGTCGCCCATGTCGATTGGTTCGAAATTCGCCTTGGCGAGTTGGGCATCGATCCGGCTGGCATCCGAAATATCGCTGATAAGCCGATCCATTCGGCGGACGTCGGCATGGGCCACAGCCATCAATTGTTCGCGGATTTCTGGCTTGTCTGCGCTTTCGATGCCGTCGAGCGCGGAGCGCAGCGAGGCGAGCGGATTCTTGATCTCGTGCGCGACATCTGCGGCAAAGGCCTCCGTTGCATCGATACGCTGGCGCAGCGCGCTGCTCATATCCGACAATGCCCGTGCGAGCATCCCGATCTCGTCGCGGCGCGAAGGCATGCGCGGGATGGTGACATCGGGCGATCTGCCCAGACGGACCCGTACCGACGCGCGCGCCAGATATTGCAACGGCCTGACAATTGTCCGCGCAAGAAACAGCGAGAGCAGGACCGATATCCCCAGCACGGCGAACATGAACACGCCGATGCTGAACCTTTCCGCGCGCACCAGCGAACGGATATCGCGGGGGTTTCCGGTCGTCAGCAATTTGGTTGCACCGTCGGGCAATGCCGTTGCCGCCGTCACCACATGAGTCAGGTCGGGCGCAAAGCGGACCAGCGACTGGCTTTCCCCTGCCTTCAAAGCAGACAGTTCAGGCCATGCGGATGCTGTGTCCAGCTTCGGTTCGCTATACTGATCAAGGTCGGAAGCCCGAACAATGAAATCGAACGCCCGGTCGATCCAGCGCGCTGCGGTTTTTCGCAACGGCTCTTTGTCTGGATCTATCAGCTCGAAAGTGGGTCCGGTCGCCGACAGGCTGTCATAGGTCTTGATCCCACCTTTGCCATAGAGCCGCACGCGCAACTCTTCGTTGCGTGCGAATTGCGCCAGTGCAACCTTGTCTTCCTCGTCTGACATCGCCGTCAGGCTGCTTGCCAGCAACCGGACTTGCGATTCTGCAGCCGATTGGCGCTCGGCCACCAATCGGGTACGATAGCTGTCGAGGAAGAACAGCCCGCTTGCCATCAGTGCGAGCGCAAACAGGTTCACCGCCAAGATGCGGGAAGTGAGCGACAGCTTTCGGCTCCAGCGCAACTGGAACCTTTCGGTATCAGGCGTCTGCAAAGCGATATCCTGCACCGTATAATGTGTCGATTGCGGAAAATTCGGCATCGATTTCGCGGAACTTGCGACGCAATCGCTTGATGTGGCTGTCGATAGTGCGATCGTCCACATAGACATCGTCCTGATAGGCAATGTCCATCAACTGCCCGCGCGTGCGCACAACGCCGGGGCGCGCAGCGAGGGCTTCGAGAATCATGAATTCCGTGACCGTCAGGGTTATTGGTTTGCCCTTCCATTTCACATGGTGCCTGGCCGGATCCATCTCCAGTTCGCCGCGCAACAATGGCTCCGGTTCGTCCCGATTCTCTTCTTCCGCCGCCCGGCTGCGCACCGCGGTTCTGCGCAAAATGGCCTTGACCCGTGCGATTAGCAGGCGTTGCGAGAAGGGTTTGGTGATGTAATCGTCCGCGCCCATTGCCAGGCCGAGGGCCTCGTCCAGTTCTTCATCCTTCGAAGTCAGGAATATCACCGGCATGTCTGTTTTTTCGCGCAGGCGGCGCAGCAATTCGAGCCCGTCCATGCGCGGCATCTTGATATCGAAGATACCGAGGTCGGCAGGGTTTTCGATCAATGCCTTCAGCGCAGCCTCTCCATCGGGGTAGAGACGCGTGACATAGCCTTCCGCCTGCATGGCGATTGAGACCGAGGTCAGTATATTGCGATCGTCGTCGACGAGGGCGATGGATGCGGACATTGCGGCGCTTATAGGAAGGGCAGGGGAAAGCTTCAATGCCGAGAGCAAAAGTCAGTGTTGCAGAGTGTGACAATTTTCTTTGCGTAAATTGCTGCGGCGAGCGTTTGACGTGGAGCCAGCCGTAGTTTAGGGGCGCATCAGCATTCGTGCATACCTATGCACAACTCTCGCACAAAGGAAGCTACCGTGTCCGCTACGCCGAACTTCTCGCTTGAAAAACAAGGCATTGTAACCCCTGCCAAGATTTTCTGGAATCTCGGAACAGCGCAACTGGTCGAATCGGCGCTGGCCAATGGTGAGGGCAAGCTTGCAAAAGACGGCCCGCTGGTCGTGCAGACCGGTAAGCACACCGGACGATCGGCTTCGGACAAATTCATCGTTCGCGATGCAACCACCGAAAACAGCATTCATTGGGGAAAGACCAATGTTGCAATGGATCCTGCACATTTTGCCGCGCTGAAAGAAGATTTTTTCGCGGCGCTTGCGGCCAGGGACAAGCTCTACGTCGCCGATCTTTTCGGCGGTTCGCAGCCGGAATATCGCGTCAATGTGCGGGTCATCAACGAACTCGCCTGGCACAACCTGTTCATTCGCACGCTGCTGGTTCGCCCTGAAGCTGACGAACTGGCAGGCCTGGCGCCCGAATACACCATCATCGACTTGCCGAGCTTCCGTGCCGATCCGGCGCGCCATGGCTGCCGCAGCGAGACGGTGATTGCCGTCAACTTCACCGAAAAGCTGATCCTGATCGGCGGCACGGCCTATGCGGGTGAAATGAAGAAGTCGGTTTTCGGTATCCTCAACTATCTGCTGCCCGAGCAGGGCGTGATGCCAATGCACTGCTCGGCCAATATTGGCGCCAACGGCGACACGGCGATCTTTTTCGGCCTTTCGGGGACAGGCAAGACCACATTGTCGGCAGATGCCAGCCGCACGCTCATCGGCGATGATGAGCATGGCTGGTCCGATACCGCAGTCTTCAACTTCGAAGGCGGCTGCTATGCCAAGATGATCAACCTGTCGGCAGAAGCGGAGCCGGAAATTTTCGCAACCACCAAGCGTTTCGGCACCGTACTCGAAAATGTGGTGATGGATGCCGAAACCCGCGAGCTGGATTTCAACGACAACAGCCTCGCCGAAAACAGCCGCGGTTCCTATCCGATCGATTTCATCCCCAATGCGTCGAAGGATAATCTGGGGCCGGTGCCGAAGAACATCATCATGCTGACGGCAGATGCCTATGGTGTGCTGCCGCCGATCGCGCGGCTGACGCCCGATCAGGCGATGTACCACTTCCTTTCGGGCTACACCGCGCGCGTTGCCGGAACGGAGATCGGCGTGACCGAGCCGACCGCAACTTTCTCGACCTGCTTCGGCGCACCCTTCATGCCGCGCCATCCCAGCGTCTATGGCAATCTCCTCAAGGAGCGTATCGCCAAGGGCGGGGTCACCTGCTGGCTGGTCAACACCGGTTGGACGGGCGGCAAAGCCACCGATCCGGGGATCAGCCGTATGCCGATCAAGGCAACCCGCGCGCTCCTCAACGCGGCGCTGGACGGCAGCCTGAACGATGCCGAGTTCCGCAAGGATCCCAATTTCGGGTTCGAATTCCCGGTCGCGGTGCCCGGCGTGGACAGCAAGATCCTAGACCCACGCGAGGCATGGGCCGACAAGGCGGCCTATGATGCGACCGCGCAGAAACTGGTGCAGGCGTTCATCGACAATTTCGAACAATTCGAACAGCATGTCGACGAAGGCGTGAAACAGGCAGCACCGACGGCTGCCTGACCGCAACTCGGGACAATATGGATTGTCCCGGGAGTCGGCCTTTGCCGGGATTAATGTTAAGGCCTGCCGGACACCAATCCGACAGACCCCGCTGTCAATTACGCTTTGGCGCCCGCTACATATTCGGCGACATTCTTTGCCAGAACGTCGAGCGGAACATTGCCGCCGCGCACCACGGTGCCGTTGAAGTCGCGCAGGTCATAGCGACTGCCCAGAGCAGCCTGCGCAAGCCCCCGCTGGCGGACGATTTCGCTGTGGCCGACCTTGTAACCGCAGGCCTGCCCCGGCCAGCTGCAATAGCGATCGACCTCGCTCGCAACCTCCAGCGGGTTGGATCCATTCTCCTCGACGAAAAAGCGCACGCCCTGTTCGCGCGTCCAGCGCTTTGCGTGCAGGCCGGTGTCGACGACCAGTCGGCACGCGCGGAAAGCGAGCGATTGCAGATAGCCGAGGCGACCGACCTGATAATCGTCATACAGCCCCAGCTCGTCGGCGAGCTGTTCAGCGTAAAGCGCCCAACCCTCGCTATAGGCGTTGAAGGCCAGCATGGTGCGGATCAGCGGCATCTGATTGGCATATTCGCCCTGCCAGACATGGCCGGGAATCGCTTCGTGAAAGGCGAGGTCGGGCAGGCTGTATTTGCTGTGCAGATCGGTGGTGCGCAGGTTGATCCAGAATTTGCCGGGGATCGAACCATCGATGGAACCGGCGCCGCCATAGGCGCCGGGCGCGCCGGGTTCTTCTTCGGGCGGCAGGCGCTTGACCTCCAGATTGCCGCGCACCAGCGTGCGGAACGCGCGCGGCAGTTCGGCGCGGATTTTCCCCAGCCACTGGTCGATAAAGGCCATGATTTCGGCACGGCCAGCATCGCCCTCGCTGAACTGGTAGCGCGGGTCTTTGGCCAGAGCATTCATGCGCGCGCCCACCGAACCGCTGGTATAGCCCAGGCTTTTGAGGATGGGATCCATCCTGCCGTGCAGGTTGCGCAATTCGTCGAGGCCCATCTGGTGGACTTCTTCGGGGCTCATGCGTGTCGTCGTGCTGGCGCGGAGCGCCCAGGCGTAAAAGGCACCGCCCTGCGGCCGCGCCCACATGCCCGCATCCATGGTTGCCCTGGGCAGTTGAGCCTTGAGTTCGGCCAGTTGCCGTTCGAGCGCGGGTGCCACCTTTTCGCGCGCGATCTGCGTGGCCTGCTCTCCCCAATTGCCCGATATGCCCTGCGCCTTTGTCCGCCGTTCGATGCTTTCCGAAAGCCCGCCGCCTTGCCGGACCCCGGCCACGCTCTGCTCCATCTGGCGGATGGCCTTTTCGATCAGAAAGGCAGGGGCGATCAGCCCTTTTCCGGCGGCATCCTGCAAACGTCCGGTTTCTCCGTCGAGCGCTGCCGGATAGGATTCGAGCCGTGACAGATAGGCTTGCGCATCCTCGCTATTGCGCACAGGATGGTCGCTGTCGAGGAAGCGGGGGATATCGAGATAAGCGCCGACATTCTGGATGACGACATAGGGCGTGTTGCGCCAGCCGCCCACGGCCACATCGCCATAGGGCAGGGCGAATCCCGCCAGCGCGACGTCATAGGCGCTTTCGACCACCGCTAGGCTGGTGCGCGTCGCATGATCGAGGCCTGCCGTGTCAAACGCCCGGATGCGTTCAAGGTCTGCGGCCAGCGTATCTGCCACGGCCTTCTGGCCTGCAGCCGAGCGATCCGCGAGCCTTCCCCGCATCGCGGCGCGCGCGCCGGTGTCAATACCCAGCGAAGTTGCACCTTCGGGGGAGAGCGCAAGCAGATTTTCGGCAACCGAATCGAGCAGCGCAGACGCTTTTGATGCACCCGAACCCGGTACCTGCGGTGTCGACGCGACGCCCGATTGGCTTCGCCCGCATCCTCCGAGTGCCAAAGCGGCAACGCTGGCGCCGATGCCGGTGATGGTCTGGCGGCGGGAAAGAACGGGGCCGGGGTGCTGCACGATGATGCTCCTGATGATTGTGCGACGGTGATAGGCCGAAGAGCCTTGGCGTCAACTGCCGGGAATTGAAGTTAGGTTGATGTTTCCACCAACGACATTGCGTAACGAAAAAAGCCCGACAATATTGCCGGGCTTTTCTTGTTCGAATGGGAGAGAGAAGTTCAGTCGAGCAGGTCAGCTGGAACCTTTCCGCCATTGGCAGCCAGCTCGCGCATCACCGCCTTGTGCAGCCAGATATTCATTTCGGCGCTGCCTTCGAGTTCGCCTGTATAGCCCAGTTCCATCGCCAGATCCTTGCGTTCCTGCAGCGAGCTTTCCATGCCGAGCATCTTCATCAGGTCCACAATCGATGTGCGCCAGTTCAGCTTGCGGCCGTCATTGGCATCGATTTCTTCCAGATGCGCGATCACATCGACTTCGCTGATTGCAACGGGTGCGGCTTCAACCGGGGCTGCTACAACGGGCGCTTCCGGTGCTGGCGTGGCGGCTACGGCCTTCTTGCCGAAAATGGCGTCCTTGATCTTGCTGAAAATGCTCATGATGCTTCCTTACCTCTTGGGGGACAGATTGAATCTAGGATAGGCCGCTTCGATGACGTTTGGGAGAAGAAAGCGCCGCCCAATTGTAAAATCAAGCTGGGGCGATGATTTGGTCTATCGCTTGTAACGTACAGGTGCGAAACTGGAGGCAATTGGCCTTTGATGGGAGCAAGCAAATGGACATGTTGGAAATCCTGAAGCAGAGCGGCGCAATCGGTTCGGTGGCGCAGCAACTGGGCGTCAACGAACAGATCGCACAGGCAGGGGCCGAAGCGCTGCTTCCCGCGATATTGGGCGGTTTCAAGAAGACCGCGCAGGCGCAACCGAGCGGCCTTGAAGGCCTTGGCGGGGTACTTGGCCAGCTTGGCGGTGGCGGCCTCCTCGATAGCGTGCTCTCGCCGGAACCGACCCCGGTTCAGCAGGGCAATGATGTGCTGGGCCAGATTTTCGGATCGAAGGATGTCAGCCGCACGGTTGCCGGGCAAGCCTCGCAACAAACCGGTATCGATTCGTCGTTGTTGAAGCAGATGCTGCCGCTGCTCGCCATGCTGGTTGCGGGCTATCTTTCCAGACAGGGCAGCGGTGAGCAGGGCGGAGGGCTTGGCGGTCTGATCGGCAGCGTGTTGGGCGGCGGCCAATCGCAAGGCGGCGGCCTTGGCGGTGTGCTCGGCAATGTCCTTGGTGGAGCCCTGGGCGGCGGTCAGCAGGCGGCCCCGGCAGGCGGCCTTGGCGGGCTGGGCTCGCTGCTCGACATGGATGGCGACGGCAACCCGCTCGATGACATTATCGGCATGGCGGGCAAGCTGGCGCGTTAAGCGGTCAGGCGACAGGTTCCACCTTCAATACCGCGCCATCCGCGCCTGTCACCCGCACCCGGGCGCCCACGGCGGCGTCCGCGCCGCGCGCATTCCATTCGGTGTCGCCGACTTTCACGCGGCCGCGACCGTCGGTGATCGCCTCGATCACGGTGACGACTTCGCCGGTCAGCCGCGCGCCGCGATCGTTGAGCGCGGGATCTTCGGACTGGATCGGATTGTCTTTCAGGAAACGTTTGCCAGCATAAACGGTCAGCACCGAAATCACCGCGAACAACGCGACCTGCAGCGGCAGCGAAATCGGCAGAGCCCAGGCGATGAGGCCTACGATAATCGCCGCGACGCCGAGCCACATCAGGAAAAATCCCGGTGCGAGCATCTCCACCACGCCAAGCGCGACGCCCACGGACAGCCAGAACCAGTGGGGTTCCAATGATGCAAGCCAGTCGGTCATTTTTAACTCCCTTGAAGAATTTACCGTAGCCCTGAGCCTGTCGAAGGGCGCTTCTCAGGTGTTGCGCGATGCGGTGAGACGCCCTTCGACAGGCTCAGGGCTACGGTCAAAGTGCATGTGCATTTTTGGCGAAGCCCGCAAGCTACCTCACTTGCCCTTTTCGCCCGCGAGCGCATCCTTGGCGAGTTCGCCGATGCCGCCCAGCGTGCCGATCAACTGGGTCGCCTCGACAGGGAACAATATGGTCTTGCTGTTGGGTGAGGTTGCGAACTGGCTGACCGCATCGGTATATTTTTGCGCGATAAAGTAATTGAGCGCCTGTGTGCCCGAAGATGCAATTGCGTCAGACACCATCGTCGTTGCCTTGGCCTCGGCCTCGGCCTCGCGCTCACGGGCCTCGGCATCGCGGAAGGCGGCTTCGCGGCGGCCTTCGGCCTGCAGGATAGCGCCCTGCTTTTCACCTTCGGCGCGCAGGATTTCGGCAGCGCGCAGGCCTTCGGCTTCAAGGATTTGCGCGCGCTTTTCACGTTCGGCCTTCATCTGGCGCGCCATCGCGTTGGAAATATCGGCAGGCGGGCGGATATCCTTCACCTCGACGCGGGTAATCTTCACGCCCCATGGGCTTGTCGCATGATCGACCACGCCGAGCAGACGGCCATTGATGTCGTCGCGCTTCGAAAGCGTTTCGTCGAGGTCCATCGAACCCATCACGGTGCGCAAGTTGGTGGTGGTGATCTGCATGATCGCGACATAAAGGTCGGAAACTTCATAGGCGGCCTTGGCGGCATCGAGCACCTGGAAGAAAACGACGGCGTCAACGCCGACCATCGCATTGTCCTTGGTGATGATTTCCTGCCCCGGAATATCGAGCACCTGTTCCATCATGTTGATTTTGCGCCCGACGCGATCGACAAAGGGAATGATGAAGTTGAAGCCCGGATGCGCTGCATGGGTGAAACGGCCGAAACGCTCGACCGTATAGACATGGCCCTGCCGGACGACGGTGATCCCCATCATCAGGAATATCACTGCCAGCACCAGCAAAACGATTACGAAAGTTTCCATGCCCTACCTCCTGTTTGACTGTCGCCAATCTCCCAAATATGCGGTTGTTTGCCAAGAAAAATCGGATGGGAGTGCAGCACTGTGACATTGGTAGATAAGCTGAAATGGGTGCGCACCGCGCTTTATGTGCCCGCGATCAACGCCCGCGCGCTGGAAAAGGCGCGGGGGCTGGATGTCGATATGCTGATTATCGATCTGGAGGATGCGGTCCCGCTCGAACGCAAGGCAGAGGCCCGCATTGCGGCGGTGGAAGAGGTGGCGAAGGGCTTTGCCGGAAAGCTGGTCGCGATCCGCTTGAACGGGCTTGATAGCCCAGAGCTGGCGGCGGATATAGCGGCGGCGGAAAGGTCGCTGGCGGATTGTTTCGTGCTGCCCAAGGTGGAGGTGGCAGCGTCGCTCGATGCGGTGGTGGCGCGACTGCCCAATCCGGTGCTGGCGATGATCGAAGGGCCACTTGGACTTTACAATGCGCGCGAGATTGCTGCGCACAAGGCGGTCGCCGGCCTGATTGCCGGAGTGAACGATATCTGCGCCGATATGGGCATCCGCCCCGGCCCGAACCGCGAAGGTCTGGAACTGGCATTGCAGACCATCGTGCTGGCAGGTGCGGCAGCCGGAAAACCAACCTTCGATGGCGTGAACAACAAGCTGGACGATATGAGCGGGCTGGAGGCGGAATGCGGTCAGGGCCGTTGTTATGGCTATACGGGAAAGACGCTGATCCATCCCAATCAGGTGGCAATCGCCAATGCTGCATTCGGCCCGACGCCCGAAGACGTCGCCGAGGCCGAGGCATTGATAGCGGCCTCAACCGGAGGCGCGCAGCGGTATAAAGGCAAGATGATCGAAAGCATGCATGTCGAAGAAGCACGCCGGACGATAGAACGTTCTCGACATACGATAGGCAGTTAGACTAACTGCGCGCATGGGCGCGCTTCGTATCACCTTTTCCATATTGGCTCTGGGACTGGCTGGTTCTGCGGCAATCGCCAAGCCGGTGACAGAGGCTGATTTGCGGCAGCATGTCGAGATATTGGCGTCGGATGAATATGAGGGCCGCGGGCCGGGCACTGAGGGCGAACGCAAGACGCTCGTCTATCTCGAAGATCAATGGGCCAGGGCGGGACTCAAGCCTGCCGCGCGCGATGGCAGCTGGTATCAACCGGTCGAGCTTGTCCGGCGCGGGCCGAAGCAGGCAAATGTCCAATTTTTTGCAAAAGGCGAAAAGCTGCGGATTGTCAGCGATGATATCCTGCTGGTCGGCAAGGATGCGACCTATAAGGCAGACAGGTTGCCAGCGCTGTTCGTGGGCCATGGTGTTAATGCGCAGGGCAAAGTTGCAGCCGATGTGAAGGGCAAGCTGGTGTTCCTGCTGGCCGACAATGCCGATTTCCTTCCGCCGGATATGAAATCCGCACGGGAACGGCGGATCGCATTGATCGATGCAGGCGCGGCTGCAGTCATATCGATTTCGGGCGAACAATATGATTTCCCGATCTATCGCAGGGCCTTTCTGTCGCGCCCCATTACCTGGGTAGCGCAGGACAGGCGTGCTGACCTCGAAGGTGCGGTGAGCCCGCAATATATGGTGGCGCTGGTAACCGCCGCAGGCGGCGATTGGGACAAGCTGCGCGCAGCGGCCCGGTCAACCGACTATGCTGGCCAGTCGCTTGGGCTGACGGTCGACCTCGACGTTGCAAGCGATGTTGAATACATCCGCAGCAACAACATTATCGGCAAGTTTGCGGGCCGCAAGCCGGGAAGCGGCGCGGTGGTGTTTATGGGGCATTGGGACCATTTCGGTATCTGCCGTCCGGAAGGCGCGGAAGACCGCATCTGCAACGGCGCGGTAGACAATGCCAGCGGCATGGCGGTGCTAACCGAAGTGGCGAAGCGCCTTGGACGGACAAAATTTGATCGCGATGTCTATTTTGTCGGGACGACCGCAGAGGAATATGGCTTGATCGGAGCGCGCGCCTTTGCCGCCGATCCGGCAGTCCAGTTGGACCAAATCAAGGTCGTTCTCAACATCGATACTGTCGCCATTGCACCAAAGGGTGCCAAGGTGGCGATTGTCGGGCGTGGCAAGACCGATCTGGACGACGATATTGAAGCCGTAGCGCGAAAACTGAAACGCAAAATCGAATCTTCCACCGATGCCAATGCCTATATCCAGCGACAGGATGGCTGGGCGCTGACCGAGAAGAATGTACCCGCGCTGATGGTCGGGGGATCGTTCGCCGATCTCGGAAAGCTGGAGGCCTTTTTGAAATCCGACTATCATGGCCCGAACGATGAAGTTGCAGAAACGCTACAACTGGGCGGTGCAGCGGAAGACGCCGACCTGCATATCGAACTCGGTCGCTATTTTGCCGACACGCGCAAATACAAGCCCAAAAAGGCCGAGAAGGGGGCTGGTGAATAACCAGCCGACTGTTTACATGGGCCGCCACGACTCGACACCCAGACAAAGCAAAGTGGCACCATGAAATCCGACAAAATCCGCCTTGGACTTACCTTCGACGACGTACTGCTGCAGCCGTGCGAGTCGGATATCCTGCCCAGCCAGGCCGATACGCGCACGCGGATAACCCCCAGCATTTCGCTCAACATCCCGATCATGTCGTCGGCGATGGATACCGTTACCGAAGCGCGCATGGCGATTGTGATGGCGCAATTGGGCGGTATCGGTGTGCTGCATCGGAACCTGTCGATCGAAGAGCAGGTGGCCGCCGTCCGCCAGGTAAAGCGCTATGAATCGGGCATGGTTGTCAACCCGATTACCATCGCGCCCGATGCCACGCTGGCCGATGCGCAACTGCTGATGATCGAAAACCGGATTTCCGGCATTCCGGTAGTAGAGGCGAGCGGCAAGCTTGTTGGTATCCTGACCAACCGCGATGTGCGCTTTGCCGAAAATCCGGCGCAGCCGGTTTCCGAACTGATGACCCGCGACAATCTGGCGACGGTGCAGGCGGGCGTATCGCAGGAAGAGGCGCGCCGCCTGTTGCACCAGCGCCGCATCGAAAAGCTGCTGGTTGTCGATAATGATTTCCATTGTGTCGGCCTGATTACCGTCAAGGATATCGAAAAGGCAGTCACCTATCCCGATGCCACCAAGGATGCGACCGGGCGCCTGCGCGTGGCGGCGGCCACCACGGTCGGCGAGAAGGGTATCGAACGCACCCGCGCGCTGGTCGAGGCGGAATGCGACGTAATCATCGTCGATACCGCGCATGGCCATAGCAAGATGGTTTCGGTCGCGGTCGCCGAAATCAAGAAGATGTCGAACAATGTTCAGGTCATCGCAGGCAATGTTGCAACGGCTGAAGCTACCCGCGCGCTGATCGATGCGGGTGCAGATGGCGTAAAGGTTGGCATCGGCCCGGGTTCGATCTGCACCACGCGCGTTGTTGCTGGCGTCGGCGTTCCCCAATTGACCGCCGTGATGGATGCCGCCGAAGAGGCTGCAAAGTCCGGTATTCCGGTGATTGCCGACGGTGGGCTTCGCACATCGGGCGATCTCGCCAAGGCTTTGGCTGCAGGCGCATCAAGCGTGATGGTCGGCTCGCTCCTTGCTGGCACCGAGGAAGCCCCCGGCGAGACCTTTCTCTATCAGGGCCGCGCTTACAAAAGCTATCGCGGCATGGGCTCCGTCGGCGCGATGGCGCGCGGCTCGGCCGACCGCTATTTCCAGCAGGATATCAAGGACCAGCTCAAACTGGTGCCTGAAGGGATCGAAGGGCAGGTGCCGTTCAAGGGGCCTGCGTCGGACGTTATCCACCAACTGGTCGGCGGTATAAAGGCGGCAATGGGTTATACCGGCTCTGCGACAATTGCAGACCTGCAGCAGCGGGCGCGCTTTGTGCAGATCACCAATGCCGGTTTGCGCGAAAGCCATGTCCATGATGTGACGATTACGCGGGAAGCCCCCAATTATCCGACGCGGTAAGCAAGTTCCCCTCCCGCGTGCGGGAGGGGTTAGGGGAGGGCCGGTCGCCCTCTGCGAATTACGGGACAGGCCCACCCCCGGCCCCTCCCGCAAGCGGGAGGGGAGAAAATGACTCCGGCCGCCAGAGTGCAAGCAGCGATTGAATTGCTCGATGCGATAATCATCGCAACGCGAGACAAGGGTGCATCTGCGGATCGCGTGGCAGCGGCGTTCTTCGCCGCGCGGCGCTATGCCGGTTCGAAAGACCGGCGCGCAATTCGCGATCTGGCTTGGCGTGCCATACGGGCCTTTGGCGAAAGACCCGAAAACGGACGCTCGGCGATGGTCGCTTTAGCAGATGTGGATGTCGAGCTTGCCGCCCTGTTCGATGGCCTTGCTTATGGCCCAGCGGCCATTGCTGCCGGTGAGCTGCGGGCGCAGGGCGGCGTCCTGCCCGAGTGGGTCAAACCGCTGTTTTCGGAATTGGTTGTCGAAGGTGAATTTCCGGCGCTGCTTGAAAGAGCGCCGCTCGATGTCAGGGCGAACCGATTGGTTGCAACCCACGAGGAAGTTGCGAACGAGTTGCCCGAAGCAATCAAGCTTTCTGAAAGCCGCGATGGGCTGCGCCTACCAACGGGCTATGCCGTCGAAGCCAGTCCGTGCTATCAAAGCGGCGCCATCGAAGTGCAGGATCTGGGAAGCCAGTTGATTGCCGAAGTCTGTAAAGCAGACGCCGGGATGACAGTACTCGATCTGTGTGCCGGGGCAGGGGGAAAGACGCTGGCGCTGGCTTCGCACATGGCGGGGCAGGGGCGGCTGATTGCGGCGGACACCAATCGCGACCGGCTGCAGCAACTGCCGCCCCGCGCGATGCGCGCGAAGGCGGAATTTATCGAAACCTGTCTGCTCAATCCGGGTAAGGAAATCGCTGCGCTGGCTGATTTGTCGGACGCCTGCGATGTTGTCCTGATCGATGCGCCCTGCTCGGGCAGCGGAACCTGGCGGCGCAATCCGGAAACGCGCTGGCGGCTCGACCAGCGCGATTTGCAGCGGTTGGTTTCGGAGCAAGCGCGCCTGCTCGATTTGGCCTCCGGGCTGGTAAAGCCGGGTGGACATCTGGTTTACGCAGTCTGTTCCTTGTTCGCCTGCGAAGGCCGAAACCAGATCGACGCCTTTCTGGCGCGGCATCCCGATTTCGGCGCAGACCGTGCAGATATCGCAGCGGGCAGGGCAGATGGCGCAGGTATCTTGCTAACCCCGGCGCATGACGGTAGCGATGGCTTCTACTTGGCGCGTTTGCACAAGCTGTGATAGCGGGGGCTACCGGTGTCTAATATCTGGAAGCTGATTATGCGTTTCTCCCCTCCTGTCATCGCACTGTCTGCGGTATTTCTGATGGCTTCGAGCGCAAGCATCGGGAAAAAGGCCGATCATGAAATCGACCCGCAATCGGTCGCACTCGTCGCCGAAGGTGCCGCCGCGCAAAAGGCGGGCGAACTGGACAGCGCATTGGGCTGGTTCGAAACCGCGCTGGCGGTCGATCCGCGCAACCGTGCTGCCTTTGTCGGCATGGCCGAGGTTTCGGCGCAGCAAGGGCTTAAGGGCAAGGCGATCTCTTTCTACAAGAGCGCGCTCGATATCGAACCTAATGATGTTGCGGTCATTGCGGCTCAAGGCGAATTGATGGCCTCCAAAGGCGCGCTGGATGCAGCAAAGAAGAACCTCGCGCGATTGCAGATTTTGTGCCGCAGCAAATGCGGCGAGAGCGATCGTCTGGCCCTCGCTATCGAAAAAGCCGGGGCCAAGGATGCATTGCAGGCCAGCGCGGTGGAAATAAAGCCGACGGTAGAGAAGACGAATTAGGGTACTTCTCCTCTCCCGCTTGCGGGAGGGGACGAGCGAAGCGAGCCTTGCGCCCTTTCAGACCCTCCCCCGGCCCCTCCCGCAAGCGGGAGGGGAGAATATTGCCCTAAATCAGCGGCCCAAATTCCGTGACCACGCCTTCATATATCCGCCGTTTAAACGGCACGATCAGCTTCGGTAAGTCCTGCGCTTCGGCCCATTTCCAGCGCGAGAATTCGGGAATGTGGGTTTCGATGTTGATATCGGCATCCTCGCCCTTGAAGCGCATCAGGAACCACCATTGCCGCTGTCCGCGCCAGCGCCCGCCCCAGATATTGCCCTGCAATTCGGGTGGCAGGTCGTAGAAATATTCCTCGCGGCTGCGCGCCAGAAGGTCGACATGATCGGGCAGCAGTCCGGTTTCTTCGCCCAGCTCGCGAAATGCGGCAACTTCCGGGTCTTCGCCTGGGTCGATTCCGCCCTGCGGCATCTGCCAGGCGTCACCGGGATTGTCGATGCGCTGGCCGACAAAGACCAGCCCCGCCCGGTTGGCGAGCATGATGCCCGCGCAGGGGCGGTAGGGCAGGTCTTCTGTCTCGCGCATGACTAAGGTCTCAGGCGTCAGCCATGGCTTCGGCGAGCATTGTCTTCAACGTGGCAAGATTGCCCGCAACGTCTTCCTTCGACGAAGGGATGCCCTTGCGCAGCGTGATATGGCCATGAATGTTGCCGTCGGCGCTGCGATGCTGCACGGGCACACCTGCTGCCTTCAAAACCTCAACATAGGCGAGCCCCTGGTCGCGCAGCGGATCGAGGCTGGCGGTGGTCACAAGTGAAGGCGGCATGCCTTGTTGTTCAAATTTGATCGGCGCGCCGCGATAGTCATTCGCATCCGCTTCATAGGCGGCGTGGAAATAGGCCATTGAGTCGGCTGTCAGCAGGAAGCCATCGGCAAAGTCACGCATGCTCTGCCAATCATCGCTGTCGGTGACCACCGGATAGATCGGATGCTGCACCAACACCGGAACAGCAGCCGGATTGTCGCGCAGCGCCATGGTGGTAACTATGGTCAGGTTGCCGCCCGCGCTGTCGCCCGAGGTGACAAGTCCGGTCACCTCCAACCCGAGTTCGGCAGGGCTTCCGGCAATCCAGCGGGTCGCTGCCTCACAATCGACGGCGGCTGCCGGGAAACGATGTTCCGGGGCCAGGCGATAGTCGATCGAGATGACCGGCATGTCCATCTGGCGCGAAACTTCGGCGCAATAGGGGCCGTAAATGTCCAGATCGCCGATCACAAAGCCGCCGCCATGGTAGAAAACCATCACAGGGCCGGCAGCGCGGCTTTCGCGCACATCATAGAGTCGCGCCGGAATCGCACCTGCAGGCCCGGGGATCGAGAGGTCGCGGATTACCGCGAGATCGCCAAGGTCTTCCTCGGCCATCGTGCCCATAACCGTCATCATCCCGCGCGCTTCCGTAGCGGAAAGCTCGTGCATCTTCGGCCCCGGCTGGGCGTTCAGAAATTCGAGAAAGGCCTGCACATCCGGCCGCACAAAATGGTCGCTCATCGTCTCTCTCCAGTCCTTGTCCGGCAAAGGCATAACCCGAACGCCAGGGCGCGTCCATGACAAAGCCGGACTGTGTTGCAAAACAGATTTCCTATTTGGATTTGGCGCAAAAGCGCGCATAAGAAGGCATTAACAGAACAATTAAAATTGCGGGACTATACGAAATGGCCACTGCCGCGCGCAGCATCGATACCCAATCCCAAGCCGACATCCCCCATCCCGAAGCCGTAGTGGTCCGCTTTGCGGGGGACTCGGGCGACGGGATGCAGCTGACCGGCGGGCAGTTCACGCTTTCTTCGGCACTGGCGGGCAACGACTTTGCGACCTTCCCCGATTTTCCTGCCGAAATTCGCGCGCCGCAGGGCACGCTGTTTGGCGTGTCGGCATTCCAGATCAATTTCGGTTCGTCGGATATCGAAACCGCGGGCGATGCCCCGGACGTACTGATCGCGATGAACCCGGCGGCGCTCAAGACCAACGCGCCCGATCTCAAACCCGGCGGTCTGATCATCGCGGACGATGGCGAGTTCAACGCGCGTAACCTCGCCAAGGCGCAATATGATGTGAACCCGCTTGAGGATGGCTCGCTCGGCAAGTGGCAGCTCGTCCATTTCAACATCAGCCAGTTGACAATGGATGCGGTAAAGCCGTTCGGTTTGGGCAACAAGGAAGCGCTGCGCTGCAAGAATATGTGGACGCTGGGCCTCGCGCTCTGGATGTTCGATCGCGACCGCGAGCCGATCGTCCAGTGGCTGAAGGACAAGTTCGCCAAGAACCCCATCCTTGCCGATGCCAATATCGCCGCGCTCAATGCTGGCCATGCCTATGGCGAAACGGCGGAAATCGGCAATCCCGGCGCAGTGCCCATTCCGCGCAAGCATGTCGATGCCGCGCCCGCCGAGGCGGGTCTGTATCGCACGATAAATGGTGCCGATGCCGCAGCGATGGGGCTTGTTGCAGGGTGTCAGCTTGCCGGCGTGAAGATGTTTTTCGGCGGCTATCCGATTACGCCCGCCAGCTCGATCCTGCACGCGCTGGCCCGTTTCAAGGAATATGGCGTCACCACCTTCCAGGCGGAGGACGAAATTGCCGCGATCGCCTCGGCGATCGGCGCATCCTATGCCGGGCAGTTGGGTGTCACTTCATCCTCCGGCCCCGGCATCGCGCTCAAGACCGAAGCCATCGGGCTTGCGGTGATGACCGAGCTTCCGCTCGTCATCGTCAACTCGCAGCGTGGCGGCCCTTCGACCGGGCTTCCCACCAAGACCGAGCAGTCGGATCTCTATCAGGCGGTCTATGGCCGTAACGGCGACACCCCGCTGCCGGTGATCGCGGCACGCAGCCCCGGTGACGTGTTCGACTGCGCGATCGAGGCGGTGCGGATCGCGACGCAGTTCATGACGCCCGTCATCCTGCTGACTGACGGTTATATCGCCAATGCGGCGGAACCGTGGAAGGTGCCGGATATGAGCAGCTACAAGCCGTTCCCGGTTTCATTCCTCGATCATGTTCCCGAAGGGGGATTCAAACCCTATGGCCGCGACGCCAAGCTCGCGCGCCCCTGGGTGAAGCCCGGCACGCCCGGCCTGCTGCACCGCATCGGCGGGATCGAGAAGGAGGTCGATACCGGACACCTCAATTACTCACCTGCCAACCACCAGGCGATGACCGACATCCGAAAGGGCAAGGTCGATGGCATAGCGAGCCACATTCCCGATCAGGATGTCTGCCTTGGTAGCGAAGGCGGCAAGCTGGCCGTGGTCGGCTGGGGCTCTACCTTCGGCCCGATCCATCAGGCGGTTCGTCGGATGCGCGTCAAGGGCCATGATGTCAGCCACATCCACGTCCGCCATATCTGGCCGATGCCCGGCAATCTGGGCGATCTGCTGCGCAGTTACGACAAGGTCATCGTGCCCGAAATGAACACCGGCCAGTTCAAGACCGTGCTGCGCGATCAGTATCTGATCGACGCCAAGCCGCTGAACAAGGTAAGCGGCCAGCCTTTCCGCATCCACGAAATTGAAGCCGCCATCGAGGAAGCACTCGCATGAACGACATGACCCCCATCCAGAAATCGTCACCCAAGGATTGGGAGACTGATCAGGAAGTCCGCTGGTGCCCCGGTTGCGGCGACTATGCGATATTGAAGGCGGTGCAGCGCACTATGCCGGAACTGGGATCGACACCGGAAAACACCGTGTTCGTTTCAGGCATCGGCTGCTCGTCGCGTTTCCCTTATTATATGGAAACCTATGGCTTTCACACCATCCACGGCCGCGCGCCTGCGGTGGCGACGGGGGTAAAGCTTGCCAATCCCGACCTCGACGTCTGGATCATCACCGGTGACGGCGACGCATTGTCGATCGGGGGCAATCACACGATGCACCTGCTGCGCCGCAATCTCGATTGCCAGATACTGCTGTTCAACAACGAGATTTACGGGCTGACCAAAGGCCAATACTCGCCGACCAGCCGCGTTGGTACCAAATCGCCATCGACGCCTTTCGGTTCAGTCGATCGTCCTGCTACACCTTGCGCCTTCGCCTTGGGTTCCGGCGCGCGCTTTGTGGCACGCGGGTTCGACGTTTCGAAGCATCTGCCCGATGTGCTGAAGGCCGCGCACGCGCACAAGGGCGCAGCCTTCATCGAAATCTTCCAGAACTGCATCGTGTACAACAAGGACGTGTTCGAGGATTTCGCCGCCCCCAAGGGCGCTGAGGCCCGCCAGCTCTGGTTGCAGGATGGCCAGCCGATGCTGTTCGACGGTGGCACCAAAGGCATCGCGATGGACATGGAAACGCTGACCCTCAAGGTCGTTGGCGTGGCCGAGGGCGACTGGCAGGCGGCAGGCGTTATCGTCCACAATGTGAAGAACCGCGCGATTGCGCACATGCTGGTCGAAATGCCGTTTGGCGAATTCCCGATGGCGCTGGGCGTGCTGTATGATGATCCGCGCCCGACCTTCGACAGCGCGGTGGTCGAGCAGAATGCCAAGCTGTCCGAAGGCAAGACGCCCGACCTGCAGGCCCTTATTAGCAAGGGGCAAACCTGGACGGTTGAGTGATCGCATATTTGCAGCAATCCGGATTCACCCTACGGACCAACGATGTTGTGCGCGAAGCGCAGCTGTCGCTTTGATCGAGCCTCGAGTGACGAACAATGATTGCCTGCGGCGCAACGTCGTCGAATTGTTGGTGCGTAGGGTGAATCAACCCAATCGGGACATTCATGGATAATCTGACACATTCGCTAGTCGGCGCGCTGCTTGGTCAGATGGGCCTGAAGCGGAAGACCGGGCTTGCGATGCCGACGCTGATTATCGCGGCGAACTTGCCCGATATCGATGCCGTCGCCGTGCTGCTCGGCGGGCATCAGCATCTGGCAATTCGGCGCGGGATAACGCATGGGCCGGTTGCGATGCTGCTGCTGCCGTTGCTGCTTTGGGCGGCGATGCTCGCCTGGGACAAATGGCGGCCAAGCGATAAGCGATTGCCGGTGCACAAGGGTTGGCTATTCGCGCTCGCCTATATCGGCTGCCTCAGCCATCCGCTTTTCGACTGGTTCAACAGCTACGGCATTCGCTTGCTTGAGCCATTTTCCAGCCGATGGTTTTATGGCGATACGCTATTCATCATCGACATCTGGATTTGGGCGGCGGCGATATTCGGTTTTTGTCTATCGTTGCGGCGCGAGCGGGCGGGGCGCAAACACTGGCAACGTCCGGCGAAAACTGCTTTTCTGGTAATATGCGGATATATATTTGCTAATGGGGCGATTACGGCGACAGCCAAGGATGCAGCGTTAAAGCAATTGCGAAGTGGCAACAGCCCAACAGTAATCATTCGTGATCCTGTTGTAGTTGCAAATCCAGTCCCACTAGCTTTCTGGCGGCGAGAGCTGTTGTGGCGCGATGCTGAACATTATGGCTTTGGCAGCTTCAGCATTGGATATGGCGCAAAATTCCAAACTGAACACCGGGCACATAATATGCGGACAAAGGCAGTCAGGCGTTTTACGGACTCACCATTTCGCGATGCCAAGCCTTTCCTCTTCTGGTCGCGTATGCCGGTTGGAAATGTAAACGATACGGTGCTGACCCTGAAAGATCAAAGGTTTATGAATTCGCCCGCTGATTCCAATTTCACAGCAAAAGCCGAATTTTACGAATGAACGCCCCCGTTCTCCTCTGGATCCGCCGCGACCTCCGCCTTGCCGATCAGGCTGCGCTGGCGGCGGCAATTGCGAGCGGCGCGCCGGTAATCCCTATCTATATCCTCGACGATGAAACGCCCAAACATCGCCGAATGGGTGGAGCGTCGCGCTGGTGGCTGCATCACAGCATTGCATCGCTCGACGTCGATTTGCGCAAACTTGGTTCAAGGCTGATCCTGCGGCACGGGAAGGTGACGGATATTCTTCCGGTGCTGGTGGCCGAAACCGGTGCAAGCGCCATCCATTGCATCCGCCATTACGAACCCTGGTGGCGCAATGCCGAAAAGGCGGTGGCGAAGGCCTTGCCTGCAGGCTGTGACTTTATTTGCCATGATGGCAACTATCTGATGCCGCCGGGCAGTGTGTGGACCGGATCGGGGACGCCGTTCAAAATCTACACCCCCTTCATGCGCGCGCTGTGGCAGCATATGCCGCCGCCAAAGCCATTGCCCGCGCCTAAGGAAATGAAAGCGCCCGCCGCCTGGCCAGAGAGCGATAAGCTCGCCGACTGGAAGCTGCTGCCGAACAAGCCAGATTGGGCCGGAGGCATGAGGGGCATGTGGGCGCCGGGTGAAGCTGGCGCGCGCGAACGGCTTGCGGACTTTGCCGACCATGCGCGCCTTTATGACGAGCAGCGCAATTTACCCTCGGTCGACGGCTCTTCATTCCTTTCGCCGCATCTGCATTTCGGCGAGATTTCCCCCGCCGCCTGCTGGCACGCGACGATGAAGGCAGGTGGTTCGGTCGACATATTCCTGAAAGAACTTGTCTGGCGCGATTATGCGCAGAATATCATTGTGCAGTTTCCCGAATATGGCAGCAAGAATGCGCGTGAGGCGTTCGACAGACTGCCATGGCGCACGGGCAGAGAGGCCGACGCCGACCTTTCTGCCTGGCAAAAGGGGCAGACCGGCTATCCCATCGTCGATGCCGGGATGCGGCAGCTCTGGGCCACAGGATGGATGCACAACCGTGTGCGGATGATTGCTGCCTCTTTCCTGATCAAGCATTTGCTGATCGACTGGCGCAAGGGCGAGCAATGGTTCTGGGACACGCTGGTAGATGCCGATTATGGCTCGAACGCAGTCAACTGGCAGTGGACTGCGGGCAGCGGGGTCGACAGCAACATGTTCGTGCGGATCATGGCGCCGCTATCGCAATCGGAGAAATTCGATGCGGCGGGCTATATCCGGCGCTGGGTGCCCGAGCTTGCGGGGCTGGGTGACAAGGCCATTCACGATCCGGACGAGCATGGTGTTCGCACGAAGGACTATCCGGCAAAAATCATCGGCCATCGCGAGGCGCGCGAACGCGCACTTGCGGCTTATGCGATGCTAGGCTGAGGCTGCCCGCGGCAATCAGCCGGGAATGGCGATACGCTGCCCGGTTTCGAAATCGCTGGCGAGCAGACCGGAAATGGCCTCTGCCACTACCGACGGATCCTTGACCGTGGCGGGGTCTTCACCCGGATAGGCCTTTGCGCGCATCTGGGTGCGGGTGCGGCCCGGATCGACAATCGCTACACGCACCGAAGACAGGTTCCGCACTTCCTCTGCATAGCTGAGAGCCAGATTTTCAAGCGCGGCCTTGGACGCCCCATAGGCGCCCCAATAGGCACGGGGCTGTTGCCCGACGCTGCTTGTCAGCACGACCAGTCGCCCGGAATCGCTGGCACGAAGCAGGCCATCGAACGCTGCCAGCAGCGCTTGCTGTGCGAGCAGGTTCAGCGTCAGCACGCGGTTGAACTCCGCCGCGTCGATCACCGAAACGGGTGCCAATGTGCCCAGTATCGCTGCGTTGAGCACCAACATGTCGAGTTTGCCCCATCGTTCACGAACGGCGGAAGCAAGCCGTTCATTGTTGCCCGCTTCGGTCAGGTCCATGGGGGCGATCGTCGCGTTGCCGCCTGCTTCGAATATGCGTTGTTCGACGGCTTCAAGGTCTTTGGCCGTCCGCGCCGTCAAAATGACATGGGCGCCTTCGGCTGCCAGCTTCTCCGCCGTTGCTGCGCCGATGCCCCGGCTGGCGCCGGTGACCAGCGCTATCCTGCCCTGCAATCCGCCCATGACCTATCCCACCACCCGCAATTTGAGTTGGCCGGGCGCGCTATGCTCGTCGAAATCGGTCAGCTTGGTGGGATAGTCACCAGTGAAGCAGGCATCGCAATAGCGCGGAAGGGTGGGGTCGCGCTGCGCCTCGCCCAGCGCGCGGTAAAGGCCTTCGATGGTCAGGAAGGCAAGGCTGTCGGCGTGGATATAGTCGCACATCTCTGCGATATTCATCCGGCTGGCGAGCAGCTTTTCACGCTCGGGCGTGTCGACGCCATAGAAGCAACTGTTGGTTGTCGGCGGGCTGGCAATCCGCATATGGACTTCTTTCGCGCCTGCCTCGCGCATCATCTGCACGATTTTCAGGCTGGTCGTGCCGCGCACGATCGAATCGTCAATCAATACGATGCGCTTGCCCGCCACCAAGTTGCGGTTGGCATTATGCTTCAGCTTGACGCCCAGATGGCGGACACCGTCGCCGGGCTGGATGAAGGTGCGACCCACATAGTGCGAACGGATGATGCCCAGTTCAAAGGGGATGCCCGATGCCTCTGCATAGCCGATGGCTGCAGGGGTGCCGCTGTCGGGGACGGGGATGACATAGTCTGCATCAACGCCGTTTTCGCGCGCCAGTTCCGCGCCGATCGCCTTGCGCACCGAATAGACGCTGTTGCCGTCGACAATCGAATCCGGCCGTGAAAAATAGACATGCTCGAAGATGCAAGGGCGGGAACCAACCGAGATGAACGGCTTGTGCGAACCGATCGCTCCTTCGCGAACCACCACAATTTCGCCGGGCTCAACGCTGCGGATGAAATCGGCACCGACAATATCGAGTGCGACGGTTTCCGACGCAAAAATGATTGTCTCGCCGAGGCGCCCCATCACCAATGGACGGATGCCCAGCGGATCGCGGCAGGCGATCATGCCTTCGGGCGTCAGGCAGATGAGCGAATAGGCACCTTCGACCTGCTTCAGCGCGTCGATCAACCGGTCGAGCAGGCTTTTCTGTGCGGAGGTTGCGACAAGGTGGATGATGACTTCGGTGTCCGAGGTCGACTGGAAAATCGAACCACGGCGCACCAGCTCTCGACGCAGATGCACAGCGTTCGAGATGTTGCCATTGTGCGCGACCGCAAATCCGCCGGTTGCCAGATCGGCATATAGCGGCTGGACATTGCGTAGCGACGTGTCGCCTGTCGTTGAATAGCGGACATGGCCAGCGGCAATGCTGCCCGGCATAGCACGGATGATGTCCTCGCGGTCAAAATTGCCCGCGACATGCCCCATCGCGCGATGGCTGTGAAACTCGTTGCCGTCAAAGCTGGTGATACCTGCGGCTTCCTGTCCGCGATGCTGCAGGGCGTGCAGCCCCAGCGCGACCATCGCGGATGCACCTTCGGCGTTGTAAACACCGAAGATTCCGCATTCCTCGCGCAGCTTGTCATCATCGAAGGGATTGGTGGTGAGCATGTCCAAATCGAATCCCGAATGCCGAAATTGCGCTGCCTATAGGCGCGGGCAGGCGCATTGTCTCCCCCCTTGTAACGCATGGCATCGCAAAAATCGACCGAAGCGCTCGATTGCAAGCGGCATTACGGTCGGCTAGGCGATGGCTATGGGCGATATGCGTGAAACCGGGCTGGTGCTCGATCCGAAATTTGACGCGAACGGCTTGTTGACCGCCGTGGTGGTCGATGCCGCTGATGGTGCGGTTCTGATGGTCGGCCACATGAATCGGGAAGCGCTCGATGCAACCCGGAATAGCGGCAAGGTGACCTTCTTTTCCCGCAGCCGCCAGCGGCTTTGGGTGAAGGGGGAAAGCAGCGGGCATTTCCTCAATCTGATCGAGCTTCGCATCGATTGTGATCAGGATGCGGTGATTGTCTTCGCGCAGCCTGACGGGCCGACCTGTCATACCGGCGAACGCAGCTGCTTTTATCGCCGCCTGACCGATGAAGGGCTGGAAAGGCTGTGAAGGCGCGATGGCTGGCACTGCCGCTTGTCCTCGCCGCGTGCGGATCAGAGCAAAAGCAGGCAACGGTAGCAGACGGCGATAGAGCCGGTGCCGCACTTGACCGGCAGGCCATCGAAAAAGGCATCATTCCCGACCCTGAAAGCCTCGCCTTCGAAGGCCGTTTCGAAACGCAAAGCGACCTTGGCACGGACAAGTTTTGCGCGGTGTCAGTTGGCGATACCTCTTACCGCATCGGATTTCTCTCGGTTTATGGCTCGGACAGCAAATGCGAGGGGCAGGGGAACGCGGAGCAGGACGGTGACAGCGTGCGCGTCGTGCTGGAGGGAAAGCAGAGATGTTCATTCACCGCCAGTTTTGACGGCATCGTGCTGCGCTTTCCGGGAACGGTGCCCGAAGGCTGTGCGTCTTATTGTTCGCGTAATGCCAGCATGAGCGGAACGCGCTATTATTTTGTCGATCGGGGATCCGATGCGGCCAAGCGTGTGCTGGGCCGCGAAATCGAGAGGCTGTGCCGCTGACGCCTAAGGCGCGATGACATTAATTTAAACCGTAATGCTGAGCCTGTCGAAGCACGCCCAGCGGTAAAGCGCCGTTCACCTTCGGTGGCCTTCGGCTCGACAGGCTCAGGGCTACGGTTTTGAATGAACCGATTTAATGCCATCACAGTCTAAGGTGCGACGACGATGCAGCCCTGCCCGGAAGCAGCAGCCTTGACCTTTGCGCACATGGCATCGGCATCGCTGCGGCTGGCGAACGGCCCGGCCTGTAGACGCGACACATTTCCTGCAGGAACCAGATAGTGCGAAACGGTTGAAAGCCCGCCGACCCTCGATTGCAGGCTGGCCCATAGCTTTTTGGCATTTGCCTCGCTGCCAAAGGCGCCCAGCTGGATGCGCCATTTGCCCGATATTGCGGTTGCAGGTTTTGGCGCGATCTTTGCCGGTTTGGCCGGTTCCTGTTTCGTGTCTCCAGCCATTGGCGGAATGACGCCGGGGAAGCCGGGGGCTTGCCCTGCATCGGCGATCGGATCTGAAGCCGGGACTTCGACTTTCTGGGCCACTGCTGCGGATGGCCTGGTGTTGATCGGAAAGCCGGCGACCTGTGCGGCGCGCGCCTGCGTTGTCGACTTTTCAATCTCACCCGCCATCACAATGCCCTGCTGTCGCTGGTCCAGCGGGATATATTTGTCCATTTCGGCAAGGCTTCGCGAAGCAGGTGAGAGCCCGGAAGCGGAGGCGCGCGTCATCAGCGCATAGGCGCGGACCCAGTTCTTGGCCATGTTGGTGCCGTTGAACAATTCGGTGGCCAACAGATATTGCGCGCGCGGCTCACCCCTGGCTGCTGATGTTTCCAGATAGGGGAGCGATTCCCTTACCTTCCCCTGATAGTGGTAAAGATGCCCCAGGCTGTCGGCGGCCTGCAAATGCCCCTGCTTTGCCGCGCGCTGATACCAGTCGGCTGCCATGTTCAGGTCTTGCTTGACCCCGCGCCCCAGCTTGTATGCCTGCGCCATGTTGAACTGCGCATCGGGATCGCCCTTCTTCGCCGGTTCGCGCCACTCCTTCACCGCAGCATTGAAATCGCCATTCGACCAGGCATCTACGCCAGCCTTGACGTCGGCAAGCGCTGGATGCGCCGCAAACACAAGGGCGGCAGTCAGTGCCAGCAGGGCAGGGGGCAATTTGCGCATCGAAATCTCCAAACAGGGTTACGCGCGGGGATAGCGCCGATCTGCTGACATTTGGTTAACAGTCAGGATGAACTGCTTAACCTTTTACATCCATTAACGACGTATATGCCGCGCGGGTAATTCCGGCCTGTTGCTGCGATACAGGCAATAGGGAGTGCACGAAAGTCGGCGTCAACGTTAACCGATTTTTAGGCCTGTTCTGTCACATCCCATCCAAACAGCTTGCAAAAGGGGAAAAATGTGAGGGTTCTCGCATTGGCATCGCAAAAAGGCGGATCGGGCAAAACGACATTGTCCGGCCATCTTGCAGTTCAAGCCCAGCTTTCGGGGGCAGGGCCGGTCGTTCTTATCGACATCGATCCGCAGGGTTCGCTTGCCGATTGGTGGAACGAGCGTGAGGCCGACCTTCCGGCCTTTGCCCAGACAACCGTTGCGCGGCTTGCTTCCGATCTGGCGGTACTGCGCCAACAGGGCTTCAAGCTGGCCGTCATCGATACCCCGCCTGCCATCACCATGGCAATTCAGAGCGTTATCTCGGTCGCGGAACTGATTGTTGTCCCGACCCGGCCGAGCCCGCATGATCTTCGTGCCGTGGGCGCCACTGTCGATCTGTGCGAGCGCGCGGGCAAGCCGCTGATCTTTGTGGTCAACGCCGCAACCCCCAAAGCCAAGATTACTTCGGAAGCC
Source organism: Sphingomonadales bacterium (assembly GCA_016720115.1). Lineage (GTDB taxonomy): Bacteria > Pseudomonadota > Alphaproteobacteria > Sphingomonadales > Sphingomonadaceae > Sphingorhabdus_B. The sequence goes on along the minus strand of JADJXT010000002.1, from coordinate 251,822 downwards.
GCTGTCGCCCTTTCGCAGCATGGCACCGTCGCCCCGATCACGCTCCATCACCGCACCGATTTTGCAGCGTCAATGATTGACGGGCGCACCGTTATGGAGGTCGACCCGCAGAGCCGTTCTGCAGAGGAAGTCCGGCAGCTCTGGTCCTATATTTCGGACCGTCTCGAAAAGAATTTCCGCCGCACGGTGTTCAGTGCACCGGCAGCCGCAAATCCGCAGGTAGCCCAGGCTCGCCCGATGGGCGGCTTTGGTCGCCGGGTAATTGGTTAAGCGGATCTGGGGGCGATGAACATGAGCGAACCCAAACCGATAGCATCCCTCTCTTCCGGCCTGTTGGCGCGTAAAGGGGCAGCCCGTCCTGCAATGCGCCGCCAGCTGATCGGCAACACCAATGGCGAGATCGCAGCGGCATCCATGCAGGACGATTGCGGCTGGAACGACATGGGTTATGATGTCAATCCCGATCCCAGCACGCCGATGGATTATGAGCATGATGCCGGCTTCAATCCGCTGGCCAATGCGGTTCCGGAGGTGAAGCCGGAGGTCAAGCAGCAGCAGGACCGGATCGCCGAACAGCTTCAGGTGCAAGCCGAGAAGTTGGGTGTCATCACGCCGACGATGCCCGCTGCGCCGGTGGTGCCGATTGTCGCGCCGCGCCCGGTTGCATCTAAAGCCCCCGTTGTCCGCGAGCGTGCGGCACCCGGAAGCAAGGGAAAATCTGCATTCACCCTGCGTCTCGACAGCGATCGCCATCTGAAATTGCGGCTCGCCTGTGCGGTGAGCAACAAGTCAGCGCAGCAACTCGTTACCGCCGCACTCGATACCTTCATCGATGCAATGCCCGAAATTTCCACGCTGGCGGCGCACGTCCCCGGCAAGAAAACGGCCTGACAGCCAACCCTAACCAAGTCTGAGGTACAGTCATGAAAAACAAGACTCTCGTAAAGCTGGCATTATCGACCGCCGTTGTCGGTTTCACTGCCTTGGGTGGGGCCGGTGTCGTCGCGTCGAGCGCTGCAACGCACGCTTCGGCCGATGTTCAGGCCAAGAAGGCACATGGATGGGCCAAGAAGGCTGAAGCCTTGTTTGCCAAGGGCAAGACCGAAAAGGCCCTGGGCTTCGCCGAAGCCGCTGTTGAAGCCGATCTGACCAATCTGGAATATCGCTCGCTGCTGGCGCGCATCTATATGGCGCAGGGGCGTTTCGTCGCTGCCGAGCGGACATTCATGGATGTCATGGAACTCGGCCAGGTCGATGCGCGTACCGTAGTCGGCGTGGCGCTGACCCGCACGGCACAAGGCAAGGTCGAATCGGCGATTTCGCTCGTCGATGCGCACCGGTCCATTTTGCCTGCGAGCGACTATGGTCTCGCGCTGGCGCTTGCCGGTGACAGCAAGCGTTCGATCGATGTGCTTGTCGAAGCGATCCGTGCCGATAATGCGTCATCGCGGACTCGCCAGAATCTGGCCTTGGCCTATGCACTGGATGGTCGCTGGCGCGATGCGCGCGTAATGGCGCTTCAGGATCTTCCGCAGAACAGCGCAGACATGCGTATCGCCGAATGGGTGCAGATCGCCCGTCCGGGTGCCTATCTGCCGCGTGTGGCAAGCCTGTTGAAAGTGACGCCGCGCGAGGATGCCGGCCAACCGGTGCGCCTCGCACTCGGCGGAGCAGCAATGGCACCGATCATGGCCGCTGCTGAGCCGGAAACGCCGGTTGCCGTCGCTGCGGCAGAACCCGCAGCATTTTCCGAACTCGCTGCTGTTGGCCCGGCGCCTGTGGCCGCTGGCTATGAAGAGGCCGACGTGCGCATCGCCGCCGCTGTCGCTTCGGTTGGTGAAACGGAAGCGCCGCTGATCAAGGCACCGGAAACCCCGGCCAAGTCGGTCGAGGCCGCTCCGGCACCCAAGCCGGTGAAATTGGCGCTTGCTGATACTTCGTCTGAGTCGCCGAAGCCTGCGGGCAAGTTCCTGGTACAACTGGGCGCGTTCTCCTCGGCAGGCAATGCCCAGAAGGCTTGGAACCAGTACACGCGCAAGCACAAGATTCTGAACGGCTTCAGCTCGGCAAGTTCAACCGTGAATATCAAGGGCAAGACGTTGACGCGTCTCGCCGCTTCGGGTTTTGGCAATTATCAGGCGGCCGCCGCTGCTTGCAGCCAGATCAAGAAAGCTGGCGGCGATTGTGTTGTGAAAACGGTCGGCGGCTCGGCCCCGGTCCGTATGGCCGCCAAGCCTGCGCGCAAGCCGGTAAAAATCGCGGCGCGTTAATCGCGAACAAAATTGAGGGTTGCTGGAGGGCGGCGGATCAGATGATCTTGCCGCCCTTCATGATTTTGCGCACCCGCCCCTGAACGGGAAGCTTGTCGAACGGGGTGTTGCCCGCCATCGCCGCCATCCTGTCGCTGTCCACCTGCCAGGGCGCTTCGGTGTCGATGAAGATCAGGTCTGCCTCGCGCCCCACTTCGATTGCCCCTGCATTAACCTTCAGGATTTTTGCGGGATTTGTTGCCAGCAATTCGAACAGGCGTCCTATCGAGATATGGCCGTCGCGCACGAGGTTGAGCGTCAGCGCAAGCAGCGTTTCCGCCCCCGCCATGCCGGGTGCTGCATCGGCAAAGGGAAGGCGCTTGTCCTCCGGCCCGCGCGGGTCGTGGCCTGACGAAATCACGTCGATCGTGCCATCTGCAACCGCCGAAATACAGGCGAGCCGATCCTCTTCGCTTCGCAGCGGCGGGGACAGGTGGGCGAAAGTGCGAAAGCCGGTGAGCGCGGTATCGGAAAGGAACAAATGCGCCGGCGTTATCCCACATGTGATATTCACCGCCTTGTCCTTGGCCTTGCGGATCAAGTCCAGTCCGGCAGCGGTCGTGACCTGACGGAAATGTACGTGTGCACCGGTTTCGGCCGCCAGCGCCAGATCGCGCTGGATCGCCAATGTTTCGACGGTCGGCGAAGCGCTGGGTAGCCCGAGCAGTGTAGCGTTGAGGCCGGTGGTCGCAACCGCGTCGCCAGCCAAACCGGCATCCTCGCTATGCACGAACAACGGCATGTCGAGCATCGCGCAATAGCGTATCAGCCGCAGCATCGCTCCCGAATCGGCGATCCAGCGCCGTCCGGTTGCGACGCCCAGCGCGCCCGCCTCTTTCATGAGGGCAATCTCTGCCATGCGCTGGCCGTCGAGATCCTTGGTCGCAGCGGCGAGCGGGTGGACCCAGAAATCGGGTTTGCCCTTGCGGCCTGCAAAACGGATCGTGGCCGGATCGTCATGCACCGGCGACTGATCGGGCATCAATGCAGCGCGGGTGATGCCACCGAAGCGGAAGGCAGGCTTGTCGGTTGCGAACACGCCAAGGTCGATGATCCCGGGTGCGACAATCAACCCGTCGGCGTCAACACGTTCGCCGAGCGGATCGGCCTTGCCCACCTGCACGATGCGTTCCCCCGAGACATGCAGATGCACGGTTTCGGGTGCTGCCTTGCCGGGAAGGATGACCTCGCCGCCAAGAATGTTGGTGCCGCTCATGACCAGCCCTCCACGGCGCGAGCCTTTCGCGTCAATATGTCGAGGCAGGCCATGCGCACGGCCACGCCCATTTCGACCTGCTCGGTTATGGCGGAACGCTCAAGATCGTCGGCGATGTGGCTCGCAATCTCCACGCCGCGGTTCATCGGGCCGGGGTGCATCACCAGCGCATCGGGCTTGGCCAGCGCCAGCCGCCGTGAGTCGAGCCCGTAAAGATGGAAAAATTCGCGCGGGGAGGGGATGAAATCGCCCTGCATCCGTTCATTCTGCAGGCGCAGCATCATCACCACGTCGCTGCCGGGCAATGCCGCATCGAAATTGGTGAAGGCCTCTACGCCAAAGCCGGATATGCCTTCGGGCATCAGGGCAGGGGGGGCGACCACCCGCACCTGCGCTCCCAGCGTCGTCAGGCTGATCATGTTCGAACGGGCAACGCGGCTATGCAGGATGTCGCCGCAAATGGTGACGGTTAGTCCGTCGATCCTTCCCTTGCGGCGGCGGATGGTCAGCGCGTCGAGCAGCGCCTGCGTCGGATGTTCGTGCGTGCCGTCGCCTGCGTTGAGCACGGGACAATCGACCTTTTGCGAAATCAGATCGACCGCGCCCGAACTGGCATGGCGGATGACGATGGCATCGGCGCGCATTGCATTCAGCGTCATCGCGGTGTCGATCAGCGTTTCGCCTTTCTTGGTGCTCGATTGCGCGACATGCATGTTGACCACATCGGCCCCCAGCCGCTTGCCCGCAATCTCGAAGGACAGCAGCGTGCGCGTGCTGTTTTCGAAAAAGGCGTTGATGATGGTCAGCCCGCGCAGCCGATCATCATGCTTGGCTGCACTCGAACGGTTGAGCGCAACCCATTGTTCCGCCTCGGATAATATGAACTCGATTTCCCAAGGCTGGAGCCCTGCTATACCCAGCAAATGCCGGTGCGGGAAGGCGGCGGAACCTGCTGGAAAGCGGCCCGGTGAAGCTGTCGATGGCGATGTCATTAAAGCCAGTGCCTTAGGCGCTAATACCGAAACGGACAAGGCTCTAAATCCTCTCCCGAGGGAGAGGATATGAAGCCTTTGGAGCGGAGCGACTTAGGTGGAGTTGGTGAGGGGATGCGAGCTATCGACAAGCCAAAACCCCTCACCCAGCTTCGAGTAAGCAGCAAGCTGCTAACTCTTCGCAACCCTCTCCCAAAGGAGAGGGTTAGGAAGTGAGTGCATCAATCGCGCCCTGCAAAATATGCGCAGCGGCGGCGCTGTCGATCCGTTCGGCGCGTTTGGCGCGGCTGAGGTCGGCTTCTATCATGAAGCGTTCGGCGGCGGCGGTGGACCAGCGTTCGTCCCAGAGCAGGATCGGCAGGCCGAGATCGGCGATATTGCGGGCAAAGGCGCGGCTTGACTGGCTGCGCGGGCTTTCGCTGCTGTCCATGTTGATGGGCAGGCCGATCACGATGCCTGCGGTGGGCCTGCTGGCGATGGCCGCCTCCAGTCGCGTCTTGTCCCTGGCGAATTTGCTGCGCACGATAAGGTCGGCGGGGGAGGCGAAGCTCCACCCGGCATCGCAAAAGGCGGTGCCGATCGTCTTGCTGCCGACATCGAGCCCGATCAGCACACCGCCTTCGGGCAGGGCGTCGCGATATTCGGGGGCGGAGGTGGTGATCAGGGCCATCGTTTGCCTCTATAGCAACTCGTCACCCCCGCGAAGGCGGGGGGCCAACCCCTGTGGTGAAAATTTACGCGGCAGGAGTTGGATTCCCGCCTTCGCGGGAATGACGAACTTTTGGAAAAAAGTGAAACGATCCTCACCGCGCCAAAAATTTCTGCACCCTCCAAAGGGCATCCGCACGGACATTCGCCCAGAACAGCGGATAGTCATAGACGTGATAATTATTGCCCGGCAGCACATAGGGGCCGACTTCGGGCGGGTCGCCGATCAGAAGGAAACCGCGCTGATCGCAACGGGCAGGGACGGCGGCCTTCACCAGTTCGCCGGTCTTCATGTCGTCCGATGGTTTGAGCGTGCCGAGATTGGCCTCAACGCCTGCTTCCGGTGCGCCGCCGCCGGTCAGCGGGTTGGTGCACAGCATGTTGGTGTTGGCGCGCGATTGGCCGTTGAAACCCGTGGTCGAATCATAGACCTTCAGGATACGCTCATATTCGGCGGGTTCGGCAAAGCTTTGCCATGCCATGATGCAGCCCGTCTGATCGGGCGAGGCGCAGGCAGGCAGGCCCATTTCGGGCAGGTCGGTGTCGATCGATACCGGCCAGCCGACTGTGTAGGCCGCGACGATGCGCTTGGCGATCGGCTTGTCTGCGACCCTATCTTTCAGCAGGTGCGTCAGGTGCAGTGCGCCCTGGCTGTGGCCTGCAAGAATGATGGGGCGGTCTTTCTGCACCTTGGCAACAAAATCGTCGAAGGCGAGCAGGACGTCCTTGTAGGCGGCATCAAGCGCCATCTGCCCTTCGGGCTTGGCCGTGAGGAACGCACCAATGGCTGCCTGGCGATAGCGCGGTGCCCAGATTTCGCCCGACGCCGCAAAAGGCGAGGCAAGGCCGCGCAGGAAAAGCCGCGCCCGGTCTTGCGACACCTGGTCGTCGAGCGGCGCATTCCAGTGCGTCTTTTCCATGAAGGATGTCGGGTGGATGAAAAAGATTGCAGCGGGCCCCGGAACCTCGATCTTTTCGGCCCCTGCCGGTTGCCAGCCGGTCACATTATCCGCCCCACCGCGTCCACGCGCGAACCACATTTTCGGGTCGTCATAAATACTGGTGGCAAAGGCCTTTTGCTCTTCGAATTTGGTGGTCGGCACGAAAGCGAACTCGGTGAGTTCCTTTTCATAGATACGCACGACAAAGCCGCCTGCGATCACCAGCGTGATGATGGCAGCGATGAGGTAAAGAAATTTGCGGGCCACGTTTGGGATATCCGTTTGCTATGGTCTTCGGGCGGCATTTAGCGAATTGGCACAAAATAGCACCGGATATTTGAACCGGGGCTGAAAAGCGCAGTTTTGGCGGTTGATGCTGCGACTGCACAATGCTAGCTGCCCGTTCATGTCTGTCGATAAAGATACCGTGAACAAGATCGCGCGGCTCTCCCGCATCGCGATCAGTGACGAAGAGGCCGATAAGATGGTAGGGGAGCTGAACGGCATCCTCGCCTGGGTCGAGCAACTGGGCGAGGTCGACGTGACCGGCGTCGAGCCGATGACCGCCGTCATCCCCAACCATCTGCGCCTGCGCGACGATGTCGTTACCGATGGGGATGTGCGTGAAAAAGTGCTCGCCAATGCGCCCGCCCGCGAAGGCAGTTTCTTTGGCGTGCCGAAGGTGATTGAGTGATGGTACGCAACACATCTTCCCCAGCCACCGTCATGCTGAACTTGTTTCAGCATCCATCGTGCAGCGAAACCAGAGTTCGAGAGGCGAAATGGACCCTGAAACAAGTTCAGGGTGACGGAGTGGATTTGAGATGACCGACCTTACAAAACTCGGCGTTGCCGCCATCCGTTCGGGCGTTGCCAATGGGGACTTTACCGCCGTTGAAGTCGCCACTGCCTTCAACGCAAATGTCGCGGCGGCAAAGGTGCTCAACGCCTTCATCGTCGAAACCCCCGAAAAGGCCATCGACGCCGCAAAGGCGGTCGACGCAGACCGTGCGGCGGGCAAGCTGCTGGGCAAGATGGCGGGCGTTCCCATCGGCATGAAGGATCTGTTCGCGACCGAAGGCGTGCAGACCACCGCGGCGAGCCATATCCTCGAAGGCTTTTTGCCGACCTATGAATCGACCGTTTCGGCCAATTTGTGGAAGGCCGGGGCAGGGATGCTCGGCAAGCTGAACCTTGACCAGTTCGCAATGGGGTCTTCGAACGAGACCAGCTATTTCGGCAATGTGATTTCGCCCTGGCGGCGCAATGACGGCGGCAATGCCGCGCTCGCCCCCGGCGGCTCCTCGGGCGGTTCGTCAACGGCGATTGCCGCGCGGCTCTGCCCGGCGGCGACCGGCACCGATACCGGCGGGTCGATCCGCCAGCCCGCAGCGTTCGTCGGCATCAGCGGTATCAAGCCGACCTATGGCCGCTGCTCGCGCTGGGGCATTGTCGCCTTTGCCAGCTCGCTTGATCAGGCAGGCCCGATGGCGCGCGATGTGCGCGACTGCGCAATCATGCTGGAGGCGATGGCGGGCTTTGATCCCAAGGATTCGACCTCGCTCGACCTGCCGGTGCCCGAATGGGAGGCTGGCCTTTCCGGCGACCTGCGCGGCAAGAAGGTTGGCATCCCCAGGGAATATCGCCTCGACGGCATCGATGAAGATATCGCGAAGATGTGGGATAATGGCATCGCCTGGCTGAAAGATGCGGGTGCGGAGGTTGTCGATATCAGCCTGCCGCACACCAAATATGCGCTGCCAGCCTATTACATCATCGCGCCTGCCGAGGCCTCATCAAACCTCGCCCGCTATGATGGCGTCCGTTACGGCCTACGCGATCTGCCTGATGGGGCCGGGCTGCAGGACATGTACGCCGCAACCCGCGCCGCCGGTTTCGGCGCAGAGGTGCGCCGCCGCATCATGATCGGCACCTATGTCTTGAGCGCCGGTTTCTACGACGCCTATTACACGCAGGCGCAAAAGGTGCGGGCATTGATCGCGCGCGATTTCGAAAATGCGTGGGCGCAATGCGACCTGATCCTCGCACCGACCGCGCCGAGCGCGGCTTTCGGGTTGGGCGAAAAGACCAGCGATCCGTTGAGCATGTATCTCAACGACGTGTTCGCTGTGCCTGCTTCGCTGGCGGGTCTGCCTGCCATGTCGGTGCCCGGCGGCCTCGACAAGCAGGGCCTGCCGCTGGGCTTGCAGATCGTCGGCAAGGCATTGGACGAGCAGGGCGTGTTGAATGCGGGGCTGGCGATTGAAGAGCGCGCCGGATTTACGGCTGAGGCGGAGAAGTGGTGGTGAGCTGGCTAAGCCGCCTTAGAAACGATACGCAGAAATTTCATTGGACCGATCTGCTTGGCGCAATGCCCGGATTGGACACATTGGCCCACATGATTAGGGGCTTTGCAATGATCTGGAAGAAAAAAGATGACTGAATCAACTTACCGCATCCAGGGCGCAACCGGCGAGTGGGAGGTCGTGATCGGCCTTGAGGTCCATGCGCAGGTCACGTCGAACGCCAAGCTCTTTTCGGGCGCGTCTGCCGCTTATGGCGGAGAGCCGAACAGCCATGTGTCGCTCGTCGATGCCGCAATGCCCGGCATGTTGCCCGTGCCGAACCGCGAGTGCATCCGCCAGGCGGTGCGCACCGGCATGGCGATCAATGCGCAGATCAACAAATGGTCGCGTTTTGACCGGAAGAATTATTTCTACGCCGATCTGCCGCAGGGCTACCAGATTTCGCAGCTTTACCACCCGCTGGTGGGCGAGGGTGCGATCGAGGTGACGCTCGACGAGAAGGACCCGGACAGCCTCACGCGCAGCATCGGCATCGAGCGCATCCATGTCGAGCAGGATGCGGGCAAGCTGATGCACGATCAGCATCCGACCATGTCCTATGTCGATTTGAACCGATCGGGCGTTGCGCTGATGGAAATCGTCTCGCGCCCGGACATGCGTTCACCTGCAGAAGCAGGGGCTTATGTGAAGAAGCTCCGCTCGATTCTCCGCTATGTCGGGTCGTGCGACGGCAATATGGAGGAAGGCTCGATGCGCGCCGACGTGAATGTCAGCGTGCGCAAACCGGGTGGCGAACTGGGCACCCGCACCGAGACCAAGAATGTGAACTCGATCCGCTTTGTCATGCAGGCGATCGAGGTCGAGGCGCGGCGCCAGGTCGACCTGATTGAGGATGGCGGCACCGTGGTGCAGGAAACGCGGCTGTTCGATCCAAACAAGATGGAAACCCGTTCGATGCGTTCCAAAGAGGATGCGCATGATTATCGCTATTTCCCCGATCCGGACCTGCTGCCGCTCGATCTGGACGACGCCTTCCTTGAGGAATGCCGCGCCAGCTTGCCCGAACTGCCCGACGCCAAGCGCGCGCGCTACGAGAATGAACTCGGCCTCACTGCTTACAATGCCGCCGTGCTGACCGCCGAGGCCGAAACCGCCTTCTGGTTCGAAGACCTGCTGGGCCACGGCGTCGATCCCAAGCAGGGCAGCAACTGGCTGCTCTCCGAACTGTTCGGTGCGCTGAACAAGCTCGGCAAATCGCTCGACGAAAGCCCTGTGAGCCCCGCACAGGCCGCCGAACTGCTCAAACTGATCGCCGACGGCACCATTTCGGGCAGCATCGCCAAGCTGGTGTTCGAAATCATGCTCGAAACGGCGGCCCAAGGAAACATGAAGGGCGCTGCGGCGATTGTCGAGGAAAAGGGCCTCAAGCAGACCAGCGACACCGGCGCGATCGAGGCCGTGATCGCCGAAATCCTTGCCGCCAATCCCGGCCAGCTCGAACAGTACCGCGGGGGTAAGGAGCAGCTGTTCGGCTTCTTCGTCGGCCAGACGATGAAGGCGATGCAGGGCAAGGCCAACCCCGGCGTGGTCAACGAGCTGCTGAAAAAGGCGCTTTCGAGCTGAGCGATTGGAGGGCGGTTTACCGCAGCCCCGGTTATGAGCGTGACAGGATCCTCGATCTGAAAGCCACGGTCGCGCCCGTGGTGGAGGCTGCACCCCAAGCCGAAAGCGAAGCGGTCGCAACTGCCGACAATTGAGACGATTTCACACCTGCGATACCAAATAGTTACTTGCGCCGAGGCACTATCGGCGCGACAAACGCCAAAAGCGGCTTTTGTTGGCGGGAGCATGGATGGTGCGTGGATATCTGGTTTCGGCTTTGCTGGCGGCACTGGTCGCGGCGGGGCCGATTCACGCCCAGTCGCCGGTTGTCACCGAAAAAAGCGCCGTTCGCGAGGGCTTTGTCTTTCCGGCAACGGGAGAGGTGCGGGTGCTGCTTTTCCGGCCCGATATCAAGATTGGCGAAACCACCACGGCGGGCCTGTTTCAGACGCAGGCCGAATGGCATGGCGCGGCACGTTCCGAACTGGTCGGCGCGCTTCGTGCGGCGAGCGAGCGCAGAGGGCTGAAAGTCAGCCTGCACGATGAAGAGAATGCCGCGCTGACGGAACATCGTGCCCTCTTCCGCCTCGTCGTTTCGGCTGCGATCCGGCACAAGCTTTTCGGGCGCGATCCGCTTCCCAGCAAGAGCGGGACATTCGACTGGAGCCTCGGTTCCGGGGTTGCCCGGATCGCTCCACAGGCAGATGCCGATTACGGACTGTTCCTGTTCAGCCATGACAGCTTTGAATCCGCCGGACGCCGGGCGGCGCAGCTTGTGACCGCGCTGATGGGCGGCGCAAACAATGGCGGTGCGCATTTTGGCTATGCCGCGCTGGTCGATCTTGGCAGCGGCGATATCCTGTGGCTGAACGTCGATTTGAAGGCGAGCGGCGATGTGCGCACGCCCGAAGGCGCGGCATCGCGGATCGAACAATTGCTTGCAGGCTTTCCGGCTCGTGCAGGGCAGGGGCAACCATGAGGCGCCTTCTCGCTTCGCTTGCGCTGGCTGCGGCCCTGTGCGGTTCGGCCCTGTGCAGTTCGGCCCAAGCCGCGCCGCAAGTCGCACAGATATTGCCTTCGTCGGCAGGCTACCAGCCCAGCGATGCGGTCGAAAAGGGCCTGTGGCTCGAAATGGATGAGGCCGAACGGCAAATCCGGGCGTCGAAATTCCTGATCGATGACCCCGAACTCAACGCTTATGTCAAATCGGTGCTTTGCCGAACGGTCGGGCAGGCGAAATGCGGCGCGGCGCGGATATATCTGATCCGGACGCCGCAATTCAACGCAGCGATGGCGCCCAACGGCATGATGCTGGTCTGGAGCGGGCTGTTGCTGCGCGCGCGCAATGAGGCAGAGCTTGCCACCGTGCTTGGCCACGAATTCGTGCATTTCGAAAAACAGCACAGCCTGCAATCCTTCCGCGATATCAAGGCCAAGTCGGATGCGATGACCTGGCTGAGCTTTGTTCCCGGCGGTCTGCTCGCGCAGATCGGGCTGATGGGCTCGGTCTTTCGTTTCAACCGCGAAATGGAAAAGCAGGCCGATATGGCAGCGCTCGATTATCTGGGTAGCAGCGGTTACGATCCGATGGCAGCATCGCAGATATGGGAGCAATTGCGCGGCGAAATGGAGGCGCAGGCCAAGGCAAACAAGGCGATTGCGCAGGCAGAAGAGGGCAACAGTTTTTTCGCATCGCACCCCAACACAAAGGATCGCATGGAATATTTGCGCGCAGCAGCGCGGCGAAAAGCGCCAAGCAGCGATAGCGGCGAGGAGCAGTATCGAAAGGCGATTGCGCGCTGGTGGCCGCGATTGATCGACGATCAGGTCAAGCTGAACGATTTCGCTGCAACCGAATATCTACTCAGCGGAATGGCGCGCGGCAATTGGACTGCGGACCTCCTCTATGCAAGGGCAGAGCTGTATCGTGCACGCGGCAAGCCGGAAGATATAAAGGCGGCGGAGCGCTTCTACCGCCAGTCGGTGGCGGCTGATGCGCAGCTTGGCGAAAGCTGGAAGGGACTTGGCCTCATCCTGTTGCGGCAGGGCAAGGCCATCGAAGGGCGGCGGATGTTGCGGCAATATCTGGCCATCGCACCCGAAGCGGGCGATAGCGCCATGATAGGCGCGATGGCGAAGGAACCCGGCAAATGAGGCTGGTGCCGCTGGCATTCTCGCTGATCGCCCTGCTGGGCGCTGCCATGCCGCTGCGGGCCGAATGGAAGGCGCTGTCGGCAGATGAAGATGTCGCTGTCGCCGGGAAATTGATGATCGCAACGCCCAAGGGCGGGTGGAACCGGTCGACCGCCAAGCCATCTGCGCGCAGCGAGCGCTGGACGCGCGACGGCCTTGCCCTCAACGAACTCACCTTCTTTGCCGGCGTTGCCGAGGGTGAAGCGCTCTATTTCGCGCCGCTGATGGCAAAGCAGGATCTTCCCAAATTCCGCGCGCAAATGCTGCCGACCGAGATTGTCGAGCTTTTCGAAAATTCGAACCGCATGATCCTCGATTCATCGGTATTCGCGGTATCGGCGGTGGAGCCCGCAAAGCTTGGCCGGTTTGACGGCGTGCGATTTTCCTACACTTATGCGGCGCAGGATGAAGGGCTGACACGCAAGGGTGAGGGGGTGGCGGCGATTGTCGATGGTAAACTGTACCTCGTCAATTTTGTCGCCCCGGCGGTCCACTATTTCGACCGCGATATTTCCGAAATCCGGCAACTGGTTTCGTCGCTGAAACTGCGCCCGCCAAAGCCCGGCGCAGCCAAATAGCGGGCTGTCGCATGCCGGTGCAATTCCGCCGTTTTCGGCACTTGCCCTAAACCGACTTTGCCGTTAGAGGCTGCCGACCGCACGGCCAACACGGGTGTGGCGGAGCGGGCGTGGCGGAATTGGTAGACGCGCTGGTTTTAGGTACCAGTATCGCAAGATGTGGGGGTTCGAGTCCCTTCGCCCGCACCAGTCCGCAAAGCCCGGCTTCCCAGCCAAGTCCGTCCACAGATTTTTGTCGCGCAAACCTGCGCAGAGTTGAGGATTAGAGTTTTAGTTATGCAAGCCCAGGAAACCCAGAATGAAGGCCTGAAGCGGGCCTATCGCATGACCGTTACGGTTGCCGATATCGAAGCGCGGATTGACGCCGAAGTGAAGAAAATTGCGCCGCAAGTGCGCATGCCCGGCTTCCGCCCCGGCAAGGTTCCGGCGAACCTCGTCAAGAAGATGCACAAGGATGCCTTGCTGCAAGAGGCGCTGAACAGCTCGATCCAGGAAGGCGTCCAGAAGACGATTGCCGACAACAAGCTGCGTCCGGCCACCCAGCCGCATGTGCATCTTGATCACGACTATGCGCCCGGCAAGGATGCCGTGGTCGATTTCCACTTCGAAGTGCTGCCCGCCATCCCCGCAGTGTCGATCGACGGCATCGCGCTCGAACGGCTGACGGTCGAAGCCGAAGGCGCCGAAGTCGATGCGGCGATCGAACGCCTGGCATCGGGCCACAAGAATTTTGAAACCGCTGCCAAAAGCTACAAGGCCGCGACCGGCGACGTCGTTGTCATCGATTTCGAAGGCAAGGTTGACGGCGTGCCTTTCGATGGCGGCAAGGGCGAAGGCATGTCGGTAGAGCTTGGCTCGGGTCAGCTCATTCCTGGCTTTGAAGACCAGCTGGTTGGCGCAAAGGCCAATGACAGCAAGGTTATCAATGTGACCTTTCCCGAAGATTATGGTGCGAAGGAACTTGCAGGCAAGGCCGCAACCTTCGACATCGTTGTCGGCGAAGTGAAAAAGCCTGTCGAAAGCAAGGCCGATGACAGCCTCGCCGCTGCATTCGGCCTTGAAAGCATCGACAAGCTGAAGGAACTGATGAAGGTTCAGGTCGAACAGGAGCTGAACGGCCTGACCCGCACCTATATGAAGCGCCAGTTGCTAGATCAGTTGGCCGCCGATCATGATTTCGATGTTCCGCCTACTATGGTCGAAGCCGAGTTCGAACAGATCTGGGCGCAGCTCGAACAGGAAGCCGCGCGCGAGGAAGATGCCGAAGCGGCGCGCAAGGAAATGGAAGCCGAACGTGAAGATTATCGCGATATCGCGGTGCGCCGCGTGCGCCTCGGCCTGCTGCTCTCCGAAATCGGCCAGGCCAATGGCGTCGAAGTCAGCAATCAGGAAATGCAGATGCTGGTGACGCAGGCCGCGCAGCAGTATCGCCCGGAAGACCGCCAGCGTTTCGTGCAATATCTGCAGGAAACCCCGATGGCGGCTGCGCAGCTTCGTGCACCGCTGTTTGAGGACAAGGTTGTCGACTTCCTGTTCGACAAGGCAAGCGTTACCGAAAAGACCGTGAGCCGCGCCGATCTTGAAGCCGCGATCGAGGCCGAGCCCGAAGCGAAGCCCGCAAAGAAGGCTCCTGCGAAAAAGACCGCTGCCAAGAAGGAAGCTGCACCAGCGAAGGAAGAAAAGCCTGCCGCGAAAAAGGCTGCTCCGAAGAAGGAAGCGGCCAAGGATGAGGGTGAAAAGCCTGCGAAAAAGGCTCCGGCTAAAAAGGCCGCTGCCAAGAAATAAGCGCACATTAAGTGCTGAACAGAGGGCCGGGAGCGATCCTGGCCCTTTGGCTTTTATGGGCCCGGTGCGTTTCAGGGGATGGGTAGTAAATCGATTGCATCACTTAAATTTCACATATTAATCGATTTGGTGGTTCAAGAAGGGGCTCCGCATAGCTCTGATCCTTCTGGATGCGCCCAATCTTAACCCTTTTCCTGCTTGAAACTTTCACCCGCTGCCCCGATGTAAGCATCAATCAGAAACACAAATAACAGAGGCGTTCATGCACGATCCGTTCCGCGATCCCACCCAGGCACTAGTTCCCGTCGTTATCGAACAATCGAACCGCGGCGAACGCAGCTGGGACATTTTCTCAAGGCTGCTGCGCGAACGCATCATCTTCGTCACCGGCGAGGTAGAGGACAATATGGCCGCGGTTATCACCGCCCAACTGCTGTTCCTCGAATCCGATAATCCCAAAAAGGATATCTGGATGTACATCAATTCGCCCGGCGGCGTTGTGACCGCCGGCATGGCAATCCACGACACGATGCAATATATCCGCCCGCGCGTTGGAACGGTCTGCATCGGTCAGGCAGCGTCGATGGGCAGTTTCCTGCTTGCTGCGGGCGAACCCGGTATGCGCATTGCCTTAACCAATGCCCGCATCATGGTGCACCAGCCCTCGGGCGGCGCGCGCGGCATGGCATCGGATATCCAGATACAGGCGAACGAGATTCTCCGTATCCGCAAACGGATGAACGATCTTTACGCCAAATATACCGGCAAGCCTTTGAAGGACATTGAGAAGGCGATGGATCGCGATACCTTCCTCGAAGCCGATGAAGCCAAGGCATTCGGCATTGTCGATGAAGTTTTCGACAAGCGGCCGGTGACTTCGGAAGGCAGTGACAGCTGATTGCGACGCAACGCCTTTACCATTTATCCACCGCGTTTCTGAAACGAAATGGCGGCTTTTTCGGCTATTGCGAAATATTGACATCGCGATAGGATGGCATTCCTTCGGCAATTCGTTGCGGGTTTTGCCAAGCGTAGTACAGGAAGTATATGACCAAGTTGAGCGGCTCCGATACCAAGAGCACCCTATATTGCTCCTTCTGCGGCAAATCGCAGCACGAAGTGCGCAAGCTGATCGCGGGGCCGACCGTTTTCATCTGCGATGAATGCGTCGATCTGTGCAACGACATCATCCGCGAGGAAACCAAGGGCGCGCTCACTGGCAAGAAGGACGGCGAAGTCCCCACGCCGCAGGAAATCTGCGACGTTTTGGACGATTATGTCATTGGCCAGTTTCAGGCCAAACGCGTGCTCTCGGTCGCCGTGCACAACCATTACAAGCGCCTCAACCATGCGCAGAAAAGCGGTGATGTAGAGCTTGCCAAATCGAACATCCTGCTGATTGGACCCACTGGCTGCGGCAAAACGCTGCTGGCGCAGACGCTGGCGAAGACGTTCGATGTGCCATTTACGATGGCTGACGCAACGACGTTGACCGAAGCTGGCTATGTCGGCGAAGATGTCGAGAATATCATCCTGAAGCTGCTCCAGGCTTCTGACTATAATGTCGAACGGGCGCAGCGCGGGATCGTCTATATCGACGAAATCGACAAAATCAGCCGCAAGGCGGAGAACCCCTCGATCACGCGCGACGTTTCGGGTGAGGGCGTGCAGCAGGCGCTGCTCAAGCTGATGGAAGGCACAACCGCCAGCGTTCCCCCGCAGGGCGGTCGCAAGCATCCACAGCAGGAGTTTCTGCAGGTCGATACGACAAACATCCTGTTCATCTGCGGCGGTGCTTTTGCGGGCCTTGAAAAGATTATCTCCAACCGGCTTGAAGGCAAATCGATCGGCTTTGGCGCAAATGTTGCCGATCCGGATGAGCGCCGCACAGGTGCGATCCTGAAGCAGATCGAACCGGAAGATTTGTTGAAATACGGTCTTATTCCTGAGTTTGTCGGCCGCTTGCCGGTAACGGCTACGCTGGAAGATCTGGACGTCGCCGCGCTGGTGAAAATCTTGGCTGAGCCCAAAAATGCACTGGTCAAGCAGTATGGCAAACTGTTTGAGATGGAAAATGTCGGGCTGGCTTTCACCGACGACGCTCTGGAAGCGGTCGCCAAAAAAGCCATCGAACGGAAAACCGGCGCACGCGGTTTGCGATCCATTCTGGAAGCCATATTGCTGGATACCATGTTCGAACTTCCGTCGATGCACGGCGTGACCGAGGTTGTCGTCGACAAGGATGTCGTCGAAGGCCGAAAAGAGCCGGTCCGCGTCTTTTCCGAAGCGGCAAAAGAAGACGCAGCCTGATTTTTTTTCAAGCTGTTGCTTGGCTGCAACACCTTCAATGTTCGAGAATGAAAACCGCAGATTTCTGCGGTTGTTCGATATCGCTCGCTAACTCAAGCGCCGCAGGTTCAGTGCAGGCGTGCTGCATGGCAGCAAATGTCACATTCCTGACATATGATTGAGGCAGCCAAATGCCAGCCCGAGCTTTGCCGAATCGGCAGATTCAAGCTAACGGCGGGATATGAGGGCGCTCGCCTTCGCACACATATAGGGGTAAAAGATGCAAATCCGTTTCTATCTGGCTGCAGGGGTGGCCGCGCTCTCGATTGCGAGCTTTACGGCTACACCTGCCGAAGCTCAGCAGATTACTACCGGTATCGAAGGTTCCGTTATCGATGATTCGGGCAACCCGATTGGGGGCGCAGAAGTCATCATCACCGACACCCGTACCGGCGCGACGCGCACGATCACAACGGGCGCAGATGGCAAGTTCAACGCATCCAACCTCGTCACAGGCGGACCTTACACCATTTCGGCCAATGCTTCGGGCTATGAAGGCCAGTCGGCAGAAGGCATCAACACGACCCTTCAGGGGAATACCAGCCTAACCTTTACGCTTGCGTCGGGCGCAGGCGAAATCGTTGTTACCGGATCGCGCGTTCAGGCGACGCAGCTTGCTGTTGGCCCGGGTCAGACTTTCACCACCGAAATTCTTGAAGCAGCGCCGACCTTCAACCGTGACGTTCGCGACGTTATCCGTATCGACCCGCGCGTCAGCCTTGACCGCGATGACACTGGTTCGGGCCAAGACCGTATTTCATGCCTTGGCGGCAACGATCGTGGCAACGCGTTCACGGTCGACGGTATCAGCCAGGGTGATATTTACGGCCTCAACGACACCGGCTTCTCGTCGCGCAGCTCTACCCCGTTGCCCTATGCTGCCATTCGTGAATCGCAGGTCCAGTTTGCGCCCTTTGATGTCGACTATGGCCAGTTCACCGGCTGTGCGATCAATGTCGTAACCAAGTCGGGAACCAACGATTACAAATTTGGCGGGTTCTACGAATTCTCGAACAATGGTCTTCGAGCCGACAATTATTTTGACAGCAATATTAACGCAACCCGCGCAGTCGCTCCAATCAAGCCAGACAAGCGTTGGGGCGTTTACCTCGGCGGTCCGATTATCAAGGACAAGCTGTTCATCTTTGGGGCCTATGAAAACCAGCGCGCAGGTCAGTCGCAGGATGACGGTCCGGCAGGTGCAGGCTATGCCAATGAAATGGCTGGCGTCCCGGTCGCGGAATTCGACCGTATCCGCGAAATCCTGAACCGCGTCTACGGGATAGACACTGGCGATCTCGTAACAAACCGTCCCTACAAGAATGATCGCTATTTTGCCCGTGCAGACTGGCAGATCACCGACGATCACCGTCTGGAAGCGACCTACCAGAAGCTGGAAGAATCGACTCTCCGTACCGACGATCTGTTTACCGGCAACTCGCCGCAAGCGATCGGCCAGAATACTTTCTATCTGTCAGGCACCAAATCGAACTATTATTCAGGCCGTCTTTATTCGCAGTGGTCTGACGTCCTTTCCACCGAATTGCGCTATTCACGTTCTGAAGTGCAAGATCTTCAGGATCCGTTCGGCGGCGGTGAAGCCCAATCGGACAATCCGATTCCACGCATTATCGTGGGCATCGACAATCCAACCGGAACTGTCGACGGTACGGTGTTGGCAGGCCCGGGCAACTCGCGCTCGGCAAACGACCTTCGAACAACGCTCGAACAGTATCGTGCTGTTGCGAAACTCGACATGGGCGACCACCAGATCAAGTTTGGCGCAGAGTTGAACCGAGCCAACCTGTTCAACCTGTTCGTGCAGAACGCGACAGGCACATTGGTCTTCCGCAATGCAACGGATCTTGAAGCCGGGCTTCTGTCACCCGGCACAGGTAACAACCAGACATCGACTACGCCTGCAAACGTCGTTCCGGGCTTTACGGAAGGCGCTTTTGGTAACTTCTCGCAGACTGGTGATGTCAACGATGCGGCAGCCCGTTTCAACCGCAGCATCTATTCAATCTTTGCCCAGGATGACTGGCAGGTCACCGATGCGCTTAGCGCAGTGGTAGGCATTCGTGCCGACTGGTATGATGGCGGTGCGCCGGAGTTCAATCAGAACTTCTTTAACCGTTACGGTTTCGGCAACAACACTGGCTTTAGCAACCTGCCGCCGATTATCATGCCGCGCGTGGCGTTGACCTATGACATGGGCGATTTTGCTGTCTTCTCGCGCGCTCAGGTTCGGGCAGGTGTCGGCATATTCTCCGGCGGCGATCCGCTCGTCTGGTTTGGTAACGCCTTCCAGAACGACGGTAGCGGTTTTGCACTTGCGTCGACGCAGGCTACAGGCTGTGCCGCAGGCCAAATTGATGTCGTGACAGGGGGAACATTTACGGGTCTGCCGAGCTGCTTCCGTCAGGCAGCAATCGACTCTGCGGCACGTGGCCTTGGCTTTACCCAGGCTATCGACACCGACATCAAGATGCCGTCGGTGCTTCGTGCAAACTTCGGTTTCACATCCGAGCTGAATTTTGCTGAAAGCGGTTTCTTCAGCGGATGGAACCTGACGCTCGACTACATTTACAGCAAATATAAGAATCCGTTCACGGTCGTTGACCTGTCGCAGGTGCCCGAATTCCGCGCTGGTCGTGCAAGCCAGACGGTTGATGGGCGTCCGATCTATGTCACGATCGATCCCAGCAATGCGGGTTGCACGGCGAAGTTTGTCTCGGCTGATCCGACCCCGGTTTTCTCAGGCGTCAATGCAGCCTGTTTCACCACAGCACGCGAAGACGAACTGATGCTGACCAACGCTGGCAGCTTCCGCAGCCACAATGCGTCGTTCCTGCTGTCGAAATATTTTGACGGCGGCGTCTTCACCGATGGCGGCTCGACCTTCGTAAGCTTTGGTTATGCCTACTCGGACAGCCAGGATCGCCGTAACATGTACAGCTCGACCGCAGGGTCGAACTATGACATTACGGCAGCATTCGATCGTCAGAATCCGGCGGCATCGCGTGGCTTCTACAACAGCCGTCATAACTTCACCTTCAACACCAGCTTCAAGGAAGAGTTTTTCGGTGACTATGCGACCCGCTTTGGCCTGACCTTTGTTGCGCGTTCGGGTCGTCCCTACAGCCTGACCTTCACTGGCTCAGGTGTATTCAACGATAGCGCATCGGGTTCCGACAACGCTTTGATCTACCTGCCTACCGGCCTCACAGATCCAAACGTTTCACCAAGCTCGACGATCACCGCGACCCAGATGCAGTCGCTTGTCGATTTTGCCAACGGTTTGGGCTGTGCAAAGAAATATATCGGCAAAACCGTTCCGCGTAATACCTGCTCGAACAACTGGTATTATGACATGGATCTTTCACTGTCGCAGGAACTGCCCGGACCGGGTCATTTCTTTGGCAAGAGCGACAAGATCCGTCTATATGCAAGCTTTGACAACTTCCTGAACATGCTCGACTCGGGTTGGAATGTTCAGCGTCGTCGCGACTTTGGCGGACGTCAGGATCTGGCCCAAGTCACTGGAGTCGATGCACAGGGCCGCTATATCTTCTCGAGCGCAGCGGGCTTGACCTCGTTTGACAGCGATAATTTCATCAACCTTAGCTCGTCGGTCTGGCGTATCAAGCTGGGCGTCTCGTACGACTTCTAATCCCCGGATTGGATATGAATTGGGAAAGGGCGGGGCCATTGGCTCCGCCCTTTTCGTTTCGTGGCTGACGCTGAATATCCAGCAGAGCCTTCCGTGTTGGCAGCAAGCTATTTGTAGATACAGCTATCCAGCCCGTCCCGGCGCACGATGTTGATCCGTGCGGCGATGCTGTTGCCATAACGGCGGGTGAAGCCGCCAGCGCCATTTACCGCGCGTTTCTTGGGGAGCGGCAAGGCGGCGGCCATCCGAGCGGCTTCGACACGGGTGAGCTTAGCGGCGCTTTTCCTGAAATAACGCTGCGCACCGGCCTCGGCGCCATAGGTTCCAATGCCGGTCTCCGCGACATTCAGGTAAACTTCCATGATCCGGCGTTTGCCCCAGAAGGTTTCGATCAGAAAAGTGAAATAGACCTCGGGAACCTTCCGCGCATACCGCGACCATCCGCTGCCTTGCCAGAGGAAGACATTCTTTGCCGTTTGTTGGCTGATCGTCGATCCGCCGCGCATGCGCCCGCCACGCTGGTTCCGCTCAAGCGCCTTTTCAATCGCTTCGGTATCGAAGCCGCTGTGCTGGCAGAATTTGGCATCTTCTGCAGCGATTACGGCGCGCACCAGGTTCGGGGAGATATTCGTCAGCGGCTCCCAATCGCGTTCCGCGCCGTTGCTGTCGAACAGCATCGTCAGTGTAGTGGGAACGGGAATGAACCGGTAGGCGAGCACCAGCGCGAAGGTGAGCGCAAGGTACCATAACAGGCAACGGAACAGGAACGAGAGAAGACGGGCGACGGGCGAACGCTTTGCTTGAGCCATGCCTTTAGCTAGCGCGCGCCCGCAGCCTCGTCATCCATTTTTCGAAGTGCTTCAGACGGCAGCGAGCAGTCGCTTGTCACCTGCGATGCGGAGCATGGCTTTCTGCAGCTTTTCGAAAGCGCGCACCTCGATCTGGCGCACGCGCTCGCGGCTCACATTATATTCCTGACTCAGCTCTTCCAATGTCTTTGGTTCGTCGATCAGGCGGCGCTCGGTCAGGATATGCTTCTCGCGGTCATTCAGGCTGCCCATGGCTTCCATTAACAACTGATGGCGGACATCTGTTTCCTGGGCTTCGGCGACGCGTTCATCTTGCAACGGTTCATTGTCGACCAGCCAATCCTGCCACTGGCCGTCACCGTCTTCGCGCATCGAAACGTTGAGCGACGTGTCCCCGCCCATCGCCATGCGGCGGTTCATTTCGATGACTTCGCTTTCCGACACGCCAAGGTCGGTCGAGATTTTAGCGACATCTTCAGGGCGCAGATCGCCATCCTCGAACGCCTGCATGTTGTTTTTCATGCGGCGGAGGTTGAAGAAGAGCTTTTTCTGCGCGGCGGTGGTGCCGATTTTGACAAGGCTCCAGCTGCGCAGGATGAATTCCTGCATCGATGCCTTGATCCACCACATTGCGTAGGTCGCAAGGCGGAATCCGCGGTCGGGATCGAATTTCTTGACGCCCTGCATCAGGCCAACATTGCCTTCGGAAATCAGCTCTGAAACGGGCAGGCCGTATCCGCGATATCCCATGGCAATTTTGGCAACAAGGCGCAGGTGCGACGATACCAGCTGTGCCGCAGCGGCAGGGTCTTCATGCTGCTGGTAACGCTTCGCGAGCATATATTCCTGCTCGGGTGCAAGTATCGGATATTTCTTGATTTCCGAAAGGTAGCGGTTGAGGCTGTCGTCCCCCCCAAGGGCAGGGATAGTTGCCGGAACATTCTTAGTCTCTGACATTATCTTCCTCTTTCATGTTCGCGCCGGGGCCTCATCAAGCACCCCTTTGTCGAACGGTTACAGTGAATTCTATACCTTGAGCGACGTTAGCAGAAGCTGAATATCATCGGGCAGACTGCTTTCGAAACCCAGTTTTTCACCGGTAATCGGGTGAATAAACCCCAATGAAACCGCGTGCAAGGCCTGTCGGCTGAAATGCGACTGATTTGGTCCAAATTTAAATGCTTTTCGTCGATTATTGTAAGTGGAATCCCCAATCAAGGGGTGGCCGATGTGCGCCATGTGAACCCGAACCTGATGGGTGCGCCCGGTTTCGAGTTTGCATTCGACCAATGTTGCGTCCTTGAACTGTTCAATCGTTCGATAGTGCGTAACAGCATGCTTGCCTTTTCCTTCGGGCAGCACCGCCATTTTTTTTCGATTGGTCGTTGAACGGCCGATTTGCGTGCTTATTGTGCCGGCAGGAGGGGACGGGTGGCCGATAACAACCGCGAGATAGCGGCGCTCTATGTCGTGCGCGGCGAACAGCTTCGCCAGTCCCTCATGCGCCTTGTCGGTCTTGGCAACAACAAGTAGGCCTGACGTATCGCGATCGATGCGGTGGACTATGCCCGGGCGCTGGACGCCGCCAATGCCGGATAGCTTGCCCTTGCAATGATGCAGCAAGGCATTGACTAGGGTGCCATCGGCATGACCTGCCGCCGGATGGACCACCAGACCGGCAGGTTTGTTGACGACGATCAGATGTTCATCCTCGAAAATGATGTCAAGTTCGATGTCTTGCGGGGCGGCCTTGTCTGGACGGGGGGCAGGAACCCGCAGTTCGAACGACTGGCCTTCGAATTTCTTGCTTGAGGCGTCATTTACGGTCTTACCGGAAACCGTCAGCGCCTGATCGTCGACCAGGGCCTGGATGCGAGCACGGGAAAGTGCGGGAATCGCCTCGGCAAGTGCGCGATCCAAGCGTCCCGGCCCTAATATGCCGCTATGTATGATTTCGCGCCCCTCCATGGTTGCGATGTGGGAAGAATTGCTTTGTAATCAAGCAGCAATCGCCAATTTTGATGCGATACGCACTTTTGGAGGGTTGAAACGGCCTGTCAGTGCGTTCATTGCACAGTCGTCACGACCTACAGGGGATCCGTCTGGCCATGTCCGACACCGAACTCGATCTTGCCGCTTTGCTATGTTCACGCCTTTGTCATGATTTGCTGAGCCCAGTCGGCGCAATGAACAATGGCCTGGAACTGCTTGCGGATGAGCATGATCCCGAAATGCGCAAGCGCTGCATGGACTTGCTGGCGGAAAGTGCCAAATCGGCAGCGGACAAGTTGAAATTCTTCCGGCTCGCATTTGGCGCGGCGGGTGGCTTTGGCAGCGAAGTTGACCCCATGGAGGCGAAGGCGGTTATCGAGCCGCTTGTAACCGGAGACGGACGTACAACGCTGCACTGGGGTGTCCCGGCAGGTCTGATGCCCAAAACGGCCGTAAAGGTGCTGTTGAACCTGGTATTGATCGCCAAAGACGTTCTGGTTCGGGGAGGCGAACTGCATGTTGGGGCCGAGGCGCGCGAGGGCGAACAGGAAATCGTCATTCGTGCAACCGGGCCGCGCATTATTTTGGATCAGTCGGTTCGTGATGCGCTCACGGGAGAGTTGGCCGAAAGCCAGATTGACTCGCGAACCGCCGCAGCTTGGATGGTTCGCGGGCTATGCGCAACGAATGGCGGATTGGTCCAGATTGCCGCTCCTGACGAAGCGCAAATTGTGATCGGCGCGCTGGTTCGCTGACACGGCATAAAGCGCTACTGTAAAGGCCTTTTTAACCAAGATCGCGCCATAGGACGACCAATAGAATTATTGGGGCGCCTGCAATGGACGATCTGCGCGAAGAATTTATCGCGGAAACCCGGGAAACATTGGAAATCCTTGCTGACCAGCTTGTCCAGTGGGAGCGGTCGCCTGACGATCTGGGGCTGATCGACAGCGCTTTTCGCTTTGTACACACGGTGAAGGGCAGTTGCGGGTTTCTGGATCTGCCCCGTCTGCTACGTTTGAGCCATGCTGCAGAAGAAGTACTCAGCTTTGCCCGCGAGGGCCGCATTGCCGTTTGTGCGGATTTGGTTACAGCAACGCTTTCGGTAATCGACAGGATCGCAGCGTTGACGGGTGCGCTTGAAACGGGCGAATCAGTTTTTGACAACGACCAACAGCTGATTGTGGCCATGCTGGCGTTTCTGCCGGGTGAGATGACCGCCGACGCAATGGACGATGGTCCGGGCGATGACGTCCAACTGGACGAGCCCGCAACGACAGTCGATGGGGCAGGACCCCGGAACAAGTCGCGTACCGTGCGCGTCTCGTTAAATCTGCTGGACAAGCTGATGAACGGCGTGTCCGACCTGGTTCTCGCAAGGAACGAGGTGTCGCGGCAATTGCGGCGGTCTGGGGCGTCGACTGAAATCGATCACGCATTTGGTCGCCTTTCAACAACGGTCGCGGAAATGCGCGATGCAATCGGCATGATGCGTATGCAGCATATCGACCGGCTATTTTCGTCTTTGCCCCGGTTGCTTCGGGACATCAGCATTGATCTGGATAAGAAGATTGAGCTGACAGTCGAAGGCAGCGAGGTCGAGGTTGATCGCGAGATGGTGGAGGCGCTGCGTGATCCACTTACGCACATTCTCCGCAATTCAGCCGACCATGGCATCGAAAGTGCAGAGGAGCGCCGCGCTGTCGGCAAGGATCCGGTCGGCCATATTCATGTCGTGGCACGCCAATCCGGCAACCAGATCCTTGTAGAGATCAGCGATGATGGCCGCGGCATTGATGTCGAGAAGCTCGGCCAGAAGGCGATTGCGCGCAAGCTTCTGACGTCTGCCCAATGGCAGAAAATGTCTGAACGTGCGCGTCTCGATACAATTTTTGCACCAGGACTTTCGACAGCGGATGCGGTCACGGCGATTTCTGGTCGTGGTGTCGGAATGGATGTCGTTCGCAACAATATGCATTCGATTGGCGGCACCATTGATCTTGAAAATCATGAAGGGCATGGGCTGAAAATCACGTTGCGCCTGCCGCTGACGCTGTCGATCATTGCTGGGCTGTCACTGCGCGCAGGCGGCCAGATTTTCGGCATTTCCCGCGCGTCGGTTGTCGAGATCATATCGGTGACGAACAAAAATGTCGGGATCGAGTATATCGGCGAAATGCCGATCGCGAAGGTGCGCGGCAAACGACTGGCATATGCCAAGCTGGAAACATTGTTGGGTGTCGACGAAATATCATGCAGTCAGGGGATGGCTCGCACCTTGGTGATCATCCGCCCGGCAGTCGGCGCAACTTTTGCCCTCGATGTTGAAGCTGTGGTCGACAATGAAGAGCTTGTCGTCAAACCCGGTGCGCCACTTGTGATGGCTACAGGTCTATATGCCGGGACGACGCTCCCCGACAATGGCCGTCCGATGCTTCTACTTGATGCGAGCGGCCTTGCGGCTGCTATCGGCGTCGAAGAAGATATCTTTGACCGGAACACTGCGGCTGATGACAGCAGCCGCGCCGTAGATGGCGGGCAGGCGGAGTCCGGGCTGCTATTTGAAACATTTGACGGCGCAGTCCGGGCAATTCGGTTGGCGATCGTAGACAGGATGGAAGATGTCGAGAGTTCGGCTTTCCATGAAATCGGCGGACGGCTGTGCGTATCAGTCAATGAAACTCTGATCGATGTTCGAGGCATGGATAGTGTCCCGACCGAAAGCCATGTAAAGCTGCTGCGCCTTTCGGATGGGACGAGTACCGTTTTCCTTGCCGTTGCCGATGTGATTGACATTTTTGCGCTCGATGGTGCCGTGGCGCCGTCGCTGTCACCTGAAATCTTTGAAGGTATCGTGCATGTAGACGGGCAGCCCGTCGAACTGTTGAGTAGCTACAGTTGCTTCGAAATGAAGCATGACGTGGTTCCGTCGGAGGCGTCCAATCGGGCTGTATGCTATATTGATGCGGCAGCGGACGATGGCTGGGAACAGCGGGTATTGGCGCCGTTGCTTCGCTCTTCGGGTTATGAAGTGACGTTTGATGCAACGCGGTCGGCGACAGCATCGGTCGTGCTGACGCGCGGGCGGCATGAGGAGGTTTCATCGGATGCGGACCGCGTTGTATTGCTGCGCGACAGCCCCCAGCTGAGGCCTGACCAACAAGGTTCGATCTATCGATATGATCGGGCGGCACTGCTCGCAGCAGTTGGTGCGAAGATTGCGGGGGCGATTTGAGATGACGAAGCTTTTCCTCATTGCGGAAATCGCCGAAAATTCTGTCGCGATTTGCAGCGATTTTATCGAGTCTGTGGTTACGGTAGGTGAAGTTGTCGACGTACCGCGTTGCGACCCTGTAGTCGCCGGACTCTTCGCACTTCGGAGCCGCGTCCTGACACTTATCGACTGTCAGTATCGCATAACGGGCCAAAGGAAGCCGATCGAACAAGAGCAGCTGGCAGTCGTAGCTTCGATTGGCGGGCATAGTTTTGGACTGTTGGTTGATCGTGTTGACGATGTCGTTTCGGTCAACGCAGACACCTTGATCCCTGTAACCAAACTTGATCCCAAATGGCTGGATGTGGTCAGTGAACTGATTGAAATTGATGGCAAGTTGGTGATGGTTGTGAACCCGGAGCAATTGGTTGCAATTGAGGATCGACTGGCGGCCTAAATCGGTGCCGGATTTTTATATACTCGCGCGCGGTATTAACCGGACAATAACGGGCTGTGGCTAGTTTTGGTCCAATATGGACCAAGGAGTGCCCGCATGAAAACCTGCCTTATTGTCGATGACAGCAAGGTCATCCGCAAGGTCGCCCGCCACATTCTGGAAACGCTGGAATTCGAAGTTGACGAAGCTTCGGATGGGAATGAGGCACTGGACCAATGCTCGGCGCGCCAGCCAGACGTTATCCTGCTTGACTGGAACATGCCGATCATGAGCGGCATGGAATTTCTTCGCGCCTATCGCGCGGCAAATGCGGCGGGTGCCAAAGTAATCTTCTGCACAACGGAAAATGGCATTGCCCATATTCAGGCCGCGATTGAGGCAGGGGCGGACGAATATGTAATGAAGCCGTTTGACCGTGAAACGCTCGAAACCAAATTGCAGATGGTTGGTTGTATCTGATATTTCCGGATGCGTGCTTCTCATCGCCTCGCTTGCCCGACCCATGAACCGTCAGATCGCCGGATAAGGGTGCTGCTTGTCGACGACAGCAATGTCGTGCGATCCATATTTTCGCGCGTGCTGAGCGATAGCGGTGAAATTGAAATCGTGGGAGAGGCCGGCAACAGCGCAGAAGCGCTTTCACTGCTGCGTCACACCCATGCAGATATAATCTTGCTCGACATCGAAATGCCGGAACGGTCGGGCCTGGATGCGCTTCCTGATATTCTGGATGCGGCGCAGGGTGCGCGCGTGATGGTCGTATCCTCCTTTGCCGAGGAAAATGGGCCAGCAGCAATCCGTGCACTGGAGCTGGGCGCCTGCGATACGTTGGCCAAGCCGGGACGTTCCGGATTTGCCGGACGATTCCCAGATCTGCTTGTCGAAAAGGTGGTGCGGCTTGGCAATTCGGTGCGGCCATTGTCGCGCGACGGTTCCGGGCCAGCCGATGACGGCAGCGCGCTCAATGCAAAGCTTGCCCTCAATCGGCCGCACTGCATCGCCATCGGGGCATCCACCGGAGGAATTCCGGTAATCTATGAGATTATTCGCAATCTTCCTGATGAACTGGATTGCCCCGTCCTGATTGCACAACATTTGCCCGATGCGTTTATGGAATTTTTTGCGCGGCAATTGTCATCGCACACGAACCGGATCGTGTGCGTCCCGAAGCCTGGAACGGAAATTCAAGATCGGACAATCTACATTTCGCCGGGCAATGCACATTTGACCTGCGTAGTCGCAGGGCGACGTCGCAAGATAGAGCATTTGCAGCATTATTCGGGAAGTCGATACAGCCCGTCTGTTGACGCCTTGTTTGAATCAGTCGCCGAAGTCTATGGCCCCGATGCGTTGGCGATCGTGCTCAGCGGCATGGGGAATGATGGTACAGCGGGCGCAGCTTGCCTGTCGCGAAATGGCGGCAAGGTGATTGTCCAGGACGCCGAAACTTGTGTGGTGTGGGGAATGCCCGGTGCCGTTGCCAAGGCCGGACTTGCTGATGCGATTTTGTCTCCAGGTTCGATGACCCGCCTGTTGGGTCAGGCGGTCAAGCTATGAGTGAGGCCGTTGTCGCTCGCGCCCATCGCAAACTGGCCGATCTGCTTGCGCGCGAAACCGGGCAGCAACTTCTCGCCAACCGGCACTGGCGTGTCGAAATGGCGTTGAAGCCGTTGCTCAGAAAGCACTCGATCCCGGATATCGACATGCTGGCCGCCATTTTGGATGGCGACGGCGAGCCTGAGCTTTTGAAGGAATGCATGGAATCCATGGTGAACAATGAAACCAGCTTCTTTCGCGATCAGGCGAATTTTGCCCTGCTGACCGGGCCGGTAATGGATTCACTGCGCGCAGCCCGTGCCTCAACCAAAAGACTGCGGATATGGTCGGCCGCCTGTTCAACAGGACAGGAACCCCATTCACTTGCAATGTCATTCCTTGAAAATGCGG
This sequence comes from Sphingomonadales bacterium, assembly GCA_016720115.1. Lineage (GTDB taxonomy): Bacteria > Pseudomonadota > Alphaproteobacteria > Sphingomonadales > Sphingomonadaceae > Sphingorhabdus_B. The sequence continues at coordinate 222,751 of JADJXT010000002.1, read as the reverse complement.
AAAAATGGCGGGGATGGAGCATCCAGATACTGGCGACGGATATCTCCACAAGTGCTTTGGCAAAAGCCCGCAAGGGGCAGTATTCGCAGTTCGAAATCCAGCGTGGTCTACCCGTCATGTTGATGTTGAAATATTTTGACCAGGTCGACGGCGAGTGGCTTGCCAAGCCGGAAGTGCGCAAGATGGTTACCTTTTCGAGGCACAATCAGCTCGATAGCGCTCGGCATATGGGGCAATTCGACCTGATTCTATGTCGCAACATGTTGATGTACCTTTGCGAGAACAAGCGTCGTGAGGTGCTTGAGCATCTTGCTTCGGCATTGGCGCCGGATGGCATCTTGATGCTTGGTGCTGCGGAGACCGTAATCGGCCAAACCGAAAAGTTTGAGGCTTCTCGCGAATTTCGCGGTTTCTATCGGAGAGCAGATCAGGCAGGCTTGTTTGCGCCGGAGCATCGCAGGATCGCAATCTAAGCGGGCTTTGCATCGGGCCGCAGGCGGCCTATGACATGCGCATGATCTGGTATCCATCCCCGAACTTCGGTGAGCGCACGCTGCCGATAACCATGCTGGTGCTGCACTATACCGGCATGAAAAGCGGCCCGGAGGCAGTCGAATGGCTCGCCAATCCGACTTCAAAGGTTTCCGCGCATTATGTCGTCGAGGAAGACGGGCAGATCATTCACATGGTCCGTGAAGAACAGCGCGCGCAACATGCAGGCCTTTCCTATTGGCGCGGGATAACCGACTGCAACAGTGCCAGTATTGGCATTGAGATTGTCAATCCGGGGCATGAATGGGGCTATCGGCCATTTCCCGAGGAGCAGATGGCGTCGCTTGTTCCCCTGGTCGCGGAGATTGTGCGGACTTACGGAATTCCGCCTCGAAATGTCGTAGGACATAGCGACGTTGCGCCGGCGCGTAAGGAGGATCCGGGCGAACTGTTCGATTGGGAGCGTTTGGCGAAAGTGGGGCTTGCCGTTCCGCGACCGACCAGGCAGCTTGTCGATCCGGGTTGGGGCGATGCAGCCTTTCTTCTGGCGCTGGAGCGCTACGGTTATGGCGTTGCCGATGGCCCCAAGGCTGTTGTGGCATTTCAGCGCCGTTTCCGGCCTGAAAACGTCGACGGCATCATTGATGGCCAGTGTCGTGCAATCCTTTGGAGCCTGCTCTTGGAACATGAAGGCGGACCTGCTATCGGCTGACGCGCCAGAGGGTCGGGCGACCGCCGGTGCTTCGCTTGCGGGGTGCGGGAGGAAAGTCCGGGCTCCAGCGAGGAACGGTGCCGGATAACTTCCGGCTGGGGTAACCCAAGGGAAAGTGCCACAGAAAGCAAACCGCCACGGCTTTGGCCGGGTAAGGGCGAAAGGGTGCGGCAAGGGCGCACCGCGCGGGCGGCAACGCCTGCGGCACGGCAAACCCCACCGGGAGCAAAATCGAATAGGGGCGGCACATGGCATCCTCCTGCCAGTCGCCCGGGTTGATTGCTTGAGCGTCGCAGCAATGCGCCGCCTAGAGGAATGGTCGCCTATCCCTTTCGGGGGTGGACAGAACCCGGCTTACAGACCCTCTGGCAGCTTTTTCCAATAAAGATAGACGCTGCCCAGCAGCGTGAGCACTACAGCTTCGACCACCATCGGTTCAATCACGCGCGCGGAGCCCCCATCGAGCGCGAGGCTGATAACTCGGCCCAGCAATGCGAGGGCAGGGAGAAGCCATGTCGCCGCAAGCCAGGTCGAACTGCGTTTCCATGCCGCGACAAAGGCGAATAGTGCGATTGCCAAAAACAATCCTCCGACATCAGCCCGGATATTGGCGGCTCCGATTGCGCCTACCGTCTCGATACCTCGCGCGTCTGCCAAAGAAGCAACGTCAAACCAATGTTGATATACCGAAATCAGCGACAGCAGCCCGATGATTGCGACAAGGATGCGTGATGCAGCCAGCATGAAGCACTCTTCCTTTTGATTTACTTATTGAAGCAATTGTGGTTCTCTCACATCAAATCGTATCTACATTGATGAGGGGAAAGCAAATGTCATTGGTCGATAGAGCGAAGAATATCCTTCTCAACCCGAAAGCCGAATGGGAGGTTATCGCCAAAGAGCCTGCCACTGTGGGTGGCTTGTTCACTGGCTATGCCATTCCGTTGTCCGTGCTTCCCATAATCGGATCGGTGATTGCGTTGGGGCTGCTGGGCATTGGCGCAGGTTCGTTCGCCCCTATGGGCGTTGCGTCTGTCGGGATTGGAATAGCGGCAGGTATGGCCGCGGTGGGCTTTGTTATCGGTCTGATCATGCTCTATGTGATGAGCCTCATCGTCAATGCGGTATCGCCGAGCTTCAATGGCAAATCGGATATCGTCAGTGCGACGAAGCTGATGGCCTATGCGTCAACTCCGTCATGGGTTGCGGGTTTGATTGCACCGTTTCTCGGGCCCGTCGGTGGCCTCGTGTCACTCGCGGCAATCGCCTATGTCGTGTACCTTATTTACACAGGAATCGGCCCGATCATGGAGGCCCCGGCGGAAAAAATTGCCGGTTTCACGGTCGTCATCATCCTGATTTACATCGTCCTGTCGATGGTGCTGACCATGTTTATCGGCGGCATGTTGATCGCTACCTTCTTTGGCGGTGCCATGATGGCTGGCGCGGCAAGCATGTAATTTGGCCCTTTTCGGCCTAGCATATGGGCCATGCCATCGCTAATGCGGCGGCATGGCCCGTTCTTCACGAAGCAATGATTGGGGTTTTCCCCGCTGGCGTGGCTATGGGTCCACGCGCGAGGCACAGGCCGTGCGCCTGTGCGACCGCGTTGGCTGCGAGCGGCAGGGCAACTGCCCGGCACCGAAATCCCCGAACAGTCCTGAACGCTGGATGTTCTGTGAGGAACATGCCGCCGAGTATAATCGCGGTTGGGACTATTTTGCCGGTCTGACGGCAGAGGAAGCTGCGAAACGAGAGGCAGACGAAAAACGGGATGCCTGCGGATATCGCGAATCTGCGCATTATGGCTGGACGGGGCCGGGCGACGGCAGCCGCAGTCGCGACGAGATGCGGGCACTTGAATTGCTCGGGCTCGATCCCGACGCCGATTTCGAAGATGTGAAAAAGGCCTGGCGCAAAATTGCCAAGGAAACACATCCTGATGTGCGCCCGAATGATGCCGATGCGGCAAAAGCCTTTCAGGCAGGGCAGACAGCTTTCGAAGTATTGCGCGCTGCCGAGGAGCGCAGGGCCTGGAAAGGCTGAGCGGACTAAGCGTAGCGCGCGGCGGTATCGCGGATCAGCGCGATCATGTTCGGAATTCCCTGCGTCCGGTTCGAACTTAGCTGGTTTTTGAGGTCGAAGGGCGCGAGAGCACCCTCGATATCGGTGGCACCGACTTCATGGGCAGATTTGCCCTCGACCGTTTTCAGGACAAGCGCAATGATCCCCTTGGTAATCGCCGCGTTGCTGTCCGCCAGAAAGCTCAGATTGCCATCCCCGATCACCGGATACACCCAGACGCTTGCGGAACAGCCGCGAACCAGCGTGGCATCGGTTTTAAGGGCATCGGGCATGTCGGGCAGTTCCTTGCCCAGATCGATCAGCAGGCGATAGCGATCGTCACCATCGAGAAATTCATATTCGTCCAATATGTCGGCCAGCGCGGTCATGCGGCTGCGCTTATGGCCTTGGTCGTCAGATATCAATGCCTGCCGCGATTGCTTCCAGTTTTTTGACGCGTTCCTTGAGATCGGCGACTTCTATGCGCGACACCGTCGAAGGCGCGCCATCATGCGAAGGGCGCTGCTGGCTCTCCATTTCGCAGCGCTTGAGTTCGATCCAGTCGCGCCATCCGCGCAGGCTGGCAGCGGCGATGATTCCGACCGTCGCCAGCGCCAGCGCGCTCACCGTCAGGTAGAAGCTGGGGTCCTGTGGCATGGTCCTTCCTTCCTTGTTGTGATTACCGGTCGCGCAGGGCTTCGATCTGACGGCTGACGTCAACTGCGCTGCTGTTGTCCGTGGCGATGCGTTCGAGAACCTTGACGCGTTCTTTCAGCTCGTGAATCTCGTTCTGCAATGCCTGCGTTTCATTGTTGCTGATCAGCCGCTGATGGGTCTTGTTGCCCATCATGTCCTCATCCTCGACAATGCCATATTTGGCCTTGTGCTTGCTCTGGATGATCTTGCCGATCGTTATGATGGCAATGATGGCCACGACCATGGTGAACGGATCGCCGATCATTTCTGCACTTCCTTTTCATGCGATGGTTCGAAATTCAGCGGGGTTGTGCGTAATGCCTCGATTTCCTTGGCCAGACTGTAGCCCTGGTCGGTAACGATGCGTTCCAGCACGGCGACGCGTTCCTCCAGCCGCCCTTTGTCGGCCGCATATTGCGCCGCCTTTTCGGCAATGTTCTGCGCATCCAGCTCCATCTGGCGTTCCTTCATCTTCAGCCAGGGGCGAAAGATCGCACCTGCGAAGATTGCCAGAAGGCCGCAGCAAATGCCTAATATCGGGATGAGTATCGGGCTCATATTCAGTCCTCAGTTCGCCGGGCCGCGCAGGGCCTCGATTTCTGCGCCGAGCTTATGGCTGTCTTCGACGACGATCTTTTCGACGTTACCCAACCGGTCCTTGATCGAGCCGAGTTCGGCGCGAAGCTGCGCATTTTCCTGGCTGAGCAGCTTGATCCTTTCGACCGATTCCTGGTCGGTCTTGGGATAGACGGTCTGCCCCCAGGTGCCTTCGAGCGGATAGCCGTGCTTGATGCGCAGCCGCGTAGTGTATACCCATCCGACAATCCCCATCGCACCGACCAACAGGCCGCCAGCGATCAGGAAGGGGAGGAATTTCAACAGCATTTCTTCAGCCATTTTTCGTACTCCTATGCGCGTTGTCAGCGCAGGCTTTCAATCTCGTCGGCAAGTCTGGTGCCTTTGTCGGTCGCGATGCGTTCGAGAACGGCGACGCGCTCTTCAAGGCGGCTGATCTTGCCCTGCAGGGCTTCGTTTTCGTTTGTCAGCAAACCGATCTTGCGTTCTGAATCGGGCAGGCCTTTTTCCGACTTGCCGCCCCATTCATCTTCGAGGGGGTAACCGTGGCGGGCACGGATCCAGTTGTTCAATATCCATCCGCCGTAAAAAATGGCGATCATGGCAACTACAAAGGTGGGACCTCCCCAACTCATCCTATTCCTCCCTCTGGCGCGCCTTTCAGCGCAGCCTTTCAATCTCGCGGCCTAGATTCAGGCTGGCGTCGGTCGCTATGCGCTCCATCACCGACAAACGGTCTTCCAGGCGCAGCATCTGTCCGCGCATTGCTTCATTTTCGTTCGCCAGCAATTCGGTCTGGCGCGAGGGTGTAAGTCCGTCCTGCTGGAGCGCTGCCCTGACCTTGCGGCGTCCGTACCATTGAATGACCAGAGTGGCGGTCACGCCGAGCAGCGATCCCAGAAACAGAATGAATATGACTTCGCCTTCGTGCATTAAAATCCTCCCAAAAGGCCCGGCGTTCAGCGCAGGCTTTCAATCTCGTCGGCGAGTTGTTTGTTGTTGCTGACGTAGAAGGTTTCCATGTCGGCAAGGCGACGGTCGATTTCGCGGAAGCGAGAACGAATGTCGCGGGTGGTGCGGGCAGGGGACTGGCGGACACCCTGCCAGAATTTCTGTTCGGCCTTGTCCTCGGCATAGAGATGGATCGGCTTTCTGTCGGCCATCCAGGCGGTGATCCAATAGGCTATCAGCGTCCAGGGAAAGCCACCCATCAGGGTGAGCATCACCGCGCCCAATCGAACCCAGAGGACATTGACCCCTGTATAGTCCGCAATGCCGGCGCAAACGCCCTTCCATTTGCCATTCTGCTTATCGAGATAGAATTTGGTGTGCATGCCAGACATCTCAGTTCTTCCTCTCCAGTCGGCGGATATTGTCTAATTGGGCATAGTCCTCGCTCTCATGATCGAGGCGGCGTGGGTGCCAATCGGGATTGTCGGCGGCGACAAGGCGTTCGACTGTGTCGAGGCGATCTTCGAGGCGGCGCGCCAGTTCGTGCATGTCACCCAGCATGCGCTCATCATCGTTGGTCAGCGTCGCAGCGGTTTTCCACCTGGTGACATAATGCATGACCAGCCACGGCAGCCCGATAAACAGCATGCCAACGACGAATATGGGTACGAGGATATCTTCCATCGGATCAGCCTTTCTTCATCGCTTTTTTCATGGCTTCGAGTTCGGCATCGACTTCATCGATGGCGCTCAATGCGTCGATCTCTTCGCCAAGGGTCTTCGGTCCATCTGCACCAATCGCCAGAGCGTCGGCATAGCCCTGAGCTTCGTCTACGCGGCGTTCGAGGTCATCGAAGCGGCTGAAGGCATCGCGAACCTTGTCGCCATTGTACATGGTGCGCAGCTTGACCTGGTTTTCGGCGCTTTCTAGGCGCGTCATCAACGCATTCTGGCGGGCGCGGGCGTCGATCAGCTTCTTCTGCAGCTTGTGGATGTCCGCTTCCGACGCCTTCAGCGCATCGTCGAGTACAGCTACCTCGGAGCGGAGCTGTTCGGCCATGTCGACCGCCTTCTTGCGTTCGACCAAAGCGGCTTTGGCAAGGTCTTCGCGATCCTTCGACAGCGCCAGCTGGGCTTTTTCGGTCCAGTCGCTCTGGAGGTGGTCGAGCTTGGCGATATGGCGCTGCAGCTCTTTCTTGTCGGCAATGGTCCGCGCGGCGGAGGCGCGCACTTCGACAAGCGTTTCCTCCATCTCCATGATGATCATGCGGATCAGCTTCGCCGGGTCTTCCGACCTGTCGAGCAGGTCGGTGACGTTGGCGGCGATGATATCGCGTGTTCTGGAAAATATGCCCATTGGGTAACTCCGGAAATTGAAACGATCGATCGGTTTATACTCTGCTCTGAAAGGGGCGACCGGGGCAAGCTCGTTTAGGGGAGCTGGGGGTGAGCTTTCGCGCCCCGGTCGGCGGCTTGCGGCGTCAGGCAAGATAGGCACTAACGCCGACAGGCCGGTAGGACTGTTCTGCTGCATGGTGGCTGGCATCTTTCTGCTGAATGACAAAGGACGAAAGCCCGAATGCGATAAGCAGCAGCATCGAGATCGACGCGCCGACAATCGTTCCGGTCGGCTGGGTTTCGGTCTGGTGTAGCTTTTGCATTTTCTTCCCTCTTGGTTTCGGCCTTTGCGTGGCTTGCCAGACAATAAGCAGGAGGCGTGCCAATTTGATGGGAATGGCGGTTATCCGGAGGAATTGGAGCTATGTGCGGCAAAATTTGCGATTTTGGATGGGTAAAACTTGCCAAATGATAGTGAAATGTGCCAATAATGGGGAATGGAGCGTGGCATCCAGTTTATCGGCCAATCCTCGGCCTTTCTCGATGCGGTCGAGCGCGCCAGCCGCGCCGCGCAGCTTAACCGTCCGGTGCTTGTCATCGGCGAGCGCGGGACGGGCAAGGAACTGATTGCCGAGCGCCTCCATCGCCTGAGCACGCGCTGGGACGGCCCACTGGTCACCATGAACTGCGCCGCCCTTCCCGAAACGCTGATCGAGGCCGAACTGTTCGGGCATGAAGCCGGCGCCTTCACCGGTGCCACCCGTGCCCGCGAAGGCCGGTTTGAAGAGGCGCATGGCGGCACGCTGTTTCTAGACGAGCTAGGCACGCTCTCCATGGGTGCGCAGGAACGCCTCTTGCGCGCGGTCGAATATGGCGAGGTTACCCGGATCGGTTCGTCCAAACCCGTCCGCGTCGACGTCCGCATTGTCGGTGCGACCAATGAAAGCCTGCCGGACATGGTTGAGCGCGGCAGATTTCGTGCCGACCTGCTCGACCGGCTGAGTTTCGAAGTCGTGACGCTGCCGCCGCTGCGCGTGCGCGAAGGCGATATCGGGGTGCTTTCCGACTATTTTGGCCGCCGCATGGCGACCGAGTTGGGCTGGGAAGGCTGGCCCAGTTTCGGCCCTGTTGCCCGGCGCGCGATGGAAAATTACAGCTGGCCCGGCAATGTCCGCGAGTTGCGCAATGTCGTTGAACGTGCGGTGTATCGCTGGAACGATCCGGCGCAACCGGTTGACTATGTGCAGTTCGATCCATTTGAAAGCCCGTGGACACCGATCGCAATGCCTTCTTCTGCCGCCCGCGAAACGGAAAGCGGGGGCGGAGACGTGCCCGCCAATGGCAATGCCAGCGACAACGGGGCGCGCCACTCGACCGATTTCTCTGCGATCAACGAAGCCGCGATCAAGGTGGGCGATTTCAAGGCAACCACCGAAGCCTTTGAAAAAGCCTTGCTCGAACAAGCGCTTGCGCAACATCGCTACAACCAGCGGCAGACAGCAAAAGCGCTGAATTTGAGTTATGACCAGCTACGACACAGCCTGAAGAAGCATGATTTGCTGGGGTGACAGGTCGCGTTCGGTGCACTTGTTCCGGTGCAGCATTCAGCATGACGACTTTAAGTTGAACATCTGCTTTGTCACCCCCCGCGAAGGCGGGTATCCATCACCGGCGGCTGAAATTTCTTCGGCAGGTGATGGATTGTCCAAGGACGTCTTCGACTCCCCGCCTTCGCGGGAATGACGATTCCATGTAAAATTATCAAAATCTGCAGGTGCGGGTCAGCGCCGATTGGCCTTTAGCAACCGCCATGCAAACCTGGCGCAATTACCCTTTTTGGTCAGCCCGCTGCGCGCCCTTGCCATCAAGGTTGAGGGCGACAAAATCCCAATCGATGGCCTTCTCCAAAATCGCCCCGATGTGCCCGGCGCGATCGTTGCGATAATCGATATAATAAGCATGCTCCCAGACATCGAGGATCAGCAGCGGCACATCGCCATGCTTCACCGGGCAATCGGCATCGTGATAGCTTTTGATTTTAAGCTTGTCGCCATCGAGTAGCAGCGCGGTCCAGCCGCTGCCGAAATGGCCCGTCGCCTCTTCCTTCAGCTTGGCGAGCAGCTCTGCATGCGAACCGAACTGTTCGGCAATCATGCTGGCAAGTTTATCGCTGGGGGCTTTTGCTTCGGGGCTCAGGCACTGCCAATAGAAACTGTGGTTCCAGATTTGCCCGACCTGGTTGAACAGCCCGCCCTTGGCGCTCCCGATCAACTCGACCAGCGATTTTCCGGCCAGACTTGAATCATCCTCGACCAGCTTGTTCGCCTTGTCGACATAGGCCTTGTGATGCTTGCCGTGATGGTAATCGAATGTTTCGGATGAGATCAGGTCGCCGAAGGCAGATTTGGCATAAGGAAGTTGGGGGAGGGTAAACATCGGATATCCTTTTCTGGCCACATGGGCAGCAATGCACATGATATAGGAAGCCTTGGGGCGATTTGCGATCAATCCTGCGACCAATAGGCGCTGCAATGCGATGGTTGAACAAAGCAACAAGATGACGGCAAGGCAAGCGGCCCTGGCTGCATTTTCGATTTGACTGGTGGTTAATCCGTAAAACCCACAAAATTTACCGCCTCGGCAACCGATTTGCGCGGCGGCACTACGGCATTTGACGGAAAGTCCATGTCGGGCCAGCCCAGCGCGATGCTTTTCATGATGATCTGGTCGTCGGCGATCCCGGCATGCTGGCGCACGACAGGGGATTGCATGATGCCCTGGCTGTTGATCACCGTGCCCAGTCCGCGCGACCAGGCGGCGTTGACCAGTGCGGTCGCCACGGCGCCGCAGTCGAACGGGGTATCGTCGCTGCCGTCGAGTATCTTGTCATAGGTGATGATCACGCACACCGGCGCATCGAACTGACGAAAGCCGCGCAAAACCCAATCCTGGCGCTTTTCCTTGTTGTCGCGTTCGATACCCATCGCGCCGAACAACTGCTTGGCAACATCGACCTGCCGTTCGCGGTGGACGCCTTCAAAGGGCTGGCCGGTGCGAAATTCGCGCGATTGCGGAACACCGGCCAGCGTGCGTTCGGTATTGCCCCTGCGGATGCGGTCGAGCGGTTCGCCGGTGATGACATAAAAGTTCCACGGCTGCGTGTTCATTGATGAGGGCGCGCGCATGGCGAGCGTAAGGATTTCCTCGATCAACTCACGCGGGACCGGATCGGGTTTATAGCCTCTGATGCTGCGGCGACCGAGAATGACTTCGTCAAATTGCATTGCCTGTTCCTCTCCAAAAAAGGCGGCCCGAAAGCCGCCCTTTCTAATATTTATAAGAACGCCGCTATCAGGCCAAATTGGCAGAGATCATGCAATACAGCATCGGGATCGACAGCAGCGTGTTGAGGCGTGAGAACATCATCGCGCGCGGGGCCGCAGCCGCCTTGGTGGCATCGTCCGCCTCAACCAATCCCAGCGCCTTTTGCTGCGCCGGCCAGATCACGAACCAGACGTTGAATGCCATGATCAGCGCCAGCCACATTCCGATGCCGATCAGAAGTTTGGCTCCTTCACCGGACAAAGTGAGTGCTTCGATTAAATAATTTGCCCGCCAAGCGATGAGCAAACCAAACAGCACGGTCATTGCTGCACCCCAGCGGAAGAAGAACAGCGCCGAGGGGGCGATATGCTTTGAAACGCCGGGTTTCAGTTCAGCCGGGATTTTGGGCATGGTCGGGATCTGGACGAAATTGAAATAGTAGAGGAGTCCGATCCAAAGGACGCCGAAAAAGGTGTGGAGCCAGCGGATCATTTGCTGTTCGAGATCCCAACCTGAAGGCACAGCAAAGATGAGAGCAAGCGCAAGCACGAAGCCGACGCCTAGCACCGCGTGCAAGTTACCGAAAAACTTAGCCATATTTCTTCCCCTTTAGGCTTGGTTAGCGCGAATGGCAGAAAGCCTAGCCAAGGAGGTGTGGTGTTACAAGGGGAAAGCCGGAGCGACCTGCGCAGAAGTAGTCATTCCCGCGAACGCAGGGAATGCAGTTACCGAAAGGTCGTTCCATGGCCTTATGCTGGCATTATCCCTGCGGCGGGACGGGCGGTTCGTCACCGAGTTTCAACCCGTGCTTCAACAGCATCGGGATATTCGCCATCGCGAAAAGGAAAGTCACGATCGTGACGCCCCAGACCTTGAGCGTCAGCCACAGGTCAAAGCTCAGCATTGCCCGCATCGCCTCGTTCGCCAGCGCCAGCGCCGCGAAAAACAGGCCCCAGTTGAGCGACAGTTTGAGCCAGCCTTTGTCATCAAGGCCGTCATAGGCGGCCTCCAACACATAGCGAAGCAGGGCTTTCCCGCGCATCCATCCACCGATCAGCAACAGGCCGAAAAAGGCGTAGATCAGCGTCGGCTTGATCTGGATGAAACGCTCGTCGTGGAACCAGAGGGTCAGCGCGCCGAAGAACACACCCAATGCCGCAGTCAGTTTCAGCATCGGCGAGATTTTGCCGATCTTCCATTTCGACACGATGACGGCGATGACGATGGCGACCATGAAGGTGCCGGTGCCGACAATAGCGCCCTGTTTGGGATCGGTGTCAGACGATCCCAGCTTGGACGCGATGAAAAACAGCAGCAATGGCCCGAAATCGAGCAGGAAGTTGAGCAGGCCGTGCTTTGGCTTGGCAGTTTGCGCGTCGGTCATGCAGAACCTGCTATCGCTACCGCCAGATCGCGCGGGTCGAACGGGCGCAGGTCGTCGATTGTTTCGCCGATGCCGATCGCATGGATCGGCAGGCCGAACTGCTTGGCAGCGGCCACCAATACGCCGCCGCGCGCGCTGCCATCGAGTTTGGTCATCACAAGGCCCGTCACCCCGGCAACTTCCTTGAAGATTTCAATCTGGCTGAGGGCGTTCTGGCCGGTTGTCGCGTCGAGGACGAGCACCACATCGTGCGGCGCCGCCGGGTTGAGGCGGCCCAATACGCGGCGGATCTTGGCCAGTTCGTCCATCAGTTCGCGCTTGTTCTGCAAACGGCCCGCTGTATCGACGATCAGCACGTCGATGCCTTCGGCGGTCGCCTTTTTCACAGCGTCGAACACGACACCGGCGGCATCGCCGCCTTCGGGGCCGGTGACTATCGGAACGCCTATCCGGTCGGCCCAGACCTTGAGCTGACCGATGGCGGCTGCGCGGAAGGTGTCGCCCGCCGCGAGCATCACGCCATAATCCTGTTCGAGGAAATTATGCGCCAATTTGGCAATCGTGGTGGTCTTGCCCGATCCGTTGACGCCGATGACGAGAATGACTTGCGGTCGTGGAAAAGCGTCGATTTCCAGCGGCTTGGCGACGGGAGTGAGGATTTGGGTAATCTCTTCCTCCACCACCTCGCGCAGGTCGGCCATGTCGATGCCCTTGTCGAAGCGCATGGCAGCAAGCTTGTCGCGAATTTGCGCAGCCGTTGCCGGACCAAGATCGGTGACGATCAGCGCTTCCTCGATCTCGTCGAGCATTTCGGCATCAAGCTTACCTTTGGTGATCAGGCCGGTAAGGTTCTCGCTGAGCTTGTTCGACGTTTTCTTGAGGCCGCCGAACAGCTTGTCGCGCCAGCCGGGATTTTCACTCATCCGGCGACCTTTCCGTTGAGCCGTCCATTTTCATGTCCTTCGATATAAGCCGTAACCAGGGAGCCTTCGGCCACCTTGCGATCGAGTTCGACATAGGCGAAATTTTCCGAATGGCCAGATGCCCCGCCAGCCTCGACGACAATTTTTTGCGTGCTGCCGATCAGCGAATCGAGCCACGCCTCACGCCGCGCGGCCACCGCTTCGCGCAATCGGCGGGCCCGATCCTTGATGGTTTGCACAGGCACTTGCGGCATTTTTGCGGCGGGTGTTCCTGCCTTGGGTGAATAAGGGAAAATATGGCCGTGGACGATATCGCACTGTTCGACCAGCGCGAGGCTGTTTTCGAACATCGCATCGTCTTCGGTCGGGAAACCTGCGATGATGTCTGCCCCGATGGCGATATCCGCCCGCTTCGCCTTCATCCTGGCAACGATTTCGATTGCCTGCTCGCGCGAATGGCGTCGTTTCATGCGCTTCAGGATCAGATTGTCGCCGGCCTGCAACGACAAATGGATATGCGGCATCACTCTTGGCTCGCCGGTGATGAGATCGAGCAGCCGCTCTTCGATTTCGACCCCGTCGATTGAGGAAAGACGCAACCGCGGAAGATCGGGCACAAGCTTGATGAGCTGTTCGACCAGACGCCCCAGATTGGGTTGGCCCGGCAGATCATGACCATAGCTGGTGACGTCCACGCCGGTCAGTACCACTTCGGCAATGCCTTTATCGACCAGCCGCTTTACATGTTCGATCACTTGTCCGGCAGGAACCGAGCGGCTGTTGCCGCGGCCATAGGGAATGATGCAGAAGGTGCAGCGATGGTCGCAGCCGGTCTGCACTTCGACAAAGGCGCGGGTATTGCCCGAAAAGGCGGTGGCGAGGTGCGGCGCAGTTTCCTGCACCGCCATGATGTCGCTGACCCGCACCCTGGGCCCATCAACGGCGAAAAGGGCAGAGGATTGCTTCTCGATATTGCCGATGACTGCATCGGCCTCTGCCATGGCCTCGAAGGTTTGCGGTTCGATCTGTGCGGCACAGCCGGTGACGATGATGCGAGCATCGGGGCGGCGCTTGCGCGCCTGCCGGATCGCTTGCCGCGTCTGGCGCACGGCTTCGTTCGTCACCGCGCAACTGTTGACGATGACGAGGTCGTCCGCTTCGCGCAGCTGCTCGGCCAGGGCATGGCTTTCCGCAAGATTGAGGCGGCAGCCCATTGTGATGATTTCGGGGCCGCTCAACCGAATTTGCTCCAGTTCGCCTCGCCCGTGAAGACATGCGTTGCCGGGCCTTCCATCTCGATCGGGTCGCCCTCCCGCCAGCCGATACGCAGATCGCCGCCGGGCAGATGGACGGTGACCGGCGATTGCGCGCGGCCGCTGCGGATTGCCGCCACGGCTGTTGCACAGGCCCCGGTGCCGCAGGCCAGCGTCAAACCCACGCCGCGCTCCCACACCCGTAGCCGGATATTCTGTGGATCGACAATCGTTGCGACGTTGACATTGATTCTTTCGGGGAACAGTGGATCGGTTTCTATCGTCGGCCCCAACTGCTCCAGGTCGACGGCATCGGTGTCAGGCACAAAGAAAATGACGTGCGGGTTGCCGACATTGACCGCCATCGGCCGTTCAAGCTCGTCCCAGCCGACGGGCATGTCCATCGTATCCATGGGCATGGCGAGCGGGATGAACTCCCAGTCGAAGGCAGGGGGATTCAGCAAAACCGTGGCGCTGCTATCCTGTGGACGGGTTTCGAGAATGCCGCCTTTGGTTTCGATCCGCGCGGCTTTGCCGAGCAGTGTCGCGACACAGCGCGTCGCATTGCCGCAGGCCTCTACCTCGCCGCCGTCGGCGTTGAAAATGCGCATCCGCACATCGGTGCTGTCCGACGGTTCGAGCAGGATGAGCTGGTCGCAGCCAATGCCCGTCCGCCGGTCGGCGATCGCATGCGCGCGGGGCCCTGTCATCTCGACAGCCTCGCTGCGCGCATCGATGACAACGAAATCGTTGCCCAGCCCGTGCATCTTGTGAAAAGGCGCTGCCATAACGGCTGCGCATTAGGCTATTGCCTGCCCCCAAGTCCAGCGAAAGCCGTGAAGGTAAGGGCGTCAGCCTGCTGCGCGCTCGCCGGTGCTGCCATAAGGCAGGCCTGCTTGCACATCCTGCTTTTCAGCCAAATTGGACGATTTGCGGCTGATCAGCAGATTACGCTCGGCAAGCAACTGTCGCACATTTTCGACCGACAGCGGTTGGCCGTAAAACCAGCCCTGGCCCTTTGTGCATCCCAGTTCGCGCAACTTGTCGACCAGTTGCTGTTCTTCGATGCCTTCCGCCGTGATCGGCACGCACAGGCTGGAACCCAAGCCCGCAATCGCATTCACAATCGCGGCGCTCTCGGAGTTTTCGAGCATGGTCGAAACAAAGCTGCGGTCGATCTTGATACGGTCGAAGGGCAGGGCGCGCAGGTGCGCGAGCGAGCTGTAGCCGGTGCCGAAATCATCGAGGGCAATCTGGATGCCCTGGTTCTTCAGGCTGCCCACAATCGACTGGGCAAGGCTGAGATTCTTGAATAGCGAGCTTTCGGTAATTTCGACCTCAAGCCGGTTCGCCGGAAACCCCGTCTCTACCAGCAGCTTGACGATTTTCTGCGCCAGCCAGGGATCTTTCAACTGGACGGGTGAGATGTTGACCGAAATCGTCAGCTTCGGATCCCAATTCTTCGCCTCCAGCATCGCCTTGCGAATGATGCTGAGCGACAGATCGCCGATCATCCCGGTTTCTTCGGCCACAGGGATGAATTCATCAGGCGGTATCAACCCGCGCATCGGCGACACCCAGCGGGCGAGCATTTCGAAACCGGCCAGCTCGCCAGTCTGCAGGTCGATCTGCTGTTCGAAATAGGGCACGAATTCTTCGTTCGGGATCGCCGCGCGGATATCCGCCTCGAGCGAATTGCGCGTGCGCAGCTCGACTTCCATGCCGCTTTCGAACCAGCAAAAGCCGTTGCGACCGTTTTTCTTCGCTGCATATAAGGCAATGTCGGCGCGGCGGATGAGCATGTCGATGCCGTCGCAATCCATTTCCGGCCTGGCGATGCCGATTGAGGCGGTGATGCTGTGATCTGTGTCGCCAATCGTGATCGGGCGCGAGAGGACTTCGACAAGATCCTCGGCGACGCGATCGACGGTTTCGGGGAATTCGGGCTCAAACACCATGCAGATGCCGAACTCATCGCCGCCAAGGCGTGCCAATATGCTCGATGGCGGCGCGGTGTCGCGCATCCGGTCGGCGACTTCGCGCAGCAATTGATCGCCGCTGTCATGCCCGTACAGGTCATTGATCTTCTTAAAGCCATCAAGGTCGATCATCATGAATGCGACTGATTTGCCTCTGCGCGATGCGCGTGCGGTCAGATCGGCAGTTTTTTCCTTGATTGCGCGGCGGTTGAACAAATTGGTGAGCGGATCGGTAATTGCGAGATGCTGCGCCCGAACCTCTGCCTGTCGGTAGACGTCGACTTCTTCGCTCAGCACCGAGGTGCGTCGCCAGATTAGCAGGATGAGGGCGATGTTCAGCAGCAGCGCCGAAACCATGGCCTGATCGGTTGTCGCGCCCTGGCCGAAATATTGCTTAACCAGCTGCGTGCCGACCGAACCGCCGATATAGACGAAGGTAATCAATGCCGCAAAGATGAGCGTCAGGCCAGCACGGGAGCCGGATTGCGCCCTGATAACCTGTCCGTCTTCGCCGATTTCCGGTCGCTTGTTTCGCGCTACCCGCATAAATGTTCAGCCCCTGTATTTCGGTCTGTTCTTGAACGGGAAAGGTCAAAATTGGGTTAATCTTCAAGCGACAAAGCGGTTTGGCACCGGTCAGGAACGGCTGCCCGGCATTTGTGCGCTTGCAATTTTGGCTGGCCGAGACTAAGTGGCCGTCCGTCAGGAGTGCAAACTCCTTCCATGTGATGTTCGGAAAAAAAACATCTGCGCCGGTCAGCGAGGTTTCGCCCACCGGCGTTTTGTGCGTTTCCGGCACCGGATAAAGGGAAGTTCGATGTTCGACAAGCTGAGCGACCGGTTGGGAGGCGTGTTCGATCGCCTGCGCGGTCGCGGTGCACTGAACGAAGCAGACGTCCGTGAGGCGATGCGCGAAGTTCGCGTCGCGCTTCTCGAGGCCGATGTTGCGCTTCCGGTTGCACGCGAATTTGTCGACAAGGTCACCGAGCAGGCGGTCGGTCAGTCGGTTCTGAAATCGGTCACCCCGGGCCAGCAGGTCGTCAAGATCGTCAACGACGCGCTGGTCGAGATGCTCGGATCGGATGCGAGCGAACTGAACCTTGCCGTGGCCCCGCCCGCTGTCGTCATGATGGTCGGTCTGCAGGGCTCGGGCAAGACCACAACCACCGCCAAAATTGCGAAGCTTCTCAATGAGAAAGAGCGCAAGAAGGTGCTGATGGCATCGCTCGACGTCAACCGCCCCGCCGCGCAGGAGCAGTTGGCAACGCTCGGCACGCAGGTGGATGTTGCCACCTTGCCGATCGTGGCGGGCCAGCAGCCTGTCGACATTGCCAAGCGCGCGATGCAGGCAGCGAAACTGCAGGGCTTCGATGTGCTGATGCTCGATACGGCAGGCCGCCTGCACGTCGACCAGCAGCTTATGGACGAGATGAAGGCGGTGGCGAATGTTGCCGTCCCCCAGGAAATTCTCCTCGTCGTCGATTCGCTCACCGGTCAGGATGCGGTGAATGTCGCCAAGAGCTTTGGCGAACAGGTGGAGCTTACCGGCGTTGTCCTTACCCGCATGGATGGCGATGCGCGCGGGGGTGCCGCGCTGTCGATGCGTGCGGTTACCGGAAAGCCGATCAAGTTCGCAGGCGTCGGCGAAAAGATGGATGCGCTGGAGGCGTTCCAGCCTTCGCGCGTCGCAGGTCGCATCCTCGGCATGGGCGATGTCGTCGGTCTGGTTGAACGAGCGGCACAGGTCGTCGATCAGGAAGAATCCGAAAAACTCGCCGCCAAGATGGCGAAGGGGCAGTTCGATCTCAACGATCTGCGGGCCCAGTTGCGCCAGATGACCAAAATGGGTGGTCTTGGTGCGCTGGCGGGCATGATGCCGGGGATGAAAAAGGCCAAGGCTGCGATGGCGCAGTCCGGCATGGACGACAAGATCCTGCATCGGATGGACGCGATCATCGGTTCGATGACCCCGAAAGAGCGCGAAAAACCGGCGCTTTTGAATGCAAAACGCAAGATCCGCGTCGCTAATGGATCGGGTACCACGGTGCAGGACGTCAACCGCCTCCTGAAAATGCATCAGGAAATGGAAAGCGCGATGAAGCGCATCCGGAAGATGGGCGGGCTGAAAGGGCTTGCCGCGCTGTTCGGCAAATCGGGCGGCGATCTGGGGGCGACGATGGAAGGCATGCATGGGCTGCCTCAGGGATCGATGCCCAAGGGTTTGGGCGGGCTTCCCGGTATGCCCGGTGGCGGTGCGGGTGGACTGCCGCCCGATATCGCCCGCTTGTTGAGCAAGAAAAAGTAAGTTTTCATATTAATTCAAAGAATTGAATCAGAAAGGTAAAGGTAAATATCATGGCATTGGCAATGCGTTTGTCGCGTGGCGGCTCGAAGAAGCGCCCTTATTACAAGATTGTTGTTGCGGATGCGCGCGCGCCGCGTGACGGCAAGTTCATCGAGCGTATCGGCAGCTACAACCCGCAGCTCGCCAAGGACGATGCCGGTCGCGTCATCCTCGACGCCGATCGTGCGAAGCACTGGCTGGCCGCTGGCGCGCAGCCCTCGGATCGCGTTGCCCGCTTTCTCGATGCCGCTGGCGTCAAGGAGCGCAAGGCATCGGTAAACCCGAAGAAGGGCGAACCCGGCCAGAAGGCCAAGGATCGCGCCGAAGACAAGGCCGCCAAGCTGGCTGAAGCCGAAGAAGCTGCGGCAGCCGCTGCCGCCGCTCCTGCAGTCGAAGAAGCCGTACCGGCTGAAGAAGTTGCTGCCGAAGCACCCGCTGCGGAAGAAGCTGCACCCGCTGAAGAAGCTGCCGCCGAGGAAGCTCCGGCTGCTGAAGAAGCCAGCGAAGAAAAGGCTGAGGGCTGATCCTTGGCTGAAAAGACCGTCACGCTTGCCGCCGTTGCCGGTGCGCATGGCGTGACGGGCGAAGTCCGGTTGAAGCTGTTTGCAGAGAATGTGGACAGCCTCAAACGGCACAAAAGCTATAATGGTGGCGCACTGACGTTAAAGGCGGTGCGCGCCCACAAGGGCGGTGCGATCGCGCGCTTTGCCGAAATTGCTGACCGTAATGCCGCTGAGGCACTGCGCAGCACGCTCCTGACCGTATCACGTGCCGAATTGCCGCCGCTGGGCGATGGCGAATATTATTATAGCGACCTGATCGGTCTGCCTTGCGCTTCAACCGATGGCGAGGATTTGGGTTTCTGTATCGCCGTTGAGAATTTCGGTGCGGGCGATATCCTCGAGATCAAAAAGCCGGACAAAAAGCGCTTCATGGTCCCGATGAATGCCAAGGCTGTTCCCGAATGGGGTGAGCGCATTCTGGTCGACGCGGCGTTTGTCCTATGACCTACCAAACCCAAATCCTGACGCTTTACCCCGAGATGTTTCCCGGCCCGCTGGGCGTTTCGCTCGCGGGCCGTGCGCTGGCGGAGGAGAAATGGTCCTGCTCGCCGATCCAGTTGCGCGACTTTGCATCCGACAAGCACCGAACAGTTGACGATACGCCGGCTGGCGGTGGGGCAGGGATGGTGCTGAAGGTTGACGTCATGGCGGCGGCGGTCGACCATGCGATTGAAAAAGCACCTGATTTGCCGATTTTGGTGATGACCCCGCGAGGTAAGCCAATCACCCAGGCCCGTGTACGCGAACTGGCCGATGGTCCCGGCGTCACCATTCTCTGCGGTCGTTTCGAGGGCTTTGACGAGCGGCTGTTCGAGGCGCGTCCGCAGATCGAGCAGGTCTGCATGGGCGACATCGTGCTTTCCGGCGGGGAAATGGGGGCGCTGATGCTATTAGATGCTTGCATTCGGCTGCTTCCCGGCGTAATGGGCGCGCCCGATAGTGGGGATGAAGAGTCCTTTGAACAGGGGCTTCTCGAATATCCGCATTATACCCGACCTGCTGAGTGGGAAGGGCGCACGATCCCTGAAGTGCTGCGATCGGGGGATCATGCGAAGATCAGGGCCTGGCGGAAACAACAGGCCGAGAACGATACACGGCTACGCAGGCCAGACCTTTGGGAGCGTTACAAGAACGCTCGGGACTGACCTGCCTCTGGTGTGCAGCGTGAAGAAGGAAGAAGACAGGCCATGAACCTGATCCAGACGCTTGAGCAAGAGGCGATTGCCGAACTTGCCACCAAAAAGAACATCCCCGAATTCCGGGCCGGTGACACGCTGCGCGTTGGCGTGAAGGTGATCGAAGGCGATCGCACCCGCATCCAGAATTACGAAGGCGTGTGCATCGCGCGTTCGAACAAGGGCATGGGTTCGAATTTCACCGTCCGCAAGATTTCGTTCGGCGAAGGCGTGGAACGCGTATTCCCGCTTTACTCGCCCAATGTCGAAAGCATCGAAGTGGTGCGTCGCGGCGCCGTCCGTCGTGCGAAGCTGTACTATCTGCGCGGCCGCACCGGCAAGAAGGCGCGTATCGCCGAACGCAAGATTACCACCAAACAGGATGCCGCAGGCTGATCCCGTCTGGTTGCGTATAACCAAGATACCGAAAGGGCCGGGATCCGCTAAAGGGACCCGGCCTTTTTTTATGCCTGCCCCCGCGAATGCGGGGGTCCCGATAGCAAGTTCGAATACGAGGAAATCAAAATGGGTTATCGAGTTGTAGTTGCGGGCGCCACGGGCAATGTCGGGCGCGAAATGCTGAACATCCTGGCTGAACGCGAATTTCCGGCGGACGAGATCGCGGCGGTCGCATCATCGCGCTCGGCAGGCGAAACCATCGAATATGGCGAGACCGGCCAGACCCTCAAAATCCAGAATATCGAACATTTCGATCCCGCAGGCTGGGATATCGCACTGTTCGCGATCGGCTCCGATGCGACCAAGGTGCATGCTCCGCGCTTTGCAGCAGCGGGCTGCACGGTGATCGACAATAGCTCGCTCTATCGCATGGACCCGGATGTGCCGCTTATCGTGCCTGAAGTGAACCCAGACGCGATCGACGGCTATACCGCGCGCAACATCATCGCCAATCCCAATTGCTCGACCGCGCAGATGGTCGTCGCGCTGAAGCCGCTGCACGATGCCGCGAAGATCAAGCGTGTCGTGGTTTCCACCTACCAGTCGGTTTCGGGTGCTGGCAAGGCCGGGATGGACGAACTGTTCGAACAGTCGCGCAGCATCTTCGTCGGCGACCAGGCCGAGCCGCAGAAATTCACCAAGCAGATCGCCTTCAACGTCATCCCGCACATCGACAAGTTTCTCGAGGACGGCACGACCAAGGAAGAATGGAAGATGGTCGTCGAAACCAAGAAGATCCTCGATCCCAAGGTGAAGGTCACCGCGACCTGCGTCCGCGTACCTGTGTTCGTCGGCCATTCGGAAGCAATCAACATCGAATTCGAGAACGAGCTTTCGGCGGAAGAGGCGCAGAATATCCTGCGCGAAGCCCCCGGCGTGATGCTCGTCGACAAGCGCGAGGACGGCGGATACGTAACCCCGGTCGAATGCGTGGGCGATTACGCGACCTTCATCAGCCGTGTGCGCGACGATTCGACGGTCGACAATGGCCTAAACCTTTGGTGCGTTTCGGATAATCTGCGCAAGGGCGCGGCGCTCAATGCCGTCCAGATTGCCGAACTTCTCGGGCGCAGGCACTTGAAGAAGGGCTGACAAGCCCATCAATTCCGCTGCGACCGACTTCATCCGAGGCCGGTTGCAGTGGAATGCTTTTTAAATTCCTGCGTGTTTCCTGTGGCTTGGCGAACGCGACAGGCGTCCGATATTATGTTAAACCATCCGGCATAATGGACTGAGTCTGCGCGCGTCTTTCGCGTTGATGTGCATGGTCCGGAAAGGATGCCGAAAATGTCAGGAATCAACGAAGAAAAGCTGCATGCTTTTGTGGGAAAGATGCTGGGCGATCTGGGAGGGGCGTTCAGTGTGCCAACCGTCCGCATCGGATTTCGCCTCGGGCTGTTCGATGCGCTGAAAGAGGGGGGCGCAACGCCTGCAGAACTTGCGACGCGCTGTGGCGGATTAAGCGAGCGTTATGTCCGCGAATGGGCCTTTGCGCAGGCGGCGGGCGGTTATCTGGATTATGATTCCGCAACCGGAGAATTTAGCCTGTCGCCCGAACAGGCAATGATCTTTGTCGAACGCGACAGTCCGGTCTATCTGCGTGGCGCTTTCGATCTGGTCGCGGCGATGATCGAAGGTGAGCCCAAAGTCGAAGCGGCATTCCGCGATGGCGGCGGCGTTGCATGGGGCGATAGCGCGGGCTGCCTGTTCTGCTCTGTCGGCGCATTTTTCCGGCCAACCTATGTCAATTCGATTGTTCAGCAATGGTTGCCGCAGCTCGATGGCGTCGAAGCCAAACTCAAGGCTGGTGCCAAGGTTGCCGATATCGGCTGTGGTGTGGGGTTTTCGACGCTGCTGATGGCGCAGGCCTATCCCAACAGCCAGTTCACCGGTTATGATTTCCACGCAGCTTCGATTGCCGATGCGCGTAAACATGCTGCGGATCATCCCGATTGCAACAATGTGCGCTTTGAAACCGCCGCCGCGAAAGAGATTGCCGAAGGCGGTTACGATCTTGTCACAATGTTCGATTGCCTGCACGACATGGGCGATCCCAGAGGCTGCGCGCGCCATGTGCATCAAATGCTGAAGCCCGACGGCACATGGATGCTGGTTGAGCCAATGGCAGGCAACCGGCCCGAGGAGAATATGAATCCGGTCGGTCAGCTTTACTATAACGCTTCGACGATGATCTGCGTTCCGACATCGCTCGACCAGGAAGTCGGCGAGGGGCTGGGCGCGCAGGCGGGAGAAGCTGCGCTTTCGGCACTTATCCACGACGCTGGTTTCGGACAGGTGCGTCGCGCGACGGAAGGTCCGTTCAACATGGTTCTTGAGGCGCGGCACTGACAGAGGCCAATTTCATAGCGGCTTGACGACGGGCACAAGAGGTTCGAAAGTCATGGAAATTACCCTGCAGGAACCTCCATGACGCTGACTGCCGACCTCTTCTTCTCGTTCCGCTCGCCATATTCCTATCTCGCCATCGGACGGTATCGTGCGATGGCGGAGGAATGGGATGTCGATATCGCGCTGCGGCCCGTTTACCCGCTCGCCATACGTGAACCGGATTTTTTCGAGCGCAACCACGCTAACTGGCTCGGCTATACGATGCGCGACATGATGCGGGTCGCACAGTTTCACAGCATCCCCTTTGGGCCGCCGCGTCCAGATCCGATCGTGCAGAATATCATGACGCGGAAGATTTCCGAAGAGCAACCCTATATCTACCGCTTGACGCGTCTGGGGCAGGCAGCCGCACGGCGCGGCAAGGGGCTTGCCTTCGCGCATGAGGCGGCGAGGTTGATCTGGGGCGGGGCAGAGAAGTGGCACGAAGGCGAGCATCTGGCCGGTGCGGCGCAGCGCGCCGGGCTCGATCTCGCCAAACTCGACGCTGAAGCGCTCGCCGATGCGGAAGCGCTCGATGCTGAAATCCATGCCAACCAGGCTGCGCTTGAGGCTGGCGGCCATTGGGGCGTGCCCACGCTGCTATTCGAGGGCGAGCCCTTTTTCGGGCAGGACCGGATCGAGATGGCGCTTTGGCGGATGCAGCAAAAGGGCCTGCAAAAGCGCGGCTAGTCGGGCAGATGCTGGGGCGGTCCGACCTCAGGCTTGACGGGCTTTATCAGCAGGACCAGCGGCAAAAAGGCCAGCACCATATAGAACATCAGCTGAAAGTCGCTGAGATAGGCGATCATGGCCGCTTGCCGGTTGACCTCCATATCGAGCATCCGCATCACCGCTTCCCCCAAGACGCCAAAACGGTCGGCGGTTGCCGGGTCGATCACCGAGAAACTGGACGATGTAATTCTTGCAGCCAATTCCTCGTGGTTGACCTGCATGCTGCGGGTCAACATTGTAACGCTGATCGAGATTCCCAGACTGCCGCCCAGGCTACGCGCGAGGTAGAGCAGGCTTGAGGCATCGGTGCGCACCGACAATGGCAAGGTCGAAAAGGCGATGACGTTGGTCGGCATGAAGGTGATGCCCATGCCAAAACCCTGTACCAATCCGACAATAATCAACTGCGACACACCCATTTCAAGAGCCCATCCCGTCATCATCCACATCGACAGCGCCACCAGTGAAAAGCCGGAAAAGATGATCCAGCGGATGTCAAGGAAAGTGACCAGCCTACCGGCCGCAATCATGCCGACCAATATGCCGATCCCGCGCGGCGCGAGTAATGCGCCGGTATCGAATACAGTATAGCCATAAATGTTCTGCAGCATCGGGGGGAGCAGCGCGAAAATCCCGTACATCATCAGGCCGATCAGCGAACCGAACATCAATGCGGTCAGGAAGTTGCCGTTGGTTACCATATTGGGATCGAACAGCGGCTTTTTGGTTGTCATGCTGTGAATTGCAAACATCCAGAAGGCCGCGATGGCGACACCCAGTTCGATGATGATTTCCCAGCTTTCGAACCAGTCCTCATGCTGGCCGCGATCGAGCATCAGTTGCAGCGAGGCAAGCCCGAGTGCGAGCATCGCAAAGCCGAAAATATCCAGTTTCCGGTCGGTGATCTTGCGCGAAGGCAACAGCCACCAGAGCAGGGCGAGCGTCGGGATGCCGATCGGCAGGTTGATGTAAAATACCCAGCGCCAGTTATAGCTTTCGGTCAGCCAGCCACCGATCATCGGCCCCATGATGGGGGCGATCATGATTCCCATTCCCCATACCTGCATCGCTCGGGGCGCCTTTTCGGGCGGATTGATATCGAGCAGGATCGTCTGCGAGAGCGGGCCGATAAAGGCCGCACAGATCCCCTGGAATATCCGGAACAGCACCATCTGCGTCAGATTGGTCGCGACACCGCATAGCATCGAGGTGATGATGAATCCGGCCACCGCAAAGAGGAAAAGCCGCCGCGAGCCGATGCGGTCCGATAGCCAGCCTGCAGCCGGCATCGCCACGGCGCTGGCAAGGATATAACTCGTCAAAACCCAGGTGACGCTGTCGATTGTCGCGCCGAGGCTGGTCTGCATGTGCGGAATAGCGACGTTGGCGATCGTCGAATCGAGAATCTGGATGATCGACGCGCCCATCACCGCCAGCGTCAGCAAGCCCTTATGCTCGACGGGCAGCGCCGCCTTGCCGGGGGTGTAATTACTTGCTGGTGTCGATGCGGACATAAGCGGACAGCCCGGCAATCATCTGGCGTTTGGGTTTCTCGACAATCTCGATCCGCACAGGCACGCGCTGGGTTACCTTGACCCAGTTGCCACTCGCATTTTGCGCCGGAAGGACGGAAAATTCCGATCCGGTGCCTGCGCCGATACTGCTGACGCGACCCTTTACCTTCAGGCCGGGATAAGCGTCGAAACTGATTTCGGCAGGTTGGCCGACGCGCATGTCGGCAAGATCGGTTTCCTTGAAATTCGCTTCGACCCAGCCTTTTCCATCGGTAACGATGGTCAGCGCCGGAAGGCCCTGAACCATCATTTGACCGTTTTGCAGGCGATCTGCCTGGCTGACAGTGCCGCTGGCCGGTGCCCTGATCTCCGTCTTGGACAGGTCGAGCAGGGCTTTGTCGCGCTGTACCTGTCCGGCAAGAACGCCAGGATTGACGCCGGGGGCAGCCGCACCGGTCGCCAATGCAGCGCGCGCCATCTTTGCGTCCGCCTCGGCATTGGCCAATTTGCTGCGCGCAGTCGAAAGCGCATGTTCGGCGGCCTGCAACCGCGCCTTGGTGGTAAAGCCGCTCTGCATCAGCGCAGACTGGCGCTTATACTCCTCGGTGAAAAAGGCGACATCGGCGCGCGCTGCGTTGATGTCTACGCCGCTATTGCCCAGATCGGTTTCCAGCGTGACGACTTTGACCTGTGCGGCGGCAATTGACGCTTCTGCCTGGGCTATCGCGATTTTGAATGGATCGGGGTCAATGCGAAACAGAAGGTCGCCCGCCTTCACATGTTGGTTCTCACCCACGGCGACCTCGACTATCCGCCCGCCCACTTCGGCTGCGACCGACACCTTGTCCTGCTGGACATAGGCATTGTCCGTCGAGACATAATGATCGTTGGCCAGATAATAGGCGATGCCGCCGATGAGCAGCAACAGCGGCACCGAAATCATGGCCAGCAGACGCAGCCATCTGCGCGGGGTTGGGCGGGGAGCGGTCACGGCCTCTCCGACTGGTTTGGTCTGCGCATCGGCCTCAGCCATTTGCAGCCTCCGGCGATTTGCGGGTGAGATTGAGGCGGATGATGTCGAGCATCGCCTCCAGTTCAGCCTGCTGCCCTTCGTCAAGCCCCGAAACGGCATCGGCGAAGAGTTCGGTCGCCAGCGGCTTCAGATCCGCGAGGCGGGCTTCGCCAGTGGGTGTCAGGTGCACCCGCCAGGCCCTGCGGTCGTTCGGGTCCGCACGCCTTTCAACCAGTCCTGCATCCTGCAGCCTGTCGATCATGCGGCCAAGAGTGATCGGTTCGACGTCCATCATTTCGGCCAGCGCGACCTGTGTGCTGCCGCCGAAACGGTCGAGCAGACCGAGCACGCGCCATTGCGGACGGGTGATTCCCTTGTTGCGGACACGTTCGTCAAACGCCCGGCGCATCAAACGCGCCGTGTCGCCTATCAAAAAACCGAGATCTTCGCTCATAGACGCAGATATAATAGCAATGCTTATTATAGGCAATGCTCTTGCGTTGGCAGGCGATACAGTTAGACCTAGGCGATGACCGAAACATTCTCAGGCGGCTGCCAATGCGGTCGCGTACGCTACGAAGCCGTGGTCGAAAATTTCGACGCTTACTGGTGCCATTGCCGGATGTGCCAGAAGGCGACCGGGGGCATGGCTGCGGCCTTCGTCGAAATGCCTGCCGGGAACATTCGCTGGCTGAGCGCGCCGGACTGGTATGAAAGCTCGCCTGTCGCGCGTCGGCCATTCTGCTCGACATGCGGCACGCCGCTGGGCTTCGCATGGAAAGACGGCACCGGCGGCGCCGACCTGACTGTGGGCAGTTTTGACGATCCTTCGCGTTTCCGCCCGGTGGCCCATGCCGGGGCAGAGGGCATCAACGAAGCATGGCTCGATACGCGCGGGCTGCCGCGGCAGGAGACGGCCAGCACGCAGTCGGTTGTCGAGCGCTGGGCCAAGGCAGGGCTTGAGGTGCCCGAATGAGCATAACAACCCACCATTTTGAAACCGCAGATGCTATCCGCATCGCGTGGCGCGAAACCGGGGAGGGCAGGCCGCTGATCCTGCTGCACGGCTATTTCAGTGATGCTGATACCAACTGGATCAAATTCGGCCATGCGGCGCTGCTCGCAGAGGCCGGGTTTCGCGTAATCATGCCAGATCTGCGGGCGCACGGGTTGAGCGACAAGCCGCACGATCCCGCGCATTATCCGAAGGACATTCTCGCCGAAGACCAGTTCGCGCTGATCGCGCATCTGGGGCTCGAAGATTTCGACCTTGGCGGCTATTCGCTCGGCGGGCGGACGGTGGCGCGGATGCTGGCGCGTGGCTGCCGTCCCCGCCGCGCCGTGATTGCAGGCATGGGACTGGAAGGGCTTTCCGATACCGGAAAGCGGGCAGGGCATTTCCGCCATGTCCTCGAAAATCTGGGCAGCCACGAACGTGGCTCGCCGGCTTTCATGGCAGAGGCCTTTCTGAAAACCACTGGCGGCGATCCGGTCGCGCTGCTTGGAATTCTCGACACCTTCGTTGATACGTCTGCGGAAACGCTTGCTGGCTTTGATCTTCCCATAGGCATTGTCTGCGGCGAGGAAGATGACGACAATGGTTCGGCCGCCGCGCTGGCCGATGTGCTGCCCGACGCGACGCTGATCCCGGTTCCGGGAAATCATATGAGCGCGGTGATCAAGCCCGAGCTGGGGCAGGCTATCCGCGATTATCTGCTGGTGGGCCTGTGAGGCAGGAAAGTGCCATCGAAACCGGGTTCTGGCGCTGGTGGCTTTCGGGGCTGATGCTGTTTGCGCTGATGATTGCCTTGAACCCGTCGATTTCAAACAACGTCGCACCGATGGGCATCTCGGACCATCAGGCCGCGGCAACGGCAGCACGCGTGAATGCCATCCAGGCGGCATGGCAGACGGATGGCGTGCTGTGGCTGGCGCGGCTGAGCATGGCGATCGACCTTGTCTTCATCGGCGTTTACAGCCGGGGTGCATGGCTGGGCGGCAAGGTGATGCGCGCTGAAGCGGGGCAGGGTCTGCGCAAACTGGGGCTCGCCATCATAGCGGTTGCGGCGCTGTTTTGCCTGACCGATTATATCGAAACCGTCTCGCAGTTCATTCAGGCAATGCGGTTCGAAGGCAACGATGCGCTTGCCGGGCTGGCCGCGGCGGTTCGCCCGGTCAAGACCGTGGCCTTTCTGGTTACCTTCACCGGTCTGCTAGCGGCGCTCCTGTTTCGACGAATGGCACGCCGCGACGCTTGACCTCGCTGGCGCGGCGGCGCAGGTAAGGCCCCATTATTTTACATATGGGGAGCCATAACAATGCGAAAGCTAGTTTCTTCGGTCGCGCTGGCAGCGGCCCTGATTTCGGCACCGGTGCAGGCACAGCAAGCCACACCGAGCGTCGCCGATGCCGAGGCCTTTATCGCCAAGGCCGAAAAGGACCTGTTCG
The DNA here is from genome assembly GCA_016720115.1 of Sphingomonadales bacterium. Classification (GTDB taxonomy): domain Bacteria; phylum Pseudomonadota; class Alphaproteobacteria; order Sphingomonadales; family Sphingomonadaceae; genus Sphingorhabdus_B. The sequence continues at coordinate 194,424 of JADJXT010000002.1, read as the reverse complement.
ATTTCTCGATCGAGGCCGGGCGTGTCCAGTGGATCAACTCGACCTATATCATCGACGATACCGATGCGATTGCCGCGAAATATGGCGAGATCGGCACCGAGAAGGCCGTTGCCTATGCACTCGAAGCGGCAAAGTTCCAGAATGTCGCGGGCCTGTCTGCCGAAACGCGGCGCAAGCTGGACATATTGCGCGGCGGCCTCGTCCTGCCCGCACCCACGCGCGAAGGCGCGGCGGCCGAGCTGAGCACGATCGCCACCCGTCTGCAGTCGACGTACGGCAAGGGCAAGGGCACGCTCAACGGCAACCCGATCAATGGCTCCGACATCGAGGCCGCGATGGGAACCAACCGCAACCCGCAAGAACTGAAAGAAATGTGGACCAGCTGGCACGACAATGTCGGCAAGCCGATGGGCAAGGATTATGCCCGTCTGGTCGAAATCGCCAACGACGGTGCCGAAGAACTGGGCTTCAAGGATGTCGGCGCGATGTGGCGCTCGGGGTACGACATGCCTGCGGACGATTTTGCCAAGCTGACCGACAAGCTGTGGCTCGAGGTCAAGCCGCTCTATGACGAACTCCACACCTATACGCGCAACAAGTTGAACGCGAAATATGGCGACGCCGTGCAGCCCAAGACGGGGCCGATCCGTGCCGACCTGCTCGGCAATATGTGGGCGCAGGAATGGGGCGGGATTTACGATATCGTTGCCCCTGAAGGCTCCGGCGACATCGGCTACGACATTGGTGACCTGCTCAAGGCTAAGGGCATTGACGAAATCGGCATGGTCAAGATTGGCGAGGGCTTTTTCTCTTCGCTCGGTTTTGAACCGCTGCCCAAGACATTCTACGACCGCTCGCAATTCCTGAAGCCGCGCGACCGTGAGGTGGTGTGCCATGCCTCTGCCTGGAATATCGACAATGTCGACGATCTGCGCATCAAGATGTGCATCAAGGTGAACACCGACGATTTCGTCACCATCCACCACGAGCTTGGCCACAATTACTACCAGCGTGCCTATAACAAGCAGAGCTTCCTGCATCTCAATGGCGCGAATGACGGCTTCCACGAAGCGATCGGCGATGCCGTCGCGCTGTCGATCACGCCCGAATATCTGGTGCAGATCGGCCTGCTCGACAAGGCGAAAGTGCCGAGCGCCGACAAGGATACCGGCCTGCTGCTGCGGCAGGCGATGGACAAGGTGGCGTTCCTGCCGTTCGGCCTGCTGGTCGACAAATGGCGCTGGTCGGTGTTCAACGGAACGATCGCACCTGCCGATTACAACAATGGCTGGACGGCGCTGCGTCGCCAGTATCAAGGCATTGTGCCGCCGTCGGAGCGCCCTGCTGATGCCTTCGATCCGGGTGCGAAATACCATATTCCAGGAAACACGCCCTACACCCGCTATTTCCTCGCCCGCATCCTGCAGTTCCAGTTCTACAAGGCGGCGTGCGATGCCGCCGGGTGGAAGGGGCCGCTGCATCGCTGCTCCTTCTACGGCAACAAAGAAGTCGGCCAGAAGCTGAACGCAATGCTCGAAATGGGCGCCTCCAAACCCTGGCCCGACGCACTCGAAGCCTTTACCGGCAGCCGCGAAATGTCGGGCAAGGCAATGATCGAGTATTTCAAGCCCTTGATGGATTGGCTAAAAAAGCAGAATAAGGGACAGAAGAAAGGCTGGTAAGCTATGTCGGAGGGAATGGCGCATGCGTAACTGGATTGCTTTGGCGTTAATCGCAATTTCAGTTCCGGGCGCCGTTTCCGCCCAGACGGTGAATTATCAGACGCAGCTTCAGATAGGGGAAGTTGTCCTCAACATTGCCGGTTCCGGCAGCTATACCCAGCGCGGGAATATCATCCACCTCACCGGGCAGATGGTGTCCGATGCAGCCAGTGTGATCGATGCGGAGGCGCTTAATCAGCAGAATTTTGATATGCTGGTGAACAGCCTTGGTTCAATCGGCATCGGGCCGACGCAAATCAGGAAGCTGAAAATCGCGCCTACCAGCCAGCCAACCGCCGGTCAGGCCCGCGCGGTTTGGCAGATCTATGTCGAGCTATACGATCAGCCCCGAATGGCCGAAGTCATTTCGTCGATGGAGGGGGCGGAGGTTCGTGCGATCCAGCCGCCGCGATATGATGTCAACGACCGGAACGAGCTGCTGACATTCGCCAGACAGCGCGCCATCGATGATGCGCGGCGTCAGGCCGAGGCCTATGCAACCGCGCTGACGATGGTTGTGCGACGGATCGTCAGAGTCGATGAGGTGTCATCAGGCATCGCAACGACCGCAGGTGGCGGCGCCCAAGAGGGCGATGTTGTCGCTTCGGCCAATGTGAAGGTGGATATCGTGCTTGGCCCGATGTTCAGCCCGTCACCCATGCCTGCACCGGGAACGCCCTGATTTCAGGTGTTCCGCGGCCGTGCCACAGTAGTCTGCCGACATTGCTTTTATCGCTTTCACGTCGTCCCGACCGCGCTGCTTGCGCCTGAATAGACAGATTTGGTCGCATCCGACGCAGTATCCGAAACCGATTTGGCGCCACTTTTCAGGCTGCTGGCAAATCCGATCTTGGCTCCGCGCCGCGCGCAATGCCTTGCGTCCAGTCCTTGCCGCGTTATCATCGTGTCAGCCATACAGGGGGAAGTCATGAAAAATATCCGCTTTGCCGTAGCCTTGCTCATTGCCTCGGTCTCGGCACCCGTTGCTGCACAATCCTATGACAGCGCAGCATCCATCCGTAGTTTTACCGAAAACAGTGTCCAGCCGGTACTGGCCGAACTGAATGCCCAGATTACAGGTCGTGACAAAGTAAACGATCTGCAGCGGATCAGTTTCAAATTCGCCAACGGGTTTGTCGCCGATATGCTGATGACAGCCTGTCTGAAAGATGGCCGCTGCGTGGGCGCACGGATTGAAGCTCGGTGGGACCGTGACGCCAAATTCACTACGCAATCCGACGAGGCTTTCACTGCTTTTTTCAACAAGCAATATGATTTCACGAAGTCGGGAGTCGATGCCAACGGAAAGCTGTTTATCCAGCGTTATGTCATCGCCGATCGCGGCATCCAGCAAGGGGTGCTGTATGACGAGTTGCTGAACTTTCAGGGTTTAACCAAGATTTTTGACAAATCGCAGGCCGACCGGAAATAGCTTCAGGCATTCCGCGCCATCAGGCCGCCATCTACCGGAATGACCGTGCCGGTGATGAAGCTTGCGGCAGGCAGCACAAGACTTAGCGTCATATGCGCAACCTCTTCCGGCCAGGCATAGCGGCGCAATGCAGTGCGGCGCTTTGCAAACACGGCCTTGTCGGCTTCGGGCACATTGTCGGTCATGCCGGTGTGGATCGGGCCGGGGCAGATGCAGTTGACCGTGATCCCTTCCTTGCCGAGATCGACAGCCATGCCACGCGTCAATCCCGTTACGCCGGTTTTGGCGGCGACATAGGGCGTGTCGCCGGGGGTGGCGCCCAATCCTTCGGTGGAGGCAATGTTGACGATGCGCGCTGCATCGCTCTTGCGAAGCCAGGGGAGGGAGGCGCGCACCATGCGCTGGTGCGCGGTGAGCAGGATCGAAAGCGCGCGATCCCAGATCGCGTCATATTCCGCACCTGCATCGAGCGGGCAGAAGGCCGAAATGCCGGCATTGTTCACAAGAATATCGATACCGCCAAAGTCGCTGGCGACATTCGATACGACGGTACTGATGGCTTCGGAACTGGACACGTCAAGCGCATAGGCCCTGGCCGTGCCGCCATTGGCTTCAATTTCGGCAACCACAGCATCGCATGCCGATTGGTTCAGATCGGTTACGGCAACCTTTGCGCCCTCGCTGGCGAACAGGATGGCGGTGGCCCGGCCCATGCCGCTTGCCGCCCCGGTGACGATGGCAACGCGACCGGCGATTGAACGGGACAGGGGCGGACATTGTTCCATGATAGACCTCAGCGGAATGGGGGTTCGTTGAAAGCGCGCAGCTTGCGACTGTGCAGGCTGTTGCCGGCTTCGCGCAGCAATTCGCACGTCTGGATACCGATCTGCAGATGCGCGGCAATGGCCTCTTCGTAGAAGCGGTTGGCCTGACCGGGCAATTTGATTTCGCCATGCAAAGGCTTGTCCGAAACGCAGAGCAACGTGCCATAGGGCACGCGGAAGCGATAGCCCTGTGCGGCAATGGTCGCCGATTCCATGTCGATGGCAACCGCCCGCGATTGCGAGAAACGCAGTGCGCTGTCGGTATAGCGCAGTTCCCAGTTGCGATCATCGGTGGTGACGACCGTTCCCGTGCGCATCCGCCGTTTGAGATTTGCGCCGCTTGTGCCGGATACCTGCACCGCAGCCGCCTCCAGCGCCAACTGCACTTCGGCGATTGGCGGGATCGGGATTTCGGGCGGAAGCACACGATCCAATATATTGTCGTCGCGCAGATAGGCGTGGGCGAGAACATAGTCGCCGATCCGCTGGGTATCGCGCAGGCCGCCGCAATGGCCGATCATCAGCCAGACTTCGGGGCGCAGCACGGCAAGGTGATCGCAGATATTTTTGGCGTTTGAGGGCCCGACGCCGATGTTGACCAGTGTGATCCCGCTCTCGCCCTCTGCCATCAGGTGATAGGCAGGCATCTGGTGCTTGCGCCAGGTGCTGTCGGCCACCAGCTGGGCATGGTCATCGGTGGCCTTGTCGATATACAGACCACCCGCGCCTGACAGGGCGGTGTAGCGGCCCTTGCCAACCTGCTGGCAGGCCCAGGCCACGAATTCATCAACATAGCGATTATAGTTGGTGAAGAGGATATAGCGCTGGAAATGTTCCGGCGGCGTTCCGGTATAATGTTTCAGGCGGGCGAGCGAGAAGTCAGTACGCAGGCCGTCGAACAGCGACAGCGGCGAACCATCTTCACCGGCAATCAGCAATCCATCAGCCGCTTCGTCGCCGATGTCGGCGAGTTCAGTGGCAGGGAACCATTTTGACAGCTCGGTGGGCGATACATCGCCCAGTTCAAGACCGTCGAGTACGTAAGGGAAGGGGATTTCCTGGCTGCCGGGGCGGACCTGCATTTCCAGTTCATATTGATCGACCAGCAGGTCGATCTGACTGCGCAGATAATCGCCGAATATTTCAGGGCGGGTCAAGGTGACGCAATAAGTTCCGGGCTTGTCGAGGCGTCCAAAGGCAAGGTTTGCCGCATGGTTGCGTTCGGTTCCGTGATAGCGGATGACCAGTTCGGGGTAAGCAAATGCGCCGATCGCGCGATCTGCCATATCGGGCAGCGTGCGGTCTTTCAGATATGCGGTCAGCGCCTGACGGAGCCGTGTAACGGACGCTTCGTAATGTTCGGTGATTTGGCGGATTATGTCTTGTGTCTGTTTATTAGCCATGAAGGCGGATTGTCCATTTCATGCGATTTGGCAAGCAAAAAGGGCGGAGGTGACCCCCGCCCTTGCGCTGGCAGGATGGCATGAACCACCCTGTGCCATGATGTTGTTTCAGCTTCGTGTCAGAGCTGGCCGAGCATGTGATCTGCAGAGCTTACCTTGAAATCGCCGGGTGCTTCGACATTGATCTGCTCGACTACGCCATCGTTGACGACCATCGAGAAACGCTGGCCGCGCTTGCCCATGCCAAAGCCGGAGCCGTCCATTGTGAGGCCGACAGCTTCGGCAAAATCGGCGTTGCCGTCTGCCAGCATGGTGATGGCATCCGAACCGCCGGACTTGTTCCATGCGCCCAGCACAAATGCGTCGTTTACGGCGGTGCAGGCAATTTCATCAATCCCCTTGGCTTTGAGTTCATCGGCCTTTTCGACGAAGCCGGGGAGGTGCCGTGCCGAACAAGTCGGGGTGAAGGCGCCGGGAACCGAGAAAAGCGCAACCTTGCGGCCTGCAAAATAATCGGAGCTTTGCACCGGTTGCGGGCCTTCGGCTGTTGCCTTTACCAGTTTCACGTCGGGGAGTTTGTCGCCTACTTTGATTGTCATGCTTTATCCTTCCTTGGCCAGTTTTGCTGCGTGTTGAACAACGCATAGAGCGAAGCGCGAACCTGACAAATAGGGATTGTCTTGCGTGGTTCCAAGGCCTGCTTGTCACCCTTTTGTGACAATCGGGCAACATACAAGATGGTTAATTTTGCTTCACTGTGCAGGTTGAAAATTCGGTAAACACGAAACCGCAAAGTCGCCTTTCCACGTTAGATGGAGGGGTGTTGAAATGAAGAAGATTACAGGGAGTATTGCTTCGGCCTTACTGGGACTTTCGCTGACTGCCACACCGGCACAGGCCTGTTGGACCAATGCCGAACAGGACGCCGCACGGATTGCGAACATGAACCAGATGCTGATGGTTTCGGCGTTGCGGTGCCGGTTCGGGAAAGACAATTTCCTCAGCGATTATAACCGGTTCGTACGGAATAATAACGATGTGTTGGCCAGCCAGCACGCGATTATCAAAGCCCGCTATGCCCGGACCATGGGGCAAAAGGCGGCGTTTGCGGAATTGGACCGTTTCATGATTGCCCTGGCCAACTATTATGGCGGCGGGCACGGCGATCCGGATTGTGGCAAGCTTGAGAAATTGTCGGGCGAACTGTCGAACGGACGGCAGGATGCGAAAGCGCTTGCAACGATCGCAGATGAGGTTGTCGGCGTGCCCCGTCAGGCAGCGCAGGCCTGCTCGGTAACGATCGCCTCCCGTCGCTGATGCATATCATATAAAGCAATCTTTATATTAAGATTGCCCTGTTTGAATTTCTCCGCTAGGGGGCTGGCAATTCAATCCCCTAGCCGGAGTTTTCCCGTGTCGACTGATTATGTAGTTGCCGACATCTCGCTCGCCGATTTCGGGCGCGCAGAAATTGCCATTGCCGAAACCGAAATGCCGGGCCTGATGGCCCTGCGCACCGAATATGGCGCATCGCAGCCGCTGAAGGGCGCGCGCATCACCGGGTCGCTGCACATGACGATCCAGACCGCGGTGCTGATCGAAACGCTGGTCGCGCTGGGCGCCGAGGTTCGCTGGGCGACCTGCAACATTTTCTCGACGCAGGACCACGCTGCGGCGGCTATCGCTGCTGCAGGCATTCCGGTTTTTGCGGTCAAGGGCGAAAGCCTTGCTGATTACTGGGACTATGTCGGCAAGATTTTCGACTGGGACGATGGCAGCGGTCGCACAGCCAACATGATCCTCGACGATGGCGGCGATGCCACCATGTTTGCGCTGTGGGGTGCGCGTCTCGAAGCGGGCGATGAAATGCCCGAGCCGTCCAATGCAGAGGAAATCGAATTCCAGCGCGCGCTCAAGGCGTTCGTAAAGGCCAAGCCCGGTTACCTCACCATGTCGGTTGCGCACATCAAGGGCGTCTCGGAAGAAACCACCACCGGCGTCCACCGCCTCTATCAGATCGCCAAGGACGGAAAGCTGCCTTTCCCCGCGATCAACGTGAATGACAGCGTCACCAAGTCGAAGTTCGACAATCTTTATGGTTGCAAGGAATCGCTGGTCGACGCGATCCGCCGCGCCACCGATGTGATGCTGGCCGGCAAGGTTGCCTGCGTCGCCGGCTTTGGCGATGTCGGCAAGGGTTCGGCTGCGTCGCTGCGTCAGGGCGGCGCGCGCGTGATGGTTACCGAAATCGACCCGATCTGCGCATTGCAGGCGGCGATGGAAGGCTATGAAGTCGTCACCATGGAAGAGGCCGTGCAGCGCTGCGATATTTTCGTTACCGCGACGGGCAACGAAGATGTCATCACCGCCGAGCATATGAAGGCGATGAAGCCGATGAGCATCGTCTGCAACATCGGCCATTTCGACAGCGAGATCCAGATTTCGGCGCTCGACAATTACAAATGGACCGAGGTGAAGCCGGGCACCGATCTGGTCGAATTTCCGGACGGAAAGCAGATCATCATCCTCGCCAAGGGTCGTCTGGTGAATCTGGGCTGCGCGACCGGTCACCCCAGCTTTGTCATGTCGTCGAGCTTCACTAACCAGACGCTTGCGCAGATCGAGCTTTTCACCAAGACATCGGACTACAAGAACGAAGTCTATGTCCTGCCCAAGCATCTCGACGAGAAGGTGGCGGCGCTGCATCTTGAAAAGCTGGGCGTGAAGCTGACCAGACTTTCGCCGAAGCAGGCGAGCTATATCGGCGTTCCCGCCGAAGGCCCGTTCAAGCCAGAGCATTATCGCTATTGAGGTGCGTTCAATCGCCTGACGAAAGGGGCCCGCCTTGCGCGGGCCTTTTTTGTTGCGTCGCGCCCGCTTTCGTTGCACCGCCACAACACGTTTCTTCTTTCCGGATGGTATCCTGATGCTGGGCGAAAGCCTGAAAACTGCAATGATGGGTTTGTTGATGGCGGCCTGGCTGGTTGGCGCGTCCATCGCGATCTGGAAAGGGCTGTCGATGCAGCGCAAGGCGCGCGCATCGCTGCGGCAAACGGCGCGCTTGAGCCGCCTTCTCGAAACGGCACCTGCCTTTCCGGCTATTGTCCGTGCCGATGGCAAGCTGGAGGCATCAGACCGGTTCTTCAGATTGCTGGGTGTCGACAGAGCCATCCCGACCATCTCGGAACTGGTCGCCGAATTTGGCGTGGGGGATGCTCAAAACGACTGGCAGGGACTTGCTGAACTGGTGCGCGAAACGCAGCGTACCGGCAAGGCACTGTCGCAAAAGCTGCGAATACAGGGTTCCGAAAAACGCTTCATGGCAAGGATCGTGCTGGCGGATTCGCAGATTTATCCGAACGGCGCGTTGCTGGTTTGGCTGTTCGACCTCACTGATACTGTCCGCGAGCTTGAACGTCTCGAAGGCGAGGGGACGACGGCGCGTAACGCGTTTCAGGCGCTAGCAGGGCTGATCGAGGCTTCCCCATTGCCGATGTGGCACAGGGGCCCCGACTATCGCCTGAGTTTCGTCAACAGCGCCTATGTTGACGCAGTCAACGGCGAGAACGGCGATGATGTCGTCGGCAATGAGATCGAGCTGGTGGAGCCGGTCAATGGCGTAACGCCGATCAGTGCCGCCGCCAAAGCGCAGGAAGCAGGGCAGCCTGTCGAGCGGTTGGTTTCTGCGACCATTTCAGGCGAGCGGCGCCAAATCAAGGTCTACGATATCCCGATGGGCGAAGTCGGCGTCGGCGGCATTGCGATCGACATGCAGGAGTTGATCAATGCGCGGAGCGACGCGCGTCGGCAGGGTGAGGCGCAGCGCAACATGCTGGACAAGATGTCCGCCGCGGTGGCCCAGTTTGCTGCCGATCGCACGCTGACATTCTGGAATCTGCCTTTCCAGCGCCAGTTCGGCATGCGTGAGGAGTGGCTTTCGGAATCGCCCGAATTCGCGCGTGTTCTTGAACGCATGCGCGAAAGCGGAACGATGCCCGACGTTCGCGATTTCCCCGAATGGCGGTCAGAGCGCGAAAACTGGTTTCATATGGCGGCACCGGTTGAGGAAAACTGGCTGCTGCCCGATGGTACGCATTTGCGCCTCGTCGGGCAGCCGACCGCCGACAATGGCTTGCTGCTGATATTCGAGGATCGCACCGAACAGGCGCAACTGGCCAGCGCGCGCGACACGCTGCTTCGCGTCCGCACCGCCACCTTCAACAACCTGTTCGAAGCCGTGTCGGTATTTTCCGCCGATACCCGGCTCAGCATCTGGAACAGCCGGTTCGAGGAAATCTGGTCGCTGAACGAAGAGGCGCTGGCGCAGCATCCGCGTTTTGACGAATTGCTCCCGCATCTCGGCAACAGTCTGCAAAAGCCGTCGCACGTATCGATCCTGCGCGAATTGCTGCAAATGACGATCAGCACGCGGCAGCCGCGAAAAAGCCGCATTGCCTTTGCCGATGGCCGCATATTCCAGCTTTCGACCGTGCCATTGCCCGATGGCAATGCGTTGCTTGCGATGCTTGATGTGACCGACAGCCTGCAGATCGAACAGGCATTGCGCGATCGCAATGCGGCCCTGTCAGAGGCCGATTCGATAAAAGGCAAATTCCTGTCGAACATGAGCTACGAATTCCGCACGCCATTGACCTCGATCAGCGGCTTTGCCGATTTGTTGCAGCAGGGCATTGGCGGAGAATTGCCGACACAGGCGCAGGAATATGTCGAGGCGATATCCAAATCCGCCGAGCGTCTGGGCCAGCAAATCAACGCCGTCCTCGATTTCACGCAAAGCGAGGCGGGCGCCTTGCCCGTGGCGCGCAAACCGGTTGAGGTCGCCGATCTGGTGAGCGCAGTAGAGGCATCCGCCGCACAGGGCGCAAAGCAGGCCGGAGCTTCGCTGGTGCTTGATGTGAAACCCAATGCCGGAACCATTCAGGGCGATGCAGTCAGGCTGAAACAGGCGATGGATGCGATAGTCGACAATGCCTTGACGCACGGGGGCGAAGGGCTACGTGTGCTCATCCATGCGTCAGGGGATCGCAACGGCGTAACGCTGGTCGTTTCAGACAATGGTCCAGGGATGGGTGTGCAGGCACAGACCATGGCGCTGGACCCGGTTTTGCGCGGCCAGAAGGTAGCGGGGAATGGCGGGCTTGGCCTTCCGCTTGCGCGCAAGCTGGTTGAATTGCACGGTGGCCAGTTCGAACTGGAATCGCAGCCCGGTGCGGGCACTACCGTTGCACTGCGTTTGCCGCGCGCGGCAGCCCCGGCATGATCATAAGAGACGAAGACGCCATGCGCGCCTTTGGCGCGCAGCTCGCACAAAAGCTTTCCGTTGGCCAACTCGTCACGCTTTCGGGGCCGCTTGGCGCAGGGAAGACCGTTCTCGCCAAGGCAATCATTGCCGAATTCGGATTTGCAGGCGATGTTTCAAGCCCGACATTTGCAATTATCCACGAATATGATGAGCCCGGTATGCGCTTGCCCGTTGTCCATGCCGACCTCTATCGGCTAGACGATCCCCAGGAACTGGAGGAACTCGGCCTGTTCGATGCCAACGACCGGGTTACCCTGGTCGAATGGCCGGAACAGGGTGGAGCGGCGCTGCAGTCGGCCGATATTGCGATAGCAATCGAACCGCTTCCGGATGGAACGCGGTCGATAACGGTAGAAGACAAGAGGAAGCAGATTTGAGCGAGGTCCGGCTGCCCGAAGGGCTCAACGAATTTCTGGGTGCGGTCGGGTGGTCGGATGCGCAGGTCGAACCGCTGGCGGGCGATGCCTCGTTCCGGCGTTATTTCCGTATCCGCAAGGCTGAAGGCAAAACCGCGATGCTGATGGATGCGCCGCCGCCGCATGAGGATCCGCGGCCCTTTCTGCATGTTGCCAAATATCTGTTGCGGAACGGCTTCAGGGCGCCGGAAATTTTCGGTGAGGATATGTCGCGCGGGCTGGTGCTGATCGAAGATTTTGGCGATGAACGGATGCGCGAACATCTCGATACACATCCTGAAGATGAAATGGCAATTTACCGGCACGCCATCGATACGCTGATCGCGCTTGAAAAGGCCCCGGTAGCGGATGTCGCGCCCTATGATGCAGATGCCTATCTGCGCGAAACCGCCCTGCTCGCAGAATGGTATATGCCTGCTATGGGGCTGGCGGTCGACAGGGAGGCGTTCGACGCATTGTGGCGCCGTGCGCTTGCGCCGATTTGTGACGTCAAATGGCAGCAGGTAACGGTGCTGCGGGATTATCATGCCGAAAATGTCATGCTGCTTCGCGATGGCGCACAGGGGCTGATCGATTTTCAGGACGCACTTGCGGGCCATCCCGCTTATGATCTGGTGTCGCTGTTGCAGGATGCGCGGCGCGACGTCTCGCCGGAGCTGGAGGCGGCGATGCTCGATCATTATCGCCGGAACGGCGATGCGGGCGAGGATTTCGATCTGCATTATGCGTTGCTGGGGGCGCAGCGGAACACCAAGATAATCGGGATATTCACCCGGCTTTGGAAGCGCGACGGCAAAGAACGCTATCTGTCTTTCCTCCCGCGCATGTGGGGGCTGCTCGAACGCGATCTGGCGCACCTGGGCCTTTCCGATGTGCGTGACTGGTTCGACCGCAATATACCGATAGAAACGCGCGCGCAGTCACCGCTGGACAGGACTGTCTGACGATGCCCAGAGTCGATACCGCGATGATCATGGCAGCCGGTCTCGGCACCCGCATGCGTCCCTTGACCGAAGACAGGCCCAAACCGCTTGTCGAGGTTGCCGGCAAGACCCTGCTAGATCATGTAATGGACAAGGCACGCCTCGCGCAGATCGGGAATGTCGTTGTCAACGTCCATTATCTGCCGGAACAGATTGAGGCCCATTTGGCGAATCATGCGCAGGATTTGACCGTCGCGATTTCGGATGAGCGCGATCTGCTTATGGAAACCGGTGGCGGGCTGGTAAAAGCGGAACATATGATCGAGGCTGAGCCATTTTATTGCCTCAACAGCGATGCGATATGGACCGATGAAGGCGATGCTGATGCGCTGTCGCGGCTTGCCGACGCGTGGGATGGTGAGCGGATGGACGGCCTGCTGCTGATCGTTCCGCGCGATCGGGCGCATCAGCACAGCGGCAAGGGCGATTTCTTCCTTGATGAGGAAGGCAGACTTATCCGGCGCGGCTATCATGACAGCGCCCCCTGGATTTACACCGGCAATCAGTTGATCAGTCATCGTCTGATACGCAACGCGCCAGAAGGACCGTTTTCGACAAACCTGTTCTGGGATCGCGCGATCGCAGAAGGCCGTCTTTTCGGGCTGGTCCATCAGGGCGACTGGTTCGATATCGGTTCGCCAGAGGCGATAGTGCCGACCGAAGCGGCGCTTGCGGTGCATGGCTGAAGCTGTTCGCGCGAAAGTGCAAACGGTTCCGGTCGGAACCGACCTTGCGAGTGCGCTCGCCGACTGGCTGGTGGCCAGATATCAGGATGACAGGCTGGGATTGGCCGATGTCTTACTGTTCCTGCCGAATAATCGTGCCATTTCTGCGCTGACTACGGCTTTTGTTCGTTCTGCAGACAAGGGGCTGGTGCTTCCCCGCATGGTGGCCATTGGCGATCTGGCGCTTGACGAGAAACTGGGGGCAATGCTCGATCCGCTGGCGCATGATGGCGCCGCGCCTTTGCCAGCAGTGCCTGAGATGGAACGCCTGATGCGGCTTGTCGAACTGGTGCGGCAATATCGGCTCGATGCCAGTGCAGCAGAAGCGCTGCATCTGGCAAAACAGCTGATCCACACGCTCGACGAACTGGAGGTTGAGGAAAAGTCGATCCGCGACATCGATTTCGATCACGACAATGCGGACCTCGCCGCACATTGGTCGACAGCCTATGACGGATTGAAGAAATTGTGTCGTGAAAGCGAGGCGTGGCTGGCAGAGCGCAATGTGTTGGCGCCAGCCGCAAGACGCAATGCGTTGCTATTTCGGTTGATTGCACGGTTGAAGTCCAGCCCACCGCAGGCGCCGCTGATTGCCGCGGGGATAACAACTGCGGCACCGGCAATTGCGACATTGCTCGCCGAAATTGCAACGCAACCCAACGGGCTTGTGCTTCTGCCGCATATCGATCTGGCCATGACGGAGTCGGATTGGGACGAACTGGGAAGCTTTGCAAAGCCGGTCGAGAACGACGGAAAGGCAGCAAAGCCGCAGCAGGAAACGCATCCGCAATATCATCTGAAACTGCTGCTGCACCGCATGGGGGTATCGCGGAGTGAGGTCGGGCAGTTTGACGGGGCAACCGTAACTGCACGCAGCGCCAAACTGTCGCAGGCGGTGCAGGACATATTCTGCATTCCCGACAAGACCGTCGAATGGCAGGGGCTGCCGATCAAGCGACGGACGATGGACCATGTCCGCCTGATTGACGCAGAAGACAGCGCCGAAGAAGCACGCGCCATCGCAGCGCTGATCCGCGAGGCCGTGGAGACGCCCGGCAAGCGCATCGCACTGGTGACGCCCGATCGCGAAATCGCGTTGCGGGTGGCTGCACAGTTGCGGCGCTGGGATATCGAAGCAGATGACAGCGCGGGTGAACCGCTGGCCGAGCAACCTGCGGGCATATTGTTCCTGACGGTGTCGCAGATGCTGGCACAGTTGCTGGCTCCGATACCGCTTCTGTCGGCGCTCAAATATCCGCTGGTTCACGCGGGCGATGGCCGACTTGCATGGCTGGAGCAGGTTCGCGCGCTCGATCTGGTGTTGCGCGGACCGCAAATGCGCAGCGGTACTGGCGCCATAGCTCGCCTTATCGATGAGAAGATACGAGACAAACGGGCGGAACCGAAACTACGCAAGTGGTGGGAAGGCATCGACCAGCAGTTCCGCCCCTTTGTCGAAAGCGGCTCGCGCAACCTGAAAGCGCATCTTGATGCAGTGACTGCGCTGACAGACCTCCTGACCGACGGCGAAATCTGGAAAGGCGCTGCCGGGCGACGACTGGCCGAGTTTGTCGAAGAGATATCGTCGCAAAAACTGGACTCGCTGTCCGACACCGACGCGACGGCCTATCCCGATTTGCTCGCGTCGCTGCTCGCCGATATCAGTATTCGCCTGGCGTTCGGCAGGCATCCTCGCGTTGCCATTTACGGTTTGCTTGAGGCACGGCTGCAATCGGCGGACCTGGTCATCTGCGCAGGCCTCAACGAAAGCAGTTGGCCGCAGCTGCCCAAGCCCGATCCGTGGCTTGCCCCGCATTTGCGGCGCAGCCTCGACATGCCCGGCCTTGATCGCAATATCGGCCTGTCGGCGCATGATCTGGCGAGCGCATTGGGTGCGCCTGAGGTCGTGCTGACGCGGGCGAAACGCGATCGTTCCGGGCCGACCATTGCCTCGCGTTTTCTGTTACGGCTTCAGGCCTTGATGGGGGACAAGCTGCGAAGTGAGGATACAGCAAGCCGATACGCTCGATTGCTGGACCATAGCGAAAAGCCGGTTGAGCCATATAAGCGCCCCGAACCCAGCCCTGCATCGGAACAGCGCAAGGTGGCCATTTCGATTACGCAGATGGATATGCTGAAGGCTGATCCATTTGCCTTTTATGCCCGCAATATCCTGAAACTCGATGCGTTGAAGCCGGTTGATGCCGATCCCGATCCGGCGTGGAAGGGTACGCTGGTTCACAAGATCATCGAGGACTGGACCAAAACAGGAGACCGTGCGCCCGATAGCCTGCTGCGCTTTGCCGCAAATGCCTTTGCCGACAAATCTGTGACGCCCGCTCTGCGGCTGTTGTGGCAACCGCGGATCATGGCAGGGCTGCAATGGGTTGCCGATAAAATCGCGGATAATGTGGGCGAAGGACGCCACATCGAAGCCTTTGAAGTAAGGGCAGAGGGCGAGATTTCGGGAATCCGCGTGCACGGTCGCATCGACCGTATCGACCGACAGGCAGATGGAAAGCTGGTCGTGGTTGATTACAAGACTGGCGGTGCGCCCTCAAAGGGCAAAGTGAATGCTGGCTATGCGCTGCAATTGGGGCTGGCCGGGCTGCTCGTCGAAACGGGCGGCGTGAAGGAGGCAGTAGGGGAAGTTGGCGGCTATGAATATTGGTCGCTGGCCAAAAGCAAGGATGGCAGCTTTGGCTATTGCGAACCGCCATTTTCCAAAAAGCCGAAAGATGGCGAGCCGGATGCGGAGACATTTGTCAGTTTTGCCGATGCCAGGGCGAGCGAAGCGATCGCGCAGTGGATCCTCGGCGACGCGCCATTCAAGGCAAAGCTGAAGCCCGATTATGCCATTTACACGGATTATGACCAACTGATGCGGCTCGATGAATGGGTTGGCAATGCCAGCTGGAACGAGGCTACCGATGACAGCTGACGCCGAAGCGCACAAGGTCCACGAACTGACGTCCGCACAACAGGCTGCGGTGGTGCCAGACGCCAATGTCTGGCTGAGCGCCTCGGCAGGCTCAGGGAAAACGCAGGTGCTTTCGGCGCGGGTGATCCGGCTGTTGCTGGCCGGTGCACAGCCCGAAGAGATTTTGTGCCTCACATTCACCAAGGCGGCAGCCGCCGAAATGGCAGAGCGCATCAATCGCAAGCTGGCCGATTGGGTGATGCTGGACGGCGATCGGCTATTTCACGAGCTAGAGGCAATGGGTGCGCCATCCGGGCCAGAAAGTCGAACTCAAGCCCGCAAGCTCTTCGCCCAAATCCTCGACGCGCCGGGCGGCGGGTTGCAGATCATGACGATTCACAGCTTTTGCCAGTCACTCCTTGCCAGCTTTCCCGAAGAGGCCGGGATCATGCCGGGCTTCGAACCGCTCGACGATCGCACCAAAGCGGAATTGCAGCGCGAGGTGCTGGCGCAAATTGCTCAGGAGGCCGATGCAACGGGGGATTTGCGGATCGCCGAAAGCCTGCATCGCATGGGCCTCGAAAGGGGCGAAGACGGCACCTGGGGTTTCCTGCAGCGCTGCGCGGGTGCTGTTGAAACCTTGCGACATTTGCCGGAGGATCAGGGGCTGCTGCCCTATGTGCGGCGCCAGTTGGGTCTGAACTTCGATGGCTCGATTGACGAGATTATAGCCTCGCTTTGCGACGACGATGTGATCGATCGCGGTTCCATAATGGCCGTTCGCGACATGAACCTCGCCTGGGGTAAGGACAGGGGCGTGGAGCGCGCCGGGAAGATAAGCGCGTGGCTTGGCCTCGATCCGATGCAGCGCGGGGCATTGATTGCAAGCCTGCACGGTTGCTGGAGCAAATCCGATGGCGAGCCGCTCATTTCGTCGAAGGGATATACGCCCGTCGACGATGGCTATGCCCGGATTGCCACCGACCTGCATTTGTGGACATCGGGGATCGTGCGGGCAAAAGCGCTTCTGGCCTATGCCGACAAACTTGCCGACGCGCTGCTGGCGGGCAAGGCTTTTGCGCTGCGCTATGAAGCGATCAAGCGCACGCGCGGTCTGGTCGATTTCGACGATCTGATTGCAAAGGCTGCGGGGCTGTTGACCACGAGCGGGATGACGCAATGGGTGCGCTACAAACTCGACAGGCGGATCGACCATATCCTTGTCGACGAGGCGCAGGATACCAACGACCGTCAATGGGCGATCATCGAGGCTTTGTCGGAAGATTATTTCGCCGGACTGGGTGCAAAGGGCGAGAAACCGCGCACGATCTTTGCCGTCGGTGATTTCAAGCAGGCGATTTACGGCTTTCAGGGCACCGACCCTGCCAAATATCGCGACGCGGGAAATCGCTATGCGCAGCGTCTGGTCGAACAGGATGCCAGGCTGCACGAACTGACGCTTTCGCAATCCTTCCGTTCGACCCAGCCTATCCTCCAACTGGTCAACGCGGTTATCGAAACGCTCGGGCACCAGCGCTTCGGACTTGCCGACGAAATCGAAAGCCATATCAGCGAAAAGCCCGACATTGGATCGGTCGAACTGCTCGAGCCAGTAACTGCAGCGGCACTTTCAGAAAGCGGAGAGGGTGACGAGGATGAGGAAAAGTGGCTCGGCCCCGAAAAGCGCGAGCTGGCGGCGCTGCTTGCGGCGCGTATCAAGGCGCTGGTCGATGAAAAGACGATCCTTGCCAATGGAAAGCCGTTGCTTCCCGGTGACATCATGGTGCTGTTTCGCAAACGCACTGAAGTCGCCTCGCTGCTCGTCGCACGTTTGCATGCGTTGAAAGTGCCCGTTGCCGGCATTGATCGCATGCAGATTGGCGAACAATTGGCCGTGCAGGATCTGGTATCGGCCATACGCTTCGTCTTGCAACCGCAGGATGATCTCAGCCTCGCCTGCCTTCTGGTGTCGCCATTGATTGGCTGGTCGCAAGCGCAGTTGCTGGAACATGGCTACCGGAAGGAAGGGCTCTCCTTGTGGGAGCAGGTGCGGCGCAATCCGGCTATCGAGCATGACCTTGTGCCGATGCGGGAAATGCTCGCCAGCGCAGATTTCACTACCCCTTATCAGTTTCTTGAACAGATATTGTCTGGCCCGACGCAGGGACGGAAGAAGTTTGTTGCTCGCCTGGGCGATGAGGTGCTGGTTCCGATTGAGGAATTCCTCAACCTTGCCATCGAGTTCGAGCAAGCAAAGGGCGGTACGCTGCAGCGGTTTCTCGACTGGTTCGAACGCAATTCGAGCGAGATCAAACGCGAACGGCTGACAGGCAGCAACGAAGTCCAGATCATGACGGTGCATGGCGCGAAGGGCTTGCAGGCGCCGGTCGTCATTTTGGCGGATGTGACAGTCGATCCCGGAGCGAAGGGCGGTCGCGATCCCAATGCCACGCTGCCACTGACGGAGGGCGGCGCACTCCCGATGCTGAAGGTCGACAAGGATTCGCGTTTCGGTCGACTGGCCGAAATCGATGATGCCCGCGAAACAAGCGAACTGAACGAACATTTCCGGCTGCTTTATGTCGCGCTGACCCGCGCAGAGGAGCGGCTGATCATGGCCGGGAGCCTTGGCAAGCGCGACAAGGCGCCCAAAGCTGACAGTTGGCATGTCGCGATCGAAAGTGCGATGGACGCCTTGGGTTGCGCACAACAAAGCGATGCCAAGGGGCGCATTACGCGCATGCTGTCCGGGGCTGCCGAACCAAAGGTCGAACCTGCGAGCAAGGTTGAGGGAGACGCAGCTACGCCGTCAGGGTTGCCCGATTGGCTATTGCGTCCGGCAGCAGCAGAGGTCCGACCGCCGAGGCCGTTGGCGCCTTCGCATCTCGATGACAGCGACATTGGCGAGCGTCCTGCAGGTGCTGCCATGCGGCATGCCGCAGAACGCGGCAAGCTGGTGCATGGGCTGATTGAGCGCGTCGACGGCAGCCGCTTGGCCCGGTTTGGCGAAGATGCCGCGATATGGCTGGCCGAACGCGATCGCGAGGGGCGGCACGATCATGCGGCATTGATCGCGCAAGTGCGGGCGCTGCTCTCTGATCCGCGCTGGCAAAAGCTGTTTTCGGAAAGTGCGCGGGCTGAAGTGCCGATTGCGGCTGTCGTCGGTGAAACCGTCGTCGCCGGACGGATTGACCGCTTGCTGGTTGAGGAAGGGGAGGTCCGGATCGTGGATTTCAAAACGTCGCGACGGATTCCGGCAAATGCCGCCGAGGTGCAGCTTTCCGAACTGCGGCAAATGGCGCATTACGCTTCGGCCATCGAACGGATTTTCCCTGAGCATCGCGTGACCGCTTCGTTGCTCTACACTAGCGGCCCGACGATGATCGAGTTGTCCGATGCCGATCTGGCTGCGCACAAACCGGTTTGAGGCCCCCAAGCAAATCTATCGGAGTCGCACGCTTGCAACTGGCCGGAGGCAGCAATACATTCGCCGCCAAAGAAGGAGATATTCCAATGGCTACCAAAGCAGTTGGCGACAATGATTTTGCTACCGAAGTTCTGGGTTCATCCAAGCCGGTTTTGGTCGATTTCTGGGCCGAATGGTGCGGCCCGTGCAAGATGATCGGCCCCAGCCTTGAAGAAATCAGCGAGGAACTGGGCGAGCAGGTGACTATCGCCAAGCTGAATATCGACGATCATCCCGATACGCCGAGCAAGTTCGGCGTGCGCGGTATTCCCACGATGATCCTGTTCAAGGACGGCCAGGTTGTCGACACCAAGGTTGGCGCCGCTCCCAAGGCAGCGATCAAGGGCTGGTTGGAAAGCGCGCTCTAACTTCTGTAATCAGCGTTGATACTGATATAGCCATGAGTCAGGTCGCACGTCCAAACGGTCGCGCTGCCTGATCCAAGGCCTATATCGACGCCGATGCCGATTTCCTGACCTTTCAGGTGCGCAGCTACCGGCGTTTCATCATAGCCATCGACCGGTAGGCCGTTATTCGCCACCTGCGTTGCACCAAAGCTGATCGAAAGCCGGTCGCGATCTGCCGGTTCACCGGCTTTGCCGACCGCCATCACAACCCGGCCCCAATTTGCGTCTTCGCCCGCAATCGCGGTTTTGACGAGCGGCGAGTTGGCGATGGCGAGGCCGATCCGGCGTGCGCTGCCGTCCGAAGCTGCACCTGTCACATGGATCGCGATAAACTTCTGTGCGCCTTCGCCGTCGCGGACAACGAGATGGGCGAGTTGACGGCAGACATCGTGCAGCGCCGAAGCGAAGGCATCGGCGCCTGTATCATCATGGCCCGTCAGGATCGCATTACCGGCCTTGCCGGTGGCAAACGCCAGCACGGTGTCGCTGGTCGATGTGTCGCTGTCGACCGTGATGCAGCTGAAAGTCGAGCTATTGGCTTCGCTCAGCAGTGTCTGGAGAAATGCGGGTTCAACCGCTACGTCGGTGAAAATATAGCCGAGCATCGTGGCCATGTCCGGTGCGATCATCCCGCTGCCTTTGATGACACCGACTATCTCGATCCGTTTGCCATCTACAATCGCGATGGCCTTCGCGCCCTTGGCGAAAGTGTCGGTGGTTCCAATAGTGTCCGCAACTTCCTGCCAATTGCAAAGCGGTGCATCAAACGCTGCGCGCAAGCCCGCCTGGGCTTTGTCCTTCGGCAGCGGCACGCCAATGACGCCGGTGGACGATACGAAGATTTCGGTTGGTGAGCAGCCCAGATGCGCCGCTACCTGGTTGGTAATGGCCTCCACCGCCTCACGCCCGCGATAGCCGGTAAAGGCATTGCTGTTCCCCGCATTCACCACCAGCGCCCGCGCCTTGCCGCCTTTCAGATTGTCGCGACACAGTTCGACTTCGGACGAACAGCAGATGTTGCGCGTTGTAACGCCAGCGACAACGGTTCCTGCGTCAAATTCGACATAAGTCAGGTCGCAGCGATCCCATTCCTTGTAACGCGCCCTTGCGACGCGCTTCGCAACGCCTGCGATTTCGGGCATTTCAGGGAAAGGAGCGGCGAGGGGGGATCGTGACGACATATAAAGACTTTGCTGCTAGATAATCATTGGCGCAATGGGGATGGACGTCTGTCCAAGTCAACCCTATATGCACGGCACTCTAGGTATATGGCTTAAATGCGTTTGCTACTCTATTTCCTCGCGCTGCTGACCGGCTTTTCGGCCGCCGAAGCGGCGCGTCCGGTAGAGGCTGCATCGCCGACCAGTGCTGCATCGCAAATGGACCTGGCGGAGGCATTTGCCGCTGCCGCGGTTCATGTCTCGCAAGCACGGCCCCAGCCAAAGCTGGAGGCTGTTACCCGGCGCAGCGATGCTACTGACTTTGTTGCCTCCGCTGAAAGTCCTGTCGAAGCCACGCCGGTTTCCCGCGCAGAGCGCGCGCACGAATAGCACCCTACCAGCGCATTTTCTGCGCTGCTTCCATTTTGCACGCCTGCGCTTTGCAGGCAAAATCCCTAAATAGTCATCAAAGGTTTGCTCATGCTCGGCACCATAGCCAAGTCCATTTTCGGTTCGTCGAACGACCGTTATGTCAAAAAGACGATGAAAATCGTCACCAAAATCAATGCGCTCGAAGACCAGATGGCTGCGCTTTCCGACGAAGAGTTGAAAGCCCAGACCGAGCGGTTCCGCGAACGGCTCGAAGCCGGTGAAGCGCTCGATGACATCCTGCCTGAGGCTTTTGCCACGGTACGTGAGGCTTCAAAACGCGTCACCGGCATGCGCCATTTTGATGTGCAGATGGTCGGCGGTATCGTGCTGCATCGCGGTGAAATTGCCGAAATGCGCACGGGTGAAGGCAAGACCCTTGTGGCCACGCTTGCGACCTACCTCAATGCCATTGAAGGCAAGGGTGTGCATGTGGTGACGGTCAACGATTATCTGGCCAAGCGCGACGCCGAATGGATGGGCCAGATTTACGGCTTCCTGGGCTTGTCGACTGGCGTCATCGTCCCGAACCTATCCGAAAATGAACGTCGCACCGCCTATAATTGCGATATCACCTACGCGACGAACAACGAACTTGGCTTTGACTATCTGCGCGACAATATGAAGCATGAGCGCGCGCAGATGGTGCAGCGCCCGTTCAACTTTGCCATCGTCGATGAAGTGGACTCGATCCTGATCGATGAAGCGCGCACGCCGCTGATCATTTCGGGTCCGACCGACGACAAGTCGGAAATGTACAAGGCCGTGCATGAAATCGTCCTTCAACTCGACGACGGCGATTATGAAAAGGATGAAAAGGCACGCAGCGTCATCCTGACCGAAGAGGGCACCGAAAAGGCGGAGCGCTTGCTTGAGGCCGCCGGTTTGATTGTCGGAACCAATCTGTACGATGCCGAGAATACGCAGGTCGTGCACCATCTTGATCAGGCCCTCAAAGCCAACACGATGTTCAAGCGCGATACCGACTATATCGTCAAGAATGACGAAGTGATCATCATCGACGAATTTACCGGTCGCATGATGGATGGCCGCCGTTGGTCGAATGGCCTGCATCAGGCAGTTGAAGCCAAGGAAGGTGTCGCGATTAAGCCTGAAAACCAGACGCTGGCGACGATCACTTTCCAGAATTATTTCCGCATGTACCCGAAGATTTCGGGGATGACCGGCACCGCCGCAACCGAGGCGCAGGAATTTTACGACATCTACAAACTCAATGTCGTTGAAATCCCCACCAATGTGCCCGTGCAGCGCATCGACGAGAATGACGAATTCTACAAGAACACGGCAGACAAATTTGCCGCAATCGCCAAAACGATCAAGGAAGCGCATGATCGCGGGCAGCCGGTGCTGGTCGGCACGGTTTCGATCGAGAAATCGGAACTGCTTTCCGAATATCTGAACAAGGAAGGTGTGCAGCACGCCGTCCTCAACGCCCGCTTCCACGAACAGGAGGCGCATATCGTTGCTCAGGCAGGTCGCCTGGGTGCGGTGACGATTGCCACCAACATGGCCGGTCGTGGCACGGACATCAAATTGGGCGGCAACCTTGAGTTTCGCACCGAGGACGAATTGAGAGACATGCCCGAAGGGGCAGACCGTGATGCCGCCATTTCGCGCATCGCTGCAGAGATTGAGGCGGAAAAAGCCAGGGTTTTGGAAGCCGGGGGGCTTTTCGTTCTCGCGACTGAACGCCACGAAAGCCGCCGTATCGACAATCAGCTGCGCGGCCGTTCGGGTCGTCAGGGCGATCCGGGCCTGTCACGCTTCTACCTTTGCCTCGAAGACGATCTGTTGCGCATATTTGGCTCGGAAACGCTGTTCGCCCGCATGATGAACAGCAGCCTGGAGGATGGTGAGGCAATCGGCGGCAAATGGCTTTCAAAGGCGATCGAAACCGCCCAGCACAAGGTTGAGGCACGCAACTATGACGTGCGCAAGCAGCTGGTGGAGTATGACAATGTCATGAACGACCAGCGCAAGGTGATCTACGAGCAGCGCAGCGACATCATGGATGCCGAAGCGGTCGACGACGTTCTCGACGACATGCTGCACGAAACCGTCAATGCGATTGTCGGAGAGAACTGCCCGCCCGAAACCTATCCCGAGCAATGGGATGTCGACGGCCTTAAAAAGCAGGTCGGCGAAGTGCTTGGCCTGCAACCCGATATCGATAGCTGGTTGACCGAAGAGGCGATTGAGCCCGAAACGGTCGAGGCGCGCATAGCAGAGGCTGCGGAGGAAAAGCTCGCCGGCAAACGCGGCGCAATCGACCCGGCCTTGTTCCGCCAGATCGAAAAGCAGATCCTGCTCCAGAATCTGGACCATCACTGGAAGGAGCATCTGGCTACGCTCGATGCCTTGCGTCAGGTGATTTATCTGCGCGCCTATGCGCAGAAGAACCCGATCAACGAATATAAGCAGGAAAGCTTTGGCCTGTTCGAACGGATGCTGTCCGCCATCCGTGAGGATATCGTCAAGACGGTGCTGACCAACGACTTCCGTGTCGAACCGCAATTTGCCGAGGGCGAGCTTCCCGAACTGCCCGATTTCCTGACGACCCATTTCGATCCGCTGACGGGAGACGATGACAGCGACGATGTCGACGGTGCTGATCTGGGCCTCATCAAGGCTTCGATTCCGGCGCGGCAGGTGCCGCACAACCCGGCAGAAGGCGATCCCTTTGCCGGCAATCCCAACCTGCGCCGCAATGATCCGTGCCCCTGCGGTTCCGGGCAGAAATACAAGCATTGCCACGGGGCTTATTGAGGGCTGTCAGATGAGCGCGGTATAGACCTTTCAGTTGGGTCATATCGCGCTTGTTTATGCGTCTGTGTAGGTTACCGGAAGGCAGATCTACACGGCGCTTCTAACCCTGACCGGAATCGAGCCACGCTGATTCCGGCGACTTCACTTTGCCGTAATATCGTAGCGGAGCGATTCGCTTCTGTCGTCAGTGCCGCTGGCAGGGATTTTTGGCGGCATATTCATGGCGCCGCTGCGGCATCTGATCAGCCAGGCCAAGGCGCAACGAATCTCGGCCTTTGCCGGAATCCGTCTGCTGTTGCAGGCGCGCTGATTTTTCGGAAAAAATCTGGCTCCCCGGGACGGATTCGAACCGCCGACCAATCGGTTAACAGCCGATTGCTCTACCGCTGAGCTACCGGGGAGCAGCCCGATGACATCGGGCAGGCGCGCCTATGGCTTGGCCTGAAACAAAAAGCAAGTGGGTCAGGTAATAAATTGTTCCATTGCGATGCGATCATCGAGCGCATGTTCGGGATCGAACAGCAATGTCAGCGAGCGATTGCGGTCAAGCGCCACTTCCACCGACGATATGTCGCGAATTTCGCGCTGGTCGGCAACCGCGCTGACGGGGCGTTTGCCGCTCTCCAATATGGTGAGCTTTACCACATATCTGTCGGGCAGGATTGCCCCCTTCCAGCGCCGCGGGCGGAACGGACTGATGGGAGTCAGCGCCAGCAGCGAGCTATCGAGCGGCAGAATGGGGCCATTTGCGGACAGGTTGTAGGCGGTTGAACCCACCGGTGTAGCTACAAGGACGCCATCGCAGATCAGTTCGTCCAGGACGGTGCGGTCATTGACGTCGATCTGCAGTTTCGCCGCTTGTCGTGTTTCGCGCAGCAGCGAGACTTCGTTGATTGCGGGCAGGGTAAAGCGCTGTCCGGACGTCGCCTCGATCGTCGCCATCAAGGGGGTAACGGTGATGCTCTTCGCGCGTTCAAGCCGGTGGAGCAAATCATCGGGATGCCAATTGTTCATCAGAAAGCCGATGGTGCCCAGATTCATGCCATAAGCGGGAAGGTCGCGTCGCTGCTCCAGCAGTCGGTGCAGCAATTGCAGCAGGAAGCCGTCGCCCCCCAGGGCGATTACGGCATCGGCGTCCTCAAGCGGTACGAAGTCATGCCGTTCACGCAGCCGTTTTTCTGCTTCGCGTGCCTGCTCACCGGGCGATGCAAGGAGGGCCAAGCGCGGAAAACGACTCATCCGCCAGTCGCATTCATATGTCGATGAAGGCGCAAGCTTCGGTTCTCCAATTGGCGTTCGAAATCATGGCGTTCGGGTTTCAGCCGCAACGCTTTTTGCAGCAGCCTATCGACGGCATCGGCCCCGCCATTGCGAATCGCGTCGCGAAAGTCGACATGGAAGTTCGAACCGAGGCACATATGCACCTTGCCGTCGCTGCCCAGTCGCAGCCGGTTGCAGTCTCCGCAAAAATTATGCGTCATCGGCGTGATAAGGCCCAGTCGTAGCCCAAGCGGGTCGACCTGATAATAGCGCGCCGGCCCCGCTGTGCGGTGTTCCGAAGCGATGATGCGATTGCGCGCCCTCAAAGGTTCGATGAACTGGTCGAGTGCGATGAAATGCTCCGTTCGTCCGGCGACACCTTCGCCCAGCGGCATGGTTTCAATGAGCGCGAGGTCATGCCCATGTTGCGCGCAATAATCTGCCATCGCGCCGATCTCGTCATCGTTGATGCCTTTCAGCGCGACCATGTTGATCCGGATAGCAATCGCTTCCGCGCGAGCCGCATCGATACCGGCCAATATCTGCGGCAATTCTCCGCCACGGGTAATTTCACGGAATTTTGCGGGTTTCAGGCTGTCGAGGCTGACATTGATCCTCGAAACGCCCGATTGGCGAAGCGTCGGCGCATATTCGGCAAGGCGGCTGCCATTGGTTGTCAGTGTCAGTTCATCAAGCTGCCCGTCTTGTACATGGCGTCCAAGTTCCCGGATCAGCACGTCTACGTCGCGACGAACCAGCGGCTCGCCGCCGGTAAGCCTGATCTTGCGGATGCCATGCTTGATGAAACGGCGGGAAATCAGGGCGATTTCAGTGTAGTCGAGCAAGTCACTGCGCGGCAAAAACCTCTGATGCTGCGGCATGCAGTAGGTGCAACGGAAATTGCACCGGTCTGTCACCGATATGCGAAGGTAATCGATCTTGCGGCCGTAGCTGTCCTGCATGATGCTATCCGGCCTATAGCTCTTGTGCGACGCTGGCAACGGTTAGGAAAGGCTTTTGGGATATTCACGCAGAATGAACGCGGTTCAGGCCATTAGAACGATGAAGATTGCTCCCGCGCGCGACGCGCAGCTTTGGCTGTCCGCGTTCGAGGCGTCGGTCACGCGCAAACTTGTACTGTTTCTGGTCGGCATTCGCGATCTCAAGCAGGTAAATGACCTGCACGGTCGCGAAACGGGGAATGCTGTAATCGCCGAAATCGGAAGCAGGATTGCGGCTTGTGCGCCTTCGTTTCCCGGCGTGATCATGGCGGCGCGGCTACCGGGCAGGGAGTTTTTGATTATCGCCGAGACTGCGGCGACTGCCAGCGAACTGGAACAGGAAGCACGCAAACTGCTTGGCCTGCTCGGCGCTCCGTTGCAACATCTTGACGGCGAATTGCACATCAGCCCGCGCGTCGGCATCGCCCAGTCAGAGGTTGGCCAGTCGGGCGCTGAAATTCTGGCATCGGCATCGGCTGCACTTGCTGCCGCATATTCGCGCAAGGGACGCAAATACCGTTTTGCTGACAGTCTGCGAGATCGCGATGCGGCCAGAAATGCGCAACTCGACAAAGGGTTGCGGCAAGCGCTGGCAAAGAAGGAAATTGCAATCCACTTCCAGCCGCAATTCGAGGTTGTATCGGGCGGATTGGTGGGCGCAGAGGCCTTGGCGCGCTGGTCGCACCCGGACTTCGGAGAAATCGGCGCCGATGAACTGTTCGCTGCTGCCGACCGGTGCGATCTGCGCGAAGAGCTTTCCTTCGTCATTCAGAAGCAGGCCGTCGCATATGCCGTGAAGTGGCCGCAGGCGGCAGAGCCACTGCATCTCTCGCTCAATCTGGGTGCTGAAGAGCTGGCGGACGATCATGCGGTGCGCCTTCTCGCAATTCTCGAGGAAGCAGAATTTCCGTTCGATCGGTTGACCGTTGAACTTACCGAAGAAAGCATCGTTCGCGATTTTGATCTGGCGCTGTCGCAGCTCGAAATGTTGCGCAGCAAGGGCGTGCGGATTGCGATTGACGATTTCGGGACCGGCTATTCAAGCCTCGCCTATTTGAAGAGCCTGCCGCTTGACTATCTGAAGATCGACAAGGGCATGACAGCAGATATCGGCGGCAGCATGCGTGACCTGATCGTGCTGCGCGCGATCATAGCGCTTGGAAAAGCGTTAGGTTTGCGCATCATTGCCGAAGGCGTCGAGCGCGCGGATGAACTGCAAATGCTGCGTGCCGAAGGGTGCGATTATTTTCAGGGCTATTTGCGATCGCCGCCGCTTTCGGCGGACGATTTCCAAAATTTCGCGGCGTCTCAGCGCTGATCAGGCGGCTTTGCGCGCCAGCCCGGCCAAGCCTTTCGACAATTGCAAGCATCCGTAGAGCTTGCTGGCCGGATCGGGCCAGTTGCGGGTGATGACCAGCTTGCTGTCTGGCCGCAGCTTTGCCGAAACGCCCAGCCGTTCCACATAAGCCAGCAGGCCCGGAATGTTGGGTGGGCGGTCTTCGTGGAAACTGACCAGAGCCCCGCGCGCGCCAACCTCTATCTTGGCAACCTGCGCGACCAGCGCGTTCTGCTTGATCTCGATAAGCCTTAGCAGGTTTTGCGTCGGTTCGGGGATAGGCCCGAAACGATCGGCAATCTCCGCCGCCAGCCCTTCGATTTCCAGCGCGCCGTCAAGATCGTTGAGTCGCCGGTACAGGGCCATGCGCACCGAAAGGTCGGGGACATAATCGTCAGGGATCAGGATCGGCGCATCGATGGTGATTTGCGGGCTGAAACTGTCGCGCGGCTTGGCGAGCCCTTGTGCCTCGGCGCGGACAGCGACAATCGCATCCTCGAGCATCGACTGGTAGAGTTCGAACCCGACTTCCTTGATATGGCCCGATTGCTCATCGCCGACAAGGTTGCCCGCTCCGCGAATGTCGAGGTCGTGGCTGGCAAGCTGGAAGCCTGCGCCGAGGCTGTCGAGATCGCTCAATACCTTCAGGCGCTTCTCCGCCGTTTCGCTGAGGATGCGGTCGGCAGGCTGGGTCAGATAGGCATAAGCGCGCAGTTTCGACCGCCCTACGCGCCCGCGCAACTGGTAAAGCTGCGCAAGTCCAAAGCGATCGGCGCGATGCACGATCAAGGTGTTTGCACTCGGGATATCGAGGCCGCTTTCGATGATCGTGGTCGAGAGCAGCACATCGTAGCGCTTGTCGTAGAACGCCGTCATCCGCTCTTCGATTTCGCCTGCCGCCATCTGGCCATGCGCGGTGACAAACTTCACCTCCGGCACATGATCACGCAGATATTCCTCGATTTCTGCAAGATCGGAGATGCGCGGGACGACGAAGAAGCTCTGCCCGCCGCGATAATGCTCACGCAGCAACGCCTCGCGCATCACCACTTCATCCCACGGCATCACATAAGTTCGCACAGCAAGCCGGTCGACCGGAGGGGTCTGGATGACGGACAGTTCGCGCAATCCGGACATCGCCATCTGCAACGTGCGGGGTATCGGGGTTGCCGTCAGCGTCAGCATGTGGACGTCGGATTTGAGCGCTTTCAACTGCTCCTTGTGATTGACGCCAAAGCGCTGTTCTTCATCCACAATGACGAGGCCAAGCTTGCGGAATTTGACCGTCTTTGCCAGCACGGCATGTGTGCCGATGACGATATCGACCGAACCGTCGGTCAGCCCTTCGCGGGTCTTGGTGGCTTCGGCCGTGGGCACCAGCCGCGACAAACGGTCTATTTTCAGCGGGGTGTCGGCAAATCGTTCGACAAAATTTGTATAATGCTGGCGGGCGAGAAGCGTGGTCGGCGCGATGACTGCCACCTGATATCCCGCCATTGCGGCGGCAAAGGCCGCGCGCATGGCAACCTCGGTCTTGCCGAAGCCGACATCGCCGCAGACCAGCCGGTCCATCGGCCTGCCGCTGGCAAGATCTTCGAGAACTTCGGCGATCACCCGTTCCTGATCGTCGGTTTCGGCATAAGGGAAACGGTCGACAAAGGCGGCATAACCCGCATCCTCAACCTCCATTGCCGCGCCGGGGCGCAGCGCGCGTTCCGCAGCCGTCCGGATCAGTTCATGCGCGATCGCGGTTATGCGTTCCCTGAGCTTTGCCTTGCGGCGCTGCCACGCCTCGCCACCCAGTTTGTCGAGCGCGACCGAGCCATCCGAATTGCCATATCGCGTAAGGACGTCGATATTCTCGACAGGCACGTAGAGCCGGTCGCCGCCTGCATAGACCAGCGCGACGCAATCGTGCGGGCTCTGGCCGACCGGAATGGAGGCCAGACCTTCATAACGCCCGATACCATGTTCGACATGCACGATGAGGTCGCCGGGCGAAAGCGCGGCCATTTCGGCGAGAAAAGCGTCGGCGCTTTTCCGGTTCTTGCGGCGGCGGACAAGGCGGTCGCCCAATATGTCCTGTTCCGACAGCAAGGCGACTTCGGGTGAAGCGAAGCCATGATCGATGGGCAATACAACCATCGCTGCGGACTTGCCCGCTGCCATTCCCAGCGCGGCCTGCCAGCTATCAGCCTCGGCAAGCCGTGGCGCACCATGATCTGAAAGCAGACCCTTCAGACGCTCACGGGCGCCAATCGAATAGCTTGCAATAATCGGCTTTTGCCCGGCGCGAAGGCATTCCTTCAGATAGGCCGAGACTGCGTCATAGACATTGTCCTTGCGTGCCCGCTCGGGCGCGAAATCGCGGCCCGCAGAAACGCCGAAATCGATGGTGCCATCAGAATCTGGCGCGGCGAAGGGGGTGATCAGGTGGCACTGCTGGCCATCAATCAACGCCTGCAGCTCTGACGCGCCGAGATAGAGTTTTTCAGGTGACAGCGGGCGGTAGCTTCCCGGACTGGCCGACTGCGCCTTTTCGCGATTGGCATGATAGTCGGCAATCGCCTCGAACCGCGCTTCGCCAGCAGCGAGGCTGGCCTGATCGCGCAGAACCAAAATATCCTTGCCAAGATGATCGAGCAGGGTAACCAAACGCTCCTCGAACAGCGGCAGCCAGTGATCCATTCCGGCGAGACGGCGGCCTTCAGAAACGGCCTGATAGAGCGGATCGCCGGTTGCCGTCGCGCCGAACAGGTCGCGATACTGGGTGCGGAACCGGCGCACGGCATCTTCATCCATCAGCGTTTCGACAGCAGGCAACAGCTCGAAGCGCGCCACGGTGCCCGTGCTGCGCTGGTCTTGCGGGGAGAATGCGCGAATAGTCTCAATTTCGTCGCCGAAGAAATCGAGCCTTAGCCCATCTTCGCTGCCCGCCGGAATCAGGTCGACAAGGCTGCCGCGTAACGCAAATTCGCCGGGCTCGGCGACGGTATCGACGCGAAAATAGCCGTTGGCTTGCAACAGGCTGGCCAACCGTTCGCGGCTGATTGATACTCCTGAGGCAAGGATCGCTCCCGTCTGGCGAACGCGGAAAGGTGTTATCACGCGCTGGATAAGCGCGCCGATCGTGGTGAGCAGGATGCGCTTTGATTTGCCGGGCTGTTGCAGCGCGGCGAGTGCCGCCATGCGCTGGCTGGTGATGACGGTGGACGGTGAGGCGCGATCGTAGGGCAGGCAATCCCAGGCCGGAAACTGCAATATCTCAAGTTCTGGCGCAAAAAATGGAATGGTATCGGCCAGGGATCGCATCGCCGCTTCATCGGGGGCGATGTAGAGCGTCAGACCCTTTGCGCCTCGCGCCAGATCAGCAAGCAACAATGGAGCAAAGCCCGTCGGCACCGACGCAAGCGTCAGCGCGCGTTCAGCCCGCAAGATGCGTTGCAGATCGGTCATTGATCTAGTCAGTCCGGCCCAGGCCGACGGGAAGATCGATATAGTCGAGGCGCACCAGAAGGCGCATCATCGGGCCCTGCCAGTCTGCAGGCACGTCGATCGATCCCATGGCCCAGCCCATTATGTCGACATCCTGTTCTTCGAGCAGTGCTTCGAACCAGGCAAAATCGGAATCGCTCCAACGGCTATGATAATGATCGAAAAAGCCGCCGACGATGGCATCGGCTTCGCGCGTGCCGCGGTGATGGGCACGGTAGTGCAGTTTGCGAAGATAGGTTTCCCTGTCCATGATGCTCTCGAAGATAGTGGAATGATGGCGCAGCGCCTCTATAAGTGCCCCTAGTCATGCGGCCCGACATTCTCAATCCGTTATTTGCTGAAGTCGAAACGCTGAAAGGCGTTGGGCCGGGGATTGCGCGCCCGCTCGACCGGCTTGGTTTGAAGCGAGTCAAGGATCTGCTCTATCATTTTCCGACTGGCTGGACCTATCGCAAGGCAGTGAAGGTTGTCGATGAAGCCGATGTCGGGCAGAATATCATTGTCACGCTTGTCATCGCCAGCCACCGATCCGGCGGTAGCGCGCGCAGCCCGCTGCGTATTCATGGCGTCGACGCCGAAGGCAATTATCTGACGTTGACATTCTTTGGGCGCACCGGTTCCTGGGCCAGGAAGCAGTTGCCTGTCGGCGAGACGCGCGTGGTTTCGGGCAAGCTGGAACGCTATGGTGACGAGTTGCAGATTGTCCATCCAGACCATATCGCACCGACTGGCGGTGGAAAACCGGTGGCGCTGGTTGAACCCGTCTACCCGCTGTCTGAAGGGATCACCAGCAACCGGCTGCACGCGCTGGTAATGCAAGGGCTGGACCGGCTTCCAACGCTCTCGGAATGGATCGAGCCATCGTTGCTGGCCGAGCGCAAATGGCTGAGCTGGGGGCAGTCGATTTCGACGGTTCATCACAAGGATGACCAAAGCGCGCGCGACAGGCTCGCTTATGATGAACTGTTTGCCAATCAGTTGGCGATGCGGCTCGTCCGTGCCTCGCTCGACCGGCGCAGGGGCCCCCAGATAAGTGGGGACGGCAAACTGACATCCCGATTGCGGCTGCCTTTCGCCCTGACAGGCGCACAACAACGGGTAATAAGCGAAATTGAGGGCGATCTGGCTCAGTCCCGGCCAATGCTTCGCCTTTTGCAGGGAGACGTCGGCTCCGGGAAGACGATGGTGGCCTTGCACGCCTTGCTGCGGGCAGTGGAAGCGGGAAAGCAGGGTGCAATGCTGGCCCCCACCGAAATATTGGCGCGGCAACATCTTGCAAGCTTGCAAGCTTCGCTGGCGGGGCTTCCGGTAAATGTCGCAATCCTGACCGGGCGCGAGAAGGGTCGAGTTCGTGAATCGATATTGATGGGTCTCGCAGATGGTTCGATTGATATCCTTGTCGGCACCCATGCGATTTTCCAGGAGGCGGTTGCTTACAAGGCGCTGGCTCTGGCTGTGATTGACGAACAGCACCGCTTTGGCGTCAGCCAGCGGCTGATGTTATCGCGCAAGGGGCAGGGCGTTCCGCACCTTCTGGTGATGACAGCAACCCCGATCCCGCGCAGCCTGGCGCTTGCCTGCTATGGCGAGATGGATGTGTCGGCGCTCGATGAAATGCCTCCGGGGCGAACGCCGGTAGAAACGCGGGTTATATCGGAGGAACGGCTGCCGGAGCTGATCGACGGCGTGGCCCGGCATCTGGACAGCGGCAAGCAAGCCTTTTGGGTTTGCCCGCTGGTTGAGGAAAGCGAACACAGCGAGCTTGCGGCTGCCGAGCAGCGGGCGGAAATGTTAAGGCTGCGCTTCGGCGATCAGGTGGCGCTGGTCCATGGCCGGATGAAGGGGCAGGAAAAAGACTCGGTGATGGAAGGCTTTGCCGCTGGCAAGACGCGCCTGCTTGTGGCGACCACTGTGATCGAAGTGGGCGTCGATGTGCCCAACGCCAGCTTGATGATTGTCGAAGCCGCAGATCGCTTTGGATTGGCGCAATTGCACCAGTTACGTGGGCGTGTGGGCCGTGGAAGCGAGAAGTCCTCCTGTATTCTCGTGCGGTCCGCGCAGGTCAGCGAAACAGCCCGGACGCGCTTGGCTTTGATGCGCGAAACCAATGACGGATTTCGCATTGCCGAAGAGGATTTGAAACTGCGCGGAGCAGGGGAATTGCTCGGAACTCGGCAATCAGGCGAAAGTCCGTTCCGGGTTGCCACGGATGAACAGGTGCGCGAATTGATAGGAGCGGCATCGGCCGATGCCCGTTTGCTGATCGACCGCGACGGTGGGCTTGACGGAGCGCGCGGTATGGCGGCCCGTGTCGCGCTATATCTTTTTGAAAGAGATGCCGGACTGGCAACGCTGAGAGGCGGTTAGCGGTTTTTGGAACCTACAACGTCAATAAGCGCCATGAAATCCGGCAAGCGGACAACGCGTTCGAACTGAAAACCTGCGCGACCATCGACTGACCAGATCAGATGGGCTTCGATCCTGCCGACAACGGGCAGGCGCATCTCGATGCGGTCGCCATGATCGAACACCGTGTTGTTATCGATCATGAAGCCATGCGCCGAAATATTGGCGATGTGCAATTTTTGCTCGCCGTGCTTTTTGCTGTCCGCAAGCACATCATAGCTGGCCCGATGCCGGGCCGCTCGGCGCAAATCAAAATTCTCATCAATAGCCGGTTGTGCCATGTTCAAACTGTCCTGTTTCGACGAGGGTCGCAGGGCCGTTGTGACATGCTTTTACGAAAAAATGGTAAAATCCCGTCGGATAAAATTTTACCGGATTATCGAAATTCGACCAATCCGTGCTTTTTCTTCCCGGCTGAAATGCGCAATGATTCGTGTGCCTTTGATATTATGGCATTTTCATTGGCCGCAGCCTCGCCATTGATGCGGGCAGCACCGCCGGCGATCAGCCTGCGCGCTTCCTTTTTCGATGAAGCAAGCCCCAACCCAACCATCGCATCGATCAAGGAAATTGACGATTCGGTAACCGAAATTGTTGGCAGGGCGTCGCCCGCCGATCCTTCTTCAAAGGTCTTCCGCGCCGTTTCTGCGGCGGCGGCAGCGGCCTCCGCGCCATGCGCCATTGTGGTGGCCGCATCGGCCAACACTTTTTTGGCCTCGTTGATCCCGGAGCCTTCAAGCGCCTCCAGTCGGACGATCTCTTCCAGACCGATGTCGGTGAACAAGCGGAGGAAACGGCCAACATCGGCATCCTGCGTGTTGCGCCAGAACTGCCAATAATCATAGGCAGGCAACTGATCACCATTCAGCCAGACCGCACCCTTGGCCGTCTTGCCCATCTTGCCGCCGTCGGCGGTGGTCAAAAGCGGTGTGGTGAGGCCATAGACTTCAAGCGCATCCATACGGCGCGACAATTCGACGCCGTTGACGATATTGCCCCACTGGTCCGATCCGCCCATTTGCAGGCGCACGCCCATTTCCTGCGCCAGATAGCGGAAATCATAGCCCTGCAGGATCATGTAGTTGAATTCGAGGAAGGTCATCGGCTGTTCCCGTTCCAGCCGCAACTTTACCGAATCGAATGAAAGCATCCGGTTGACGGTGAAATGCGTGCCAACCTTTTGCAACATTTCGATATAGCCCAGCTTGCCCAGCCAATCGTGGTTGTTGACCATGATTGCATCGGTCGGGCCATCACCGAACTTCAGAAAGCGGGCAAAGATCGTCTTGATCGACGCGATGTTCGCCTCAATCGTCTCGTCGCTCAGCATCTTGCGGCTCTCGTCGCGCCCTGTGGGGTCGCCGATGCGCGTCGTGCCGCCGCCCATCAACACGACAGGCTTGTGTCCCGCCTGCTGCAGGCGACGCAGCATCATGATCTGCACGAGCGAGCCGACATGCAATGAAGGCGCAGTGGCGTCGAAACCGATATAGGCAGGCACAATCTGCTTCGCAGCAAGCGCGTCCAGCCCTTCTGCGTCGGTAAGCTGGTGGATATAGCCGCGACTATCGAGTAGGCGCAGGAGATCGGATTTATACTGGCTCATATCGGTCTCTGACTGGAATTCGGGGCCGCCTAGCATGGAGTATCGCGCTTGGCCAAGCATTCTATGAAATGTCACCCGGATACTACGGCCAGGTTGGTTGAAGGGCTTACCGCCGAGGTGGAGCGGCAGGACAATGGTCGGATCTGGGTCCGTTACCATGTAGATGCGCCGGTGGATGAACTGGAACTGGGATCGCCACGCGAGGCCGGGCGACGTGATGGTCTATGGCAAACGACCTGCTTCGAAGCCTTTGTTATGGAAGCTGGCAATCCCGGCTATCTCGAATTCAACTTTGCCCCTTCCAGCGAATGGGCGGCGTATCGTTTTTCAGGCTACCGTGAAGCGATGGCGGAATTGCCGATGCCGATTGCGCCGGAACTTGGGAATGATGCCAGCCAATCCCACTTTGCGCTGGAGGCGGTTTTTGGGTTGCCGCAGGAATTTACGGGCAAGAGTCTGTTGTTGGCAATCACGGCGGTGATTGAGGAACTGGATGGCACCAAATCCTGCTGGTCACTTGCGCATCCGGCAGGTGCGCCTGATTTTCACCATCCCGATTGCTTTACGCTGCATCTTCCGGCACGAGCCGAGCCATGATCAAATTCGGTATCGACCGCCTGCTTTCCGAACCCGACCTGCGTCGCGAACTTGCAGGCAAAAGGGTGGCGCTTGTCGCGCATCCCGCTTCGGTGACCGCCAGTTTGGAACATTCGCTCGACGCATTGATCGCGACTGGCGACCTGAACATCTCTGCCGCTTTCGGGCCGCAGCACGGGCTGAAGGGGGACAAACAGGACAATATGGTGGAATCGCCCGATTTCACCGATCCCGTCTATAACATTCCCGTTTTCAGCCTGTATGGGGAAGTGCGGCGCCCGAGCGGGCAAATGATGTCGACATGCGATGTGGTCTTGGTCGACCTTCAGGATCTGGGCTGCCGCATCTACACCTTCATTACGACGCTGCTGTACATCCTCGAAGAGGCGGCGAAGCTTGGCAAGACGGTTTGGGTTCTGGATCGCCCCAACCCGGCAGGTCGTCCGGTCGAAGGGCTGACGCTGCGCGACGGATGGGAAAGCTTTGTCGGCGCAGGCCCGATCCCGATGCGCCACGGGCTAACGCTGGGCGAACTCGGCCACTGGTTCATCGACCATTTCGGTCTCGATGTCGATTATCATGTCGTCGAAATGGAAGGGTATCGCCCGGATGACGCCCCCGGCCATGGCTGGCCATCGGACGAGCGCCTCTGGATCAACCCCAGCCCCAACGCCGCCAATCTCAGTATGGCGCGCGCCTATGCCGGCACCGTGATGCTTGAAGGCGCGACATTGAGCGAGGGCAGGGGGACCACACGCCCGCTGGAAATCTTCGGCGCACCCGACATCGACGCCCGTGCGGTGATGGCAGAAATGGATCGCATGGCTGCGAAATGGCTGCGCGGCTGCAAGATGCGCGAGATATGGTTCGAACCGACATTCCACAAGCATGCCGGAAAGATGTGCCATGGTGTACATATCCACGCCGAGGGTGGTTTCTACAATCATGCCGATTTCCGGCCCTGGCGGTTGCAGGCTGTTGCTTTCAAGGCTGTCCGCCGCCTTTATCCCGATTACCAGATCTGGCGGGGAACCGACTTCAAATATGAATATACCAACGATGTGCTGGCCATCGACGTGATCAATGGCGGGCCATTGCTGCGCGAATGGGTGGACGATCCCGCTGCCATGCCGTCTGACCTTGACGTCTTTGCCAAGGCGGACGAAGACAGTTGGGGAGAGGAGAGGCAACGCTATCTCCTATATTGAGGAGAGAGATGTTGACGACGGAAGCAGCAAAAGCTGAACTGCCGAAATCGCCCAATTCGTTGCGTTTGACGCTTTGGGTTCTGCTGATTGTCTATATCTTCAATTTTCTGGACCGGCAGATCGTCAACATTCTGGCTGAGCCTATCAGCCGCGATCTGGGGCTGAGCGATACGCAAATCGGCCTGATGACAGGCATCGCCTTTGCAGCATTCTACACATTTCTGGGCATCCCGATCGCCCGTTTTGCCGACCGACCAAAGACCAATCGGGTCGGCTTGATATCGGTGTCGCTGATCATCTGGTCCGGGATGACCGCATTGTGCGGTATGGCGCAGAATTTCATCCAACTGTTGTTTGCGCGGATCGGCGTCGGCGTGGGTGAGGCGGGTTGCACGCCTGCAGCCCACTCGCTTATCGCAGATCTTGCGCCACCTGAAAAACGGGCTTCGGCGATCTCTTTCTATTCGCTCGGCATCCCGATCGGTTCGCTGCTCGGCATGGTAATTGGCGGTATGGTTGCCGACGCCTATGGTTGGCGCGCGGCCTTTTTGGTGGCGGGTGTCCCGGGCATCTTGCTCGCCGCTATCGTGTTCATGGTCTTGCGCGATCCGCGCCTGTCTTCGCATCTTAAGGCGGCAGAACCGAAGCATGCCATTTCCACGGCCGATGCCTTCAAGGAAATCGTCGCCTCAAGGGCGTTCATCATGCTTGCTATCGGAGGCGCGATGGCGGCGTTTCTCAGCTATGGCAAATCGACCTGGACGACCATCTTCTTCCAGCGCACGCATCAGCTTTCGCCGGGCGAAGTCGGATTCTGGTTCGGCATCGGCGGAGGCATTGCCGGGATTATCGGAACCTGGGCCGGGGGCTGGTTTGCCGACAAATATGGCAAAGTGAACCGCCGCCATGTTTTGACAGCGCCTGCTGTCGGCATGTTGATCGCGATACCGATCGCCATCAGTGCCTATTGGGTCCAGAACTGGTGGTATGCGCTGATCCTGATTTTAACCCCGACATTTCTGAATTCGATGTATGTCGGCCCCGCCTATAGCTGCGCGCAGGGCCTTGTACCGTTGCGCGCCCGCGCAATGGCTTCTGCTGTGCTATTATTCGCGCAGAACCTGGTTGGCCTGGGATTAGGGCCGCTATTCTTCGGAATGCTTTCGGATGGCATCAAGCCGGTTGCAGGCGATGAAAGCGTGCGCTGGGTGCTCTATGGCGCAGCTCTACTCGGGGTCATACCCTCGTTTTTCTTCTGGAGGGCCAGCCTTCATCTGAACAGGGAGCTGGACCAGAAAGGCTGAGTAACGTCAGCCGTTCTTGCGGACCAGTTCGCGCATCGCATCGTCCAGCCCTTCAAGGGTCAGCGGATACATGCGATCCTTGACCAGTTCCTTGATGATCTTGGTAGACTGCGAATAGTTCCAGTGCGCTTCCGGCGTGGGGTTAAGCCAGACGGTCGCCGGATAGGTGTTGACCATGCGCTGAAGCCAGACTGCGCCTGCCTCTTCATTGAAATGTTCGACCGACCCGCCAGGGTGGGAAATTTCATAGGGGCTCATCGCCGCATCGCCGACAAAGATCAGTTTATAGTCATGCGGGAATTTGTGCAGCACGTCCCACAACGGGGTGCGCTCGGCAAAGCGGCGGCGATTGTCTTTCCAGACGCCTTCATACACGCAATTGTGGAAATAGTAGAATTCGAGGTTCTTGAATTCCGCGGTCGCTGCGCTGAACAGTTCTTCGCACAGCTTGATGAACGGATCCATCGAGCCGCCGACGTCAAGGAATAGCAATACCTTGATCGCATTGCGGCGTTCGGCCCGCATATGAATATCGAGCCAGCCCTGCCGCGCGGTGCCGTTAATTGTGCCGTCTATGTCAAGTTCGTCCTGCGCACCTTCGCGCGCGAATTTCCGCAGACGGCGCATCGCGATCTTGATGTTGCGGGTGCCTAGTTCCTTGGTGTTATCCAGATTCTGGAATTCGCGCTTTTCCCAGACCTTCAGCGCACGCTTGTGCTTGGATTCTCCGCCGATGCGCACGCCTTCGGGGTTGTAGCCGTTGTTGCCAAAAGGCGAGGTTCCGCCTGTGCCAATCCACTTGTTGCCGCCTTCGTGCCGTTTCTGCTGTTCCTCAAGCCGCTTTTTCAGCGTTTCCATGATCTCGTCCCACGAACCGAGCGACTTGATCTTTTCCATCTCCTCGGGGGTGAGGAATTTCTCGGCCACGGCCTTCAGCCAGTCTTCGGGAATTTCCGCTGTGCCGGTACCATATTCCGACAATATGCCCTTGAAGACCTTGTTGAATACCTGATCGAACCGGTCGAGCTGGGCCTCGTCCTTCACCAGAATCGCGCGTGACAGATAATAAAATTCTTCCGGGCTTTGTTCGATAACATCGGCATCCAGCGCTTCGAGCAGCGCAAGATGTTCCTTCAGCGAAGCGGGTATGCCGGCGGACCGGAGTTCGTCGAGAAAATTGAAGAACATTATGCGCTTCCGATTAATTAGATGATTAAGAATTTCATGGCCTGACGGACCGCTTTCGTCAACCGAATTGGCAGTGGTGCGAAACCTCTATGTTCCGCTGCGGTTCAAAGGACACCGCTGGGGCGACCTCGAAATCGCCTATATTCTGTAACCGCAATCAGGCAATTGCGGCGCTTGCCGTCCGCGCTATAGCAATGGAATGACGGAATCAGTCATTCAGCCTGCCCAACTCCAACAACAGGCCAGCGAAGCGCTGCGTCGCGGCGATGGGAAATCCGCGCTGGCTGCATTGCAGCCATTGCAGGGAACGCCGCAAGAGCCCCTGCTGCTGGTCGTTCAGGCGCAGCTGATGCTGGCCAATCATGCCGCAGCAGAGGTGGCCGCAGATCGCATACTTGCCATCGATCCGCGCCATCCCGCAGCATTGATTTACAAGGCGGATTGCCGGTTGCACGGCGGGGACAGCAAGGCCGCAACGGCGTTTTACGCAACCGCGCTGCAAGCCGAGACGGGAGGGGCCACCCTGCCGCCAGCAATGCAGGTGCTGTTCGCGCGTGCCCGGGCATCGCTGGGCTCGATCTGCACCAATTATGAAGACAGCCTGAGGGCCAAGATGCAGGAGGCCGGGCTTGCCGCCGGTCGCCTCAGTCCGCGCATGACGGAGGCTCTGGAAATCGTTAGCGGTCGCAAGCAGGTTTTCGTGCAACAGCCGGTCAGCTTCTATTTTCCGGGATTGCCGCAAATCCAGTTTTACGAACGCGAACAGTTTGACTGGGTCTCCGCTTTCGAGGCCCGGACCGACGCCATAAAGGCGGAGCTGGTCGCGATCATGGATGGCGCGGATTCGTTTCGGCCCTATGTCGAATCTGATCCGACGCGCCCTGTGAAACGCAATTCGATGGTGGGCGATACACGCTGGGGTGCCTATCATCTACTCCGTGGCGGCGAACCCGTGGCAGGGCAGGCTGATCGTTGTCCGCATACATTGCAGGCTTTGCGCGAAGCACCGATCCCGCACATTACCGGTCGTTCGCCAATGGCACTGTTTTCTATGCTGAAGCCCGGGATGCACATCGTGCCGCATACCGGCTTCCTTAACACAAGGCTGATTTGCCATCTGCCGCTGCTGGCACCACCGGGGTGCCGCCTGCGTGTCGGGAATGAGGTGCGGATATGGGAAGAGGGCAAGATGCTGCTCTTCGACGACTCCATCGAGCATGAAGCCTGGAACGAAGGAAGCGAAACGCGCGTGGTGCTGCTCTTCGAAATCTGGCGTCCCGAAATTGGGGAAGCCGACCGCGAAGCCTTAACTGTGCTGTATGAGCATATTGCCGCCTATAGCGACTGACGCTCAGCTCTGTCGGCGCGCCATGAACGCCAGCCGTTCGAACAGCATCACGTCCTGCTCGTTTTTCAGCAGCGCACCATGAAGGGGCGGTATCGCTTTGGTTGGATCGCGGTTCTGCAGCACATCCAGCGGCATATCTTCGTGTAGCAACAGTTTTAGCCAATCGAGCAATTCGCTGGTCGAAGGCTTTTTCTTTAAGCCGGGAACTTCACGGATATCGTAGAAAATATCCATTGCCTTAGAAACCAGCATTTTCTGGATGCCGGGGAAGTGGACATCGATGATCGCCTGCATCGTCTCGCGATCCGGGAACTTGATATAGTGGAAGAAGCAACGGCGCAGGAAGGCGTCGGGCAGTTCCTTTTCATTGTTCGAGGTGATGACGACGATCGGGCGCTCTTTGGCCGCAACGGTTTCGTGGGTTTCATAGACATAGAATTCCATGCGATCGAGTTCCTGCAACAGATCGTTGGGGAATTCGATATCCGCCTTGTCGATTTCGTCGATCAACAAGACAGGCAGCTTTTCGGAAGTGAAGGCCTCCCAAAGCTTGCCGCGTTTGATGTAGTTACGAATGTCGTGCACACGTTCGTCGCCCAACTGGCTGTCGCGCAGGCGAGCTACGGCATCATATTCATAGAGGCCTTGATGGGCCTTGGTTGTCGATTTGATGTTCCATTCGATCAAGGGAGCATCCATCGCCTTGGCTAATTCCTGTGCGAGAACAGTTTTACCGGTCCCCGGCTCACCCTTCACCAACAATGGCCTGCGCAGCTTGACAGCCGCGTTCACTGCCACTTTAAGGTCGTCGGTCGCTACGTAATTCTGGGTGCCGTCAAAGCGCATGGTTCTTCCCCGGTTTAATCAGTCGATTAACCGTTAAGCAGCCGCAAGCTGCAATGCAACAGGCTTTGTTGGGATAAGATAGTTTATTCGCTGAGCAGTGCTTGATGGCGGGCAGCGATCACCTGCCAAAGGCCGCGTTGCTGGGCGAGCATCTGATTCTGTCCGAACGCAATTGCCCGCTGGACAGCGGCGCTGCGGGCTAGTTGCGTCGCAAGCATGGCCGTGGATTCTCGATCGGGAAGCAAACAAGCCGGCGCTTCGATGCCAAGCCGCAACGCCACATAATCGAGCAGCGGTCGACTATTTTGCCAATCCAGGGCAAAAGCCATTGCCGCGCCGGCAGGGCATCCATTGCGGTCCGATGTCGCCAGCATTTCCATGCTGCGACCTTGGCTCTCGATCAGATTATTCACCCGATCCTGGCCGATCTGGCGATGAATTGGACCCGCCTCGACCGTAAGCCTGTTCAGAAAAACGCGTTCCAGGGCAAATGCGTCAATGGCTTTGACGAGCCACTCGCGCGCTTCCTGTTCAACAATTTTCTGGCCAGCAAAGTCGATGATGCCCGGATGGCGGCCGAAGCACACATTCATATAATGTGCGATGTCGGCCTTTAGCGCAGGGCGACGCACTTTGGCCTGAACGCGCAGCTGCGCTCCATTGTCACTTCGTTCCAGAAAAGCGATCAGGGGCGCAACAATGGGGCCACAGCCATGTTTGGCTACGTCCGCAACAAATTGCTGCCCGAAATCCAGTTGATTACTGGCTATCAGTCCCATTCCGCGCTCCGGCTTGCTGCTGACCCATCAGGCAGCACTACAAGCCGGAAATATCAGCAAATTCTAAACGGGAAGTTTACGCCCGCTTCTGCGATTACTGATCGAGGAATGACCGCATCTTGCGCGAACGCGACGGATGCTTCAGCTTCCGCAAAGCCTTGGCTTCGATCTGACGGATGCGTTCGCGGGTTACCGAGAACTGCTGGCCCACTTCTTCAAGCGTATGGTCAGTGTTCATGCCGATGCCGAAGCGCATGCGCAATACGCGTTCCTCGCGCGGGGTGAGACTGGCAAGGACGCGGGTCACCGTTTCCTTGAGGTTTGCCTGAATAGCAGCATCAACAGGAATGATCGCATTCTTGTCTTCAAT
This sequence comes from Sphingomonadales bacterium, assembly GCA_016720115.1. Classification (GTDB taxonomy): domain Bacteria; phylum Pseudomonadota; class Alphaproteobacteria; order Sphingomonadales; family Sphingomonadaceae; genus Sphingorhabdus_B. The sequence goes on along the minus strand of JADJXT010000002.1, from coordinate 151,684 downwards.
GAAGTCGCCCAAATGGCTGTCTTCCTCGTCGCCGATCGGCGTTTCAAGGCTGATCGGTTCCTTGGCGATTTTCATCACCTTGCGCACCTTTTCGAGCGGCATCGAAAGCCGCTCTGCCATTTCTTCCGGCGTCGGCTCGCGACCCTGTTCGTGCAGGAACTGACGGCTGCAGCGAACCAGCTTGTTGATCGTTTCGATCATGTGCACCGGAATGCGGATAGTGCGCGCCTGATCGGCGATAGAGCGGGTGATCGCCTGCCGGATCCACCAGGTTGCGTAGGTGCTGAACTTGTAGCCGCGGCGATATTCGAATTTGTCGACCGCCTTCATCAGGCCGATATTGCCTTCCTGGATCAGGTCAAGGAACTGCAAGCCACGGTTTGTGTATTTCTTGGCGATCGAGATCACGAGACGAAGATTGGCTTCCACCATTTCCTTCTTCGCGATGCGCGCCTCGCGCTCGCCCTTTTGCACCATATTCACGATGCGGCGGAATTCGTTGAGGCTCATGCCGGTATTGGCGGCGATATCGGCAATTTCGCCACGGATGCGCTCAACCGCATCGACTTCGTTTTCGGCGAACTTGGCCCATTTCTTGTCCAGCGCAGACACGCTTTCAAGCCATCCCTCATCAAGTTCGTGGCCCATATAGCGGTCGAGGAAATCCTTGCGCGGAACTTTATGACGTTCGGCAAGGCGCAACATCTGGCCGCCAAGTGCGGTCAGGCGGCGGTTGAACGAATAGAGCTGGTCAACCAGATATTCGATCTTGTTCGCATGGAACTGCACGCTTTCGACTTCCGCGGTCAGGTCTTCGCGCAGCTTCTGATATTTGTTTTCCGAAGCCTTGGGAAATTCGCCGCTGGAAGCCATCGCAATCATGCGGTCATTCTGGATTTTCGAGAATTGCTTGAACAGGCTGGTGATCGTTGCAAAACGCTCCAGTGCGGCAGGCTTTAGCGCTTCTTCCATCTGCGCGAGGCTGAGGGTGTTATCTTCCTCTTCCTCTTCGACCGGACGGGCACGACGTTCGGTCATGTCATCGTCTTCGTCCTCGTCGGCGCTCTGTTCTTCCTCGATATCTTCCTCTTCCTTGTAGGAAGGACCGGCGGTGGCTTCGCTGATTTCACCGTCATCCTCGTCCTCGCCGTCTTCGGTGAGGTTTTCGGGCGCCGGTTCCTTCGACAGCATCGCATCCAGATCGAGGATTTCGCGCAGTTGCATCTCGCCATTGTTAAGCGCGTTCGACCATTCGATGATCGCATGGAAGGTGATCGGGCTTTCGCACAGACCCAGAATCATCGTGTCCCGGCCAGCCTCGATCCGCTTGGCAATCGCGATTTCGCCCTCGCGGCTGAGCAGCTCGACCGCGCCCATTTCGCGCAGATACATGCGCACCGGATCATCGGTGCGGTCGCCGGTGCCCGTCTTCTTGACCGTGGAGGTCAGCGAACGGGGGTCATTCTCGCCGATATGCTCGACGGTTTCTGAATCATCGTCGTCGCGGTCTTCGCCATCTTCACCGGCTTCATCATTCTCGACGATCTGCACGCCCATGTCGTTAATCGCCGACATGATGTCTTCGATCTGCTCGGACGTGAACTGATCCTGCGGAACGGCAGAATTGAGCTCGTCGATCGTCAGATATCCACGGCGTTTCGCCTTGGCGAGCAGCTTCTTTACCTGGGCGTCGTTGAGATCGATCAGCGGAGCATCGCCGTTATCGCCATCTTCCATTTCAGGTTGCGTAGCCAAGTTCCTGGTTCCCCGTCGTTCTTACAAGGCGTCTTCGCGCTGCAACAGCGCAGCCAGACGCATGTCAAATTCCTGTTTTTCCCGTCGCAACCGCTGTTGTTCGGCGAAATTGGCTTCGTTGAGGTCGGTGCTCGCCAATTCGGTTGCCCTTTGCAGTGCTGCTTCCAGTTCGGGCCGCTGCTTCATCAGCCGGATTGCTTCGTCCAGCTGTCTGAAGGCCTGTGCCCCAGCCAGTTCCTTGTCGCCGGATAAACGGTTGAAGCCGAAAGCTGTTCCGCCGCCCTGCAACAAGGCTTGTGCCATATTATACAGATCGTCCCTTAATATGGTAAGCAGGGCTGCACTATCAAGTGTTTCTTTGCCCTGGTGCGATAGTGCCGAATCGAGCATGGCCGATAGCAGGCGGGCCTGCCCCGGATCGCGGGGAGTGAAACCTGCCAGAGCCTCCTGATGCCGGATAATTTGCGCCGGTTCGCGCAGCAATGCCGCGAGAACGCCCCGTACCAATATGTCGGTGCCCTGATTCCCGATCGCCTTTGCTTCATGCGAGGCAGGGGGCGGGGTGTTGGGTTTCCAGGGCTTGCCTTTGGCTGTCGCCGGACGAAATGGCTGGGCAGGGCGGCTGAACAGGGCATCGAAGCGTTCGCGGAAAGCATCGGCATAATGCCGCCGTATTTCGGCATCGGCGATATTCGCGACATGGACGCCAAGGCGCTGCTTGAAACCGGCGCGATCTTCGGGCGTATCGACAGCTTCGGCTACCAGTTCGGTCTTCCATAGCCGCTCGACCAATGGTTCCGAAGCATCGAGCAATTCGGCAAAGGCGCGCGGCCCGGCACGCCGAACAAGATCGTCGGGATCCTGCCCCTCGGGAAGCGTGATGAATTCAAGGCTATGCCCCGGTTTCAGCCCTCCAAGGGCACGTTGCGCTGCGCGGAAGGCAGCTTTCTGCCCTGCGGCATCGCCATCGAAGCAAAGGAGGGGCTTGGAGACCATCCGCCAGAGCATCGCGATCTGCTGTTCGGTGAGCGCGGTGCCGAGCGGTGCCACAGCCTCTCCGAACCCCGCCTGCGCGAGCGCAATCACATCCATATAGCCTTCGACGACGATCACCCGCCCCGAAGCGCGCGAGGCAGCGGACGCCCTGTCGAGATTGTAGAGCGTGCGCCCCTTGTCGAACAAAGGCGTGTCGGGGGAATTGAGATATTTGGGTTCGCCTGTGCCCAATATCCGCCCGCCAAAGGCGATCACCCGCCCGCGCGGATCGCGGATCGGGATCATCAGACGACCGCGAAAACGGTCATAGGGCTCTTTGTCGTCGACTGCGATCAGCAGGCCTGCCTCGACGAGTTTATCCTCGCCGAAATGTTTGAGCGCCTCCTTCAGTCTGCCGCGGCTGTCAGGGGCAAAGCCGATGCCGAATGCCTTGACCGTCTCGGGCTCCAACCCGCGCCGCTCGCAATAGGTGCGCGCTTCGGCACCCTCCAGTCCCTGGAATTGCGCGACAAACCACTCCTGCGCCGCCGCCATGACGTCATAGAGCGTGTTCGCCCGCTCGGCTTTGGCCGCAGCGCGCGGATCGGGGGCGGGGACCTGCATTCCCGCCGCATCGGCCAGTTCCTTCACCGCATCCATGAAGGACAGGCCGCGCTGATCGGTCATCCAGCGAATGGCATCGCCATGCGCGGAGCAGCCGAAGCAGTGGTAGAAGCCCTTTTCATCGTTGACGTAAAAGCTCGGCGTCTTCTCGTTATGGAAGGGGCAGCAGCCCTTATACTCGCGCCCCGCCTTGGTCAGCTTCATGCTGCGCCCGATCACCGCGGAAAGCGTGGTCCGCGCGCGCAGTTCATCCAGCCATTGCGGGGTGAGGGTCAACTGTCCCCCTCCCGCCTGCGGGAGGGGTTAGGGGTGGGCAGTGCCTCCCTGATTTGTATTAGCACTCCCTCCATATTCTGGAAAATCTCCGGATTTGAAAACCGCAGAACCCGATATCCCAGTATTTCCAACTGTCTGGTTCGAAATTCGTCATAGGCCAGCTGATCCCCATGATGCTGACCGTCGAGTTCGACAACGAGTTTTTCCATACGACAGACAAAGTCACAAATGAATGTAGCAATAGGTATTTGGCGGCTGAACTTGAAACCATCCAACTTTTTACCGCTCAACTGCTGCCACAGCAGCCGCTCTGCATCGGTCGCGGCGTGGCGTAGCTTTTGCGCTCTGGCGGTCGGTCGGTTGTAGGCCGGAGTATTTCCCATCTGTTGATACTGCCCACCCCTAACCCCTCCCGCAAGCGGGAGGGGGACTTAGCTCAACGCCGCCTTCACCAGTGCGCTGGCCTTGCCCATGTCGAGGCTCGCCGCGTGGCGTTCCTTGAGCGTGGCCATCACCCGGCCCATATCCTTGACGCTGCTGGCGCCGAGTTCGGCCTTGATCGCTTCGATGGCGGCGGTGGTTTCTTCATCGCTCATCTGCGCGGGCAGGAAGGTTTCGATGACCGCCAGCTCGGCCTTTTCGACATCGGCCAGTTCCTGTCGCCCGCCCTGTTCGTACAGTGCAATCGATTCGCGGCGCTGCTTGACCATTTTCTGCAGAACTTCGACGACGATTGCGTCGTCATCCGGCACATTGGTGGCCGTGCGCAGTTCGATATCGCGATCCTTCAATTTGGCGAGGATCAGCCGCACTGCCGCCAGCCTGTCTTTCTCGCCAGCCTTCATTGCCGCGACCTGCGCCGCCTTTATATCGTCTCGAATCATGGTTTCTCTCAGGATTGGTAATGTGGGCGAATGAATAGCCAAGACAGGCAATATCGTCACCCTGAACTTGTTTCAGGGTCCATCTATCCACAGCGAACATTGGTTTCGGCGGAAAAATGGATGCTGAAACAGGTCCAGCATGACGTATTGGCATTGACGGTTGGGTTGGCGGTGTCTAGGCGCGGTGCCTTAGCGACATCGCCAGAAACTCTATTGAAAAAGGACCGCCACCATGGCTGACCCTACCACTACGCGCGCGCCCACCGGAGCGACAGGCGTATTGGTTTTGGCCAGTGGAGAGGTGATCTGGGGCAGGGGCTTTGGTGCCGAAGGCAGCGCAGTCGGCGAAGTCTGCTTCAACACCGCGATGACCGGCTATCAGGAGGTGATGACCGACCCCAGCTATGCCGGGCAGATCATCAGCTTCACCTTCCCGCATATCGGCAATGTCGGCACGAACCTTGAAGATATCGAGGCGATCAACCCGCACGCGCTGGGTGCCATCGTGCGGCAGGATGTTACCAACCCCTCCAGTTTCCGCGCGACCCAGCATTTCCGTGACTGGATGGCGGCCAATGGCCGTATCGGCCTGTCGGGGGTCGATACCCGCGCGCTGACCCGCCTGATCCGTCTGAAAGGCGCGCCCAATGCGGTGATTGCGCATAGCGCGAATGGCACATTCGATATCCCCGCCTTGCTGGCACAGGCAAAGGCATGGCCGGGGCTGGAGGGGATGGATCTCGCCAAGGATGTGACCACGCTGCAGAGCTATGGCTGGGATGAAGGGCTTTGGAAGCTGGGGCAGGGGTACGCCAAATCCCCCCTCCCGCTTACGGGAGGGGCTAGGGGTGGGCAGTCCTCACCCTCGACACAGCCCACCCCCGACCTCTCCCGCAAGCGGGAGGGGAGAAAGCCCAAGGTCGTCGCCATAGATTATGGCATAAAACGCAACATTTTGCGCAACCTGGTCGATACCGGCTGCGAAGTGACCGTCGTTCCCGCAACCGCAAGCTTCGAAGACATCATGGCGCACCAGCCCGATGGCCTGTTCCTCTCCAACGGACCCGGCGACCCGGCGGCGACGGGGGAATATGCGGTGCCGGTGATCCGCCAGTGGCTGGAAACCAAGAAGCCGCTGTTCGGCATCTGCCTTGGCCACCAGATGCTCGCGCTGGCTGTGGGCGCAAAGACCGAGAAGATGCACCAGGGCCATCGCGGCGCGAACCATCCAGTGAAGCGCCTATCCGACGGCGCGGTCGAAATTACCAGCATGAACCACGGCTTTGCGGTCAACGTCGAAACGCTGCCCGCCAATGCCCGCGCAACGCACACCAGCCTGTTCGACGGCAGCAATTGTGGTTTCGAACTCACCGACCAGCCCGCCTTTGCCGTGCAATATCACCCCGAAGCGAGCCCCGGCCCGCAGGACAGCCATTATCTCTTCGAGAAATTCGCGGGGATGATGGGATGAGTGCCCCCTTCGACTGGCTGCAACGATTAGGAGTTTTTGCTCTTGTTGGGGTTGGTCTCTTTTTGTTGAAACGCTGGTACGGCAAGCGAAGTGACGAGGTAGATGCTTTTTTGGACAAGCAAGAGTGGTTCAGGATTGTGGCTATGCCTGCCCAAATCCCGGATGTTATTGCGGTCGCCGAAAAGCACTCTTGGCGGCTAGCTGACACAATGATGTGGAAAGACGGCACCAACCTCTACAAATTTGAAAAGGCCAATAAAAGTGCTCTGAGCTTCTCTGAGCTCAACAAGATTTTGGGCGATCCTGCGTTGCCAAAATCAGCCGAATCCCAAGCCTGCAAATTTCAAATCAAGATCGCCGAATTGAGCGACTATGAGAGTTTTAATGCCCAAACGCACTGACATCCAATCCATCCTCATCATCGGCGCCGGCCCGATCATTATCGGGCAGGCGTGCGAATTTGATTATTCGGGTACGCAGGCTTGCAAGGCTTTGCGGGAGGAGGGCTATCGCATCATCCTCGTCAACTCCAACCCGGCAACGATTATGACCGATCCGGAAATGGTCGGGGATCATGGCTCCACCTATGTCGAGCCGATCACGCCGGAAGTGGTCGCAAGGATCATCGAAAACGAGCGCGCCAAATATCCGCACGAGAAAATGGCCGTGTTGCCCACCATGGGCGGGCAGACTGCGCTGAACACCGCGCTGGCGCTGGAGGCCAATGGCACGCTGGCAAAATATGATGTCGAGATGATCGGCGCGACCGCCGAAGCCATCGACAAAGCCGAGGACCGCATCAAATTCCGCAATGCGATGGACAAGATCGGCCTCGAATCAGCCCGTTCGGGCATCGCCCATACACTCGAAGAGGCGCTGACCGTGCTCGAACGCACCGGCCTGCCTGCGATCATCCGCCCCAGCTTCACCATGGGCGGCACTGGTGGCGGGATTGCCTATAATCGCGACGAGTTCATCCAGATCGTCACCGGCGGTCTCGATGCTAGCCCGACGACCGAGGTGCTGATCGAGGAGTCGCTTCTCGGTTGGAAAGAATATGAGATGGAGGTTGTCCGCGATAAAAAGGACAATGCCATCATCATCTGCTCGATCGAAAATATCGATCCTATGGGCGTGCATACCGGCGACAGCATCACCGTTGCCCCTGCGCTGACGCTGACCGACAAGGAATATCAGATCATGCGCAACGCGAGCATCGCGACCTTGCGCAAAATTGGTGTTGAAACAGGTGGTTCGAACGTACAGTTCGCAGTCAATCCGAAGGATGGCCGCCTGATCGTGATCGAGATGAACCCGCGCGTCTCGCGTTCGTCGGCGCTGGCCTCCAAGGCGACCGGCTTTCCGATTGCCAAGGTCGCTGCGAAACTGGCGGTGGGTTACACGCTCGACGAGATCGAGAATGACATTACCGGCGCGACACCCGCGTCGTTTGAGCCGACCATCGACTATGTCGTCACCAAAATCCCGCGCTTTGCCTTTGAAAAGTTCAAGGGATCGGAGCCACTGCTGTCCACCGCGATGAAATCGGTGGGCGAGGTGATGGCGATCGGCCGCAATATCCACGAATCGATGCAAAAGGCGTTGCGAGGCCTGGAAACCGGGCTTTCGGGTTTCAACTATGTCGATGAACTCAAGGGCGCGCCCAAGGACGAACTCGCAGCGGCGTTGACCCGTGCGACGCCGGACCGGTTGCTGGTTGCGGCACAGGCGCTGCGTGAGGGCATGTCGGTTGCCGAAGTGCACCAATATTCGAAATTCGATCCCTGGTTCCTTGAACGCATGGCCGAAATCGTCGCGGCGGAAGAGGAAGTCAAAACCAACGGAATCCCGCAGGATGCCGAGGGGATGCGTCGCCTGAAAGCCATGGGTTTCAGCGACAAACGTCTGGCCTTCCTCGCGCTTGAATCCGCACATGTCCGTCCGGGCATGGAATCGGCGATCCGGCGCGGCTCGGGCCTGATCCGCGAGGCCATCGTCGCAATGACCGGCGGGATTACCGAGGCAGAAGTGCGCAAAGCGCGCCACAAGCTGGGCGTGCGCCCGGTGTTCAAGCGGATCGATACCTGCGCCGCCGAGTTTGAGGCAAAAACGCCCTACATGTACTCGACCTATGAGGCCCCCACCTTTGGCGAGCCTGAATGCGAGGCACAGCCTTCGAACCGCGAAAAGGTGGTGATCCTGGGCGGCGGCCCCAACCGGATCGGGCAGGGGATCGAGTTCGACTATTGCTGCGTCCACGCCTGCTTTGCGCTCGAAGAGGCGGGCTATGAGACGATCATGGTCAACTGCAATCCGGAAACGGTTTCGACCGACTATGACACGTCGGACCGGCTCTATTTCGAGCCGCTGACCGCAGAGGATGTGCTCGAAATCCTGCATGTCGAGCAGCAGAATGGCAAGCTGAAGGGCGTGATCGTGCAGTTTGGCGGCCAGACCCCGCTGAATCTGGCCAAGGCACTGGAAGATGCCGGAATTCCGATCCTCGGCACCTCGCCCGATGCCATCGATCTGGCCGAAGACCGCGAGCGATTTGCCGCGCTGATCAACAAGCTGAAGCTCAAACAGCCCGAAAACGGCATCGCGCGCAGCCGCGAAGAGGCGATCGCGGTGGCCGAAAAGATCGGCTATCCGGTGCTGATGCGGCCCAGCTATGTGCTTGGCGGGCGAGCGATGGAGATTGTCGACACGCAGGCGCAGCTGGAAAATTACATCGAAACCGCCGTGCGCGTATCAGGCGACAGCCCTGTGCTGATCGACCGCTATCTGCGCGATGCGGTGGAAGTTGACGTCGATTGCGTGGCCGATGGCGATGATGTCGTCGTGGCGGGTATCCTCCAGCATATCGAGGAAGCGGGTGTCCATTCGGGCGACAGTGCCTGCACCTTGCCGCCCTACAGTCTGCCTGCCGATATCGTCGCCGAAATCCGTCGCCAGGCCGAATTGCTGGCGCGCAGCCTGAAGGTAAAGGGCCTGATGAACGCGCAATTTGCAGTGAAGGAGGGCAAGGTTTACCTGATCGAGGTGAACCCGCGCGCATCGCGCACCGTGCCCTTTGTCGCCAAGGCTATCGGCGCACCGATCGCCAAGATCGCCGCGCGCGTGATGGCTGGGGAGAAGCTGACGAACTTGCCCGAAATCAACCTCGACGTCGATTATATCGCGGTCAAGGAAGCTGTCTTCCCGTTCAACCGTTTCCCCGGCGTCGATCCGGTGTTGAGCCCCGAAATGAAATCGACGGGCGAAGTGATGGGCATCGACAAGGATTTCGCCACCGCATTTGCCAAGGCGCAATTGGGCGCGGGGATGAGCTTGCCGCAATCGGGCAAACTCTTTGTTTCGGTGAAAGACAGCGACAAGCCGCATATCGTGCCCGCTGTCGTCAAGCTCATCGCTATGGGCTTCACAGCATGCGCCACGGGAGGCACCGCGGATTACCTGCAAGGGCAGGGCATTGACGTGGAACGTGTCAACAAGGTGGCGCAGGGACGCCCGCATATCGTCGATAAGATCATCGATGGTGAAATCGTGCTGGTGTTCAACACAACCGAGGGTTGGCAGAGCCTGAAAGACAGCGAAGACATTCGCCGTTCGGCGCTGGTGAACAAGGTCAGCTATTTCACAACAGCCAGCGCATCACTGGCTGCTGCACAGGCCATCGAAGCCCTGAAAGCAAGAAAACTTGAAGTTCGCACGCTTCAGGACTATCATAGAGGGTAACAGCACCCCCCATATTGCTGAAAAATTGCGGGCTGGCCCTCCGGCCCCGAGAGAGTTTTTGACTGAAGGATGACGAGTAGCATGGCGACGATGGACAAAATGCCGATGCTGGCAGAAGGGTTCGAGAAGCTGACTGCCGATCTCAAGCGGTTGCGCGAGGAGCGTCCGACCATCATCGACGCGATCGAAGAAGCGCGCGCGCATGGCGACCTTTCGGAAAATGCCGAATATCATGCCGCCAAGGAACGCCAGGGCCAGGTCGAGGCGTCGATTTCGGACATCGAAGACAAGATCAGCCGCGCGCAGATTATCGATCCGACGACGCTTTCGGGCGACAAGGTGGTATTCGGGGCAACCGTTACCTTGCTCGACGAAGATGACAAGCCGGTGCGCTATCAGGTTGTCGGTGAGGCAGAGGCAGACGCCAAGGTTGGCCGCATCAGCTACAATTCGCCGCTGGGGCGTGCATTGATCGGGCGGCAAGTCGAGGAAGAAGTCGAAGTGACCGTGCCGTCAGGCGACAAATATTACCTGATCGAGAAGATCGAGTTCATTTGAGCGTCCCTTTCTGGCAGGAATAGGCAATGCTTTCTGCTGCTGGCCCCGTTACCAAGACAATAGCTGCGATCAACATCGCGCTGGCAGTGCTTGCGCTGATACCCGGCCTCTACGCGCCGGTTACGGTGGCCGGTGCCTTGATACCTGCGCGCTTTACGCTGGGTGACGGTGTATTCGGGGATGTCGGCTATATGCTGCCTGTCTGGCTGACGCCGCTTAGCTCGGCTTTCCTGCACGGCGGCATATTGCATGTGACGCTCAACATGCTGATGCTGCTGATGGTCGGCGCAAATCTTGAACGTGTTCTGGGCAGCAAAAGCATGGCGATCGTCTATGGCGCAGGGATAATCGGCGCGGCAATCGCAGAAATTGCTGCGCACCCGCAGTCGCCCATGCCGGTGGTCGGCGCCAGCGGAGCCATATCAGCGCTCTTTGCCGCCCATATGCAGCTATTTCCTCGCAATCGACCGAAGGACTGGGGGCGTGTTTCGGGAAAGCTGGTTCACGCGCTGCAACTGCTCGTCGCCTGGGTAGCGTTCAATCTGATGCTGGGCTTTGTCGGGCCGGGCATCGGCGTCAATATCGCCATATGGGCGCATATTGGGGGATTTGTCGCTGGACTTGCGCTGACCTGGCCGCTTCTGAACTGGCGCTATCGCAACGCCTGAGCGTCAACCGATCTGCTGGTCAGGCTCAAGCAACTTGTGCAGGTGCACGACGACATATTTCATTTCTGCATCATCGACCGTTCGCTGGGCCGAACTGCGCCATGCTTCCTCCGCTTCGCTATAGTCGGCAAAAATACCGACGATATCAAGCTTGTCGAGTTCGCAAAAATCGAGCGTCTGCGGATCTTTTACGCGTCCGCCAAATACCAGATGCAATTTGGCCTGAGCCATTGCCATTTCCTTGCTTGAGAGAGGGTGCCGTTACGGCTTGGCGGCGCCCTTAGCGAGTTCGGCAAGGAAAGGCCAGTAGCAATTAGTCGGGCTTGCGCGCCTCTTTGGCGGCTGCCTGACCAGCGGCCTTGACGGCCTCGCTCGCCTTGGTGACCAGATCGCGGAACTGGTCACGCATCGCATCGCTGCTGAGGCCGACTTCGCTCACCTTCGCCTTGCCGGCATCCTTGGCTGCGTTTGCGGCACGCCTGGCGGTTTCATTGATGGCTTTGCCAGCCTTGCCGAGGACTTTCTTCTCACGCTCCGTTTTCGGCAGCAACATGCCGATGATCGCGCCGATGGCGATACCGCCAGCGACGATGGCGAGGGGGTTTTTTTCGATACCTTCGCTGGAGGCTTTGCCAGCCTTCTTCGCCAGTTGCTTCGAACTCTCGACACTGCGCGCGGCAACAGCCTTGCTTTTTTCGGCAGCAGCAGTGGCGGAGCGTTTGGCGGCCGTGCTGGCGTCACGGGCTTTTTCGCCCGCATGTGCGATACTTTCGCGAGCCGTTTCGGTTGCCGATTTCAGATTGTCGCCAAGCTTGCTCATCACTCATCGCCCTTTTTGTTGTGCTTCCGATCACGGAGGTGCTCTATCCAGCTCGAAATGGGTTTGCGTGCGGCAAATAGCAAGCCAGCCGCAGCGACAATCCCGATAAGCGGTGCATTTTTTGCAATATTTTGCTTCGCTGACATTCCGGCATCGGCCAGTCTTGACTTTTGCCTTGCGGCCCAGCGCGTAGAGATCGTGCGTGGGTGCAAATCGTGTCTGGCCTGTTCGACGTCCGATCGAAGCGCCTGTCGCAATTCCTTGCGCGCCTGATCGCGTTCCAAAATCGCTTCGCGGTCAGGATCAGTCATGGTCTTCACCATCGTCAAATTTGAGATTGTTGGCAGTGCGTCGGGCAACCAGTCCGGCCCCCCATGCAGCCAGCGCAAAGACTGTCACGACAATTACCGTTGCCAACCATGGTCCGAGATAATGGTTGAAGATAAGCAAGAGTCCAAGGATCAGCGCAACGATCGCCCCGGACAGGAAAAAGATAGCCAGAAATGCCCAGATTCCGGCTTTGCGGAGGATACCGCCGCTGTAGTTCAAGCGGGCCTTGGCATAATCAATTTCAGCTTCCGCCAGCGCACGCACATCAGCCACCAGCGTTCGCACCTGCTCGGCAGGTGAAAGTGGCGCAGCTTCGGAATCAGCGGCGGGAGAGGTGTCGTTGTCCATCACTCCCCCGCCTTTAATGCGGCAGGCGGCTTTATAGAAGCCGTTTCGGAATCAATCGCGTCCCGAACGGACGAGGCGAGCCAGCACAAAGCCGATTGCTGCTGCCGCGCCGATAGCAACGCCCGGGCTTTTGCGAATGAACTGGCGCGTATCTTCAAGAATGTCGTCAACCTGTTTCGCGTCCACCTTGCCGGCGAAATCGTCCACAGCATCAGCGGCCCTGCGGGCATAATCGCCATATTGGGCGCCGACCTTTTCGTCGATCTGGCCAGCACTGTCGCGCAGAATCTTGCCAAAGCCTTCGAGCGCTTCGCTGGCTTTATCCTTGCCGCTTTCGGCGGCCTCGCGTGCGCGATCGGTCGCCTTGTCCTTCATATTGGCAAATTCGGTTTTCATTTTGGTTTTAACCTCCGTCTCCACCTTGCCGGGGCTGGGCTTGGCCTTGGCAACGGCAGTTTTGGCTGCGGCAGTCTTTGGTTTCGCGGTCTTGCTGGCCGCAGCCTTTGGTTTGGCAGCAGGCTGCTTGGCCGCCGCAGTAGGTTTCTTGGGAGTTGCCATTCAATCCTCCTTTCAGGATCATTTAGACGTATATTGGTATTGCAGGTGCTTTAGTCAACTAGGACAGCATGGTTTTTGCAACCCTGACAGTGCATTCATATTCCGTAATGCGTGAAAGGCGCGCCGATTGCCAGCGCGGGAAATAGCGATTAAGGGCGCGGCGAACCATTCTCCCGGGAGCCCGAAATGACAGCCATCATCAATATCCACGCCCGCGAAATCCTCGACAGTCGCGGAAACCCAACCGTCGAAGTTGATGTCCTTCTCGAAGATGGCAGTTTTGGTCGGGCAGCAGTGCCTTCGGGTGCATCGACCGGTGCGCATGAAGCGGTTGAGAAGCGCGATGGCGACAAGAGCCGGTATATGGGCAAGGGCGTCCAGCATGCGGTTGAGGCTGTCATCAATGAGATCGAGCCGCTGCTGGTTGATTTCGAAGCGGAGGATCAGGAAGATATCGACGCGGCGATGATCGCCCTCGACGGAACCGAAAACAAATCGCGTCTTGGTGCCAATGCAATTCTTGGTGTGAGCCTCGCAGTTGCCAAGGCCGCAGCCGATGCGCGCGGCTTGCCGCTCTATCGCTATGTCGGTGGCGTCAACGCAAAGGTTCTGCCTGTTCCCATGATGAATATCATCAATGGCGGCGAACATGCCGACAACCCGATCGACTTCCAGGAATTCATGATCATGCCGGTGGGCGCAGACAGCCTTGCCGAGGCGGTGCGCTGGGGATCGGAAATTTTCCATACGTTGAAAAAAGGCCTGCACGAAAAAGGCCTTGCGACGGCGGTCGGCGACGAAGGCGGCTTTGCGCCGAACCTCTCATCAACCCGTGCAGCACTCGACTTCATCATGGCATCAATCGAAAAAGCCGGGTTCAAGGCAGGCGATGATGTTGTGCTGGCGCTTGACTGTGCTGCCACCGAATTCTTCAAAAACGGCAAATATGAAATCAGCGGCGAAGGCCTCTCGCTCGATCCGCACACCATGGCGCAATATCTTGCCGATTTGTGCGCAGACTATCCGATCAAGTCGATTGAGGATGGCATGGCTGAAGACGATTTCGAAGGCTGGAAAGCCGTGACCGACATGATTGGCAACAAGGTGCAGTTGGTCGGCGACGATCTGTTCGTTACCAACCCCAAGCGTCTGGCCATGGGCATCGAAAAAGGTCTGGCCAACTCTCTGCTCGTCAAGGTCAACCAGATCGGTACGCTCTCGGAAACGCTTGCGGCTGTATCGATGGCACAGCGTGCATCCTATACCGCCGTCATGTCGCACCGTTCGGGCGAAACCGAAGATGCCACCATCGCCGATCTCGCGGTTGCAACCAATTGCGGGCAGATCAAGACAGGCAGCCTTGCCCGTTCGGATCGCCTTGCGAAATACAACCAGCTCATTCGTATCGAGGAGGAACTGGGGTCGAGTGCGATTTACTCCGGGCGATCCATCTTCCGGTGATTGCGCCGCCTGACGCCATGATGGTATAGACCCTTATGGCGAAGGCAAAGCGCAAGACGAATCCTGAGGAGTTCCGGGCAAAACTGGTGACCGCCGCCGCGCTGGTGGCGCTGTTGCTGATCGCGGCCTATGCCTTGCTGGGCCCCACAGGTATCCTCGCATGGGCCGAATATCGGCAGGCAATCAACGAGCGGAGCAAGGAACTGGCGAAACTGGAACAGGAACGCGACGCATTGCGCAATCGCCAGCGGTTGCTCGATCGCGACAATGTTGATCCGGATCTGGCGGGCGAACTGATGCGCAAGGAGTTGAACGTCGTGGCGCCTGACGAAATTGTTATCCCGCTGAAGGATAATGAATAGCTATGTCTTATAGGCACCCCGTATAAAGACACTTCCATCTGCCTGCCCGATTGACTAGGCGCTTTCCCTAACGTCAAACCAAAAGCCCGTGAGAGGACGACGCATTGGCCAAATCCCCAGCAAGCAAGCCGAGCAAGACGAAAGCCGCTTCGGTTTCGACCGACGCGATTGCGAACCGCGAACGTCCGGCGACTCCTGTGCCGTACAAGGCGAGCAAGGAAGAGTTGCTCGAATTCTACCGTCAGATGCTTCTGATCCGTCGCTTTGAGGAAAAGGCTGGGCAGCTTTATGGGCTGGGCCTTATCGGCGGTTTCTGCCACCTATATATCGGACAGGAAGCAGTCGCCATTGGCCTGCAGTCGGCGCTGACGTCCGGCAAGGACAGCGTGATTACCGGCTATCGCGACCATGGCCATATGCTGGCTTATGGTATCGACCCCAACATCATCATGGCGGAGTTGACTGGCCGTGCCGCAGGGATTTCGCGGGGCAAGGGCGGGTCGATGCACATGTTCTCGACCGAGCATAAATTTTACGGCGGTCACGGTATTGTCGGCGCGCAAGTGTCACTCGGTGCTGGTCTCGCCTTTGCGCACAAATATAACAATGACGGTGGCGTATGCCTTGCCTATTTCGGCGATGGCGCGGCGAACCAGGGGCAGGTTTATGAGAGCTTCAACATGGCGGAGCTATGGAAACTGCCGATCATCTTCGTGATCGAGAATAACCAATATGCAATGGGCACCAGCGTCAATCGCGCCTCTGCAGAGGACCAGCTCTATCGCCGCGGCGAAAGCTTCCGCATTCCCGGGCTGCAGGTTGACGGGATGGATGTACTGGCTGTTCGCGGAGCCGCCGAAGTCGCGCTCGATTGGGTGCGTGGCGGGAAAGGGCCAATTCTGCTCGAAATGAAGACCTACCGCTATCGCGGCCATTCGATGTCAGACCCGGCCAAATATCGCAGTCGTGAGGAAGTGCAATCGGTGCGCGAGAAATCCGATCCGATCGATGGATGCAAGGAAGATTTGCTCAAAATGGGTGTGGCCGAGGACGAGTTGAAAGCGATCGAAAAGGAAATCCGCGCGATTGTGAACGCTTCGGCGGAGTTTGCCGAACAGGCACCCGAACCCGATCTTTCGGAACTCTATACCGACGTTCTGGTGGAGACTTACTGATGGCAATCGAGCTTAAAATGCCCGCTTTGTCGCCCACCATGGAAGAGGGCACACTCGCGCGCTGGCTGGTGAAGGAAGGCGACAGCGTTTCGTCGGGAGATATCCTTGCCGAAATCGAAACCGATAAGGCAACTATGGAATTTGAAGCTGTCGACGAAGGTACGGTTTCGCAGATTCTTGTCGCTGAAGGCACGGATGGCGTAAAGGTCGGCACGGTCATTGCCCTGATTGCAGGCGAGGATGAATCCGCGGAAGCTGCACCTGCTGCAAAACCGGTGCCTTCAGAAGCCGTCGCTGCGCCCGCAGTCGAGGTTCCTGGCCCGGTGGCAACGACGGCCCCCAAGATCGCAGCCGATCCTGCGCTTCCCGCCGGAACGGCAATGGCCAGCGTAACCGTTCGCGAAGCCTTGCGCGACGCCATGGCCGAAGAAATGCGCGCCGACGACCGTATTTTCGTCATGGGTGAAGAGGTGGCCGAATATCAGGGTGCCTACAAGGTCACCCAAGGCCTGCTCGAAGAGTTCGGGCCGCGCCGCGTCATCGATACGCCGATCACAGAATATGGCTTTGCCGGTATCGGAACCGGTGCCGCCATGGGTGGTCTGCGACCGGTGATTGAGTTCATGACCTTCAACTTCGCCATGCAGGCGATTGACCACATCATCAATTCGGCGGCCAAGACCAATTACATGTCTGGCGGACAGATGCGCTGCCCGATTGTCTTCCGCGGCCCCAATGGCGCAGCTGCCCGTGTTGGCGCACAGCATAGCCAGAATTATGCGCCCTGGTATGCCAGCGTTCCCGGCCTCATCGTGATTTCGCCTTACGACGCGGCCGACGCAAAAGGCTTGCTTAAAGCAGCCATTCGCTGTGAAGACCCGGTGGTCTTCCTCGAAAACGAACTAATGTACGGACGCAGCTTCGATGTGCCTGCCGTTGACGATTATGTCCTGCCCATCGGCAAGGCGCGTATCGTGCGCGAAGGCAGCGATGTCACCATTGTCTCTTATTCGATCGGTGTCGGCTTTGCACTTGAAGCTGCGGAAAAGCTGGCGGGCGAGGGGATTGATGCCGAAGTCATCGACCTGCGCACCATCCGCCCACTCGACAAGGCGGCAGTTCTCGCGAGCCTCGCCAAAACCAATCGCCTTGTGATTGCCGAGGAAGGCTGGGCGACCTGTTCTGTAGGCAGCGAGATTTCCGCCATTTGCATGGAGGAGGGCTTCGATGACCTCGATGCCCCGGTCCTTCGTATAGCGAACGAAGATGTGCCGATGCCTTATGCAGCCAATCTTGAGCGCGCGACCCTGATCAACGCCGACAAGATTGCTGCGGGCGTTAAAACTCTGTTAGGACGGTAATCCGCGCGCTTCAGAAGTTGCAGGTCGATGCGGTCTGCCCTGTGGTTGGCCATATACCTTGGCCACCGCTCGGTCCGGCAAAATCGCGCGAATCGCGCACGATCATTGCCGCCGAGGCGACGATGTCGGTTTCGACCAATCGGGTAAAGCCGATGTCCAGCATGGGCTCGAAATGATAATGCATTTCGACAAACATGACCCCGCCAAAATCGGGCGCGGTGCTCTGCCGACCCGTGGGGCCGATGCCGATAACATTGCTGCTGTTTGATACCTTGCCATAGACAGGCTGGTAGTGCGTGCCAGGGCCAGTGCAGCGCTGCCAGCGGATGCGATAGCGGTTGGTCGTGTTGGGGCTGGCAACGGGTTCGACACTTGACAGCATTATCCGCGCGTTGCCGCGTTGCACTACCTGTCCGGTGCCGGGATCGGTATAGGGGTGAAAGCCGTCGAGCGTCAACCCGCGCCCCTCGTGCCGGGCACCGGTGAAAACGTCGTTGATATTGCCTTCCTCGACGCGGCGTTTGCCGACCAGGTTGTCGATCCCCATTCGTGCCGCGTTATCGGCTACGTGTACGACGATCTGGTTCACCTGCATGGTCGTTGCCGCATAGTTGGCAGTCTCGATCCCGCCAATAGCCAGCCCCATGAAAAAGGGCAGCGAAACCGCAAACTCAACCAGCGCCAGTCCGCTGCGATCCGTACGCAGCCTTGTCGCGAATGTATGCACTTTGCTCAAGCTTGTTCTAATCTCAGTCATCACAACTTCCTGTTGCTGGAGCGCCATACTGGGCCTGTTCCGCATAAGGCTGGTTCGCCAGCACGGTGTTGGCTGAAAACGATACCTTTTCCGGCAATCCTATAAGGCTTGCGATCGGGAACAGCCGGTCGTAGCTGACCGACACCGACACAATAGCGACGTCGCGTGCGCCACCCTGGCCTTCATCTGCGCCATCCGCATCCCACACGCCGTTTTCGTTGATATCGGTAAAAGCCTCGCCATTGTCGCAGACGTCATTGTCGTTCGAATCAACAAATTCTTCTTCTTCAGCGTTATATGCGTTGGAAAAATTCTTATAATAACGCCGCTTTATCTTGATGTCTTCTGCAGGATCGATGCTGTTGTTCAACGCCAATATCTTTTGCTTGATGCGATAATCCATCGCTTCCTGCTTGCCGAGAATGGCGCCGTCCTCCAGCGCCGAATCGCGCGCAATTTCCTGGATCGCTCCGTCGATGACGGTTCGCATATAGAGCGAATGGCCGACATCCATCGTTCCGAGCAGCAAGGTGACCACCGCCGGGGCGATCAGACCGAACTCGGTGATGGTATTGCCGGATTGGTCGTGCAGAATTTGATGATTCAAGAGTGTCGGCATCTCGATACTCCCTTAAGAAGTCAGACGAAGCGCGGCGATCTGACCGGCAATCTGTTTGAACTGTGTCACCAGGCTGACACCGGGCGTATATTGGAAAAATTTCCCGTCCGATGCACATTGTGACAGACGGGTGTTGGTCGCGGTGTCGATGCCTGCGCCATAGGATACGACCCACAGCGTTATGTTTTGATTTTTGATGTGCGTGCACAGCGCCGCTGTCCGCTCGTTTGTGAGTGTGTTGAGCTGCCCGGTCGACGGCGCTGATCCGGGGTCGGTCTGTAGCCGATCATACCACGGATAATTATAGGCCGAATGCGCCTGATTATTGGCGTTGGTCTCACCATCCGTCATGAAGATCATGTGTCGCTGCACATTGTCGTTCTCGACCGCGTTATTTTCGGCAAACAGCCCGGTCGGTGACATCAGGCGCGCACCCCAGAGCAGACCGATATCGTGGAATGTGAAGCCGCCGGTCTGCATATCCTCAATATATTGCGCATAATCCTCGGGCTCCCATACCTGCAGCAGGCGTGAGGGGCTGGGGCAGGCCGACAGATCGCCGCCGGTACTCGGCTGCGAATAGTTGGTTGTCGTCGTAACCGCGCTCATCGAGCCGCCCCGGTCGTAAAGTACCGCCGGCAAACGCGGACCCCATTGGGTTGTCGCATCGTTGACATCCGGAATTAGATCGACTGCCATGTCCTTTTGCGGCGAAGTGATGGACGTATCCCAGCTGCTGACGTTTCGCTGCGTCTGCCGTTCGAGAATGCAGCCATCCCAGTTTACCGTGCGGCTGGCGCCATTATTGGCGATCGGCAGGCTGATCGACGCGTTGTAACTGTTCGCAACCTCATCCTTCAGCCCTGACACATCGACCGTGAAGCGATCATAGGTCCAGTTGGTGAAGACGTTTTTCGGAACCCAGGTTACCGGGCGGGTCGCGGTGAAATTGGTTGTGGTGACCGGCGACTTGGTGCGGCGTTGCAGGGTACAGCGCTTGTTGGAGTTCACATTGCTGTTTTGCGGAGTGTAGCGATATTCCGTCGTGCCGTTGGTCACCTGGGTCTGGTAGGTAACGGGCACCGAGGTGGCAGGATATACCGGCGTCGGTGTCGTTCCGGTTTGATAGGGGCCATTGGTGCTGGTCGTCGTTTGCGTCGGCGGCACCGAAATCGTGGTGCAGTCAAGTGGTGCCCGCGTTACGTCCACACGGCGCAGATAAGTAATCCCGTTGATCGTCACATTGTTCGACATGTTGGACCAACTGCCAAACGAATCGCTTGTTGTTGTCGGCGATCCTGACTGCGTCAGCGGCCCAACTGCACCGATATTGTAGCTGTTGTCCGGATCATGCGTCCAGTTTGCCCGACGCGTCTGATATTGCCAACTGTCCGCCATATAGTCGAGCGGAAGCAGCCGTCCGACATTGACGTTGAGCGAATAGGGCACGAAGCCGAAGCGGATCTGCGAAATGTTCGATGCGGTCGGTGTTGGATTGACGGTTTCGCCGCACTCCTCGGGGTCAATATCCTCAATATTATTCTGAGTCAGCGCTTCGTAGAAGCACTGTGTTGCGAGGCGCAGTTCTTCGATGCGCACGGGGTTGGACGCGGATGCCGACCCGCCTGTCACCGTGCCGTCCATTGAGCCAGTGGTGTCAAGCACGAACATGACGTCGGAATTGGGAATGCGCATTTCTGCACTGCATTCAACCACGATAGCGCGCTCGTCGATGCCGAGTACGCGCATCAAAGTCATCGGGATATCAACCGATGCCCTGCCGCTGACCATACCGGCGCCATTTTCGGAAAAAGCTTTGACGAGATTTTCGGTGCCATACGCCCCCGACTCAAAATTGGCGGTAAAGGCACGCTCTGCCTGTGTATTGGCCCTGCCGCTATTGTCGGCCCACTGGCCACCAGCCATCACCTTGCGGCCCATCAGCGCGCCGGCGTCGCACGCTGCCTGCAGGCGCGTCTGGGTGAGGTAAATGCGACTCATATCGACGCTGCCGCCGACGAGACCGATAACCGGCACAACCGCCGCCGCCATTATCGCGATGGTGTTGCCCGCTTCGTCCTTGCAAAGGCGTGAGAGCACTCCGGCGAGACTTTTGGTCTCCAGCTTCTTCTTCACGGCGATAGTCCCCTGTCAAATCCAATTAGATTCATCCTGCTGTCTACGGGCAGGGATGTAACCGTCTCTTGAAGAAACAGGGTTAGAAACAAGTTAATTCGACGGTCTATTGAGGATGCTAAATATTGGAAGTTGGCCACTTCTTCCAAATGTACACCGTTCTGCGTTAACCTTTCATGCTGTGGAAGCTTGTTGATCGGCGATATCTTCGCGCTTGTGCGCCGCCGCTTTACAGTGTTTGGCACGCCTGCATGGATGCCGACCAACCTCTCACACCGCCACAGCTTATGGCCGCAGCTTATGCGAAGCCGGAGTTGCAGGAAGCGCTTTCGCTTTTGCTGGAGTTCGACAACAGGTTGATGGCTATTGCTGCAAAGGGGCAGGAGCCGCTGATCAAGCAATTGCGGCTTGCCTGGTGGCGCGAGCAACTTGAAAAGGAAAGGGACGCCTACCCCAGAGGAGAGCCATTGCTTGCGCGGGTTGGTGGGAGCGGGGATGGCCTGAAGCTGGTCCCTGCTTTGCGATTGCTGGTTGATGCGTGGGATCAGATTATATCTTCGGAAGGCGACATGCGGAGCGCCGCAATCGGCACGGCGAACCAGTTGCGCGTCGATGCGGTGTTTGGCAGCTATGCGAACTGGGTAGGCAGTTGCATACCGACCGATGCCATTCGTGCTGCCGGTGATATCTGGGCGCGGGGAAGCATCGGGCTCTCTGCCTCTGCCGAACGGGTAAAACTCCTTCCAGGGCTCAAGCCATTGAACCTGCTGTGCCTTGCCTATGCGGTAGACAGGGATGCCAGTGGCTTTGCGCGGTTTCGCAGATTTATGCGGATGGGCTGGCACGGCTTGACGGGGTGGTGATTTTTCGCACAATGGCGGCTCACGCATAAGGGTGGTGCCGGAGTGTTGAGCCATGCGGAAGCTGTTGGCTGGCGCGGGCATTGCCCTGATTACCTCTTCGCTGGGATACTGGTTCTGGCAGGGCTGGGCGGCGCCCGAGCCTTTGATTCCGCAACCGCCGCCTGAGGCACCCGCACCGTTGGGATTGCCTGTTGCGGGCAAGGATGCACCTGCATTCGGCGCGCCGCCGCCAGAACCGCCCAGGGCCGCGAAGCTGAGCCGCGAGGAAGTGCGTTTCAACCGGTATGACCGCAACCGCGACGAGCTGGTTTCACGCGTCGAGATGATGTCGAGCCGTACCAAGGATTTCAGGAAACTCGACCGTGACGGCAACAATTTGCTGTCGTTCGAAGAATGGGCCGCCGCCACGGGCGAGCGCTTTGCCGGAGCCGATTCCAATCGCGACAGCCTGCTGACCCGCAAGGAATTCCTGTCGACGCGGCCCAAGCGTGCGGCCAGGCCTAATTGCCGCTGTTGAGGCCGAATTCTCCCATCCAGTGATCCAAATCCGACCGCGCGCGATCGGTGTAGAATGCTTTGCGGCTTTTCTTGTGCACCTTGTCTTCGGGCGGGGGGAACAGGCCGAAATTGATGTTCATCGGTTGGTAGCTGTCTGCCTCGGCTTCACCGGTGATGTGATTCAGCAATGCACCAAAAGCCGTGGTCTGCGGTGGCGGCGCAAAGTCGCGACCGCCAAGTTCGTGCGCCGCCATGATCCCCGCCATCAGGCCGACTGCCGAGCTTTCGACATAGCCTTCGCAACCCGTGATCTGCCCCGCAAAGCGGATATGCGGCGCGCTTTTCAGCCTCAACTGGCGATCGAGCAAAATCGGCGAGCGGATGAAGGTGTTGCGATGCAACCCACCCAATCGCGCAAATTCTGCATTCTCAAGGCCCGGTATCGTGCGGAACAATTCGACCTGCGCCGCATGTTTCATCTTGGTCTGGAAGCCGACCATGTTCCAAAGCGTGCCCTGCTTGTTATCCTGCCGTAACTGGACGACGGCATAGGGCCAGCGCCCGGTCTTCGGATTGTCCAGCCCGACCGGCTTCATCGGCCCGAACCGCAGGGTTTCGACCCCGCGTTCGGCCATCACCTCGATCGGCATACAGCCTTCGAAATAGGGCGTGTCCTTCTCCCACTCGCGAAATTCGGCCTTGGGCGCGTCGATCAGCCCCTGATGGAAGGTGAGATACTGCTCCTTGTCCATCGGGCAGTTGATATAGTCCTTGCCGTCTGCCCCAGAATCAGAAGATTTCCCCCAGCGACTGGCATACCAGGCGGTCTCCAGATCGATGCTTTCATGATAGACGATCGGGGCAATGGCATCGAAAAAGGCGAGGCTATCCTGCCCGGTCGCGGTGAGCACGCTCTGGGCGAGCGATTGCGCCGTCAGTGGTCCGGTGGCGACAATCGTCAAGCCCTCGGTCGGCAGCGTATCGATCCGTTCGCGCACGATTTCAAGGTTGGGCAGTTCGGCAAGCAGGCGCGTAACTTCGCCTGAAAACACATCGCGGTCCACCGCAAGCGCCGATCCGGCAGGCACCTTTGCCACCTCGGCAGCGCGCATCACCAGCGAGTCGAGTTTGCGCATTTCCTGATGCAGCAGGCCCACGGCATTATTGTCTGCATCGTCCGAACGAAAGCTGTTTGAACAGACAAGTTCGGCGAGCCCGTCGGTCTGGTGCGCGGGGGTCATGTCTCCTGATCCGCGCATTTCGGACAGGCGCACCTTGAACCCGCGCTTTGCAAGTTGCCATGCCGCTTCGCTGCCGGCGAGACCGCCGCCGATAATATGAACCTGGTAATTAGACATCAGCACACCGCTAAACGATAGCCGTAGTGCTGAGCCTGTCGAAGCACGCCCCAAGGTTTGCGCTGACCTTTGAAGCGCCGTTGGGCTTCGCCCGCCTTCGGCTTCGACAGGCTCAGGGCTACGGTGAATTTCAGATGTTGGTGCCCGTAGCAAACGGGCTTGCGGTTGCACAGGCAAAAGGCGCATGAAGCTCCTATGAGCTTTCACAACGGGATTTCGGAAGATGGCGTGATTGCGCGACCGGTTTTGCTCGCTCCTCCGGTTGATGCGCATAAATATGCGCGCGGGGCGGCATTGGTGTTTTCGGGCCCCGCCTTGCGCACTGGTGCATCGAGGCTGACGGCACAGGCAGCATTGGCGGTCGGCGCAGGGCTGGTGACGCTGGTGGGCGAACCTGACGCGCTGCACGAACATGCGGCGCAGGTCACCGCGATCATGCTGCGCGAGGAAGGCGACAAGATCGACGATCGGGTGCGTGCTGCGGCGATCGGCCCGGGGGCAGGGGTTTCGGCGCAAACGCGCAATCGGGTGCTTCGCCTTCTGCATCATGGGGTTCCATTGGCGATCGATGCCGATGCGATCACCGCTTTTGAAGGGCAACCGGCAGAGCTGTTCGCGGCCTTGCACGACCAGGCCGTGCTCAGCCCGCATGAAGGCGAATTTGCCCGGCTTTTTCCGGCTATCGACCTTGCCGACCGGCTCATGGCGGTGCGATTGGCGGCGGAGCGCAGCGGGGCGGTGGTTTTGCTCAAAGGGCCCGAAACATTGATAGCTGCGCCCGATGGGCGATGGGCGATCAACCGCCATGCCTCGCCCTGGCTGGCGACGGCGGGATCGGGAGATGTGCTGACAGGCCTGATCTGCGGGGTGATGGCGCAGGGCAGCGGTGCGTTCGAGGCAGCGTGCATCGCCGCCTGGCTGCATGGCGATATCGGCGTGCGCGGCGGGCCGGGATTGACGGCGGACCGGATGGTGGATTTGATTCCGGATGTGATGCGAGGTTGCTTGTCGAACGACACTTCGCCACCCTGAACTTGTTTCAGAGGCCATTTCCCCGCATAGAACTTCGGTTTGAGTTGTACGATGGATGCTGGAACGAAGTCACCGTAAGGTGAAACAAGTTCAGCATGACGAAGAGAGAAATGTAGGGGTAGAACTTGACCCAAGACCTTGCCCATAAACGCCCCTGGCTGTTTGGCAGCCTGCTTTTCGGGCTGACCTATCCGCTCAGTTGGCAATTCCACATGCCCGAAATCGCGGCGATTGCGTGGAAAATGGGCGGCGTGGGAATGCTCGCCGGCTATGCGCTCAGGAAACATCATAGCGGGGAATTCCTTTTACTTGCGGCTGTGATGGCCTTCTGGGCGCTGGGCGATGGCTTGCTGGAGATCGACATGATCTGGGGCGCGATTGCCTTTGCCATCGGTCATGTCGTTGCCATCGTGCTGTTTCTGCGCCACCGGCGGGTGCATCCGGTTTTGAGCCAGAAATTGCTGGCGGTCGCCGTTTTCGTGCTCGCCCCCGATATCGCCTATTTCCTTCCGGGCGACCGGGCGTTCGGAATCCAGGCGGCGGTTTATACGCTGTTTGTTGCCGGGATGGCGGCGATGGCGTGGAACAGCAATTTTCCGCGCTATCGCGTCGGCCTTGGCGCCATGGCCTTTGTCGCATCCGACCTGCTGATCTTCGCGCGGGCAGGGGCCTTGGCCGAGGCAGGCTGGGTTGGCCTTGCCATCTGGACGCTTTATTATGGCGGCGTTCTGATGATCGCCACCGGCGTGGTCACGACATTGGTGAAGCGCGGGCATTTTGCCGAAGGGTGAGTTGAATCTCACCCAACGCCCCAACGATGGTCCGCGCGAAGCGGGGCTTTCTATCAAGGAAAAGTCCGAAAGATCGGCGACCGGCCACGACGATTCGACGCACACTTGCGTCGTTGGTTCGTTGGTGCGTTGGGCGAACCAATCGAAGTCCGAGGCGGACAAGCAAGACATAGCACAAGACTGGCTGCCGTTCCGCGGCGGCCCATCCATCGATTTATATTCGATTGGCCGCTCGTCGGGGTCTTCTTCCGCGTATTCCTCGTCCTCCTCGTCAAAACCCGCAGATTCTTCAGAAAGTAGAAGCGATGCCCTTACCCTGGCCCGGGCCGCCGGTTCGCTGTGCGGCAGGGCATCGTTGAAGAAGAAATCCCAAAGTGCTTCGCCGCTCGCCTCTTCCTCAAGAAGCTGCACGAACCAGTCGAAACGGGCGGCGACCGCCATCACCTCGGCCAGCGTGGTTGCCGGATTGATCCGGTCGAGCAAGGCGAGCGACAGCCGGGTGTTCTGCCGCGTATAGGTGGTCACACCCTCTTCGCGCACCCAGCGCGCTTCCTCGCCCTTGATCGCGGCGGTCATCAGCCGGTCGGAAACCACCCGTCGCGCTATGATCAGCGCGGCCTCCCACCCCAGATTGAAGGCATAGCCCCGCGCCGTGCGCCGCAGCGCATAGCCGCCACCTTGCGACATGCCGACACAACGCGCCGCATCCTCAACCACGCCATGATCGGCGAGATGCGCAAGAAAAGCCGCCTGCCGCCCCGGGCTCCAGCCATCGGCGCGGGATTCGTAGCGGAGATAAGCAGCGGCGGGCAGGCGGGCGTCGGCTTCCCGGTGGAGCGGGGAGGGGTGGTTCATCGGTCGTCCTTTTCCCAAAGCGACCGGCATAGGCTGATGAAGGGCGTGTAGGACAGCGCGGATTTTTGGTTCACGCGGAGGCGCGGAGACGCGGAGGGTTTTTACCCCGGCGCGCCGACAGAAAACCCTCTGCGTCCTCTGCGGCTCTGCGTGAAATAACTCTCTCCCCTAAAGGAGAGAGGAAGCACCACAGTTGAGGCAGGTGCGTGCCATTGCTCCTTATTCCTCGCTTACACTGGCTTCGCCTTCAGCCTCCCCCTCTTCATCGCTCTCCTCAATCTTCGCCGCACCAACAACATGCTCATTGTCATCGACATTGAACAACCGCACGCCCGCTGTCCCGCGCCCCAGCACGCGCAGGCTATCGAGCGGCATCCGGATCAGTTTGGCCTGATCGGTGACGAGCATCAGCTGGTCCCCCCTGGTCGCGGGGAAGCTGGCGACGACGAGGCCGTTGCGTTCGATATTGTCGATATTGGTGATCCCCTGGCCGCCGCGACCGGTGCGGCGATAGCCGTAGGCCGATGACAATTTGCCATAGCCATTGGCGCAGACGGTGAGGATGAACTGCTCGCGTGCCTCCATTTCAGCGATGCGTTCGGCGGGAAGCGTAGGTTCGCCTTCCTTTTCGGGCTTCCACGGGGCGAAACGGAGATAATCTTCGCGCTCCTCGGGCGTCGTGCCGACGCGTTGCAGGATGGACAGCGAGATAACCTCGTCGCCCTTCGCGAGTTTCATCGCGCGCACGCCGGTGGAGGCGCGGCTCTGGAATTCGCGGATGTCGTCTGCGGCGAAGCGGATGGCCTTGCCGCCCCGGCTTGCGAGCAGAACATCGTCCTGCGGGGTGAGCAGTTCGACGCCGATCAAGCGGTCGTCGGCATCTTCGCCTTCAAACTTCATCGCGATCTTGCCGTTCGACGGCACATTGGCAAAGGCATCCATGCTGTTGCGGCGGGCATAACCCTTGGCGGTGGCAAAGACGACGCTGAGGCCGCTCCATTCGGCCTCATCTTCGGGCAGGGTAAGCACGTTCGAGATCGTCTCGCCTTCGCCCAGCGGCAACAGGTTGACCATCGGCCGCCCGCGCGTCTGCGGCCCGCCTTCGGGCAGACGCCAGACCTTGAGGCGGTAAACCTTGCCGATGTTGGAGAAGAACAGCACCGGGGTGTGCGTGCTCGTCACGAACAATTCGGTGACGGCATCCTCTTCCTTGGTCGCCATGCCTGCGCGGCCCTTGCCGCCGCGATTCTGCGCGCGGAAGGTGGCGAGCGCGGTGCGCTTGATATAGCCGCCATGCGTAACGGTGACGACCATCTCCTCGCGTTCCATCAGGTCTTCGTCGTCCAGACCGTCCCAACTCGGCGCGATTTCGCACAGGCGCGGCGTGGAAAATTCGCGGTCGACCGCTTCCAGCTCCTCGCGCATCACGGCGTAGAGCTTCACCCGGTCGCCAAGGATGGCGAGATAGCCTTCGATCTCGGTGGCGAGTTCCTTCAGCTCGTCGCCAATCTCGTCGCGGCCCAGTGCAGTCAGGCGGTGCAGGCGCAGGTCGAGAATTGCGCGGACCTGCAAGTCGGAAAGCCTGTAGGTATCGCCCTCATGCTCGGTCTCGATCGCCTCGACCAGCTTGATATAGGGCGCGATTTCGGCAACCGGCCATTCGCGCGCGCTGAGCGCGGCACGCGCCTCGACCGGTGAGGCCGAACCACGGATGATCTTCACCACCTCGTCGAGGTTGGTCACCGCAACGACAAGCCCGAGCAAGATATGCGCCCGGTCGCGCGCCTTGTTCAGCTCAAACTTGGTACGGCGGGTGATGACCTCTTCGCGGAACTTGATGAAGCTCTCGATAATGTCGCGCAGGTTGAGCACTTCGGGCCGCCCGCCACGGATGGCGAGCATATTGGCCGGGAAATTGGACTGGGCCGGGGTGTGCCGCCACAACTGGTTGAGCACGACGTCAGGGGTGGCATCGCGCTTCAGGTCGATAACGACGCGCACGCCCTTGCGGCTCGATTCGTCGCGGATATCGGAAACGCCCTCGATGCGCTTGTCCTTCGCGGCCTCGGCGATCTTTTCGACGAGGCCGTTCTTGCCGACCTGATAGGGAATGCTGGTGAGTACGATCGAGCGGCGATCGCCCCGACCTTCCTCAATCTCGTGCCGCGCGCGCATCACGATCGAACCGCGGCCCTCGCGATAGGCGTTGCGCGCACCGCCCTGACCCAAAATCAGCGGGCCGGTGGGGAAATCGGGGGCAGGGACGATCTCGATCAGTTCATCGACCGTGATCGCCGGGTTTTCGATATAGGCAAGGCAGGCCCGGATAACCTCACCCAGATTGTGCGGCGGGATGTTGGTCGCCATGCCGACCGCGATGCCGCCCGCGCCGTTGACCAGCAGGTTCGGGAAGCGGGCAGGGAGAACCTGCGGTTCCTGCCGGCTTGCGTCATAATTGTCCTGAAAATTGACCGTGTCCTTGTCGAGATCGTCGAGCAGGCTGTTCGCGACCTTGGCAAGCCGCGCCTCGGTGTAGCGCATCGACGCCGGCGGATCGGGGTCCATCGATCCGAAATTGCCCTGGCCGTCGATCAGCGGCACGCGCAGCGACCAATCCTGCGTCATGCGGGCGAGCGCATCGTAAATCGCGCTGTCGCCATGCGGGTGGTAATTGCCCATCACGTCGCCGACGATCTTCGCCGACTTGCGATAGGGCCGCCCGGCAACGAATCCGCCTTCCTGCGATGCAAACAGGATGCGCCGGTGCACCGGTTTCAGTCCGTCGCGCA
This sequence comes from Sphingomonadales bacterium, assembly GCA_016720115.1. Taxonomy (GTDB): domain Bacteria; phylum Pseudomonadota; class Alphaproteobacteria; order Sphingomonadales; family Sphingomonadaceae; genus Sphingorhabdus_B. Next base: position 122,622 of record JADJXT010000002.1, on the reverse strand, counting down.
CATCGGGCAGGGCGCGGCTGACGATCACCGACATGGCATAGTCGAGATAGCTCGACTTCATCTCGTCGACGATGTCTACCGGGGAAATATCGGTGGGTTCGATCGGTTCGATCTCTTCGCTCACGTCCGCAAAAATCCTTATGTTTTTCTCTGTCGTGCTGCCCTAGCCGAGCGGGCCGCGAATAGCCACCCAAGGCCCCGCCAAACTCGCCTTTTTCACCAGTTTATCCACAGATTCGGAAGGCGCGCGGTGCGTTTGCAACGCATTCAACCGCAATTCATATTCGCGCCGCTATCCCGATTGCGAAACAGCGGCGAGGCGCGTAAGGGTGGCGGCAATTCAGAGCCGCCATTTGCGCGAAAGGGCTCGTCTGTTTGTCTAGTTGGAGAGTGGGATGAATCGCATTTCAAAGTTCGCCGCCGCCTTTGCCTTGGGCGCATTCGCCGTCATTCCTGCTGCCCATGCAGCGAAAGAGGAGAAGAAGGAGGCAGCCAAGCCCGTCAAGCGCAACTATTCGAAAGAATTCCAGAAGGCTTATGGCCCTGCCATCGATGCCTTTGCCAAGAAAAAGGATATGGCAGCGGCTGCAGCGGCATTTCCCGCTGTCGAAGCTGCAATCATGAATGCGGATGACCGGTACGAAGCCGGCGTTTTCGCCTTCAATCTGGGCGCCCAGTCAAAGGACGTTGCGATGCAGCGCAAGGGCGTGAACCTGATTGTCGAAAGCGGCGTTGCCCCTGCCGATGTGAAACCGGCCTATGCCTTCCAGCAGGCGCTGTATATCTACAACGACAAGGATTATCCCACCGCGACCACGAAAATGCTCGATGCCTATAATATGGGTTATCGCGGCAGCAATATCGAGGTGCAGATCTCTAACGCCTATCGTCTTCAGAACAATTATGGCGAAGCGATCAACTGGATGGGCAAAGCCATTGAAGCGACCAAGGCTGCGGGGAGCAAGCCCGACACGCAATGGTATGCGCAGGCGCTCAATTACGCCACGCGGATGAAAGACAATGCGCAAATCCTGCATTGGAGCAAGGAAATGATCAAGGTCGATCCGCGCCCCGAAACCTATCATGATGCCCTGTTCCAGTATCAGCGGATCGCCGATCTGGACAATCTTGAATCGCTGTCGGTGTTGCGTCTTGCCCGCCTGAACAAGGCGTTGATGTTCGAGCATGAATATAAGCAATATGTCGAATATGCCGACGCGCGCCGCTATCCTGCGGAAGTTTCGGCAGTGCTTGACGAAGGCTTTGCCAAGGGGACGATTTCAAAAAACAATCTGACCTTTTCGGAAATCTATTCGGGTGCGCAAAAACTGATTCCCGAACTTTCGGGAACCTGGGCGCAGGATGAAAAATCGGCTCTGGCTGCGCCGAAGGGCTATTCGGCCATGCTCACCGGCGATGCGCTGCTGTCTTTTGCGCAATATGACCGCGCTAAGGCCATGTACGAAGCGGCTCTGTCGAAAGGCGGGATCGTCGATCGCGACGGCATCGACCAAACCGACCGCGCCCTTACAAACCTTGCCATTGCAAATGTCTATCTAAAGGATTGGGCAGGGGCGAAAGCCGCCCTTGCCAAGGTTTCAGGTACCAAGCGAAAAGGCATTGCCGAATATTGGACAATCTACATCGACCAGCAGACTGCTGCACCTGCGGCGTAATATCTGGATTGTTGCGAATAGAGAGGCTCGCGCCCTTGCGGCGCGGGCCTTTTTCATGCGGTAATCGGAACGCCGGGTTGGTCCTTTGCCGTGCGGATGGTCAGCGAAGTCTTGACGCTCGACACATTCGGCGCCGCAGTCAGTTGCGAGGTCAGAAATTCCTGGAAGGATTGCAGGTCGTGGGCCACGATCTTCAGGATGAAGTCGATCTCTCCATTGAGCATATGGCATTCGCGCACATTGGGCAGGGCACGGACATGCTCTTCAAAGGCGCGCAAATCAGATTCGGCCTGGCTTTTCAAACTCACCATGGCAAAAACCATGATCGAATAGCCGAGCGCCGCCGGATCGACTTCGGCATGATATCCGCGAATGGCCCCCGACTGCTCCAGCGTGCGCATGCGCCGCAAACATGGTGGTGCAGTCAGCCCCACCTTGCTCGCCAGTTCTACGTTCGTGATGCGACCATTTTCCTGAAGCTCTGCAAGAAGCTTTAAGTCAATCGCATCGAAACTGATTGCTGCCATATTATGTTATTTCCCTAATCTGATTGCAGCTAACCATAAAATAAAATTATAAGCAACTGCAACTGTTTCAAAGCCGGACAGCCTCATTTGTCAACCTTGTGGATAAGTGCTGTCCCATAGTGTGACGCGACAAAATTGCCGCTTTAGAAGCGCCCGCACCACGGCTATCGACAATCAGGTTCAACCAAAATCGGGACGGAAGAAGCTCGTTGCGTGTAGACGATCGCCTTGCCACTGCGTTACAGGATCTCGACAATGTGTCGGGCGGCGCGCGCGTGGGACAATGGCGTCAACTCATTGACATACTGGCTCAAAATCCACGCGATTTCCCCGGCGAACTTGTCGCCAGGGGTTTGGTAAATGCACATGCCCTCGGGCAAAAGCTTACCGCGCAGGAACGATTGGCCAGCGTCCGCGCGCTTTCAGGCAGGATCCGCTCCGCACCGCTGGTGCAATTGCTGGCCGGGGATGCGCCGGACATTGCCAGTGCCGCGATTGGCGGTGCCGACCTGTCGGATGATGAGTGGTCAGACCTCGTTCCCGAATTGCCGGTGCGCGCCCGGGGCTTCCTGCGTAACCGGCAGAATATTGGCGTGAAAACGCAGCGGGCGCTGGTCAACTGGGCAGGCGCAGATTTTCGCATCGAGGGCAGTATTGCAACCGACGCGGCACCGGCAAAGGCCGATGAATCGCAGATGGGAGAGATTGGCGCGATTGTCCGCCGCATCGAACAGTGGCGGAAAGACCGCGAATCCGGCGATTCACCGCGATTGCCGCTGGGCGACGAAATCTCCGGTGAAGATATTGTTCCACCAAAAGAGATCAGCTTTGAAACTGACGACAATGGAACCATCGTGTGGGTCGAAGGAATCTCGCGCGGATCGCTCGTCGGTGTAGATATCGCGCAGGCGGCCTATGACGATGGACCGGGCCCGGATGCTTATGGCGCTGCGGCATTCCGGCAGCGTATGCCGCTGGAGAATGCCCGGATGCGGTTGAGGGGTAGTCCGCTGGTCGATGGCGACTGGCGCGTCAATGCCGCACCATTCTTTGATCCGATGACGGGGCGTTTTCGCGGCTATCGCGGACTGTTTCGTCGCCCGCTGCTAAGTGAAATGCCGGAAAATGGCATGGCCAACCCGGAACTGCGCCGTTTACAGGGCGAAAGCATGCAGCAGGTTGTGCATGAACTTCGCACGCCGCTCGGCGCGATTGCCGGCTTTGCCGAAATTATCGAACAGCAGCTTTTTGGCCCTGTCTCCGCCGATTACCGGCAGATGGCGGGCGCAATCCTTGCCGATGCACAACGTCTGCTTGCCGGTTTTGAAGACCTGTCGGTGGCTGCGCGCCTCGATGCCGGAAATTTCGAAGTTGAAGCGGGGATCACCGAATGCCGCTGGCTCGCCAACCGCCTTGCCGAGCGACTGCATGGCATAAGCGACGAAAATCGCGTCGATCTCAACCTGGCGATTGCAGACCCGGTGCGGCCGTTTGCGATCGATCGGCTGTTGGCCGAGCGCATCTTTTCGCGATTGCTGTCCGCAGTCATGATGGGTTGTTCGCCCGGCGAAAGCCTCAACGGCCGGTTCAAGACCGAACCCGGCATTTCGACCGTGAACATGTTCCAGCTGGAGCTTCCCACAAAACTCAGGCTTTGCACCGACAGCCAGCTTTTCGGCACCGATCCGGTCAATGGAGAGTTTGAAGCACAGGCGGATATGGCCTCTCCATTGCTCGGCCTTGGCTTTTCGCTGCGTCTTGTGCGCAATCTGGCGCGAAAGACCGGCGGCGATTTACGCTTTCAAAAGGAAAGCCTATTACTGACCATACCTGCCATCCAGGATGGCGACGTGGATTATCGGGATACCGGGGGCGATTAGCATGGACATGAAAGGGGCGGCGACAACAAGTTTGCGGCCCCGCTGTTTCCCGGGAAACGGGCCCAGGGTCGATCTCGACACATTGCAGGGTCCGCATTTCATTGTCAGCGTGGATACCGAAGAAGAGTTTGACTGGTCCGGGCCGTTCACGCGCGATCAGCACGGCTTGACGCATCTGGATGCTATCGAGCCGTTTCAAAAACTTTGCGAACAAAATGGTGTCAGGCCGGTTTATCTGGTCGACTATCCTGTCGCAGCAAATGGGCCGGGCGCGGAAATGTTCGGGGATTGGGCGCGTAGCGGCGTTGCGGAAGTTGGCTTGCAGTTGCACCCTTGGGTGACCCCGCCGCTTGTCGAAACCGTCAGCACCCACAACAGCTATGCCTGCAACCTGCCGCCGGAAACCGAACGCGCAAAGCTGCACAGCCTGTATGAAATCGTCGAAAAGCGGATCGGCGTGCAGGCCGAAAGCTATCGTGCGGGCCGTTATGGCGCGGGGGCATCGACCGCCAATTTCCTGGCCGAGCTGGGTGTTCGGGTCGACACTTCGGTGCGTTCGCTGTTCGATTATCGTCCACAAGGCGGGCCCAATTATGCGCGCTGCCCGTTGACGCCCTATTGGGCGCTAGAAGGAAAGCTGATCGAGCTTCCCGTTACGTCGGTATTTGGCGGCGCCTTGCGGTCGATGGGGCCCATGCTGTTTGATCGGGTGTTTGCCTCTGACACGATGCGTTCGGTGTTGGCACGCGGGAAAATGCTGGAACGCATTGCGCTTACTCCGGAAGGGATCCCGGTGGAAAAGGCCATCGAGGCGATCGACATCGCGCTTGAGGCTTGTCTTCCTGTGCTGACCTTTTCCTTTCACTCGCCGTCGCTCGCTGTCGGCCACACGCCTTATGTCCGCACCGAACAGCAATTGGAGGCGTTCTATGCCTGGTGGCATATTGTTTTCGCCCATTTGGCCAAACGCGGTGTCAAGCCGGGGTCGGTCAACCAAATCGTGAAAGCGGCCTTTGGCGATTGAGGTGCTCCGGTGGTGAATTGGCGCTTGCCAATCAAGCAAGGCATCCGCTATCGGCGCGTCTCCTAGGGGGCCTGTAGCTCAGTTGGTTAGAGCTGGCCGCTCATAACGGCTAGGTCGGGGGTTCGAGTCCCTCCGGGCCCACCATTTTCAAAGTCCTTCGGGCTTTGAACAAAGGTTAAACTTGCTCCTTGTCGGGGAGTAGCGCAGCCTGGTAGCGCATCTGCTTTGGGAGCAGAGGGTCGCAGGTTCGAATCCTGTCTCCCCGACCATTTCCTTATTCGGCCTGATCGGCTTCTACCCGCTCGATTTCTTCGCGCGCATCTTCCTCTACCAGTTTGGCGGCGGCATCGGCGGCTTCCTCGATGCTTTTCTGCTCGGCTTTCAATGCTTCGGCGTCATCTTCTGCGGCAACTTCTGCAGCTGCCTTTTCGCTATCTTTCGGTGTCGGCTCTTCGACACAGCCGACCAGCGTTATCAGCAAAAGATATGGCGCAAATTTCCTCATGGCTTGGGCGCGATGGTCAGCTCGCCCTCATAATTTGCCAGTTCGGATAGCACCGCCGTCCATGCCGCGACATTTTGGCGCAGTTGCGCCTTGTCGATCATGCTGAGCGTGTCGTCGGGTGTATGGTGGAGATCGAAATAGCGGCGGCCATCCTGCTGCAGGTCGATGACGCCCAGATTTTGCGCCGCGATAATTGCACCCACATCGGCACCGCCGCTGGCGGCATCTTTCCCGCGCCCGATGCCGAGCGGCGCCAGTCGTGCCGCGATGCGGTCTGCCAGCGGCTTGGCGCTTTCGGGCAGTCTGAAATCGACGCGCCACACACGGTCGGCACCAAAATCGGATTCCATCGCCAGCGCGTGGGGTACCGTCTTGTTTGCCTCTGCATAGGCCTTCCCGCCCCAGATGCCGACTTCCTCGGCCCCGGCCCATAGCAGACGGATGGTGCGCTTGCGCTTCATGCCCTTTATCGCGCTCGCCGCAGCTGTGATGATCCCGCAACCGGCGGCATCGTCAATCGCGCCGGTTCCCAGATCCCAGCTATCAAGGTGGCAGGCAATCACGATCGGCGGCAAGGCAGTGTTGCTGCCCGGCAGTTCGGCGATGACATTGCCCGATTTTTGCATCCCGATATTCTGTGGCGTCAACAACAGGCGCAGTGTCACCGGCTTGCCGCGCTGGATCATGCGAGCGAGATTGTCGGCGTCGGGGATGGACAGCGCAGCGGCGGGTATCGGGTTGACCCCCGCCTCGAAATTGGTGTTGCCGGTGTGCGGGTTGCGATGGTTGTGGTCGGTTCCGATTGAACGGATGACAATGGCCAGCGCCCCCTTCTTCGCCGCGATATTGGGCCCGGCAAAGCGCGCCACCCCGAACGCACCATAGCTGGAGCCATCCTGCGTCGGCTGCATATTGTGGTTCACAAAGGCGATCTTGCCTGTGAGGCTGCCATCGGGCGCGGCGCGCAGGGCATCGACGGTCGGGAAATAGGCGACTTCGGCCTCCAGCCCGGCATCACCGGTGCTGCTGCTGTTGCCCAATGCGGTGATCGCGAATTTCTGCGGGAACGGGCTGACCACCCAGGCGCGTTCCTCGCCGCGCACCCATGTCGGCATGTCGAAGGCTTCTTCGCGGACATTGGCGAAGCCCGCCTTGCGCAAATAGGCCAGTGCCCAGGCCCGCCCGCGTGCTTCGGCTTCGGTGCCGCCCTGCCGCGCGCCGACCTCTGTGGTCAGGCCTTCGGTAATTTCCCAGGCAATCTTGTCATGTTCGAGCGCGATCTGGACGGGATCGGCTTCAGGGGTGATTGTGGTGGCGAAGGCGGGAAGGGCGGCGGCACTGGCAAGCAGCGCGAATGCGATGTGGATTTTCATGGATGACTGCTTAGCCATGCAAGCGCGGGTTGCCAATCCCGCCTTGCGGGAAATGATGAGCTTGGCTAGGAGGCGCGTCAAATTTCAGCATTCTTTGCTTATTTCGAGAAAGTGACCATCGATGGCCGCCCAATACGCCTTTGTCATGAAGGGGATGACCAAAACCTTCCCCGGCGCGCAAAAGCCCGTGCTCAACAATATCCACCTGCAATTCTATCAGGATGCCAAGATCGGCATCGTCGGCCCCAACGGTACGGGTAAATCGACGCTGATGAAAATCATGGCGGGTATCGACACCGATTTCACCGGTGAAGCATGGCCCGGCGAGAATATCACCGTCGGCTATCTGGCGCAGGAGCCGCAGCTCGATCCGACCAAGACGGTCAAGGAAAACGTCATGGACGGCGTCCGCGAAACGGCGGACATGGTGGAGCGGTTCAACGAAATCAGCATGATCATGGCCGACCCGCCTGAAGACGTCGATTTCGACGCGCTGATGGAGGAAATGGGCACACTGCAGGAAAAGATCGACGCGGTCGACGCCTGGACGCTCGACAACCAGCTCGAAATCGCGATGGACGCGCTGCGCTGTCCGCCGGGCGACTGGTCGGTGGAAAATCTGTCGGGTGGTGAAAAGCGCCGCGTCGCGCTCACGCGATTGCTGCTCGAAAAGCCCGACATCCTGCTGCTCGACGAACCGACCAACCACCTTGACGCGGAATCGGTGGCGTGGCTCGAAAAGCATCTGGTCGATTACAAGGGCAACGTCATCCTCGTCACCCACGATCGCTATTTCCTCGACAATGTCGTGAACTGGATTCTCGAACTCGATCGCGGCCGCTATTTCCCTTATGAGGGCAATTATTCGACCTATCTCGAGAAGAAGGCCAAGCGCCTCGAACAGGAAGCGCGCGAAGATGCCGGGCGTCAGAAAGCGATCAAGGACGAGCTGGAATGGATTCGCCAATCGCCCAAGGCACGCCAGACCAAATCCAAGGCGCGTATCAAATCGTTTGAGCAACTGGTTGAAGCAGCCGAAAACCGTACAATCGGCAAGGCACAGATTGTCATCCAGAATCCCGAACGGCTTGGCAGCAAGGTGATCGAGGTCAACAATGTGACCAAGGCCTATGGTGACAAGCTGTTGTTCGAGAATTTGTCGTTCACGATTCCACCGGGTGGAATCGTCGGTGTGATCGGCCCGAACGGCGCGGGTAAATCGACGCTGTTCCGACTGATAACCGGGCAGGAACAGCCCGATAGCGGTAATGTCGTGATCGGCGAAACCGTGCATCTGGGCTTTGTCGACCAGAGCCGCGACGCGCTCGATCCCAACAAGAATGTCTGGGAGGAAATCTCGGGCGGCGCGGACTTTATGAAGGTCGGTAAACATGAAACCCCGACCCGCGCCTATGTCGGCGCGTTCAATTTCAAGGGCACCGATCAGCAGAAGAAGGTCGGCCAGCTCTCAGGTGGTGAACGCAACCGCGTGCATATGGCGAAGATGCTCAAGGAGGGGGGCAACGTCCTTCTGCTCGACGAGCCGACCAACGACCTCGACACCGAAACGCTGGCGGCGCTCGAAGAAGCGTTGGAAGCCTTTGCCGGTTGCGCCGTGGTCATCTCGCACGACCGCTTCTTCCTCGATCGTCTCGCAACGCATATCCTTGCCTTTGAAGGCGACAGCCATGTCGAATGGTTCGAAGGCAATTTCGAAGCCTATGAGGAAGACAAGGTCCGCCGCCTTGGCGAAGATGCGCTGAAACCGCACCGCACCAGCTACAAGAAGCTGACACGCTGATGGCCGCGGGCGACTTTGCGCCCGGCCTAGACGAAATCGAACGGCTTGCCCGGGCTGCGCTGGCGCGCATTCCGGAGCCGTTCGCCAGCCATCTGCCCGACATCATTCTGGCGGTGGAGGATTGGCCCTCGCGCGAATTGCTCAATGATATGGGCATTGCCGATCCCTATGAACTGACCGGCCTTTATGAAGGCAGGCCGGTGGGCGAGAAATCGGTCGACGATTTCGCGACGCTCCCCGATCGCATCTTCCTTTTCCGGCGCCCGCTGCTGGATGAATGGGCAGAAACCGGGGTTTCGTTGCCCGATCTCGTCAACCATGTCGTGGTGCATGAGGTCGGCCATCATTTCGGGCTGAGCGATGAACAGATGGAAGCGATCGAGCGGTCGATGGAATAGAGTGCGATGACTTTACACCAACCCACAAGGTTCGTCGCATTAACCCACCAACTTTGTCATTCCCGCGAAAGCGGGGAACGCAGTGACCAAAGGTCAATCCATGGCCGAAGATCGAGGTTTAAACCGACGGTGCAGACCATGGCCCCCCGATCAAGTCGGAGGTGACATTCTTCTAAGGAATTGTTGTTGGTTGCCGCGTTGCAAAGCTGACCCCGACAATCGCCGCCATCGCCAGCACAAAGCCCGGTACGATTTCATACATCGCGCTGCTCCAGCCAAGCGCAATCCAGCTGATAACAACCAGCGCGCCGGTCACCATGCCGGCCAGCGCCCCGGCCAGCGTCATCCGTTGCCAGGTGAGCGACAGGATGATTACCGGGCCGAAGGCGGCGCCGAAACCTGCCCAGGCGTTGCTGACCAGGCTGAGGACGCTGCTTTCCGGATTTTGCGCGAGCAGCATGGCTATCGCTGCAACCGCCAGCACCGACAGGCGACCGACAGTGACAATCTCTTTCTCGCCTGCATCGCGGCGAACAAACAGGCGGTAGACGTCTTCGGTCAGCGACGATCCGGTTACCAGCAGCTGTGCGGAAATCGTGCTCATGATCGCGGCAAGGATGGCGGCAAGCAGGAAGCCAACCGCAACCGGCGCGAACAAATCACCTGCCAGCTGGATGAAAATGGTTTCAGGATCTGTAACCGTCAGCCCTTTGCTTTCTGCATAAACCCTTCCGATCAGCCCGACCAGTAACGCGCCGCCAAGCGTGATGGCCATCCATGCCATGCATATGTTGCGGGCAATCGGCATTTCTCTGACCGAGCGGATTGCCATGAAGCGCACGATGATATGCGGCTGTCCGAAATAGCCAAGCCCCCAGGCGGCGGCGGAAATGATGCCGAGTGCAGTGGTGCCCGCAAACAGGCTGGTCATTCCGGGGTCGATATTGTTGAGGGTCGATGTGACCGACACCTCTTCGGGCAAACCCTGCCAGGACATGTAAGGCACAACCACAAGCGCGATTGCCATGATCGTGCCCTGCACGAAATCGGTCAGGCTGACCGCCAGAAAGCCGCCCAGTACGACATAGGCCACAACCACCGTTGCTGTGACCCAAAGACCGGTCTGGTAGTCCGCGCCAAATGCGCTCTGAAACAGTTTGCCGCCAGAGACGAGGCCCGATGCGGAATAGAGCGCAAAGAAGATGATGATCACGATGCTCGCGGTCAGGCGCAGCAAATGTTTCTCATCGTTGAAGCGGTTGCCCAGAAATTCGGGGATGGTGAGGGCGTTGCCAAAGCGCTCGGTTTGTTCGCGCAGCCGTGGGGCAACGATGATCCAGTTGAGCAATGCGCCGATGAACAGGCCAATGGCAATCCATGCCTCTGCCAGTCCCGAAGCGTATAGCGCACCGGGCAGGCCGAGCATCAGCCATCCCGACATGTCCGAAGCACCAGCTGCGAGCGCGGTGACCGCCGGGCCCAGCTGGCGTCCGCTCAACAGATATTCGCTGCTGTTCGCGGTCGATTTGCGCCACGCATATATGCCTATGCCCAGCATCAAGGCAAAATAGACCGAAAGGCTGGCAATCACACCCGGCTGCATCCTGAATCCCCCTCAACCGACATGCCCGCTTCGGGGCTTTTTTCTCGATGATAATGCTATAAGCAGTCCGGATGCGCATTGCACCCTGTCTCTTTGCCACCATTGCATTTCTGTTTCCCGGCAATTTGTATGCCGCCAAATGGTCCGGCATTTCGAAAGATCAGATTGCGGCGCTGCACGACGATGATCTGGACAGGCATCAGGCAGAAGTCGGCTATCTCGACGGACTGGCCGTCAGCGAGATCCGCTTTTCTGAAAACGGCTTTCAGTGGCATCTTTTGCGTTTCACCAGCGCCGAAAAACCGCAAGGCCCATTGTGGATTGTTCCGCACGATGATGAAAATGCTGCCTTCGAAGCGATGATCGCAGCTTTGCGACAATATGGCGGCACCGGCATCGCGGTGAATACAGGCCCCGCCAGCACACGTCGCCAGCCGGGGGTCGGCAATTGCGGTGTTCGTGCCGGAACGACCACTGCTTGCGATCCCAACCGGAATTTTGACCTGAAGTCGCCATTGTTCACGGCGAACATTCTTGATCAGCATAGCGCTGGCCAGCCCATTATCGCGCTTCATACCAACAGCCACGGGTTCAGTGGCGATGGCGAGGGTGGGCGCGGTGATATAAGCATGCTCGATGCCCGGGCGTATCGGCAGGGCATTATCCGCCCGCGCGCCGACGGGCATTTTGGCAACCGGTCTGTTCCTTCGCTCGATGATCCTGATATCTATGCGATACTGCCTTATCCTGCCACCAAAGGGATTTCGGAAACCGATAACTGGTGTCGAACTGCGCTGAACGCAGCCGGAGCAAATGTCTGGCACGAACGGGTCGGAACCAGCGACGGTTCGCTTTCCAACTATGTTGCGCTCAACCTGCCGGAGGTGGGCTATCTCAATGCCGAAGCAAAGCGCGACGATGCGCTGTCCGTCGCTGCTGAAGCGCAGAGGCTGATTGTCGATAGCTATCTGTCGAAATGCGTGAGGCAGCCCTGATCTACATCAGCGCGGCATCGTAAATCAGCCCGACGGTCTGGCCCGAACGATCAACGGCGGAAAGGGCGGTCAGATCAATATAGCATTCGAAGCCGCATTCATTTCCGGCGCTGCCCAACAGGCCGGTGATCATATAACGGTCATTGGCCGTGCGGCAGCCCGATTGCGCCGCCGCCTTTTGCAGTTTTTGCGAAAATGCGGTTTCCTTGGCCTTTTCCATCCCGGCCATACCGTCGATGACGGTTTTTGCCGCTTCCGCGGTTGGGCAGCGATAGAATATGGACGGCGCCTCCGAACTGCGCGCATCGAGCCAGCCGTCTTCACTGCGCGCGGATAACCAGCGCGCAAGATCGGTGCGCGGGAAGCTGTTATTGCCATCTTCGCTGACAATGCCGGCGATGCGGGTTCCCGCTTCGTCCTTGCCTTCGTACCGCAACATCCGCTCGGTTCCGTTTGCGAGATCGACGATCGCGCGGGATTTTGCCTCGCTGATGGTAATCGCGCCTTTGCGGGCACCGTCCTGCGAACAGCCCGTAGCGCGCAGACCTTCAAAGAAATGCTCGACATCGATGGTGTGGTTGTTCGGGGCGGGGCGCACGCGATAATATTGATCGATCATATTCTGCGCCGAAAGCTGGTCCGGGCAAATGACGGTCGAATGTTCAGCCGGGATGTCGAGATGTTCGGGCAGTGGTTCAGCCGCCGGTGCAGCGAGCATGAGCAAGGCGAGCAGCATTTCCAAACTTCCTTATACCGCAGCGAATTCGCCGGAATTTTCATCGAGCAGTCGCAACAGCCCGTCCGAAATCGCGAAGACTGCACCGTGCAACGTCAGTTCGCCCGATTTTTCCTTCTGGCGGATGCAGGGGAAGGTCCGCAGATTGGCGAGGCTGACCTTGACGGCCTCCATCTCCATCGCTCTTTCGGCGGCGTCGCCGTGCGTGCCATGGGCTTGCGCCACTTTTTCCTGCGCTTCGTCGAGCAGGCTGATCCAGTTGGCGATGAAGCCGCCTTCACCCGGTTCCATCCCGTCCATCGCCTTGGTCAGCGCGGCATTGCAGCCCCCGCAATAGCCATGGCCCATCACCAGTATTTCCTCGATCTTCAGGAACTGCACGGCAAATTCCAGCGCCGCCGATACGCCGTGCCGACCGGGCGTGGTTTCAAATGGCGGGACCAGCGCGGCGACGTTGCGCACGACAAATATCTCGCCAGGGCGGGTATCGAATATCTGGGTGGGGTCGACGCGGCTGTCGGAACAGGCGATGACCATCACCTTCGGGCTCTGGCCTTCGCCCAGTCTCTCCCATCGTTCGCGTTCGGAAACCCATTCGTTGGCGCGGAAACGGGCATAGCCTTCGAGCATGTCTGAAAAGTGCGTCATGGGCGTTCCATAGCAAGCAAATTGGGGGTGGCAAGATACGGGCTATCGGCCTAATGGCGGCGCATGAACAACCCAGCACCTGTTCGCACGAGTCCCAAGGAACGCAAACCTGACTGGATACGGGTCAAAGCCCCCGTCGGTGCAGGGTATAATGAGACGCGCAAGCTGATGCGCGATCTCAACCTGGCGACGGTCTGCGAAGAGGCTGCCTGCCCGAATATCGGCGAATGCTGGACGAAAAAGCATGCGACGGTGATGATTTTGGGCGACACCTGCACTCGGGCATGTGCCTTTTGCAACATCAAGACAGGTATGCCGCGCCCCGTCGATCCGCTGGAGCCAGAGCATGTAGCGGTTGCGGCTGCCAAGATGGGGCTGGAGCATATTGTCATCACCTCGGTCGATCGTGACGACCTGCCCGATGGCGGCGCCAGCCATTTTGTTAAGGTGATCGAGGCACTGCGCCGGACGACTCCTTCGACAACAATCGAAATCCTGACGCCCGATTTCCGCAACAAGATGCAAAGCGCTGTGGAGGCCATCATCGATGCCCGGCCCGACGTTTATAACCACAATCTGGAAACCGTTCCGCGGCTTTACCCCACTATCCGCCCGGGTGCGCGTTATTATGCCTCGTTGCGGTTGCTGGAATCGGTCAAGCGCCACGATCCCTCGATCTTCACCAAATCGGGCGTGATGCTCGGGCTGGGTGAAGAACGGATGGAGGTGCATCAGGTGATGGACGACATGCGCTCTGCCGACATCGATTTCCTCACCATGGGCCAATATCTGCAACCGACGCCGAAACATGCCAAGGTTGCCGAATTTGTTACGCCGCAAGCCTTTGACGCCTATGCCGCGATTGCGCGCGCCAAGGGTTTCCTTCTGGTCGCGGCAACGCCGCTGACCCGTTCCAGCTATCATGCCGGTGCCGATTTCGCGAAAATGAAGGCGGCGCGCGAAGCGCAACTCGCCAAGGTGCGCTAGGCGACACAGGCAGGCAAGACAGGGGGCAGGGGGCATGCCGCATCATCACGAACGGCGGGCACTGCCTTACAGTGCCGCCCAGATGTACGATCTTGTGGCTGACGTTCGCCGCTATAGCGAATTCCTGCCCTGGGTTGCGGCGGTGCGCATCCGTTCCGAAACCGAGCATGAAACGCTCGCCGATCTGGTAGTGGGCTTCAAAAACCTGCGCGAAACCTTCAGTTCGCGTGTGCTCAAGATGCCGAAATCAAAGGTAGAGGTCGACTATCTCGACGGGCCGATGCGGCATCTGCACAACCAGTGGCTGTTTGAGGAAACCGCAGACGGCTGCATCGTCGACTTCACCGTCGACTTCTCGTTCCACAACCGGATATTCGAGGCACTGGCCGGGCAGTTTTTCGATCATGCGCTGCGCAAGATGACCGACGCCTTTATCGAGCGCGCCGAAATACTCTATGGGGCGGTCGGCAGGAGCAGTTGAAGCGCGTGTCGCGTTGCGGCCTTGCGGATTTCGGCGCGGCTTTTGTCTTCGCCGAACTGGATTTTGTCGGCGACCACATCTTCAGGATCCCTGCCGCGTTCGGCAACCGCAAAAACCACGGTTCCGACGGGCTTTTGCGGCGTGCCGCCGTCAGGACCGGCCACGCCGCTGACAGCCACCGCAACATCCGCATTGCTGCGCTCCAGCGCACCCTGCGCCATCGCCCAGGCAACAGCGATTGATACGGCTCCAAAAGTGTCTATCAATTCCTCGCTGACCTTCAGCGTCTTGATTTTTGCTTCATTCGAATAGGTTACGAATCCGGCCTGCAACACTGCACTGCTGCCCGGGATTTCGGTGATCGCACCTGCAACCAGGCCTCCAGTGCAGCTTTCGGCTGTCACGATCATCCGGCCAGCCGCCTTGTTGGTAGCGACGACCTCCTCAGCCAGTTTGTATACGTCCTTGGGCAGCATGCTGTTCACGAACCCGCGGCCATGGCGGTTGCGACATAGGGACAAATCGCAATGTAGTTGAGCCCGTGCGGTCGGTCGTTGTCCTTCTCCAGTTTTGTTTCACCGTCTGCGTCAGCCGCAACCTGGAGAATTGCACCCAATGTTGAGGCAATGTTTTCAGGCGGCAATGGTGCCAAGGCCGTCCAGACATTGTTGGCGATTTGGCAGGTACGTGCATCCATTCCTTCGCTTAAAAGAGCTGGAACCATGCCTTCGACAAAGGGCAATATTGCAGAGCCTGACATGGGGACGGGCATTTCCTTCGCTAGCAGACGCGCCAGAATATCACCCGCTTTCGTCCGTTGGCGCTCAGCTGTTGCGACATAGCGCGCAGTCAGTTCATCGGATTGAACCAGCAAGCCCGCATTGGAAGGGAGAAATGTCTTGCAGCTTGTAACGGCTTGTTTGTGCAATAAAGGTAGGAGAACGACTGCGATGCTCTGGAATTCTTCACTTTTCAAGCACGGGCGCTCGGATTGCGTGGCCAGAGCGCCTTGATTGCTGGACAAGGCAATCAACGCTGCCGTAGCTGCGAACAGTTTTCTCATATCAAACCCTTCACTTCACAAGAGTGGCGATCGCTTGCGCAGCAATGCCTTCGCCGCGCCCTGCAAATCCCAATTTTTCTGTTGTTGTTGCTTTTATAGAAACCCGATCGGCCACGATAGCCGCAATATAGGCAACCCGTGCTTGCATCGCCTTTTTGTGTGGGCCGATTTTGGGCGCTTCGCAAATGATGGTGACGTCAAGATGCGTCACGCGAAATCCGGCCTCGACTGCAAGCTTGACGGCGTGGGCAAGGAACCTGTCCGAACTTGCGCCTTTCCATTTTGCATCGCTGTGCGGGAAATGATCGCCGATATCACCGAGTGCCGCTGCCCCCAGTACAGCATCGGTCAGGGCGTGGAGCGCAACGTCAGCGTCGCTGTGTCCCGCCAAGCCAAAATCATGATCTATACGAAGCCCGCAAAGCCACAACTCCTCCCCCTTGGCGAGGCGGTGGACGTCATAACCCATGCCAGTCCGGATATCCTGCATCTTTGTCGATTGACCTAACTCGCGGTGAAAGTCATCGGCAAAGGTGAATTTGGCAAGATTTTCATCGCCCTCGACTATGGTGACCTTGAAGCCGGCGGCCATCGCCATTCGGGCATCATCCGTGGGGACCTGACCTATGTTCCAGTCTTTGTGCGCCTTTGAAATGACGTCATGACGGAAAGCCTGGGGTGTCTGGATCCGGAAAAGTTGTTCTCGATCAACGGTTTCGGTCAAAGCACCTTCAGCGTTACCGCGAGACAGACTATCGACAATGGGGAGAGCGGGAACTGCGCCGTCGGATGACGTCAATGCATCTAGAAGGCGATCAATGACGGCGGAGCTGAGAAACGGTCGCGCCGCATCGTGGATGAATATTGGGCCAGTAAAGCTATTTTTATCAAGATATTGAATAGCATTATTCACACTATCCCTGCGCTCTGCACCGCCTGTCACGAAAATAACCTCGTCCAAACCTTCCAAGGCAGCAGCGGCGAGGGCGTTTTGGCCCGGTGCCACAACCGCAAGGATCGTTCCAAAGGCCGGATGCGCGCGGAATGCCTCAACGCTGTGCCTCAGCATTGGCTTTCCCCGAACAGCGCGATATTGCTTGGGAATATCGCCGCCAGACCGGCTGCCGCTGCCAGCGGCAACAATTATCGCGGCGGCTTTGGGCTGCGGCTTGTCCATCAGCCGCGCCCTAAACGCTGCAGGCTTGCGCGCCAAGGCGAATATCGCTAGGGCGCTGCCTAAATTTTAGGCAGCTTTGCGCTGCGCAATATATTTCGAGACGCAGATGAAACTCAAACCCATCCAGATCGGCCCGCTGGAAATCGAATGTCCGGTGGTGCTCGCACCGATGACGGGCGTTACCGACATGCCGTTCCGCACACTCGTCCGCCGTTTCGGATCGGGCCTGAACGTCACCGAGATGATCGCCAGCCAGGCGATGATCCGCGAAACGCGCCAGTCGTTGCAAAAGGCGGCCTGGCACATGTCCGAAGAGCCGGTGTCGATGCAGCTCGCAGGTTGCGGGCCGAAGGAAATGGCTGAGGCGGCGAAACTCAATGAAGATCGCGGCGCGGCGATTATTGACATCAATATGGGCTGCCCGGTGAAAAAGGTTGTCAATGGCGATGCCGGATCGGCGCTGATGCGCGACCTGCCGCTCGCCGCCAGCCTGATCGAAGCGACGGTGCAGGCTGTTTCGGTGCCCGTGACGGTCAAAATGCGCATGGGCTGGGACAATGGCAGCCTCAACGCGCCGGAACTGGCGCATATTGCGGAGGATCTGGGCGCCAAGCTGGTCACCGTCCACGGGCGCACCCGCAACCAGATGTATAAAGGCAGTGCAGACTGGGCCTTTGTCCGCAAGGTCAAGGATGCCGTAAAAATTCCAGTCATCGTCAACGGCGATATCTGCTCGGTCGAGGATGCCGACAAGGCGCTGGAGCAGAGCGGCGCGGATGGCGTGATGATCGGCCGCGGTGCCTATGGCAAGCCGTGGCTGCTGGGGCAGGTGATGCACTGGCTCAACACCGGCACGCGGCTGCCCGACCCGACGCTCGATGTCCAATATGACCTGATTGTCGAACATTATCGCGCCATGATGGAGCATTATGGCCCGCAAGTCGGCGTGCCGTGCGCGCGCAAGCATATCGGATGGTACACCAAGGGGCTGGTCGGATCGGCGGAATTCCGCAACATGGTCAACCGGATAGACAGTGCCGATCAGGTGCTGGGCGAACTGGCTCGCTTTTACGAACCGCTGCTGATGCACGCCGAAGCGCAGCGGCCCGAATCGCTTCGCAATGCCGCCTGATACGGCGACAGTGACCGGCAATCGCCCGCCCGACGGGCTGTTGCTGTCGACCATATCCTTGCCCCTGCTGCTTTCGGGAGGCGACGACCGGATTCTCTACGCCAATGAGGCAGCGGAAGCCTTTTTCGGGCGAAGCAGCAGGCGGATTATCGGTGAACCCGCAACCGCGCTGTTGCGGTTCGCCAGCGAACGCCTGAATGGCGCGATCGCTTCACGCGAAAGCGATATCAGCGCGCAGAATATGCGTTTTCTGACCCATGGAGCGCAGGCCAACTATGTCGACCTGAACATTGCCACGCCGCTGGGGTATCCCGATTGCCGACTGTTCATCCTCGTCCCGCGGCAGGCGGATCGCGACCAGATTGGCGAACAGACCGATGGCGGGAAACAGCAGGCCATGGGCGCACCTGCGATCCTTGGCCATGAAATCAAAAACCCGCTGTCGGGGATAAAGGGTGCGGCGCAATTGCTGGCGCGCAGGGTCGATCCCAAACAGGCGCCGCTGACCGACCTGATTGTGCATGAAGTCGATCGCATTGCCCGCCTTCTGGATCAGATGCAGAATTTGGGCCGCGTGATGCCCGGCCAGATGCAGGCGGAAAACATCCATGAACTGATCGAACGCGCGATCCGCTCGGTGCGTGCGGCCAATAAGGTAATGCCCTCGATCGACATCAGCTACGACCCTTCATTGCCCGATGTGCAGATAGAGGCGGACGCCATGGTGCAGGTGCTGATCAACCTGATCCAGAACGCCATCGATGCGCTGGCGCACACCGAAAACCCGCAAATCGGCATTTCAACGCGCTTTGTAATGGGCGCAGCCTTGCGTAGCGAAGGCGACAAGGGCGTGCGATTGCCGGTGGAGGTGGCGATCAGCGACAATGGCCCCGGCATCGCCGCGCATATCGAAAATGAGCTCTTCTCGCCCTTTGTCACCACCAAGCGTGAAGGGCAGGGCTTGGGCCTTGCCATCGTCCGCAAATATCTGTCGCAAATGAACGGCCGTATTGCGGTCGAACGCGATGCTGAAAGCAAGCGTACGATTTTCCGCATTTTCCTTCCCGTTGCCGAAAGAAAGAATAGCGCATGAGTGTCGACAAGGTTCTGATTGTCGAGGATGACAGCTCGATCGGCATGGTGGTCCGCTCCGCGCTGGAGGCCGAGGGTATCGAAGTCGATGTCTGCGAAAGCGCCAGCGCGCGCGACGCGGCGCTCGCGGGGAACCGTTATGATCTGATGCTGACCGATGTCGTGCTCAAGGATCGCGACGGCATTTCGAGCCTTGAAGACGTCATCGCACAGTCACCGGACATGCCGATCATCATCATGTCGGCGCAAAACACGCTCGACACCGCCGTGCGCGCTAGCGAGATCAACGCATTCGAATATTTCCCCAAGCCCTTTGACCTTGATGAATTGGTACTGGCGGTCAAGCAGGGCATCGAAAAGCGCAAAACCGACAGCCAAAGCGACAGCGGCACCTTGCTCGAAGCCACCATGCCGATGGTCGGCCGCAGCCCGGCCATGCAGGACGTTTACCGCATGGTCGCGCGCCTTTTGCGCAATGATCTGACAGCGTTGATCCTGGGCGAATCTGGCACCGGCAAGGAACTGGTGGCAGAGGCGATCCACAATCTCGGCCATCGTAAAACCGGCCCATTTGTCGCGGTCAACATGGCCGCCATCCCGTCCGAATTGATCGAGGCGGAGCTTTTCGGCCACGAAAAAGGTGCGTTCACCGGCGCCGTCGGGCAAGGGATTGGCCGGTTTGAACAGGCACAGGGCGGCACGCTGTTCCTCGATGAAATCGGCGACATGCCCTATCATGCACAGACCCGCCTGTTGCGCACGCTGCAAAGCGGCACAATCAGCCGCATCGGCGGCAAGGCGAGCATCCGCCTCGATGTGCGCATCATTGCGGCGACCAATCAGGATCTGGAAGCGCTGATCGCCGAGGGCAAGTTTCGCGAGGATCTTTATTACCGGCTCAACGTCGTTCCGGTGCACCTGCCGCCGCTGCGCGCACGGCCCGAAGATATCGGGCTGCTTACCCGCCATTTCCTCAATCTGGCGGCCAGTGAAGGATTACCATCAAAACAGATCGACGAAGACGCGATTTCCCGGCTCACCCAGATGCAGTGGCGCGGCAATGTTCGTGAACTCAAAAACTTCATCTACCGCCTGACGCTGACCGCGCGCGAGGATTGCATATCGGAAGCGACGGTCATGCAGATTGCCGGATCGGGCGATGCCGAACCCGCGATGCAAGGGGCCTATTGCAGTTTTGAAGCGGCTGTCGGCCAGTTCATGGCAGAGCAGCGACAGCGCGGGCATGGCCGCGAGCGGATATATTCGCGCGCGCTTGCCGCCTTTGAAAAGCCGCTATTGCATGCCGTCATGCAGCAGGCGCGGGGGAACCAGTTGCAGGCGGCAGCGATGCTGGGCATCAACCGGAATACGTTGCGCAAAAAGCTCAACGATTATGGGCTGGTCGGCGGCAAGATAGGCGAAACGCGGCGCTGATGCGATGAGCCGCGCGGCTGCGGTAACAATTGTGCTTTTCATGCAACGCCGCGCATGTCAGAAGTTGCTTAATGGCAACAGTGTCAGCCGATATTAAACCCACATCACCGGGCAGGTTGCGAAACTGGCTGTCGGGCCTTGCCGCATGGGCCGGACAGGCGCAGCGCATCCGCTATCTCGAAATTGGCAGCATGCTGCTGCTGCTCGTCATGGCGTCATTCACCGCCTATGTTCTGGTAGGTCAGGGCACTGGATCGGAGCCGCTTTCCCCGCCGGTTGCCGCCGCACTGCTGATTGCAAATCTTTTGCCGGCAACCAGCCTGCTGATGCTGGCCGGACGGCGGCTTGCGATTGCGCGGGCAAAGCAGGACGGGGAAGGGGAGGGCTCGCTTCACGTCAGGCTGGTGATCATTTTTTCGATGCTCGCCGCCGTTCCCGCACTTTTGCTGGCGATTTTCGCGTCGGTGCTTTTCCAGAGCGGCGTCCAGTTCTGGTTTTCCAACTCGGCGCAGGGGATGCTCGAAAATGCAGGCGCACTGGCAAAAGGCTATTATGAAGAAAAGCTGCGCGACGTGGGCGACGAAACGGTCGCGATGGCAGGCGATATCCGCTTTGCCCTCGATCAGACCGCGCCGACCGATCCGCAATTCCTCAGCTTCTATTATGATCAGGTATTACGCCGGAAACTCAGCGAATCGGCGATAGTCACCGTCGCCCGCGATGGGGCGCAACGCACTTTGGTCGTCGCTTCGTCGCAGGAACGGAAGGGTGCGTGGATCAGCGGTGATGATTTGAAAAGGCTTGGGTCGGGTGAAGACCTGATCGTCACCGCCCAGCCCAACCAGATTGTGGCAGTCAACCGGTTGTTCGACAGCCCGCGCACCTATCTTTACGCCAGCAGGACGATCGAAGTGCCCTCTTTCACGCTGGGCGAAAAGGCACAGAGCGTTCTTGCAGACTATAAGGCGATGGAAGCGCGGTCGCGCAATCTGCAGTTGCAGTTCAACGCGCTGCTCTATGTCGTTTCATTGCTGATTATCGGTGTGGCTGTGTGGGTCGCCTTGCTGGTGGCCGACAGGCTGGTGCGTCCGGTAAACGATCTTGTCGATGCCGCGCAACGCATTGCCGACGGCGATTTGTCGATCCGTGTCGCCGAAGAAGATTTGCGCAAGGATGAGGTCGGCTTTCTCTCGCAATCCTTCAATCGGATGACCGAGCGCCTGCAATCGCAAACCCAGACCTTGCTCTCTGCGAACCGGCAGCTGGATAACCGCAGGGCCTTTATCGAAACCGTGCTCGAATCGGTTTCGGCGGCGATCGTCAATGTCGACAAGGATGGTTTTATCCGTCTGGCAAATGGCACCGCAGAAAAGCTGCTGTCCAAAAACGGCAAAACCGTTGTCGGGATGAAACTGGAGGAAGCAGCACCTTTCATCAGTGATTTGCCCGCCGAGGGCCGATCGCATGCGATATTGCAGGTTGGCGACGGAACCGAACCGCAGACGCTCGCGATCAAGATTACCGATGGCGAAGGCGGTCAGGTGGTGACTTTCGAGGATATCACCCAGCAACTTTCAGACCAGCGCCGCGCCGCATGGTCCGATGTCGCACGGCGGATTGCGCATGAAATCAAAAACCCGCTGACACCTATCCAGCTTGCGGCGGAACGGTTGCGGCGGCGCTTTGGCAAACAGATTGAGGATGGGTCGGATATATTCGACCAGTTGACCGGCACAATCATCCGCCAGGTGGGGGACTTGCGCAACATTGCCGATGAATTCTCGTCCTTCGCGCGAATGCCCAAGCCCGTGTTCCGCGACGAGAATCTGGCGGATATCGTCGGCCATGCGGTGTTCCTGTTCGAAGTCGCCAATACCGATATCGAGTTTGTATTCGATCAGTCGGCGAGCGGCGCGGTGCCGATGCGCGCCGATCGCCGCCAGCTGGGGCAGGCGGTGACAAATATCCTGAAAAATGCGGTGGAATCGATTGGACAGCGCAATGCCGGCGGGGAGGGGCCGACCGTTAAGGGTCGGGTCGAAGCGATGATACAAGCCACTCCCGCGAAGCTGACGGTGCGCATCGCCGACAATGGAATGGGGCTTCCGCCTGAACGCGATCGGATCGTCGAGCCCTATGTAACGACGCGGGCGACCGGATCGGGCCTTGGGCTGGCGATTGTGAAAAAGATTGTCGAGGAACATCAGGGGACACTGACATTTTCGGACAACACAGACGGCGGTGCAGTGGTTTCGATGTGCTTCGATCTGATCCGCCTGGATGCAATTGCCACCGGATCGACAGTTCCCGGCAGCAGCACCGACAACAAAGATAGCAACGCAGAGTAGGTTTGGCATGGCACTCGACATCCTGATTGTCGACGACGAGGAAGATATTCGTGATCTGGTCGCGGGCGTATTGTCCGACGATGGCTATGAAACGCGCACGGCGGCAACCGCCGAATCCGCGCTGGAGGCGTTTGACGAGCGGTTGCCTTCGCTTGTGCTGCTCGATGTCTGGCTGCGCGGATCGAGCATGGACGGGCTCGAACTGCTCAAACTGTTCAAGACGCGCGATGCCAATGTGCCGGTGATTGTCTTTTCGGGCCATGGCAATATCGATACTGCGGTTGCTGCCATCTCGTTGGGGGCGGTCGATTTCCTCGAAAAGCCGTTCGAAGCGGAAAAGCTGCTCCACCTCGTCGCCCGGGCGACCGAGACACAAAGGCTGCGCCTTGAAAATGAAACGCTGCGCGCGCTTGTGGGGCAGGCCGAGGAGCTGACCGGCGCATCAGCGGCCATCAACGCCGTTCGGGCGACGCTGAAAAAGGTCGCGGGAACCGGCAGCCGATTGTTGATTACCGGTCCGGCAGGCGTCGGCAAGGAGGTCGCGGCGCGATTGCTGCACAGCTGGAGCCCGCGGATGGATGGGCCCTTCATCACAATCAGCGCGGCCCGGCTGAGCCCCGACCGTTTCGAGGAAGAGTTGTTCGGTATCGAGGAGAATGGCCAACTCACCCAGGCGGGCATGCTGGAGCGGGCACATGGCGGCACCCTGTTTCTCGACGAGGTTGCCGACATGCCTTGGACAACGCAGGGCAAGATTCTGCGCGTGCTGACCGAGCAAAGCTTTATCCGTGTCGGGGGCAGCCGCCCGGTCCGCGTAGATGTGCGCTTCGTATCGGCCACCGCTCGCGATTTGCAGGGCGAGATCGCCAATGGCCGTTTCCGCGAAGACCTGTTCTATCGCCTGAATGTCGTTCCCGTTGCCATCCCCCCGCTTTCGGAACGGCGCGAGGATATCCCCGCACTGGCCAGCCATTATGCCGCCCGCTTTGCCGTCGAGCATCGCGTGCCCGCCCCCGCTATTTCCGACGATGCGATCGCGGCATTACAGGCGTGCGACTGGCCGGGCAATGTCCGCCAGTTGCGCAATATCATCGAGCGGACGATCATTCTGGCCCCGGCAGATCGATTGCAACAGATTGATGCCGATATGCTGCCCAGTGAGATCAACGGTATCCATCCGGCTTATGGCGGCCAGATGAGTTCAATCATGGGATCGCCGTTGCGCGAGGCACGCGAGGCATTTGAACGCGAGTATCTGCAGGTCCAGATCCGACGCTTTTCCGGAAATATTTCGAAAACCGCGGCCTTTGTGGGAATGGAGCGATCGGCGCTGCATCGCAAGCTCAAGCTGCTGGGTATAGTTGTCCGCAAGGGCGCGGACGACAGCGATGAAGAAGAGTTCGAACGGGCCGACTGAAAGTTTGCAACTGCAATCGCCACAATTACGCAATTTTCGTATTCGCGCTGCCATAATATAATGTTATAGATTGCAAAGTCCGTCCCCAAAAGGGGCGGCAAGGTATATGTCTCCCGACCCAAAAGCATAACAGGAAACCATAATGACTGAAAAAAATAACGGCCTCCAGGACCTGTTCCTGAACTCCCTCCGCAAATCGAAAACACCCGTCACGATGTTCCTTGTAAAGGGCGTCAAACTTCAGGGCGTTGTGACTTGGTTCGACAATTTCTCGGTGTTGCTGCGCCGCGACGGCCAATCCCAGCTGGTCTACAAACACAGTATTTCGACCATCATGCCATCGCAATCGCCCGATCGCACGCCGTTCGAAGCGATGATGGCCAATGTGCAGCACCGCCCGGGCATGCTGCAGGACGTGTTCCTTTACGCGATGCTCGACAAGAAAGAGCCGGTAACAACCTTCCTCGTCAATGGCGTGATGCTGCAGGGCGCGATTGCCGCTTACGACCTGTTCTCGTTGCTGCTTGAGCGCGACGGCACCATGCAGCTGGTCTACAAGCATGCCGTGTCGACGATCCAGCCACTGCGCACGGTGAACCTTGCCGAATATAACAAGGAAGCCGACGGAGGGGATGATTGAGCGTCTTCAACCGGAATGAAGATGACGGCTTTTCCCGCGATACTCCGACTTTAATTGCCTATCCAGAGTTGCCCGGCACAGCTTCGGGCAATGCCGAATACCGGCTTGAGGAATCGGTCGGGCTGGCGGCGGCCATTGGCCTCGATGTGATTGAGGCGCGCCATTATCGCGTCCGTTCCCCGCGCGCTGCAACGCTGCTGGGGGGAGGGCAGGTCGACGAACTGACTGGTCTGATCAAGGAAGCGGGCGCCGAATTGCTGATAATTGACGGCGCATTGACGCCGATCCAGCAACGCAATCTCGAAGACCGGGTCAAGGCCAAGGTCATCGACCGGACGGGCCTGATATTGGAAATTTTCGGCGAGCGCGCCGCAACCGCCGAAGGCCGGTTGCAGGTCGAACTCGCGCATCTCGATTATCAGGCGGGTCGCCTTGTGCGCAGCTGGACCCACCTTGAACGTCAGCGCGGCGGCTTTGGCTTTTTGGGCGGGCCGGGCGAAACTCAGATCGAAGCCGACCGACGAATGATCCGTGACCGCATGGCACGGCTGCGCAAGGAATTGTCGCAGGTGCAGCGCACACGCGGCATTCACCGTGCGCGCCGCAAAAAGGCGCCTTGGCCGACCATTGCGCTGGTGGGCTATACAAATGCCGGGAAATCCACGCTTTTCAACAGGTTGACCAAGGCTTCTGTACTGGCGGAAGACCTGCTGTTCGCTACACTTGATCCGACGATGCGGCAGGTGAAGTTGCCCGGTGTCGAGAAAGCGATCCTTTCGGATACGGTGGGGTTCGTTTCGGATTTGCCCACCCAACTGGTCGCGGCATTCCGGGCCACGCTGGAAGAGGTGACGAGCGCCGACTACATTGTCCATGTACGCGATATCGCGCACCCATCGACCGAGGCGCAGCGCGCCGATGTGCTTTTGATCCTTCGCGAGCTGGGCATCGCGGAAAATGGGGAAGGGGATAGCCCGCTTATTATCGAACTATGGAACAAATGCGACAAGCTGCCTGTCGAGGAAAAGGAAAAACTGGCGGAACTTGCCCGGCGGAGCGCCAATTGTTTTCTGATTTCTGCGCAGACGGGCGAGGGCGTTGACGCCTTTGTCGACAATCTGGCGGCGCGGATCACCGCCGAAGGCATAGCCCGCCCCCTGCTTCTCGATGCATCCCAAGGCGACATATTAGCCTGGCTGCATTCAAAGGGGCAGGTCAATTCGGTTTCGGAAAAGGACGACAAGCTGCACGTCGTCGCCACACTGACGCCCCGCGCCTGGGGGCAATATGACAAGCTTTATGGAACGGTTTAGAGCGAGATGACATTAATGCAGACCGTAGCCCTGAGCTTGTCGAAGGGCGCTTTACTGCTGGGCGTGCTTCGACAGGCTCAGCACTACGGTTTTGAGTGAACCGATTTAATGTCATAAGTGTCTAACCGCGCTCGGCCGCTTTGACCTGCTGCCAAAGCGCATCTTGTTCCACAAGCTCCAGCTTTTCAAAATCGGTGCCAGCAATCGACTCCATGGCACGGAAACGGCGCTCGAATTTTGCATTGGCCGCTTTCAGTGCGCTTTCCGCATCAATTCCGGCCAAACGGCACACATTCACAGCCGCGAATAGCAGGTCGCCCGCCTCTTCGGCCCTTTCGCTGTCCGAAATGGCGTCACGCAGTTCGCCGATTTCTTCATCCAGCTTGGCGATCGCGTCTTCGACATTGTCCCAGTCAAATCCGGTTCTGGATGCACGTTTTTGCAGTTTTTGCGCCCGCAGCAGCGCAGGCAGCGCCTGGGCAACACCCGCGAGCGCGGATGTGTCGCTGTTCATGCCTGCCCGTTCCTCGGCCTTGATCGCCTCCCAGTTGGTCACCACGGCATCGGCCGTTGCGGCATCGACTTCGGCGAAGACGTGCGGATGGCGGCGAACCATTTTGTCGGCGATGCCGTCAATCACATCCTGCAGGTCGAACATATCCATTTCCTGAGCCATGCGACTGTGGAACACGACCTGCAGCAACAAATCGCCGAGCTCATCCTTGAGCGCTGCCATGTCGTTGCGTTCGACAGCGTCGGCAACTTCATAGGCTTCCTCGATAGTGTACGGAACGACGGTCGAGAAATCCTGCTCCAGATCCCAGGGACATCCTGTGACAGGCGTCCGCAGTTTCGCCATGATTTCCGCCAGTTTTTCGATTGAGGGGGGTGTCATGGCATATCCATTAATAAGTTCGATAATATATATTATGTTAAATAGAATTTGGGTTGGGGCGGAGGTGAGGCCCCCTTCACGGCTTGAGCTCCATGATATCGCCTTTGACCTGCCAGCTATCAAAGCTGTCGAGGAAATTCATTCCAACGACATTGGTGTCACCGAAATTGTCGGCGATGACCACGGTATGATCGTCAATCTGCATGTCTCCGATGCGGAACGCGCGGACTTCGCCAAGTTTCGCTTCGATCACACCATTGGCGGTCTCCAACTCGGTCGTGCGACCATCCAGTTCAACGCTGGCTTCTTTTGCCAGCGCTGCACCGACCGCCGTGGTTGATGCGCCGCTGTCCACCATGAAATCCGAGGAAACACCGTTGACGGAGGCACGCAGCCAGAAATGGCCGTCATCCTGACGAACAAGGCGCAGGGTTTCGCCTTCAATGCTTTGTCGCGGTGCGCCAGTGAGTTCGCCCTTTACGCGATTCCACATCATCGACAGTTCGGGCCGGAAGCTGAAACCTACGAAAACCACTGCAAAAATGCCGATCCAGGCCAGGATCATCTTTGCATATTGGCGCAACGGAAGCCGCCTTGCGACCAGACCGCCCGCGATAACCACCAATATGATGATGGCAAAGACAGCCTCTGGCGTTGCCAGCCTATCCACCGCGCTTCGCTTTGCTGAACAGATTGAAGAAATTATCGCTGCTGTTCTCTGCAAGCTGCTCGACAGAAACATTTTTCAATTGCGCCAGAAACTGGGCAGTGTTGCTGACAAAAGCGGGTTCGCACGTCTTGCCGCGATGCGGAACGGGCGCAAGAAATGGCGAATCCGTTTCGATCAGCAATCGGTCATCCGGTATCGTTCGTGCGATATCCTGCAAATCCTTCGCATTTTTGAAGGTTACAATGCCGGACAGCGAAATATAGAACCCCAGGTCGAGCGCAATCCGCGCAAAATCGGCACTGGCCGTGAAGCAGTGGATGACGCCCGGATAGGCCCCCTGCTCCATTTCGTCAGCCAGGATTTGCGCGGTATCCTCCTCGGCATCGCGCGTGTGGACGATGATCGGCAATCCGGTTTCGCGCGCGGCGATTATATGCTGGCGGAAACAGGCCTTCTGGCGGTCGCGGTCGCTATAATCATAATAATAATCGAGGCCGGTTTCGCCGATTCCGACGACACGCGAATTTTGCGATTTTGCGATTAATTTTTCGCTGGTTATGTCGCCATGTTGATCGGCCTCATGCGGGTGGATGCCAACCGATGCCCACACCCCCTGCTCGCGCTCCGCCAGGCCGATGACCGCGTCCCATTCGCTTTCGCGGGTCGAGATATTGAGCATCGCCGCTACTCCTGCCGCGCGGGCGCGTTCCAGCACGTCCCTCTCTTGCTCGACCAGGCCCTTATAGTTGAGGTGGCAGTGTGAATCGACAAACATGCTCAGCCTTCCGCAGGCAATTCCAGGCGCGGGAAAATCGGCGCCGGCGGCGCGATGACGATGCCGCCATCGGCAAGCCGGGCATAATAGTCCTGATCATTCAGCGCGCCATAATCGCGCCCATGCGGTTCGATGCCCAATTGATCGAGCAACTTGCCTGCCGAAGCGGGTATGATCGGCTGCACGGCGATCGCCAGCGCCCGCATCGCGCGCAGCAAGGTTTCCAGCACCGCTTCCATCCGTGCCGGATCGGTCTTGCGCAGTGCCCAGGGTGCCTGCGCATCAATATACTGGTTGCAGGCGAAAACGGCACGCATCCAGCTATCCAGACCTTGCGAAAAAGCGAACTCGGCAAATTCACGCGGCACGTCGTTCCGGCAGGCATCATCAACCAGTGCCAGCAGTTCCGCATCCTCTGCCGTCTTGACGTCACTTTGTGGCATGCGGCCATCCAAATTCTTGGAAATGAACGATAATGTCCGCTGCGCAAGATTGCCGAAACTGTTGGCCAGATCGGCATTCACCCGTGTGACAATCGCCTCCGCACTATAGGTGCCATCCTGCCCGAAGCTAACTTCGCGCATCAGGAAATAGCGCAAGGCGTCGATGCCGAAGCGTTCGGCCAGTTCCATCGGATCGACGACATTGCCGAGCGACTTGGACATTTTCTCGCCGCGGTTGAGCAGGAAGCCATGCCCGAATATCTGCCGGGGCAGCGCCAACCCGGCGGACATCAGGAAAGCCGGCCAGTAAACAGCGTGAAAGCGGATGATATCCTTGCCAATGATATGCACATTGGCAGGCCAGAAACGCCTGAAATCGCTGTCCGGATCGGGATAGCCGAGGCCCGACAGATAGGTTGTCAGCGCATCGACCCAAACATACATCACATGCCCGGGCGATCCGGGAACCGGCACGCCCCAATCGAAGCTGGTGCGCGACACGCTGAGATCCTTGAGACCGCCTTCAACGAAACGCAAAACCTCATTCTTGCGGCTTTCCGGGCGGATGAATTCCGGATTATCGCGATAGAGCGCGAGCAAGGCGTCCTGATATTTGGAAAGGCGGAAAAACCAGCTTTCCTCAACCGTCCATTCGACGGGCGTTCCTTGCGGGGAGAGTTTGACACCCCCTTCCCCGTCAACCAGTTCTTCCTCGCCATAAAAGGCTTCGTCGCGAACCGAATACCAGCCTTCATAGCGGTCGAGATAGAGATCGCCGCGCGCCTCCATCGCTTTCCAGAGGGTTATGCTCGCCTCATGGTGTCGCGCATCGCTGGTGCGCATGAAAACATCATTTGAAATATCAAGTTCTTTGCACATTTGCCTGAAATAGGAGGACATTTCATCGGCAAATTCGAGCGTTTCACGCCCGGCGGCGCGCGCGGTCTGGGCCATTTTCAGGCCATGTTCGTCAGTTCCGGTTACCATGCGGACATCGCGGCCCATCAGCCGCTGGAAACGCGCAATGGCGTCTGTGGCAATCGCCTCATAGGCATGGCCGATATGCGGGCGTCCATTGGGGTAAGCGATAGCGGTCGTGAGGTAATAAGGTTCCGACATGTTCATTTCTGTTGGCTTGGAAACAAGGCCGCTCAACCCCGCGGGTGGAGACCGGCCAGCAGGTTGCCCATTTGGAGGAGAACAGCCTGTTTATCAAGTGTCAGCCCGATGGCGCGCGCTGCGAGCTTGTCTGCCGCATGAAAGGCATCGACGGCGGCCAATGCACGGGCAGGCTCTATCGCACGTCCGGTAGCTGCGATCTTGACCGGAACGAAGCGCAGAAATGCCTCATAACTGGCCTGCGCGCTTTTTGCAGAAAGCGTTTCGGCAAGTTTGTGGCGCAGCTTGTTGGTAGGGTCACCGCTGGCGACGATGCTGTCGGCAATCGCCTCAATTGCGCCGAAATCCATGCCGGCCAGCATCATTGCCTGCCCCGGAAGCCCCCTGCCCGAGCGGACCAAAGTGTCAATCTCTGCGCCCCCGGCCTGCGGAAGCGCCTGCTGAAGTGCCCGGCGCATATCTTCTTCGCCCAGCGGGTCGAACCGCATTACCTGGCACCGCGACCGGATTGTCGGCAGCAGCCTGTCGCTCGCATGACTGACGAGCATGAAATAGGTTCCGACCGGCGGTTCCTCCAGCGATTTGAGCAGGGCATTCGCCCCTCCCCGCTCCAGATCGTCCGCCGCATCGATGATGACAACGCGTTTCGATCCCATTGACGGGCGCGTTGTCAGGCTGTGCTGCACCTCGCGTACCTGATCGATCGCGATGCTGCGCTTGAGTTCGGCGTCGGGATCGGCTGGCTCGCCTTCCTTGGGCGGCTCCTTGGGAAGCCGCTGAACCCAGATGATGTCGGGGTGGGTGTGATGCTCAACCATTGAAGCATAGCGATTGTCGGGATCGACAAGCATGCGTGCTGCCTCTGCCGCGAAACCTGCCTTGCCGACGCCGCGCGGCCCGGCGAATATCCAGCCATGATGCAGCCGCCCGCTCGCAAGCGCCTTTGCGAAAGCGTGGAAATGCGCGTCATGGCCGAAAATGCGGCTCATGGCAGCAGATCGGCAATCTCGGCAAGTATGCGATCCGATACCTCTTCGGGCGTCCCACGCGCGTCGACGAGGCGCACACGCGCCGGTTCGGCAGAGGCGATGTGGTGGAACGCATCGCGCACGCGCAGGTGAAAGGCGTCGTTGCGCCCGCCTATCCGGTCGGTCGCGTCGCCGTCGCGCGCCTGCGTGCGCTGGCGCGATGCCTCCAGCGGCAAATCGAGTATGATGGTCCGATCGGGAAGATAGCCGCCGCTGCCAATCCGGTGCAAATCCATGATGACGGCATCGCTGAGGCCCAGGCTGGCACCCTGATAGGCCCGGCTGCTGTCGAGAAAGCGATCGGAAACAACCCAAATGCCTGCATCCACCGCAGGCCTGATGCGCTTTTCGACATGATCGCTGCGCGCAGCGGCAAAGAGCATGGCTTCGGCAGCAGGGCCCCAACGATCATCCCCGCCGCGCAGCAGTAACTGGCGGATCGCCTCCGCCCCTTCGGTGCCCCCCGGCTCACGGGTGAGATCGACCGACAGGCCGTGCGCCTTCAGTCTTTCGGCCAGCAGGGCAATCTGCGTTGATTTGCCAGCGCCCTCGCCGCCTTCGATCGAGATGAACCGGCCCCTTGTCATGCTGCCTTGCCCCATAGCTTCATCACGCCATTCCAGGCACGCTCCAGAAAACCTGCGGCTTCAATATCATTGGCGGCGACCAGCGGGAATGTTTGTTGCAAGCCATCGGGATAGTGCACCGTCAATTGCCCGACCGGATCGCCTTTGCGCAGCGGAGCCTTTACAGGGCCTGTGTAGCGCATGGTCAAACGCGGCGTGGCAAGCCCGCCCTTCATCGCCAGCATCGAAACCTTGTGCGCAGATATTGCACTGACGGCATCGTCCGTCCCAAGTTGAACGGGGATTTTCCCAACCTCCTGACCCGGTTCGAACAAAGGCTGTTCCTGCCAGTTGTCGAACCCCCAGCGCATCATCGCCCGCGCCTCATCGATCCGCGACTGCATTGTGGGGAGGCCCGCAACGACCATTATCAGGCGCCGTGGCCCGCGCTGCGCGGTGCCGACCAGACAATAGCCTGCCTCGCTGCTGTGCCCGGTCTTCATCCCGTCAGCGCCTTCGACAGCCCCCAGCAACGGATTGCGATTGGGCTGGGTGACATTGTTCCACTTGAAAGAACGCTGGTTGAAAAATTCGCCGAACAGTTCGGGATGGTCTTCAATGATCCGCTTGGCGAGCACGCCCAGATCGTGCGCGGTCGAATAGGTTCCGCCCTTGTCCGGCCAGCCATTGGCGGTGCCAAAGCGGCTGTCCTTCATGCCGAGCCGGTCGGCAGCCGCATTCATTTCTTCGGTAAAGGCTTTCTCGCTGCCACTCATTCCTTCGGCCAACACGACCGAGGCATCATTGCCCGACAATGTGACTATGCCGTGCAGCAGATCCTCGACACTGGCCTGCTGCCGTGATTTGAGGAACATGCTCGATCCGCGATTGTTCCATCTGACCCAGGTTTCAGGCGGCATGGCAAATTTCTGTTTCCGGTCGATCTTGCCCGCCTTGATTGCTTCGAATGCGACATAGGCCGTCATCATCTTGGCCATCGAGGCAGTGGGGATACGCTTGTCGCCTGCCTTGTCGAGCAACACGACGCCGCTATGCGCATCAACGACGTAGGCGATGGGTGCCGAAGTCTTATATGCTGGGGCTTCCGCCAAAGCGGGTGGTGCCAGAAACAGTATCAGAAGAGGCAAAAGCAATCGCATCCCGGCTAGTTAACCGGCGATCGCCCCCTTAGCTAGTCGCGGATAAGCCTTGCCTGTGGATAGCCGCGCTTGCGGGCATCGGCCAAGGCAGCCTGCGCTTCCTTCTCGGTCGCAAACGGCCCGAAACGCACACGGAACAATTTGCTGTCGCTGCTGGCAATCACCGTCGCACCGAGTTTCTTGGCAAGCGCATCCGCATTGGCGCGCGAGGCAAAGGCCGCCACCTGCACCGCATAGGCTCCAGCGGTTGCCGCTTTGGGCTTTGCCTCCTCCTTGGGCTTGGCGGCCACAGGTGCAGGCTTGGGCTCTTCCTTTTTCGCTACGGTCGGCGGCTTTGCGGGCTTTGCGGCCTCTTTCTTCGCGGGCACGACCGGTGCGGGTTTTTCGGGCAGAGCAACAGTGACAACAGGCGCCGCCTGTTTCGACAGCTTGTCGCGGAGCACTTTCAAAAGCGACTCCGGCGTATCCATCCGCAATGTCGCAGCCTGCCCTGCCCGCAAGGCAGATTTTTCATTTTCCGGCGGATTGACGCGGCGCACCCGAACGCCGGTTGCGCCTTTGTCGCTGATGCCCAGTTGCCGGGCAGCACCTTCGGAAAGGTCAATCAGCCTCTCATTGGTCATCGGGCCGCGATCGTTGATGCGCACAAGGATGGTTCGCCCGGTATCGAGCGCGGTGACCTCTACATAGCTTGGAAGCGGCA
The DNA here is from genome assembly GCA_016720115.1 of Sphingomonadales bacterium. Classification (GTDB taxonomy): domain Bacteria; phylum Pseudomonadota; class Alphaproteobacteria; order Sphingomonadales; family Sphingomonadaceae; genus Sphingorhabdus_B. Next base: position 89,013 of record JADJXT010000002.1, on the reverse strand, counting down.
ATGTCTTGTGCGCGGCAGATATGGCGGACACAGCGAATGGCTCGCCATTGGCGGTCGTCTTGCCTGCCATTTCGCCGCCATATATCCCGGCAAGGCCTACATCGTCATAAAGCGCCGCCTCTTCCGGCACATATTTTGTCGCACCGATGGTGAAAGGCTCGCCCAGCGTCACCGGATAGTCGCTTACCCGTTCGACCGAGGCGGAGCTTGCCGTCGCAATGGCATCGTCGTTGCCGCCGCATGATGCCAGCGCCAGAAGCGCGGCCGTGCTGGCCAATAATCTAGTTTCGAACCGCATTTGCGAGCAACCCCACCGAAAGAGCGTAAAAATTGGAGCAATTATAATCCAATATCGCGCGATAGTTGCTACCCAGTAAATAGGCGGTCCGCCCTTCGCCATCGGGTTCGATCAGGGCGGCCTGCATATTGTCATCGGGCCAGACGCCATTTTGGGCGATAACGCCGCGCTGCTTCCATTCCGAAATCCGCATCAAGCGGCTGTGGCGGGCAAAGACGCGGGTACAGCGTGGGGGTGTGAGGGTGCTCTGGATAGCCTTGCGATCCAGCGAGGCGGGAACATTCACCGCAAAGCCCCAGGGTTCGTTCCTGCGCCAGCCAGCGTGCATCAGGTAATTTGCAATCGATGTCATCGCGTCGACTTCGCTTTTCCAGATATCGGCATAACCATCGCCATCGCCATCGCGGGCGAGGCGCAGATAAACCGATGGCAGGAATTGCGGACGACCCAATGCCCCCGCCCAGCTGCCGGTAATGGCATAGGAAGGCACGCCGCGGTCGATCATCTTCAGGACGGCGACCAGTTCCGCTTCAAACAATTCGCGGCGGCGGCCTTCGAAGGCCAGCGAAGCCAGCGCATCGGGCGCATGAAAATTGCCCATCACCGCGCCATAATTGGTTTCATGCCCGTAAATGGCAATCATCACCTCTTCCGGCACTCCGGTTTCATTCTCGATCCGCTGCAGCAACGGGCGCAATTCGGTATATTTCGCGCGACCGCGATTGATGCGCGCGGCATCCACATGCTTACGCCGATAGGGTTCGAAATCGGGGATGGGAGCGGCACCGGGCGTTTCGGGTTGCCCCCGATCAAGTTGCACCACACGCGGAACATAGGTCAGCGTCGGGATAACGCGGTCGAGCGTGGCCTTGCTGACCCCTTCCCGTTCGGCGCGCGTGCGGACGGTTTGCAGATATTGGGCGAAGGCCTGCGAATGGCTTTGCGCGGCGGGCGCCTCTCCCGATTGCTGGGCGGACAGCGCGGCGGGCGGACTGGCCACCGCAAGCAACATTGCAACCGCCAAACCGTCGACAGGCCATTTTCCGATACGCAACGCCACAAATCCTCCATGCTTCGAACGCGTTAACGATAACATGGAAAAAGCGTGGCGGAGAAAAAAAGTGCGCACCCTGGCGTAAAATGCGCACCGCGCGGCTCCGCATACGCCAACAGCCATGCTTGCCAGCACCGCAATTCCTGTCTAGGGCGACCCGCAGCGCGGACAGGTGGCCGAGTGGTTTAAGGCAGCGGTCTTGAAAACCGCCGTGGGTGCAAGCTCACCGTGGGTTCGAATCCCACCCTGTCCGCCAGCCTAATCAAAGAGGCGCGGAAAAGCTGAATTTCCAAGGTTTCAAGCTTCAGTATGGCACATAATTTTGGCACATACTTGGCACATACAGGGATCTGACATAGAAACCATCATCCAAGTCACACTCTGCGCAATTTTTTCAAAATCGAGCAATGATACAGCAGTTATCCGCGTCGGATATATTGCGAGCTGCCCAAGAAACTGGCAGCATCCTCTCGAATCGATTGGGGGTAGCAATGTCGAATATTAAAATACCAAAAAAAGCACATGACCGGATTATTGCAGGCCTAAGCGATATCACCCAATTGTCAGTAAACTGCGCGAACGCGATATATCAGAGGCGGACACAGTTACTGTCATCAAGGATATGCTCAGTGACATTTTTGGCTACGACAAGTACACCGAACTGACAAGCGAGCAGCAAATTCGTGGTACATTCTGCGACCTGGCCATTCGCGTAGAGGGAAAGATTTCGTATCTTGCTGAGGTCAAATCAGCCGGGACCAGCTTGAATGACAATCATCTGAGACAGGCAGTCAACTACGGTGCACATCAAGGCATTGAGTGGGTAATCCTGACGAATGCCATCGAATGGAAAATTCACCGCATCAAATTTTCTCAACCGATCGATCATGAAGAAGTTTACTCGTTCGACATGACGAACCTCTCAGCGCGTTCCGCTGATGATCTTGGCAAGCTCTTCATGCTCTGCCGTGAAGCAATTTTGTCTGATGCCTTGACCGAATATCATCGGCAAGCACAGATCATGAATCGCTATGTGATAGCAGAGTTAGTGCAGTCTGATGCTGTCATTACAACAATCCGGCGAGAGTTTCGACGACTCTTCCCTTCGGTGAAGATAACCGATGACGATCTGAAGATCATGCTCGCCAATGAGGTAATGAAGCGAGACACGATCGACGGCGATGCTCCCAAAGCTGCGAAAGCCACGGTGAAGAAGGCAGCCGGAGCCCTAGCCAAGAAGGCAGCAAAGGCTGGTTGACATTCAATGCTTGAATGCCCGCCAAATCCCTACTTCTCTTCCGCCAGTTGCCCGCCGCTTGAGGCATTTTCGCCGAAGGCGCTGGTGGTGCCGTCGATCATCATCTGGATTTCTTCGTTGGCATATTGTTCGGCATCGGCCTGTTTGGAGCCGTAGCTGCGTTCCGATTTCACCAACAGGTCGAAATAGGTCTGCCGCTCGGTCGAGCACGCCTTCTGGATCAGTTCGTTGAATTCCGAACCTGATTTCTTCACCTTCACCGCTTCATTATGTTCGCGGATCAGACAATTGTTGAAACCCTTGCGCGCCGTATCGAGTGCGTCGCCCTGCATTGTTGCCATGTTGAGCGCCATGGCCAGCGCCAAGCTCATCATCATATCACGTTGCTCCCCAGTTTTTAGCGAACGTTATGTCTTCCCACAGGCAATGACTAACACAGAGCCAATGGGTGCTGCAATGTTGCAAATTGCAACTGAATCGAAGCTGAATTTATCCGCTTAGCGGACGCGTTTACCACCTTTTACAACGGCGTCGACCGACTCAAGCTCGCCTATGTCGGCAAGTGGATTGCCATCGACCGCGACGATATCGGCAAAACGGCCAACCGCGATCGCGCCGACATCCTTCTCCCGATCCAGCGCCTGGCCGGCATTGCGCGTGGCCGCCTGGATCGCCTCAAGCGGGGTCATTCCATATTCGACCATCACGCGGAACTGTTTGCCGATATCGGCATGCGGCATCACGCCCGCGTCGGATGCGAACACCATCTTCACGCCCGCCTTGTGCGCCTTGCGGAAATTGTCGCGCTGGATCTGGGCGACTTCGCGATCCTTGCGCAGATTGTCTTCCAGCACGCCATTTTTCGCGCCCTCGGCCTGCGTATATTCGGTGTTGTAGATATCCATCGCAAACCAGACCGGACGGGTGCGAGCAGCCGCCAGCCTGATGCCTTCATCGTCGACAAGGCTGGCATGTTCGATTGTGTCGATCCCTGCCTTGATCGCCGCCTTTATGCCATCGCCGCCATGCGCATGCGCCGCCACGCGAACGCCCCATTGGTGCGCCTCATCGGCAATCACGCGCATATGCTCCTCGGAAAGCTGCTGCTGCCCCGGCTCTGTATTGCGCGAGAAAACGCCCCCGGTTGCGCAGATCTTGATGATTTCTGCACCATATTTGCGCTGGCGGCGAACCTGATAGCGCAGCTCGTCCACACTGTCGCCAATCCCCTCTTCCTTCTCCTCCTTCTCAAGACTGGGCGGAAGGAAGGTTGAATCGCAATGCCCGCCGGTCGCGCCGAGGGTATAGCCTGCAGGCACGATGCGTGGGCCGACCGCATAGCCATTGTCGATTGCCTGTTTAAGGCCAATGTCGTTGCGATTGTCCGATCCCACATTGCGCACGGTGGTGAAGCCCGCATCGAGCATGGCCCTGGCGCTGCCCACTGCCGTCATCGCCCAGAAACTGTCGGTGAATTCAAGGCCGCGATAGCCGCCAATATCCGCCGGGCCATCCAAGTGGACGTGCATGTCGATCAGGCCCGGGAGCAGCGTCTTGTCGCCCAGATCGACATGGGTGACGTCGCTGCCCCATTTCACCGTGCGGGCATCGGCAATGCTGGTGATGCGGCCGTTTTCGTCGACGAAGATAGCCGGATTATCGATCATCTTGCCGGTAAGCACATCGAGCATCCGTGCGCCGGTGATAACAGTGTTGGCCACTGCTGGCACGGATTGAACAGCCACCGCCGCAATCGCCAAAACCCCAGCATTTCTCAGAAAGTTCACACCAATGCCCATGTCTGTCTTCTCCCGAATCCTGTTGTCGGACTCTAGGCAGATTGGGCGGCGGTAGGACAGCGGAAACTTGTGTCTGTAGTTTGCGAACCTCTTAATTTGTCATTCCCGCGAAAGCGGGACTGACAAAGTGGAGGTGGCCAAGTCCAATCACATGTGCAGCATTTTCCCATAAGCCCCCAGCACGCTTTCGTGCATCATCTCGCTCAGCGTCGGGTGCGGGAAGACGGTGTGCATGAAATCGGCCTCGACCAGTTCCGCGGTCTTGCCGATGGTGTAGCCCTGGATCAGTTCGGTGACTTCGGCGCCGACCATATGCGCGCCCAACAGCTCGCCGGTTTTTGCATCGAACACCGTCTTGATGAAGCCTTCCGCCTCGCCCAGCGCGATGGCCTTGCCATTGCCGATGAAGGGGAAGTTGCCGACCTTGACTTCGTAACCAGCCTCTTTGGCTTTCACTTCGGTGAGGCCGACCGAGGCGACCTGCGGGTGGCAATAGGTGCAGCCGGGGATATTTTTGGGGTCCATCGCATGCGGATGCCCGCCGGCAATGGCTTCGGCAGCAATCACGCCCTCATGGCTCGCCTTGTGCGCGAGCCAGGGCGGCGCGGTGACGTCACCAATGGCCCACAGGCCGGGCACATTGGTACGGCACATGGGGTCGGTATCGATATGCCCCCTGGTGGTTTTGACGCCCAGCGCCTCCAGCCCGATATTTTCGGTATTGGGGACGATGCCGATGGCGACGATGCAGTGGGTGAATTCGGATTTGGCAACTTTACCGTCCTTATCCTTGATTTCGGCGGCAACCCCGGTGGCGCTGGCCTTCAGCGACTGCACCCCTGCCCCGGTCAGTATCGTCATACCCTGCTTTTTGAGTGCCTTTTCGAGGAATGTCGAAACATCGGCGTCCTCGACCGGCACGATGCGGTCCATCATTTCGACGACGGTCACCTCAGCGCCCATATCATTGTAGAAGCTGGCAAATTCGATGCCGATTGCGCCCGAGCCGATCACCAGCAGTTTCTTGGGCATTTCGGGCGGCACCATCGCGTGGCGATAGGTCCAGATGCGTTTGCCATCGGCAGGCGCAAAAGGCAGGTCGCGGGCGCGGGCGCCGGTGGCGATGATGATGTTCTTTGCGGTCAGCTCTTCGGTTTGGCCATCTTTGGTCACCGCGAGTTTGTTCGCGGCGATCAGCTTACCCTCGCCCATATGGACGGCGATTTTGTTCTTCTTCATCAGGTGCGTGACGCCCTGATTGAGTTGCTTCGCAACCCCGCGCGAGCGCTTCACCACTGCATCGATATCCGCGCTGATATTGGCGGCGGCCAGCCCATAATCGCCCGCATGCTGCATATAATGATAAATCTCAGCCGAGCGCAGCAGCGCTTTGGTAGGAATGCACCCCCAGTTGAGGCAGATCCCGCCGAGATTCTCGCGCTCGACAATAGCGGTTTTCAGCCCAAGCTGCGCCGCGCGGATGGCTGCAACATAGCCACCTGGGCCGGAGCCGAGGACGATGAGGTCGTAGTCAGACATGAAGTTCACTTTCTATCCCCTCTCCCCTCGCGGGAGAGGGAGGGAGCCGCGAAGCGGCGGAAGGGAGAGGGGGTGTCTGCAATGCGTGCCAGATGGTTTCGGCGACCGCATCGCTGTCGTTCAAAACATCGCTGTTCCAGAAACGAAGGATTTTGAACCCCTGCTTTTTCAGATAGGCATCCCGCCTTCTGTCGTAGTCGCTTTCTGCGTGTTGCGAACCATCGGCCTCAACAATCAGCCGATGGTCAAAATTCACGAAATCGACGATGTAGCTGTCGATAACGACCTGTCGTTTGAATTTGAAACCCGACAGACGCTTTGCACGAAGGACCGACCATAAATGTTTTTCGGCTTCGGTCGGATTAAGGCGCATCGATTTAGCGCGGACGAGAAGTTCGGACCGAGAAGGCACACCCCCTCTCCCTCCCACCGCTACGCGGCGGGCCCCTCCCTCTCCCGCAAGGGGAGAGGGGTTTTTAGGACGCTTAATGTTCACCATCTCGCCGATTTCTCGAAATCAGCCAAGTGGCGAATTGAAGAATAAAGAGAGTTACAAAAAAGGCGGGAAAAACAACAAACAGGAATACAAGAGTACCAGCAAACAGCTTTTCTCCCGAACTGCTTGAACTCCCTACTGCGTCGGTGAAAGCAAATAGCCAAAATAAAATGCCGACCAGAAAACTGATCGCAATGTTTCTGCGCTTTGCCTTGACGTCTATCAAGCCACCAACCCCAGCGGTTTCTCCACCAGCTCCTTGAATACCTTCATCAACTCCGCCCCGTCCGCGCCGTCGATGGCTCGGTGGTCGAAGCTGCCGGTGGCGCTCATTACCGTGGCGATGGCGAGCGCATCGTCAACCACATAGGGCCGCTTCTCGCCTGCACCGATGGCCATGATCATCGCTTGCGGCGGGTTGATGACGGCTTCGAACTGCTTGATGCCCATCATGCCCATATTGGAGATCGAGGCGGTGCCGCCCTGATATTCGTGCGGTTGCAGCTTGCCTTCCTTCGCCTTCACCGCCAGCGCCCCGATTTCGGTCGAGATGGTCGAAAGCGACTTGTTCGCGGCATCGACGACAATCGGGGTGATGAGGCCGGTGGGCACACTCACCGCGACGCTGATATCGGCGCGGCTATATTGCAGCATGTTATCACCCGCAAAGTTGACATTGCATTTGGGCACCTGGATCAGCGCCAGCGCCAGTGCCTTGATCAGCATGTCGTTGACCGACAGCTTGACCCCGCGGCTTTCGAGGCTGGCATTGAGTTCGCCGCGCAATTTGAGCAACGCATCGAGGCGCACGTCGACCGTCAGGTAGATATGCGGTACCTGCTGCTTGCTCTCGGTCAGGCGGCGCGCGATCGTCTTGCGCATGTTGCTGAGTTTGATGATTTCGTGCGGGATGCCGCCTTCTTCCACCGTAAGCCCTGAGCCTGTCGAAGGGCGGCTTTCGGCTGTGAGACGTGGTTGTTGCGTCGCAACGCCTTCGGCACCGACAAGCTCAGCACTCACGGTTTTTGGCGATGCACCCTCGACATCCGCTTTCACAATACGCCCATTGGGCCCGGTGCCGCTCAATCCAGCCAGATCGACGCCTTTAGCCGCCGCAATGCGCCGTGCAAGCGGGCTGGCCTTGATGCGGTCGCCGGAGGCTGCATTTGTTTTCGCCGCAAGCCCTGAGCTTGTCGAAGGGCGGTTCGCGGTTTCAACCCGTGCTTCGACAGGCTCAGCACTAGCGGTTACTTTTACCTGAGAGGGCGCCGGGGCGACGGGAGCAGCCTTCCCCGGCGCTGCATCTTCATCCTCGCTCTGGATCATCGCAATCACGGTGCCGACCTTCACGCCATCGGTGCCTTCGGGAACCAGTATCTGCGAAATCACGCCTTCATCGACCGCCTCGAACTCCATCGTTGCCTTGTCGGTTTCGATCTCGGCTATCAGATCGCCCGAGGAAACGCTGTCGCCTTCCTTCACCAGCCAGCGGGCAAGCGTGCCCTCCTCCATGGTGGGGGAAAGTGCGGGCATTTTTAGCTCGATGGGCATCGGGATATCCTGTTTATGGTCTGCTTTTCACGCAGCGGCATAAGGGCTTGGTTTCCCCAGCGTCAAGCGGCTATCGCTTGCACTGCGATAAGATTTGACGCAGGTTCATACGAATACATAAATGGTTGAAACCCATGCCGGGACGGGGAAACGGCGATGCGCACCTATCTGGTTGTTATCGATGAGACCGAAGAGGCGCGCCTTGCGCTGCGCTTTGCCGCGCGCCGTGCCGCGAAAACGGGCGGCAGCCTGCACATTTTGACGCTTGTCGAACGCGCCGATTTCGTTGCCTGGGGCGGCGTGCAGGCGACGATGGAGGCCGAGAACCGCGAAAAGGCGGAGGAGCTGGTGCGCGTGGCCGCAGGCTCGATCTTCGACGAACTCGGCATCCAGCCCAGCATCACGATCAAGGATGGCGAAGGCGTCGATGTCGTGAAAGACATGCTCGACGAGCATCCCGAGATCGCGGCACTGGTTCTGGGCGCGGCGGCACAAGGGGCACCGGGGCCGCTGGTTTCGCACTTTACCGGCAACAATGCAGGATCGCTGCGCTGCCCTGTGATGGTGATCCCGGGCTCGCTCAGCGATGAGGCGCTGGACGAATTGAGCTGATTTTTTGTTCGCGCAGAGGCGCAGAGGGTTTTCCCCCCCGGCGCGCAGCGCCATTACGACTTTATCACACAAAGCCACGAAGCCCACAAAGGGCGGTAAAGATATGGCCCATCTTCGTGTCTTCGTGTGAAACAAAAAAGAGCGCTCCCGCGCCCGTCATATCTCTGCGGTCTCTGCGCCTACGCGCGAACCCATTTCAACGCCGCTTTTTCCCCTGATGCCGGATGTTCGATGGTCGCCCGCGCTTGCCCGCCATATGCTTGCCCTTGTGCTTCACTCCCGACGGGCGCTGCATCCGGGCCGGGGCATAGCTGCCGCCTTCGGGCAATTCGAAACGCAGCGCGCCCGATACCGGATTGGCCTCTGCCAGACGCAGTTTCAGCCGCATTCCGGGACGATATTCGTCGCCGCTCTCCTCACCGGTCAGCGTCTGGCTTGCCTCATCATAGAAAAAGCGTTCCGCACCCAGGGTTGAGACAGGAACCAGACCGTCACCGCCAATCGATTCCACCGTCGCAAAGAAACCGAAATTCTGCACGCCGGTGATCCGCACATCGACGATCTGGCCAATCTGCGAGGCAAGGAAGGCCGCCACATAACGGTCGGTCGTTTCGCGCTCGGCCTCCATTGCGCGGCGTTCGGCACGGCTGATCATCTCCGACGTGACGTCAAGCCGTTCGAAATCGCGCGCCGAAAGACCAGTCACAGGCTTGATCGAACCATCCTTGGGTGCAGGCAATTCCAGATCATAGGCGCTCACCAGCGCGCGGTGGACGATCAGGTCGGCATAACGGCGGATTGGCGAGGTGAAATGCGCGTAGCTGCCCAGCGCCAGCCCGAAATGTCCGGCATTTTGCGGGGTGTAATAGGCCTGCGTCTGGCTGCGCAGCACCGCCTCCATGATCTGCGGCAGGATCTCGTCATGCTCCTGCACCTTGTCGATGATGGCGTTGAAGGTCGACGGGCGCACCACCTGCCCCAGCGCAAATTCAAGATCGAAGGTTTTGAGATAATCCTTGAGCGCGACCAGCTTTTCGCGCGCGGGCGGTTCGTGGACGCGATAGATCAGCGGCGACTTTTTCTCTTCGAGCGCTTTTGCGGCTGCGACATTGGCGGCAATCATGAAATCCTCGATCACCTGATGCGCATCGAGATGCTCGCGCACCGCAACCCCGACTACCCTGCCCGCATCGTCGAGCGTGATGCGCCGTTCGGGCAGATTGAGTTCCAATGGATTGCGCCTGTCTCGCGCATTTTTGAGGAGTTGCCAGCACGCCCAGAGCGGTTTGAGCGCACTCTCCAGCATCGGATGCTCAAGCTTCCCGTCGATCGCATCCTGTGCATCCTGATAGGGAATGTTTGCCGAAATCCGGACGATGGCACGGGAAAAGCGCCATGACGTCACATGCCCGCCTGCATCGATCTGCATATGGCAGGCCAGCACCGCGCGATCTTCGCCTGCGCGCAGCGAACATTTGTCCGAAGACAGTGCGTGGGGCAGCATCGGCACGACGCGGTCGGGGAAATAGACGCTGTTCCCGCGCTTTGCCGCCTCACGGTCGAGCGCACTTCCCGGACGTACATAATAGCTGACATCAGCTATCGCTACGATAGCTTTGAAACCATTTGCATTTTTTGGATCATCATCTGGCGTTGCCCAGACCGCGTCGTCGAAATCGCGCGCGTCACGCGGATCGATGGCGATGATCGGCAGGTGGCGCAGGTCTTCGCGATGGTCGGCTGTAACGGGCAGTTTGCTGACATGCAGCGCCTCTGCCTCGACCTCTTCCGGAATCTCGAACGGAATCCCGAATTTGTGGATGGCAATCAGGCTGAAACTGCGCGGCGCGAAGGGATCGCCGAGCACATCGGTGACGCGCGCTTTCTTCTGCCCTGCCCGCCCACCAAGCTCTGCCAGCACCAGATCGCCCGGCTGCGCTTCGCCGATTTCGAACAGCGGGATATCGAAACGCGCCTTCTTGTCGGTCGATTTCAGCCAGAAACGGCCATTGTCACTTTCCTCAACCACACCCAAAATCTGCTCGCTGGCCTTGGCGAGCTTCTTCATCGGATACGCAAGCCAGCCTTTTCCGGCTTCTTCCGTGCGGGCAAGAATACGGTCGCCAATGCCAAGCGCCCCCTTGCGTCCACGTTCGACCACGCGGAGCTTCGGCAGCGCTATGCCCTCTGCCTCCCACCGTTCGGGCACGGCAATCAGTTGGTTGCCATCGACATCGACGATCTTGAGTACGGTAACCCGCGGAACGCCGCCCATCTTGTGGAATGCCCTGCCCGGCGCCGCGTCGATCAGCCCTTCGTCGGTCATGTCCTTCAGCAACGCCTTCAACGCAATCTTGTCGCTGCCATAAAGGCCAAAGGCGCGTGCGATTTCCCGCTTTCCTGCGGGTTCTTTCGAGGACTCGATAAATTCGAGGATCTGCTCGCGGCTTGGCAAACCGGAATATTTTGATCGTTTGTTCAAACCGATTGCTCCGGACATATTTGCTTCGCGCAGAGGCGCAGAGAAGCGCAGAGTTGCCTGACTCTGCGTCTCTGCGTGAAAAATCAAATCAATAAGTCCGTCCGATAAGGATGCGCTCGACCGCCGGTTCGCCGGTGAAGAAGCAGACGCCATCGGCGGGCGCTGCGTCGAGCGGGGCATTGCGCATGGTGAGTTTGAGCGCCTTCAACTGCTCGACAATCTTGTCCAGCGCAGCCCCCGTCGGGCGCGCCCATTGCACTTCGACCCAGCCGGCAAACTTCGCCTCATCACCTTTGTAATGCGCTGCAAGATCGGACACATCGCGCGATATATTGGCTTCAAGCCGTGCCCTGGCTTCGCTGTGTAGCGTAACCTGAATTTCCTCAAGCATTGCCGCTGCTTGTGCGACAAACTCATCCTTGGGCGTGAATGCCGTGCTGAGCTTGCCATCATCCTTGTACAGCCTGTCGCGGCGGAGGACAGCGGTCTTGCATTCGGATACATCGCGCGGGCCGACCTCCAATATGATCGGCGCACCCTTTTTCACCCAGGCCCAGCGCTTGTTCGACGCCTTGGCGGCCTTGGTATCGAGCAGTACGCGGACAGGTTCACCAAAGGCCGACAGCGCGCCCAGTTCTTTCCAGAGATTGCGGCAATATTCGAGCACGGCAGCGTCGCCATCATCGTCGCGCAGCATCGGCACGATCACAATCTGCCAGGGCGCGATTTGCGGCGGGCAGCGCAAGCCATCGTCATCGCCATGCGTCATGATGACACCGCCGATCATGCGGGTCGAGACGCCCCAGCTGGTGGTGTGGGCGAATTGCTGTCCGCCCTCCTTGTCCTGATATTTGATGCCTGCCGCCTCGGCAAAGCCAGTGCCCAGATAGTGCGATGTGCCAGCCTGCAAGGCCTTGCCGTCCTGCATCATCGCTTCGATCGAATAGGTTGCGACGGCGCCGGGGAAGCGCTCATTTTCGGGCTTCTCGCCAGCTACGACCGGCATCGCCAGCGGTCCTTCGGCAAAGGCGCGATACATTTCGAGCGCGCGCATCGTTTCCTGCATCGCGTCGTCGCGATCGGCATGCGCGGTATGACCTTCCTGCCAGAGGAATTCGCTGGTGCGCAGGAACATGCGGGTGCGCATTTCCCAGCGCACGACATTCGCCCACTGGTTGACCATCAGCGGCAGATCGCGCCAGCTTTGCACCCAGCGACTCATCGCCGCGCCGATGACGGTTTCGGATGTCGGGCGCACGACAAGCGGTTCTTCCAGTTTGCTTTCGGGATCGGGAATCAGCTTGCCCTTGCCATCACCCACAAGGCGGTGATGCGTGACCACAGCCATTTCCTTGGCAAACCCCTCAACATGATCGGCTTCCTTCCCAAAGAAGGAGAGCGGGATGAAGAGCGGGAAATAGCAATTCTCGACGCCCGCCTTCTTGATTTCGGCGTCCATCAGTTTCTGGATGCGCTCCCAGATGCCATAGCCCCAGGGCCGGATGACCATGCAGCCGCGCACACCCGATTCCTCGGCCAGATCGGCTTCGGAAATGACCTCCTGATACCAGGCGGCGAAATTCTGTTGGCGGGTAACGGATAGTGCGTGTTTCATGGGCAGCAGGCCCTAGCGGCTTGGCGGCCCAACCGCAACCATGCGGCGGCTTACTCTTTGGAGAGCTTGTCGATCTTTGCCTGCAACTCGGCCATCTGCTTTTTCAGATCATCGAGATTTTCGCCCGTTTTTTCCTTTTTGGCAGCCAATCCGCCCAGGCTGGGAACGAAGGCCTCCCGCGCGGCTTTCATCATTTCGATATTCTGCTTGGCGATATGGCCGAACGGGCCGGATGTCAGCGCATTCTCGATGACATCCTGAACCTGCTTCTGGTTCTTCCTGAAATTGTTCATCGAATTTTCGAGGAATTGCGGCACCAGGCCCTGCATCGAATCCCCGTAGAGCGCGATAATCTGGCGCAGGAAATTGACCGGCAGCATCCCCTGCCCGCCATTTTCCTCTTCCATGATGATCTGGGTCAACACGCTGTGGGTGATATCATCGCCAGTCTTGGCATCGACCACCTTGAATTCGACGTCCTTGCGCGTCAGTTCGGCCAGATAGTCGAGCGTAATATATTTCGACGACTGCGTATTGTAGAGGCGCCGGTTCGCATATTTCTTTATGATAATCGGACCGTCGGAATCTGCCGTTGCCTTGCGCGCCATTTTATGTTCCCTGATTGGTTCCCGAATTTCGAGAGCATCACCTCGTAGCGCAGTACATGTTGCGTCGCAACACGCATGCCATAAGGCACAGCGATTCGATGCCGACAGCGTGCCGCATCAACAATCATTGTTATGCACAGAAGTTTACAATGCGCCTTGGCTGGGTGAAATTGCGGCTCCGCCTGCCCGAGAGTAACTTTTGTCCCCAGTCGGCTTCATGGTCGTAATTTAGTTTCAAATGATAATAGTTCGCCGCCATTAGCTTTCGCGAAATCATATGGACGCAGGAATCTGCACTGTGGCGAATTCGCAACATAGGGCCAAAAACCAAGGATTTTCGGCTTACGGCCTTGCAAAATCGCTCCCGCTCCGGTTAAGCCCCACATTAATTCAAAATGAATTCTCAACTGGGGAGCTTTTCATGAAAAAGACGCGTTTAATGGTAACCGGCTCGTGCATCGGGCTCGCTATGATGGCGATGCAACCCGCATTTGCCCAATCGGCCGACGAAACGGCACAGGCCGAAGACCAGCAGGATGAAGCCGAAGAAGAAGAATCTGGTGCGCCAATTCTGGTTACCGGCTCGCGCATTTCGCGTCCGACCCTTGAGTCGAACACCCCGATGACTTCGGTTACCGTCGATGACATCACCGGTACTGGCGAAATTTCGCTGGGTGACGCGCTGAACGATCTGCCCTCACTGCGTTCGACCTTCAGCTCGGGTAACTCAAGCCGCTTTATCGGCACGGCAGGCCTCAGCCTGCTTGACCTTCGTGGCCTCGGAACGTCGCGTACACTAGTGCTGATCAATGGCCGTCGCCACGTAACATCGACACCCGGCTCGGAAGGGTTCGACGTCAACACCGTTCCTATCGATCTGGTTGACCGCATCGATGTGGTGACAGGCGGCAACTCGGCAATCTACGGTTCGGACGCTGTTGCCGGTGTTGTCAACTTCGTCATGAAGCGCGACTTTGACGGTATCGCTTTGCGTGCCCAGGGCGGCATTTCGTCGCGTGGTGACCGCGGCACCTATTTTGTCAGCGGCATCGCTGGCACCAACTTTGCCGATGGTCGCGGCAATATCGCGATCGCTGCAGAATATACCCGCCAGAATCCGTTGCTGATGTATGAGCGTGATCGCCTCACCGGCGCTGCAAGCGGTCGCTGTCAGTTCCAGTTGACCGACGCGCAAGGCGTAGCAGGCGGGGAAACCGGCTTCAGCGCAACTGACGGTATTCCCGACAACACCTTCCTTTGCGGCATTCGCAATTCATCGATTTCGGATGCAGGCACCATTGGCGGAATCGGAGGCGGTGTATTCCTTCGCTTCAACGATGCAGGCGATATCTTCCTCGACACGCCGACGCAGTCTTTTGCAGGCGTTGGCTCGGGTAACCAACTGGGCGGCTATGGCTCCACTCTGCGTAATACCGGCAGCCTGCTTGCAGGTGTGGACCGCGTGGCGGTCAACCTTCTGGCGCACTATGACGTTTCGGATGCTTTCCGTCCGTTCGTTGAAGCGAAATATGTTCGTACCGACGCCACTGGCGAAGGTCAGCCGAGCTTCTTCACAAGCGTCCCCGGAACTTTGGGTGGCCCGTCGGTCAAGTGCGACAACGGCTTCCTGTCGGCTCAAAACCTCACGATGCTCCGCAGCTTTGGCGTTTGCGCCGGAACCGTTGCTGGAACCGCCATCCCGGGAAGCGCAGTTCTTCGTGGTACTTCGACTGCATCAATGCCGCTCGGACGCTTCAACATCGACTTTGGCGGTCGCGGTCTGGAAGCAAAGCGTGAAACATTCCGTGTTGTCGCGGGTGTTGAAGGCACTTTCAACGAAGACTGGAAATATGAAGTCGCCCTCAACTACGGTCGCTTCGACGAACTCTCATACAACAACAACAACTTGTTGCTGTTTACTGAAGATGGCACCGATTATGCCGGTTTCAACCGCGCAGTTGACGCCATCATCGCACCGGCTGGCTTTACCGGCACCAACTATGCAGTAAACAGCGCCGGCCAACGCGTGATCTGTCGCGTGAACGCAGTGTCGAATGTCGACACCGCTTGCGTTCCTGTGAATGCGTTCGGTCAGGGTCAGGCTTCTGCTGAGGCGTTGGCCTATATCCATCGCGACAGCATTACCGATCAGTTTGCCCGCCAGTTTGTCGCTTCAGCCTTTGTCGCAGGTGACTTCTCGCAACTGTTCGAACTGCCCGGCGGCCCGATTGCGTTCGCGGTCGGCGCTGAATATCGCCGTGAAAAGGCTGGAACGGACTATGATGAACTGACGTCGAGCGGCGCAACCTTCCTGAACGCGCTTCAGGATTTCACGCCGCCCGATTTGAAGGTCAAGGAAGCCTACGCCGAACTTCAGTTCCCGCTGCTCAAAGACCTTCCGTTCGCTCACGAATTGTCGGTCAATCTGGCAGGTCGCGTTTCGGACTATAACAATGCCACGGGAACCGTATACGCCTACAACATCCAGGGCGTTTATGCTCCCATCGAAGATATTCGTTTCCGTGCGGCCTATGCAACATCGGTTCGCGCGCCGACCCAGTCGGACCTGTATTCGCCTCAGGGCCAGAACTTTGCCAACGGCTTGGCTGACCCGTGCGACTCTTCGAATATCAACACCAACCCCAATCGGGCTGCAAACTGCGCCGCGGCCGGTGTTCCGACCACGATCAACGCAGCCGCCGAAGCCGCCTGCTCGAGCAGCAGCTTCCCGGTTCTTGCAGGATCGCCCTGGATCAACTGTCTTGCTCGCACCTCGGGCACCTCGGTACTTCTCGGAGGCAACCCGACGCTGGTCGAAGAACGCGGCAAGAGCTTGACCATCGGCGCTGTTATCGAGCCGCGGTTCATCCCGGGCCTGAGCTTCACGGTCGACTATTACGACATCAAGGTGGATAACCTGATCGCCGTGCTTTCTGCCCAGCAGATCGTGAACCTTTGCTACAACAGCCCCCAAGGACTGAGCGAACCGGCTTGCGCCACGATCAGCCGCGATCCGACGACCGGCATGTTCAACGACCCGGCGGTTGTTGAAGGTCCGATCAACTATGCGGCCCAGAAGACCAAGGGTATCGACTTCGACCTGGCCTATCGTCATACGTTCGACAACGGCCATAAGGCCCGCGTCAGCCTGATCGGTACGCGCGTCCTGTCGCTGAACAACTACACGAACACGACGTTCCCTGAAATTCCGAACCGTCAGTTGAGCGAACTTGGCGATCCGCAATGGTCGGCAAGCCTTGTTCTCGATTATGATTTCGGAAATTGGGATGTTCGTTACGCAGCTCGCTATATCGGCAAGCAGACGGTTGGTGCCTATGAAGCCCAGAACAACTATATGGGTCAGTGCCCCACAACTGGCGCATTTGCGGGCCAGACCGGCATCAACAACGGCACCTGCACACCGGGTGACATCGTACTTTTGGCTCCGCAGAATGCTGACCAGTTTGAACGCGTCTGGTATCCGGCTGTTCTGTACCACGACATCCGCGTCGGCTTTGATGTTGCAGACAAGTTCCGCTTCTATGCAGGCGTCAGCAACATTCTTGACCGTCAGCCGCCGTTCGGCCTGATGGGCACTGCTGGTGGCGATCCGTTCGACAGCTTTGGCCGGAACTTCTTCTTCGGCATCAACGCTGACTTCTAATCGGATCAGCGACATGAAACGGAAAGGGCGCCTTCGGGCGCCCTTTTTGTTGGCTTTAGGCCAGTTCAGAAAATTCGGATCATCAAGCCCAAAGCCGCTCGCTACGATTGCCGAGTTTGGTCAGCAATTCGTAGGGAGATATCCCGCTTGCCTGTGATGCAGCTTGCAGATCGAAACCGATTTCCACCCAGTCACCTTCTTCAGGCGCCTGATCTTTTCCCACAGCGATGGTAATCAAGTCCATCGAAACCCTCCCGACCACCGGGCAAATGTGGCCATTGACGATAACTGTGCCGCAGTTCGCAAAAGCGCGTGCATATCCATCGGCATAGCCATAGGCGACAGTTATCAGCGTCGTGGGCTGCTGTGTTTGCCAGCTTGCATTATATCCAACAGGCTCTCCAGCACCCAAATGCCTAACTTGCAGGATGCGTGCTTCAATACGAACCACGGCGTGGATAGCCTCCGCCAGATTCTCAACGACGGCGGCGCCATATAAAGCGATGCCCGGACGGGTCAGATCAAAATGGTAATCGGGCCCAAGAACGACGCCTGCACTATTGGCTAGACTTTTGCGCTCGGCGCTGATTGCGGAGGAAAGTTCTTTGAACCGTCCAAGTTGCATCGCATTCTGCTCGACATCCTCATCTGCCGAGGCAAGATGCGACATCAATATGTCCACCTCCAGCCCGTCAAAAAGCTGCGCTGAAACCTGCTCCGGCCCCAGCCCCAAACGGTTCATGCCGCTGTCGACCATGACATGGCATCGCCCGCCTCCCGCGTTTCTCCAGGCCATGATTTGCCCCGGCGTATTCAATACAGGAACCGCACCCATCGAGCGGGCGAGAGCGAATTCGTCGGCATTCACGCCATTGAGCACGGAGATATTCGAAGGCGGGATAAGGTCGGCTATGGCTTCCGCTTCTGCCCAATGGGCAACGAAAAAGTCGCGACAACCTGCCTCCCACAGCCTTGGCACAACGTGGCGCGCGCCCAAGCCATAGGCATCCGCCTTTACCGCAGCCCCCGTCCCCGCGATGCCGCTGAGGCGCGCCATGGCTTTCCAGTTGTTGACCAGCGCTTCACCGTCGAGGCGCAAACGCGAAGGGGCAGGAAAGCTCAATCTAGGTCCTTGTCCCTGTTTTCCGGCAACCAGAACAGACTTACGACGAAGGCCATGCTGACCACACCGACGGTGTACCAGAGCCCCATGAACGCTCCGCCCGTTTTCACCACTATATATTGCGAGATAAAGGGCAGGAAACCGCCGAAATAGCCGGTGCCGATATGATAGGGTATCGACATTGAAGTGTAGCGGATTTTCGCAGGGAACATCTCGACCAATATCGCAGCCACCTGGCCATAGGTCATGGCCGACAGGGCTACCAATATGGCAACCGCCAGGATGATGACCAATGGCTTGCGCTGTGCAGGATCGGATTTGTCCGGATATCCGGCGGCTTCCAGCGCGGCGATATAGGCCTTGTCGTCAAACCCCTTGATCTCGGCCGAACCGACCTTCAGCGCCAGTTCCTCGCCCGATGTCTTGGAATAGCTGATCCCGCGCTTGGAAAGGAAATTGAGCGCCTTGGCGCAATCGCTCTCATGCTTGCTGGAAAACACGTTGAAGTCGCAGGCCGGGGAAATCAGGGTCACCGGCGCGCTGACGGTCGCTTTGGCCAGCGCCGGATTGGCGGCGTCGGCCATCATGTGGAACAGCGGGAAAGTGCCGACAATCGACAGCGCATAACCGATCAGCAATATCTTCTTGCGGCCATAATGATCGGACAGCCAGCCCGCGGCGACATAGAGCGGCGCGGCGAGCAGCGCCCCTACCGCCATATAGCCCAGCGCATCGGTTTCGGGCACGCGCGCGGTGCCGGTGAGGAAATAAAGCGTTCCGAACTGCGAGGTGTAATAGATTACCGTCAGACCCGCCGCGACGCCAAAGAGCGCGACAAGGATGCGCTTCACATTGCCGGGATATTGGAAGCTTTCGACGAAGGGGTTTTTGGAAATTGTTCCCGCCTCTTTCATCGCCTTGAACACCGGGCTTTCGGAAAGCTTGAGCCGTATCCAGAGCGAAATGGCGAGCAGCAGGATTGAAATCAGGAACGGCACGCGCCAGCCCCAGACCTCGAACGTTTCCGTAGTCATCGATGTACGCGTCAGCAGCACGACGGTTACCGCAAGCAGGAACCCGCCCGCAACCGACGCCTGGATCCAGCTCGTATATTGGCCGCGCTTTCCCTTGGGCGCATGTTCGGCAACGTAAATCGCCGCCCCGCCATATTCGCCGCCCAGCGCGAGACCCTGCAGACAGCGCAGGATCAGCAGCAACACCGCTGCGGTGACGCCAATCGATGCAAATGTCGGAAGGAAACCGATTGCCGCGGTCGCGCCACCCATCAGCGAAATGGTGATCAGGAAGGTATATTTGCGCCCGATCCTGTCACCCAGATAGCCAAACACGATCGCACCCAGCGGGCGAACGCCGAAGCCTGCACCAAAGACGGCAAGGCTGGCCAGCATGGCCGCGGTCGGATTGTCGGACGGGAAAAACAGTTTCCCGATCAGCGCGCCCAATATGCCGTAGACGAAGAAATCATACCATTCGAACACCGTGCCAAGCGACGATGCCGTGATCACCAACCGATCGCGCTTGGGATCGATCACGCCTTCGCCTGCCTCTGCTGTGTTCGCCATGGCATCCCCTTCCCTGATTTGCCTGTCGCTCTCTCTTAGTTGCAACGCCACATCGTTCAAGCCTTGTTGCGTTTGTTTAATCGAGCGATTAACAACATCTTTGAGAGAGATGAGGAGAGCGAAATGCTAACCAAGGGCGACGAGTACCCGATCCACCAGACTGCGGAACCAATTGCCTTTTCAGGCACCGATCGCAATTTTTACGACCGCTTCTTTTTCTGCGGCTATCGCCCCGACGGGTCGGGCTATTTCGGCGCTGCCTTTGGCGTCTATCCACATCTGAACATCGCCGATGCGCATTTCTCGATCATCCGCGATGGCACGCAGCATTGCATCCACGCCTCACGCATATTGGGGTTCGAACGGATGGACATGCATTGCGGCCCGATCCGCATCGAGGTTGTCGAGCCGCTCAAGACGGTGCGCCTTGTTGTCGACAATCATGAGGGCATATCAGCCGATCTGACCTTCGAAGTCCGCTCTGCACCAATCCAGGAGCCGCGCTTCACCCGTCGCAACGGCAGCCGAATGATGATGGACCTCACCCGTTTCACGGTAAACTGCCACGTCTCGGGCTGGGTCGAGGTTGATGGCAAGCGCGAAACCTATGAAGGTGCTTTTGGAACGCGCGACAGGAGCTGGGGCGTGCGCGCGATTGGCGCTGCCGATCCGCAGCCGGTTGTCCCTGCTGCAATCCCGCAATTTTACTGGCTGTGGGCACCCACCAACTTCCCCAACCTGTCGCTCTACGCTCATGTGAACGAGGATGAAAAGGGCGAGGCCTGGAACCGCCGCGCCACGCTCATGATGGACGGGGCCAATCAGGAAGGCGGGATGCATTTCCATGAAGACCGTTTCACGATGAAGTGGGCCGCCGGAAAACGCCATGCAAGCGCTGCCCGCCTCGATGTGCGCGACGATGGCGAGCGCGATCATGTGGTGACGTGGGAGCCTATCGACACCTTCATGATGAAGGGCATCGGCTATGGCCATAGCGAATGGGTGCATGGTGGGTTCAAGGGTGAACTGGCGGTCGAACGCGAAGACTTCCGGCCCGCCGATCTCGATCCGTTGCTGTTGCCGCATCTGCATATCCAGCATGTCGCCATTGCCCGGCACGAAGGCGCGGGTGCGCGCGCGGAAGGTATCGGCATTGTCGAACAACTTGTTTTCGGTCCGCATGGCCCCAGCGGGTTCAAGGGGCTGAACGATGGGGCTGGCGCATGAACCTGCCCGTGCTGTCGCGCGATGAAATCACTGCAGAATGGTTGACGGCCATGCTGCGCGGCAAAGGCCATGACGTCGCGATTGCTTCGATCGAGGCCAAGGCTATCGGCACCGGTCAGGTAGGTGCGACCTATCGGATTCATCTTACCTTCGCCGAAAATTACGGCGGCTTTCCGCCTACAATCGTCGCCAAGCTGCCATCGAATGACGAACTGAGCCGCACCACCGGCAAATCGCACCTCACTTATCTGCGCGAAAGCCGGTTTTACCAGACCTTTGCGGGCAAGAAGCCGATGGCGGTGCCCGATCACCTCTACATCGCCTTCGATGAGGAAAGCCACGCCTTTACCCTTATCATGCACGATCTGCCCAATCATGTGCAGGGAAACCAGCTGGGCGAGCCAAGCCGGGAGGAAGCATTGCTCGCGGTTGATGCCGCCGCCAGCATCCATGCCGCCTGGTGGGGCGATCCGATGCTCGACACGCTAGATTGGCCCAATGGGACAAAGGCGGTGCCGCCGCAGCTCGATGGCGATGTCCTCTTCGGCATGTTCTGGCCCGGCTTTTGCGACCGTTATGGCGATCGGGTCGACGTAAATATGCGCACCGTTGGCGAGGCCTTTCTGGGCAAGCTGGGGGCGAATTACGATATGCGGCAAAGCCCGCGCTGCCTGACGCACAATGATTTCAGGCCGGATAATATGCTGTTCAATATCGGCGATCCTGCGAAGCCCATCGTTATTGTAGACTGGCAAACCACCGGTGTCGGCATCGGCGTGGGCGATATTGCCTATTATGCCGGCACAGCCTTCGATGCCGCGCATCGCCGCGAGATCGAGGCGGAGCTGCTTGCGCATTACAAGGCGCAGCTAGTCGCGCGGGGCGTGCCAGAAAATGACCTGAAGCATGTCGAAGATGATTATTGCCGTTCAGCGGTTGCCGGTTTCCTCATGGGGGTGACGGCGGCAATGGTCGTCGAGCGCACCGATCGCGGTGACGATATGTTTCTGGCCATGGCGCGGCGCTCTGCGGCCATGGTTCTCGACCATGGTGAACGCGCGCTTCCTGCTTAGGTGCGTTCATTTACCAGGGCGCAACTGCGTCACCTTGCCATCCGCCGCCATCGATCTGGCCTGCACTTCCAGCATCGCATCATGATCTGCGAATATGCGCTCGATCTCCGCACGTTTCTCAAGGATCATATGGGCAATCCCCGGCGCAAGGCTTTCGCCATCGCCGACGCGTCCCAACAGTCCTGCAAGATCGCTGATTGTCGCTTCCGATGGGTTTCGGAAATATTGTCCCTTGCTATCAAAATAGCCGGTTCCGGTATGTGCCATCCCTGTTCTCCGCCATTTTACCCTTCCCTTTGCGGGTTCGGGCCAAATCGCGACCGACTCGCAATTACCACATTTTTTCCAATTGCGAAAATGCCAAAGGCTGACACAAGATAGAAAGGGCGGGAGAGGAGCATTCTGGAATGACACAATTTATCGATCTATCGATCCCCATTACAAACGACGTGGTATCCGATCCGCCGGTGATGCGCCCGCAGATCACCTATATGACCCATGATAATACATGGGAGCAGATCGCGATGTTCTTCCCCGGCCTGACGCGGGAGGACCTGCCCGATGGCGAAGGCTGGGCGGTCGAGAGCCTGACGCTGAGTACGCATAACGGCACGCATATGGATGCTCCGTGGCATTTCCATTCGACCACCGACAGCGGCGCCTCCCCTGCCCCTTCGATCGACGAAGCCCCACTCGATCTGTTCTTCCGCCCCGGTGTAAAGCTCGACTTTTCAGACAAGCCGCACGGCCATGTCGTGTGTGCCGCCGAGGTTGAGGCCGAATTGCAGCGTATCGGCTATCAACTGCAACCGCTCGACATTGTGCTGGTCCAGTCGGGCGCGGTTTACGGCACCGAGAATTTTACCGATCAGGGCTGCGGCATGGGCGCAGAGGCAACGCTTTACCTGACCGAACGCGGCGTCAAGGTGGTTGGCACCGATGCCTGGAGCTGGGATGCGCCCTTCAGCCACACCGCTAAACGCTGGGCCGAAAAGCGCGATCCTTCGATCATCTGGGAAGGTCATAAGGCCGGACGAATCCAGCCCTATTACCAGATCGAGAAGCTGACCAATCTTGCGGCGCTACCGCCTTTTGGATGGAGGCTGAGCTGTTTTCCGGTCAAGATCGAGCGGGCGAGTGCGGGATGGATACGGGCAGTTGCGCTGATTGACTAAAGATTCTGCGTCGCCAGCATCCAAAGCGTCCACCCGCTCAGCACCGCCAGGGTTAACCAAGTCAGAATGACCCCGATTTGTCGCGGGACCGGCGGCTTGGTGCTTGCCGGAAGGTAGAGCCCCCAAATGTGCATCACGCGGCCGAAGAGGAAGAGCGCACCGATGGCCATCAGGCCCATGTGCCAGGCGTGGCTCAGTTCGAGGAAGGCGAGCAGCAGGATCACGATCGGCGCATGTTCGGCCAGATTGCCGTGGCTGCGGCTTGCGCTGATCAGCTTGGCATCGCCCGCATCGCCAAATGCAGCCTGCGCGCGGACACGCTGGCGCACTGTATCGATGGCGGTGAGCAGAAGGAGCAGCGCACAAATGGCTGCAACAAAGGCGGTAACCGGAACTGGCATATAGATAACTCCCCCTGAAATCCCGTCGCAGCTTAACCGCGAATGCCGCCTGCGCCAATCGTCGAAATTTGCTGGAAAACGCCGCACGAAACGATATGGCGGTTGAAAGAAAATTACCCGGGGGAGTTACAGAATGACCATTGCCGAAGCGACGCCCGAAATCGATCTTGCCGATCGATCCGACCGCGCCTTTCTCGGCCATCCCAAAGGGTTGGGCTATCTCGCCTTTGTTGAGGGCTGCGAGCGTTTTTCCTATTATTCGATGCAGACCCTGCTCGTGCTCTACATGGTCAAATATCTGCTGCTGCCGGAAAATGCCGCAGGTGTGATCGGCCTCGACTGGATGAAGGGTTGGTATGGCCTTGACGGGCAGCCATTGGCATCCAAGCTTTTCGGCGATTACACCTCGCTGGTCTATCTTACCCCCATCGCGGGCGGCCTGATTGCCGACCGCTGGCTGGGGCGGCGAACGACGCTGATCCTTGGCGGTTTGTTCATGACGCTGGGCCATTTCCTGATGGCGTTTGAAAGCAGTTTCCTGTTCGCGCTGATGGCGTTGATTGTGGGCGTGGGCCTGTTCAAGGGCAATATCGCCAGTCAGGTCGGCGAGTTGTACAAGCCCGAAGACCTGCGTCGGGCGATGGCGTTCCAGATATTCTACATCGCCATCAATGTCAGCGTGATTGCAGCACCGCTGGTGGCGGGCACGCTGGGCGAGCGTGTCGGCTGGCATTGGGGCTTTGGCACCGCAGGCGTGGTGATGGTTATCGGCCTGATCCTCTATATCATGGCGGGACCGTGGCTTCCTGCCGATAATAGGCCAGCGAAAAAGGATGCGGCCACCATCGCCAAGGAACCGCTGACGCAACAAGACTGGCTCCGCATTGCCGCGGTGGTTGCGCTGGTTCCCGTGCTTGCGGTGGCGCTGCTCACCAACCAGCAGATTTTCAACGCCTATCTCGTCTGGGCGGATACGCAATTCCAGCTGACCTTCTTTGGCCAGACTTTGCCGACCAGCTGGATGATCACCATCGATGCGACGGCCAGCTTCAGCATGTTGGCGGCGGTTGCGGCCTTTTATGTCTGGTATGGCAAGAGGCGGCAGGAACCCGACGAATTGGGCAAAATGATCATCGGCAGCTTCTTCACCATCGCTGGCGGGTTGTGCCTCTATATGGCGGCGGCCACGCAGGGTGATAGCAAGATCGGACTTTTCTGGCCGCTGATGTTCCACATCCTCAACAGCATCGGCTTTGCGCACATATTGCCCGTCAGCCTGGCCTTCTTCACCAAACTGGCCCCGCGCGCGCTTAACGCCACGATTATCGGTATCTATTACCTGTCCTTCTTTGCCGCGAACAAGATCGTCGGCGAAGTGGGCACCTGGTATGAAACCATGGCAACGCCGACCTTCTGGCTGTTCCATGTGGGAACTGCGGCGGTAGGACTGGTGGCGTTTGTGATCTTCAAACTGTTTCTGGCAAAGCGGTTGTTGGGTTCAGGCAACTAAGCTGAACCCAGCCCCAGATCACTCCATCTCCAATATGATCGCGTCGACCGCCAGGCTGTCGCCTGCCTTGGCGTTGACCGATTTGACCGTGCCCGCTTTCTCGGCACGCAGGATGTTTTCCATCTTCATCGCCTCGACAATGGCGAGCGGCTGACCTGCCTCCACCTTGTCACCCACCCCTACATTCACGGCGGTAATCAGGCCGGGCATCGGGCAGATCAGGAATTTGGAAAGATCGGGCGGGATTTTTTCGATCATGTGCGTCGACAGGTGCGCAATCGTATCCGGCAGGCATGTGACGCTGTGTGTCGCGCCGCGCGTGGTCAGTTTGAAACCGGAACCCGATCTGGCGATCTTCACCGCAATCGCTTCACCATCGGCAATTGCATTCAGCAGGCGCGCACCGGGGGCATAATCGATCTCCAGCGGCAGTTCGACACCATCGACCTGCACCTTGCCGTCGCGCACGACAACATCGTGCTTCACCTTGTCGATCGACACCTGCCATTCACGGATCGGGGCGAGCGTACCGCCCAATTGCCCGTCAATCTGGCGCGCGCGATCCGAATTGCGCTTGGCAACCACGCCAGCAATCGCGCACAGCTTCCTGATCAGGTCGTCACTGGCAGGCGCACCGGCGAAACCTTCGGGATATTCCTCGGCGATAAAGCCGGTGGTCAGCTCGCCCGAGCGGAAGCGCGGATGCTGCATTATGGCAGAGACAAAATCGATATTGTGGCCAAGGCCTTCAAGTTCGAACCGGTCGAGCGCAGCCACCTGCTTGTCCGCCGCCTCGTCGCGGGTTTTGCCCCAGGTGATCAGCTTGGCGATCATCGGGTCATAGAACATCGATACCTCGCCGCCATCGGCAACGCCATCGTCCACGCGCACGCCGTCCACGCCACGCAAATCCCCTGCCCAGCCTGTCACCGGCGGGTTGTAGCGCACGATGCGGCCCGTGGAGGGCAGGAAGCCGCGATAGGGGTCTTCGGCATAGACGCGGTTTTCGATCGCCCAGCCATCGATGCCGATATCGTCCTGCGTCATGGCAAGTTTTTCGCCATAGGCGACGCGGATCATCTGTTCGACCAGATCGATGCCGGTGATGCATTCGGTCACCGGATGCTCGACCTGCAGGCGGGTGTTCATTTCGAGGAAGTAGAAGCTCTCGCCGGTCGGATCGGCACCCGAAACGATCAATTCGACCGTGCCCGCGCTATAATAGCCGACGGCTTTTGACAGTGCGACGCACTGCTCGCCCATCGCCTTGCGCATCTTGGGCGTCACGAAGGGCGAAGGCGCTTCCTCGACCACCTTCTGGTGGCGGCGCTGGATCGAACATTCACGCTCGTTCAGGTAAAGCACATTGCCATGCTGGTCGCCCAATATCTGGATTTCGATGTGGCGCGGGTTAAGGATGAATTTTTCGATGAACACGCGGTCATCGCCAAAGCTGTTGAGGCCTTCGCGCTTCACGCTCTCAAAATTCTCGCGCACTTCCTGTTCGGAATAAGCAAGCCGCATCCCCTTGCCGCCGCCGCCGGCAGAGGCCTTCATCATCACGGGATAGCCGATCTCATTCGAGATGCGGACGGCATGTTCGGTGTCCTCGATCTCTCCGACGAAACCGGGGACAACATTAACCCCCGCCTCCATCGCCAGTTTCTTGGATTCGATCTTGTCGCCCATCGCGGCAATCGCGTTCACCGGCGGGCCGATAAAGGCGATGCCTTCTGCCGCAAGCTGTTCGGCAAAGCTGGTGCGTTCGGAAAGGAAGCCATAGCCCGGATGCACCGCCTCCGCGCCGGTCGCCTTGCACGCCTCGATGATTTTCTCGGCGATCAGATAAGACTGCGCGGCGGGCGAAGGCCCGATATGCACCGCCTCGTCGGCATCAAGCACAAATGGCGCGCGCGCATCGGCATCCGAATAGACGGCCACGGTCTGGATACCCATGCGGCGGGCGGTCTTGATAACCCGGCGAGCGATTTCGCCACGATTGGCTATGAGGATTTTTTTGAACATTAGATTTTCACTTCCCCCTTCCTGACCCGTTCGTCGAACTGGGCAGAATCGTAAACTCCAAAAGCTACCTCGCCTTTTTCATTCGCTCTGTTTTCATAACGACAAATGGAAATTTCTCGAACGCGTTTGCTCCGATCATTTCTTAGGCGATTGAACAGCCGATCAGAAACCGCATCAGGAACAGCCCCATAAAGGCGACAGGCAACGGTGAATCGGTTTTGCCAATCTTGGCTTTCCGCCAACTCGTCCCATAGCCCTAAGCACTCAGGATAGTATCTTGCTACGCGGGCCAGCAAAATTAGGGGAGCGTCTCTACCTGTCTGCGTACTTTGCAATACTGCCTCGCGGGTTGCATCTATGAATGCATCCGCGGTAACGATTCCCTCATTGAGATCGTGAGCCGCAGCGGTCTGCTTTAGATATCTCGCCTTCAATTCCGGATCCACCACATATTCTTCGATCATACTAAGGTCGCGCTCGCGGCCAAATGAAGCGAACTTCATTTTGGGCGGCTTACCTCCTTTGATCAGTCGAAGTAGAGTTTTCAAACCCTCATCCCTCTACCGGCGGCATATTATGAGCAGGCAATCGCAGCACGTCGGCTGCGCACTCCACGACTTTGCTCCCCGGCCCGTAAATGCCCTGCACGCCTGCGTCGCGGAGTAAATCATAATCCTGCGGGGGGATGACGCCACCCATCACTCCGCCGTCTCCATTACCTTGCATGCTCTCAGCGGCTCCTCCGCTGCCATGGGAACCAGCCCCAGCTTCGCCATCAACGCCGCATCCTTGTCATCACCCGTATTCGCTGCGGTCAGCAGCTTGTCGCCAGTGAAAATGCTGTTCGCACCCGCCATGAAGCATAAAGCCTGTGTCGCCTCGCTCATGCTCTCGCGGCCTGCGCTCAGGCGGACCATGCTCATCGGCATCGTGATGCGCGCAACCGCGATGGTGCGCACAAATTCGATATCGTCGATCTTGGCCAACGGCGTATCGGCGAGCATATCACCCAGCACCGTGCCCCTGATCGGCACCAGCGCGTTCACCGGCACGCTTTCGGGATGCTGCTCCAGCGTCGCCAGTGTGTGGATGAAGCCTACCCGGTCGGCGCGGGTTTCGCCCATGCCGACAATCCCGCCGCTGCACACGTTGATGCCCGCCTTGCGGACATGGTCGAGGGTATCGAGCCGGTCCTGCATCGTGCGCGTGGTGATGATCTCTTCATAGCGCTCAGGCGAGGTGTCGATATTGTGGTTGTAATAATCGAGCCCTGCCTCGGCCAGCATCCCCGCCTGTCTGGGCGTCAGCATCCCCAGCGTCATGCAGGTTTCCATCCCCATGCCGCGTACCGATTTCACGATCTCGACAATCGCAGGCATGTCGCGGTCCTTGGGGTTGCGCCAGGCGGCGCCCATGCAGAAGCGCTTTGACCCGGCATCGGCGGCCTGCGCCGCCTTTTGCAGCACCTGCTGCACCTCCATCAGCTTTGTCGCCTCAACCCCGCTATCGGCTTTCACCGACTGGCTGCAATAGCCGCAATCCTCGGGGCACCCCCCGGTCTTGATACTGAGCAGCGTGCAAAGCTGGATCTGCCCCACCGCATGATGCGCGCGGTGCACCGTGGCTGCCTGATAGACCAGTTCGTCAAAGGGCAGGTCGAACAGCGCGGCGATTTCCTCGCGGGTCCAGTCGGTTCTTACGATCCCGTTCGTGTCGAGCGAAGTCGAGACACCCTTCGGTTGTGTACGACCTCTCGGCATCTCGACTTCGCTCGATGCGAACGGCTCAGGGGATGTGATACTCAAGCGGCTTCCCCCACCGGCGGCATATTATGTCCAAGTAATGTCAGCACATCGGCGGCGCACTCGACAACATTGGAGCCGGGGCCGTAAATCCCCTGTACGCCTGCATCGCGTAGGTAATCATAATCCTGTGGCGGGATGACGCCGCCAGCGATCACCTTGATGTCGCTCCGCCCGTTTTCGCGCAGTTGGGCGATCAGTTCGGGGATCAGCGTCTTGTGGCCTGCAGCAAGGCTCGACGCGCCCACAATATCGACACTCTCGGTAAGGGCGAGCACCACGGTTTCCTCCGGCGTCTGAAACAGCGGCCCGGAAACGACATCAAAGCCCATATCGCTGAAGGCCGAGGCAATCACATTCGCGCCGCGATCGTGCCCGTCCTGCCCCATCTTGGCGACGAGCAGTTTCGGCTTGCGACCAAGGCGGCGCTCCACGGCGGCAACGCCTTCCAACACCTGATTGTAGCGCGCATCCCCCGCATAGGCACCGCCATAAATGCCTTTTACCGGGGTCGGCGTTGTTCCATAGCGACCAAAGGCTGCCTCCATCGCATCGGAAATCTCGCCCAGCGAAGCACGGTGGCGAGCGGCCTCGACGGCCAGTTCGAGCAGGTTCCCCTTGCCCTTCGCCCCTTCCGCAAGCGCCGCCAATGCCGCACGGCACTGCGCTTCGTCGCGGGTTTCGCGCATCTTTTTCAGCCGGGCGATCTGCGCCTCGCGCACGACATGGTTGTCGACCTCCAGCGTTTCGAGCTGATCTTCATTGGCGAGCCGGTATTTGTTGACGCCGACGATCACATCCTCGCCCTTGTCGACGCGTGCCTGACGCGCGGCGGCGGCTTCCTCGATCATCGCCTTGGGCCAACCAGCGGCCACCGCCTTGGCCATGCCGCCCTCTGCCTCGACGCGCTCGATAATCTCCCACGCCTTGTCGACCAGTTCCTGCGTCAGCGCCTCGATATAATAACTGCCGCCCAACGGATCGACGACATTGCACATGCCGGTTTCTTCCTGGATCACGATCTGCGTGTTGCGCGCGATGCGGGCGGAGAAATCGGTGGGGAGCGCAATCGCCTCATCAAGTGCATTGGTGTGCAGCGACTGGGTGCCGCCCAGCATCGCCGCCATCGCCTCGATCGTGGTGCGGATGACGTTGTTATAGGGATCCTGCTCCTGCAACGAAACGCCCGAAGTCTGGCAGTGGGTGCGCAGCATCTTCGATCGTTCGTCCTGCGCGCCCAGCTTGGTCATCACCCGATGCCAGAGCACCCGCGCCGCGCGCAGCTTGGCCACTTCCATGAAGAAGTTCATGCCGATGGCGAAGAAGAAGCTCAGACGGCCCGCGAATTTGTCGATGTCGAGCCCACTCGCCACGCCATATTTCACATATTCCATGCCGTCTGCGATGGTGAAGGCCAGTTCCTGAACCTGCGTCGCCCCGGCCTCCTGCATGTGATAGCCGGATATCGAAATGCTGTTGAATTTCGGCATATTGGCCGATGTATAGGCGAAAATGTCTGAAATGATCCGCATCGATGGTTCGGGCGGGTAGATATAGGTGTTGCGGACCATGAACTCCTTGAGGATGTCGTTCTGGATGGTGCCGTCGAGCTGTTCGGTCGGAACGCCCTGCTCCTGCCCCGCGACGATGAAGAAGGCGAGGATGGGGATCACCGCGCCGTTCATCGTCATCGATACCGACATCTGATCGAGCGGGATGCCGTCGAACAGGATTTTCATATCCTCGACGCTGTCGATGGCGACACCGGCCTTGCCGACATCGCCCACCACGCGCGGATGATCACTGTCATAACCGCGATGGGTGGCCAGATCGAATGCGACCGACAGGCCCTTTTGCCCTGCGGCAAGGTTGCGGCGGTAAAAGGCGTTCGATTCCTCGGCGGTCGAGAAACCTGCATATTGGCGGATCGTCCAGGGGCGACCGGCATACATCGACGCCCGCACGCCGCGGGTGAAGGGCGCGAACCCCGGCAAACCGGGATCGGCGGTCACATCCTCTGCGGTGTAGAGCGGCTTCACCGAAATGCCTTCGGGTGTATCCCAGGTCAGGTCTTTGCCCTTGACCTCTTTGTCTGCCGCTTTTTTCCAGTCGTCGATATTTGCCATTCTTGCACCTTTATTCCTCTCCCCTCGCGGGAAAGGATACGGAAACTTGCCAGTCCACTGGCCAGTTGGAGTTGGTGAGGGGGTGTGCCCTGTCGATGGCGCAGCAACCCCTCACCCAGCTTCGACTAGCAAGCGAACTTGCAAGTCTTCGCAACCCTCTCCCGCAAGGGGAGAGAGAATATGTTACCGCCCCTTGAACTCGGGCTTGCGCTTTTGCAGGAAGGCGATGCCGCCTTCCATCGCATCGGCGCTGCCCCCCGCAACCCGTTGCCCTTCGGCCTCGGCAAGTAGGACCTGCGACAGGTTGCCGTCGAGCGCGGTCTGGATGTTCGCCTTCATCGTCGAATAGGAAACCGTGGGCCCTTCGGACAGCCGTGTCGCCAATGCGAGCGCCTCATCCATCAGCGCCGCATCATCGACCGCCTTGTATATCAGGCCCCAATCCTCGGCCTGCTCTGCACCGATCTTTTCGCCCAGCATCATCATGCGCGTGGCACGCGCACGGCCGATGGCGCGGGCGAGCAGCCAGGTCGAGCCGCCGTCAGGCACCAGCCCGATATTGACGAAGGCCTGCAGGAAATAAGCGCTTTTCGCGGCCAGCACGAAATCGCCCGCGAGCGCAATCGAGCAGCCGACACCGGCAGCCGCACCATTTACCGCGGTTACCACCGGCACCGGACAACGCAGGATCTGAGTGATCAGCGGGTTGTAGTAATTCTGCAGCGCACGGTGGCTGCCGCCCTTTTGCTGGATGGGGCTCACTTCGCCACGCGCGGCAAGGTCTGCGCCCGAACAGAAGCCCTTGCCTGCCCCGGTGATGAGCACGGCGCGCGCACCATCGAGATCGTAAAAGGCAGCGCCCAGTTCCTCCGCCAGCGGGACCGATGCCGCGTTGAGCCGTTCAGGGCGGTTCAATGTGATCACCAGAACATCGCCTTTGCGTTCGGTCAGGATGGTTTCGTAGCTCATGTTTAATTCTCTCCTCCAATTTCGTCATGCTGAACTTGTTTCAGCATCCATTCATCAGCCGCACCCATTGCTCTGACAGGAGAAATGGACCCTGGAACGCAGTCACCGGAAGGTGAAACAAGTTCAGGGTGACGGCGTTTTGTGACAATCAGTGTTGCCCCTTCGGCGTTTCCATAATTTCGGTCAGCACCCCGCCCATGTCCCTCGGATGCACGAAGAAGATCAGCGTGCCATGCGCACCGATGCGAGGCTCACCCAGCACACGCTTGCCCATCGCCTCGAACTCGGCCTTGGCGGCGTGGATATCGGGCACCTCGTAACACATATGGTGCTGCCCGCCTTGCGGGTTTTTCTCAAGGAAGCCCGCTATGCTGGTATTCCCCGGCAGCGGCTCGATCAGTTCGATCTGCGTGCCGTTGAGCGCACCGTCGGCGGCAGGCGTATCGACAAAGCACACCTTCACCCCCTGATCGGGCAGGTCGAACGGCTCATGAATTTTCGTCGCACCCATCACATCGCGATAAAAAACAATGCTGTCTGCGATGGAGGGCGTTGCGACGCCGATGTGGTTGAGACGACCTAGTTTCATCGATTTACGCTTTCATGCGAACTGCTGACTGAATACCCTCGGCGACGATCGCGATCGGCTCCCACTCCCGATTGAACGAACGGCGATAATCTAGCCACGCTGCAAATTCGTGCCGCATTGAGAAGAAATCATCGAAAATGAATAGCGTACCGGCAGGCAAATGACGGTCCAATGCTGCCAACACAAACAATGTTGAAGAATAGAGATCGCAATCAATGTGAACGACTATCTGGTTACGGAGTTCAGTTTTTTCCAGAAAACTGTACAGCGTATCCTGAAACCATCCTTTGACAAATTGCCCCCTGGGATCGCTGTTGTCCGGTGCCTGACCTGCCATCGAAAATGTTCCTTTCGATTGGCCTTTCTCCCAGTCTTCCGGCAAACCCTCGAATGAATCGAAGCCGTAGAAACGGCTGTCGGGATGCCGATTCAGTTTAAGCCACCTGTTAAACGTCTCGCCGCGCCAAACGCCAAATTCCAGATAGGTTATCGGGTCATTTCCGCAAATCTTGGCGACATGTTCATGGAGCGGGTATCTGTCGCCATAGACCGGAACATCGCCGAAAAAGCCTTCGATCTCCTGCTGGAAACGCGCGGAGTAATTGATCATCTCAAAAGTATCGACCGGCTTTGAAATCAACTTTGCCGAAAGCGCTCGTTTACTCATCACAATCTCCTATTTGGTGACGCCGGTGCTGTAGTTTGCGAGACCAAACAAGCGACGGAGCTGAAAAATCACATAGTCGCGACGCAGCAGTAGTCCGGGAATGTAATCTCCCTCTTCATTACGTGCAGCAATTGCGAAGTGGCGGCTCAACCGATCGGCGACGCCAGGTCGCAATTCGACATATCGCGCGTTGATCATCAGCGTGCTGTAACCATATCCATTGCGAAGCATCCCGGCAAAGCTGGCCGAGCTGCATGACATGTCGCACTCGTCGACACGCAATCCGGTTGATAAAATGCCGCCAAACATCGAATAGCTGATACCCTCTCCAAGGTCATCCAGATATATTGAAATCGGCTCAAACAGCCTCGTTGATTTCAACGGGGTCAGCGCCCACATCCAATTCTCTTTCCGTATCCGCTTTTGCTCTTTCTGGGAAAGCGCGATAAGATCGGCAACCACTATCGATGCCTCTTCAGTTCTGAGCGGTGCTTGATGTTGCGCGCCGTCGGCCTCGTACCGCGCGATCGCTGTCGAATTGTCGTTCGGCTCGCCGACTTTATAGCGATCTCCCGGATATAATATCACGACGTCCACATGTTGCCCGATTTTCTCGGCAACCATCCCAATCTTGTTTGCATGTTCATTCATGTGAAAATTCTTCTCATGAGAGAACCAGACATAGCTTGCAAAAGGCATGACAATATGCGGCTTGAACACGTCGATCTGGGCTTGCATTGCGTGCAGCTTTTCTTCGGCCGCCTGTCGCATCCGATCATGGTCGCCCGGGTTTCCGACCCAATTCGCAAACGAAAACTGCGTCATCAAAACATCGACGTCACGAGGCAATTCTGCAGCCACCGCTTCCCAGTTGACGCCAACACAATCATTTGCATTGAATATCGTCGCATCTGGTGTTTCGGTGAATAGCCATGAATCCCGTCCCAGCACCGCTCCACATGTGACGGCCACCTGATCATTCAGATTAGTCCGCACACCATTTTTCAGCTCCAGGACTCGAAAGCCTGCCTTTTCGCAAAATTTGACAACGCGCTTGTCTTTCGTTTCTTGAAATAAAACGGTTATTTTTCCCCGATACTCTTGGGGAATGGATTTGATCGACGGCACGGAGAAATGATCAGGATGCTCGTGACTGAACCAAATATAATCGACGTCAGCGAAATCGTCCGCATTGAACACGGTTTTTGAAAGAAGGCTCCAGCCGTTGTCAAATGCAGTGCCGACCAACCACGGATCATGCACGATTTTCAATCCACCGGCCGTCAGTTCGAAACCGGCGTGGTTTATCCACGTAATCTCGGCTGTCATGGTAGGGAATTCCTCGCGATCATGACTGAAATTGCTGAACGCAAAAAGCGAATCTTGCGCAATACCGATTGCCTTCGATAATGATCACAACGGAATATTGTCATGCTTCTTCCAAGGGTTCTCCAACGCCTTGTTCCGCAGTTTGCGGAGGCCCAGCGCGATCCGTCGCCGCGTGGAATGCGGGTGGATTACCTCGTCGATAAAACCCTTGCTTGCCGCAACGAAGGGGTTGGCGAAGCGGTCTTCATATTCCTTTGTGCGCTCGGCAATTTTTTCGGGGTCGCCAATGTCGCTGCGGAAGATGATTTCCACCGCACCCTTTGCGCCCATCACCGCGATTTCGGCGGTGGGCCAGGCATAGTTCAAATCGCCGCGCAGATGCTTTGACGCCATCACGTCATAGGCACCGCCATAGGCCTTGCGGGTGATGACGGTGATTTTGGGCACGGTCGCCTCGGCATAGGCGAAGAGTAGCTTTGCGCCATGCTTGATGATGCCGTTATATTCCTGCGCGGTGCCGGGCAGAAAGCCGGGGACGTCGACAAAGGTGATGATCGGGATTTCAAAGGCATCGCAGAAGCGGACGAAGCGGCCTGCCTTGCGGCTGCTGTTGATATCGAGGACGCCTGCCAGCACCATTGGCTGGTTGGCGACAATACCCACAGTGCGGCCTTCGACGCGACCGAAGCCGATCACGATATTGCCCGCATGGCCCGGCTGCACCTCAAAAAATTCGCCTTCATCGACGACTTTGGCGATCAGTTCCTTCATGTCATAAGGCTGGTTCGCGTTGGGCGGGATCAGCGTGTCGAGGCTGTTTTCGACGCGGTCCCACGGATCGTTGGTTGGCCGCTCGGGAACACCGCTGCGGTTATTCTCGGGCAGATAATCGAAGAAATCGCGCACCGCGAGCAGCGCCTCGATATCGTTTTCGAAAGCATTGTCGGCGACGCCCGATTTGGTGGTGTGCGTGGTTGCGCCGCCCAGTTCCTCCTGCGTCACCACTTCGTTGGTCACTGTCTTCACCACATCGGGGCCGGTGACGAACATGTAGCTTGAATCCTTCACCATGAAGATGAAGTCGGTCATCGCCGGGCTGTAAACCGCACCGCCCGCGCAAGGGCCCATGATGAGGCTGATCTGCGGGATCACGCCCGAGGCGAGCGTATTGCGCTGGAACACCTCGGCATAACCGCCGAGCGAAGCCACGCCTTCCTGAATGCGCGCGCCGCCGCTGTCGTTTAGGCCAATGACGGGTGCACCCACCTTCATCGCCATGTCCATCACCTTGCACATTTTCTGCGCGAAGCGTTCGGAGAGCGAGCCGCCGAACACGGTGAAATCCTGGCTGAAGACATAGACAAGACGGCCATTGATCGTGCCGCTGCCGGTGACCACGCCATCGCCGGGTATCTTCTGCTCCTCCATGCCGAAATCGGTGCAGTTATGTTCGACATACATGTCGATCTCTTCAAAGCTGCCTTCATCGAGCAGGATCAAAAGCCGCTCGCGCGCCGTCAGGCGGCCTTTGGCGTGCTGCGCATCGATACGCTTCTGCCCGCCGCCCAGCATGGCTTGAGCGCGGCGCTTTTCCATTTCAGCGACATTTGCAGACATGGATTCCCCCGAAAATTCAGCAAAGCCATTGCACAACCCGATTTTGGGCGGCTTGTCCAATGTGAAATTGCAAAGTTGCAAACTTCAACTTTGCAAACTATCCAACGCGGAAGCGTTTATCGTCATTTCTTCGGTTCTTCGGTGCTTCGGGTGAACCAGATTTATGTCACCCGAAGCACCGAAGGCCCGAAGATGGGGAGGCAGTATGGCAGCCAAACGTCGCATTTTTGCAGGGGAGAAGTTGAAGGCGCTTCGCGCGGGCGCGGGGCTGCGGCAGGCGGAGATGGCCGAGCGGTTGGGTATCTCTGTCTCGTACCTCTCGCAGATCGAGCATGATGATCGCCCGCTCACCCCTGCCCTGCTTGAGGTGCTGGCCCGCGATTTTCCGCTCGACTGGGATGTGGATGAGGAGGATGCAGCAACCCGCCGCTTTGCCGCTTTACGCGAGGCTGCCGCCGATCCGTTGTTTCCCAATCCGCTTTCAGCCGAGCAACTGGCGCGCATATCCGAGCAACAGCCTGCGCTTGCCGACCAGTTTGTCGCGCTCCATCAGGCCTATCTCCATGCCGGGCAACGGCTGCAGATCGTCGATGAAGCGCTGTCGAGTGACAATGCCGGCGGCTCGCGTCTGCCCTGGGAGGAAGTGCGCGACTGGTTTCACAATGCAGGCAATTATGTCGATGTTCTTGATCGCGCTGCCGAAACGCTGGGCGACAAACTGCGCGGTGCACAACTGACGCCCGCTATCGAGGGGCTCGAACTCTACCTGCGCAACGCGCTGTCAATCTCGCTGCTCTATTCGCACAATGCGGGCCTGCGTGATTTCGATCCGCAAATGGGCCATCTGGTGATCGACCAGAGCCAGCCTGCCGAAAGCCGCCGTTTTCAGCTGGCGCATCAATTGGCCGCAATCGCGCTGCGCGATGAAATCAGCGAGGTGGTAGAGGGTGCCAGATTGCGGACACCCGCATCGCGGCAATTGCTCTCGGTCGGCCTCGCCAACTATGCGGCAGGAGCAATCCTGATGCCCTATCGCCGGTTCCGGGAGGAAGCGCGGGCGATGCGTCACGATATCGATCGGCTTTGTCAGGCATTCAACGTCAGTTTCGAACAGGCCTGCCACCGGCTGTCGACGCTGCAGCGCCCCAATGCGCGCGGCGTGCCCTTCTTTTTCTGCCGCGTCGACATGGCCGGCAACATCACCAAGCGGCATTCGGCCACCCGGCTGCAATTTGCCCGTTTCGGCGGCGCCTGCCCGTTATGGATCGTGCACGAAGCCGTCGCCATCCCCGACCGCATCCTTGTCCAGCTTGCGGAAACGCCCGATGGGGTGCGCTATGTCTCGATGGCCAAGGGTTTGGTCAAGCCATCCGGCAGCTATGACCGCTCGCCACGCCGTTATGCCGTCGCGCTTGGCTGTGAAACCGATCATGCGCGCGAATTCATCTATGCCGACGGGCTGGACCTGACAGGGCGCAACGCAACGCGGATCGGCATCAGTTGCCGCCTCTGCCCCCGCCCCGATTGCGACCAGCGCGCCTTCCCCCCCAGCGACCGCGAAATCATCGTCGATCCCGACCGGCGCAGCGTGGTGCCCTATCGCATCGGCTGAAGCTATTTCAGCAGCACCAGCTCTTCGGCCATGCTGGGGTGCAGTGCCACCGTATCGTCAAACGCCTGCTTGGTCAGCCCCGCCTTCACGGCGATCGCCGCAGCCTGCAGGATTTCGGCGCTGTCCGGCCCGATAAGGTGCAGGCCGACAACCCTATCGGTCGCGCCGTCGACGATCATCTTGTAGAGCGCTCGTTCGTTGCGCCCCGCGAGAACATTTTTCATCGCACGGAAATCGCTTTTGTACACCTTGACGTCCGCCAGCTTCGACCGCGCCTCTTCTTCGGTCAGGCCAACCCCTGCGATGGGCGGATTGGAAAACACCGCCGTTGGAATCGAGCCATAATCGATAGTGCGTGGATTGCTCCCGAACACGGTATCGGCAAAGGCGTGCCCCTCACGAATGGCGACGGGGGTCAGTTGCACCCGGTTGGTAACATCGCCGACCGCATAGATACCCGGCACGTTGGTGCGGTTATGCTCGTCAACGATCACCGCGCCCTCCTCATCCATCGCGACCCCGGCAGCCTCAAGACCCAGATCCTTCGTTTTGGGAACACGCCCGATGGCGAAGAGCACCAGATCAGTTTCAATATCTTCACCGGTGCCACTCTCAACCAGCAATGAACCGTCGGCTTGCTTGCGGAGCGCCGGAAATTTGAAATTGAAACAGATGTCGATGCCCTTTTCGCGGGTTATGCCCACCAGCTTTTCGACGATTTCCTGATCGTAACTGCGCAGCATCTTGTCCCCGCGCGTCACCAGCGTCACTTCGACCCCCAGTTCGTTGAAGATACCTGCAAATTCATTGGCGATATAACCAGCCCCTGCAATAACGGCCCGTTTGGGGAGTTTGTCGAGGTGGAACACTTCGTTCGAAGTGATGCCATATTCGGCCCCTGCTATATCGGGCATCGAGGGCCACGCGCCGGTCGCGATCAGGATATTGGCCGCGCTGATTTCGCTGCCATCGGCAAGCCGGACACTATTGGGCCCGGCAATAATGGCACGCTGCCGGTATATCTCCACCTTCGCATTGCCCAGCGTCTGGCCGTACAGCCCTTCGAGCCGGTCGACCTCTGCCGCGACATTGTCGCGCAGGGTTCGCCAGTCGAAGGTTGCGCCCTGGGTGTTCCAGCCAAAACGCTGTGCATCGGCGAGATCCTCTGCGAAATGCGAACCGTAAACGAGCAGCTTTTTGGGCACGCAGCCCCGGATCACGCAGGTGCCGCCGACGCGATACTCCTCCGCCACCGCCACGCGCGCGCCATGCGAAGAAGCTATGCGTGCAGCGCGAACACCGCCCGATCCTGCACCGATGACAAACAGGTCGAAATCAAATGCCATTGATAAACTCCAGCACAACGTCTCACGATAATCCGTCACTCCCGCGAAGGCGGGAGTCCATCACCTGCCATCGAAATTTGAAGGGCCGGAGTTGGATTCCCGCCTTCGCGGGAATGACGAGGAGATATGGTGAAACGGCAGAAAATTAAAGCCCCGCTGCCACAATCAGTGCGCTGGTCGAAGGATCGAAACCGTCCGCGCCATTTTCGGCAATCCCTCGCGCAATTTCCTTGCCCAGTTCGACGCCGAACTGATCGAACGGGTTGATGCCGAGCAAGACGGCATTGACGAAGGTGCGATGCTCGTAAAAAGCGATCAGCGCGCCAACGGTCGACGGCGTGACGTCATCCATCAGGATCGTGGTCGAAGGGCGATCGCCCGCATAGCTGCGCGCACGGTCCGCGCTGTCCCGCCCACGCATCAGCGCCGCCCCTTGCGCAAAGCAATTGATGAGCAGGGCTTCATGATGCGCCGGATCGAAATCATGCCCTGGGGTCTTGCTCGCGATGAATTCCACCGGGATTAGGTGCGTACCCTGATGGAGAAGCTGAAAAACCGCATGTTGCGCATCTGTCCCCACCCCGCCCCAGGTTACCGGCGCACTTGATCTTCCAAGCGGTGCGCCATCCGCAGTTACCGACTTGCCGTTCGATTCCATCTCCAGCTGTTGCAGATAATCGGGCAGCAAGCGCAGCCGCTCGTCATAGGCGAAAGCAGCACGTGTCTGGCATTTGCGAACCTGCGCGTAATAGAGGTCGGCAAAGGCCGCCAGCACCGGCGCATTTTGTGCAAGGGGAGTGGTGCGAAAATGCCGGTCCATCGCTGCGGCACCTTCAAGAAGCTCCTCATAAGCCGCCCAGCCCAACGCCGCAGCGACCGGAAAGCCGATCGAGCACCAGAGCGAATAACGCCCACCGACGCTTTCGGCGAACGGCAGGATGCGGCTTTGATCGACACCCCATTCCATCGCCTTTTCGGGGGCAGCCGTCAGCGCGATGATCTGCCCATAGGGATCCTCCACGCCACCATCGCGCAGCCATTCGAGCGCGCTTTCGGCATTCATCAGCGTTTCTGTGGTGGTGAAGGTCTTTGAAGCCACAGCAACCAGTGTCGCTTTCGGGTCCATGCCCTGCACTGCTTCGGCCAGCGCGGTCGCGTCGACATTGGAAACAACCTTGGTATCAAAACGCAGACCATCCCGGCCCAGCGCATCGATCAGCAGTTTCGGGCCAAGCGCCGAACCACCGATGCCGATGTGCAATATGTGCCGGATGTCGCCAAATGCACCGGCCTCGATCACCTCGATCAGCCCGCGCATCCGGTTTTGCAGTGCCTTTGCCTGCGCGACATCCTCTGCCGATCCATTGCCGCGCTCAGCCGCATGGGTTGCCGCGCGTCCCTCGGTGGGATTGACCACAGCACCCGAAAACAGCCGCTCGCGTGCGCCTTCAAGGTTCATGGCGGCAGCCAAGTCGCAAAAAGCCTCGATCAGACCGGAGTCGAGATGCGTTTTGGAGAAATCAAACCGCAAACCCGATTGCGAAACCGTCATTCCATCGACGCGCTGTGCATCCTCGTCGAACAGGGCTTCCAGTTTCATTGCAGGCCTGCTTTCGATGGCGGCCCATATATTTGCGGTCATTGCATTTTCCTTGGCACGGAGAATCTCGGCACTGGCCAATAGCGCGGTCGCCCATTAGAAGGCCAGAGCCGTAAAGTCGCCAAAAGACATGAAATCGAATGCCGGGGCATCGCAATTGACCGAAACCGTACAAACCGAATTTGCCGATGCTGGCAAAAACAATGCGTCAGAATGGCGCGAATATGGGCTTTTCCTGCTGAAGCTGGCAGCAATCGTACTGATATTCCGCAGTTTAATCTTTGCGCCGTTCAACATTCCTTCGGAATCGATGCACCCGCGCCTGTTGATCGGCGACTATCTGCTGGTGTCGAAATGGCCCTACGGCATTTCTCGCTACAGCCTTCCCTTTTCACCACCGCTATTTGAAGGGCGGCTTTTTGGAAGCCTTCCCGATCGCGGTGATGTGGTGGTGGTTCGCGCACCGGGCGATGCAAATGTCGATTATATAAAACGGGTGATCGGTTTGCCGGGCGATGTCATCCAGATGCGGGCCGGAACGCTGGAAATCAACGGCGAGCTCGTGAAGAAGCTTCGTGTCGACGATTTCGTAACGCCGGTGACTCAGGGCATGCGCGATGCGGCTGCGCTTGAGCGGACGGAATATGCGTGCTGGAAACCGCAATATGAGGAACCTGCCAAAGCTGGCGGGACGCAATGCCGCTACCCGCAATATCGCGAAACGCTGCCTGAGGGTAAAAGCTACCTCTCGCTGGACATCGAGCCCTATCAAAAGGGCGATGATACCGATGCAATCGTTGTTCCCGAAGGCCAGTTGCTGCTGATGGGCGATAATCGCGATCGCAGCGCTGACAGCCGTTATCCGGCAGATGGCGTCTGGATCGGGCTGGTCCCCACCGAAAATCTGATCGGTCGCGCGCAATTCGTGGTGTTCTCAACCGACGGTTCGGCACGCTGGCTGCTTCCCTGGACCTGGTTTTCGGCTGCGCGCTGGGACCGTATCGGTGAAGGTTTCTGATCTTGTCCGAACTATCTGACTGGCTGGAAGAGATTATCGGCGCAGCCCCGACAGATTTGCGCCTCTTTGAGCAGGCATTGACGCATGGCAGCACCGGCGAAGCGCATTATCAGCGGCTCGAATTCCTTGGTGATCGGGTGTTGGGGCTGGTTACTGCATCAATGCTGTTTCAACGCTTTCCCGAAGAGCCTGAAGGCCGCCTCTCGCACCGGCTGAACGCGCTGGTTGCAGGAAGCACCTGTGCGGAAGTCGCGCGCGAAATCGGGCTGCAGGCGCATATGCGGCTCGGCAAGCAGGCGCGCGATGATGGCACCAAGGAAAGCGATTATGTTCTGGGAGATATGGTCGAGGCGCTGATCGGAGCGATCTATCTTGATCTCGGCCTTGATCGCGCCCGCAGCTTTATCGAACGCTATTGGCGCCCGCTGCTCGAATCCGCCAAGGCCGCGCCCAAGCATCCCAAATCGGCGCTGCAGGAATGGAGTGCCGCCAACAATCGCAAGGTTCCGGTTTACGAGGTAACCTCCAAAGAAGGCCCGCCGCACGCCATGCGATTTGAAGTGACAGTCATCGTCAAGGGATTTGACCCGGTATCTGCCACGGCAAACAGCAAGCAGGCAGCCGAAACAGCCGCCGCCAAGGCATTTCTGGAGAAACACACATGACGCAGCGTTGCGGCCATGTCGCCGTAATCGGCGCGCCCAATGCGGGCAAATCGACCCTCGTCAATGCGCTCGTCGGACAAAAGGTGGCGATTGTCAGCCCCAAGGCCCAAACCACACGCACACGCTTGATGGGTATTGCGCTTGAAGGCGACGCCCAGATCATTCTGGTCGACACACCGGGCATTTTCGCGCCCAACCGCAGGCTTGATCGCGCAATGGTGGCCGCAGCATGGGATGGTGCTTTAGATGCCGACCTGATCCTAATGGTCGTTGATGGCAGGGCCGGGGCGGGGCCGAAAGTCGAAAAAATCCTTGAAGGGCTGGCAGGACGGCCGGAGAAGAAATGGCTGATACTCAACAAGGTCGACATTGCGGCGAAGGAGAAGCTGCTGGCGCTGACCGAAAAAATCCTCGGCCTCTGCCCGTTCGAGCAGATCTATTATGTCAGTGCGGCAACGTCGGACGGCCTTGCCGAGTTGAAATCAGCAATCGGTGGCGCGATGCCCGAAGGCGAATGGCACTTCCCCGAAGACCAGGTATCGGATGCCTCGGAACGCCTTGCCGCTGCCGAAATCACCCGCGAGCAGCTCTATCTGCAACTGCACGATGAACTGCCTTATGCCAGCACGGTTGAAACCGAAAAATATGTCGAGCGGCCCGACGGCAGCCTTGAAATCTACCAGCAGATCCTTGTCGAACGCGAAACCCAGCGTGCGATTGTGCTAGGCAAGGGCGGCAGCCGCATCAAGGCGATCGGCGCCGCTGCGCGCAAGGAAATCGGTGAACTGATGGGCGTTCCCGTCCACCTCTATCTCCACGTCAAGGTGAAGGCCGGATGGGACGAGGATCGGGGCGGTTTTCGACATTCCAACGATAATCGCCGGTGAGTGAGATATGCTCCCATCCCAGTGGGGCGATGTGGCGAGCAATGTGCTCCGGGATCGAAAGGGCGCCGACTGCCTGTTCGAGATAGCGGGTATTCCACAGGATGATGGCGGCTACGAGCAGATTGAGGCCGGAGGCGCGATAGGTCTGGTTCTCGAACCGCCGGTCGCGCAGCTCGCCGAGCTGGTTGAAGAAGAGCGCCCGAGCGAGCGCGTTGCGGGCCTCACCCTTGTTGAGCCCGGCCTGGGTGCGACGGCGCAGGTCGAGATCGCGCAGCCAGTCGAGCATGAAGGTCGAGCGCTCGATCCGTCCGACCTCGCGTAAGGCCAGGGCCAGTCCGTTCTGGCGCGGATAGGCGGACAATCTGCGCAGCATCGCCGATGCGGTGGTGGTGCCGCTGCGGATTGAGGTGGTGAGGCGCAGCAGTTCGTCCCAATGGGCAGCGACATGCCCGATGGCGACCGGATCTCCGGTCATGCCGGCCAGCAGCGGCCCGGCTTCCTGGCCCGGCAGAAGATGCAGGCGCCGGTCTTTCAGATCGCGCAGGCGCGGCGCGAAGCGGTAGCCGAAGAAGGGCATGAGGCCAAACACATGATCGGATGCGCCGCCGGTGTCGGTGTAATGCTCTTCGATCGACAGGCCGGTGGCGTGGTATAGCAGTCCGTCGAGGACATAGGGAGCTTCGCCGGCGGTCGCCGCGATCACGCGGCTCGCGAACGGATCATATTGGTCTGACACATGGGTGTAGAAGCTGACACCCGGCTCATTGCCGTTGCGGGCGTTGATGTCGCTGATCGCCGCGCCGCGCCCGCCCGCATGGAAAAGCTGGCCGTCGCTCGAAGAGGTGGTGCCGTCGCCCCACAGCGCGGACAACGGCACGGTGCGGTGAACGTCGATCAACCGCCCGAGTGCTTCGCCATAGGCGGCCTCGCTGATATGCCAGTCGTGCAGATGGGCGAGCTGGCGCAAGGTCGCGCCCTGACAGGTCTCGGCCATGCGCGTCAGCCCGAGATTGATGCCGTCGGCCAGGATCACGGTCAGGAGCGCGTTGCGGTCATCCGCCACGCGACCGGAGCGGCGATGGGTGAAGCATTCGGAAAAGCCGGTCCAGCTATCGACTTCCAATAGGAGATCGGTGATCTTCACGCGCGGCAGCCGATCATAGGCAACGCGGCGCATATCCTCTGCGTCGGGTGGTGTGATCGCCTTGAGCGGCGATATGACAAGGCCGCTGCCATCAAGGCGCACCTGAGGCAGTTCTCCCTGCCGGGCGAGGATAGTCACCCGCTCGATGGCAGTGTCGAGGCTGGCGCGGCGTTCGGCAACGAAGCTGTCGAAATCGGTATTGATCGCCAGCGGCAGCGGCCCTCTCGCGCGCATTGCGTCGAAGGTGGCAGGCGGCAGGAGATAGCTGTCGAAAGCACGATACTGGCGGCTCTCTGCCACCCATATGTCGCCGGCAC
The DNA here is from genome assembly GCA_016720115.1 of Sphingomonadales bacterium. GTDB lineage: Bacteria > Pseudomonadota > Alphaproteobacteria > Sphingomonadales > Sphingomonadaceae > Sphingorhabdus_B. The sequence goes on along the minus strand of JADJXT010000002.1, from coordinate 44,232 downwards.
GTAGGCGGTCCCGTAATTGTGTCAGCACGCACAGTTCATAGGCGGCGCGCACGACGTGACCGTCGCGCAGTACGAACGGCCGCCATGACGGCGGCACGAAGCGAAGCGGCGGCTTGTCGGGCAGGCGGCGGCGACCGGTGCGATAAATATCGGCCACGAGGCGCACCGCATCGAGGAGCCCCTGCACTGCGCCGGCACCGCGAAACTCGAAGGCGTTGAGGAACGGCCCGATCACGGAGCGCAACGAGCGCTGCCGCTCGATCAATTCGGCCGTGCGGTCGATCGTTTCCGGCGCGATCAGCAGTTCGGAGTCCACGACCGCCGTTCCCAGCCTTTCCCAGTCGATCGAACCGATGGCGGCAAGAGAATCGACGCCCCGCGCCCGCGCGTCGAGCAAGGCCCGGCACGAGCCGGTGAGCAGGCGAAGCTGCGCCTGAAGCGAACGGATCGTGCCGATCGCCTTATCCTTGGTGCGGTTCTCGGCCCGGCGCATCATGGTCCCCAAGAGTTTGTCCATCATCGTCAGCACGGCATCGGTCAGGCTTTCCTCGAGCCGGATGCCGGCAGCGGCAAGGATCGCAAGACGGCGCCTGTCGGGGAGTTCCGCCAGATGCTGCGACGTGATCCGCGCTGCCTCGTCCGCGATCCGGTCGAACGCCGTCTGCGGGATCGTCGCGGCACGCGAGGCCGCAAGGCCCAGCGCGCGAACATGGTCGAGCCGTTCGATCAGTCGCAGGACATTGCGCGGCGCCGGTGACAGCGGCGGGTTGCGCAACCATGAGAGCCAGGTTGCGCTCTTGTCGTCGCGCCGCGACAGCAGGGCGTCGAGCGCCGCGCGTTCAGGATCGCCGAGATCCCCGGCGAGCACGTCATGGATCAGATCCCCGGCCTGCTGCCGCGCTCGTCGCACGATAGCCTCGACCACCGTCACAGGTGGCAGCAGCAATCGCCGGCGTCGCATCTCGTCGATGACGATGCCGGCAAGCCGCGAGGGTTGGGTGACGGTCTGCGCGATCGGCATGGCGAACGCGACCAGCGCGTGAAAATCCGCGCGGCTGAAAACAAGATGGCCGAAGCGCCGCGACAGGTCGACGAGGTGCGTCCGCCGCGTCTCGTCGCGCCGGGCATAGTCGCCCCATGACGCGGGCGACACCTCCAACTGGCGGGCCACGAACGCGAGGATCGGCATGGGTGGTGCTTCGCCGGCTTCCAGCACGCGCCCCGGCCAGCGGAGATACAGCAGCAGCATCGCAAAGCCGAGGCGGGTGGCATCGCCACGCCGGGATGCGATCAGTTCGAGGTCGTCACGGGTCAGGGTGAAGTGGCGCGCGATCTCGCGTTCATCGAGCGACGGATCATAATGGCCCGCCAGCATTTCGCGTGTCAGCAGGTGTCTTCTAGCCAAGGTCGAACCCCTCCATGTCGCTGTCCGTCAGACGTCCGTTGGACGGTCACCGGGAATGTGTCCGTCAACTCTGGACCTTCGATGGCGATTCGGACAAGGTCGCATAATGATGGGAAAACGGACACGATGGGGCGGCACGTGGCGCTGATCGGCTATGCGCGGGTTTCCACTCCCGACCAGAAGCTCTCGCTCCAGCACGACGCATTGGAGCGGGCGGGATGCGAACGTGTTTTCGACGATCAGGCGTCGGGTGCCAGAACCGACAGGCCCGGTCTTGGCGAAGCGCTGGCCTATCTGCGCACCGGCGACACGCTGGTTGTGTGGAAGCTCGATCGGCTCGGCCGCTCGATGGGCCACCTGATCGAGAAGATCGGCGAGCTGGCGGCGCGAGGCATCGGGTTCCGTTCGCTCACCGAAAACATCGACACCACCACGCCGGGAGGTATGCTGGTGTTCAATATCTTCGGCTCCCTGGCGCAGTTCGAGCGCGATCTGATCAGCGAGCGCACTCAGGCGGGCCTGCGCGCCGCGCGCGAGCGCGGTAGCAAGGGGGGGCGCCGCCCTGTCGTCACCCCCGACAAGCTGCGCAAAGCGCGGACGCATATCGCAGCAGGCCTCACCGTGCGCGAGGCTGCCGCTCGCCTGAAAATCGGAAAAACCGCCCTCTACAAGGCGTTAGAGTCCAACGCATAGCCGGAACCTCATGGACGTGTATTCATCCACCAAGCCAAAGCAGACATCGAGCCAATCTGCTCATCTCTTAGGAGAATTCATGCGCAACATCGTCAACGCACTACTTCTGCATGAGGATAAAATTCTGCTGGCTCGCCGAAGCCAACATCGCAAAGCCTATCCAGATCGGTGGAGCTTTCCAGGCGGTCATGTCGAAACCGGGGAAACCATCGAAGACGCATTATCCCGCGAGCTGACAGAGGAAATTGACGTTATCCCACAGGACTACGAGTTGCTCTCCCAACTGAGAGACCCCAATGCGAGGGCCGATCCAGTTACATACCATCTATTTTGCGTGAGAAGCTGGAAGGGCGATCCAACCATCATGGACGATGAACATACAGAGACTTCGTTGGTTTACTCTCAACGAAGCAAGCTCGCTCTCTGATTTGGCCTTGGAGGAATATCGGCCGCTGTTCATGAACTTATACCGAGAATAAAACCATTCACGTGTTCATCATATGTTCTGGCTTAGCGTACATAGAACGCACTCCCGTGTAGTGACCCCAAGCACCAGATGATGTCATTGTTCGTCTGCGGATGCGACGTCTCGGTCGCCCGGTCGGTATTGTCGCAGGCGCAGCGTCCGCAATCGGCGGTCCCGCAGCAATCGCGATAGGCGACCAGATAGGCCCGCCCATCGTCCGGGTTGATGCAGGTGCCGACCCACGACGTCGGGGACGGTTCGGTTCCCGGCGGACAGGTGTGGACGCCGCCTCCGCAGCAGGTACATAAAGATCCGTCGATCGCGCAGTAGCGCCAATAGTCGCACAGGGTATCGTCGCTCGTCTGCGCGTGACGGGCGAACTCGGTCTTCGCATGGCCCGACCGGTCCTTCGTGCCGGCCCATGCGCGGCTGACCGGGAGGACGGGAAAGACGGGCGCGGCAACGAGGACGGCCCCAAGTCTCGAGAGCAGGCCCCGGCGCGACGTCCTTCCCGCCATCTGTCGCAAGGCGCCCTCGAATTTTCCATCCAGCAGAGACTTTGACATCTGATTTGCCCCCTTAGTGCGCGGCCTGCGCCTTGCGCGTTTCGATATAGTCCTGCACCGAATGCAGGCCGGTCTCGGCCGACACGAACATGCTTTCGATATGCTCGCGGCTGTTCACGAGGCCACGCGACAATATCGTCCCGTCGTCGCCGAGCAGGACGGCGTGAGGAAGTTTGTCCACGGCGAAGGACCGTCCGAGCAGAGCGTCGTTCAGAAAATGATATCCGCCAAGGTCTGCGGTCTCGACGAGCTTTCTCTGAGCGCCCTCACGATCGTCGCCTGCGAAGATCAGCTCCACATCCTCCGAACGGGCGAGGCTCTTTGCGAAGGGAATGAGCTTTTTGCAGACTGGGCAGTGCGACGAGACGAAGAGGATGAGGCGCCGTTTGCCGGGCGCAAGCGCGCCGCCAATGTCGACGTGGTGGCCCTCGAGCGAATACGCCCGAACCTTTGGCGCCGGCCCGCCAACCGTCGGACCTTGCTTGGGCGTCAACGCCCCGGCGGGTGCGACCCGCTCGTGCAGGACCCCGACCTGCCGGGCGAGAGCGAGAATGGCGACGATCGCGGCGACGAGGAGAATCCAGGTCAGGATCTGCGAGACAATGAGGGCGGTGATCATGTGGAGCGCCACCGGCGCGCGGCGTTGGCTGCATCCGCGATACGGCGCGATATATGCGGATCAGAAGCAAAGTTGCGGCGCCGCAGGTCAGGCCTGCGGCAGTTGCGATCGAAATCGAAGCCTCGCCGATACCCGTCGAGACGGTCAAAGCCGCCGCCAGCAGCAGGTTGCCGCCAGCGATCGCCCAACTGATCGGCGTCGCATCACCGCCGCAGCCGCATTCGAGCTCGGTGCGTCCGCGCAGAAGGTTGAGCGCCACGGCCAGTCCGAAAGCCGCGAACATTGTGGCGGCGCCGCAGACGACGGCCGGCACGCCGGGGAGAATGAGCAGGATCCCGAAGAGCATTTCCGCAATCGGCAAGGCCGCGGCGAACGGGAGCACGAGGGGTGCGGGCACGATATCATAGGCCGCGACAACCGGCGAGAAATCGTCGCTCGACCAGAATTTCGACGCGCCCGCCGCAACCAGCATCGTCCCTGCAAAGCCGTGGATCGCCCCGACGCCCGCGTCGGCCAGAAACGAAGGCAGATCGCCGGTCATGGCCCGACTGCGGGTACGAGCAGCATGCCGTGGCCCGCCTCTTCGATTTCATGCTTCGGCTCAAGGGTCAGCGCATCCCAGACGAACAGGGTCCCCTCGCTGCCGAGGAACAGTAGCGGCGCGGCGTCCTGACTGACGGCAAGATCGGTGATGCTCCCGGGCAATTTCACACGCTTCAGAAGCTTGCGCGTCGACGCCTCGAAAACCCATATCTCCTGGCCCGGAACCTTCTGCGACCAGAACTCGCCCATGTGCATGAGCACGAACAGGCGGTCGGCACGGCTGTTGTAAGCGAGTGGTTGGCGGCCGCCGGGATACCAGTTGACGTTGAGTGGCGCGGTGGTGCCGACGGGATAGCCAGCGGCCTCCTGAAGCGACCATGGCTCGCCGAGCTTCAGCGTCCCCTTGTTGCTCGCGCTGACGACCTTCCCGCTATACGTGAGGAAAACAGCTTCGGCGGTCAGCGCATTGACTGCGAAATTGTCGAACACGGGGTCGTTTTCCGCCGAGAAGAAGGCCTCGCTCGTCGTGACGACAGGCTCCTTGCGCTGTCCGACCGATACCAGCCCGGCGGTTCCGTCCGAACAGAGTGTGATACCGCCGTCCTTGCCAAATCCGGTTACGAGCGAACAGCCCGGAACCTCGACAGTCTTCGTCACGCGCCCGGCCCCGAGGTCGACAACCGCGATCGAATTGGCCGGGTCCATATTGTAAACGAATGCGTGGCGGCCGTCGCCGGATATGCCGACGAGATTTTTGCGATTGCCCACAAGCAGCCGGCCCGGAAGGCTTATTTCGCGCAGCACCTTCAGCGTCTTCGCGTCACGGACGGTGAGATAATCCTGGCGAGTGCCGCGATTGTGCTTTGTCCAGACAGTTTCAGCAGTGTAGAAATAGCGACCGGCAGGGTCAGCCGCCGTGCTCGCGAGCTGGGTGATATGCAACTGGCCGAGCATCTTGCCCGTCTCGCCGTCGAAGATGCGATTGGCACCTCCGGCCCAATTATCCTCGGTAATGATCCAGTGCGGCGAGACGTCCGGCAGGGCAAGCGTGTCGCTATCTTCGACCTCGAGCGGCGCCGGGGCATCGTCTTGGGCCGACGCCAGCGGCGAGACCGACATCAGCGACGCTGCAATCAATGGTCCGAACAGGCGCTTCATGACATCTCCCCCGACTGACAAATGGCCCGCGAAGTGCCCGTCGATCGCTGCCACGGCCTCGCCCTTCAAGAGTGAGGCAGTCTCCGGCGCGTTGGTCGACCCTGGCTGTCCAAGAGCCGCCGCGAGGCTTCGCATTCCATGAAGATTAGCTATTCCTCACGTCGTACCGAGGCAACTGCTTCACCTCGTTTGTCGAGGGTGGACAAGGCCGTGCGCCGCGCCCGCGTCGGCATCTATCAGTGACAATATTTGAATTTTAGAACAATCGGTTAAGTGAGAATTTGGGCTGACAGGCGTTGGCGCAATGGTGCCGCGCCATCACCATTGCAGCCGGTTTTGTCACCGTCTGGTTCGCGCGCGTCCGAAGCGTCATGCCGGCTATGCGGTGGGCGGCCATGCGCCCGTGCCGGTCACGCCCCACAGCCTCATTGCCACGGCGGTGACCGAGCGACACCAGGAGGGAAAAATAGGCACCAGTCGGGCCGAAAAATTCGCTGTGACGCTGCGGATGTGAGGTTCAAACAGCGGTAAGGCGTCGGCTTCGGCCCGACCTTGTTGTTGCGCGTGCGGCTGGCTTCGGGAGGGGCATTATGAACGGACTGGATCGGCGGACTTTTCTTGCTTCCTCACTCCTCGCGGGAACCGTCCTCGTGAACGGCCCGCGCGCATCGGCGCGCGAGGCGGAGGAATTGGCCGAGCGGCGAGTTTGGGACGTTATCGTCATCGGAGCCGGGGTCAGCGGATTGTCCGCGGCGGCCGAGATCCGACGGGCGGGAAAATCCGTTCTCGTGCTCGAGGCGCGCGATCGCATCGGTGGCAGGATGTGGACGGACCGTACCTCCATGTCGATCCCGATCGAACGCGGCTGCGAACTCATCCACGGCGGTCCCCACGTCTCGACCTGGCGATATGTAAAAAGCGAAAAGCTTCGAACGAAGATGTTCAGGCGCTATTTTCGCAAGGTGAATGCGGGCGATCCTTGGCAGCCGCGGGATATCGTCGCCCATTTTTTCTTTCCGCGGGGCAAGCCTGCGGGTCTCCGTCTCCCGCTCCCTGCGCCCGGTCCAGGTCAGACGGGCGAGGCCTATCTCCGGAGCCTTGGATTGCCGCCCGAAAACTGGCCGGTGAATGTCCATCGCCTCGCGATCGATTCCCGAGCCCCTCTATAATCAGCCCGCGACGCACATCGTCGACATGCTGGAGCGCTGCATCCGCATTTCGGACGACCCGTCCCTGTTCGAGGCCGTGCCGCTTCCCGATCCTGACGATCCCGCCCGCGACAATGGCGATTATCGCGTGGTTGGCGGATACGACCAGATTTTGAAGCCGATCGCCTCGGGACTGGACATTCTCCTGTCGACCAAAGTCGAACGTGTCGCATGGAGCGGAAGCGGAGTCGAAATTCTCGCGGGGGCGTGCATCTACAAGGGCTCGCGCTGCATCGTGACGTTGCCAGCCGGCGTCCTTGCGGCCGAAACTGTTCGGTTCGAGCGCCCCCTCCCTGAGCCGAAGCGCCAAAATTTGCGCGGATTCGCATACCTTCCCGTCTTCAAGTCGATTCTCGAATTCGACCATCAGGTTCTGTCCTTTTCCGGCGCTCCGACCGATCAGGCCGCGATTTACACGCATGATCCGAAGAGCATGTGGAATGCGTCGTGGGGACGCCCGGTTTCGTGGGAGAAATCTGGGTAAATTGGTCGACAGGCGATGCGGCACGGCGGCTCTGGGCGCTGCCGCCCGAACAACGATTCGAGGCATCGCTCGAACAGGTCCGGCTTGCTGCGGGCGACAATGGCATCCGATATCGAAAAGCGGCAATCCACGACTGGGCGAATGACCCTTATGCGATGGGCGCCTACGGCTATGAGAAGATCGCGGGCCTCACCGAACCGGCCGGTCCCGCCCTGCATTTCGCTGGGATCCAGACCAGCAGCGTCCACACCTCGCACGACAGCGGAGTGGCTGCGGCTCGGGCTGTGCTGGGCGCATTGCGCTAGTTCGGAACCTCCTTTCGTGGTTCGAACCGCGGGCTGCAGAACCGACCGGCCGCATGCCGCCGCCTTGTCCGACCTGTCGGGGCTGGCCGAAAATAGATCCAGATCCGGACCCAGTTCTTCTTGAACATACCAGTCCAGCGAACAAAGTATTCCTATGCTCGAGAAATGAGCATGTGACCGGGCTCTGCCACGAATGTCCAGGCTCTAGCTAAAGGTGTCAGTGTGCACGCCCGACGTGCGCTTTCTATAGCTCGGTCACCTTTTTGCGGGATAGAAATTAGCTTCCCGATAATAATCCGATTATAAAATAGATGCTCTCTTCGTCGACGCTTATCCGCGCATGACCATAGGACGGGGCGCGGCGTGGAAAGCCTCTTCCGAACGGCGCCGGACCCAGCGCCTGATCCGCGAGGCCGAAGCGCTCGCGGCGGGCGGCTACCGCGCGCTGCTCAAAGGCCGGCTCGGGCGACAAAAATAGCATCGATATTCAGCCGCTCCCCCTCGCGCCTTGCTCCGCGCCATCACGCGACATCGCCCGCCGGCCCGCGCTTCGAGGCCCGGCCGCTGGAAGGAGCTTTCCATGACCACCGGTCATCCGCCGCGTTTTCTCACGACCCCCGAGGCGGCAAGACGCGTCGGTCTCTCGCACCGGACGCTCGAGAAGCATCGCTGCTACGGAACCGGGCCGGTCTATCGCAAGCTCGGCGGCCGCGTCGTCTATGCGATCGACGAACTCGACGCTTGGGTCGAGCTCGGCCGCCGCACCTCCACGTCCGACCCGGGCAGCGGTGTCGTGCGCCCGGCAAGGCGGGAGCCACGCTGATGCGGCGCATCGATTTCGAGGCGGCGCTCGGGCTGCCGTCGGTCGCGAAGCTCGCCGCGGCCGCGCCTTCGCCGACGCCGGGCACGGCGCTCACCGAGGTCGAATTGACCTGGATCGAAGGCCGGCACGAGCAATGGATCCGCTTCGGCCGCGTCGCCGCTGAGCGCATCCTGAGCCGCCGGACCCGGGTTTCTTGCTTTCGGCCCGGCGCGGTATTCGCGTTCGTCCGCTGGACGTCGAACGACTTCGGTACCATTCATTCGAACATCGCCATCGCGATGGCCGTCGCCCCGGCGGGCCTCATTCGACGCTGCCGTTCGTCCGTCCCGGCGCCGAGATACTGGCGCGGATCGACGGCTGGACCAGGGTCCAGAAGGTGCTGGGGCGATCGACGCGGTCGAAGCCGCCGGCATCGACGCCTGCGACGCGGCGCCCGACCATTGGCGGCACGTCGGCAACCGGATCGCAGGCGGCTTGCCGTTCCGGCCCTATTCGCTCGAACGCCACACGGCGTGGCTGCGCCGCCGGGCGGTCGAGGCATGAACCGACGCATCCTCTCCTTTACGGTGGCGACCGCGGCGCTCTTCGTCGCGGTCGCCTGGGCCGAGCCCGCGCCGCGCCTGATCTGGAATGCGAGCGCCAGCGCACCGATCGGCCTCTACCGGATCGACGCGGACACGCCGCCGCGGCTCGGCGACCTTGTCGCCATCGACCCGCCGCCGGCGCTCGCGGCTTTCCTCGCCCGGCGCGGCTATCTGCCGCGCGGCCTGCCGCTGCTGAAGCGCGTCGCGGGCCTTCCGGGCGCGCTCGTCTGCCGGTCCGGCACCTTCGTCACCGTCGACGGAGCGGGCGCGGCCCGCGCTGGCGCGCGACCGGGCGCACCGCCCGCTCCCCGTCTGGACCGGCTGCCGGACCGTCGGGCGCGGCGAACTCTTTCTCCTGAACGCAGCACCGGACAGCCTCGACGGCCGCTACTTCGGGCCGCTGCCCGCCGCCTGCCTGATCGGCACCGCGCATCCGCTACTCACTCGCTCCGACGCGTCGGCGCCGCTTCGCTGGCGCGCTCGCGAAGACCGCTTTTCACCATTTTCAGCAAGGAAGGAGACATAGGATGATCATCGGAACGATGCGCCGCGATGGGACGGGCGGTTTCACGGGCTCGATCAGAACGCTCGCGTTCGACGCACCGGTCGCGCTCGTCGGCGCGGCCTATTCTGAAAAGGAGAATGCACCCGCCTGGCGCTTGCTGATCGGCGATCCCGCGCTCGGCGCAGAGATTGGTGCCGGCTGGGACCGTTCGGGCGCGCGCGGCCTCTACATCGCCCTGCAGATCGACGACCCGAGCCTGGCCGCGCCGCTGCGCGCGAACATGGTGCGCTTGAGCGACGACGCGGACGAATATTCGATCCTCTGGTCGCGCCCCGAACCGCAGGGCGGACACTGATCGATGGCGCTGCGGTTGCGTTTTGTCGGACGGTTCGCGTTGCGCGTCGCCGCGCCCTGCGGCGCGTTGCTCGCTTCCTTCGTGCTGCCGTCCGGCTGCATGCCGGCTGCCGCCGCGCTGCAGACGGGTGAGCATCCCTATGCCGCGCCGGTCGCCGAAGCGGCACGGCGCTTCGCCATTCCCGAGATCTGGATCTGGCGCGTGATGCATGCCGAAAGTCGCGGCAGGGCGGGCGCGGTATCGCACGCCGGAGCAATCGGGCTGATGCAGATCATGCCCGGCACCTGGGCGTCGCTGACCGCGCGCCATCGGCTCGGTTCGAACCCGTTCGATCCCCGTGCGAACATTCTCGCGGGTGCAGCCTATCTGCGCGCGATGTGGGACCGCTACGGCGACATTGCGCTGATGCTCGCCGCCTATAATGCAGGACCCGGGCGCGCCGATGCCTATGCATCGGGTCGCCGCGGCCTGCCCGCCGAAACCGTCGCTTATGTCGCGAAGATCGCGCCTGAGCTGCGGCGCACCGACACCGTCACCGGCGTTGCCGCCGCCGCCGCGCCGCCAAGGCTATCGCCCGGCTGGCGCGACGCGGCGCTCTTCGCCGGGCAGCGCGAATATCCCGATGCCGGCCGTCCGGCTTCCACGCCCGAAGCCGCCGCGCCGCCTCCCACGCCAGCTGCGCCTCTCTTCGTTTCTGTCTCGACCGGGCGCGATCGCTGATGTCTCGCCGGTGGGTCAGCGTTCTCGAATACTCTGGTTCGGGAGCGGCAGGATGTTGCTGGAAGGGAAATTCAGGATCGCAAGATAAAAGCCGTGCCAGCTTGGGGTCCGGGATGGTCGGTTTTCGGCGGCTTTGCGCGTATGGCACCGCCGAAATCAGCCATACGCAACGAACAAAGCCGGCATATTGCGCGGCCTATTTGTATGGCAGGCCGCACCATGCGGCGTGACGACGGCGATTTCCGGATCAGGCCGGGACGGAGCCGCGATCGCGGCTCGGGGTCCGCTGGCCGGGGCAAGCGGCTGGCGGCCCTGGTGCGCAGGGCGGCAGCGCGATCGGGCTACACCCGCTCGCGGCCCGGGGGAGCGCGCGGCGGCGGCACCGGTGCGATGGGGCGGGGACGGCGCGCGATGGCTACGATGCGCCGTCCGCCGGGCAGCCGGCGCGTTACCGTCATGGCGCGCGTCGTTCGGCACCGGGGCGCGCGGTTTCGCGCGGCGCCGCTCGCGCGCCATATCTCCTATCTGGAGCGCGATGGCGTGACCCGCGACGGACGCGACGCCAGCATGTTCGATGCTTCGGGCGACGCGGCGGACCGGGACGCGTTCGCGGCGCGCTGCGAGGATGACCGCCATCACTTCCGGCTGATCGTCAGCCCCGAGGACGCAGCGGATCTCGGCGACCTTCGCACCTTCACCCGCGATCTCATGTCGGACATGGCCAAGGATCTGGATAGCCGCCTCGACTGGGTGGCCGTCGACCATTGGAATACCGACAATCCGCACGTCCATATTCTTGTGCGCGGCGTCGCCGACGATGGCGCGGATCTCGTCATCGACCGCGGCTATATCGCCGCCGGAATCCGCGGGCGTGCCGAAGCGCTCGCGACGCTCGAGCTCGGTCCCCGCAGCGAGCTCGACATTCAGACTTCGCTTGCGCGCGAGGTCGATGCCGAGCGCTGGACGAGCCTCGATGCCCGGCTGCAACGGATGGCCGATGAGACGGGCGGGGCAATCGATCTCCGTCCCGCCGCTGGTGACGATCGGCGCATGCACGGCCTGCTCGTCGGCCGCGCAGCGAAGCTCGAGGCGATGGGGCTCGCCGAGCGAACGGGCGCCGGCCGCTGGAGCATCGAGGCGGGCGCCGAACAGGCGCTGCGCGAGGTCGCGACGCGCGGCGATATCATCAAGACGATGCATCGGGCGCTCGCCCGCGGCGGCGGGCGCTTCGATCCCGCTGCGCTCGCGCTCCACGACGGGGCACCTGATGGCCCGATCATCGGCCGACTGGTCGAACGCGGTCTTCATGACGAGCTGTCGGGCAGTGCCTATGCGATCGTCGACGGCGCCGACGGGCGCACCCATCATATCCGCTTTCGCGACATGGACATGACCGGCGACGCAAAGCCCGGCGCGATCGTCGCGTTACGCCTATGACAGCTATCGGTGGCACCGGCTCTATCCCGATCAGGAAACCCGCACCCTGTCCGATGCCGAAGAGGTATTTATGGATGAGCTACAGGAGAAGCGGGAGGCACGGATCGCGGAGTTGTTCGCGGCCCTTGGCGAAGATTTCGATCCGGAATTTGATGAGGCATTGCGCGAGATCGAAGCCCAGATCGACCGGATCGGCACTGTCGAGCGTGACTATTCCGAAGAGGCCAAGCGAGGCGCGGTCCTGTTGATCGTGGTCGGCCATCAGGGGAAGGCCGATGTGACAGCCTATACTCGCAAAGCCCCGCGCAGCACCCGCAGCGCCAGCGGCAGCAGCAACGGGACCGGCGCGCCCCGACCGCTTTACGACGCGCGCATGACCGAGGAACTGTCGCGGATGCGGACTGTTGCCTTGCAGGCCGAGGTTGCGAAGAACCAGCACCTTGCCAATGCGGTGCTGCTCGATGCGCTGTTGCCGATCCTCGCGGAGAGCCATCCCGACGCCCATGCGGTCCAGCTTCGCGCCAGCACGGACATTCAGGAACCGGCCCAGCATTTCGACTATAACACGCGCGAAATGGTGTCGCCCTATGCCGGGGTGGCCGACCTGATCGCGGGTGCGCCGAAGAAAGCGGCCAATCGCTTCGCATGGGTTCTGGCCTTGGATGATGCCGATATTGCCCGCCTGCTCGCGGCCTGCACCGCCGCGTTGATCGACGGTCGCCACGGCAAATATGCCGACCCGGAACGGTTGCGTTCAGTGGACCGGATCGCCCGCGCCGCCAATCTAGATATGCGCGAGCATTGGGAGGGTGGCATCGAGTTTTTCGGGGCGATCACCAAGAAGGCGATGCTCGCGGCCTTGACCGAGTCTTGCGGCCCTGCCGCTGCCGAGAATTGCGAGAAGATGCCAAAGGACAGGCTGGCAGAGGCTTGCGCCGAGCGCATCCCCGGTCGCGGGTGGCTCCCCCCTGCCCTCATCACCCCGGAAGAACCCGAAGTCGAGCCGGAGGAAGAGGCCGAGCCGCAAGACGTCGATGGCGAGGATATCGACACCGATGAGGCCGACGAGTGCCCCTTTGCCGAGGCCTACAACGACCATGACGAGCACTTTGCGGTCGCCGCCGAGTGAAACGGAAGCGGGCCGTCTCTTTTGGGGCGGCCCTCCCCAACGACCCAAATTCAAGGACGATAGCCATGCAGCATTATGATGAACCCGCCTTCGACAACCAGCAGGCCCACGCCGAGGGCTGGGGCATATTCGATCTTTGCGAGATCGGCCGCCCCGATCCCTACCAGCTACAGCGCGTGGACGCCGACGAGCGTTTCACCAGCGACGACGAGGCGTGGCGACACGTCGCCGCCCGCGCTGCCGAAGGCAGTGCCTATCATGGCGCGGCGCTTGATTTCCTGCGCGATCATTCCCCCGGCGAATATGCGGCTGTTGCCGCTCATGTCGCCGTGCGGGAGTCGGTCGCGTGAACGGGCCACGCTATCGCGCCATGCTGGCGGGCCAGCCCGTTAAGCCGGGGCAGGCCATTGCGGACTTTCGCGGTGAAAGCTGGGTGTTCGACTATGTGACGCGCGGTCCCGTCAGCACTGGGAAAATCATCGCAACCGATGCGAGGGGCCGGCAGCGGGAGTTTTTCCCAAGCGTCTTTCCCGGCCTGTCCGTCGAACCCGTTCTTCCAGACGGAGAGGCCGGTGGTTGACTCTAGGCCGCGCCAGCGCTGCCGCCTTGGCGGCGGCGCACCCCGCCATCGTGCGCGGTGGCGTGTGGGCCGGGGGGATCGCTCTTATCGCTTCCTTTCAGGCGCGTTCGCAGGATCGCGCACAAACGCGAGACTGCCCAGCCGGCCAGCAACAATGTCGCGTCGAACGCGCTTTGGCGCGGGGGCAATGGAACGCTGTCTGCTACCCACCGGATCACGGCGACGGAGAGCGAGAGCGCTCCGGCGACCCCGATCACCCAGAACAGGAAGCCAATGATCTTCAACAGCGTATCGACGCTCACTTTGGAAAGGTGCATGATCGTCATCTTGGCGATGCCTGACATTTGCGCAAGAAATTGCGTTGGCTCCCGGCGCGACCTTGACGCGCTATCTGCTCCGGTATCCTACGAGCCATCGCTTGAGAAGTATCGCAGCGCCTGCCCGATCAGCGATGGCGACCCCCTGGCCGACGCGCCAGCGCCCCCGCCCTGGCGGCGGCGCTCCCCACCGCTAAACGGTGGGCGCGGCCCAGGGGCCGCGCGGGCGCTGAACCAGCTCGCGGTCCTCAATTGTTCCGCCCCGCCTTTTCTGATAGGATTATCGCCATGACCGAGATTGCCGCTCCGCTCTGGACTCAGGAACAGGCCGTCGCCTTCGAGGCGGCGCGCGAGGCGGTGGTGGACGTGATCGCGGGCTATAGTGCGGAGATCGATGCCGAGCAGGCCAAGCCGAAGCCCTATGGCGAGCGATTGGCCTTTCTCGAAATGCAGACGCGCCATTGTTTCGACGTCATGAAGTCGTTGCGCGTCACCGATGACGCGACGGTTGCGCAAGTGCTCCGCGAATATAGCGCGATCGTCCGCGCCCGCGACGGCAAGAGCGAGTTGGCCGCTGCCGCCTGATCTGCATGGATCGTGACCCGGACCGTTATCGGCTTTCCCCGGACAAGCATCGTGCGATCTACGAAAGCCGCATCGCGCCGCTGCTGTTTGCGCAAGCCGCGCCGGTCGCGCGCCCTACCGCCTTGGTGCTTGGTGGTCAGCCCGGCGCTGGCAAGAGCGCCTTGCTGGCTTCCGCCCACGCCGAGTTCGATCGGCACGGGGGCCTGATCGAAATCATCGGCGATGACCTGCGCGCCTTCCATCCGCGCTATAGCGAATTGCAGCGCCAAGACGACCGCACCGCTGCTTTCTTCACCGATCGCGATTCGGGCCGCTGGATCGAAATGGCGATTGCCGACGCCGCTGCGCGGCGCTGCAATGTCGCTGTCGAAGGCACGATGCGCCTGCCCGACAAGGTGGCGGAAACCCTCACCCGCTTTCGCGACAACGATTTTGTGACCGATGCGCGGGCACTGGCGGTCAATCCGGAGTTGAGCGCGCTTGGCATCCTCCAGCGCTTCGTGGCGCAGAAGGACAGCCGCGGCTACGGGCGAATGACGAGCATGGAGGCGCACAGGGCCGCGCTGGGCGGGATGCTCGATACGCTGGATCGGATGCAGGATGAGCGCCTTGCCGACCGCCTCACCATCTATCGGCGCGGCGGCGAGATCCTGCATCGCTTCGATTTTTCCCGACCCCCCTCCCCTAATGAGCCGCGTGCCCGTGAGATTGTCGAGCGCGAGCGCGGGCGTCCTCTCACGGCCGAGGAAGCCGCTTATAGGCGCGCGGAGATCGACCGCCTCGCGCCCGCGCTGCAACGCTATGGGATCGTCCCACAGGCGAAGGCGGAGCCGCATCGCGGGCGCACCGATCAAAGGCGCGATAAGGATGATCGCGGCCGCTAGACCCCGCGAACTTATCGCACGAGCGCCACGCCAATGCGGAAACGCGTCGTGTGTTTGTTGTAGTCCAGCAGGTTTTCTCCATAACCTAAGAAGCTCTGGCCGAAGAGGTAGAAGTCGGGGCCGCCGCCAAGAATGCGGCGCATCGGATAGGAGAGATCAGCGGAAACCGATCCCTTGCCGCTCGAAAAGTTGAATCGACTGGACGTAGAGAGGCGAAGTCCATCCTCTTCCCCAATCTCCACAACGAGGCCGGTGTTTCCTCGATATCTACGGATATCGGGATTGTCCGAAAGGTCGCCGGCATAGAACCAAAGCCGTGGAGCAACGACCAACCTGGTGTCGCCGCTCAGCGAAAAAGCGGCCATGGGAGCGAGATAGAAGCCGTTGACGCTGCGCGATGCATCGCCTGAACGCCCGTTGGATTCGTGGCGGACACCGATTTGGCCGCTGAGCGTTGCCTTGTCCGAAACCGCGACACCCGGCGACAGATAGAACAGCTCTGGCTGATAGTCGATGTTACGGAATGGTGAGGACTCGGCGCCAAGATCCCAGAACATGCGCTGTGTATAAGCAAAATAGAGGCCGTCCAGCACCGAACGACCCCCGTCCTGCCGCGCATGACTGCCGAAAAGCTGATATTTGAAGCTCAGTTGGAGCCGCGCGTCCGTGTTGGTGCCCGGACCATAGACAGCGTAAATCGGTTCATAGGCGGACAAATTTGCGAGGAACGCATTTCCCGTGGACCGATCCGCTGGCGCGGCGGTGGAAAGTGTGGGAGCGTCGGCCACGGTCGCCGGAGTCGGCTTAGCCGCCTCCGCCGTCGTGACCGGGCGGCCGCCAGCAGTCCCTCCGGCGTTCCCCGTTATCGCAATCTTTTGGTCGTTCCACGCCGGGACTGACAGCAGCGCGCCGTCGGCAAGGAACGATGCGGAAAAACTGTAGCGTGTCGAAACAAACCCGGCAGATGCGACGACCACCGACGCCGGCATTGCTGCGGCACGCTCAAGCCAGATGGCGCGCGCACCTTCGCCTTGGGTAAAGCGCGCCTCGACGCGATTGGGTAAAACCACCGTCTGGGACTGATCGCTAGTGTTGAGCAGCCGGACCTCGACGGGCACCGTTCCGTCGCTGCCCCGATCTCCGATATGACTTACTAGGATTTCGATGCCGGGCTGTGCGTGGGAAGCGGAAGGGAAAGCAGCCACTCCGGCTAGGGCAAGCAGGTAGCAGACTTTCAACTTACGCACATCACGCTTTCCATCTCAGATGAGGTAACAGAACCTCCAGTTCGCATATCGTTGGGAAACGAGTCAACCGAACGGTTCGGTTCGTGACAACTCGAAGCAACCCCAATCACGACGCGAAACTGATTCATGCGATGAATCAGTTGGGCCGGTTTGATTCGAAAAAGTCGTCAGACTTGCCTCACCGGGGCCGATAGAATCCGGGGATGGATTGCAGCTTCCCAGACCCGTTCATTCCGATCGAGCTGATTGCGCTCGATCCTGCCCGCAATATTCGCCGCCGCTATGAAATCATCGTGACCTGCGACCTGTTCGGCTCCTACATCGTTGAGACGAGTTGGGGGCGCATCGGCGCGCGGGGGCGGACCAAGCGGCTGTCCTTTCCGGACCGCTCCAGCGCCGAGCGGCATGTCGCCGCGACTTTGCGTCGACGCGGAACGGCGAGGAAGCGGATCGGTGTGCCCTATATCCTCTCGCTCTCCTGCAATCGACCCGCAGGGTTCGACACGCACCATGCCGCCAGCCTTGTCGCATATTGCGTGTAGCTTCGCGAAAGTCCTTCGCGGTTGTAAAACAATAGATGTTATGTTTTACAGTTCCATTGTCCTCGTGGTCGCCGGGGTGCTTGATCCTTGAGCATGTCGCCGGCGGTCGGGCGAAACGCGGGCCGCTGCCGGACTGGCTCACACCGATGCGGCAATCCCGAACGAGCAGGGAGCTGCATCCATGTCCTTCAACGGGCTTTTTGCTGATGGAAGATCGCTCCGCCCCGGCTCAGACGTGCAAGGAAACAACCACCCCGCCGAGGCCGGGGCTACGGTTTCCGTGTGCCACGGACCCTCCGTTTCTTTCCTTGCACGCGCCGAAGCTGCCGCGACGCCCATTTCCATCATCAACCCGAAGAAAGGAAATGAAGATGCGTAACCTTGCTAAGTTCGAGATCATCGGCCGCATCGGTGAGATCAAGGCCGGTAACGGTGTGGTCCACCTGAAGATCGCCGCTAACTATCCCTACAAGGATGAGAACACCGGCGAATGGGCCGACGACACCTATTGGAACCGCGTCGCGATCTTCCGCGAAGGCACCCGCAACTATATCGCGGACAAGGCCAAGGTCGGCGACTTGGTGCGGGTCGAAGGCCGGCTGCGGGACAGCAGCTACGAGAAGGGCGACGAGACGGTTTACACCGTCGATCGCATCGTCGACCAGTTCGGCATCCTCGCTCACGCTGCGGAACGCGCCGACTGACAGCGCCGGGGCGGGCCTTACGGCCCGCCCCTTCCTTTATGTTCGTTCACGTTCGAACGGCGACGATTTCCAACCTCAATGCTGTATCGCCTGTTCTGTCATGCGGAGAAGCCCGAAGGCGAACGCGCTCCCCAATAGCGCCGTAGAGAGCCTTCGGGCTTCGGAGGTCCGGGTTACTGGATCGAGGGGGGAAGTCTCCCCCTGAGTTCGAGCCGCTTCGCCGTCTCGCCCTACCCCCTCTGCGGGGGAACACGTCCCCCCGCAACGCCCCCCTGCCCGCTTCCACGTCGCCCAGCTCGCCGGCGCGATGCTTGGCGCCTGGCCGACGCCGCGGTCGATCGAGGACGCCGCCCAGGGCGGCGAGATCCTTATGTGTCTGTCGGGGAAGGGCGCGTGCGGTCTCCTCTCCCCGGCAACGGCAATCAGCAAGCACCGATCATTCGCCGGCGACCCGGCCAATGATCGCAATGGCCGCCGATAGATCGGCCGCGTTGTTTGCAGGGATTCCGGGGCCTGTTCCTGCCCCCTGGCGCAAGGGCCAAGCCGTCTCGGCCGCGAGCGGCCTCGCTTGGTGATCGCGGGGGTGTCCCCGCCCTTCCGCGCTGCGCTTGTGCAGGGCGGGTGATCCCCCTCCCCCGCGATCAGCCCTCCATTGCGCCATTCCCCGACCCGCTTCGCCAGCAGGCAGAAGCCGATGACGCCAGCGCCTTCGGCTTCATCTTTAGGAAGGGAAACAAGCACATGGCACGGAACACAGCCCGCAGCGCACAAGCCAACCGGATCGATGTTTACGAGGAGGTCACAGCCAGCATTATCGCCTTGTTGGAGGCGGGCACCCGCCCTTGGTCGCCATCTTGGGCTTCGGGGGCGGCGACCCTTCCCATGCGGCACGAAGGGACTCCCTACCGGGGAATCAATATCCTCCTGCTTTGGTCCGCAGCGATGGCGCGCGGATACACCAATCCCTTTTGGATGACTTACCGGCAAGCACATGAGCTAGGTGGTCAGGTCCGCAAGGGCGAGAAGGGCAATCTTGTCGTTCACGCCGGAACCTTCACCCCAAAGGACGGCGAAGCCGAGCAGCACCAGAGCGACGATGACGGCGAGGACCGGACCCGCCGCTATCTGAAACGCTATATAGTGTTCAATGTCGAGCAGATCGACGGCTTGGATATGTCGAAATATCCGGCCCCGGTTGTCGAGATCAAGAACCGCGACGAGCGCGACCCGGACCTTGACGCCGCCTTTGCCCGCTACCCGGTTCCCTATAGCGAAGGGGGATCGAGCGCGTTCTATCGGCAGTCCGAAGATCGCATACAGATGCCCGCCTTTGGCGATTTCGTGAGCGGCAACGCCTTCTATGCGACCCTTGCACATGAGGCCATCCACAGCACCGGGCATTCCGAACGCCTGAACCGCGACAGCCTTCGCAAATACGCTGACAGCAAGGAAATCCGGGCGTTCGAGGAACTGATTGCCGAGATTGGTGCAGCGATGCTTTGCGCGCAGCTAGGCATGGAACCGACCGAGCGCGAGGATCACGCCGCCTATATTGCCGATTGGCTCAAGGCCCTTCGCAATGACAAGCGCGCCATCTTCCGCGCAGCCAGCGCCGCGCAGACCGCGAGCGAATTGATCCTCACCCACATGGCCGACGAACCCGCGAGGCAGGCCGCTTGACCGATCGGGGGCGGCCCGCGCCGCCCCGCCATTTTCCCAAAGGATCGAGCCATGACCACGAACGAGCAACCGCGCTTTCAATCCGGATATGATTATCTGGCCGCGAGCCTCACCAGCGGCCCGAAGGCGCATGAAAACCGCACGATGTTGCGCCGCTATCTTGACCATTACGATATACCCGCCATCGGGGACGACACCACCGCCGACAGGATCGAGCGGCTTTCCTCTTTCCTTCGCCTATTGGCCGCTGCTGCCGTCGCGGGAGGGGACGCGACATGAGCGGCGACGCAGACCAACGCGGCCGAACGGTGACGGGCTACAATCCGAAAATCGCCACAGTGTCGGAGGCCGAATTTGCCGAGCTTATGGCGCTGGCGCGCGCGCAGCCCCGCCTAACGCCCGATGGGCAATGGCGGCACGATTATCACGCCGCCATGATCGCCAGGCGGACCATCGGCGTGCAGCCCGACCTATTCGGCGCGAAGCCGATCATCCATATGCACCGGACGAGGCCGGGGCCGGTGAGCGACTGGCAACCGGAGCCGGTCGAAGCAAAGCTGGACAGGCTCGCGCGCGATCCCCATGCCGCCTTCGGCATCGGCCGCCCCGCGATGAGCGACGAGGAAAAGGTCGCGATGATCCGGGCCGCTGCTAACTGGCTGCGCCTTGGTCAGCGCGTTCGCCTGATCGGATCGTCAGCGTCCATCGACGGCCAATTCGAGCGCAGAGTGGGCCGCGTCGGCGTGGTCTGGCGCATATCCCGAACCATCACCGATTATGTCCACATCTATCTTGATCCGGTAGGGGCCGAGCGCGCCGAGAAGATTATTTTCGTCGAGCTACGCGACGTCGAGCCAATCGAGGATGAACAATGAAGGCCCCCCGCCCCAGCATAGGCGACAACGGGGGACCGCCGCTGGACGATCCGGCACCGCAAACGCCGCCCCCAACCTACGCGCGTCGGCCCTATGATGCGGCCTGTAGCCGCTGCCTTCATTGGAAACCGCCTACCGAACGCGAGGAATCCGACTATCGGGCATGGCAGGGCGGCTTTGGTCGCCGGGTCAAGGAACCGAGCGGCTATTGCCATCATATCCGCCATCGTCCGGGCGGCCCTGTCGCCAGCGGCGGCACGATGGGCCGCAGCTTCTGCTACAATTTCGAGCGCAAGCCCGACCCCGAACCGGAGCGGGGCCGGGCTTTCGTCACCATCTGGCAGGGTGACAAGATTGCATGGCAAGGCCGGGAAGGCGAGGAACCCGCCGAGTTCCGGCAAGGCGAGCTGGACCTGTAGCGGTCGCCGGATCGGCGCACCGATCCGGCGGGATTCTTGAACGGGATCATTCGCCGGCGACCCGGCCAATGATCGCAATGGCCGCCGATAGGTCGGCCGCGTTGTTTGCAGGGATTCCGGGGCCTGTTCCTGCCCCCTGGCGCAAGGGCCAAGCCGTCTCGGTCGCAGGCTCCCTCGCTTGGTGATCGCGGGAGTGTCCCCGCCCTTCCGCGCTGCGCTTGTGCAGGACGGGTGATCCCCCTCCCCCGCGATCAGCCCTCCAATGCGCCATTCCCCGACCCGGCTCGCCGCTCAGGCAGAAGTCGATGGCGCCCATCGCCTTCGGCTCCATTTTTGGAAGGAAAGCCCATGAAATACCGAATTGTCCAGATGATCGGGAACGCCGTCAGCGTCACCGAATTTGACGCCGCCACGCCGGACGAGGCCATCAGCGTCGCCGCCACGAAGGGTTACGCTTTTACCTATTTCAACAGCAATCGCGCTCAACGCGACGAACTCATCGGACAGCCGAAATTCAAGGGGGTGCTGGGGCCGATGTGGGACGGGGACGCCATCCGCTACGAGGATCAGGCCGCATATCGGGAGTTCAGCCAATGAGCGCCGATATCCCCATCGCTACCATTCTTCGCATCAACGCCGAGCGCACCGTGCCAATCGAGCGCTATGAGGCAGACGGCGCTTTCGATCGCTTCGGCTATCTTCGCGATCTATCCGAGGACCATGGCGCGGACCTTGCCGCCGTGATCGAGATTGCCGACCTATTAGGCCCGGAAGAGGATTTTGACGGCCTTGTAACCACCATCGAGGACGCCGCCGAAGGATTTGGCTTTGGCGCTTCCCTATTCGCAGGGGGCGGCGCGGCCGATGAAGCGCAGCCGGGCGAGCGGGGTTGACCGATGGCCCGCGATTGCGTCCGCCCGCCTCGCTATGTCCCCGTTCCCAAGCTGATTGGCCAGCAACCGGACTTGTTCGGCGGGCCGACCGTCACGCATGAAGCGGAGCGCAAACCGCTCCCCAAAACATGGGGCCGCCAGCTTCTCGCCTATCATCTTGCTGACCATTTCGCGGATTTGGGGAATGATCGGTGACGGACGCGATTTATCTGGTCAGTTGCGTGGCGCGGAAAGCCGCGACCCGTCGGCGCGCGGCTGATCTTTATCAATCCGATTGGTTCGGGAAAGCCCGCGCCTATGTCGAAAGCACCGGCTCCCACTGGTTCATCCTGTCGGCGGAACATGGCCTGTTGCATCCCGATACCCTTGTCGATCCTTATGATACGGCGCTCGCGGCGATGAGCGTGCTTGAGCGCCGCCAATGGGGCGCGCGCGTCATCGCCCAGCTAGACGAACTTCTAGGTTCCCATTTTCGGGGCGAGATCGTTTTTCTGGCGGGGAGGCATTACCGTGCGCCCTTGCTGGGCTATGCCGCCGCCCGCGCCCGCGTTCCGATGGCCGGATTAGGAATCGGCCAGCAAAAGGCTTGGCTCGCGGCGCAGCTCGCCGCGAACCGGGGAAAGTGACACCGCCCTGGGCGGCGAGAGCCTTGTGCGCGCCGGGGAGAGGGGCCGCGCGCCCCTCTCCCCCACAATGACAATCAGCCGGGCCGAGGCTCGCTGTGCTGCGCCCGCACCACCCCGGCAGATTGTCATTGCCCCCCTCTCCCCGGCATTTCCCCGCATGGATCAGCCCCTTTTCGTGGGGCGCTGGTCATTCACCGCCGCCAATGATCGCAATGGCCGCCGATAGATCGGCCGCGTTGTTTGCAGGGATTCCGGGGCCTGTTCCTGCCCCCTGGCGCAAGGGCCAAGCCGTCTCGGTCGCAGGCTCCCTCGCTTGGTGATCGCGGGGGTATCCCCGCCCTTCCGCGCTGCGCTTGTGCAGGACGGGTGATCCCCCTCCCCCGCGATCAGCCCTCATTGCGCCATTCCCCGACCCGGCTCGCCGCTCAGGCAGAAGTCGATGGCACCCATCGCCTTCGGCTCCATTTTAAGAAGGGAAGTGGAATGTTGAACCACGCCAATATCGAACCCAGCGGCTTCAAGGTCGGTGAGTATGTCGGTTACACGATGGCCGGGAAAACCTCCTATCTCATGCGGATCAGGCGTGGCGGGCAAGGCTGGGAAACCTACTACCATGAACCGCTGTCCAAGGCGGCGGGCGGCTGTTTTACCTATGTGACGGCGCGGACGCTCAAGGAGATGTCCGGCAAGCTGGACGCCATGGCGCGTCGCGAGACGGATGGTGACAGCCTTCCCGCAGGGGAGGCGTGACCATGCCGACCCTCGTTGAAACCCGCGAACAGCACCGGGAACGGATCACGCGGGCACTTGCCGAACTGGAGCGCTTTTGCGCGCGCCGCGACGATTTTCTGGCGCGGATCGACTGGCGGGCCATGACAAGCGCCGACCGCGAGCAGGTTGAGGATTTCGACCTCGACCTTGCGATGTGCGCGCATGAGCTTGGCTGCGAGATGGCATCCATCTGGCGCGGCGACCACGGCATTTTCTGACTTCCTGACAGGAACGAGCATCATGGAAAACATCGAAATGCGCTGCCCTTACTGCGGGAGCGCCAGCATTCTTAAGGACGCAGCGGCTGCATGGGACGCCGAGGCGCAGGAGTGGACCCTTGTATCGGTTCACGATCACGAGACTTGCGAGGACTGCGAGCGGAGCGGCGACTATATGGCCGAGCGGCGCACCTTCGAGACGGGGGATGGATCGGGGGCCGCGCAATGACCAACGATCAGGAGCTTTTTGCCGCGATCCGCGCCTTGCCGCATATGGCGATCACCAAGGCGGACGGAGAATATCGGATCACATACCGCCTCGCGTCTATCGCCCTTGCCGATCAGCGTCAGCATAGTGCCGACTGGCACCGGGATCACGCCGAGCGGGTGGCCTACTATACGAACGACAGGGCCGATGCCCTTGGCACCGCCAAATCGCTTTCCGTGCAGATGGTGCGCCTTCTGGACCGAATGACCAGCAAGGAGGCGGGGCGATGACCGAAGCAATCAAAGACGAGCTGGGCGAGCGGATCGTTGCGGCGGGCTTTGCGCCGAACCTCGCCGTTCTGGACATAAACCGTTCGTTCGACGTGTCCCATGACTTCGCGCTCGCCGCGCCTTGGAATCTGCCCTCGCGCATGTTCCGCTTCCCTATCGAGGTTTGCCCGCCCGATGGCGACCAGCCTCGCAGGATCGGGCTTCGCCATCCCCTGCTGGCCGAACATCCCTATGTGCGGCGCGTAGAAGCGGCGCTGGGCTTCGAGATCGACCGCAACGGCGCTCCCAACCGCTTCGGCTATACCACCGCTCCCGCGGCGCGCTGGTGGCACGCCGTCGACCTTATCAGCGTAGGCAAATGGCGCGAATTGCTCGAAACGCAGGATTTCACCGAACCCGGCTGCATCATGCGGGCCGTCGCCTACGGGTGCCGCTATTCCGACCATGAGGATAAAAGGGCCGCCGGTCTTATCAACACGGCGGAGGCGCGCGCGATCATGCGCGAAATGGGCGCGACCGAACCCGACGACCGGAGCACGATCATTCGTGCGTTCAGCCCGCCCACGATTTGCCGACAGGACAATGGCAGCGAGCATTGGCCGATCAATTCCGGCCCCGACTGTGCCGAGGATTTGGCATGGGGCTTCATCATCGGCGTCGAGGACGGATGGTTCGGCCGTGACCGTTCCGGCTATCTCCAATGGTCCCAGCTAGGCCGTGACCGCTATGCGGCGGGTGATAGCGCCAGCTTCACCGAAAGCAGCGGACAGGCTGCTTTCGCCTTCTAGGCACCCAATGCCTTTCAGGGAGCCTTTGCCTTCTGATCCCGATGCGCCATGATGCAGGCCAAGAGGTGCGAGATGAACGAAACCAGCGATATCCCCCATCCCGACGCGCAGGCGGCGCTTGATCGTCTGTTGAGCGTGGCTTTGTCGGACACCGGACAGTCGCGCATCGCCGCGAATTTCCTTCTCGCATGGTGGAACGCGTCGGATTGGGGCGGTTTCGATATAGCTGACCTATTCAGCGTGGATCGCGCGATCGCGGCGGACATGGCGAGCATCTTCGCTTATCTTGGCCAACATGGTGTTGCGACCTATGCCGATGCCTTCGGTCGCAGGGCCGAAATGGTGGAGCTGATCCGGCTATGGCGGCGAGCCGATGTGGAGACGGCCGAGGCGTAGCGCCAACGCGCCAGCGCCCCCGCCCTGGCGGGGGCGCTCCTCACCGCCAAGGCGGCGCGGCAGGCGCGGCCCTGGGGCCGCGCGGGCGCTATTGGGAATCACTCAGCGCTCGCAAGCTGACGGATCGCGCTATTGCGGCCATTCTTCCTCTGGCCAATTCCGCGATGTGTGGATGACGTGGAGGATCGTCACCACGCTCTCATCCTCGTTCAGCGCATAAGCGATGATGTAGGGGAGCCGGGCAACTGACTTCTCATATGTGCCGCTGACCCGTCCGGGGTGGCCAGTCGCGAAATCGGCAAGATTATCGCCGGTCGCGCGAATCCGCTTCGCAACCCGGCGCGCGGCGTCGGGATTGTCTCTCGCGATGGTGACGGCTTGCCGTTCCAGATCATCCAGCGCGTCGTTCGACCATTGCACATGCCTCATGCGGCGTTGTTGCTGGCAGCTTCTATCGCGGCATCAATCCGGTCCATCGCTTCCTTATGCGGCGTGACCCGGCCTGCCTCCATGTCCGCAAGCCCGCGCTGAATGCCTTCGATGATACGCAGCTCGCGGTTTACGTATGATTCGACGGCTTCGGCCGCGAGATAGGACCGCGTGCGGCGCGTATTGTGCGCCAGTCGGCCCAACTTCTCCTTGAGATCGGGCGTGACGCGGATCGTCATCGTTGTGCTGGCACCCATTGGGGCCTCCTTTCCGTGTTTCGTGCACGTTGTAACACACTTGCCAGCCCATGTCTCCATAAGCTGCAAGGACAGCTTCCTATGCGTTTTCCCACGCTATAGGCCGGATGGTAGTTTCTAAGTTTAGAGCGGAATAAAGGGGGAAGTCTCCCCCTGAGTTCGAGCCGCGTGCCGCGTCTCGCCCTACCCCCTCTGCGGGGGACACGTCCCCCCGCAACGCCCCCCTGCGCCGTTTCCACGTCGCCCAGCTCGCCGGCGCGATGCTTGCCGCCTGTTCGACGCCGCGGTCGATCGATGACCCGCCCAAGGGCGGCGAGATCCGTTTGCGAGTCGGGGAAAGGAGCGCGCGGCCCCCTCTCCCCGGCAACGACAATCGGCCGCGCCGAGGCTCGCTGCGCTGCGCCCGCGCCACCCCGGCAGATTCTCGCTGCCCCCCTCTCCCTGCGCGTTCTTGGGCGTCCGTGTCCGCCAAGGCCGATGGCGAAGAGGCCATCGGCCTGACGGCCAATTGAGAAGGAAAAAGAAGATGCTCGAATATCTCCGCAACCGCCTGATGGGTCCGGACAACCTTGCGATCATCGTCACGACCATCGACGAGATGTATGAGGACGCAGAAATCCTTGCCCTTGACGAGATCGGCATCACCATCGCCATCAGGGGCGGGAGCGTGGTCGTTTGCCTGCCTTGGAGTGCGATCACGGAAATCCAGATCGAGGTCGAGGACTAAGCAAGGCCGGAGCGCCGCCATCGGATATCCATTCGGAGGCGGCCCCCCCCCCGCGCAGAGGTTGAAAAAATGCCGCACCCGCCGCAGGCGACAGGCGCGGCATTTTGACGATCGAACCCGTTCGGCGCTTGATGCGGCGTTCTTCGGCCGCCGGCGCTGGCAGGGCTGTGGCTGCGATCAGGCGGACGGGCCGGTTCTCACAAGGTCCAGCGTCAGCGCATTGGCAGCGGGAGCGGCGCCGGCTAGCCGATCTTCGCCAGAAAGCAGCGTCAGCCATTGCCGCCCATAGGAACGCGCGGCCAAGAAATAGACGCTGCCATGACAGCCAACCACGCTGCACCTGTCGAGCTGGTCAAGGGGGGATGCAGTCGCCCCGAAGCGAAGCGCCTGCACCGAGGCATCCACACGCTGCTGGATGCCGCAGAGACGGCATTGCGACCGCACATGGGCATTTGCACGGGCAAGTGCGCCCCATGAGGACGTCCAGCGCGGGAAAAGGCGGTCCATCTGGATCATGCCAATCTGACTATCAAATCTTCCGCCCTGCCGTCCATCTTCGTTGCCCCAGCGTGGTGCAGACCTCCAGCGCCGACAATGATGACCGGCCTTGCCGGACGCCTGCGTAAAGTCCGCGCCCGCTATGTCGCGGACTCGATAGTGAGGCGGCAAACCGCCGCGCTATTTGCAGGGATTCCGGGGCCTGTTCCTGCCCCCTGGCGCAAGGGCCAAGCCGTCTCGGCCGCGAGCGGCCTCGCTTGGTGATCGCGGGGGTGTCCCCGCCCTTCCGCGCTGCGCTTGTGCAGGGCGGGCGATCCCCCTCCCCCGCGATCAGCCCCCCATTGCGCCATTCCCCGACCCGGCTCGCCGCTCAGGCAGAAGTCGATGGCGCCCATCGCCTTCGGCTCCATCTTAAGAAGGGAATAAGCAGATGAAAAACTTTGCAGAAATGACTTCCGAACAGCTTGCGGCCTATCGTGAGCGTGTTGCGGTGCTCAACGATCAGATGCGCGCGAAACTGGACAGTCCCGCACCCAATATCGTGGTGATGACGCAAGGCATTCTTGCGCTAGTCGATAGCGACCCCGTGACCGCCTTTGTGCGGCAGATCGAGCTTATGGCCATCGTCGCCAGCTACTCGGCTTTCAGCGAGGACAACAACCCGCACGGCGAGCGCGATTTCGGTGATTTCGAGTGGCGGGAAACCCGCTGCTATTGGAAGATCGACTATTACGACCGCCAAACGGAATGGGGATCGCCCGACCCGGCAGACCCCGCCGTTACCTGTCGTGTCCTCACCATCCTGCGCGCCGACGAATACTGATTGGCCACGCGCCGGGGGCGGCACCGTCCGCCCCCGCTTCCCCCCTATTTGCGAGGAATCGCCCCATGTCTTTTGAATTGATGAACCGTGTCCAGATCGATGAGATCACCGGAGGCCGGGATTTGGCCATCGCGCGTTGGCTGGATGCCTTTGACAGCTTCCACCGCCTGAGCGACGAAGCCGCCGGATTGAGCATTGGCGGGGCGCTCTCGCTATCCGCGCCGTCAGGCGACCGCTACAACGATACCGGCCTGACGCGCGCTTTCCTCGCAAAAACCGACCATGAAGCATACGACCGGGAAACGCACAGCACGATCAAGACGAGCGCGCGCGACTATTTCGCCGCGAAGATGACGGCGGCGGTTGATCGGCGCTGCTGGCGGCATCTGCTGGAAACGCTGGGTTTCGACCAGCTTCTTGACCGGCAGGCGCGCGAGGAATTTTATTCCGGCCTTGAGGGGGTGCCGCCCGCCTTTACGACCGAGAATTGCGCGGCGACATTCGGCCATATCTGGGAAAACCGGCGCGATATCTACCTGCGCGGGATCGCCAACACCTTTGCGGCGCTGGACCGGCGTTTCCGCTCGCATGACGGTTTCAAGATCGGGAGCCGTCTTATCATCGAGCGCGCGCTAAGTGACAGCGGGCGTTGGTGGAGCGACTATAACCGGCGCGACACCTTGCGGGACGTGGAGCGGGTTTTTCGCGAGCTGGACGGCCAAGGCCCCTGCCCGGAAAGCATGAGCATCATCGAGCAGGTGACTTCCGGGCGCGATTATACGCCCTTCGTCATTCACGGCGAATATTTCCGCGTTCGCGTTTTCGGGAATGGCAATCTGCACCTGTGGTTCGAGCGCAAGGATTTACTCAAGGAGGTGAACAAGTTGCTGGCCGAATATTATGGCGAGGTGATCGGTGACGGCTACAACAATACCGAAGCCTCCGACGCGCCGGAATTTCATATGACGCCCGCCAAGGATTTCGGGGCGTTTATGTCCTCCGACGAGGTGGCCTGGCGCGTGATGGAATGCGCGATGATCGGCAAGGGGCTGCGATACTTCTCAAGCGATGGCTCGTAGGATACCGGAGCAGATAGCGCGTCAAG
This sequence comes from Sphingomonadales bacterium, assembly GCA_016720115.1. Taxonomy (GTDB): domain Bacteria; phylum Pseudomonadota; class Alphaproteobacteria; order Sphingomonadales; family Sphingomonadaceae; genus Sphingorhabdus_B. Next base: position 15,370 of record JADJXT010000002.1, on the reverse strand, counting down.
GTCGCGCCGGGAGCCAACGCAATTTCTTGCGCAAATGTCAGGCATCGCCAAGATGACGATCATGCACCTTTCCAAAGTGAGCGTCGATACGCTGTTGAAGATCATTGGCTTCCTGTTCTGGGTGATCGGGGTCGCCGGAGCGCTCTCGCTCTCCGTCGCCGTGATCCGGTGGGTAGCAGACAGCGTTCCATTGCCCCCGCGCCAAAGCGCGTTCGACGCGACATTGTTGCTGGCCGGCTGGGCAGTCTCGCGTTTGTGCGCGATCCTGCGAACGCGCCTGAAAGGAAGCGATAAGAGCGATCCCCCCGGCCCACACGCCACCGCGCACGATGGCGGGGTGCGCCGCCGCCAAGGCGGCAGCGCTGGCGCGGCCTAGAGTCAACCACCGGCCTCTCCGTCTGGAAGAACGGGTTCGACGGACAGGCCGGGAAAGACGCTTGGGAAAAACTCCCGCTGCCGGCCCCTCGCATCGGTTGCGATGATTTTCCCAGTGCTGACGGGACCGCGCGTCACATAGTCGAACACCCAGCTTTCACCGCGAAAGTCCGCAATGGCCTGCCCCGGCTTAACGGGCTGGCCCGCCAGCATGGCGCGATAGCGTGGCCCGTTCACGCGACCGACTCCCGCACGGCGACATGAGCGGCAACAGCCGCATATTCGCCGGGGAATGATCGCGCAGGAAATCAAGCGCCGCGCCATGATAGGCACTGCCTTCGGCAGCGCGGGCGGCGACGTGTCGCCACGCCTCGTCGTCGCTGGTGAAACGCTCGTCGGCGTCCACGCGCTGTAGCTGGTAGGGATCGGGGCGGCCGATCTCGCAAAGATCGAATATGCCCCAGCCCTCGGCGTGGGCCTGCTGGTTGTCGAAGGCGGGTTCATCATAATGCTGCATGGCTATCGTCCTTGAATTTGGGTCGTTGGGGAGGGCCGCCCCAAAAGAGACGGCCCGCTTCCGTTTCACTCGGCGGCGACCGCAAAGTGCTCGTCATGGTCGTTGTAGGCCTCGGCAAAGGGGCACTCGTCGGCCTCATCGGTGTCGATATCCTCGCCATCGACGTCTTGCGGCTCGGCCTCTTCCTCCGGCTCGACTTCGGGTTCTTCCGGGGTGATGAGGGCAGGGGGGAGCCACCCGCGACCGGGGATGCGCTCGGCGCAAGCCTCTGCCAGCCTGTCCTTTGGCATCTTCTCGCAATTCTCGGCAGCGGCAGGGCCGCAAGACTCGGTCAAGGCCGCGAGCATCGCCTTCTTGGTGATCGCCCCGAAAAACTCGATGCCACCCTCCCAATGCTCGCGCATATCTAGATTGGCGGCGCGGGCGATCCGGTCCACTGAACGCAACCGTTCCGGGTCGGCATATTTGCCGTGGCGACCGTCGATCAACGCGGCGGTGCAGGCCGCGAGCAGGCGGGCAATATCGGCATCATCCAAGGCCAGAACCCATGCGAAGCGATTGGCCGCTTTCTTCGGCGCACCCGCGATCAGGTCGGCCACCCCGGCATAGGGCGACACCATTTCGCGCGTGTTATAGTCGAAATGCTGGGCCGGTTCCTGAATGTCCGTGCTGGCGCGAAGCTGGACCGCATGGGCGTCGGGATGGCTCTCCGCGAGGATCGGCAACAGCGCATCGAGCAGCACCGCATTGGCAAGGTGCTGGTTCTTCGCAACCTCGGCCTGCAAGGCAACAGTCCGCATCCGCGACAGTTCCTCGGTCATGCGCGCGTCGTAAAGCGGTCGGGGCGCGCCGGTCCCGTTGCTGCTGCCGCTGGCGCTGCGGGTGCTGCGCGGGGCTTTGCGAGTATAGGCTGTCACATCGGCCTTCCCCTGATGGCCGACCACGATCAACAGGACCGCGCCTCGCTTGGCCTCTTCGGAATAGTCACGCTCGACAGTGCCGATCCGGTCGATCTGGGCTTCGATCTCGCGCAATGCCTCATCAAATTCCGGATCGAAATCTTCGCCAAGGGCCGCGAACAACTCCGCGATCCGTGCCTCCCGCTTCTCCTGTAGCTCATCCATAAATACCTCTTCGGCATCGGACAGGGTGCGGGTTTCCTGATCGGGATAGAGCCGGTGCCACCGATAGCTGTCATAGGCGTAACGCGACGATCGCGCCGGGCTTTGCGTCGCCGGTCATGTCCATGTCGCGAAAGCGGATATGATGGGTGCGCCCGTCGGCGCCGTCGACGATCGCATAGGCACTGCCCGACAGCTCGTCATGAAGACCGCGTTCGACCAGTCGGCCGATGATCGGGCCATCAGGTGCCCCGTCGTGGAGCGCGAGCGCAGCGGGATCGAAGCGCCCGCCGCCGCGGGCGAGCGCCCGATGCATCGTCTTGATGATATCGCCGCGCGTCGCGACCTCGCGCAGCGCCTGTTCGGCGCCCGCCTCGATGCTCCAGCGGCCGGCGCCCGTTCGCTCGGCGAGCCCCATCGCCTCGAGCTTCGCTGCGCGGCCGACGAGCAGGCCGTGCATGCGCCGATCGTCACCAGCGGCGGGACGGAGATCGATTGCCCCGCCCGTCTCATCGGCCATCCGTTGCAGCCGGGCATCGAGGCTCGTCCAGCGCTCGGCATCGACCTCGCGCGCAAGCGAAGTCTGAATGTCGAGCTCGCTGCGGGGACCGAGCTCGAGCGTCGCGAGCGCTTCGGCACGCCCGCGGATTCCGGCGGCGATATAGCCGCGGTCGATGACGAGATCCGCGCCATCGTCGGCGACGCCGCGCACAAGAATATGGACGTGCGGATTGTCGGTATTCCAATGGTCGACGGCCACCCAGTCGAGGCGGCTATCCAGATCCTTGGCCATGTCCGACATGAGATCGCGGGTGAAGGTGCGAAGGTCGCCGAGATCCGCTGCGTCCTCGGGGCTGACGATCAGCCGGAAGTGATGGCGGTCATCCTCGCAGCGCGCCGCGAACGCGTCCCGGTCCGCCGCGTCGCCCGAAGCATCGAACATGCTGGCGTCGCGTCCGTCGCGGGTCACGCCATCGCGCTCCAGATAGGAGATATGGCGCGCGAGCGGCGCCGCGCGAAACCGCGCGCCCCGGTGCCGAACGACGCGCGCCATGACGGTAACGCGCCGGCTGCCCGGCGGACGGCGCATCGTAGCCATCGCGCGCCGTCCCCGCCCCATCGCACCGGTGCCGCCGCCGCGCGCTCCCCCCGGGCCGCGAGCGGGTGTAGCCCGATCGCGCTGCCGCCCTGCGCACCAGGGCCGCCAGCCGCTTGCCCCGGCCAGCGGACCCCGAGCCGCGATCGCGGCTCCGTCCCGGCCTGATCCGGAAATCGCCGTCGTCACGCCGCATGGTGCGGCCTGCCATACAAATAGGCCGCGCAATATGCCGGCTTTGTTCGTTGCGTATGGCTGATTTCGGCGGTGCCATACGCGCAAAGCCGCCGAAAACCGACCATCCCGGACCCCAAGCTGGCACGGCTTTTATCTTGCGATCCTGAATTTCCCTTCCAGCAACATCCTGCCGCTCCCGAACCAGAGTATTCGAGAACGCTGACCCACCGGCGAGACATCAGCGATCGCGCCCGGTCGAGACAGAAACGAAGAGAGGCGCAGCTGGCGTGGGAGGCGGCGCGGCGGCTTCGGGCGTGGAAGCCGGACGGCCGGCATCGGGATATTCGCGCTGCCCGGCGAAGAGCGCCGCGTCGCGCCAGCCGGGCGATAGCCTTGGCGGCGCGGCGGCGGCGGCAACGCCGGTGACGGTGTCGGTGCGCCGCAGCTCAGGCGCGATCTTCGCGACATAAGCGACGGTTTCGGCGGGCAGGCCGCGGCGACCCGATGCATAGGCATCGGCGCGCCCGGGTCCTGCATTATAGGCGGCGAGCATCAGCGCAATGTCGCCGTAGCGGTCCCACATCGCGCGCAGATAGGCTGCACCCGCGAGAATGTTCGCACGGGGATCGAACGGGTTCGAACCGAGCCGATGGCGCGCGGTCAGCGACGCCCAGGTGCCGGGCATGATCTGCATCAGCCCGATTGCTCCGGCGTGCGATACCGCGCCCGCCCTGCCGCGACTTTCGGCATGCATCACGCGCCAGATCCAGATCTCGGGAATGGCGAAGCGCCGTGCCGCTTCGGCGACCGGCGCGGCATAGGGATGCTCACCCGTCTGCAGCGCGGCGGCAGCCGGCATGCAGCCGGACGGCAGCACGAAGGAAGCGAGCAACGCGCCGCAGGGCGCGGCGACGCGCAACGCGAACCGTCCGACAAAACGCAACCGCAGCGCCATCGATCAGTGTCCGCCCTGCGGTTCGGGGCGCGACCAGAGGATCGAATATTCGTCCGCGTCGTCGCTCAAGCGCACCATGTTCGCGCGCAGCGGCGCGGCCAGGCTCGGGTCGTCGATCTGCAGGGCGATGTAGAGGCCGCGCGCGCCCGAACGGTCCCAGCCGGCACCAATCTCTGCGCCGAGCGCGGGATCGCCGATCAGCAAGCGCCAGGGCGGGTGCATTCTCCTTTTCAGAATAGGCCGCGCCGACGAGCGCGACCGGTGCGTCGAACGCGAGCGTTCTGATCGAGCCCGTGAAACCGCCCGTCCCATCGCGGCGCATCGTTCCGATGATCATCCTATGTCTCCTTCCTTGCTGAAAATGGTGAAAAGCGGTCTTCGCGAGCGCGCCAGCGAAGCGGCGCCGACGCGTCGGAGCGAGTGAGTAGCGGATGCGCGGTGCCGATCAGGCAGGCGGCGGGCAGCGGCCCGAAGTAGCGGCCGTCGAGGCTGTCCGGTGCTGCGTTCAGGAGAAAGAGTTCGCCGCGCCCGACGGTCCGGCAGCCGGTCCAGACGGGGAGCGGGCGGTGCGCCCGGTCGCGCGCCAGCGCGCGGGCCGCGCCCGCTCCGTCGACGGTGACGAAGGTGCCGGACCGGCAGACGAGCGCGCCCGGAAGGCCCGCGACGCGCTTCAGCAGCGGCAGGCCGCGCGGCAGATAGCCGCGCCGGGCGAGGAAAGCCGCGAGCGCCGGCGGCGGGTCGATGGCGACAAGGTCGCCGAGCCGCGGCGGCGTGTCCGCGTCGATCCGGTAGAGGCCGATCGGTGCGCTGGCGCTCGCATTCCAGATCAGGCGCGGCGCGGGCTCGGCCCAGGCGACCGCGACGAAGAGCGCCGCGGTCGCCACCGTAAAGGAGAGGATGCGTCGGTTCATGCCTCGACCGCCCGGCGGCGCAGCCACGCCGTGTGGCGTTCGAGCGAATAGGGCCGGAACGGCAAGCCGCCTGCGATCCGGTTGCCGACGTGCCGCCAATGGTCGGGCGCCGCGTCGCAGGCGTCGATGCCGGCGGCTTCGACCGCGTCGATCGCCCCCAGCACCTTCTGGACCCTGGTCCAGCCGTCGATCCGCGCCAGTATCTCGGCGCCGGGACGGACGAACGGCAGCGTCGAATGAGGCCCGCCGGGGGCGACGGCCATCGCGATGGCGATGTTCGAATGAATGGTACCGAAGTCGTTCGACGTCCAGCGGACGAACGCGAATACCGCGCCGGGCCGAAAGCAAGAAACCCGGGTCCGGCGGCTCAGGATGCGCTCAGCGGCGACGCGGCCGAAGCGGATCCATTGCTCGTGCCGGCCTTCGATCCAGGTCAATTCGACCTCGGTGAGCGCCGTGCCCGGCGTCGGCGAAGGCGCGGCCGCGGCGAGCTTCGCGACCGACGGCAGCCCGAGCGCCGCCTCGAAATCGATGCGCCGCATCAGCGTGGCTCCCGCCTTGCCGGGCGCACGACACCGCTGCCCGGGTCGGACGTGGAGGTGCGGCGGCCGAGCTCGACCCAAGCGTCGAGTTCGTCGATCGCATAGACGACGCGGCCGCCGAGCTTGCGATAGACCGGCCCGGTTCCGTAGCAGCGATGCTTCTCGAGCGTCCGGTGCGAGAGACCGACGCGTCTTGCCGCCTCGGGGGTCGTGAGAAAACGCGGCGGATGACCGGTGGTCATGGAAAGCTCCTTCCAGCGGCCGGGCCTCGAAGCGCGGGCCGGCGGGCGATGTCGCGTGATGGCGCGGAGCAAGGCGCGAGGGGGAGCGGCTGAATATCGATGCTATTTTTGTCGCCCGAGCCGGCCTTTGAGCAGCGCGCGGTAGCCGCCCGCCGCGAGCGCTTCGGCCTCGCGGATCAGGCGCTGGGTCCGGCGCCGTTCGGAAGAGGCTTTCCACGCCGCGCCCCGTCCTATGGTCATGCGCGGATAAGCGTCGACGAAGAGAGCATCTATTTTATAATCGGATTATTATCGGGAAGCTAATTTCTATCCCGCAAAAAGGTGACCGAGCTATAGAAAGCGCACGTCGGGCGTGCACACTGACACCTTTAGCTAGAGCCTGGACATTCGTGGCAGAGCCCGGTCACATGCTCATTTCTCGAGCATAGGAATACTTTGTTCGCTGGACTGGTATGTTCAAGAAGAACTGGGTCCGGATCTGGATCTATTTTCGGCCAGCCCCGACAGGTCGGACAAGGCGGCGGCATGCGGCCGGTCGGTTCTGCAGCCCGCGGTTCGAACCACGAAAGGAGGTTCCGAACTAGCGCAATGCGCCCAGCACAGCCCGAGCCGCAGCCACTCCGCTGTCGTGCGAGGTGTGGACGCTGCTGGTCTGGATCCCAGCGAAATGCAGGGCGGGACCGGCCGGTTCGGTGAGGCCCGCGATCTTCTCATAGCCGTAGGCGCCCATCGCATAAGGGTCATTCGCCCAGTCGTGGATTGCCGCTTTTCGATATCGGATGCCATTGTCGCCCGCAGCAAGCCGGACCTGTTCGAGCGATGCCTCAGATCGTTGTTCGGGCGGCAGCGCCCAGAGCCGCCGTGCCGCATCGCCTGTCGACCAATTTACCCAGATTTCTCCCACGAAACCGGGCGTCCCCACGACGCATTCCACATGCTCTTCGGATCATGCGTGTAAATCGCGGCCTGATCGGTCGGAGCGCCGGAAAAGGACAGAACCTGATGGTCGAATTCGAGAATCGACTTGAAGACGGGAAGGTATGCGGATCCGCGCAAATTTTGGCGCTTCGGCTCAGGGAGGGGCGCTCGAACCGAACAGTTTCGGCCGCAAGGACGCCGGCTGGCAACGTCACGATGCAGCGCGAGCCCTTGTAGATGCACGCCCCCGCGAGAATTTCGACTCCGCTTCCGCTCCATGCGACACGTTCGACTTTGGTCGACAGGAGAATGTCCAGTCCCGAGGCGATCGGCTTCAAAATCTGGTCGTATCCGCCAACCACGCGATAATCGCCATTGTCGCGGGCGGGATCGTCAGGATCGGGAAGCGGCACGGCCTCGAACAGGGACGGGTCGTCCGAAATGCGGATGCAGCGCTCCAGCATGTCGACGATGTGCGTCGCGGGCTGATTATAGAGGGGCTCAGGATCGATCGCGAGGCGATGGACATTCACCGGCCAGTTTTCGGGCGGCAATCCAAGGCTCCGGAGATAGGCCTCGCCCGTCTGACTGGACCGGGCGCAGGGAGCGGAGACGGAGACCCGCAGGCTTGCCCCGCGGAAAGAAAAATGGGCGACGATATCCCGCGGCTGCCAAGGATCGCCCGCATTCACCTTGCGAAAATAGCGCCTGAACATCTTCGTTCGAAGCTTTTCGCTTTTTACATATCGCCAGGTCGAGACGTGGGGACCGCCGTGGATGAGTTCGCAGCCGCGTTCGATCGGGATCGACATGGAGGTACGGTCCGTCCACATCCTGCCACCGATGCGATCGCGCGCCTCGAGCACGAGAACGGATTTTCCCGCCCGTCGGATCTCGGCCGCCGCGGACAATCCGCTGACCCCGGCTCCGATGACGATAACGTCCCAAACTCGCCGCTCGGCCAATTCCTCCGCCTCGCGCGCCGATGCGCGCGGGCCGTTCACGAGGACGGTTCCCGCGAGGAGTGAGGAAGCAAGAAAAGTCCGCCGATCCAGTCCGTTCATAATGCCCCTCCCGAAGCCAGCCGCACGCGCAACAACAAGGTCGGGCCGAAGCCGACGCCTTACCGCTGTTTGAACCTCACATCCGCAGCGTCACAGCGAATTTTTCGGCCCGACTGGTGCCTATTTTTCCCTCCTGGTGTCGCTCGGTCACCGCCGTGGCAATGAGGCTGTGGGGCGTGACCGGCACGGGCGCATGGCCGCCCACCGCATAGCCGGCATGACGCTTCGGACGCGCGCGAACCAGACGGTGACAAAACCGGCTGCAATGGTGATGGCGCGGCACCATTGCGCCAACGCCTGTCAGCCCAAATTCTCACTTAACCGATTGTTCTAAAATTCAAATATTGTCACTGATAGATGCCGACGCGGGCGCGGCGCACGGCCTTGTCCACCCTCGACAAACGAGGTGAAGCAGTTGCCTCGGTACGACGTGAGGAATAGCTAATCTTCATGGAATGCGAAGCCTCGCGGCGGCTCTTGGACAGCCCGAGGTCGACCAACGCGCCGGAGACTGCCTCACTCTTGAAGGGCGAGGCCGTGGCAGCGATCGACGGGCACTTCGCGGGCCATTTGTCAGTCGGGGGAGATGTCATGAAGCGCCTGTTCGGACCATTGATTGCAGCGTCGCTGATGTCGGTCTCGCCGCTGGCGTCGGCCCAAGACGATGCCCCGGCGCCGCTCGAGGTCGAAGATAGCGACACGCTTGCCCTGCCGGACGTCTCGCCGCACTGGATCATTACCGAGGATAATTGGGCCGGAGGTGCCAATCGCATCTTCGACGGCGAGACGGGCAAGATGCTCGGCCAGTTGCATATCACCCAGCTCGCGAGCACGGCGGCTGACCCTGCCGGTCGCTATTTCTACACTGCTGAAACTGTCTGGACAAAGCACAATCGCGGCACTCGCCAGGATTATCTCACCGTCCGTGACGCGAAGACGCTGAAGGTGCTGCGCGAAATAAGCCTTCCGGGCCGGCTGCTTGTGGGCAATCGCAAAAATCTCGTCGGCATATCCGGCGACGGCCGCCACGCATTCGTTTACAATATGGACCCGGCCAATTCGATCGCGGTTGTCGACCTCAGGGGCCGGGCGCGTGACGAAGACTGTCGAGGTTCCGGGCTGTTCGCTCGTAACCGGATTTGGCAAGGACGGCGGTATCACACTCTGTTCGGACGGAACCGCCGGGCTGGTATCGGTCGGACAGCGCAAGGAGCCTGTCGTCACGACGAGCGAGGCCTTCTTCTCGGCGGAAAACGACCCCGTGTTCGACAATTTCGCAGTCAATGCGCTGACCGCCGAAGCTGTTTTCCTCACGTATAGCGGGAAGGTCGTCAGCGCGAGCAACAAGGGGACGCTGAAGCTCGGCGAGCCATGGTCGCTTCAGGAGGCCGCTGGCTATCCCGTCGGCACCACCGCGCCACTCAACGTCAACTGGTATCCCGGCGGCCGCCAACCACTCGCTTACAACAGCCGTGCCGACCGCCTGTTCGTGCTCATGCACATGGGCGAGTTCTGGTCGCAGAAGGTTCCGGGCGGGAGATATGGGTTTTCGAGGCGTCGACGCGCAAGCTTCTGAAGCGTGTGAAATTGCCCGGGAGCATCACCGATCTTGCCGTCAGTCAGGACGCCGCGCCGCTACTGTTCCTCGGCAGCGAGGGGACCCTGTTCGTCTGGGATGCGCTGACCCTTGAGCCGAAGCATGAAATCGAAGAGGCGGGCCACGGCATGCTGCTCGTACCCGCAGTCGGGCCATGACCGGCGATCTGCCTTCGTTTCTGGCCGACGCGGGCGTCGGGGCGATCCACGGCTTTGCAGGGACGATGCTGGTTGCGGCGGGCGCGTCGAAATTCTGGTCGAGCGACGATTTCTCGCCGGTTGTCGCGGCCTATGATATCGTGCCCGCACCCCTCGTGCTCCCGTTCGCCGCGGCCTTGCCGATTGCGGAAATGCTCTTCGGGATCCTGCTCATTCTCCCCGGCGTGCCGGCCGTCGTCTGCGGCGCCGCCACAATGTTCGCGGCTTTCGGACTGGCCGTGGCGCTCAACCTTCTGCGCGGACGCACCGAGCTCGAATGCGGCTGCGGCGGTGATGCGACGCCGATCAGTTGGGCGATCGCTGGCGGCAACCTGCTGCTGGCGGCGGCTTTGACCGTCTCGACGGGTATCGGCGAGGCTTCGATTTCGATCGCAACTGCCGCAGGCCTGACCTGCGGCGCCGCAACTTTGCTTCTGATCCGCATATATCGCGCCGTATCGCGGATGCAGCCAACGCCGCGCGCCGGAGTGCGCTCCACATGATCACCGCCCTCATTGTCTCGCAGATCCTGACCTGGATTCTCCTCGTCGCCGCGATCGTCGCCATTCTCGCTCTCGCCCGGCAGGTCGGGGTCCTGCACGAGCGGGTCGCACCCGCCGGGGCGTTGACGCCCAAGCAAGGTCCGACGGTTGGCGGGCCGGCGCCAAAGGTTCAGGGCGTATTCGCTCGAGGGCCACCACGTCGACATTGGCGGCGCGCTTGCGCCCGGCAAACGGCGCCTCATCCTCTTCGTCTCGTCGCACTGCCCAGTCTGCAAAAAGCTCATTCCCCTTCGCAAAGAGCCTCGCCCGTTCGGAGGATGTGGAGCTGATCTTCGCAGGCGACGATCGTGAGGGCGCTCAGAGAAAGCTCGTCGAGACCGCAGACCTTGGCGGATATCATTTTCTGAACGACGCTCTGCTCGGACGGTCCTTCGCCGTGGACAAACTTCCTCACGCCGTCCTGCTCGGCGACGACGGGACGATATTGTCGCGTGGCCTCGTGAACAGCCGCGAGCATATCGAAAGCATGTTCGTGTCGGCCGAGACCGGCCTGCCTTCGGTGCAGGACTATATCGAAACGCGCAAGGCGCAGGCCGCGCACTAAGGGGGGCAAATCAGATGTCAAAGTCTCTGCTGGATGGAAAATTCGAGGGCGCCTTGCGACAGATGGCGGGAAGGACGTCGCGCCGGGGCCTGCTCTCGAGACTTGGGGCCGTCCTCGTTGCCGCGCCCGTCTTTCCCGTCCTCCCGGTCAGCCGCGCATGGGCCGGCACGAAGGACCGGTCGGGCCATGAAGACCGAGTTCGCCCGTCACGCGCAGACGAGCGACGATACCCTGTGCGACTATTGGCGCTACTGCGCGATCGACGGATCTTTATGTACCTGCTGCGGAGGCGGCGTCCACACCTGTCCGCCGGGAACCGAACCGTCCCCGACGTCGTGGGTCGGCACCTGCATCAACCCGGACGATGGGCGGGCCTATCTGGTCGCCTATCGCGATTGCTGCCGGGACCGCCGATTGCGGACGCTGCGCCTGCGACAATACCGACCGGGCGACCGAGACGTCGCATCCGCAGACGAACAATGACATCATCTGGTGCTTGGGGTCACTACACGGGAGTGCGTTCTATGTACGCTAAGCCAGAACATATGATGAACACGTGAATGGTTTTATTCTCGGTATAAGTTCATGAACAGCGGCCGATATTCCTCAAGGCCAAATCAGAGAGCGAGCTTGCTTCGTTGAGAGTAAACCAACGAAGTTCTGTATGTTCATCGTCCATGATGGTTGGATCGCCCTTCCAGCTTCTCACGCAAAATAGATGGTATGTAACTGGATCGGCCCTCGCATTGGGGTCTCTCAGTTGGGAGAGCAACTCGTAGTCCTGTGGGATAACGTCAATTTCCTCTGTCAGCTCGCGGGATAGTGCGTCTTCGATGGTTTCCCCGGTTTCGACATGACCGCACGGAAAGCTCCACCGATCTGGATAGGCTTTGCGATGTTGGCTTCGGCGAGCCAGCAGAATTTTATCCTCATGCAGAAGTAGTGCGTTGACGATGTTGCGCATGAGATTCTCCTAAGAGATGAGCAGATTGGCTCGATGTCTGCTTTGGCTTGGTGGATGAATACACGTCCATGAGGTTCCGGCTATGCGTTGGACTCTAACGCCTTGTAGAGGGCGGTTTTTTCCGATTTTCAGGCGAGCGGCAGCCTCGCGCACGGTGAGGCCTGCTGCGATATGCGTCCGCGCTTTGCGCAGCTTGTCGGGGGGTGACGACAGGGCGGCGCCCCCCTTGCTACCGCGCTCGCGCGCGGCGCGCAGGCCCGCCTGAGTGCGCTCGCTGATCAGATCGCGCTCGAACTGCGCCAGGAGCCGAAGATATTGAACACCAGCATACCTCCCGGCGTGGTGGTGTCGATGTTTTCGGTGAGCGAACGGAACCCGATGCCTCGCGCCGCCAGCTCGCCGATCTTCTCGATCAGGTGGCCCATCGAGCGGCCGAGCCGATCGAGCTTCCACACAACCAGCGTGTCGCCGGTGCGCAGATAGGCCAGCGCTTCGCCAAGACCGGGCCTGTCGGTTCTGGCACCCGACGCCTGATCGTCGAAAACACGTTCGCATCCCGCCCGCTCCAATGCGTCGTGCTGGAGCGAGAGCTTCTGGTCGGGAGTGGAAACCCGCGCATAGCCGATCAGCGCCACGTGCCGCCCCATCGTGTCCGTTTTCCCATCATTATGCGACCTTGTCCGGATCGCCATCGAAGGTCCAGAGTTGACGGACACATTCCCGGTGACCGTCCAACGGACGTCTGACGGACAGCGACATGGAGGTTCGACCTTGGCTAGAAGACACCTGCTGACACGCGAAATGCTGGCGGGCCATTATGATCCGTCGCTCGATGAACGCGAGATCGCGCGCCACTTCACCCTGACCCGTGACGACCTCGAACTGATCGCATCCCGGCGTGGCGATGCCACCCGCCTCGGCTTTGCGATGCTGCTGCTGTATCTCCGCTGGCCGGGGCGCGTGCTGGAAGCCGGCGAAGCACCACCCATGCCGATCCTCGCGTTCGTGGCCCGCCAGTTGGAGGTGTCGCCCGCGTCATGGGGCGACTATGCCCGGCGCGACGAGACGCGGCGGACGCACCTCGTCGACCTGTCGCGGCGCTTCGGCCATCTTGTTTTCAGCCGCGCGGATTTTCACGCGCTGGTCGCGTTCGCCATGCCGATCGCGCAGACCGTCACCCAACCCTCGCGGCTTGCCGGCATCGTCATCGACGAGATGCGACGCCGGCGATTGCTGCTGCCACCTGTGACGGTGGTCGAGGGCTATCGTGCGACGAGCGCGGCAGCAGGCCGGGGATCTGATCCATGACGTGCTCGCCGGGGATCTCGGCGATCCTGAACGCGCGGCGCTCGACGCCTGCTGTCGCGGCGCGACGACAAGAGCGCAACCGGCTCTCATGGTTGCGCAACCCGCCGCTGTCACCGGCGCCGCGCAATGTCCTGCGACTGATCGAACGGCTCGACCATGTTCGCGCGCTGGGCCTTGCGGCCTCGCGTGCCGCGACGATCCCGCAGACGGCGTTCGACCGGATCGCGGACGAGGCAGCGCGGATCACGTCGCAGCATCTGGCGGAACTCCCCGACAGGCGCCGTCTTGCGATCCTTGCCGCTGCCGGCATCCGGCTCGAGGAAAGCCTGACCGATGCCGTGCTGACGATGATGGACAAACTCTTGGGGACCATGATGCGCCGGGCCGAGAACCGCACCAAGGATAAGGCGATCGGCACGATCCGTTCGCTTCAGGCGCAGCTTCGCCTGCTCACCGGCTCGTGCCGGGCCTTGCTCGACGCGCGGGCGCGGGGCGTCGATTCTCTTGCCGCCATCGGTTCGATCGACTGGGAAGGCTGGGAACGGCGGTCGTGGACTCCGAACTGCTGATCGCGCCGGAAACGATCGACCGCACGGCCGAATTGATCGAGCAGCGGCGCTCGTTGCGCTCCGTGATCGGGCCGTTCCTCAACGCCTTCGAGTTTCGCGGTGCCGGCGCAGTGCAGGGGCTCCTCGATGCGGTGCGCCTCGTGGCCGATATTTATCGCACCGGTCGCCGCCGCCTGCCCGACAAGCCGCCGCTTCGCTTCCGTGCCGCCGTCGTGGCGGCCGTTCGTACTGCGCGACGGTCACGTCGTGCGCGCCGCCTATGAACTGTGCGTGCTGACACAGTGCAGGACCGCCTACGTGCCGGCGACATATGGGTGGCAGAGAGCCGCCAGTATCGTGCTTTCGACAGCTATCTCCTGCCGCCTGCCACCTTCGACGCAATGCGCGCGAGAGGGCCGCTGCCGCTGGCGATCAATACCGATTTCGACAGCTTCGTTGCCGAACGCCGCGCCAGCCTCGACACTGCCATCGAGCGGGTGACTATCCTCGCCCGGCAGGAGAACTGCCTCAGGTGCGCCTTGATGGCAGCGGCCTTGTCATATCGCCGCTCAAGGCGATCCCACCACCGACGCAGAGGATATGCGCCGCGTTGCCTATGATCGGCTGCCGCGCGTGAAGATCACCGATCTCCTATTGGAAGTCGATAGCTGGACCGGCTTTTCCGAATGCTTCACCATCGCCGCTCCGGTCGCGTGGCGGATGACCGCAACGCGCTCCTGACCGTGATTCTGGCCGACGGCATCAATCTCAGGCTGACGCGCATGGCCCGGGGACCTTTCAGGGCGCGACCTTGCGCCAGCTCGCCCATCTGCGACTGGCATATCAGCGAGGCCGCCTGGCGAAGCGCTCGGGCGGTTGATCGACGTTCACCGCACCCGTGCCGTTGTCCGCGCTGTGGGGCGACGCACCACCTCTTCGAGCGACGGCCAGCTTTCCATGCGGGCGGGCGCGGCGCGGCGATCAGCGACATCAACGCCCGCAACGGCAATGAGCCGGGTGTCAGCTTCACCCACTGTGCAGACCAATATCATCCGTTCGCGAGCCGCGTGATCCCGCGGCGACCGCCGGCGGAGCTCCTCTGTCAGCATATCGACGGACTGGCTGTGGCGCCGCGAAGGCGTGCAACGGTGCATGGAAGGGGATGATGCGGGGGGGGTGTGGCGCAAACCGGGGGGGTGTTTGCGCACGTGCCGAAAAATGGCGAACGCGTACAGCCGCGGCTGGCGCGAATGGAAGGAACAACGCCCCATCTTCTGTGCGGGCGGGGAACCGAGTAACTGTTTTTAGCCGGGCGTGACCGGGGGTCAGATGGCGTGAGGCATGTCGCTCTTGCTGGACGAGCTCATGCGCACTACCCAAAAGGTTTGACGCGCCTCCCGGGCCCGAATCTTTGGCGTTCCTGTGAAAGGTGTTTCAGTCTTTTTCTCTGGGACAGTTTGCTGTACGGCGCACTTTGCCAGATCCAGATGGATCCAGATGCTGACACTAACTGAAGCACAAACAACATTTGCGATCTCTCGGCCTGCGGCGTCCCACCGGGGCTGGGCTCTAACAAGTGGAGACTGCAACGCTCACAACCTCAGGGCGCTCTGTGGCTGACTCCAGCGGGAACGACCGGCGGTTCGAGAACCAGGCCTATCGCGCCTCCGGCCTCAATCTGCGACATGGAAACTATTTACCAGCGGAATACCCGCTATCTCGAACAGGCAG
>JADJXT010000001.1 GCA_016720115.1 Sphingomonadales bacterium | reverse complement strand
GCGATGTAGAGGCCGCGCGCGCCCGAACGGTCCCAGCCGGCACCAATCTCTGCGCCCAGCGCGTAGATCGCTTGATCAGCAAGCGCCGTGGCGCATTCCTCTCAGAATAGGCTGCGCCGACGAGCGCGATTGGTGCGTCGAACGCGAGCGTTCTGATCGAGCCCGGCGAAACCGCCCGTCCTATCGCGGCAGATCGTTCCGCGATGATCAGTCCGGCGTCTCCTTCCTGCTGAAAAATGGCAAAGGAGTCTCGCGAGCGCGCCAAAGAAGTGGCGCCGACGCGCGTCGGGAGTTGTGAGTGAGGGGGGCGTGACGCGGTGCCTACCAGGCAGGCGGCGGGTAAAGCGGCCTGAAGTAGCGGCCGTCGAGGCTGTCCGGTGCTGCGTTCAGGAGAAAGAGTTCGCCGCGCCCGACGGTCCGGTGGCCGGTTCCAGACGGGAGCGGGCGGTGCGCCCTGGTCAGCGCTCGCGCGCGGGCTGCGCCCGCTCCGTCGACGGTGGACGAAGGTGCCGGACCCAGACGAGCGCGCCCTGGAAGGCCTGGCGACGCGGCTTCAGCAGCGGCAGGCCGCGCGGGCAGATAAAGCCGCGCCGGGCGGAGGAAAGCTGCAGGCGCCGGCGGCGGGTCGATGGCGACAAGGTCGCCGGCCGCGGCGGCGTGTCCGCGTCGATCCGGCAGAGGCCGATCGGTGCGCTGGCGCTCGCATTCCAGATCAGGCGGTGCGGGCGCTCGGCCCGTGCGACCGCGACGAAGAGCGCCGCGGTCGCCACCGTGCGGCTGAGAGATGGGTCGGTTCATGCCTCTACCGCCCGGCGCGGGAGCCACGCCGTGCGGCGTTCCGAGCGAATAGGGGCCGGAACGGCAAGCCGCCTGCGATCCGGTTGCCGACGCCAATGGTCGCGGGCGCCTCGTCGCAGGCGTCGATGCCGGCGGGCTTCGATTCGCGTCGGATCGCCCCCAGCACCTCCAGACCTCGTCCAGCGGTCGATCCGCGGCGCCAGTATCTCGGCGCTGACGGACGAACGGCAGCGTCGAATGAGGCTCCGCCGGCGACGGCCATCGCGATGGCGATGTTCCTCAGAATGAATGGTACTGAAGTCGTTCGGACGTCCAGCGGACGAACCGGCGAATACCGCGCCGGGCCGAAAGCAAGAAACCCGGGTCCGGCGTCTGTGGATGCGCTCAGCGGCGACGCGGCCGAAAGCGGATCCATTGCTCGTGCCGGCGGTCGATCCAGCCGACCTCGACCTCGGTGAGCGCCGCGTCCGGCGTCGGCGAAGGCGCGGCTGCGGCGAGCTTCTTCGCGGACCGACGGCAGCCTGAGCTCAGCCTGAAAACCGATGCGCCGCATCAGCGTGGTTCGCCCCTATGCCGGGCGCACGACACCGCTGCCCGGGTCGGACGTGGAGGTGTGTGGCGGCCGAGCCTGTTCCAAGCGTCGAGTTCGTCGATCGCATAGACGACGCGGCCGCCGAGCTTGCGATAGACCGCCCGGTTCCAGCAGCGGCATGCTTCGAGCGTCCGGGTGCGAGACCGACGCTGTCTTGCCGCCTCGGGGGTCGGAGAAAACGCGGCGGATGGACTGCGTCATGGAAAGCTCCTTCCAGCGGCCGGGCCTCAGCGGCGGGGCTGGCGGGCGATGTCGCGTGATGGCGCGAGCAAGGCGCGAGGGGTGGCTGCTGAATATCGATGCTATTTTTGTCCGCCTGAGCCGGCCTTTGAGCAGCGCGCGTGCCGCCCGCCGCGAGCGCTTCGGCCTTCGCGGATCGGGCGCTGGGTCCGGCGCCGTTCGGAAGAGGCTTTCCGCCGCGCCCGTCCCTATGGTCATGGCGGATAAGCGTCACCGACGAAGAGCATCTATTTTATAATCGGATTATTATCGGGAAGCTAATTTCTCATCCCGCAAAAGGTAGACCGAGCTATAGAAAGCGCACGTCGGGCGTACACACTGACACCTTTGGCTAGAGCCTGGACATTCGTGGCAGAGCCCGGAACACGATGCTCGTTTCTCGAGCATAGGGAATACTTTGTTCGCTGGACTGGTATGTTCCAAGAAGAACTGGGTCCGATCTGGATCTATTTTCGGCCAGCCCGACAGGTCGGACAAAGGCGGCGGCATGCGGCCGGTCGGTTCAGCAGCCCGCGGTTCGAACCACCGGGAAAGGAGGTTCGAACTGGCGCAATGCGCCCAGCACAGCCCGAGCCGCAGCCACTCCGCTGTCGTGCGAGGTGTGGACGCTGCTGGTCTGGATCCCAGCGAAATGCGGGGCGGGACCGGCCGGTTCGGGTGAGGCCCGCGATCTTCTCGGCAGCCGTAGGCGCCCATCGCATAAGGGTCATTCGCCCAGTCGTGGATTGCCGCTTTTCGATATCGGATGCCATTGTCGCCCGCAGCAAGCCGGACCTGTTCGAGCGATGCCTCAGATCGTTGTTCGGGCGGCAGCGCCAGAGCCGCCGTGCCGCATCGCCTGTCGACCAATTTACCCAGATTTCTCCCACGAAACCGGGCGTCCCCACGACGCATTCCATGCTCTTCGGATCATGCGTGTAAATCGCGGCCTGATCGGTCGGACCGCCGAAAAGGACAGAACCTGATGGTCGAATTCGGAGAATCGACTTGAAGACGGGAAGGTATGCGAATCGCGCAAATTTTGGCGCTTCGGCTCAGGAGGGGGCGCTCGAACCGAACAGTTTCGGCCGCAAGGACGCCGGCTGGCAACGTCACGATGCAGCGCGAGCCCTTGCAGATGCACGCCCCGCGAGAATTTAGACTCCGCTTCCGCTCCATGCGAGCACGTTCGACTTTGGTCGACAGGAGAATGTCCAGTCCCGAGGCGATCGGCTTCAAAATCTGGTCGTATCCGCCAACCACGCGATAATCGCCATTGTCGCGGGCGGGATCGTCAGGATCGGGAAGCGGCACGGCCTCGAACAAGGACGGGTCGTCCGAATGCGGATGCAGCGCTCCAGCATGTCGACGATGTGCGTCGCGGGCTGATTATAGAGGGCTCGAGATCGATCGCGAGGCGATGGACATTCACCGGCCAGTTTTCGGGCGGCAATCCAAGGCTCCGGAGATAGGCCTCGCCCGTCTGACTGGACCGGGCGCAGGGAGCGGAGACGGAGACCCGCAGGCTTGCCCCGCGGAAAGAAAAAATGGGCGACGATATCCCGCGGCTGCCAAGGATCGCCCGCATTCACCTTGCGAAAATAGCGCCTGAACATCTTCGTTCGAAGCTTTTCGCTTTTACATATCGCCAGGGTCGAGACGTGGGGACCGCCGTGGATGAGTTCGCAGCCGCGTTCGATCGGGATCGACATGGAGGTACGGTCCGTCCACATCCTGCCACCGATGCGATCGCGCGCCTCGAGCACGAGAACGGATTTTCCCGCCCGTCGGATCTCGGCCGCCGCGGACAATCCGCTGACCCCGGCTCCGATGACGATAACGTCCCAAACTCGCCGCTCGGCCAATTCCTCCGCCTCGCGCGCCGATGCGCGCGGGCCGTTCACGGACGGTTCCCGCGAGGAGTGAGGAAGCAAGAAAAGTCCGCCGATCCAGTCCGTTCATAATGCCCCTCCCGAAGCCAGCCGCACGCGCAACAACAAAGGTCGGGCCGAAGCCGACGCCTTACCGCTGTTTGAACCTCATCCGCAGCGTCACAGCGAATTTTTCGGCCCGACTGGTGCCTATTTTTCCCTCCTGGGTGTCGCTCGGTCACCGCCGTGGCAATGAGGCTGTGGGGCGTGACCGGCACGGGCGCATGGCCGCCCACCGCATAGCCGGCATGACGCTTCGGACGCGCGCGAACCAGACGGTGACAAAACCGGCTGCAATGGTGATGGCGCGGCACCATTGCGCCAACGCCTGTCAGCCCAAATTCTCACTTAACCGATTGTTCTAAAATTCAAATATTGTCACTGATAGATGCCGACGCGGGCGCGGCGCACGGCCTTGTCCACCCTCGACAAACGAGGTGAAGCAGTTGCCTCGGTACGACGTGAGGAATAGCTAATCTTCATGGAATGCGAAGCCTCGCGGCGGCTCTTGGACAGCCAGGGGTCGACCAACGCGCCGGAGACTGCCTCACTCTTGAAGGGCGAGGCCGTGGCGGCGATCGACGGGCACTTCGCGGGCCATTTGTCAGTCGGGGAGATGTCATGAAGCGCCTGTTCGGACCATTGATTGCAGCGTCGCTGATGTCGGTCTCGCCGCTGGCGTCGGCCCAAGACGATGCCCCGGCGCCGCTCGAGGTCGAAGATAGCGACACGCTTGCCCTGCCGGACGTCTCGCCGCACTGGATCATTACCGAGGATAATTGGGCCGGAGGTGCCAATCGCATCTTCGACGGCGAGACGGGCAAGATGCTCGGCCAGTTGCATATCACCCAGCTCGCGAGCACGGCGGCTGACCCTGCCGGTCGCTATTTCTACACTGCTGAAACTGTCTGGACAAAGCACAATCGCGGCACTCGCCAGGATTATCTCACCGTCCGTGACGCGAAGACGCTGAAGGTGCTGCGCGAAATAAGCCTTCCGGGCCGGCTGCTTGTGGGCAATCGCAAAATCTCGTCGGCATATCCGGCGACGGCCGCCACGCATTCGTTTACAATATGGACCCGGCCAATTCGATCGCGGTTGTCGACCTCGGGGCCGGGCGCGTGACGAAGACTGTCGAGGTTCCGGGCTGTTCGCTCGTAACCGGATTTGGCAAGGACGGCGGTATCACACTCTGTTCGGACGGAACCGCCGGGCTGGTATCGGTCGGACAGCGCAAGGAGCCTGTCGTCACGACGAGCGAGGCCTTCTTCTCGGCGGAAAACGACCCCGTGTTCGACAATTTCGCAGTCAATGCGCTGACCGCCGAAGCTGTTTTCCTCACGTATAGCGGGAAGGTCGTCAGCGCGAGCAACAAGGGGACGCTGAAGCTCGGCGAGCCATGGTCGCTTCAGGAGGCCGCTGGCTATCCCGTCGGCACCACCGCGCCACTCAACGTCAACTGGTATCCCGGCGGCCGCCAACCACTCGCTTACAACAGCCGTGCCGACCGCCTGTTCGTGCTCATGCACATGGGCGAGTTCTGGTCGCAGAAGGTTCCGGGCCAGAGATATGGGTTTTCGAGGCGTCGACGCGCAAGCTTCTGAAGCGTGTGAAATTGCCCGGGAGCATCACCGATCTTGCCGTCAGTCAGGACGCCGCGCCGCTACTGTTCCTCGGCAGCGAGGGGACCCTGTTCGTCTGGGATGCGCTGACCCTTGAGCCGAAGCATGAAATCGAAGAGGCGGGCCACGGCATGCTGCTCGTACCCGCAGTCGGGCCATGACCGGCGATCTGCCTTCGTTTCTGGCCGACGCGGGCGTCGGGGCGATCCACGGCTTTGCAGGGACGATGCTGGTTGCGGCGGGCGCGTCGAAATTCTGGTCGAGCGACGATTTCTCGCCGGTTGTCGCGGCCTATGATATCGTGCCCGCACCCCTCGTGCTCCCGTTCGCCGCGGCCTTGCCGATTGCGGAAATGCTCTTCGGGATCCTGCTCATTCTCCCCGGCGTGCCGGCCGTCATCTGCGGCGCCGCCACAATGTTCGCGGCTTTCGGACTGGCCGTGGCGCTCAACCTTCTGCGCGGACGCACCGAGCTCGAATGCGGCTGCGGCGGTGATGCGACGCCGATCAGTTGGGCGATCGCTGGCGGCAACCTGCTGCTGGCGGCGGCTTTGACCGTCTCGACGGGTATCGGCGAGGCTTCGATTTCGATCGCAACTGCCGCAGGCCCTGACCTGCGGCGCCGCAACTTTGCTTCTGATCCGCATATATCGCGCCGTATCGCGGATGCAGCCAACGCCGCGCGCCGGAGTGCGCTCCACATGATCACCGCCCTCATTGTCTCGCAGATCCTGACCTGGATTCTCCTCGTCGCCGCGATCGTCGCCATTCTCGCTTCTCGCCCGGCAGGTCGGGGTCCTGCACGAGCGGGTCGCACCCGCCGGGGCGTTGACGCCCAAGCAAGGTCCGACGGTTGGCGGGCCGGCGCCAAAGGTTCGGGCGTATTCGCTCGAGGGCCACCACGTCGACATTGGCGGCGCGCTTGCGCCCGGCAAACGGCGCCTCATCCTCTTCGTCTCGTCGCACTGCCCAGTCTGCAAAAGCTCATTCCCTTCGCAAAGAGCCTCGCCCGTTCGGAGGATGTGGAGCTGATCTTCGCAGGCGACGATCGTGAGGGCGCTCAGAGAAAGCTCGTCGAGACCGCAGACCTTGGCGGATATCATTTTCTGAACGACGCTCTGCTCGGACGGTCCTTCGCCGTGGACAAACTTCCTCACGCCGTCCTGCTCGGCGACGACGGGACGATATTGTCGCGTGGCCTCGTGAACAGCCGCGAGCATATCGAAAGCATGTTCGTGTCGGCCGAGACCGGCCTGCATTCGGTGCAGGACTATATCGAAACGCGCAAGGCGCAGGCCGCGCACTAAGGGGGGCAAATCAGATGTCAAAGTCTCTGCTGGATGGAAAATTCGAGGGCGCCTTGCGACAGATGGCGGGAAGGACGTCGCGCCGGGGCCTGCTCTCGAGACTTGGGGCCGTCCTCGTTGCCGCGCCCGTCTTTCCCGTCCTCCCGGTCAGCCGCGCATGGGCCGGCACGAAGGACCGGTCGGGCCATGCGAAGACCGAGTTCGCCCGTCACGCGCAGACGAGCGACGATACCCTGTGCGACTATTGGCGCTACTGCGCGATCGACGGATCTTTATGTACCTGCTGCGGAGGCGGCGTCCACACCTGTCCGCCGGGAACCGAACCGTCCCCGACGTCGTGGGTCGGCACCTGCATCAACCCGGACGATGGGCGGGCCTATCTGGTCGCCTATCGCGATTGCTGCGGGACCGCCGATTGCGGACGCTGCGCCTGCGACAATACCGACCGGGCGACCGAGACGTCGCATCCGCAGACGAACAATGACATCATCTGGTGCTTGGGGTCACTACACGGGAGTGCGTTCTATGTACGCTAAGCCAGAACATATGATGAACACGTGAATGGTTTTATTCTCGGTATAAGTTCATGAACAGCGGCCGATATTCCTCCAAGGCCAAATCAGAGAGCGAGCTTGCTTCGTTGAGAGTAAACCAACGAAGTTCTGTATGTTCATCGTCCATGATGGTTGGATCGCCCTTCCAGCTTCTCACGCAAAATAGATGGTATGTAACTGGATCGGCCCTCGCATTGGGGTCTCTCAGTTGGGAGAGCAACTCGTAGTCCTGTGGGATAACGTCAATTTCCTCTGTCAGCTCGCGGGATAATGCGTCTTCGATGGTTTCCCCGGTTTCGACATGACCGCCTGGAAAGCTCCACCGATCTGGATAGGCTTTGCGATGTTGGCTTCGGCGAGCCAGCAGAATTTTATCCTCATGCAGAAGTAGTGCGTTGACGATGTTGCGCATGAATTCTCCTAAGAGATGAGCAGATTGGCTCGATGTCTGCTTTGGCTTGGTGGATGAATACACGTCCATGAGGTTCCGGCTATGCGTTGGACTCTAACGCCTTGTAGAGGGCGGTTTTCCGATTTTCAGGCGAGCGGCAGCCTCGCGCACGGTGAGGCCTGCTGCGATATGCGTCCGCGCTTTGCGCAGCTTGTCGGGGGTGACGACAGGGCGGCGCCCCCTTGCTACCGCGCTCGCGCGCGGCGCGCAGGCCCGCCTGAGTGCGCTCGCTGATCAGATCGCGCTCGAACTGCGCCAGGGAGCCGAAGATATTGAACACCAGCATACCTCCCGGCGTGGTGGTGTCGATGTTTTCGGTGAGCGAACGGAACCCGATGCCTCGCGCCGCCAGCTCGCCGATCTTCTCGATCAGGTGGCCCATCGAGCGGCCGAGCCGATCGAGCTTCCACACAACCAGCGTGTCGCCGGTGCGCAGATAGGCCAGCGCTTCGCCAAGACCGGGCCTGTCGGTTCTGGCACCCGACGCCTGATCGTCGAAAACACGTTCGCATCCCGCCCGCTCCAATGCGTCGTGCTGGAGCGAGAGCTTCTGGTCGGGAGTGGAAACCCGCGCATAGCCGATCAGCGCCACGTGCCGCCCCATCGTGTCCGTTTTCCCATCATTATGCGACCTTGTCCGAATCGCCATCGAAGGTCCAGAGTTGACGGACACATTCCCGGTGACCGTCCAACGGACGTCTGACGGACAGCGACATGGAGGGTTCGACCTTGGCTAGAAGACACCTGCTGACACGCGAAATGCTGGCGGGCCATTATGATCCGTCGCTCGATGAACGCGAGATCGCGCGCCACTTCACCCTGACCCGTGACGACCTCGAACTGATCGCATCCCGGCGTGGCGATGCCACCCGCCTCGGCTTTGCGATGCTGCTGCTGTATCTCCGCTGGCCGGGGCGCGTGCTGGAAGCCGGCGAAGCACCACCCATGCCGATCCTCGCGTTCGTGGCCCGCCAGTTGGAGGTGTCGCCCGCGTCATGGGGCGACTATGCCCGGCGCGACGAGACGCGGCGGACGCACCTCGTCGACCTGTCGCGGCGCTTCGGCCATCTTGTTTTCAGCCGCGCGGATTTTCACGCGCTGGTCGCGTTCGCCATGCCGATCGCGCAGACCGTCACCCAACCCTCGCGGCTTGCCGGCATCGTCATCGACGAGATGCGACGCCGGCGATTGCTGCTGCCACCTGTGACGGTGGTCGAGGCTATCGTGCGACGAGCGCGGCAGCAGGCCGGGGATCTGATCCATGACGTGCTCGCCGGGGATCTCGGCGATCCTGAACGCGCGGCGCTCGACGCCCTGCTGTCGCGGCGCGACGACAAGAGCGCAACCTGGCTCTCATGGTTGCGCAACCCGCCGCTGTCACCGGCGCCGCGCAATGTCCTGCGACTGATCGAACGGCTCGACCATGTTCGCGCGCTGGGCCTTGCGGCCTCGCGTGCCGCGACGATCCCGCAGACGGCGTTCGACCGGATCGCGGACGAGGCAGCGCGGATCACGTCGCAGCATCTGGCGGAACTCCCCGACAGGCGCCGTCTTGCGATCCTTGCCGCTGCCGGCATCCGGCTCGAGGAAAGCCTGACCGATGCCGTGCTGACGATGATGGACAAACTCTTGGGGACCATGATGCGCCGGGCCGAGAACCGCACCAAGGATAAGGCGATCGGCACGATCCGTTCGCTTCAGGCGCAGCTTCGCCTGCTCACCGGCTCGTGCCGGGCCTTGCTCGACGCGCGGGCGCGGGGCGTCGATTCTCTTGCCGCCATCGGTTCGATCGACTGGGAAAGGCTGGGAACGGCGGTCGTGGACTCGAACTGCTGATCGCGCCGGAAACGATCGACCGCACGGCCGAATTGATCGAGCGGCAGCGCTCGTTGCGCTCCGTGATCGGGCCGTTCCTCAACGCCTTCGAGTTTCGCGGTGCCGGCGCAGTGCAGGGGCTCCTCGATGCGGTGCGCCTCGTGGCCGATATTTATCGCACCGGTCGCCGCCGCCTGCCCGACAAGCCGCCGCTTCGCTTCGTGCCGCCGTCATGGCGGCCGTTCGTACTGCGCGACGGTCACGTCGTGCGCGCCGCCTATGAACTGTGCGTGCTGACACAATTACGGGACCGCCTACGTGCCGGCGACATATGGGTGGCAGAGAGCCGCCAGTATCGTGCTTTCGACAGCTATCTCCTGCCGCCTGCCACCTTCGACGCAATGCGCGCGAGAGGGCCGCTGCCGCTGGCGATCAATACCGATTTCGACAGCTTCGTTGCCGAACGCCGCGCCAGCCTCGACACTGCCATCGAGCGGGTGACTATCCTCGCCCGGCAGGGAGAACTGCCTCAGGTGCGCCTTGATGGCAGCGGCCTTGTCATATCGCCGCTCAAGGCGATCACACCACCCGACGCAGAGGATATGCGCCGCGTTGCCTATGATCGGCTGCCGCGCGTGAAGATCACCGATCTCCTATTGGAAGTCGATAGCTGGACCGGCTTTTCCGAATGCTTCACCCATCGCCGCTCCGGTCGCGTGGCGGATGACCGCAACGCGCTCCTGACCGTGATTCTGGCCGACGGCATCAATCTCGGGCTGACGCGCATGGCCGAGACCTGTCAGGGCGCGACCTTGCGCCAGCTCGCCCATCTGCACGACTGGCATATCAGCGAGGCCGCCTATGGCGAAGCACTCGGGCGGTTGATCGACGTTCACCGCACCGTGCCGTTGTCCGCGCTGTGGGGCGACGGCACCACCTCTTCGAGCGACGGCCAGCTTTTCCATGCGGGCGGGCGCGGCGCGGCGATCAGCGACATCAACGCCCGCAACGGCAATGAGCCGGGTGTCAGCTTCTACACCCATGTGTCAGACCAATATGATCCGTTCGCGAGCCGCGTGATCGCGGCGACCGCCGGCGAAGCTCCCTATGTCCTCGACGGACTGCTATACCACGCCACCGGCCTGTCGATCGAAGAGCATTACACCGACACCGGCGGCGCATCCGATCATGTGTTTGGCCTCATGCCCTTCTTCGGCTACCGCTTCGCGCCGCGCCTGCGCGATCTGAAAGACCGGCGCCTGCATCTTCTGCCGGGCCAGGAAGCCGGGCCGCTGCTGGCCGGCATGACCGGAGATCCGGTCGCCATCGGGCATGTCGCTGCCCATTGGGACGAACTGCTGCGCCTCACCACCTCAATCCGCAGCGGCACCACCACCGCATCGGCGATGCTGCGCAGATTGTCCGCCTATCCGCGCCAGAACGGACTGGCCCTGGCCTTACGCGAGGTCGGACGGATCGAGCGCTCGACCTTCATGCTCGACTGGCTGCGCGATCTCGACCTGCGCCGTCGCACCCAGGCCGGGCTCAACAAGGGTGAGGCCCGCAACGCGCTCGCTCGGGCGCTCTTCTTCAACCAGCTCGGCGAGCTGCGCGACCGGCGGTTCGAGAACCAGACCTATCGCGCCTCCGGCCTCAATCTGCTCGTAGCCGCCATCATCCTGTGGAATACCCGCTATCTCGAACAGGCAGTCGGCGCCCTTTCGATCCCGGAGCACATTGCTCGCCACATCGCCCCACTGGGATGGGAGCATATCTCACTCACCGGCGATTATCGTTGGAATGTCGAAAACCGCCCCGATCCGGGCCAGTTCCGCCCGCTGCGCATACCGTCATCGCTCCTGGCCGCATGACGGCGTGCGCCCGTGTTCACGAGAGGTTCTCCCTTAGCGTACGTAAAACGCACTTTCGTGTGGTGACCCCTTGTCGAACGCGAAACCCAGCGTGCGATTGTGCTAGGCAAGGGCGGCAGCCGCATCAAGGCGATCGGCGCCGCTGCGCGCAAGGAAATCGGTGAACTGATGGGCGTTCCCGTCCACCTCTATCTCCACGTCAAGGTGAAGGCCGGATGGGACGAGGATCGGGGCGTTTACCGCGATATGGGGCTGGACTGGGTGGAATGATTGTGTGGCATCGAAAAAGTTCCGCTGCCCCAGCGTAGGCTGGGGCCCATCACGCATCGCGGACAAAACCGAAAGGCGAGATAGGCAACAGCCTGAGCTGGCGCGACGTTATTTTTTCTTTGTTTTAGGTGCGGCCTTTTTGGCAGGCTCCTTTTTCGCTACCGCCTTCTTCTTTCCCTTACCCTTCGCCGGACCCTTGGCCGCGCGTTCGTCGATGAGCTGCGCGGCCTCCTCCAGCGTCAGTTCGTCCGCAGCGACGGTCTTGGGCAGCGTCGCATTTGTGGTGCCATCGGTGACATAGGCCCCGTAGCGGCCGTCCATCAGCTTGATTTCGGCTTCGGTACGCGGATGCTTTCCAAGGATCTTCAACGGTTCGCGCGATGCACCGCCGCGTGCCCGACCGCCGCCATTGGCCGCCTCGGCCAGCTTGACGACCGCCGCATTCATGCCGGTTTCGAACACGTCGGCGGTCGATTGCAGTCGCGCATATTTGCCCTGATGCGCCAGATAGGGCCCGTAACGACCGATGCTCGCCGTTACGGGTTCACCGCTTTCGGGATGCGCGCCGATTGTGCGCGGCAATGACAGCAGCCGAACCGCCCAGTCCAGCCCGAAGTCCTCCGCCGGAATATCCTTGGGGATTGAGGCGCGCGCGGCCTCCTTGCCTTCGCCCATCTCGACATACGGCCCGAAACGACCCGACTTCCGGCTAATTTCAAGCCCGGTTTCCGGATGTTTTCCAAGCAGTTCGGGGCCATCTGACGTCATGCCGTCGGCCCCGCCGGGTTGCGCGAATTTGCGGGTGAATTTGCACTCCGGATAGTTGGAGCAGGCGACGAACGCGCCAAAGCGCCCGCCTCGCAGCGCGAGCTTCCCGGTCCCGCATTTGGGGCAGATGCGCGGATCGCTGCCGTCTTCACGCTCGGGGAAGAGGTAGGGCGCGAGGAATTTGTCCAGCTCGGCCGTGATATCCGATGGTTTCTGCTCCATCACCTCGGCGGTTTTGGGTTTGAAATCGCGCCAGAACGCCTCCAGCACCCTCTGCCATTCAGCATCGCCTGCACTGATTTCATCGAGCTGGTCTTCAAGTCCCGCCGTAAAATCATAAGCGACGTAGCGATCAAAGAACCGTTCAAGAAATGCTGTCAAAAGTCGCCCGGATTCTTCTGCAAAGAAACGGTTTTTCTCAACACGGACATAGGCACGGTCTTTGAGCACCTGGATGATCGAGGCATAGGTCGAGGGTCGACCGATGCCCAGTTCTTCCAACCGCTTGACGAGGCTTGCCTCCGAATAGCGCGGCGGCGGCTGGGTGAAATGCTGCGCTTTTTCGACCGACCTTTTTGCGGGCACATCGCCCTTGTCCAGCGCAGGCAGCAAGGCGCCGTTATCGTCGTCCTTGTCGTCGATGCCTTCTTCGTAGAGTGCCAGAAATCCGGGAAACTTAACCACCTGGCCGGTCGCGCGCAGGCCGATCTGGCCGGTGCCGTCGAGCATGTCGACCGTGGTGCGCTCCATCCGCGCCGACGCCATCTGGCTCGCCAAGGCGCGCTTGTAGATCAGATCATAGAGCTTGGCATGATCGCCCGATCCGGCCTTGTCGCGACCGAAATCGGTGGGCCGGATGGCTTCATGGGCTTCCTGCGCATTCTTTGCCTTGGTCTGATAGACGCGTGGCTTGTCGGGCAGATATCCGGCATCATACCGGTTGGCGATTGCCCCGCGCGCCGCCGAAATCGCGCTCGGGTCCATCTGCACGCCGTCGGTACGCATATAGGTGATCGCGCCGTCTTCGTAGAGATTCTGCGCGATCCGCATCGTGTGGCTGGCCGAAAAGCCCAGCTTGCGCGCGGCCTCCTGCTGCAAGGTCGAGGTCGTGAAGGGAGGCTGCGGATTGCGGGTGACCGGTTTGGTCTCGACACTGTCGACGCTGAAATGCCCTGCTTCGACGGCTGCCCGCGCGGCCTCTGCATCCCCTTCTCGCCCCAGCGCCATCTTGTCGAGCTTTTCGCTCTTGTAGCGCACAAGACGAGCGTCAAAGCCCTGCCCCTTATGCTCCATTTTGGCGGTAACCGACCAATATTCCTGCGCCCTGAAGGCTTCAATCTCACGATCACGCTCGACAATCAGGCGCAAAGCAACCGACTGCACACGCCCTGCCGATTTGGCACCGGGCAGCTTGCGCCAGAGCACCGGCGACAGCGTGAAACCTACCAGATAGTCGAGCGCGCGGCGGGCGCGATAGGCATCGATAAGGTCATGGTCGAGTTCGCGCGGATGCGCCATTGCGTCGGTAACGGCCTGCTTGGTAATCGCGTTGAAGGTGACCCGCGAAACATTTTTGGGGAGCGCCTTCTTCTTGTCCAGCACCTCCTGCACATGCCAGCTGATCGCTTCACCTTCGCGATCAGGGTCGGTCGCGAGGATCAGGCCGTCAGCCTTCTTCGCCTCATCGGCAATGGCCTTCAACTGCTTCGCCTTGTCCGGATAATTATCCCACAGCATCGCAAAGCCATTATCCGGATCGACCGAACCGTCTTTGGGCGGCAAGTCGCGGACATGGCCATAAGAGGCGAGAACCTTATATCCGCTTCCCAGATATTTCTCGATTGTCTTGGCTTTTGCGGGTGATTCGACGACGACTAACTTCATGGATTTTCGCTTCTTTTCTCGCTCTCTCACGTACGCGCATAAATTGGCGGGGGTCTTTCGGGGTCGTCAAGCAGCAAAAATCAGGCCGTCAGGCGCACCCGCGCCCCGGCCCCGCGTTCAAGCCGGCCAGCCAGTTCAAGTTCGACCAGAACCATTTGCACCTGCGCAGACGGCATGCCCGACAAACGAACCAGTTCATCCACCGCGGCAAAATTCGGACTAAGCAGTTCGACAATTGCCTGGCGTTCGCCATCGCCCGCTTCGGCAATGAAATCGAACAGGGGTTGCGCCGCTGGTTTTGAGCGCACCCGCTGATCCAGCGGTGCAATCAGTTCGGCAATCTCCGCGGCGTCCTGAACCAGCGTAGCCCCTTCGCGGATAAGCTGGTTGCAGCCGCGTGAGCGCGGATCAAGCGGCGAGCCGGGAATGGCCATAACCTCCCTGCCCGCCTCGCCAGCCAGCCTTGCTGTAATCAGCGATCCTGATTTGGGGATGGCCTCGACGACAACGGTTCCTGCCGAAACCCCCGCGATGATGCGGTTGCGATAGGGGAAATGCCTTGCCCTTGGTTCGATGCCGGGCGGCATTTCCGCGATCAACAAGCCTTCCGCTGCTATCCGGGCCTGTAACTCGGCATGTTCGGGCGGATAGACGATATCCAGCCCGCCTGCGATGACAGCCACTGTTCCGGTCGCGAGCGCCCCCAGATGTGCGGCTGCGTCAATTCCGCGCGCCAACCCCGATGTGACGATGACGTCCCGTTCCCCCAGTTCCTGCGCGATCGTTCGCGCCATCCGGCATCCTGCCGCCGAAGCATTGCGCGCGCCTACCATTGCCACATTCACCCGCCGGGCAAGACCGATATCCCCCTTATAGGTCAGAACCGGCGGCGCGTTTTCCAGTTCGCCCAGATGTACGGGGTAATCGCCATCATCGATAAAGGCATATCGTCCGCCAATTTGTTCCAGGCGCCCAATTTCATGCTCGATCGCTGCGGGTGAAGCGGCAGTGAATTTGCGTCCGCCGACGCGAGCAGCAAGATCGGGCAATGCCTCCAGCGCCTTTCCGGCACTGCCAAAACGGGCAACCAGTTGCCGATAGCTGATCGGCCCGACATTGGGCGATCGGATCAGGCGCAGCCGATCAAAAGTCTCGCTGTCGGTCATGGCCATCGGGGATTATTTCTGCCCGATGCGCGGTTCTGTGCCTGCCATCAACCGCTGGATGTTCTCGCGATGCTTCCAGAAAACGATCAGGCTGCACGCGACCAGAGGAATAACGACGTCCACAAGACCCAAAAATGCAGCAGCCAGCGGCGCGACTGCTGCCGCAACAAGTCCGCCCAGTGATGAAATGCGCGACGCCAGCAGCACGCCAATCCATGCCACGCCGTAAACGAGGCCCAAAGGCCAGTGCAGGCCGAACAGGATACCGGCATAGGTGGCGACACCCTTTCCACCCTTGAAACCCAGCCAGACCGGGTAGAGATGGCCGAAAAAGGCAGCAACGGCGGCAATCACCTCGCAACCCGGCAGCAATTGGCGCGCCAGCAGAACTGCTGCGGTCCCTTTCAACAGATCGAGCAGCAATGTGGCCGCCGCGAGGCTCTTGCGGCCTGTGCGGAGTACGTTGGTTGCGCCGATATTGCCCGAACCGATTTCACGAATGTCGCCTGCGCCGCCAAATTTGGCCAGCAACAGGCCGAAGGGTATCGACCCCAGCAGATAGCCCAGCAGCGCTGCACTTACGATATCCATCCAGCCTGCCGGCATAGTCGACTCCCTCTGTTGCCAGATGGTTATCGCCATATGAAGGCACACTCAAGGCCGGTTGCCACCAAAGCTGGCGGGGTTTATCTGCGCGGCATGAACCCACCCGCAGCCCCGATACTTATATTCGATTCCGGCATTGGCGGGCTATCTGTGCTCGCGAAGATCCGCGATGCCCTGCCGCAATCTCCGATTGTCTATTCGGCCGATTATGCGGGCCTGCCTTATGGCGAAAAAAGCGAGATCGAAGTTGCAACACGCGTCTGCGCCTTTCTGGGCCGCTTGTCCGAACGGTATCGGCCCCGGCTGGTCGTCATCGCTTGCAATACGGCATCGACAATCGCTTTGGCGCATGCCCGCGCTGTTCTGGGCGTGCCGATTGTCGGGACTGTACCGGCGATCAAGCCAGCATCCGAGCAGACGACAAGCGGCGTTATCGGCCTCCTTGGCACCAAGGCAACGATACGGCAGGCCTATGTCGACCGGCTGGAGGCGGCACATGCGGTAGGCAAGACATTGCTGCGCCATGCAGCGCCGGCGCTTGTTGCGGCGGCCGAAGCAAAATTGCGTGGTGAAGACCCAAATCCCGATATTTTTGCCGAAGCCATAAACGGCCTTGCAAGCCAACCGGACGGCGAACGGCTTGACCGTATCATCCTTGGCTGCACGCACTTTCCTTTGGTCGAGGCTGAACTGAGGGTGGCCGCAAAAGCCGCCGGATTGAGCGGCAGGTTGGGCTTTGTCGACGGGTCCGACGGCATTGCCCGCCGCGTCGCCAACCTGACCGACGGTCAGCTTTGGCCGGACGCCCCTTCCGACGGAATCTTCATCACCACGGGGCCGGTCGAGCAGATCGAACCCTATCGACCGGCGCTTGCTGGATATAATTTGACCCAGATCATGTCACTCTGATCGGAATATTGCGAATCGTTCGCGCTGGATTTCCGTTTCCACCCGCATTATTGGGCGGGCAACCAACGGGGCTTTGCTTGCCATGAATTACGACGAAATTTTCGACAAAGCTATCGACCGGCTGCACGCCGAGGGCCGCTATCGCGTTTTTATCGATATCCTGCGCAACAAGGGGAAGTTCCCCAACGCGCGCTGCTTTGCAGGCCATAACGGGCCGAAGCCGATCACCGTCTGGTGCTCGAACGATTATCTCTGCATGGGCCAGCACCCCAAGGTGATTGCCGCGATGGAAGAGGCGCTGCACGATGTCGGCGCCGGTTCGGGCGGCACACGCAATATCGGCGGCAACACGCACTACCATGTCGAGCTGGAGGCCGAGCTGGCCAGCCTGCACGGCAAGGGCGCGGCGCTGCTGTTCACTTCGGGCTATGTCTCGAACGAAGCGACGCTGGCCACGCTGGCGAAGATCCTGCCCGGCTGCATCATCTACTCTGATGAACTGAACCACGCCTCGATGATCGCGGGTATCCGCAATTCAGGCTGCGAAAAGCGCGTCTGGCGGCACAACGATCTCGCGCATCTCGAAGAACTGCTCGCCAATGACGATCCGGCGCTGCCCAAGCTGATCGCGTTCGAAAGCGTCTATTCAATGGACGGCGATATCGCCCCCATCGCCGCGATCTGCGATCTGGCGGACAAATATAACGCCCTCACCTATTGCGACGAAGTGCATGCCGTCGGCATGTATGGCGACCATGGCGGTGGCATTACCGAGCGCGACGAGGTTGCCGACCGTGTGACGATCATCGAAGGCACGCTGGGCAAGGCCTTTGGCGTGATGGGCGGCTATATCGCGGCCGACCAGAAGATTGTCGACGTCATTCGCAGCTATGCCCCCGGATTCATCTTCACCACATCGCTGTCGCCGGTGCTGGTCGCGGGCGTGCTCGCTTCGGTGAAGCACCTCAAGCAATCAAACGAAGAACGCGCTGCGCAGCAGGCCAATGCCGCACGGCTGAAGCAGCTTTTTGCCGAAGCTGGCCTGCCGGTGATGCAAAGCGTCACGCATATCGTTCCGCTGATGGTCGGCGATCCGGTGAAGGCAAAGAAGATCAGCGACACCTTGCTCGCCGAATATGGCGCCTATGTGCAGCCGATCAATTTCCCGACCGTCCCGCGTGGAACTGAGCGTCTGCGCTTCACCCCGGGCCCGCAGCATAGCGAAGAGATGATGCAGGAACTGACTAGCGCGCTGGTCGAAATCTGGGACCGGATGGAATTGAAGCTGGCCGAGGCGGCTTAAGCCGCCTCGCGCATCATCCCCCAGAAATGCGGGCCGCCTTTGGGCACATCCCATTCACACCTGATGTCGAAGCCGAGCCGCTGGTAAAGCGGCACATTTTCGGGCGTTGCGGTTTCCAGCCAGCTGGGAAGCCCGGCTGCGTCGGCACGCGCCAGCCCTTCGCGGATGATGCGGCCACCCCAGCCTTTACCCTGAAATTCGGGGCGCACGCCAACAAAGTGGAGATACCAGAAATCACCTTTGGGGCGGTGATGATCGATACCCTCCACCACCCGTTGCGCCCGCGGCAAAGCCAGCCCGAAAATCTTCAGCATCGCCCATAGTTCGCTCAGCATCGGTCCGGGTTCGCTTTCCGCCTTGCCCGGCGCGCGCCAAAGGGCGGCGGCTTCGTGACCGGCTGAATGCACCGCGCGGCCAGACTGTACATCGTCCTGAACCAGCAGGTCGAACAGACGCGGCAAACGTTTTTGCCGCAGCGCATCGTCGTTCAGGATATAGGACAGCGCCGGATCGGTTTGAAACGCCAAAGACAGCGTGCGATTGACATCGGCATAGCTTTGCGATGCCGCTTCGGTAAAATCAGTCATGCTGCGCCCCCCACCATGCGTTGATATGTATCCCAGTCCGCATTGCCCCCCGACAGCGTCACGACAGGCGTCGCCACCAGATCGATCTTGCCCGCCAGAACTGCCGCCAGTGCTGCGGCACCGCCGGGTTCGACGACGAGGTGCAGCTTTTCGAAAACAAGCCGCATCGCCGCCGCAACATCTGCCGGGGTCACAACCGCGCTGCTGTGCACCCGGCGCTTCAGAACGTCGAAGTTGATCGGAAAGGTGCGCGGCGTCTGCAATGCGTCGCAGGGGGTGGGATGCGCCTGATCCTCAACGCCCTGTATCTCACCCGCAGCGAGCGAGCGGATCACATCGTCCCAGCCCTCCGGCTCGGCAATCGAGAGCGTCGCATCGGGGCAGGCAAGGCCAAGCCCTGCTGACAGCCCGCCGCCGCCGCAACAGGCGATGATGTGCAGCGCCCCTTCAATCCCCCGTTCGCGCAGTTGCGCCTCGGCCTCGATCCCGGCGGTGCCCTGCCCTTCGATCACCCAGGGATCGCCGAAAGGATGCACCATCGTCGCGCCGGTGTCCGCCACGATGCCCTTGGCAATTTCATCGCGATCCTGTCCCGGACGCTGGTAGAGCACGACATTTGCCCCGAGCGCGCGGGTCGCCTCGATCTTCGCCCTGGGCGCATTTTCGGGCATCACGATGGTTGCAGCGATCCCGAGCCGCCTTGCTGCCCAGGCCACGCCCTGCGCATGGTTTCCGCTCGACACAGCAACGACGCCGCGGCTGCGTTCCTCATCGCTCAGGTCTGAAAGACGATGCCACGCGCCGCGTATCTTGAAAGCGCCGATGGGCTGGAGCATCTCTGCCTTGCACCACAGGGTTCGGCCATCAATCTCCAGCGGCAATAGCGGCGTAGGTGGCAAAATCTCCGCGACTTTGGCCATCGCCCGCAGCACGCCTTCGCGGCTTGGCTTGCGTTCGGGATCGCGCAATTCTTGTTCGGTCACAAAACTCCCCTATATGCCGTCGCAATAACGAATCTTTGTCGAAGGACGTAACAGATGAGCAGGGTTTTGGTAATCGGCGCAGGCGGCGTCGGCTCGGTAGCGGTACACAAGATGGCAATGAATGCCGACATTTTTACCCATATCAGCCTCGCAAGCCGCACCAAGAGCAAGTGCGATGCGATTGCCGCATCGGTGAAGGCACGCACCGGCGTCACCATCGACACCTATGAGATCGATGCCGAGGAAGTGCCCGCGCTCACCCGCCTCATCCAGAAGATAGAGCCCACACTCGTCGTCAACCTCGCTTTGCCCTATCAGGATCTTGCCATCATGGACGCCTGCCTGGCTGCGGGAGTGCATTATATGGACACCGCGAATTACGAGCCCAAGGACGAGGCCAAGTTCGAATATCACTGGCAATGGGCCTATCAGGATCGCTTCAAGGATGCCGGTCTGATGGCGCTGCTCGGTTCGGGCTTCGATCCGGGCGTGACCAGCGTTTTCACCACTTATTTGAAGAAGCATCATTTCGAGCGCATCGACACACTCGACATCCTCGACTGCAATGGCGGCGATCACGGCCAGGCCTTTGCGACCAACTTCAACCCCGAAATCAACATCCGCGAAGTGACCGCCGTGGCGCGTCATTGGGAAAATGGCGACTGGGTGGAAACCCCGCCAATGTCGGTGAAGCAGAGCTTCGATTTCGAAGCTGTTGGCCCGAAGAACATGTACCTCATGTATCACGAGGAAATCGAAAGCCTGAAGACGCACCTCCCCGAAATCCGGCGCATCCGTTTCTGGATGACCTTTGGCGATGAATATATCAAGCACCTCACCGTGTTGCAGAATGTCGGCATGACGCGGATCGACCCGGTTATCTACAATGGCGTCGAAATTGTGCCCTTGCAGTTCCTGAAGGCCGTTCTGCCCGAACCCGCCAGCCTTGGCCCGACCACGAAGGGCAAGACCAATATCGGCTGCATCGCCACCGGCATCGGCAAGGATGGGAAGGAAAAGACGCTCTACATCTACAACATCTGCGACCATGAAGACGCCTATGAAGAAACCGGCAACCAGGCGGTCAGCTACACCACCGGCGTCCCCGCAATGATCGGCGCGGCGCTGATCGTGAAGGGGCTGTGGCGCGGGCATGGCGTGTACAACATCGAACAGTTCAATCCGGACCCGTTCATGGACATGCTCAACCAGCACGGCCTGCCCTGGCAGGTAAAGGAACTGGACGGGCCTTTGGCGTTTTGATTTTTGGTTCTCGCAGAGGGCGCGGAGTTCACGCAGAGACCGCAGAGAGGTTCAATGAGACCGATAGATGAGATCAGTGCAATCGTCGTCGATGAGTGTATTGCGATCCATCGTGAACTCGGCCCCGGATTGTTCGAGAATGTTTATGAGACTGTCCTGGCGGGGCGTCTTGGAACAAGGGGTTTGAAAGTGGCCCGGCAAGTGCCGGTTCCCCTGACAGTTGACGGTCATAGTTTCGACGCAGCGTTCAGGATCGATATTCTCGTTGAGGATCGCTTGATTCTCGAAATCAAATCCGTCGAAAAACTGAGCAAAGCTCATGCAAGGCAATTGCTCACATATCTGAGGATTTTCAAACAGCCCGTCGGGCTGCTTCTCAATTTCTCGGAAGCGACGATGAAAGACGGCATCAGGAGGATGGTCAATGACCACAAGCCAGAATAATCCTCTGCGATCTCTGCGTGAACTCTGCGTCTTTGCGAGAACCAAAAAATAGGAATGCACCATGGAAACCAGAGCCGGC
This sequence comes from Sphingomonadales bacterium, assembly GCA_016720115.1. GTDB lineage: Bacteria > Pseudomonadota > Alphaproteobacteria > Sphingomonadales > Sphingomonadaceae > Sphingorhabdus_B. Next base: position 1,795,663 of record JADJXT010000001.1, on the reverse strand, counting down.
GATCCCGGGGCTTTTGCCCGATTTGACCTGAACCGTGTGCCGACGCCTGCCTTTGTCGTCGACGAAGCGGCGGTGCGGCGGAATCTGGCTGTTCTTGCAGATGTGAAGAAACGGTCGGGGGCGAAGGTGCTTTCTGCCCTGAAGGCCTTTTCGATGTGGAGCCTCGCCGATGTGGTGGGCGAATATCTCGATGGCGTGTGCACCAGCGGGCTGTGGGAGGCGCGGCTGGCGCGCGATCACTACAAGGGCGAAATCGCGACTTATTGCGCGGGCTACAAGGCATCGGACATGGCGGAAATTGTTGCCATTTCCGATCATGTCATCTTCAACAGCCCCAACCAGCATCGTCGCTTCGCCGCATTCCTCGACGACAGCGTCGATGTCGGCCTGCGTATCAACCCCGAACATGCGGAGGGGGAGGTAGCGAAATATGACCCATGCTCCCCGCATTCGCGACTGGGATTTCCTGTCAGCCAGTTGCAGCCGGAGCATCTGCAGGGCGTTTCGGGCATCCATTTCCATTCGCTGTGCGAACAGGATTTCGTGCCGTTAAAACGCACCTGGGAATATCTGAAGCCCAAAATCGCGCCCTGGTTCGGTCGCCTTAAATGGCTCAACTTCGGTGGCGGCCACCATATCACCCGCGCCGATTACCAGCGCGACGAACTGGTCGAGTTCATCAAGGGCGTCCGCGCCGAAACCGGCTGCGATGTGTATCTTGAGCCCGGTGAGGCGATTGCGCTCGACGCCGGGATATTGGTCGGCGAATTGCTCGATGTGTTCGACAACGGCATGCCCATCGGCATTACCGATATCAGCGCAACCTGCCACATGCCCGATGTGATCGAGGCCCCCTACCGCCCCGCGATGCTCGGTGAACGTTCAGGCGGCCCCGCAATCCGCCTCGGTGGCCCGAGCTGCCTCGCGGGTGACATCATTGGCGACTACCGCCTTCCCGTCCCGGCAGAACCCGGACAGCGCTTCGCCTTTCTCGACCAAGCGCATTATTCGATGGTCAAGACCAACACCTTCAACGGCGTCCCCTTGCCCTCGATCTGGCTGTGGAACAGCGATACCGACGAACTGCGTTGTGTGCGCGAATTTGGTTGGGAAGAGTTTCGGGATCGGTTGAGTTAACACCTCTCCGGAACGGAGAGGACAGCGTGCAAAGCACGCAGGAGAGGAACGAGTTTATCTCGACCCCCACCGGCATCGCTGCACGATGCCTGCCTCCCCGTGCCGGGGCGGTGTTTGGCTCGGAAAGCAACCAAGCGCCGGTTTCTGAATCCCCTTTACAAACACCCCCCGAATCATATAGGCACCCTCCGCTGCCCCAGGGGGACTTCCAATAACCGCAAGGCAGCCTTGTTCGCGTTTTTTTGGTTTAACAGACTATTGGGGGTCCCTTGAGTTGCACAACTATCCTGATGCTGCGTCCCTAGTCCGCGCTTTTGCGCCGGATGAGCCCGTAACACTCCTTCGTCCGCATGCTGCGACGCGCGCCGCCCGCTTCTTTGTCGAGAAGTTTCCGGGCCGGTCGCTCTACGCCGTAAAGGCCAATCCCTCGCCCGCGCTGCTTGAAACGCTGTGGGCGGCGGGGATCACGCATTATGACGTCGCCTCGCTGGGCGAAGTGCGCCTCGTGCACAAATTCCTGCCCGATGCGAAGCTGTGCTTCATGCACCCGGTGAAGTCGGAACGTGCGATCGCGCAGGCCTATCACAACCATGGCGTGCGCACCTTCAGCCTCGACAGCAACGAGGAACTGGAAAAGATCGTCCGCGCCACCTCCACCGATGGCGTGGCGGCGACCGACCTTGAACTGTGCGTGCGCATCCGCGTCTCGTCCGACCATGCGAAGCTGAGCCTTGCCGCCAAATTCGGCGCGGAACCTGCCGAAGTGGCCGAACTGCTGGTCGCGACCCGTCAGGTTGCCGACAGCCTTGGCATCGCCTTCCATGTCGGCAGCCAGGCGATGACGCCGCTGGCTTATGCAGAGGCGATGGAAAAGGTGCGTGCAGCGATTGTCGAGGCTTCGGTCACGGTCGATATCGTCGATGTCGGCGGCGGCTTTCCCTCGGTCTATCCGGGAATGGAACCTCCCCCGCTCGAAGCCTATTTCGAGACGATCCACCGCACATTTGAAGACCTGCCGATCAGCTATTCGGCAGAGCTGTGGTGCGAGCCGGGCCGTGCGCTGTGCGCCGAATATGCTTCGTTGCTCGTCCGCGTCGAAAAGCGGCGCGGATCGGAACTGTATATCAACGACGGCGCCTATGGGGCGCTGTTCGATGCCGCGCATGTCGGCTGGCGCTTCCCGGTCGAACTGATGCGCGAAAGCGGCAGCGAAGAAATTGCGGAGTTTGCTTTCTACGGCCCGACCTGTGACGATATGGACTATATGGCAGGCCCCTTCCTGTTGCCCGCCGACGTGCAGGCTGGCGACTATATCGAGGTCGGGATGCTGGGCGCCTATGGCTGCGCAATGCGGACAGAATTCAACGGTTTCGGCGAAACCGAGGATTTTGTTGTGGAGGATGAGCCGATGGCCAGCCTCTACGCGCGCGTGGCCGCAAACGATCCGGGCAATGTCCACCATATCGGCAAGCGTTCAGCTCAATAAGTTGCGTTTGACAATGTACAGCATGTGAAGCACCCTCCCCGTCATCGAAAACGGGGAGGGTTTTCTTATGGCTACGACGATACTCGCGCCTGCGGCCGTGCTGGTCGCGTGGTCACTGGTGATGCTCGGTTGGCTGGCGATTGCGCGCTTCGGCACGCTGGCAAAGCTGGGCAATGCGCCACCGCCCGCGCCGGGATTGCGCGGGCAGGATATCGATCCGATACTGGGCACGGCTGCGTGGAAATCGCACAATTATGCGCATCTGATGGAACAGCCGACGATTTTCTACGCGACGGTATTCATCCTGCACATCATGCAGGCCGCAACGCCGCTGATGGTGAAATTCGCCTGGGCCTATGTCGCCCTGCGCATTATCCATTCGGTTTATCAGGCGCTTGTGAACAAGGTGACGGTGCGCTTTTCGACATTCATGCTGTCGACGCTTTGCCTTGCCGTGCTCGCGGTCAAGGCGGTGATGGTAACGGTCTGAGAACAACAAGGGAGGAGAGAATATGGAACATGCCGAAATCCTGAAGCCGGTCGCGGTGCTTGCGGGCTGGACGATGCTGATGTGGATATGGATGTACGCAACGCGTATTCCGGCGATCAACAAGCTGCCAAAGGATTCCACGCCGGGGGCCGATGTGGGCTGGACGGGTGCCAAGCTGGAAGGACTGCTTCCGGGGAGCATCCAGTGGAAGGCGCATAATTACAACCATCTGCACGAAGCACCGACGGTATTTTATGCTGTCGCTTTGCTTCTCGCGATGATCGGCCAGGGCGACGGGCTCAACGCAACAATTGCCTGGGTCTATGTCGGCTTGCGCATTGCACACAGCCTGTGGCAGTCGCTGGTGAACAAGGTTGCGGTCCGCTTCCTGCTGTTTGCCTTGTCATCGCTCGCGCTGATGGCGCTGGTGCTGCACGCCATATTGGCGGTATTCCGTTGATTTGAGTGTCACTGGCGGGTGAATTCGCCCGCCAGTTCGACATGGGTTGACCAGCGGAACTGCCCGACAGGCCAGATCCGCTGCAACCTGTAGCCCGCGCCGATCAACAACTTTGCATCGCGCGCGAAACTGGACGGATTGCAACTGACATAAGCGATGCGTGCAACATTGGAGTTTGCCAGCTCGGCAACCTGCTCGCGCGCACCAGCGCGTGGCGGATCGAGGATCACGGCGGAAAAGCGATTGAGTTCAGCAGGCGTCAAGGGCCGCCGGAACAGGTCGCGATGCTCGGCAAAAAGCTGAAGCCCCTCCCTGCCCGCAGCAGCCTTCATCGCAAGCAGAGCGGCCCGTTCGGCTTCGGCCGCAAAAACCTTGCGCCCCTGCGCGACGGCAAAGGCAAAAGTGCCCAGCCCTGAAAACAGATCGGCGACCAGCTTGGCTTCGCCGATCACCTCCTGCACGGCCAAGGATAGCGCCTGCTCTCCGTCGCGGGTCGCCTGCAGGAAGCCATAAGGCGGATAGACCACGGCAATTCCGCCCAGAGTAATCGTGGCAGGCTCGGGCTCCCAATAGGTCGTCGCGCCATAGCCATCGTCGGTCGAGAGCCGCGCCAGATGGTTGGCGGTGGCAAAGGCTGTCATCGCCTCATGCGTTTCAAGGCCTTCGGGCGACCAATTCTCGATCAAGACATCCACGCCCTGATCCACCAGCGCCAGCTTGATCTCGACATTGCGCTTCGGCCCTATGCGCGGCGCAAGAAAGGCGCGCAGCGGCTCCAACAGCGCGAACAGTTCAGGCGCCATGATGTCGCATTGCTTAAGGTCGACGATGCGGTGGCTCTTTTCCGAACTGAAGCCCAGTTGGAATTGCTTGCCTGCCCAAGCCGACCGGACCGACACACGGCGCCGACTGTGCGGTGGGGAGACATGCGTCGGCATAAACTCTGGCAGCGCGATTTCCTGTGCAACCAGGGCGTGGATGATGCGATCCTTGACGAACGTCTTCAGCGTTTCATCGTCCAGATGCTGCAACTGGCATCCGCCGCAAAGCTGGAAATGCGGGCAAGGCGGCTCTGCATGATGTGGTCCGTGGATCAATCCACCGCCGGGATTCAGCCGGTCCCCAGGTGCGGCGAAAGGCACATGCCGCCCATCGGCAGTCACGCCATCGCCGCGCGAGGCGATACGGATGATTTCGCTGCTATCGTTCACGCAATGCGCCTTGCCCGCGCACGCAGACAGAAGCAAGCTTGGTCGGCTATTTCTGCCCCGGTGATTTGATATCGGCAGGCAGCCGGTAAATGTCATCGCCCGAACGCACTTCGATCATCCCGCCACCGAGGATATTGATGCTGGTTTCATCAAAACCATCCGCCGGGGCCAATCCACGGCCATCGGTCAGGATGTTGAAACGGCGGAACCCGCCATCGGGGTGGCGCACGACGAGCATCTTGCCCTTTTCCCCAGGCATGGTTTCGGTGGCGCAGGCCCGCTCGAACTTGGTCGAGCCTGCCAGTGCGCACTCGATGCGGTCGGCCTCTGCAACACCATCGACGCCGCTGGTACTCGAACCATCGCCACAGGCAGCGAGTGTCAGGCTTGCAGCCGTTAAAACGAAAGGGGCGCGCTTGGAAATGGTCATGGCAGCCATATAAGCTTCAAGCCGTGCCCAAGCCCAGCGCATTAACCCTGCTTTGCGCGTTCCATCAGCGCGGCTTCGAAACCAGTTGCGAAACGTCGCGGATTGCACCGCGCGCCGCGCTGGTCGTCATGGCCGCATAGGCCTGCAAGGCGACCGAGATTTTGCGCGGGCGTTCCTTCACCGGCTGCCAGCCTTTGGCTTCCTGCGCCGCACGGCGTTTGGCCAGTTCGTCTTCGCTGACTGCCATGTGGATGGTGCGATTTGGAATGTCGATTTCGATCCGGTCGCCATTTTCGACAAGCCCGATCGTGCCGCCTTCCGCTGCCTCTGGCGAGACATGGCCGATCGAAAGCCCCGAAGTGCCGCCCGAAAAGCGCCCGTCAGTCAGCAGCGCACAGGCCGCACCTAATCCCTTCGATTTCAGGTAACTGGTGGGATAGAGCATTTCCTGCATTCCCGGGCCGCCCTTTGGCCCTTCATAGCGGATGACGACGACATCGCCTGCCTCGACTTGCCCGGTCAGGATCGCCGTTACCGCCGCATCCTGGCTTTCATAGACCTTCGCTGGGCCCGTGAATTTGAGGATGCTCTCATCCACGCCAGCTGTTTTCACAATGCAACCATCGAGCGCGATATTACCGTTGAGAACGGCCAGACCGCCATCCTTCGAGAAGGCATTTTCAGCCGAACGGATAACGCCGTTTTCGCGGTCCAGATCAAGTTCGTCCCAACGGCGTGACTGGCTGAAAGCGGTTTGCGACGGAATGCCACCCGGCGCGGCCTTGAAGAAATTCTGCACATCGGGATCGTTGGTGCGCGAAATATCCCATTGGTTTAGCGCATCCCCCAACGTCCGGCTATGCACGGTCGGCAAATGCGTGTGCAGCAGCCCAGCTCGGTCCAGTTCGCCAAGGATCGACATGATGCCGCCCGCACGGTGGACATCCTCCATATGCACATCCTGCTTGGCGGGCGCGACCTTCGACAGGCAGGGCACGTTTCGCGACAGCCGGTCGATGTCAGCCATGGTGAAATCGACGCCTGCTTCATAGGCTGCGGCCAGCAGGTGCAGCACCGTATTGGTCGATCCGCCCATTGCAATGTCGAGGCTCATCGCATTTTCGAACGCTTCGAATGTCGCGATATTGCGCGGCAGGACGCTTTCGTCTTCCTGCTCATAATAACGGCGGCACAGCTCGACAGCGAGTTCGCCCGCACGCAGGAACAACGCCTTGCGATCCGAATGCGTCGCCAGCGTAGAGCCATTGCCGGGAAGCGATAACCCCAGCGCCTCGGTCAGGCAGTTCATCGAATTGGCGGTGAACATGCCCGAACAGGAACCGCAGGTCGGGCAAGCCGACCGCTCGATGGTCGCGACTTCCTCGTCGCTATAGCTTTCGTCGGCTGCGGCAACCATCGCGTCAACCAGATCGAGCGCAACTTCCTTGCCCTTCAGGATGACCTTGCCTGCCTCCATCGGGCCGCCCGAAACGAACACAACGGGAATGTTGATACGCAGCGCTGCCATCAACATCCCGGGGGTGATCTTGTCGCAATTGGAAATGCACACCATAGCATCGGCACAGTGGGCGTTGACCATATATTCGACGCTGTCGGCAATCAGGTCTCGACTCGGCAACGAATAGAGCATCCCGTCATGTCCCATCGCGATACCGTCATCGACAGCGATGGTGTTGAATTCCTTGGCGACACCGCCCGCAGCCTCAATCTCGCGCGCGACCATCTGGCCCAGATCTTTGAGGTGGACATGCCCCGGCACGAATTGGGTGAAGCTGTTGACCACTGCGACAATCGGCTTGCCGAAATCGCTATCCTTCATCCCCGTCGCGCGCCAAAGGCCACGCGCGCCTGCCATATTGCGGCCATGGGTTGATGTGCGCGAACGAAGGGCAGGCATGAGGGAGACTCCTGTAATATTATTTCGCCAAAAAGGCGCTTGCAGGCGCCTTACAGCGCTATGCCTGCAGTTTCAACGCCACTTCGTTGCAAATCCGAACCAAGCGGTCGGCCCAGGCTGACTGTCCCCTATTGTCACCGATCTGGTCCTGCCGGATTTCGATGCCCAGATAGGGTCTGCCATATGCTTCGCAATGGCGGTTCATCGTCGCGTTGAGCAGCTTGCCCGAATAGGGTTGCTGGTCGCCAACACATAGCCCTTCTGCGTCCAGCAGCGGAATGGCAATCCGCGCTGCCCGGTCGTCCTCATTATACAACACGCCGACTTGCCACGGTCGTTCTTGCTCGGGATGGCTTTCGAGTTGTGGGGTAAAACTGTGCAAGGAAAGGACCAATGCGGGCCGATACTGTTCGAGCAGGTCGGCGAGTTTCGCGTGGTAGGGACGAAAGAAACGATTGAGGCGATCCTCATGCGCTTCATGGTCGAGGGCGTTGCCCGGTATCGCATGACCATCGCTGGCAATCGGAATAGTCGCGGGCTGATGTTCCTCGCGGTTGAAATCGCACACGAGGCGGCTGACATTGCCCAGAAACGCTGCATAACCAGCACTTGCGGCCATGGCTTGAGCCACCCCGGAAACGCCAATGTCGATTGCGATATGTTGCTGCAGCAAGGCTGGATCAATACCAAGATCGATATCCTCCGGAACGCGGTTCGATGCATGATCGCTGACGATCAGGATGCCGCCTGCCCTGGGTTCGCCGACAAGTTTCCACGCTTCGTTCATCGGAGCACCGTTGGGAGCAACCACCAGTCCGGCCTCGAAGCAGAGATTGCCGTTGCAGCCTTGTCTCTCTCATCCAGTGAGTTGAACAGGGCAAAGCATGTCGCTCCGGAACCCGACATGCGCACGAGGTGGGCCCCCGATTGCGTCGTGAGTTGCACAATGACGTCGGCGATTTCCGAAACCAACCCTGTTGCCGGTGCCTCCAGATCATTGCGGGCATTATGCCAGCTTCGCGGATCAAGCGCGCCCCGATCAACGCCATCCCAGGCCTTGAACACCGGGCCAGTCGGACAGGGCTTCAAGGGATTGACCAGCAGGAGCGGTGTATCAGCAATGCCGTCTGCCGCAAATGGCGCAAGCCTTTCGCCAACGCCGCTGCCGAAAACGGTCCGGGATTGCAGGCATCCGGGAACATCGGCGCCAAGACCCACCGCAATTTCCTGCATCGCTGCATCGGAAACGGTGACATCCCATAGCCGCGCCAAAAGGCGTAACGCTGCTGCTGCATCGGCTGAGCCCCCGCCGATGCCTGCGGCAACAGGCAGGCGCTTGTCGAGTACAATCGCAGCCCCCAGCCCCGTTCCGCTGGCCACTTGCAGTGCCTTTGCAGCGCGTAGTACCAAATTGGATTCGTCGGCCTCCAGATCCCCGGCAAACGGCCCGGTGATCGAAAGCGAGAGCATATCTGCGGGTTCCGCCGTCAAACAATCGCCATCTGCTGCAAAGGCAAAAAGCGTTTCCAGCTCATGATAGCCATCCTCGCGCCGCCGCCGAACATGCAGCGCAAGGTTGATCTTGGCATAGGCGGTTTCGCGCATTTGCATCGGATCAGGGTGCGGCTGTCTCTTTGGCCCAGCCAAAGTCAATTTTTTGGGCCAAACGCGCTGCCACATCGCCTTCTGCTGCCAGCGCCGCGGCTTTCCAGGCAAAGCGCGCTTCGCTACGCCGCCCTGCGGCCCAATAGGCATCGCCCAGATGTTCGTTGATCGCCGCATCGGCAATCGCACCCTTCACCGCGCGTTCGAGCAACGGGATTGCGACATCCGTTTCGCCGCGAAGGAAATGCGCCCAGCCCAGCGAATCCGTGATCGCAGCGGATTGCGGCGCGAGTTGATGGGCTTTCGAAACAAGTTCGAACCCGCGCGCAACATCTATCCGCCGTTCGAGCAATGAATATCCCAAATAGTTCAGAATTTGTGCGTTTCTCGGGTCGAGGACGGCTGCATCCTCCAACGCGTTGCGGGCGCTATCCCAATCGCCATTGGCATCGAGGGCTGTTGCAAGCATCAGCAGATAAAGAGCGCGCCTTCCTCCATTTGCTGCGTCCGCATTCTGATCGAGCAGGCTTCTGTAAACTGTCACCGCCAGATTGCGTCGGTCTGCCTGTTCAAGCACCTGTGCGTAAAGCAGCTTGAGTTGCGATGAAGCCGGTTGTGCTTCCGATGCGGCGCGGGCAATTGCGACTGCTTCTTCCGGCGTCGCGGCCAGCTGGGTCTGGTTGACGATGGACTGGGTCCAGAACGGCGAAGCTGGCGCAATCACTTTCAGCAGCGCGGATGCCTTGCCATCAAGCCCCTGCCTGCCGAACAACTCTGCCAGAGACAATTTTGCCGCATCGCTGGACGGCGCGATCCAGTTGGCGATGCGCGCAAAATAGAGCGCTTTCTGCGGCTGTTTCTGTTCATCGAGCGCCAGCCCAAGCCGCGCGAACAGCATTGCCAGCCCAACTTCTGCGGTTACTGGCGGCGTCGCATAATTGCCCGCGTCCAGACCGATTTGCCGACCCAGCGCCGATGCGAACTCAGAATCCCCGCTACGCGAAAATTCGCCCATGGCGTGCCCGGCGAGGAAGCGGCCATGTGGCTCGTCATAACCCCTGAAGTTACGCAGCCGCAATTTGGCCTGTGCAATATTTCCGTCGGCCAAATCAAAATAGATAAGCTGGTCGTCACCATAATAGGCAGTGAGCCCCGATGACTGAAGCGTTTGCACGCCAACGCCGGAATCGCGTCGCTGCGCGACATTCAGCCAGCCTTTCAACATCGGCATCATGAAGGTGAAATCGCTTTCGGCCTCCAGTTCGGCCAGCGCGCGGTCGGCCTCTGCCCATTTTTTCCGGCGAAAAGCATCAGCAAGGATCAACAGCGGTGCATCGCTATCGGCCTGCTGCGCCTTTTGCGCAGCCTTCACAGCAGCCAGCGCGTCGATGAAACTGCCTTCGCGAACGGCGGCATCCAGAAGATTTTCCGCCGCCGCCTCGCTATCCGGACTACGGACAAGCAGCTTCGCATAGCTTTTCAACGCCTCATCCCCGCGGCCGGTTATTTCCTGCCGCTGCGCGTTCCAGTAAATGTCGCTCGCCTCCTGCGCCGCATAGGCTGGCGCAGACAACACCAGCAATGCAGCAACAGAAAGGGACTTACATGTTCGGATAATTGGGGCCACCTCCGCCCTCGGGCGTCACCCAGTTGATGTTCTGCGTCGGATCCTTGATGTCGCAAGTCTTGCAATGGACGCAGTTTTGCGCGTTTATCTGAAGGCGCGGTTGCCCTTCATCCTTACCGACGATTTCATAAACGCCTGCCGGGCAATAGCGCGTTTCGGGTGCATCATAGAGCGCAAGGTTGACCGTGATGGGCACCTCGGGATCCCTGAGCTGCAAATGGCAGGGTTGGTCTTCCTCATGGTTGGTGTTCGAAAGGAATACCGAGGAGAGCCGGTCAAAACTGATCACGCCATCGGGTTTGGGGTAATTGATCGGCTGGTAAAGATCCTTGCGACCGATCGATTCATTATCGGCATGATGCTTCATTTCGATTGGCAGGCCGATTTTCAACGTGCGCATCCACATATCGATACCGGCGAAGATAGTGCCATAGGTTTCGCCATATTTGGCGACCGCAGGCTGGGCATTCTTGACCATTTTCAGCTCGGTCGCGATCCAGCTGTCGTTGAGATTGGCCTGATAATCTGCCAGTTCGTCATGCTCGCGCCCCGCCGAAAGCGCCGCAGAGATGCTTTCGGCCGCCAGCATGCCCGACTTCATAGCGGTGTGGCTGCCCTTGATACGCGGCACGTTTACAAAGCCTGCCGAACAACCAATCAGCGCGCCGCCCGGGAAGGCCAGCTTCGGAATCGACTGCCAACCACCTTCGTTGATCGCGCGCGCGCCATAGGAAACGCGCTTGCCGCCTTCGAGTATCTTGCGGATTTCGGGATGCTGCTTCCAGCGCTGGAATTCCTCGAACGGGAAAACGTACGGGTTGGCATAATCGAGTGCGACCACAAAACCGAGCGCAACCTGACCATTGGCCTGATGATAAAGGAAGCCACCGCCCCAGCTTTCGCTTTCCGAAAGCGGCCAGCCTTGCGTGTGGATCACCTTGCCCGGCTTGTGCTTTTCAGGCTCGATATCCCACAATTCCTTCATGCCGATGCCGTAAACCTGCGGCTGGCAATCGCGCTCCAGATCATATTTCGATTTCAATTGCTTTGTGAGATGTCCGCGCGCACCCTCTGCAAACAATGTATATTTTGCATGAAGCTCCATACCCGGCATATAGTCGGCCTTATGGCTGCCATCGCGGGCAACGCCCATGTCGCCGGTTGCGACACCCTTAACCGAACCATCATCATTGTAGAGGATTTCGGCAGCGGGGAAGCCGGGAAAGATTTCGACACCCAGATTTTCTGCCTGCGTGCCGAGCCAGCGGCAAAGATTGCCGAGCGAGCCGGTATAGGTGCCCTTGTTGTGCATCCAGCCGGGCGTGAAGATGTGCGGGATCGCCATGTGCCCGCCGCGCGAGAGCACCCAGTGGTGGTTCTCGGTAACAGGAACCTCCGCCATGGGGCAGCCCTGATCTTTCCAGTCAGGCAGCAACTCGTCGATGGCTTTGGGGTCGAATACCGCGCCAGACAGGATATGTGCGCCGATTTCCGATCCTTTTTCAAGGACGCAAACCGTTGTTTCGGGATTGATCTGTTTGAGACGGATAGCCGCCGAAAGGCCAGCCGGACCGCCGCCGACGATCACCACATCATAGGGCATCGACTCCCGTTCGCTCATCGTAACTCATCCTTCCCTTGGCCTGGTTTTCAGGCTGCCTCGAATTTGCCTCAACTGACAGGATTCGCCATGCCAAGCAATTGACCTTCGCGTCAACCGGTGACTGTAACGAAACATGCAGGCCGCACCGCAGGACAGGGGGAAAATCCTCGCAGATTCGATTCTAGGCTGGTGGCGCGACGCCGGCGTCGATTATCTGTGCGGTGAAACGACGACCAACTGGCTGGATGAGCCTGCCCCGCCTCCGATCAAGGCAGAAGCCGCAGTCAGGCGCCCGGCTTCGACACCGATTGCATCCATTGCCGCAATGCCGGTGCGCAAAGACTGGCCAACCGATTTTGAAACTCTGCAAAGCGTCATCGACAGCGATGCGTCATTTCCGGGCAATGGCTACAGCCCTGCCCGCGCTACAACTCATGCGGTACAAGCACCTGAATTGATGATATTTGTCGATTTTCCCGAAGAAGCCGATCTGGCGGCCGGAAAATTGGGCCATGGGCCGGTTGGGCAGTTATTGCAGGCGATGCTGAAGGCTTGCGGCTATGCAGCCCAAAACGTCCACCTTGCTGCACTGGCGCATAGCCGCCCGGCGAGCGGCGCGCTGCCGCCGCAAGACATGCCTGTTCTGGGCGATTTCGCACGCCACCAGATTAAAGTTACGAAGCCCGGGAAGCTGTTGTTGCTCGGTTCATCCGTATCCGAAGCGCTTTTGGGCCAAGAACTTATGTCTGCCCGCACGAATTTACCTGATTTTAACCAAGATGGCGGCATTTTGACCGCTGTGGCAACATTCCATCCGCGAACCCTCCTCGCGCGCCCTGTCTTGAAGGCGCAGGCATGGAAGGATCTGCAGCGGATCGTGCAGAAAGTTCGGCAGTGATCAAGACCGTGCAATTGGGCAAATCCCTCATTCTGGCAGTTTCGGCGCTCGGCATTTCGTCAGCCGCTTCTGCCGGGACCTCCGATAGCGTTCGTCAGGCCGTCTCACCGGATGCTCTTGATGCACTTGGTGCAATGCCAACAAGCAAGGACAAACAGGCTTATACTGCCATTTTTGCGGCAATTGACGGCAAGAACTGGGCGGAAGCGACGCGGTTGATCGAAGCTGCTCCCAAAGGGCCGATGGCTTCGATGGCACGCGCCGAACTCTATCTGGCGGCGGGCAGCCCGAAAGTTGAGGCAGGTCAGTTGCAGGCACTGCTCGAAGAAGCACCCTGGCTGCCGCAAGCCGAACAGATCGAAAAAATGGCGGCAAAACGCGGCGCAACTTTCCTTCCGGAACGCCCGGGAACGCGCCGCTTCTCTTTCCTTGGCAGCGCCCCCAAGCGTGACCTGCCGGACAGCAACCCGAGTGCATCGGCGCTGCGCTCCAAATTGCAGGAACTGATCAAGGCGGATAATCCATCCGGCGCCGAAGCCCTGCTGAACGAACAGGGTGCCGCGCTGGACAGCGAAGCGCTTACCGAGCTGCGCTACCGCGTTGCGTGGTCCTATTATATCGAAAATGACGATGCCAATGCCCGCAGGCTGGCTGCTGCCGCTCGTATGGCGGGCAGCGCATGGGCAACCCAGTCCGAATGGGTGCACGCCCTCGCCAACTGGCGGCTTGGCGACCAGCGCGAAGCATTTTCGAGCTTCGACAAAGTTTCGCGCAACGCCGACAATGACGAACTGCGCAGCGCAGCGCTTTTCTGGAGCAGTCGCGCTGCGATGGCGGCGCGTCAACCGCAGCAGGTGCAACCGCGCCTGCAGGCTGCCGCGCGCCTGCAGGAAACCTTTTACGGGCTGCTCGCCGCGGAAGCGCTGGGGATGGAGCCAGTTGCCAGCAAGACGATGCGCTACCATTCGACCAACTGGAAACAGTTGGGCCAACAGGAAAATGTCCGCACAGCGGTCGCGCTCGCCGCAATCGGCAAGGACAGTCTTGCCGACGAGGCGTTGCGCCATCAGGCACGTATCGGCAATCCGGGACAGCATTCAGCATTGGCCCAGGTGGCAGGCGCGCTCAACCTGCCTGCCACACAGCTCTGGATGGGGCATTATGGTCCTTCGGGCGAGAAGCTCGATCCGATGATGCGCTATCCCTATCCAAACTGGACGCCGGTTGGCGGCTGGCGGATAGATCCAACGCTGGTCTATGCCCATTCGCTGCAGGAATCGGCGTTTCGCACCTCGGTTATCAGCGGCGCCGGAGCGCGCGGCCTGATGCAGGTGAAACCAACAACCGCACAGGAAATGGCGCGCGCACGCGGCTCTTTCCTGTCGGCCAGCGATCTCGACCGGCCTTCGGTAAACCTCGAATATGGCCAAAGCTATATCGAAAAGCTGCGCGACATGAATGCTACCGGCGGGCTTCTGCCCAAGGTAATTGCTGCTTACAATGCAGGCCCGACGCCGATTACGCGTTGGAACAGCGAAATTCGCGACAATGGCGATCCGCTGCTGTTCATCGAATCGATCCCCTATTGGGAAACCCGTGGCTATGTGTCGATCATCCTGCGCAACTACTGGATGTATGAAATCCAGCGCGGGAAGAATGGCGGCAGCATGAAGGGGCTTGCCCAATATCTATGGCCCACCGTGCCCAAGGAAGGCCGTGTCGCGACCGTCCGCATGGGTAAAGCGCCGCGCAATGGAGGCAGCATTGCCGCTCGATGAAAGCAAAGCGTTCAAGCCGGTCAATATTGCTTTGATCACGGTTTCGGACACCCGAACCTATGAGAACGATACCAGCGGCGATATGCTTGCCGACTATATCGTCGAAGCCGGGCACCAGTTGGTTGACCGGGTGATTGAACGGGACGATGTTTCGCAGCTAGTCGCGCGACTTCACGGATTCATCGATAGTGAATATACCGATGTCGTCATTTTGACGGGCGGCACCGGCCTGACCGGGCGCGACATTACGCCTGAGGCGCTCGATCGCGTGAAAAGCAAGGATATTCCCGGTTTCGGCGAATTGTTCCGTATGCTCAGTTACGAAACCATCGGCACCTCGACGATCCAGAGCCGCGCCTGCGCCGTGCTTGCGCGGGGCACATATATCTTTGCCCTGCCCGGTTCGAACGGTGCGGTGAAGGATGGCTGGACGAAGATACTGGTCCACCAACTCGACAGCCGCAACAAGCCCTGCAACTTTGTCGAACTGATGCCACGCCTGCGCGAACATTGATTGTTCTTTATTTGTTCCGTATCTGATGTTACCCTTTGCGGGTGTCCAAAAGCTGTTATCCGGATTTTGTGGCGGGACGAGGTGCGCCCGCCAATAGCTCCCCGTCGCGTTTCAACCTGAAGTCGCAGGAGGCAGATGGCGATTGGCTGGATGAACGCGAAGATATTGACGGAAGCGTTGCTCGGTTAAGAACAGTAGTGACTGCGGAGCGCCCAAAATCGATCCTTGCCCGCAATACTTCTCCGGACATTCCTTTCGACAAATCGGTCAACCCCTATCGCGGGTGTGAGCATGGTTGTATCTATTGCTATGCCCGACCGACCCATGCCTATCATGATCTCTCACCCGGGCTGGATTTCGAAAGCCGCCTGTTCGCCAAACCCGACGCTGCAAAGCTGCTGCGCGATGAAATCGGGCGCAGGGGGCATGTGCCGACACCCATCGCCTTTGGCACCAATACCGATGCTTATCAGCCGATCGAACGCGAATGGCGGATCATGCGGCAATGCCTGGAAGTGTTGGCAGAGGCCAATCATCCGCTGACCATTACGACAAAGTCTGACCGTGTGCTGCGCGATATCGATTTGCTGGCACCGATGGCAGCGAAGGGACTGGTGGGAGTGGCCGTCTCGGTCACCATGCTCGATCCCGCCTTGCATCGGATATTGGAACCACGCGCACCCCGCCCCGCAAAACGCATTGCAGCCATAAAAGGGCTGGCCGCGGCGGGCATCCCCACCCACGTCAATGTTGCGCCGATCATTCCCGCGATCAATGATCATGAAATTGAGTCTATCCTGCAAAGCGCCGCAGAGGCAGGAGCCAAAACAGCAAGCTGGATTCCGCTTCGCCTTCCACACGAAGTCGCCCCCTTGTTTCAGCATTGGCTGCAAGTCCATTTCCCTGACCGCGCGGGCAAGGTCATGTCCGTCGTGCGTTCGATCCGCGAAGGGCGGGATAATGACCCGAATTTCTTTGGCCGAATGCGAGGGGCGGGCCCTTGGGCCGACCTGATCCGCACCCGTTTCACGATTGCAGCCCGCAAGTTGGGCCTTAACCGGGCAAAGATTCAGCTTCGCAGCGACCTGTTCGTTCCGCCGCGCAGCGACGGGCAACTCACGCTTTTCTGATCAGCCGAAACTGCCCGGGTCACCGTCGAGAGGCGCAAAACGGATAAGGCGGCTTGTTTGCACCGCCGCTTGCCGGTTGACCACCGCCAGTCGGTAATCCGGATCGGTCACCATTTCGAGGAATGCACCGGCATTGGGATATTGCGCAATGAAGGCTGCATCCCAATGCTCGTCCGCCGGGCCGGTCAATATGGTCTGATAGGCCCCGCGCCACACGACGCTGCCCCCGACGCGCTGGAATATCGGCCCGCTGGTCTTGCCATATTCCTGATAGGCGCGCTCCCCGCTCCAGCCCTTTGCGGCATTTCCGTGCCCTTCGGGATAGGCGGCGGAATCGCGATAGCGGATCAGGTTGAGCATCTGGATCGGCACATCGCGCGGCAATGCCTTGAACGCATCAAACGCCGCGCGCGTCGGATCGACATGCGCCTCGCCGGGCATCAGCCAAGGCTCCGCAGCTTGTAATCCTTATACTTCTTGCGCAATTCGGCTTTCTGGATCTTGCCGGTGCCGGTGATCGGCATGCTGTCTACGAAATGCACCTCGTCGGGCAGCCACCATTTGGCGATGCGCTCCTTGAGATAGTCGATCACGTCGCTTTCGGTCAGCGAATCCTCATCGGGTTTCTTGACCGCAACGATGATCGGACGCTCATCCCATTTTGGATGATAGACACCAATAGCAGCCGCCTGCGCCACGCCGGGGCAACCGACCGCCGCATTTTCAAGCTCGACCGAACTGATCCACTCGCCGCCCGATTTGATGACGTCCTTCACACGATCGGTGATCTGCATCGAACCATCGGGATGAATAACTGAAACGTCGCCGGTGTCGAACCATTGCTCGGCATCCACCGCATCGGCATCGGCCTTGAAATAGCGCTTGATGACCCAGGGCCCGCGCACCTGAAGCGCGCCTTCGGTCTTGCCGTCGCGCGGCGCCACATTGCCGTCCTTGTCGATCACGCGCAGCTCGACGCCAAAGGGAATCTTGCCCTGCCTCGACACGACGTCGATCTGGGCATCGAGGCTCATCTCCTCCCATCCCGGTATCGGCGACCCCATGGTACCGATGGGCGAGGTTTCGGTCATCCCCCAGGCATGGGCAACGCGAACGCCCTGCCCCATCAGCCGTTCGATCATCATCCGCGGCGCAGCCGTGCCGCCAATGGTTACCAGCTGCAGCTTGCCCAGGTCATAGCGCCGCCCTGCCGCCTTTTCGGCGTCGAGATGCTGGAACATCGCAAGCCAGACGGTGGGCACGCCCGCACTGTGCGTCACGCCTTCGTCGAGCATCAGGCCATGCAGCACCGCCGCTTCGTTTGTGGTCGAAAATACGAACTTCACCCCGGCAAGAGCCCCGGCAAAAGGCAGGCCCCAGCTTGCGGCGTGGAACATCGGCACGACCGGAAGCAGCACCGAAGTGGTCGCCAGGTTGAAAATCATCGGCGCCACTTCCGCCAGCGCATGGAGCATGGTCGAACGGTGCTGATAGAGCACGCCCTTCGGATTGCCTGTTGTGCCGCTGGTGTAGCAGAGCATGCAAGGATCGCGCTCATCGCCCCAAACCCAGTCGAAATTGCCGTCCTGTCCGGCGATCAGTTCCTCATATTGGGGGCTGTCGAAAACGACATAGTGCTCGACCGTTTTCAGGTGCGGTTTCAGCCGGTCGATAATCGGCTGGAACTGCGCATCATAAAGCAGCACCTTGTCCTCGGCATGGTTCATGATGTAGATCAGGTCTTCATCGAACAGGCGAACGTTCACGGTGTGGATCACCCCGCCGCAGCCGATCGCGCCATACCAGGCGGCGAGATGGCGATGATGGTTCATCGCAAAGGTCGCAACGCGATCTGCCGGTTTCAGCCCCATCGCGACAAAGGCCTGCGCCATGCGCCGCGCCTCTCTTGCCACGCCGGCCCAATTGGTGCGCTCCATACTGCCATCGGCCCAGCGCGTTACGATTTCGCGCGTGCCATGCTCGCGTTCGGCATAGTCGATAAGATGCGTTACCCTCAGGTCCCAATCCTGCATTCCACCGAGCATTTCTCTCTCCCCTTGCGTCCCGCAGACTAGCGGACACTCATCAAATGTGGTTTCACCGGCACCATTTCGACATGGCCGACACCGTCTATGTCTTTCAGCTTGTCGACAAGCTCCACGTCAAGTCGGAATTTGCGACCCAGCACGATATCGGCGCTTTTACCATTGGCTGCCGATGTACGGACGACCACCTCGCCTCGACCACCGCCCAGTGGCTGGATCAGGCTCTGGAGGCGTGCAAATGCGTCTTCGCGCTCTACATCGAGCAGCATCCTGAATTGCGTGTTCGATACCAGACCCGCGAGCGGCTTGGCGCTGCGTATCGCTATGCGCGGGATTTCCTCACCCGGTGGCAGATCCATTTCGACCGTGAGAAGCAGGCATTCGGCGGTCTTCGCCCATTCGGCAAGGCTCGCACAGACATCTTCGTCAAAACAGCTTGCCTGGAACTGCCCGCTGCTGTCCGAAAATTCGGCCTGCACGAAACGTTTGCCGCGGCGCGATTCACGCCATTTCACCGCCTGCACCATTGCCGCCATCATTCCCGATTTGCGGCTGCCCTCTGGTATCGGGCCGCAATCGATGGTTTCCAGATAGCTTTTCGCGCCATGGCTGGCGACGATCTGGGTGAATTGCGAGATGGGGTGCGACGAGAAATAGAAGCCGAACGCCTCGCGTTCATGCTCCATTGTTTCGGCAACGCTCCATTTTTCGGCAGTGGGCAGTCGCATTCTGCCGGCATCGGCCGATGCGTCACCGCCGAACAGACCGCCCTGCCCGCTCTCGCGCTGGTCGCGGGCCGACTGGGCGGTGGCAAGGATCATTTCAATTCCGCCAAAAACCGCCGCCCGGTTGGTTTCGAATTGGTCGAATGTCCCTGCTGAGACAAGATTTTCCAGGCTGCGCCGGTTGATCTGCGCCGGATCGGCACGGTTGGCAAAATCGTCAAGATCGCGGTAAAGCGCGTTGGCTTCGCGTTCGGCAACGATGCCCTCCATCGCCTTTTCACCGACATTTTTGAGGCCTGCGAGTGCATAGCGCACCGCGAGGCCCGCATCGCATTCCTCAACGCTATATTCGGCTTCACTATGGTTGATCGATGGCGGCAGGCAGCGCGTCCCCATCCGCCGCATATCGTCGACGAACACCGCCAGCTTGTCGGTCTGGTGCATGTCGAAACACATCGAGGCCGCGTAAAAGGCCTCCGGGTGGTGCCGTTTCAGCCAGCCGGTATGGTAGGACAATAGCGCATAAGCCGCCGCGTGCGACTTGTTGAAGCCATAACCGGCAAATTTGTCGATCAAGTCGAACAGCTCGTTCGCCTTGGCTGCCTCGATCTGGTTATGCTCGGCGCAACCCTTGACGAAGATCGCGCGCTGCTCGTCCATCTCGGACTTGATCTTCTTGCCCATCGCGCGGCGGAGAAGGTCCGCACCGCCCAGCGAATAGCCCGCCAGAATCTGCGCGGCCTGCATGACCTGTTCCTGATAGACGAAAATCCCGTAGGTTTCTGCAAGTATGCCTTCGAGCAGCGGGTGCGGATACTCGATCTGTTCCTCGCCATTTTTGCGGCGACCAAACATCGGGATATTGTCCATCGGGCCGGGGCGGTAGAGTGAGACGAGCGCGATAATATCGCCGAAATTGGTTGGGCGCACAGCGGCCAGAGTGCGACGCATGCCTTCGGATTCAAGCTGGAACACGCCCACTGTGTCGCCCGATTGCAGCAATTCATAGGTCGCAGGGTCGTCCAGCGTCAGCTTGTCGAACTCAACGATGATGCCGCGCTTGGCGAGCATTTGCGCCGCCTTTTGCAGCACCGACAGCGTCTTCAGGCCCAGAAAGTCGAACTTCACCAGCCCCGCCGCCTCGACAAATTTCATGTCGAACTGCGTCACCGGAATATCCGAACGCGGATCGCGATAGAGCGGCACCAGTTCCGAAAGCGGGCGATCGCCGATCACTACGCCTGCGGCGTGGGTGGAGCTGTGCCGTGGCAGCCCCTCCAGCTTCATCGCAAGGTCGAACAACCGCTTCACCTGCTCATCGCGGCGATATTCCTCGCGCAGTTCGGAGACACCGCTCAGCGCCTTTTCCAGATCCCACGGGTCGGTCGGGTGGTTCGGCACTAGCTTGCACAGCCGGTCGACCTGGCCATAGCTCATCTGCAGCACGCGCCCGGTATCACGCAGCACCGCACGCGCCTTCAGCTTTCCGAAGGTGATGATCTGCGCGACCTGGCCCGCGCCATATTTTTCCTGCACATAGCGGATAACCTCGCCACGGCGGGTTTCGCAGAAATCGATATCGAAGTCGGGCATCGATACGCGTTCCGGATTGAGGAAGCGTTCGAACAGCAGGCCCAGTTGCAAGGGATCGAGATCGGTAATGGTCAGTGCCCAAGCCACGACAGAGCCAGCGCCCGAGCCGCGCCCCGGGCCTACCGCGATATCGTGCGACTTTGCCCATTTGATGAAATCGGCAACGATCAGGAAGTAACCGGGGAAACCCATCGAGCAGATGACATCGCATTCAAATTCGAGCCGCTCGAAATAGGGTTTGCGGGCAGCTTCGTCATTGATCCCGGCATGGTCCAGCCTCGCAATCAAGCCGTCGCGCGCATCATCGCGCAGTTGCTGCTCCTCGGCCTCTTTGTTGCCTGCGAGGCTGGGCAGGATCGGTTTGCGCTTTGGCGCGCCGACGCCGCAACGCTGTGCAACGACCAATGTGTTGGCCAGCGCCTCGGGCACATCGGCAAACAGTTCTGACATTTGCTGCCAGGTCTTGATCCAGGCATGCGGGCTGCTTTTCCGACGCTCCTCATTCTCTACATATTCGCCGTCTGAAATACAGAGCATCGCATCGTGCGCAGCGTAAAAATCAGGTTCGGCAAAACAGGCCGGATTGGTGGCGACCAGCGGCAAATCGCGCTCATAGGCGAGAGCGATCAGCGCTTCCTCCGCCGCATCCTCGGTCGCGTCACCGCGACGGGCCAGCTCAATATAGAGCCGGTCCGGAAACAGTTTTTGCAGCCGGGTGCAATATTCCGCTGCGCTGTCGAGCTGGCCATCGGCAAAGAGACGCGCAAGCCCGCCCTCGCCTGCTGCGGTCAGTGCGATCAGGCCTTCGGTGCGGCCTTCCAATTGCGCAAAACGCACCTGCGCCTCAGCATCGTCGGGATGTTCGAGATGCGCCATCGATGTCAGGCGGCAGAGATTTTCATAGCCCTGCTCGTCCTGCGCATAGAGCGCGATCCAGTCGCGCACCGATTGCCCGCCTGCATATTCGGGTGGTCGCTGCAAGCCGAGCATCAGGCCCATGATCGGCTGCACGCCGACGGCCCGACAACCATCTTCGAACGGCATCACGCCATACAAGCCGTTCCGGTCGGTTATCGCAACAGCGGGAAAACCGAGCCCCTTGGCATATTTGCCGATGGCCTTGGGCTCAATCGCACCTTCGAGCATCGTGTAAGCGGAAAATAACCGCAGGGGAACGAAGGGAGCGATGGCCATATCGGCAAAGTGGGGCAGCCGCGCCGATTCTGCAAATGAAAGCGGCGGCTAATTTGTGGACAATTGCTACCGATCAGGTCGGCAATTAACCAAGCAGCTTCTCGATATCCTTTTCCAGCGACCCAGGCGCAACCTGCGGGCCATAGCGCCCGACAACTTTCCCATCACGATCAACAAGGAATTTGGTGAAATTCCACTTGATCCCCCGGCTGCCCAGCAGGCCTGCCTGCTGATCCTTCAAATGCTTCCAGAGCGGATCGGCATTGTCGCCATTGACGTCGATCTTCTTGGCCAGCGGGAAAGTTACGTCATAGGTCAGCGAGCAGAAATTCCTGATTTCTTCCTCATCGCCCGGTTCCTGCGCGCCAAACTGATTGCAGGGGAAGGCCATGACCAGCAGACCTTTGTCGCCATATTTCTCATGCAGCGCCTCAAGCCCCTTATATTGCGGGGTGAACCCGCATTTCGAGGCAGTGTTCACCAGCAACAGAACCTTGCCCTTATATTCCGACATATCCTGTTTGCCGCCGCCGGGCATATCGACCGTGAAATCATGCACGTTCATCTCATCTCTCCTCCAGCATCCCGTCATGCAAGCGAACGACGCGATCCATTTTCGCCGCCAGCCTTTCATTGTGCGTCGCAACGAGCGCAGCAGAGCCCTGCCCGCGCACCAATGCCATAAATTCACCGAGGACGACATCGGCGGTATGTTCGTCCAGATTGCCGGTCGGCTCGTCCGCCAGCACGAGGCGCGGGCGGTTCGCCAGAGCACGCGCCACCGCAACGCGTTGTTGCTCTCCTCCGGACAGCTTCGACGGGCGGTGTTCCAATCGTTCGCCCAATCCAAGCGTGGAAAGCAGCGATGTCGCGCGCTCTGCCGCCACGTCCGGTTCGGCACCGGAAATCAGCTGGGGCAGCATGACATTTTCCAGCGCATCGAAATCTGGCAGCAGGTGATGGAACTGATAGACGAAACCCAGTTTCTCGCGGCGCACCACGGTGGCCCTGTCCGGCCCGGCATCGCGCATTTCCTCGCCATCGATCAGGATCGATCCGGTAAAGCCGCCTTCGAGCAGCCCCAGTGCCTGCAACAGCGTCGACTTGCCCGTCCCCGAAGGCCCGAGCAGCGCCACCAGTTCCCCCTCGGCTATTGCAAGGTTCGCCCCGCGCAGCACGTCGATGGTGACGTCGCCCTGCGTGAAGCTGCGCCGCACATCGCGCATTTCGGCGACAATCTTACTCATAGCGCAACACCTGTACCGGATCGGTGCCCGCCGCCTTGAAAGCAGGGTAGAGCGTTGCAAGGAAGCTGAAGAACAGGGCCAATGTGCAGATCGCCAACACCTCGAACGGATCGGTGCGCGAGGGCAGCTCGGTCAGGAAGCGGATCGAGGGATCCCAAAGCTCCAACCCGGTCACGAACTGGATCGCCGTCACGATCGACTGGCGGAAGAACAGGAAGATGAAACCGAGGACCAGCCCCGCCACCATCCCCGCCGCGCCGATCAGCAATCCGACGGTCACGAAAATCTTGAGCAGCGATTGCCGCGATGCCCCCATTGTGCGCAATATCGCAATGTCGCGCGTCTTGGCACGCACCAGCATGATCAGCGAAGAAAGAATGTTGAACACCGCCACCAGCACGATGATCGACAGCACGATGAACATCGCCACCCGCTCGATCGCCAGCGCCTCGAACAAGGTGGCGTTCATGCTTTTCCAGTCGACGATAACCGCCTTGTCGGCGATTTTGGGCTGCAGCGGCGCGAGGATTTCGTTGACCTTGTCCGGATCGGTGGTGGTCAGTTCGATCATCCCGATCTGGTCGCCCATCAGCATCAGGATTTGCGCATCCTCGATCGGCATGATGACGAACGCCTTGTCATAATCATACACACCCACCTCGAAGATCGCTGCAATTTCATAGGAAATCTCACGCGGAACGGTGCCGAAGGGCGTGGTTCGGCCTGCGGGGTTGATAACGGTAATCCTTTGCCCGACCCGCGCGCCCAGATTTTGCGCAAGCCGTGAACCGATGGCTACCCGCTCGCTTCCCGGCTTCAGCAGCCTCAGGTCTCCTGCCAGCGTCTTGCCCTTGAGTGTCGGGTTGGTGAGGATGTCGCTGACCTCCATCCCGCGCGCGAGGATCGCCTCCACCCGTCCCTCGCTGGTCGCGAGCAAAGGCTGCTCGATCAGCGGCGAGGCTTCTGTGACGCCCGGCGTGGCGCGCACTTCCTTCAGCACATCGCGCCAGTCCGCCAGCCGCCCGCCATAGCCCTGCACCACCGCATGTCCGTTGAGGCCGACGATCTTGTCGAACAGTTCGGCACGAAAGCCGTTCATCACGCTCATCACGATGATGAGTGCCGCGACTCCAAGCGCGACGGCAATCAGGCTGATCGTGGCGACGAGAAAGATGAACCCTTCGCCCTTGCCCGGCAGCACATAGCGCCTAGCGATCATGCGTTCATATCGATTGAGGATCATGTCGGGCAGTGTTCCGGCATAGCGTTGTTGCTCAAGCCTTTAGGGTGCAGCAATGCCGCGCGCAAGCCAAAGCCTGTATTACGTTTCTGTTGCAGCGATGACACACTGTTTCAAAAAGCGTTCAGCCGAGACAGAGAATCGTTGCGAATGCGCCTGATTGCGTCATTTTGCGCGGGCTGAATAGGTTCATCGCTGAATGGCCATGGTTCAGGGGGATTAAGCCCCGCACGACTTGCGAGAACGCATAGCGGCAGGGCTTCGACGAGTTTTCGTCAATCAGGCCGTCCAATTTCGATTGGGCGGCCTTGATTTTTGCCTGCCACATTCCATCTAGACCATGAGGGAGCCGGAGACGGTCCCTCAACCAAAAAGAAAGCGCCGTGCATGCGGGCTTTCACCAGAACCAAATTGCTCAGCAGGAGAATTTGACATGAACCGTTTTGATTTCACCCCCTATCGCCGCACCACCGTAGGCTTTGACCGTCTTTTCGATCTGCTCGAAAACACACGTCAGGCAACACAGGGCGACAACTACCCCCCGTTCAACATCGAGCGCACATCGGAAACCGAATATGTCGTGACGATCGCCGTCGCCGGCTTCAAGCCCGACGAGATCGATATCACCGCACAGCAGAACCTGCTTGTCGTTTCCGGCCAGAAGAAGGTCGATGGCAATGACAATCGCGACTTCCTGCATCTTGGCATCGCCAACCGCAATTTCGAACGCCGCTTCCAACTCGCGGACCATGTGTTTGTGAAGGGGGCCGACCTCGCCGATGGCCTTCTGATCGTCCAGCTTGAGCGTCAGGTTCCCGAAGAGTTGAAGCCGCGCAAAGTATTGATCGGTGGTGCGACGCCGACGGTCATCGAACATGACGAAACGAAGAAAAAGGGCGGCAAGGCTGCTTGATTAACATTCTCCCCTCCCGCAAGCGGGAGGGGAGAAACTACACCAACCGGCTCTGCTCCACAGCTGCCGCAATAAAGCTGGCAAACAGCGGGTGCGGATCGAAGGGTTTGGATTTCAGTTCGGGGTGGAATTGCACGCCGATGAACCAGGGATGGTCGGGCCGCTCGACAATTTCCGGCAAGAGGCCATCGGGCGACATCCCTGAGAACATCAAGCCGCCTTTTTCGAGCGGATCCTTATAGGCCCCATTGACTTCATAACGGTGCCGGTGGCGCTCGGAAATGTCGGTCGAGCCATATACGCCTGCAACAAGGCTGTTCCCAGAAAGCTGCGCCTCATAAGCGCCCAGGCGCATCGTGCCACCCAGATCGCCGCCAGCTTCACGCTTTTGCAAGCCTTCTTCGGTCATCCATTCGGTGATGATGCCGACAACCGGCTCATCAGTCGGGCCAAATTCGGTGCTGGAAGCCATTTCGATCCCCGCTGTATTCCGCGCACCTTCGATGCAGGCCATCTGCATCCCCAGACAGATGCCGAAAAACGGCACCTTGCGCTCACGGGCGAAACGGACCGCAGCGATTTTGCCTTCGGAACCACGCTCCCCGAACCCGCCGGGAACAAGGATAGCGTGCATTGGCTCCAGAGCGGCGGCAATGTCGCTGTCATCCTTTTCGAACAGTTCTGCATCGATCCAGTTGATGTTGACTTTCACCCGGTTTGCAAAGCCACCATGCGCGAGCGCTTCATTCAGTGATTTGTAAGCGTCAGCCAGCCCGACATATTTGCCGACAACGCCAATCGTCACTTCGCCTTCGGGGTTTTGCTGGCGGTCAAGAATGTCTTCCCAACGGCGCAGGTCGGGGGCGACGCCCGGCGTGATGCCAAAGGCGCGCAGCACTTCGTAGTCCAGCCCTTCAGCGTGATATTGCAGCGGCACGGCATAGATCGACTTGGCATCGCGTGCCGGAATGACGGCCTCCTTGCGCACGTTGCAGAAGGCCGCAATCTTGGCCCGTTCGCCTTCGGGCAGCGGATGTTCGCAACGGCACAGCAGGATATCGGGCTGCACGCCCAGCGCGGTCAGTTCCTTGACGCTGTGCTGCGTCGGCTTGGTTTTCAGTTCACCCGCAGCCGCGATATAGGGAACCAGTGTCACATGGACGAATACCGTCTGTTCGCGCCCCAGTTCGTTACGCAACTGGCGGATCGCCTCGATAAAGGGCAGCGATTCAATGTCGCCCACGGTTCCGCCGATTTCGCAGAGTACGAAATCAAGGTCTTCGGTATCGGCCTTTGCGAAATCCTTTATCTCGTTGGTGACGTGCGGGATCACCTGCACCGTCGCACCCAGATAGTCGCCGCGCCGTTCCTTCGCGATGATGTCGCGATAGATGCGGCCAGAGGTAACATTATCGGATTGCCGGGCCGAAACGCCGGTGAAGCGTTCATAATGGCCAAGATCAAGGTCAGTCTCTGCTCCGTCGTCGGTCACATAGACTTCGCCATGCTGATAGGGTGACATCGTGCCCGGATCGACATTGAGATAGGGATCGAATTTACGAATGCGGACCTTGTAGCCACGCGCCTGCAAAAGGGCAGCCAGAGAAGCTGCCATAAGACCTTTGCCAAGCGAGGAGACCACGCCGCCGGTGATGAAAATGTACCGCGCCATGGGAGGAAAGGCCTAAGACAAGTTTCAGGGATTCGGCAAGGGGCGAATGCCCGCCGGAACAAAATAATTGTGGATGCCAAAGCGCATGCCGCGCCCGGGCGTCCGGTTGTCGCGATTATTTGTCGAGTGGAACTTCGCTCGCCGGAGCGGCGGGTGCCGCCTTGTCTGCAGCTGGGGCTTCAGCGGGCGCGGCATCCGGATCGGCTTGTTGCTGGGCAGCCGGGGCTGCACGTTCAAGTGTTTCATCGACGCCTGCGGGAGCGCCACGCTTCGCTGAAACGAACGCCATCGCGATGGCCAGAATCACGAATAGCGTGGCAAGGATAGCCGTGGTCCGCGTCAGGAAGTCACCCGCGCCGCGTGCGGACATGAGGCCGGAGGGGCTGCCACCCATTCCCAAACCGCCACCTTCCGAACGCTGCATCAGAATGACACCAACCAGCGCAGCCGCAACAACGGCGAAAACGACGAGGAGGAAGTGAAAGAGGCCCATTAGTCTGTCCGATTAATCTGTGTGGCCGCATGGCCGGAATGCCGCCCACATAGGGAGGGCTGCCATTCTTTTCAAATGTTATCGCTCAAGCAGATGCAGCAGCGGCCACAATCGGCAGGAATTTTTCGGCTTTCAGGCTCGCGCCACCAATGAGGCCGCCATCGACATTGGGGATTGCGAGCAGGCTGGCGGCATTTTCGCCATTCATCGATCCGCCGTAAAGAATGCGAATATCAGCGCCTCCGGCTCCGAAGCGGGCGACCAGCGCGGCGCGGATCGCCGCGTGCATCGCTGCGACATCTTCGACGGACGGGATGCGACCGGTGCCGATCGCCCAAACCGGTTCATAAGCAACCGACAGCCAGTCGCCTGTCGCATCATCGGTTAACGAACCTGTCAGTTGATGTAGCACCACTGCTTCCGCTTGCCCCGCATCGCGTTCCGCTTCGGTCTCGCCGACGCAAACAATAGCCGCTATCCCTGCCCGCCTGGCGGCCAATGCCTTGCCGCGAATATCGGCATCGCTCTCACCTTGCGCAGCGCGGCGTTCGCTATGGCCAACAATGGTCAGCTTAGCCCCGGCGTCTGCCAGCATTTCTGCCGAAACGCACCCAGTATGCGCGCCTGAAACGGCCATGTGGCAGTCCTGACCGCCAATCGCCATGTCTGCAAAACGCCCTGCCGCCGGGCGGATCAGCGTTGCCGGAATGCACAATGCCGTATCGACCGACGGATGGGCTGCCACCGCCTCGCTGATTGCTGCAACATCCTCCAATTCGGCGAGCAGCCCGTTCATTTTCCAATTGCCTGCGATCAGCTTGCGCATCCTGTGTTCCTCTGCCGGTCTGGATAAAGGGTTAATTTCGATTCGGCCCGCTAGCAAATCAGCGCCACAAATCCAAATGGCCTTCGCGCTTGATTGCCTGCGCACTGCCGCCTAAAGCGGGCGCCAATTGCGCATAGCCATAGTTTTTTTCAGGACAGACATGATCAGTTTTATCCGCAAGCTTTTGGGTTCTCGCTGGGGCGCTGCTTTTGCCCTCGCCTTTGTCGTGCTGGTCGGTTTTGCCTTTGCACTCGGCGATGTCACAGGCTCCGGCAGCTTTGGCGGATTGGGCCAGGGCCATGTCGCCAAGGTGGGCAGCAAGAAGATCGGTCTGGGCGAGTTTCAGGATCTGCTCGACAACAGCCTGCGCGCCGAACGCCGCGACAATCCCACGCTGGACATGGCGAAATTTGTCGAAAGCGGCGGGCTTGACGGCACGCTCGACCGGCTGATCAATCGTTATGCGCTTTCTGCCTTTGGCGAAGAGCATGGCATTGCGGTGAGCAAGCGTCTGGTCGATTCCGAACTTCGCAAACTGCCCAACGTAAATGGCCCTGACGGCAAGTTCAGCCAGCAGGCCTTCCAGGCATTTCTGCAAGGCCTCGATCTTACAGAGCAGATGATCCGCGACGATTTCACGCAGAATCTGTACGCGCAGCAGATGCTTCCCATCGCTGGCGTCGGCGCTCCCGCCCCCAACAGCCTCGTCCTGCCTTATGCCTCGCTGCTACTGGAAAAGCGTGCGGGCACTGTCGCTCTGGTGCCGTCGCAGGCATTTCTGCCGACTGCTGCACCGACCGACGCCCAATTGCAGGCTTATTACCGCGCCAATTCCGCGCGCTTCACCATCCCCGAAAAGCGCGCGATCGGTTACGCGATTTTCGATGCCTCGATTGTCGATTCAAAGGCCGATGCGACGGCGCAGGAAATTGCCGATTATTACAAGGCCAATGCCAAACAATATGCGGCATCGCAGACCCGTGACCTCAGCCAGTTGGTTTTCCCGACCGAAGCTGCGGCCAAGGCGGCATTGGCCAAGCTGAATGCAGGCCAGTCGATGGTCGCCGTTGCAGGCGAGCTGGGCCTCAGCGCCACCAGCAACAAGGGCATGTCCCGCGAGGCACTTACCTCCGCGGCTTCAAAGGCTGTTGCAGACGCGGTATTTGCGACTGCAGCCGGAAACACTGCCACTCCGACCCGCGGCGGGCTGGGCTGGTATGTGGTCAAGGTGGATGCGGTGAACCAGATCGCTGCGCGTCCGCTCGCCTCTGTCAGCGCCGAAATTGCCAAGACGATTGCAACGCAGAAGAAGACGGAACTGCTCTCCGACCTCACCTCCGAAATCGAGGACGAACTGGCGGGCGGCGCGACCATCGCGGATATGGCGAAAGCCAATGGTCTGAAGGTCGAAACCACGCCAAAGCTTTTCGCCAACGGTCAGAACCCGGCGTCGCCCGCTTACAAGCCCATCGCGGAAATGCAGCGCATCCTGCCCACCGCCTTCGAAATGGAAAGCGATGGCGAGGCGCAGTTGATCGAGATCGTTCCGGGTGAAAAATTCGCGATTGTTTCGGTCGCCGATTTTGAGGAGGCCGCGCCTCCGCCGCTCGCTGAGGTGCGCGACATCGTTGTCCAGCAATGGGCCCTCGCCGAAGGCTCGAAGAAGGCAAAGGCCGTTGCCGATCAGGTGCAGCGCGCGGTGCTTGGCGGCAAATCGCTTGCCGATGCCATGGCGACTGTCGGCACCAAATTGCCCGCCGTCGAAAGCGTGTCGGGAAGCCGGATGGATCTCAACCGCGAAGGGCAACAAATGCCGCCGCCGCTCGCGATGATGTTCGCCATGAAGAAGGGCACGTCCAAAACGCTCGATGCCGGTCGCAGCCAAGGTTGGTTTGTCGTGCATCTCAACGAGGTTATCAAGGGTGATGCGAGCAAGAATGCCGAATTGGTTGCCGCACGCCGTCAGGAAATGCTGGGCCTGTTGCAGCAGGAATATGCCGCGCAGCTGATCAATGCCGCGCGCGCCGAAGTAGGCGTCAGCAAGAATGACAGCGCCATCAAGGATATCCGTCGTCGCCTGACCAATCAGGACGCGGCACAGTAGGGCATTGCAGACGGGTATGAACGACACCAGCTCTACCCGCCCTGCCGATGTCGCACGCGCCCAATTGGCCGCTGGCCAGTCCGCGATCGTGTGGCGCGATCTGATTGCCGACACCGAAACCCCCGTTTCCGCCGCACTCAAGCTGTTTGAGGCGGGGCGCGGTGATTTCATCCTGAATCGGTCGAAGGCGGGGCGGTGCGCGGGCGGTACAGCCTGATCGGCCTTGCCCCGGACCTTGTTTTCCGCGCCGAGGGCGACGCCGCCGAAATCAACCGCAACTGGCAGACCGACCGGACGGCCTTTGCGCCGACCGGCGAAGCTGCGCTTGCATCCTTGCGGAAGCTGGTCGAAACCTGCCGCATCGATATGCCAGAAGGGCTGCCTGCGGCCTTTGCCTGCCTTGTCGGCCATTTCGGATACGAAACGATAGGGCTGGTTGAAAAACTGCCGCGCCCGCCCGCCAACCCCATCGGCGTGCCCGACATGATGTTCGTGCGGCCTACAGTGGTGCTGGTGTTCGACCGGCTCACCGACCGGCTCTACATCGCCGCCCCCATCTGGCCCGAAGGCGGCGATCCCGACCGGTTGATCGAGGCAGCCTATGACCGGATCGATGCGGTCGCCGCAAAGCTCTCCAAGCCCCTCCCCTTCAGGGGAGGGGTTGGGGTGGGGCCTGTCGGCCAGGCACAAGCTTTGACGGCGTCTCCCCACCCCGCTGCGACTAGGCAACAAGTTGCCAAGTCTCACTACCCCTCCCCTGAAGAGGAGGGGGTTCCAACACCCGCACTCACCCCCGGCCAATATGAAAAAATGGTATTGAAGGCGAAGGACTATATCGCGGCAGGTGATATCTTCCAGGTCGTGCTCGCGCAGCGTTTCTCGCTACCCTTCACCCTGCCCCCGGTCGATCTCTACCGCGCGCTGCGGCGGATCAATCCCTCGCCTTTCCTCTACTTCCTCGACATGCCTGGCTTTGCCCTCATCGGCTCCAGCCCCGAAATCCTGGTTCGCGTGCGCGATGGCGAAGTGACCATCCGCCCGATTGCGGGCACCCGCCCACGCGGCAAGACCGCGCTGGAGGATTCAGAAAACCGCGACAGCCTGCTCGCCGATCCCAAGGAACGCGCCGAACATCTGATGCTGCTCGATCTCGGTCGTAACGATGTCGGCCGCGTGACCGAGGGTGGCAGCGTCACCGTAACCGACAGCTATATGGTCGAATTTTACAGCCATGTGATGCACATCGTCTCGAACGTTGTTGGTCGCCTCGCCAAGGGCAAGGACGCACTCGACGCGCTGTTCGCAGGCTTCCCCGCAGGCACGGTCAGCGGCGCACCCAAGGTCCGCGCCTGCGAGATCATCGCCGAACTCGAACCCGAAACCCGCGGTGCTTATGCCGGCGGCGTCGGCTATTTCAGCCCCGATGGCAATATGGACAGCTGCATCGTGCTGCGCACCGGTATAGTCAAGGACGGGATGCTGCATGTGCAGGCAGGCGCAGGCATCGTCGCCGACAGCAACCCCGATTATGAGCAGCGCGAATGCGAGGCCAAGGCAAGCGCGCTGATGGCCGCCGCGCGCGAAGCCGTCCGCGTCGCCGGAGAGGCAGGGTTCGGGCAATGAGCAATAACCGCATCCTCGTCATCGACAATTATGACAGCTTCACCTTCAACCTGGTGCATTATCTGCAGGAACTGGGTGCCGAGGTGAAAGTAGTGCGCAACGATGCCATTTCCGCCGTTCAGGCACTGTCGAGCGGCGCGCAAGCCTTTCTGCTTTCCCCCGGCCCGTGCACGCCCAATGAGGCGGGCATCTGCCTCGATATGGTCGCCGCCTGTGCCGAGGCGAAAAAGCCGCTGCTCGGTGTATGTCTGGGCCACCAGACCATCGGCCAGCATTTCGGCGGCAAGGTGGTGCGCGGCGGGTTGATGCACGGTAAGACGTCACCCGTCAGCCATGACAGGAGCGGGCTGTTTGCAGGCCTCCCCTCGCCCTTCACCGCGACACGTTATCACTCGCTGATCGTCGAGGACATTCCCGACAGCCTCGTCGTCAACGCCACCAGCGATGATGGCCATGTAATGGGCTTCCGCCACTGCGACCTCCCCATCCACGGCGTGCAGTTCCACCCCGAAAGCATCGCCACCGAGCATGGCCATGCCATGCTGGCGAATTTCATGGTGCTGGCCGGGATGACGCCGAAGGAGCGGGTGTGACCCTTACCCTCGCCCAATCCGAAGCCCTGTTCAGCCGGATGTTCGACGGCGAAATGCCGGACGCCGAGATCAAGGCCACCTTGATCGAAATGGCCGAACGCGACGAAACCTCAGAGGAAATCGCCGGTGCGATCCGCGCGATGCGTGCGCGCATGATCCGCGTGGCCGCGCCTGAAGGGGCGATCGACGTCTGCGGCACGGGCGGAGATGGCGCGCACAGCCTCAACGTCTCGACTGCGGTCGCCATCGTGGTCGCTGCGTGCGAGGTGCCTGTCGCCAAACATGGCAACCGCGCGGCATCGAGCAAGGCAGGCGGCGCCGATAC
Organism: Sphingomonadales bacterium; assembly: GCA_016720115.1. Taxonomy (GTDB): domain Bacteria; phylum Pseudomonadota; class Alphaproteobacteria; order Sphingomonadales; family Sphingomonadaceae; genus Sphingorhabdus_B. The sequence continues at coordinate 1,762,783 of JADJXT010000001.1, read as the reverse complement.
GCTCGAGGCGTTGGGCCTCAATCTCGACCGCGCGGCGCAAACGGCGGAGGCGACACTCGCCGACCTTGGCATCGCCTTCCTCTTTGCGCAGAAATATCACCCGGCCCTCGGCCGCCTCGCCCCGATCCGCAAGGACATCGGGCGGCGCACCATCTTCAACCTCTGCGGCCCCGCCTGCAATCCGGCGGGGGTCAAACGCCAGCTGATCGGCGTCGCCCGCCCCGATTTCCTGGGCGTATATGCAGGCGCGCTCGAACTGCTCGGCTATGAAGATGCGATGCTGGTTGCAGGCGATGAGCCGCTGGATGAACTGTCGATATCGGGGCCAAGTTCGGTTGTGCGGATTGGGACGCGCGTTCCAGATAATTCCCCGTTCGCATCGAGCGAAGTCGAGATGCCTATCGGTAGTGCCCTGCCTTGGGGTGTCTCGACTTCGCTCGACACGAACGGTTTTGAGAAGGTGCTAAGAATAACCCCCGAAACCGCAGGCCTCCCCCACCACGCCCCCCAAGCCTTGAAGGGCGGAGACGCCCAGTACAACGCCAACGCCCTGCGCCGCCTGCTTGCGGGCGCGCAGGAAAGCGAACAGGACCGCGCCTATCGCGATGCCGTCCTCCTCAACAGCGCCGCCGCTTTGATGATCGCGGGCCATGCGCAGGATTGGCGCTCGGGCGTCGAGGAAGCCGCCGAAGCCATAGACAAGGGGCTGGCCAAGGCCTTGCTCGATTGCTGGGTGAATTTCTGATGGCCGACAAACTCACCGAAATCTGCGTGACCAAGCGCACCGAAGTTGCGCAACGCAAACCGCTGGGCCTTTCTCACTGGCCCGCCCCGACGTCTGTGCGCGGGTTTGAGGCGGCACTGCGCGCCAAGGCTGAAACCGGCTTTGCGCTGATCGCAGAGATCAAGAAGGCAAGCCCGTCGAAGGGCCTGATCCGCGCCGATTTCAATCCGCCCGCCCATGCCCGCGCCTATCAGGCCGGGGGTGCCGCCTGCCTTTCGGTGCTGACCGATGCGCCTTATTTTCAGGGGCATGAGGATTTTCTGATCGCCGCGCGCGCGGCGTGCGACCTGCCGGTGATCCGCAAGGATTTCATGGTCGATCCCTGGCAATGCGCGGAAGCGCGGGCGATGGGGGCGGATGCGATCCTGATCATCGTCGCCGCGCTGGAAGATGCCGAAATGGCGGAGATCGAGGCGGCTGCACGCGAGCACAGCCTCGACGTGCTGGTCGAGGTGCATGACGAGGCGGAAATGGAACGCGCGCTGACCCGCCTTCAAACGCGGCTGATCGGGGTGAACAACCGCAACCTCAAGACGTTCGAGGTCGATCTTGGCACTACCGAAAGGTTGGCGGGGATGGTTCCCGACGAGGTCTTACTGGTATGCGAAAGCGGCATTGTCAGCCACGCCGATTGCCTGCGGATGGCGCAGAGCGGGGTGTGGACCTTTCTGGTGGGCGAAAGCCTGATGCGTCAAGCCGATGTCGAGGCGGCTACAAAGGCGTTGCTGACCGGGGCTTAGTTTTTTGCTGCGATAAGGATGTCACCCGAAGCACCGAAGAACCGAAGGGGACGCGATTCGCGCGAAGCGCAGTTTTGATAAATTGTTCATCCAAAGCCTTGCCGTAGCAAATGACCATGCTGGCTGACGCCAGCGTCTTTGGTTCTTCGGTGCTTCGGTGCTTCGGGTGACATAATCACGAGTTCCCCCCCCCCCTCGCCTTCGCTATATTTGTTTCACACGAAGCCACGAAGATGGCAGCGATTTTCGGAAAAAGCCGATTTCTATCTTAAGCACAGGTCAAACTTGACGCCGTGCAGGGGTAAATGCGCAAAGCGCAAATTTAAGCTGCCATCTTCGCGGCCTCGGGTGAACCTGAATTGCACAATATCTCGACTCCAGACCCCGCCCGAGGCATTAGCACTGACATGACCAAACTCTCCCACCTCGACGAAGCGGGCAACGCCGCGATGGTCGATATTTCCGCCAAAAATGCCACCATCCGCGAAGCCGTTGCCGAAGGGCACATCGTCATGTCTGCAGAGGCGCTGGCGGCGATCCGCGAAGGTGCGGTAAAGAAGGGCGATGTCCTCGCCACCGCACGGATTGCGGGCATCATGGCGGCAAAAAGGACCAGCGATCTCATCCCGCTCTGCCATCCGCTCGCACTCTCCAAGGTTGCAGTGGATTTCGATTTTGAAGCGGGCGGCATCCGCGTCACCGCCCTCGCCCGCCTCTCCGGGCAGACAGGGGTCGAGATGGAGGCGTTGACCGCCGCCTCAGTCGCGCTGCTCACCATCTATGATATGGCGAAGGCCGTCGACAAGGGCATGGTAATTTCAGGTGTGCGGCTGCTTTCCAAGAGCGGCGGCAAATCGGGCGACTGGAGCGCCGCATGATCAGCGTCGAGGAAGCGCAGGCGCGGATTTTCGCGCTGAAGGAACCGGTCGCGGTGGAAACCGTTCCGCTTGCCGACGCGGCTGGGCGCTGGGCAGCGGCGGACATAGTGGCGCTGCGCACGCAACCGGCCCGCGATCTTTCAGCGATGGATGGCTATGCCATCCGCCACGCCGATGGCGCCGGGCCGTGGAATCTGATCGGTGAAAGCGCGGCGGGCCGCCGCTTTGCCGGTGTTGTCGGTGCCGGGCAGGCCGTGCGCATCTTCACCGGTGCGCTTGTTCCCGAAGGCGCCGATACCGTCATCATCCAGGAAAATGTCGCGCGCGATGGCGATATCGTCACGCTGACCGGCGATGCCCCCAAAAAGGCCGGGCAGAATGTGCGAGAAGCGGGCGGGGATTTCCGGCAAGGCACGGTCGTCGTTCCGAAGGGGGCCGAGCTGCACGCACGGCATATCGCGCTCGCGGCGATGGCAGGCCATGGCGAACTGGCGGTTCGGCGGCGGCTGAAGGTGGCGCTGGTTTCGACCGGCGATGAGCTGGTTGCCCCCGGGCAGGCCTGTGCCGAGGACCAGATTCCGGCCTCCAACGGCGTGATGCTGGCCGCGATGCTGCGCGGGCTTCCGGTGGAATTGAACGAGTTTCCGGCAGTAGCGGATAATCTGGAGGCGCTGACGGCACAGTTTGCGGCATTGTCCGGACATGACATCATCGTCACCACCGGCGGCGCGTCGGTTGGCGATCACGACCTGATCGTGCCTGCCCTGAAGGCCGCTGGGGGCGAAATCGTTTTCTGGAAAATCGCGATGCGCCCCGGAAAACCCGTGATTGCGGGCCGTCTGGGCGACGCGGTGGCGCTCGGCCTGCCCGGCAATCCGGTTTCGGCCTTTGTCACCGCCATGCTCTATCTGCGCCCGCTGATCGCGCATCTGTCCGGTGCGGCAGACCCGTTGCCGCAGCGACTCACCGCGAAAACAGGCGTGGATCTGCCGCCCAATGGGCCGCGAACCGACCATCTGCGCGCAAGGCTTGTCGATGGCGTTTTGACACCCGTGGGCGTCAACGACAGTGCCATGCTGGCTGCGCTCTCGAGCGCTAATGCCTTGATAATACGCCCTGCCGATGTCGGATTCACTCCTGCCCACGGTGAAGTGCCCTACTACCCGTTACATAGCTAGAATTCTTCTGAATGACGGCCTCTTGACAACCACCCTATTTGTTTCCTAATCGTTCCACATCTGTTCAACAGCATTGGAACAAACCATGTTGACCGCCAAGCAGCACTCGCTCCTGATGTTCATCCACGAACGCCTCGAAGCGACAGGTATTTCTCCATCTTTCGAGGAAATGAAAGAAGCGCTCGATCTCAAGAGCAAATCGGGCGTCCACCGCCTGATCGGCGCCTTGGAAGAACGCGGTTTTCTCCGTCGCCTCGCCAACCGTGCCCGCGCGCTCGAAGTGGTCAAGATGCCCGATGGCGGTTCGGCTCGCGGTCTTTCGAAGGATGAAGCCGTCAACAACAAGGTGGTCAGCATCAGCGAACATCGCCCTGCCCCGCAAAAGACTTTGCCGGTCGCTGCCAATGACGTCATCGAAATCCCCCTGCATGGCAAGATCGCGGCAGGCGTTCCGATCGAGGCACTGGAAGGCCAGAACTCGCTATCGGTGCCCTTGGCGCTGCTGGGTTCGGGTGAGCATTATGCGCTCGAAGTATCGGGAGATTCAATGGTCGAGGCCGGCATTCTCGATGGCGACTACGCCCTGATCCGCAAGACGCAGACGGCGCGCGATGGCGAAATCGTTGTGGCGCTGGTGCGCGGTGAAGAGGCGACGCTCAAATACCTCCGCCGCGAAAATGGGCGCATCCGGCTCGATCCCGCGAACAGCAGCTATGACCCGCAATATTATGACGCGAACGAGGTTGAAGTGCAGGGACGGCTCGCCGGATTGCTTCGTCGCTATCATTGAGGTTTCGGCATATCATTTTTCAAAAGCGGCGGGGCCTTTCTCGCCGCTTTTTCTTTTGCCCTTCTGTCTGCCAGCAAACGAAGCCGCTCGTCCGAATAGATTGACCAGGGGTGATGGGCGTTGTCCTCGGCAACGGTATCTACGCGCGCCTCCTGCATGTAGAATGCCAGACCGCCGGTTCGTTCCAGCAGCGCCTTGTCCGCTTTCAGCCATCGCGGCTTACAGCCCCAAGGCAGTCTGCGCGCGCTAAAAACAATATCGGCCCGCCTGCAGGCGGCCGATAGCTCCATTGCCGGAATCATATGGTTTGAGCGCAAGGCAAGGATGCTCCAATTGCGCCCGTCCTTTTGCAACACGAAGGCGCAGGCATCCGGATTGCAAATGGCGCCCGGCATGTCATCCAGATCGACCGCCTGCTCGCCAACCGCCGCTGTCTCCCCCAGAATGGTTCGGGAATAGTCGCCTGCGCGTGAACGCAACAGGGCGAGTTTGCCGCCATCGTAAATAACAGCCAGATGTTGCCCGTCTCCTGTCAGAAGCATATCGGGCCGCGGTGCGGACAGCATGGCAAATGTTGCTGCCATCAACGGCAACATTGCCACCCATCGCCATTTCGTGCGGAATGCTGCGACAACGAACGCTGACAATATCGTTGTTCCAAAGGCCCATACCGGCATTTCAGGCAGATAGGCTACTGCTCCGGGGGCAGAACTTACCGCATGCGCAATCCAGATTATGCTGCCGATACCTTTTGCGGCAAGCCACCAGAATGGCGCGCCCCAACCCGAATACACAAGGTCGGCGAACAGTCCCAAAAGCTCGGCAGGCATGATGACGAAGGTGGTCAACGGTATGGCAACGATGTTGGCCAACGCGCCATAAAGTCCGCTCTTGTGAAAGTGGAACAGCGCAATAGGTGCCAAAACCAGTTCGATGGCCAGCCCGGTAATCAGAAGCATTGCCAAACCGCGCAACCACCGCATCACCACCGCCTGCTCACGGCGGGCGGTCAGGCCCCGCACAAACGGGCTGGCGTGCAACACAATGATTGTTGCCACGGCAGCAAAACTGAGCTGGAAACTGGGCCCTGCCAGCGCTTCGGGCCAGAACAGGAGGACAAATGTCGCGCCAGCAGCCAGCAGACGCAACGACAATGCTTCACGGCCCAATGCCAGCGCGGCCAGTATCGCCAGCGCTGCAAAACAGGCGCGAACCGTCGGAACTTCAGCGCCCGTCAGCAGCGTGTAGAATATTGCGACCAGCGCGGAAAATCCCGCAGCAACCAGCGGAACACGCACGCGCAGCGCGAACCAGGGCCATAGGGAAAGCAATGCGGCAGCCAGCACAAAGCTGGCGCCAACGATCGCGGTCACGTGCAGTCCGCTGACCGACAGCAAGTGCGCCATTCCCGAGTTTCGCAGCGCTTCCGCATCGCTCTCATCAATGGCCCCGCGCGCACCGACGAGCAGCGCGCTGCCAATCGGTCCGGTCTCTGCGCCAAGGGCTTTCTGAATTTTTGCCGACAGCCGGTTGCGCGCGCTGTTCCAGCTATCCCCACTCTTCGCGGCACGTTCGATCAGCCGGGGCGGCTCCAGCGCCCGACCTGTCGCGCCGATGCCTTCAAACCAGGCCGTTCGGGCAAAGTCATAGCCGCCAGGAAGTGCCGGCCCCGGCGGTGGCATGAGGCGGACTTTGACCGAGATGGCGTCGCCCGACGCGAATTGGTTACCCATATCTGCCTTTTCGACATTCACCCTGACGACGGCAGGCAAGTCGCCATTCCCGCCAACACCTATGCTGTATCGCAGCAGACCGCGGGCGGAGACATCCTCAACGCCTTCTATCCTGCCGTGAATGACTCCAATCCACGGCGCATCGATCTGCTTGGCGCCTCGCCACGCCGATTTCAGCGAGATTGTAGAGAATCCGAGCGCAACGAGCATCGATCCCAGAATCAATATCCGCGCCATGCGCAGCGTATTTTTCAGTGCAAATCCGCAGAGAGCAATACCCATGCAGGCTGCGTAAAGTGCCAACCAAATTGATGTTCCGTAAATTTGCCAGAATGCGATGCCGCAGCCCAACGCAACCGGGACAAACAATGGCAACGCTTCCCGTTCTTGCTCCAGCCAGTTTTCCAGCAACTGAAAGCGGTGCGTCTCTTCATCGACCGTATGGGCGGACGCATGGGTTGAGGGATAAATATCAGCGGCGAGCATTTATGTGGCCAATCATCTGCCATTACGCCACCACCCGCTTCTTTATCCTTCAAATTCAGGCTTGAACAAGCCGAATCTGACGCCCTTGACGCGCCCGCGAAAACTGCGCAATGAGGCGCCGACAGGGGGCATGGGCGAGCTGCACTCGATCCGTGTCGCCATTTTCGTCTCCCGCCTCGGGCACGGCTGCCAAAGCCATAAAAAAGAAAGATATTTTGGCAGTTTTGCACGAGTTTTACAGAATCGGCTTTCCCCGGCCAAATGAGTGAATGGAACGCAAATGACTAATAAGGTTGCGACTCTAAACTTGGGTGACCAGCAGGTCGAACTGCCCGTCATATCGGGGACTGTGGGTCCGGATGTTCTGGATATCCGCAAATTATACGGCCAGACCGATTGCTTCACCTTCGACCCCGGCTTCACCTCAACGGCAAGCTGTGAATCGCAATTGACCTATATCGACGGCGATCAGGGTGTGTTGCTGCACCGCGGCTACTCGATCGAGGAACTGTCGGAGCAGTCCAGCTTCATGGAAGTCTCTTACCTGCTGCTCAACGGCGAACTGCCATCGAAGCAGGAACTTAGCGACTTCAGCTACACAATCTCTCGTCACACGATGCTGCATGAGCAGCTTTCGACCTTTTACCGCGGTTTCCGCCGTGACGCGCACCCGATGGCAATCATGTGCGGCGTGGTCGGTGCGCTCTCCGCCTTCTACCATGACTCAACCGATATCGCCGATCCGGTACAGCGCAAGATCGCCAGCCACCGACTGATCGCGAAAATGCCGACCATTGCTGCGATGGCTTACAAATATTCGGTTGGTCAGCCGTTCATCTATCCGGACAACAAGCTGTCTTACACAGGCAACTTCCTGCGCATGACCTTTGGTGTTCCTGCCGAGGAATATGAAGTTATTCCCGCAGTAGAGAAGGCACTGGACCGTATTTTCATCCTGCATGCCGACCATGAGCAGAACGCGTCAACCTCGACAGTTCGCCTTGCCGGTTCGTCGGGCGCCAATCCCTTTGCCTGCATCGCAGCCGGTATCGCCTGCCTTTGGGGCCCGGCGCATGGCGGTGCCAACGAAGCCGCGCTCAATATGCTGCGCGAAATCGGTACGCCCGACAAGATTCCGCACTATATCGCCCGCGCCAAGGACAAGAATGATCCGTTCCGCCTGATGGGCTTTGGCCACCGCGTGTATAAAAATTATGATCCGCGCGCGACGGTGATGCAGAAGACGGTGCGCGAAGTTCTCGCAGCGCTGAAGGTCAACGACCCAATCTTCGAAGTCGCAATGCAGCTTGAAGAAATGGCACTGAACGATCCCTATTTCATCGAAAAGAAGCTGTTCCCGAACGTCGATTTCTATTCGGGCATCATTCTTTCGGCGATTGGTTTCCCGACCACGATGTTCACCGTGCTGTTCGCGCTTGCCCGCACCGTTGGCTGGGTCGCACAGTGGAATGAAATGATTTCGGATCCCGGCCAGAAAATCGGCCGTCCGCGCCAGCTTTACACTGGTCCGACAGCTCGTACTTACCTGCCGGTTGAAAAGCGCTAATTGTACTGAGGATGGGCCGGAGGCAGGCGGAGCGTAAAATTCGCGCCGCCGCCCTCGCCTGCACCGATACTTAGCTCACCGCCCATAGCCCGGGCCAGCTTGCGCGAAATGTAAAGACCAAGTCCGCTGCCTCCGTCACCGAAGCGGCCCAGTCGCTCGAATTTGGTGAAAATCCTCTCGCGGTCTTCCACTGGAATTCCGGGCCCTTCGTCGATTACCGATATCGATGGCCCTGCGGGATCGACTTCGATCCTGACCTTGCTCCCGCCGGGTGAATAGCGGATGGCATTGCCTACCAGGTTGAGGGCAATCTGCAGCACCCGTCGAAATTCGCCGATAACATGTCCTTTGGTTTCTCGATCGGGAACGACAAGCTCGATCTGGTGATCTGCAGCCTTCAGGGCCAACAAGCCCGCGACACGCTGCGCTATGTCACCCAGTTCGACCGGCTCCTTTGCGACCTTGAAATCGGGTTTGTCGATTGCATCAAGGTCTTCAAGATCCCCCACCAGTTCCGACAGATGTCGCGCTGCCAAAGCGATATCCTTCGCATAACTCGAATATTGCTCAAGGATCGGTCCGTTGAGTTCAGAGCCAATGGTTTCGGCGTTGGCAAGTATCCGACCGAGCGGCTGCCGCACAGCGGATGCGAAGTGGCGCCCCAGCCCCATGCCCGAATGCGATGGCAGGGCCGTCGCCTCCGCAGCACCTGCTTCTGCCCGAGCGACATCATTAAGCAGGAATACCAGACGGGCTCCTGCAACTGCTTCCGTTTCCAGACGGATAATATCGACAAGCGCAAAACACTCACGGCTGGAAGACAAGTGTTGAATCCCGATACGGTTCGGAATTTCGGCCTCTTGCTGAAGCAGGGAAATCAGGCCCTCGCTGTAACCGACGATCGAAAAATGATCGTCAAACTGCTCCGCAATCGCTGAACAGCCCAATATGTCCGCAAGCGATTCCGAAGCCTGCAAGATGATACCGCTGCGATTGACGTGCATGGAAGGCAGCGCGCTTCGGTATTCAAAATGCGTCGTCGCTTGGGGTAAGGGCAATGTCGGGCGGTAGGTTGCGACGCGCTCGTGCCATCCAGTGATTGACAGATGCACCGCCTTTTCCTGTTTCTCGGCTTCTACCCAAAGTTCAAGATCGTGATCCTTGTCCGCAATGTAGACGGTGCGTTCCAAGCGAAGTCCGATGCGCCAGCACAATGACGCAAGTTCGAGCAATCCCGGCACAGCCAAAACGCCGCCCTCAACACCGTTATTGCCGAAATGCAGCCTGCGCACAGCCGAATCGGCAGCAAGCAAACTTCCATCAGCAGCAACGATGCACTTGATCGGCAGGGCAAGACGGGTTGGCAGATGTTGCATCAGCCTGCCTTCCAGACAGGCGTAGCGCCGAGGCGCCAGCACAATATTTCGGAGCGCGCCGTCTCTTGGGATAGCCGTTCGAACTGGTTCAGCATCTCCGGCAAACGATGGTCGTCGACACGTTGCCCTCTGAGATACTGCAAAACAGACATCGCAAATTTCGGATCATGCCCGCGTGCACGCAGCATCAGCAACAGCGGCGCCGACGGCTCCTCGTCAATGAAACGCAGGATGCGATCATGGGAAATTCTGAACTCATGCGCCAAGCCACTGGCGTAAAGCGTCAGACCGCCCGCACGCGGATCGCCCAGTGCGCCGCGCTCCGCCTCCGGAAGGAAATAAACCAGCTTGGCAGCCGCAGCATGGGCTGCGTTCGCTTCATCATGCGTCGAAAGCAACAGATTTCCCGCCGAAATGAAGCGGTGAGACGCTTCATCTTCGCTTGCCTGGAAAACCGCGACAACACGCCAGACGAGCAGGTGGAGCAAATCGGCAGGCAATTGTTTGACAAGAACGTCCGGCGCGCGGGATTGTGCCGCATTTTCCGCTATCAGCAGGTTACGCGCACATTCGGCAATTGCCGGATCGTCGCTCTCAATGAGGCGGCTTGGAAGCTGTGCAAACAAAGTGGCGCCGCTGACGTCAATGCGCTGGGAAATTTGCTCTTCAGCCTGCCTTGCCAGCGCGAATTCCAGCAACGTTGCTTCGCGGAGCAAGCCGGAACGGCATAATATGTCCCAGCTCTTGGGGACGAAACCATCATTGCCGACACCCAAACCTCGCTCGACACCTGCAACCAGCTTTTGCAATACCAGTCGGGCTGCCGCCTGCATCGCCTCGCTCGGTGCCCGCATGGCGCGTGGAAACATTTGCTGCGCGAGATCCTCGCACAGCATTTGCGCGTCATTGGCAGAAGCGGTGGCTGCGATCAGCAGCTCGTTGGCTGTAGTGTCTCCCAAAATCCGATCCGATGTGCCTTGATTTCGGCCCCTGATATAGGGTTTTCGGGGTTAATTTGACTTTAACTGCGCCTGCTTTGGTTTCGTTTCCCAGCGAGCGAGAAGATGCATCCCCAACATTCCCGCAATAATCAGCTTGATCGCGATCAGGAAAGGCATCGAAGTCCAGCCCAAAAGCATCAGCAAACCGATGCTCAGGGGCGATATTGTACGGATGATACGCGATTCCGGCGCATGTCTGGCCAACAACAGCAAGCCAGCAAGCATGGCCATCATGAAAGTCGCGTCGACTATGCTGGCCCCCTCGTTGCGCAGTACCAGCAGCACAGCCATGCCAAGCGCACAAAAGCCGACAATGCGGGCATAATCCATCTGCCCATTCTGGTATTCGACAGCCCGCAATTGTCCACGAACCACCTCCAGTCCAGGAACAAAAAGCAACGCCAGGAGCGCGCTACCGGTGTAGCCGAAATAGGCAAATGCTGCGGTAACCAACGATAGCAGCAATGGCGACCAGATCGCTGCTGCGACCAGCCAGGGGTGGCGTGTCAGCGGATAAATCAACCCGCGACTGACGCCGCCCAGGGCCGCCTCGATCGCGCCGGCTTCATCGCCCTGAATGACCATATTTCCGGCAGCGTCGGCCAAATCGTCGGGGCCGGATATCTTTCTCAGCGCGCCGCCTGTAATTTGCGATTGCTCGATTGCCACTTCTCCGGCGCCAGTTTGCAAGGCGTGCCGAAGAAGGAATGATCCCAGACTCCAACCTTCGGGCATTTTTGCAATATGGGCCATCGCGGCGCGATCCAGAACGGCGAGCCCCGCCCACCGGCGGCTCAAATCGATACGTTCAAAACGTAAATTTGCAGGTTCCTCGGGCAGGATGGCAATGGAATTGCGTTCCCATTCAAGCGCTTCCGTCAACAGCCCGTCACCCACCCAAATCTCTGAAGCAACCAACAGAAAATCGCCTGCGAATTCGGGGATATCCGACGGCTCCGACGTTTGCCGCATCAACCGCACCTTGCATGCCGCATTGCTCAACCGGTCAACAAGCTGCGGCAATTCAGCCGGAACCGTATCCACTGCAACGACAATATCGGTGACGCCAAGCCGCTCCAGCTGCTTGATTTGATGAAAAAGCAGGGGCCGCCCGAAGATTTTCGGCAAACCTGCCGGACTACCCAAAGCGTCAGGCAGCGATTCCACACATAGCAATGCAGAACGAACGCTGCCGGATGTTCGGGTGCTTTGAAGCATGCCTCGCTATGCCCGAGCAGTACAAATTTCCAAGCAAATTCGCTCAGCCGCGACCGTATCAACCCTGAAGATTAGTGCCCTTGCTCCAGCTGGCCCAGCAGCCTGGTCAATTTTCGAACAACCACCGGATCACCCGGTGCCCCTGCATTGGCTTCGTCGGCCAGCGATATCATCTCCGTTGCGCCGAAACTGGCCGCCAGGCCTTTCAGGCGATAACAGCAATATTGCCAGTTTGCATCGCAACGCGAGCGCCCCAAAAGATCGATTTGCCGCCGCGCGCTATCCACAAACGCCTGGCGAAGTTCTTCCACCAGCGCCGGATCGTCGCCCGCAGCCGCATTTAAAGATGTGTCAAAAGCGCCATAATCCATCGACATAATGTGACATTTATCCACAGGTCGGTTAACTTTGCGTTTCAACCTTTCTAAAATATGGTAAATGTGTCCCATGACGGCACAATCGAAGATAGTCGAAATCAATCGCTCTTCCGGCGATCCAGCCCCGACAGAGCAAAGTCTGGATGACGATGTCGGCACGGTCGATCCGCTCGCAACGGAAGCCGTGGCTGAGGAATATTACGATCCTGCATGGGATGAAACACCGACTCCTGCCCGTCCCTGGGGCAAGATCCTGCTCGCTGCTTTCCTGACAATTGCGGTTGCCGGCTGGACCGGATTCTTCATCTGGGCGCATTTTCAGGAGATACGCGCTCTCCCTGCCCCCACCGGCATCAGTCAGTTGATTGTAGAATGGTCGGCCCCTGTGGCGGTCATCGCGCTGATCTGGCTGCTTGCACTGCGAATGAGTTCGGCCGAGGCCAAGCGTTTCGGCGATGTTGCTGCGCTACTCAGAACCGAAAGCCACGATCTGGAACAGCGCATGCGCACCGTGAACGGTGAAATCGCCCTCGCGCGGTCGTTCCTCGCCGAAAATGCCAAGGAGTTGGAAACGGTAGGCCGTATGTCAGCGCAACGGCTGACCGAGGCCGCGGAACAGTTGAGTACTGCCCTTACCGATTCCGACGAACGCGCAAAAATGCTCCAGGTCGCGAGCAATGCAGCGGTCACCAATCTGGAGCAGTTGCGCAACCACCTGCCTGTCGTGACGAGCGCGGCCAAGGATGCAACCAACCAGATCGGTATCGCAGGCAATACGGCCCATGGCCATATCCAGACAATCATCGGCGCACTGAAATCGATGGATGAGAATGCCGCAAAAGCGCGCGGCACGGTTGAAGCGCTGGACGAGCGCATCATTTCGAGTTCGACTGCGCTCGACGACCGACTGACGTCCAGCAGCGAGAAGCTCTCCTCATCTGTCGAAAATTCGGAGAAGCGAGCTTCTGATATGCTGTCAAAGCTGGCGACGGGCATCGTCGACGCCGACCAGCAGCTTATGGCGACAGCTGAGCAACTCGACAACAGGATTGCCTCCAGCCATCAGAGGCTTGAAGCAAATCTTGGCAGCCTGGGAGATGCCATCGCACATCTGGAGGCGGTAACCGACGCACAGGATTCAACCAGCAAGGCACTGCTTGAGCGGGTCAAGGATTCGGTTACCGAATGCCGCAGCGAAGTCACCCGATTTGGCGATGATGCAACCGATCGCATTGCAAAGCTTGCTTTTGCCGTTTCGGCCCTAAACGACCGGAGCGTCGAGCTAGGTGGGCGCCTGACGACAACCCATGATCAGACCGAAGCGTTGATTGGCAAGGCATCGGAAATGCGGGAAGGCCTTGAACGAATTTCAGGCGATGCCGCCGACACTCTCGTTGCCAAACTTGGCCAGATCACGGCAGCATTCGCCGACGTCCAATCGGGACTCGCGAACGTTAAAGGCGATCTTGGACATGCGGATGACGGTGCCGGCGCGTTGATGGTATCGGTCACATCGCTTGAGGGCTTGATTGCCACGCAACGCGAGGCGCTGGAACAACTATACGGCAACTCCGATCAATATCTGTCGGGCCAGCAGGAACAGGTTGATGCGCTGTCTGCCGCGATTGCCCACACGCGATCGTCACTTGAGGAGCTTTCCGGCATTGCCAATGAACAACTCGTTGCCTCACTCCTGCGTGTGCGCGAAACGACCAAACAGGCGGCGGAGGCAAGTCGCAAGATTGTCGACGAAGAACTGACGGCAGTCGCGGACAAACTCAACGAACGAAATCGGCAGGCAATCGAAAATGCGGTTGATGAGCAGGTAAAGGCGCTCGATTCAGCCATGCGTGAAGCGTTTGATCGCAACCTGACGCTGGCCGCAGACGTCGAACAGCGCATTGCGTCGCAACTTCAGGCCGTCGATGAAATGGCAAACAATCTGGAGCAGCGGGTCAGCGAGGCGCATTCGTCATTTGGTGGCATCGACGACGAAGGTTTTGCGCGCCGTATGGCGCTGCTCACCGAATCGCTGAACTCTGCGGCAATCGACGTTGCAAAAATCCTGTCGAACGAAGTGACCGACACGGCCTGGGCCGCCTATCTGAAGGGAGATCGGGGCGTATTCACCCGTCGCGCCGTCCGCCTGCTCGACAGTGGGGAAGTCAAGATAATCGCCGCCCATTATGACGACGACACCGAGTTCCGCGAGCATGTGAACCGCTATATCCACGATTTCGAATCGATGATGCGCGTTCTGCTGAGTTCGCGCGACGGCAATGCAATCGGCGTCACCCTCCTATCGTCCGACGTCGGCAAGCTCTATGTTGCGCTGGCGCAAGCCATAGAAAGATTGCGGAGTTAGTCGGACGAATTTTCAGGGCCAGCGATCAGGAAATCAAAACTGTGCCGGTCGATCCAGCCATAAGTGTAGTTGGCGTAGAACAGCCCGAATAACACCGCGGACAATATCGTCGTCCGCAGCAGGATGGTGACTGGACGGAAATTGCCCGGCGCACTGTCGGCCTGCCCCAGCGTCTTTTCCAGTCCCAGTTCCTCATGCGTGCGAACCCCGATGGGAAGTATCACAAAGGCGCTGAGCACCCAGAAAAGCGCATAAATCGCTACAATCGAAATCCAGTTCATGCCGTTTCCACAATCAGGACGTCGACGATCGGCTTCTTGCCCGTCCAACTGGTGGCCACACGACGAACGGCAAGGCGCAGATTTTCGCGCAGGTCGCCAAGATCGCCGCGCCAGTCGCGTACCGCTTTTTCGGCGGCCAACGAGGCCTCATCGAGGAAATCGTCGATATCCGCTTCCAGCGGGATGCCATGCAACCGGATCACGGGATCGCCGAGAAGGTTATTGTCGCCATCCAATGCAACCGCCACATTGATGATGCCGTACCAGGATAGTCGACGGCGTTGGGTCAGCGTTTCGCCATCAGATGCGATGATGGTGTCGCCGTCAAGAACCAGACGGCCCGTCCGCTCGTTCCCCGCCAATTCCGGGCCATTGGGAGCCAGTCGAACGACATCGCCATTTGACTGCACAATCGTTTTGGGTACACCCTGCGATTCAGCAAAGCGGGCCTGTTCGGCCATATGGCGACGCTCTCCATGCACCGGAACCAGGATTTCCGGCCTGACCCACTCGTAAAGCTTTGCAAGCTCACTGCGGCCTGGGTGGCCGGAAACGTGCACATGCGCCTGTTTTTCGGTGACCATGATGATGTTCCGCCGCGCAAGCTGATTCATCACATGGCCGATTGCCATCTCGTTTCCGGGGATCTGCTTGGACGAGAAAATGACAGTGTCGCCCTCCTCCAGCTTCACCGGATGGTTGCCCTCTGCAATGCGGGCCAGCGCGGCGCGGGCTTCACCCTGCCCGCCGGTTGCAACCACCATCACCTGGTTCCGCGGGAAGGCGTCGACCGCTTCCATGTCGACCGTTTCGGGCAAATTCTTGAGATAACCGGTAGCCTGCGATGCTTCGACTATCTTGTGCAGCGAACGCCCCGCAAAGCACAGCTTGCGTCCTGCCTCGCGCGCAACGTCCGCAAGTGTCTGTAGCCGGGCGGAGTTAGAGGCGAAGGTCGTGACTACAACCCTGCCCTTGGCCTCGCACACATGCTTCAACAGGTCGGCATGCACGCTCGCCTCGCTGCCGCTGGGATTGGCGTTAAAGACGTTGGTCGAATCGCAGACCATCGCAAGGACGCCCTCGTCGCCGATCGCGGTAAGTTGCTCGGCACTGGCGGGCGTTCCGATGATCGGGTCTTCGTCCAGTTTCCAGTCACCCGTGTGGAACACCTTGCCGTGCGGTGTGTCGATGACCAGCGCGCTCATTTCGAGGATCGAATGCGCCAGCGGCACAAAGCGGATATCGAACGGGCCGAGATTGATCTGCCCTTCCATGGGAACAATGTTCAGTTCGACCTCATCGGCTACGCCCTGTTCTTCCAGCTTGCCCCTGATCAGTGCTGCCGTGAAAGGCGTTGCGTAAAGCGGTACGCCCAGGTCAGCAGCCAGATAGGGTACAGCACCGATATGGTCTTCATGCCCATGAGTCAGCACAATTCCCAGCAAGTCAGCCTTGCGGTCTTCGATAAATTCCAGATCCGGCATGATCAGGTCGATGCCCGGATAATCTTCATGGCCAAAGGTTACGCCCAGATCGACCATGATCCATTTGCCCTGGCAGCCATATAGATTGGCATTCATGCCGATCTCATCCGACCCGCCAAGGGCGAGGAACAGCAATTCGTTTTTAGGAGTTGTCATGCCCCGCCTTCGCGGTTTGCATACAGCTTGGCAAGCCCGCGCAAGGTCAAATCGGATTCCACCCTGTCGAAAAGATGACTGTGCTGTTGAAAAAGCGCGGCAAGGCCTCCGGTTGCGATGACTTTGACAGGGCGCCCGATTTCCGATTTCATCCGGCTTAAAAGGCCTTCGATTAACCCCACATAGCCCCAATAAATACCGATCTGCATCTGCCCCACAGTGTCGCGTCCGATGACGCTTGACGATGGCGGCGGTTCAATCGCGATGCGCGGCAACATGGCAGCCGCATTGTACAATGCGTCGAGCGACAGGTTGATCCCCGGCGCAATGCTGCCCCCCAGATAGGCACCATCGGCCCCGATATGGTCGAATGTTGTGGCGGTACCAAAACTGATCACGATCTTGTCGACATCAGGTTCGAGCACTTGTGCCGCGATGGCGTTAACCGCCCGATCCGCGCCAAGCGCACGCGGTTCATCGACCTTCAGCGCTATGCCCCAGCCAACCGGCGCACGTCCGGCGACCAGCGCATCGGTGCCGAAATATTTCTGACTCAACACCTGCAGGTTATGCAACGCGCGCGGGACGACGGTAGCGATAATCACTGCATCGATTTCGCTGCGTTTGTGCCCTTCCATCTGTAACAGCTGGTCAAGCCACACCGCATATTCATCCGCCGTCCGCCGTGCATCGGTCGCGATCCGCCAGCGTTGCACGATTTCGCCGCTGTCATCGACCAGCGCGAATTTGACATTGGTGTTGCCGTTATCGACTGCGAGAAGCATCTATAAAACTCCGTCCGTTCCGAGCCTGCCGAAGGATTAGATCAGAAATGTATCGGCTGCGTGGATGGCACGGATTTCGCCGCCCGCCAAGCGCAGCCTGAGTGCACCATCGTCTGCAAGCCCCGCAAACAACCCTTCGATGCTCTCTCCATCAGGCAGGCTGACCTGCAAGGCGGTGCCCCGTGGATGCGCGGCGGCCTCCCATGCACGCAGCAAGCCGGACAATGGCTCTTGCCGCCATTTGCGCAGCCAGCCAGCCAGAGCAGTCGCCAATATCTCGCATACCGCCTGCGTATCTGGCGGATTGGCACCCAAGGCGCGCAAATTGGCTGTCGGACGGCCGATATTTTCAGGATGGTGCACAAGATTGATACCAAAACCGGCAACAATGGCATCGCCCGCCCGTTCGAGCAGGATACCGCAGAGCTTGGCGCCATCGCCGGTCAGCACATCGTTGGGCCATTTCAACTGGATGGCAATTTCCGGAGCGATCTGGCGAATCGTCTCGTGCGCAGCCAATCCTGCGACGAAAGCCAGCGTCGCAGGCGATGGATCGTGCGAAGACAACCGAATGATCGTGCTGGCGTAGAGATTGCCGGGCGGACTGACCCAGTTGCGCCCCATACGCCCGCGCCCGCCATCTTGCTGGTCAGCGCGCAACCACAGCCCTTCGGGTGCTCCCGATCCGGTTCGGGCGAGCAGATCGGCGTTCGTCGAACCGGTCAGTGCAACCTGTTCAAACTGCGCAGTCAGAACAGCGCTCCAGCAGCCTGAACGGTAACCGCAGTCAGAACCGGAATGGCCAGATAGCCCAAGGGTGACACAGCCAACGCAAGCGCACCGCCGCTCCAGCCAAGCACATTGTCTCCCGACGCCTCGACAGCGTTAGCCGGTTCATCGAAATACATCGTTTTGACAACCTTCAAATAATAGAAGGCGCCGATTACCGAGGCGGCGATGCCGATCACCGCCAGCGGGAACAGCCCTGCGGCGATGGCAGCGTTGAATACAACCAGCTTGCCATAAAAGCCGAAAAGTGGAGGAATACCTGCAAGGCTGAACATGAAAATCGCAAAGGCGGCTGCCAGCGCGGGTTGGGATTTCGAAAGTCCGGCAATATCCGCCATGCTTTCCTTCATTTCGCCATCGCGACCTTTGAGTTGCATCAGGCAGATGAACCCGCCCAGCGTCATCGCCACATAAATTGCCAGATAGACCAGCATCGCGGAAACGCCCTGTTCGGTTCCGGCAGCGAGGCCGATAAGGAGGAAACCGACATTGTTGATCGAGCTATATGCCAGCAGCCTCTTGAGGTTCTGCTGGCCGATGGCGCCGACCGCGCCGACCAAGATCGACATGATAGCCACGACCATCACGATCTGCTGCCAGGCCTGAACCTGGTTCCCAAATGCCTCGATCACGACGCGGATCAGCAGCGCGCTGGCGGCAACCTTTGGCGCGCTGGCAAAGAAGGCCGTGACAGGCGTCGGCGCGCCTTCATAAACATCAGGCGTCCACATGTGGAACGGAGCCGCGCTGATCTTGAAAGCAAGGCCGGAAAGGACGAATACCAAACCAAAGAGCAGCCCCATGCTGAGTTCACCGGCCATCGCCGCGCCGATGGTTTCAAAGCTGGTCGAGCCGGTGAAGCCGTAAAGCAACGACATGCCGAACAGCAATATGCCGCTGGCCAGCGCGCCGAGGACGAAATATTTAAGGCCCGCCTCTGCCGAACGCCCGTCATTGCGGGCAAAGCTGGCAAGTACATAGGCGGCAAGGCTGTTCAGTTCAAGGCCGATATAAAGCGTCAGCAGATCGGAGGCCGACACCATTACGCCCATACCCACCGCTGCAAGAATGACGAGTACCGGATATTCAGCCCGCATCGCGCCCATTTTCTCAAGCGCCTTGGGGGCAATCACCAAGGAAACAGCCGCCGCGAAATAGATCAGTATCTTGGCAAAGCTGCCAAAAGCATCAGCACGGTACAGTCCGTCAAATGCCGCCGCATCGGTTCCGGCGCACAGATAATGCACCGCATAGGCGCCTGCGCCCACTAGTGCGGCAACGGAAAGGATGCTGACCAGACGACCGGCCTCCTGACGCCATGCAGCGATCAGCAGCAGCACAAGGCTGGAGAAGCTGAGAACCAGCTCCGGACGAACCAGCGAGAGCGAGGTTGAAAGGTCCATTAGTGCGTGGCCCCCTCGGCCTTTTTCCCATGTTCGTCGCCATGCGCCTGCACGCGATATCTGGCGGTCGTCTTGTCATTTTCCTTGAGCTTGCTGTCGCCTGCGGGCGCTGCACGCTCGATACGCTCGACAATCGTCGCAACATCGCGGCGGATCGGAGCCAGGAAGCTTTCGGGATAGACACCCATCCACAACACCGCCGCCGCAATCGGCGCGAGCAGCCACAATTCGCGATTGTCGAGATCAGGCATCGCAGCCGCATCGGCGTTCGTCTGCTCGCCAAAGGCAATCCGGCGATACAAATAGAGCATATAGCCTGCCCCCAGAATGATCCCGGTAGTGGCGATCAGCGTTGCCCAGGTTGAAACCTTGTACGCGCCTGCAAGCGAGAGGAACTCGCCGACAAAGCCGCTGGTTCCGGGCAGGCCCACGCTCGCCATGGTGAACAGCATGAAGAACAGCGCATATTTGGGCATGTTGATGCTGAGCCCGCCATAACGGCTGATCTCACGCGTGTGCAGGCGATCATAGATCACACCGACGCACAGGAAGAGCGCGCCCGATACCAGCCCGTGGCTGAGCATCACGACGATGGCGCCTTCGATACCTTGCTGATTGAAGGTGAACAGGCCCATGGTCACGATCGCCATGTGTGCGACCGACGAATAGGCAATCAGCTTCTTCATGTCGTCCTGAACCAGCGCGACGAGACTGGTATAGACTACGGCGACCATCGACAGGCCGAAGATAAGCCACATGAACTGCGCCGAAGCCTCCGGGAACATCGGCAGCGAGAAACGCAGGAAGCCATAGCCCCCCATCTTCAGCAGCACGCCTGCCAGGATCACCGAACCGGCAGTCGGTGCCTGCACGTGCGCATCGGGAAGCCAGGTGTGAACAGGCCACATCGGCATCTTGACGGCAAAGGAGGCAAAGAAGGCCAGCCACAGGATCGTCTGCGCCTGCGGGGGGAAATCATGGTTGAGCAGCGCAGGGATATCCGCCGTGCCCGCCTGTTGGATCATCCACAGCATCGCCAGCAGCATGAACACCGAGCCGAGCAGCGTGTAGAGGAAGAATTTGTAGCTGGCGTAGATACGGTCCTTGCCGCCCCAGATGCCGATGATCAGATACATCGGAATGAGGCCAGCTTCGAACATGATATAGAACAGCAGCAGATCCTGTGCCGCGAACACGCCGATCATCAGCGTTTCCATCAACAGGAAGCTTGCCATGTAGAGGCCGACACGTTCGGTAATCGCGCGCCAGCTGGCACCGATGCAGATCGGCATCAGGAAAACCGACAGCATGATGAGCAGCAGCGAAATGCCGTCAATGCCCAGTTTCCAGGCGATCGGCCCGAATGGCGCGGCATTCTCGACAAACTGCCACTGCGCACCGGCAGGATCATAGCTGGCCCAGAGCCAGACGCCGAGCAGCAGGTTGAACAAAGTTGCCGTCAGCGCAATGATCCGCGCCATTTCGGCGCGTGCGAACAGACAGGCCACCGCGCCGAGCAGCGGCACGGCGAGCATGATCGAAAGGATGGGGAGTTCGGCGGCGTTCATCGCGCTTGCACCATAAACCAGCTGATTGCGGCGACGAGGCCAAGCAGCATCACCAGCGCATAAGTGTAGAGATAGCCCGACTGCATACGGACGGCGAGACGGCTGGTCAGGCCAACGGCAGCGGCCGACCCGTTCGGGCCAAAGCGGTCGATAATACCGATATCGCCGCCTTTCCAGAAGAGGCTTCCGAACCAGAAGGCCGGTTTGACGAAGACAAGGTTGTAGAGTTCGTCAAAATACCATTTATTGTAGAAGAATTTGTACAGCGGCTCGAAATGCTTCGCGACCGTTGCGGGCGCGGTTTCAGAACGGATGTACATCATCCAGGCAGTGAACAGACCGGTCAGCATCGCTACTGTCGACGCCAGCTTCACCCACATCGGCACATGGTGCATTGCATGGATCAGATGCTCGTTGAAATAGAGCGTCGATGCGGCCCAGAAGGCGGTCCCGCCCTCTTCGGCGTAGATGAAATCATATTTGAAGACATAGCCAGCAGCGATCGCACCCAGCGTCAGCACTGCCAGCGGCACCAGCATCGGCCATGGGCTTTCATGTGGGTGATAGCCTGCGGTGCCATCGTCGTGCGCGCCGTGATGACCATGATCGTCATGGCCGTGATGATCGTCATGCCCATGCGAATCGTGCACTGCGTGCTGGATATGCTCCGACTGCGCCCAGCGCGGCTTGCCGAAGAAGGTCAGGAAAACAAGGCGCCAGCTGTAGAAGCTGGTGAGCAGCGCCGCGAACACGCCGATGAAGAAGGCATAGCCACCCCAGGGTGCGGTCGAGGCATAAGCGGCCTCGATGATCGCATCTTTTGAATGGAAGCCTGCAAAACCGCCAATACCGACAACGCCGACGCCAGTGATGGCCAGCGTGCCCGCCGTCATCGCCCAGAAGGTCAGCGGGATATGCTTCCGCAGGCCGCCGTAGAAGCGCATATCCTGTTCGTGGTGCATCGCGTGGATCACGCTGCCTGCGCCAAGGAACAGCAGCGCCTTGAAAAAGGCGTGCGTGAACAGGTGGAACATCGCCGCGCTGTAGGCACCGACGCCTGCGGCGAAGAACATGTAGCCGAGCTGCGAGCAGGTCGAATAGGCGATCACGCGCTTGATGTCGTTCTGCACAAGGCCCACCGTGGCGGCGAACAGAGCCGTGGTTGCGCCGACAATGGTCACGACGTTGAGCGCGAACTGGCTGGTTTCAAACAGCGGCGACAGGCGACACACCATAAAGACGCCGGCGGTCACCATCGTTGCTGCGTGGATCAGCGCCGAAACCGGGGTCGGGCCCTCCATCGCGTCGGGAAGCCAGGTGTGCAGGCCGAGCTGAGCCGACTTGCCCATCGCACCGATGAACAGCAGCACGCAAAGCAGGCTCATCGTATCGACACGCATCCCGAGGAAGCCGATGCTCGATCCCGCCTTTTCGGGTGCGGCGGCAAGGATATCGGGGATGGATACGGTGCCGAACAGCCAGAATACGCCGAAAATGCCGAGCATGAAGCCAAGATCGCCGACGCGGTTGACGACGAACGCCTTGATCGCGGCAGCATTGGCACTGGGTTTCTTGTACCAGAAACCGATAAGCAGATAGGAGGCAAGACCGACGCCTTCCCATCCGAAGAACATCTGGACGAGGTTGTTCGCGGTCACCAGCATCAGCATCGCGAAGGTGAAGAGCGAGAGATAGGCGAAGAAGCGCGGCTGGTCCGGATCTTCCTCCATATAGCTCCAGCTATAGAGGTGGACGAGTGCGGAAACGGTGGTGATCACCACCAGCATCACGGCGGTCAGCGCATCGACGCGCAGTTCCCAGTCAAAACTCAATGCGCCGGACTGCACCCATTGCATCACAGGTTCGACATAGGCCTTCTCGTCCCCGGTGAGGAAAGCGATGAAGATGGGCCAGCTCAGCGCGCAGGCCAGGAACAGCCCGCCGGTCGTGATGACCTTCGCGGCAGTCTTACCGATGAAATTCTGACCAAGCCCGGCGATTATGGCCGCGAGCAATGGCCCGAATACGATGATTTCGATGGACGACATAAGACCGGCTTACCCCTTCATCCGGTTGACATCGTCAACGGCAATCGTGCCGCGACCGCGGAAGTAAATGACAAGAATGGCAAGGCCGATGGCGGCTTCGCCCGCCGCGACGGTCAAGACGAACATCGCGAACACCTGACCCACCGGATCGCCAAGGAAGGCGCTGAACGCGACGAGGTTGATATTGACCGAAAGCAGGATGAGTTCGATCGCCATCAGGATGATGATGACATTTTTCCGGTTCAGGAAAATGCCGAGCACCCCCATCACGAACAGGATCGAGCTGACGACCAGATAATGTTCGATGCCGATCATAGCTCCACCCCCTGCCCCACGGGCTGGTTCACATTGCGCACCGCATCCTGCGGACGGCGGCGGTTCTGTTTCGAAATATTCTGCGGGCGGACGCCCTTGCGCTGGCGATGGGTCAGCACGATCGCACCGATCATCGCGACCAGAAGGATCAACCCTGCCGTTTCGAACAGGAACACATATTTGGAATAGAGCAATGCGCCCATTGCCTCGATATTGGGCTTGTCGACCGGCGTTGCGGCGGCAACGGCATTGCCCAGTTCGACCGCTCCGGCGCGATAGGCGCCAATTCCCAGCACCAGTTCGACCACGAGTACGATCGCCAGCAGGATACCCAGCGGCAAATTGCTGACAAAGCCGGCGCGCAGTTCGGCGAAGTCGATGTCGAGCATCATCACGACGAACAGGAAAAGCACCGCGACCGCACCGACATAGACTATGACGAGCAGCATCGCGATGAACTCCGCCCCCACCAGCACCATCAGCGCAGCGGCGTTGAAGAAGGCGACGATCAGCCAGAGCACGCTGTGCACCGGATTACGCGCGAAAATCACCATCGCGGCTGAGGCCAAAAGGATAGCGGCAAAGATATAGAAGGAAACGACCTGGATCATGATGCGCGCCCCTTATCGATAGGGCGCATCGGCGGCAATGTTTGCCGCGATCGCGCGTTCCCATTTGTCCCCGTTGGCCAGCAGCTTGTCCTTGTTGTAGAGCAGCTCTTCACGGGTTTCGGTGGCATATTCGAAATTCGGGCCTTCGACGATGGCATCAACCGGGCAGGCTTCCTGGCAGAAGCCGCAATAGATGCACTTGGTCATGTCGATGTCATAGCGCGTGGTGCGACGACTGCCATCCTCGCGCGGTTCGGCCTCAATGGTGATCGCCTGCGCCGGACATACCGCCTCGCACAGCTTGCACGCGATGCAGCGTTCCTCGCCATTGGCATAACGGCGCAGCGCATGTTCGCCGCGAAAGCGCGGGGAAAGCGGGTTCTTTTCGAACGGATAGTTGATCGTCACCTTGGGCTTGAAGAAATATTGCAAGGTCAGCCAGTGCGCCTTGACGAATTCCCACAGCGTGAAGGATTTGACGAGATGGGCGATGGTACTCATGCGAAATGCCCCGTGAACATCAGATAGCCGGAAACGATGCAGACCCACAGCAAGGAAACCGGCAGGAACACCTTCCAGCCCAGACGCATCAGCTGGTCATAGCGGTAACGTGGCACGGTGGCCTTCACCCAGCTGAAGATGAAGAAGAAGACAAATATCTTGGCAAACAGCCAGATGATACCGGGCACAACATAAAGCGGTGCCCAGTCCACTGGCGGCAAGTAACCGCCCCAGAAGAGCACGGCATTCAATGTGCACATCAGCAGCACATTGGCATATTCGCCGAGCCAGTAGAGCGCGAAGCTCATCGAGCTATATTCGGTCTGGTAACCGGCGACGAGTTCGCTCTCCGCCTCGGTCAGGTCGAAAGGCGCGCGCGCGGTTTCGGCCATCGCGCTGATCAGGAACATCACCGCAATCGGGAAAAGCAGCGGGTTGAGGCCAAAGGCGTTCACAAAACCGAGCACATGAGCCTTTTGTGCCTCGACAATGCCAAGCATATTGAACGTTTTGGCCCAGAGCACGACGCAGATCAGGATAAAACCGATCGAGACTTCATAGGATATCATCTGCGCGGCGGCACGCATCGCCGAAAAGAAGGGATATTTGGAATTCGAGGCCCAGCCCGCAATCACGACGCCATAAACCCCCAGCGAACTGATCGCGAGGATATAGAGCAGGCCGACATTGATATCCGCCAGCACCGCGCCCGAATTGAACGGAATCACCGCCCAGGCCATCAGCGCGACGGTGAAGGTGATGATCGGCGCGATAAGGAACAGCCCGCGGTTCGACGCCGAAGGGATGATCGTTTCCTGCAGGAAAACCTTGAGGCCGTCGGCGAAGGACTGCAGCAGACCAAAGGGACCGACCACATTCGGCCCGCGCCGCAACGCCATCGCCGCCCAGATCTTGCGATCGGCATAAATGATCATCGCCACGGCCAGCATCAGCGGCAGTGCGATCAGCAGGATGCCCGCGATGGTTGCTATGAACCACGCCCATTCATAGGACATGCCGAGGGTTTGGAAGAAGGCGGTCATTGCGCGCTCTCCTCAACAATAAATTTATTGTCATTCCCGCGAAAGCGGGAATCCATGGCCTGACCGTCCCGCGAGCACGCGAATGCAGGCCATGGATTCCCGATCAAGTCGGGAATGACACAATTTGGGGTGGCGAAGACCGCACTCATTCCGCTGCCTCCAGAAATTGCTCGCCATGCACGAGTTCCGCCGAACAACGCTGCATCGTTTCCGACGCACGGCAGATGGCGTTGGTCAGGTAGAAATCCTTGATCGGATAATCGGCGATCTTGCCCGACATAGCGGTTTCCAGCTTGGGTTCCGACCAGCCATAGTCAGCCAATCCTTCCTGACCCAGCGCCGGAACCGCCTTCACCATTTCGGCGCGCAGTTCGTCGAGGCTGTCGAACGGCAAGCGCTTGCCCAGCACATCCGAAAGCGCGCGGAAAATGGCCCAATCCTCGCGCGCATCGCCCGGCGGGAAAACCGCCCGCTCACCACGCTGGACACGCCCTTCAAGGTTTACCCAGGTGCCCGGCTTTTCGCTGTAAGCCGCAGCAGGCAACACGACGTCGGCATTGTTTGCGCCATTGTCGCCATGATGGCCGACATAGACCTTGAAGCTCTTGGCAAATAGGCCGTAATCGACCTCGTCCGCCCCGAGGAAGAAGGCCAGCTTTGGCCTTTTCGCCGCCAGCGCCTTGATCCCGCCATCAAAGGCATAGCCGAGCATCAGTCCGCCCATGCGGGCCGCGGCAAAGTGCAACACGTTGAAGCCGTTCCAGCCTTCATGCACCAGCTTGTTCTTCTTGGCAAAGACCAGAGCAGCACCGTGCACGCCTTCATAGCGCAGCGCGCCGCCGCCAACGATGATCGCCGGACGCTCAGCCGTTTTCAACGCCTCAGCCAATGCCTTGGGCGTCTTGGCCAGCGCGGCCAGATCGTCGCCGAGCCATTCGACCTTGTAGGTGAGGTCGGTTGCCGGGCCGATGGCGAAAACCTTCGCGCCGCGCTTGCGGACGGCCTTCTGGATCCGCGTGTTCACCAGCGGTGCCTCGCGGCGCAGGTCGCTACCAACCAGCAGGATCACATCGGCATTTTCGATGCCCGCGATGGTGGTGTTGAAATTCACTGCCGATAGCGAGGATGTATCATAGGCAAGCCCGGTCTGGCGACCTTCGAGCATCGAGGTGCCCGCCAGTTCGCGCGCCGCAAACATCGTTTCGCAATCGACCATGTCGCCAGCGATGACGGCGGCTTCGCCGGTCCAGTTGGCCTTGATCGCGTCAAAGGCCTCCTGCCAGCTTGCCGCGACCAGCTTGCCATCATTGCGGACATAGGGCTTGTCGAGGCGGCGATGAGTCAGGCCATCGACCGCGTGACGGGTCTTGTCGTGCGCCCATTCCTCGTTCACGTCCTCATTGATGCGCGGAACCGCACGCAGCACCGCCCTGCCCCGGCTGTCGAGGCGGATATTGGTGCCCACGGCGTCCATGACGTCGATTGCGGGCGTTTTCTTCAACTCCCACGGGCGCGCGTTGAAGGCATAGGGTTTGCTGGTCAGCGCGCCGACCGGGCAAAGGTCGACGACATTGCCCGAAAGCTCGCTCGTCACCGCGCGTTCGAGATAGCTGGTGATCTGCATATTCTCGCCGCGATAGATCGCGCCGATTTCCTCTATGCCAGCCACTTCCTCGGCAAAGCGGACGCAGCGGGTGCACTGAATGCAGCGGGTCATCACCGTCTTGACGATGGGCCCCATATATTTCTCGGTCACCGCGCGCTTGTTCTCGTCATAGCGCGATGCGCCGCGACCGTAGGCGATGCTCTGATCCTGCAAGTCGCATTCGCCACCCTGGTCGCAAATCGGGCAATCGAGCGGGTGGTTGATGAGCAGGAACTCCATCACCCCTTCGCGCGCTTTTTTGACCATTTCGCTGTCAGTCTTGATGATCTGCCCTTCGGTGGCGGGCAGCGCACAGCTGGCCTGCGGCTTTGGCGGGCCAGGTGCAACTTCCACGAGGCACATGCGGCAATTGCCTGCGATGCTGAGGCGTTCGTGGTAGCAGAAACGCGGAATTTCCTTCCCCGCCAGCTCGCACGCCTGCAGAACAGTGGCGCCCTGCGGGACTTCGATTTCGAGGCCGTCTACGGTGACTTTAGGCATCAGTTTGCGCTTCCCTGTTGCGGGGCCGCCGCGCGCGATAGCCGGTAAAGGCCTTCGGAAAGCGCGCCCTTCAGATTGGAGCGTGAAAAGCGGATCGTGTTATCCTTGACGATGCACGCCGAAAATCGGGGCATCAGCACCGTGATCGCCTCGCTCTCCGATGCGCTTCCTGCACGGCTGAGGACCAGCTGGCGCACGGCGGGCCCATCGGCACGCGAAACGCATTCGCCGAAATGGTTGAGCGACAGATACATCCGCGCCTCATCGGACAATTCTGCTGGATAGAGCGCGCGATAACCGCTCTTCAATTCCGCCGGAAAGGCGATGGGGGCATCGGCAGCGGCATAATCGCGGCGGTAGAGCGCCTGAAAGATTGCACCGCGCATCATCAGCGTGCTGGTTCGCAGCGTCCCGTCGCTCAGGCACTGATCTTCTGAATCGACCATCGCATCGAGCAGCTTGTCATGCTCGGTCGTATCGACGCGCAGGTCGATCAGCTTCGCCGTGCGCCCTTTCTCGCGGCTGACGATGCACTCGCCGAACTGCTCCATCGCCTGCCGGGCTCCAGCTTCGGACAGGGTGTCGATCTGCGCTGCCTTGCGCGTGATCAGCGTTCCGGTTTCCTGCGCCGAAACATGTGCCGACGCCATCAGTGCCAGACCTGAGATAGCATGGGATGCGATGCGCGTCATTCGGCTGCCTCCAGCATTCCGCCATGCTCGGCAATGCGGCGCTCGATTTCGGGGCGGAAGTGGCGGATCAGGCCCTGGATCGGCCAGGCCGCTGCATCGCCCAGCGCGCAGATGGTGTGGCCTTCGACCTGTTTGGTGACTTCGAACAGCGTGTCGATTTCCGAAATGTCGGCATTGCCTTCGCGCAGCCGCTCCATCACGCGCCACATCCAGCCTGTGCCTTCGCGGCACGGCGTGCACTGGCCGCAGCTTTCATGTTTGTAGAAATAGCTGAGGCGCGAGATCGCGCGGACGATATCGGTCGACTTGTCCATCACGATGACGGCGGCGGTGCCAAGGCCGGAGCCGAGCGCCTTCAGCCCGTCAAAATCCATCGGCGCGTCCATGATCTGCGCGGCGGGAACCAGCGGCACCGACGAGCCGCCGGGGATGACGGCAAGCAGATTGTCCCACCCGCCACGAATGCCGCCCGCATGTTTCTCTATCAGTTCGCGGAACGGGATGCTCATCGCTTCCTCAACCACGCAGGGCGTGTTCACATGGCCCGAAATCTGGAACAGCTTGGTGCCCGCATTGTTCGGATTGCCAAAGCTGGCAAACCATTCGGGCCCGCGCCGCAGGATCGTCGGCGTGACCGAAATCGATTCGACATTATTGACCGTGGTCGGGCAGCCATAAAGCCCTGCACCTGCCGGAAAAGGCGGTTTCAGGCGTGGCTGGCCCTTCTTGCCTTCAAGGCTTTCGATCATCGCGGTTTCTTCGCCGCAGATATAGGCGCCCGCGCCGCGATGGACGAAGACGTCGAAATCATAGCCCGACTTGCAGGCATTCTTGCCGATCAGCCCGGCGGCATAGGCCTCAGCAACCGCCGCTTCGAGAACCTTCGCTTCGTAGATAAATTCGCCGCGAATATAGATATAGGCCGCGCGCGCGCGCATCGCGAAACCCGCGACCAGCGCGCCTTCGATCAGCTTGTGCGGATCGTGGCGGATGATCTCGCGATCCTTGCAACTGCCCGGTTCGGATTCGTCGGCATTGATGACGAGGAAATTCGGCCTTTCGGGCGTCGGGTTCTTGGGCATGAAGCTCCACTTCATTCCCGTCGGGAAGCCCGCCCCTCCGCGCCCGCGCAGGCCCGAAGCCTTGATGCGCTCGATAATCTCGTCCTGCCCGATCTTGAGCAGGTTCGCAGTCTTATCCCAATCACCACGCTTTTGCGCAGCCTTCAGGTTCCACGGCTGGAAACCATGGACGTTGGTGAAGATGCGGTCTTTATCCTGAAGGCTCATGCGCACCCTCCGGCGCTTAGCGCCATTATTTGTTCACGCGGAGGCGCGGAGGCGCGGAGCGGACTATCTTTGCGAACTCTGCGCAAACCAAAGAATATTTCACGCTGAGGCCGCAGATTACGCAGAGAGTTTGCAGCAGAAATTCTCCGCGTCTCCGCGCCTCCGCGTGAACATATTATGTTGCGCAAGCGCGGGAGGTATTCAAACATCACCACGCCTTCCTGTAATCATGATTGGCCCCGACCATTTCCTTCAGCGTCGTCGGCCCGCCTTCGGGACAGCTGGTCTGGCGGTCGATCTGCGGACCGATTTTCACCAGCTTGTCGTTCGCCAGCGCATCGAGCAGTTCCGACATGCTGTCGTAGGTCAGGTCTTCGAAATTATCATCGTTGATCTGCACCATCGGCGCATTGGCGCAGGCGCCGAGGCATTCGACCTCAGTAAGCGTGAACAGGCCATCGGGTGTCGTCGCGCCCTTAACCAGTCCGCGATTCTTGCAAGCGGCCAATACATCGTCCGAACCGCGTAGCATGCACGGCGTGGTGCCACAAACCTGCACGTGGAAACGACCGACCGGCGCGAGGTTATACATGGTGTAGAAGGTCGCAACCTCATAAGCGCGCATATAGGGCATGCCCAGATAGGCGGCGACATATTCGATCACCGGAACAGGCAGCCAGCCTTGCGTCTTCGTCTCCTCACCCACCTGCCGCTGCGCCAGATCGAGCAGCGCCATCACGGCCGATTGCTGACGGCCATCGGGATAGCGCGCGACATACATGTCGGCGGTTTTCTTGTTCGCTGCCGTAAACTTGAAGCCGCTCCATTTGGCGCGGACTTCGGCTTCGTCAGGAATGTGGACAGCGTCAGCCATTATCGGACAAACTCCACGCGCGACACCTTGTCGCCTTCAAAACTGTAGATCGACATCACTTCGAATGGCTCGGCGGTCGAAGAACGGAAAACCCGTTCGTGCAACGCAACAAACTCGCCGAGTTCATAGCCTTTCAGGATTTCAGCGCGGTTCTCCGGAAATTCGGCGAACATCGCCTTCAACCCGGCGCGCGTCCCTTCCTTGCCTTCGCGAATGACAGCGCCGCGATAGCCCGCTTCGCAGGCATCATCGGTCATCAATGCGACATAAGCATCCGCATCCTGCGCGTTGTAATGCGCGATCATTTGCTCGGCGATGGCCAACCTGCTCACCGGTCGCACTCCCCGAACACGATGTCCATCGCACCGAGGATCGCAGTGGTGTCGGCAAGCATATGGCCCTTCGACATCATTTCCATCGCCTGCAGGTGCGAAAAGGCGGTCGGGCGGATCTTGCAGCGATAGGGTTTGTTGCTGCCGTCCGAAACCAGATAGACGCCGAATTCGCCCTTGGGGCTTTCGGTCGCGACATAGACGCTGCCTTCGGGCACGTGGAAGCCTTCGGTGTAGAGCTTGAAGTGATGGATCAGCGCTTCCATCGATTGCTTCATCTCGCCGCGCTTGGGCGGCACCACCTTGCGGTCTGTCGAGGCGACCGGGCCCTCGGGCATTTCGTTGATGCACTGCCGGATGATGCGCGCCGACTGATAGACTTCCTCCACGCGGACCATGAAGCGATCATAGCAATCGCTGTTGGTGCCAACGGGGATGTCGAATTGCATCCGGTCATAGACGTCATAGGGTTGCGACTTGCGGATATCCCAGGGAATGCCAGCAGCGCGGATCATCGGGCCAGAAAAGCCCCATTTCAGCGCATCTTCCTTGCTGACCACTGCGATATCGACGTTGCGCTGCTTGAAGATGCGGTTGTCGGCAACGAGGCTGATCGCATCGCCGAACAGTTTGGGCAGGCGCGTGTCGCACCAGTCGGCAATATCGGTGAGCAGCTTCAGCGGCACATCCTGATGCACACCGCCGGGGCGGAACCAGGCGCTGTGCATCCGCGCGCCCGATGCGCGTTCGAAGAAGTTGAGGCAATCCTCGCGGATTTCGAACATCCACAGGTTCGGCGTCATCGCGCCGACGTCCATGACGTGCGAACCGAGGTTGAGCATGTGGTTGCAGATGCGGGTCAGTTCGGCGAACAACACGCGCAGATATTGACCGCGCAAGGGGACTTCGAGGTCGAGCAGCTTCTCAACCGCCAGCACATAGCTATATTCCATGCCCAGCGGCGAGCAGTAATCGAGCCGGTCGAAATAGGGCAAGGCCTGCAGATAGGTCTTGTGTTCGATCAGCTTTTCGGTGCCGCGGTGCAGCAGGCCGACATGCGGATCCATACGCTCGACGATTTCGCCGTCCAGTTCCATGACGAGGCGGAGAACGCCGTGCGCCGCAGGATGCTGCGGGCCGAAATTGATCGTGTAGTTCTGGATCGCTTCGTCGCCGGTGGTCGGCGACAGCTCGGGTTGAAGGCTCATTTGCTGCCTCCCTTGGTCTTCTGCTTCGGCGTCGCTGCCTTGTTGGCCGCTTTGCCCGCGCCGGTCTGCTCGGGCTTTTCGGTGGTCTTGGGCGTGTTGACCTGGGGCGGCGTACCGCGCGGCGGTTCGCCCGACTGGATTACCTTCTCATCGCCGGGCAGCACATAGTCGGCGCCTTCCCAGGGCGACATGAAATCGAAATTACGGAAGTCCTGCGCCAGTTGCACTGGCTCATATTTTACGCGCTTTTCTTCTTCCGAATAGCGCAGCTCGACATAGCCGGTCAGCGGGAAATCCTTGCGCTGCGGGTGGCCGACAAAGCCATAGTCGGTAAGGATGCGACGCAGATCGTCATTCCCGGCAAAGGTGACACCATACATGTCGAACACTTCGCGTTCGAGCCAGCCCGCGACCGGCCAGATGCCCGTCACCGACGGCACGGCATCTTCCTCATTGCTCCACACATGCACGCGGATGCGGTGATTTTTGGTGACGCTGAGCAGACAATAGACGACTTCGAAGCGCGGATCGCGATCAGGCCAGTCGACGCCTGCGATTTCCATCAGCTGCTGATATTCGCAGACATCGCGCAGCGCCGTCATCGCCGAAACCAGCCTATCACGCTTTACCGTGACGGCAATTTCGCCATGCGCCTCGTCAACCGAAACCATGTCCTTGCCGAGCGCCTTTTTGATCGCAGCGGCAACGCCCTTGTTGGACGCATATCTGGGGGCGCAATGGCTCATCGCTCGATCGTCCCCACACGGCGGATTTTGCGCTGCAGCTGCATCACGCCATAGAGCAGCGCTTCCGCCGTCGGCGGGCAGCCGGGCACGTAGATATCGACGGGAACAATGCGGTCACAACCGCGCACGACGCTGTAGCTATAATGGTAATAGCCGCCGCCATTGGCGCAACTGCCCATCGAGATCACATATTTGGGTTCCGACATCTGGTCGTAAACCTTGCGCAGTGCCGGGGCCATTTTGTTGCACAGCGTTCCCGCGACGATCATCACGTCCGACTGGCGCGGCGAGGCGCGCGGGGCGACGCCGAAGCGCTCCATATCGTAGCGCGGCATGTTGACGTGGATCATCTCGACCGCGCAGCAGGCAAGCCCGAATGTCATCCACCACAGCGAGCCGGTGCGCGCCCAGTTGAACAGGTCTTCGGTCGAGGTGACAAGGAAGCCCTTGTCGTCAACTTCGCTCGACAGATCCTTGAAGAAATCCATGTCGGGCGCGGTGCCGGGTGCCGGCGGCGTGTTCATGATCACTCCCATTCCAGCGCTCCCACTTTCCATGCGTAGATGAAGCCGATTACCAGTTCGAACAGGAACAGCATCATCGTGCCCCAGCCAACCCAACCTGTATCGCCCAGACTGACCGCCCAGGGAAAGAGGAACGCGGCTTCAAGATCGAAGATGATGAACAGAATGGCGACAAGGTAAAAACGGACGTCGAACTGACTACGGCTGTCCTCAAACGCGGGGAAACCGCATTCATATTCCGTCAGCTTGGCCTCGGTCGGCTGGTGCGCACCTGTCAGGCGCGAAACCACCATCGGCAGGAACACGAAAAGGCTCGACAGTCCCAGTGCAATGACCAGGAAAAGGAGGATCGGCAGATATTGCGACAGATCAGTCAAAACGGACTCGCTTCAGGCCTGAATTTGGCGCGCTTTTAGGAGCGATTGTGCACCGCCGCAAGGGGCGGCAGCGCCTTTTTTCCACTGAAATTTCGATTATTTGAGCGCGTTTGCCAGCAGCTTGTGCAAACGACTGTGCAACTGGTCGTTACCCGCCAGCAGCTGCGCGTCGGCAATCGCCGGAGAACGCCCGCGATAGTCTGTCACAAATCCGCCCGCTTCGCGCACGAGAAGGCAACCTGCCGCCGTATCCCAGGGGGAAAGCCCGCTCTCCCAGAAACCGTCGTAACGGCCAGCGGCAAGCCAGGCGAGGTCGAGACTGGCAGCCCCGAAACGGCGGATACCGGCAACTTCGGGGGCAATAGCGGCGTAGATTTTGCCCCATTCCTCAAAATCGCCATGCCCCTTGTAGGGAACCCCCGTCGAGACCAGCGCCTCGTTGAGGTTGCGGCGCGCTGAAACGCGCAGGCGGCGGTGGCCAAGCCATGCCCCCTTCCCGCGCTCCGCCCAGAAGCTTTCATCGGTGATTGGGTTATATACCAGCCCCATATAAAGATCGCCCCAACCTGAGCCATCGGACTTCGGGTCTTGCACCGCAATCGAGATCGCGAAGTGCGGGATGCCGTGCAGGAAGTTGCTGGTGCCATCGAGCGGATCGACGATGAAGCGCGGCTTGCCCTCCCTACCCGCGATCTCGCCGCTTTCCTCCATCAGGAAACCCCAGTCGGGACGCGCCTTTTCGAGTTCGCGAAACAGCGTGTCTTCCGCCTGCTTGTCGGCTTTGGACACAAAATCGGCTGGTCCCTTTTTGGAGACCTGCAACTGTTCTATCTCGCCAAAATCACGGCGCAACCGGCCGCCCGCCTTGCGGGCCGCCTTTTCCATGACAGACATCAGGCCTGAAAGTGCGGGCATTAGTCTGCCTTCCGGACATATTCCCGTTCGTAAACGTCAACCACGATCCGCGTGCCCGAACTGATGAAAGGCGGTACCATCACGCGCACGCCATTATCGAGGATTGCGGGCTTGTAGCTTGACGAGGCGGTCTGGCCTTTGACCACGGCATCGGCCTCTACAATCGTCGCTTCGATCGTGTCAGGCAAGGCCACCGAGAGCGCCTCATCCTCATACATTTCCATCACGACGTCCATGCCATCCTGCAGGAATGCGGCTGCGTCACCCAGCAAGTCGGTAGGCAAAGTCACCTGATCATAGGTTTCCTTGTCCATGAACACCAGATTGTCGCCTTCGGCGTAAAGATACTGGAAATCCTTCTGGTCGAGGCGAACACGCTCAACGGTTTCCGCCGAGCGGAAACGGACATTGTTCTTGCGGCCATCGCGCAGGTTCTTGAGTTCGACCTGCATATAGGCGCCACCCTTGCCCGGCTGGGTGTGCTGGATCTTGACTGCACGCCAGATGCCACCTTCATATTCGATGATGTTGCCCGGACGAATTTCGACGCCGCTGATTTTCATGTGTTCACTCGCTTGACGGATGGAAAGAGCTGGACGCGAACCAAATTGCAGTGGATGCGCCGTTGGCGGCGGCCTTTAGCGCCAAGGCCGGGATTAGGCAAGCAGCGCGTTGAACGCTTTCACCGCTGCCGCTGGCCCGTCAGGATGATTCCAGATTGCACCACTTACTGCGATGAAATCCGCGCCAGCATCGATCACGGCTTTTGCATTCTCGGGCGTGATCCCGCCAATGGCGACACAGGGCACCTCGGTAAATTGCGACCACATTTCAAGCGTTTCGAGATCGGCCATGTGCTTCACCTCTTTCGTCGTGGTCGGGAAGAAGGCGCCGAAGGCAACATAGTCCGCCCCGGCCTCTGCGGCCTCCATCGCCAGATGACGGCTGTTGTGGCAGGTAACCCCGATCTGCGCATCACGGCCGAGTATCTCGCGCGCCTCGCCCGCATCGCCGTCATCCTGCCCCAGATGCACGCCATCGGCCCTGATCCGCTTGGCAAGCGAGATACTGTCATTGACGATGAAGGCGACGTCATGCCGCGCACAGATTTCCTGCAAGGGCGCTGCCAGCCGCGCGGCTTCGTGCTGGTCGATATCCTTGACGCGAAACTGGAAGGCGGCGACCGGTCCGGCAGAAAGCGCCTCTTCAAGGCGCGCCGGAAAATCGCCCCCGACATCGAGCGGGGAAATGAGGTAAAGCTGGCAGGTCGAATTGGTCATGCGGCGTTCATAGCGGCACCCGCAAATCGCTGTAAATGCAAATGCGTATCCTGCCTGCCCTTACCGCCCTCCCTCTCATCACAGGTTGCGTGGCTTTACCCGGAGCGCATTCGCAGGATCCGGCCAATGCCCGCATCGACGAAGCCGTTTACGTCGATGGCCCCATCGTCAAGCCCGTCGCCGTCATCGAAGACAGCCGCTGCCCAAAAGGTGTCGACTGCGTCTGGACCGGTCGTGTCCGCGTGAAAATGCTCTGGATGCGCGCCGATGGCCCGCGCACGTTCATCCTATCAACCGAGGGGCCGACGCCGATTGCCGACGGCTCCATGACTTTGGCAGACGTCAGACCTGCCCGTGCGAAGGACGGCAAAATCGATGCGGAAGACTATCGCTTCAGCCTCATCTTTGCAGGCGGACTCTAGACCACGATGACATTACAAAGAATCGTCACCCCCGCGAAGGCGGGGGTCCATCACCGACCGATCAAATTTCTAACGCCGGTGATGGATTCCCGCCTTCGCGGGAATGACGAAGTGGGTGGTTCAATGAAATGTCATCTTGCTATAGGTCAGGCGGGTCGACGGGAATCCGTCCCAGCCCTTGCTGCCAACCGTCTGGGCCGCGATCCAACTGGCTTCGCTCATGCAAGACCAGCCGAAGCACTGTCAGTGGCTGTCAAGCAATCGAGGCTTTGTAAATCGCTTCAATCGCCTCATCGAGCGATGCGTCGAATTCGTCGTCGCTCATCTGGTGGCGCAGGTCTTCGAGCAATGCGCGGCTGAACGAGGCGATTATGCCGCGGTTTTTCGCCAGTTCGATGCATGCCTCGGGGCGCTTGTAACCGCCCGAAAGCGCAACGACACGCAACACCTTGGGGTGATTGACCAACGGATCGAACTTGCCCGCCTCAACCGGCAGCGACAATTTGAGCATCACCTGCTGATCAGCACCGAGCGCATCGAGTTGCTTCAAGGTTTCCTCAAGCAGAATGGCGTCGCATTCGGCGCGGGTTTCACTCTTGATGTTAATTTCAGGCTCGATCATCGGCATCATGCCGTGCGAAAGCACCTGCTGACCGACTTCGAACTGCTGTTTCACGATCGCCGCAATGCCTTCACGATTGGCCGAGTTGATGACCGAACGTTCCTTGGTACCGAATACGCCCAGCGCCTTTGAGCGCTCCAGCAAAGCGTCCAGCTCCGGCATCGACTTCATCATCTGTACGCCGTTAGCCTCGTCCTCAAGGCCCTTGTCGATCTTGATAAAGGGCACCACGCCCTTTTCGATCAGCGCAGCGGGGGTCGGCTTGCCATTGACGCTGCCGTCCATCGTGCGTTCGAACAGGATCGCGCCGATCACGCGGTCACCCGTAAATGCCTTTGACCGGATAATCCGCGAACGCATGTCGTGGATCAGGCCGAACATTTCCTCATCGCTGCTCCATGCACCTTCATCGATGCCATAGCCCTTGAGCGCCTTGGGCGTCGAACCGCCGCTCTGGTCGAGTGCGGCGATAAAGCCCTGCCCGGCGGCGATTTTGGCGGTCATGTCAGCGGTGTTCATGGAAGCTCCCTGTATGTGCATACGTATGTTTGCGCGGCCCATAGCCATCGATGACGAAAGCCGCAACCGGCGACGCCGTAAAAATTACGAAGCGGCTTCGAGTGCCTTCACGCCGGGCAATTCCTTGCCCTCCATCCATTCGAGGAAGGCGCCGCCAGCGGTCGAGATGAAGGTGAAGTCTTGCGTGACCCCGGCATGGGCCAGTGCCGCCACGGTATCCCCGCCGCCTGCAACCGAAACCAGCGAACCTTCCTTGGTAAGCGCAGCCGCAGTCCGCGCCAGCGAAACCGTTGCGGCGTCGAAAGGTTCGATCTCGAAAGCGCCCATCGGGCCGTTCCAGACCAGCGTGCGGCAGGTCTTCAGCACATCGGCCAGCGCCTCGACCGCCGCTGGGCCAACGTCGAGGATCATTTCGTCCGCGGCCACTTCATGTACATTGACGGTTCGCACCGGCGGATTGGCGCGGAATTCTGTGGCCACGACGACGTCATAAGGCAGATGCACCGTGCAGCCTGCGGCATCGGCAGCATCGAGAATGGCATTGGCGGTATCCGCCAGATCATGTTCGCAGAGCGACTTGCCGACATTGACGCCGCGCGCGGCGAGGAAAGTATTGGCCATGCCGCCGCCGATGATGAGATGGTCGACCTTCGCAACAAGGTTGTTGAGCACGTCGAGCTTGCTGGAAACCTTGGCCCCGCCGACAACCGCTGCAACCGGATGCTCCGGATTACCCAGCGCCGCTTCGAGCGCCTTCAACTCGGCTCCCATCGAGCGACCGGCATAGGCCGGAAGCAGATGCGCAAGTCCTTCGGTTGTCACATGCGCCCGATGTGCAGCGGAAAAGGCGTCATTGACGTAAAGATCGCCATTGGCGGCAATCGCCTTTGCCAGTTCGGGGTCGTTCTTTTCCTCACCGGACCAGAAACGGCTGTTTTCGAGGAGCGCTATATCGCCATCGGCAAGGATCGAAACCGACTGCGCAACCACATCGCCGTAAATTTCCGGCACGAACATGATTTCGCGCCCGAGCACTTCCTGCAACGCATCGAGCGTCATCGAAACAGACATCTCGCTATGCTTCTGACCCTTGGGGCGACCGAAATGCGCCAGCAACAGCACTTTTGCACCCTTTGCCGACAGATCGTTCACCGTGGGCGCCAGCGCATGGATACGCGTCAGATCGGTGACGCGGCCTTCGGCCATCGGCACGTTCAGATCGACACGCACCAGCGCGCGCTTGCCGGTGAGATCGCCCAGATCGTCAAGGGTACGAAAGGCCATGACGTCGTTTTCCTTAGAGCAGGCCGGCCATCACGCCGGCGGTATCGACCATGCGGTTCGAGAAGCCCCATTCATTGTCATACCAGCTGACGACGCGGACGAGCTTACCTTCGAGCACTGTGGTTTCGAGGCTGTCGATGGTCGAGCTTGCCGGGCAATGGTTGTAATCGATCGAAACCAGCGGTTCGTCCGAATAAGCCAGAACGCCCTTCAGCGCGCCTTCCGAGGCGGCTTTCAGTGCGGCGTTGATTTCCTCAACCGTGGTGTCACGCGACGGCGTGAAGGTCAGGTCGACCAGGCTGACATTGGGCGTGGGCACGCGGATGGCTGAACCGTCAAGCTTGCCCTTGAGTTCGGGAAGCACTTCGGCAACCGCGCGGGCAGCGCCGGTGGTCGTCGGGATCATCGACATGCCAGCGGCACGCGCACGGCGCATGTCGCTGTGTATCTGGTCGAGGATCTTCTGGTCGTTGGTGTAGGCGTGCACCGTGGTCATCAGGCCACGTTCGATGCCCACAGTTTCGTGCACCACCTTCGCCAACGGAGCGAGGCAGTTGGTGGTGCAGCTTGCGTTCGAGACAACCGTGTCATCTGACGTCAAGACGCCGTGATTGACACCATAAACGATTGTCTTGTCGACATTCTTTGCAGGTGCTGAGATCAAAACGCGCTTGGCGCCCGCCGCCAGATGCTTGCCCGCGCTGTCGCGATCGGTGAAGAAGCCCGTGCATTCCAGCGCGATATCAACACCATGGGCGGCATGCGGCAGGTTGGCCGGGTCGCGCTCTGCGGTTACATGGATGCGCTTGCCGTTGACGATGATGTCATTGCCATCGACTTCGACCGAACCGGGAAAGGCGCAATGGACGCTGTCGCGCTTGAACAGCAGCGCATTCGACTTGGCATCGGCCAGATCGTTGATGGCCACTAGTTCAAGGTCATGATCGTTCCGTTCGAGGATCGCCCGCGCCACTAGACGCCCGATGCGCCCGAAACCATTGATCGCAACTTTGGTAGCCATGTAAAATACTCCCTTTAAGCTTTTAATTCAGCTTGAATTTTATTTACGATTGCATCGACCGAAAAGCCGAAATGATCAAACAGTGCTTCCGCCGGTGCAGAGGCACCAAAGCTGTCGATGCCGATGTTGATTCCATCATTGCCGGTATAGCGCTGCCAACCGAGCGTCACGCCCGCTTCGATCGAAACCTTCAGCACGTCATTGGGCAAGATATCAGCGCGATAGGCCGCGTCCTGCATGTCAAAAAGCTCCCAGCTGGGCATTGAAACGACGTCAGCGCCCTGCCCCGCAGCCTCAAGTGCGTCAGCAACCTTGATAGCCAGTTCGACTTCCGAACCCGTCGCAAGCAGCACAGCCGTCCGCGGCGCAGTTGCCGCGCGCAAACGGTAGCCACCCTTGGCCGACAAATTTTCGCTGGCGTCAGTGCGGACTTGCGGAAGGTTCTGGCGGGAAAGCGCCAAAAGCGTCGGCCCATTGCTGTTCTTCAGTGCGAGATCCCAGCATTCAGCCGTCTCGACCGTATCGCAAGGGCGGAAAACCGTCAGGTTGGGCATCGCGCGCAGGCTGACGAGATGCTCCACAGGTTGGTGGGTCGGGCCATCTTCGCCAAGACCGATGCTGTCATGCGTCATCACATAGACAACGCGCAGTTGCTGGATTGCCGACAAGCGGATGGCGTTGCGGCAATAGTCCGAAAATACCAGGAATGTGCCGCCATAGGGGATGATTCCACCGTGCAGCGCCATGCCGTTCATCGCAGTTGCCATGCCGAATTCGCGGATGCCATAATAGACATAGCGCCCCGAATAATCGTTGCGCGTCAGCGGCTCAGTCGCCTTGGTCTTGGTGTTGTTCGATCCGGTAAGATCGGCAGAACCGCCCACCAGTTCCGGTATGGCTGCCGTCAGTGCTTCAAGCACCAGCTCGGATGCCTTGCGCGTTGCCACCTTAGCCGGATTGGCAATCAGCGACGCCAGATAATCTTGCATGGCGTTTGTTTGCGGCAAATCACCCTTCATACGACGAGTAAATTCAGCGCCGTTACCATTTGCAGACAAACGGTTTTTCCAATCAGCATGCGCGCCTGAGCCACGCTGGCCTGCGGCACGCCACGCGTTCAGGATATCAGCCGGAATTTCGAACGGAGGATAGTTCCAGCCCAATTCGGTTCGGGCGGCAGCAATTTCGTCTGCGCCAAGCGGCGAACCATGCGTCGCAGAAGTACCCTGTTTGTTGGGCGCGCCTTTACCGATCAGCGTCTTGCAGGCAATCAGCGACGGACGATTGTCCGCAAGTGCGGCGTCTACTGCCCTTGAAATATCATCAAAATCATGCCCATCGCAGCTTTCGACATGCCATCCGGTTGCGGCATAACGGGCTTTGATGTCCTCGCTGGTCGAAAGGTCGGTGCTGCCGTCGATTGTAATGCGGTTGTCGTCCCACAGCACGATCAGACGACCAAGCCCCAAATGGCCCGCCAGACCAATGGCTTCGTGGTTGATTCCCTCCATCAGGCAACCATCGCCTGCGACCACCCAGGTGTGGTGATCGACCAGATCGTCGCCGAAAACCGCGTTCAAATGCCGCTCTGCAAGCGCCATGCCCACCGCCATGGCCAACCCCTGCCCCAACGGACCGGTCGTGCTTTCGACGCCTTCCAATTCGATATTTTCCGGATGCCCAGCGCACGGACTGTGCAATTGGCGGAAATTCCGGATATCGTCGATTGACGGGCTGGCATAGCCGCTGAGATATAGCGTCGAATAAGCCAGCATCGATCCATGGCCGGCCGAAAGAACGAAACGGTCGCGATCCGGCCATTTCGGCGCAGAAGCATCATATTTCAGATATTTGGTGTAAAGAACGGTGGCAACGTCCGCCATACCCATCGGCATGCCCGGATGGCCGCTATTGGCTGCCTGCACGGCATCCATCGAAAGCGCGCGGATCGCGTTGGCCATCATCTGAAGGTCGGCGGACATGCAAATTACCCCTTTTGCTGCCCGCTAGAGCAGCCCCAGCACAAAGATTTCATGATGACTGCACGAGTCGGCTCGCGCCCCCTTTGGGGAGCGAGGCGGCACGGGTCAAGCCAAAGTCACGAAGAAATGCGGCAATTGCGCCCAGATCGCGCGTTGCCAATCGCCACAGTTTTGCTAGTTTATGAAAGGAATGGGGTACAAGCTATGGCACAACAACAAATGATCGAAGCAATCGGTCGGCTGGAACGAGCAGTTTCAAGGCTTGAGCAGGCTAAATTGCCGCAACCGGGCGCTGCCAATCCGGATCTGGAGCGGCGCTATTCCGCGCTGAAATCGGCAACGGAGCAGGCTGTGGCCGAAATCGACCGCCTGCTGACAAAGGAAGGTTCAGCGCATGGCTGACGTCAGGCTGAGCATCGTTGGCCGCGAATATATCGTGACCTGCCGCGATGGGGAGGAGCAGCGATTGCTCGATCTCGGTAGCATGGTCGACACCAAGGCACGCGAAGCCGGTGGCAGCGCGGGCGGGCTCAACGAGAGCCGCCAACTCCTGTTCGCCGCCCTCTTGCTGGCAGATCAGCTTAACGAAGCCAATGGTGGCGCGGCGATGGTGTCTGCAAGCAGGGCAATCGATGAACAAACGGCGTTAAAAATGGCGCAATCGCTCGATAAGCTGGCTGAGCGCGTAGAATCTTTTGCTTCCGGGCTTGAGCAGGCAGCGCAGGACGCCTAGATTGGCCTTGGCGGGACTGCCCGGCACGAACTGAAGAGAACATCCCTGAGGCGATAAAATCATCCTTGGGAGCTGTCCCTGCCCGGATCACTCTGGTCACATTGGGGTCCGGATCATATGGCGCCCACCTGACGTCATGGCGTCAGTGGATATTCCGGGAAACGACCCATGGTGGTTCCGCTACATTTTTCAAAGGGTTATTGCGTGCCACCGGCTGACGTCAAATCCGAACTCCGACGAGCATTCAAGGCAAAAAGGGACGATTTCGTCGACCGCCTCAGCGTGGCGGAGAAGGACATCGCTTTCAGCCACCTCCCCTCTCCACTAGCGGCGATATGCACGCCGGGAGCGATAGTTGCTGGCTATGTTGCAAAGGGTTCAGAAGCCGATCCGTCGAAGCTGCTCCAGGCCGCCGCAGAGCTGGGCTGCACCCTCGCACTGCCACACGTAACCAGTAAGGTTGCGCCCATGCGCTTCGTGCAGTGGAATATCGGAGATCCGCTGGAACCCGGTGCATTTGGGCTAATGCAACCCGTGGCGACGGCAAATGAAGTCGTGCCCGATATCATACTCGTCCCGCTCGTTGCATATGACAGCCAGTTGATGCGCCTTGGCCAAGGTGCGGCCCATTATGACAGGGCTTTGAGCCTGCTACCCGATGCCGTTGCCGTTGGCATTGGCTGGTCGATCCAACAGGCCGATATTTTGCCCGTTGACCCATGGGACGCTCCGCTGGATGCCCTGTTGACCGAGAAGAGCTGGACCAGTCGATGAACCACTCCAAGCCGCCGCCCTCCCCCACCTGGCGCAAGCCGGCGGGCATGTTCATCATCCTGACAATGATCGCGGTGCTGGCTGGAATTGTCGCCAGCCAGTCGCACTTGATCGGTCGGCTGCCGATCTGGGTTCAAGCGATTGTGTATCTGATTTTGGGCACGGTCTGGATCGCGCCGTTGCGGCCATTGCTGATCTGGATGGAAACAGGAAAATGGCGCGAGTGACGGGGCTCGAACCCGCGACCTCCGGCGTGACAGGCCGGCGCTCTAACCAACTGAGCTACACCCGCTTGATGCGGTGACGGCGCTCCTAGAAGCGGGCGCTTCGACTGTCAACAGCGAGAATGAAAGAAACGAAATTTTCTTGCACAGCGCGCTTTGCGATGGTCGACCGGTTCAATCTAAAACTTTCGGCATAATTTACCATTGTCATTCGATTTTACAAGATTCGACAACTTTGCGGCACTTTATATATATGTTTTTCAATGCTTTGACTGATTAACGCAGAGCCTCTCAGCTTAACCATTTCTTGACCCCCTTTTGCGATAAGGGCGTCATGTTGAGTACCAATTCATCAGGCAAATGTGGCCGCAGCGCATTTCTGCGGACTGCGGCCATGTCTGCAATCGCGCTGTCAGGTGCAGCTCTGCTCCCGTGCCAAACGGCATGGGCCGCAGGCACGCTTGCCGGCACCAACATCGAAAATATTGCGACCGCCAGCTACGATGCTGGATCGGGCACGATCGATATCCAGTCGAACACCGCAATCATCCTTGTCGATGAACTGTTGGACGTCACCGTTGCCAGCACCGATGCAGGCGACGTTCCGACGACACCCGGCGCGACAAACAGCGTGCTGACCTATCGCATCACCAACAACGGCAACGGCCCGGAAGCCTTTCGCCTGACGCCCAATGTAGCGAATA
The DNA here is from genome assembly GCA_016720115.1 of Sphingomonadales bacterium. Classification (GTDB taxonomy): domain Bacteria; phylum Pseudomonadota; class Alphaproteobacteria; order Sphingomonadales; family Sphingomonadaceae; genus Sphingorhabdus_B. Next base: position 1,718,638 of record JADJXT010000001.1, on the reverse strand, counting down.
GCGGCGACGACTTCGATCCCGCGCTCGCGCAAGTGGTTATCGATACCAACAACAACGGTGTTTACGATCCAGGCGTTGATACCATCTATGTCGCAGGCACGAACGATCCGCTGCTGGCACCCGACCAGAGCGTTACCGTGTTTGTCCTGACAAACATTCCGGGAAGCCAGGCAAATGGCGATCGCGCAAATGTCAGCCTGCTGGCCTCTGCAGTTACAGGCACCGGTGCGCCGGGCACGACATTCGCAGGTGCGGGCGAAGGCGGCGGCGATGCTGTAGTCGGCGCAAGCGGCGCCGATAGCGAAGCCAGCGGTTTCCTGCGGGTTGACGCAGCGTCGGTAACCCTCGCCAAGTCGGCGACGGTCGCAGATCCTTTCGGCGGCACAAACGCCGTCCCCGGCGCGACTATCACTTATACCATATTGGCTACCGTCAGCGGCGCCGGATCGCTGAACAACCTCGTCATTAACGACCCGATTCCGGTCGGCACCACTTATGTCGCTGGCAGCATAGCCCTGCAGGCAGCCAGCCTGACCGATGCGGCAGATGCCGATGCGGGCAACTTCAACGGCACGCGCGTCAGTGCCCAGTTGGGCAGTGTTCCCGCCGGTGAGACGCGCACCGTCACTTTCCAGACAATCATCCAGTGAGCATGAACATGAAGAAAATATTTGTCGCCTTGCTTGCCCTTGTTTCAACCGCACCCGTATTTGCGGCGCCGCTCGAATTGGCCAGCGATGTGTTCGTCGAACGCGAACAGAAGCGGCCCGACGGTTCGGTTGCCACCATATTGGAAGAGCCCAAACTCGTCGTTCCGGGCGATCAGCTGGTGTTCGTCGTTCGCTACAAGAATGTCGGTGCGCAGCCCGCATCAAAATTCACCGTCACCAACCCCATTCCGCGCGCGGTCGCCTTTTCCGGCACTGCGGATGGCACAGAGATTGTGTCGATCGACGGCGGCAAAAACTGGGGCTTTCTGTCTCAACTGAAGGTCGGCAAGGCGGACGGCACTTTCCGCCCGGCGCTTCCGGGTGACGTCACCCATGTGAAATGGAATTTGAATCAAACGCTTGCTGCAGGTTCTGCTGGCAAGCTCGTCTTTCGCGGGGTCGTACGATGACCTCCACCGAAAACCGTAAGGATTGCTGCGGCAAAAGCAATCAAACCAACCGTAACAGGAGCATAAGCATGACCAGTAAGCTTAAATTCCTCGTTGCCGCCAGCACCCTTCCGGCTCTCATAATGAACGCGAGTTCCGCTTATGCCGCCGGAACCCTGGTCGGCACCGATATTACCAACAATGTTTCCGTCGCCTATAAAGTCGGCACCGTCGACCAGACGGCAGCGACCGATTCGAACACGTTCGAAGTCGACCGCAAGATTTTGTTCACCGTCGCCGAAGATGCCGATGTGACGACCCCGGTCGTACCGAACCAGCAAAATGCCTGGACGACCTTTGTCGTCACCAACACATCGAACGACACGCTCGACTTTTCGCTAAGCCCGACACAATTGGCGGGCGTTACGGCAACCCATGGCGGCACCGACAATTTTAATGTTCAAAACCTCCAGGTATTCGTCGATAGCAACGGCAATAATGTCTTTGATGGGGCGGATACGGCGACGTCGATCAACAATCTCGCCCCCGATGCTTCTGTTCGCGTCTTTATCGTTGGTGACGTTCTGCCGACGCAAATCAACGGCGACGTTGCAGGCGTCACGCTTACGGCCACGGCGTTGAACAGCGACGGTTCGGCTATCACTGCTGCAACCGATGCGACCGCGAATACCGACGGCGTTGAAACCATTTTCGCCGATACCGGACGCGATGGCATTGAATCGGATCAGGATGACTTTACTGTCAGCACTGCAAGCCTGACCGTAAGCAAATTGAGCCGTGTCGTTCGCGACAACCTCAACGGCTCGGGGACCAGCGCCGATCCGACAAATCCCAAAGCCGTTCCGGGCGCAACCGTTGAATATTGCATCGTGGTTGTCAACTCGGGTTCACAGCCTGCAACCGATGTTACGGTATCGGACGATCTTGGACTCGTTCCCGATGTGACGTTCGACAGCAGCTTTACGCCAGCAACCAATGGTACCGTTGTCAGCGGTAACACCTGTACGGCTGGCGGCGGCACCGGCAGTTTTGCCGCCAACGTCGTGTCGGGCACGCTGACCGATATTGCCGGCGGCGAGACCCGTACGCTGGTTTTCCGCGTAACCATCGACTGAGGAAATAAGGGGCGACAGGCGGTTTCGCTGCCTGTCGCCCTTACTTCTTATGAACACATTAACCAAATCCTTTATTTTCCGCGCAGGAACGCTGGCTGCAGCTGCCCACTTGGCTGCCGCCTGCCTTCCCGCGCATGCGCAAGGCTTACCGAATATCATCAGCAACACTGCGCAAGCCGAATGGACCTCTGGAGGGCAAACGCTTTCGCGGCCATCCAACAATGTCGATATCATCGTCGACCGGTCGAACCCGCAGCCTGCAACGCTGGAGGTGTTCCATTTTTCCAGTTCCGGCGGGGCTTCATCCGTACCGCTGCCACAAACCATGTGCCGCGGCACAAACGGCCTCCAGCCCGTCAATTTGCAGGGCGTTTTCGCCGGTTATTCGACAAATCCGGCCTCAATCACGCCTGCGGCAGCGATACGGGCGGGTGAACCGCTGGTTTTGAGGGTCATAGCACCCGGCCAAAACACCAATCCTGGAGCAATTGACAGCTTTGAAGCGCAAATTGTGACGGATAGCGGTGACAGCGAGCGCATTACGCTGACCGAATCCACTGCGAACTCGTCAATTTTCCATGCCTTGATCAACACCAAGGCTGCACCGCCCGCTGCTGTGCAGGGCGATTGCGTTTTATCTGTCCGCCCGGGCGACAAATTGCATTTCGACCTTGGACATGCGCAAAACGGCGCACCGATCGCAGGCGCAGACGTTGACATATTGGTCGATCCGTTCGGTTTGACCTTTGATAGTGCCGACGGGACTGCGGTCACCGGCACGCAAGTAACGATTGTCGATGCAAATACCGGCCTTCCCGCGCAGGTTTTTGGCGACGACGGCTTTTCTTCGTTCCCCAGCACTATCGTGGCGGGCAGTACGGTAACTGACGGCAGCGGGCAGGTTTACGCCTTTTCGCCCGGATTCTACCGCTTTCCGTTCCTCAGGCCGGGCGATTATCGGCTGGTTATCACGCCGCCCGCGCCATACACGCACCCGTCCGTCGCTACGCCTGCCGACATCGCGCTTTTGACGCGACCCGATGGCGGCCAGTTCGTGATTGCAGCCGGTTCCTACGGCGGCGTCATCACGTTGAGCGACCCGGCTCCGGTGCGCATCGACGTCCCGATGGATCGCCCCGGCGGCAGCCTGCAATTGAGCAAGACAACCTCCGCTGCAACCGCCATGCCCGGCGATGTCGTGCAATACCGCATCGAGGTGCGCAATCCTGACCGCACACGCAATAGCGGCCCGGTCACCGTCACCGATATATTGCCTAATTCCATGCGCTTACGCCTCGAAAGCGTGCGTTATAACGGAACGCAGGTTACGGCCAGCGCGGCTGCTGACGGTTCGCAATTCTCGGTCGATTTGCCGCCGCTTACCGGTGGCGAGTCCGGGCTGCTGACCTATCTTGCAGAAGTTCGTGTTGATGCCCGCCCCGGTGACGCAATCAACCGTGCATCGGCGCGCGACAATCGCGGCGCAACCAGCGACACCGTTGACGCTGTAGTCCGTATCGTGCGCGACGGCATATCCGAACGCTTCACGATCGTCGGTCGCATCACCGAAGGTGGTTGCTCGATCGATCCGCGTCAGGCGAAGGGCATCGCAGGCGTCCGTGTGATGCTGCAGGATGGCAGCTATGCCGTTACCGATCAGGACGGCCGTTATCATTTCGAAGGTATTGTTCCCGGCCTTCACGTCGTGCAGGTCGACCCTTCGACCTTCCCGCTCGATCAGGCACCCGTTGATTGCGCAAAAAACACACGCAGTGCGGGCAGTGCCATTTCGCGCTTCGTCGAAGGACGTGGCGGCAGCCTGAAGCGTGCCGATTTCCGCGCAATACAGGTCGCCCCGCGCGAAAGTGCAGCACAAAAAGCCATTTCGCTGCCCGCCGCTGCGACCGACCAGGAAGCTGCCGGTGCAGAACGCGACTGGTTCGCAGGTCAGCAGCCGGGTATCGGCTTCCTGTTCCCTGAAACCGGCCACAATCCGCGTGTTAAAACGATCCGCGTAGCGTTCAAGCACCTGCCGCGCCAGAAGGTTGAACTGTCGATCAATGGCAAGGCCGTCGATCCGCTCAACTATGATGGCACCAAGAAGAGTGCCGATGGCAAGATGCGCGCAGCAATCTGGCGCGGCATTGGCATCGAGGAAGGCAATAACCGCCTGATCGCCAAGGTAACCGACAATGACGGCAAGCTGATCCAGACAGTCGAACATGACGTGTACTATGCCAATGCAGCGATCAATGCGCAGCTTGTGAAGGAAAAGTCGGTTCTGCTCGCTGACGGCGTGACCCGCCCGCGCATCGCAGTCCGCCTGACCGATCGCAACGGCAAGCCAATCCCGCATGGTGCTGTCGGCGACTTCCAGGTCACCGATCCCTACCGCGCTGCCGTCGAAATCGATGCGCAACAAGCCAATCAGCTTTCAGGCCTTGAGCGCGCCGCTCCCGTATGGCGCGTGCATGGCGACGAAGGCGTTGCCTATATCGAACTCGAACCCACAACTGCTTCGGGCACCGTTGCCATCAGCCTGCCCTTCCTGGATGGCGAAGTGAAGCGCACCCAACGCGTCGAAACCTGGCTTGATCCGGGCGATCGCCCCTGGACGGTAGTCGGCTTTGCTGCAGGCACGCTGGGCTTCAACAAGCTTGAAGAAGGCCTTCAGGATCTGGCTGGCGAAGACGATCAACTGAATGTCGACGGCCGCATCGCCCTTTACGCCAAGGGCCGCGTCAGCGGCAAATGGCTGATGACGATGTCTTATGACAGCGACAAGAAGTCTGACGATGCCCGCTTTGCCGGAACCATCGATCCGCGCCGCTACTACACCGTCTATGCCGACCGCAGCGAGCAGCGTTACGACGCCGCGTCGATCCGCCGCCTGTATCTGAAGCTCGAACGCCCTCAATTCTATGCACTGTTCGGCGACTACCAGACCGGCATCGATGAGCCTGCACTTGCCCGCTATCAGCGCAGCTTCAACGGCATCAAGGCCGAATATCGCAGCGACGAGGTGCATGCACAGGCATTCGGTGCCGACACGCCCTACCGCTATCGCCGTGAGGAAATCCAGGGCACCGGCCTGACCGGCCCCTATGCCTTGGCTGCACGCGATATCCTTGCGAACAGCGAGCGCATCACCATCGAAACGCGCGACCGGCTGCAGTCGAACATCATCATCGAGCGCAAGAGCCTGGTTCGCCATATCGATTATGACATCGATTATCTCGCCGGCACCCTGCGTTTCCGTGAGCCGATCCTGTCGCGTTCGAGCGGCCTCAATCCGCAATTCATCATCGCCGAATATGAAGTCGATGGCGTTGGAAAGCGCGTCAACAATGCAGGTGGCCGCGTCAAATGGCAGTCGCCCGACCAGAAGTTGCAGATTGCAGCCACCGCAATCCATGACGAAACCGATACCGACAAGACCAACCTTGTAGGTGCCGACGTCCGCTATCGTCCGACAACCAACACCGAATTGCGTGCCGAATTTGCTGCCACCGACGGCAAGGCCGTTGCGGGCAGCGGCACGACCGACGCTGGTGGGGCATCGGCAGTGCTGCTCGAAGCCGAACATCATGGTTCGAAATTCGATATTCTCGCTTATTATCGTCGCCAGTCGGCCCGTTTCGGTGTTGGCCAGACCAACCGCAGCGAAGTCGGCACCGAGAAATTCGGTCTCGATGGCCGCTATCGCTTGAGCGACAAGCTGTCGATCTCGGCCATTGGCTATCAGGAAGATTATATCGAAACGGGTGCACGCCGCATCGCGGGGTCGACCGAGCTGGAATATCGCAACGACAAAGCATCGCTGCGTGCTGGCATTACCCATGCCGATGACCAACTGGCCGATGGCACGACGAACAAGTCGACGCTGGCCCGCATTGCCGGTTCGTACAAGTTGACCAGCAAGCTCGAACTCGATGCACAAACCGAATTCGCGCTGGGTGGTGAAGACGAAAGTGTCGATTTCCCTGCCCGCCACCGTTTCGGCGCACGCTATGCGATCCGCAACGATATCGCTCTGGTTGGCAGCTATGAAATCGCTAAGGGTGAAAATATCGACGCGCGCACGGCTCGCATCGGTTTCGATATCGCCCCCTGGGCTGGCGGCCGCATCGTAGCGAGCGCCAACCAGCAGGATATCGGCGAATTTGGCGCCCGCAGCTTTGCCTCCTATGGCCTCGCGCAATCGTTCAAGATCAACGACAAATGGTCGGTAGATTTCACGCTGGATGGCAATCAGACCGTTGGCGGTTTCGACCGCAGCGATGTCATCAACCCGCTGCAGCCCGTCGCATCGGGCGGCTTCCTGGGCAGCGACGGCACGCTGACCGAAGATTTTGTCGCGGTCACCGGTGGCGCCAGCTATCATGGCGAGCGCTGGAGCTGGACCGGGCGTGCCGAATGGCGCGATGGTGACACCACGCAGCGTTATGGCCTGACGACCGCAATCCTGCGCCAGATCGGCGAAGGCAAGGCTGTGGGCGGCGCACTCAACTGGTTCAAGGCCAAGCAGGATGGCGGCGCATCGACGACAACTGCGCAGGCCGAAATCAGCTGGGCCAACCGCCCTTCGGACAGCCAGTGGTCATTCCTGAACAAAACCGAATATCGCTATGACTCGGTCAGGAATGCCACCGCAGGCCTGCCCGGACCAGTAGGCGGTGCCGCGTTGCTCGTCGATGGCGATGTCAAATCGACCCGCATCATCAACAGCCTTTCGGTCAATTACACGCCGATTGATGAACGCGATGACGGCTTTATCGAACGCGGCGAATATGCCTTCTTCTGGGGTACCCGCTACAACACCGACCGCTTTGGCGCAGACGATGTAAAAGGCTGGAGCAATGTTGTCGGCGCCGACCTGCGTTTTGACCTTTCGGATGTCGCCGATATCGGCGCTTCGGGAACGGTACGCATTGGCACCTCGGGCAAGAACATTGCCTGGTCTGGCGGCCCGACGCTGACGGTGACGCCTTTCGAAAACGCCAATGTGACGCTCGGCTACAATTTCGTCGGCTTTGAAGATCGCGATTTCGAAGAGGCGCGCTACACCCGCAGCGGCCCCTTCCTGACCTTCAAACTGAAGTTCGACCAGACCAGTTTCCAGGGTCTGGGGCTTTAGGTTCTGCCCCCAAGCCTCAATCGGCGAAAAGCAAAACCGGCGTTTCGACCAGTTTTTTGAGCGCCTGCACATAGCTTGCCGCATCCCAGCCATCGACAACGCGATGATCGCAGCTGATCGACAGATTCATCAGCTTGCGCGCTTCGATTGTATCGCCAACAAATACCGGGCGTTCGACAATCTTGTTCGGGCCGATAATGGCAACTTCGGGGCGATTGATGACCGGGGTTGTCGCAATGCCGCCCAGCGGGCCGAGCGAAGTGATGGTGAGCGTCGAACCTGACAGTTCCTCGCTCTTGGCGCTGCCGTTACGCGCAGCCTCGGCAAGACGTCCGATTTCGGTCGCCAACTGCCAGACATTCTTGTCCTGCGCATCGCGGATCACCGGCACCATCAGGCCCGCATCGGTCTGTGTAGCCATACCGAGGTGGACGGCACCATAGCGGGTAACAACCCCGGCTTCGTCGTCGTAACGAGCGTTAATCATCGGGAAATCCGGCAAGGTCTTGCAGATCGCGACAATCAGGAACGGCAGCATGGTCAGCTTGGGCCGATTGCCGCTATTGGCGTTCAGATCTGCGCGCATCGCTTCCAGAGCGGTGACGTCAAACTCTTCGACATAGCTGAAATGCGGGATGTTGCGCTTGGATGCAGCCATATTTTCGGCAATGCGACGCCGCATGCCGATAACCTTTACCGCTTCATCCGCGCGTTTCGCCGATACACCGGGCGCACGATAGCCCTGCCCTGAACCATAGTTCAAATAAGCATCAAGATCGGCGTGGCGGATATGCCCGCCCGACGCCTTGACGTCACCCAGATCAACCCCAAGCTCCTTCGCGCGCGCCCTAACCGCTGGAGAAGCGGTGACTTTTTCGTCGCTGGCTGCGACAGGTGCTTCGACCACCGCAGCCTCCGGCGTTTCCACAGGTGCCGGAGCAGGTTCGGGGGCGGGCGGCGGCGCTACAGCCTCCACCTCAACTTTGGGTGCGTCGGCAACTGCCTTTGGCGCGGCTTCTTCATTTCCGGCACCTTCGGTTTCGATCTCCACCAGCATCGAACCTATAGCAATCACGTCGCCTTCCTCGCCCGCAACAGCGGTAACGACGCCCGCAACCGGGCTCTCCATCTCGACCGTCGCCTTGTCGGTCATCATGTCGGCCAAAGGCTGGTCTTCATCGATCCGGTCACCGACCTTGACGTGCCAGGCTACAATTTCAGCCTCGGCAATGCCTTCGCCGATGTCAGGCAGCTTGAATGTAAACTTACCCATGGCGTCAGTCCTTCATGATCTTTTCAATTGCACCGGCAATGCGAACCGGACCGGGGAAATAGGCCCATTCGAGGCTGTGCGGATAAGGCGTATCAAAGCCGGTGACGCGTTCGACCGGCGCTTCGAGGTGATAGAAGCAGCGTTCCTGCACGAGTGCGGCCAGTTCCGCACCGAAACCGCTGGTGCGTGTAGCTTCGTGAACCACGAGACATCGACCGGTCTTTTTTGCTGATTCTTCAATAGTATCCACATCTAATGGTAGAAGTGTTCTTAAGTCGACAATCTCAGCGTCGACGCGTAATTCGGCAACCACGGTCTGCACCACATGCACCATAGTGCCGTAAGTCAGGATGGTGAGCGCTTCGCCTTCACGGACGATACCAGCCTTGCCCAATTCGATGCGATAATAGCCTTCGGGGACATCGCTTGCCGCATGTTTCGACCAGGGTTCGACAGGACGGTCATAATAGCCACTGAAAGGTCCGTTATAGATACGCTTGGGCTCAAAGAAGATCACGGGGTCATTATCCTCAATCGCGGCGATCAGCAGCCCCTTGGCGTCATGGGGATTGGAGGGCACCACCGTCTTGATGCCGCAGACATGCGTGAACAGGCTTTCCGGCGATTGGCTGTGCGTCTGTCCGCCGAAAATGCCGCCGCCAAAAGGCGAACGCACGGTCATCGGGCAGATGAAGTCGCCGGCAGAACGATAACGCAAACGCGCCGCTTCGCTGACCAGTTGATCAAGCCCGGGATAGATATAATCGGCAAACTGGATTTCGGGCACCGGTCGCAAGCCATAGGCGGCCATGCCCACGCCTGCGCCAATGATGCCACATTCACTGATCGGTGTATCAAATACACGGGTTTTACCATGCTTGGCCTGCAAGCCAGCAGTGGCGCGAAAAACACCGCCGAAATAGCCGATATCCTCACCCATCAGGACAACGTCAGGATCGCGTTCCAGCATGATGTCGAGCGCGCTGTTGATCGCCTCGATCATGTTCATCGTTTTGGTGCTGCCCATCACTTCGGCTCCCACTCTGGGCCGAATTTGCGATATTGCTCGGCAACCATCTGGTCGCATTGCTCCTTGAGATGCCAGGGCATTTCCTCGAAAACATCCTCGAACATTGTCTCGAACGGCTGGTGCATGCCATGCCCCAATATGCCGTTGGCCTCCGCCTCTTTCTGTGTTTTCTTGACCAGATCGGCCAGCTCTTCATGCTGCGCCTGATGCTGCTCCTCGCTCCATTCGCCGAGCAGGATGAGATGCTTCTTCAACCGGTCGACCGGATCGCCGAGTGGCCATTTCTCGAACTCCTTCGCTGCACGGTAGGCACCGGGATCGTCCGAGGTTGAATGGCCCTCAGCGCGATAGGTGAAATATTCGATGAAGGTCGGGCCGTTGTTGGTCCGCGCCCGATCCGCGGCCCAGCGCATCGCGGCATAGACGGCCAGTGGATCGTTCCCATCAACACGCAGCGAGGCGATGCCATAGCCCAATCCGCGCGCCGCAAAGGTGGTACGCTCACCACCTGCAATGCCGGAAAAGGAGGAAATCGCCCATTGGTTGTTCACCACCTGCAGGATCACCGGCGCATTATAGACCGCAGCAAAGGTCATCGCGCTGTGGAAATCGCCCTCAGCGGTCGAACCTTCGCCGCACCATACAGCCGAAATCCGCGTATCGCCGCGTGAAGCGCTGGCCATCGCCCAGCCAACTGCTTGCGGATATTGCGTCGCCAAATTGCCCGAAATCGTGAAAAAGCTGTGTTCGGGTGCCGAATACATGATGGGCAATTGGCGGCCCTTCAGATGATCCTGGCTGTTCGAATAGATCTGGTTCATCATCCGCACGATCGGATAGCCGCGCGTCAGCAAAATACCTTGCTGGCGATAGCTGGGAAAGCACATGTCGTCGCTGGCGAGTGCCATTGCGGTTGCTACCGAAGTCGCCTCCTCACCCGTCGATTTCATGTAGAAACTGGTTTTGCCCTGCCGCTGGGCACGAAACATGCGATCATCGAAAGCCCGGGTGAGCATCATGTTGCGAAGCATCAGCCGCAATTGCCCTGCATCCAGATTGGGATTCCAGCTGCCCTTCGCCTGATGGTCATTGTCGAGCACGCGAACCAGCCCGAAAGCCAGCGAATGGATGTCAGCGGGCACCGACGCCTCGTCCGGTCGCGCAATCGCGTCTATTGCTGGAATCGAAATATCGCTGAAATCCGCCTCATCGCCGGGGCGGAATTTGGGTTCCGGTATGTGCAGCCGCAACGGCGCAAGATTGGACTTTTTGCTTGTCATCGCTTCCTCTCGTTCCCTCACAGGGCTCCACGCGAATCACATTTGATTATTGTCCGCTCTTGTTAGAATATTTCAAACTCCTTTTTAGGTCAATATAGCTGACCTATACTGCTACTGGCGCGGAAATATGGGCTTGCGGGTGGTAGTCGAGCACTTCGAAATCTTCGATCTCATAGCCGAAAATATTGTCGGGCTTCCGCAGCAGGTGCAGCCTGGGATCGCCTGCAGGCGTGCGCGACAATTGCTCTTCGACCAACTCTGCATGGTTGAGGTAAAGGTGCACATCCCCACCCTGCCAGATCAGTTCGCCGGGTTCATAACCGCATTGCTGCGCCAACATCCTGATCAGCATCGATGCGGCAAAGACGTTGAAACCGAAGCCCAGCCCCAAATCGCACGAGCGCTGGAAAAGCAGCCCGCTCAATACGCCATCGGCGACGTGAAACTGATAGGTTTTGTGGCAGGGTGGCAATGCCATCCGATCCAGTTCGGCGACATTCCAGCCTTCGAAGATGTGTCGACGCGAACCCGGATTATTCTTCAGGCTTTCGACCAGCAATTCGATCTGGTTGATGCCTTTTTCCGCGCGGCGATACAGCCCCTGCCCTGCATCCTCATATCTGGGCCAGTTTACCCATTGCGCGCCATAAACAGGGCCAAGATCGCCCCATTTTTCAGCGAAGTTGATATCGTCAACGATGCGCTGTTCGAATTCCTCTTGCGAGATCGCCTCGCCGGTTTCGCGCCGATAGCGTTCAAGCGGCCAATCAGTCCAGATACGCACCTTCTGTTTCAACAGGTTGCGGATATTGGTGTCGCCGGTGAGGAACCAGAGCATCTCCCGTGCCGCTGTTTTCCAGAATATCCGCTTTGTGGTCAGCAAGGGAATGGCGCTGTTGGCCAGCGAAAAGCGCATGGTCGCGCCGAATAATGAGCGCGTGCCCACGCCGGTGCGATCCTCCTGCACCGCGCCTTCGGTCCAGATGCGGCGCATCAGGTCCAGATACTGGTCTTCATAATGGCTCATTCACAGCGCCTTCCCGTCGAGTCTGTGCAGTATTAAGCTATTAGCACAACGGCCCGGCGGCAATGGCCAGATTATTGCATCTTTACGCTTGAAAGGCCGGAAACGGCCTTCTATAGGCACCGCCTGCCTTGCCGGTCCTGCACCGGCTTCAAGCATCGGTCGGGGAATAGCTCAGCCTGGTAGAGCACTGTCTTCGGGAGGCAGGGGCCGGAGGTTCGAATCCTCTTTCCCCGACCATTTGCTCCATTTTGGCACAAACTATCCCGGCGGTTAACCATTCCTTGAGGATGGAACGTTATCGCGAAGGCTATGCACGCGCGCATAGTCATTGTGGACGACAGATCAACGAATCTGCGCATTTACGCGCAATTCGTCTCCATGATGGGTGCAGGATTCACATCGGTCTGCTTCCAAAGCGCCAAAGAAGCGCTTGCCTGGCTGGAACATGAGACAGCCGATCTGCTGATTGTTGACTACCGCATGCCCGAAATGACCGGTGCGGACTTTATCCGGCAAATCCGCAGCCGACCGGACGGCCACGCTATTCCCGCCATTGTAATTACTGCGCGGCAGGACCGCGAATGTCGCATTGCGGCGCTCGATGCGGGGGCCACCGATTTCCTGCAGAGCCCTGTTACCCATGCGGAGTTCAAGGAACGGGCAGAGTTACTCATCGGGCAGCATCGCAAGCGCATCGAACTGGAAAAGCGCACGGCGCTTTCCGCAGCAACTGGCGATGAGCGGAGCGCGCAATCAAGCGGCAAGTCGATGCTCGAACAGATCATCGACACAACACCCGTCATGATTATTGCGACCGATCGCAATGGCAAGATACTGTTTATCAACAACTATCAATCAGCAATGCTGGGTGAGGACACTGACCAGCTTGTCGGCCGTTCGATCGGCGACATTTTCGAACCACAGCTCGCCGAGCGCGAGAAACGCCGCAATGCCCTCATCATCGAAGGCGCGCAGTCGATACCAAATTATGAAGAGGTATATGTCAGTGACGGCGTGCAGCTGACATTTCATTGCAACAAATCGCCGTTGCTCAACAAGGATGGACAGGTAATCGGGGTCCTGACGTCAGCCGTCGATATCACGGCGCGTAAATTCGCTGAGGAACACAGGGCGCATCTGGCACTGCACGATCTGCTCACAGGGCTGCCCAATCGTGCGCTGCTGGCCGAGCATATGCGTCAGACCATCGACGAATGTATCGCTGGTGGCGGCAAGTCCGCATTGTTGCTGGTTGATCTTGACCGGTTCAAGGTCATCAACGACACACGCGGCCACCAGGCGGGCGATACATTGCTGCGCCAGGTGTCGGAACGTATCAGCAGTGCCCTGGACGCAAATGAACTGGCAGCCCGCATCGGCGGCGACGAATTTGCGATCATCTTGAGGGATGTTGCCAGCCCGGAAGACGTCAGCAGCAAGTGCCACCACCTTTTGGGACAAATCGGCAAGGCATATGCGATAGGCGACGCTGACCAGTTGATCGGCGCCAGCGTCGGCGTTGCCATGATTCCGGACGACGGCAATTCGCCTGATGAACTGCTGCGCTTGGCCGACCTTGCCATGTATGAGGCCAAATCGAGTGGCAGAAACCGCCATTGCTTCTTTTCGCCGAAACTGAACCAGATTGCCCAATTCAACGCAGACGTCGAAGCAGACCTGCGCCGCGCCATCGACAATGACGAGCTGTTCCTCGAATATCAGCCGATTGTAGAGGCCCAGAACGGCGCATATGCCGGTCTGGAGGCTCTATTGCGGTGGCAGCACCCGACGCGCGGACGGCTGATGCCGAATGATTTCATGCGCATTGCAAACGATTCGGGGCTGATCGAACGAATTGGGCAGTGGGTTATCGACGCAGTGTGCCGTCAGATTGCCGACTTCGGCAAGGAAGGCATTGTGCTGCCGCATATCGCGATCAATGTTTCACCGCGCCAGTTCCACTCCGGAAAATTGTGCGAAGAAATCCTCACCAAGATTGCGCAATATAATATCGATCCGGGACAGATTGTCGTCGAGATTACCGAAGAACTGCTGCTTGACCAAAGCTCACAGCTGATGGACCAACTGCGCAACCTGCGCCTTCACGGCATCGAACTCTCGATCGATGATTTCGGCACCGGCTACTCATCGCTCCAATATTTGCGCGATCTTCCTGCCAACCGCTTGAAAATCGATCAGACTTTTGTCGCACGGATTGAACATTCCGCAACCGATCGGGCAATCATCTCGACAATCGGCCATCTCGCGCACGCGCTCAATATGCGCGTCGTTGCCGAAGGCGTCGAAACCGAGGCGCAGCAGATGCTTCTGCGTGCGTCTGGTTGTGACGAACTGCAAGGCTATCTTTTCGGCAGGTCGCTGTCCGTCGAACATTTGCGGACAATTTTCGGCCCGGAAGCTGCGGCGGTGCAACCATGAGCCGCACACGCTCCAACAAAAGCCCGCTGGCCCCCGAGCAGGAAATCCTGCTGAACCGGCTGATCATGGGCGCGGCGTCGTGCATCGCGCTTTACTTTCTCGCATATAATAGCTTCATCCTTGCCGCTTTCGCTATCTATCTGTCGTTGAATGCCACGCTGTTCGCAATGCGACACAAGGGCATATGGCGCAAAGAATGGCGCTGGGTTGCCGCAATCATTCTCGACTTCGGAATGGCGTTCGCGGTGATGATGCGCGCCACCGAAACCATGTCATTCTTCTACCCGATGTTGCTTTGGGTGATATTGGGCAACGGTTTCCGCTACGGCGTAAGATATCTTGTATTCGCCTCGATTTTGGCGGCTTGCGTATTCGGCACTGTAGTGATGACGACCGATTATTGGCAACCAAACCGGGTTCTGGGATACAGCCTTACGCTGGCACTGATCGTAATCCCGGCTTATTGTTCGACGCTCATTCGCAAACTCTCAAAGGCGAAGGAAGAAGCCGAGGCGGCCAACAGGGCCAAAGGCTATTTTCTTGCCAGCGTGAGCCATGAACTGCGTACGCCGCTGAATGCCATCATCGGTTATGGCAACCACCTCCGCCAGATGGCGATGCCCAAAAACCAGCACGACATGGTTGAGGCGAGCGTACTTGCCGGTGAACACCTGCTGCACCTGATCGAGCAACTGATCCAGATTGCAAAGAGCGACAGTAATTCGGCGCAGGTCATCATCCGTCCGCTCCGCATTACCGGTCTGTTGACCGAGATCCGCGACATCATGCTGGTGCGCGCCGATGACAAGTCTATCGCGCTGCAGATCGCCGCTGAACCGATGAGCGACCAGTTGGTTGATGGCCCTGCCGACATTATCCGCAACATCCTGCTCAACCTGACCGGCAACGCCATCAAATTCACTGAATCCGGTGCCGTTTCGGTCAATGCTGGCCTACGCCAAGGCGAAGGCAAAACCATATTGTGGTTCAGCGTAAGCGATACCGGCATCGGCATCGCTACAGACGCAGTCGAAAAGATATTCGAACCTTTCCAGCAGGCCGACGACACGGTGATGAACCGCTTTGGCGGAACGGGTCTGGGGCTTGCCATCTGCAAACAACTAGTTGCCCAGGTTGGCGGCCGCATCGGGGTTACCAGCGTTATCGGCCAGGGCAGCACCTTTACCGTTGAGATCCCCGTCAATGCCATTGAGGCAGAGGCAACAGTTGCGGAAGCTCCAAACGAAAGACCGGTGCGGATTCTCGCGCTCGGCATGTTCGAAAACGAACTTCTGGCCAAGGCACAGAATGCGGGCAACTACACGGTAAAGAATATAAGCTGCAGAAACGCAGGCGAGTTGGACAAATCGGTGGCCGAGGTTGAGTTGAACGGCTTTGACATCGCCATAATTGACGATCGGGTCGCCCGTGCCTTCAATGCAGAGGCGGAAATCTGGAAGGCGTTCGCCGAGGCGGAAGTGGCAGCAGTGCTGGTATCGCACGACAAAGAACCCGATCTGGGCGAAATCGAGCTACGCGCAGCATTTGCGACCGTAATTCCCGCAGATGCCGGCTTCAATGAATTGCGCAGTGCAATCCGAATTGGCTGTTCATTCGCCCACAAGCCCCATTTCGACGACAAGGCCGAAGACAGAGTCGAAGACAGCCTGCAAAGCACTTCAGAACGCGTATCGCGCTCGGTTCTGGTGGCCGATGACAATCGCACCAATCGCAACATCCTTCAGGCCATCCTTGAAGCGGCAGGCCACAAGGTCACCTCTGTCTGCGACGGCGATGAAGTGCTCGAAATTCTTGAAAAAGAACGTTTCGACATATTGCTGCTCGACGTCAACATGCCGAGGATGAACGGGATCGATGCCTGCCTCATATGGCGTCAGATTGAGGGCAATCGTGCACACCTGCCAATTGTCGGGGTGACGGCCGACGCAACCTCTGAAACCGAAGTGAGATGTCTCGGCGCCGGTATGGACTTGCGGCTGACAAAGCCGATCAATGCGGCGTTGCTGCTGTCAACCATAGACAAATGCTGCGGCTCGGCCCCTTCTGCCAGCTTGCTGCCCGAACCGGCACAGGATCCATTCCGGGTTGTCGTTTCCATCGACAAGTCCCTTGCGCAAACCGGCGAGGAAAATGCTATTAACGCCGAACATATCGCTTATCTGCAATCTATCGGCGGTGCCGAATTCATGGCGGGCATGATCGAAGGCTTTATCGAGGATTCGATGGAAAGCAGCGCGAGCATGCAAAAGGCGATTGCAGATAATGATCCTGCGCTTTTCCGCTTTGCCGCGCACGCATTCAAAAGCGCGTCGAACAATATCGGCGCAGCGCAGCTATCCGCGCTCTGTGGTCGGCTCGAAAAAATCACCGAGGCGGAGTTTGGCGAAAAGGGATTGCACTATTTCACCCAGGTTGAGCGGGAACTTGACCGCGTAAAGGTCGAGCTTGAATCGATTCCAGAAGTTTCCGGGAAAAAGACCGGTTCGCTTTAAACCGATTCAAGGTTTCGCCGGATTCGACGCTCTTGCGCGTCAGCCAAACGCTCCATTTTCCGGACGTCAGCATCGGTCAATGTCATCGCCGTTTCAGCCCACAAGGCGGTAATGCGCATCAGTTCGTCCAGTTCTACCGGGTCGGCCGCGCGGCGCGCACGATAGACCGCGCGCTCTGCCGCGAAACGATTGCTGTTGCGCGCGCAATATTCGACAATTGCAGCCTCGCCCTGGCCATCCTCCGCAAGAATATCGACAATTCCCAGCTCGTACAGCTCTTCAGCGCTGTAAATCTTGCCTTCGAGGATGAACTGCTCCGCCATCTTGCGACCGACACGCCTCAACAGGAAGCTGTAGGCGCCCATACCGGGAAAAAGGTTGAACACGATTTCGGGAAGGCCGAGACGGGCGCTGCGTTCGGCAACCAATATGTCAAACGCCAGCGCATGTTCGAAACCGCCACCAAGCGCATCGCCCTGGACCAGAGCCATCGTGATGATCGGAGCCCCGAAAGCGTTGGAGTTGGCAAATTGCATGCGCACACAGGTTTCAGCATATCTGCGCATCGCGGGCAAATCGCGTGTTCTGATACATTCGGCAAAATGCCGCAGATCGCCGCCGAGATTATAAATGCCCGGCGTTTTCGATCCGCATACGAAATAGCGCAGGTCATCCGGTCCGCCATTGGCAGGGCGCGCATAATTATCGGCTACCCAGTCCTGTACTTCCTGCACTTCGGCGCCCAGACTGTAAGTGTAGCTCGGGCGACCGCGCTGATTCATGAAGCACCAGAATATCTGATCGGACTTGTCGTGTCGCAGGACCAATTCGTCAAACTGCCGACCAACAATCGGCAAGCCAAATTGTTCTCCCGTGCCGAATTGCGGCCTGGTCAAATCGACAGTCATCCGCGACGTACCGTCGGGTAAGGGGTTATAGGTAGCCATCTCGCTCCTTATGCGACCTGATGCCTGGCCACCCCAACCGGCAGCATTTGCATAGCACAAAATGCATAGAGGCAAGGATAAAAAGCGGTTTACCGCCTAAATCTCACGAAAAGTGGTTATTCCGTTGCAGGAAGCACACAAATAGGATGCCCCCACTCAAATCTTCGCGGCGTTCTTGGCGGTGCCCAACCGGATTTACAAGACCAACCATCGCGAGCCCCATATTTTCAGAGTAACCATGTTCGCATTGCCAGCTGGCATGTCCGTTTGTCTGGCGAAGCCTGACCAATGCGTCATCATGCCACGGCAAGTTGAGGCGGCATCGCCTCCCGGCCACATCCGATTTCAAGCTCAATAGCTCTCGCATCCTATGCTCATAACGGCAACTTCTCCGCGACTAGTGCTCCGTAAGGGCCGACCTTCCAGTCGCCTTGATCGTTAAGGCTTTCCACGGTGCGCCAGTGTACCGGATCATCCGGCGACCAGTTGATGCAATCCGGGCCAAAATTGAAGATGCACAAAAGAACCTGACTTTCGCACAAACGCTCAAAAACCAGGATTGAATCCTGCGCTTCGATTATCCGAATCTCGCCGGTTCTAAGCGCTTCGTTGGCACGCCTGAGGGCTACATATCGACGGGTTGCGGCGAGTATAGATCGGGGATCATTTTCTTGCCGGTCTATGGCCTTGTCCCGATGATCGGTGCCAAAAGGAAGCCATGGTTCGTGTGCGGAAAATCCGCAATTTGGGGCGTCCGCCCTCCATGGCATCGGTGTCCTGGTTCCATCGCGCGAAAGGGTCAGCGGCCAATTGGCGATGGCTTCAGGATCCTGCAGCCGATCGAACGGAATGTCGACCTGCGTAAGGCCAAGCTCTTCACCTTGCCAGATTATCGCATTGCCGCGCAGGCAGAGGAAAAGCAGCATTGCCATGCGGGCATAAGCATCGCGAGCGTCGCCCGATGCCCAGCGACTGATCCAGCGCGGCGCATCATGGTTCGAAAACGCCCAACTCGGCCAGCCAATGCCATCGTCAGATGGCCAGCTCTCCAGCGCTTCGCGAACAAGGGCAGGTGTCAGCTTGTCAGCATAAAGAAAGTCAAATCCGTATGCGCTGTTGAAATGGGTGTCACCCGCCGTAAACGCCTTCATTTCCCGGTCGGGTTCGGGCCCACCAACTTCGGCAACCGTGAATCGCCCTGGATACTGATCGGTCAAGGCCCGGATCCGCTCAATAAAAGCCGGAATATCAGGGTGCGACTGGTTATGGATCTTCAGCTGAAAATCGAACGGCCGTGTCCGGATGCCGTTTCCGGCAGGGGCTGGCGGATTATCGCGCAGTTCCTGATCGTGCATCGCGAAGTTGATCGCATCCACGCGGAACCCGTCGACTCCGCGATCGAGCCAGAATTTGGCAACGCCGAGTAACGCTTCTTGCACTTCAGGATTATGCACATTCATCTGCGGCTGTTCGCGCAGAAAGTTGTGCATGTAATATTGACCGCGGCGCGCATCCCAAGTCCATGCCGGGCCACCAAAAACGGACTGCCAGTTGTTCGGCGGCGAACCGTCTGGCTTTGGGTCTGCCCAGACATACCAATCCGCCTTTGGGTTATCGCGCGAAGAACGGCTTTGGGCAAACCAGGCGTGCTGGTCG
This sequence comes from Sphingomonadales bacterium, assembly GCA_016720115.1. Lineage (GTDB taxonomy): Bacteria > Pseudomonadota > Alphaproteobacteria > Sphingomonadales > Sphingomonadaceae > Sphingorhabdus_B. The sequence goes on along the minus strand of JADJXT010000001.1, from coordinate 1,699,101 downwards.
GACGTATGCGAATAGACCTGATCGATAATGACCTTCAGCCCAAGGCCATGCGCCTTTTCGATCAGCGCATCAAGATCGGCCAGCGCACCGAAAATGGGATCGACATCGCAATAATCGGCAACGTCATATCCAAAGTCCCGCATCGGCGAGGTAAAGAAAGGTGAAAGCCAGATTGCATCGACACCGAGCGATGCAACATAATCAAGCCCTGATGTAATACCGGGCAGATCCCCTACCCCGTCGCCATTGCTGTCGGCGAAACTTCGGGGGTAGATCTGATAGATAACCGCTCCGCGCCACCACTCGTCGCGCGACCATTTTGAGACTTCAATTTTTTGCATATCGTTCATTTTGCTAGGCAGACCGCATAGCCAAAGGGCGCGATTGCGAAGCTCGCAGAGCCCGGTGCCCTGACAGCAGCCGGACAATTGCCTGCAAGGGTTTCGAGAACGCTGGTCTTCGGATCAAGCTCGACATTGGCCTTCAGCGTTTCGGACGAAGTGTTGAAAACGGCCACGACCTCCTGCCCCGATGCGGCATCGATGCGCGACACGGCAAACAGGCCGGGTTTTTCATGATAGGTGCGGATGACCTGCCGCCCGCGCCGCAACGCGACATATTGCTGGCGCAGCTTTGCCAGCTTCTGGAACGCGCGGTACAGCGAATGCTGGTTGTCGAAATTGCTGTCAGCGGTCGTCGCGTCGGTACCCAGAAGATCGTTGTCGTTATAGACAGCGGTTTTGGAAGCGAACATATCCTCGCGCGCGTCCTGATCGACGCCATCACCGATAAAGCCCTGTTCGTCGCCCGAATAGAGCACCGGCACGCCGCGCAGCGTGAGCAGCATGGCATGGGCCAGTTCGGTGCGCTTCAGCAGCTCCTCTTCACTCGCCTGGGGAAAGGCCTTGCGCGCATAATGGGCAAAGCGACCGAAATCATGGTTGCCGGTGAAGGTCGGCAACTGGAGCGCGACACTATCGTCACCGTAGAGGGGGGCGGCAGAGAACAGCTTTTCCAACCAGTCGGGCCCCTTCGTCCCGCCTGCAACATCGCGAACTGCCGAAAAGAACGGGAAGTCGATGCTCGACGGCAGCTTTGCCACCCGCGTCCCGCGTGCAGTGATCGTGGGGTCCATGTCTCCGGTCGCATATTCGCCGAAGATATGGAAATTGGGGATGCCCCGCTTCTTTGCGCGCTCCAGCATGGCAGGCGTGAATTCATGCCAGAATTCGGGGTTTACATGCTTGGCGGTGTCGATCCGGAATCCGTCGACGCCATATTTGTCGATCCAGTCGCCATAAATGTCGATGAAACCCTAAATGACGCGCGGATTTTCAGTCATCAGATCGTCGAGACCGACAAAATCGCCCATGGTCGAGCTTTCGCCGGTGAAGGTCGAATTGCCGCGATTGTGGTAATAGATCGGATCGTTGAGCCAGGCCGGAACCTTGATATCGCGTTCGTGCGGCGCGATTTTCACGCTGTAGGCAAAATCGGGATCGGTCAGCCTTGCGAAATTCTCGGCTGTAGCGACGGCATCCCCAGCAAAGCCCGGATTTGCAGCCGCGCCATCGGCGGTGCGGCGCGAATAGGGATAATCGGCCCGGCTGCGATAGGCGCAGTCATAACCGTTGCATTCCGCCATCTCGATCACGTCGGCGGTATGGTTGATGAGGATGTCCATATATACCTTCATCCCGCGCGCATGTGCGGCGTCGACCAGCGCCTTGAAATCGGCATTGGTGCCCAGATGCGGGTCGACCTGCGTGAAATCGGTTACCCAATAGCCGTGATAGCCGGCGCTTTCATTGCCTTTCGGCCCTTGCACCACCTTGTTCTTGAACACCGGCGAAAGCCAGATCGCGGTCGCGCCAAGCGACTGGATGTAATCGAGGCGTTGGATCACGCCCTTGAGATCGCCGCCATGGAAAAATCCCTTGTGTGCGGGATCGAAACCGGTGGCCAGACGGTCACCCTTTACCCCGCCGGTGTCGTTGCGCGGATCACCATTTTCAAAACGGTCGGGAAGCAGAAAATAGACGATCTCGTCTTCGGGCGCACGCTGACGGAATTCGGGCGCCTGCGGGGCTGTTGCAGGCGCGGCGCCCGCCAGTGCCAGGGCGATCAACGATGCGGAAAAACTCATAGCTCAACTCCTGCCGCACAATTTTGCGCGATGAAATCTGCGTGCATCGGCAATTGCCGCGCCGTCGCGTCGATAATGCGACCAATATCCTCGAAGAAGCCAGAAAGCTGCTCGCCGGTCAGCTTGTCGGCCAGCGGGTGATAGCTGGCGGGGGTGATATTCTGCCCGGTCAGCACCTGAACAACGAACAGTTCTTCACTCTCGCGGAACAGCCCTCCCGTCGCCCGCAAGAGATCCAGCTTGTCCTTCAGGCTGCCGGGAATCGCCATTTCGCGGCAGCGGGTCCAGAAGGCGGAAACGGTGCGCTTGTTGGCATGGTAGTGCGGGATGATGAAGTCGCGGATGCGTTCGTAGTCGAATCGCATACGGCGATTATAGGCTTCGACGTTAACAGGATCGAAGCCTGCATTCGGGAAATGCGACAGCAGCTTTGCGATGCCATCCTGAATGAGGTGGATGCTGGTCGATTCGAGCGGCTCAAGACAACCCGATGCCAGACCGACCGCGATGACATTGTGGTTCCAGGCGTACATGTAGCTGTCGCCCAGCCGACCCCAGTTCTGGAACTGGATGCCCAGTTTGAACGTGCCCTGCGTCGCGCGGATAAATTCGTCTTCATCAAGGTCGATCAACTGGTTGAACAGCCGGATCGCGGGAATGGTCGCCTCGCCGACGCCGATCGTTCCGATCTCGTCGCTTTCGACCAGGGTAATGGAAATCTGTCCGCCCATCGTGCGCGAAAGCGCCGTTGCGGTCATCCAGCCGGCGGTGCCACCACCGATAATCACAACGTGCCGGATACGGTCACTGCTCATCAGACAAATCCTATCGGCTGCCGTTGATCCCACTGCCCTCAGCGACGCATGGATGCGGAATTATCGCTATGTGATGCCAAAGGAGAAGGCAAGACCGACAGACCGGCCATGCCCCCTCCCTTCGATAATCAGAACCTATAGCTGATGCCCAGCATATAGTTGCGACCGTAGTTCTGATAATCGCGAACCTGACGCGGATCGGCATTCAGGTAGGTAACGAAGGGCTCGTTGGTCAGGTTGCTGGCAGTGGCCAGAACCGAGACATTTTCGAGCGCACCGCTCTGGAACGTATAGCCGATCTGCGCATCGACGATCATTTCCGACTTGGCCATCACCTTGTCGCGCGCCAGGCTGAGACCTGACACTTCGGCAAGGAAGGATGAACGGTAACGGCTGCTGATGCGGGTCTGGAAGCCGTTCTTTTCGAAATACAAGGTGCCGTTGACGACCCATTTCGAAAGCCCGGGCATATCGATCGGCGGGCCGTTTTCGCGGACGCGGCTGTTGGTCAACGAGGCGCTGGCGAGCAGACCGAAACCGTCAAGCGATTCGGAGAAGGTGCCGAACGGCAGCGAGAGCGAAGCTTCCCCGCCCCAGATGCGACCCGAGCGGCCATTGACCCATTGCGAAACCAGGCCCTCGTTGGTGCGCGGCGTCACCCCTGTCGGCGGCGTGATGCCGGAGAAGTCGAACAGGTCGGACTGCGGTAGATATAGTTCTCCAGATGCTTGAAGAACCCGCCGACTGCGAAATACCCGCCCTTGCCGAAATATTTTTCGAAGGCGAGGTCGACCGTGTCGGCCATCAGCGGCTTCAACCGTGCGTTGCCCACATTGCCCGACCAGGGCGATTGCGCAGGATCGGTCGATGTCAGATTGTTGTTCGGGATGCTGAAGTTGACGCCACCGCCCGGATTGATCTGGTCCATGCGGGCACGTGCCAGCATGCGGGCAGCGCCGAAACGGATGAACGCATTTTCGCCAACTTCGAGCGAGAGGTTGAGGCTCGGCAGGAACTCGGTGTACTTCGCTCCGTCCGAGAAGGGCTGAACGGCGCTGAAACTGGTCGAGATGAAGCTGTCGCCGGTCTGGTTGGTGTGAACCACCTGCAGGCCGAGATTACCGCGCAGCGGGCTGGCGCCCAGGGCACTGTCGATATTCGCCTGCACATAGCCGGTCAAAATCTTCTCATGCACGATATAGCTGTTGGTGAAACGGCTGGGCGTCCAGTTGCTTTCCGGCGTCAGATTGTAGTTGCCATCCTTGTAATATTTCCAGGAATTGAACGACACCATGCCCGGAATGCCGATAAAATCGAGCGACACCGGATCGTAGAGATAGTCCGAAGGCACCGCCGTGTTCGCAGGATAGTTTTTGTGGGTCAGCACAAAACCTTCGTCGATCAGCTGCTTTTTGCGGTCGCTATAGTTCGCGCCGACACGGATGGTGGAGAAGAAGCCATCGACTTCCTTGGTCGCCTGCAGGCGCAGCGATTTCAGCTCGTCCTTGATGCGCGGACGGTTGATAAAGCCATCCTGGCAGTTCGGCACCGTGCCGCCGCAGCTGTTCCAGCCCTGCGGATCGGTGATCACGAACAACGCCGGATCAGCATAGTTGATCGTCGGGCTGAAGGTGATCACACCGCCCTTTGACGGCAAGGTGAAGCCAAGGCTGTCGGTTGCGCCAACGCCACCCCCACGGCCTGTGCCGGTGTAGACTTCGATATTCTCTTCCAGCTTGCGCAGGCGCGAATAGCTGGCGTCGAGTTCGAGCGTCATCGTGTCGCTGGTCTTGTACTGAACGTTGCCGCCCAGCGCGAGAATCTTCGAATCACGGTGCACAACGTCGTTGCGCATCACGGCTTCGACGCCATTGAAACGGCCCGAAGTGATGAGGCCGTCTTCGACCGTGTAGCCGGGCTGCAACTGCGCACCCGACCATTGCAGCGGCAATTCGATGCCGCGCAGACGCTGGTTGTCCTTGAACGAGGACCAGTAGCCGTCGAAGGTCACGTGAAGCTTGTCATCGGGCTGGAGTTCTAGAACGCCGATAACGCCGTCGCGGACCAGTTCGTTCGATTTCACATAGGGCTTGGCGCCGCCGATGATGTAGTCGTTATTGGCACCGGTGGTGGGGTAACCCCATGCCTGCCAGCGCTCTTCAGCCGTCGGCGAAACCATGCGCGCATAACCGAACGCCCAGCCAACCGTACCGGCGTCATTCTGGTCGATGTAGGAAATGTTGGCGCGATAGCCCTTGTTCGAAATATCGGGGTTCAGCTTGCCCAGATCGTTGACTTCGCCGCGCAGGCCGACGGCGATGGTGCGGTCATTGTACGACAGCGGACGCGCGGTCTTCATGTCGATAGTGCCACCGATGGCCTGACCGATTAGACTGGCATCGGGCGTCTTGTAGATGACGGCGCCGGTCAGCAGTTCGGAAGGATACTGGTCAAGCTCGACACCACGGTTGTTGCTGGCCGAAACCTGCTCGCGACCATTGAGCAAGGTCGTGGTGAAATCCGGAGCGAGGCCGCGGATCGAGACGACATTCGCGCGCCCATCCAGACGCTGCGTGGCAAGGCCCGGCAGGCGCGACAGCGATTCTGCGATCGACTGGTCGGGCAGCTTGCCGATATCTTCGGCCGAAATCACTTCGACGATCGACGTATTTTCGCGCTTGGCTTCAACCGACTGGTTGATCGACGCACGGATACCCGTAACAACGATTGCATCTTCCTCTTCGGCTGCCACATCGGCGGCGCCATCCTGCGCAAATGCTGCGCCCGGCAATGCGACAAAGGCGGCAAGCGCCAGTGCCGATGCGCTGGTGGTTTGCACCAGACGCGCGCGTACTTCACTCGTGTTCCACGAAGCAGACATCCTGTATCCCCTCACTTGCGGCCCGGTTTTTTGCGGCACCGCTTTGTTGCAACCTCACATACATGGCCACCCAGTCTGGCCATTGATGCGCAATTACTACGGCGTGCTCGGCAAAGGACAGTTATTCACATACGTATTCAGAATTATGCGGTAATGTCGTTGCACGAATGCCGCACCGCGCTTATTAAATGTTGCAGGAGAGCCGGTCGCACCACATGCCACCACATAAGCCAACATCATTCGACATCGCGCAACTCGCAGGCGTTTCGCAGCCAACCGTGTCGCGCGCATTGCGAGGCAGCACTTCGGTTTCGGAACAGACGCGCAAGCGTATCGAAGCCATCGCACAGCAACTGAACTACAAGGTCGACAAGAACGCATCAAGCCTGCGGACACAGCGCTCAAACACGCTCGCGCTGCTTTTCTTCGAAGACCCGACACCCGACGAGACCGGGATAAACCCCTTCTTTCTGTCGATGCTCGCCTCGATCACGCGGACTGCGGCAAGGCGGAACCACGATCTGCTGATCTCTTTCCAGCAACTCTCGGCCAACTGGCATGTCGATTACGAAGACAGCCGTAAAGCGGACGGTATCATCCTGCTCGGTTATGGCGATTATGAATTATATCAGCCCAAGCTGGAGCAGCTCATCCAGCAAGGTACGCATTTCGTACGTTGGGGACTTGTCGGCGGCACAGACGAAATGGGCACCACCATCGGTTGCGACAATATGGATGGCGGCCGGCTGGCCGCCGAACATCTGATCGCTCACCAACGAACGCAAATCGCCTTTCTGGGCGACGCATCCGATCACTATCCCGAGTTTCGCGACAGATATCTGGGCGCGCGCAACGCAATATTTTCTGCCGGGCTCAATATATCCGCGCAATTGCAGGTCGACGCGCTGAATACCGAGCAGTCGGGTTTCGATGCTGCGCAGCAATTGATCGAAAGCGGAGTCGGCTTCGACGCCATTTTCGCCGCAAGCGACCTGATAGCCATAGGCGCGATCCGGGCGATTGAGGATGCCGGCCTCAGCATTCCCGGCGACGCCGCCATCATCGGATTCGACGATATTCCTGCGGCAAGCCTCGCGCATCCCCCGTTAACGACGGTGCAGCAGGATTACCGGGCCGCCGGTGAAGTCCTGGTCGATACATTGCTCAAGCTGATCGAGGGCAAGAGTGCGGAAAGCTATACGCTTCCGGCAAAACTGATCGTCCGCAAATCATGCGGAGCGCATTGAAAAGCTACGTATTCGTATACGTAACGACGTTGCCCTGCCCGCAATATTGCCGCGCGACAAAATCGCTGCCAACCTGCGGCAAAAGATAATCGGGAGAGGATTATGAAAAAGCCGCGTCAGGGCTTTTGGGACCTGTGGAACATTTCGTTCGGCTTCTTCGGGATACAAATCGGGTTCGCGCTGCAAAATGCGAACATGTCGCGCATCTTCCAGTCGCTGGGTGAAAGCCTCGACAATCTGACTGCCTTATGGATTGCTGCGCCGCTGACCGGTCTGCTCGTCCAGCCCGTTATCGGCCATATGAGCGACCGCACCTGGCTAGGAAAACTGGGGCGCCGTCGGCCTTATTTCCTCGCAGGCGCCATCATGGCTTCGCTCGCGCTATTCGTGATGCCACTCGCCCCTGCGCTCTGGTTTGCCGCCGTCATGCTCTGGGTGCTCGATGCCTCGATCAACGTGTCGATGGAACCGTTCCGCGCCTTTGTCGGCGATATGCTGCGCAAGGACCAGCACACGGCAGGCTATTCGCTGCAAACGGCCTTTATCGGTGTGGGGGCGGTTGTCGGCTCTGTCTTCCCGTGGCTGCTCGACCATATGGGCGTCGCCAATGAGGTTCCGGGCGGCGGCATTCCCGATACGGTCAAATACAGTTTCTGGTTTGGCGGGCTGATCTATCTGCTTTCCGTGCTGTGGACGGTGGTCAGCACGCAGGAATACAGCCCGGAGGAATTGCGCGCATTCGGATACGAGGGGGCCGAAGGCGACGGTTCGACGGTACGCGCGCTCGCCGCGCGCTCGCCGGTTTCGGCGTTGCTCTGGATGGCCGCTGGTGCAGGCGTCGGATTGCTTGTCTCGGTCACAGGGCTCGAAAAGGAAGTCTATCTGCTCGGCGCACTGATGGCAGGTTACGGCCTTGCCGGCCTGATCGCGATCCAGCTGGCGAAGAGCGGACGCGACAACAACATGCTGAGCCACATCGTCGGCGACTTTTCGGGGATGCCCGAAATCATGAAGAAACTGGCGCTCGCGCAGTTTTTCAGCTGGTCGGCGCTGTTCATCATGTGGATCTATACCACGCCGGTCGTCGCCCAATATGCCTTTGGCTCAAGCGATCCTGCATCGGCAGCCTATAATGAAGGCGGCAACTGGGTGGGCATCCTTTTCGCGGTCTATAACGGCGTCGCAGCCCTCGCCGCCTTGTTCCTGCTGCCGGTGCTGGCCGCGCGCATCGGCAAGGTGAAAACGCACATGGCCTGCCTGCTTGCGGGTTCCGCAGGATTTGCTGCTTTCCTGTTCATCCGCGATCCGCAGATGCTGCTGCTGGCGGAAATCGGCATCGCCTGGGCCTCCATCCTCGCCATGCCTTACGCCATCCTCGCCTCCAGCCTGCCGCAGGGCAAGCTCGGCATCTATATGGGGCTGTTCAACGTCTTCATCGTCGTGCCGCAATTGCTGGTGGCAACCGTCATGGGAACGATCCTCAAGGCATTTTTCCCGACCGAGCCGATCTGGACGATGGCCTTCGCCGCCGCGGTCATGGCGCTGGCTGCACTGGCAACGCTGCGGGTGCAGGAACCCGCCTAAGCGCGGGCCCAAATCCTGCGGCCACCGGCATCCGCAACAACCGAACCGAAGGTTCCCACAGGTTCTTTTTTACCGCCCGTCAGAAAGTCGACCATCGCACCATCTGTAATGTCGACATGCGCCAAGGTGCGATCCCCATTGGAGGTACGTGCGACTACTACCCCGCCCTTGGGGTTGCCATCGCGACCGTAAAATACCGTATAGGTTTCCACCTCGCCCGCCCCGACATAGTCCTTGTCGAGTTCGGGCACGGCTTCGCGCGCCGCATCGGCCTCTGCCTGGTAATCGAAGTTCTGCGGGAACTGCGCAGCAGCCACAGGCTTGTTCGACAGTATGATGCAATGATTGTCGGTTGCAAAGCCGCCATTGGCGAACAGGAAGCCGTTAGTGCCTTCCTTGCGGAGTTTCTCCACCATCGAAACCACCGCGTGGCTCATGTAATTGGCAATGGGGCCGCCACCGAAGGTCAGTCCGCCAAAGACCGTTGCCGGTTTCTCGACTGGCCAGCCAAGGATGCGCCGCGCCATTTTGGGAACGCAGGGGAAGCAGCTGTACAGTTCGACAAAATCAAAATCCGCGCCGCTCATCTTGTTGAGTTCAAGTGTGCGGCGGATTGAGGTTTCCATGCTGACCGATCGGTCATAGCGATCGCGTTGCAGGAAGCTGTACGCCTCCTTCGCCGCAGCCCCCATACCGACAAAGATCATCTTGTCTTCGGCAATGCCAAGACGCCGTGCTTCGGCAAGGCTGGCGATAATGAACCCGGCGCCCTGATTGACCGACGAATTCGCAACCATCAGCTTGTTATAGGGAAAAGCGAGCGGGCGGTTTTTCTCGTTCGAGGTGATGATTTCTTCGGGTGATGTGGGCTTGCGAATCCAGGCCCCTTCATTGCCTGCGGCAATCTCGCTGAAACGCGACCAGATTTCACCGCTTTCCTGCTGTGCCTCGGCGAATGTCTGGCCATAGGCCGCACGACCGGCATTTTCATAGAGCGGGTAGACATCGACCGGCGCGTTCAGCCCATGCTGCTGCGCATAGCCCGGCTCTCGCTTGGTCGCCTTGCGGACTCCTTCAAACACATCGGATTGCGGCGTCGCATGTTTGGCAAGGCGCCCGGCAATCGTGCGCAGCGCCTCCGCGCCCGCAACCGCAGCCAGTTTGATCTCCCCTGCCCCAATACGGTTCGCCGCTTCGTTCAAAAGGCGGATCGGCGTGTCCCCATGCGGCGCTTGGGATTGATAGCAAACCAAAGGGTTGGCCCCCAATGCGTCAGCCAGCTTGCGGTCGAGCGGATTGAGATCGCGAAAACTGATCTGGTCAACCACCGCCACGCTGTCCAGCTGCGAAAGCAGGGAAACCCCGCTGTCAGCCTCTGCACGCTTCAGCGCCTCAACCATCAGGCCTAGCGGGTCGAGGCCATTGTCAGGATCTTCGGGGCGGTCGTTGATTTGGCCTACACCGATGATAACGGGAATGCGTTCGCTGTCAGTCATGACTGCCATTGACCAAATTTGGCTAGCAAGCGCAACCGCATATTAATCGGTCAGTTAAATTTCCTGCTAGGCGTGCGCGCCGGGCATTGATAGCCCATCGCGTGAGGACGCTGAGTCTAGCAGCAGCAAGGGAGAGGAAACGCGATGACAGCCATCAAAACCAACGAGGCAGGCGAGCCGCTGGTCAAGATCGAACGCCCCGCAGAAGGTGTTGCCCGTATCGTCCTCAATCGCGCGGAAAAGCGCAACGCCCAGAATTTCGCCATGCTTTACCAGCTCGACGAGGCGTTCACCACATGCGCGCGCGATGAAGATGTTGCCGTCATCATCCTCGCCGCCGATGGCCCGGATTTCAGCAGCGGCCACGATCTGAAGCAACGCGACGTGCAACCAACGGATTTCGATGTTCTCGGCAATTGGGCCGAATTCGCCGCGCCCGGCGCCGAAGGCCGCTATGCGGTGGAAAAAGAAGTCTATCTCGACCTTACCGAACGGTGGCGCAACGTACCGAAGCCTACCATCGCGCAGGTGCAGGGCCGCTGCATTTCGGGCGGACTGATGCTCGTCATGGCCTGCGATCTGGTGGTTGCCGCCGACAATGCCGCCTTTTGCGACAACACCATCGACCTGGGCGTTTGCGGCACCGAATTTTTCAATCATCCCTATGATTTCGGCATTCGCAAGGCGAAAGAACTGCTGTTCACCGCAGGCTGGATCGGCGCGCAGGAAGCGGTCGCAACCGGCTTCATCAATCGCGTCGTTCCGCTCGCTGAGCTGGAAACGGCAACGCTTGGCATGGCGAGCGTGATTGCCGCCAAACCGCGCTTCGCCGTGAAAATGGCAAAAGAGGCCATCAACGCCGCGCATGACGCCATGGGCCGCCCGCAAGCAATGAGCACGATATTCGCACTCCATCAGCTCTGCCACAGCCACAACATGCAGGTCTACGGGCTGCCCATTTCGACAATGGAAATCAAAAAACCGTAGGAAAAGTGGCGGACAGACAGGGATTCGAACCCTGGGTACCATTACTGGCACAACGGTTTTCGAGACCGCCCCGTTCGACCACTCCGGCATCTGTCCGCACGTCTATTCGGGCTTTGGTCGATGCCTAGAAAGGCGCGCCCGTGCGACAGAGCGCGGCCATTAGCGAATGATTCCGGCTTTGCCAAGCGCAAGGTTGCAAGAATGCGATTGGGCAACGATATTGGCGACATGAGTGCGAATCCCGAAATGCCCCCGATTGCCGAAGCCCGTTTTTCCATTGGCGATGTCGTTCGCCATCGCGTGTTCGATTTTCGCGGGGTGGTTTTTGATATCGATCCGGTTTTTGCCAATAGTGACGAATGGTATGATGCCATACCCGAAGCCGTGCGCCCCAGCAAAGACCAGCCCTTCTATCACCTGTTCGCCGAGAACGCCGACAGCAGCTATATTGCCTATGTCAGCCAGCAGAACCTGCTGCCCGATGCTGACAACGGGCCGGTGAACCACCCCGCCATTGAAGGCTATTTCGAACCGTGGAGCGGTAGCCGGTACAACCTCGCCGCCCTGATGCGCCAATAGGCTAGCTGGCAGGCAGCGCCTTTATCCAGGCTTCCAGAAGCGCAATGCCTTCGTCATGGGTGGTAGATCGCCCCAATTCGGGCATGGCGATGCCGGGATCGGTGCTTTTCATCCGGTAAATCAGGATCGAGCGTTCCGGATGACCGGGTTCGATGACGAAATCGAAATTCCCCGATCCCCTTCCCGCTGCCACAGGGCGTTTTCCGATACCAAGGGCCGCCGAGTTGCGCTCATGGTCGTCGTAGAACAGGCCGGAATTCGACGCCGAACCGGTCGGCTTGTGGCAATGGCCGCAATTGACCCGCAGATAGGCCAGCGCGCGTGCTTCGAGCGTGCCGGTTTTGGCATCGTCCCACTTTGCCTCGAAAGCGCGTCCGGTTGCGGACATGTCGCCGCGCTGCTCGAAAGCCGCACGCGACTTTGCGTCGGCGAAGGACAGGTTGTGCCAAACCGGCCCCACCGGCATCACACTGTCTTTCGTCGAATGGCATTGCTTGCACTGGTTCTTGTTGGGAACGGCATAGCTGATCGCCAGCTTCGTTCCGTCCGGCTTGGTGAACTCCACCGGCTTGCGCGCGCCGCCCACCTTCAATTCGGCGTCGCTGCCATCGGCTTTCCATATATAGGGCAAGGCGACCCACCCTTCAGCCCGATGCAGCAAAAGCCGGGTTTCAATGATGTTCAGCCGACCACTTGCATCGTGATAGCCAAAGCTTTTGATCAGCGCGCTACCTTGCGGAAACACGATTCTGCCATCGGGGGCGACCGAGTAGGTCTTTCCATCAGGCAGATACAGATAACGCTGCTTTTCGGCATAGTCGGTAAACAGCGGCGTACGCAGATCGTAGGGGAGCAATGCGGCAGAGGGGCGCCCCGCTCGGCCATTGAAAAAACCAAAGCTGGAGAGCAGCGCCGGATTGTCGGCCGACAATATTGCAGCGTCATCCACCTGCGCAGGAACGCCTTTCACCGAAACAGCAAGCGCAAGGCCCGCCACAGCGGTAATCAGCAACCGCATCAGCGGACCACCGCCTCCATCGATTCGGGTAGCCGGATACGGGGCAGTTCCTGCGGCAGGTTGGTGCTGTTTTGCAGCATCACAGGCTGTGCGCTTTCCGGCGATGCTTTCAGGTCGGCAAGGCCCAATGAAAGCGCCGGAACCGGATCGGCAATCACCGGCTTCGCCGCATCGCCGCCTGCCCCATCCCAGAAAATCGGCGGAAGGCTGCCGCCCAGTGCCTGGGCGATCTGCTGGCTGCCGGGGAATTTGGGATCCCAGCCAGCCTTGTCATGCTGATTACCCCAGATTGCGACGCCCTTGGCGATTGGATCATATTTGGGGTCTTCGTGCGGATAGCGATAGCCGACCACCATGATGTTGGTCGTGCCATTCTGGCCCAGCATATTGTCGAACACATGCACATTGCGGTTGGCCATCACCATCACGCCGGTTCCCGTCGGCACATTGGCGACGATATTGCCCTTGGGCGCGAAATTGGGGGTCGAATTGTCGACCACGACATTTTCGAAAATGCGGACATTCTTTCCGCCCATCTGCAACAGATTGGGCAGATCAAACACCAATATGCCACCAGTGTTGCGTGTTGCCAGATTGTCGTGAACATCGGCGTCGTAGCTGTTCTCAATCTCGATCCCGGCAACATTTTCCAGCGCGACCGAATTGCGCACCACGATGTTGCGCGACTGGCCTACATAGATACCGGCATCCGAAGCGCCGCGAACCAATACGCTGTCGACCAGCACGTCCTGGCTCTCGACCGGATAGATGCCATAGGCTCCGTTGGTTTCCTTCGGCCCACCGGTCCATTCGACGCGGATCTGGTAGTAAACGATACGATCGGCACCCTTGGACTTTATGCCATCGCCCTTGGTATTTTCAACTGCGAAATCGCGAAGAACGACATCGTCGGATGTTACCAGTAAGCCTTCGCCTGCCCCCAATTGTCCGGTGAAGTCCAGAATCGACTGGCCGCTTCCCTGCCCTTTGACAGTCACCTTTGCGACATCGAGCGACAGGCCGTCAGTCAGTTTGAACCGCCCCGCCCCCAACTCGACAATGTCCCCCGGCGCAGCGCTGATCAACGCTTCTTGCAAGCGCGACTGGGCGTCATCTCCGGCAGCGACGGTGATGGTTTTGGCGAATGCTGCGGTGCCTGCAAATGCAAGGCCGACAGCGGCGATGACCCTAAAGCCCTTGTCCCTCATCCTCATTTGGCAAGTCTGCAATATCCGCAGCGACTTGCCAAGCGCTTCGTCAGGGCGCGTCGCCAAAAATCCAGTCGACACCCGCATCGGCGTGGATTTCCGCGCTATCGTAAATCGGCAGAACATTGGCCTTGGTATCGACGATCATGCCCAGTTCGGTGCAACCCAGCACAACTGCATCCGCGCCGTCTTTGTCGATCTCGGTGATCATGGTCTTCAGCGCCCGTTCGGAATTGCGCACCACCTGCCCCGCCATCAGTTCTTCATAGATGATGCGATCAAGCTCCTCGACATCGCCTGCCTCCCAGGGGAGCAAGGTGACGCCATGTCTGACGAGCCGCTGGCGATACCAGTTTTCCGTCATTACGTTGCGCGTGCCGATCAAAGCCGCGGATTCGACGCCGTCCGCCTTCATCTTCTGGCCAACCGCATCGGCGATATGCAGTACGGGAACCTTCACGGCTTCAGCCACCCGGTCATGTACCTTGTGCATGCTGTTGGCACCGATGAGGATCGCTGTCGCCCCGCCTGCCTCAAGCCGCTTGGCCGAGCGAACCAGCACTTCGCCTACCCGATCCCAATCCTGATCCGTCGTCGCCTTGGCGATGTCGCAAAAGTTGAGATTGTCGAGGATCATCGGCGCGCTGCACATTGCGTTGGCGCGGCGCTGCACCTGCTTGTTGATACGGCGATAGTAAAATTCGGTCGAATACCAGCTCATGCCGCCGATCAGGCCGATTTTGCGCATTATTGGGTTCCAGTTCTAATCTTCGCGTCGGAATTAAAAACCGTAGTGCTGAGCCTGTCGAAGCACGCCTCAAGGTTTACGCAAAACCGGGAAGCGCCGTTGGGCTTCGCCCGCCTTCGGCATCGACAGGATCAGGGCTACGGTGTGAAGTGGCCAACCGGCCTTCATTCGCCAATCGCAAAATTGCCCTAATGCTGCAAGGCCTTCACAATATCGTCGACCATTTTCTTGGCATCGGCGAGCAGCATCATCGTCTGGTCCATGTAGAACACGTCGTTGTCGACGCCCGCATAGCCCACGCCGCCCATGCTGCGCTTGATGAAGAACACGGTTTTGGCCTTGTCG
This sequence comes from Sphingomonadales bacterium, assembly GCA_016720115.1. Lineage (GTDB taxonomy): Bacteria > Pseudomonadota > Alphaproteobacteria > Sphingomonadales > Sphingomonadaceae > Sphingorhabdus_B. The sequence goes on along the minus strand of JADJXT010000001.1, from coordinate 1,684,047 downwards.
ACATCGAATACCGGCATCCCGTAAATCGGCGATGATTTGTCGGTCTTTGCCGCCGGGTTCACAACGTCGTTCGCGCCGATGATGAAGGCAACGTCGGTTTGCGCGAATTCGCTGTTGATATCCTCCAGTTCGAACACCTCGTCATAGGGTACATTGGCCTCGGCGAGCAGCACGTTCATGTGGCCGGGCATACGCCCCGCAACCGGGTGGATCGCATATTTGACGCTGACGCCTTCCTTTTTGAGCAGGTCGGCCATTTCGCGCAGCGCGTGCTGCGCCTGCGCCACCGCCATGCCGTAACCGGGAACGATGATCACGCTTTCGGACTGGCTCATCATATAGGCGGCATCTTCGGCCGATCCGCGCTTCCACGGACGGTCGACCTTTGCCGCACCGCCTGCACCCGCGCTGGCATCCGCGCCGAAGCCACCGGCGATCACCGAAATGAAGCTGCGGTTCATCGCCTTGCACATGATGTAGCTGAGGATCGCACCTGACGAGCCGACCAGTGCGCCGGTGATGATCATCGCGCTGTTGTGCAGCGTAAAGCCCATCGCCGCCGCAGCCCAGCCCGAATAGCTGTTGAGCATCGAAACGACGACCGGCATGTCCGCCCCGCCAATGGGGATGATGAGCAGAAAGCCGATGAGGAAACTCAACGCAACGACCAGCCAGAAATCGATGGGCGACTGGGAGTGCCAGAAACCGAATGTGAAGAAGGCAATCGCCAGCAACAGCGCGCCATTGATGAAATGACGCGCAGGCAACAATATGGGTGCACCTGACATCTTGCCCGCCAGCTTGAGGAAGGCAATCACCGAACCGCTGAAGGTTATTGCACCAATAGCAGCGCCCAGGGCCATCTCGACCTTGCTGGCGCCGTTAATGGCGCCATCCGCGCCCGTTATTCCAAAGGCAACCGGATTCAGGAAGGCCGCCGCAGCAACCAGAACGGCTGCAAGGCCAACCAGCGAGTGAAAGGCAGCGACCAGTTGCGGCATGTCTGTCATGGCAATCTTGCGCGCGGTCACAATGCCGATAACCGCGCCAATGCCTATAGCACCCAGGATTTGCGCCAGCGTTGTGAAATCCGGCCCGACATAGCTGTTTTGAACATCGCCTGCGATCATCGGAGCATGCGTCACCAATGTCGTAACAACAGCAATCAGCATGCCTGCCATGCCGAAACGGTTGCCCCTGCGCGACGAAGCCGGCGAGCTCAATCCGCGCAGTGCGAGGATGAAGAATATTCCTGAAATCAAATAGGCAAGCAAGGCCCATGCGGGAGTAGCGGCATGTTCCATCGCTTACTTGTCCTTCTTCTTGTACATTGCGAGCATCCGCTCGGTCACGGCGAAGCCGCCGAAGATGTTGATGCTGGCGAGTACAACACCGAGCAATCCGAGCCACTTGGCTCCAGGCGCTCCCGAAGCCGCCGCGGCAATCAGCGCGCCGACAATGATGACCGAGGAAATCGCGTTGGTCACCGCCATCAACGGCGTGTGCAGCGCAGGCGTGACCGACCAGACGACATAATAGCCGACGAAACAGGCCAATACGAAGATTGACAGGATTGAGATGAAGTCCATAATGCAATTCGCCTATATGTCGTCTCGAGAAACGGCTGTTGTGCCGAGAGTACGCAAACTGTTTATAAATAATTTTCTTAACAATGACCTGCACATGAAAGCCTTACCTCCAGACACATTATTATCTTGGAGAAAACGACTTTTATAGTCATTTGACCATTCTATATCACTAGCATTTTTAACTAATATGTCACTGTGACTTGCGATCCATTCCATTTTTCGTTCGCACATATAGCCATCGCCAACATCGAACACATCTTCACTAACAGGAGGTGCACTAAATTCTTTTCGAACTGCCCAATATGATTGGGCATGTTTTCGCACAGAAACACAATCATACAAAGATCTGACTTTCCAACAACGAATCGCCGCTTCGCTACTTTCGTCACGCCGCACTATTGAAAATAAGCTACCGTCAAAAAGCTTGGACCATTCAATTTTCCGGTCAACTAATTCAACCTTAGGCGCTTCAGAGCATCCGAATACAACGCCGGATGTTGCAGCAAAAGAAAAACTTTTACTCGGATTGCCCTCACCCCAACAACCTCTCATGCACCACCTTGCCGTCCTTGGTCAGGCGGATGGCGGCTGTGATTTCGTCATCGTCGGGCAGCACCGGCCTGCCCGCTTCCTTGTCCCAGAAGGCCGAGAGGAAGTTGAACAGGTTGCGCGCGAACAGCGCCGATGCGTCGGCGGCGAGATGTGTCGGGGTATTCGAATAGCCGATGATCTTCACGCCATGCTTCGCGACGACCTCATCGGGCTTCGACCCTTCGACATTGCCGCCCTGCGCAACTGCCAGATCGAAAATCACGCTGCCCGGCTTCATGCTGGCAATCTGCGCATCCGAAATCAGGCGCGGTGCGGCACGGCCCGGAATGAGCGCGGTGGTGATGACGATATCCTGCTTGGCGATGTGGCTCGATACCAGCTCGGCTTGTGCCTTCTGATATTCTTCGCTCATTTCGGTCGCATAACCGCCAGCGCCCTCGCCTTCGATGCCTGCGACATTCTCGACAAAGATCGGCTTGGCGCCGAGGCTTTCGATCTGTTCTTTGGTCGCGCTGCGCACGTCAGTAGCCGATACGACGGCGCCCAGGCGGCGCGCGGTGGCGATGGCCTGAAGACCCGCAACCCCAACACCCATGATGAAGGCCTTGGCCGCGGTGATCGTTCCCGCCGCCGTCATCATCATCGGAAAGGCGCGGCCATAAGCGGCAGCGCTGTCGATCACCGCCTTGTAGCCAGCGAGGTTCGACTGCGATGAAAGAATGTCCATCGATTGCGCGCGCGTGATGCGCGGCATGAATTCCATTGCCAGCGCCTCGACCCCGGCAGCCGCATAGTCATCCACGCGCTTGCGTTGACCGAAAGGGTCCAGCCCGGCAACGATCCATGCGCCCTTTGCCATGTCTTTCAGCGCCTTGGGGTCAGGCCCCTGCACGCCCAGCAATATCGCAGCATCCTTTACGACCGCACTGGCCGACCCGATAGTGGCCCCGACCGCTTCATATTCGGCGTCGGAAATCGAAGCGGCAAGGCCTGCGCCTTTTTCGACAGCAACGCTTGCACCCAGAGCGATGAATTTCTTCACCGTCTCTGGAGAAGCCGCAACCCTGCTTTCGCCGGGTGCGACTTCCTTGAGAACTGCGATTTTGGTCACGTTATGCGATGATCAGCACAACAAGCGCCGTCACGGCGACTGTGACGATGGTGCCCCATTTCAACAAGGAAAGGAAACCCGAATAGGTTTCGCTCGCATCGCGTATATCCTGATTTCCAGCCATTTCAGCCTCCCTGGCAATGTGCCCCAAAATACGGACTATTCGCGGCTCATAGCCAGATGGCGGTTATTGCTCAAGCGCCTCGACAACAGAAATTTTGCTGCATGCTTAATCGGCTCTTTACCTCTTCTTGTTACCGCATTGTTTCACCAAGGCGCCGATGGGATTTCGATGGCGGAAAAAGAGACACGATTGCTGATGCTTGTCGACGACGAGCCCGCCCAGTGCAGGCTGGTGGCGGCTATTGCGGGTCGTGCCGGTTGGCGGACGATATTCGCTCGCGACGCCGAAACCGCCATCGCCATGCTGGGCACGCAAGATGGCATGATGCTCGATGCCATCCTCCTCGACCAATGGGTTCCGGGATCGGATGCCGCAACGCTGATCGCCGAACTCAAATCACGCCGCCCTGCCTTGCCGGTGCTGCTGATGACCGCAATCGGATCAACCGACAGCGCCATCGAAGCCATGCGCGCAGGTGCTTCGGACTATATCATCAAACCTGTCGCCGCAGAGCGCCTGATTGCCGCGCTCAGCCTTGCAGCCGAACATGCCAAGGATTTTGGCGAATTGCAGCCGTTGACCGAGAAAATCGGCCACCAGCTGGAATTTGACGAAATTATCGGCACCGCGCCTGCCTTCCGCACCGCCCTTGCCATCGCCGCAAAGGCCGCGCGCAGCAAAGCCCCCATTTTGATCGAAGGCGAAGGCGGCGTAGGCAAAGAGGTGGTCGCCGATGCCATCCACGCCGCATCCCCCCGGGCGCGCCTGCCCTTCCTGAAAGTCAATTGCGGCGCAATCGCGCCCAACCTGCTCGATTCGGTATTGTTCGGCCACGAAAAGGATGCCTTTGCCGGCGCATTTGATCGGCGCGTAGGCATATTGCAGCAGGCCGATACCGGAACAGTCTTCCTCGACGAAATCGACCATCTGCCTTCCGAAACGCAGGTCAGGCTGGTCCGCCTTCTCACCGAAGGGGAAATTCAGCCCCTCGGTTCGCCGCACAGTTACCGTATCGACGTGCGCGTCATCACCGCTTGCAATAATGACCTTGCGGCAAAGATTGCCAGCGGCACACTACGCGAAGACCTCTATTATCGTATCAACATCGTGCAGTTGCGATATCCCGCCGCTGCGCGATCGCATCGGTGATATTCCCGCACTCGCGCGGCACTTGCTCGGGCGTATGGCAACCCAGCCGGGCCTGCGCAGCCTTGGCATTACCGACGAAGCGTTGGGCTGCTGCGCAGCTACGACTGGCCGGGCAATGTCCGCCAACTGCAAAGCGCATTGTTTCGCGCGGCGGTTCTTTGCGAGCGCGACGCGCTGACACCAGACGAGTTTCCGCAAATTGCAGCTGCGGTCGGCAGGCGAACCGACACGGCGTCAAACCACAATGAAGGCGTCGGCATCGACCTGTACGAACAGGACGGCAATATGCGCCCGCTGGATGAAATCGAGGCAGACGTCATCCGCCTTGCCATCGGCCATTATCGCGGCCGCATGACCGAAGTGGCGCGCAGGCTGGGCATCGGTCGCTCCACGCTCTATCGCAAGCTGGCCGACCTCGGCATCGAAAGCAGCGCAGCCTGATCTTAAAACGGCGCGGTCAACGCCGCGTCACGCAGGCCTCGCCAGACATGGATTGCTTGCACGGTTTCAGCAACATCGTGCACGCGCACGATATGTGCCCCTGCTCCACTGCCTTCATCGCGAGGAAAATCGATCCGCCCAGGCGTGCATCGGCAGCAGCCTCATTTGACAAGGCACCAATCATCCGTTTGCGGCTGGCTCCGAACAGCACCGGACAGCCGATGCCGTGGAACAGCGAAAGATTGTTCACCAGCGTCAGATTGTCAGACAGCGATTTGCCGAAGCCAATACCCGGATCGATCAAGAGACGGTCACGCAAAATTCCCTCTGCGACCAAGGCTTCGACGCGATCCTCAAGCCAGTCATACACATCGAACAGCACATCATGATAGCCATCGCTTTTGTGCGGATCGCTCGACTGGCTGGGCGTGTGCATCAGCACGATCGGGCAATTATTCGCCTGCGCTACCGCGAGCGAGCGTTCGTCATAGAGCAGCGCAGAGATATCGTTGATCATAGTGGCACCGGCGGCCAGCGCGGCTTCCATTACAGCCGCCTTGCGGGTGTCGATCGAAACGGCATGACCGGCATTTGCCAACCGATCCACAACCGGCTGCACGCGCTTGATCTCGTCACCTTCCCAAACGAGCGGCGCACCGGGCCGGGTAGATCTGCCGCCAATGTCGATAATCGCCGCACCTGCAGCAGCCATCGCTCCGCCGATCCCGGCAATCGCATCGGGATCGTCGCCATGCTTTCCGCCGTCAGAAAAACTGTCAGGCGTGCAGTTGAGAATACCCATCACGCGCGGCTGATCGAGTTGAATGTTGCGTGAGCCCATTTTGAGCGCTGGACGGGTCGAAGTGGCGTTTGAAAATTGGCCTCTGGCTTTGTCGGCCAGATCGGCGGGAAGGCCGGTCAGATGTGCATCAAAATCAGCCAGGCTCAAAAGCGCCTTTGACACGCGCTTTCCACCCTCGGTTTCAATCAACTCGACGGCAGTGAAATAGACCATCGTCCCGGCAAGCCGCGCAGCTTGCCCGTCAAACCCGACAGGCGTTTCGATGAAAGCACAGGGCCGGAGGTAAACCTGCCTCACGGTTCGTTGGCGAGCAGATAGGTCTGGCGCAATTCGTCGATCACCTTCAATTCACCATTGCGCGTCTGGTAGTACCAGAACATCCAGCCGTTGCAGCTCGGTGCGTTCTGCACCATCGCGCCGATCTTGTGGATCGAGCCATATTTGTCAGTCCATTTGAGCGAACCGTCGGCGCGCACGATCGCCCCGAAACGCCTTTTCTTGTCGGTGATTTGCGCACCCGCGCGGATATAGCCATTCTCGACCAACTGACCGAAAGAGACACGCGGCTGCGCCTTGGGCGACTGCATCGTTTCCAGCGCCGATTCATCGAGCGGCAGCGCCATTTCGATGCGCTCCTCAGCGACCTTGCAATAGGTGTCCTCACGCTCGCAGCCGATCCAGTGCCGCTGAAGGCGCTTGGCCACCGCGCCGGTGGTGCCGGTTCCGGAAAAAGGGATCAAGCACGACATCGCCTGGATTGGTGCAGGCAAGCAGGATGCGGTAAAGCAGCGCCTCGGGCTTTTGCGTCGGATGCGCCTTGGTTCCGTTGAGCTTCAAACGCTCCTTGCCGCCGCAAATCGGGATCACCCAGTCCGAACGCATCTGCAATTCATCGTTCAGTGTCTTCATCGAACGATAATGGAAAGTGTAGCGCGCCTTTTCACTCTTCGCCGCCCAGATCAGCGTTTCATGTGCATTGGTGAACCGCGTGCCCTTGAAATTGGGCATCGGGTTGGATTTACGCCAGATGATATCGTTGAGGATCCAGAAACCCTGATCCTGCAACGTCGCACCGACGCGGAAGATGTTGTGATAGCTGCCGATCACCCACAAGGTGCCATCGGGTTTCAGGATGCGGCGGGCTTCGGCCAGCCATTCGGCGGTGAATTTGTCGTAAGCGGCGAAATTATCGAACTTGTCCCAATCATCGTCGACCGCATCGACCTGACTGCCATCGGGCCGCTGCAAATCGCCGCCAAGCTGAAGGTTGTACGGCGGATCGGCAAAAACCATGTCGACACAAGCGTCGGGAAGCGAGCGCATCGCCTCGATGCAATCCATCTTCAGGATGCGATCGAGCGGCAGGCTTTTCTTGTCGACCTTTGCGACCTTTGTTGCGGCTTTCGGCTTGGCCGCAATCTTTTCCATAACACCCATGCAACAGGCTCCCTGCCCTTGTCAGCGCAAATCAAGGGGCAGCGATGAGTCTTCAGGACTCGCAGGTCAAGCAGTTTCGCTTCGGCGCGACTCGCTGGATTCCCTCGCAGAATCGCAAATATGGGCGGAACGAAAGGAGTCCGGCACAAGATATGGAGTCTGGCGATTCCAATAGGACTCAACCCCTAGTGGTGTTGCCTGAAAGACTCATAACCAAAGATTTTACATTCCATTACAGAAGTTCCATCTGCGCAACCGGGGCAAAACTCCGCCTGTGCAGTGGCGTGGGCCCCAGCCGCCGTAACGCCTCCAGATGGCCGGCCGAGCCATAGCCCTTGTTCGAGGCCCAGCCATAGCCGGGGTGCATGGCATCGTAGCTGCGCATCAAGCGGTCGCGATGTTCCTTGGCAATGATGCTCGCCGCAGAGATACAGGGATGGGTGGCATCGCCCCGATGACAGCCTCTGCCTGATATCGCCATTTGGGCAGGCGATTGCCATCGACCAGCACTATGACAGGCTCGACCGCTAACGCCTCGACTGCGCGAGTCATCGCCAGCATTGTTGCCTGCAGAATGTTGATGCGATCAATTTCCCCAACATCGGCAACGCCAATCGTCCAATGGCACCGGGATTTGATTTCCGCTTCGAGATGCTCGCGTTTGCGCGCCGACAGTTTCTTGCTGTCGTCGAGCCCGATTATGCCCCCGTCGCACAGGATGACTGCCGCCGCGACGACGGGCCCGGCCAACGGCCCCCTGCCTGCTTCATCAACGCCGACTATCATATCCGCCAGTTTGGATAGCGTCGGTTCTCACCTGCACTATACAGGCAAACGACATTGCCGGAAGGATCGAGCAAACGCGCCTCGCGCCAGCCCCAATCCTCGTCCTGCGGCATCTGTTCAAATGCAAAGCCTTCGCTCAGCAATTCATTGACCCAGGCATCGAGCCGCTTGCTTTCAAAATAGACAATAGTCGACGTGTCGATGCCTTCGCCCGAATGGATCGAGAAAGTCGCTCCATTTGGCACTTCGAACCGCGCATAGCCGTTTGACGGGCTATCGACGATCTGCTGCAAGCCCAGCGCCTTGTAAAAATCCACCGATGCCGCATGGTTGGTGCTGCCCACCGTCACCTGGTTGAGCGATGGGCCTTCGACCATTGCATCCTCGCGGACATGCTGGTGCCCCATCGGCCCGTGGCCCTGCCCCAGCCCCGGCGCATCGTGCAGGGCAAGGCGAACAAACAGCCGCGCCCGCTCAATCGACTGTTCGAGCGGGAAGCCCTGCCCCAGCCCCGTCGCAATCGCGCTGGCGAGCGTGCAGCCGGTGCCATGCGTGTTTCGCGTTTCGATGCGCTCGTCGGTCCAGAGCATGTTCTGGCCTACTGCAACGACCAACTCGTCGACAATATGGTCGCCCTCGGCATGGCCGCCTTTGATCAGCAGCGGCATATGCCGTTCCAGCAGTGCCTCGCGCCCGCCCAACGCCTCCAGTTCGGGAAGGTTGGGCGTCGTTATTGTTGCCAGCCGCATCAGCCGTTCGAACGCCGAAATCGTATCGTCGTCGGCGAGGATCGCCCCGCTGCTCGCCACCATCACCGGGTCAAACACAATCGGGCAGGACAAATCCGCCAGACTGTCTGCGACTGCATGCGCAGTTTCGGCGGTGCCGATCATCCCGATCTTGACCGCATCGACGCCAATATCGCTGACGACCGCAGCGATCTGGTCAATCACCATCTGCGTCGGCACCATATGCACCGCATCGACGCCAAGCGTGTTCTGCGCGGTGATCGCGGTGACGGCCGTCATCGCATGGCCGCCGAGCATGGTGACGGTCTTGATGTCGGCCTGAATGCCTGCCCCGCCGCCGCTATCCGACCCGGCGATAATCAGGATGCGTGCAGTGCTCATCGCTTATGCTTCCGCTCGGTCGAAGCCGGATATTTTTCGAGCAGCTTTTTCGAACGCGTTGGCCGGTCGAGCAGTTCGCCGCCGCAATTGGGGCAGCGCTCGTCCATCGCATCGGCGCACTCGGCACAGAATGTCATTCAAACGAACAGATGAATGCACCGCCGACATGGGCGGGCAGATCGGCACCACATTTCTCGCAATCGGGACGCATTTCGAGCATCAGACAGCCTCCTCGACGGCGGCGCAAATGCGGTCAACAACTGTGCGTACCTGCTTGGCATCGTCGCCTTCGGCCATCACGCGGATCACCGGTTCGGTTCCAGACGGGCGGATAACGAGGCGGCCGATGCCCTCCAGTTCCTTTTCCGCTCCGGCAATGACCGACTGGACCGTCGCATTCTCCAACGGCTTGCCACCGGAATAGCGAACATTTTTCAGAAGCTGCGGGACCGGATCGAACAGGTGCAACAAAGCGCTGGCCTTCTTGCCGCTTTCGACCAGTTCCGCCAGCACGCGGAGCGCCGCAATCGTGCCATCCCCGGTTGTTGCATGGTCGAGCAGAATCATGTGCCCCGATTGCTCACCGCCAACATTCATCCCGCGCGCGCGCATTTCTTCGAGGACATAACGATCGCCAACCTTGGCGCGAACCAGTTCCAAATTCTGGCCCTGCAGATATCGTTCGAGCCCGAGGTTTGACATTACCGTCGCGACAATACCTTCGCCGCGCAGCAGACCGTTGCGGCTCATCGCCGTGCCGAGCAGCGCCATGATCTGGTCGCCATCGACCACGCGCCCCTGTTCGTCGACCACGATCAGCCGGTCGGCATCGCCATCCAGCGCAATGCCGATATCGGCGCCAGCGGCAACCACGGTTTCCTGCAGCGTTGCCGTGTGGGTGGAACCGACACGATCGTTGATGTTCTTGCCATTGGGGGCAACGCCGATGGCGGTCACCTTGGCACCCAATTCCCAGATCGCCGCCGGGGCCACCTGATAGGCCGCACCATGCGCGCAATCGAGCACGACATGCAGCCCGTCGAAACGGATATGTTCGGGCAGTGTCGCCTTGACCGCATGGATATAGCGCCCGCGCGCATCCTCCACGCGCCGTGCCCGCCCGATATCCATCGATTTGGCTAGCTTGGGCGGATGGTCGAGAAGCGCCTCGATCGCATGCTCATCCTCGTCCGAAAGCTTGAAACCATCAGGTCCGAAAAGCTTGATGCCATTATCTTCATAAGGGTTATGGCTGGCGGAAATCATCACGCCCAGATCGGCCCGCATTGATCGGGTAAGCAGCGCAACCGCAGGCGTTGGAATCGGCCCGAACTGGATCACATCCATGCCAACGCTGGTGAAACCCGCGACCAGCGCATTTTCGACCATATAGCCCGACAGCCTTGTATCCTTGCCGATGACAACCCGGTGTTTGTGATCGCCACGCAGGAAATGCGCGCCTGCCGCCTGCCCTACCTTCATTGCCATTTCGGCGGTCATTGCACCGGCATTGGTGCGTCCGCGGATGCCATCCGTGCCGAAATATTTCCTGCCGCCCAACTGTCAGACTCCCATTATATGCTGCACCCAGCCTTAGCCAGCGCAGCAGGCTGGTCCAAGCCGGAAATGCACTCCTTGCCGTAAAGTCTTGCCGCTTGTCACTTTTGTGCAGCAGTGCATAAGGGACGCAAAATCGAAACGGGGAACTTGCATGAAAAGGGCGTGGAGGATTTTGGCGGCGCTGGTCGCCGGATTGCTGATCGGGATGCTGGTTGGCGATCGCTCGCCGCTGTTCCACGACATCGCGGATGTCGTTGGCACGATCTGGCTCAACGGTTTACGGATGACGGTGATCCCGCTGGTCGTCGCCTTGCTGATTACCGGCATCGTGCAGACGGCCAATGCCGCGAGCGCCGGACGCACCGCAACACGATCGGTGATCACGATGGTCTCGATCCTCGTGCTGGTCACGATCATGTCCGCCACCGTCACCCCTGCACTTTTGGCGATCTTCCCGATCGATCCGGAGGCCGCCGCCGCCTTGCGGCAAGCGATGGGCGTTGTCGAGCCCGCCGCCGCACCGCCTCCGTTTAGCGAGTTTCTGAAGGCCGTCGTCCCAACGAACCCGTTTCAGGCTGCGGCCAGCGATGCGCTGCTGCCGCTCATCATCTTCACCATTGCCTTTGCCTTCGCCATCACCCGGCTTGAGGCCGGCAAGAAACAGATACTTGCCAGTTTCTTCGAAGCGATGGCCGAAGCGATGGTTACGGTGATCGGCTGGGTGCTCGCCCTTGCCCCGATAGGTGTTTTTGCCCTTGGCGTTGTGCTGGGGATGACTGCCGGAGCTGCGGCTTTCGGGGCGCTGGTGCATTATGTGCTGGTGGTGACGGCCATCGGCGCAATCATCATGCTGTCGGCCTATCCGGTTGCGCTGTTCGGCGCGCGCTTCAACCTTTTCGATTTTGCCCGTGCCGCCATCCCGGCGCAGTCGGTCGCGATTTCGACCCAAAGCTCGCTCGCTTCGCTCCCCGCCATGGTACAGGGTGCAAAGCAACTGGGCGTGGGGGCCCGCAGCACCGATATCGTCCTGCCGATGGCGGTGGCGATATTTCGCGCGACCAGCCCCGCTATGAACCTGGCGGTTGCCATCTACGTCGCGCACTGGATGGGCATCAAACTCGGCCCCGAACAGATCATCATCGGCGTTGCCGTTGCCTCGATTACGACATTGGGTTCGGTAAGCCTGCCCGGATCGATCAGCTTCATCGCCGCCATCGCCCCGATCTGCATCGCGATGGGCATTCCCATCGAGCCGCTGGCGGTATTGGTTGCCATCGAGACGTTCCCCGATATCATGCGCACATTGGGCAATGTAACCATGGATATCGCCGTCACCGGCACCATCGCCCGCGCCGAAGGCGACCTCGAAAAAGGAGAGGCAATATGAAATATCGCAATCTCGGACATGATCTCAAAGTCTCTGCCATCGGCGTTGGCTGCATGCCGATGATCAAGGGCGGCAACATTCTATATGGTGAGGCCGCCGATCCCGATGAAGCGATCAAGACGATCCATCGCGCGATTGATTTGGGCATCACCTTTTTCGATACCGCGCAAATCTATGGCCCGTTCCAGAATGAAGAACTGGTTGGCGAAGCAATCAGGGGCAAGCGCGACGGCCTGGTGATCGCGACCAAATTCGGTTTCCGTTTCGATGGCAAGCAGATTATAGGCGTCGATGGCTCTGCCGCCAATGCGAAGGCATCGGTCGAAGGCTGCCTGAAGCGCCTTGGCATCGATTGCATCGACCTGTTTTACCAGCATCGCGTAGACCCCAATGTGCCGATCGAGGAAACCGTCGGCGCGATGGCCGACCTCGTCGAAGAGGGGAAAATAAGGCATATCGGCTTGTCCGAAGCCGGCCCCGCTACCTTGCGCCGCGCGGCTGCCGTCGCCCCGATCAGCGCGCTCCAGAGCGAATATTCGTTGTGGGAACGCGATATCGAAGAAGAAATCCTCCCCACCTGCCGCGAACTGGGCATCGGTTTTGTGCCTTATTCGCCGCTTGGGCGCGGCTTCCTGACCGGCTCCATCCGCAGCCTTGACGACCTGCCTGAAAATGACTGGCGCAGGAACGACCCGCGCTATCAGAGGGACAATTTCGCGGCGAACCTGAAAGTCGTCGATGCGGTCAGCGATGTTGCCGCGAAGCATGGCGCCTCGAATGCCCAGGTTGCGCTGGCATGGCTGCTCGCCCAAGGCGAGGACATTGTCCCCATTCCGGGCTTCAAGCGGCGGGTGACGATGGAGGACAGCGCCAAGGCCGCCGACGTGGCACTGGACGCCGACGATCTGGCGAAGCTGGAGGCGGCGGCCCCGCGCGGTGGCACTGCCGGGCCGCGCTATGGCGAAGCAGGCATGCGGATGGTTCGCCTATAGCCAGCGGTAAATACCCGCCCCGTAATTGCCGAAAAGGTTGTGCGCCCAGGTTGCGGCCAGCCAGAAGATTGCGCCGATCAAGAGGATGCGGGGTTCGACCCTTGCCAGTTGCGAAAGCCGCGGCAGGAAGCTCGTCTGCTGTTCCCATCTGCCCCAGGCTTGGCCCAGCGCGGATTCCTTCTTCCGATCCTGACCGTAGGAACCGGCCAGCGCGAGAAACACGAGGCTGCCGTTGAACAGGAAACTGTCCATCCGGGGCGCTACCAGAAGGTGCGATACACCCCACAGGGCGAAACCCCACATCATCGGATGGCGTGTGACACGAAACACGCCGGTGGGCACCTTGGCCGCCAGCGTGCGGATAACATCGCCGTCGGGATCGGGCATAGCCGGATTGCCGCGGTGCGAGCCGACGAAGAGGATCGCTGCCAGCAAGGTCAACACACTCGCACCGATCCAGACCGCATTGGTGGGTGCCCAATACATCTCACCTGCGGGGGCCCTGGAAAATTCCCAGATCATCCAGCCAAAGCCCGCTAAGGACACCAGCGAATAGACGCCCAGAAAGCCCTTTTCGCTCAACCGTCCGACCATGAGTCGGCGCAAGGGGTGCGACATCAGGAAATGGCTGCCCACGAAAAACACGCAAGCCGTAAACAACGGTGCCAGACTGTCCATATGTCGCTCCTCCCGCCGTCAGGCGTCAATGTTCATAGGCTTTGGGCAAGGCCCCTTCCTGTGGCGTGCGATAGCGGTCGCGCAGCCTGTCCTGCCGGTTGCCGAGCGGCTGTTCGATACCGTCGATCAGAACGTGCGTTGGCGCGCTGGTGAGTTCGAGCGGATCGCCCTCCCAGACCACGACATCGCCGGTTTTGCCGACCTTCAGGCTTCCCAGCCGGTCACCAATGCCGAGGATTTCCGCCGGAGCGGAGCTGATAGCCGCGAAGGCCTCATCCCAGGTCAGGCCGCTGGCCCGGGGCACCCGTTCAAGGCTGACAAGGTTACCGGCATATTGGGTGGTATAGCGCAATTGGTGCGAATCCCGATCGTTGATCATGCCGATCGCGACCTTGACACCGGCATCTTTCATCCGGCCAATGTTGGACTGTGTGGCCCCCAGCATTTCAAACGTCGCAGGCAAGTCATTGAGCGCGGAGGCAATCACCGGAACACCAGCCTGCGCCAGCTGTGATGCCACCCGCCAGCCTTCGCTGGCCCCGACGAACACCATTTTGATCGCTGGAAATTCGCGCTTGAGTTCGAGCAGGCGGAGCATGTCGTTCGCCCCCTCGACATGGATCAGCAGGCGCTGTTCGCCGCGCAGCACCGCCTGCAAAACGCGGGCATCTTCCTTCTTCAGCAGGTCATCGTCGAACGCATCGCCGCCTGCCGCATGGTCCTGCGCCTCGCGAAGCATCGCGCGGAAATGCAGGTGATTGCCCGACCGGCTGCCACCGGAGACTTCGGCCCCGGCTTCGCCAAATTCGACAAACTGGAAGGCGCGCGCCCGCGTGACCGGATCGGTATCGGCGCCCAGATCGGCAATCGCCCCCTGCCCCGCAAATATCCGGTCGCCACCCTCTGGCGCAACCACGGCGCGGGTTACGCCCGCGCTGCGGTTGACGGCTATAGGGGAACGGAACGGGTCGATCGCCGGGGCGACGTCTATCGCCGCTGAAAAGCCGCTCTTGCCACCGCTTTTATCGTTAGTGCCATTGACAGCATCAACCTCGGCAAGGCCAAGACGGCTGAACCCGGCGAATACGCCAGGGGTAACCCATTTGCCCGCTGCATCGATGGTGCGCGCACCTGCGGGAATGGCAACGCCCTTGCCCGCTGCAACGATGGTTCCGTCGCGGACGACAATGGTGCCACCCTCAATCGGTGCGGAGCCATCGCCGACAACAAGCTTGCCACCGGTGATCGCGATGGTTTCCGCTGCTGCCGGAGCGGCAAGCGATGCGATGGCGGCTGCGGTCAGAAAAAGATGCCTCATTTCACATCTCCTTCGCCGGGCTGACCAAGCTCAAAGTCGCTCACCGGCCTGCGCTTGGGATCGCCTGAATCGAACAGCAATGCGCCATCGACCCATACCTTGTCGGGCCGCGAATAGACCGACAGCGGGTTGCCGTTCCACAGCACCAGATCGGCCATCTTGCCTGGTTTCAGGCTGCCGGTCATCTTGTCGATGCCCAGCGCCTTGGCCGGGTTATAGGTCAGCCATCCAATCGCAGTCGCATCCGAAATCTGGAAGCCCATGCGGCGACCGTTGGCGAGCGCCTTGGCCGCTTCCTGATTCAGGCGCTGGATCTGGTTCTCATCGTCCGAATGGATGATCACGCACGCCCCGGCATTTTGCAATATGCCCGCATTTTCGGGGATCGCGTCATAGGCTTCCATCTTGAAACCCCACCAGTCGGCCCAGACTGCGGCGCAAACTTCATTCTCTTTCAGCAGATCCCCTATTTTATAGGCTTCGACTGCATGGTGGAAGGTTGAAACCTTGTAGCCAAATTCCTTCGCCATATCGACGACGATGGCCATTTCATCGGCGCGATAGCAGTGGTTCTGGATCCTGATATCGCCATCCAATACGCCTGCGAGCGTTTCCATGCCGATGTCGCGGGTAAAGTCCTTACCCGAATCCCGCTTTTTCTTATATTCCTGCGCCTTGATCCAGGTCTGGCGATTGACCGCGAGGTTGCCCATGCGGGTCGAAGGCATCCGCCCCTTGGCGCCATAAACGCGCTTCGGATTTTCACCGCACGCCATTTTCAAGCCATAAGGCGCACCGGGAAATTTCATCCCCTGAACCGTGCGCGCATAGACATTTTTGAGCACCACCGAGCGACCGCCCATCAGATTGGCCGATCCCGGAAGGATTTGCAGCGACGTCACGCCGCCATTGGCCAATGCGCGGCTGAAACCCGGATCCTGCGGCCAGACGCTGTGTTCGGCCCACACTTCGGGTGTGGTCGGGCTGGTTGCTTCGTTACCGTCGCTATGCGCATCGACCGAAGGCGTGGGATAATCGCCAAGGTGCGAGTGGATATCGATGATGCCGGGCGTTACAAACTTTCCGGTTCCGTCGAACACCGCAATATCTGCCGGAATCGGCGTATCGGGCCCGCCTACCGACTGGATTTTGTCGCCGGCAAAAAACACCACGCCATTGTCGATCCGTCCGCCCTCACCATCGAAAATGGTGACGTTGCGGATCGCCGTCGCCGCGCCCGGATAGGGCTTGTAGGTCGACGGATAGGGATCCTTGTTCAGCTTTGCAGGCTTGTCCGGCGTAGCACCCGCCGAAGCGCTTTTGGGCGCTTCGGAGGTGTTCGAACAGGCGATAAGTGCGAGCGGAGCGGCGAGGATTGACCAGCGGAACCGTCCTGTCATGCTCAGGCCGCCTTTTCCGCTGCAGGTTCTTCGTCCTTCAGCGTATCGAGGTGCATCCAGCGCTTGACGATGGGCGATAGCAGCAGGACGACAACGGCAACGCCGATCGATATCCAGCCGAACAGCTCATACACATCAAGCAAGCCTTGCTTGGTCATCTGGCCATCATGCCCGCCCGTTGCTTCGCCAATCTTGCCCGCGACGAAATTGCCGACGGCCGTCATGTAGAACCAGGCGCCCATGATGAGCGAGGCGAGGAATTTCGGCGCGAGCCGGTTCATCGCCGAAAGCCCGACCGGCGACAGGCACAGTTCCGCGGTTGTTGCCAGCAGATAATAGGCAAAGACGAGGATGACCGGCGTCATCGCCGCGACGCCAAAGGCCTGCGCGCCCCATACCAGCACAAGATTGGCAAGGCCCATCTGCAGCAGGGCCAGACCGAATTTGGCCGGTGCCGAGGGTTCACTCCCGCGTTTGCCCAGCCACACCCAGAGCCCCGCAAAAAGCGGCGCGCAGAGCATGATGATGATCGGGTTAATCGACTGGAAGATCGCTGCCGGAACGCCGCCACGGTCGACGAAACGGTCGGTAAACAGGTTCATCGATCCGCCCGCCTGTTCGAACAACCCCCAGAAGAGCGGGTTCAGCGAAATCAGGAAGAGGATGGCAAACATGCGTTCGCGCGGTTCCTTTTCCAGCTTGAAGCTTTCATACAGCACATAGCCCAGAAGCGAAACGCCCGAGACGACCAGCAAGCCCTGAATGACATCCTGATATTGCACCAGCGCCCAGCATACCGCCACCGCGGCGAGGCCGATGCCATACAACGTCATTTCGCGGGATTTCGACAAAGGCGCAGGAGCCTCACCAGCACCGTTCAGCGCCTTTTTGCCCAGCACGAAGACGACAAGACCGGCAAGCATCCCGATGCCCGCAAGACCAAAGCCATAGCCCCAGCCGATGGTTTCACCCAGATAACCGACAAGGATCGTGCCGATCGCAGCGCCGACGTTAATGCCCATGTAGAACACCGTGTAGGCCCCGTCGCGGCGGATATCGGTCAGCTTGTAGAGCTGACCTACCATCACCGAGATATTGGCTTTGAGGAAGCCCGAACCAACGATGATGAAGGCAAGCGCCGCCCAGAAGACGTTGATCGTCGGGTCGCTCTGCCCGCCAACACCTTCGACCGCCATCAGGCTATGCCCTGCGGCCAGCAATAGCCCGCCGAACAGCACCGCCTTGCGCTGGCCGAGATAGCGGTCGGCAAGATAGCCGCCAAGGACCGGGGTAATGTAAACCAGGCTGGTATAGGCGCCGTAGATCAGGTTCGCCTTGCCGTCGCTGAACAGCCAGTGCTTGGTCAGGTAGAAAATCAGCAGCGCCCGCATCCCGTAATAGGAAAAACGCTCCCACATTTCGGCGAAGAACAGCATGTAGAGGCCCTTGGGATGGCCTGCAAATTCCGGTTCTTTCTGGACAACAATTTTCGCACCAATGGCGAGGAAAATTCCCAAAACGACGACGGTGATTGCAGCAATCCAGTCGCCTTCGACCCAAAGGCCCATCGGTTTCAAATCGGTCACTAGACCCACCTTCCCTATATGTATTGCTTGCCCCTCCCCGGGGGCCATATTGCGGGCAACCTAACGGAAAAATTGCGCCTGTGAAGAATTTTGTTGCGCTTGTTACCGCTTTTCGATGAACGGTGGACGCATGTTCAATGACTTGTCCTCGCTCCCCGCCTATCTTGCCTCGCGCCGGTCCGGCAAACCTCGCGACATGATCGCGCCGGGCCCAGACTCCGCTCAGCTTGACGCCATCCTGCAACTCGCCATGCGCACGCCCGATCATGGCAAGCTCTTTCCCTGGCGCTTTGTGAAAATCACCGACCGCCCGGCATTCGGTGCCTTGCTGGAACAAGCATTCGTATCGGCCAACCCCGATTCAAGACCCGCACAGATCGAAGCCGTCGTCGCACCGGCTTTTATGGCACCGACATTGGTCGCCCTGCTCTATGCCCCACAGGCAAGTGCCAAGATTCCGGCATGGGAACAGCAACTAAGCGTCGGCGCGGTCGGGATGAACCTGCTCCACGCGGCACATGCGCACGGCTTTGTCGCCAGCTGGATTACCGGCTGGGCGAGCTATGATCCGGTAGTGCGCACAGCGCTGTGCGACGGCGAAGAGCAGATTTCCGGCTTTTTCTACATTGGCAGCCCCGGCCAACCGCTCGAAGAACGGCCGCGCCCCGATGCCGCAGACATTATCCGTTCCTGGCCCTGACCCAGCGATTTAATCGTAAGGTTAAACTTGACGCGACCTACTGTGTTATGGCAGTAAGTTGGTTATGAAAACCGAGAGCAAGCCCGTCTATCTGAAACTGCGCGATGAAATCGCGGCCGCCATCCTCGATGGCCGTTTTTCGGAAGGCGATATGCTCCCCTCGGTTCGCGCCTTCGCCGCGCAGCAGGGCGCCAATCCGCTGACAGTGGCAAAGGCCTATCAGCTGTTTCAGGACAATGGTCTGGTCGACGTCAAACGCGGCGTCGGCCTGTTTGTTGCACGCGGTGCAGTGACCCGCCTGCGCACGACCGAGCGCGATCATTTCATCCAGCATGTCTGGCCACAGGTTCGCGCCCAGATGCAGCGTGCGGGCATAAAGCCTTCCGAACTTCTCGAACTCAGTTAGAGTTTCTGCGCCGCCCGGTAATCGCGGGCAATGTCCCTATCATCGGGCGCCAGTTTGCTGGCCTTACGCAGCAGGTCGCGCGCACGCTTTGCATCGCCCCCTTGCAGCAACACCGCACGGCCATAGGCATAGGTCGTCATGATATTCGCCGGATCGATGCGATAGGCCAGCCGCGCCTCGCGCACGGCATCATCATGCTCCCCCAGCGCCGTCAGCGTGCGTGCAATATTGGCGTTGAGAACCGAATCGTTGACGCCAGTCCGCGCACGCAACCGATACAGCGTAGGGAGCGCCTGATCCCAAAGCTTGCGGTCGATCATATCGAAGGCCGCCAACCGCTGGCCCAGCAGGCTCGACGGGTTATAGGCCAGATATTCGGCAATCGTCTTGCTCGCCGCATCGCTGTTGCCGGCACCGCGATAGGCCGCAACCAGCCTCCCCAGCACAGCATCGTTCAATGCAACCTGTCGGGCCTTTTCATAGGCAGTAATCGCGCCCGCCCGATTGCCCGCTGCCAGTTCCACATCGCCAACCAAAAGCTGCGCCTCGGCAACGCCGTCATTGCCCGATACCAGCGCAGCCACCGCGCTGCGGGCCTGATCAAATGCGCCGGCGGAAAGCAGCAGCCGGACATAGGGGATGACCTTTGCCGCATTGCGCGGATCGCGTCCGGCCTCGGCAGCGGCGACGCCCGGCGACTGGTTTTCTGCCAAGGCCAGCGGCTGCACCAATTGCGGAAACGCCGCCCTGTCCAGCCGGAATGCCGCCGCATCGCGCTCGCCCAGCGCCTCCAATATGCGTCCGGCAAGGGCAATGCTATAATGATCGGCGTCTTCGCGGTTCGCAACCGGTGCAATCGCATCCCAAGCCGCCGTCTG
Source organism: Sphingomonadales bacterium (assembly GCA_016720115.1). GTDB lineage: Bacteria > Pseudomonadota > Alphaproteobacteria > Sphingomonadales > Sphingomonadaceae > Sphingorhabdus_B. The sequence goes on along the minus strand of JADJXT010000001.1, from coordinate 1,664,021 downwards.
GTCGCCCGAACGATGCAGCGCGCGCGCCAGCAATGTGCGCAGCTCATTATTGTGCGGCTGGTCGGAAACCAGCCGCGTCAAAATCTCTATCGCCGTGTTGAAATTGCCGAGTTCATATTCGCTGACTGCGACAAGCATCTGCGGCCCGGGCAGTTCGGCGAAGCGCCCGCCGACCTTTTCCATAATCCGCCGCGCCAGTGCGTAATCGCCTGACCGCGCGGCGAGCGTTGCCTGCATGTAAAAGGCCTTCGCATTGCCGGTATCTAGCGTCAGTATCTTGCGCACCTGCGCCAGCATGTCGCGATAGCGGCCGAGTTCGCCCAGCGTCGCCCCATATTCTTCGAGCAACGGCACATCGTTGGGATCGATCTGCAACCCGCGCTCGAACCAGGGCAAGGCTGCTGTCAGCCCGAACTGGTCGCGGACGATCCGGCCCCTCAATTCGAGTGCACGGACATTGGCGGGGTCATGCTGCAACGCGGTTTCCAGCGCACCGGTCGCGCCGCCAAGATCGGCAACGACATAGCGCAACCGTCCGACTTCGGTCCACAGCCGGGCATCTTTGGGTTCCAGTTGCAGGCCGTTGTCGAATGCCTGCGCCGCCGCAATGCTATCACCCTGCGCCAAGTAAACTCTGCCAAGAATGCGATAGGCATAAGGCAAATTGGCCTTTGCCATTCTTTTCTGCGTCAGCGCTTGCTCTGCCCCGGCCACATCGCCCGCCAGCCAGCGCGCATGCCCCTGCAAATGGCTGTAGGCGCTTTCATCGGCACCCAGCTCGCTCGCCTTGTCGATATGCTCACGCGCGGTCACCGGATCGAACAGTTCGAGCGCGACCTCGGCCAGTTTCAGCCGGGCATCGATCCAGTCGGCATCGGCCTTGACAGCGTTGAGCAGTTCAACCTTGGCAGAGCGCAGGTCGCGTTGGGCGATATAATCCTGCGCCTCCGAAAATGCCTCGCGCGCTTCGCTTTCAACTGCGGCGTGGGCAATCCCCGCCAGCAATGCAATCACCAGCGCGCTCCGATATCCCGAAGTGAGCATTTGGCGAAAGGCATAGCTCATCAGACATGAATCTCATATTGCTTGAGCAGATCATAGAGCGTCGGGCGGCTGATACCCAGCAGCTTTGCCGCGTTGGAGATATTGCCTTCGGTGCGGGCGATGGCGCGGCCAATGGCCCGCCTGTCGGCAGCCTCGCGCGCGGCCTTCAGATTGAGCAGACGGTCATCCTCGTCCACCAGATCGAACTGCAGGTCATCCACCGAAATGAACTTCCCTTCGGCCATGATGACAGCGCGCTTCACGCGGTTTTCCAGCTCGCGCACATTTCCCGGCCAATCCCATTGATCGATCGCGGTCAACGCGCTCGAGGCGAAACCCTTGATCGAAGGATTCATCTCGCGCGCAAAGCGGCTCAAGAAATGTTTTGCGAGCAGCACGGCATCGCCCTGCCGCTCGGCCAGGCGCGGAATGTGCACTGGCACTTCGGCCAAGCGGTAATACAGGTCGTCGCGGAAGGTTTTGTCCGTAATCATCTGGTTGAGATCGCGGTGCGTCGCGCAGACGATGCGCACATCGACCGGAATCGACTTCCGTCCGCCGATGCGTTCGATCACCCGTTCCTGGATGAAACGCAGCAACTTCACCTGCAACGGCAAAGGTATGTCGCCGACCTCGTCTAAAAACAGCGTGCCGCCATTGGCCAGTTCGACCTTGCCCTCAGTGGTCTTGATTGCGCCGGTGAAGGCACCTTTTTCATGCCCGAACAGCTCGGATTCAAGAAGGTTTTCGGGGATCGCACCGCAGTTGATGGCAACAAAGGGCTTGCCCTTGCGATCGCTGGCATCGTGCAGCCCGCGCGCGAGCAGTTCCTTGCCGGTGCCACTCGCCCCCAGCAGCATGACCGAGACGTTGGTATTTGCCACACGCTCAATCGTGCGCGCTGCCTTCAGCATTTCGGGCGACGCCGTTACCATCGAACCGAACAGCATTTCGCCATCGGACGCGGGGGCCTGTGCCTTCTTGTTCTGCAACTCAAGATCGCGAACATGAAAGGCGCGCTTCACGATCAGGTGCAATTCGTCGATATCGACCGGTTTCTGGTAAAAATCCCAGGCACCGGCGGAAATGGCGCGCATCGCACTTTCTCTGGCATTATGGCCTGAAGCGACGACGATCTTGGTATCGGGCTTGACGAGCAGCATTTCTTCAAGTGCGGCGAACCCTTCGGTCACGCCGTCGGGATCGGGCGGCAGACCCAGATCGAGCGTCACCACATCAGGCTCTTCGGCCCGCAGCATCGTCAGCGCTTCGGCGCGGTTCGAAGCGCACAGCACCTCGAAATCCTCATAGGACCATTTTAGCTGGCGCTGCAGCCCCTGATCATCCTCGACGATCAACAGTTTCTTTTTTGGCTGTTCCATAGTCATGCCACCTTCTCGATGCTTTTGTCCTGATCTGCCTCTTTCGCCGCAGGTAGCAGCAAGGTCATGCGCGTGCCCTTCCCGACCCGGCTGTCGACATGCAGATGGCCGCCCAGCGACTGGGCCAATGCACGGGCTTCATAGGCCCCGATGCCAAAGCCGCCGCTCTTGGTGGATTCGAACGGTTTGAACAGCTGGTCGGCGACAAAGGCTTCGGTCATGCCGCTGCCTTTGTCGGTTACTCTGATCGCCACCCAGTCATCCTGCCGCGATGCGCTGACGCGGATAGGCGCACCATCTTCGGTCGCATCGATGGCGTTTTGCACCAGATGATTGAGGATGGTTTCAACGCGCCCCGCATCGGCCATCGCAAGCAGCCCCGGCGAAAAATCGGTTTCGATCGGATAGATCAATCGCTTGCCGTGAATCACCGCGCTGACTGTGGATTCCACGTCCATCGGTTCGATCGCGGAATGGCGCGTCTGGCTGTGCTGCGACAGGCGGGCGAGCAGATCGTTCATCTTGCCAACCGAACTTTTGAGGGTTTCGATCATGTCGGCCTGGAAATCCGGATTGCTGGCATGCTTTTCGGCGTTGCGCGCCAGCAGGCTCAACTGGCTGACAAGGTTCTTGATGTCGTGCATCACAAAGGCGAAGCGCCGGTTGAACTGTTCGAACTGGCGACTTTCGGTCAGTTCTTCCTGGCTGGTCGCTTCGGCCAGATAGCTGGCCAGCTGACGCCCGACCACGCGCATCATATCCAGATCTTCCCAATCGAGAGACCGTTTGATGGGCGGCTTGGCAAGCACGGCAATGCCGGCAAGCCTGCCGAAATGCACCAGCGGAATGACCGCCCAGGCGCGTGGTTCGTCATACAGCCATTGCGGAATCGCGGATTGCTCGACCCGTTCATCGGTTCCTTCGCGTACCTCGTCCATCAACAGGATATGACCGGTGCGTTCAAAAAACGGCACTGTCTGCGAATTGCCCGCATAAGTCGGTATGTCTGCGGTGGGCCAGTTCCAGCGAGCCTGCAATACAAGCCGCGATTCATTGTCGCGTGTGAGCAACAGCCCGGCCGGAGATTCAAATATGTCTGCCAGCGACTTGATCACCCGCTCGTGGAAAGGTGCAGAATCGTTGGGAAACCCGATCGTTTCTGCAAAGCGCATCCACTCGGCGCGATAGTCATAGCGATGCTGAAAAAAATTCTTGGCTATGACGACATTCAGCCAGGCGCGAAACTTGCCCGACGGCATGATCAACATCGCAGCCAGCGACATGGCAAAGATCAGCGTAATCTGCGCCATGCGGGCATAGCTGCCGCCAACGAGTTGCAATCCGGTGGCGAGCAGCATCATTCCGAAAAGATAGGCGCCAATCGCCAGCAGCGATACCGACTGGAATGTCACCGACCGCGACAGGCGGATGCGCCAGTTGCTGTTGCGCCGCGTCGCCATCGCAAAAACGGGCACCAGCATCATCATGATCAGCCCGCGCATCGCAATGAACTCGGCAGGCCAATTGCCCGAAAGATAGCCGATTGTGTACAGATTGAGATCGTACATCCAGGTCGCGGCGAGCGCGGCCATCGGAAGGCTGATACCCCAACGGGCTTCGGGCGCGGACACTGTATAAAGATTGTGCACCAGCACGATCGCGCCAATGGCGAAAATCATTCGCAGCAATTGCACGGTTTTTGCCGCTGCAGCGCTTGCCTGCACGCTGTCGGGCAAGGCCACCAGCAGCGCAAAATCGATCGCCGGTTGCAGGAGCAGCGCCAGGAACAGTGCCCCATAGAGCATCTTGATCGTACGCGGGTGCGCATTGCCTTCGCCGTTGGACAGCAATGCATACAGAAAGCCGAGCCACCCCATGTTACGCAGCGTTTCGCCGCTTGACGCCAGCAGACTGCCAGGCCCCCCCATGATCGTGACTATGCCCCAAAATGCGGTGACTGAAAGCGCGGCGATCAGCGCGATCTGCTGACGGCTTTTGCCGCCAAACTGGTGGAACACCCAGATGGCGAGCGCGGCATAGAGGAAACCGACTGCGGCATGGCCCCAAAAGCCGATCCAGACCAGCGCACTCGCCATGTCAGCGCGCCCCTTCTGGCCAGATGACCACGCGGATCGTCTGCAGCAGGATCAGCAGATCGAGGAATGGCGTGTAGTTCTTGGCGTAATAAAGGTCATATTCCAGCTTCTGGCGGCTATCGTCGATCGATGCGCCATAAGGAAAGTTGACTTGCGCCCAGCCGGTAATGCCCGGCTTCACCATGTGCCGTTCGGCGAAATAGGGTAGCTGCTTTTCAAGGTCTGCCACAAATTCAGGCCGTTCGGGGCGCGGGCCGACAAAGCTCATATCGCCTTTCAGCACGCACCAGGTCTGCGGAAGTTCGTCGATCCGCACCTTGCGGATGAACTTGCCGATCCGCGTTACGCGATCATCGTTCTTGGCAGCCCAGATCGCCTTGCCGTCGGCTTCCGCATCGGCACGCATCGATCGTAGTTTGACGAGGTCGAAATTCTCGCCATAGCGCCCGACGCGCTTTTGCCGGTAAAAGGCGGGGCCCTTGCTCTCCAGTTTTACGAGCAGCGCAAATAGCAGGATGATCGGGAGGGTCAGCAGGAGAAGGAGTGCACTCGCAACAATGTCGAACAGGCGCTTGGCGATCCCCGAAAGCCTGCGGCCCGAGGAAAAACCATCGGAGAAGATCAGCCAGCTGGGGTTGACGCTATCAAGGTCGACCCGGCCCGTCTCACGCTCGAGAAAGCTTGAAATGTCGTTCACATGGACGCCCGTCGTCTTGATCCGCAACAGATCCTGCAGCGGCAGGGCATTGCGCCGTTCTTCGAGCGCGAGCACAACCTCGCTAGCCCCCAGCTTCACGACAAAATCGGCGAGATTGTAGATCGCAGAGCGGTTGATTGCTTCGGGAATGACGCGTTTCGCCTCGTCCATCGCGATGAAGCCGACAACGACAAAGCCAGAGCCGCGCCGCGCCTCCAGATCCTTGATGCGCTGCGCCCGCTTCCCCGCGCCGAGAACGAGCAGGCGGCGCTTGAAGCTTTCCCCACCGATCAGGCTGCCGAGGATCATGCGGCTGAGCGCGAGATAGGCAAAGGACAGCGTCATCGCGTAGAGCGAATTGGATCGCCACAGCGTCATCCCTGGTAGCGCGAAGCCCATGATCGCCATGAAGATCACGCCCAGCGAAACGGCGACAATCAGGCGCGCAATCGCGAAACGCAGAGATTGCAGCGATTCCTGGCTATAAACCCCCACCGCCATCGCTGCGAGTTGCACCGATGCGGCGAAGGTAAAAAGCGGCCAGATGCGGTTGCCGATATAATCGACATGCATGTCGATCTGGTTTGCACGGATAACCCAGGCAGTCTCGGCAGCGGCCAGCAGCAGGCACAGATCCACCAGCGCCAGAAACAGCACGGCGTAAGGGACATAATGCTTGAACAGCCTGATCATATATGGGCGCGACCTGCCATAATCCGCATTTGGGATAGCAGGCAAAAGTAAAGTGTCGCTTAATTTTACACTTGTTTAAAAACCAGCTTCATTTCAATGCCTTGACCGTTTCGTATCCTGTCAATTCCGGCGACAGTCGGCAATTGCAGAAACCGGCCGCATCGAATAGGCATCGCTGCATGAAAATTACCCCTGTCATACTTTCCGGCGGTGGCGGCACGCGGCTGTGGCCGATGTCGACCCCCGAATGCCCCAAGCAATTCCTGAAGTTGGCGGGCGATACGACGATGTTCCAGATGACTTTGGCGCGCGTGATGGACAGGGATTTCTTTGGCCCACCGCTGGTCGTCGGCAACGCCGCACATGCCGCGCTGATCGAACAGCAGGCGCAGGCGGCGGGCGTGGCCGATGCCGTGATTATCCTCGAACCCTGCGCACGCAACACCGCGCCTGCCATCGCGCTGGCCGCGCTTGCAGTGGATGACGTCAAGGCACCATTGCTGGTGATGCCGAGCGACCATTTGATCGCAGACGTGCCCGCCTTCCACGCCGCGATCATGGCCGCATTGCCGCTGGTCGAGGAGGGCTGGCTGGTGACGTTCGGTATCGAACCCACCGCACCCGAAACCGGCTATGGCTATATCCGCATCGGTGAGGAATTGACCGCGGCGGTATCGCGCGTCGAAGCCTTCGTCGAAAAGCCCGACGCCGCCACCGCACAGGCGATGATCGACGCAGGCAACCATGCGTGGAACGGCGGCATCTTCCTGTTCCGCGCCGATATCTATCTCGGCTGGCTGGCTGGCCTCGCACCCGATATGTTGCACGCAGCACAGGCAGCGATGAACGGCGCCGCGCGTCAAGGCGCGCTGATCCGCCCGCAGGAAGCCACCTTCGCCGCCTCCCCCGCCGACAGCATCGACTATGCGGTGATGGAAAAGGCAGACCGCGTTGCCGTCACCCCGGTCAGCATGGGCTGGTCCGATGTCGGAAGCTGGGACAGCCTGTACGAGATCAGCGCGAAGGACAGCGAAGGCAACAGCATACAGGGCGATGCCCGCCTGCTGGGCAGTGAAGGCAACCTCGTGCGCAGCGACGGCCTGCGTATCAACCTGATCGGCGCGCACGACCTGATCGTCGTCGCGCATGGCAATGAGGTGCTGATCCTGCCGCGCGGCAGGAGCCAGGATGTGAAAAAGTTCAGCGGTTGACGAAAAAAAAGGGGGCGCCGCAGCCGTGCGACGCCCCTCCCCATCCGCCATCAGAAGCTGACGGTTGCTTCCATCCCGATGGTGCGGGGCGCATTGAAGTTCGCATAGTCGCCGAGCACCAGCCGGTTGGCATTGGAGCGGCGATAGATGTGCGATTCATTCAGCAAGTTGCGCGCCCAAAGCGAGATCGCCAGCGTCTGCCCGCCATCCGAAACCGGAATTTCCGCGAGCGAGAGGCGTCCATTGACGATGAAGCTCTTGTCGGTCTTCACATCTTCGCTGACGAAGCTGAAAGCGGGCGAGGAATAATTGCCGTCCAGATGCAGTTTCAGCATCATGCCATTGCCGCCTATCGGCGCATCATAGTCGATCGAGCCCGAAAGCGCGTGCTTAGGCGTGTAGAGGATATAAACCTCCTGAAAGACCGGCGTGGTCACCGGCGGGGTAAGCGAGGCGTTCAACTGCTCCTGCACCGTATTTCGGGCGAGCGGAACCTTGGTATGCGTATAGGCGTAGGACAGGCCGAAAGAGAGGCCATCGGCCGGGCGCACCGTCAGGTCGGCCTCGATACCGCGAATCTTGGTCGTGCCTTCCGCATTCACCGTCTCCAGCGTGTTGCGGACGGTGCCGTTGGTCTGCGGGATGAAGAAGTTGAAATCGACCTGGGTGTCGATGCGGTCCATGATGTAACCGGCAAGATTGAGGCGCACCATCCGGTCGAACAATTCGGTCTTCGCGCCGATTTCATAGGATTTGACCGATTCCGGTCCGAACGAGCGATAGTCAAGCGAGCGTGAGCTGGCGCCGCCCGCGCGGTATCCGGTGGCGTATTTCGCATAGAGGTTGACCGTATCAGACGGTTCCCATGCCAGCGTGACCAGCGGATCGAAACGGCGGTCACGCTCGCGGAAGGTGAAATTGGTCGCCGCACCGTTGACCGTGAACAGACGGCCATTTTTATCATCGCGGGTCATGCGTCCGCCAAGGGTCAGCGCCAGACGGTCAAGATTGTAGGTCGCCTGCCCGTAAACTGCATAGCTTTTCGCAAAGGCCACACTTTCGCGCGCAGCAGGGGTCAACAGGTAGGTCGACGGATCGATGATGGTATAGGCGGTGCCATCGGCGTTCCAGCGGTTGGTATTCGGCGTGCGAGCGGAATCTTCCGCGCGCTCGTTGAAATAATAGCCGCCAAAAGCATAATCGAGATTGTCGCCCCACCGGCCGACCACCTGCAATTCCTGGCTGAACTGGCGCTGGTCGAGCGTGGCAAGGCTGTAGCGGCTGAAGCTGCCATTGGGCGCGAAAACCGGGGTGCGGTTGGCGAGACCCGAATTGTCGAACTGGCGGTCGCTGACGGTGCGCCAGGCCGTAGTCGAACGAATTTCCGCATCATCGGTCACGTCCCAGGCGAATTTCGCGGCAACCCCGAAGGTCTTGCTGATACTGGGCTGTTGCGGAACGCCGATCGAGGCTTCCTTCGCGCGGTCGGGCTGCACTTCGACAATCGGCGGCAGCGGCGCAACAAAGCCGGAGGGCAAGCGTCCGCCATTGGCCTGGATCTGCGCAACCGTTGCCACCGGGCGGCCTGTGGGGTTGAAGTTGATCAGCTGGCTGAGAAACGCCGTGCTTTCATCGCGACCCGCATCGACCGAGAAATCGGCGGTCAGCGTATCGGTCGGGCGCCAGCGAACCGCCGCGCGGCCACCATAGCGATGGAAATAGTTCCATCCCTTTTGCCCGGCCAGCGGATTCTTCGTGGTGGCATTCTGATGCTGCATCGACGCATCAAGCTTGATCGAGAAGCCAGCAACTTCGGGCAGATCGAGCCGCAGCGAACCGTTATAGGCACCGAAATTGCCAAGCCCTGCCGTCACCCGCCCGCCAAATTCGCCGGTGGGCGCGCGCAGCACCATATTGACGGCGCCGCCTTCGGTATTCCGCCCGAACAGTGTGCCCTGCGGCCCTTTCAGAACCTCGATCCGCTCGACATCGAGAAAGCCGGAATTGAGGCCGTGCTGCCGGCCGAGATAGACGCCATCAATATAGACGCCAACGCCCTGCTCGCGTGCAGGCTGGTTCGCATCGTCGGGAACAATCCCGCGCATACCCACGGTCAGTGCGGTCTGGCGCGATTCAAAGGTGGAGATGCGCAGCGAGGGGATGGCGCCGTCGCTAAGGTCGAGCAGGCTGGAAACCTGGCGCTTCTTCATGTCCTCATCGCTCATCACCGCGATCGCGATCGGCGTTTCCTGAAGGTTGGTTTCGCGCTTGGTCGCTGTGACGACAATATCGACGAGGCCCGGCTGGTTCTCGTCCCCGGCCGCCATTTCACCTGCAGCCATTTCTCCGGCGTCCATCTCCACTGCATCGGTTGCCGCTTCGGCAGCGAATGCAGCCTGCCCGCTATCCGCCACCGCGATGACGGCAAACGAGACGGAAAGGCGTGATAGTGTCTTCAACATGATAAATCCCCCTGGGGCTTGATGGTCGTTTTTCAGGGTGCCGCAGCGTCTTGCGATTCGCTCTGCCGCCCCTTTCCGCACCGCCCCCTAAATGCCGTCAGTTGCGGTTGCGCGACTCTGCCATGTCGGGATTGCGACGGTTCCAAGACGCTTTTGTTACGCGACACGCCGCCGTCACGATTCTGTCATGCGCGACCGGCATGGTGGCGGCATTTACCCGCTATCAAGAGGTTCCGGATGCCCGCCAGAGAAGCTGTCATCGTTGCAACGCGCGATCTGTCGATCGTGCCGCACCTGCACGCACAGGTGCAGGATATCGATGTTGCAGGCTGCCAGGCCGAATTGCCCGCGCTGGCAGAAGGGCCGCAGTATTGGTGTTTTGTCGACTGGCTGTTGCCCGACATATCGGGAATCGAAATGTGCAGGCGGCTGCGCGAAACGCCCGCTACGCGCTACGCACACATCACCATGATCCTCGACGGGGATGACAGCGAAAGCAAGCAGCGGGCACTGCGCAGCGGCGCGGACGATTATCTTGCCGGTCCGGCCGATGCAGACCGGTTGGCCGCGCGGTTGCAGGCCTACCGCCGTTCAAGGGGTGGATCGCCCCCCACCGTGCGGCTGAAATCGGGGGACTTGCAAGTCGACCTCGCCGCCATTCTGGTACGCTATGGCGACCGGCGCATTTCGCTCGCGCCCAACGAATTCCGGCTGCTCGCCCATTTTGTCGAAAATCCGGACAGGGTCTATTCGCGGAGCAGCCTGATCGAATTGCTGGCCAAGGATGATGCCGGCATCGATTGCCGCACCGTCGACGTCTGGGTCGGCCGCCTTCGCCGCGCATTGAAAGCCCATGGCGTTCCCGACCGCCTGCGCACCGTGCGCGCCATGGGCTATGTGTTCGACGGATTTTAGGAGGAAGGCAGCGCTGTCCTTCCCGGGAACAGTCCACTGCGCTGCACTTGGGACAGTCCCCTGATGTGGCGCCCTCACTCTCCCGCCCAGACAAAGGGCGTCAGCCCCCGCTCGCGCTCGTTAAACACCAGCACCCGGCCTGCGGGCGGGGCGCTACGTTGGGGGCAATCGGGGCGGGTGCAGGCGCGGCAGCCGAGGCCGATGGGGGTTGCCTCCCCCGCAGCCAGATCTATCCCGCGCGCGGCGGCGAGCGGCGCGGCGAGGCTGGCATCGAGCCCCAGCCCCACGGCAAATTCGGCGCGGATGCTGCCTTCCCTGCCCGCCTGCGGCTGCACGGTGCGCGCGATGGTGAACCAGCGGCTCCCGCTTTCCAGCTCGACCATATCCTTCACCAGATGGCCGGGGCGATCGAATGCGGTGTGTAGCCGCCATAAGGGGCAGCGCGCGTCGCTTTCCACCAGCGGCGAAGCGCTGGCCCCGGCATAGCGTTTGCTCGATTGCCCTGCCCGGTCGATGCGCAGCATGAAGAAGGGCAGCCCGCGTGCGCCCACGCGCTGCAGCGTGGTCAGCCGGTGCGCAACCTGTTCGAAGCCCGCACCAAAGCGGCGTTGCAGCAGCTCTATATCATATCCCGTGCCCTCGCACGCACGCAGGAAACGCGCATAGGGCATCATCAGCGCGGCGGCGAAATAGCTGGTCAGGTGGCGGCGATAGAAACGCTCGCTGGCGCGCTCGGCAAAATCCGCGCCCTTGACGAGGCCGTCAATCTCGCCCCGCGCTTCCAGATTTGCCAGCTCTGCGGCGGCGGCGAAGGTGCGGCTGGCTGGATCGAGCAGTTCGGACAATTGGAGCTGCCGCGCGTGCAGATCGAGCCGCTTCAGCCGGTCGGGCAGCACGTCGACGGGCAGGATGCGGATGCTCAGTTGATGTTTCACGCGCAGCCGCTCGGCAACCGCGCCGTAAAGATCGGGGTTGGCGAGGCGCAACTCGTCGGCCAGCGCCTCTGCCTGCGCGTCGAGATCGGCGAAATGGTTGCGCCAGCGTTCGATTTCGGCGCGAACGGCGGCGATGGCATCGGCCTCTTGGGCGGAGCCTGCGCCAGACAGCCTGTCGAAGGCGCGGGCGAAGGCTTCGGCGGCATCGGGGGCAGCGGCGATCCAGTCCTCAAGCTGCAATTTGTCTAGGTTCAGATCGGCGAAGAGCGGGTCGGCAAGCCGCCGCCGCAGCGCCTCCACCCCGCCACCGGGGGTTGCGCCGGTCAGGCTGCGCGCGTCGAAATCGAAGCGCTCGGCAAGCCGCAGCAGGATCGCCGCGGTCAATGGGCGCTGGTTGCGCTCGATGAGATTCAAATAGCTGGGCGAAACGGCAAGCACCTCCGCCATCGCCGTTTGCGTCAACCCGTTTGAACGGCGGATGCGGCGGACAGCGGCCCCGGCGAAAAGTTTCTGCTCTGCCAAATTCTCCCCTCCCGTTTACGGGAGGGGCCGGGGGTGGGCCTATCCCGTCGCTGACATGTTCACAGCGCATATGTCAAATTATTTACAATATTACAAGCTTCATGGTCATTTGTGCAACGCACACACAACATTTTTGACAATTCCGACTCCCATCCGGATACCGGACATAGCTAGGAATCTTCCGTATCAACTTCTCCCCACAAGGATTTGTCAAAATGACCTATAGCCAGGAAATCGAAGCAGCGGGCCAAATCATCGGTTCGCAAAATGGCACATGGGATTCGATCAGCCCCGAAGCCGTCGCCCGGATGCGCTTGCAAAACCGCTTCCAGACCGGTCTCGACATCGCCCGCCATACCGCAAAGATCATGCGCGACGATATGGCCGCCTACGACGCCGATCCCGCCAACTACACCCAGTCCTTGGGTTGCTGGCACGGCTTCATCGCGCAGCAGAAGATGATTTCGGTGAAGAAGCATTTCGGCACCACCAAGAAGCGCTACCTCTATCTCTCCGGCTGGATGATCGCCGCGCTGCGCAGCGAATTCGGCCCCCTGCCCGATCAGTCGATGCACGAAAAGACCAGCGTTCCCGCGCTGATCGAAGAACTCTACACCTTCCTGCGCCAAGCCGACAGCCGCGAACTCAACCTGCTGTTCCGCGATCTCGACAAGGCCCGCGAAACCGGCAATGCCGCTGCTGAAGCCGAACTGCTCGGCAAGATCGAAAATTTCGAAACCCATGTCGTTCCGATCATCGCCGATATCGACGCAGGTTTCGGCAATGCCGAGGCGACCTACCTGCTTGCCAAGAAAATGATCGAAGCCGGTGCCTGCGCCTTGCAGATCGAGAATCAGGTGTCCGACGAAAAGCAGTGCGGCCACCAGGACGGCAAGGTCACCGTTCCGCACGAGGATTTCCTGCAGAAAATTCGCGCCTGCCGCTATGCCTTCCTCGAACTCGGCGTTCCTGATGGCATCATCGTTGCGCGCACCGACTCGCTCGGCGCAGGCCTCACCAAGCAGATCGCCTTTTCGAAGGAACCCGGCGACCTTGGCGACCAGTATAACAGCTTCCTCGATTGCGACGAAATCGATGCCGCACAGATCGGCAATGGCGACGTCGTCATCACCCGCAACGGCAAGCTGCTGAAGCCGAAGCGCCTGCCTTCGAACCTCTTCCAGTTCCGCTCCGGAACCGGTGAAGACCGTTGCGTGCTTGACTGCATCACCAGCCTGCAAAATGGCGCGGACCTCATCTGGATCGAAACCGAAAAGCCGCATATCGAACAGATTGCCGCTATGGTCGACCGCATCCGCGAGGTCGTTCCCAATGCGAAGCTCGCCTACAACAACTCGCCCAGCTTCAATTGGACGCTCAACTTCCGCCAGCAGGTGTTCGATGCCTGGGCCGCCGAAGGCAAGGATGTGTCGGCCTATGACCGTGCCAACCTGATGAGCGCGTCGTATGACGAAACCGAACTGGGCGCAGAGGCCGACACCCGCATTCAGAATTTCCAGCGGGATTCAGCCAAACGCGCAGGTATCTTCCACCACCTGATCACGCTGCCCACCTATCACACTGCGGCGCTCAGCACCGACAATCTGGCCAAGGACTATTTCGGCGAAATGGGCATGCTCGGCTATGTCGCCGGCGTCCAGCGCAAGGAAATCCGCCAAGGCATCGCCTGCGTCAAGCACCAGAATATGTCGGGCTCCGATATTGGCGATGATCACAAGGAATATTTCGCCGGTGAAGCCGCCCTCAAGGCAGGCGGCAAGGACAACACCATGAACCAGTTTGCCAACGCAGCCTGATTATCTGCCATGAAGGAGTTAGCTATGAGCGAACCTGCACGTTCCCGCGCAGTCCTTTCTACAGAGGACTTCAAGCTGATCCGCAAAGCGCTGGCCCAATATCTGCCGATGGTGGAAGATGGCGAAGAGTCGAAGAAATTCGCCCGCCTCTACCACCGTCTGGGGAGCGCCGCCAAACTGGGCTGAACAAGTTTTCCTGGGGAGGAAAAGCAACTGCGCCGCCGACAGCGATGTCGGCGGCCTTTTTTGTTCCCTGCCGATCTAACCGAATTTTTACCAATATCAGGATAAGATGATCGCTTGACGATTTTCGCGGGGTTCACGTGGATAATATCCAGAAAAGCATTTTTGCAGTCTTGGGATTCGCAGCGTTTATCGCCTTGATAATTCCGAACGGGGACAAGATCGCGCCTCCTGCTCAACAGGCCACACCGCAAATCCAGCCGAGTGAAATGATCCAGCCAGCGCCGGAACAGCCTGTCGATGAAAGCGACACGCCCAGCGACGAATTTGCTTCACAGGACGGCGAGCTTGAAGCGCCGGACGATCTTGCAGCATTCGGGCAGCCCATGATCGATGCCAGCGCTCCCGGTGAAGCGAATAACCAATCCGAACAGACCAACCTGCCCGCCGGAGCGCTTTCGAACCAGCCCGTTCCCATGGACGCTGCACCGGGCGGCCAATATGTAACCGGGCCGACCAACGCCCCGCTGATAACAAACCATCCAATTCAGTAATCGAGCCGTACACCAACAGAAAAGGCCGCCACCCTTTTCAGGTGACGGCCTATTCTTCAATGCGGTGGTGATTTAGGCGAGGTCAAACCTGTCTGCGTTCATCACCTTGACCCATGCCTTTACAAAGTCGGCAACAAATTTCTGTTCGTTGCCCTTCTCCGCGTAAACTTCCGCAACAGCGCGCAATTGCGAGTTGGAGCCGAAAACGAGGTCCGCACGCGTCGCCCGCCAGCGTTCGGTGCGACCGCCGCGGGTATAGCCGACATATTCCTCATCCTGGCTGCCCTCAACGGCTTCCCAGAATGTGTCCATATCAAGCAGGTTCACGAAGAAATCATTTGTCAGTTGGCCAACGCGGTTGGTGAAAACACCGTGCGGGCGATCAGCATGATTTGCGCCAAGCACACGCAGCCCGCCGACAAGTGCAGTCATTTCCGGAGCCGACAGCCCGAGCAATGAGGCGCGATCGATCAGCAACTCCTCGGTCTTCACCGAGAATTTGTTCGAGAGATAGTTGCGGAAACCATCTGCCCGCGGCTCCAGCACGTCGAAGCTTTCTGCATCGGTCCATTCCTGTGTCGCATCGCCGCGACCACCGGTGAACGGTACAGCCACATCATAGCCTGCATCTTTCGCTGCCTTTTCGACAGCCGCGCTGCCCGCAAGAACGATGGCATCGGCCATCGACAGCGAACCACGCAGGTTGTCGATTTTCGCCAGTGTTGCTGACAGCTTAGCTGGTTCGTTGACTGCCCAGTCCTTTTGCGGCGCAAGCCGCACGCGGGCACCATTGGCACCACCGCGATGATCGCTCTTGCGATAGGTGGATGCAGAAGCCCAGGCGGCCTTGATGAGATCGCTGGTCGAAATACCACTCGAAAGTATTTTCGTCTTGAAGGCCGATATGTCGGTTTCCGCAGGTTTTGAACCGGCGGGGATGGGATCCTGCCAGATCAAATCCTCCTTTGGAACTTCCGGCCCATGATAGCGGGACTTGGGCCCCATATCGCGGTGGCAAAGCTTGAACCAGGCGCGGGCGAACGCATCGTCAAGTGCGGCCTGATCGTCACGGAAACGCTCCGATATCTTGCGATATTCGGGATCCATTTTCAGCGCCATGTCTGCCGTCGTCATCATGGTCGGAACGCGCTTTGAGGGGTCGCGTGCGTCGGGAGCCATGTCCTCAGGGGCAGGGTTGACCGGAGTCCACTGCTGCGCGCCTGCAGGACTGTGGGTCAATTCATAATCATATTTGAACAGCAGACGGAAATAATCGCCGGTCCATTGGGTCGGGTTGTTCGACCAGGCCCCTTCGAGGCCCGAAGTCGTGATGTTGCCCTTGGCGATTTCGTCAACATCGGTCAGCCAGCCAAAGCCCAACTGATGAATTGCTTCCGATTCCGGGCTTTCTCCGAACGTATCCGACGGTTTCGCACCATGCGCTTTGCCAAAAGCATGTCCGCCTGCGGTCAGCGCAACGGTTTCTTCGTCGTTCATTGCCATACGGGCGAAAGTAACCCGCATGTCGCGGGCCGACAGGAGCGGATCCGGATTGCTGCCCGGGCCTTCGGGATTGACGTAAATCAGGCCCATCTGGATAGCAGAAAGCGGGTTTTCGAGGTCGATCTGCTTTTCAGGCTGGATGCGCGTTTCTGCGCCCTGATTGACCCAAAGGTCTTCTTCGCCCCAATAAATATCGCGCTCTGGCTCGTAGACATCTGCGCGGCCTCCGCCAAAGCCGAAGACCGGGCCGCCCATCGATTCAATCGCGACATTGCCAGCAAGAATGAACAAGTCTGCCCAGCTGATCTGCTGGCCATATTTCTGCTTGATCGGCCACAGCAGACGGCGCGCCTTATCAAGATTGCCGTTGTCGGGCCAGGAGTTGAGCGGAGCAAAGCGTTGCTGACCGCTATTGGCACCACCGCGGCCATCCGCCGTGCGGTAGGTTCCCGCAGCATGCCAAGCCATGCGAATGAAGAACGGGCCATAATGCCCATAGTCGGCCGGCCACCAGGACTTACTGTCGGTCATCAACGCGGTCAGATCGGCCTTGAGCGCCTGATAGTCTATCCCCTTGAAGGCTTTGACATAGTCAAAGTCCGGCCCCATCGGATCGGGTGAAACACCGCCCTGATGCAGGATATCCACGGGCAGAGCGTCAGGCCACCAATCCTTGTTGGTGCGGCCCAGCAGCGAGCGCGCGGCATCCTTGTGCACCGGGCAACCGCCACCAGCGTTAATGGGAGTTGGGTCGTTCATGGCTTTTCCTCTCCTGTCCAAATGTTCGGATTCTGGTGCTTGGGAAAGCACTCTAGATTGAGACTATCTCAACCCAGTGACAATGCCATCGACTTTTTCCTTGCACTCTTATCGACTGAATCGATTGCCCGACCGCATCATCGCAAACAAATCGGCCTGCGCAGCAAAATGCATTATTGCGCGGTCCAGCCGCCGTCCATCGACAGATTGGCACCGGTGATGGCGCCAGCAGCATCGCTGCACAGATAGACAGCCAGCGAGGCGAGCTGTTCGACTTGGACAAACTGCTTCTGCGGTTGCGCCGCCAGAAGAACATCGTTGATCACTTGATCGCGCGTCAAACCGCGCGCCTTCATCGTATCGGGAATCTGGTTTTCGACCAGCGAAGTCCAGACATAACCCGGGCAAATATTGTTGACCGTTATGCCGTCACGCGCGGTTTCAAGCGCAATGGTCTTGGTGAAACCTGCAATACCGTGCTTCGCCGCATTGTACGCGCTCTTGAACGGCGATGCGACCAGACTGTGCATCGACCCTGTATTGATGATGCGCCCCCAGCCCTTTTCTTTCATGGCAGGCACAACCGCTTTGGTCGTATGAAAGGCCGAGGTCAGAATGATCGCTATGATCGCGTCCCATTTATCCTCCGGGAAAGTGTCGACCGGCGAAACATGCTGGATACCTGCATTGTTGATCAGGATATCGGGGGAGCCCAGTTTTGCGGTGCAATCGGCAACCATGGCGCGAATTTCTTCAGGCTTCGTCATGTCGGCGGGTGAGTAGAGCGCACCTGCATTGCTGATCCGGATCAGGTCTTCGACATAGCCTTGGATTTCCGTAGCATCGCCAAAGCCGTTGATCATAATATTCGCGCCTTCCGCAGCCAATGCCCGCGCATAACCAAGCCCGATGCCAGAGGTGGAGCCGGTAATCAGTGCGGTTTTGCCTTTGAGAAACATGGGAGAAGTCCTTTGCAAAGCTGTTGGTAAATCTGCCTTCTTCCTTGCGCTTTTGCGGCAAAACCGCAATGCTTGATTGAACGCGACAAGGGAGAATCGCCATGCGCCTCGACGATATCGATCCGAGCGGAGACATTCAGGACCAGGGCGCCGGCGGCGGCGGTTTCAGCGTTGGCGGTGGCGGCGGCATGGGCTCGCTGATTTTCGGGCTTCTGCCTTTGCTTTTGGGGCGCAAAATGGGCTGTGGGACAATTGCGATATTGGGGATCGCTGCCTTTTTCCTCTTGGGGCCGGGGTTGTCGCTTTTCTCTGGCTCAACATCGGCACCCGGCGAGCAAACGCCGGGCGCAGGCAATGCCGCTTGCGATACCGCAGCCGAGGCCTACGCTTGCCGCGTTTTTACCTCGGCCGAAACCACTTGGGCGCAACTCTTTTCTGCGGGCGGTCAGCGCTACCAGCCCGCCAAACTGCGATTCTACCAAGGCGGTGGCCAATCAGGCTGCGGCGCGGCGCAATCGGCGATGGGGCCGTTTTATTGTCCGGCAGATGGCGGCGTCTATCTCGACACCAGCTTCTTCCAGCAGATCGACCAGATGACCGGCGGGCGCGATAACGACTTTGCCTATGCCTATGTCGTCGCGCACGAAATTGGGCATCATATCCAGAATATCACCGGCGTGGCCGACAAGGTGCGCACCATGCAAAACCGCGTTAGTCAGGAAGACGGAAACGCGCTACAGATTCGCATGGAATTGCAGGCCGATTGCTATGCCGGGATCTGGGCAAACAAGAATGCCGTCCGCATGGATGCAGGCGATGTGGAAGAAGGCATGCGCGCCGCCCATGCCATTGGCGACGACAAGCTGATGCGCGATGCCGGTCGGGCTCCTGTTGAAAGCATGTTCACACATGGCACATCGGAACAGCGCATGGCAGCACTGAAACAGGGGCTGCGGAGCGGCAATCCGAACAGCTGCAACTATTTCAGCGGCATTTTTTAACCGCCCATGCGTGTTTCCGATTGTCACAATGTCGAGGATTTCCGGCGACTGGCGAAACGGCGTCTGCCCTCACCCGTCTTTCACTATATCGATGGTGCGGGCGATGACGAGATCACCAAGGGACGCAACTCATCCGCATTCGACGATTGCGATCTTGTCCCCAATGTTCTTGCGGGCGTCGAAAGCATCGACATGTCGACAACCGTTATGGGCAAGAAAATCGGCATGCCGCTTTTCCTTTCGCCCACTGCCTTGCAGCGCCTGTTCCACTGGCAGGGCGAACGTGCCGTCGCTGCGGTCGCTGAACGCTTCAACACCTGGTTCGGCATTTCCAGCCTTGCGACGGTCAGCATTGAAGAAGTCGGTGCGGCGATCAAGACGCCCAAGATGTTCCAACTCTATATCCATAAGGATAAGGGGCTGAACAAATCGATGGTCGAACGCTGCAAGGCGGCCAATTTCGACGCGATAACATTGACGGTCGACACCATCGTCGCGGGCAATCGCGAACGCTGCCTGAACACCGGTTTCACTTCGCCGCCCAGATTCACGCCATCTTCGGTATTGAGCTATGCCACGCATCCAGGTTGGGTGATGAACTATCTGTTTCGCGAGAAATTTGCCCTGCCCAACCTTTCCACCCATGTCGGCGAAGGTACCAATGTGGCGGTGTCGGTCGCGGAATACTTCAACACCATGCTCGATCAGTCGATGGACTGGAAAATGGCGGAAGCAATACGCGCCGAATGGGGCGGGCAATTCTGCCTGAAAGGTGTGATGTCGGTCGACGATGCGAAGCGCGCAGTCGATATCGGCGCAACGGCAATCATGGTTTCAAACCATGGCGGGCGGCAATTGGATGGCTCGCGTTCGCCATTCGACCAGATTGCCGAGATTGCCGATGCGGTCGGGGGCAAAATCGATATCATCTGTGATGGCGGCGTTCGGCGCGGCACACATGTGCTGAAGGCACTCGCGGCGGGGGCAACTGCCTGCTCGGGTGGCAGGCTCTATCTTTATGCTTTGGCAGCAGCTGGAGAACCCGGCGTCGACCGCGTCGTTGGCAAGCTGCGCGACGAGATCGAACGCGGCATGAAACTCATGGGCGTCCGATCCGTCGCAGAGCTTGACCGCTCTATGCTGCGCTGGCGCTAGCTTCCTCTGCACTGCGCTTGGCACCCCAATCGATGTGCCGGGTTGCCCACATCACCGCCGCCAGTGCGACGAAGAGCAGCAGCGAGCCAATAATCAGCGAATAGGCTTCGAGGTTGAGCAGCACATAAAGCGTCGCATAGAGCCCGATCAGCAACCCGCCGATCACCCGCGCGCGCAGCCAGCTTTTCAGCACCGCTGCCGAATAAGCGGTCAAAAGCGCTGTAATCGCACCCGCAGCGAGCAGATAGGCCCAGGTGAAACCGACCACCTCGGCAAAGGCGAGCAGCATCACGAAGAACAGCACGAGCCCTGCCCCGGTCAGCAGATATTCCGCCGCCGCAACCCTTGCACCGCCAACCACATCAAACATCAGAAAGGCCAGGAAAGTGAAACCGATGAACAGGAAGCCATATTTCACCGATCGATCGACCTGGCTGTAAAGATCGACGGGTTCGATGAGGCCGATTGTGGCGGCTTGCGATGGCCCGCCCACCACCGGCGCTTCTCGCGCACTGGACGCCGGTATAAGGCCGAATTCCTGTCCCGCCATCGGCGGCGCATTATCGTCGGTTGCAACGATGGCCTGACCAAGCGCCAGATTTGTCACTGCATGGCTTGAGCTAAATCCGCTCGCTTTGATGAGGCGCTTGGTTGGCAAAAAATCGCCTGCAAAGCTTGGGCTTGGCCAACTCGATTTGACGTCCCAAGTCGTTTCTCCGCCACGGGGCACCATAGTCAGCGCTTTGTTGCCGCGAATGGCATAGCTGTAACTGACGTCGAGCGGTGCAGCACCTGTCCAGTCAACAAAACTGAAGAAACCTGAATTGTTCGATGCCGCGAGCCCCTTGCCGGGTTGCAGACCAAGCACCGTGCCATTCACCTCGACCCTGCTGTCTTTTTGCAAGCCTCGCGCGTCGGATACCCCAAAGCGCAGCTCGGCTCCGGCGAAATCGATATTCTCGCGTGGAATACCATAGCGTGCAAAATCAGCAGGAAGCGCAAACCGCGCCTTGCCGCTATTCGCAGCAACAAAAAGGACGCTGTCATAAATCGATTTCTTTTTGCGATCCGGCTTTAGCTCGGTCTTGATTGCATTGCTTTCAGGAGAGAGAAAAAGCTCCTTTTTGACCTGCACGGTACGCGTCGTCTGGCGGCCATTTTGGTCAACCGTTTCAACGCTGTTGGCAGTGTAAGGAATAACCAGAACTGGCCCCACAATAACCTGCGGCCCGCCCCAGCCTGCAGCGATCGAATCCTGTGCGGTGTTGGCCTGTTCCTGCCGGTCCCATGCCAGCGCATAGACCATGACCAGCGGAACAACGAGAATGAGGGCGACGAGGCCAGCGAAGAACAGTTTCCAGCCCGGGCTGCGTTCGGTTGTCATGATGTGATTACCTCCTGCTTGATGTCATGAACCGGTGCGGCTTGCCCTGCGGCGCCATGAAAGGCATGATGCAGATGTGAGGAATATCTGAAAAATGCCATGCTGCCAGAAAAATTCTTGGTTTGCAGGCGGCAAGCGGCCATTTACGTGGCATGACACACTATTCGCTGCTCGATCTCGTCCCCGTCGTTGAGGGCGGCACTGTCGCCCAAGCTCTTGCCCAGAGCGCGGACCTTGCGGCCCATGCCGAAACGCTGGGCTTCACCCGTTTCTGGGTCGCCGAGCATCATGGCATGAAAGGCATTGCCAGCGCAGCCACCGCAGTCGTCATCGGCCATATCGCGGCGGCGACCAAGACGATGCGCGTCGGTGCGGGCGGTATCATGCTGCCCAACCACGCGCCGCTGGTGATCGCCGAACAGTTCGGCACGCTGGACGCGCTCTATCCGGGCCGTATCGACCTCGGGCTCGGCCGCGCGCCGGGAAGCGACCAGCGCGTCATGCACGCCATCCGCCGCACGCTCGACAGCGATCCCAACGGCTTCGTGCGCGATATCGCCGAACTGCAAAGCTATTTTGCAGACGATGGCCGCACCGGGATCAGCGCGACGCCGGGCGCGGGCGCCGATGTGCGGCTCTACATCCTCGGCAGCAGCCTCTATGGCGCGCAGGTCGCCGCGCTGCTCGGCCTGCCCTATGCCTTCGCCAGCCACTTCGCCCCTCAGATGCTCGACGAGGCGCTGCATGTCTATCGCAGCAGCTTCAAACCAAGCGCAGTGCTCGACAAGCCTTATGTCATGGCTGCAATGAATGTGATCGCGGCAGACAGCGACGCAGAAGCCGAATATCTCGCCAGTTCGATCCAGCAGAGCTTCGTCGCGCTGCGCACCGGCAACCCGCGCCAGATGCAGCCCCCTGTCGAAGGCTACAAGTCCAGCCTGCCCCCGCACATCGCCGCGATGCTCGACGAGCTGCTATCGTGCAGCGCGATTGGTGCGCCGGATACCATCGAAAAGGGCATCGCGGCCTTTGTCGAACGAACACAGGCCGACGAGATCATCGTCGCCTGTTCGCTGTTCGATCACGAAAAACGCAAGCGCAGCCTGGAACTTACCGCAGCTGCTTTTAAATCGCTTTAGTAAACCCGCGCCTTCGGCTTGATATATTCAACCTCGTCGGTCAGCGTGTAATCGTGGACCGGGCGGTAATCGAGCGTCACCTTGCCGCCCTTGCCACCCCAGCCTTCGAACCAGCTGACGGTGTGCTTCATCCAGTTCTTGTCGTCCCGATCGGGGAAATCCTCATGCGCGTGTGCGCCGCGGCTTTCCTTGCGGGCGTTGGCGCCCTCAATGGTGCAGATCGCCTGGCTCATCAGATTGTCGAGTTCGAGCGTTTCGACAAGGTCGGTATTCCAGATCAGGCTGCGGTCGCTGACCGAAATGTCCTGCATCCGCTGGTTGACCTTCTGCATCAGTTCGCAACCTTCGGAAAGGAGCGCGCTGTCGCGGAACACGGCGGCGTGCTTCTGCATCGTCTGCTGCATCTGCAGGCGCACGTCAGCGGTGGGTGAGCCACCCTTGGCGTTACGGAAGTGATCGACACGGGCGAGCGCCAGATCAGCCGAATCCTTCGGCAATGCCTTTTGCGCGGCATTTGGCGTCAGCGTTTCCTTGAGGTGCAGACCGGTCGCGCGTCCGAATACCACTAGGTCGATCAGCGAGTTCGATCCAAGGCGGTTCGCGCCATGCACCGAAACGCAAGCGGCTTCGCCAACTGCATAGAGGCCGGGAACGACAACTTCCGGATCGTCGCCCTTCTTGGTCACGACCTGGCCGTGATAATTGCAGGGAATGCCGCCCATATTATAGTGCACGGTCGGGCAAACGGGAAGCGGCTGGCGGGTCAGGTCGACACCGGCAAAAATCTTGCCGCTTTCGGTAATGCCCGGCAGGCGTTCGGCCAGCACCTT
The DNA here is from genome assembly GCA_016720115.1 of Sphingomonadales bacterium. Lineage (GTDB taxonomy): Bacteria > Pseudomonadota > Alphaproteobacteria > Sphingomonadales > Sphingomonadaceae > Sphingorhabdus_B. The sequence goes on along the minus strand of JADJXT010000001.1, from coordinate 1,640,780 downwards.
GGGATCGATATGATCGAGGTGGAGGTAGATATGGTCCTTGTTCGGGCCAACGCCACGCCCTTCGCGCATTTCGAGCGCCATTGAGCGCGAAACGACATCGCGCGAGGCCAGATCCTTGGCAGACGGCGCATAGCGTTCCATGAAGCGCTCGCCCTCGCTATTGGTCAGGTAACCGCCCTCGCCGCGCGCACCTTCGGTAATCAGCACGCCCGCGCCGTAAATGCCGGTCGGGTGGAACTGGACGAACTCCAGATCCTGCAACGGCAGGCCAGCACGCAGCACCATGCCGCCACCGTCGCCGGTGCAGGTGTGCGCAGAGGTTGCGCTATAATAGGCACGGCCATAGCCGCCGGTCGCCAGCACGACCGACTGGCTCTTGAAACGGTGGATGCTGCCATCGTCCATGCACAGCGCAATCACGCCCCGGCATTCTCCGTTTTCCATGATCAGGTCGAGCGCGAAATATTCGATGAAGAAGTCCGCGTCATATTTCAGGCTCTGCTGGTAGAGCGCATGGAGCATCGCATGCCCGGTGCGGTCGGCAGCGGCGCAGGTGCGCTGCACCGGCGGGCCCTCGCCCATATTCTGCATATGGCCGCCAAAGGGGCGCTGGTAGATCGTGCCATCGGCGTTGCGCGAAAACGGCACGCCTGCATGTTCCAGCTCGTACACGGCGGCAGGTGCCTCACGCACCATATATTCGATCGCATCCTGATCGCCCAGCCAGTCCGATCCCTTGACGGTATCGTACATATGCCAGGTCCAGTGATCGGGCGAATTGTTCTGCAGCGATGCCGCAATCCCGCCCTGCGCCGCAACGGTATGCGAGCGTGTCGGAAACACCTTGGTGATGCAGGCGGTTTTGAGGCCCGCTTCTGCTGCGCCCATCGTAGCACGCAGACCAGAACCGCCGGCACCGACGACGACAACGTCATAGACATGGTCGATGATCTTATATGCTGGATTAGCTGAATTTGGCATCAGGCGGGCGCTCCCGTAAAGGCATGTTTGGCGACCATGAAAATGCCGAATGCGGCAGCGCCAATTACGTAAAAGTTCAAAAGGGTCAGTACGGCAAATTTGTTGCCGTCGTCGTGAACATAATCCTCGATCAGCACCTGAAGGCCGAGACGAACATGCCAGAAGATGCTGACCAGCATCAGGACCATCGGTACAGCGACCGAAGGCTGGGCAAGCCAGGCGGCAACCGTTTCATGCGCAAAATTAGGCAGCATCAGCAGTGACAGCACCAGCCAACTGGTGAGCAACAGGTTGCCGACAGCCGTCAGCCGCTGGTCGACCCAGTGTTTGGTTCCGTGCTTGGCCGAGCCAAGCCCACGCACGCGTCCAAGGTTGGTTCCGTTACCCATCTCAAATCCCCATGAAACGCGAAGCGACAAGCATCGCCACCAGCGCCGTTGCAGTCAGCGCCGCAATGAAAACCGCAATAGACCAGGTGCGCACTGTGGTCAGTTCGTAGCCGGCGCCCATATCCATCAGCAAATGGCGGATGCCCGAAAAGAAATGCTGAAAAAAGCTATAGATCACCGCCAGACCCAGCAGACGGAAGAACCAGTTTGCCGCAGTTTGTAAGCCCGTAGCCTCAGCCCCCGCAGATACCACCCACGCCTGGAAGCCGGCATAGCTTTCCTGCCCGCCTGCAATCGAAGCTATCCACCACAGCAAGGTCAGCATACCTGCCGTCGCCAGCACAAAGCCTGTCGCGCGGTGGAAGATGGACACCGTCATGTGCGGCCCCCAACGATAAATCTGCAAGTGCGGCGAAATCGGCCGGTTCGGATTCTGCGCCATCGGCTAGCTTTCCCTGTTCAAGTTTGCGTCGCTCTTTACCGCTTTGAACCGTCTGCGCAAGGTGCGGGATACGGAATTTTGCCTGCCATGGATAACTGGGCGTTAACCAATCCTGCTTAGCTTTGCACTCCTAAACAAATGTAAAATGCAGGTCGCATTTCGGGAGTTCGCAATGTCGGATATGGAAAAGTCGCTTTCAGCCGAGTTTGATACCATTATCAAAGCCTTTGACTTCGATGGGCAGATGGCTGAAAAATGCCGCAACCTGCTTGCCATAGTCGACGATGAAATGGACAGTTTCGCGTCCTATTACTGGGAATATTGGACCAGCTTTGGCAATAGCGAACAGCTCCGCAATCCTGACTATATTGCCGCCATGGTCAAATCGACTGCGAACTATATTCGCGAACGCATGCGCGACATCAAGGGAACGATGTGGCGCGAATATCTGAAGGCGCAAATCATTGCTGCCTGCAAGGATCGCGTCCCCCTTGGCCACCTGCTGGCTGCGTCAACCCGCGCAAGTTTGCGCTATTTCGATATTTTCGATGCAAAGCTGCAAGCCAGCGATCCGTCGCGCGACCAGTTGATGAAAACAGTCCACGATTTCACGTCGATGGAACTGGCTGTCACTTCGGCCTGCTATGTTCACTATCAGAAGATCGTCCAGCGCGAACAGAAAGAAGGCTACACGGCCCAGTTCGAAAGCGACATCGGACTGAGCACTGCCGAGATATCCGAACAGGCGAATATCCTGCGCCAACAGGCAGCGGCCAGCACCTCCGTTGCCCAGGGGATGCTCAGCAAGGCATCCGAAGTTGCCACTGCGTCGGAACAATCCGCTGTTGCAATGCGCGAGGCTGCGCAGACCGCGGCCGGCCTGATCCGTGCGATCGAAGACACCCGAACCGAAGTTGAAACCGCCGCCGATGTCGCCAACCGGGCGACCGAGCGGGCGCAGGAAGCAGTAGAGGCCACCGATACCTTGTCCGAACAATCCAAATCCATCGAATCGATCCTTGGCCTCATCCGCGATATCGCAGGCCAGACCAATCTCCTTGCATTGAATGCAACGATCGAGGCTGCCCGGGCTGGCGATGCCGGCCGCGGATTCGCGGTGGTCGCGCAGGAAGTGAAGAGTCTGGCCAACCAGACCGCTGAGGCTACCGACGAAATCGCCAGCAAGATTACCGCGATCCAGAATGCGACCAAGGCATCGGTCGAATCGAACATTGCCATCAAGACGGCAGTTGAAGATGTGCAGCACAGCGCCGAACGCATCCGCCACGCCATGGAAGAGCAGGCGCAGACAGTGACGATGATTACCGCATCAGTCGACGAAACCGCGCTTGCGGCCGACCTGATGTCCAACACTATCGCCGCAATCCGCGCCGATACGGAAAATGTCGTCTCGGAAATCTCGCAGCTTGAGGCCGGATTTGGCGATGTCGAGGGCAAGATTTCCTCGCTGCAGGCCAATGCAGGGAAATTTGCGGCAAATCTCGTCCGCTAATCGGCGCACCAGCTAAGCAAGGTTGAATTTCATTGCCCGCTGTGGAAGGCAGTGGGCATGACCCTGCACATCCTTGTAACCGGCGGCTCGCGTGGCATTGGTGCGGCTATTGTCGATGAACTGAGCGACGACAATGTACTCATCCACGCAACATCCAGCGCTCATGGCGACCTGAGCGACCCCACCACGCCATCCGAAATCTGGCATAACGCGCTGCAGGAAATGGGCGGTCGCATCGACGTCCTCATCAACAATGCGGGCGTGTTTGAAGCCAATCCCATAGACCTCAGCGATATCGAATGGCTCGACGGTTGGGAGCGGACGATGGCGATCAACCTGACCGCCTCGGCCCAATTGTGCCGCCTGGCCATATTGCACTGGCAGGCATTGGGCCAGGAAGGCCGGATCATCAACGTCGCGAGCCGCGCCGCCTATCGCGGCGACAGCCCGGCACACTGGCATTATGCAGCTTCCAAAGGCGGAATGGTGGCGATGACAAAGAGCATCGCGCGCGGTTTTGCTGCGCAGCAAATCTATGCCTTTGCCATCTGCCCCGGATTTACCATGACGGGCATGGCCGAGGACTATCTGGAAAGCCGCGGCGGCGACAAGCTGCTCGCAGACATACCGCTCGGACGCGTCGCAATGCCCGAAGAAGTCGCCACGCTGGTGCGGTTTTGCGCATTGGAAGCGCCGCCTTCGATGACCGGCGCGGTGCTCGACATCAACGGCGCCAGCTATGTGCGGTAACCGCAGCAAAGAACATATGACATGAACTGGAAAGTCACCCTGCCCTGCTCGCGCGGCGAGGCCGAGGCCATGCACGAGCATGACGAGTGGTTGGAGCAGTTCAATAACCTGCCAACGCTGGTTGCCGACGAGTTGGAGGCGTTTAACGATGCGAAATGGTCGATACAGGCCTATTTCAGATCGGAGCCCGAGGCACACGATATTGCGCTGCTTGAAACAAGGCTGGGCGCCAGAGCCGTTGTCGAACAACTGCCCGACGAAGACTGGCTGACGCTTAGCCAGAAAAGCATCGATCCGGTCCATGCCGGGCGTTTTTATGTTCATACCTCCACCAACAAGGGTGCAGTTCCCCCCGCTTCGAAAAGCTTTCTGATCGAGGCCGGGCAGGCGTTCGGCACCGGCGGACACGAAACGACCAGCGGATGCCTTGCGACGATCGATCGGCTGAAGGTCGCCGGGCATCGTTTCCACCATATTGCCGATATCGGCACGGGAACGGGGTTGCTGGCTTTTGCCGCACGGCACCTCTGGCCTGCTGCCGAAGTCACGGCCTCGGACATAGACCCGGTCAGTATCGAAGTGACCCGCGAAAATGCGAACACAAATCATGTTCCGTTGGGCAAAAAGAAGGGCGCGGTAGCGCTATATGCTGCGACCGGGACCGACCATCCGGCAATCATGGCGCGCAGCCCCTATGATTTGCTGATAGCCAATATATTGGCTGGCCCGCTGGTCGAACTGGCGCCCAGCTTTGCCGCTGTCGTCGCCGATGGCGGCACGCTGATCCTCGCAGGGCTGCTCGACACCCAGATCGATCGGGTCATCGCAGCCTACCGGCGCAATGGTTTCCTTTTGCTCGAGCGGCGCGACAACGGTGACTGGCCGTGCCTGAGGCTGGTAAAGCGGCGGCGTTACGGGCACCGGCGCCCTATCCGCGCATCAGGGCGCACCAGCCAGCCTCCCGGCGATTTCGGCACCTGGTAGCGTCAGGCCGCAGCCTTGTTGCGCGCATAATCCTGCGTGCCGCGCGTGATGACATCGTCCCCGGGCAGAATGTCGGCCACGGGAATGTCGGGCAAAGTTTCGAGGCTGGCATAGAACGGCGCGAAATCGGTTTTGACCGTGACCTTGAGCAAATGTTCAAGCGAGGGAATGACAAAATAATTCTGCTGGTAATCATCGATCCGGTATTCGGTGCGCATCAGCCGCAGCAAATCGAACCGGATGCGGTTCGGGCTGGGATCATCGAGGCAGAAGATGCTCTCGCCATAGCTGGAGACGATACCCGCGCCATAAATCCGCAACCCGGCCGGTTCCTCGATCAGCCCGAATTCCACGGTATACCAGTAAAGCCGCGCCAGCTTGTGCAGCGCGCCAAAGCCAAGGCTGCGCAACCCGCCCTTGCCATAGGCCACCATATAGTCGGCGAAAACCGGATCGGCGAGCATCGGCACATGGCCGAACACATCGTGAAATATGTCGGGTTCCTGCAGATAATCGAGCTGTTCCGGGGTGCGGATGAAATTGCCTGCCGGAAAGCGGCGGTTCGCCAGATGGTTGAAAAACACATCGTCGGGCACCAGCCCCGGTACGGCGACCACTTGCCAGCCTGTCGCCGCCATCAGCCGCGCATTCAACTCGCGATAGTCCGGAATACCGGGCTTTTCGAGTTTCAGCACATCGATACCGCGCAAGAATGCGTCACAGGCCAGACCGGGAAGCATTTCCGATTGCCGTGCAAATAGCCTGTCCCACATCGCATGTTCGTCTGCCGAAAAAGCATTCCAAGCCTGCGGAATCGTCCAATCCGGATTTGCACCCGGCGGCGGGGCGTCATAGACATGGGTAAAGTCGGCCATGGAAGATAGTTACACTTGAAACTGTTTCGCATCAACAGCATTGGCACGGCATTGCGCGCATTGACTGGCTGGCCGCTTTTCCTGATCGGGCTCTATTTTGCTGCCGCCTTGGCAGGCAGCTTCATCCCTGCCAATTCCGATTGGCGCGAGCCGGACCGCGGCATCCCCATTTTCGTCGAAACCAATGGCGTGCATGTCAGCCTGATTGTGCCGATGTCTGCGGCAGGCGAAGATCTTTCCGATCTGATCCGGCCCGAGCATCTGGCCAATACCGATCTTTACGGCACCCATGCCATGGTCGGCTGGGGGCACAAGCGCGTCTATCGCAATGCGCAAAGCTGGAGCGATGTTCAGAGCGCTGACATCGCATCGGCGATCATCGGCTCCAAAGAAACAACGCTACACATCTACCACCTGATCGATCCGCGCCCTGCCCCGCATCGCAAGCGCTTTCTGGTCAGCCAGCGCCAGTTTCAAGGCATTATCGCCTCGATTCGATCAACCTTCCGGCTGACCTCAGACGGGCGAAGCACGGCCCATCCGGCCTATGCCCCCGACAACCTGTTCTACGACAGCACAGGCCATTATTCGGCCTATACAACATGCAACGAATGGACCGGGGAAGTGCTGCGCAAAGCGGGTGTCCGCATGGGAATCTGGACGCCGATGCCCGGCGGGGTGATGCGCTGGTTCGACTAGACCGTGATGACAATAATTTGAACCGTAGCCCTGAGCCTGTCGGTGCCGAAGGCGGGCGAAGCCCAACGGCGCTTCACTGCTGGGCGTGCTTCGACAGGCTCAGCACTACGGTTTCGAGTGAACCGATCTAATATCATCACAACCTAACCCGCGGCAGCGACGATCGCCGCCCACGCGGCCTCGTCGATCACTTCGATTCCCAGTTCCTGGGCCTTTTTCAGCTTCGATCCCGCGCCCGGCCCTGCAACGACCAGATCGGTCTTGGCCGAAACCGATCCCGAGGCCTTCGCACCCAGCGCCTCTGCCTGCGCCTTGGCTTCATCGCGGCTCATCGTTTCGAGCGCACCGGTGAAGACCACGGTCTTTCCTGAGACAGAGGAGGATTTGACATCAACGATATAGTCCGGCGGCGCGACCTGCCCGAGCAGGTCCTCCCACACTTCGGCATTGTGCGGCTCGTGAAAGAAATCGTGCAGTGCCTCTGCCACGACCGGCCCGATGCCATCGATTTGGGTCAGCTCCGCCTCACCGCCATCTGAGACGGCGATATCGCGCAACAAAGGCAAGGTGCGGAAATTTTTCAGCAGGTCACGCGCCGTCACGGCGCCGACATGCCGGATGCCCAGACCGAACAGCAGACGCGCCGCATCGGGGCCCCGTTTGGCCTCGATTGCCTTCAACAGGTTGTCCACAGACTTTTCCTGCCAGCCTTCGCGTGCAAGGATTTCAGCGCGATGATCACGCAGACGAAAAATGTCGGCAGGCGAATGCAGCCAGCCAAGATCGAAAAATTCCTGAATGGTCTTTTCGCCCAGCCCTTCGATATCGAGTGCCGCGCGGCTGACGAAATGCTTGAGCCGCTCGACGCGCTGCGCCGGGCAGATGAGCCCGCCAGTGCACCGCACATCGACTTCGCCTTCTTCGGCAACGGCTTCACTCCCACATTCAGGGCAGTGATCGGGGAAATGATAGTCGGGCAATGGCGCATCGCGCGTGAGGTTCTCAACGATCTGCGGGATTACATCCCCTGCCCGCTGCACTTTCACACGGTCGCCCGAACGGACGCCCAGGCGGGCAATTTCGTCGCGATTGTGCAGCGTCACGTTGGATACCACGACGCCGCCGACCGTCACTGGTTTCAGACGCCCCACCGGCGTAAGCTTGCCCGTGCGGCCGACCTGGATGTCGATGGCTTCCAGCGTGGTTTCGGCCTGCTCGGCGGGAAATTTGTGGGCAATCGCCCAGCGCGGGGCTTTTGCAACAAAGCCAAGCCGATCCTGCCAGTCGAGCCGGTCAACCTTGTAAACGACACCATCGATATCATAGGGCAGATCGGCGCGCTGACGTTCAATCTCGCGATAGTGCATGAGCGCACCCGACGCACCGTCGACCGATTTAAGGAAAGGCGAAACCGGGATGCCCCAGGCGGCAATCGCCTGCATGGCCGCATATTGGCTTTCGGAAGGCATTTCGCTCACTTCGCCCCAGCCATGCGCGAGAAAACGTAGCGGGCGCGATGCGGTTACGCTTGCGTCCTTCTGTCGCAACGATCCTGCCGCTGCGTTGCGCGGGTTGGCAAATTGCCGTGCCTTTTCCGGATCGTCCGCTTCGGCAAGCAAACGCGCGTTGAGCGCCTCGAAATCCGCCTTCGCCATGAACACTTCGCCACGAATTTCGAATATAGAGGGTGCCTTGCCGCTCAACTGGTGCGGAATATCGGAAATGGTGCGCACATTGGCGGTCACATCTTCGCCAACCTGTCCGTCTCCGCGCGTCGCCGCCTGGACCAGAACGCCATTTTCATAGCGCAACGAGCAGGACAGACCGTCGATCTTGTCCTCCGCAGTCAGCGCGACCACTGCGTCAGCAGGCAGGTTCAAAAAGCGCCGCACCCGTGCGGCAAATTCTTCGACATCCTCATCCGAAAAAGCGTTGTCGAGGCTCATCATCCGCTTGGCATGCGCCACTTTCGAAAGCGGCGATGCCTCAACTGCGGCACCGACTTGCGCATTGGGGCTATCGGCACGGACCAGATGCGGAAAAGCTGCCTCCAATTCGTTGTTCCGCCGCACCAGCGCGTCGAATTCCGTATCGGAAATCTCCGGCGCGTCGTGGGCGTGGTAGAGCCTGTTATGATGCGTAATCGCCTTCGCCAGCCGCATCAGTTCGTTCGCAGCTTCGGCTTCGGAGAGGTTCTCGACCTCGCTCACACTCCCTCCATCAGCCGCGCCGCCTGTGCGCGTGCCTCGTCGGTGATTTCGGCGCCAGAGAGCATACGTGCGATTTCCTGCCTGCGTCCTTCTGCATCCAGGCGGGTCACGCCTGTCCGCGTAACGGTGCCCTCGCTCGACTTGGCGATGAAATAATGCGCCTGCCCCTTGGCCGCGACCTGCGGACTGTGTGTGACGGCGAGCAACTGCTTGCCTGCACCGGCAAGGCGCGCAAGGCGTTCGCCGATGGCCGACGCCACCGCGCCACCCACGCCGCGATCAATCTCGTCAAAGATGATCGTCGCTGCCCCGCCCTCTTCGGCCAGAGCGACCTTGAGCGCGAGGATGAAGCGCGACAATTCGCCGCCCGATGCAATCTTGGCCAGCGGCGCAAAGGGCGCGCCGGGATTTGTCGAAATCAGGAATTCGACACGGTCCATGCCATGCGCCGTCCAGCGATCTTCGGGAAACGCCTCCACCGCTGTCCGGAATTTTGCCGCATCCAGCTTTAGCGGCGCAAGTTCGGCAGCAACGGCGGCATCGAGGCGCGTTGCCGCCTCCTGCCGCTGTGCCGACAGCGCGGAGGCAGCCTTGCGATAGGCATCGGCATGCCGGGAGACTTCGGCCTCCAGCTTCGCCAAGCCCTCTCCGCCAGCCTCAATGGCATCCAGCTTTGCGGCCAGATCGCCCGTTAGCTGCGCCAGTTCTTCAGGGCGGACATTGTGCTTGCGCGCCAGCCCGCGCAGTTCAAACAGGCGGACTTCGATGGCATCGAGCCGTTCCGGATCAAAACTTAGCGCCTGCGTTGCGGCGATCAGCTTGTCCTCGGCCTCGCTTGCCTCGATCACCGAACGGTCCAGCGCGGTCAATGCCGCGGCAAGCAGTGCATGTTCCCCCGCCAGACGATCGAGACGCCTCGCGGCGCTGCGCAATTTGGCAAGTCCGCTGTCGGATCCTTCAAAGGCTTCCAGCACGGCACGGAGGTCTTCCGCGATCCGCTCACCCTTTTGCATGTCGGCGCGCTCGCTGGCGAGTTGTTCCTCCTCGCCCTCCTGCGGCGCAAAACGGCGCAGTTCGGCAACGGCATGCTCAAGCCATTCGCGATCCCGCGCAGCATTCTCAAGTGCCTCACGCGCAGCATCCAACTGCGCCTTCGCCCCCTGCCAGGCAGCGAAATATGCAGCCACGGAAGCCGCGTCACACCGGCCAAAAGCATCGAGCAGCGCCCTGTGCCCTCGCGGGTTCAGCAATCCGCGATCATCATGCTGACCGTGGATTTCGACAAGGCAGGCGCCAACGTCGCGCAGCAGCGCCGCCGAACAGGGCTGGTCGTTGATGAAAGCCTTGCTCCCGCCATCGGCCCTGACCGAACGACGGATTATCAAAGATTCGTCGGCATCGAGCGAGATGTCGTTTTCCGCAAGCATCGCCAGAACATTTGCCGGCGCGTTGAAACTGGCGGCTACCTGTGCCCGTTCAGCACCGGAACGAACCAGCCCGCTATCGGCACGCGCGCCCAACGCAAGCGCCAATGCGTCCAGCAGGATGGACTTGCCCGCGCCGGTTTCCCCGGTAAGGACGCAGAGCCCCACATCGAATTCGAGGTCAAGCGCCTCGATCAGCACCACGTCGCGGATCGAAAGGCCCGTCAACATAGCGGCAATGTCACGCTCCTGGAGCGTGCTTCTGCATCAGATCGTAAGCGCGCTGATACCATTTGCTGCCCGGATAGTTGGCGCCAAGAACCGCGGCAGAACGCTTCGCTTCTTCAGGGATACCCATGGCGAGATAGCTTTCGGTCATGCGGTACAGCGCTTCGGGGGCATGGGTGGTTGTTTCGTATTTCTGTACCACTTCCTTGAAGCGCAGCGATGCAGCCAGCCAAAGCGCACGACGCTGATAGAAACGGCCGATCTCCATTTCCTTGCCCGCGAGGTGATCGCGCACAAGGTCAATCTTCAGGCCTGCATCCGCGGCATAGCGCGTATTGGGATAGCGCCTCTGCACCTCGCCCAACGCAGACAGCGCCTGCTCGGTAATCTTCTGGTCGCGGGTTACGTCGCTGATCTGCTCATAATAGCAAAGCGCGATCAGATAATAAGCGTATGGCGCATCCTTGTTGCCCGGGTGGATCGACAGGAAGCGACGCGATGCAGAAATCGACTCGTTATATTTCTGCGCCATGTAATAGCTGAAAGAACTCATCAACTGCGCTCGGCGGGCCCAGGGTGAATAAGGGTGCTGGCGTTCCACCTCGTCGAACAGCGCAGCTGCCATCTGGTATTGGCCGCGATCCAGCCGGTCCTTTGCGGCAAGGTACAGCGTATTCACATCGCGTGCGACATAGCGCGTGTCAGGGCCGCCTCCGCCCCCACCGCCAAGCCCCAGCGAAGAACATCCTGATAGCAACATGACGGACAAACCGAGCGCGAGCGGTGCGATAAGCTTTTTCTGCATGGGCATCCCTTAATGGCACTTGGCGCCGTCGCCAAGGCTTTTGCGCTTTCTTTATTTGCCGGTCTGTATCCGCGATGAACCAGCTTGCAGTATGGCCGCCGATACAAAGAAAAAGGGCTGCCGAAGCAGCCCTTTCCCAATTCAAATTCCGAAAGATCAGTCTTTCAGGAAATCCGGAACATGGTTCGGATCGCCGCCTTCGCCACCTTCCGAACGTTCACGACGCGGGCCGCGATCACCGCGGTCACGGCCACGACCGCCACGATCATCACGACCACCACGGTCACGGCGCGGTCCGCGATCACCGCGGTCGCCGCGATCCGAACGCTCACGCGGTTCACGCGGCGGGCGGGTGTCTTCCAGTTCTTCGCCGGTTTCCTGATCGACGAGACGCATTGACAGGCGAACCTTGCCGCGCGGATCGATTTCGAGAACCTTGACCTTCACGTCCATGCCTTCGCTGACAACATCGGTCGGCTTTTCGACGCGCTCATTCTTCATTTCGCTGACATGGACGAGGCCGTCCTTGCCGCCCATGAAGTTCACAAATGCACCGAAATCGACGATATTCACAACCTTGCCGTCGTAGATTTTGCCGACTTCGGCTTCTTCGACGATACCCGAAATCCACTTGCGGGCGGCTTCGATCTGCGAAAGGTCGCTCGACGAAATCTTGATCAGGCCTTCATCGTCGATGTCGACCTTGGCGCCGGTGGTGGCAACGATCTCACGGATCACCTTACCGCCAGTGCCGATGATGTCGCGGATCTTCGACTTGTCGATCTGCATCGTTTCGATACGCGGTGCGTGCGCCGAAAGCTCGGTGCGGGTAGCACCCAATGCCTTGTTCATTTCGCCAAGAATGTGCGCGCGGCCTTCCTTCGCCTGATTGAGCGCAGCTTCAAAGATTTCGCGGGTGATGCCGGCGATCTTGATGTCCATCTGCATCGTGGTGATGCCGATTTCAGTACCGCCAACCTTGAAATCCATGTCGCCAAGATGATCTTCGTCGCCCAGGATGTCCGACAGGATCGAATAGTCCTTGCCTTCGAGGATCAAGCCCATGGCAATGCCCGAAACCGGACGCTTGATGGGGACGCCTGCGTCCATCATGGCGAGCGAACCACCGCAAACCGATGCCATCGACGACGAACCGTTCGATTCGGTGATGTCGCTGGTCAGGCGGATGGTGTAGGGGAACTCATCCTTGGTAGGCAGCACGGGGTGCAGAGCGCGCCATGCCAGCTTGCCATGGCCGACTTCGCGACGACCGGGCGCGCCAAAGCGGCCAACTTCGCCGACCGAATAAGGCGGGAAGTTATAGTGCAGCATGAAATGCTCATAATGCAGGCCATTGAGGCCATCGATCATCTGCTCCGCATCCTTGGTACCCAGCGTGCAGGTTGCGATGGTCTGCGTTTCACCACGGGTGAACAGCGCCGAACCATGCGCACGCGGCAGGAAGTGCGTTTCGGCAACGATCGGGCGAATCTGCGTGGTCGTACGACCATCGATGCGCTGGCCGGTCTTGAGGATCGCAGTGCGAACGATTTCGGCCTCAAGCTTCTTCGTCAGCTTGATGCCTGCCATCACTTCCTGCGGGCTCAGGCCGTCTTCGGCAAACATGGCCTTCGCCTTGTCGCGGGCCGCGTTGAGCGCGTTTGAACGCTCCGACTTGTTTGTAAGCTTGTATGCAGCGTCGATATCCTTGCCGATCAGCTTCTTGAGCTTGTCTTTCAGGGCCGCATTGTCTTCGCCGACATTCAGTTCCCAAGGTTCCTTGGCGGCCTGTTCGGCCAGCTTCACGATTGCCTTGATCACTTCGCGGCAGGCATCATGCGCAAACATGACGGCGCCGAGCATGACTTCTTCCGAAAGCTCGTTAGCTTCGGATTCAACCATCATCACCGCGTCGTAAGTCGCGGCGACGACCAGATCGAGATCGCCCTCGGCAACCTGATCGTCGGTCGGGTTGAGGATATATTCGCCGTTCTGGTAACCGACGCGCGCCGCGCCGATCGGGCCCATGAAGGGAACGCCCGAAATGGTGAGCGCAGCCGAGGCCGCAATCATCGCCAGAATATCGGGCTCATTCTCGCCATCATAGCTCAGAACCTGAGCGATAGCGTTGATTTCGTTGTAGAAACCTTCTGGGAAAAGCGGACGGACCGGACGGTCGATCAGGCGCGAAACCAGCGTTTCCTTTTCGGTGGCACCGCGCTCGCGCTTGAAAAAGCCACCGGGGATGCGGCCGGCTGAGGAGTATTTTTCCTGATAGTGAACGGTGAGCGGGAAAAAGTCCTGCCCTTCCTTCACTGACTTTGCTGCGGTTACCGCGCAAAGCACAACAGTTTCGCCAAGGGTCGCGATCACCGCGCCATCGGCCTGACGAGCAACCTTGCCCGTTTCGAGTGTCAGGGTTTGTCCGCCCCACTCGATCGATACATTTTTCACATCAAACATAGATTTTCCTTGAGATGCCTTCGCGCCCTATTGCGCAAAGGGGCCTCCTGTTTTCCGGGGTCTCCGGCCCGGTCCGGGCGGGGCATTTTTCGCCCCATGGCCGGGTTCACCGAAATGCAAACCCGCCCCATATGGCAAAAGCGGCCCGCTAGAGGGGCCGCTTCGCAAATCTTATTTACGCAATCCAAGCTTGGAAATCAGCGCATTGTAACGCGCGACATCCTTTTTCTTCAGATAGTCAAGGAGCGAACGACGCTTGTTGACCATCTGCAGAAGGCCGCGACGCGAGTGGTTGTCCTTTTGGTGACCCTTGAAATGTTCGGTCAGGTTGACGATGCGCTCCGTGAGGATCGCAACCTGAACTTCGGGGGAACCGGTATCGCCCTTTTCGCGAGCGTTGTCCTGAATGATTTCGGTCTTGCGTTCTGCCGTTACTGACATGTTTTTTCCTTCGAGCATCGAATGTTACAAGTTAAAGCCGCGAAGGGATCTTAACTCCCCATCGACTTGCTCTACCAGAGCCACAGGCCGCAAATCCGGCCCTCGCCCCCAATATAGCCCGTCTTTCGTGGCAACCCCGGTCAAGACGCGACCCTGACGGATCGCCCTTGCCGCTTCCGGGGAGAGATCGAGAGCCGGGATGCCGTCCAGCCCTGCCTCCAACGGCAAGATGATGTCTTCAAGGGGCGCGCCTTTACCGATTTCGTTGAGTTTGTCCAGCGAAATCGCCGGATCGAGGCCGAATGGCCCTGCCTTTGTGCGACGGAGCATGACAACATGACCGACGGTGCCGAGGGCATGGGCTATGTCCCGCGCCAGCGAGCGAATATAGGTGCCCTTGGAGACATGGGCGGAAAGGGTGATTTCACCGACACCGCCCTTTCCTCCCGTAGCTTCGTCATTCCCGCCTTCCCGGGAATGACGAGGGGTGGCGATAGAAAGCTCGTAGATTGTCACTTCTCTGGCTTTAAGGTCAATCTGCTCACCCGCCCTTGCGAGATCATAGGCGCGCTTTCCGTCGATCTTGATCGCCGAATAGGCGGGCGGAATCTGCTCGATCTCGCCGGTAAATTCGGGAAGCGCCGCCTCAATTTCATCGAGAGTTGGCCTGACATCGGAGGTCGCGACAACCTCTCCTTCAGCGTCCAGCCCAGCCGTCTGCTCTCCGAACCGGATCGTGAAATCATAGCATTTGGAGGCGTCGAGCATCCGCCCGCACAGCTTGGTCGCCTCGCCCAGCGCGATCGGCAGCACGCCCGAGGCAAGCGGATCGAGTGTTCCGCCATGGCCGACCTTGATCTTGCCAAAACCTGCTTCGCGGAAATTGCGCTTCACCGCCGCAACCGCCTGCGTCGAGCCCAACCCTACGGGTTTGTCGAGGATGATCCAGCCATGCACGCACGCGCCTTGGGCGCGGAGCGGCGCGAAGTCAATTTGCAGCTTCGGCCTTGGCTTTTGCAGCAGCTTCCCTGGCAAGCAGCTTGCGCTCCTTGCGCGGCAACGGTTTTTCGGCGGTCACAAAGCTGGTCAATTCGCAGAAATCATCACCCATCAATATTATGCTGGACCTATCAAACCTTGTCGAACCCCTTGTATCGTAGCCAATCCCCGGCGCATGCTGCAGTCGCGAGCAACGGCCCTTGAACACACCGTAATACCAGCGCCGCTGGATATCTTCGATCCAGATACCCTTGTCGTCGTCAGCCTCGAAATTGCGGATATAGCGGTCGGGAAGGAAAATCGACGCTTCAACGCCCAGTTCGGGCCAGTTAGGCGTGGTCGGCGCCTCGGCGAAAGCAGATGTGGCCATGGAAGCTGCTGCAAAGGCAGCGAAAATCATGCTTTTCATCATCCACTACTTTTGTTGAAAATGTGCGCTACACGTATCAGCCAGCAGCCCGCGCCTCAATGAAATGTTTGCGACACATCGCAACATAGCGATCATTGCCGCCGATTTCGGTCTGTGCGCCATCGATCACTGCGCGGCCAAGTTCATCGACGCGCAAATTCATCGTCGCCTTGCGTCCGCAATCGCATACGCCCTTCAGTTCGACCAGGCTGTCGGCAATCCCCAGCAGCGCCGCAGACCCCGGAAACAGCTCTCCCTGAAAATCGGTACGCAGACCATAGCAGACAACCGGAATGCCTGCCTTGTCGGCAAGCCGCGCGCACTGCCAGACCTGTTCCTTCGACAGGAACTGCGCCTCGTCAACCAGCACACAGGCTAGCGGTGCTTCCTGATGCTGCCGCAATACCGCCGCTTCGATATCGGTAACACCTTCAAAACGGCTGGCATCGCCCGCCAAGCCGATCCGCGAGCTGATCGCGCCAAAACCGGGCCGGTCATCGAGCGCTGCCGTCCACAGCATCACCTTCATGCCCCGTTCGCCATAGTTGAACGCGGCCTGCAACAGCGTGGACGATTTGCCTGCGTTCATCGACGCATAGTAGAAATAAAGCTTGGCCATTCACCCCTCTTCGGAGAGGTCTTGCGCCACCTTTGGATCGGAAAGCAAGCGTTCGATGTGGCTGGCTTCGTCGAAGCTTTCGTCGGAGAGGAATTTCAGCTTTGCTGCATATTTCATCCGCACGCGCGAAGCCACTTCGCGCTGCAGGAAAGCCGTGTTGGTGCGCAGCGCCTTGAGCACCGCGCCTTCATCCGCACCCAGCAGCGATTTTACGAATACTTTCGCATGGCGCAAGTCGGGCGACATGCGCACTTCGGTGATGCTCACGCTGTGGCTGGTCAGCACATCGTCATGCACCGACCCGCGCGCCAGCAGGTCCGACAGAACATGCCGCACCTGCTCGCCGACACGCAGCAGGCGGACAGAGCGGCCTTCGGGGGTTTCGTTGTGGCGTGCCATCAGTCATTCCTTCCCGGTAGCGGTGTCGGCATGGCGGTCGAAGTGGCGCGGGCATATAAGGTTGTGCCGCTTTCATCCCACAACTCGCCTTCAAGAAAGATCGCGCGCCGACCACGCCGGATCACCCTTCCCTTGCCCATAAGCGGTCCGGCTGGAATAAGTTTCAGCAGGGTCATCGCAATTTCAAGATTGAGCGGCGCTTCCCTGCCCTCCGTCGCCTGCACATGGGCCCAGCCCATCGCCTCATCGAGAAACCCTGCGACCAGCCCGCCCTGAACCCCACCACGCTGGGTGATGAAACTGGGCGGTGCACAGAAGCGCATCGTTATGGTTTCGGAGACGGGGTCAAAGTCGACAAACTCTGCCCCCATCAGTTCCACATGGGAACCACGCGTACCCGCAAATTGCTTCACAGCGTCCGTTCGCGCTCCTCGACCTCAAAGATTTCGAGCATGTCGCCCGCCTTGATGTCGTTGGTATCCTGCAAGACGACGCCACATTCGAGGCCCGCACGCACTTCGTCGACATCGTCCTTGAAACGGCGGAGCGAAGCAATGACCGTCTTCGAAACGATGACGTCTTCGCGGGTAAGGCGCGTGTGATAGCCTTTGCGGATATGGCCTTCGAGGACGAGCAGGCCTGCAGCCTTGTCCTTCTTGCCCGCGTTGAATACTTCCTGGATCTTCGCACGACCGACAACGGTTTCGATGATTTCGGGGCCGAGGATACCCGCCATTTCCTTGGCAACGTCTTCGGTGAGATGATAAATCACATCGAAATATTTGAACCGGGTCTTTTCACGCTGGGCGATTTCGCGCGCCTTGGCATTGGGGCGGACATTGAAGCCGATGATCGGCGCCTTGGTCGCGTTGGCCAGCGTCACATCGCTTTCGGTGATGGCGCCAACGCCCGATTGCAGCACACGAACCTTGATTTCGTCGGTCGAAATCTTGTGCAACGCGTTGACGATCGCCTCGACCGAGCCCTGCACATCTGCCTTGACGACAACCGCATATTCCTTCGCGCGGTTGGCCGCCAGTGCGGAGAACATGTTGTCGACCGAAACGGGTGCCTGCGTGGTGCGCTTCAGCTTCGCCTGTTCCTTGCGGAAAGCGGCGACTTCGCGCGCGCGCGCTTCGTTTTCAACGACCGTCAGGATTTCGCCTGCTCCGGGAACACCGGTGAGCCCCAGCACCTCGACGGGCATAGCTGGCCCAGCGGTTTTCACCTGCTGGCCCTGATCGTTGATCAGCGCGCGAACCTTGCCCGATTCCTCACCGACAACGAAGATGTCGCCGGTCTTCAGCGTTCCGCGACGGATCAGCAGCGTAGCAACCGCACCGCGCCCCTTGTCGAGCTTCGCCTCAACCACAACGGCCTCTGCGGCACGGTCGGGATTGGCCTTGAGTTCCATAAGCTCCGCCTGCAGCGCCAGCTTGTCGAGCAGGTCATCGATACCCGTTTTCTTCAATGCAGAGATTTCAACATCCTGCACTTCGCCGCCCATCTTCTCGACAATGACTTCATGTTCGAGCAGGCGTTCGCGGATACGCTGCGGATTGGCACCATCCTTGTCGCACTTGTTGATCGCGATGATCATCGGCACATTGGCCGATCGGGCGTGATTGATGGCTTCAATCGTCTGCGGCATGATGCCGTCGTCTGCGGCGACCACCAGGATTACAATATCGGTCACCATCGCACCACGCGCACGCATCTCGGTAAAGGCTTCGTGGCCCGGCGTATCGAGGAAGGTGATCAGATCCCCATTTTTGGACTTCACCTGATAGGCACCGATATGCTGGGTAATGCCGCCGGCTTCACCCGCCTGCACATTGGCGCCACGCAGAGCGTCGAGCAGCGATGTCTTGCCATGATCGACATGGCCCATCACGGTAACAACCGGCGGACGTGCCTTCAGCGTTTCGGGTGCATCGACATCGTCATCATGGGCGATGTCGACGTCTGCATCGGAAACGCGCGTGATGTTGTGGCCAAATTCGGTGACCAGCAGTTCGGCGGTATCCTGATCAATGCTCTGCGTCAGCGTTACGGGCATGCCCATCTTGAACAACGCCTTGACCAGATCGCTGCCCTTTTCGGCCATGCGGATAGCCAGTTCCTGAACGGTAATGACTTCAGGAACAACAACGTCACGCACCTGTTTGGGCTGCGCGTCACGCTGCATACCCGACATGTGCGAACGGCGTTCCTTTTCGCGCGCGCGCTTCAGCGCAGCGAGCGAACGCGCACGTGCACCTTCATCATCGTCGAGTGCGCGGGTAACAGTCAGCTTGCCCGATTGGCGGCGATTATCGCCAGCGCGATCGCGGCTGGGCTTATGCGGCGCCTTTTTCGGATCTTCGCGACGCGGTTCGTCGCGACGTCCCTCGGGTGCGCGGGCCTCTTCGCGGGCGGCAGCAGGTGCAGGACGCTTCGGCGATTCCACGGGCGTGAAACGACGGGCCGGCGGCGGCGAAGCGCCATCGCTGGTTTCTGCAGCCTCGACTTCAACATCTTGAGCAGCCGCAGGCGGCGGGGCTTTTGCGGCCTCGGCCTCAGCCTTTCGGTTATCTTCTGCACGACGGCGCTCTTCATCTGCTGCACGCGCACGTTCTTCCTGCTCACGCCGATTGGCTTCCTCGGCGAGCCTCAGCCGGTCTTCTTCGGCTTCGCGCTGAAGACGGGCGACGCGCTCCTGCGGCGTCTCACCATTAGGCGCAGTAGCGCGAGGCGGCGGCGCAGCGGGTGGCGGCGGAGGGGGCGGTGGCGGCGGGGGCGCAGCAACTTCGGGCTCAGGCGCGTAGCCCGGCTTGCCGACCAGTTTCTTGCGTTTCACCTCAACCACAACCTTGTTGGTGCGGCCATGGCTGAAGGTCTGCTTCACCTCACCCGACTCCAGTCGCGGCTTCAGCCCCAGCGGCTTGCGACCCAGTGTCGGTTTGTTTTCGTTTTCGTCACTCATTTTATACAGACCTTGCCTTCAATCAATTACCGTCCGATGCAGCATCCGCATGACGGCCCGCCTTGGCGTCGCCGCGCGCGTTACTGCATCCTATGAAATAAAGCCAGCGTTCCAGATGATGTTTCACCCGCTCGGCCGCTTTTGCATCGGTGATCGCCACATGCACCGAATTTGCCCGCCCGAGCGCCGCCGACAGCCGGTCGCGATCGACCGGCAGGCGTAGCCCCTTACGGCCGCTGCCTTCTTCCTCTAGCCCGACGCGCCAGCTCTGGTCGCGCTTCGATGCCCCGTCCTCGCTTGCATCTGATGCGTGGAGCAATAACGCCACCATTCCGCTGCGCGCAGCCGCATCCACCTTTTCAGCACCGGAAAGCAGGTTGCTCGCCCTCGCCTCAAGCCCGAGACGGTCGAGCGTCGCCTTTTCAAGGCCAGCACCGATCCGTGCGACCAGATCGTCCGGAACCGACAGTTCGGTCACCTTGAACGCGCGCTTCAGCAGCCCGGCAAGCTTTCCCTTGACCCGTGCAGCTTCCAGTTCTTCGGCGGGAACGCCCACCCATGCCCCGCGACTAGGCGCCTTCCCATGGATATCGGGGGCAACCTGCCCATCCGGGCCGAGGGCAAGCCGGATCAGCAGGCGTTGCTCCGCCCGCTCACCCGTCAATATGCACTTCCTTACAGGAGTGTGGCGGTCCTCATTGGGAGTCTTCCGCGGCAACGGCGTCCTCCCCATCGGTTTCCGGCTCATCAAACCAGTGCGCACGGGCAGCCATGATGATCTCGTTGCCCTGCTCTTCGTTCAGACCATAGACTGCCAGGATGCCGGGCTTGTCTTCAACGCGATGGCGGCGATTGTCGCCACGGCGCTGTTCGGTGCGGCCTTTCTGGATCAGCTCGTCGGTCGCCAGATCGGCCAGATCGTCGAGAGTCCTGATGCCCGCCTTGCCGAGCGTGACCAGCATCGCTTCGTTGAGGTGGGGCAAGTCGGCAAGCGCATCTTCAACGCCAAGTTCGCGGCGTTCGCTGCGCGAAGCCTCTTCCTTGCGTTCAAGTGCCTCGACCGCACGGCTCTGCAATTCTTCGGCCAGTTCTTCGTCGAGGCCTTCGATGCCAGCGATTTCTTCGAGCGCGACATAAGCCACTTCTTCGAGTTCGCTGAAGCCTTCGGCAACCAGCAACTGTGCCAGTGTTTCATCGACATCGAGTTCCTGCTGGAACATTTCCGAACGCTCGACAAATTCCTTCTGACGCTTCTCGCTCGATTCCGCCTCGGTCATGATGTCGATCGCGCGGCCGGTCAACTGGCTGGCGAGGCGAACGTTCTGGCCGCGACGGCCGATGGCAAGGCTGAGCTGGTCGTCGGGAACAACAACTTCGATGCGCGCTTCTTCCTCATCGATGACAACGCGGCTTACCGTTGCCGGCTGCAATGCGTTGACGATGAAGGTTGCGGCATCTTCCGACCAGGGGATGATGTCGATCTTTTCACCCTGCATTTCCTGAACGACGGCCTGTACGCGGCTGCCCTTCATGCCAACGCAAGCGCCGACGGGATCGATCGAGCTGTCATAGCTGATCACACCGATCTTGGCGCGGCTGCCCGGATCGCGGGCTGCGGCCTTGATTTCGATGATGCCGTCGTAGATTTCCGGCACTTCCTGCGCGAACAGCTTCTTCATGAAGTCCGGATGCGCACGGCTCAGCAGGATTTGCGGGCCGCGATTTTCGCGCACGACTTTCAGGATCAGTGCGCGAACGCGGTCACCGGGACGCACCACTTCGCGCGGGATCTGCTGATCGCGGCGGATGACACCTTCTGCACGGCCCAGATCGACAACGACATGACCGAACTCGACCGACTTGACGACGCCGGTAATGATTTCGCCCGCGCGGTCCTTGAACTCTTCAAACTGGCGTTCACGCTCGGCATCGCGAACCTTCTGAAAGATCACCTGCTTCGCCGACTGCGCGTCGATACGGCCAAGGTCGACCGGCGGCAGCGGATCGACAATGAAGTCTCCAATAGCCGCGCCCTTTTGCAGCTTTTCAGCCTGTTTGAGATCGACCTGCTTGAAATAGTCATCAACCTGCTCGACCACTTCGACAACGCGCCACAAGCGCAAATCGCCGGTCTGCGTGTCGAGCTTTGCGCGAATATCGTTTTCGGCACCATAGCGCGCACGGGCCGCACGCTGGATCGCTTCTTCAAGCGCTTCAACGACGATCGCCTTGTCGATCATCTTTTCGCTGGCGACTGCGTTGGCGATTGCAAGCAGTTCAGCCTTGTTGGCAGCAATCGGACTGGCCATGACTTTAGTCTTCCTGTTCTTGGTCGGGGTTGTCTTCGTCGATTTCGTCAGCCCCGGCGCTGTTGAGCGGCGCAGTCGACGCAATCAGCCGGTCTGTCAAGACCAGCTTGGCGGAAAGGATGTTGGAAAAAGAAATGGCGTGGGCTGCGCCGGTCCGGTCCGTGATTGAAACCACGTCACTTTCCGCACCAACCAGTTCGCCGCGAAACCGTTTCTGGTTTTCAATCGGCTCGACCACTTCAATTTTCGCCTCGTGCCCCGCCCAGTCGGCAAAATCCTTCAGGCGGGTGAGCGGACGATCGATGCCAGGCGAACTGACTTCGAGACGATAAGCCTCTTCGATAGGATCGAGTTCGTCGAACAGTTCGGAAATCCGGTGCGAGAGCGCAGCACAATCGTCGATAACCAACTGGCGCGTATCGGGCCGTTCCGCCATTATCTGCAGCGTCGGTTCGTCCGAACCTTCCGCGCCGCGATCGAACCAGGCCACACGCACCAGATCGAAACCGAGTGCTTCGGCTTCGGGTGCAATAATCGCAGCGAGTTTTTCCAGATCGGGCATCTTCATTCTTCTATTCGTCATCCCGAACTCGTTTCGGGATAACAGGCTGCGGCGGTTCATTATCCTGAAACAAGTTCAGGATGACGAGTTATTGACTGCGAATGGCCGATTGCGCCGGCCCCTTTCGGCGCCAGCCCGTCAGTGTTTCGCAATGTCGGGATGAACGCTATCTAGGCGGAGATAAGGCAAAATGCAACCCTCTTGCCAATCCGGCGATGCACTCGCATCTAAAGGCAGGAAATCAAGAGGAGACCTCCCCATGCTTCGTAACCTGAGTCTGACCGCCGCCAGCCTTGTCGCGGTCGCCTGTGCCCCGTCCACCGGCAATGCCGAAGTGTCGACCGGCCCCAAACCTTTCGAGGTTATCGCCGTTGCAACCTTCAATGAACCCTGGGCGATGACTTTTGTTCCCGGAACGCCTTATGCGCTGATCACGGAAAAAAGTGGCAAGCTGAAACTCTGGCAGGCCGATGGACCAGTTCTTGATGTGGCTGGAGTCCCTGCCGTCGAATATGGCGGCCAGGGCGGATTTGGCGATGTAGTCGTCGCCCCGGATTTTACGACATCGGGCATGATCTACCTGAGTTGGGCGGAGTCCGGCCCCGATGATACGCGTGGCGCGGTCGTCGGTCGTGCCAAACTGGAATATCAGGACGGCAAGCCCAGGCTGGTTGGCTTGCAGAAAATCTGGGAGCAGAATCCCAAAGTCACCGGACGAGGCCATTTTGGGCATCGCCTCGCTTTCTCGCCCGATGGCAAATATCTGTTCATCGCCTCGGGCGAGCGTCAGAAATTCGATCCTGCGCAGGATATGAACGCCAATCTTGGCAAAGTGCTGCGCCTCTTCGCCGATGGCAGCATTCCGACGGACAACCCGTTTTACGATGCGGCGAATCCGGTGAAGTCGCAAATCTGGTCATTGGGGCATCGCAATCCGCTCGGCCTCACTTTCGACGACAAGGGCCAGTTGTGGAACCAGGAAATGGGCCCCCGCGATGGCGATGAGCTGAATCTGGTGAAGCGCGGCGCCAATTATGGCTATCCCAAGGCATCGAATGGCAGCCATTATGATGGCCGCGACATCCCCGATCACAAGTCTGGAGACGGCTTTGAAGCGCCCAAGGCCTATTGGGTTCCGGCAATTTCGCCCGGCGGCCTGATGTTCTACAATGGCGACCTGTTCCCCGCCTGGAAGGGTTCGCTGTTTATCGGCGGACTGGGCGGCGAAGCGCTGGTGCGCGTCAAGGTGAATGGTGAAAGCGTGGAAAAGGCCGACCATTGGCAGATGGGCGCACGTATCCGCGAAGTCGAACAAGGCCCTGACGGGGCGGTCTGGCTGCTTGAGGATGGTGGCGAAGGGCGCCTGCTGAAGCTGACACCCCCCAAGCCCTAGCCCGCTGGATTGGTGCCCGCGAGGTCCGCAATGAAGCCGCGGACCCGCTTGGCGTTCGTGCCAAGGTCGCTCACGCCAACGCGGCTGATCGAACGCATGTCGACGATGCTGCCGGTGCCGTCTTCGGTCGGGCGGACACGGATAACGACATCGTCCTTGAAGCGGAAGAAACGGGTCGTATCGGTCGCCTCCATCCGTCCTTCGATGGGATCGGCAACCGCAATTTCCCAACCGCGAACCTTGGCCAGCCTTTCGGCCTTGGCAATCACTTCCGCGACAGGCGTCGAGATACGCACCGAACGGATGTCACCATAGGTTGCCTGATGCAGCGCAGCCCAGCGTTGTTGCGGGTTCATGCCTTTCATTTCAGGCTCATTCTCGCCCGGTATCTGGTCGAGATTGTCCGCCCGAACTTCGAGCATGCGGAACTGCGGTGGATCGGCAAGGTCGGTCGAAATGTCGTGAATGGCGGGCACCGTCCGCTCTGTATAGGCAAAGCTGAGCAGCCATAACGCCAATCCGCCACCAAGCGTCATGCCGAGCCAGCGGAGCGGGCGGGCCGCCGTCTTGCCCTTTCGCCTTGCCCACCAGCCAATCAGGAATCCGCCAAGCACCGAGAGCAGACCAGCCCCGAAAGCGATTGTCAGAAGCTGGTATCCGAGCTGGAAATCCCATAGCCCCCAGCCGGATCCCAACGCACCAAACAAGGCAAGCATGATCGAACCGAGGCCAAGCCAGAATATCGTCTTGCCGCTCCAGTTTGACGGCTTTTTGGCAGGAGCAACCGGAGCCTCATTTATGGTTTCAGTCTCCACTGCGGGCGAAGGCGCAGGATTGACGCCACTTTCGCTGTTGGCTGCATTCGGCGATTGCAGGTTTTCGTCACTCTGCATTTACGGCTCCCCTCGATCTTCAATCGCCGCAAAGCTAGCGCAAGTCGGGCAAAAGCCAAAGTAAATCCATCCATTTGCCGCAGCCGCCCACAGCCAAAAAACATGGACAAAGCGAAAGTCGACTGACAAGGCGCCCCCGATGGTGATGGACCCTACCCTCAAGCGGCGCGCAACGCGCTTCATACTGCTGACCGTGCTCATCTACTCGATGGGTTTCGGAATCATCATGCCTGTCCTTCCCGATCTCATCAAACATCTGGCGCATGTCGATGCAGCCGAAGCGGCCCGCATTGGTGCCTGGATCGGTGCAACCTATGGCTTGTTCCAGATCCTGCTGATGCCCGCAGTGGGCAATCTTGGGGACCGTTTCGGTCGGCGCCCGATTTTCCTGATTTCGCTCTTTGCCTTTGGCTTTGATTTCCTGCTGATGGGGCTCGCGCCCAATATAGGCTGGCTGTTTGTCGGACGCGCCGTTGCAGGCGGATTAGGGGCTGTTTTTGGGCCGGCCAATGCCGCGATGGCAGACATGTCGACGCCCGAAGAACGCGCCGCGAGCTTCGGCAAGGTTGGCGCCGCATTCGGGCTGGGCTTCATCTTTGGCCCGGTAATTGGCGGCCTGCTGGGTGATTTCGGTCCGCGCATACCTTTTTACGTCGCAGGCGCGCTCGCAATTGCAAATGGTATCTATGGCTGGCTGGTATTCCCGGAAACCATGCCCGAAGAGAAGCGCAGGCCGTTCGAATGGAAACGCGCCAACCCGTTCGGGGCCTTTGCATCGCTCGGCAAGATACAGGGCATCGTGCCCGTCGCCCTGATTTACTTCCTCTGGTCGCTGGCGGGGAATGTTTACCCGGCGAGCTGGTCCTTCTTTGCGCCGATCCAATATGGCTGGGGCAGCGGAATGGTCGGAGTCTCGCTCGGCCTTGTCGGCATTTCAATGGCGGTGTTTCAGGCGCTCGTTATCCGGCGCTTCATCACCCGCTTTGGCGAACGCAATACGGCCTATATCGGGATGATATCGGGCATAGCCAGCTATCTGATTGTCGCCTTTGTTCCCTTTGCGGGGATCATATTGGTGCTCCTGCTGGTCAATGGCTTTTCGGGTATGGTGATGCCTGCCCTCAACGCCATGATGTCGCAGCGCGCACCCGCATCGCAACAGGGCGAATTGCAGGGGCTGGTCGGATCGCTGGCCGCACTCAGCCTGATGATCGGGCAGTTTGCGTATAACTACACACTCGCGGCATTTACCGAAACCGGCGCGCCGATCCGCTTTCCCGGCGCTCCGTATCTGCTGGCGGCAATGGCCGGTCTGTTGGCATTCATAGCGCTGATGCTGTTGCGCAGGCGGCAATTGCCAGAGGCGATGTCCGATGCCTGAACTTGTCCCGCTCGACAGCGTTGCGCCGGACAAGGTGAAACGGCTGCTTGACGATGCCTTTGGCGCAGACCGTTTTGGTCGAACAGCTTATCTGTTGCGCAAGCGCAGCAAACCGATCGGCCCGCTGTCTTTTGCGCTGGTCGAAAATGCTGAAGCGATAGGCACCATCCAGTGCTGGCCCGTCCGTATCGGCAACTTTTCCATCATGCTGGTCGGGCCTGTAGCTGTTACCCCCGATTTGCAGGGCAAGGGCATAGGCCATCAATTGATGCACGCGATGCTTGATGCAGCGGCAAAAATCGGGGAACCCGTGATGGTGATGATCGGCGACCCCGAATATTATGAACGGTTTGGCTTCACTTCGGAGCTGACAGGCGGCTGGACTTTGCCCGGCCCCTGGGAGCCTCGGCGCCTGCTTGCCCGCAATGCAAGGGGCATTGCAGTTCCGCAAACGGGCATGCTGGAGGAGGATGAGCGTGCCCTATGATCCGCCGCCTTCGCTGGGTGACCTCAGCCTCAATCAGATTGCCGAGCTTGCAGCGCAACGCAAATTGCCGCCGGTCGAAAGCTGGAGCCCTGCCAAAACGGGCGACAGCGAGATGCGCATTTCTGCCGACGGACGCTGGTTCCACCAGGGCGGCGAAATCACCCGTCCGGCGATGGTGCGCGCCTTTTCCAGCCTGCTCCGGATCGAACCTGACAACAGCTATTGGCTGGTTACACCACAGGAAAAGCTGTCAATCGACGTGGCCGACGTCCCCTTCATTGCTGTGGAGATACAGATCCGCGACGGCAGCATCGCCTTCCGCCTCAATACCGATGACATGGTTGTTACAGGACGCGACCATCCGATCGAAACCCGTGCCTTTGGTGGAACGCCCGTGCCCTATCTGCATGTTCGCGCAGGGCTTTGGGCGCGCTGCGCACGACCTGTCTATTATGAACTCGCCGAACTGGCTCTGGGCACCAGCCCCGAAAAGCCGGGGATTTGGAGCGAAGGCGATTTTTTTGCACTGGATGTAACCGGATGAACTGGAAGAGGCAGTTTTCCGATGCGCTTCATCCGTCGCGTGCAATCGCAATCGAGGATGAACGCGCCTATCCGCGCCACGTGGGCGACTATCGCCATGCCGCAGTGCTCGTTCCCATTACAGACCGCGCCGAACCCGGCGTTATCCTGACGCGCCGACCCGCATGGCTGCGCAGTCATGCCGGGCAGGTAGCCTTTCCGGGCGGAAAGGTCGATCCCGAAGATGAAAATGCCGTCATTGCCGCATTGCGTGAAGCGGAGGAGGAAATCGCCCTGCCCCGCGATGAAGTCGATATTCTGGGCGCGGCCGACGATTATTATTCCGGCAGCGGTTACCAGATAACGCCGGTCATTGGCGTTGTTCCGCCTGACCTGCCGCTATTGGCCAATCCGGAGGAAGTCGAGGAGTGGTTCGAAGTGCCGCTTGCGATTTTGTTCGACCGTGCCAATTACGCACTACGGCGGGTCGAATGGCAGGGGCAGATGCGCGAATATTACGACATGGATTGGCAGGGCCGCCGCATCTGGGGTGTTACCGCTGGCATCATTGCCAACCTGTCCCGCCGCCTTTTGGGTGAGGGTTGATGCAGTTGCCCGATGCGCCCTGGCTGCACGATCCTGCTTTTGAACGCGTAGTTGACGCCTTGCGCGTTGACGGCCAGCCTCCGCGGATCGTCGGCGGTGCTGTGCGCGATGCGCTGCTGGGCATAGCCGTCGCCGATGTCGATATTGCAACGCCTCTGGTGCCCGATGAGGTAACGCGGCGGCTGGAGGCAGCCCGGATCAAGGCTGTCCCGACAGGCATCGACCATGGAACGGTGACTGCCGTTGCCGATGGCCGCACCTTCGAAATCACCACATTGCGCCGCGACGTTTCGACCGATGGCCGCCGTGCCACGGTCGAGTTTGCAACGGATTGGAAAGAAGACGCTGCCCGGCGCGACTTCACCATCAACGCACTTTATGCAGACCCTGAAAGCCGCGAAATATTCGACTATTTCGACGGACTAGCCGATCTTGCCGCGCACCATATCGGCTTCATCGGCGATGCAGAGGCACGCATAGCCGAAGACCATCTGCGTATCCTGCGGCTATTCCGTTTTCATGCCCGCTTCGGGAAAGGTGCCATCGACGCCGAAGCACTTGCTGCCGCGTCGACACATGCCAGCAAACTGATGGCCTTGTCGCGCGAACGGATTTCGGACGAGCTGCGCAAATTGCTTTCGGTCGCCAACCCTGCCCCGGCGGTTCAGGCGATGCTCGATAACGGCATTTTCGCATCCTTCCTGCCCGAAATCGTCGCCGACGCCGGGAACAAGCTTGCCATGTTGATCGAAAGGGAAACAGCGTCTGCGATCAAACCGTCAGCGGGACGTCGATTGAGCGCCATTCTGCCGGTCGATACGGCTGGCGTCGAGAAGATCGCTTCGCGCATGAAACTGTCCAACCGCCTTCGGACCGATCTTGTCCAGCTTGCAGCCCATAGGGGATCGATCCAATCGGCGCGGCAATTGGCCTATGCCATCGGCACCGAAAATGCCCGGGATCTGGTACTGCTGGACTTTGACGATAACCGCTTGCGTCAGGAGCTTGCCAGCATCGAAAGCTGGCAAGTGCCGCAACTGCCCGTCAAAGGCGGCGACCTGATCGCCAAGGGCCTGCGTGCCGGACCGGTAGTGGCCAAGACCCTGCAGGCAATCGAACGGCAATGGGTGGCCGAAGCCTTTCCGGAAGAGCCGCGCGCAACCGAAATCGCCGATCAGATGGTGGCAGAGGCGCTGCGCGAGGGCGGGAATCCGTAGGCGGCCTCCGCTGTCAGTCGAACCGGTTGTTGCGGGGAAATCCCTGCGGTGGAAGCCGACCGGCAGCCCCGCGTGCGACACGCCATTGGGTGAGGTCTGATTCGGTTCGTATGCGCCCGCTGTCTCCACCCATGGCCCAGCTCAACCCCTCGCTCAGGTTGAAGCAGATTGCATCGGAAAGGCCGCCATCCTTGTAGCGTTGCAGGGTCACGCCCTGCCCTTTCGCCATTTCCGGAATCTCGTTCATCGGAAAGATCACAAGCTTGCGGTTCTCGCCAACAACGGCGACATATTGGTCTTTCATCGCAGCTTCATCCGCCGTTTCGGCTGGTGCTGTACGAACCACCTGCAATCGTGCACCGGGTTTCAGCGTCACGACACCCCTGCCCTTGCGCGTTTCGGCGACGACATCCTCCATCTTGCAGAGAAAGCCCTTGCCGGTCGAAGCCGCCAGCAACATGCGGCCGCCCGGCGTAACCGGCAGCAACATGGCAATATCATTGCCAGCCTCGATATCGATCATCGTGCCCAGCGGCTCGCCAAAGCCGCGTGCGCCGGGCAGCTTGTCGGCACCGATCGTATAAAAACGGCCATTGGCCGTCGCGACGAGGATCTTGTCGGTCGTCTGCGCATGAAAGACCTGCGCCAGCGCATCGCCTTCCTTGAACTTGTAGTCGGCCTTGGCGGAAAGGTCTGCATGGCCTTTCATCGCCTTGATCCAGCCGCGTTTCGACAGGATCACCGTCACCGGTTCGCGCTCGACAAAGGCCTCAAGCGAGATTTCGCGCGCGGGCGCAGCTTCGACCAGCGACGTGCGCCTGCGGCCCAGATCGGTGTCTTCGGCATAGCCGATACGCAGCTTGGTCAGATCCTTCTTCAGCCGGGTGCGCTGCCGCGCCGGGCTTTCGAGCAGCTTCACCAGTTCCTCGCGCTCGGCATGGAGTTCGTCGCGCTCGCGGCGCAGTTCCATTTCCTCCAGCTTGCGCAAAGACCGCAGCCGCATGTTGAGGATCGCTTCGGCCTGCCGGTCGGTCAGCTGGAACTCGGCCATCATCACCGGCTTGGGCTCATCCTCGGTGCGGATGATCTCGATGATCCTGTCGAGGTTGAGATAGGCGATGATATAGCCTTCGAGCAGTTCGAGGCGCGCGTCGATCTTTTCAAGCCGGTGCTGCGACCGGCGCACCAGCACCTCGATCTGGTGCGTCAGCCATTCGCGCAGCACCTCGCCCAGCCCCATCACCTTGGGCACACGGTTGGCATCGAGCACATTCATGTTGAGCCCGAACCGCGTTTCGAGATCGGTCAGGCGGAACAGCGCGTTCTTGAGGTCTTCCGGATCGACATTGCGGCTTTTCGGCACCAGCACGATGCGAATGTCGGCATCCGATTCATCGCGCACATCGTCGAGGATCGGCAGTTTCTTGTCGGCGATCAGTTGCGCGATCTGCTCGATCAGCTTGCCCTTTTGCACCTGATACGGGATTTCGGTGATGACCAGCTGCCAGGTGCCGCCCGACAGGCGCTCGATCCCGGCATCGCGATCGGCGGCGTCTTTCGCATCGGCAGCGTGAAAGCGCGCCCGCACGCGCAGCGCACTGCGACCGGTTTCGTAAGCCGCACTGATCGTCTCGCGGCTGTCGACCAGCACGCCGCCGGTTGCGAAATCGGGGCCTTGCACGATCTGCATCAGCTGTTCGTGCGTCGCCCTGGGTTCATCAATCAGCAGCATCGCGGCGTCGATCACCTCGGCTGCATTGTGCGAGGGGATGCTCGTCGCCATGCCGACCGCGATCCCGCTCGCGCCATTGGCGAGCAGGTTGGGGAACAGGCCGGGCATAACCTCGGGCTCTTCATCCTCACCATTATAGGTGGGTTTGAAGTCGGTCGCGTTTTCGTCCAGCCCCGCCATCAATTCGATGGCGGTCTTGGTCAGCTTCGCTTCGGTGTAGCGATAGGCGGCGGCATTATCGCCGTCGATATTGCCGAAATTGCCCTGCCCGTCGACCAGCGGATAGCGCAGCGAAAAGGTCTGCGCGAGGCGCACCATCGCATCATAGACCGACTGGTCGCCATGCGGGTGATATTTACCGATAACATCGCCCACAACGCGCGCGCATTTCTTGTACCCGCTGGCCGGATCGAGCTTCAGCTGCCGCATCGCCCAAAGCAAGCGGCGGTGCACCGGCTTCAGCCCGTCACGCAGATCGGGCAGCGAGCGCGCGGTGATCGTCGACATCGCGTAGATCAGATAGCGTTCGGAAATCGCCGCATCGAACGGCGCATTGAGGATCTGGTCGAACGGGTCTTCGGCAGGCGTATCGGTATCGGTGGTATCAGCCATCCCCGCCCCGATAGCGGCGCGACGGCGGCGCGAAAAGGGGCGACTGCATCAATCCACAAGTTTGTTATCGCCCGCACATGCTGCTAACGGCGCGGGCGACTCCATAAATCTGCAACAGAAAGCCCGCACATGGTCCCCCGCTACGCCCGCCCCGACATGGTCGCCATCTGGGAACCCGAAAACCGCTTCAGGATCTGGTTCGAGATCGAGGCGCACGCGACCGAGGCGCTGGCCGAACTTGGCGTGGTGCCCAAATCGGCAGCGGAAGCGCTCTGGAAATGGTGGGCGACCAATCCGTCAATCGACGTCGCCGCCATCGACGCAATCGAAGCGGTTACCAAGCATGACGTGATCGCCTTCCTCACCTGGGTCGCCGAGCAAGTCGGCGACGAAGCCCGCTTCATGCACCAGGGCATGACCAGCTCCGACGTGCTCGACACCTGCCTGGCGGTGCAACTGGCGCGCGCTTCGGACCTGTTGCTCGCCGATCTCGATGCCCTCCTCGAAGCGATCAAGCGCCGCGCCCTTGAACACAAGATGACGCCGTGCATCGGGCGCAGCCACGGCATCCATGCCGAACCGGTCACCTTCGGCCTCAAAATGGCCGAAGCCTATGCCGAATTTTCGCGCTGCCGGGATCGTCTGATTGCCGCGCGCAAGGATGTCGCGACCTGCGCGATTTCAGGGGCTGTCGGCACTTTCGCCAATATCGATCCGCGCGTCGAAGAGCATGTCGCGGCGAAGCTGGGCCTCTCGGTCGAGCCGGTTTCGACGCAGGTCATCCCGCGTGACCGGCACGCGATGTTCTTTGCAACGCTGGGCGTCATTGCCTCGTCGATCGAACGGCTCGCAGTCGAAATCCGCCATTTGCAGCGCACCGAAGTGTTGGAGGCGGAGGAGTATTTCTCACCCGGCCAGAAAGGCTCGTCGGCGATGCCGCACAAGCGCAACCCGGTGCTGACCGAAAACCTCACCGGCCTCGCCCGCATGGTGCGCAGCTATGCGGTGCCGGCGATGGAAAATGTCGCGCTGTGGCACGAACGCGATATCAGCCACAGCTCGGTCGAACGTTATATCGGCCCCGACGCGACGGTCACGCTCGATTTCGCGCTCGCCCGCCTTACCGGCGTGGTCGACAAGCTGCTGGTCTATCCGGAGCGGATGCAGAAGAATTTGGACAAGATGGGCGGCCTCGTCCATTCGCAGCGCGTTCTGCTCGCACTCACCCAGGCAGGCGTCAGCCGCGAGGACAGCTATCTGCTGGTCCAGCGCAACGCGATGAAGGTGTGGGAATCGGACGGCCAGTTGTCGCTGCTCGAATTGCTCAAGGCAGATGCCGATGTGACCAGGGCGCTCAGCCCGCAGGAAATCGAGGAGAAATTCGACCTCGGCTATCATCTGAAGCATGTCGACACGATTTTTGCCCGGGTTTTCGGGTGACTTGAGCACCAACTTTTTAGAATATTCGTCACCCTGAACTTGTTTCAGGGTCCATTTATCCGTTCAAGCTCGGAGCGTGCAGCGCGATGGATGCTGAAACAAGTTCAGCATGACGATTAGTATGTTTGATAAGGGTAGAAAATAGCCCATCCTTCCCCTAGTCTCCCTCCCAACAAGCCAAGGAGAAGCCGCGAATGTCGTTCCTCAAAACCCTGTTCTGGGTCATTTTCCTCGTCGGCTTCGCCATTTTTGCCATCAACAACTGGCAGCCGGTTTCGATGAAATTGTGGAACGGCCTCTGGCTCGACAGCAAATTGCCCGCGATCATCGGCGCCAGTTTTCTGCTCGGCTTTGTGCCGCTGTGGATCTGGCATCGCACGGTGCGCTTTCGCCTGACGCGTCGTATCGCGACGCTCGAAAGCGGTGCCAAGGCGATGGCGGCGAATTTCCCCGCCCCCGCTGCGGAGAATGCGGCATGAGCAACCCGGTCTATGTCGCGATCGATACGCCGCTACTCAACGATGCGCTCGATCTTGTCCGCAAGGTGAAGGCGCATGTCGGCGGGGTGAAGCTGGGCCTCGAATTTTTCTGCGCCAACGGCCATCATGGCGTGCACGAGGTGCAGAAACTGGGCCTGCCCATTTTCCTCGACCTGAAGCTGCACGACATCCCGAATACCGTTGCCAAGGCGATGCAGGCGATCAACTCGCTCGAACCCGCGATTGTCACCATCCATGCCAGCGGTGGACGTGCGATGATGGAGGATGCCAAGGCTGCCGCCGGTTCGCATACCAGGGTCGTCGGCGTGACCGTATTGACCAGCCTCGACGATCATGATCTGAGCCGCGTCGGCGTGGCCGATGCCCCCGATGCGCAGGTCGCCCGCCTCGCCGCACTGGCGCAGGAAGCCGGGCTCGACGGCATCGTCTGTTCGGGCCATGAGGTGAAATCGGCGCGCAAGGCATGGAAGGACGGCTTCTTCGTCGTCCCCGGCCTGCGCCCCGCAGGTGCCCACACCGCCGACCAGAAACGCATCGTGACGCCAAGGCAGGCGCGCGACGATGGCGCGAGCGTGCTGGTGATCGGACGGCCCATCACCAAGGCCGAAGACCCCGATGCAGCTGCACGGGCGATTGTGGGTACGCTTTAGTATCCAATTCTCGGCGCAAGAATGTGTCACCCCCGACTTGATCGGGGGTCCATGGTCAGAGCCGTCGGTTTGCGCATTGGCATCAGACCATGGATTCCCGCTTTCGCGGGAATGACAAATGTGGTTTGGCGAATTTATGCCAGAGCAAACCCAAATCAAAATCTGCGGGCTTTCTAACGAAGCCGCCATCGATGCTGCGGCCACGGCGGGTGCGACGCATATCGGCCTTGTCCATTTTGAAAAAAGCCCGCGCCATGTCAGCCTTGAACTGGCGGCAGCGTTGCGGATGCGCACGCCGCCCAGCCTCAAGGTCGTGCTGCTGCTCGTCAATGCCGACCCTCAATTGACCGACAGGGCACTTGGTATGGTGCGCCCCGACGTGGTGCAGTTTCACGGGACGGAAACACCCGAATGGCTCGTGCTCGTCCGCCAGCATAGCGAGGCCGAAATCTGGAAGGCGATCGGCCTCAATGACCGGCAGACGCTGGTCAATGCGAATCGCTTTGCAGGGGTTGCCGACCGCTTGCTGTTCGACGCCCCGGCGCAGGCGCTGCCCGGCGGCACAGGAACGCGGGTCGACTGGTCGCTACTCAGCCATTTCGAGCATCGCACGCCCTGGGGCCTCGCCGGCGGGCTTGCACCCGACAATGTGGCCGAAGCTTTGCGCGCCACCCGCGCGCCGCTGGTCGATGTTTCTTCGGGTGTCGAAAGCGCGCCGGGCGTCAAGGATGTGGACAAGATAGCGGCCTTCTGCCAAGCGGTCCGCGACTTCAGCCAGTAGCGGGCTGACACTCCATCCCCCCTCCTCTTCAGGGGAGGGGCTTATTGGGCCCGAACCGATGAATTTGACCATCAACTCCTTCATGAACCAGCCTGACGAACGCGGGCATTTCGGGCCGTTTGGCGGTCGTTATGTCGCCGAAACGCTCATGCCGCTGATCCTCGATCTGGAACGCGAATATCGCGCGGCGCAGGCCGATCCGGCATTTCAGGCCGAGTTTGACGATCTGCTCGAACATTATGTCGGGCGCCCCTCCCCGCTTTATCATGCCGAGCGGTTGACCGAGGAATTGCGCAAAAACGCACCCGCCGGGAAAGGCGCGCAAATCTGGTTCAAGCGCGACGAACTGAACCACACCGGCGCGCACAAGATCAACAATTGCATCGGGCAGATTCTGCTCGCGATCCGCATGGGCAAGACCCGGATCATTGCCGAAACCGGCGCGGGCCAACATGGCGTTGCCACCGCGACCGTCTGCGCGCGTTTCGGCCTGCCCTGCGTCATCTATATGGGCGCGAAGGATGTCGAGCGGCAGCAGCCCAATGTGTTCCGCATGAAGCTGCTGGGCGCAGAGGTCATCCCCGTCACCAGCGGCGCGAACACGCTGAAGGATGCGATGAACGAGGCGCTGCGCGATTGGGTCGCCAATGTGCACGACACTTTCTACATCATCGGCACCGCCGCAGGCCCGCACCCCTATCCCGAACTTGTCCGCGATTTCCAGAGCGTGATCGGCAAGGAAGCGCGCGCGCAGATGGTGAGCCGCACGGGCCGCCTGCCCGACCTGCTGGTTGCTGCCATCGGCGGGGGATCAAACGCCATCGGGCTGTTTCACCCCTTCCTGAACGATGCCAGCGTCCAGATGCTCGGCATCGAGGCCGCCGGGCATGGGCTGGACAAGGAACATGCCGCCAGCCTTGCAGGCGGACGCCCCGGCATCCTGCACGGCAACAAGACCTATCTGCTGCAGGACGAAGACGGCCAGATCGCCGAGGCGCATTCGATTTCGGCGGGGCTCGACTATCCCGGCATCGGACCGGAGCATAGCTGGCTCAAGGAAATCGGCCGCGTGCGTTACGACAGCGTAACCGACAGCGAGGCGCTGGAGGGCTTCCAGCTGCTCTGCCGCACCGAGGGGATCATTCCGGCGCTCGAACCCTCGCACGCCATCGCCGCTGTGGCGCGTGAGGCGGTGAAGATGGACCGCGACCAGATCATCCTCGCCAATCTCTGCGGGCGTGGGGACAAGGATATCTTCACCGTGGCTGAGGCGTTGGGGACAGCAATATGAGGTTTAAGCTGTTCTTCCGAACATTCACATTTTTGTTTCCTGTCGCGATTTTGGCCCGATTTTTTACGCAAATTGGAAATGACTTCCATTGGGATTGGGCTCGCTGGAACGAAACCATTACTATTGCCAATGTTGTTGTGTCGGCATCAATGGCTGGCGTTATCGCTTGGATTTGGCTTCGGACGATACCAAAGGATGAAGTCCAATGACCCGCCTCTCCTCCGCCTTCCTTGCTAACCACGCCGCGCTGGTCACCTTCATCACCGCTGGCGATGGCGACACCGCCGCCAATCTCGACGGGCTCGTCGCAGGTGGGGCCGATGTGATCGAACTGGGCATGCCCTTCACCGATCCGATGGCCGATGGCCCTGCGATCCAGAAGGCCAATATCCGCAGCCTTGAGGCTGGCACGACGACGGCGGATATCTTCGCGATCGCTACCGCCTTCCGCGCACGACACCCCAATGTGCCGCTGGTGCTGATGGGCTATGCCAATCCGATGACGATTCGGAGCGCGGACTGGTTTGCCGCCGAATGCGTCAAGGCAGGCGTCGATGGCGTGATCTGCGTCGACATTCCACCCGAGGAGGATGCCGAGCTTGGCCCCGCACTGCGCTCAGCCGGGGTAGACCTGATCCGCCTCGCCACCCCCACCACCGATACCGCGCGCCTGCCCGCCGTGCTCGAAGGC
Organism: Sphingomonadales bacterium; assembly: GCA_016720115.1. Lineage (GTDB taxonomy): Bacteria > Pseudomonadota > Alphaproteobacteria > Sphingomonadales > Sphingomonadaceae > Sphingorhabdus_B. The sequence continues at coordinate 1,604,118 of JADJXT010000001.1, read as the reverse complement.
TCCAGCGGCTTTCTTTATTATGTCTCGGTCGCCGGGATCACCGGACTGCAACAGGCCGCGCAGGCAAGCATCGAGGATGCGGTCGCCCGGCTGAAGGCAGCCACCGACATTCCGGTTGCCGTCGGCTTCGGCGTGCGCACGCCCGAACAGGCGGCTGCGATCGCAAAAGTCGCCGATGGTGTCGTGGTAGGGTCGGCTATCGTCGAAATCATTGCGCAGCATGGCCGCGATGCCGCTGGCCCGGTGCGCGACTATGTGGCTTCGTTGAAAACGGCGATTCTGACCGCCAGGTCATAGCCAGATTTCGTTTCACACGAAGTCCACGAAGATTTAAAAGAGGTGGTTCGGAAAACTGACGGTCAGTCGCTGATCAAACATCTTTAAAATCTTCGTATTCGTCGTGTGAAACATATAAGCAGAAACTTGGAAAGCTGACGCTTTCAGGAGAATGAAATGAACTGGGTCACCCGCGTCCGCAACGCCATCCCCTTCATCGCCAAGCGCGAGACGGCGGAAACGCTCTGGCACAAGTGCAAGGGCTGCAACACGATGATTTTCCTCAAGGAATATGAGGAGAACCAGTCGGTCTGTCCGAAATGCGATTTCCATGGCCGCATCGGCCCGGCGGAGCGCTTTGCTGCGATTTTCGATACGGGCAGTTTCTCTGTATTGCCGATGCCGCGCGTTGTGGATGACCCGCTGAAGTTCAAGGACAGCAAGAAATATCCCGACCGCATCAAAGCCGCCCGCACCGCCACCGGCGAACAGGACGCGATGGTCAGCGCGCGCGGCAAGATTGACGGCCATGCCGCCGTTATCAGCGTGCAGGATTTCGCCTTCATGGGCGGGTCGATGGGCATGGCCGTGGGCGAAGCCTTTATCGCTGCGGCGCAGGAAGCGCTGAAAGCAAAATGCCCCTATGTGATCTTCACCGCAGCAGGCGGCGCGCGGATGCAGGAGGGCATATTGAGCCTGATGCAGATGCCGCGCACCACCGTCGCGATCCAGATGCTGCGTGAGGCGGGTCTGCCCTACATCGTCGTGCTGACCGACCCCACCACCGGCGGCGTCACGGCAAGCTATGCGATGCTCGGCGATATCCAGATTGCCGAACCCGGCGCGCTGATCGGCTTTGCGGGACAGCGCGTGATCGAACAGACGATCCGCGAAAAACTGCCCGAAGGCTTCCAGCGCGCCGAATATCTGCTCGATCATGGCATGGTCGACATGGTGAAACACCGCCACGAGTTGAAAGCCACGCTGGCAACGCTGATCGACTATCTGATGGCCGGCAAAAAGGCGGCGTGAGGACGAACCTGCGTCCGTTCGCCCCTTCGTCACCCTGAACTTGTTTCAGGGTCCATTTTGCCTCGCTACCCTTCGGTCTTTGTGGAGAGATGGACCCTGAAACAAGTTCAGGGTGACGACAATTGGAAACTATTGTCTACCTTCCCTCAAGATGCCCGACCACGCAAAATCCGATTCCCCCGCCGTCCAGGCGCAGCTCGATCGTCTCTCCGCGCTGTCGCCGGGGCGCGATACGCTGGGGCTGGAGCGGATCAGCGCGCTGTGTGATCGGCTGGGCAACCCGCAGGACAGGCTGCCCCCGGTGTTCCATGTTGCGGGCACCAATGGCAAGGGATCGACCTGCGCCTTCCTGCGCGCGATAATGGAAGCGGCGGGGATGAAGGTCCATGTCTATTCCAGCCCGCATCTGGTGCGGTTCAACGAACGCATCCGTCTGGCGGGAAAGCTGATAGAGGACGAGGCACTGGCCGCGCTCCTTTCCGAGGTGCTCGACCATGCCGAAGGGCTGCAGGCAAGCTTTTTCGAAGTCACCACCGCAGCCGCCTTCCTCGCCTTTTCGCGCACATCGGCCGATGCCTGCATCATCGAGGTAGGCCTTGGCGGGCGCCTTGATGCGACCAATATCATCCGGAAACCGGCGGTGTGCGGCATCGCGTCGCTGGGCATCGACCATGAAGGCTTCCTGCTTGCACCGGAGGATGGCGTGCCAAACATGCCGCCGCTGGAAAGGATTGCATGGGAGAAGGCGGGAATCATCAAGCACGGCGTGCCGCTCGCCACGCTCGAATATCCGCTGGATGTTGCGCAAGTGGTGGGCAGGCGCGCAGAGGCCGTGGGCGGGGTCGACTGGTTTGGTGAAGGCGATGCCTGGGCTGTTTTACCCGCAGAAGATGGCGGCTTTCATTGGCAATCGAAATTTGGATCGATCGGGCCGTCGCTGCACCCCTCACTGCCGGGCAAGCATCAATGGCGCAATGCGGGCCTTGCCATTGCGATGATGCTCATCGCGGGCAGGCTCAAACCCGATGAGGCCGCTGTGGTAAAAGGTATCGCAGAAGCCAAATGGCCCGCACGAATGCAGCGTCTGTCGCCGGGGCCTCTGGCCGAGATATTGCCTGATGGCAGCGAAATATGGCTCGATGGCGGGCACAATCCCGATGCCGGCAAGGCTTTGGCAGGGGCTCTCGACGGTTCAGGCAAGCTGCATGTCGTGTGCGGGCTTTTGAAGAACAAGGATGCTTTGGGCTTTCTCAAACCCTTTGCAGACAAAATCGCGAGCTTTCAGGCCGTGCCCATCCCCGGACACGAACATCACGACCCCAAGGATTTGTGCCGGTCGCTTCAGGAAGAATTGGAAATTATCGAGGCGCGACCATCCTCGTCGGTCGCGGATTCGCTGCGCTATTTGGCGCAGGAAAACGCGTCCGTGCGTGTATTAATCTGTGGTTCGCTCTACCTTGCAGGCGAAGTTCTGAAGGCAAATGCAGAAATTCCGGACTGACAACTTTATTGCGATTGACTTGCAATAGCGTTTGTGGTGACTTGCCTCCCTGACAAGGAGGAACACACGTGCAGCCAGACCTACCCCTCACATCCACCGCCCTGCCCTTTGCAAGCCCCGTCGACAAAAACCGGCGCCTGCTGCTCTATTGCCTGCGCAGGATGGGCGCGCATGGCCTGCACGATGCCCATGCGGCGAACGCGATGCTTGGTGCGTTCGGGATGTCCTATCAACGCCCGCTGGTCATGTTGCGCGCCTTCATGGCCGAAACCGCGCGCACTTCACGGCGCAAGATCAGCATCACCGGCTGCTGCTGCCCGCGCATGACCTTTGACGAGGCGCGGCTGATCGATGCGATAACTTCTGCAGAAACGGATATGCGCAATGCGGCGCTGCAATTGCGTACCACGCTCGGCACACCAAACTGCCTCGGCGCGCTGGGCGCGGCGCAAGCGGTGCAATCCGCCTTTGCAGATCTGGGCCAGCCGCTGGAGACGGATTAGGCCGCCGTCGCAGCCTTCCCCTTCCACGCCAGCAATCCGCCAGCAACCAATATCGCCGCAAATATCGCGGTGATGTTGTTCGCCAGTTCGAGCGGCTGGGAAAGCAGCAGGCCGACAAGTCCAACCACGACCAACAGGAAACCAGTAATGCGCAACGCCCCAACGGGTTCTTTCAGCGTCTTTTCATCGACGCCTTCGGTCTGGCGGATGTTCTGGACGACATAGCCCTTGCTCCACAATATCCAGAGCAGGATCATGCCGGGAATGGCGGCGACCACAGTGAAGCCCCAGAAACCGACCCAGCCCACTTTTTCCGCAATGATACCAGCGGGCCCAGCCATGAAGGTGCGCCCCACCCCGGCAAAGGAAGACAGCAAGGCGAACTGCGTGGCGGTATAGGCGATGCTGGAGAGGCCGGAGAGATAGGTGGTGAATACCGTCAGCCCGATGCCGCTGGTCATATTTTCGGTGACGATGGCCGCGACCAGCATCCAGTAATTGTTGCCGGTTACTGCGAGAATCATGAACATGGTGTTCGAAAACATCATAAGCAATCCGGAAATCAGCAGCGCCCGCCCCATGCCGAGCCAGAGGATGAACGGTGCCCCCAGTGCCGAACCGACAATCAGCGCGCCAAAGCCCCACAGTTTGTTGGCCGAGATATAATCGAGGTCCGCAAAACCCAGATCGACGATCATCGGGCTGAGCATCGCCTGCCCCATCGCATCGCCCACCTTGTACACCAGCACGAAGCCAAGGATGATGAAGGCGCCATGCCGGGTCAGGAATTCGCGGAACGGATTGACCACCGCCTCGGTCAACCACTGCCCGGCTTTCATCCCTGAAACATGCTCAAACCGGTCGACGAACCGTCCCGGGCCAATCCAGAGCGCGCCGATGATGGCAGGGATGATGCAAAAGGCGGTCAGCCCGTAAGCCGTTGCCCAGCCCAGCCCCAGCCCTTCGGCAGAGGCAAAATAGATCGTTCCTGCGCCGGCAATCAGGTTGCCGGTGCGATAGCCGAACTGGTTGGTCGCGGTGCCGTGGGCGAACTCTTCCTCGTCGAGAATCTCGATGCGATAGGCGTCGATGACGATATCCTGCGTCGCCGACAGAAAGGCGGTGATCAGCGCCCAGACTGCAAACGTCCCCAACTGCCCGGGTTGCGGATTGCTGGCACCCAATTGCCAGACCGAGACGAACAGCAACGCCTGGATGAAGAACAGCCAGCTTCGCCGTTGCCCGAACATCTTGGTCAGCACGGGCAAATGCAGCTTGTCTACCAGGGGCGCCCAGAGAAACTTGATGGTGTAGGGAATGCCGAGCGCGACGGCAAAGCCGATGGTCGCGGTGTCTATCCCGACCTTCGCCAGCCAGAAAGTCATCGTTGCGACCAGCAGCGTCAGCGGAAACCCGCTCGAAATGCCGAGCAGAAAAGCCACGAGCGGGGCCTTGCGGATATAGGGCCGGAAGGTCTTGCTGGTAAGCGCAACGACCACCAGCCCCACGAGAACCGCCGCAAAAATGATGAAGCGGATTAAATCAACCGACATGCGACCTCCCAAGGGCTCAATTATTGACCGTAGCGCTGAGCCTGTCGAAGTGCGCCCCACAGCATAGCGCAACAGCCGGGAAGCATCCTTCGACAGGCTCAGGGCTACGGTTTGTATTTCTGCTGCGGGTCTAATGTGATTTTCCCGAACCGCCAATGTCTTTAACAGCCGCGTGACATTTCAAAGCAACTGCGGCATGGCGCGCGCATGGCTCAACCACCCTCGAAACGACCGCCTTCCAAAGGCCCTGCATCGGGCAAGACGCCCGCGCGCGCCGCGAAGCCGCCACGGCTGCGCTGGGACAGCAAACCTGCACGCAAACCCCGCCCCGATGCGGCGCCCTCCAAAGGCACGCTCGATCGCAAGGACGGCGAAGAACGCATCGCCAAGCTGCTCGCCCGCGCAGGGATTGCCTCGCGCCGGGAGATTGAGCGGATGATCGCCGATGGGCGGATCACTTTGCACGGCGAAAAGGTGGAAACACCGGCCACGCTGCTCAAATCGCTGAATGGCGTCGCGGTCGACGGAAAGCCGGTCAAGCAGCCAGAGCCGACCAAATTGTTCCTGTTCCACAAGCCCGCCAATTGCCTGACTGCGGAACGCGATTTTTCGGGGCGCAAGACGATCTACGACATCCTGCCTGCCGGTCTGCCACGGCTGATGCCGATCGGGCGTCTCGATCTGAACACCGAAGGGTTGCTGCTGCTCACCAATGACGGCGAATTCAAGCGGCAGATGGAATTGCCCTCGACCGGCGTCGAGCGCACCTATCGCGCCCGCGCCTTTGGCGACATCAGCCAGGCGGAGCTTGAAGAGTTGATCCACGGCATCGAGATCGAAGGCGTGCGCTATGGCAAGATCGACGCCAATCTCGAACGGCGCACCGGGCGCAATGGCTGGCTGGAAATGACGCTGACCGAGGGCAAGAACCGCGAAGTCCGCCGCGTGCTCGAACATTTCGGGCTGGAAGTCAGCCGCCTGATCCGCACCCGTTACGGCCCTTTCCTGCTGGCAGATTTGCCTGTGGGTGCGGTGCTTGAGGTGCGGCGGGTGGATTTGATCAATTTCCGGAACACGCTGAAATGAGCGGCGAACACATAATCCTCCCCCGCCGGGGGAGGGGGACCACCGAAGGTGGTGGAGAGGCACGTGCGTGGATGATCCACCTTACCTTCCTACTCCCGTGCCCCTCCACCATGCAAAGCATGGTCCCCCTCCCCGTTCCGGGGAGGATTTATTGCGCATAATCTCCGGCACATGGCGTTCACGGCCCTTGGTCGCGCCAAAAGGCGACACCACCCGTCCGACGGCGGATCGCACGCGAGAAACGCTGTTTTCGATGCTCACCAGTCGCCTGGGTTCGTTCGAAGGGCTGCAGGTGCTCGACCTGTTTTCGGGATCGGGCGCGCTGGGGCTGGAGGCGTTGTCGCGTGGGGCGGCGCATTGCGTTTTCGTCGAACAGGACAAAGCGGCGCTCGACGCACTCGAAGCCAATATCGCCAAACTGGGGGCTGGCCCGCAAACCGAAATCAGGCGCGGATCGGCGCTGATGCTCGGCCCCGCGCGCAAGGCCTATGACTTAATCCTGATGGACCCGCCCTACGGCACCGGCGCAGGCGCGGTCGCGCTCGACAAGCTGTCGCGCCTCGGCTGGATCGCATCGGGCGCACTGGTCAGCATCGAAACCGGCAACCGCGAGGATAGCGAGGTCAAGGGCTTCGCAATCGACACCATCCGCGATATCGGCAAGGCGCGTATCACCCTGCTGCGCCCCGAAGGCCCCGGGGAATGATCCACAGCCCCAAGCTGGACGGCACCGGCTGGCTGCTGATCGGTGCGCTTTCGATCCTGTGGGGCGGGGCCTTTTTCCTCATCGAGGTGGGCCTGCGCAGCTATCCCCCGATCACCCTCGTTTTCATGCGGCTTGCGCTGGCGGTGCCGCCGATGTGGCTGGCGATGCGGCTGATAGGCGAACGCCTGCCGCGCAAACCGCGTATCTGGGGGTTGCTTGCTGTGGTGGGTGCGCTCAATTGCGCACTGCCCTTCATCCTGTTTTTTTGGGGGCAGCAATATCTCGACAGCGGCTATGCCTCGATCCTCAATGCGACAACCCCGCTCTGGGGCGTGATTACCGCACATTTCCTGACAAGCGACGAGAAAGCAACACCGGCCCGGATCGTCGGCGTATTGATCGGCATGGCGGGCATCATCGTGATGGTCGGCCCCGAAGCGATGAAGGGGCTGTCGAACAACCTGCTCGCCCAGATCGCCTGCATCATTTCGACCATCTTCTACAGCTTCGCCGCCATCTATGGCCGCCGCCTGTCGCAGACCGAATTGACACCGATGGCCGTCGCCACCGGGCAGACGATGATGGCCGCGCTGATGATGGTGCCGATTGTCGCCATCATGGACCAGCCCTGGACGATGGCCGCACCGCGCCTCGATTCAACGCTGGCGGGTGTGACGCTGGCCATCTTTTCGACCGCGCTGGCTTATACCCTCTATTTCCGGCTGATCGACCGGTCAGGCGCGTCCAATGCGCAGTTGGTGGCGTTCCTCATGCCTATCCTCGCCGTCATCCTCGGCATCGCCTTCCTGCGCGAAAGCCTGTCGGGCGGGCAGATTGCAGGGGCTGCACTGATCGCCATCGGGCTGGTGATATTAGGTTTCGTGGACAAAGCTTGACTGTGGACTCGGTCGCTGATTCAAGGCTGGCTTTTGGAGGCAGTCTTGGGCGAGCGGATTGGCGTTACGGACGAGGAATGGGAAGTGATCGGGCCGCTTTTGCCGCCTGAGCATGGTCGTGGATGCCGCCCGGCACAGGATAACCGCCGCTATTTCGAAGGCATGATCTGGATCGCGCGGACCGGCGCGCAGTGGCGGCACCTGCCGGATGAGTATGGCAAGTGGAACAGCGTGTTCCGGCGCTATCGACGATGGGTCACAACCGGCGTGTTCGATGCCATGCTCGAGACGCTGGCCGAACTGGCGGGGCGCGACACTGCCGCCGACATGATCGACAGCACGGTGGTCCGGGCACATCATTGTGCCGTCGGCATAAAAGGGGACTCAGCAAACCGAGGCGCTTGGCCGATCGCGCGGGGGCTTCACCACCAAGCTCCACGCGAGGTGCGATGCCAGAGGCTTGCCCCTCGGCTTCGTGCTGACACCGGGGCAGGCGCATGATGTGCAGGGGCTTTGCTCCGCTGTTCCGCATGATAACCGACCGGATCGAGGCCTTCCTGGCGGATCGGGGCTACGATGCCGATGCAATCCGCGAGGAAATCGAGGCCGCTGGCGTCGAGACGGTGATCCCGGCCAAGGCCAACCGGCGCAATCCCGCCCCGCACGACCGCGCGAAATACAAGTGGCGCAACCTGATCGAACGCCTGTTCAACAAGCTCAAGAACTGGCGCAGGGTGGCGACCCGCTATGACAAAACCAAGGAATCCTACCTCGGCTTCGTCGCTCTCGCCTCAGTCAAACTCTGGATCCCCTTTGTCCACGAAACCTAGACGGCCGCCTCGTCACGCGATTTCAGAAGTAGCAGGCCGAACAGGCTGAGCACCGCAATCGCCGCCAGATAATAGCCGACATATTCGAGGCCCTGTTCGGACAGTTTGAGCGCGATATTGGGTGCCAGCGCACCGCCCAATATTCCCGCCGCATTGAAACAGATCGATGCACCGGTATAGCGCACCCGCGCAGGGAACAGCCCCGGCAGCCAAGCGCCAAGCGGGCCATAGACCAGCCCCATCACAAACAGCAGCAGCGAAAGATAGACGCCCGTCAGAAACAGGTTCCCGCTGCCCAGCCAAGGCGCCGTGGTGAAGCTCGCCGCGAACATCGCGGCGCAGCCCACGCCCAGCACAAAGGCGGGGCGCGTCCGGTCTGCCCAATAGCCCGAAACGATGATCCCGGTCGCCATGAACAGGATGGCGACCAGTTGCACGCCCAGAAAATCCTCGCGCGCCAATCCCAGCTTTGTGGTGCCATAACCCAGCGCGAAAGCAGTAGAGAGGTAGAAGATCGCAAAACAGGCGATTGCCGCAAATGTCCCACCGAAAAGCTGCAACGGGTGTGTGCGCACAACCTCGGCGACCGGAACCTTTGGCGGCGGCGCTTCCTCCAGCGCAGCGGCAAAGGCCGGGGTTTCGGTCAATTTCAACCGCACCCACAGACCGATGCCGACCAGCAAGGCACTGAGCAGGAAGGGTATCCGCCAGCCCCATTGCCGGAAATCAGCATCGCTGAGCAGCAGCCCCAATATCAGGAACAACCCGTTTGAAAGGATGAAGCCCACCGGAGCGCCCAGTTGCGGGAACATGCCATAGCGCGCCTTCTTGCCCTCCGGCGCATTCTCCACTGCGAGCAAAGCTGCCCCGCCCCATTCGCCGCCGAGGCCAAAGCCCTGCCCGAACCGCAGCACGCACAGCAGCAACGGCGCGACCCACCCCGCCACTGCATAGGTCGGCAGCAGGGCAATGCAGAATGTCGAAACCCCCATGATCATCAGCGACCAGACCAAAGTCGCCTTGCGCCCGATCCGGTCGCCATAATGGCCAAAGACCAGCGCCCCCACCGGCCGTGCGATAAAGGCCAAGGCAAAGGTCAGCCAGCTTTGCAGCAACTGCGCCTCGGGGCTGGAGGTCGGGAAGAAAAGCGGCCCGAATACCAGCGAAGCCGCGGTCGCAAAAATATAGAAGTCGTAAAATTCGACCGCCGTCCCTGCCATCGCCGCGCCCAAAATGCGCTTATGCGATGCGCCCTGTATCATCCCCTGTGCCATGCCCCCTCGCTGGCATCCTCTGCCCACAAAGGAAAGCGGAAAAGTGCATTGCCCCCGCTGCCCATGTTCCCTAATCGTTCACGCGTGACTCACGATGCCCCTGCCCCGACATATCCCTGGCTCGACGGCCTGAACGCGCCGCAGCGGGAAGCCGTGCTGACCACCGAAGGGCCGGTGCTGGTGCTGGCAGGCGCGGGCACGGGCAAGACCGCTGCGCTCACCGCACGGCTGGCGCATATCATCGCCGAACGCCGCGCATGGCCGTCCGAAATCCTTGCCGTCACCTTCACCAACAAGGCGGCGCGCGAGATGAAGGAACGGATGGGCCGAATGATCGGCGATGCGGTGGAAGGGATGCCCTGGCTTGGCACCTTCCATTCGATCGGCGCAAAAATGCTGCGCCGCCATGCCGAACTGCTCGGCCTCAAAAGCAATTTCACGATCATCGACACCGACGACCAGCTCCGCCTGCTCAAGCAGTTGATCGAGGCCGCCAATCTCGACGAGAAACGCTGGCCCGCGCGCAGCCTTGCCGGGCTGATCGACAAGTGGAAGAACAAGGGGCTGACGCCTGCCGACCTCGATGTGGGTGAAAGCGCGCTCTACGCAGATGGCAAGGGCCAGGCGATGTATACGGTCTATCAGGCACGGCTGCGCGAGCTGAACGCCTGCGATTTCGGCGATCTGCTGCTCCACAATCTGACGCTTCTCAAGAACAACCGCGATGTGCTTGAAGACTATCAGGAAAAATTCAAATATATCCTGGTTGACGAATATCAGGATACCAACGCCGTCCAGTATCTCTGGCTGCGGCTGCTCGCGCAGAAGCGCAAGAATATCGCCTGCGTCGGCGATGATGACCAGTCGATCTACAGCTGGCGCGGCGCGGAAGTTGCCAATATCCTGCGCTTCGAAAAAGATTTTCCCGGCGCGAAGATCATCCGGCTCGAGCAGAATTACCGTTCGACCCCGCATATCCTCGCCGCCGCATCAGGGCTGATCGCGGCCAATAGCGGGCGGCTGGGCAAGACGCTGTGGACCGATCTCGACGGCGGAGAAAAGGTCCGCATCCTCGGCGTGTGGGATGGCTCCGAAGAAGCGCGGCGGATCGGCGACGAAATCGAGGCACTGCAATATAAAAAGGTCTCGCTGAACGATGTCGCGATCCTCGTCCGTGCGCAGTTCCAGACGCGCGAATTCGAGGACCGCTTCATCCAGATCGGGCTCAACTACAAGATCATCGGTGGTTTCCGCTTTTACGAACGCGCCGAAATCCGCGACGCCATCGCCTATCTGCGCGTCATCAACCAGCCCGCCGACGACCTCGCCTTCGAACGCATCGTCAACACGCCCAAGCGCGGCATCGGCGACAAGGCGGTCGAAAAAATCCATCGCGTTTCGCGCGCGGAAGGGGTTCCGCTCTCGGTCGGCGCGGCGCGGATCGTGGGAACCGATGAACTGAGCGGCAAGGCGCGCAAATCGCTTTCCGATCTTGTCATTGATATCGCGCGCTGGAGGGACAGCGCCGCCACCCTGCCCCCCTCGGCGCTGACCGAACTGGTGCTGGAGGACAGCGGCTATACCGCGATGCTGCAGGCCGAACGCAGCGTCGAGGCATCGGGGCGGCTCGACAACCTCAAGGAACTTGTCCGCGCGATGGAGGAATATGAAACGCTCGGCGATTTCCTCGAACATGTCAGCCTCGTCATGGATAATGATGCGAACGCGCAGGATGAGGCGGTGACGATCATGACGATCCACGCCGCCAAGGGACTGGAATTCCAGCATGTATTCTGCGCCGGGTGGGAGGATGGCGTCTTCCCCTCGCAACGCGCGATGGACGAAGGCGGCCTTGCCAGCGTCGAGGAAGAACGCCGCCTCGCCTATGTCGCGATCACCCGTGCGCGCGAAAAATGCACCATCACCCATGCCGCAAACCGGCGGATTTACGGGCAGTGGACCAGCAGCATTCCCAGCCGCTTCATCGACGAGCTGCCCGCCGAGCATATCGAGAATGAACAGACGATGACCGGCGGCGCCAGCCTGTGGCGCGCCAACTGGTCCGAACGTGCCGATCCCTTCGCCCACCTCGCCGCCGCCAATGCGACCCGGGCGGGAGCGCGCGGGCCGGGCTGGCAACGGGCGGCCACCAGCGGCGGCTTCAACCCCCGCCCGCAACGCGTGCAGGAATCAAGCAAACCCGCCGTGGGTCTGGGCGCGAAGGGCCGATCGGATCTGGCCATCGGCATGCGCGTGTTTCACGAGAAATTCGGTTATGGCGTGATCGAGGATATCGAAGGCAACAAGCTGGAGATCGCGTTCGAGCAGGCCGGGCGGAAGCGGGTGATGGACAGTTTTGTAAGTGTGGGGTGAGGTGCAGATGCGGATCGGCGCCGCTGCCCCAGCGCAGGCTGGGGCCTATCACGCCTCTCCGCTCAAAGCGAAAATCGGGACAGGCAGCAGCCTGCGCTGGCGCGGCGGGCAATTGGATTTGTCTGGCTGTGAAGGCGAGACTTCATGCCCTCCCCCCTCTCGACTGCGCCTGGCTGCTTGCAGCAGCAAGGCTTGTATCTCTCCCGTGAAGGGGAGAGCGGATTGGTTCGCGGAAAACCGCTGTCCTACAGCCACATGAATCGCGCACAGCATGGCCGATGTGCGACTCGGTTCTCTTTGCTGCCCCGCCGACTGCCAAATGCCGCACACACGCATCCGCTAAAGGTACAAAGGTTACAGTTGCCCCCGTGCCACCCGGTAAACTGTGTCACTTTAAGCGGGCTTCGCTGCCGTTTCGCAGCGGCAGGCGTGCCCCTCCGCCGGTCCGGAAAAAAACGTGCCGGGCACGCCTTATATCGATAAATTTTACAGGAGGCAGACCGTTAAAGCTAAAGTCGGCCATCGCGCCGGCAGGGGATCGGTCGAGCTATGGATTCAGGTAACAGCATTGCACTGGAAGCATGTGAAGAGGCAGAGGGCGATGCCATTGTCGCCATGCCGCAACCCGACAGGCGTGAGGCCCCGCGCCAGATATCGGTATTCCTGACCGCCAAGATCACCGCGTCGGAACGCGAACTGCCGTGCAGGGTGCTCAACATATCCTCTGGCGGCGCCAAGATCGAAACCCGTGCCGCGTTGCAGGTGGGCGATGCTGTGCGGATAGAGTTCCGTTCCAACCTGCTGTTCGGGGGAACGATACGCTGGCAGAAGGGCACCCATGCGGGCATCGCGTTCGACCAGCCGGTCGATCTGGATGCCATCCTGAAAAAAGCCGGAACCTCGATCGCCCGGATAAAACCCCGTTTGCCGCGATACCGCTGCAGGGTGCCGGTCAGCCTTGAAAGCGGGCAGCACACCGTCCGCTGCGAAGCGACCGACATTTCGCTCAACGGCGTCCGTCTGGAACGGGTTGCGCCCATGCGGCCCGGCGAAACGGTATCGCTGGCGATCGACGGCCTGTCGCGCCACCGGGTGATGATTGTCTGGAACCGCGGAGAGGAAGCCGGCGTCCGGCTGCTCAATCCCTTCCGTTTCGACGAACTCGAAGGCTGGCTTGCCGCGAACCAGGAAGCGGCACTGCCATGCTGATTGGTATCGGCATCGACCAGTTGCGGGTGGGCATGTATGTCCATAGCGTCGATCTTGCCTGGTTCCGCCATCCCTTCTGGCGCAACCGTTTCCTGCTGGAAACGCACGAGGATCTGGAGCGGCTGAGGGATGCTGGCGCACAATCTGTCGTCATCGATACCGCGAAGGGGCTGGACGTGCCCGTCTCCGGCATCGCGCACGAGCGTCAGGAAAGCGAAGCCCGGCGACCGGCAGTGGGCAATGCGCGCAAGAGGCGCAACTCTGCCCCGCCTGCCGACGATTTTTCCAACCCCTATGCGGCCGGCCGGGAGACGCCCAAAAGGCTGACCGGGCGGGCACGGCGGACCGAAATCCGCCGCGCCACCAAAACGCTCAACCGTTCGAAAACCGCAGTGATGACCATGTTTGCCGATGCACGCATGGGAAAAGCCATAAAGACCAAGGGAATATCAAAGCTTGTCGAGCAGATTTCGGCGAGTGTCAGCGAGGATGCGTCGATCATTCTCAATATCGCGCGGCTGAAAACCAAGGACGAATATACCTTCCTGCATTCGGTGTCGGTTTGCGCACTGATGATCAATCTGGCTCGCAAGTTGGGGCTCGACCCCCAGACCGTCAAGGCCATGGGCATGGCCGGGATGCTCCATGATGTCGGCAAAATCGCGATCCCGGAAGAGATACTCAACAAGCCGACCCGCCTGAGTGACGAGGAATGGACGGTGGTGCGCAACCATCCAAGGCGCGGGTTCGAAATCCTGTCGGCCTCCGGGCTGGTCGATCCGCTGGCGCTCGATGTCTGCCTCAACCACCATGAAAAAATGGACGGGACGGGCTATCCGAACCGGACGAATGGCGAATTTCTCAGCCTCGCGGCCCGGATGGCGGCGATTTGCGACGTCTATGACGCAATCACTTCGCAGCGCGTGTACAACACCCCGCTGACCGCAGACGAAGCCCTGGAGAAGATGCAGAGCTGGAAGGGCCATTTCGACCAGTTGCTGATGAAGGCCTTTATCGAAAGCCTCGGCATCTGGCCGGTGGGGTCGCTGGTGGTGCTCAGCGACGGCACGCTGGCGATTGTCATCGGCGAAAGCCCCGGCGATTTCACGCAACCCATAGTGCGGCAATTCCATGCGATCCGCTCGCACAGCAGCCTGCCCTGGCGCGACATCTGCATTTCGCATGATGGCAGTTCGCCCACGATCCGCTCGCAGGCCGATCCTGCCGATTTCGATCTCCCCGACTGGCCGCTGTTGTCGGCACGCTTGCTCGGCTCAGACCGGATAGCGGCCTGAGCCGGGCGATGGCCTGCCCTTCCCCCTGCGGGGAAAGGTCGGATATCAGAAGACTGCCTTGGCTTCCTTTTCCTTCATCATCGCGGCGCGCACCATCGGGATCGGCGGGCCGCCATAAGAGAGGAATTCGTCGTGGAACGCCTTCCACTGCTTGCGGTCTGCCGATCTCCCGTTTTTGGCTGTCCAGTCATCGCGCAGCTTGCGGATCATCAGCTTGCCCATCGTGTAGTTGAGATAGGCCGGATCATAAGTGCCGCGCGCCGCCTGCTGCTTGCTGTTGCCGGCATCCTGATAGCATTCGGTCCTGAACAGCTGCTCCGACTGCGCGACCGTCATCCCGCGGGCGTGGAGGCCGATGGCCGACAGATAACGGCAGTTGCGCAGCAGCGCGTTCGATAGCTGGCCGACCTTCATTTCGGCCGCTTCCGCTGGCGAGCCGGTGGCATCGCCTAGCCCTGCATCCATCATCATTTCCTCGGTATAATGCGCCCAGCCCTCGGCAAAAGCATAGCCGACGAACAGCTTTCCGAAGATCGATTTGGAACGGTTCGCGTGGAGGAAGTTGAGGAAGTGGCCCGGCCACACCTCATGCACCGAGGTTCCCAGCAGATCGTATTTGCCCGGCACGAAGCCGTCCTGCGTCGCCTTGTCCCAGCTCGGATCGGGCGGCGAGATATAATAGACCGACGGAAGGCCTTTCTCATAGGGCCCAGGGATGTCGATATAGGCGCTGTTCTGCCGGTTATAGGGCGGCGATTCCTCAACCTTGGCTTCTTCGGTGCCGGGGATCGAGACGATATCCTTCTCGATCAGGAACTTCCTGAGCGGCGGCAATTGGCGGCGTGCCTCGGCCACCGGGCCGTCGGGCGCCTTGTTCATGCCCATCTTGCCCATGCAATCCTGCATAGAAGCGCCCGGCGCATAGACGCCGCATGCCTTGGCGAGTGCATCCTGATTGCGTTTCAGGTCCGCCCGGCCGATCGCCTCCAGTTCGTCGAGCGAGACATTCACGCCCTCGGTTTTCAAGACCATCTTGGCGAACCTGTCTGCGCCCAACGCATAGCCGCCTTCGGTGCCCGGTTGCGAGCCGACATAGCCCGCCAGATCCTTCATCGCCGCCGCTGCCTTGCTGGCCGCTTCGTCAAACTGCTTATGCAGTTCGGCATCCTTCACCTCGGCAAAAGCTTTCTTGGCGTCGCCGGTATAATAGTCGGCAAAGCCGCCAAAGCCTGCGGTGCCGATTTTCACATAGGTTGCGGGCAATGGCAGCTTGAGGTTCGCCTTTATCTGCTCTGTCGCCCTCGGCACGCCATTGGCATATTTGATGAACGCCTTCATCCGCGTTTCGGCATCGGCATAGGGGCGCGCGATATAGACATTGGGATCGAGCACGCCGACATAGGCCGCCGGATTTTTGTGCAGGCTGTCCGCATCTTCAAGGAAGAACAGCTCACCCTCCATCGCATGTACCAGATAATCGCGCTCGAATTTCTGGGCATCGCTCAGTTTCGATGCGTCGATGGCCTTGGCATCAGCAATCGCTTTCTTGCGGAAATCGATCGCCGCCTTGATGCCTTCGGGCGACCAGTCGGGCAGTTGCCCGTCAAATTCATGCTTGCCCTGATAGACCGCAAAGGTCGGGTTGACCTTGAAATAGCCTTCGAGGAATGTTTCGACAAAACCGCCCCATTCGCTGCCGTCATTGGCTGTGATCGCGGCATTGTCACCATCGACTTTCTTGCAGCCACCCGTGATGGCCAGTGCCGCCAGCGATACGGCCAAAGCCGCCTGTTTCAATCTCATGCTGCAACTCCCCGAACTTGAATAGATGCACAGGATGCTGCACCTCTTTGCCGGACAGTTCCAGCGCGAATTCGACCAGCGGCTTCAAACGCCATGCGAAGCGCAACTTTAACTGCAACAAGCACAGCGCGATTGCCATGCAATGGCTTAGCAGATAGGCGGCGGATGAGCATGTCGTCCGCACCGCACCCTTTCAGCATCCCCGATTACCGCCGCTACTGGCTGGCGCGTTTCATGGCGGTGACCGCGACCATGTCGATGGTCGTTATCATCGCTTGGCAGGTCTATGATGTTGCCCGCACCGATTATGGCATGTCGCCCAAGCAAGCGGCGTTCCAGCTTGGGTTGCTGGGGCTGGTGCAGTTCGTGCCTCTCGCTTTGCTTACCCCGGTAGCAGGTTGGGCCGCCGACCGGTTCGAGCGACGCCGGGTCGCGATTTTTGCGAATATGGTCGATGCCAGTGTGGCACTCACGCTCGGTCTGCTCACCTATAATGCAGCCCTCAGCCTGCCGTTGTTGTTCCTGCTCGCCGCAATGCACGGCGTCGCCCGCGTCTTTGTCGGCCCGTCGATGGCGGCCATTGCGCCCAATATCGTTCCGCCCGAATCGTTGCCGCGCGCAATCGCGCTGGGTTCGATCGCCTGGCAGGGTGCATCGGTGATAGGCCCTGCGGTGGGCGGCCTGATGTATGCGCAGAATGCGGCAGGATCCTACTGGATGGCGGTTTCCCTGCTCATCCTGTCCAGCATCGCACTATCGACCGTTCGCCCGGTCCACCCGCCCCCGATGACCGAGAAGAAGCATCCGCTGCGGATGATGGTAGAAGGGATGAAATATACCTGGTCCGAACGCTTCCTGCTCGGCGCGATCACGCTTGATCTGTTCGCTGTCCTGTTGGCAGGCGCCACCGCCCTGCTCCCGGTCTATGCGCGCGACATATTGCATGTCGGCCCGGACGGGCTGGGTCAGCTTCGCGCAGCACCAGCCTTTGGCGCAGCGATTGTCGCCATCTACCTTGCCTTCAAGCCGCTGAAACACAATGTCGGCGCAAAGATGCTGTGGGCGGTGGTAGTTTTCGGAATTGCCACCATCGGCTTCGGCTTTTCGCACATCATCGGCGAAAATCTGTTCGGCAATGCCGAGATCGATTGGCTCGACATGGAGGCATCGATGGCGGTCGCATTGACGATGCTGGCCATATTGGGCGCGGCAGACATGCTCTCGGTCTATGTGCGCGGGTCGCTGGTGCAACTCAACACGCCAGATTCGATGCGCGGACGGGTCAGTTCGGTATCGGGGCTCGCCATTTCCGCGTCGAACGAGTTGGGCGAACTGCAATCGGGCTTTGCCGCCGCGCTGCTCGGCCCGGTTGGCGCGGTTATATTCGGCGGCGCGGGCGCTATTGTGATTACCGGTATCTGGGCAAAGCTGTTCCCCGAACTGAAAAATGCCCGGACGTTCGAACCGCAATTTCGCCAGGCCGACAAGGCCCGCTGACCCACCCAATCGGATCAACGACAGGTTTGCGCGTTTCAACGCAAAGTTTATTGTCTACTCATTTGGTTGAATATAAACCGGCATCACCCGTTACCAACGGCCCATCTGATCCCCAACCGGAAGGAGCCGAAATATGACATCAACCGACCCCGCAATCCTGATCATCCCCGGGCTCAACAATAGCGGCCCCGATCATTGGCAAAGCCATTGGGAACGCCAGTTGCCCAACGCCTCGCGCGTGGAACTGGGCGCATGGTCATCGCCGCGTCGCACAAGCTGGACGACAAATCTGGGCATTGCCATCGCGTCGACGCAAGGGCCGAAGATCCTTGTCGCACATAGTCTGGGCTGCCTCGCTGTCGCGTGGTGGGCCTCGCAGGAACCGTATGCCGAAAAGCATGACATAGTGGGTGTCTTGCTGGTCGCGCCGCCCAGCGTCGACAATTGCCCGATGGACTCGCGGCTCGCCAATTTTGCACCCGCCCCCCGCTTCGCGCTTCCCTTCCCGACCGTTCTCGTCGGCAGCGAAAATGATCCTTACTGCTCGCTGCGACATGCGGGAAAGCTGGCGCGCCGGTGGGGCGCGCGGTTCGTGAACGCCGGGCCGTTCGGGCATATCAACGCGGCCTCCGGAATCGGCGACTGGCCTTATGGACTCTATCTGCTGCGCAGCTTACTATCCCAGGCGGAGCACAGACGTGAGGAAGCAGGCAAGACCGCGCTGATCGAGCGACTGCGGCAAAAACAAGCCTATCAAATAACAGCAACAATCGAAGGAAAACATCCGACATGAAGGCCAATTCGATCCTCGAAACCATCGGCAACAGCGCGCATATCCGACTTCAGCGGATGTTCGGCGATGCCGAAGTCTGGGTAAAATCCGAACGGTCGAACCCTGGCGGATCTATCAAGGATCGTATCGGTCTTGCGATGATCGAGGCGGCGGAAAAGGATGGCAGCCTGAAACCGGGAGGCACGATTATCGAGCCGACCAGCGGCAATACCGGCGTTGGCCTTGCGATGGTCGCCGCGGTCAAGGGCTATAAGCTCATCCTTGTCATGCCTGAAAGCATGTCGATTGAACGTCGCCGCCTGATGCTCGCCTATGGCGCGACTTTCGATCTGACGCCGCGCGAAAAGGGCATGAAAGGCGCCATCGAGCGCGCGATCGAACTTATCGAGAGCACACCCAATAGCTGGATGCCGCAGCAGTTTGAAAACCCCGCCAATATCGACGTGCATGTGCACACTACCGGGCCGGAAATCCTCGCCGATTTCAAGGACAACCCGATCGACGCGCTGATCACGGGTGTCGGCACCGGCGGGCATATCACTGGATGCGCGCAGGTTTTGAAAGCGGCCTGGCCCAATCTGAAGGTTTACGCCGTCGAACCTACCCTGTCGCCGGTCATCAGCGGCGGTCAACCCGGCCCGCACCCGATCCAGGGCATTGGTGCAGGTTTCATTCCGACAAACCTCCATACCCAGCTGATCGACGGGGTGATTCAGGTCGACCCGGAAGATGCCAAGGAAATGGCGCGCCGCGCCGCGCGCGAGGAAGGCATGCTTGTCGGCATTTCTTCGGGTGCCACATTGGCCGCAATTGCCCAGAAACTGAAGGAGCTACCGGCGGGCAGCCGCGTGCTGGGTTTCAACTATGATACCGGCGAGCGCTACCTGTCGGTACCGGATTTCCTGCCGGTTGAATAAAATGTACCGGGGCGGACGGCTCCGCCCCGGCTCCGGCCCGACCCTATGCGACCTACGGGCCGAATAGGGTCAGCGATCTGCGTCGGGCTTGCCGTCGCCATCATTGTCGAACAGGTCGGGCTTTGCATCGCCATTGGTATCCCAGGCGTCAGCTTTTCCGTTGCCATCGCGATCCCAGGCATCCGGCTTTCCATCGCCATTGCTGTCAATGGTTGGTGGAGGAACAGGTGCTTCGGCGGAAGCAGCTGGCTTGGCGGGCTTGGCAGGTTCGGCGGCGTGCACCGTTCCCAGGGCGAAAGGCAGGATAAGCGCCAGTGCGGCGGCCCATGCGACCGGACTTTGCGACCATTTCCGGGTAATTGACATCGGTTGCTCCTCATATGCACAACCCCCTGTCGCATTGGACTTTTCTATCATTGCCTTGCCTTGGCTAGCCACAATCGCTGACCGGTGCGCTCCAAAAGCCTAACCGTCCGTCGCACTCCACCGGTCGCGCGCTGGATGCAGCCTAACGGCTCGTCGCGCTTCGTCAGCCCAGCCTATTGGCAATACGCGCGCGGCCCTCGCGCCAGCGTTTGCGCAATCCGCGCTGCTGCAATGGTTCGAAAAATCCCTCCGCATGTTCGGGATCAAGCAGTTCGTTTTCGGCAATCAGCTTGTCCAGCGGCCCCGGCTTTTCAAGATCGAGCAATTCGAGCGTCTTGCCCTCCCCGCGCAACGCCTCGACCGTGTCGACTAGCGAGCCGCATTTTTCCATCTGTGCCGCGACCAGCGCTTCATCAACATCCAGATGCTCTGCCAGCAGGCGCGTCCGCAGTGCGGCGACGGCTTTTTCCGCCCCCTTGTTTGCCGGCAGCGCACAATCGAGCACCATGTCGCATTCGCTATCCAGCCCCAGCGAGCGGTTGTTGAGATTTGCCGAGCCGATCCGCAAAATCCGGTCGTCGACAATCATCAGCTTTGCATGGACGTAAATATCAGCCCCGCCTTTCGTAACCGGCACGTAAATGCGGAACCTATCCCCCTTGTCGACTTTACCGATTGCGCGTGCCAGTTGCACCCGCGCCGCATCCATCGCTATCTGCTCAAGCCAGCCTTCTGCAGAGCGCGGCATCACCACGACGATATCGGGGGGAGCATCCTCTCCCATGCGTGCCGCAATTGCGGCAGCAATCTTGGCAGAGGTGAGGTACTGGTTTTCGATATAAATGAAGCGCTGCGCCGCTGCGATCATGTCCAGATAGAGCGCCTCAATCTCGCGCACCTCCTGCATTTCGCCATAAGACGCGCGGGTGCGGGCGATGGCGAGATCGACATTTTCGAACAGCACAGGCACATCGTCCGGCCATTGCGGTTCGACTTCGCGCACCGTGGGGAGCGGCTTACCGCCCGCAATCGCCCAGCGGTCACGTGCCAACTCGCCCAGCGCGCCTGCAACATCCCCGCCCATCAGCATCGTGATGTCATGCCAGGGCGCGTGCGGCTGGCCATTAGGAAGCAGGCGTTTGGGATCGTCGTCCAGATGGACGGGCGTATCCCAGCGCCCCGATGCCAGGTCGATACCCCCGCACACCGCCAGACAATCGTCGACGATGACGATCTTCTGGTGGTGGCTGCATCCGGCCGGATGCGCGCCGTCGAACTTGAACTCGATAGCGCGCGTCGTCGCCCAGCGGGCCAGCGTCCATGCGCTGGATGGGATCAGAAACTGTTTGAGCGCGCCGAACCGCCATTTTAGAATGGCGATGCGGCGGCGCGGATTGCGGCGGGCGAGCCGCAGAAAGAAGCCGGACAGGCGAGCACGACGGCTGCGATCGCCGGGCTCGAGCGAAATGCGCGAGTCGAAATCCCAGCCGATAAAGAGCAGCAGATACTGCGCGCCCTCGCACAATTCGCGTACAAAGTGAAAATAATCGGCGGCGTCGACCACAACAGAAACACGGTTCGCGCGGGCAATCCGCCAGCAATTGCGCCCCACTTTGACGACAGGGGCAATCTCGGCAGATGGCGTTTCTGCCATATCAGGCTACCGCGAACATCTCCGGCTCCAGCGCCATCATGGCTTCGCTGCCCGCCTCGATCTTGCGCCGCAGCGCGCCGCAATCGGGGATGAAGCGCTCGGCAAAATAGCGCGCAGTGACCAGCTTGGTTTCGTAGAATGCAGCATTGCCCGTTCCAGCGTCGAGCGCGGCCTGCGCGGCGGTCGCCATGCGCAACCATTGCAGGCCAAGTGCGACAATGCCCATGATGTGCATATAGTGATGCGCACCCGCGCCGACATTGTTCGGATTGGCCATGCCGTTCTGCATGAACCACATCGTCGCCGCCTTCAGTTCGCCATTGGCCTTTTCGAGGCGGGAGCCGAAATCTTCGAGTTTGCTGCCCTTGGCCGCGGCGCATTCGTCATCGACCAGCTTGAACAAGGCCTGCACCGCACGCCCGCCATTCTGCGCCAGCTTTCGACCTACAAGGTCCATCGCCTGCACACCATTGGCGCCTTCGTAGATCATCGTGATCCGGGCATCGCGGACATATTGTTCCATGCCCCATTCGCCGACATAGCCATGGCCGCCAAAGACCTGCTGCGCATTGGTCGCAACTTCATAGCCCTTGTCGGTGCCATAGCCCTTGATGACAGGGGTCAGCAGCGAGAGCAGGTCGTCTGCCGCGGTCCGTTCTTCGTCGGTCTGGCCGCTATGGATAATGTCGGCCAACAGCGCTCCGTTGAGGCACAATGCCCGCATCGCTTCGGTGAACGCCTTGGCATCCATCAGCATGCGGCGGATGTCGGGGTGAACGAACAGCGTGTCGGCTTTCTCGTTCACGTCCTGCGGCCCGGTCAGCGCACGGCCCTGGCGACGATCATGCGCATATTGCACGGCATTCTGGTAGGCGACTTCGGCGACACCCAATCCCTGCTGCCCCACACCCAGGCGGGCAATATTCATCATGATGAACATCGCGGCGAGGCCCTTATTCTCCTCGCCGACCAGATAGCCGGTTGCCCCGTCATAGTTCATCACGCAGGTCGCGTTGCCGTGAATGCCCATCTTGTGTTCGAGCGAACCGCAAGCCAGCGGGTTGCGCGCGCCGAGCGATCCGTCTTCGTTCACAAGGAATTTGGGCACGATGAACAGCGAAATGCCCTTCACATTGTCAGGCGCATCGGGTGTTTTTGCGAGCACCAGATGGACAATATTTTCCGCCAGATCATGGTCGCCCGACGAGATGAAAATCTTGGTTCCGGTGATTGCATAAGTGCCGTCGCCATTGGGCACCGCCTTTGTGCGGATCAGGCCCAGATCGGTGCCGGAATGCGGCTCGGTCAGGTTCATCGTACCGGTCCATTTGCCGCTGATCATGTTGGGCGCGTAAATCGCCTTCAACTCATCGCTGCCCTTTACCAGAATGGCCGAAGCTGCGCCGTGGGTCAGCCCCGGATACATGGCAAAGGCCATGTTCGAGCTTGCCATATATTCCTCGAACGCCATCGAAAGGATGTGCGGCATCCCCTGCCCGCCATATTCGACCGGCGCCGAAAGCGTGCCCCAGCCCGCCTCGCAATAGGCCTTATAGGCTTCCCTGAATCCCTCGGGCGTGGTCACCGATCCATCCGCGTGGCGGGTGCAGCCCTGCTTGTCGCCGACGGTATTCAAAGGAAAGAGTTCGTTCTCTACGAACTTCGCCCCCTCGGTCAGGATGGCCTCAACCATATCGGCACTGGCATTTTCAAAGCCCGGCAGATTGGCATATTTGTCAATGCCCAGCACTTCGTTGAGAATGAAAAGCGTGTCGCGCACCGGCGCTTTATATTGCGGCATAACGTCCTCTGTGTTTCAAGTTAGGGCAGTTCAGGCTGCCTTGTTTTCCTCTGCCTCGACCCGTTCGACCAAGGCGACAAAATCATTCAGCTCGGCAATGGCGCTATCGAGATCCTGGCGCTGCTTTTTCAGCAATTCTGCCCGTTCGCGACATTTCTGGATGGTAACGCGGCGCTGGACGTTGCGGTTATCGTCCAGATCGTAAAGGTCTATCATTTCGCGGATTTCGGCAAGGCTGAACCCCACCCGCTTCGCACGCAATATCCACGCCAGACGCGCGCGATCGCGTTTAGAATAGATACGTGCCAGCCCCTGCCGCTCAGGTGAAATCAGCCCCTGATCTTCGTAGAAGCGCAGCGCACGGGCCGTCACATCGAATTCGGCAGACAGATCGGAAATCGTATAGCTTTCACGACCAAGCGCATCTGGCGTCTCGATCGTGGCGTCAGCCGGTTTCCCATTACCCAATATATTGTTCATCGCCGCGGCACCTACTCCCTTGGAGGCGACAGCGACATTAGTTTACGTTAGCGTAAACGTCAACCAGTCTTGCCGTTACGGAAAGCAAGACAGCAAGTAGGCGATCAATTGATGGTCAGCGGAGAGGTCGGAGTCGGCTGTTCGGGCGGGACAGGAACGGGGTCTACCGGGGCTACTGGCACAGGCTGCGGCTTGGGCCTCGGCTTGCTCAGGCTGTCGAGGATAACGACCTCACCGTCCATCATCGTGGCATCATAAAGCGATTTGGCGAAAGTTTTAGGCAAGCGGATACAGCCGTGCGATGCGGGATAGCCCGGATTGTGACCTGCATGGAGCGCAATCCCGTCCCAGGTCAGCCGCTGCATGAACGGCATAGGCGCGTTCGCATAGAGGTTCGATTCGTGATAGATTTTCTTCTGCAGGATTTTGAATACGCCGGTCGGTGTTTCCTTGCCCTTCTTGCCCGTCGAAACCGTGGTGAAGCCAACCAGGCTGTCACCATCGAACACATACATGCGCTGAATGTCGAGCACGATCACCATGCGCAGCGGGTTCGCATAAGCGTCCCGGCTCTCCCATACGAATTGGCCGGGCTTCAGGCTGTCAGGCGGGCCCTTTTTTACAGCTTTGGGCTCGGGCCTCGGCTCAGGCTCGGGAGTCGGAACGACTGGCGGCGCCGGAACCGGTTCAACGGCGGGGGATACAGCAGGGTCGGGCTGTGCAGGCGCCGGTTCGGCGGTCGGCGCCTGCTGGGCCGCCGGATCCTGCGCAACCGGTGCCTGGGCGGCAGGCGTTTGCGCCGCTGCAGGCACGGCCAGCATCAAACCAAGAGCGCCCAAAGCCACTCCGCGCGTCTTCAACACAAACATCATTTATCCCTGTTGCTTCACAATATTACGAAAGTGGTAGAGATATGCGGAAAATTACTCCCAAAATCAATTGGTATCGGCGCAATTCCAGCCCCATTTGCGACCAATTGACGGAAAAGGCAAATGTCCTTTGCAGCGACAGGCAAGGCGAAATGCCGGAAATTTGCGTTAAAGCGCACCCTCTCTCCTTCAATTCTTAAATGATGTCGCTTAGCTTTCAGGAAATGAGAGAGCTGGGCCGTCGTCATTTCATGCAACATGCCGCGTTGGCGGGCGCCGGGCTTGCCTGTGCATCGCTCCCGCTTGCAGGCGCGCGCGCGCAATCGATGAATGCGGTCGAACTTGATCCACGCCTGCTCGCACGTGCAGGTGCGGCGCTTGCCAAACATGGCGACAAGATATTCAGCCGCGACTTGCTGGCCATTGCCGATTTTTCGCAGCCCTCGGGCCTGCCGCGTTTTCACCTGTTCAACATGCTTGATGGCAGCAACACGACGCTTCTGGTGTCGCACGGTATTGGCTCCGACCGTACGCATAGCGGTCGGTTGCAGCAATTTTCCAACGTCCCGGGTTCGGAAGCGACCTCCGCAGGTGCCTATCTGATCGGGGAAACCTATTATGGCAAATATGGCGCGTCGCGCCGCCTGATCGGTCTCGATCCCGAAAACGACCAGGCCGAAAACCGCGCGATCGTTATCCACCCTGCCCGCTATGTCAGCCAGTCGATGGTTGCAACGCAGGGCAAGGTCGGGCGCAGCCAGGGCTGCTTCGCCTTTTCGTTCGACGATATCGGGCAAGTCCTTTCGCGACTTGCCCCCGGTTCGCTGCTCTACGCCGACAAACTCGGCTAGTCCTTCGCAAACACCCCGCAGATAACCCGTTTCCCGCTATTGCCGCTGGGGTCGGATTTATAGTCGTCCGGCTTTTCGTGGATCACGAGCGCCAGCCCGTCTGCATCGAGCGCGTCTGCAATCGTTCCCGGCAGCTTGGCAAGCGTTGCGCCGATCCCGTCAATGGCCACCAGATTGCGCAGATCGCCGCCATGGGTGCCCATGGGATTGTCAAAGCCATGCTGTTTCGCCGCCGGGTTCCAATGCCCACCGGCCGAGGTGAAATCGGGTGCGTCGCATTTGCCGACGGCATGCAGATGAATGCCATATTCCCCCGGTGCCAGCCCGGTTGCCGTGACTTCAAGCCAGAACCCGTCGCTGCGTTGCGATAGCGTTGCCACTCCGGCATCGCTGCCATTGTCTCGGGCCAGTTTTGCCAAAACAACTTCGGAAACGGCAACGCTTTCCGCGGTCTGCGGCGTCGAACAGCCTGCAACCAGCGTAACGGCAATCAGGGGAAGATATCGCATTTTGCACTCCATTTTGGTCGATCCATCCTGACACGCAAGCACTGGTGTTTCAAGCCGCAGCGGCCCAATCGCTTCGGACAACACCCTGGGCAAAGAGCAATGCCGTCAGGTCGTTATGGCGGATGGCAAAATTCGCCTTTTCCGCCAGCGCCGGTTTTGCATGATAGGCAGCGCCAATGCCGCCACCGGCAATCGCGGCTTCGACCATCAATATGTCATTCGCGCCGTCGCCCGCTGCGAGCACCAGATCGGCCGAAATACCCAGCCGCTGCCGGGCGCGCTGCAATTGAAGCGCTTTTTCGCGGGCATCGACGACATCGCCATTGACCGTGCCGTCGAGATAGTCGCCCGAAATGCCCAGCCGGTTGGCAGCCATGCTGTCGAAACCGGCCATCTCGACAACCGCCGCAACGAAATCGGTAAAGCCGCCTGAAACCAGCAGGCCATGCGCGCCCCAGCCGCGCATCGTTTTCAGCAAAATGTCGGCACCCGGCGTCAGGCGGACGCGTTCATCGATACATTGGCGGATGGTATCGCGGTGTAGTCCTTTCAGCAAAGCGACTCGGGCCCGCAGTGCACCTTCGAAATCGAGTTCGCCCTGCATCGCGCGTTCGGTGATCTCCGCAATCTCCGCCTTGATCCCCGCATAGTCAGCCAGCTCATCTATGCACTCGATGGTGATGATGGTGCTGTCCATATCCGAAACGAGCAGCATCTTGCGGCGATTTGCCGAGGGTTGCACGACAAGGTCTGCCTGATTTTCGAGCGGTCGCAATGCTGCGCGCACAGCCGCAATGTCTCCGGCAAAAGCGATATCGATTGCCTTGCCGGTTTCGAGCCAATGATGACCTGCCGGTTCGGCCCCGGCACCGCGCAGCCGGTCCTCTGCTTCTGAAACCACACCGGTTTCAAGGCGATCTGCGGCTATCAGTGTGGCGATATTTGTGGAAGAAGCTGAAGTCATGACGAATCCGCAAAAAAGAGTGGCGCTTATTGCTGGTCCCACGGCCAGCGGCAAGACTGCATTGGCATTGCGGCTTGCCCAAACCCGTCCGGCGACGATTATCAACGCCGACAGCGCACAGGTCTATGCGCATCTGCCGATCCTGAGCGCGCAACCGAGTGCGGAGGAAATGGCATCGGCTCCGCACCGCCTGTTCGGCTAT
Source organism: Sphingomonadales bacterium (assembly GCA_016720115.1). Lineage (GTDB taxonomy): Bacteria > Pseudomonadota > Alphaproteobacteria > Sphingomonadales > Sphingomonadaceae > Sphingorhabdus_B. The sequence continues at coordinate 1,576,878 of JADJXT010000001.1, read as the reverse complement.
CTGGACGGGCGCGAGGCCTGCTCTGCCGCTCGCTGGGCGCAGGATGCGAAACGCGAAATTGCAGCGGCGTGGGACGAGGGCCGCCTGCCCGTGCTCGTGGGCGGCACCGGCCTTTATCTGCGCACCCTGCTGGATGGCATCGCACCGATCCCGGAGATTGACCCGGAAGTGCGCGGGGCGGTTCGCGCGCTGCCGACGCCTACCGCGTTCGAAGCGCTGGCAAAGGAAGATGCCGCCAGCGCGGCTGCCATCGCTCCCAATGACGACAGTCGCATCAAGCGCGCACTCGAAGTGATCCGCTCGACCGGAAAGACGGTCATCGAATGGCGGAAGTTGCGCGAGGGCGGGATTGGCAGCGAGGTTGAATTGCACCCGCTCATTCTTCTGCCTCCGCGCGACTGGCTGCACGAACGATGCGACCGGCGTTTTGAGACGATGATGGAGCAAGGCGCGGTTGAAGAAGTGCGGGCCCTGCTCGCGCTTGACCTGCCGCCCGATGCGCCGGTGCTGCGCGCCATCGGCGTTCCCGAAATTTCGGCCATGCTGCTCGGAGAGATTGACCGTGCCGAAGCCATTGCCCGCGGGCAGGCCGCCACCCGCCAATATGCCAAGCGGCAATATACATGGTTCCGCAACCAGCCACCCAAAGGCTGGCCACGCTGGGATAAGGCATATAATGACTCACTATTCGATGAAATTGAAAGATTATTTCATTTTTAATGGTTGACATGCCATATTCTAATCCGTAACGAGCGCGCTCTTGCCATCTGTGTTGCGCCGCAACATAGGTCAGGTTCTTCTGGATGAAGGAAAGTAAAGTGGCCGAAAAATCCGGCGCAGACATATTGATCGAAGCCCTGCTCGCCCAGGGTGTGGACACCGTTTTCGGCTATCCCGGCGGCGCTGTGCTGCCGATTTACGATGCGCTTTTCCAGCATCCCAAGATCCGCCACGTGCTTGTCCGGCATGAAGCCGGTGCAGCACATGCGGCGGAAGGCTATGCCCGTTCGACCGGCAAACCCGGCGTCGTCCTCGTCACCTCCGGTCCCGGCGCCACCAATGCCGTCACCGGTATCGCCGATGCCTTCATGGATTCGATCCCGATGATCTGCCTGACCGGGCAGGTCGCCACCAACCTGATCGGATCAGATGCCTTTCAGGAAGCCGACACCATCGGCATCACCCGCCACTGCACCAAGCATAATTATCTGGTGAAGGATCCGGCCGAACTGGGCGCAGTCGTCGCAGAGGCATTTCATATCGCCACCCAGGGCCGCCCCGGCCCGGTCGTCATCGACATCCCGAAAAATGTTCAGGTCGCCACAGCGGAATTTGATCGCCATGGCAGCAACGCTGCAAAACGCTATGTTCCGGCAGGCGAAGCCGACTTTGCAGCGATTACGCAGGCGGTCGAACTGCTCGCCAAGGCCAAGGCACCGATCCTCTATACCGGTGGTGGCATCATCAACTCAGGCCCGGACGCCAGTGCAGCGCTGCGCGAACTCGCCGCTCTGAGCGGCGCTCCTGTCACCTCGACGCTGATGGGGCTCGGTGCCTTTCCGGCGTCGGATCCCGCCTGGCTCGGCATGCTCGGCATGCACGGCACCTATGAAGCCAATATGGCGATGAACCAGTGCGACGTCATGCTCTGCCTTGGCGCACGCTTCGACGACCGTGTCACCGGCAGGCTCGATGCCTTTTCGCCGAACAGCACCAAGGTGCACATCGACATCGACCGCAGTTCGATCAACAAGACCGTCCGCGTCGACCTGCCCATCGTCGCCGATGTCGGCAAGGCGATCCGGCAGATGATCACCATCTGGAACAGCCGCAAGCTGCAAGCGCAAAAGCTTGACGAATGGTGGGCCCGTATCAAGGGCTGGCGCTCGGTTGGTTCGCTCAACTATCCGGCAAGCCAATCCGAAATCATGCCGCAATATGCGATTGAGCGGCTCTACGAACTGACCAGGGACAAGAACCCGGTGATCACCACCGAGGTTGGCCAGCACCAGATGTGGGCGGCGCAGCATTTCCATTTCGATGCACCGAACAAATGGCTGACCAGCGGCGGCCTTGGCACAATGGGCTATGGCCTGCCCGCAGCCATCGGCGCGCAGATGGGTAATCCGGACACGCTTGTCATCGATATTGCTGGCGAAGCCTCAATCCAGATGAATATTCAGGAAATGGGCACTGCCAGCCAGTATCGCCTGCCGGTCAAGGTTTTCATCCTCAACAATGAATGGATGGGGATGGTGCGCCAATGGCAGCAACTGACCTATGAAAGCCGCTATTCGAACAGCTATTCGGATAGCCTGCCCGATTTTGTCGCGCTTGCCGAGGCCTATGGCTGGAAAGGCATTCGTTGCGATGACCCGGCAAAGCTCGACGATGCGATTGCCGAAATGCTCAGCTTTGACGGCCCGGTGATGTTCGATTGCCGCGTTGCGAAGGAGGCAAACTGCTTCCCGATGATTCCCAGCGGCGCAGCCCACACCGAAATGATCCTGCATTCGGACGAGGTTTCGGGCACGATGGACGACGAAGCGAAGGCGCTGGTGTAAGATATGCATATCAAGGAAGAATTTGCCGAGCGGCACGTGCTGACGCTCACTGTCGACAATGAAGCGGGTACGCTCGCGCGCATTGCAGGCATGTTTACCGCACGCGGCTATAATATCGACAGCCTGACCGTTGCCGACATTTCGGAAGACCATGCGATCAGCCGGATCACCATCGTCACCAAGGGCCCGCCCGAGGTCATCGACCAGATTATCGCGCAGTGCGAACGGCTGGTGCCGGTGCACAAGGTTACCGACCTGACCGACGCCGGTCCGCATGTCGAGCGCGAACTGGCGCTGGTCAAGGTTTCGGGTGCGGGTGAGAAGCGGGTGGAGGCCATGCGCCTTGCCGATATTTACCGCGCGCGCGTAATCGATGCGACGGTTTCCAGCTTCATTTTCGAGATTACCGGCGGGCCGGACAAGATTGACACCTTTGTTGCGCTGATGCGCGAACTGGGGCTGGTCGAAGTTGGTCGCACCGGCATAGTCGGGCTGATGCGCGGCTCGGAGGCGAGTTAAACCCAATTTCATCGTCATCCCGAACTTGTTTCGGGATAACAAACGACAATGCGTCATGCTGAAACAAGTTCAGCATGACGAAAATTTGAGGAAAGCGAATATCATGAAGGTGTATTACGACGCAGACTGCGATCTGGGCCTGATCAAGGACAAGAAGGTCGCCATCGTAGGCTATGGCAGCCAGGGGCACGCCCATGCGCAGAATCTGCGCGACAGCGGCGTGAAGGATGTGGCCATCGCACTCCGCCCAGGTTCGGCTACTGCGGCAAAGGCCGAAGGCGCTGGCTTCAAGGTGCTGTCAAACGCCGAAGCGGCTGCCTGGGCCGATGTCGTGATGATCCTTGCCCCTGATGAGCATCAGGCAGCAATCTATGCCGACGATCTGCACGCCAATATGAAGCAGGGCGCTGCGCTCGCTTTTGCCCACGGTCTCAACGTCCATTTCGGCCTGATCGAACCGCGTGCTGATCTCGACGTCATCATGATCGCACCCAAGGGCCCCGGCCACACAGTGCGCAGCGAATATCAGAAGGGCGGAGGCGTGCCCTGCCTGATCGCAGTCGACAAGGATGTATCGGGCAATGCGCACGACGTTGCGCTTGCCTATGCCAGCGCCGTAGGCGGCGGTCGTTCGGGCATCATCGAGACCAATTTCCGCGAGGAATGCGAAACCGACCTGTTCGGTGAGCAGGCCGTGCTTTGTGGCGGAATCACCCACCTGATCCAGGCCGGGTTCGAAACGCTGGTCGAGGCGGGCTATGCCCCCGAAATGGCCTATTTCGAATGCCTACACGAAACCAAGCTGATCGTCGACCTGCTCTATGAAGGCGGCATCGCCAATATGCGCTATTCGATCTCGAATACCGCAGAATATGGCGACATCACCACCGGCCCGCGCATCATCACCGAAGAAACCAAGTGGGAAATGAAGCGGGTTCTTGAGGACATCCAGTCGGGTCGCTTCGTCAAGAATTTCGTCCTCGACAACCGCGCAGGCCAGCCCGAACTGAAAGCCGCCCGCAAGGCTGCGGCAGCCCACCCGATCGAGGAAACCGGCGCTCGTCTGCGCGCGATGATGCCCTGGATCGCAAAGAACAAGCTGGTCGACAAAGCCAGGAACTGAGCGCTTTGCCGCATTGCGGTTGACTTTCAAGGGGATGAGGCAACAAATGCCTCATCCCCTTTTCAGTTGGAGCCTAAAATGCGCAAGTTCCTGATTGCCCTCCCCCTCATCGTTGCTGCACCGTTGCTGGCTCAACAGGATGCCGCTCCGCAGCTGCCGGGCGTTGCCGATGCGGCACGCGTGGCTTCCGGAACCTATATTGTCGATAGCAGACACACCCAGGTCAACTGGCAGGTCAACCATTTTGGCTTCAACGATTATTTTGGCCTGTTTGGCGACGCAAAGGGAACGTTGCAGATTGATCCTGCCAATCTCGCCGCTTCAAAAGTGGATGTGACCATTCCGATTGCGTCAGTCGCAACCTCCAGCCAGGGCCTCACCGATCATCTGAAGACCGCCGATTTCTTCGACATCGCAAAATTCGATAGCGCGCGCTTTGTCTCGACCGGCGTCACCGTTGACGGGCAGAAAGCCACGATCAAGGGCGATCTGACGATGCTGGGCGTTACCAAGCCAGTCGAACTCGAAGCCCGCTTTGAAGGCGCTGGCAATAACCCGATGAGCAAAAAAGCCACCATCGGCTTCCACGCCGCCACGACCATCAAACGCAGCGAATGGGACATGACCAAATATGTTCCGATGGTCGGTGACGACGTTAAATTGCGGATCAGCGTCGCGTTCGAAAAGGAAGGTTAATGCGTGCCCCTGCGGATGCAGGGGTGCTGTGAATCACCATCCCTTGCGGTAGATTCCGTCCAGCCGTTCCTTGGCCGCGCGATATTCACGTTCGAGCCGCTCAACCATGTCAGCCACGGACTGGACTTCCTTGACGGCGCCGATCCCTTGGCCTGAACCCCAGATGTCTTTCCAGGCCTTGGCCTCGGTATTGCCGCCCGAGCCGAAGTTCATCGTGCTGATGTCGCCCTTGGGAAGGTTGTCCGGGTCCATACCCGCCTTCACGATGGACTGGCGCAGGTAATTGCCATGAACGCCGGTGAACAGGTCTGAATAGACAATGTCGCTGGCTTTCGCTTCGACAATATTCTCCTTGTAGCCTTCCACCGCATTGGCTTCCTTGGTCGCGATGAAGGCGCTGCCGATATAGGCGAAATCCGCCCCCATGGCCTGCGCGGCCAAAATCGACTGGCCATGCGCGATCGAACCGGACAGCGCGACCGGCCCGTCAAACCATTCGCGGATTTCCTGCATCAGCGCAAAGGGCGAAGTAGTCCCGGCATGGCCGCCAGCACCAGCGGCCACCGGGATCAGGCCGTCAGCACCCTTTTCGATGGCCTTGCGAGCAAAACGGTCATCGATCACGTCGTGCAGGGTGATACCGCCCCAGCCATGCACCGCCTGGTTCAGATCCTCACGCGCGCCAAGCGAGGTGATGGTCACTGGCACCTGCCATTTGGCGCAGATCGAAATATCTTCTTCCAACCGGTTGTTTGAACGGTGGACAATCTGGTTGACGGCATAAGGCGCCGCAGGGCGATCCGGGTTGTCGCGATTATGCGCCGCCAGTTCCTCGGTGATCTGATGCAGCCATTCATCGAACTGGCTGGCCGGACGCGCGTTGAGTGCTGGAAAACTGCCAACAACACCCGCCTTGCACTGCGCGATCACCAGTTCCGGCCCCGATACGATGAACAACGGGGAACCGATGACCGGCAAGCGAAGTTTGTCAAAAATGGCAGGCAAGGACATCAACTACTCCCAATGCTTAATCGCGTAATTAAGCCGTTAAGAGCGCAACGCCTTGCCCTTGTCAAATGCCGTTTGCTGCACTTAGCAGCGCACGCACGGTTGCTGTAGCGACATCGGTGTCGATACCGACACCAAAGAGGCTGCGGCCATCCGCTGTGCGGCATTCGACATAGGCTGCTGCCTGGGCGCCCGCACCATGGCCTATCGCATGTTCGCTGTAATCGACAATGTCCATTTCGGGTCCGCCATGGTCGGTCAGCGCCGCAATCACACTCGACATCAGGCCATTGCCACGCCCCGAAAGACTGCGAAACTCGCCGTCGACTTTCAACTTTCCGACGAAAATCCGATCGGTGCCCGAATGGTTTTCGGCATAATCGAACAGTTCGAAACGGCCCGATGTGGCGATGAAATAGCGATCCTGAAATGCGCCCCAGATGTCGGTCGATGTCAGTTCGCGGCCTGTCGTGTCGGACAACTCCTGCACGGTACGCGAGAAATCGGCCTGCATCTTCTTCGGCAGCTTCAGGCCATAATCCTGTTCGAGCACCCAGGCGACACCGCCCTTGCCCGACTGCGAATTGACGCGAATGACCGCTTCATAACTGCGTCCCAGATCGGCGGGATCGATTGGAAGATAAGGAATCTCCCATAGCTCGTCGTTACGCTTCGCCTGATAGGAAAAGCCCTTTTTGATCGCGTCCTGGTGGCTCCCCGAGAAGGCGGTGAACACCAGTTCGCCAGCATAAGGATGACGGGGATGGATGGGCAGCTGGTTGCAATATTCCACCGTCTGGATGACTTCGTCGATATCCGAAAAGTCCAGACCCGGATGCAGCCCCTGTGTATACATGTTGAGCGCGACGGTGACCAAATCGACATTGCCCGTCCGTTCGCCATTGCCGAACAGGCAACCTTCAACGCGATCCGCCCCGGCCAGCAAGCCAAGTTCGGTCGCTGCAATGCCGGTGCCGCGATCGTTATGGGTGTGCAGGCTGATCACCACCGCATCGCGATTGGGGATGTGCCGCCCGAAATATTCGATCTGGTCGGCATAGATATTGGGCAGCGCCGCCTCGACGGTCGCTGGCAGGTTGAAGATGATCGGCTTTTCAGGCGTCGGCTTCAGAATTTCCATCACCGCTGCGCACACCTCGATGCTGAAATCGAGTTCGGCGGTTGAAAAAGTCTCGGGCGAATATTCGAAATGCCAGTCGGTCTGCGGATATTTCGCCGCCTGCTCAGCCAGGATTTGCGCGCCCTCGATGGCAATCGCCTTCACGCCGGGCTTATCGAGGTTGAAAACGATGTTGCGCCATGCAGGTGACACCGCATTGTAGAGATGGACGATTGCCTTCTTGGTGCCTGCCATCGCCTCGAATGTTTTTTCGATCAGGTCGCGGCGCGACTGCGTCAGGCTCTGGATCGCAACATCATCGGGAACGCGACCGCTATCGACCAGATCCCGGATGAAATCGAAATCGGTTGCGCCCGATGAAGGAAAGCCGACCTCGATTTCCTTGAGCCCGACCTTGACCAACAGATCAAAAAAGCGGTTCTTCTTCTCTGCCCCCATCGGGTCGATGAGCGCCTGGTTGCCATCGCGCAGGTCGGTCGAAAGCCAGCGCGGTGCCTTATCGATAGTGCGGTCGGGCCATTGCCGGTTCGGCAAATCGATTTGCGGGAACGGGCGGTATTTGCGGGAGGGATCGTTCAGCATCTTACTTCTCAATATATCGGGCGCTCAATGGCACCTCAGTTTCCGGTTATGGTTTTGTTGTAACCCTTAGGCCGGGCAGTTCCGGGCGCAGCCGGACGCAATCACGCACCTAAGGGCGCGTAAGTCGAAGAAGAAGCGAGAGCGAGCGTACTTTCATCGTGCCCGCGCTGTTTCACACAAAATTTCAAACGTCCAGCAAAAAACGCAACAGTGTGCGCATCAATCCGAAGGCATCAGGTTCCATAGACGGTAGGCAGCAATTTCCATCGACTCGAAATCCGCGCTCTGGATGAACGGATTGCGCCTGTCTTTACGCAATGAAACCTCGTTCTTGCGGAGCGCAGCCTTCAATGCGAGTTGCAGTTGATGCAGCCCGGGCAACTGGCTGTCGCAGCCTAACCCGCTCAGATCTGCGATACATTCGCTTACCAGTTCATTGTAAACCGGATGCGGCCCCCGATGCAGCGGAAGCCGGAAGGCAGCCGCATTTTCTTCGGTACAAGGAAGGTACATGCCGTTCTGGTGGAAGTCGTTAAAGTCAAAACCCAGCCCATTTATTCTTCTGAAAAATGAGCTGAATGCGGCCTTCTCAACAATTTCGATCGGAATGATGTGGTGACAGTGAAAGCCTGGAATCCTGACGCGTCTCTTCACTTCACGAAACGATAGCATGCCCGATTGCCCTTCCTGTTGCCCAGCCCATGCTATTGGCGGCGATACAGAAAGCAATCAACCAAGCGTTACAATTTGCCCCGTTTTGGATTTGACCCGACATTGCAGCAAAGCCCCGCTAGCGCCCGGAGCCAGATGGATAACCTTGTCAGGATCGATATCGGGAACATTTTGTTCATCGGCTACCGCGCCATTGGTCGCCATGTCATGCGCGAGACGGATAGCCCGACGGATCATATCCTGGCGATCCATGGTATCTGACTGCAGTTCGAATTCCTGACCACATAGCAGGCCGAGACCGTTCGATCGCAAAATATGCCCATTTTCATCGAACACAAAATCGATGATCGGCAAAACCGGAAACACGCCGCCCGACGAATAGGAGTCGACAACTTCGACGAAATAATCGGTGTCGGTCTGCAAGGCTGCGGGCTGCCAAACGACGGAAATCGCACCCAGTCGCTTCGCAAGCGATGCACCAAGCGCGAGGAAAGCCTTAGCGATTTCCGGTATCCGCAAGCCTTCTTTGACATGCGGATGAAGCGCAAACCCCATCTTGCTGCCGACCATATCATCGCTGATCGTCGAAAAAATCTTTCGCGAACCAGACGCATTCGCCAACCTGACGCTCCAGTCGCACAGAAAAGTCAGGCCATCGAAAACAATCGTTGTTCTGGATTTTTCGGTCGAACCAAGTGGATCAACCGATATATTCGGGCTTTCCGCGACAAGAGCATCGAACCTGGCTCGCACTTCAGATTGCGGAACACCAAACAAAAGTAGCAGAGGAGGACTTGGTTCCAAAGTTCCTGATTCCCTAGTTCTTTGTTTGTTCTAGTTGTATTTTTAGAATGAAGCAACCTGCTTTAAAGTAAAGCTCCGATATGGACTAAATTTCCACCTGACTGCCCAGTTCGACCACGCGGTTCGACGGCAGTTTGAAGAATTCCATCGCATTGGCCGCGTTGCGCAGCATCCAGGCGAAAACCTTTTCGCGCCAAATGGCCATGCCGGGCACCTTGGACGCGATCAGCGTTTGCCGCGACAGGAAGAAGCTGGTCTGCATCATGTCGAACGGTGGGCCGCAGAGATCAACCGTGGCGAGCGCTGCGGGCACGTCGGTTTCCTCAAGGAAACCATAGCGCAGGATAACCCTGTAGAAACCCTCGCCCAATGTCTTGCAGCTTGCCCGCTTGCTTTCGTCGACGAACGGCATCTCCGCAATATCAACGGTCAGGATGATAACCCGTTCGTGCAGGATGCGGTTATGCTTGATGTTGTGCAGCAGTGCTGACGGCACCCCTGCGCTGGTCGACGCCATGAAGATTGCGGTTCCAGGCACACGCTGGGCGCTTCCACTGGCTGACTTGATGAAGATTTCCATCGGCATCGTGCTTTCGGCCATGCGCTCGCGCATCAGTGCGCGCCCGCGCGACCAGGTGGTCAGCAATGTAAAGATGGCGAGGCCGATCAACAGCGGGAAATAGCCCCCCTGCGGCACCTTGAGAAGATTGGCGCCGAAATAGGCGATGTCGACAATGAAAAAGACGGCGAGGATCGGGAGCGCCTTCCATTTGGGCCATTGCCACAGGCTGAGCAGTACAACGGTGATCAGGCAGGTGTCGATGAACATCGCCCCCGTCACCGCGATGCCATAAGCGGCGGCAAGATTGCTTGACGAACGGAAGAAGAGAACGAGGACGATGACCATGATCATCAACCCCCAGTTGATCGCCGGGATGTAGATCTGGCCTGCCTCGCTCTCGCTGGTGTGCAGGATGCGCAAGCGCGGCATGAAGCCCAGTTGGATAGCTTGTTGGGTCAGCGAGAAGGCACCCGAAATCACCGCCTGACTGGCAATGATGGTGGCAAGAATGACGAGGAAGACAATCGGTAGACGCAGGGCGTCAGGCAGCATCAGGAAGAAGGGATCCTTGATCGCGGCCTGTGCCTCTGCAGGGGTCATCGACAGGATCATCGCGCCCTGCCCCATATAGTTGAGCATCAGGGCGGGCAGGACGAACCAGAGCCAGGAAAATTTGATCGGCCGCCGTCCGAAATGCCCCATATCGGCGTAGAGCGCCTCTGCGCCCGTCACTGCAAGAACGACCGCACCCAGCGACACAAATGCCCTGAACCCATCGACGTAGAAGAAGTTTATCGCATTCCACGGATTCAGCGTGTACAGGACGATCTCGGGCATCTTCACCAGATGCGTCAGGCCGAGCACCGAAAGGGTCAGGAAATACAAGACCATGACCGGGCCAAAAAGCGCCCCGACCTTGGCCGTTCCCCGCGCCTGTATCGCGAACAGGCCTACAAGAATGGTCAGCGCGATTGGCAGGACCCAGCCCTTGAAGCCGGGATGCACATAATTGAGCCCCTCGGTCGCCGACAACACCGACATCGCCGGTGTTATCATGGAATCGCCGTAGAATAACGCGGTCGCGAACACACCGAGCATGATGATCGGCGCCGTCCATTTCTCGCCCTGTGTCTTGCGGCTGATCAGAGCGAGCAGAGCGAGACTGCCCCCCTCACCCTTGTTGTCGGCCTTCATGATGGTGAAGACATATTTGAACGTCACCACCAGCATCATCGACCAGAAGACGAGGCTGAGCACGCCGGTTATGTGCATCGGATCGGGCTCGATCGGATGGTGGCCGGCGAATGTTTCGCGAAAGGCGTAGATCGGGCTGGTACCAATATCACCAAAAACGACGCCGACGGTGCCGACGCACAGCGTGAAGAGCGAGGCCTTTTTGTGACCGTGCCCTGCATGATCCTGCTGCTGTTCGGAAATCTCGGTTTCGCTATTTGCCATGCGCCCCCCAAAGGCGAAATGTTCGGCTTTCTCGCCCCTTTCGGAACGCAGCGCGCGCCGATAGCACGGCATCATAGCCCAAACAACGCACTATCGTTGTAAATTCGACATAGATAAATATTTGTTATTATTTGCTATTTAATGGCGCCAGGCGCTGGCTGCGCGCTTGCGAGCAGCGACTCAAGCCCTGAAAGTTGCGACTCAACCGCTGGGCGCCATTTGGCGTTGGGAGTCGCACGCTGCAGAAGCTGTTTCCACTTGACGAGTGTCACATCCGGTTTGCGGTCAAACAGAGCGGCCAACCCTTCAAAATAGTCCGGCGCTGGCAGGTTTGGAGCCAGCTTGCGAGCCTTGCCAAAGGCAAGCTTTGCCGGCGGTGTCAGTTCGCCGTCAGCGGCCAGCATGAGCACCAGACCGAGCGCGGACCAAAGGTCGGCATTTTCGGGATGTTCGCGCAACCCCGCCTGAATATAGCCCGAAGCCGCCGCATAGCTGCCGTCACGGGCAAAGCCATCGGCTGTGACCAGCCACATTTTCGCAACGCCGTAATTCTGGTCCATGTCGCTACGCATCTTGAGCAGCGCTTCGGCAGCACCCTGTTCCGCCGCGATCGGTTGCGCCGGAGCGGTGGGCAAGTCCGGGCGCCCCTGCCACGCATAGCCCGCCATCGCGAGAATGACTGTGGCCATCACCGGCTGCCATAATTGTCGGCGTCCCTTCACAAAGGCGAGGATGGCCAGCGCCGACGCAAGCCCCATCCCTGTCATGACGATCCAGCCGCTCATGCCTTGTCCTTGCCGAAACGACCGCGCGCGACCAGCGCTGCCCCACCAAGCAACAAGACCGGCAACAGCCAAAGCACCAGCCCGCTTCCACTCGCAGGCGGGGCAAAGCTGATCCAGTCACCGTACCGTTCGATCAGCCAGCTTTCGATCTCGGCCTCGCTTTGTCCCGCCTTGATCCGCTGGCGCACTTCATGCCGCATTGCCTCGGCGATCGGTGCATCGCTGTCATGGATCGACTGGCCCTGGCACTGGATGCAGCGCAGCCGCTGCATCAGTTCGAGCGCGCGTGCCTCCTGCGCCGGATCGGCCAGTTGCTGGTTGGCAAGCGGCGGCGGCGCACCTTCCTGCGCGAACAGCGGCAGAGGCGAAAGCGCGAGTGCAAGAGCGAACAGCAACCGCATCATTGCCCTTCCTTCAGCTTTTCGAGCAGCGGCGCGACATGTTCAGCGCGGATATCGCCGATATGCTGGTGAATGATACGCCCCTTGCCATCGATCAGATAGGTTTCAGGCACGCCCGAAGAGCCTAGCTTGAGCTGAATCAGCATGTCCATATCTGCACCGATGCGGGCAAAGGGGTTTCCATGTTCTGCAAGAAAGCCAGCAACATCTTCAGGCTTATCCTTGATCGCGATGGCATGGATTTCCACCCCGGCCTCCTTGATCTGCTCCAGAAAGGGGGCCTCTGCCTTGCACGGCAAGCACCAGCTGGCGAAGATGTTGAGCATGCGCGGCTTGCCGTCGGCAAAATCCTTGTTTGAAAGCCCTTCGACGCCTTCTGTCGCGGCTGCCAGCGCAAATTCGGGCAAGGGCTGGCCAACCAGTTTCGAACGGACATATTCGTCCTTCGGTTCAACCAGACCGTAGAGGAAAATCCCTCCAAGAAAGGCGAACAGCGTCAGCGGTGCCCAGATCAGCCAGCTCTTTTTCATGCGCCGCTCCAAAGATTGCTGCGTGCCCGTTTCCGGCGGAACAGGCCGATGCGCCCGATCAGCGCCAACGAACCGCCAAGCGCGATAAGCAGCCCGCCATACCAGATTAGCGTCACAAAGGGCTTCCACCACAGGCGAACCTGCCAGCGATCAGACACATCGCCTTCTGCAGGCGCAGCAATAACGGCATAAAGCTGCCCGTCCCAGCGCGTTAGCAAGGCCGCCTCGGTCGTCTGCTGTTTGGGATTGGAAAATTGCCGCGATTGGGGCAGCATCACCGTTGCATCGCCGCCGCGACGCACCTCCATCTGACCTTCCAGCGCAACCCAGTTATCGCCAACCACCGGCCGAACATCGGCCAGTTTGACGTTCCATCCGGAAACAGAGGCGCTGTCTCCCACACTTAAGGCCGCCAGTTTTTCCGCCTTCCAGCCCGATTCCGCGGCCATCCCGGCAACGGAGACAGCAAAGCCCAGATGCGCCAGCGCCATGCCCCAGACCGGCAGCGGAGTGCGCAACAGGTTACGCCCGATCAGCGGCAGGACGGAACCGACCGCCGTGGCGATAGCCAGCGACAAGGCCATAATCGGCCAGACGCCTGCCTGTGCTTGCGTGCTGAAGAGGACGACTGCCGATCCGGCAAAAACAACCGCTGGCAACAGCAATGATTTGTGCCGCGACAGCATGTCCCCACGCCAGCGCAGCACCGGCCCGACAATGAGCAGCAGCATGAGCAACAATGCAATCGGCACCGTCGTCTGGTTGAAATAGGGCGGGCCGACCGAAATCTTGTCTCCCATCGCCTCTGCGGCCAGCGGCCACAATGTGCCGACAAGGACGATGGCGAGGATTACGGAAAGGAAAATATTGTTTCCAACAATCGCCCCTTCGCGGCTGAGCAAGGCAAAGGTTTTGCCCTCGCGCACCACGCCGATGCGCAAGCCGAACAGCGCGAAAGCGCCGCCGACATAGATTGCCAGCAGGCCAAGGATGAACGCCCCACGTTCCGGATCGACCGCAAATGCGTGCACGCTGGTCAGGATGCCTGAGCGGACTAGGAAAGTCCCCGCCATCGCCATTGCAAAGGCCACCAGCGCCAGCATGATGGTCCATGCCCGCAAGGCGTCGCGTGTCGCCAGCACGGCGACCGAGTGCAGCAAAGCGGTTGCCGCCAGCCAGGGCATCAGCGAAGCATTTTCGACCGGGTCCCAAAACCACCAGCCGCCCCAGCCCAGTTCGTAATAGGCCCAATAGCTGCCAGCGGTGATCCCTATGGTAAGGAAAATCCATGCCAGAAGCACCCAGGGACGCATCGCACGTGCAAATGTCGGCCCGACCTTGCCGGTCAGCAACGCCGCCACAGCAAAGGAGAAGCCAACCGAAAGTCCGACATAGCCGATGTAAAGCGTCGGCGGATGGAAGGCGAGGCCGATGTCCTGCAACAACGGATTGAGCCCCGCCCCTGTCGGCGGCGCAGGATCCAGCCGTTCGAACGGGTTCGAGGAAAACAAAAGGAACGCAAAAAAGCCCAGCCCCAACAGCGCCTGCGCGAACAGCGCTGCGCCCAGAGTCTGCTGATCAAGTCGTTTTTCAAACAGCGCAATCGCTGCCCCGGCCAACGACAACACCGTCACCCACAGCAGCATCGATCCTTCGTGATTGCCCCATGCCCCGGCCAGTTTGAAAACCATTGGTTTGTCGACGTGGCTGTTCGAAGCGACGAGCAGCACCGACAGGTCGGTAACGGCGAACAGCCAGATCAGGCAACCAAAGGCGATCAGGCAGAGCAGCCCCTGCATCACCGCCACCGGTCGGGTCAGCGAAGCCAGCGCAGGCGACAAACTGCGCCAGTGGCCGATGCCGGCAAAGGCCTGCAACAACGCAAATGCCGCCGCCAGCCAGAGCGCCGCAAGACCGAGTTCGGCAATCATTCGGCGAGTGTATCCTTGCTGTGCTCGGCGGTGGACATGTCGATGTCCTTCAACTCGCGCGGCACATAATTCTCGTCATGCTTTGCCAAAAGGCTCTCCGCGACAAAAACGCCGCCCTTGTCCATCCGCCCATCGGCAACAACGCCCGACCCTTCGACGAAAAGATCGGGTGTAATGCCTTTATACATAACCGCCTGCGTCGCATCGCGATCCTGCACCACGAAGTGCACAGTAACGCCGTCTGCATCGCGCTTGATCGATCCGCGCTGCACCATTCCGCCGAGGCGGATCGCCTTGCCCGGTTCGACCTTTGCCTTGGCCAAAGTGGTCGGCGTATAGAAATAGCTGGCCTCCTCACGCAGCGCAGAGGCCGCGAGCAACCCCGCGCCAATCAGGGCTACCAGCGCGAGAAGCGCAAGGACAAGGCGTTGATGCTTGGGCTTCATTTCCGGCTCTTCAGATCGTCGGCAAGTGCTTCCGATTTGCGCATTGCAATCCAGCTGTGCGCGACCAGTGCCAATGTGCCGATAGCAGTGACCAGAAAGGCCGCAATGATGAAGGGTGTGTGGTTCATCGCATCAATCCTCGGCCATCCTGCGCATCCGTGCCTCGATGCGGATTTCGGCCAGTTGCGCACGCATCCGCATCAGAACCACCGCGCCGAAAATCAGGGTGAAACCCAAAGCGCTGGCGAATAGCGGCCACAGATAAGCGGCGTCGATCGCCGATCCGCCCAGCGTGATGCTGGCCTTCTGGTGCTGGCTTTCCCACCACACAACCGAACGGTTGATGATCGGAATGTTGACCGCGCCGATAATGCCGAACACCGCAGCCGTGCGGCTGACGCTGCCCTTTTCGCTCGAAGCGTTGGCGAGCGCGATATAGCCGAGATAGAGGAAGAACAGCACCAGCATCGAGGTCAGCCGACCATCCCAAACCCACCAGGCACCCCATGCCGGACGCCCCCAGATCGAACCTGTAATCAGGCAAAGTGCGGCAAATATTGCGCCCGGCACGGCAATCGCCCGCGCCGAAACCCCGGCAAGCGGATGCCGCCACACCAGTTGCACGATGCTGGCAATCGCAATGCCCGTCCAGCCTCCCATGCCGAGCCAGGCGGCAGGCACATGGACAAACAGGATCTTGACAGTCTCACCCTGAAGGCGTTCGGCGGGAACCTGTGTCAGCCCCCACCAGCAGGCGCCCAATGCGAGCAGCATGCCGGGCCATAAGAGCAATGGCGTCAGCGGTTTGGCGATGCCGAGAAAACGGGCAGGATTTGCAAAGCGATGCATAGGATATGACTCGCCCGCGCCTCTAGCATTGCTTTCAGGCGACGCCAATTGATTTGGCGCAAATAGCCCCTCACGCTGACAGCCATCTTGTCATGCCGGGGCGGGCAGAAACCCGCCCCGCGCAAAAGTCAGAACCCGTCGACGCTCTTGCTGACCAGAATGTTTACCGCCACGCGGCGATTCTGGGCCTTGCCTTCCGGCGTTTCGTTGTCCGCAGCCGGATCGGCTTCGGACATGCCTGTGGGTGTCAGCATGCGATAGGGTTTCCACCGGCAATGCTGTTGCAGATAATTGATTACGCTGCTGGCACGCTTTTCGCTCAGCGTCTGGTTATATTCTTCGCTGCCGACCGAGTCGGTATAGCCGACGACCAGCAAAAGGGCGTTGTCGGTTGACTCTGCCTGCGACGCTGCGGCGCACAGATCCTGCTTGGCGTTTGACGACAGAGCGGCCTTGCCGGTGTCGAAATAGACGTTGGTCACGCCCTTGACGTTATATTTGTCGATATCGCCCATCCGCCCGCGCAGCGCCTCGGTCGCCGCGGTCTGTTCGGCGAACTGCTGTTCGGTGCCGTTGCGGATCATGTTGGCGGTTTTGAAATCGCCTTTGCGGAAGCTGACCTGACTGGCGACCAAGCCGCCGTCCCACTGCAGGGTCTTTACGGTAACCGGCAAACCGTTGAGCAACGCTTCATTGCCCATTTTGCTCCGCCCGCCGAAAAGCCCGGAACTGGTTTTCACCTTGGTTGCGTCGGTTATGGCAATGTCGGTGCTGCTGCCATCGGCTGTCCGCACCCTTAACTTCTCGCCATTGCGTGCAATGATGGTGCCTTTGACCTCAGGGCCTTTGGCCATCGTGCTCAGATCGGGAAGCGCACCCTCCACGACGATGGGATCATAGCTGGGTTGTTGTGCATAAAGGTTGCCCGAAACCGGAATTGAAAGCATGGCAAGCACAGCAAGTTGGCCTGCCCGTTTATTAACGACACGCATTATATTCTCCTTCCTGATGCCCTTGCAAAAACGCCTGTTCAACCAAACCTTGCTGTCAGATGAATAAGGGACAAGGCGCCGTTTTTGACCGGCGTTACGTGTGTATCGTGCGGTAAAGCGTTGAGATGCGCGACAGGGCGCAGGTCTTTTGCGCGCCCATCCTGGCCCCCGCAAAGTCGCCCTGCGGTCTGTCGCAAGGCTTCTTGCCGGATTTATTAAGGCCTTAACGTCCGATGAGTTGCTGCGCCATACGGTCGGCGACTTCGGCGGGGGTGTCGCCACTCGCCTCGCTTTCGTCCCACACCTGATGCAGGCGACCGGGAATGGCATCGATGCGCGCGTTGATTGCCGCGTCGTCGGCCTGGTCAATATGCCGCAGCACGTTGATGATGCCGCCGGCATTGATCACATAGTCCGGTGCGTAGACGATTCCCCGATCGGCCAATTGGCGGCCCTGTGTTGCGGTGGCAAGCTGGTTGTTCGCCCCGCCGGCAACCGCCTGGACCTTAAGGCCCGCTACACTCGCCCCGGTCAGGATTGCGCCCAGCGCGCAAGGGCTGAAAATATCGGCCTCGACCGCCATGATGGCGTCCGTCGCAACAGTTTCGGCACCGATCTCGGCAGCGAGTGCGGCGGCACGGTCTGCATTCACATCGGCCAGCGTCAACCGGGCACCTTCCGCCGCAAGGTAGCGCGCAAGACCGCCCCCAACGCTGCCAACGCCTTGAATGGCAATGTGCATGCCTTTGACGTCTTCACTTCCCAATGCGCGTTTTGCTGCCGCCTTGACGCCCAGATAGACGCCGCGTGCGGTATAGGGGCCGGGATCGCCACCCTGCCCCGGCAGGCCCGCAACATGCTTCGTCGTCTGCGACAGCGTGACCATATCATCTTCCGACATGCCGACATCCTGTGCCGTCACATAACGACCGCTGAGCGAGTCGACCGCACGGGCAAAAGCATCGAGCAGTTCGCGCGGCTTGCTGCGGTTGGCGTCCGCCAGGATGACGGCTTTGCCGCCACCTGCGGGCAGCCCTGCCATCGCGTTTTTGTAGCTCATCCCGCGTGACAGGCGCAGCGCGTCGGTCAGTGCGGCCTGCTGGTCGGCATAGTGCCAGAAACGCGTGCCGCCCGCAGCAGGCCCAAGATGCGTGGAGTGGATGGCAATCACGGCACGCAGGCCGGTTTTGGGATCGTCGAACAAGTGCACCGATTCATGAGCGTCGAAATCGGTGAGGTCCCAAAGCGCAGGCATGACAGCTTCCTTACGAGTCGCGTGAAATTACGAGATTGCGCAATAATATTACGCAGCCTCTTTGTCAGCCCTAAATCTGTCGGGGAAAAGTGGGGCGACCGACGGGATCCGAACCCGCGACCTCTGGTACCACAAACCAGCGCTCTAACCAACTGAGCTACGGTCGCCACAGCGCCTGTAGAAAGGCAGGCGCGTCCTTATGTGCAAAGGATGCCGGGCGTCAACCCGGCACCTTTCAAATCCATCGGCCCAAAGGCTTATTTCTTCAGCGTAAGTCCGCCGAAACGCTTGTTGAACTGCGCCACACGACCGCCTGCGTCCAACAGGCGCTGGTTGCCACCGGTCCATGCCGGGTGCGAGGTCGGGTCGATGTCGAGTTGCAGCGTGTCGCCTTCCTTGCCCCAGGTGGAGCGGGTTTCGAACACGGTGCCATCGGTCATCTGCACCTTGATCATGTGATAGTTGGGATGGATATCGTTCTTCATGTCTTTTTCTCCCTTGCGGCCCGGTTTCCGACCGGTGCCAGGATTTACAAAGCGCCGCCCTTAGCGGCGGAGGTAGCGAATAGCAAGAAATATCCCCGCCCGTTTGCGGGAGGGATCGTTTGTCAGCCCCACCCCCAGCCCCTCCCGCAAGCGGGAGGGGAGAATTATGCTGGAGGATCGGCAATCATGGCCATGAACTCAGCCTCAGCGGCCACATGATCCCCGATCATCGCCTTGCCGGCGAATTTGCAGACCCGCGGACGCTTTTGCGTGAATTCGACGTTGAGGTGCAGCAGGCAGCCGGGTTCGACCGGCGCACGGAATTTGGCATTGTCGATCGCCATGAAATAGACCAGCTTGCCAGACCCTGCCAGGCCAAAGCTTTCCATGGCAAGAACCCCGGCGGCCTGCGCCAGCGCCTCGACGATCATCACGCCCGGCATGATCGGACGACCGGGGAAATGGCCCTGGAAGAAACCTTCGTTCATCGTCACGGCCTTCACCGCGACGATGCGTTCATCCACGACCAGTTCCTGCACCCTGTCGACCAGCAGCATCGGATAGCGGTGCGGCAGCACCGCCATCACGCGCCGGACATCATAATTGGCGAAGTCGCTCATTGAAATCAGCGGCTGTCGGGCTGCGGCTGGGGCTGCGCGGGTGCGGCGGGCGTGGTCGTTGCCGGTGCGGTGCCTTGCTGCGCAGCCTGCTGAGCCTGTGCGTTACGGATCGCCTGCACGCGGGCCGCCGTCAAAAGACGCTGCTGAACCTGTTCGTAAAGCGCACCCGTCGATTGCTTGGGCTGCCAGTTGGCCGGGGGCGTGATGCCCACCGTTGGCACCGCAGTATCAAGTGCCGCCGTCACCGCCTTGGTGATGTCAACCGCATCGGGCGCCCAGATGA
This sequence comes from Sphingomonadales bacterium, assembly GCA_016720115.1. GTDB lineage: Bacteria > Pseudomonadota > Alphaproteobacteria > Sphingomonadales > Sphingomonadaceae > Sphingorhabdus_B. Next base: position 1,557,172 of record JADJXT010000001.1, on the reverse strand, counting down.
AGGCGTCGGGCGACAGGATCATGCTGATTTTCTTCTGCGTTACAACCTGCTGCTGCGCAGCGGCATAACGGTCTGCGATGCTTTCAACGGCGAAGGCCTGCGCCGTCACGATTGGTTGCTGCAACTGGGCGACTTCGCGCTCTTTCGCCTCCAACTGGCTCAGAAGCGGATTTTTCGCCTTGATCGCTGCATCCAACTCTTCCTGGGTCAGATTCTTGTCTTTGTTGGTATCCAGCTGCGCATTGATATCGTTGATTTCCTTGCGCTTCGTCTGGATCATCTGCGTGTTACTGGTAAACGTGGTGCTGATCTGCTGATAAGCTTGGCTGAAAGCCTTGCTCTGCATAATCGCATCGGTCGTATCGAGTGTGGCAATGCCTGCAACCTGCGCAGATGCAGCCGATCCAGCAAATGCCGCCCCGGCGAGAAGCGCAGCCGCAATGGACTTGAGTGTTTTGGTCATCAGAATTGGGTTCCTACATTGAAGGTAAAGAGCTTCGTATCGTCTCCCGGCTCTTTTAGCAGAGCGCGGGCTATATCGATCCTGAACGGTCCGAAAGGCGAATTCCAGTTCACGCCAACACCGACCGAAACACGCGGTTTCCAGCTGTCGCCATAAAAGCGTTCTTCAAACTGAAGCACTGGAACGCGCGCTGAACCGTCCGCATTGGTTGCAACGGTGGTTGTTTCTAGCACCGGCGTCGTGCCCGAAGTGTTGATCGTGTAATAGAGCGGCAAGCTGGGATCGGTGGTGGTGGCCACAGACTTTTGCTGCACCGTCTGCAATATCGGCGTTGTCACGTTGAAGACCGCACCGGCATCCACGAACACCGACGGACGCAGGCCCAGTTCCTTGGCGCCGCTACCCAGCGGAATCTGCAATTCGGCCCGCCCCAGATAATAGGCCCGGCCGCCAATGGCGTCGTCCTGAATCTGCTTGCGGTCAAGCCTCGGCACGTTGACGGCAACGCCGTTCTCGATTGCGCCATCAAAGAAAATGCGCTGAACGCGCGGACCGACGCCGCGAATGTCAAAACCTCGAATTTGCGGCTCGCCAAGGTAAAAACGATCGGTGAGGCGAACATCATCGATGCCAAGCGCGGCCGATCCGCGATTTTCCAGCGGGTGGATGTAGCCGCCTTCAGCCGAAAGCGAGAATATGAAACCGCTGTCGGTAACCCGGAAATGCTTGTCCGCATTCAAACGGGTGCGGATGTAGCGCACGTCTCCGCCCAGCCCAGCAAAATCCTGGCTAACGCTGACGCTGTGGCCACGGGTCGGTCGCAGACGGTTATCGCGGGTATCGTAAAGCAGCGTGTAGCCGAGTGTGGACGTCAGCCGCTTGCCGATGGCATCGCACAGGAAGCGCCCTGCAAGGACGGGGTCGCACGACGCGGGCAGCGGGCCGGTGCCGTCGGGATCGGTGAAGAACAGGCTGCGGTCGAGCGAGATATCATCATAGCTGATGCCATAGCGCGCCTGGAAATAGAGGAACTCGGTAACGGGCACGCCGGTGCGGATCTGGAACCCGGTGGTCGCCTGTTCGTAGGTGGTGTTGCGATCGTTGTTGAAGAAATTGAAGCTCGAAAGATCGCGGCGGAATATGTCGCCCGACAGCGCAATCGAACGGTCGAACAGATAGGGTTCGGTAAAGCCGATTTCTGCCGACTTCGAATAGCTCGAATAGGAAATATTGGTGCGCAGTTCCTGGCCCTTGCCGCGGAAGTTGCGCTGCGTGATCGAGCCCTGGAAGATGAAGTTTTCGATCGAGGAGAAACCGGCGGACAAGGACAGCTCGCCTGTGGCCTTTTCTTCGACATTGGTGGTCAACACGATCCGGTCGGGCGCACTGCCCTGTTCCTGCTCCACCTCAAGGTCTTCCTGGAAATAACCCAGCGACTTGAGACGGTCGGTCGTGCGTTTCACCTGAATGCTGTTGAAGGCATCGCCTTCGTTCAGGCGAAACTCGCGGCGGATCACCTTGTCCTGCGTGATCGTGTTGCCGTTGATGTCGATCCGTTCGACAAAGACGCGCTCGGCCTCTGCAATGTCAAAGGTGATGCCCATCGTCAGCGTATCCTTGTCACGGATAAACTGCGGGTTCACCTCGGCAAAGGCATAGCCGAACAGACCGGCGCTTTCCTGCAGGCCCTCCACGGTATCTTCGACCTGTTTGGCGTTATACCAGTCGCCAGCCTTCATGCGCAGGCTCGTGGTCAGCGCTTCGGATTTGAAATCGCGGATCTTGCTGTCAACCTTGACCTCGCCAAATTTGTAACGCTCGCCTTCTTCGACGACGTAGGTGATGATGAAGTCTTTCTTGTCAGGCGTCAGTTCGGCCACTGCGGAAACGACACGGAAGTCGGCATAGCCTTCGGTCAGGTAGAATTGCCGCAGTTTCTGCTGGTCGAAAGCCAGACGGTCGGGATCGTAGCTGGTGCCCGAGCTGAAAATGCTCGTCAGCCGCGCCTGTTTGGTGACCATTTCGCCGCGCAGCTGGCCATCGGAAAACTTGTCATTGCCGATGATGTTGATCTGGCGAACCTTCGACTTTGGCCCTTCGGTGATTTCGAACACGATATCGACGCGGTTCTGGTCGAGCTGGACCAGCTTGGGCTCAACCTGCGCGGCGAAGCGGCCCTGACGCTTGTAAAGCTCGACGATGCGCGCAACATCTGCGCGCACCTTTGAACGCGAATAGATCTGGCGCGGCGCCAGTTTGATTTCAGGTTCGATCTTGTCATTCTTGATGCGCTTGTTGCCTTCAAGGATGATGCGGTTGATCACCGGGTTTTCGCGCACCTCGATCGTCACGTCGCCGCCACTGTTACGGATGCTGACATCGGCGAACAATTCGGTTGCATAGAGGTCTTTTAGTGCCTGGTCGCCCCCGGCCTGGGTCCAGACCTGGCCGGTGCGCAGGCGGATGTACGAACGAACGGTATCGGCTTCGAGGCGCTGTGTGCCGACAACGCTGATCGAGCGGATCGTGCTTTCCTGCGGAGCAGCGGCAGGTGCGTCGGCGGTTTGCGCCGATGCCGGTATCGCGGAGAGCGATGCCACTACTGCCAGCATCGATGCGCCGATCCATTTGCCGGAAACCGAAGTTTTGCTCATAAATTTTAGACCTTCCTCTGGCCCCGCTATCGGAAATATTGTTGCGCCCTTGCCCCAAGCGCCGTTTTCAATCAAGCAAACAGTAGATTCTATCCACGCCTCATTTGCCGAACAGCCCGAATGAGGCGAGATCGTTGAACGTCACCATCAGCATAAAGCTGACCAGCAAGGCGAAACCGGCCCGGAATGCCCATTCCTGGACAACCGGCGTGGCCGGTCGACGGCGTACGGCCTCAATTCCGTAAAGAAGCAGGTGTCCGCCATCGAGCATCGGAATTGGCAAGAGGTTGATGAACCCCAAGTTAATCGAGATCATCGCGGTAAGCCAAAGAAAGGCCGCCATGCCCAGAACGAACTGTTCGCCGGAAACCTTTGCGATTTTCAACGGCCCACCCAGTTCGGAAATCGGCCGACGTCCGGAGATAATCTGCCCTGTGGTCTTGACGGTCAGCCGCACGATGTTTGCGGTTTCCTTGGTCGCCAGCCACGGCGCCTCCAATACCCCAACTTCGCGGATTTCTGCGCGCGGTATGGGAAGGCCCAATATACCGCGGCGATATTTGTTACCGAAACGGTCGACCTCTTCAAGGACGCCTATTTTTGCAATTTCGGTGCGGACGGCACCGCTGCGTTCATAGCGGATGGCTATACGCTCATTGGGGTGCACGGCGATTTCGGTCGCCAGTTTACCAAAGCTGTCGACCGTAGTGTCGTTGACCGCGAGAATGCGGTCGCCCGGCTGCAACCCCATTTGCTCGGCAGCCGTGCCTTCTGCCACGCTTTGCACGACCGGCGGGTTCACCGCCTGCCCGTAATAGAGCAAAAAACCGCTGAGGATGAGGATCGCCAGCACAAAATTGACTGCGGGTCCCGCGAATACAATCAATGCCCTCTGCCAAAGGGCTTTCGACTGGAAGGTGTGATCACGCTCGGATTTGGGAAGCTGCTCCCAATTCTCGTCAGGCTGGCTGGCAGGATTCATATCGCCTGCAAACTGCACATAACCGCCAAGCGGCAATGCCCCGACGCGCCATAATGTGCCGCGCTTGTCTACCCTGCCAAAGATTTGGGGGCCAAAGCCGATCGAAAACTTGTCGGCCTTCACGCCAAACCAGCGCCCAACCCAGTAATGGCCCAGTTCGTGAACGATCACGAGCGTTCCAAGCAGCAGCAGGAACGCAAAAATCGTGACGAGGATGTGCGGAGATTCAAGCTGCATGTGGCAATTTTTCCATCAGACCCTTGGCATAATTGCGGGCGGCTGCATCTATGCTGAACAAGTGATCGAGCGAGTGCGGCGCATTCGGGGCATAACCGTCAAGCGTCGACGAAACCACATTCGCAATGTCGAGAAAGCCGATCTGCCCTGCCAGAAAAGCGGCGACAGCAACTTCATTGGCCGCGTTCAGGATTGCCGGCACTGCACCGCCCTGCTCTGCCGCCACTCGTGCCAGCCGCAATGCGGGGAAACGATCGATGTCGGGCGCTTCGAATTCCAGTTTCGCAATACGCGCCAGGTCGAGCGGCTCGCTGCTGGTCGCCAGCCTTTCGGGCCATGCCAGCGTGCTGGCAATCGGAATGCGCATGTCGGGCGAACCGAGTTGCGCCAGCGTCGAACGGTCGACATATTCGACCAGCGAATGGATCACCGACTGCGGGTGGACGACAATATCGAGCCTGTCGAGGCCGACGGGGAACAGATGATGCGCCTCGATCAGTTCGAGGCCCTTGTTCATCATCGTCGCGCTGTCGACGCTGATCTTTGCGCCCATATCCCAATTGGGATGCGCAACGGCCTGCGCAGGCGTGACAGCACACATCTGGTCGAGCGTGTGGGTGCGGAAAGGGCCGCCACTCGCGGTCAGCGTGATCTTGCGCACCTGATCGATACGGCCACCGGCGAGGCATTGGAAGATGGCGTTATGTTCGCTGTCGACAGGCAGCAATGTTGCACCCGACCGCTCGACTGCGGCCATCATCAGGTCACCAGCCGAAACCAGCGCCTCCTTGTTGGCGAGCGCCACCGTCTTGCCCGCTTCGATCGCCGCCATGGTGGGCGGCAGCCCCGCACAGCCCACAATCGCCGCCATAGTCCAGTCAGCACCCATTTGCGCAGCTTCGATAAGGGCAACTGGGCCAGCGGCGGCTTTGGTGGGGGTTCCCGCAAGCGCCGCTTTCAGCGCCGGATGGGCGCTTTCATCGGCGACCACAGCAACTTCCGGTTCGAATTCCCGAGCCAGCCTGGCCAGATCGGCGGCGTTACCGTTGGCAGTCAGCGCAACGACGCGATATTTGTCGCGATGCTGGCGAACGAGATCGAGTGTGGATAGGCCGACTGAACCGGTTGCACCGAAGATCGAAAGGGTGCGTTGCATCAGCGCGCCAATACCATGCCGATGAATAGCGGCGAAGCAAAGGTTACCAACCCTAGCGTAAACAGAACCGCCAGCAACCCATCAGCGCGATCCAGCAGACCACCATGCCCCGGGATCAGCGCCCCGGAGTCCTTAACTCCGGCACGCCGCTTCATCCAGCTTTCAAAAAAATCGCCCGCTTGTGCAATGACGGCGGCGGTCGCACCAACTGCCGCCGCAAAAATTTGCGAGCCTTCGAATTGCGAGCTGACCACCCCGACGAGAATCGCCGATGCAAGCATACCACCCAACAGACCGGACCAGGTTTTCGAAGGGCTGATGCGCGGCGCAATCTTTGGTCCGCCAAAGGTTCGTCCCGCAAAATAGGCCCCGGTATCTGTGGCAATGACCACCCCAACGACTGTGAGGGCGAGCAACAAGCCCTCCCCATCGCGCAACGCAAGCAACACCGCCGATGCCAGCCCGATATAGAAGATGCCGCCCAAAACCCATAAAATCCGTGGACCGAGCGAAGGCGCAAATTTTGCAACCAGCTTGATCCATTCGCGCAACATCCCAACTGCGGCCAGGAACACGAAAATGTAAAACGGCCAGCCCCCGATCCAGATTGCTCCAGCCGCAACCAATATCATGATTACGCCCGAAAGCGTCCGGATACCGAGGTCAGAACGCGGTTTGGGCGGCAACGCGGGTTCCTCGCTCATCGCCCGCCATAGCGCCTTTCGCGCGTGCCGAATTCGGCGAGGGCTGCATCGAACTCCGCCGGGGTGAAATCGGGCCAGAGCGTTTCGGTGAACCACAGTTCGGCATAGGCTGCCTGCCAGAGCATGAAGTTCGACAGCCGCTGTTCGCCCGAGGTGCGGATGAGGAGGTCAAGCGGGGGCATGTCGGCGGTATCGAGGTGGCGTTCAATGGCCTCAGCCGTTATCGCCCCTTCCCCCGCAGCCGCCTGCGCCGCGCGGACCAACTCGTCGTGCGATCCATAGTTCAAGGCCACGGCCAGCGTGGTGCGCCGGTTGTGTGCGGTGCGCGCCAGAGCATCGTCGATCATCTCGACAATGTCGGGCGCCAGCACCTTGTAATTGCCGATGATTTTCAGCCGGACATCATTGGCGGCAAATTCTTCGATATCCGATTTGATGAACGCGCGCAGCAGCCCCATCAGGTCGTTGACTTCGTCCTCGGGCCGCTTCCAGTTCTCGCTTGAAAAGGCATAGAGCGACAAGGCCTCCAGCCCGGTCGTCGCGGCATGGCGCACAATCTCGCGCACAACCTCGACGCCCTTTTTGTGGCCGAGCGCGCGCGGCAGGTGCTTTTTCTTCGCCCAGCGCCCATTGCCATCCATGATGATGGCCACATGGCGCGCGCCATGGGAGGTGCCGCGGCCTGCTTCGGCCTTTTTTGCAAAACCTAACATCAACCCAAACCCCAAACTTCGTCACCCCCGCGAAGGCGGGGGTCCATCACCGACGGATGAAATTTCAACGGCAGGTGATGGATTCCCGCCTTCGCGGGAATGACGAAATTATGGAAAGAGAGCGTATGAGCACTCACTGGCCCATGATTTCCTTTTCCTTGGCCGCCGCAGCCTCGTCGATCGACTTGATCGTATCGTCGGTCATCTTCTGCACTTCGGTTTCCAGCCGCTTGCGGTCGTCCTCGCTGATTTCTTTCTTGTTCTCGTCGGTCTTCAGCGCGTCATTGGCATCGCGGCGGACATTGCGGACAGCAATCTTCGCCTTTTCCGCATATTGCCCCGCCAGCTTCGCCAGTTCCTTGCGGCGTTCCTCGGTCAAATCGGGGATCGGCAGGCGCAGGGTCTGGCCATCGGTGATCGGGTTGAGGCCCAGCCCTGCCGAACGGATCGCCTTTTCCACCGGCGTGACGTTCGAGCGATCCCAGACCTGCACCGAAAGCATCCGCGGTTCGGGCGCGCTGACCGTGGCGACCTGATTGAGCGGCATGTGCGAACCATAGACTTCAACCGTCACCGGATCGAGCAGGGTCACATTCGCGCGCCCGGTGCGCAGGCCGGAAAGATCACCCTTCAGCGATTCCACAGCGCCTTTCATGCGGCGTTCGACATCGGCCTTGTCATATTGCGGCATGGTTCAATTCCCTTCTTGCTGAACGACGGTGAAGGTGCCGCTCTGGTCGAGCACCTTGAGGATATTGCCCTGTTCGCGGATCGAAAAGACCACGATGGGAATGGCGTTATCGCGGCACAGCGCAACGGCGCTGGCATCCATGACCTTCAGATTGTCTGAAAGAACACGGTCATAACTCAATGTTTGATAACGCTTTGCTGTGACCACCTTCTTCGGATCGGCATCGTATACGCCGTCGACCGAGGTGCCCTTGAGCAGCGCGTCGCATTTCATTTCGGCGGCACGCAGCGCCGCCCCGCTGTCGGTGGTGAAATAGGGCGCGCCAACGCCGGCGGCAAAGATAACGATCCGGCCCTTTTCGAGATGCCGTTCGGCGCGGCGGCGGATGACCGGCTCGCAGACCTTGTCCATCTCGATCGCCGATTGCACGCGGGTCTGCACGCCCAGTTGCTCGAGCGCATTCTGCATCGCCAGCGCGTTCATCACGGTGGCAAGCATACCCATATAATCGGCCTGCGCCCGGTCCATGCCCTTGGCCGCACCCGCCATGCCGCGGAAGATATTGCCCCCGCCGATGACAAGGCACAGCTCAAGCCCGGTATCCTTGGCCGCCTTCACCTCTGCGGCGACCCGGGCGACAGTATCGGGGTCGATCCCGAACGGCTGATCGCCCATCAGCACTTCGCCGGACAGTTTCAAAAGCACACGGCGATAGCGGCCATTGGCCATAAAATCCTCTTTCCCCAACTGCAGATGCAATAATGGCGCCCTGCTATAAGAGCGGAGCGCCACATCGCCAAGGCCTTATCCCCCGCAGCGCGAGGGATCAGCCCGATTTTTACGCGCCGACGGCAGCAGCCACTTCGGCTGCGAAGTCGGACACTTCCTTTTCGATGCCTTCGCCAAGCTGGTAGCGGACATAGTCGACCAGCTTGATCTCCTTGCCGGCGGCCTTGCCAGCCTGGGCGACAACGTCTGCAATCGGCGTCTTGTTGTCGATAACGAACGGCTGCGAAAGCAGAGCGTTTTCCTTCGCAAACTTCTTCACCGCGCCTTCGACCATCTTTTCGACGATGTCCGCAGGCTTGCCGCTTTCGGCGGCCTTTTCGCGGGCAATTGCGGCTTCGCGATCGAGCGTGTCCTTATCAAGCCCCGATTCATCGAGCGCCAGCGGGAAGGCCGCTGCGATGTGCATGGCAAGCTGCTTGCCGAGGCCATCAAGCGTTGCCGCATCGGCTTCGCTTTCCAGCGCAACGAGAACGCCGATACCGCCCATGCCCGGTGCTGCAGCATTGTGGACATAGGAAACGACGCGACCGGCGCTGACCGAAATGGTCTTCGCACGGCGGATCACCTGATTTTCGCCGATGGTGGCGATGTTGTTGGTCAGCACTTCCTGCACCGAACCGCCGTCGGGATAGGCCGCAGCGAGAATGGTGTCGGCGTCATTGGCCTCAAGACCAAGCGCAACGCCCGCTACCTTGCGGACGAAATCCTGGAACTGCTCGTTTTTGGCGACGAAGTCGGTCTGGCTGTTGACTTCGACAGCCGTTCCCTTGGTGCCATCGACGGCAACCGAGACAAGACCTTCGGCCGCGGTGCGGCTCGATTTCTTGGCGGCGGTGGCAAGGCCCTTGGCGCGCAGAAGATCGACGGCGGCTTCCATGTCGCCATTGGTTTCTTCGAGTGCCTTTTTGGCATCCATCATGCCAGCGCCCGAACGCTCGCGCAGTTCCTTGACGGCTGAAGCTGTTACTGCAGACATTTCATTGTCCTTTCGAATGATTTACGGCGACATCCATGGCCGCCATATTTGTCATTCCCGCGAAAGCGGGAATCCATGGTCAGACAGGGAAGTTTAAACCGAGCCTTCAGACCATGGCCCCCCGATCAAGTCGGGGGTGACACGGTTTGGGTTAAGCCTGAGCTTCAGGGGCTTCGGCAGCAGGTGCTTCTTCAGCAACCACTTCGACAACCGCTTCTTCGACCGGGGGTTCGACCATCGCGCCGAAATCCTCGCCGCGCGCCGCAGCCGCACCGGCATTGCCCTTGCTGGCAGCCGAAGCGATCGATTCGCAATAGAGGCGGATCGCGCGGGCCGCATCGTCATTCGCCGGAACCGGGAATGCGATGCCATCGGGCGATACGTTCGAATCGAGAATGCCGATCACGGGGATGCCAAGGACATTGGCTTCCTTGATGGCGAGTTCTTCCTTGTTGGCGTCGATCACGAACATCACGTCGGGAATGCCGCCCATGTCGCGGATGCCGCCGAGCGAAAGCTCAAGCTTGTCGCGCTCGCGCGTCATCTGAAGGATTTCCTTCTTGGTGAAGCCCGAAGTGTCGCCCGAAAGCTGTTCTTCCAGCGTCTTCAGCTTCTTGATCGAGTTCGAAACCGTCTTCCAGTTGGTGAGCATCCCGCCCAGCCAGCGGTGGTTGACGAAATGCTGGCCCGAGGCGCGGGCAGCATCGGCAATCGGCCCCTGCGCCTGGCGCTTGGTGCCGACGAACAGAACCTTGCCGCCTGCCTGCACGGTGGCAGAGACGAAATCGAGCGCACGCGCGAAAAGCGGCACGGTCTGCGACAGATCAAGGATGTGAACGCCGTTGCGTGCGCCGAAGATATACGGCTTCATGCGCGGGTTCCAACGGTGGGTCTGGTGGCCGAAATGCGCTCCGGCATCGAGCAATTGGTGCATGGTGACGACAGGTGCCGCCATAGTCTTTCTCCTTCCGGTTGAACCTCTGGAAGGCAAGAACCGCACCCCGATCCGAAGATACAGGGATTGGCACCGGTATGTGCGCCTTCCATGTGGAATAGGGCGGCCCGTTAACGGCGCGGCGGGGATTCGTCAAGTGCTGGTTGCGCAAGGCGGCGCAGCAGCCCCCGCTTCAGGGAATGGCGTAGGTCACATTGGCCTGGCCGACCGGCTTATCCTCGTCATCGGTCCAAAGCCGGACATCGACCACCGCCAGCCGCCTGCCAAGCCGCAGCAGCGAAGCATCCGCCGTCAGCAATCCCGGCCGGGCGGGCCGGAGGAACTGGAAATTGAGTGCCGTCGTCACCGCCATCGCGACAAGGCCGATATGCGCAAGGATGACGGCATAGGCCGCGGCATCGGCAAAGCCCATCTGCGTCGGCCCGGAAACGATGCCGCCGGGGCGCAGGCTCGTATCGTCAGACGCCATGTGCAAACGCGCATGTCCCGGCCGCAAGGCAACCACCTTGCCCCTCCGCTCCTCCTGCATGTGGGGAAAAGCCCTCAGCAAAAACGCGTTCACCGCGTCGGCATCGAGCATCAGCGTATCGGCGGATGGATGTGCGTTCAATTCCCTCTCCTCTCCCCGCGCGATGGCAGGCGCGCCTTTGGGGGGCAAGGGGATAATCTCAAATTCTGGGGGGAGAGGTAGTGGATTGCCCGAACGGTACTGGCTTTTGATTGGTGTTGTGTCATCGGAATTTGGGCCGTTGATCGAGAGGCCACCAAACACCTCCCCGGTGCGGGGAGGCGGATCGCCGCAGGCGAGCCGGAGGGGTCGGCGTCGAGTTGCACCACCTCCGCCAGAGCGCTCTCCCGAACCCCGCGCCGGATTGTTTCACGCAGAGGCGCAGAGAACGCAGAGGGTTTGCGTCTGAACCAAGCATTGTGTCCGGAATTATTGAGGGCAAGCCTGCAAGCAGGCTTGCAAGGCGCCAAAGAATAAAGGCAAGAACGCCGAGGCTGAAATGCTGTGATCGCATCCGGAAACCCCACCCCTTCGCGTCTTCGTGCCTTGCGCCAAAAATAGCATGAACTTTCAATACTCTCTAGGTTTCGTGGACAAAGCTTGACTGTGGACTCGGTCGCTGATTCAAGGCTGGCTTTTGGAGGCAGTCTTGGGCGAGCGGATTGGCGTTACGGACGAGGAATGGGAAGTGATCGGGCCGCTTTTGCCGCCTGAGCATGGTCGTGGATGCCGCCCGGCACAGGATAACCGCCGCTATTTCGAAGGCATGATCTGGATCGCGCGGACCGGCGCGCAGTGGCGGCACCTGCCGGATGAGTATGGCAAGTGGAACAGCGTGTTCCGGCGCTATCGACGATGGGTCACAACCGGCGTGTTCGATGCCATGCTCGAGACGCTGGCCGAACTGGCGGGCGCGACACTGCCGCCGACATGATCGACAGCACGGTGGTCCGGGCACATCATTGTGCCGTCGGCATAAAAAGGGGACTCAGCAAACCGAGGCGCTTGGCCGATCGCGCGGGGGCTTCACCACCAAGCTCCACGCGAGGTGCGATGCCAGAGGCTTGCCCCTCGGCTTCGTGCTGACACCGGGGCAGGCGCATGATGTGCAGGGCTTTGCTCCGCTGTTCCGCATGATAACCGACCGGATCGAGGCCTTCCTGGCGGATCGGGGCTACGATGCCGATGCAATCCGCGAGGAAATCGAGGCCGCTGGCGTCGAGACGGTGATCCCGGCCAAGGCCAACCGGCGCAATCCCGCCCCGCACGACCGCGCGAAATACAAGTGGCGCAACCTGATCGAACGCCTGTTCAACAAGCTCAAGAACTGGCGCAGGGTGGCGACCCGCTATGACAAAACCAAGGAATCCTACCTCGGCTTCGTCGCTCTCGCCTCAGTCAAACTCTGGATCCCCTTTGTCCACGAAACCTAGACTTATCGCGAGTACTTTTTGCAAAACTACTTTCTTTATGTCTTTCAAACCAAACCTCGCCAGAAATAGTATCAGCGGTTAATTCTCTCATATTACCCATAATGTCATAAATTCCCCAAGGATTTGGAGGAAAAAGGCCAACTTTTACACCTGATAAATACTTCCCACCTCTTGAGTATTCAACTGGTCCCTCGTTCACCGAATCAATAACCGCGCCTTTCAGTGCCTCTTTGCTATTGTCCGGATAATTACCCCAAGGAAACTTGATTTTTTCTTTACCTGAACGAGCAAACCATTCCCATTCATCTCCAGTTGGTAATGAAACAATGTACCCAGTCTTTTCCTGCAGCCACCCAATGTAACATTCGACATCCGCAGCGCCTAAAACACCGATTGGCCAGTCAATCCGTAAGTTTTCAATATTGAGAAGCAGGTCGTTTTCGCCGGCAGGCCGATGCCCCGAATTTGGGTTTGGAATGGCACATCGCCCCGCGTCAACGGCCGCAAGATAGTTGTTCCAAGTCAACTCAAACTTTGACACAAAGACAATCGGACGCCGTGGAGATTCGGCTTTGGGAACACCGATGAATACAGGGCACTCGTGACAAAGATTTAGTACAGATATCTTATCGCCATTCTGGTCGGAACTACTATTATTACCAGTATTTGCCGAACAACTTGCCGGTACTAAAAGACCAATTAAGATGATCCCTCTGAGCCAATTCGACAACTTAGTCATTCAAAAACTCCAATCGCTTTCTTGCTTCTGAAAGCCCTTTCTGGAACGAAGTAGTTGGGCAGAATTCCGGGGACACAATACTTAATTCCTTAATTTAGATCCAAACCCTCAGCGGCCTCTGCGTCTCTGCGTTAATTCCGGGGACACAATACTTAATTCAGGTTCATCCCCTCAGCGCCCTCCGCGCCTCCGCGTGAAACAATCTGGCGCTACGTTCGGGTTGACGCGGCTTGCGTGTGGCGCACCACGTTAGCGGCAGCCCCCCTCTCCAACTTCGCCTAAGCCTTGCGGTTAAGGCTTCCTATCCTCTCCCGCAAGGGGAGAGGGTCATTTCCCGTGGTAATTCCGGAAGCAAATTTCGCAAATTGTAACCGCTCTGCCCCCTGCCCCCATCATTCACCCACCGTTCACGCCGCGCGCCATAGCCGCTGGTCAACACCGCGCAGCAGGAGAATTCCCTTGTCTTTCAACCTTAAACGCTGCGCATTGCTCGCGCTTGTTGTCGCCTCACCCTTGTCGGCACAGGACGATACACCGCCCCCTGCCCCGTCCGAACTGCCCGAACGCATCTCCTTCCTCGTCGCCTTTGGTGAGGAGAAATGCCGCCCGCCCGAGGGTGACGAAATCGTCGTCTGCGCGACCGTGCCCGAAAGCGAACGTTACCGCATCCCGCGCGAATTGCGCCGCAAGGAACATGTGGTCACCGACCGGTCATGGGCATCTGCCGTCGAAACGCTCGATCGCTTCGCCGCCGATGTGCGCCCGAACAGTTGCTCGGTAAACGGCAGCGGCGGCTTTACCGGCTGCACGCAGGCGATGCTGCGTGACTGGTTCGCCGCCCGCCGCGGGAAGATCAACGCGAACTGACGCGGCTTATTTGTCGGCGTAGATCTTCACCAGCCGGTGCAGATAATCGCGCCCGTCATAAACCGATTTGACCCGCAGCCGCTCGTTCAGCCCGTGCACCCCGCCGCCATCGGCTTCGTAGAAGATACCGGGAACGCCATAGGTCGGGATGCCGATCAGCGCCGTCATCGTCGCATCGGTGGCACCGGTCGACATGGTCGGCACAACGGGAATGCCGGGATAGGTTTCCGCCGCCAGCTTCACCGCCGGATCAAGGATGCGCTTGTCGAGCGGCGGCGGCACCGCGAGCGGGCGGTGCGGCTTGCGCAGGGTGATCGTGATGCGCGGATTGGCGATGGCCTTCGCAAGCGCCGCCTGCGTTTCATCGGCGCTCATCCCCGGAACGATGCGGCAGTTGACCGTGCCCTTCGCCCGCTGCGGCAGCGCGTTGATAGCATGGCCTGCCTCCAGCATCGTCGCCACGCAGGTGGTGCGCAGCGTGGAATTGAGCATCGGATCGGTCGACAGCAGCCGCCCCGCTGCCACGTCGCTTTCATTGGCGAGCAGATCGGCAATCGCCTTTTGCGCAGGCTGGGGCGCAACCGGCGCCATCTGTTTCAGAAAGGCGCGCGTGGTATCGTTCAATTGCACCGGAAAGCCGTGATTCTTCACCGCGACGATCGCCTCTGCCAGATCGTAGATCGCATTGTCGGGGCGCGGTACCGAGCTGTGCCCGCCGGGATTGGTCGCTTCGAGGTCGAAGGTGCGGTTGGCCTTTTCGCCGACCTGCATCGCCAGGAAATGCCACTTGCCCGCCGCGTCGAGCCGCCCGCCACCGCCTTCGTTGAGCGCGAACTCAGCCGAAAGCGTTTCGGGCATGTTGCGCGCCAGCCACTCGGCCCCGTTCAGCGCCTTGCTCGAGCTTTCCTCGCCGCAGGTCGCCGCCAGCTTGATGGTGCGCTTCGGCCGATAGCCCTCCTTCTTGAAGCGGATCAGGCTGTCGACCCAGATCGCTGCCTGCACCTTGTCGTCCGCGACACCTCTGGCGTAGAAAAATCCGTCCTCCTCAATCAGCGTGAAGGGATCGCGGGTCCAGTCTTCGCGCTTCGCTTCGACCACATCGATATGCGCCAGCAGCAACATCGGCTTCAGCTTTTTCGATGTGCCTTTATACTCGGCAACCAGATTGCCTTCGCGTTCAAAGCCCGGAACGACGATGACCCGCGCCTCGTCCTTGGTGAAACCGGCATCGTGCATACGCCTGGCCAATTGCTCGGCGGCGATGGTGCAGCTGCCATTGGAATAGGCCGTGTTGGTGTTGACCAGTTCGGCATAAAGCTCGCGGAACGCCGCCTGATCAAGCCGCAACCCTTGCGCACTTGCCGCATTGCCCGCCAGCGCCGCAAAACCCGCAGCAACCATCCATTTTCCAGCCGACATATTGCGCCCCCAATCAGTGAATTGAAGACGCAAAGCTATCGCCCGCAATGACTGTTTTCAACCGCAGAATTTTTATATTGACAGGTCGGAACATATATAGAACATATGGGGAAATACTGGTGATTCGGAGAATCCACATGACGTTCGCTATTGCTGCCCTTTTCGCGACTGCTTTCATCCTTTCGGCTTATGCGATCGTGCTGGCACTGGCGCAGAAATGGGATCGTATCGGGGAGATTGCGGCTATGCGCGGTGCGCCGGTAGAACGGGTTATCCGCGTGGGTGCCGTGCGTTATACCGGCCAGCGTGTGCGACTGGTCGTCGTCAACGAACTGGAGCCGCAGCCTGAACAACAGGCATTTGCCTTTGGCCGGTTGCGGGCGGCCTGAACCGCCGAACAGCATTTGCCTCCCGTCGCATGAAGCGCCGCTGCAAAACGATGCAGCGGCATTTTTTTTGCGAATGGTCGAGGGCAACAAAAAAGGCGGAACCCGAAGGTTCCGCCTCATCTGTTTTACGATTGCTCGTGAAACTTAGTTCACGGCATCCTTGAGCGCCTTGCCAGCCTTGAACTTGGGCTGGTTCGAAGCAGGAATCTTCATCTCTTCGCCGGTGCGCGGATTACGACCGGTCGAAGCCTTGCGCTTGGCGACAGCAAAGGTGCCAAAGCCTACGAGGCGAACTTCGCCGCCCTTTTTGAGTGCCTTGGTGATGGCGTCAAAGGTAGCTTCCACTGCCTTGCCTGCATCGGTTTTGCTGAGGCCGCTTGCGTCTGCAACGGCTGCGACGAGATCATTTTTGTTCATAGTATAGGGATCCCCCTCTCAAATGAATATTATGGACCAATTCCGGGAAGGAATCGCGGCTGGGCCGGACCGGGAATAAGGAGTAGAATCCGCCCTCTGTCAAAGGAAATATCCGCAAAAAACGGCGCTTTTCGGGGAATTGACAGATATTCTGTCGATAAATGAGACGAAACGCGTAAAATCCATCACAGCTTGAAGTCGAACCACTGTGCCAACGCCAAAAACACAGCAGGACGCAACGTCATCCGGCGTTGCGTCCTGCTTTGCGATTCTCTGCCGAAACAGATCAGTGCGTAACGGCCGATCCCGGTGCTGCCGTCACCGCAGGCGGCTGCAAGGCAGCCAGTTCGTCCGCCTCTGTCCACTCAACCGGATCGAGCGGCGCAACCAGCGCCCGCGCCAGCACTTGATCGACATGGGTCACGGGAATGATTTCCAGCCCTTCCTTGATATTCGCGGGTATCTCGGCAAGATCTTTCTCATTCTCCTGCGGGATCAGCACCGTCTTGATGCCGCCGCGCAGCGCCGCGAGCAGTTTTTCCTTCAATCCGCCAATGGGCAGCACCCGTCCGCGCAGCGTCACTTCGCCGGTCATCGCAACGTCGCGATGCACGGCGACGCCAGTCAGCGTGGAAACGATTGCCGTGACCATGCCGATACCCGCCGACGGCCCATCCTTGGGCACCGCACCTTCGGGCAAGTGGATGTGCACATCCTTGCGATTGAAGATTGAGGGCTTGATGCCATAGCTCGGCGCGCGCGCCTTCACATAGGAAAGCGCCGCCTGGATCGATTCCGACATGACTTCGCCAAGCTTGCCGGTGGTTTTGATCTGGCCCTTTCCGGGGACAGTCACCGCCTCGATGGTCAGCAATTCGCCGCCAACCTGGGTCCAGGCAAGCCCTGTCACGGCACCAATCTGGTTCTCATCCTCACCGATACCATGGCGATATTTGCGAACGCCCGAAAATTCGGCAAGATTTTCCGGCGTGATCGCAACATTCTTCGCCTTGCCTTCAAGGATACGGCGCAGCGCCTTTCGGGCGAGCTTCGCAATCTCCCGCTCAAGCGTGCGAACGCCGGCCTCACGCGTGTAATAACGGATCAGGTCGCGCAGCCCATCATCGCTGACTTCGAATTCGCCCTTTTTCAAGCCGTGCGCCTTGACCTGCTTATCAACCAGATGGCGCTTGGCGATTTCGAGCTTCTCATCCTCGGTATAGCCTTCAAGCCGGATGATCTCCATGCGGTCAAGCAAGGGCTGCGGCAGGTTCATGCTGTTCGCGGTGGTCACGAACATCACGTCCGACAGATCAAGATCGATTTCCAGATAATGGTCGTTGAACTTGTTATTCTGTTCGGGATCGAGCACCTCAAGCAGTGCCGAAGCCGGATCGCCGCGGAAATCCTGCCCCAGCTTGTCGATCTCATCGAGCAGGAACAGCGGATTCATCGTCCCGGCCTTTTTCAGGTTCGACGCAATCTTGCCCGGCATCGAGCCGATATAGGTGCGGCGGTGCCCACGGATTTCGGCCTCGTCGCGCACACCGCCAAGCGACTGACGGATGAACTCACGACCGGTCGCCTTGGCAATCGACTTGCCCAGCGAGGTTTTTCCCACGCCCGGCGGGCCGACAAGGCAGAGGATCGGGCCCTTCAGCTTGTTGGTGCGCGCCTGCACCGCCAGATATTCGACGATACGGTCCTTGACCTTTTCGAGCGCGAAATGATCGGCGTCGAGGATGTCCTGCGCCTTTGCGATATCGCGCTTCAACTTCGTTTTCTTGCCCCAGGGAACACCCAGCAGCGAGTCGAGATAGTTGCGCACTACCGTAGCTTCGGCAGACATCGGAGCCATGCTGCGCAGCTTTTTCATCTCGGCTTGCGCCTTGGTCTTGGCTTCTTTCGAAAGCTTCAGCGTGTCGATCTTGGTCTGCAGTTCGGCAAGCTCGTCGCCGCCATCCTCATCGCCATTGCCAAGTTCGCGCTGGATCGCCTTTAACTGCTCGTTGAGGTAATATTCGCGCTGCGACTTTTCCATTTGCCGCTTCACGCGCCCACGGATCTTCTTTTCGACCTGCAGCACGCCCAGTTCGCCTTCCATGAAGGCAAAAGCCATTTCGAGGCGCTTCAGCGGATCGCCCTCAACCAGCAAGGCCTGCTTGTCGGAAACCTTGAGGTTGATATTTGCGGCAACCGCATCTGCCAGTTGCGCAGCATCCTCAATCTCGGCGAGTTGCACCGCAGTTTCGGACGGAATCTTCTTGTTGAGCTTCGAATAATTTTCGAACTGATCGACCACCGAACGCATCAGCGCGGTCGTTTCCGGGCCTTCGGCTGCCGCAGCTTCGATCATTTCGACTTCGGCTTCGACATAGTCGGCCGTGCGCTGGTGCAGGCGCAGCAGGTTGGCGCGTTGCTTGCCCTCAACCAGCACGCGAACGGTGCCGTCGGGCAGTTTGAGCAACTGCATCACCGTGGCGGAAACCCCCACAGTGTAGAGATCGTCATAATCGGGATCGTCCTCTGCAGGATCAAGCTGGGTTACAAGGAAAATCTCCTTGTCCGCAGCCATCGCCTTTTCAAGCGCGACAACCGATTTGTCGCGCCCGACGAACAGGGGAACGACCATGCCCGGAAACACGACGATGTCGCGCAGGGGCAAAAGGGGAAGAGAATGCGTCATATTTGCTCCGGCCCGCACCGAAAGGCGATGCGGAAACTTGGCTGCAATATGAGCGCGATTTTTCCGCTTTCAACGGCATAGCGGCAAAGTGGAGAGAAAAGCTGGGGAAAAGCCTAGATTCACGTCGTCATCCTGAACTTGCTTCGGGATAACAAGCTGCCGTTTTCTCGCTATCCTGAAACAAGTTCAGGATGACGGCACCTGGTTCAAAACGGCAATTTGAACCCCGGCGGAAGCGGCAGGCCGCTGGTCATCTTGCCCATTTCGCTGTTGCTGGCGGCATCGGCCTTTTCGCGTGCGTCGTTGAACGCAGCGACCACCAGATCCTCCAGCATCTGCTTGTCGACAGGCACGATGACGCTGTCGTCAATTGAAAGCGAAATGATGCGGCCCTTGGCGCTGGCTCGCACCTTGACCAGACCACCGCCCGACACGCCTTCGACTTCAATGCTATCCAGCTTGCCCTGCGCCTCTTCCATCTGCTTCTGGATGGTTTGCGCGGCTTCCTGCGCCGCTTTCATCATCTCTTCGATATTCTTCATGCTCTGAGGCTCCGGATTTCTGCTTCGTGGGGAGAATGTATCGTCCGCCCGTCGACATGCACTTCGGCCTCGGGAAAAGCTGCAAGCGCTGCCTTGACTAGCGGGGATTCAAGAATTTCACTGTCCTGCGCTGCACGTTCTGCCTGTTCCTGTTCATACAGGCTGGGCTGCGCATCACCGGGCGTTTCGGCGATTTCCCAGCGTGTGCCGGTCAGGCGGAACAGCGCGTCATTCAGGTCAGCACCAAAACCCTGATGGACCGGGCCAGCGAGCTGGAATTCAAGCCGGGGCGGTGCGTAGTTCACCAGCCGAATGACATCGTGCAAGGTCGCCGCGACATTGGGGTGCCCGCCGCGATCGAGTGCTTCGACCAGCGTTTTGAAATCTGCCGGGAAGGCCGACGCGCTCACCGACGCGCTGTTGTTCGGCGGCGGCGCAGCGCTGGCTTGCGCCGTCTGCGACGGAACCCCGCCCTGTTGCAGCAATCGCGCAAGTTCTCCGGGGTCGGGCATCGCGGCGCCGTGCATCACCCGCAGCAACGCCATGTCGCAACATTCCAGCGGCAGGCTTGCCTGGCGGACCTCTTCATGCCCTTTCAGCAGCAATTGCCACAGGCGGTGGAGCAAGGGGAAGGACAGCCGCCCTGCCCATTCGTCAATCTGCGCCCTCGCCTCTTCGGGCAGGGCTGCATCGGGCGGGCTGCCGATCTTGGCGAGCGTCACCAGATGCACTTCGCGAAGCAGCCCGGCAAGCGTTGCGGCTGGCTCGACACCCAATTGATACTGGTTGCGCGCTTCATCGAGCACTGCCGTTGCGTCGCCTTCCAGCAACAGGCCGAACAGCCTGCGCACAGCCGCGCGATCGGAAAGCCCCAGCATCGTGCGCACTTGCGCGGCCTCGACGCGCGCTTCGGCACCATTGTCATCTGCCGCCAGATCGGCATGGGCAATTGCCTGATCGAGGATCGACAAACCGTCACGTACCGATCCCTCAGCCGCCTGCGCGACAAGGCGCAACGCCTCCGCTTCCGCCGAAACGCCTTCTTTCCCGCAAATTTCCACAAAATGCGCCGCCAGCATTTCCGCCGGAATCCGTTTCAAATCAAAGCGCTGGCAACGCGACAGCACCGTTATCGGAACCTTGTTCACCTCGGTTGTCGCAAACAGGAATTTCACATGCGCCGGGGGCTCTTCGAGCGTCTTCAACAATGCATTGAAGGCGTTTTTCGACAGCATGTGAACTTCGTCGATGATATAGATTTTGTAGCGCGCCGAGACTGCAGCATAGCGAACGGCTTCGATAATCTCGCGTACATCGTCGACGCCGGTATGGCTCGCCGCGTCCATTTCGATAACGTCTATGTGCCGCCCTTCGGCAATCGCGCGGCAGGGCTCGCACACACCGCAAGGGTCGATGGTCGGCCCACCCTGCCCGTCCGGACCAATGCAGTTCAATGCCTTTGCAATCAGGCGCGCGGTAGAGGTTTTGCCAACCCCGCGCACGCCCGTCATCAAAAAGGCATGCGCCAGACGGCCGCGCTTGATCGCGTTGCCCAGCGTCTGCACCATCGCATCCTGACCGATCAGTTCGGCAAAATTCTGCGGGCGATATTTACGCGCCAGCACCCGGTAGGGCGAGGCTGCTACGGGTTTTGGCGGATCGGCCAGCCCCAGACCCAGCGCGTCATCGGGCATATCCGGTTCGCGCAGGGCAAAACCGGGCTCGTCGACAATGGATGGGGATGAATCGTCCATATTCGTTCGATAGGCCCGGCAGCGAATTTTGTCGAAGGGCTATTTCAATCGCGTGCCAATCGGCGCGCAAAATGCGCCTGCACCGCACTCGTCACCGTCCGCGCAACCTTTTGCTGCCCGTCGCGCGAAGACAGGAAGGCGGCATCGTCTGCGTTGCTGATATAGCCGGTTTCGAACAGCACCGAAGGCGTGTCAGGCGCCTTGAGCACGATGAATGATGCAAATTTGTGGGATTTCTCGCGCAGCAGCATGTTAGGCTTTGCTTCGCGGATCAGCAACCGGGCAAAGCTTGCGGAAACATTCATCGTTTCCCGCTGCGTCAGATCGATCAGGATCGACGACACTTCCTGATCCTGCCCTCCCAGATTGACGCCGTTGATGACGTCCGCCTTGTTTTCCCGCGCGGCCAAACGTTGCGCCTCGCGATCCGAAGCAACCTCGGACAGGGTATAGACGGTGCCGCCTCTTGCCTCCGGATTGCCTGCCGCGTCGGCATGGATCGACAGGAAAAGGTCGGCCTTCATCTTGCGGGCGATGCCATAGCGATCCTGCAGGACAAGGAAGCTGTCGCCTTCGCGGGTCAGGGCAACGCGCACGCGCCCTGTATCCACAAGTTCATCACGAATGGCGCGGGCAATCGCCAGCGTCACATCCTTCTCGCGCTTGCCCGAAAGCGGGTTGATTGCGCCCGGATCATGGCCGCCATGCCCGGCATCGATGACCACCAACGGCAGCCGGGAATCGGCCGGGCCATGGATTTTGGGCAAACCGCGTGCTCCGCCACGCCCGATGGGCGCATCCACCTCGTAGCGGCGCTTTGGCGGCTCGGAACGGAAAGGCGATAGCGCCGCCGATGACTGCAACATCATTTGCACAGCACCGGCCATCGGCGATTGTGCGGCCAGCAATGATATTGCAAGAAAGGCGTCGAAAAGCATCGCGATGCTTTTGCGCAAATAGTGACGACGGGTCGAGGGAATTTTTCGCAGCCACCACTTGCCCCCCAAGCGTGGCAGTGCTAGCACGCACGTCCGGACCTATATCTTTGATAACTATGGTCCGCCAAGGCACCGAAATAACTGACTTTTCGGTATAAAACAGGTTGATGTTACATGTGGCATGAAATTTCCCCTACCACCGTCCCGACTGGGCCCGGTGCGTTGGCGGCAAATTACGCCCGCGCGAATTGCGCCCGCGGTGCCCTTGCAGCAGACACATTCGTACATTCCCCGGCATTGAAAATCGAAGACCCGATTGTCTTCGATGCAAACGATGCCGGATCACTTTCAGAAAAAAACGCCCCCCAATTCCTGCTAGACGCGGAACCGTGGGAGGCGCGGAGAATCTATAATGAAAACGCGCATGCTCATCGACGCGCGCCACCGGGAGGAGACCCGCGTAGCCGTCGTAAAAGGGAACATAATTGAGGAATTCGACTTTGAGTCTGCAGAGCATAAGCAGCTCAAGGGAAATATCTATCTAGCAAAGGTTACCAGGGTCGAACCGTCGCTGCAGGCGGCATTTGTCGACTATGGCGGCAACCGGCACGGCTTCCTTGCCTTCAGCGAAATCCACCCTGATTATTACCAGATCCCGAAAGAGGATCGCGAACGCCTGCTTGCGGAAGAAGCCGCTGCGGCTGCCGAAGAAGCGGCCCTGCGCGAGCAGGAAGAAGCCGAGGAAGACGAGCCTTCCGATATCATGCGTTCCGATGCGCACGACGAAGAAGACCCCGATTTCATCGAGGTGGAAAGCGATGATCGCATCGACACCATCGACATCACCGAAGGCGAAGAGCCCGATCTTGAAGCCAATGGCGAAGAGAATGGCGACAACGCGACTGACGCATCAGCCGACGAGGACGGTCGCCGGGATCAACGCGGTCGCCGTCGCCGTGGACGCGGCGGTCGCGGCAATGCCCCCAAGGCCAGCGATGAAGCGCGTGCAAAGCGCCTCAATCTGCGTCGCCGCTACAAGATACAGGACGTCATCCATCGGCGTCAGGTGCTGCTGGTGCAGGTCGTCAAGGAAGAGCGTGGCAACAAGGGCGCGGCGCTGACGACCTATCTCAGCCTGGCCGGTCGCTATTGCGTTCTCATGCCCAATACCAGCCATGGCGGCGGCATCAGCCGGAAGATTTCGAGCGCGGCGGACCGCAAGCGGCTGAAATCGATCATTTCCGACCTGAAACTGCCCTCAACCATGGGCTGCATCATCCGCACCGCAGGGCTTGCCCGCACCAAGCCCGAAATCAAGCGCGATTTCGATTATCTCGCGCGTCTGTGGGATGAAATCCGCGAACGCACGCTGAAGGGCAGCGCGCCGATGCTGATCCATTCGGACAGCGACCTGGTGAAGCGCGCGATCCGCGATATCTATAACAAGGATATCGACGATGTGCTGGTGGAAGGCGGAGACGGATACAAGGCCGCCAAGGATTTCATGAAGCTGCTGATGCCGAGCCATGCCAAGCGCGTGCAGCATTATTCCGATCCGGTTTCGCTGTTCCAGCGCTATGGCGTCGAAGACCAGTTGAACGCGATGTACAACCCGGTCGTGCAGCTGAGATCGGGTGGCTATATCGTCATCAACCCGACCGAGGCACTGGTTTCGATCGACATCAACTCGGGCCGCTCGACCAAGGAACATGGCATCGAGCAGACCGCGCTTGCGACAAACTTGGAAGCTGCGCGCGAAATCGCCCGCCAGTTGCGCCTGCGCGACATGGCAGGCCTTGTCGTCATCGACTTCATCGACATGGATCACCATTCGAACGCCCGCAAGGTAGAGCGCGCGATGAAGGAGGCGCTGAAGAACGACCGTGCGCGCATCCAGGTGGGCCGTATTTCCAGTTTTGGCCTGATGGAAATGAGCCGCCAGCGCCTGCGCACCGGTGTGCTTGAGGCCTCCACCCGTGTCTGCCCGCATTGCGAAGGCACCGGTCTGGTTCGCACCGCCTCTTCGTCCGCATTGTCGGCCCTGCGCCTGATCGAGGAAGAATCCGCACGCGGGCACGGCAGCCAGATTTCGCTGCAGGCCAGTCAGGAAGCGACGATCTACATCCTCAACAACAAGCGCGCCGAACTCGCCGAGATCGAGGATCGCTATCACGTCAATGTGGAAGTGCTTCCCAATGGCGAGGTTGAAGGCGCCAAGATGACCGTGACCGCAAGCGGTCCGCGCCCCGAAAGGCCTGCGATTCCTGCTCCGATCGTCGATTTTGACGACGAGGAGGATTTCGACGAGATCGAAGACGAAACCGAAATCGAGGAAGAGGCTGAACGCGCCGACGATGGCGAACGCGAAGAGCGCAGCGGCAAGCGCAAGCGCCGTCGTCGCGGGCGCCGTGGCGGTCGCAATCGTGAACGTGACGAACAGGGCGCGAGCGAAGACGGCACCGAAACCGATAGCGGCGACGTAGACGCAACCGAAGCCGTCGAAACCCCGGCCGAACAGGACGAAGCCGCCGAAGAGCCCGCCCGCAAATCGCGTCGATCGCGTGGCGGTCGCAAAAAGGCTGCTGAAACGGTTGAGTCGGAAGCACCAGTCGCAGAGCCTGAAGCCGCAGAGACTGTCGCCGAAGCCTCGCCTGAACCGGCTGCCAAGCCCAAACGGGCAAGCCGCAAAACCAAAATCGCCGCTGTCGCTGCCGATGAAGCCGTAGAGGCAGCACCTGCTGAAAAGCCTGAAGCAGCCGAAAAGCCGAAAACGCGCCGCACGCCAAAGGCCAAGGCCAAAGCTGCCGCCGATGACGCTGTTGCCGTCGAAGCTGCTGTCGACGCCGAACCGGCGGCTCCGGCGAAAAAGCCCCGTCGATCAACCAAGAAAGCCGAGCCTGTGGCTGAAGCCGGGTCGCCCGACGATGCTGACGGTGCGGATGACGCCGACGGACCTCGTCGTGGCTGGTGGCAGCGCACTTTTGGCTGATATTGCAGGCCCGGCCCGGTCACGCCTTTGGCATGTCGATCTGGCCGGGCCCACATGGCTTCATAGACCATTCATCCTGACCGGTGCATCGCATGAGCATGTTTGAGGGCGGGCGGTTTTTTCGACAGGTTTCGAAGACACTCGCGGCGCTGGCCGCGCTGACCCTGTGCCTGCAACCTGCGCACGCGCAATCCGTTCTTCGCGATGCCGAAACCGAAGCCTTTTTCGATGAAATCTCTGCACCGCTGATCCGCGGCGCAGGGCTTGATCCATCGAATGTCGACGTCGTGCTGATCAACGACAAGTCGATCAACGCATTCGTCGCTGGGGGCCAGACTGTCTATCTGCATAGCGGCCTTATCCACGCTGCAACCACCGCAAACGAAGTGCAGGGCGTGATAGCACACGAGCTTGGCCATATCGAAGGCGGCCATGTCATCCGCTACAACGAAGGTCTGGAAAAGGCGGGCAGCATTTCGATCGCCAGCCTGATCCTTGCCGCTGCCGCCATCGCCGCAGGCGCTGGTGAAGCGGGCATGGGCATAATGGCGGCAGGCCAGCAAGCGGCATTGGGCAAATTCCTGGCCTTCAGCCGCGTGCAGGAAAGCGTCGCCGATGCGTCTGGCGCGCGCTATCTTTCGGCTGCCGGCATTACCGGGCGCGGCTCGATCAACTTTTTCAAGAAGCTGCAGAATTACGAGTTCCGCCTCGGCATCCCGCAGGTTGACAGCTATGATCGCACCCATCCGCTTTCGGGTGAGCGCATCACTGTGCTGGAAGACACCTACAAGGTTGACCCTGCCTGGGACGTCCCGCTCAACCCGAAATGGGAGGCGGATTTCAAGCGTGTGAAGGCCAAGTTGCAGGGCTATATTGCCGATCCGAATGCTACGCTGCGCGACTATCCTGAAAAGGACAAGAGCGTGCCCGCGCTCTACGCGCGCGCTTATGCCTGGCACAAGGCCGCCTATCCGGACAAGGCGCTGGCGGAAGCCAACAGCCTGATCGCAAAAAACCCTGCCGATCCCTATTTCCTCGAACTGCAGGGGCAGATACTGCTCGAATCCGGAAAGCCCGACGAAGCCTTGGCGTCGCTGCGCAAGGCGGTCGATCTGACCGGCAACCAGCCACTTATCGCCGCCGTGTTCGGCCACGCGCTGATCGCGACCGAGGACAAGGCCAATCTGGCCGAGGCCGAGCGCGTGCTCAAGGCGGCGGTTGCAAAGGACAACAACAATCCCTTCGCCTGGTATCAGCTTGGCGTGGTCTATCAGGCACTGGGTGACGAGCCGCGCGCCGCGCTCGCCAGTGCCGAGCGCTATCTGATGGAAGGTGCACCGCAGCTGGCGCTTCCCAATGCAGCGACGGCAATGGCCGGGCTGCCCGAATATTCGCAGGACTGGATTCGTGCGCAGGATGTGAAACTGGTGGCCGAAGCCCAGGTCCAGAAAATGGAAAAGCGCAGACGGTAGAGCCGGGCTGCTGTACAGTTAATCCTCTGGTCTGAATACAGCAAAGAAGCTACGAACCCTCCATGAATGAGCAAACGACCGGTAAACGCCTTCTCTTGACCTTCGCTGCGATTGGCGCGGCCATATTGTTGGCGGCAGGGTTCTATTTTTTCTCCACCAGCGAGGAAATCCAGCGGGGCGACAAGGCGGCTTATGCAGCCGCCGACGCAGAGCGTGCAATTTCAGCGGCTGGCGTCAGCTCTGAGGAACGTGCCGCCACCGAGGCAATTGTGCGCGCCTATATCCTCGAAAATCCGGAAATCATCACCGAGGCAGTCGAAATCCTGCAAAGGCGCGAAATGGCCAAGCGCATGGATGCGGCAGGCGGCGCATTGACCAAGGTTTTCCCGGGCGCGGTCGGCGGCAATCCCGATGGATCGATTACGGTGGTCGAGTTTACCGACTATAATTGCGGCTTCTGCCGTTCAAGCGTTGCAGACATGAACCGCCTGATGGGCAGCGAAAAGGACGTGCGGATCGTCTATCGCGAATTGCCCATCCTCTCCCCCACTAGCCGCGATGCCGCGCACTGGGCACTGGCCGCTGCGAAGCAGGGCAAGCACAAGGCTTTCCACGATGCCATGTTTGCAGCTGGCCCCGCCAGCGAACAGACGATTACTACGGCGGCCCAGCGCGCCGGGCTGAATATGGATCAGGCCATGAAAGATGCCGCATCGGCCGAAGTGAATGCCGAAATTGAGCGCAACCTGGCCATGATGCAGCAAATCGGCTTCAACGGCACACCGACCTTCATCATTGGCGATCAGATGCTTGAAGGCGCACTGGGCTATGACGCGTTGAAAGCTGCGGTTGAAAAGGCCCGCAAGAAGGGCTGATCAGCCCTTCTTGCCCTGCGCCACGACATACCATTCGACCGAACCCTTGCGGCTCGCCGGTGGCTTGGCGTGCTTCACCGTGGCAAAGTTCGATTTGAGGATCGCCAGCAATTCGGGATCGGTTCCCCCGGCGAAGACCTTTGCGACAAAATCACCGCCGGGTTGCAACACCTCCACGGCAAAATGCGCCGCAGCCTCCACCAGACCCATGGTGCGCAAATGGTCTGTCTGCT
Source organism: Sphingomonadales bacterium (assembly GCA_016720115.1). GTDB lineage: Bacteria > Pseudomonadota > Alphaproteobacteria > Sphingomonadales > Sphingomonadaceae > Sphingorhabdus_B. The sequence continues at coordinate 1,529,591 of JADJXT010000001.1, read as the reverse complement.
TGTGACCGACAGTGTTCGCCGCCATGTCGGAAATGATCAGGTCGGGCGCCTGCCCCAGCGCCTCGACCAGCAGATCGGGTGCGCGATCGTCCATGAAATCCATCTCGAACAGCGTCACACCCTCGATCGGATCGACCGGCAGCAAATCGATGCCAGACACCCTGGCCGATGGCAGGCGCCGCCGCACGACCTGCGCCCACCCCCCTGGTGCAATGCCCAGATCGACGACGGCTTTCTTTCCTTTCAGGAAATGGAATTTCTCGTCCAGTTCGATCAGCTTATAGGCAGCCCGACTGCGATAGCCTTCGGACTGTGCGCGCTTCACATAGGGATCGTTGAGTTGCCGTTCGAGCCAGCGGGCCGATTGCGGACTGCGCCGCTTCGCGGTCTTCACCCGTTCCTTGCCCGACGCGCTGCGACCCGAGCGATTGCCGCCAAAGGTAAATTTCGTCATGCCGGGCGCCTGCCGCGCCGTTTCGCATCGCTCGCCATCAGCGCGCGCAATATGCCTTCGCGGATACCGCGATCGGCCACGCCAAGCCTTTCGCCCGGCCAGATATCGAATATCGCCTCCAGTATCGCACAGCCGGCAACGACCAGGTCCGATCGCTCCTGCCCTATGGTCGGAAATCTGGCGCGGCCCGCAGGCGGCAGCGCAGCCAGCGTCTGGCTGATCTCGCGCATGGCCTCGGTCGGCAAGTGCAGCCCGTCGATCTGTTTGCGGTCATAGGATTGCAGTTTCAGATACACACTGGCAAGCGTGGTGACGGTACCCGATGTGCCCAGCAGGCGATGGTCGCCCCCGCCCGCCGGAAGCCGCGCGGCAAAAGCGGCAAAGGCATCCGATACCTTTTTGCGCATCCGCGCATAGGTATCCGCAAGCGCCGCTTCATCCTCGCCTTCGAGCGGTTCGCTCTCGGTCAGCGATACGACACCCCAGGGCACACTCGCCCAGTCCAGTATCTCGGGCACCACGCCATCGGTTGAAACCAGCACCAGTTCGGTCGATCCGCCGCCGATATCGAAGATCAGCGCCGGGCCGTCGCCGGGTTCTAGCAGCGCATGACACCCCATCACGGCAAGGCGCGCCTCTTCCTTGGGGCTGATGACATCGAGCATGATGCCGGTTTCCTGCTTCACCCGCTCGATGAACTGCGTACCGTTCAGCGCCTGGCGGCAGGCCTCGGTCGCGACCGAGCGCGCGAGAATGACGTTGCGCCGTTTGAGCTTGTCCGCGCATACAGAAAGCGCCTCGATCGCGCGATCCATCGCCTCCTCGCTCATCTTTCCGGTGGTCGCCAGCCCCTCACCGAGCCGCACCACACGCGAGAAAGCGTCGACCACGGTGAAACCGTCGTGCGAGGCGCGCGCGATCAGCAGGCGGCAATTGTTGGTGCCAAGGTCGAGCGCGGCATAAGCGGTGCGCCCCAGCCAGCCACCACCGGCAAAACGGTTGTCGTGCGAAAATTTGGGGGCGCCATTCGCGTCTGTATCGCGCGAGGCCCCTCCTCCTGTTGCCGCATCGGCGGATTTGCGACGGTTTGGCCCCTTTTTACGGGCGCCTTTGCCCCTTCCGCCTTTGTGCGGCGATGGCGCGATATGATCGCCCATGGCCGATTCTTCTCTTATCTTCTATCCGTTAGCGGGAAATACCGCCCGGTACTTGGCCATGGAATTAGCGCGAAGAGATTAATTTTTCAAGAGAATTGGCGGATATGCCGCAAAAGCCGGTCACAGCCGATTGACAGCCACTTTGTGTCCGCCTAATGGCCCACCCCACATTCCCCGGTCGTCTAACGGTAAGACTACGGACTCTGACTCCGTCTATTGAGGTTCGAATCCTTACCGGGGAACCATTTTTCCGCTTTGCTATGCAGTCTCACTCGTTCCGTCGTAACGGATTTCGAGGAAGCGTTCGCGCGTTGCCAGTTTGTCGAGTTCGCCGCGCGCGATCTGGCCGGTCATCGTTTCGATCTCGCGATCGATCCGTTTCAGGCCATCGACCAGTTGCTGCTCGGGCGTCTTGCCGCCATTGTCCTGCCGCCGCAGCGGTTCGGGGATGCGTTTATAGCCGTTGATCAGTTCGGGCAGATGCTCGCCGACCAGCTTGCGCACCTCGCGCGAGGCCGGATCGGTTTCCGCCAGCGTCTGCAATTGCGGCGCCAGTGCATCGAGCCGCAGGCCGATATTCTGCACCACCGGAATAGCCGGAGCGGGCAAGGCAGGCCGCTGCGCTTCCAGCCAGATTTCGGTCTTTCCGGCGAGCGTGCCGAGGTCGGTCTGGCGCAAGGATTCGGTCGTGGGCATCGGCATTTCGGGATAGCGCATCAGCGCGTAAACCGCCGCCGCGCCCAGTACGCCGGTAATCATCACGCCCCAGAAGCCGATGCCGTCGATGATCGCGCCGATTATGCCCGCGCCGATCAGTAGCCCGCCGACCACCAGCCCGGTGCGCGCCAGCTTGCCATAGAAATGCGCCCGGCGCAGCGCGCGCGATTTTGTCCCGATGGGTGGCCCCATGCGGACACGCTTCAACGAGCGACGCGCGCTGTCGAGGATTTCGTCGGATTGTGTAGCCGGGCTTGCCAAGTCTTACGCCTCCAGCGAGCTCAACAGGTTGGTTTCGGTCGCGCCGAGTTTGGCCTGTGCCTGCCCTTCGGCGCGGGCGATATAGCCCTTCGATTTCTCGACTTCCTTTTCTAGCGCTTCGGACGTCTGCTTCATGCTTTCCAGCGCCTTGATCTTGAAGGTATCGATCGCATCCATCGTATCATAGATATTCTGGAAGGCGCGGCTCAGCGTTTCGAGCGGGATGGTAGAGGCCGACGCCTGCTCGTGGATCGCCGCGGTATTCTCGCGCAGCAGCTTGCCGGTGCTGTCGATGATGCTGGCGGTGGTGGTGTTGAGCGCGGTAATCTGGCCGAGCACCAGCCGCTGGTTGGTCATCGCCTGCGCCACCGTCACTGCGGTGCGCAGCGCGCCAACGGTGGTGGTCGACGCCCGATCGACGCCCTTCACCAGTTCGACATTGTTCTTTTTCACAAGGTCCATCGCCAGATAGCCCTGCACCGTCACCGCCATCTGGGTCAGCAAATCCTGATGTCGCTGGCGGACATAGAACAGCGCGGTTTCGCGGATCGCCTTGGCCTTGGCGGGATCGGAAAGCTCCAGTTCCCCCGCTTTCTCCTCAAGCCGCCCGTCGAGCTGCTTCGAAATCAGGATCATCTGTTCTAGCTTGCCCATCGCCTTCCACAGATTCTGCCGCTCGACGTCAATCGCGGCATTGTCCATCAGCAACTCGTCCTTGCCGTTGGCGAGGCGCCCGAGGATCGAGCTGATATGCCCCTGCGCGCTCTGGTAGCTGTCGAAATAGTTGCGCAGCTTGTTGCCCCAGGGGATGATGCCGAACAGCTTCTGTTTGGTGGTCAGGTTCCCCCGCTTCGACGGGTCGAGATCCTCGACCGTGCGCCGCAGTTCGGCAAGGTCCGCGCCCACGCCGGTGCTTTCATCCATCTGACGGATCGGGCGATCGAGGAAACGGTTGGACTGGCCGGCCGCCTCCATGATTTCCTTGCGCCCCATATTGGTGAGCTGATCGACACGCTTGCCGAATTCGGGGCTGTTCACATCCTGCGCGAGCAGATCAGCGATATAGCCCTCAACCTTTTCGGCCAGCTTGGCCTTCACCTCATCCTCGACAGGAACCAGCCCGACCGCCTTTTCGGCGGCAATCGGCGGCACCGGATCGGGCGGGGTGAGCTTCAGCTCGGTTTCGGTGACGGTCAGTGTTTCACTGGTCGACATGCGGGTCGATCCTCCTCAAACGGTTATATTAAGGGATAAATGGAACGCGCTTATTGTGATTTCAAGCAAATCCGGACGAAGGTGTGTTATTTTTTTAATACACCTTCGACTGGGGTCGCTGCAGCGCCTTTTCGACAATCGGAGCCAGCCCGTCGACCACCTTCGCTACACCCTGTGCATTGGGGTGGATATTGTCGGGCAGCATCAGTTCCGGATCGGCAACCACGCCGTCGAGGAAAAACGGATAGAGCGACGCGCCATATTGCTGCGCCAGTTTCGGAAAAATCGGGTTAAAGGCATTGGCATAGTCGGGCCCGAGATTGGGCGCAGCGAGCATCCCCGTCAGCACGACATCGATATCGCGCTTCTTCAGTTCATCGAGCATCGCCTTCAGATTGGCTTCGGTTTCTTTCGGCTGAATGCCGCGCAGCATATCATTCCCGCCAAGCCCCAGCACCACCAGATCGGGTTTCTTTTCCAGATTATCCAGAACAAAGGTCAGGCTCTGTTTGCCAGCCGCCGTGGTATCGCCCGACACTCCGGCATTGTGCACCCGTGCATTGATACCGTCCGCATTCAGCGCGGCCTGCAATTGCGGTGCCAGCCCTTCGTTCGGGGCAAGCCGGTAACCGGCGTAAAGACTGTCGCCAAAAGCCACGACGAGTTTGTCATATTGCATCGCCGCCTCGCTCTTGGCAGAAGCCGGTTCGCTTTTCGTCGATTGCGTCGGCTGCCCGCAGCCAACTAGCCCTTGGAGAAGCAGTGCGAGCGCCCCATATAGCCAAAAACTTCTCATAAGGATTTTTCCTTGCACGCTCCAGTCGGTTCAAAGGCGGATATGGCAATCCGCGCGGCAAATGTCACCCTCAGCCTTGGTTCGAACGATGCGCAGGTTTCGATCCTGCGCGGTGTGGACCTTGACGTCCCTCATGGGGTCAGCGTCGCTCTGCGCGGGCCATCGGGTTCGGGCAAAAGTTCGCTGATGGCGGTTCTGGCCGGGCTGGAGCGAGCGAGCGGCGGGACGGTGACCGTCGATGGCCTTAATTTTACCGAAATGGACGAGGACGCACTGGCGCGGGCACGGCGCGGACGCATCGGGATCGTGCTGCAGGCTTTCCACCTGCTGCCCACAATGACCGCGCTGGAAAATGTTGCGGTGCCAATGGAGCTGGCGGGGATCGACAATCCTTTCGGGCGTGCGGCCAGCGAGCTGGAAGCTGTAGGCCTCGGCCATCGCCTTACCCACTATCCTTCGCAGCTTTCGGGCGGCGAGCAGCAGCGCGTAGCGATCGCCCGCGCTATGGCCGCAGCGCCGAAGATCATCTTCGCCGATGAGCCTACCGGCAATCTCGACGGCTCGACAGGTTCGTCCATCATCGACCTGCTGTTCGAACGCCGCGCCGCATTGGGGGCGACACTGCTCATCATCACCCACGACCCTGCCCTTGCCGCGCGCTGCGACCGCGTGATTGCGATGCAGGACGGGTTGGTGGTGGACGCATGAGAATAACCCAAGGCTTCGTCACCCCCGCGAAAGCGGGGGTCCATCACCGACGGATGAAATTTCAACGGCAGGTGATGGATTCCCGCTTTCGCGGGAATGACGAAGTTTGGGGCAGAGATGTGGGAGTTATTCAATGAACCTCCCCACCCTCTGGCGCATCGCACGCCGCGATCTTTCTGCGCGCATCCGGGGGCTGCGCTTGCTTGCGGTCTGCCTGTTCCTCGGCGTGGCAACGCTCGCCGCCATCGGCAGCCTCACCGCCAGTATCACCGAAGAATTGTCACGTCGCGGGCAGACCATCCTTGGCGGCGATATCGAAATTGGCATTGCCCAACGCGAAGCGAGCGAGGCCGAGTTGAAGGCCTTTGCGGCGGCAGGCACGGTGTCGGAAACGGTCCGCCTGCGTGCGATGGCCATCGGCCCGCAAGGCACCGACAGTGTGCTGGCCGAACTCAAATCCGTCGATGGCGCCTATCCGCTTTACGGCAGGCTGGTTCTGCAGGGTGGCACGACCGCCTCAGCCCCTGCGCGCGGCGAAGTCTATATTGGCGAGGCGCTGGCAGACCGGTTCAACCTGACAACTGGCGGCACGGTGCGCTTTGGCGAGGCCAGCTTCAAGATTGCGGGGATCATCGCCGACGAGCCCGACCGATTGGGCGAAGGTTTCACCCTTGGCCCGGTGGCAATCGTCTCGCCTGCCTCGCTTGAAGATACGCGGCTGATCCAGCCGGGAAGCATGTTCGAAAGCAAATATCGGATCAAACTGCCCGCCAGTGCAGATCCCGAAGCGGTCGCCAAAGCCCTCGAACAGCAATTCCCCTCCGCCGGATGGGACATCACCGACCGTTCGAACGGCGCGCCCGGAACGCGGCGTTTCATCGAACGCATGGGGCAGTTTCTGACGCTGGTTGGCCTTGCCGCGCTGGTGATTGCGGGTATCGGAGTCGGTAATGGCGTGGGCAGCTATCTGGACAGCAAGCGCGCAGGCATCGCCACGCTGAAAGTTACCGGCGCCGACAGCGGCATCATCTTTCGCATCTACATGCTGCAGATTTTTGCGGTGGCGGCGGCGGCAATTGCCGTCGGGCTTGCGGTGAGCAGCGTGATGCCGATGGCGATTGGCTGGGTTGCGGGCGACATATTGCCCGTCGCGCCCGGCTTCTCGCTGCACCCGCTGCCCCTTATCGTCAGCGCGATTTACGGCCTGCTCATAGCCTTTGCCTTCGCCCTTCCTCCCCTCGCCCGCGCCCGCACGGTGCCTGCCGCCGGTCTGTACCGTTCGGTGGTAGAGGGCGCCGCGCGCGTTGACCGGCGCACGGCGATCTGGGTTATGGCCAGCATCGCCGCCATCGTCGCGCTGGCGGTCGGCACGGCGCGCGAACCCATATTTTCGCTTGGTTTCATCGGCGCGGCCTTTGCCTTGCTGCTGTTACTCGCGCTCCTCGCAGGAGGGATGCGCGCAATCGCGTTGCGCCTGCCGCGCCCCAAAGCCCCGCTGCCGCGCCTTGCGCTCGCCAACCTGCACCGTCCGGGATCGCACACCCAGGCGCTGGTGATTGCGCTGGGACTGGGCCTCACCCTGTTCGTCACTCTCGCGGCGATCCAGACGAGCATCAACAATGAAATCCGCAACAGCGTCCCCGAACGCGCACCCAGTTTCTTCGCGCTCGATATCCCGCGTGAGCGGACGGCGGAATTTTCGGCGATGGTGCGCAAGGAAGCGCCCAGGGCCGAAATCAACCTCATCCCTTCGCTGCGCGGCACCATCGTCGAATTTGGCGGCCAGCGCGTCGACCAGTTGGAACAGCTTCCCGAAGGCGCGTGGGTTCTCAATGGCGACCGGGGGCTGACCTATAGCCCGCAGGTGCCGCAGGGCAGCGAGGTCGTGGCGGGCGAATGGTGGCCTGCGGACTATAAAGGCCCTGCCCTTGTCTCGCTCGACATCCGCGTGGCGGAATCGCTCGGCGTTGGCGTGGGCGACAGCCTGACCGTCAGCGTACTCGGCGTCGAAATCTCGACCAAAATCGCCTCGCTGCGCGAAGTGAAGTGGGAGAATTTCGGCCTCAATTATGCGCTGGTCTTTTCGCCCGGCACCTTTGATGCCGCTCCGCACAGCATGGTGGCCACGCTGACCGTGCCTGCCAAGGCAGAGCGGGCCCTCGCCAAGTCGATCCCGCCTGCTTTCCCCTCATCTTCGCTGATCGAGGTTGGTGCGGTCGTCAGCCAGGTAACGGTCCTGTTGCAGCAAATGGCGCAAGCAATCGCTGCAGCCGCGTCGATCGCCATCCTTGCCGGTATCGCGGTGCTGGTCGGCGCAATCGCCGCCGCGCGCCAGAGTCGCATCTACGACAGCGTGATCATGAAGCTGCTCGGCGCGACGCGGCGGCAGATATTGGGGGCGCAGGCGCTGGAATATGCCATTCTTGCGGTGGTTCTGGGGCTGGTGGCGCTGGCGCTGGGGCTGGGCGCGGGCTGGTATGTGATCGTACAGATATTCGATTTCAGCTTCGCCCCCGATCCCGCAACGCTGGCGTGGACGTTGCTGGGGGGCGCGGGACTGACCTTTGCACTCGGTATGCTGGGATCGCTGCCGATACTGGCCGCACGCCCCGCTGAAGCGCTACGCTCGCTCTGATCCTCCCCATCGACTTGCGATGGGGAGATGGATCGGTTGTGCGCCAGCACAGGCGAGACGGAGGGGCCTTCAACGTTGCAGTCTCCTCCGTCAGCCGACGCTTACGCGCCGTCTGCCACCTCCCCATCGCAAGTCGATGGGGAGGATAAAGCAAACCTCGCTGCCAGCGGTGCGGACAGCAGCAGTTGCGCCATGTGGTAGATGATCGCAGGCAGCACGATCAGCCCCGCCGAGCTGCCAAACAGGATCGCCGCCATCGGCGCACCGGTCGCGATGCTCTTTTGCGCACCGGCAAAGACGAGGCTGATACGGTCCGTCCGGTCCAGCCCCAATAGGCCGCCAAAGAACCATGCGCCTGCGAAGGCAAAGGCCAGCAACAGGCCAAGCAGCGCGCACAAGGCCGCCATCGTCCCTAAATCGAGCGCCGAAAGGCTGCCTGAATTGACCGCCCCGGCAAAGGCGACATAGACCGCAATCAGGATCACCAGCCGGTCGAAAAAGGACAATATCGCCTTTTGCCGATGCGCCCAGCCGCCCAGCCAGCCTTGCGCAAGCTGCCCGAGAGCAAAGGGCAGCAACAGCATGGTCGCAATGCGGACAATCGTCTCGCTGCCTATGGTGACGCCCGAAACCGCGCCCAGAACCAGCGCCACCAGCGTGGGAGTCACGGCGATAGCTGAAAGATTGGAGAGCGCCGCGCCGACCACCGAGGCGGCGACATTGCCGCCGCCCATCGAGCTATAGCTGATTGCCGACTGAACCGTGGACGGCAGCATGGCACAATAGACCAATCCTGTTGCCAGTGCCGGAGGCAGCATCCAGCCGATGCCTTTCGCCAGTGCGAGCCCGGCAAGCGGCATCGCAACGAAGCTGAAGGCGAGCATCGCGGCCTGGACTTTCCAGCTGCGCGCCGCCTTCACCACTTCCTGGCGCGGCAGCCGCAGCCCGTGGAGAAAAAACAGCCCGAAAATGACGATGAAGCTGACATTCTGCGCAATCGCCAACCCCTGCTCCGTCACCGGCAACAGCCAGCCAAGCAGAACAGCGGCGAAAAGCAACAACACGAAGCGGTCGGGGATGAGGCGCGAAATCATGGCGAGGCGCATAGCAATCCTTGCCGCAGTGCACAAACTAAGCTAAGGGCGCGCGCAATCCGATAGAGTAACACTATCCGTTCGCCTCGAGCGAAGTCGAGAGGCCGGTGGGTCACGCGCCCATTTTAGGTGTCTCGACTACGCTCGACACGAACGGGAAATTGAGAGCATTTCAGAATGTCCCTGCGCAATATCGCCATCATCGCGCACGTCGATCATGGCAAGACCACCCTTGTTGACCAGCTTTTCCGCCAGTCCGGAACCTTCCGCGACAACCAGCGTGTCGAAGAACGCGCGATGGATTCGAACGATCTGGAAAAGGAACGCGGGATCACGATCCTGGCGAAGCCGACCTCGGTCGAATGGGAAGGCACGCGTATCAATATCGTCGATACGCCAGGTCACGCCGACTTTGGCGGCGAGGTGGAGCGCATTCTCTCGATGGTCGATGGCGTTATACTGCTGGTCGATTCGTCCGAAGGCGCGATGCCGCAGACCAAATTCGTAACCGGCAAGGCGCTCAAGCTCGGTCTGCGTCCGATCGTTGTCGTCAACAAGATCGACCGTCCGGATGAGCGAATCCAGGAAGTGCTCGACGAAGTGTTCGACCTGTTCGTCTCGCTCGACGCGACCGACGAGCAGCTGGATTTCCCCGTGCTCTACGCTTCGGGCCGCAACGGTTATGCCAATGAAAATCCGGACTTGCGCGAAGGCACGCTCACCCCGCTCTTCCAGAAAATCGTCGATCATGTGCCGCCGCCGGCTCTTGAAGTCGACGCACCTTTCTCCTTCCTCGTGACCTTGCTCGACCGCGACAATTTCCTTGGCCGCATCCTAACCGGCCGAGTGCAGTCTGGTACGGTCAAGGTCAACCAGCCGATCCACGCACTCGACATGGATGGCAAGGTTATCGAAACCGGCCGCGCTTCAAAGATCATGACCTTCCAGGGGCTTGATCGCGTGCCGACCGAAGAAGCCAGCGCGGGCGACATCATTTCGATCGCCGGTCTTACGGTTGCAACCGTCTCGAACACCATTGCTGACACCTCGGTAACCGAGGCAATCCAGGCTCAGCCGATCGACCCCCCGACGCTGTCGATGCGTTTTGCCGTCAACGATTCGCCGATGGCAGGCCGCGAAGGCACCAAGGTGACCAGCCGCATGATCCGCGACCGCCTTGAGCGCGAAGCCGAATCAAATGTCGCGATCAAGGTAACCGAAAGCGAAGACAAGGATTCGTTCGAGGTCGCAGGCCGCGGTGAACTTCAGCTCGGCGTGCTGATCGAAACGATGCGCCGCGAAGGCTTCGAACTCGGCATCAGCCGTCCGCGCGTGCTGTATCGCGAAGACGAAAACGGCAATCGCACCGAACCTTATGAAACCGTCGTCATCGACGTTGATGACGAACATTCGGGCACCGTCGTTGAGAAAATGGCGCTGCGCAAAGGCGAAATGACCGATATGCGCCCCTCGGGCGGCGGCAAGACCCGCATCACCTTCAGTGCGCCCTCGCGCGGACTGATCGGCTATCATGGCGAATTCCTGTCCGACACGCGCGGCACCGGCATCATGAACCGGCTGTTCGAGAAATATGGCCCTTATCGCGGCCCGATCGAAGGCCGGAAGAATGGCGTGCTGATTTCCAATGGCAATGGCGAGGCCGTGGCCTATGCGCTCGGCCCCTTGGAAGAACGTGGTATCCTGTTCGTCTCACCCGGCGAGGCGCTGTATGAAGGCATGATCATCGGCGAAAATGCCAAGCCCGAAGACCTTGAAGTCAACCCGATGAAGTCGAAGCAGCTCACGAACTTCCGTTCGACCGGCAAGGACGACGCCATCCGCCTGACCCCGCCCAAGATCATGACGCTGGAACAGGCGATCGCCTATATCGACGATGACGAAATGGTCGAGGTGACGCCGAAGAACATTCGCATCCGCAAGGCGCTGCTCGACCCGCATGAGCGGAAGAAAGCTTCGCGCAAGAAGGAAGCGGCCTGAGGATTTGACGGGCACTCCGCTCCCCAAAAGCCACCTCGCCTTGGCGCTTGCCGTGATGGTGGTGTGGGGCAGCAATTTCGTCGTCATCAAATTCGCGCTCGATCATTTGCCGCCGCTGCTCCTCGCGGCGTTGCGCTTCGCTTTCGCCTTCCTGCCTGCCGCCTTTTTCCTGAAGCGCCCGCAAGTTCCGCTGCTGAACTTGGCGCTTTACGGACTGTTGATCGGCACGGGGCAGTTCGGCCTGCTGTTCCTTGCCTTGAAGGGCAATATCACCCCCGGCCTTGCCTCGCTGATCGTGCAGGTGCAGGTGTTCTTTACCATCGGCCTGTCGATGTGCACCAACAAGGAGCGTGTGCACGGTTATCAGTGGGTCGCATTGTTGCTCGCGACCTCGGGGCTGCTGGTCATCCTGACACATGCCGAGGGCAGCGCGACACCGCTCGGCATCACGCTTGTGATCGGTGCGGGCTTTTGCTGGGCGTGCGGCAATATGGTTTCGCGCGCGGCGGGCAAGGTTGAGATGCTGCCCTATGTCGTCTGGTCGAGCATATTTGCCGTTCCGCCCTTGCTGGTTCTGGCCGCCCTGTTCGAAGGCGTGCCCGCCATCACCGCAGGGCTGAGGTCCGCCGACGCGGCAACATGGGCAGCTGTCGCGTGGCAAGCGGTTGGCAACACGATATTCGGCTATGGCGTGTGGGGCTGGCTCCTCGCCCGCCACCCGGCAGCAACCATCGCGCCCATGGCGCTGCTCGTTCCGGTGTTCGGCATCGGTACATCTGCGCTCGTGCTGGGCGAGCCGCTCCAAGACTGGAAATTGCTCGCCGCAGCGCTGGTGATGGGCGGGCTGGCGTTGAGCATATTCTGGCCGAAAGCGGTTCGGAGATTTGCAGCTCCTGCCGCCTGATCCGACGCTTATTTGTGCGGCACCAGCTTCATCAAATCGTGAAAGCGGTCGTGCAGCGTTGACAGCCCGGCCGTAACATTGCCGCCATGCCCCGCCGCGCAATAGGCACCCAGCGCGACCGAGGCGTCGCTCATCGCGATCGTTGCCGTCTGCCATTGCGCTGCGTCAACTTTGTCCGGCCCCTTGTCGGCAACCACCTGACGCGCAGTGACGATGTAAGCGCCCACATTGCCGCACGCCGATTGCAGCCGTTCCGGCCCTTCCTTGGTGTGCCAGTCCTTGCTCAATATGCTGTGGAATTTCTCGACCGAGGCGGGCAGCGGCGGATGATCCTCATCGGCGCGCAACGCCGCAGGGCTGGCGAGCATCAAGGAAGCAACGAACAGGGCGCGGCAGGATGACATTGGCAATCTCCGGTTGGAACAATGCCCCAACCGCTATTGCGAACGGTTCGCATCGTCAAGCAGGATCAGGTCGCTATTCCAACAACCGCCCGCCCGGCATAGCCCGCCGCAGCCGAGCCGGAGCAAGCCAGCGTCATCGCCGCGATGCGTTCTGCGCCATTGTCTGCAAATATCATGTCATCGGCGATGCTGTTGCTGCCTTCAAAATTGCCCCGGCTGTCGGCATAAGCCGCAGTCGCATAGGCCGCGCTGCAGACATCGGCGGGAATGGCGATTTGTGAGATTAAAGTCGCAAATTTAGCGATGTTGCCATCATGCCATCAAAGGTATAGAATGCCCCAATGACAGCCCCCCAACTCTCGGTCCGTTCGGCCAAAGCGCGTGATTTGGCGCATCAGCTTTCGGCGAAGGAAAAACGGCCTATTCATGCGATTGTCGAGGATGCTTTGGTTGAATATGCGAAGCGTCATCCCAAGGAAGATGGCGCGGCCTTCCTGCGCCGTGTCCACAAAATCGGTGAAGGCGTCGAAGGGCTGGATGAAACCATCACCGAAATGCAGGACTTTATCGATGCCCAGCGCAAACCGCATCCTGGCATCGATTTGTGATCCTGCTCGACACGAATGTCATTTCGGAATTGATGCGGAACCGGCCCGAACCCAAGGTTGTTCGCTGGTTTGAAACGGTCGCGGGCGAATGCGCCATCTCGACGCCTGCTTTGGCTGAAATCGCATTCGGCGTTGAAAAACTGCCCCAAGGCAAACGCCGATTGGCGTTGGACGAACAGCTTTCCGAATGGCGCATGTTTTTTGCCGATAGAACTTTGGCTTTCACCGGCCTGTCCGCCACAATCTATGGCGGTGTGATGGCCGATGCGTTGAAGCAGGGCCACAATATGGGCGTAATCGACGGCCTGATTGCTGCAATTGCGATAGAACAGGAAGCAACGCTTGCAACGCGCAACACAAAGGATTTCAAATCGGCCTCTATTGAACTGATCAATCCTTGGGAGGCGTCGTAAAGCTTATCAGGATTGGTTGAGACCGTAGTGCTGAGCCTGTCGGTGCTGCAGGCGGTGCGAAGCACCAACCACGCCTTAAACGTTTGCGCAAAAAACTGATAAGCGCCCTTCGACAGGCTCAGGGCTACGGTCATGTTTCAAACCGTTCGTGACCAGCGCTAAACCGCCTCCCCCGCCGCCACTCCACTCGCCCAGGCCCATTGGAAGTTGTAGCCACCGAGCCAACCGGTGACGTCCACACCTTCGCCGATGAAATGCAGGCCGGGGACGGTTTTGGCTTCCAGCGTTTTCTGCGACAAGCCGTCTGTCGCCACGCCGCCGCGGGTGACTTCAGCCTTGGCATAGCCTTCGCTGCCGTTCGGGTGGAAACGCCATGTGTTCATGCGCGCGCCTGCCTCGGCGAGCTTGCGGTCGGACTGGTCGGCAAGATTGCCGTTCAGTGCCAATTGCCCCGCCAGCGCCTCTGCCAGCCGCCCCGGCACATGCCGTTCGAGCGTCGAACGCAGGGTTGCGCGCGGGTTGGCGCGTTTGGCGGCGGCGAGCAAGGCGGCAGCATCGGCATCGGGCAGGAAATCGATATCGATCACCTCTCCGTTCGACCAATAGCTGCTGGCCTGCAGGATGGCGGGGCCCGACAGTCCGCGGTGGGTGAACAAAGCCGCCTCGCGAAACGCCGCTTTACCTGCGCTTGCGACCACCTCTGCCGATATGCCCGAAAGCTCGCGGAACAGCACATCTTCCCCGCCCAGCGTCAGCGGCACCAGCGCCGGGCGCGGCTCGACAACTTTCAGCCCGAACTGGCGGGCGAGATCATAGGCAAGGCCTGTCGCGCCCATTTTGGGGATGCTCGGCCCGCCCGTCGCAACGATCAGGCGCGGCGCGGATGCGGCAAGATTGCCATAGGCAACGACAAAGCCCGAAACGCTATGCGACACCGCGCGCACATCGAGCCCGAAGGCAAAATCGACGCGGCCACCCTGCCCCGCCGCCCTGTCGCATTCGTCCATCAGCATCGCGACAATCTGCCGCGCGCTGCCATCACAGAAAAGCTGACCCAGCGTCTTTTCGTGAAAGGCGATACCATGCGCGCTCACCAGATCGATGAAATCCTGCGGTTCGTAACGCCCCAGCGCCGATTTGGCGAAATGCGGGTTGGCCGAGATATAGCGTTCCTGCGCGTTCTGGCTGGTCGCGTTGACATTGGTGAAATTGCACCGCCCGCCGCCCGAAATCAGGATTTTCTTCCCCGGTCCGCTTGCATGGTCGATCACCAGCACCTGCCGCCCGCGCTGCCCCGCCGTCGCGGCGCACATCAACCCCGCTCCGCCCGCGCCCAATATGATGGCATCGTAATTTCCGGCTTTCATCCCACGCCCTTGGCATGGCATAGTCGTAACATGAAGAAATTTATCGCTTTGCTCGCTCTGGGCGCGCTTGCAGCGCCTGCCACCGCCAATGACAGCAGCGCCGCAATCGGGCTGGGTGGACTTGAACTGACGCAGAATGATGCGATCAGCATGGACCGCGAAGACCTGTTCCTCTCGCGCCAGTTGGTGACGGTGAAATACCGTTTCACAAACAAATCCAACAGCGATGTCAAAACGCTGGTCAGCTTTCCCCTGCCGCCTTTGCCGAACGGGATTGACGGCTATATCGACGCGCCATCCTTTTCCGACTGGCGCGAGCAGCTGGAGTTCAGGACGCTGGTCGACGGCGAGCCTGCGGAACTTGGCTATCGCGAGGTGGTGACATTGGTGGGCAAAGCCGACGCCAAGGGGGTCGAGGCACGCTTGCAGGCGCTTGGATGGCCAATAAAGCATTGGGATGATTATGAATTTGATCAAAAATACCTCGCCAAGCTGACGCCCGCCGAGAAGGATTCGCTGGTCGCCGAGGGGCTGCTGCGCAAGGAGCCAGACAGCGACTATTACGCGCCGAACTGGCAAATCCAGGCGCATGTGACGCGCGAGCAGCTCTTCCCCGCCGGCAAGACCATAAGCGTCGAGCACAGCTATAAACCGATTGCAGGCGGCAGCGTAGGCGGCATGCTGACCGCTGAATTTCGCAAGGAAACCGAGTATTTCGGGGAGTATCAGGCAGCCTACTGCATCGACAACGCGTTCCTCAAGGGCTTTGACAAGCGCTTCAACGCGGAGCGCGCGCGGGCGAAAGCGCGCGGCGATGATTATGGCGTCGCCTATGTCGAACACTGGCTCGACTATGTGTTGAAATCGGGGGCCAACTGGAAAGGCCCGATCAAGGATTTCCGCTTGGTGGTGGACAAGGAAAAGCCGAACAATCTGGTCAGTTTCTGCATGGACGGGGTGAAGAAGATCGGCCCGACTCGCTTCGAGGTTCGCAAATCCAACTTTGAACCCAACCGCGACATCCAGATACTGATTGCGGAGTTTTACGACCCTAACGCCCTGTAATAAGGCGTATTGCGAGCGATTCGCAAATGATCCGAAATGCTGCTACATAGCTGTGGTTCTTCTGGATGACAGTTTCGAAGAAGGAGCCTGTTCCATGAAGCATTTCGAAGATCATGACGAACTGACCGAAACCGAAGCCAGCGGCGGCGTCAAGGAACATGGCGTGCGCTATGTCCTGGGTTTCTCGCTGCTCCTTGCGATAGTGCTGCTGTCAATCATGTGGATCATTCCGGCTGCCAATTCGGGTCGCTAGGCCATTGCCAATTCAGCAGCGTTGCGGCAAAGGCGCTGGCCATGACTGACAGCAACAATCTTCCGCCCGACCGCCTTTCGATCCACCCCTTCAGCGAGCATTTCGATGAGGATGCGCTGTCGCGCGGCATCGGCATCCGCTTCAAGGGCGAACAACGCACCACGGTTGAAGAATATTGCATCTCCGAAGGCTGGATAAAGGTTTCTGCCGGGAAGAGCCGCGACCGCCACGGTCGCCCGATGCAACTGACGCTCAAAGGCCCGGTCGAAGCCTGGTTCGAAGATCTGGGCGACGAAGCGCCGGTCGCCAAAGCTTAATTTTTCGGGAAAATCGCTATCAGCTTTGCGATCTGATCATTGATCGGATCGAGTTTGCTATCCTGCGTTTTGCCCAGGCGAACGATGGTCAGCTTGTGCCGCGGCGAAACTACGACGAACTGGCCGAGATGGCCCAACGCGGCGAAGACATCTGACGGGGCCTTTCCGGGGAACAGCACTTGATCCCGCCCTTCGGGCCTCTGCTTGTTGAGCCATAAATGCCCGCCATAGGCAGCATCGTTGGCGCTGGAGCTTTTCATGAAGCGGGTCCAGCTGGTTGGCAGCAATTGTGCCGAGCGGACCGATCCGTTGTTGCGCAGGAATTCGCCGAACTTCGCCCAATCGCGCGCGGTTGCGTGGATCATGCTGCCGCCAAGCATCGTACCGCTGCGATCGAATTCGGGAACCGCACTTGTCATGCCCAGCGGCTCGAACAAACGTCCGCGTGCATATTCGAGCATTGCGTTACGCCGGACAACCGGATCGCTGCTATCGGTCAACGTCCGCGTCATGATGTCGGCCAAGATATGGCTGGTTGCGGTCGAATATTCAAAACGTGTCCCCGGTCTGGCCTCCAGATTGCGCTTCTCCGCATAGCGCGCGACATTTTCGCGACCGTCGAGGAACAACAGACGGGTGGTATCGGCTTCGTAGATTGCTTTGCCTCCCTCCGCCATTTCAGTGTGGTCGAGGCCTGACGACATATGCAGCAACTGGCGCAGCGTAATCTTGGCGCGTGGGTCGCCAGGGCTGGACCATTCAGGCACCGGCGCCGGATCATCGAGCACCAGCAAGCCGTCAGCCACCATCAGGCCAATAAGGGTCGCGGTCACGCTTTTGGCCATCGACCAGCTGATCAGGCGACTGTCCGGCGCATAGCCGGGCGCATAGCGCTCCGCGACCACCCAGCCGCCGTGCATCACGACAACCGCCCTTGTCTCCTCAAGCGCAGGATCTTCGAAAAAGGGCGCTATGGCCGATGCCAGCCGGGCCTTGCTGGGTGCAGCGTCCGCAACAATATTCTCAATCGCTGGCGGCACCTCCACAGGCTTGGTTTCTTCACCACCACCGCAACTTGCGAGCAGCAATGAAATGGCGGTTGCACCAAGTGGCAATTTGTATCTAGGCATGGCGCGGATGAATGCACCAGGAAGGCAAGTCATGGCAACCGCAACTTCAAGGCCTCTTGGGAAAGATGGCTGGCCGCTCGGCAGGAAAGCCAAATATGGTGCGGCGGCTTTGGGCGCGATGCTTGTCTTGTGGCTGATATTCAACTTTGCCGACATCAAGGCGCAAGCCAAACTCGGCGCATCCTATGGTGCGCATATTGCCTGCTCTTGCCGCTATATCGAGGGTCGCCCATTGGCATCCTGCGAGAAGGATTTCGAAGACGGGATGGAACTGGTCTCGGTCAGCGATGATCCGGACAACAAGCGCGTGACAGCTTCGGTCCCTCTGCTTGCCGAAGCCGTTGCCGAACGGCGCGGAGAATTTGGCTGCGTCCAATTGAACCAGAGCGAGATCGACGCACTCGACTAGGCAGCGGCAGATTGCAAAGCGCCCACTGTTTCCTCAATCCAGCCGCCGCCCAACACACGCTCCCCGTCATACAGCACAGCCGCCTGCCCCGGCGCCACGCCATATTCATCGGACATGAAGCGCAGCCATTCGCCGTCCATCCGCGCCGGTACCGGCTTGGCGAGCGAACGCACCTTCGCCATGACCATGCGGCCCTCCACATCTGCAAGCCAATTGGGTTCGACTATCCTCGCCGCGCTTACCGCCAGCGAGCGCTTGGGCCCCACAACCACCGCCTGCCGTTCCGGATCCAGCCGAACAACATATAGCGGCTCTGCAAGGCCGCCTATTTCAAGCCCGCGCCTTTGCCCGACAGTATAATGGATCAGCCCCTTGTGCCGCCCGAGTTCGCGACCTTCCAGATCGACAATCGGCCCGTCATTGTCCGCCTCTGGCCTTATATTGCGAACGACACTGGCATAGTCACCCTCCGGGACGAAGCAGATATCCTGACTATCGGGTTTGTTGGCAACAACGAGGCCAAGTTCCTGCGCGATGGCGCGCACCTGCGGCTTTGGCATTCCGCCGAGCGGGAAACGCAGGAAATCGAGCTGCTCCCGCGTGGTTGCAAAAAGAAAGTAGCTCTGGTCGCGCGCCGGATCGAGTGCACGATGCAGCTCCGGGCCACCAACGCCCTCTACACGGCGTACATAATGGCCGGTCGCGAGACAATCCGCGCCGAGTTCCTTCGCCAGACGGAAAAGATCTGTAAACTTGACCCCCATATTGCACCGAACACAGGGAATGGGCGTGCGCCCTTTCAGATATTCGTCGGCGAAATGTTCAATCACCGAATCGCGAAAGCGACTTTCATGATCGAAGACATAGTGCATGATGCCCAGCCGGTCGGCGACGGCCCGCGCATCACGAATATCCTGTCCGGCACAGCAACTGCCAGCCCGCTTGACTGCGCTGCCATGGTCGTAAAGCTGCAATGTAACGCCAATCGTCTCTGCGCCCGACTGTGCCGCAAGCGCAGCAACCACGGACGAATCGACGCCGCCGGACATTGCGACGACGATTCGTTTGCCTTGGAGATTCGGGCCCAGTTGAAAGTCTGGCTGAAGAAAAATTTCGTTCATTGCTCTATTTGATACGTTCTGTTGTCGCCGAACAGCCTTATGCACCCGATATTCTCAATTCGGCACAGCTTTCGGTTTCAAATCATAATTCTCGTTAACCTCAACTAATGCCCCGTGAACGCGGCTTTTACCAGACGTTATGCGCAACCGTGTAAAGCCATGTGCATGGAAATGAACTTTCCCCATCCCAAACGCCAACGCGGCATGAAGGAACGGCGCAACGATTTTGCCGTTCTGGTTGCAACAGCTGTCGCCCGTCAAATGGCAGGTATGTCAAGACAATCGACGACGTCCGGCGGCAACGACACTTTCGCATCGCACGATCCGGTCGGTGCGCGCATGGGATATTTTGGTTCGGCGTCGCCGCATCACGGCGGAGGGGCCTCGGGGGCCTTTTTACCGCAGGAAATGTTCGCTTCACCGAAAGTTAACAAGATTAAAGCCGACGTTTACCCTGACGCTTTAGCGAATGGCAAATCTACTCACCTATCAGTGGCTTCACCGGAACAACCGGTGGCTATGCGGGGCATGGAAAATTGAGGATAGAATGATTGAAAACCAGAAAATCCGACCTGCTCAGGTGATTGGCCCGCTCGGCGAGCCGCTCACTATTGACAGTTTGCCGCCCCCGGAAACGACCCGCTGGGTCGTTCGCCGCAAGGCAGAGGTGGTCGCCGCAGTAAATGGCGGGCTGCTGACGGTAAGCGAAGTGTGCGAACGATACGGGCTGACGCTCGAAGAATTTGCCTCTTGGCAACGCGCGATCGACCGGTCCGGCATGCCAGGACTGCGCGTCACGCGCATCCAGCATTACCGCGACCTGTACGAACGCCAGCAGAAATACTGATTATATGAAAATCAGGTGAGCAAAAAAGCCCGGTTTTTCCGGGCTTTTTTTGTTGTCTGGTGCAAACTGTTTTAGTCGACTAAATCAGTAATTGCGTTCCATCGCTGAGGGTATATGCTGCTGGCAGGCAATATTTAAGTGCCTGAAAGAGCAGGAGGACAATCTATGGGTTGGATAATTGCAATCATCGTTGGCGGCATTGCTGGCTGGTTGGCCAGCAAGGTAATGAACCGCGACGCATCCATGGGAATTATCTGGAACGTTGTTGCCGGCTGTGTCGGCTCTGTCGTTGGAAATTTGATCGCAAACCAGTTCGGCATCGTCGGAAGCGTTCAGGAATTTTCAGTTACCGGCCTGATCGTCGCTTTTGTCGGCGCGATCATAGTGCTTGGCATTCTGAACATGGTTCAGCGCGGCAAAGTTCGCTAATTCAGCGCAATTGGATTTGACACAGGGCCGGGGCGGCTTCGCCCCGGCCCTGTTGTTTGTGCCAGCGCCATAGGACGTCGTTTGTCGAAAATCGTCGCAGTGCTTCACTTTGCACTGTTTTCCTCCAAATATGGCCGTAAAAGTCTACCGCTTTCGCGACAATCCCGGCTTGCACCCGGTGATTTATTGCAATAATACACCGCTCCGGCAACAATATATAACAATCTCCCCACGGGGTGACCCGAATGGACAAAGTCATGAATTTTGAAACGAGCATCAGCAGCGATACCGACCTTCTCGATCCTGATGGTGCATCCCGTCGGCGGCGCAATCGCAACCGCATCGTTGCTGCTATTCTGATAGCTATCGCGGCGCTGGCTGCAGCCTATTTCCTCTTCGGCGGTTCCGGAGAAACGGGTGGAGCAGCTGCTGCCGACGACAAACAGGGGCAGGCTCAAACAGTGACCGTTATCGCCCCCGGACGTGACACTATCGCCCGGTCCATATCCGCAACCGGCACGCTGGCAGCCCGTCGTGACATTCCCGTCGGCGTTGTCGGCGAAGGCGGTCAGGTTTCGCAGGTTTATGTCGATGCCGGTGATTGGGTGCAGCAGGGCCAGGTGCTTGCCAGCATCGAACGATCGGTCCAATCGCAGCAGATCATAGGCCAGGAAGCGCAAATCAATGCTGCCCGCGCGGATCTCCAATTGGCGCAGAACGAGTTGGACCGTGCAATGCAACTGGTTAATCGCGGCTTCATTTCCAAGGCGGATGTTGATCGCAAAACGGCAACCCGCGACAGCGCAAGGGCCCGTGTCGGCATTGCAGAAGCGCAGTTGCGCGAATTGCGGGCGCGCACCGCGCGTCTCGATATTCGGGCTCCCGTCGGAGGATTCATCCTCGAACGCAGTGTCGAGCCGGGGCAAACCGTAACACAAGGCAGCGGTGTTTTGTTCCGCATGGCCAAGGGGGGCGAGTTGGAACTGCAAGCGCAGCTTGGCGAAGCTGATCTCGCAGCGCTTTCGGTTGGCGTTCCCGCAACAGTCACACCGGTAGGCACCAATCAGCAATTCAACGGAACGATCTGGCAGATTTCGCCCACCATCAATGCGCAATCGCGCCAGGGAATCGCGCGCGTTGCCCTTCCTTTCGACCGTGCGCTGAAACCCGGCGGCTTTGCCTCAGTGGAAATCAAGGCTGGGGTCGTGACAGCAGCCATGCTTCCCGAATCCGCTATCCAGAATGATCGCGATGGCAGCTTCGTTTATGTCGTCAACGCCCAGAACAAGGTGCAGCGCAGAACCGTAAAGACCGGCATTGTCACCCCGCAGGGCATAGCAATCAGCGAGGGGCTGGATGGCACCGAAAAGGTCGTTCTTTATGCTGGCGGCTTTCTCAATCCAGACGAAACAGTCACGCCGAAACTTGTTAAATCGGCTTCGCAGGGTAAGGCAAAATGAATTTCCGCAACATATCGGCATGGTCGATACGCAACCCTGTAGTACCGATCGTCCTGTTCGTCGCCCTCACGCTGGCAGGGATTATGTCGTTCGCACGAATGGACGTGCAGAACGATCCCGATATTGAGTTTCCCGTTGTTGTCGTTGCCATTTCCCAACCGGGCGCCTCGCCCTCCGAAATAACCACGCAGATTACCCAGAAAGTCGAATCTGCAATCCGCAGCGTGCAGGGCGTGCGCAATATTGACGCCTCAGCGTCAGAAGGGAGCACATCTGTCAGCGCCGAGTTCGAAATCGGTGACGACATCAATGCGGCAGTCAGCGAAGTGAAAAACGCGGTCGACCAGATTCGCGGTGATCTGCCCGACGGCATATTGGAACCGCAAGTATTCAAAGTCGCGACGTCGAGCGAACCGATTGCCTATTTTGCCGTCGAAGCATCGGATATGACGCTTGAGCAACTGAGCTGGTTCGTTGACGACACTGTTTCGCGGCGTCTGCTGGCGGTTGAAGGCATGGCATCGGTCAGCCGCAATGGCGGCGTCAATCGCGAGATACGTGTCACCCTTGACCCGGCCAAAATGCAGTCTCTGGGCGTTACAGCCAGCCAGATAAACGCCGTTTTGCGGCAGCAAAATCTGAACGCTGCAGGCGGGCAATCGGAAATTGCCGGATCACGGCAGTCTGTGCGCATTCTGGGCAACGCAGCCAATGCTTATGAACTGAGCCAGCGCAATATAAGCCTTGGAAATAATCGGTCGGTGAAACTGGCCGATGTAGCCGAAGTCACCGACGGCTACAGTGAGCAGCGCTCTATGGGGTTCGAAGGCGGTCGCCAGGTCGTCACATTTGGCATGTCGCGCGCCAAAGGTGCTTCGGATGTGACGGTTTTCGACAATGCCACCATCGCAATGCAAAAAATCGCCAAGGAAAATCCAGGCATCAGATTTACCCCGCTTTTCAACAGCGTTGCCTATACCAAGGCCCAGTATAAAAGCTCCATGGCTGCGATGATCGAAGGTGCGCTTCTCGCCATCGTTGTCGTGTTCCTGTTTTTGCGCGATTGGCGCGCAACCATCATTTCCGCCATTGCCATCCCGCTTAGCGCCATTCCGACCTTCTGGTTCCTCGATCTGCTGGGCTTCACGCTCAACACCATGTCACTGCTGGCGCTGGGCCTGGTTGCAGGTGTGCTGGTCGACGATGCCATTGTGGAGATCGAGAATATCGTCCGACATATGCGGATGGGCAAATCTGCCTATCAGGCATCGATCGACGCAGCCGACGAAATCGGTCTCGCGGTCGTGGCAACGACCTTCTCGATTGTCGCTGTATTCCTGCCTGTAGGATTGATGCCGGGCGTTGCAGGCCAGTTCTTCAAGAATTTTGGTTTGACGGTCGTCGCATCGGTGCTGATGAGCCTTGCCGTTGCACGCATGATCACCCCTATGATTGCGGCCTATTTCCTGAAATCAGGCGGCATCGCCGAACATGGCGAAGGTCCGTTGATGGACCGCTACATGAAAATCCTGCGCTGGTCGCTTGGTCACCGCCGCTGGATGATGGGTATTGGCGTCCTTGCGCTTGCGCTAACTATATTGTTGATGGTTGTGCTGCCCAAGCAGTTCTTCCCCGACGGCAACCAGGATTTCACGCGGGTACGCATCGAAATGGTTCCCGGCACGACGCTGGAGCGGACCAAAGCGGTGGCAGATGAAGTGGCTGCCATTGTCAACAAAGAGCCCGAGGTGAAGACGGCGTTGCAGCGCGTCGGTGAAGGCAACGGTAATATTTTCATCACTTTCCACGAAGAGCGGGAGCGCACAAGTCAGCAATTCGAAGAAGACCTGACGCCTGTACTTTCCAAAATCGCCGACGCCCGTGTTACATTCCAGGTTAATGGCCCAGGCGGCGGCGGATCGGGTCGCGATGTCTCGGTGATGCTTTCGGGCTCGGATCCCGCTCAACTCGACCGGACGGCGCAACGTCTCGTTGAGGAGATGAAAACCCTGAAAGAACTGCGCGCGCCACGAATTGCGGCCGATTTGCAGCGCCCCGAACTCATCATCAAGCCCCGGCTTGATCTGGCTTCGCAACTGGGTGTCACAACTGTTGCACTCAGCCAGGCCATTCGCATTGCCACCTTGGGCGATATTGATCAGAACAGTGCCAAATTCTCGCTGTCTGACCGCCAGATTCCCATCCGCGTAATGCTGGCCAAGGAATCGCGCCAGAATATGGCAAATATTCGCAACCTGCCCGTCCCAACGGCGAGCGGTGGTTCGGTTCCGCTGGAACGTGTTGCGGAAATCAGCTTTGGCGCCGGGCCAACCACTATCCAACGCCGCAACCAGAATTTCCGCATCTTCGTTGGAGCCGATTTCGCGCCCGGAATCGTCTCCTCCGACGCCGATGCAAGGATCAACAATCTGCCGGTGATGAAGAACCTGCCAACCGGCGTATCGCGCGCGCCGTTCGGAAGTCAGGAATGGGAGCAGGAAATGCAGCGCGACTTTAGCATTGCACTGCTCTCGGGAACACTGCTGGTATTTGCGGTGCTGGTGCTGCTGTACCGGCGATTCATGTCGCCGCTGGTCAATATGGGATCACTGCTTCTGGCGCCATTGGGCGGGATGATGGCTCTCGGCATTGTCGGCCAGCCGATCTCCATGCCTGTGTTCATCGGTGTGCTGATGCTGTTCGGCATTGTCGCCAAAAACTCGATCCTGCTGATCGACTTCGCGATTGAGGAGATGGAGCGCGGTGTTCCCAAATTCCAGGCGATTATGGAAGCAGGCCACAAGCGAGCCCAGCCGATTGTAATGACGACCGTCGCCATGACGGCGGGGATGATACCGACGGCGCTGTCGCTTGGTGGTGATGGGCAATGGCGTGCCCCTATGGGCACCGTGGTGATCGGCGGCCTGATCGTGTCAACATTGCTGACGCTGCTGATCGTACCCGCTGGCTTCAGTCTGGCCGACGGTCTTGAAAAGCGGATGGGCCCGTGGCTGCGCGATCGCCTGCTGACTTTCAAACCCGGTGATGACGCGGACGATCCGGAAAGCAGGTCAAAGTCCGGTGGGCCATCAGTCGGCCCGGCACCCGGTTTGCAGCCAGCCGAGTGACTTTGCCCGCTAAGCGCGCTAGGCGGTTGCTTGAATGGTAAAATCGGTCAGCCAGCTTAACCAGGCAGAACGCGAACGCTATGACTGGCGTGATGCGGAGCTGAGTAAGATGCGCCGCATCGCGACGGCGTTGCTTGCGCTCATGGCCGTGTTGTTTGTGGCAGGTCTGCATCTGGAGAGGAGTTTCCACCCCCATTGGGGTTTCCTTGTCGCCTTTGCGGAAGCGGGCATGGTTGGAGGACTGGCTGATTGGTTTGCGGTCACCGCGCTGTTTCGTCATCCGCTGGGTATTCCCATCCCGCATACGGCAATCATACCTAATAACAAGGAACGCATCGGATTCACGCTCGCAGCTTTCCTTCGCTCGAACTTCCTGACGACCAAGATCGTCGCGCGGCGTGTTCGCAATATGGACGTGGCCGGCGCTATGGGCCGTTTCCTCACGACACCCGGATCTGGCGAAGGCCGGATGCGGATGGGTGCCTCACGCCTGCTCGGCGATATTGTGGAATCGCTGGATGACGAGAGGCTCGGCGGCATTGCCAAAGGCGCCGTCCGCACTCAACTCGGCAAGCTCGATATTGCGCCGCTACTCGGACAATTGCTGGCGGCGATGATAAAAGAGCGTCGGCATTTACCGGTTCTGGATGGCATCATCGCCTGGGCGGCCAAGACGCTGGAAGCCAACGAACATATCATCCGCGCAATGGTCGAGGAACGCGCCGGTACCATCATGCGCTGGACCGGGCTCGACGATCGGCTGGCCAATGCCATTGTTTCAGGTCTCGACAAGCTGCTGGGCGACATGGCCGAAGACCCTGACCATCCCTTGCGCGAAAAAGGCGAAGAGGGCCTGGAAAAGCTCGCCTATAGTCTGCGCCACGACAAGGAAATGCAGGCCAAGGTCAATCACTGGAAGCAGGAACTGCTCAAAAACCCTGCCTTCGCAAAGTGGATAGACGGTCTGTGGGGCCAGGGCCGCGATGCCTTGCTAAAGGCTGCACGCAATCCTGACGCCGCTCTCGCCGGCAGTTTCGGAGACGCATTGACCAAATTGGGAACAACCCTACAGGAAGACGAACGGCTGAAGCGCCAGATCAATCGTTTTGCCCGGCGGGCAATTGTTGGCACCACCGAAAATTACGGTGACCAGATCGTCTCTTTGGTGTCTGACACCATAGGCGGCTGGAACAGCTCCACCATAACCGATCGCGTGGAAAATGCGGTAGGCAGCGACCTGCAATTCATTCGTATCAATGGCACGCTGGTCGGCGGCATTGCAGGCCTTGTGATCCACGCCATTTCGCTGGCCATTTAGAGATCAGTTTGCTGCCTTGATCATATCTTCGATACGCACGAATTTTTCGCGCGGAGCCCCCTCCCGCGCCTGCGCTATTTCGGCTTCCTCGATTTTCTTCCAATCGCTGAACTTGACGATCTGGACACCGCGTTGCGCAAGTAGCGTATCCAGAGTTACCCGCCCCTGTTTATCCGAACCATCCGCAATATCCGCCGCGACCTGTTCGATCACCATATAGCCGTCGGGCCGGTTTGTACCGATAGTCCCCGATGGCCCTCGCCGCGCCCAGCCGACGCAGTAAAGTCCCGGCAGGATGCGCCCCTCGACATTTGCGAAGCGGCCGCGACCATGTTCATAGGGCACGCCTTCAATTGGGGGCGTCTGGTAACCGATACAGGCAACCACCATTGAGCAATCAATGGCATAGGTTTCGCCGGTCCCCCGACTGCGCAATTCGCTGTCGAGTTCAGTGCGTTCGACAATGATCCGCTCGACCTTGCCATCGCCCTCAATCGCCACAGGGGCCGCAAAGAAATCAAATTCGATCAAAATCGGCTTTGTCGCCCGATAGCTTTCCGGGATCGCCGCGAACTCGCGCAGGCAAGTAACCGATTTGCGCATGCCGGGTTCAAGCAGCATGTCTTGGCCCTCTTCGGGCAGATCAGCTCGATCGACATAGGGGCACGCACGTTCCAGATGGCCAAGCTCCCCCAATTCCTTGGGGGTCATCGCGATCTGGTGCGGGCCTCGACGGCCCAATATCGTAACCTCTTCGGTGTTCGCGGTTTCGAGCAGGTCGAGCGCGTGACTGACGATATCCGATCCGCCCAGTTCTGTCCGGGTCTTCGACAAGATGCGCGCGACATCGAGTGCAACATTGCCATTGCCGACGATAACCACATGTTTGCCCGCAAGCGGCGGCTTGAGATCGGCGAAGTCCGGGTGCCCGTTATACCAACCGACAAAGGCCGCACTTCCGACCACACCCGGCAGTTCTGACCCGGGAATACCCAGGTCACGATCATTGGGCGCCCCCGTCGCAAGAATCACCGCATCGTACATCCCGAGAAGTTCATCGATGGTGACATCCTTCCCGACCATGACATTGCCGACAAAACGGACATTTTCTGAAAGCGCCACACCTTCATATCGCCGCGAGACGGCCTTGATCGATTGGTGGTCGGGCGCAACGCCGAAACGGATGAGCCCATATGGCACCGGTAGCCGGTCGATCACGTCGACGCGGACATCGTCGCCAAACTGCTTCTGTGCAGCTTCGGCGGTATAATATCCTGCGGGGCCTGACCCGATGATAGCGATATGACGCAAGCGCTCCCTCCTTCACTTGCATGCCGACCTTCAAGTCAGCCTCTTCTCCGGATTCGAAGCATAAGCGGCGAGAATGTAAATGCAATCGGGCGAATGCGGTGGAAAGCGCTTTTCCCCCGCTTCTTATCCGCCTAATGCTCGCGATATGATTGCAAAGTTTCCAATCCTGTTTGCGGCGACGGCATTGCTACTGGTGACTCCCGCATGCAAACGGGCCGAAAAACAGGACGACCGCCCTGAAGCTTCACGGGAGTTCCCACGCGCGGATCGGGCTGTTTCACAGACCGGCGACACGCAATTCTCAACAGAGGCCGCCCGCGACGAGGCAGGCGAGGCCACGAAGCTGATGAACTGGGCATCGATCGAGCCGGGAATGACGGTTGCCGATATTGGTGCTGGTGAGGGTTATTATACCGTCCGTCTGGCGGAGCGAGTCGGAGACAAGGGCCGTGTGCTGGCGCAGGACATCAACCGCGGCGCGCTTGATCGATTGGGCGAGCGCATCTCACGCGAACGGCTGGACAATGTTGCGATCAAGGAAGGCGGCGTCGATGATCCGCGTTTGCCGGCAAACAGTTTTGACCGCGTCTTCATGGTGCACATGTACCATGAGGTGACTGAACCCTATGCCTTCATATGGCGCCTGCGCAGCGCACTCAAAGCAGGTGGGCAAGTCATCGTGGTTGACCGTGACAGGGCAACCAAGCAGCACGGGATTCCGCCAAAACTGCTTTTCTGCGAGTTTGAGGCGGTCGGATACCGTCTGATGGAATTTGCCGAGCGGCCAGAGGTCGGCGCCTACTTCGCCCGTTTTGAACGCAAGGACAATGCCCCTGCCCCGGCAGCCATCAAAACCTGCAAGGAAACCGCAAAGCGGGGTTAGAATTTGTCCTGTTTAAATAGAGCCGTAGTGCTGAGCCTGTCGAAGCACGCCTCAATGTTTGCGCTGAGCTTTGAAGCGCCCTTCGACAGGCCCAGGGCTACGGTTCAGTTTCAATCCAAACAGGACAAACTCTAGGCCGCCTTTTGGCGTGCAACCTTGGGGCGATCCAGAAATTCGCGGATTGCCCCGATGCTCTCCTCGACATGGCTGAGCATGAACAGATGTCCGCCATCATCAATGACGAACAACTCGCTATTGGGGATCAGCATTTTCAGGAAATGGCCATTGGCGACCGGCACGATCTGATCGTCGCCGCCCATCATGATCAGCGTGTCGTGCTTCATGAAGGGAAGGAAAGGCGCGCTCGTCCAACCGAGCATCGCGAGTAGCTGGTAGAAATAGCCGGTCTTTGACGGCGGCTTGATACGCCCGATATGGCCTTCCGAACCATCATCGGTGCCGCCATATAAAGTGTTGAAATGCTTGCGCATGAAATCAGGATCGATGTAGCGGCGCGGGTCGGCCATCTTGATCAGCGCCTTGGGATTGCCGGGAACCATCAGCATCCCTGCCGTGGTCGCCGCAAGGATCAGCCGGTTGACGCGCGGGCCGTTTTGCAACGTGAATTGCTGGGCCATCGCGCCGCCCCAGCTGACGCCCATTACGTCGACCTGCGTCATGTCATACCGGTCGAGCAATTGCTCGGATATCCGCCCCATCATCCAGGCATTGTAAGGCACCATCGGCTCAGGCGATCCCCCTACCCCCGGCATGTCAAAGGTCAGAAAATCACGGTCAGACAACATGTGCGCCAGTGGCGCCATCGCTTCGATATTTGCGCCAATGCCGTTGAAGAACAGCAGCGGCAACTTTTTAGTCTTGCTCTCAGCCTTCCAGTGCGCAACGCGCAGGTTGCGCCCGTCAACCTGCTCCATGCTGAAACGCGGCTCGCGTCCCTCGCTCATATTTGTCCCCCTGCTAGCCCTGGCCCCGCGGGCATATTTCATGTTGCAGCGCAGCATAGCTTGTGCCGCACTTTACGCAAGCGTCAATCAAGCACGTACAATCCCGGTGCATTCTCCATCGGCGGGTGCGATTTGCTTCCGCAAGCTGACGGCGCCTTTATCTTCTTGCCCGAACGCTCGGCCAGCCATTCGGTCCAGAAAGGCCACCAGCTGCCAGAATTTTCATCTGCGCCCTTCATCCACTGCTTCACATCCGCAGGCGGCTTACCCTTTGTGTTCCGCCAATATTTGGCCTTGGGGTTGCCCGGCGGATTAAGGATCGCCTGCATATGCCCGGCCTGGCTGAGTATGAATTCGACATTCTTCGAACCGAACAACTGGGTCGAACGATAGCATGCCTGCCACGGTGTAATGTGGTCGGTCGTACCACCCAGGATGAACATATCGCCTTTCACTTTGGTCAAATCCAGCGTGTGGCCCGCAATGTCGAACGTGCCCGGCTGCGCATAGGCATTTGCCTCAAACAGTTCGAGGAAATCCCCCAGCAGGCTGGCGGAAAGGTTGGTGGCATCGGCATTCCAGAAAAGGATGTCGAACGCTGGCGGGTCTTCGCCGAGCAAATAATTGTTGATGACATAGTTCCAGATAAGGTCATTGGGCCGCAACCATGCAAAACCGCGCGCCAGACTGCTGCCTTCGATCACGCCCTTCTTCGCCGCACGCTGCTTTGCAAGGGTGATGCCGTTGTGCGACACCAGCGAACTTGCTTCGGTATCGCCCGGCTTTGGTTCCAGCACGCACACCATCATGGTGATAGCGTTGATCCGGTCATCTCCGTCGGCAGCCATGCGCGAGCACAGCACCGACATGGTTTGCCCGCCCGAACAGCCGCCCGATACATTCACCTTGTCGCTGCCGGTGATCTCGCAAATGATATCGACTGCCTTGCGGCATGCGTCGATATAATCGCCCATCCCCCACACGCCCTGATCGTGCGTCGGGTTGCGCCAGCTGATCACGAAGGTCTGGAAACCGTGCGCGACCTGCCATTTGATGATACTCTTTTCCGGGGACAGATCGTTGATGTACATCTTGTTGATCTGCGGCGGGATAGTAAGCTGCGGAATCGCGTACACCTCTTCCGTCGCTGACGCGTATTGGATCAGTTCGAATATCTCGTTACGATAAACGACCTTGCCTGACGTCGTGGCGATGTTCTCGCCAAGCTTGAAGGGCTTTTTGTTTACCTGGCTGACCATGCCGTCATTGTGAACCATGTCGTTATAGGCATTTTGCAGCCCCTTGATGAGGCTGAGCCCGCCCGAGTCCACAAGCCGTTTCTGCGCGGTCGGGTTGCCGATCAGGCTATTTGTCGGCGCAAGTGCATCTATGACCATCTGGCTGACGAAATTGGCGCGATCCCGCTCGAGCGCGTCGAGTTCCAGATCCTCGATCCAGCCCTTGATGCCCTTTTGCACTGCCAGATAATATTGTGCGCCCGCCTTGAAAAATGGATTGAAGGTCCAGGCAGGGTCCATGAAGCGCTTGTCCTTGGGGTCGGGTGCCAGATCAGACTTTCCGGTCATGATTTTCACCGCATCTTCGGTGAGCCCCGACATCGCCTTGAATGCACTGTTCGGATTGGCCGCAGTCTGACGCAGCATTGCACCGATTGCGCCTGCAAAATCCTCGCGCGCGAGGCCTGCCAGCGGCCCCAGTGCCATGGTCGCATCATTCGCCGCATCGAATGCGGTTTCAGGAATTGAACCCAAGCCTTTTTTCTTGCCACTGCCTGATTTTGCTTTTGCTGTCTTTTCGGCCATCTCAGCAACCTCTCCTCTTCCTCATGCAAAGAAATTGCACTTCGCGCGAACAACGTCAATCATCGATGATGGATATCGTTTCGTCTGGACGCGTTGCAGCCACGCAGATATGCCGTTTTCGATTTGGGAGGAGCCAAAACAATGACGGAATTTTCGTGGGTTGCTGACGAGGCTTCGGGCATCCGCCAGCGTTTTGTCGATACAAACGGCCTGCGCTTCGAACTGGCGGAGGCGGGCGCGCCGAAATCGCGGAAATTCGCAATTCTGCTGCACGGTTTTCCCGAACTCAATTTCTCCTGGCGACACCAGATGCCCAAACTGGCGGAGCAAGGCTGGCGCGTTTGGGCTCCCAACTTGCGGGGATATGGCGCATCATCCAAACCTGCGGGCATTCCGGCCTATCGCATGGACCATCTGATGGCCGATGTGGCGGCGTTGATCGATCTGGCCAAAGCAGAGGCGCCGGCGGACGAAATCATGCTAATCGCGCATGATTGGGGCGCGGTGATCGCCTGGAATTTTGCCATCCGGAAAATTCGCCCGCTGGACCGGCTGGTCATCATGAACGTCCCGCACCCAAAATGCGCACAGCGCGAACTCAAACATTGGCGGCAAAGGAAAAAGAGCTGGTATATCTTCTTCTTCCAACTGCCCTGGCTGCCGGAGAGGATGATGCTGGCCAATGATGCCAAGGCGGTACGCGGGGCTTTCTTCAACACCGCTGCAAACAAGGACCGCTTCCCATCGCGTGATCTGGATATCTATGCGAAAGCTGCGCAAAACCCCGGTGCCATGCAGTCGATGGTCAATTATTACCGCGCACTGGCACGCTATCCCGAAGCGCGCGAGGTGGGCGATGCGATGGTTGACACGCCCACGCTGGTGATCTGGGGCGAAAATGACCTTGCGCTCGATATCAACCTGCTCGACGGGATGGAGGAATGGGTGCCTGATCTCACGGTCCACCGCCTGCCCGGCATCTCGCACTGGGTGCAGCAGGATGCCCCGGAAGAGGTCAACCGGTTGCTGGACGACTGGCTGGAAAAACCGGTTTCATGACACCGATCGAAATCGCCGCAGTACTGCTCGGCATCGCCAATATCCTGCTCATCATCCGCCGGTCGGTGTGGAACTATCCCTTCGCGATTGCGATGGTTTCGCTCTACTTCCTGATTTTCCGCGAGGCGAAACTGTATAGCGATGCCGGGCTGCAGATTTTCTTCGTCGTGGTGAACGCCTATGGCTGGTGGAGCTGGCACCGCAACAAGGCGACAGCGGGCGAAATCGTGGTCGAGGAGCTGACCTCGAACGGCTTTGGCGCATGGATCGCAGGATCCATCCTTGCCACACTTGCCTGGGGCCTGATCATGACCAATCACAGCGATGCAAGCTATCCCTTCTGGGATGCTTCGGTGGCGATGCTGTCGGTTGCGGGGCAGATATTGATGACGCGACGGCTGATCGAAAACTGGTACTGGTGGATCGCGGTCAACATCATTTCGATCCCGCTCTATATCTTGAAAGAGTTGTATCTGACGGCGGGCCTCTATGCCCTGTTTCTGGCACTGGCGATTGCCGGACTGGTCGAATGGCGCAAGGTACAGGCGCGGCAGGCATGAAGCGCATCTGCCTGCATGGCCCCGAAAGCACCGGCAAATCGACGCTGGCCACCCGCCTCGCCGCGCATTTCGGCTGCGAGGTCGTTCCCGA
The DNA here is from genome assembly GCA_016720115.1 of Sphingomonadales bacterium. GTDB lineage: Bacteria > Pseudomonadota > Alphaproteobacteria > Sphingomonadales > Sphingomonadaceae > Sphingorhabdus_B. Next base: position 1,496,691 of record JADJXT010000001.1, on the reverse strand, counting down.
ATATGGCCGCGCCTATTGCGAAGCGCATGGCACCGATATCGGCATGGAAGAGCTGGTGCATATCGCACAGGCACAGGATGCGATGAACCACGCAGCAGCCGAGCGCGCGAATGAACTCGGCACGCCGCTGGTGCTGTTCGATACCGACCCGCTGATTACCGAAGTCTGGGCGCAGATGATGTTCGGCAAAAGCGATCCGTGGTTCGCAGGCTTTGCCGATTATGCCGATCTCTACCTGCTGCTCGATATCGACCTGCCCTTTGTCGACGATGGTTTGCGGGTTTATGCAAAGGCGGAGGAGCGGCGGCATTTCTTTGAATTGTGCAAGGCGGAACTTGATAATCGCGCGGTTCGCTACGCCCTGATTCAGGGCGAAGGCGAGGCCCGCTTCTGCGCGGCGCTTGAAGCGATTGCCGCCCGCTGCTAGGGGCGCGCGCATGACCGAACTCGCGCAAATCCGCAATTTTTCCATTATCGCCCATATCGACCATGGCAAATCGACCCTCGCCGACCGGCTGATTCAGCGGACAGGCGGGCTTTCCGAGCGCGAAATGTCTGCGCAAGTACTCGACAATATGGAGATCGAGAAGGAGCGCGGGATCACGATCAAGGCGCAGACCGTGCGCCTCGATTATACCGCGCAGGATGGCAAATCCTATGTCCTCAACCTCATGGACACGCCGGGCCATGTCGACTTCGCCTATGAAGTCAGCCGCAGCCTTGCCGCGTGTGAGGGCGCGTTGCTTGTCGTCGACGCAGCCCAGGGCGTGGAGGCGCAAACGCTTGCCAATGTGTACCAGTCGATCGAGCACGATCATGAGATCGTCCCCGTCATCAACAAGATCGACTTGCCCGCCGCCGAACCCGAAAAGGTGAAGGCGGAAATCGAAGAGATTATCGGCCTGCCCGCCGACGATGCGGTGCTCGCCTCCGCGAAATCGGGCATCGGCATCGACGAAATTCTCGAAGCCATCGTCACCCGCATTCCCGCGCCCAAGGGGGACCGCGAGGCACCATTGAAGGCGATGCTGGTCGATAGCTGGTACGACCCCTATCTGGGCGTCGTCATCCTGATCCGCGTGATCGACGGGGTGATCAAAAAGGGCCAGCAGGTCAAGTTCATGCAGGCCGGAACCACCCATCTGGTCGACCGCGTCGGCGCCTTCCGTCCGAAAATCGAGAACCTGCCCGAACTCGGTCCCGGCGAGGTCGGCTTCATCACCGCGCAGATCAAGGAAGTCGCGCAGACCCGCGTCGGCGATACCATCACCGATGCCAAGCGCCCCGCCGCCGAAGCCCTGCCGGGCTTCAAGGAAGTGCAACCGGTGGTGTTCTGCGGCCTGTTCCCCACCGATGCTGCAGATTTCGAGAAGCTGCGCGAAAGCATCAGCAAGCTGCGTTTGAACGATGCGAGCTTCAGTTTCGAAATGGAGACGAGCGCCGCATTGGGCTTTGGCTTTCGCTGCGGTTTTCTGGGCCTGCTCCACCTCGAAATCATCCAGGAACGCCTGTCGCGCGAATATGACCTCGACCTCATTACCACCGCGCCATCGGTGGTGTACAAGCTCAAGCTCGGCCGTTCGAAGACCGAGGACGCGTGCGATATGGAACTGCACAACCCGGCGGACATGCCCGATATCAACCGTATCGAGGAAATCCAGGAACCGTGGATCGATGCGACCATCTATTGCCCCGATGAATATCTGGGCGGCATATTGAAGCTGTGCCAGGATCGCCGCGGCATTCAGAAGGATCTGAGCTATGTCGGCGGCCGCGCGATGCTCCGCTACGAACTGCCCTTGAACGAAGTGGTGTTCGATTTTTACGATCGGTTGAAAAGCATCAGCCGGGGCTATGCGTCGTTCGACTATCACCAGATCGGCCATCGCGAGGGCGATCTGGTGAAGATGAGCATCATGGTCAATGGCGATCCGGTCGATGCGCTCAGTATGATCGTCCACCGCAGCACCGCCGAAGCACGTGGCCGCGGCATGTGCGAGCGGCTGAAAGACCTGATCCCCCGGCATTTGTTCAAGATCCCGATCCAGGCCGCAATCGGCGGCAAGATCATCGCCCGCGAAACCATCGCCGCGCTGCGCAAGGACGTGACCGCGAAATGCTATGGCGGCGATATTACGCGCAAGAAGAAGCTGCTGGAGAAGCAGAAAAAGGGCAAGGCTAGAATGAGAGAATATGGCTCCGTTTCTATCCCGCAAGAAGCCTTCATCGCGGCGCTTCGCATGGGGGAAGAGTAGACCATATTCTCTCGCGGAGCGGGGAGCTGTCAGGCGACTGTAGGTCAATATGGCTCTGTATCTGTAGTGCCTTTGCCGGTATCAAATATCAAAAGCCTTTGGCGCCGTTCAAACAGTCCGCACCTGCGAGCGGACTGAAGAAATAGTCCGCCACTTACATCCTCACTTCACCCCGGCCAGAAACTCCGCAATCGCCTTTTGCGCCGCTTCTTCATCGAGTGAGGGCGCGTGGCCGATGCCCTTGATCGTGGCCAGCGTCGCCTGTTTGGCCTTCTTCACCATTTTCGTGGCAGTCGTCTTTTCCAAGATATCCGATTTCTCACCGCGCAGCACCAGCATCGGCACATCTTCGAGCAGTGCGAATAGCGGCCAGAGGTCGACACCCGCTTCCCCGCCGGGAAGCTTGAACGGTTCGGCAATCTTCATGTCATAATCGAAAACAATGCGCCCGTTCGATGACAATTTGCACGTCCGCTTGGCAAAGCGCAGCCATTCTTCAAGGCGGTAGTCGGGATAGACATCGCCCTGCGTTTCGGCCATCGCCCGCGCCGCGTGCATCCAGGTTTCGAAACTGCGCCCCTGCCCGACATAGCCCCTGATGCGATCTGCGCCAGCCTGGCCGATTTCGGGGCCGACATCGTTGAGGATCACGCCTGCCAGCCTGTCTTTCCACTGCGCCGCCAGCAGCATCGAAACGATCCCGCCCAGCGAGGTGCCGCACAGCACGAATTTCTTGAGGTTCAGTTCGCGGATCAGCATGTCCATATCCTGCGCATAGGTCAGCGGCAGGTAGGTCATCGGGTCTTTGGCATAGGCGCTTTCGCCGCGTCCGCGAAAATCTATGGCGAGCATGCGGCGTTTGCCGCCCAGCAACTGCGCCACCGGCTCAAAATCGCGCGCATTGCGGGTGAGCCCCGGCATGCAGATCAGCGGCGAGCGCGAGGCCGGGCCGGGATAATCCCGATAATGTAGCCGCAGTTCGTCGTTTGACGTCCAATAGGCGTCTTCGAAATCCGCCATGCTTGCCTTTCCTGCCCCATGCCCCCAGACATTGTGGACGATGAATGTGAATCCCTCCCCCGCCCCCTACCGTGCTGATCCGAAAATCACCAGCCTTGGCGAAAAGATTGGCGATCCGGCGCGGCCCGCCGATTTCCCGAAGGCGATATTGCGGTATCGCAACAATCTCTGGGCGGCGACTGTGGGGCTGGATGGCCTGAGCGATGAGCAATGGATCGCGCATTTTGCCCGGTTCGAACCGCTGCCCGACAATCTGCCGCAGCCGCTCGCGCTGCGCTATCACGGGCACCAGTTTCGCGTGTACAACCCGGACATCGGCGACGGTCGCGGTTTCCTGTTCGCGCAATTGCGCGACCATCTGGGGCGGCTGCTCGACCTTGGCACCAAGGGTTCGGGCACCACGCCCTATAGTCGCGATGGCGACGGCCGACTGACGCTGAAAGGCGCGGTGCGCGAGATACTGGCGACCGAGATGCTTGAGGCGCTGGGCGTTGAAACGTCAAAGACCTTTTCGGTTATCGAAACCGGCGAAGAATTGTGGCGCGGTGACGAGCCCTCCCCCACGCGATCGGCGGTACTGGTACGGCTGAACCACAGCCACATCCGGATCGGCACTTTTCAGCGCATCGCCTATGAAGACGATGCCGCGCGCATGAAGGCGCTGGTCGATTATGTGCTCCGCCATCTTTACGGCGAAACCCCGGAGGACAATCCCGCTGCCGAACTGATGTCGCTGGCCGTGGCCCGGATCGCCGATCAGGCGGCGGCCTTCATGGTTGCAGGCTTTGTCCACGGCGTGCTCAATAGCGATAACATCAACATTACCGGCGAAAGTTTCGATTACGGCCCCTGGCGGTTCAACCCGACCTGGAACCCCAATTTCACCGCAGCCTATTTCGATCAAAGCGGGCTCTACGCCTTCGGTCGCCAGCCAGAAGCGATGCACTGGAATCTGACCCAACTCGCCATTTCGCTACGTCTGATCTGCGATTCGCCGCCGCTGGTCGAAGCGCTGGAGCGCTATCCCGCGCTGTTTCAGGCCGCATTGGTCCGCCGTTTCCTCTGGCGGCTGGGTGTCCCATCGCGCGGTGAGGAAAACGACCGGGCGCTGGTCGAAGCATCCGAACGTGCGATGATTGACGCGCAAATCCCCATTGCTGACTTTTTCCACTTTCATCGCGGCGGCGCGGTTTCCGGCGAGCGCTGGTCGGGCGAAAAATATGAGGCATTCGTGCAACTGCTGCGTCCCTATACGGTGACGGAGGTAGCGGCATATTGGCATGCGCAGCCACCCTGTTCGATGCTGATCGACGAGGTGGAGGCCATCTGGGCGGCCATTGCCGAACAGGATGACTGGTCATCATTGACCCGGAAAATCGCTGCGGTTCGTGCCTATGGCGCGGCTTTGCGCGATGGCTAATTTTACGCGGCCCACGGCCCGATTATTTACTTGATTGCAAGCATTCCCCTGCCAAGATGTGGTTAATCGTGAAATTGCAGGCGGATTGGTCAAATTTTCTTGGCAGAACTGGTTTCCTACGAACCGGCAACAGGCGCCGAGTTGTGGCGCGGATCATCCAGCGATGTTGGTGCTGCCGTCGATGCGGCGCGCAAAGCATGGCCAGCCTGGGGGGCGGCACCGCTGGGCGATCGCATCGAAAAACTCCGGGGCTTTGCCAATCGTGCCAGATCGGAGCTGGAAAATTTCGCAGACCTGATCGCCCGCGAAACCGGCAAGCCGCTTTGGGAGGCCAAGACCGAGGTTGAATCGGTCATCAACAAGGTCGACATTTCGGTAAAGGCCTATGCCGATCGCACGTCGCAACGCCGTTTTGAAGGCAAGCCCGGCACGCGCAGCGCTTTGCGCCACAAGCCGCACGGCGTTCTGGCGGTGCTGGGGCCGTATAACTTCCCTGCCCATCTTCCGAACGGCCATATCGTCCCCGCACTGATTGCAGGCAACGCGATTGTCTTCAAACCGTCCGAGAAAACACCCGCAGTCGGTGCATTCCTTGTCGACCTCTACCGCAAGGCCGGTATTCCCGAAGGCGTGGTGAACATCGTTCAGGGCGGCCCTGAAACCGGAACGGCGCTGTCGGGTCATGAAGGCATTGATGGCCTGCTGTTCACCGGATCGGCACAAACCGGCATCGCTCTCAACCGCCAGTTCGCTAACCGGCCGGACAAGATAGTGGCGCTCGAAATGGGCGGCAACAACCCCATCATCCTCTGGGATATGCGCGATCTGCACAGCGCCGCAGTTCTGGTGGTGCAATCGGCATTTCTTTCTGCAGGCCAGCGTTGCACCGCTGCACGCCGCCTGATCATCAAGGATGAGTTGTACGACAGCTTCATTCCCGAGCTGAAGAAACTTACCGATCGCCTGCTGATTGACGAGCCCCACGCCGAACCTGCGCCGTTCATGGGGCCGGTCATCGACGAAAATGCCGCAGACGGGCTGACCGAGAGCTTTCTTGCGCTGATGAGCCATGGCGGGCGGCCTATCCGGCATATGACCCGTCCGGTCAAAGGACGGCCCTTTGTTTCTCCCGGGATCATCGACGTAACCGCCATCCGCGAACGCCCCGATATCGAACTGTTCGGCCCGCTGCTGCAAGTGGTGCGGGTGGCGGATTTTGCCGCGGCAATCGACGAGGCCAACAACACGCGCTTTGGCCTTTCCGCCTCGCTGATCGGCGGCACGGCAGAACAATATAACGAATTCTGGGCCAACAGCCGGGCGGGCGTGGTCAACTGGAATCAGCCGACCAATGGCGCATCTTCCTCCGCGCCCTTTGGCGGTATCGGCTTATCGGGCAACCATCGCCCGAGCGCCTATTATGCGGCAGATTATTGTGCCTATCCGGTCGTATCCACCGAAGCGGAAGCGCCGAAAGCCATGATTGGGGTGGGCTTGCGCGACGAAATTGCAAACATCCCTGTTGACCCGGCGACCGGGTCCGCGAAATAGGCGTTCGCATGAAATCAGCGGACATTTTCGAATTTTACCGCCGCCTGGCCGAAGCCAATCCCGATCCGCAAACCGAGCTTGCCTATGGCAATGACTATCAGTTGCTGGTGGCGGTGGTGCTCTCCGCGCAGGCGACCGATGTCGGCGTGAACAAGGCGACAAGGAAGCTGTTCGAGCATGTGAAGACGCCGCGTCAGATGATCGAACTAGGCGAGGAAGGCCTGAAGCAGCACATCAGGACCATCGGCCTGTTCAACGCCAAGGCAAAGAATGTGATCGCGCTGTCGGAAATTCTGGTGCGCGATCATGGCGGAGCGGTGCCTGCCGACCGTGACCTGCTCGAAACTCTGCCCGGTGTGGGCCGCAAGACCGCCAATGTCGTGATGAACACTGCGTTCGGTGCCGAAACCTTTGCCGTCGACACGCACATCTTCCGCGTCGGCAACCGCACCGGCCTCGCCAGGGGCAAGACACCGCTCGCGGTCGAAAAGCAGCTCGACAGGAAAACACCGGCGCCCTTTCGCCTCGGCGCGCATCACTGGCTGATCCTGCACGGACGCTATGTCTGCAAGGCGCGCACCCCCGAATGCTGGCGCTGCGCGGTAGCCGATCTGTGCAAATTCAAGCCGAAAAGCATCGCGCCTAAAGGAAAAACCGGTCAGCCGGGGTTAAGCTGATCAATGTAAACTGCCGCAAATTGATTGGATTTGTGGAGATTTGACATGAAAAAGCAGCTCCTTTTCCTCGCCACCACAGTCGTTGCGATAGGCGGCGTCACCAGCGCGGCACTCTCCGGCGGCAGCGTTAGCGAACGACGCGCAAAGGCGCTCGCAGCCTATGAGCCAGTCGGCGAAGCTATAAGCTGCGTCACCCTGTCGCAAGTCCGCTCGTCAAAAGTGATTGACGATCGCACCATCGATTTCAAGATGTCGAATGGCAAAGTCTATCGCAACACCCTTCCCCACAGCTGCCCCGGCCTTGCCAGTGAAGAGCGCTTCTCGCATCACACCAGCCTGAACCAGTTGTGCAGCGTCGATACCATCCGCGTGCTGCAATCTTTCGGCAGCGGGCTGCATGAAGGCGCAGGTTGCGGGCTGGGCAAATTCCAGCCGATGCAGAAAGTGCAACTGAGATGAACTGCATTGCAGCAAGCCTTTGATCTTGCGCAAAGCACGACGGAGCGAAGTGGACCAAGCTGCCCTTATCAGAGCAACGATAAGGACAGAATATGACCCATGTAGCACATGAATTGCACGACGAATTTCCCAAGGATACCGAAATCCTGCACAGGCTGAAGGTTGGCGACCCGCATTTCGCCAAGCTGGCAGACCATTATCACGATCTGAACCGTGAAATTCATCGCATCGAGGCCGGTGTGGAAGCAGCCTCCGACGGAAGAACCGAAGATCTGAAAAAGGAACGGCTGTCGATTCTCGATCAGGTTTCGGTTATGATTTCTGCTGCAAAGGCAGGAGCATAGGAATGACGGATCTGAACAGCGTCAAATCAGGCCTGGAGGCGAGGCTGACCGAGTTGGAGGCCCGGGCAGCACGCATCGAGGCCGATCTGGCAGAACCGCTGAGCGCGGACTTTGCCGAACAGGCAATCGAGCGCGAAGATGATGACGCGCTGGAGGGGCAGGATGCCCTGCTCGGTCGTGAAATCGTCGCGGTCAAAGCGGCTTTGGCGCGGGTTGAGGAAGGCAGCTACGGCGAATGCACGCGGTGCGGCGAGGATGTGGGCGAAAAGCGGCTGGAGGCTTATCCAGAAGCCGCGCTTTGCATCACCTGCGCGCGCGAGATTGAACGGCGTTAGAGCAAGATGGCATTACATTGACCCACCAACTTCGTCATTCCCGCGAAGGCGGGAATCCATCACCGGCTGTAGAAATTTGATCGACAGGTGATGGACCCCCGCCTTCGCGGGGGTGACGATTTGGTGTGATCACGCCCTAAACGTGCAACTGATGCGCGGCGGCCCTGTTTTCGGTGAAGATTTCCCACGCGGAAATGAACATCGCCGCAACGACAGGGCCGACGATCAGGCCGTTGATGCCCAGCACGCTCAGCCCGCCCAGCGTTGAAATCAGCACGACATAGTCGGGCATCTGCGTATCCTGCCCGACGAGGATCGGGCGCAGGACATTGTCGACCATGCTGATCACGAAGATGCCCAGCATCAGCAGCGTGATACCTTCCCAGACACTGCCGGTTGCCAGCAGATAGATAGACACCGGCACCCAGATGATGCCCGTGCCTACTGCCGGGATCAAAGAGAACAGCCCCATCACCACGCCCCACAGCACCGCAGCGCGGATATCGAGGAAGGCGAATATGACGCCGCCCAAAATCCCCTGGACGATGGCGACAACAATGCTGCCCTTGACGGTCGCGCGGATCACCGTTGTGAATTTGTCGAAAAAGGCCTTGCGCTGCTCTGCCCGCATTGGAATGGCTTCGCCGATCCTGCGGGTGATATGGCGGCCATCGCGCAAAAGGAAATAGGTCAGATAGAGCATCACACCCAGCGCCATCGCAAAGTTGAATGCCCGCTGCCCTACCGACACCGCCTGCCCGGCAATGATCTGCACCCCGGTCGTCACCAGCGCGCTCGCCTTCGATTGCAGCTCTTCAAAATCAGGCGTGATGTAGCGCCCAACCACATCCTGCCAGCGTTGCGGGATAACCGCCTGCAATTCCTGCCCCAGCCTGGCAAAATCGATTTCCTTGGATTGCACCGATTCGTAAGTGCGCAAAGCCTCATCGACCATCAGCGAACCGACAATGAAGGCGGGTATGATGACGAGCGCGATCACCAGCAGCAAGGTGAGCGACGCCACGCTATTCCTGCGCGCAGGCATCTTCATCAACAGCCGGTCGTGCACCGGCGCAAAGGCAATCGTCACCACCAGCGCCCACAGGATCGCGCCGAAAAACGGCCAGACAATCCATGCCATCGCAATCGAAACCGCCAGCAGGAAACCGACCAGCACACGATCTTCGAACAGCGTATCCGGCGCGGCTGCCTTCGGTTTGTGTTTCGACTTGTCGTTCATCGCGGCAGGACTAACGCCAATTCAACTGGATGTCATGCACAGAGTTAGGAGGGTAACACAGCCCGATCAATGTGCCGCTGCATGCCCTGCGATCAGCTCAACCATGCGGTCCACCTGCGATGGCGGCAGGTCGTGCGCCATTTCGTCGATCAGTTCGAACCGCGCGCCGGTTATATGCCGGGCGATATCCTCGCTGCACTGCCAGGGCACCAGGCGGTCAGCCTTTCCATGGACGACCAGCGTTGGCACCTTGATCCGTTTCAGCATGTCGACCCGGCTGCCATCAGCGATGATCGCCAGCAATTGCCGCCGGAACCCTGCCGGATCATAGGCGCGGTCAAAGGCGCGCGCCGCCATCACCTCAAAGGCATCGGATGCGCGGGCGGGATCGGGATAGCTGATCTGGCGGATTGCCTCGACACCCAGCTGGATGGCTTCGTCCCGCGTCGGGTTGGCAGGGCGGCGCGTCATCAGCCGCTTGCGGATTTCGGCGTCCGGCCCCGGCAGCCCGCGCGCGCCGCTGGACGACATGATCGAGGTCATGCTGCGTACCCGGTCGGCATAGGTCGCGGCGATATGCTGCACGATCATCCCGCCCATCGACGCGCCGACAATATGCGCCTTTTCGATGCCCAGCGCATCGAGCAGCCGCACACCGTCCGCCGCCATGTCACGTACCCGGTAAGGCAGGTTGAGCGGCAGGCCAAAACGGCTCGCGATCATCGTCCACAGCAGACTCGGCGCCTGCGCACCATTGAGATGCGTCGACAGCCCGACATCGCGATTGTCATAATGGATGACGCGAAAACCCTTTGCCACCAGCCCCTCGATCAGCGCGTCCGGCCAGGCAATCATCTGCGTGCCCAGCCCCATGACCAGCAGGATCACCGGCGCGTCTGCGGGGCCATTATCTTCGTAGTAAAGTTCGATTCCGTTGGCTGAAACTTTGGGCATTATTCCCCTCCCCCATGGTAAAAATCATATATTGTCTGTGCGACCGCAGCGGATACTCCCGGTGCTTTCTGCAAATCTTCAAGGCTCGCGCTGCGCACCGCGCGGGCGGTGCCGAAATGGAGCAGCAGCGCCTTTTTGCGCGCGGGGCCGATGCCCGGCACTTCGTCGAGCGGGCTGGCGGTGATTGCCTTGGCGCGTTTGGTGCGGTGCGCACCAATGGCGTAGCGGTGCACCTCGTCGCGCAGACGTTGCAGATAGAACAGCACCGGCGCGTTCACCGGCAGTGTCAATTCACGGCCATCGGGAAAATGGAACACCTCGCGCCCCTCGCGGCCATGATGCGGCCCCTTCGCGATGCCGATGAAGGGCACATCCTCGACGCCAAGCCGTTCGAACACCGCGCGCACCGCGCTCACCTGGCCCTTGCCGCCGTCGATTAGGACGAGGTCGGGCCAGTCGGGTTCGCTGTCCACGTCGCCCCGGCGGAGGCCGGGGCCGCTGGAGGTTTGCGCTATGCTGCTGGCGGCCCCGGCCTCCGCCGGGGCGACGCTTTCAAGCAACCTCCCAAACCGCCTCTCCATGACCTCACGCATCATCGCAAAATCATCATCGGTCGCGGCCTGCTTGATGTTCCACTTGCGATACTGCCCCTTGATAAAACCTTCGGGCCCCGCAACCACCATCGCCCCCAGCGCGTTGGTGCCCTGGATATGGCTGTTGTCGTAAATCTCGATCCGCTGCGGCGGTTCGGGCAGGTCGAACAGCTCGGCCACCTCGCGCAGCAGCCTGCCCTGCGTGGTCGATTCGGCCAGCCGCCGGTCGAGCGCCTCTTCCGCATTGCGCTTCGCCTGCGCGACCAGCCGCACCCTGTCTCCGCGTTGCGGGACGGCGATCTCAACCTTGCGCCCGGCGCGCTCGCTCAGCGCCTCGGCGAGCAGGTCGGCTTCGGGCAGCTCGCGATCGAGGAGCAAGAGCCGCGCGGGCGGCACCTCCTCGTAGAATTGCGCGAGCACCTGCGTCAGCACCTCTTCCTCGCTGCTATCCTGGATATGCGCGGGGAAGAAGGCGCGGTGGCCCCAATTCTGACCGCCACGGATGAAGAAGGCCTGGATGCCGATCACCCCTTGCTTCGCCGCCAGCGCGAAGATATCGGCATCGCCGATCCCCGCTGCGTTGATCGCCTGCGAACCCTGGATGAAGGTCAGCGCCTTCAGCCGGTCGCGCAGCAGCGCCGCGCGTTCGAAATCGAGCGCCCCGGCGGCGCCCTCCATCTCCTTGGCCAGCTTGGCCTGCACCGCGGTCGATTTGCCACCCAGAAAGGCCTTGGCATCGGCCACCAGCTCGGCATAGCCCGCCTTGTCGATCCGGCCCACGCACGGCGCGGAGCAGCGTTTGATCTGGTAAAGCAAACAGGGCCGGTCACGGTTGTTGAAGAAACTGTCGGTGCAGCTGCGCAGCAGGAACAGTTTTTCGAGTGCGTTGAGCGTGACGTTGACCGATCCGGCGCTGGCGAAGGGGCCGTAATACTCCCCCTTGTGGCGCCGTGCGCCGCGATGCTTCTGGATGCGCGGAAAATCATGGTCGGCGCGCAGCAGGATAAAAGGGAAGCTTTTGTCGTCACGCAGCAGGACGTTGTAAGCGGGGCGATAGCGCTTGATGAGCTGCGCTTCGAGCAGCAGCGCCTCTGCCTCGCTGTTGGTGGTAACGATCGTCATGCTGCGCGTCAGCGAGACCATCCGCCGCAGCCGGTTGGGCAGCCGTTCGACCTGCGTGTAATTGGTCACCCGGTTTTTGAGCGCGCGCGCCTTCCCCACATAGAGCACATCGCCGCGTGCATCGTGCATCCGGTACACACCGGGCTTGGTCGGCAGCGTCTTCAGCACATTGCGGATCGCCGCCACGCCGCCTTCGAGATCGGGCTGGTCCGCGCCGCGCACGGCATAGGTCTGCGCCTCCTCGTTGAAGCGCGACGCGGCATTGGGCTGATCGGGGCGTTCTGCTTTGGACATTATATCCTGTTGCGCTACTTAAGTCGGCGGAAGAGGAACAGCCTAAATGCAACTGAACGGCAAGACCATATTGTTGACCGGCGGCACCGATGGCATCGGTCGCGAGCTGGCGGGGCAATTGAAAGCCAAGGGTGCGACGGTGATTGTTACCGGTCGTACACCCGAGCGGATCGAGGCGGCAAAGGCTGCCGGTTATGAAGTGATTGCGGCGGATCTGTCTTCACAGGCGGGCGTCGATGTTATCCTGTCGGCAATCGAGGGCCGCGCCATCGATATCCTGATCAACAATGCAGGCCTCGGCAGCGACCATGATTTCCGCGAGGCGATGCCAGACCTTGCCGATAATGACCGCTGCATCGCGGCCAACCTGAATGCGCCGATCCATTTGATCACGAACCTGATGCCGGTGCTGAAATCTCGGCCCGAGGCGATGATTGTCAATGTGACATCGGGGCTGGCCATTGCGCCGCGTTCAGGCGGGCCGATCTATTGCGCGACCAAGGCGGGGCTGCGCAGCTATACGCTGGCGCTGCGCCACCAGTTACGCGACACGCCGATCCATGTGTTGGAGGTGCTGCCGCCGGTGGTCGAAACCAAGCTGACCGCAGGGCGCGGCAGCAAGGGCAAGATGCCCGCTTCGGAATGCGCCGCGCAGATTGTCGATGCGATGGAAACCAATGCGAATGAGGCCAATGTCGGAATGACCCGGCTGCTGCGGATCGTCGAGAGCATCTCGCCCGCCTTGGCGCGGAAGATCATGATCAATTATTAGAAGCGCGTCGCCCCGGCGAAGGCCGGGGCCGCTATCAATCTGCACTTCGCAGTAGAGTCAAACCGCCAACGGCCCCGGCCTTCGCCCGGGCGACGGTTAGGCAATTGGCGGTCCGCGAACGGTCCACTGCCCCACCCCTAACCCCTCCCGCAGGCGGAGGGGAACTTGGATCAGTTCAACTTGGCGATCGTTGCGTCAACCAACCCGGCGTCGGCCTTGGCATCGTGATGCGCGGCGATCAGGGCTTCGGCAGCGGCTGCGGCAGCAGCGGCAGCCTTGGCACGCACATCGGCAATGGCAGCGCGTTCGGCCGCTTCAATTTTTTCTTCCGCAGCCTTGGAACGACGCGCAATCAGCGCGGTGACGTCGGCCTTGGCCTTGGCGACGATCAGCTTGGCCTCTTCCTCGGCATGGGCTTTCATCGCTTCGGCTTCGGCAGCGGCCTGCTTCGCCTTGGCTTCATAGTCGGCCTTGATCGCTTCGGCTTCCTTGCGCAGGTTGGTCGCCTGGTCGAGCTGCGCCTTGATGCCGGCAATCTGCTTGTCGAGAGCAGCGCCGATCATCGCCGGAACCTTTTTCCAGATGGCAAGGCCGATGACGAGCAGCATCGCGAGAGCAACCCACATCGTGGCGTCCATACCCAATGCGGCAGGAGCGGCATGCGCCTCTCCGCCATGCGCCTCGGTTGAAGCATGGGTATCGGCTACGGGCGCGCCGTCCACCGTGGTGTCGTCAATCACGGCCTTTTCGGTGGCCATCGCTTCGGGGACTGCTGCCTGTGTCATCAGCTCAATACCGCCTTAACTGCAGTCACTGCCTGTGCAGCGCTAACCTTGGCACCCGAAACCTTGGCGACAATATCTGCCGCGGCTTCGGCTGCAACGTTTTCAATTCCCGCCATCGCCTTACTGCGCGCCTTTGCGAGGTCGGCTTCTGCCGCGGCCAGCTTGGCTGCAACTTCGGCATCTGCCTTGGCAAGACGCGCCTCAGCATCCTTGGCACCCCTGGCCTTGGCGGCAGCCGCCTTGGCCTGGGCTTCACCGCGGGCGGCGTTTAATGCGTCGCTACCGCCAGCTACCAGACCGTCAGCCTCCGCACGTGCCTTTTCGGCAGCGGCAAGGTCATCGGCAATCTTCCGGTCACGTGCTTCGACATTGGCGTCGATCTTCGACACCATGCCGCGGCCAATCACGAAATAGAGAATGCCGAAAACCAGCAGCGTCCAAAAGATCTGCGAGGCATAGGTTTCCAGTATCTGGGCGATTTGAGGCATTTTATCCGCTCGCTGGATGGAGGGTTATTCCGATTTCGGGGAAGCGGCCCCGGCGTCAAAGCGCCGGGGTATCCTCCCCTGAAAACTCTTAGGCAACGAAGATCAGGATCATCGCCACGACGAACGCGAGCAGACCCAGAAGTTCCGCAGCCGCGAAGCCGATGAAGAGACGGCCCTGCTGGCTGTCGGCAGCCGCGGGGTTGCGCAGCGCGCCCTGAAGGAACGAACCGAAGACGTTACCAACGCCGCCAGCCGCGAGGCCTGCACCGATAGCTGCGAGACCGGCACCGATCAATTTTGCTGCTTCTGCTTCCATGATATAAACTCCTGTCAAAACTCAGATTTGGTTGAAAAAACTTCGAAAAACTCAGTGCAGATTGACCGCGTCGTTGATGTAGAGCGAGGTCAAAAGGGCAAAGACATAGGCCTGGATCGCGCACACCAGCAGTTCGAGCAGAGTGATACCGATCATCAGGATGAACGAAGGGAGCGCAACCAGCGGCGCTACCCACAGCGCTTCTGCATTGAGGCCGTTGATCACGAAGCCCGCGAGCACCTTCATCAGCACGTGGCCCGCTGTCATCGCGACGAAGAGACGCAGTGCGAGGCTGAAAGGGCGGATGAGGAATGAGAAGAGCTCAATGAAGGGAATAAGCCAGAGCAGCCACCAGGGCGTGCCATGGGGCACGAACAGGCTGAAGAAATGCAGGCCATGCTTCCACAGGCCGACAACCAGCACCGTGCCGAAGCTGAGCACTGCGAGCACCGCCGTGACGGTCAGGTGGCTGGTTACGGTGAATGCGTGTGCGCCGGGAACAATGCCGATCGGCATCATGCCCATGAAATTGGCAAAAAGGATGAACATGAAAAGCGAGAAAACCAGGGGCACATATTTCTTGCCCTCGGGTCCGATGCTCGAACTCATCATGTTGTTGATAAATCCGGTGACGCCTTCAACCGCCATCTGCCAGCGACCGGGAACGAGTTCGCGCTTCATGCCACCGGCCATGAAGACCCAGATGGCACCCAGAACGACGAGCATGAACAGCGACGAGTTGGTGAACGAGATGTCGTAACCAAAAAGATCCAGCTTCGCCCAAGGCTCAATCTGGAACTGGTGCATCGGATCGATTTTGCCGCTTTCGCCTGCCACTTTTTCCGTACCCTGCTTATGCCAGCAGCCCCGCAAGCGGGGCCGCGTTTATACGACCGAAGCGCCCGGCTTTACTCCGGACGCTCCTGCGAAATCCTGTATATGTTCCTGAAGGCGACTGCGATGCCCAAAAACATGCAGACCAACAGAAGCGCTGGCGCGGTGTCGAAAAACCGGTCGAACAACCAGCCAATCAAGGCACCACCCGCAGGACCGGCGATCAGTTCGGTCAGCACGCGATTTCCCTGCCGCATTCCCTTGGCCGGGGGCGCATCGCTGCCCGTACGTTCTGCCTCGGCCTTCCGGACCATTTTCAGCTGCATGTCTAACGAATCGAGCCGAGGGTCTTTTGTGCCGTTGCCATCCTGCGCGGGATCTTCTGAAGCCATGCAATTCCTCCTGTTGCGACAAGGGAGAACCGCCAAGACTCCGGGCAACCCCGCCAAGGCACGCGCCCTTTAGGAGAGCCCCTGCCCCAAGTCAACCGCTGTGGCACAGCTTAGTTGCGATCGATCAGGAGGATTGCGCGCCAACGCGATATTGCCCGACGCCTTCGCCAAGAAAATCGTTGTTCGCCAGCCGGATTTGCGCCGCCGCCTCGTCGTACAGGAACGGTAGGAAGGCAAAGCGTTGCCCGCGCGTCACCGGCAGCGCTTGGTGCAGCAGCGAACAGGAAAAGACGATAGCCCCGCCTTTGGGTGCCAGATAGCTGCGCTGCCCATATTCGGGAAACATCAACTGTCCGCCATCATATTCCCCGGTATTGAGATTGATGGTGACTGCAAAACGGCGGTGTGCCGTGCCCTTGGTGGTGTTGTCGCGATGCGGACGGAAATGGCCGCCGGATTCCGCATCGTAACAGGCGACAATATAGCGCTCCATTCGGGTAACCTCGAACTGGAAGGCGCGCGATATCATCGGCAATACCCGATCGTGGATCCGCGCAAGAAGCCTGCGGCGCAATTCGGGATCGTTGAGCATCAGATCGGAACGCTGTTTGTGGCCATGATCGATCACATGCACCGTCTTGCCGTTTACATCGCGCATGAACCCCGATTCGACGCCGCCCTGCTCGCGGTACAGATTGACGAGATGATCGCACAGCCCGGGCTCCAGCACATCGGGCACTTCGAGGACGGGGGCCCAGCTGTCTTCCTGACCTCGCGCGATGTGCTTTTGCAATACCGCCATCGCACGCTGATATTCATCGAGCCGATAGCGTCCGACAAGGCGCAACTGGCGGTCGACGACAAGCCAGTGCGGGATGTAGTGGGAGGGATCGGAGCGGTCGATTGCCCCGAACATCATGCTCAGTTCCCGACTATAGTCGATAAAATAGCGGATGCCGGGAATCCGGGGGGCAATGCGCCGCGCACCTTCATCGTCCGGATCGATGGTAACCCCGAAAAAGCAGCTGCGCACATCGTCGAACAGGTCCGATTGCGCGAGCACGAGATCAAGTGCCGCCTGCACGCGCGGGTCGGAGGCGCTGCCGAAAAAGAGGAACAGCAGCGGACGACCCGCTGCTATGCTGATAGCATAGTTCGCATTTCCCTGAAGCACAGGCGCCTTGAACCATTCTATGACCTGTCCCGGCCTCGGAATAGAGGATCGGCCCGGCGCTATCCGATCTTGCTCCAGTTCCATTCCATCCTCCCCAGAAAGGTGGAAAAGCTTAGGCGTCGCTGCCCCTGTTTCGCAACTATGCTGAAGTCTTAGGGAAAATGCCCCCCATCATGCCCCTTTGGAATAGACGAAAGGCGCCCTTCGCATGAAGGACGCCTTCGGCAATCCGGCTTTCAGTCAGCTTTATGGGCAGCGCACATCCACCAGCGGCTGGCTGGCATCGCGGGTTTTCCAGCTCTTGTCCGGGGCCTGATACATCTCGCCCGGCGCCGTGCGCTCCTTGATCAAGCGACAGCCGGTGCGGAAAGCCATTTCCTCGACCGTCGCGCCATTGACGAGAGCCTCTTCGGTATATTTCGCCTTGCGCTTGATGTTGAGATCATCGACCAGCGCCTTGACGGCAGGTGAAGGCGAGCTGACAAAGCCGAGATATCCATCGGTTTTTTCGCCGATCAGGCCTGCTTCGCGTGCCTGCTGGTAAGCCGGATCGCGATCGCGCTGCGCCATTGCGCCGCTGCCTACCACGGCTGCGCCAATCAGCAAGGCTGCGGCGGCCATTTCGATACGGTCTTT
The DNA here is from genome assembly GCA_016720115.1 of Sphingomonadales bacterium. Classification (GTDB taxonomy): domain Bacteria; phylum Pseudomonadota; class Alphaproteobacteria; order Sphingomonadales; family Sphingomonadaceae; genus Sphingorhabdus_B. The sequence continues at coordinate 1,479,030 of JADJXT010000001.1, read as the reverse complement.
CATCTTTTCACTCAAAACCATCAGAATATCTCCGAATTCTCTTCAATCACTTCCTTCGAAGCCTGATCCAGCCTGTACAGCACTTCCTGGCGGATAGCGATGTTGAGGTTGATCACGATCGGCTTGTCAGGTGCCGAAACCTGCACGCAGCCCGGCAAGGCCGAGGCGGCAATGCAGAGGAAGAGAAATGCCCCTTTCTTCATGTTTTGACGGATCGCACCATTGCCATCCATCGTCAATCCGTGTCGCATATAGACCTCCCTCGCTTTCGGCAGGCTGAATAGGCCGTTCATTTGTCGGTCGTTTTTGTTCATCTTTTCCCACCCGACGGCGCCCCTTCGCCGGGCACCGGCTTGTTCTGCTCTTCGATCAAAGTCTTTCCCTGCTGCAGCGCATAGTCGGCATCATACAAGCCGCGAACCGAGCCGATCAGCTGCAGAAACTCCGCCTCGATCCGTACATTGAACTTGATGGGAACCTTGGCGATTTGCTTCGTGAAGAAATTCTGCTTGGCAAGGCTGCCTTGCTGCAATCCCTCGAACGAGACATCGGTAACGATTTCGCCATCCAGCTTGCCCTCGACGCCCAGGCGCATTTCGCTGAAGCTGATCGAGCGCAGCGCCTGAAAGGCAAAATTGGCGAACACGCCCATATCCTCATAGGTAAGCTCTCCAAGATAAGAGAGCTGCCCACCGCCGGGCCGCGATACCAGATAGCCGCCTACGATGCGGCCGCCTTCCTGATTGAACACCATCGGCAAAGTGCCGTCAAAAATGCCCGATACCTGCAAATTCTGCAGATCGTAACCGGCAAGGAATTTCTCGGCGTCGAGGCCGATCAGGCGGAAAGTCAGCTTGCGTTCTGCCTCAACATCAAAATCCAGCACGGTGGGTTCAAGGATCAGTTCCCCGCCGTAGAAAGGCCAGCGCCCCTCCTCAATGCTGACCCGCTGGTCTGGCAGCAATTGGTAGCGGAGCACGCCTTCATAGGCAGGCACACCCGGATTGACCGAGCGGACGCGGGCGATCTGCCCCGGTGCGGTGACCATGCCGAGCAGGTCGGTAAAGTGGATTTCGGTCCCCAACCCCTCGACCGGACCGAAGGCAGCGGCGAGATCGGTGTTCGCGAGAACGAAATGGCCGGAGCTGCGAACGGCCTCGCCATCCCACTCGATCCGCCCGTCCCCCGACAAAAGCCCCTCGACCTCAGCTATATGTCCAAGCGTCAAAGGGGTTATCTTTTCCGGCTGCAGGCGGTCGTTGAACTGTAAACCTTCAACAGACAGCAGGGCGTTGCCGTTGCTGTTGCCCAGATTGTGCATGATCTGCGCATCTGCCACTTTGACGCCGCTCTTCGACTCAATCAGATTGCCGATCGCGCTGATCACATTGTTCGACAATGTGACCTGCAGGTCAGGCACCTTCAGCGGATTGAAGCGATCGACCTGTTCGGCATCCGACACGAAAAGTGCCGAATCCAGCCCAAGAACATCATTTTGCCAGCGCCATTCGCCTGCGGCTTCGCTGATCAGCAGGGGAATATTGCCAATCTGTCCCGCTCCGCCGCTGATCGAGCCGCGCACGCCGGACCCTGCGAGCCTGCCATCCAGCCGTGCAACCGTGAATTTGCTGACGCTATCGCCGCTGCCCAGATCGAGCGCGACATTGTTGGCACCAAATCCGCTATCGAGATCAAAGGTAATGCTGCTGCTATTTGCTTTTAACGCCGAACTTCCGAGCGTTCCGGCTACGGCGAGCGACGGAATTACCAATGCAAAACGGGTTTGCCCATTTGCTATCTGCAGCACCGGGCCACGCTGCGGACAGGCCCGCAAAGTGCCAGCTGGCAGGCGCAGCGCACCGGTTGCAAGCCCGCCATAGCGGACATTGGTGCAAGAGGCGTTCATGGTGAACATGCTACCGGAGAAAGTACCGTCCACGGGCAGGCTGAGCCCGGTGACAGTGCCGCCCAGCAAAGGCCCGGTCAGCGTCGCCTGTCCATTGAATCTCCACGGCCCCCGTCCGCCGCCTTCAAAGGCCAGCGTCGGAATGCTGACGCTGCCGCCCGGCGCCGAATAGGGCTGCAGGTTGAGCGTGCCTGCCCAACCATTGCCGCTTTGGCGCAGCATCAGTTTGCCGGTCGGCAAATCCCCACCCGTCATGCTGAGCGACACCGGATCGGCCAAACGACCGTCTGCCAAGGCAAAGGGCGCCTGCTGACGCAGGATGACTCCGCTGTCCGAACGGACGAACAGGCGGTCGAGCACAAATTTGTTCCCCGCCGGCGCACTGGCAATATCGAAAGTCATCGTACCGTCAAAACTGCGTATTGCCCGGCGCAGCGCCGGATCGAGGCGCGCAACGACAGGCCCGACCGGCGTGGACTGCGTACCGCGCACCAGCTGGTCCATCGAAGGCAGCATGGATTGCGGCAGGGAAGCGCCAGTCAAGCGCGCATCGCCGCGGGCCGCCAACGCAAGCCCTGCGTCCGAAAAAGAGAAGCTGCCTGTCGCTGTGCCGCCCAGGTTCTGAATGGCCAGTTCGGGGGTCTGCAACGCTGCCTTTGCCAGCTCCAGCTCATATTCGGTTCGTTGCTGGTTGCCGTTGAATGCCAGCTTTCCGGCAACATCATCGGCCCGCCGCTTATCCGCCTGTGCCGACTTTGCGGTGAGCGCGACATTGCCGATCCAGCGATCAAATGCTTCGGTAAACTGGACCTTGCCGTTTATGGCGGGGGCTTGAAGTGCGAGTTTTTGCGCCTCGCATTTCACCGATGACGCAGCAAGGGGGCCGGTGAATTCAGGCCGGACATTGCGGATACGGACCGCGCCGTCATAGCGAAAGCCATCGGCGCTGCACCATCCTCCCGCCAGTTGCCCGGAACGCGCAACGATTTTGCCGTCGAAGCGATTGCGCAAATTGCCGTTGCCCTGCACGGCCACACCAGCTCCACCCCAGGGCGTCGCCAGCGAAAGGATCGCATCGGAAAGCCGCAGGTTGATGTCGGGAAGCGTTATCGGCTCCTTGCTCTGCATGTCGCGGAGCTTGTCAATTTCGCCCAGATAGAGCTTGCCGTCGGCAAAGCGCCCCTTCAGTCGCACACCGTCGGCGCGGATCTCGCGAAGCGAGGGCGCGCCGAAACCGATCGACAGCTCAATCTCGACCAGCCTCGCCGTCAAATCGGGGTTTGCGGGATCGCCGAAGACAAGATTGCGAATGCGCTGTGTGCGAAACCCGATATCCCCGATCTCGTAGGTCGCGCGAACATCATTTTCCTCCAGATAGTCGCGCACAAAGCCATCGGCGATCTCCGTGCGTTTCCACCAGGCATAAGCAACGAGCAGCAGCAAGAGGATCAGCACCGCGCCAAATATATGGCGCTTCGACCAACGCCGGGCCGGTAGTGCTTCGGGAAGCTCGTCTTCCATGGCGCAACTGATGCGCCAAAGCCATGCGCCATGCAACTTGGTTTTCTGCCAAATGCCTTGCAGCGAAGGCAAAATTGCGGAACAAGCACAGCGCATGGCAACTTCACGCGACAAAGACGAAACCTATGGCGAAGGCCATCGCGAACGGCTGCGCGAGCGCCTTCTGGACTATGGCGGCGATGGATTACTTGACCACGAACTGCTCGAATATTTGCTGATGCTGGCCATTCCGCGGATCGACACCAAACCGATCGCGAAACAACTGATCGCGCATTATGGCAACCTGTCTTCGGTATTTACTGCAGATGCCTATAGCCTGCAGAACCAGAAGGGGATTGGCGAAAAGGCAGCGGCGGCGATCAAACTCGTGCAGGCGCTTGCCCTGCGGATGGCATCAGAACCGGTGCGCGAACTGCCAATTCTGTCCAGTTGGCAGGCTCTGCTCGACTATTTGCGGCTCGACATGGCGCATCTGACGATAGAGCGCGTGCGGGTTCTCTATCTCAATTCGAAAAACATGCTGATCCGCGATGAAGTGGCGGGCGAAGGTTCGATCGACCAGGCCCCGATCTACACGCGCGAGATCATCCGCCGTTCGATCGATCTGGGCGCAGCGGCGATCATCCTTGTGCACAACCACCCGAGCGGTGACTCCGCGCCGAGCCGTCAGGACATTTCAATGACCCGCGAGATTATCGAAGCCGGAAAACGGCTGGGCATTTCCGTCCACGACCATGTCATTGTCGGCAAGGACGGATTTTCGAGTATGCGCAGCGCCGGGTTGCTCTGAACCCGACCACGTTCGATTGCGGTAATTGCGCCTGCTCAGTCGCCCTGGCCCGGATCGGGCGAGAAGAATTTTTCGAACTTGCCCTCAACGCCCTTATATTCGTCGGCATCGGCGGGCGAGTCGCGTTTCGTGGTGATGTTCGGCCATTCTGCGCTATACTGGGCGTTGAGTTCAAGCCACTGTTCGAGACCGTTTTCGGTATCGGGCAGGATCGCTTCCGCCGGGCATTCGGGCTCGCACACGCCGCAGTCGATGCATTCATTGGGATTGATGACGAGCATGTTGTCGCCTTCGTAGAAGCAATCCACGGGGCAAACCTCTACGCAATCCATATATTTGCACTTGATGCAGGCATCGGTGACGACATAGGTCATTGCTCGGTTTCTCCGCTTGGCATTTCGATTTGTTGCGCAACGCCTATTGTGCCTTTGCGCCGCAAGTCAACGGGGGAAATGTTCGCAGCGCTCAAATTTCGCTATAGCAGGCCTGCGCTTCGGAGGCGGGGCCGCGCCGCGCGGGTATCGAAAGGATGCGGATTGCAAGCGCCCCGTCCCCGCGCGGTAGTGTGATCGCATCGCCGACTTTCACCTCTATGCTGGGCTTTTCGACGCGATGACCGTTCAGTCGCACATGCCCGGCAGCGATCAGGTTCTGGGCTAGACTGCGCGATTTGGACAGCCGCAAATGCCAGAGCAGCTTGTCGATGCGCAGCCCATCCCCCGCCAAAATCAGCCGCCCATTTTTTCCTTGAGCGCCGCCAGCTGCAGCGCGAGGGCCGAGGGCGCCTCGTTCTTCGGCTTGGCCGGTGCCGCAGCAGCCGGGCGTGATTGCACCGGTTTGCCACCCTTTTTGGGGTGCCGCTCCTGCGTTCTTGCCGGGCGCGGCGCAGGCTTGGCCTTGCGGATGCCGATCCAGCGCCAATAGGTCAGATTTGCTGGCTGCTCGCTTCCCGCCGCAGGCGCAACCGCCTCCGCAGGCACCGCATTCTCCTCAACGACCTCCGCCGGTTCAGGCGCAGCGACCGGAACATCGTCCGCCACCCCCTCTGCAACGGCCTCTGTTTCGGCTGCGGGCGCTTCCGTTTCCGCCTGCACCATTTCTTCGGGCACGGCTTGTGCTTCAGCCACACTATCCCCGGCGGTGGCGCTTTCCGCGACTGCAGCGTCGGTCTGTGCCGAAAGCCCCTCGATCCGGCGGAAACCGGCATCGCGCATCAGCGCCTGCAACCCCTCTTCGCCAAGGCCAAGCGAGGTTGCAAAGGCCATGTCCATGCCGAATTCCATCGCCTGTCCGCGCGCCTCATGCGCCTTTTTGATGACGCGTTCGGCAAGGTCGATGCGGACATATTCGTTGCCCACGCGGCGATAGCCCGCATTGCGGCAATCGGCGGCGGAGGCGAAATTCCAGTCCTTCAGGTGCACTGCACTTTCGGGCGGCAGATCGGGCATCGGCTTTTCGGTCTGCGCCGAAAACAGCGCGGCGCGCCAGCGCGCGGCAGCGGGTTTCAGGACGGCATGGTGATAGACATCGAGTGCCCCGAACACGATCCCCGCCTTGCGCGCCGCACCGCGCGCTTCCTTGGGCAAGGCGGTCAGCGTGTCGGCCAGAAACTGGCGTCCGGCAATCCCGCCCGCATCGGCGAGCCGCGCCGCCAGAGCGCGCACCACGCCATCGGTGGCGGCATCGGCCGCGAGCTGGTTCAGCGCGACCAGCCCGCCCATATGCTTTGCCAGCTGCTCCTGTATCCAGCTTTCGGCGCGCTCGGATATGGCGCGCAGATCGTCGCCCTCAAGTCCGGCAACCGCCCGTGCAGGCTTGAACTGCGGCTGCAACAGGCTGCGCCCGCGCGCAAGATAGCCCAGCACGGCGCCCTGCCACAGCAACGCCGGACGGCCTTCCTGATCACGCCCCAGGGAAAACTCTTCGGTTTCGGCCATTGCCAACGCCCTTGCCTTGTCTTTCAGATATGCTGCCAGATGCCGCTCGGCTGCCGCAAGCAGCAATTTGCGTTCCCCGACTCGCGCCGTGGAATCGACGCGAAAGGCGAAGCCGTCAAGCTCGCCAATATGCTCGCCGTCGACGAACACCTGATTTTCCGCGTCGACATGAACCGGAAGCAGGCTGTCGTCCCTGCCGCCCTTGCGCATCAGCATCGTCGTCCGCCGGTCGACAAAGCGCTGGCGCAGCGCATTGTGCAGCGCATCGGACAGCTTTTCTTCCAGATGCCGCGCGCGCTCGGCCATTGCGGGCGGGTCTTCGACCCAATCGGCGCGGTGCGCGACATAGGACCATGTCCGTGCCGCCGCGATCCGGGCCGAAATTGCGTCGACATCGCCCTGGATATTGTCGAGCCGCGCCAGCTCGCCGGCGATAAAGCGGTGCGGCAATGGCCCGCCCTGCGCCATATGATCCCATAGCGAGGCAACGAAACGGCTATGATGCTCGGCCCCGGTCTGGCGGAAATCGGGCAGGCTGGCGACCTCCCACAAGCGGGCAACGCTGGCCCTTCCGGTCAGTTGCCGGGTGACCTCCGGCATATCGGCCAGCCGCTTGAGCACGGCGAGATCGATCGCCTCTGGCGCGGCGCGCAAAGGCGGGCCATCGGGTTTCGATTCCAGATCGGCGATCAGTTGCGACAGGCTGTCGAAGCGCGGCTCTGCCTCGCGCCAGAACATCCAGTCGAGCGCGGGAAAGTTGTGGCTTTCGATCGCCAGCACCTCTTCGGCGGTCATCTCGCCCGCCTCGCCCGCCACCGTGCCGAAGGTGCCGTCGCGCTGATGCCGCCCCGCCCGCCCGGCGATCTGCGCCATTTCGGCGACCGTCAGGCGCCGTGTGCGATTGCCATCGAACTTGGATAATCCTGCAAAGGCAATATGTTGAACATCAAGGTTAAGACCCATTCCGATGGCGTCGGTGGCTACCAGATAGTCGACCTCACCCGACTGGAACATCTCGACCTGGGCATTGCGGGTGCGCGGGGAGAGCGCCCCCATCACCACCGCCGCGCCGCCGCGCAGACGGCGCAGCAGTTCGGCGACGGCGTAAACCTGCTCGACCGAGAAAGCGACGATGGCCGAACGCGGCGGCAGGCGCGACAGTTTCTTCGGCCCCGAATAGCTCAGGGTCGAAAAACGCGGACGCGAGATGATCTCGGCGTCGGGCAGGAGCGCACGCACCATCGGGCGCAGTGCCTCCGACCCCAGGATCATCGTCTCCTCGCGCCCGCGCACGTGCAGCATCCGGTCGGTGAAGATATGGCCGCGTTCGGGGTCCGCGCCCAGTTGCGCCTCATCGAGCGCGGCAAAGGCAAACTGCCTTTGGACTGGCATCGATTCGGCGGTGCACAGATACCAACGCGCACCGGGCGGCTCGATCCGCTCCTCGCCGGTAATCAGCGCGACTTCCTTGGGCCCTTTTATCGCGACCACCCGGTCATAAATCTCGCGCGCCAGCAACCGCAGCGGGAAACCCATCACCCCGCTTGAATGCGCGCACAGCCGCTCGACCGCGAGGTGCGTCTTGCCGGTATTGGTCGGGCCGAGCACGGCCTTCACGGAAGCTTTGGGGGAGGACATTATTTGAGGTGCCTAACAGCGGTGATTGGATAAATCCACCTCCCAGCACTTCGTCACCCCCGCGAAGGCGGGGGTCCATCACCGGTGGTCGAAATTTCCCCGGCAGGTGATGGATTCCCGCCTTCGCGGGAATGACGATGTTTGTGTTTGAGATGTAATGTGCACTGCCATAAATTGTTGCCACAGAAGTCATTGCAGGGCATTCCCCCCAGCATGACAAACCTACCCACACTCGACTTCGCCCTTGGCGAAAATGCGGAAATGATCCGCGAAACCACCCACCGCTTCGCCGCCGACAAGATTGCGCCGCTGGCCGCAAAAATTGACGCAGACGACTGGTTCCCGCGCGATGAATTGTGGACCGCGATGGGCGAACTCGGGCTGCACGGCATCACCGTTGGGGAAGAAGATGGCGGGCTTGGCCTCGGCTATCTCGAACATGTCGTCGCGGTCGAGGAAGTCAGCCGCGCTTCGGCATCGATCGGGCTGTCTTATGGCGCGCATTCGAACCTGTGCGTCAACCAGATACGCCGCTGGGCCAATCCGGAACAGAAGACCAAATATCTGCCCAAGCTGGTGTCGGGCGAACATGTCGGCAGCCTCGCCATGTCCGAAGCGGGCGCCGGTTCGGATGTGGTTTCGATGAAACTGAAGGCCGATAGCGTGCAGGGCGGCTTCGTGCTCAACGGCACCAAATTCTGGATCACCAACGCACCTTATGCCGACACGCTGGTCGTCTATGCCAAGACCGCGCCCGATGCAGGATCGCGCGGGATCACCGCCTTTCTGATCGAAAAGGGCGATGCAGGTTTTTCGATCGGGCAGAAGATCGACAAGGTCGGGATGCGAGGGAGCCCCACTGCCGAACTGGTGTTCAACGACTGCTTCGTTCCCGAAGACCGCATCATGGGGCCGCTGCATGGCGGCGTCGGCGTGCTGATGAGCGGCCTCGATTATGAGCGCGTGGTGCTCGCCGGACTGCAGCTTGGCGTGATGCAGGCCTGCCTCGATGTCGTGCTGCCTTATGTCCGCGAGCGCAAGCAGTTCGGCAAGGCAATCGGCGGTTTCCAGCTGATGCAGGCCAAGGTTGCTGACATGTATGTCGCGCTCAATTCGGCACGCAGCTACGTCTATAATGTCGCGCGCGCCTGCGATGCCGGGCAGACCACGCGCTTCGATGCGGCAGGTGCGATCCTGCTCGCCAGCGAAAGCGCGGTGAAGGTCGCGGGCGAGGCCATCCAGGCGCTGGGCGGTGCGGGCTATACCAAGGACTGGCCGGTCGAGCGTTACTGGCGCGATGCCAAGCTGCTCGACATCGGCGCGGGGACGAATGAAATCCGCCGGATGCTGATCGGGCGGGAATTGATCGGGGCGGCGTGAAGCCGCGTCCCGTCCTCGGCATAATCGCCTGCAACCGCATTGTCGGCAGCGAACCGGCGCAGGCGGTGATGGAGCGCTATATCTGTGCGGCGATGACCTATGCCGATGTCGCGGCGCTGATCGTGCCTTCGCTGCCCGATCTGATGACCGCGGCAGAGGTCGCTCCCCGGCTCGACGGCATCCTGCTCACCGGCAGCCCGTCCAACGTTGCGACCGCGCGCTATGGCGAGATACACGGCGACGGCCCGTTCGATGAGGGGCGCGACGAAATCGCCCTCTCGATGGTCGACCGGATGATCGAAGCGCAAAAGCCGGTGTTTGGCATCTGCCGAGGCTTTCAGGAGATCAATGTCGCGCTGGGCGGCACGCTGCGCCGCGATACCAGCGCGAGCGACGACCTCCTGCGCCACCATGCGCCCGATGACGTTTCGTTCGACGCGATGTTCGACCATCGCCACCCGGTCGAACTGGCACAGGGCGGTATGCTCGCCAGCGCTTATGCCAAGCCTGCGCTCGATGTGAATTCGGTGCATTATCAGGGCATCGGCAAACTCGCCGATGGCCTGTCGGTGGAAGCCCGTGCGCCCGATGGTCTGGTCGAGGCCTATAGTGCCCGCCCCAACGGCGCGCCGCTGCTCGCGGTGCAGTGGCACCCCGAATGGGGCACCGAGCAAGATCCGGATTCGCAGACCTATTTTCACCTGCTCGGAAAGGCGTTAAGGGGGGAGCTGTGAATACCAGGGTGACCAGATATAATCGGTACCAGGCGAGGATCGGCTTCTCGCCCTGATTTCCTTTTTGATTCACGCGGAGGCGCGGAGACGCGGAGTAGTCAACTTCGCTCTCGGCATTTGCCCTCCGCGTCTCCGCGTCTCCGCGTGAACCATTTTCAAAAAGGAATTTTATCATGCCCCGCAATTACGACATAGCCGAACTCCGCCGCCTCGATGTGGCCCACCACCTTCCCGCACAGGCCGACTGGCAGGAGATCGAGAATCTGGGGGGCAGCCGCATCATCACCCATGCCGAGGGCTGCTATATCCACGACGGTGACGGCAACCGCATTCTGGACGGGATGGCAGGGCTGTGGTGCGTCAATATAGGCTATGGCCGCGACGAGATCGCCGATGTCGCGGCGGAGCAGATGCGCGAGCTGCCTTATTACAACAGCTTCTTCAAGACCGCGAACCCGCCCACGGTGCTGCTCGCCCACAAGATTGCGGGCTTGACGCAGAACCGCCTGCCGCATGTCTTCTTCAACAGCTCAGGCTCCGAGGCGAACGACACCGTCTTCCGCCTCGTCCGCCAATACTGGAAACTGAAGGGCGAGCCCAAGCGCAAGATCTTTATCAGCCGCTGGAACGCCTATCATGGCTCGACTGTCGCGGGCGTGTCGCTGGGGGGCATGAAGGCGATGCACCCCATCGGCGACCTCCCCATCCCCGGTGTCGAGCATGTCCGCCAGCCTTACCAGTTTAACGAAGGCCGCGACATGACGCCCGAAGCCTTCGGGACGGCCTGCGCCGAGGCGATCGAGGCCAAGATCCTCGAAGTCGGCCCCGAAAATGTCGCTGCCTTCATCGGCGAGCCCGTGCAGGGCGCAGGGGGCGTGATCATCCCGCCCGCCAATTACTGGCCGCAGGTCGAGGCAATCTGCCGCAAATATGGCATCCTTCTGATCTGCGACGAGGTGATCTGCGGGTTCGGCCGCACCGGCAATATGTGGGGCCATGAAACCATGGGCGTGCAGCCCGACATCATCGCGATGGCGAAGGGGCTTTCGAGCGGCTACCTGCCCATTTCTGCAGTCGCCGTGTCCGAGGAAATCATCAAGGTGATGAAGACCGGCGGCGATTTCGTCCACGGCTATACCTATTCGGGGCATCCGGTTGCCGCCGCTGTCGCGCTTCGCAATCTCGAGATCATGGAGCGTGAAGGGCTGGTCGAGAAGGTGCGCAACGAAACCGGCCCCTATCTGGCCAAAGCACTGGCGAGCCTCGATGACCACCCGCTGGTTGGCGAAACGCGCTCGGTCGGGCTGCTCGGCGCGGTCGAAATCGTCGCCGACAAGGCCACCGGCGCCCGCTTTGGCGGCGCCGAAGGAACCGCCGGGCCGATGGTGCGCGACATCTGCATCGCCAACGGGCTGATGGTGCGTGGCATCCGCGACAGCATCGTCATGTGCCCGCCGCTGATCATCTCGACGGCGCAGATCGACGAACTGGTCGGAATCATCCGCACATCGCTCGACAAGGCCGAACCACTGCTCCGCGCGCTCTGAAGGGTTGACGTCCCTGCCCGCCTGATTCATTTAGGCGGGCATGACCGACAGCAAAGACGATCTCCCGCCCGACAACGAAACCATGCGCGAAGTGAAGCGTGCCAAGGCGCGCAAGGAAGCCGCAGAGGACAAGGGCGGTATCGGCTGGAAAACCGCCGCCGGGATCGGCATCGGCTCTGCCGCGCTTGCAGCGGCGCTGATCTATGCGAACAAGGCGCGCAAGAAAGACGGCGAGCAGGATTAAGCGCGCTGGACTTTTCGGGCGCTTCGCTTACCGCGTGGCCGATGAAAAACTACCTTCACGCTCTCTCGTTGGTGGCCGTTTCGACGGCGACCGTCATTCCCGCCACCTCAGCCGCTGCTGCTGAACCGGCTGCCGCAAAGCCGGTCCTGACCTGCAAGGTAAAGACCGCCGAAGGGCTGTCTTACACTGTCCTCAAGGCCGGTAAGGGCGAAAGACCAGGCCCTGACGCGCGGGTGGAGGTGAACTATTCGGGGCGGCTGGCATCCGACGGCAGCGAGTTCGATTCGGGCGAAGGCGCGAAATTCAAGATTGGCGGCGTGATCCCCGGCTTTGCGCAGGGCCTGAAACTGATGCAGCCGGGCGCGAAATACCGCCTCTGCATACCTGCCGCGCTCGGATATGGCGCGGACGGTAGCGGGCCGATTCCCGCCAATGCCGATCTGGTGTTCGAAGTCGACCTTCTCTCCTTCACCACTCCGCCACCCAAGCCCGTCATTCCCGCCGATGCCCGTGGCTGCACCCAGACCAGCGCGTCGGGGCTCGGCTATGCCATCGTCACCGCAGGTTCGGGACGGATGGCAACCGATGCGGACATGGCACTGGTCGATTTCTCGCTGTTCGATCCCGCGAGCGGTGTCGTCGATCAGCAACGGCAGTGGGAGAAGGTTCCGCTGTCTATGGCCACCTCATTCTTTGCCGAAGCGCTGAAGATGATGCCGGTGGGTTCGACCTACCGCTTCTGCATGCCGACAAGTGCCGAAGGCGCATCGGAAGCCGCGCCCAATATCATCGTCACGCTGATCGACCTGCGACCTGCGCCACCTGCGGAAGATTGATTTCAACCCAGCAACACCACCGGGCTGTCGGCACGCCAGTGCATACTCACCCGATCATCCCAGGTGAAATCTTCCTGATCGTGGCGTGACAGGTTGGGGCGCGAGACGCGGATCATTTCGCCGCTATCGAGTTTGATTTCATAAAGGGTGATGTCGCCCAGATAGCTCATCCCCTTGATCACCCCGCGGGCGAAATTATGCCCGTCGGGCGCGTCTTGCGCGGCGGCGCGCACCGCCTTCCCCTCACCCGGAACATGCAGGTAGATTTTCTCGGGCCGCAGCGCGATCCAGACATCCGCACCGTGCGGCCCGGTGACGCCATGGTTCAGATAGACTTTGCTAATTCCGGGGCAATCGACCGCTGCCCTGTCGGGCTCGTCCAAAGTCAGCTTGCCCTCAAAAATGTTCACCGAGCCAACGAAATCGGCGACAAAGCGATTGGCAGGATATTCATACAGGTCGGAGGGGCCGGCGAGCTGTGCGACCTCGCCCTTGTTGATCACGGCAATCCGGCTGGCCATCGACAGCGCCTCGTCCTGGTCGTGCGTCACCGTGACGAAGGTGATGCCCACCTGGTCTTGCAAATCCGAAAGCTCGAACTGCATCTGCGCGCGCAGTTTCGCGTCGAGCGCAGACAAAGGTTCGTCAAGCAGCAGCACCTTGGGCCGCATCACCAGGCTGCGCGCCAGCGCCACGCGCTGCCGCTGCCCGCCCGACATCTGGTCGGGCATCCGCCCCTCGAACCCGCCCAGCTTGACCAGATCGAGCGCCTCGCGCACCCGTTCCTCACGCTCGCCGCGCCCGACACCGCGTATCTTGAGGCCATAGGCAACATTGTCCGCCACCGACATGTGCGGGAACACGGCATAGCTCTGGAACACCATGTTCACCGGGCGCTTGTTGGGCGGAACATTGCTGACATCCTGCCCGTCGATCAGGATCTGCCCCTCGGTCGGCAATTCGAAACCCGCGATCATGCGCAGCAGGGTCGTCTTGCCACATCCCGACGGGCCAAGCAGCACGAAGAACTCCCCCGCCATGATGTCGAGCGTGACATTGTCGACCGCCGTCACCTTGCCAAAGCGTTTGGAAACGTTGCGGATCTGGATGATGGGCTGGGCGTCGGTCATATGCCCATTCCCCGTTCGTCCTGAGCCTGTCGAAGGACGAAATGGCGCGCGCCCTCGTGCTTCGACAAGCTCAGCACGAACGGAAATCCAAGATTATTCATATCAGTGCGTTTCTGCTATGGCCTTCACACCCTGAAGCTTGAGCGCGACAGCGGTGAGGACGATGGTGAGAATGATGAGGATGGTCGAGGCTGCATTGACCTCCGGCGTCACCGAGAAGCGCACCATCGAATAGACTTTCACCGGGAAGGTGATCGTATCGGGCCCGCTGGTGAAGAAGGTAATCACGAAATCGTCGAGGCTGAGCGTGAAGGCGAGCAGCGCGCCCGCAATAAGGCCGGGCTTCATGTGCGGCAGCAATATGTCGCGGAAGGTCTGCCATTCGGACGCGCCCAGATCCTTCGCCGCTTCCTCTTCCTCGCGGTTGAAGCTTTCGAGCCGCGAGCGCACCACCATCGCGACAAAGGGAAAGCAGAAGGTGATATGCGCGATCGTGATTGCCGAAAGGTTTAATGGCCATGGCAGGTCGGTCGGCCATTCGATCTTGGCAAAGAAGATCAGGAAAGCGACGCCGAGGCAGATTTCGGGTACGATGATCGGCAGCGACATGGTGCCTTCGACCGCGCCCTTCAACGGAAAGCGGAAGCGCCAGAGCATCACCGCCGCCAATGCACCAAGCACAAGGCTGAACACCGTCGCCAGCCCGGCAATGGTCAGCGAATTGACCATCGCCTCGACCAGCGAATCATTCTCCATCGCCTTTTCGTAATATTTGAGCGTGAAGCCCCGCCACACGACGTTGCGCTTGCTGTCGTTGAAACTGAACACCATCAGGATGAGCAAGGGCGCGTAGAGGAAGAACATCGTCGCCCCCACCCAGCCGCGCATCCACGCCTTGCGGGTATATTCGAGCGGGGCGACCGGTGTGCGGTTGAACAGCGCCATCAGTGCGCCTCCCTGCCCTTGTCGCGGCGCATCGATTGCAGCGCGATCAGGATGAACATCGCGTAGATCAGCAGGAAGGAAAGCGCCGCGCCGAACGGCCAGTCGTTGGCGCGCTTGAACTGCCGCTCGATCACATTGGCGATCATCTGGCTTTCGGTGCCGCCCATCAGATCGGGCGTCAGATAGGCCCCCAGCGCCGGGATCAGCGTGATCATCACGCCCGCCAATATCCCCGGCCCGGCCAGCGGAACGACGATCTTCATCAGCGTGCGCAAATGCCCTGCCCCAAGGTCGAGGCTCGCCTCGATCAGCGATTTGTCGAGCCGGTCGAGCGCGGCATAAAGCGGCAGCACCATGAAGGGCAGATGGACATAGACCAGCCCCAGCACCACGGCGAAATTGTTGTAGAGCAACTGCACCGGGGTCCAAGCCTCGAGCGGCTGCATTCCCACAGCCACGCGCAGCCAGCTTGTGCCATCCCACAACGCGCCGAGCCCCATATTGGCATAGCCGTTGGTGCCCATCAGAACCATCAGCGCATAGGTGCGGACGAGGAGGTTGGTCCAGAAAGGCAGCATGATGCCGAGCAGCAGCCATGGCCGCCATTTGGGCGTCGCAAAGGTGATCGCCATCGCCACCGGAAAGCCGATGATCAGACAGATCAGCGTCACCAGCGCCGCGACCGCGAGCGATTTGAGGAAAATCGAAAGATACAGCCACTCGGTCGCGCGCTTGTAATTGTCGAGCGTTCCCGAAATCGCAATGTCGGCGGGCCCCGCATTCTCGCCAAAGCTGTACAGCCAGACGATCGCCATCGGCACGAGGAAGAAGAGCAGCAGCCAGAACAGCGGCGCGCCCGCAATCGCCGCGAACGGCCGCTTGTGCGCTTTCCAGTCCTGCACCAGGCCTGCCATGATTATCGCACCGGGGACTGTCCCCGCACGGGGACAGTTCCTTTTTGCGTTGGCGTGCAATCGGCTGAAGGGACAGTCCCCGTGCGGGGACAGTCCCTGAGTGAAATGCCCCTGAGCGAAATACCGCTACCCATCTCAGGCGGCCCGCACGCGGGTGAAGGCCTCCTCATATTGCGCCTGAAGTTCCGGATTGAACTTCGCATATTCGCATTTGGCGAGTTCGGCTGCCGACGGGAAGATGATCGGATTGCTCTTGTAGCTATCGGGCATCAGCGCCTTGGCCGCGTTGTTCGGCGTCGGGAACAGGATCGTTTCGGCAATCTTCTTGCCCGCCTCTGCATCGAGCAGATAGTTGATGAAGGCATGGGCATTTTTGGGGCGCGGCGCGCCTTTCGGAATGCACAGATTGTCCGAATTGAGCTGGCTGCCCTCCTTGGGAATGACGAAGCCGATATCCTCGTCTTCGGTCATGATCTGGGCCATGTCGCCATTATATTCGAGCACGACATCGACCTCGCCCTTCAGCAGCAGATCCTGGCCATTATCTTCGTGGAACGCCTTGATGTTCGGCTTTTGCCTGATCATCATCGCTTCGATGGTCTTGATATCGGCGGCGGTGATCGCGTTCACCGACTTACCGAGATATTTGGCATAGAGACGGAACATGTCGCCCGCCTCGGAAAGCACGGCGATGCGGCCCTTATACTCGTCGCTGTCGAACAGCACCTTCCAGCTATCGGGTGTGCCCTTCACCTTCGACTTGCGATAGCCGATGCCGAGCGTCAGCCAGGTATAGGGCATCGAATGCGCGCGTTTCGGATCGTAGGGCACATCCTTGAATTCGGGCGCCACATTCTTTTCGAAATTGGGGATTTGCGCATGATCGAGCGGCATCAGCATGTCCGCCGCAGCCATGCGTTCGACAAAGTCGTTCGACGGCACGATCACGTCATAGCCCGGATTGCCTGCCTTGAGCTTCGCAAACAGCTCGTCATTGCTGGCAAACAGCGTCATGTTCACATCAACGCCGCTCGCGCCCTGGAAATCCTCCAGCGTGGTTTCGCCGATATAGGTGTCCCAGTTGTAGAAGTTGAGCTTCGCCTCCTCGCCATTGGCGAGCTTCTTGGCTTCCTTCTCACCGCACCCGGCAAGGGCGCCTGTGAAGGTCAGGCCGACAGCGGCAACCCCCATGCCCTTGAGCAGCGACCGGCGGTTCTGCGTGTTGCCGATAAGTGTCTTGAAATCCATGGCTTTGCTCCACCCTTTTTACATTCCCTCGATTCCTGAGACTGACGCAAAAGCAGCGAAATTCAAAGCGTTTTTTCACCAAGGAATCAGATCAAATCCATTCGTCATCCCGAACTCGTTTCGGGATAGCAAGCAGCCATCCCTTCGTTATCCTGAAACAAGTTCAGGGTAACGATAACGTGATGCTAGGCGTTGCGCAGATACCAGTCATAATCGAGGCGCGGAACCTCGCTGAAATAGCGGTCCTGCTCGACGCGTTTGACGATCGTATACATATCGACAAAGCGCTCCCCCAGATAGTCGCGCATCATGCTCGAGGCATGGAAACGGTCGACCGCCGCGAACCAGTTGCTGGGTGGCTTGTCGTCGCCCGAACTGTCGCGGTCATAGCCGTTGCCAACCACCGCCGGGCCCGGATCGGTCTTGTGCGCCATGCCGTGGTGCATCCCTGCCAGCACCGCCGCAACCGCCAGATAGGGATTGGCATCGGCCCCGCAGGCGCGATGCTCGACATGGCGGGTTTTGGGCGCGCCTGCCGGAATGCGGAACGATACCGTGCGATTGTTGACGCCCCATGTCGGCGCGACGGGGGCATAGCTGTTCGCCTTGAACCGGCGGTAACTGTTGGCGTTGGGGGCGAAGAGCGCGAAACTGTCGCCCACATTGGCGATCATCCCGCCGATGGCATGGCGCAGCGCATCGGTGCCTTCGGGGTCTTCACTGGCGAAGATATTGTTGCCATCGGCATCGTTGACCGAAATATGGATGTGCATCCCCGACCCCGCCTGCCCGGCAAAGGGCTTTGCCATGAAGGTCGCCTCCAGCCCGTGCCGCTGCGCGGTGGCCTTGACCAGCCGCTTGTACATGATCGCATCGTCGCAGGCGCGCAGCACATCGGGCTTGTAGCACAGCGTCAGCTCGAACTGGCCCGGCGCAAATTCGGAAATCGCGCTCTCAAGCGGCAGCCCCTGCGCATCGCAAAAGGCATAGAGATCGTCGAAAAAGGGACGGAAATCCTCGATCTCGCGCAGGCCATAGACCTCGACATTGCGCGGGCGATCCTTGCTGTACCCCGGCGCTGCCGGACGGATTGAACCATCACGCGCGCGTTTAGGATCGACGAGGTAGAATTCGAGTTCGACGGCTACCGCGGGCACCAACCCCTGCTCCGCATAGCGATCGACAACGCGGCCCAGAACATGGCGCGGGTCCAGATCGTGCGGCGTGCCATCGAGTTCGTAAAAATCGACAAGGAATTGCGCGGCATTCTCGCCAGCCCACGGCGTTTTCACCAGCGTCCCCGGCACCGGCTTCATCGACCGGTCGGCATCGCCATCTTCCCAGACAAGGCCGGTTTCGACCGTATCCTGCCCGGTGATATCGACAACGGTGATCGATCCCGGAAACATCCGCCCGCTTTCATAGACGGCCAGCACCTCATGCTGGCGCAGCCTTTTGCCGCGCGGCACCCCGCCCATGTCGGTGTAGATCATGTCGACCGCATCGATGTGCGGATGGGCGGCGAAAAAGGCTTCAGCCTCGCTCTTCGGCGCGATTGCCGCCGACGATTTGGGGTGTTGTATGCTCATTCAATCACACTCGACTTTTCTAATCTGTCACCCCCGACTTGATCGGGGGTCCATGGTCGAACCCGAAAGTTTAAACCGGGATGTCAGACCATGGATTTCCGCTTTCGCGGAAATGACACCTGTTTTTCAACTGCCTAAAAGCTCCCCGACCGCATTCGCCAACTCCGCCACCAGCCGGTCGACCTGCCCCTCCTGCGTTGCCGGCGACAGCAACATCATATTGTGGAACGGCGCAAGCAAAATGCCGCGATTGGCAAGATAGAGGTGGATCGCCGCCTCCAGCTTCGGCTGCATCGCGGCACGCGCCTCGCTCCCATTGGTCGAAGGCTTTTCGGCGCAGACAAATTCCACCCGCGCACCGACATTGGCGACATGCCACGGCAATTTGTGCGCGGCGATCATGCCCTCAAGCCCCTTGACCAGCCGCCGCGCCAGCGCGAGCATATGGGCATAGGCGTCATGCGTGATGACCTTGCCTATCATGGCGTGCATGGCGGTGATGGCGAGCGCATTGGCAGAAAGCGTGGTGCCTATTCCGCTATGCCCCGCCGGACGGCTGGCATTAAGCTTTGCCATGCGTTCGGCGATCGCTTCGCTGAAGCCGTAAACCGCACAGGGCACCCCGCCGCCGATCGACTTGCCGATCACCATCATGTCGGGCTGCGGGCCATAGGCATTGCTGTGCCCGCCATAGCCCGACGAAATCGTGTGCGTTTCATCGAACACCAGGATCGTACCGGTTTCGCTGCACAAGCGGCGCAGCGTTTCCAGATAGCCCGGCGCGTCGCGCACCATGCCGACATTGGTCATCACCGGCTCGGCAAGCACGCAGGCGATATCGCCGCGTTTCAGCTCTCGTTCGAGTGCCGCTACATCGTTGAATTCAATCACCACCGTGGTCGGCAAGATGTCATGCACCTGCCCGATCAGACTGGCGCGCATTTTCGGTTCCCAGCCCGAGGGATGCGGGCGCAGGTCAACAAACACATCGTCGACCGCGCCATGATAGCAGCCGTTGAAGATCAGGATTTTCCGCCGCCCCGTAATCCCCCTACACCAGCGGATAACCGCGCGGTTGGCTTCGCTTGCCGTGGTCGTCACCTGCCAGCGCGGCAGGCCGAACATCGCGGCGAGCATCGCGCCCAGTTCGACACCCTTTTCGGTGGGCAGCATGTAGCTGAGCCCCTCGCCTGCCTGCTGCGCCAGCGCCTCGGCCAGCGGCGGCGGCGAATGGCCGAACATGCTCGCAGTATCGCCAAGGCAGAAATCGTCGAGCGTGCGACCATCGACGGTCGTGAGCGTCGCGCCCTTTGCCGATGCGGCGACCAGCGGAGCGGGACTCGGCCAATCGAGCATCCAGTGGAACGGCACGCCCTGAAACCAGTTGGCGGATGCCCTGCCCCCCAGTTCGAGCGATTTGGGGTTGGCGTTCACGAACGCCTTGGCCTCGCGCTCGGCAATCCGTTCGATGCTGGCTTCGCTGATCATAGCCGGTCCCTTAGCGCGTACCAGAGCAAGCCCAAAGTGGCGAGCGGACGCGCCAGCAGGCGGCCTCCGGGAAAGGGCCGCTGGGGCAGGCTTGCAAAGACATCGAAACGCGCCATCGTGCCGGTGACTGCCTCTGCCAGCACCTCGCCCGCGAGCGTGGTGATGAGTGCGCCATGGCCCGAAAAGCCATGCGCGAAGAAGACATTACCCTTACGTCCGATGTGCGGCAGCCGGTTCATCGTCACGCCTACCGCGCCGCCCCAGGCATGGTCGATGCGCGTGTCGGCCAATGAAGGAAATACCTCGACGATGTGCCTGCGCACAAAGGCGGCGATATCAGCGGGCGGCGTCTGCACATATTTCTCCCCGCCGCCAAAGATTAGCCGTTTATCGGCCGAAAGCCGGAAATAGTTGAGCACGAAGCGGCTGTCCGCCACTGCGGCATCGCTCGGAAGCAGCCGGTCGGCATTGTCCAGCGGCGCGGTTGCCACATTATAGTTCATGATCGGGATGGTGTAGCGACCAAGCTTGCCATCAAGTTCGCCGGTCCATGTATCGGTGGCGAGAATGACAGTTTCGGCATTGAGATCGCCGGGCCGGGACGGGCTGTTCTCGAAAATTTCAACACCGGCATCCTTCGCCGCCTGTGCCAGCCCGAGCGCATAGTTTAGCGGGTGAAAATGCCCGCCTTGCGCGTCATAAATCCCGCCATGATAGCCACCACCATGGATATGGCGTCCCATGTCCTTTGGCGGAACGATCTCACTTTGCCAGCCAAATTCGCGGGCCAGAAAGTCGGCATCGCGCTGCATCACGTCGAAATGCGCAGGCTTGTAGGCGGCCTCCAGATGTCCCGCTTTCAGGTCGCACCGGATATTGTGCTGCGCAATCCGGCCCTTGACCCGCCCGACTGCCCCATAGGCCAGATCGAATATCGCCTGCGCCCGCTCGCGCCCGAACTCGGCATCGATTTCGCGCATCGACCAGCGCAGGCCGGGAATCAATTGCCCGCCATTGCGCCCCGATGCCCCGAAGCCGATCGTTCGCGCTTCGAGCAGGGCGACCTTCAGCCCCTTTTCGGCGCAGGCGAGCGCGGCGGACAGGCCAGTAAACCCGCCGCCGATGACGGCAACGTCATATCGGGTTCCACCTGTAAAGGCGGGCTGGGCGTGCCAGGCATTGGCGGTTGCCGCGTAGTAGCTGTTGTTGAGGGGATCGGACATCATGCCACCCCTCCCTTGTCATCCCCGCGAAAGCGGGTATCCATGGCCAGACTTGACGGCCTTAAACAGCGTTCCGATGAATGGATTGGGCAGACCATGGATCCCCGCTTTCGCGGGGATGACAAACTGGGTGTCCGGACTGTTATCACCAACTACACCCTCAGCAGCAGATGCTCGCGCTCCCAGCTGCTCACTACTGACTGGTAGTTGAACAGCTCATGGTCCTTCACCGCATAATAAATTTCGAAGAAATCCTCGCCGAGGATATTGCGCACCGGTTTGCAGCTAGAAAAGCGATCCAGCGCGGCTTCCAGCGTGCGCGGCAGGGTGCGGGCGCGGTTATAGGCGCTCCCTTCGATCGGTTTGGGCGGCACCATACGATCGGTCATGCCGACATAGCCGCACACCAGCGAGGCAGCGATCGCCAGATAGGGGTTCGAATCCGCACCCGGCAGACGGTTTTCCACACGGCGATTATTCTTGTCTGACACCGGCACACGAAAGCCGCAGCTGCGGTTGTCGACGCCCCATTGCACGTTGATCGGCGCCGCGCTGTCAGGCCGCATCCGCCGGAAGCTGTTGACATTGGGCGCCCAGAGCGGCGCAACCTGCGGCATATATTTGGCCAGGCCCGCCACAAAACTGCGAAACAGCGCACTGTCGCGGCCATTGGCATTGGCGAACAGATTCTTGCCGGTGGCGGCATCGACCACCGACTGGTGGATGTGCATCGCGCTGCCCGGCTGGCCCGCCATGGGATTGGCCATGAAGGTTGCATAAACCCCGTGCTGGCGTGCGACATTGCGCACCACCCGTTTGAACAGGAACACCGAATCCGCGAGCGCCAGCGGTTCGCCGTGGATGAAATTCACCTCCAGCTGCGCCGCGCCCATTTCGTGGATCATCGTGTCGATATCGAGCCCCATCAGCTCGCAATCGTCATAGATATGATCGATGATCGCCTCATATTCGTTCATCGCCTCCAACCCGTAAGGCTGGCTGGCGGTTTCGGCGCGACCGCTCGAGCCCGTCGGTGGCACCAGCGGGAAATCGGGATCGACGTTCTGGCTGACCAGATAGAATTCGACCTCGGGCGCGATGATCGGTTTCCAGCCCCTTTCCTCGTAGAGGCGCAGCACCTTTTTCAGGATGGCGCGCGGGGCGATTTCAACCTCGCTGCCGTCGCCATGATGCGCGTCCGCGATCACGAAAGCGGTGGGCGATTTGAAGCCGGGCGCGATGCAGATCGTATCCAGATCGGCGATCAGCGTCTTGTCGGGGTCCTTGTCCCATATGTCGGCAATGTCTTCCGGATAGTCGCCGTCGATCGTGCAGATGAACACGCTGCCCGGGATACGGAGCGATTTGTCGCGCACCGACGAGAGAAATTTTTGTGCGGGCAGAACCTTGCCGCGCTGCACCCCGTTGATATCGGGAACGATACATTCGACTTCGTCGATATTATGCTCGGCGATCCAGTTCGCCAGATTGACAGACATTGTTTTTCACCTCGCATAAGGACATGCCGGGCTTGAACAGTCAAGCCCGGCATGCGATTTGGCCTTGTCAGCCTTTCGGCTGAAGTTTGATCAAAAGCCGTAGCTGATCGAGAATACTGCGCCAGCCTTGCCCAGACCGCCGACGAAGCGGTTGGTGTCAACATAGGATGCGCCGAGGGTGAAACCAGACACTTCCGCAGTAAGGCCCAATGACCAGTCAAGCTTGTCGTTGCCGAATGCGCCGTCTTCATAGCCGAACGAGCCGGTGATCGAGATCGGGGATTCGGGAAGGGCAATGGTCGCGGTGGTGCCGACATACACATTATCGGTGTTGCCCGTGCCATCCTGGCTGGGCGCATAAGCGAGAACGCCGCCAATGGTGGCCGGGCCGACCGTGGTGCCAACCTTGCCGATGATTTCGGCATAGTTGAACGACGACACGCCGGGGTACATGTAATAGGTTACACCGAGATCATAGGTAACGGCATCGCCACCTGCAAAACCGGCATAGAGATCGACTTCAACATCGTCTCCCGGATTTTCAGCAAGGTTCGAACCCCAAACGCCGACATAGAAGCCTGATTCATGGCTGACGGTGAGCGTCGGCTGGACCGCAAAATCCTTGTCCGACAACGAAACGCCGCGGAAACGATAGTCGGAAACGACAGCGATGCCGCCCGATATGGTGATCGGACCTTCGGCTTCCTCAGCCGCCTCATCCTGTGCAAATGCAGGCGCTGCGGCCGACATGCTGCCCAATACTGCGCAGGCTGCGGCCAGCTTGAAAATCGATTTACGCATATTTTTGACCTTTCTTCACTTAAACTCGCTGGCAGCGGACGCATAGGCCCCTGCCCCAATATGGCTGTTCGTTCCCGCGAGTTCTGCCAGCTTCCACTTTTTATATGGTTAACGATGCTGTCAGTGTGCAGGTGCACAAAAACAGCAAGGCGTGCCGCAATCAAGCAATTTTATGTCTGCAACATTGTCCTTTTTATAAGTTGTGGCATATCGGTCACAGTCAGTTGGCACGTTCAGCTGTCAAAGAAGGACCGAATCGATGCGTGAAAATGACCCGTTGGCAGCCTTCTGGATGCCCTTCACAGCCAACCGGGCGTATAAGGCGCACCCGCGCCAACTGGCCGCCGCGAAGGACATGCACTATTGTGATACAACCGGAAACCGCATCCTCGATGGCACCTCGGGCCTGTGGTGCAGCAATGCCGGGCATTGCCGAACGCCGATTGTCGAGGCGATTTCCAAGGCAGCAGCGAGCATGGATTTCGGCCCGACCTTTCAACTCGGCCACCCGCTGGCTTTCGAACTTGCCTCGCGTGTCGCCGAATTGATGCCAGAAGGCCTCGACCGCATCTTCTTCACCAATTCAGGAAGCGAGTCGGTCGATACTGCGCTCAAGATCGCCCTCGCCGCCCAACGCGCGCGCGGCCAGGGCACCCGCACCCGGCTGATCGGACGTGAGCGCGGATATCACGGCACCGGCTTTGGCGGGATTTCGGTCGGCGGTATCGTCAATAACCGCCGCTGGTGGCAGGGTCTGCCCGGTGTCGATCATCTGCCGCATACGCATGACTTGGCCCGCAATGCCTTTTCAAAGGACTTCCCTGAGCATGGCGCGGAACTGGCGGACGACCTCGAACGACTGGTCGCCCTGCACGGCGCAGAGACAATCGCGGCTGTGATCGTCGAGCCGATGGCGGGTTCTACCGGGGTGTTGATCCCGCCCGTTGGTTACCTGCAGCGGCTGCGCGATATCTGCACCAAGCATGGCATCATCCTGATCTTCGACGAGGTTATCACGGCCTATGGCCGCGTCGGCGGCGCCACCGCGAGCGGGACGTGGGGCGTGACGCCTGACATCATCACCATGGCCAAGGGGTTGACCAACGCTGCTGTGCCGATGGGCGCGGTTGCCGTCAGCCGCGATATCCACGACGATATCGTCAACAACGCTGTGGACGGGATCGAACTGTTCCACGGCTACACTTATTCCGGGCATCCGCTGGCTTGCGCTGCGGGCATTGCCACGCTCGATCTCTACCGCGACGAAGGGCTGTTCGGCAAAGTGGACGAGCTGGGCGCCTATTGGGCCGATGCCGCGCACAACCTTCGCGGCAAGCCGCATATTATCGACATACGCACCATCGGTCTTGTCGCAGGCATCGAACTCGAACCGCGTCCGGGTGCGCCGACCAAGCGCGCCACCGAACTGTTCCACGCCTGTTTCGACAATGGCCTGCTCATCCGGGCAACGGGCGACATAATTGCACTCAGTCCACCGCTCATCCTCGACAAATCCCATATTGACGAGATGTTCGGGAAGATCGCAGACCAACTGGAACACATTGCCTAACCCGTTGCTGACACGCATTCGGCGAGAATGGTCGCAAGGCGTGCGCCAATATGGTGGATATCGCACCGGGCAACTGATGCGCGGATGCGGCACTTTCAAACGCCGCTATCGCGTCCCCGCTTTGGCTATCCAATCTGCCACCTGCGTGATAAACGCAGCCATATACCGCTTTATGCAGGAGAAAGTCATGCGTGTTGGCGTTCCCACCGAAATCAAGGTCCATGAATATCGCGTCGGCCTGACGCCGTCTGCCGTTCGCGAATATGTGGCGCGCGGCCACGGGGTTATGGTGCAATCAGGGGCCGGTGCGGGCATCATGGCGACCGACGAGGCGTACAAGAAGGCGGGGGCGAAGATCGTCAAAACCGCCGGAGAAATCTTCGCCAAGGCCGAAATGGTGGTCAAGGTGAAGGAGCCGCAGCCCGGCGAATGGGTTCAACTGCGCGAGGGCCAGTTGCTCTTCACCTATCTGCACCTCGCGCCCGATCCAAAGCAGGCGAAGGGGCTGGTCAAATCGGGATGCACAGCAATCGCCTATGAAACCGTGACCGACGACAAGGGCACCCTGCCCCTGCTCGCGCCGATGAGCGAAGTCGCCGGGCGACTTGCCATCGAAGCCGCTGGAGAGGCGATGCGCCGTTCGGAAGGCGGCGCGGGCATATTGCTCGGCGGCGTTCCGGGCGTGCCCGCGGGCCGTGTCACCGTGTTGGGCGGCGGCGTTGTCGGCACCCATGCTGCGCGCATGGCTATCGGCCTTGGTGCCGAAGTCACCATTGTCGACCGCTCGATCCCCCGCCTGCGCCAACTGGACGAGCTGTTCCATGGCCGGGTGCGGACGCGCTATTCGACGCTCGATACCATCGATGCCGAAATCAGCGTCGCCGATGCGGTGATCGGCGCGGTGCTGATCCCCGGTGCCAGCGCGCCCAAGCTCGTCACTCGCGCGATGCTGAAACATATGAAGCCCGGTTCGGTTCTGGTCGATGTCGCGATCGATCAGGGCGGTTGCTTTGAAACCTCAAAGCCGACCACCCATGCCGATCCGACCTATGTCGTCGATGGCATCATCCATTATTGCGTTGCCAATATGCCGGGTGCCGTTCCCCAGACCAGCGCCGCCGCGCTCAACAATGCTACCCTGCCCTATGGCCTCGCGCTCGCCGACAAGGGGCTGGAGGCGCTGCACGCGCGTAGTGAGATCGGGCGCGGGCTGCTGACAGGCCTCAACGTGCACAAGGGCAAGGTGACGAGCAAGGCGGTCGCCGAAAGCCTGAACATGAAGTTCGTCGACCCCGAGGTTGCACTGGCCGATTGATTGCGCCATCCTCCTCCCCGAGAAAATGGGAGGAAGAGGCACATGGCCAAAAAGGCGGTTATCGCCGCAGCTGCGCTCGCAGTTGCAACATCGGGGGCACAGGCACAAGGCGAGCCCGAACGGCTTGATGCAGCGGCAAGCGATCCGGCAAAGATGGGCTGGATGCAGGGATCGCCACCTGCAGCCGACAAGATGATCCGGTTGGAAGATCTGGGCCATTTCACTTTCCCGAAAACCCGCTGGAGCTTTTCCAATTACCGGCAATTTACCCGCTCCATAGGCGTCACCCGGGGCGACATGGCGGTCGTCGCGCTCCCCCGTGCCGAACGCAAGGATATAGACGCCATCCACTTCACGCCCCTTGGCGGCACCCAGCCGATGACGTGGGCACAATCGCTGTCTGCCAATTACACGGACGGCATCGTCGTCCTGCATCGGGGCAGCATAATCTATGAACGCTATTTCGGTGTTACCACCCCGCACAGCCAGCATATTGCATTTTCGGTCACCAAATCGTTCATCGGCACCCTGGCTGCCAGTCTTGCGGCAGAAGGCAGGCTCGATCCGGATGCGCCGGTAACGCGTTACGTTCCCGAACTGGCGCAGAGCGGATTCGGCGACGCCACTGTCCGGCAGGTTATGGACATGACTACGGGTATCGCCTTTGACGAAACCTACACCAATCCCAATGCCGATATCTTTCGCCACGCATTGGCCGGCGGTTTTGGCCCGCGTCCAAAGGACTATGCAGGGCCGGAGGGGTTGCAGGCTTTCCTTCTGACCATCGGCAAAAAGGGCGAGCATGGCGAACGCTTCACCTATCGCACCGCCAATACCGACGCATTGGCCTGGATCGTCGAGCGGGTGAGCGGTGAAAGGATCGCAACATTGCTTGAGGACCGCTTCTGGCGAAAATTGGGAATGGAACAGGATGCTTCGATGCAGATCGACGGCACGGGCATGGTATTCGGCGGCGGCGGGCTGATGCCTGCATTGCGTGACATGGCGCGGTTCGGCGAAATGATGCGGAACGGCGGGAAGTGGCAGGGCAAGCAGGTTGTTCCAGCTGCGGCAATCGCCGACATCACCAAAGGCGGCGGCAAGACGGAGTTTGCCAAAAATGGAGCCTATCCCACCCTGCCCGGCTGGTCCTACCGCAACCAATGGTGGGTCAGCCACAATGATCATGGTGCCTATTCGGCGCGGGGCATCCACGGGCAGGCGATCTATATCGACCCAAAAGCCGAAATGGTCATCGCCCGCTTTGCCTCACACCCGATGGCAGGCAATGTCGCGATCGATCCTACGTCGATCCCTGCCTATGAAGCATTGGGACGGCTGCTTGTTGGTGAAAAAGGCCGTTAACAGTAAATGCCGATGACAGTCGTAGACCGGTTTCCGCCATTCTAATCATTGCGAGCAAGTCAGTGCTGCAACGAAAAGCGATAATTTTGCGTCTAGAGCCTGTCCCCACTCAATAATCAGTCTCCGGGAAATGCGGCCTTATCGCCTCAGCAAGCATTCCCCCGAGTGATCGTGTAGCGCGATCCCAATTCTTCCTTAACACTCAGCGAGACACACCAGTTTGAGCCCGCCCGAAACCGGATTGTCGAGAGCGTCGACTCATGGTTCGCCTGCAATCGTGTCGAACCTTTGTGTGTGGAAACCGACGCACCGATCGTCCGCAATTCATATGATACATTCTGCGACCGGATTGAGTTGGCGATCAGCATTACAGCAATCGAGCCATCTGCCGACTCTGACAAATCGAGTTGAAGTGATTGATGCGGTTCTGCCTCGGCCATCAAAATTGCTCCTGCCCAAAATGTCAGCATGTTTGGGGAAAAGAACAGGGGCATATCAGGGCCCTGGGTTGCCCGAGACATTTTTGACGATGGCATCTATCAATGCCTGTGTTTCCGCGCTCAGATTGTTTTCGGCAGGTTGCGCGCCCGCAGTCGGAGTTGCTTCACCCTGCCCAGCCAACACCGTTGAGGCAATCGCCTGACTATCGGCGTCGTCAGAGGAATTGCGATTGGTTGTCAGGCGTTTGATCGCGGCGTCCGTACCGCCATCGATCAGCTTTGGGTTTCGTTTCGCGAGCAGTTCCTGTTCCGGGGACAACTCGATTTCCCTCGGCCCTGTATATTCGGCAGAACGATTCTCGATTATCCGCTGGCAATATTCACGGTCCTGCGATGACAGCAGTTCGGCGCTGCATCTGTCGGTGCCTTCCAGCTTGACCACCCTTGTGTCAAAGCCCTGTCTGCGATCCGACAGATTTTGGGTGGATTGCGGATTGCGGTCGCGCTTGCCCAACTGATCGACTTCTTTGCCGGATTTTTCGGCGGTCAACTGCACTTGTCCGCCCGGCGCACCATTGTTCCCGCCCAATTGGGCGGTATCATCGACATTCAATTTTCGGTTGGGCGCGTTCTCTTGAGTTACGCTTCGCTCCATGGGCACATCGCTGGCCGGTGGAACCTGCTCGATCGTCGCCGAAGACTGCATCGCAGCAGTCAGCCATACACTGGCCAGCATAATGCTAACGCTCTGCATTGCCGCCTCCATTCGATGCCCCCATCGCCGCCATATTCGCCTGGCTATTTGGCTGCGTCGAGGGTTCGGGAGAGCGATCGCCAAAATTCAACGGTTGTTTCTGTAACGGAGGGGAGGTGAGTTCTTGTGCCTCGGCAGCTTTATTTGCGGCGGCGATTGCGTCCAAAACAGCCTTGCTGCTGCCCGCCCCATGCGTGTTGAGGCTGGTCTTGATATTGTCGGCGACATCGCTGGTCGCTGCATCTTCGTAAAACAGATAGGATCCGCGCCTTGTTAATACGCGATTGTCCTCTTCGGGTGATCCCGCCGAAGTTTGGTTGCCGTCGGTGGCGTTGCCTGGTGCCGAGGGTTCGGCCTGCGGGAAATACACCTTGTAGGCATTCTGCGCCGATGTGCCATAGACTGCCCGATCATTGGCAGATTGCATTCCTGCCCCGGCGTGATCGGACGGGATTCTCGGCACAGCAGCAGCAGCGGCGACAACCATCCTGTTTGCGGACGATTTTAGCGCGCCGACCTGTGGCACATCAACAATGCCAACGGCGCTGCGTTCCGGCAACATAGCGGAAAATGGCGGGAGGCTCCCTATGTCGGGCTTGGCTGCCGCAAGGGCTGGCGATGCTATCGCGACGGGCTGCCCGGTGATCGATTGAGCAGCAATGCTGCCTGTATCCAGCAAGCCTGCCAGCCCCTCATTCCTGCCCGGTTCGGCCTTAACAGGCAGGCGACTGTTCGCTATTGCTTCGGCCTGCCTCACACTGCGCTGCACATCTGGCAACACCGATGGCGTTTGCCGAAAATATGCCAAGGCGCGGATTTGCGCGGCATGGCTTTTCGGCGGGGAAACTGCGTCCACCTCAAGCCCGGCCTGGCCGGGGTAGGACCACGAGGCACCGAAGGAACCTGCGGCCAGTGCCGACAGGCCCCACAAGGGTATATGGCTGATATTCGGCTTAGCCACTTTCCAAATCCGCTCCCTGTTGCTTCATATTCTCCACATTATTCGCGGCTGGGACAGCGGGCTCGTCCGTCCGGCCGCTGGCCATTACTTTCCGCCATTGCTTTGGGTGATCTGGACATTGGCACCACCTGTCTGCTGGATCAACAGGTCAGAAAGACCGTCGCCCTGCTGTGTCCATTGCAGCCGGTTGCTATCGCCGGTTTGCGTTGCCGTGAGGGCATTGTCATCGCCATTTTGCACGAGCACGGCCTGGTTGTCGCTGCCATCCTGAATCAGCGACAGATCATTGCCGTCGCCCTGCTGAAAAACGACTGCTGCGTTGTAGGTGACCCCGCTTTCGCGCTGCGCCACTGTCGCCCCGTTCGCATTGCCTTGCTGCGACAGATAGAGAATATTTTCGCCTGCGCCCTGCTGTTCGACCTCGGCCAAATTGTCGTGGCCCTGCTGCGACAGTTCGGCGAACTGGGCGCCACCCTGCTGCCGGGCATTCGCGTCATTGCCGTCGCCCTGCTGCGCGATCCGCATATATTGCGACGGCGCAGACTGGTCGATGCGGGCAACGTTGATGTTACCGATCTGATTGATATAGGCACCACTGTCATAGCCAGTGGGCTGGGGGATCTCTGCCGTGGACTGCCCACCTTCATTTCCGGTGTTGCCGTCTTCGCCCAGTGCAGAAGCTGGCGACAATGCCAGAATCCCGACAAGCAAAGGCAAAACGGCAAGTGATGAAAATCTCATGGTCGGCATCCTGTCCGGTTCTGGCGCTTTGACTTTGCGCGCAGCGGGAAATGAGCGAACTGCGTTCGTTCCAAACCTTTTGGAAATGGCCGACGCCCCATTAAGGGCGTCGGCCAATTTCGTTACAGTCCCTGCGTCACGGTCGCAGTGCTGTTATTTCCGCTTTGGTTCACACTCGAATAGTTGGAGTTTGAACCTTGGCTGACCGTGGCGGTATTGTTCGTTCCGGTCTGCGTGATGTACGACACGTTCAAATTGCCATCCTGGGCAAGGCTGGCTTTGTTGTCGATGCCGCCTTGATCGATAAACGAATCGTTATCGTCACCAGTCTGCAGGACGTTGACCGAATTCCGTCCAGCCAGTGCTGTCGTGAACGACGACGCTGAGCCCGATTGAAGCACGGACGAGAAGTTGCGATCGCCGGTCTGGTGAACGCCCTGAGCGGCAGCTATGTTATTGCTGCCGACGCCGGGCGTTTCCGAGGTCGAAACATTGGTCAATGAACCGGTCTGCGTGAAGAAGGACTTGTTCGCAATACCAGCCTGTTCGACAAATGCCGCCGTACCGTTGCCGGTCTGGTTGACATAGGATTCGTTCGCCGATCCTGCCTGCTGGATGTAGGCGAAGTTCGACGCGCCGGTCGACGATATCTGCGAAATCAGGCCAGCACCATCCTGCTGCACAACCGCATAGGCCGTATTATTTGGATCGTTCAATACGGCTTCACCAAGCTCGAAGGAAGTGTAGGACAGCGATCCGCCAACGGAGTTCTGCACAACCGATGACGAGTTGTTGGCGCCATCCTGCGTGACGCGGGCGGCATTGCCATTGGCAAGCTGCAACACCGAAGAGCTGTTGGCGCCGGTCTGGTTCACAACGGCATAGTTATTGCTTGCCTGCTGATCGACACCCGAACTGTTGACGCCCGACTGCGTAACCGTTGCAACGCCCCCAGTACCCGACTGCAACACCGACGAAGCATTATTCGTTGTGTTAAACGGAAATTGCTCACCCTCAAACTGGGTAACCGTTGCAAGGTTATTACCACCGGTCTGGTCGATCGAGCTCAGCCCGTAATTGCCATTCTGGTCAACAATTGCGTCGTTATTGCCGGTACCACCCTGGTTGATGTAGCTGTTGTTGCCAAAGCTGTTTTCGGTGGCCAGCAAGACCGGATCGCCCTGATTGACCGTGGCGGTGTTGCCATCGCTGCTTTGCGTGATGTACGATTCCTGATAATCGTCGATCTGGCCGACAGTCGCCTCGTTGTCATGGCCCGATTGGCCGATAGCAGATACGGAAAGGCCGGAATTGCCAGTGGTGTCTTGAGCCACCCGGGCTTCGTTGCTGCTGCCGTCCTGGGTGATTGTCGAGATGTTGATCGGCGGAGCTACGTTAAGAGCATCGCTGCCGTCATCCGACTGGTCGACTTCGGCCAGATTGTCATCACCCGTTTGGCTGATGGTTGACGTGCCACCGGCAATCGAACCGTCCTGATTGACATCAGCATCATTTCCGGTGCCATCTTGAAAAATCGTGGAGACGGAATCGGTGCCATTTTGGCTTACCACTGCCGTTGCGGCCGAGCCTGGCTGGGTGACAGTTGAGCTGTTATTGTTGGCCATTGCCGAGGCGCTGAACATCAGCGCAGCGGCAGAAACGCTCGTGAGAATGGACTTCTTCATGGTTGCATATCCTTTGCAAAAAGGCGATACCCACGAAGTCACTGCGCGCTAGACGCAGAGACCCCATCAGGTTTTCACCGACCTACTTTCCTGGCGCGCACAGGAGGTGCAACTCCAGTGCGTGCCGTTTCTTCTCTCCGTCGACCTTATCTGTGGCGGCCCCGGAGCATCTGACCGCCGTCGTTGTTTGAACGGAACGTCCCTCAGGACCCCCCTTTCCGATCAACCTCTTCTTTCTTGCTGACGACGTTCGTGGGCCCGGCAGCACGCCATTGCTGCGCGGCCTCCTGCACGTCGCGCGAACTGAAATTGCCGTCACGCTCTGCGCGATAGCTCGCGATCATCGGCGCAGCTTTTTGCTTGTCGGCAAAGCGCCACAGGTCCAGCTCTTCGCCTTCCATGATCAGCCCGTAAACCGCCTTTTCGATTGCCTGCTGCAACGCGACCTGATCGGGTTCGTTGGTGGTAAAGCCCGCCTCTGCCTCCAGCAATTCCTTGAACGCAACGAATTTGAACGCACTTGCACCCAGCGCCTGCGAGGCGATGGTTTTCGATGCGGTGACGTTGGTTAGCACTTCGCCGGTCCGCACCGAAACCGCGCGCAGATAGACGGTCACGGTGTCCTGGCGATATTCCTGTCGCGCACCGATGCCGAGGAACGCTGCCCCTGCACCACCGGTCAAGGTGTTGGTATCGTAGCCAACAATGCCGCCTTCGATCAGCACGCCAGCAAACAGCAAGGCGGGCAACGCCTGTGTGTTGATTTCCTCTTCGCCCAAATAGCGCTGGCGCATTTCGCGGATGATCTGGCGCTCTTTGAGCAGGTTATCCAGCCGTTCGCGCTCGACTATGGTGAACCAGTTGCGGTTTCCGGCTTCCTGCAACGCCTTTACCAGCATCGAACCGGCGCCTTGCGTTACGGCGCGCGACAGCGTCTGCCCCGCCTCGTTGGGCTTGAACTGGCCCGTCTGATCGGTGAAGCCGTAAACCGCGATCGCCACCTGCCTTTCAGGTGCGGGCAGATCGTTAAGCAACAACTGGGTCTGGGTTTTTTTCGGGAAAAAAGCGAGGCTC
The DNA here is from genome assembly GCA_016720115.1 of Sphingomonadales bacterium. Lineage (GTDB taxonomy): Bacteria > Pseudomonadota > Alphaproteobacteria > Sphingomonadales > Sphingomonadaceae > Sphingorhabdus_B. The sequence continues at coordinate 1,445,755 of JADJXT010000001.1, read as the reverse complement.
GTGCTTTCAGGAATGGCATCCCGGCCACTGGTGCCGACCGTTGTACACGCGGCAAGCGATGCCAGTGCAACGCTGCAAAATGCGAGCTTACTCAAACGCTTGACACTCTTCATTGAGCAACATCCACAAACAACGGCACGACGATGACGGTTTCTTCGCTGGTCTCGTCATTAACAATGGTTATTGTCACTGAATCCAGCGACCGGAAGAAGTTGATGGTCTGACCACCAAACGAAATCGTTCCCGATTCCTGCGGATTCTCACCGAATATAGCATCGATTATCTGCGAAGAGAGCGCGGAAAGCAGTCGCGACTGCAACTGCCGCGCGAAAATGTCGGCTTGCGACGAATTGCTCGTCGTGCGCGGGTCGCGATAGTCGTTCTGGGCATTCGCCACGCCCAGCAAATGGTTTGAATTGAACGGATTGCCGCCAAATGAAGGGTTGACGGGCTGGTAAACGATATCCTGTGCAATCGCCGCCGATCCAAATGGACAGGACAACAAGACGATGCCGAGCAATATCTTGTCAAAACGCATTTCTCGCCTCCGGTTACCGGAAGCCGAAAGCGGTGCCTCGCGAACAGCAATCGAACGAAACGACGCAGATAACGTTATCCGATATCCCACGCGCCAATCTACGGTTTCAGATTTTTTGCAAAAACAGCGGCCCGCCGTTTTCGTCACCCCATTGCATTACTCTACGACTACCCCTCAAGACTTCCAATGATGCTGCCGGATTTTCCCGTACCGCATACAGACTTGTTAGCGACTCGTTGTGTTCTTTTGTTAACACATGATTCAGCAACGACAAGCGGTGAATTTTACAGCATGAAAAATTTGAACCGCAATATGTTCTTGGTTTTTAGTTTGATGGCAAAAATGCGTTTGCGCCGAACGGTTGCAAACTGGTGCGTCTCGGAGATGTATTTGCGGTGTCGTCACATGATTGGCGGCACCACCAAAAATGAGGAATCAGAACCACGATGGCATGATTCCAGCAATAGGCGAAGGTTAACGACAGCCGACATACGACACCAGAATCGGCACGCGACATCGTCGCATTCTGACACAGGAAAAATCTGTTGAACATTTTTTGGTGTTCGGTCGTTGCGAGTCCATGCAGCAAGTGAGAAGAAACTGGCAATGTATCATAAAAGGACAGTTATTTTACGCGAAGTTACCTGTCGGTCGCTTTGCATTACCGAAGAATGTTGCACCGCAACCAAAGGCTCGATGAGGGGTAGCGCGAGATGGTGTGAAGCTCTATTTTGAATCAAGAGCCAAGGGTAGCTTGATCGGTTGAACCAGAGCAGCAGATCGAACCGAGCGCATGAGCTTCAGACCAACCTTCGTTACGTGGTTTTGTATGGAGACTGGATCATGTGCAGAGTGGTAGCTTACTACCGGGTATCGACCGCAGAACAGAAGGCGCTCAGGGCTTGGCCTTGAAGCACAGCACCAAGCAGCCCTGTCTCTCTGCCAGTCGCTAGGCTGGGAGGTGATAGCGGAGCATACCGAGATTTAGAGCGGCAAGGTGGCAAGACCCATTGCCGCCAACTCAGTGAGTTGCGGTTGATTAGGTCTTCCTTATTGGCCAGTTCCTCAGCTCCGTATGTGACGGTTTTATGTGCCATCGAAGCTCTGAAACCGTTGGAAGACCTGCTCTTCTGAGGATTTTGGACCAAATGGTGGCAGGGCTTTTATTGAACTAGGAAGCTTAGCAACTGATAAAAAGTTACTTTTATATGATACGTAGAACTATCCCCGGCAAATCAAACCGCCGTGTGAAGATCGAACATGACCGGGCGCGATACAAGCAGCGCAACCGCATCGAGCGCATGTTCGGTCACCTCAAGATCAACCGTGCAATTGATACGCGCTACGACCAGCTTGCCGACAGCTTCCTTGGCATGGTCCATCTCGCCACCGCCAGATACTGGCTCAGATTTGTCCACGCCGCCTAGGGTTTCCTCTACAGCGCCTCTGTCTTGTCCAGTTCTGCGATCAACGCCTTTATCCGTTGCTTGCGTTCCTTTGCCTCGGCAATCACTTCATCCACGGCAGCAAGCTTCTCAGTCAGCAATTCTATCGCGACGGTGCATGAAACGGGATGCTCCCCCGTTCCAGGTTCTACATCAACGATCTCGCGCAAGGTAAAGCCGAGCCGTTGCGCCTGATCGATGTATCGCAACGTCCCGACAAGATCGGGCGAGTAATCGCGATAGCCATTTTCGCCGCGAAGGGCGGGCGGGATGATGCCGCGCTTTTCATAGAACCGGATGCGCGAGGCGGTGACCCCAGCGGCTTTCGCAATTTCACCGATTTTCATTTTTTGCCCTTGACCTTAAACCTAGGTTTAAACCCTATATGGCCTCGCAAGCGTTGTCGAGGACCATTTCCATGAACGATTTTACCGCCATTTCCCGCCTGTTCGAACCACTGGTTCTGCCAAACGGCCAAATAATACCCAACCGCATCGCCAAAGCCGCGATGGAGGAGAATATGGCCGACCAAAGGCATTTGCCCGGTGCCGAACTGCTACACCTCTATGATGCGTGGGCCCGAGGCGGCACCGGATTGCTGTTGACCGGCAATGTCATGGTTGCGGCAGATGCGGTTACGGGGCCCGGCGGAGTCATTCTCGACTCGCAACAGCCATTGGGCCCGTTTCGCAAGTGGGCCGAGGCCGGAAAGTCTGCTGGCGGCCGGATATGGATGCAGATCAACCATCCGGGGCGACAGGTGTTTGCCGCCAACAACCCCGAAGCCATAGCGCCATCTGCCATTTCCATGGAGATGGGCGGCTTCTCGAAGATGTTCGCCACGCCTCGCGCGATGGGCGAGACGGACATTGCGCGAGTTATCGAGCAGTTCGCCGCAACGTCCAAACTCGCCGAAAGCGCTGGTTTCGATGGCGTGCAGATCCATGCAGCCCACGGCTACTTGCTGAGCCAGTTTCTGTCTCCCATTACGAACCGGCGCACCGATCAATGGGGAGGGCCGCTTGAAAACCGCGCACGAATATTATTTGAGATTGTGAAGGCCATTCGTGCGCTCGTGTCGCCGGGATTCGCCCTGGGCGTGAAGCTCAATTCCGCAGACTTCCAGAAGGGCGGCTTCGAGCCGGAGGATGCGCTTGGCGTGGTACGGCTGCTCAACGACCTGCCGGTCGACCTGGTAGAGATTTCTGGCGGCAGCTACGAAAGTCCCGCCATGCACGGGGCGCCGCAAAAGGCCAGCACCCGCGCGCGCGAAGCCTATTTCATCGATTTTGCGCGCGACATTCAGAGCGTAGCGACCATGCCCATCATGGTCACAGGCGGCATTCGCCGCCGCGCTGTGGCCATAGAGGCGCTGGAAGCGGAAGATGGTCGCGCAGGCGTCGAGATGATCGGCATCGCCCAGGCGCTCGCTTTCGCTCCCGACCTCCCCAATCGCTGGCGACAGGAAGAATTTGCCGTCACCTTGCCCGAAATCAAGTTGAAGAAGCAGGGCCTCGCCAGCCTGGCGCGCATGGGTGTGACGAAGTTCCAATTGCGCCGGATGGGTAGAGGCAAACGACCCAAGTCGGAGGTCTCACCGCTTTGGGCTCTCATTTGCCAGCAACTGCTTACCGCGCGGAGAAACAGACAATACCAGGCCTGGCGAGGCGCGCGCAAAGCGTAGCGAACCGATGCCGTTGCCTGGCAACTGAAAAACAGCGGAACAAATTTTATAGCGACAGGATTTTGAAATGATGCGTACCAAATCAGGCGGATCGAAAATCGGACTGGCTCTGGCAGGAGTGGCGGTGATCGGCACCATTGCTCTGTTTGCGCCGAAACTCCTGCTCGGCAAGGCCGTCATCAACGATATCGCAAGCGATCGCTCTGCACCGATGCCCAATAGCGACGGTGCCAGCGAGACGGAAACTTTGATCGATCTGGCGGGACGTTCGGTGCCGGTCATCAGGGGTGGTCTTTACGACCGATTTCGTTCCAACCCGCCGCTTTCGGTCATTGAACAGGAACGGCCCGACCTTGACCTCAGCTGGTTCAAGACTCTTTCCAAGGAAAGGAAAGATGTCGGGTTCGTTACTTACTCGCCCAACTTCTATTACAGCAACAGCAGCATAACGGCGATTTACACCGCAGACATGGACGCCATCGAAGCGCTGATACCCGCTCCGGTAAAAGGCGTGGTCCAACCCATATCCTACGCACCGGGTAAGCGCGCACTCCCATTTTTCTTCCTCTTTCGGGCACAGTTAGAGCAAGCGAAAAAGGGGGCTGCGATGCTACGCATCGAGCCAACAATATGGAGACACACCTCACGCACGGGTGAATGTATGTTTTCCGCCACTTTTCGAGGGTGCTATTAGCATCCTCTTGAGCGGCTAACTTGAAAAATGGCGCATTTCAGCCGTTTTTTGAGCATGCTATCCGCACTCTCATGCAGGTCATGCAGGCTTGTCCTCGCCGACTGCAACGCCCACACAAAAATGCCCCCAAGCATCCATCAATTTGACCCGCGCGCCCGGCTGGCCCGGTGTGCCGAGATAGGTTGTGCGGCGATAGGCTGCCTGCACTGCATCGGGCGTCTTGTGCGCCAGCGCGGCTTCCACCACGGCATCGGCAAAGCCTTCGTTCGCTGCCCAATCGGTGAGCGCAGAGCGAAAGCCGTGGACGTGGAAAGGTTCGCTCATATCGCGTAGCACCTTGAGCAGCGTCATATCCGACATCGGCTTGCCCGCCACGCCGGGGAAAACAACGTCGCTTTCAGACAGGCGCAGCGCGTCCGCCTTCGCCAGCACAGCCAGAGCCGCCTCAGACAGCGGGACGATGTGCGCCTTGCCCCGCTTCATGTGATCGGCGGGAACGGTCCATATGCGCCCCTCAAGGTCAAATTCGGCCCATGTCGCCAGCCGGACCTCTTGGCTGCGCGCGCCTGTTAGGATCAACAGTTCAAGCGCCAGCCGCCCAAATGACGGCTTGCGGCGCAGCGCAGTGATGAAACCGGGCAGAGCAGCATAGGGCATGGCTTTGCGGTTTCCGCGTTCCTTCACTTGCCGGGGCAGACCGCGCCCGGCTTTAAGGCTGCCATTGCCTGATGGCGCTTCGCGGGACCGCCAGCCTTTGGCATGGGAGTAATCCAGCACGGCACAGATGCGGTTGCGCACTTGGCGGGCGGTTTCAGGAATTTCCTGCCAGATCGGCATCAAGACGGTTATGATGTCGGCGCTAGTGATACTGCCGGTCGCCATGTCTCCCAATTTAGGGAAGGCGTAATTCTCCAGACTGGCGAGCCACTGGCGGCCATAGACGGTGCTTTTCCAGCCAGCTTCGTTTTCGGTGTGGTATTGGCGCGCGGCAACCCGAAAGGTGATCTTGGCTGCCGCTTCGTCCTTTTTCTCGGCCAAAACATCGCGCTTTCCAACCTTGACCGCGTTGCGCAGTTCATCCGCCTTAGCGCGGGCTTGCGCCAGTGAGATGGCCTTGGCGCTACCAAGCCCAATGTCTTGGCGTTTGCCGTCGCGCTGGATTCGCACAAGCCATTGCGCACTGCCTGCCCCGCCAGCACGATCAGCCCGCACTTTGAGGAATAACCCGTCGCCATCCTGATAGGTGCCGGGCTTCAAAAGATTCGCCCTAACCGCCATCGCCGTAAGCCTGCCCACTTTGCCCCACACTTTCCAGCCCGAAATAAGAGCGGTAAAATGTGGGGCAACCCAAATTCTGCCCCACATTTGCCCCACACTTGCATCCGGCTGCACACAAACAGCAGCGGACGTCGGCGAGCGTAGGCAGATATACAAGCTAGGTTTTCCGGGATTTCCACGGTCATTCGTGAATGCTGACGAATAAGGAGGTGGTGGACAGGGCTGGATTCGAACCAGCGTACGGAAAACCGGGCAGATTTACAGTCTGCTGCCTTTAACCACTCGGCCACCTGTCCACTTTTCTGCGGGGCTTTGCGCGGGGCAAAGGGCCGGTCCCGAAGAAGAAGCGGCCTATTGGCGAAACGCCGCTTGCCTGTCAATGGCCGAGATGGAATAGGCGCAAAATGAGTTCGCATAAAAGCCATCGTCGCAGGGGCGCTGCCCAGACAAGCGGCAATCCCAAATTCTGGGGACGCCATGCCGTCATCGCAGCACTTGAGAATCCGGAACGCAGAATCCTGAAGATCTGGGGTACGCGCGAAGCCTTGGGGCAGATTGACCTTCCCCCTGCCGTCCCCTTCCAGTTTTGCGAAGGGTCAGACCTCGCGCGCTTCGTGCCGAAGGACACACCGCATCAGGGCATCGTGGCAGAGGTTGTTCCGCTCGAGGATGTCTGGCTTTCCGATATTCTCGACACGCATGAAGAGGATGACCGGCCGATCCTGATCCTCGATCAGGTAACCGATCCGCACAATGTCGGTGCGATATTCCGTTCGGCGGCTGCTTTCGATGCCATAGCGGTGGTGACGCAGGATCGCCATGCCCCCCCCGAATCGGGTGTGCTAGCGAAGGCCGCGTCGGGTGCGCTGGAAGTCGTCCCCTGGGTGCGCGTGGTAAATCTCGCCCGCGCGCTGGAGGAAATTGCCGAGCATGGCTATTGGCGCATCGGCCTTTCCGGCCATGCCGATACGAACCTCGACAAGGCGCTTGCACCGCGCCGTAACGCCCTGGTGCTCGGTGCCGAAGGCGAAGGCATGCGCGCCAATATCGAGGATCATTGCGACCAGTTGGCAAAGCTGCCAATCAGCGAGCAGATGGAAAGTCTGAATGTCTCCAACGCCGCAGCCATCGCGCTTTATGCCGCCGCGACCCTGCGCCAATCGAAAGCCGACTAATGCATTTCAAGAAAATTGCCGCCATAGGCCTCGCCGTCGTCGCGCCTTTCAGCCTGTCTGGTTGCCTGCTGCTGCCGGGCGAATTCAATTCGGAAATGACCGTGATGGCCGACGGCCAGTTTGCCTTCAGCTATAAAGGGCAGATCCAGCTGGTCGGTCTGGCGAACCTGCTGAATGAAACCCTTGATGCCGAAGGCGCAAATGCAGAGTTTGCCGCAGCCTGCTATGGCCCGGCACCCGAACCGGAAAAGAGCGAAGCAGAGCAGAAGAAGGAAAAGCGTCGGGAAAAGGCAGAGGCCAAGGCAGCCGCAGATGCCGCCGCCGCTGACGCCGCTTTGGCCGAAATCGCCGGAGATGACGCCGGGACTGCCGCATCGAAAACCTCTCAGGAGGATTTCGACAGCGAAGCTGCGGTCGATACCGCAGCAGTTGCCGAAGAAGCCGCAAGCGCCGCAGAGGACGCCGCCGCCGAAGCTGCCGCCGCCGTTGAAGCCATGGACGACGATTATAGCGAGCGCGAATGCACGCCCGCCGAAGTCGAGCAGCAGAAAAAGGATTGGGACGAGCAGCAGGCCAACGCCAAGAAGGAAAAGGAGCAGGCCAAGAAGATGTTTGCCGCCATGCTCGGCGGCATCGATCCCAGCAACCCGAAGACCATCGATCGCTTCACCAAAGAAGTTGAGCGACTGGCCGCCTGGAACAAGGTTGAGCATCTGGGCAACGGCCTGTTCATGATCGACTATGCAACCAAGGGCCGTCTGGCAGATGATTTCGCCTTCCCGGTCATCCCGCGCTATGCGCTGGGCAATCCGATGATCCATGTCACCCGCTGGGATAACGGCCGCGTGCGTATAGAGGCGCCGACCTTCCATAACGATGCCGACGTTTCGTTGATGTCGCTAATGGGTGCAGGATCGATGATCCCCGGCATGGGATCTGCCAAGAACAGTGTTGAACCGGTCGAGGTGAAAGGCACTTTCACCATCCGCACCAATGCGAAGATCATGGCCAACAACACCGACGAAGGCCCGATCGATGAAGGTGCGATGCAGGTGCTGCGCTGGGATATCGGCCCCAAGACCTTCGGCCCACCGATGGCGTTGCTGAAGCTCGCCAACTGATGGGACTGACTGCCGACCAGATCAGGCACGCGCTCGATACGCTGGCGGCAAAGGAAAAGCGCTTTGCCATAGCGCTGGAGCAGGCGGGCTATCCCGAGCCGCGCATCCGCGAACGGGGCTATACGACGCTGCTGCGCACGATTGTCGGGCAGCAGGTCAGTGTCGCGGCGGCCTCATCGATGTGGAACAAGCTGGCCAGCAAGCTGGGCGAGGATTGCGCGCCGGAGAAACTACTGGCCGAAGATTTCGACAGTCTGCGCGCCTGCGGCCTCAGCCGCCAGAAGCAGGGCTATGCGCGAAGCCTGGCCGAACTGGTCGTTTCCGGCGCGCTGCCCCTCGATGCGCTGCCCGAGGATGATGAGGAAGCGATTGCCTATCTGACCAAGGTCAAAGGCATTGGCCGCTGGTCGGCCGAAATCTACCTGCTCTTTGCCGAAGGACGCCCCGATATCTGGCCAGCGGGCGACCTTGCCGTGCAGGAGGGTGTGAAACGCATCCTGTTGCTCGACGAACGCCCGACGGAAAAGCCGACCCGCGAAGTCGCGGAAAGCTGGCGCCCGCATCGCGGTGCTGCCGCGATCTTTACCTGGCATTATTATGCTACGGGTTTCGAGGCGATCTGACGGTTACAGTTTCAGCATGGGATTGAGCTTCATCATTTCCAGCACGAATGATTTCGGCTTTTTGAAGAATTTGCTCTTCCGGTTGACTGACAGCCCCAGCAGGGCGGCAGCCTCCATCACGAAATGCACGCAATTGCGTTTGTTGAGGCTGTAACTTTTGCCCGGCATACTGCGCCAGCGTTCGACATGGTCGATCAGCTTGCGATATTCGCCATCGGAAAGGCGCAGCGAAAAGTGCGGATTGCTTTTCGATACATATTTCGCGTCCTTGGTTTCGATCATCCCCTTGACCGAACCCATCAGGATCGCTGGCGACACGCTGACGGCGGTGAAGCCGAAATTGGTATCAACCGCTTCACCGGTGTCATCGATCGTGCCTTTCAGTTTGATGAAGGCATGCGGGAAATGATCGCCGAAATCGTGGCTGTAAAAGGTTGCCACCACGTCGGCGCGCGCCTGACCGGAAAGCGTTGCCAGGACGAGTGCGGCAAAGGCTGAAAACAGAAGACGATATGACTGCATAACTGGCGGTTGATTATCGGCCCGATCCCAAAGCTGCAAGTAGGGGTTGACCCGGCCAGCGAATTGCTGTGCTTACAGCGATGCAAATAAGAGGGAGAGTCGAGCCGTGTCCAACAACCGCAAGAGCATTTTCGTAACCGGCGCCGCATCCGGCCTTGGCCGCGAGGTTTCGCGTTATTTTGCCGGTAAGGGCTGGTTCGTGGGGCTGGCCGATGTCAACGAGGCAGGCCTTAAGGAAACGGCGGCCATGCTCCCCGCTGGCCAGTGGTCGACCCACATTCTTGATGTAACCAATCGTCCGCAATGGAAAGAGGCAATCGCCGATTTCACCAGGCAAACCGGCGGCAGGATGGACGTTCTGTTTAACAATGCCGGTGTCGGATCGGGCGGCCCGATCCAGGATATGACCGACGAGGATATTGACCGGATGATTGCGATCAACGTCACCGGTGTAATCAACGGCATCCGCGCCTCTTTTCCCTATCTGCAAGCAACCCCTGACAGTTGCGTTCTCAACACAGCGTCGGCAGCCGGGATTTATGGATCGGCAGGCCTCAGCGTTTACAGTGCGACCAAATTCGCGGTACGCGGCCTCACCGAGGCGCATGACATTGAATGGCGCGAACTGGGCATCAAGTCCCGCTCACTGATGCCTGGCTTCATCGACACCAACATCATCGGCGCGGTCGATCCGGGTTCCAACCAGACGGGCAAGGAACGTCTGCTGGAAGCAGGCATCGAAGTCAGCCCGGTATCGGTCATCGGCCCCGCGGCATGGGAGGCCATTCACGGCGACAAGGTGCATACACCCGTCAACAAGCTGGCAAAACAACTGGCTTTTGCTGCGCGCTGGTTCCCGGGTCGCTTGCGCAAGCAATTGGGCCTGATGGAGGGCATTGAGACGGTTGTGAAGAACTGACTACTTTGGGACAAAGACACTTTACGTACTTTTGTCACCCCCGACGTGATCGGGGGGCCATGGTCTGAAACCACGGTTTAAACCTGCTTGTCAGGCCATGAAGCCCCGCTTTCGCGGGGATGACTCATAAAACACTGATACTAAACGAACCCGTCAATTGCCGTCGCCAACGCAATATCCCGCGCCGACATCCCGCCCGCATCGTGCGTGGTCAGCAAAATTTCAACGCGATTGTAGACGTTGAACCATTCGGGATGATGATCCGCCTTTTCGGCAAGAATCGCGACCCGGCTCATAAAGCCAAAGGCCTCGGCGAAATCCGAAAAGCGAAAAGTGCGGCGAATGCCCTTTGCCTCGGCATCATAAGCCCAGCCGGGTAGTTGCGCCACAGCAGCTTCGCGTTCGCTTGCGTCCAGTTCCCGAACAGCCATGTCATTCTCCTGCCTTTGCTTTTTGCGCGCGCCGTGCCTATGTCGCGCCATGCCGGACAGTCAAGCCGCATCGCCAAGCATAGTTCTGAACCGCGTTGCCATCATTCGCGGCGGACGGGTCATCCTGCGCGATTTCGATCTGGAAGTCGAAAGCGGCGAGCTGATATGGGTTCGCGGGGCCAATGGCAGCGGAAAATCGACGCTTTTCAGGGCATTGTCGGGGTTGCTCGGCGTGGCATCGGGTACGCTGATGTGCACGGCAACCGTCGCGTTGTGCGATGATAATCTCGCGCTCGATCTCGACCAGCCGCTCGAAAAGGCCGTGCGCTTCTGGACCGATCTGGACGGCATCAACCCGGCACGACTGGAAACCGCACTGGAGGCGCTTGACCTTGTTTCGCTCGCCGAATTGCCGGTACGGCTTTTGTCTGCGGGGCAGAAACGCCGTGGCGCGCTGGCGCGGCTGCTCGCCGGAGACGCGCCGATCTGGCTGCTCGACGAACCCTATAACGGTCTCGACCAAGCCAATGTCGCCCGGCTTGATGCGGCGCTTGCAAGGCATTGCGAACAAGGCGGCATCGCGCTGGTGGCGTCGCATATCGCCCCGACTGTCAATGTTACGCGCAGCATCGTTATCGATCGCCCGCGCGCGGAGATGGCCGCGTGAAGGGGTTTGCCAGCATCGCCTGGCGCGAGGTGCGCATCGCCTGGACCGGCGGTGGGTTGTGGCTGCCGATCGTTTTCTATCTGGCTGTGGCGACACTGTTCCCCTTTGTCACCGGCCCTGACAAGGCATTGCTGGCACGTGTCGGCGGCAGCATTTTGTGGATAGCTGCGCTGCTCGCCAGCCTGCTTCCCATCGAGCGGCTGGTGCTGCCGGATCGTCAATCCGGCGTGCTCGACCAGTTGGTGTTGCGCGGTTGGGCGGACGAATGGATCGCAGTGGCCAAGATTGCTGGCCACATCATCGGCTTCGGGATTCCGCTTCTGCTCGCGACGCCGATTGCCATTGCCTTGCTGGGCGTGCCTGATGGCAAGGCCATGACATTGATATTGGGACTGGCACTCGCGCTTCCCGCTTTTGCAGGGCTGGGCGTGACCATCGCTTCGCTGACGGCAGGCCTCAACGGAGCTTCGGCGCTCGGCGGATTGCTCCTTGTTCCGCTCGCCATCCCGATCCTGATATTCGGTGCCGGAACGCTCGATGATGGGCCGAATGCCGCGCTGCAACTGCTGGCTGCGACAAGCCTTGCGATGACGGCACTATCGCCCTTCGCTGCCGGGGCCGCATTGCGCGCCGCCCGCGACTGACTCAGTTGTTCTCTGCCGCCATTTTCTGCGCATAACCCTGCGCGACCATCGCCTCGACCATGTCGAACAGCTTTTCCGGTTCCTGCGCGCGCATCACCGGGATCGCGGCCTCCATGCCCTCCGCCACGACAATTTCCCGCTTGCCGGCGTTGAGGGAATCCCAGATGGTCTTGGCGACCTCTGCTGGATCGAGGCCGTTGTCGATGGCCGCGTCGCTCACCCCGCGCACCGAGCCGTCCGATGCCAAAGCATTGCGTGAGACATTGGTGCGCACCGATCCCGGCGCGACCACCAGCACCCTGATCCCCTGCCCGGCAATTTCGCTACGCAGAGAATCTGCGTAGCCGACAAGGCCGTGCTTGGCGGCGCAATAGGCTGTGCGCATCGGCACACCCGCTTTGCCCGCGACGCTGGAGATCATCACAACCCCGCCCGATCCACGCGCCAGCAGGTGCGGCAGCAGCGCTTGCGTCAAGGCTATCGGCGCGAGCAGGTCCACATCGACAATCTTGCGATAAACGGACATGTCAGTGTCGATGGCGAGCGACCGCTGCGAGATACCCGCATTGTTGACGAGCACATCGACATTGCCGGTAAAGGCCACTGCCTTTTCCGCCATTGCGGGAATGGCCTCATAGTCGGTGGTTTCAAACGGCAATATGAGGCAGCGGTCAGGCGCATGGGCCGCGACCGCCTCCAATGCTGCGACATTGCGGCCCGACAGCACACAGCGCCCGCCACGCGCCAGCCATTCCTTGGCCAGCCCCTCGCCAATCCCCGACGAAGCGCCGGTTATCCATGCTGTCTTGCCGTTCATTTCACATCCTCCGGGAATGAGGCCAGTTCGTCGTCGAGCGCCTTCTGGACCGCCTTGTAGAAAGCCTCGCGACCCTCCTGCCCTGCAGGATCGGTGGCGCGCGGCCAGTTGCTGTTCGATGCAATCACCAGCTTGCGCTTCGGATCGATGAAGATGCCCTGCCCGAAAATGCCCTGCGCCGCGTAGCTGCCATCGTCATAGGTCCACCATTGATAGCCATAGCCTCTGCCCGGCGCGCCGATATCAGCCCGCTTGGTGGTCGCCGAGGCTATCCATCCATCGGGCAAGATCGCCTTGCCGTTGACTACGCCACCGCCAAGCATGAACAGCCCGAAGCGCGCATAATCGCGGGTCGATGCCTGCATACAGCAACCGCTGATTTCATGCCCGGTCGATCCGAGCAACCAGCTGCCATCCTGCTCCATACCGAATGGTGCCCAGACCTTTTCGGACAGATAGTCAGACAGTTTCTTGCCCGTCGCCTTGCTCACCAGCACACCGATCAGGTTGGTCTCGCCGGTCTTGTAAACCCATTTGGTGCCTGCGGGTGCCTCGCGCGGCAGCTTGCGCATATAGCTGACGGTAACATCGATACCCGGCTCCGCCTTATGCTCGTTGAACCGCGCAACATCGGACTTCGGATCTTCATAATCCTCATTCCATTTGATGCCCGAGGTCATCGTCAGCAACTGCGCGATGGTGACATCGTCATAGGCCGACCCCTTCATTTCGGGGATATATTGGGTCACCTTGTCATCGAGGCTCTTGATATGGCCATCCTTGATTGCCGCCCCGACCATCGTCGAGGTGAGCGATTTCGCGACCGAAAAGCTGGTCCATTTGCCGCTGCCATCGAAATCGAGGCCATATTTTTCAAGCCGGATCTGCCCGTTGTGGATGATGACAAGTCCGGCAGTCCGCTGTGCCTTCATATAGGCGTCAACATCTGTTCCCGGCTTCAGTTCCTGGCCCTTTGTCAGCGGAAAGACCTTCTCTCCCGCGTCGATGATGTTGGCCTTGGCAAGCACCGGCAGCCTGTCCATCGTGCGGAAGGCTGCATCGCGCTGCGGGATAGACCAGAACAGCACATTGCGGTCGGTCGGCAGGTTTGCCGCCAGATTGCGCATGTCGCGATCCATGGTGAGCCAGCCGATCCCAAGCACCGCCGCCACCACGACCAGCAGGCCGATAATCCATTTCTTCATGGCTTCCTCTCCCGTCCGGCTTCAGTTTTTGACCAAAGTCACCTGTGCCACATTGATTCCGCCTCCACGGAACCCGCCTTCGCAATACATCAGGTAAAAACGCCAAAGCGCAACGAATTTTTCGTCAAATCCCGCAGGCAAGCGCCCTTCCGCTACGGCAGCCTCGAAACGTTCGCGCCATATGCGCAGCGTTTCTGCATAATGTTCGCCATAATCAATCTGGGCTTCCCAGCGCAGCCCCCGTTCCTCTGCCAGCGCGCGGAAGCGACTCTCGGAAAGCAGCATTCCGCCGGGAAAGATATAGCGCTGGATGAAATCCTGACCGTCGGCATATTGTTCGAATATATCGTCTTCGATGCGGATATATTGCAGCGCAGCCCTGCCACCCGGTTTCAGGCATCGGGCGATGCAATCGAGATAGGCAGGCCAAAATTCCTGCCCGACCGCCTCGACCATCTCAACGCTGGCAATGGCATCATATTGCCCCGCAACATCGCGATAGTCGGTCAGCGTGATTTTCCAACCGTGCTTTTCGGCCAGCCTGTCTTCGGCAAAGCGAATCTGTTCGGGCGACAAGCTGATGCCGTGATAGCTGGCCAAGCCGCGTTCAAGCGCAGCCTCTGCCAACCCGCCCCAGCCACAGCCAATTTCGAGCAGACTGTCACCGTTTTTCAACTGCACCCGATCAAGAATGAGGTCGATCTTGCGCCGTTGCACAGATTCCAGCGTCTCCTGACGCGGCGGGCGTTCTCCGAAAACGGCGCTCGAATAGGTCATCGTTGCATCGAGCCACGACGCGTAGAAATCGTTGCCCAGATCGTAATGCGCGGCGATATTGTCGCGTGCCTGGTCGCGGCTGTTGCGATGGAACCATTGCGCAATGCGGCCTGCAATGCGCGCGATGCCCGAAGCCCGCCCGACGCTGCCCAGGGCAACACGGTTACGCATGAAAAGATCGAAGATCGGCACAAGATCAGGGCTGGACCATTCGCCTGCAATCCAGCCTTCATACCAGCCGATGGAACCGCCGCGAACTAGGCGGACAAGTGCCCGCCAGTTGTGGACATGGACCATAGCCTGCGGACCCGGACGGCGGTGACCGAGCAAACGCTTGCTGCCATCGGGCAGATGCCCCTCTATTGCCCCTTCAACCAACCCGGTGTCGATCCGGTCGAGAATCGCATTGAAAAAGCGCGCCGAGGCCAGATTGTACCAGCCAGCAAAAAGGCCGCCCCTCGACCCAGGCAGGCTAGGCTGCTGGACAAGGTGGCGGCCCCTTTTATGTTCCGGCGCATTCATCGCGCCAGTCTATGCCGTGATTACTTCTTCTTCAACTCATCGCGAATCTCGGCGAGCAGATCGACCTCGGTCGGGCCAGCGGCTGGCGGCGGGATAACCTTGTTGGCCTGACGCACAATCAGGAAGATGACAAAGGCCAGGATCAGGAAATTGATCAGCGCGGTGATAAAGCTGCCCCAGGCAAACACATTCGCCCCGGCAGCCTTTGCCGCCGCAAGCGACATGCCGGCCTGCACCTTTTCCGCACCGCCCAGCACGATATATTTGCTGCTAAAATCGACACCGCCACCGGTTACCAGCGAAATCAGCGGCATGATCAGATCATCGGTCATCGATGACACAATTTTACCGAATGCGGCGCCGATAATCACACCGACAGCAAGGTCGAGTACATTGCCACGCGCAATGAATGCCTTGAATTCACCCAACATATTCCATCTCCTCAGATGCAGAAGCGACGGCGGCAACACTAGCGCATATGTAACTTGTGTCGAGAGCGGCGAATGTAACTTTTTCGGTGATTGCAACCGGACGGGAGCCGACCTATCTATGCAATACACAATCTTCCGGGGAAGGAGTACCCTCATGCGTTCCGATCTTGCCAAGTTCCTGCTCGTGCCTGTCGCCGCCGTTTCGGTTGCCGGGTGCGGCATCAACAGCGTGCCGACTGCCGAGGAAAATGCAAAAGCGAAATGGGCGGATGTGCAAGCCGCATTCCAGGAACGCGCCAACCTGATCCCTAATCTGGCTGCAGTCGTCAAAGGCGCTGCCGCACAGGAAAGCAAGACGCTGACCGAAGTTATCGAAGCGCGCGCCAAGGCAACCTCAGTTACTCTGGCACCCGGCGATCTGAATGATCCGGCAAAGATGGCAGCTTTCCAGACCGCGCAAAATAATCTGTCGGGCAGCCTGTCGCGTTTGCTGGTATCGGTCGAGCAATACCCGCAGTTGAAAAGCCAGGAAGGCTTCCTGAAATTGCAAGACCAACTGGAAGGTCAGGAAAACCGCATCCGCATCACGCTGCGCGACTATAACGAAGCGGTGCGCCAGTATAATACAACGATCCGCACCTTCCCCGACATCATCGGTGCCAAGGTGATCCATGGTGCCAAACCGATGGTCCCCTATGAAGCGGCAACGCCCGGAGCCGAAGTCGCGCCGAAACTCGACATGGCACCGACAGGATAACGCAACTGAACCGGAACATATCGATGCAAAGGGCCATCGGCCTTTTCCTGCTGGCGCTTTGGACGCTGGTCGCGAATCCCGCTTTGGCGCAGGATTTCCCGAAACTGACGGGGCGTGTCGTCGATCAGGCCGATCTGCTGACGCCTGAGCAAGAGGCATCGCTGACAAACAAGCTGGCGGGGCTGGAAACCCAGTCGAACCGCCAGCTTGTCGTTGCAACCATCAACGACTTGCAGGGCTATGACATTTCCGATTATGGCTATCGGCTCGGTCGCCATTGGGCGATTGGACAGGATGGCAAAGGCGAAAGCGAAAAGGACAATGGCGCGATCCTGATCGTTGCGCCCAATGAACGCAAGATGCGCATCGAGGTCGGCTATGGCCTCGAACCCGTGCTCACCGACGGCCTTTCTTCGAGCATCATTCGCAACGACATTACCCCTTATTTCAAGGCAGGCGATTTCAATGGCGGGATCAATGCCGGGGTTGACCGTATCGTTACCCAGTTGACCCTTCCCCCCGACGAGGCTGCAAAGGTTGCAGAAGAGGCCGCGTTGGCCGACCGGCAGTCCGGAGGCGACGGGGCGGACCTGTTCCTTGTCATCTTCTGGCTGTTCATTTTCCTGTTCTTCATCCTGCCCATCATCATCTCGATCGCACGTGGCGGCAAAAAGCACCGGCGCGGCCGAGACAGGCACTGGGGCGGCCCGGTAATCATCTGGGGCGGCGGCGGATCGAGCTGGGGCGGCAGTAGCGGCGGTGGATTTGGCGGCGGAGGCTTTTCCGGAGGCGGCGGCAGCTTCGGCGGCGGCGGTGCCTCGGGGGGGTGGTGAGCATGGCCTTGCGTAAAATCAGCCATGTCAGCGAAGCCGACCACCAACTGGTGACTGCGGCTGTGGCCGACGCAGAGCATCATACAAGTGGCGAGATCGTCACCATCGTTACCGACCTGTCGGACGACTATAATGACGTCGCGCTGTCCTGGGCGACCATGATCGCCTTCCTTGCCCTGTCGGTGGTGGCGGTATTCCCGGATTTCTATCTCGGACTGGTTGATCGCGCTTTAGGAGGCTGGGAGCATGACTGGACAGCAAGCGAGTATCTCGCGCTGATATTCCTGTTCATGGGCGGCAAATGGCTGGGTAGTTGGCTGCTGATGAAATGGATGCCGTTACGACTCTTCCTGACGCCGAAGCATATCAAGATGCGCCGTGTCCGCGCGCGCGCCATCGATCTGTTCAAGGTCGGCACCGAAAGCAAAACCGTCGGACGCACCGGTGTATTGCTCTATCTTTCGATGCGCGAACATCGTGCCGAGATTGTTGCCGATGAGGCGATAGCGAACAAGGTTTCGCCCGAAGTCTGGGGCGATGCCATGATCGCATTGATCGATCAGCTACGCGAAGGCCGCCCCGGCGAAGGCATGGCCGAAGCGGTGCGGCAGATGGGCGTGGTGCTTGCCGAACATTTCCCCAAGGGCAGTGAGAATCCGAATGAGTTGCCAGACCGGTTGATCGAAATCTGATTTTGCGTCCCGTTCTCCGTTCGTGTCGAGCGAAGTCGAGACGCCAATCAGTAGTGCGCGACTTCAAGGCCTCTCGACTTCGTTCGAGGCGAACGGTTAAGATAGGTAAATGGAAGAAACCGAGGAAATCGTCTGGCAGGGCAAATTCGTCACCGCCAAACGCAAAGGCAAATGGGAATATGTCAGTCGCGCGCGCGGCATAAAGGCGGCAGTGATACTTGCGGTCGAGGACGGGCATGTCCTGCTGGTTGAACAATATCGCGTGCCGCTGGGCCGCAATTGCATCGAACTGCCCGCGGGGCTGATCGGCGATGAGACTGAGGGCGAAGATCCGCTCGAAGCGGCAGGACGCGAACTGGAAGAGGAAACCGGTTATCGCGCCCAGAGGCTGGAATCGCTTGGCGAATATTATTCGTCACCCGGTATGGTCAGCGAAAGTTTCACGCTGGTGCGCGCGTCGGGCCTTATCAGGATTGGCGACGGCGGCGGGACGGACGGCGAAGACATCACCGTGCACCGTGTCGCACTGGCAGACCTGCAGGCATTTCTCGATGCCAAGCGTGCCAGCAATGTCGGCGTCGATGTGCGGCTTTTAATGCTGCTAGGCGGGCAGCTTATCTGAAATTGTCGGCGTATGCCTGCAGCTTCAGCACTTTGGGTGCAGCCGGAATGACAACATAGCTGATACCGTTCTTGTCGGCATAGGCCTTGGCTGCTTCCAGCGTTGCAAATTTCAGGTTCAACTGGCGACGGGTGTCGGCAGAGCCCGCCCAGCCCATCAGCGGATCGGCGCGCTGCGCATCCGCAGGAACATATTCGAGCACCCATTGCCCGGTGCCGAAGCGGCCCGATTGAAGAGCATTTTTCGATTTCTGAACGATCTGTGCCTGAGTCATGAGTGCGCCTTTCGCTGATTTGGCAAATGCAATCAAGACCCAAACCGTAGCCCTGAGCCTGTCGGTGTCGCAGGCTCAGGGCTACGGCGATACTTCGTTATATGCCCTGCTTCTTTTTCGTCTTCAGGCTTGCCGCCGCCGCCGTCGGATCATCGGGCCAGTTATGTTTGGGATAGCGACCGCGCATTTCCTTTGCGACATCGGCCCAACTGCCTTTCCAGAATCCGGGCAGGTCGCGGGTTGTCTGTATCGGTCGACCGGCGGGTGAGGTCAGCGACAATATCAAGGGCGTTCGATCCGGTCCGATGGTCGGATGGTCGGCAAGCCCGAACAAGGCCTGCACTCGCAGTTCGACGGTGGGCCCGCCTTCGGCCGCATAGTCTATCGGATGCGTGGTTCCGGCAGGCGAAGTGAAATGCGATGGTGCCAGCCGCTCGATGGCTTGCTGCCCGTCCCAGCCGATGACGCCGAGAAGCGCGTTGTGCAGAGCGCCTGTATCGATTTCGGACAAGCGCCGCTTCCCCGACAACAAGGGATCCAACCACATTTCCAGCGCGCCTTCCAGTTCGACATCGCTTATCCCGATAACGCCCGCCCATTGCGCCCGCTCGCGAAGCCGGTGGGAGGCATCGCTCCACGGCAACAGGTCCAGCCCATGCTCGCGCACGCCTTTCAGCAACGCGGTGGCAATGGCTTCGGGATCGGCCTTGGCGTCCTGCCCCCTGGACAGGGTAATCGCCCCCAGCCGACGGCCTGCCTCCGTCCGCACACCGCCGGTGGCTGGATCGAAAGCGGCATGTGCGCCGCTGATGATGCGGTCGCCATAAAGCGCCTCAATTGCCGCAAAATCGATTGCCGCCGCCGACAGAATACGCGCACCCGAAGCCGCACCCTGTATGTCGGCGACCGCGAGCCACTCCTCCTTCGCCAGCGGATGCGCCGGATCAAGCCGATATCCCCTGCCCCCGATGCTGAGCCAATTTTCACCCGAAGCATCGCGGCGTCTGGCGATACGGTCAGGGAAAGCGAGCGCAATGGCAGTTGCGGCGCTCCCCGCCGATTTGCCATTCAATGTCGGGCTAGACAGTTTTGACCATCGCAAGGCCAATCGTCGCGCCGCCTCTGCGCGCTGGCCGCGTTCACCGCGCCAGCGTTCGAGGCGGCGGTCGATATCCGTATCGTTGCCGCCCAATCCGCGTTCGGACAGCAACACGGCAACCTCCGACGCCAGTTCCCCGAAACCCAGTTCGGACGCTGCGACCAGCATATGCGCCAGCCGGGGCGGTAGCGGCAGGCGCGCAATGGCACGTCCATGTCCGGTCGGGCGTCCGCCAGCATCGATCGCTCCAAGGTCGGCCAGTCGCGCCCGCGCTTCGTCCATTGCAGCTTTCGGAGGCGGATCGAGCCATTGCAGCGAGGCGGGATCGCTTACCCCCCACAGCGCGCAATCGAGCAGCAAAGGCGAAAGGTCCGCCTCCAATATCTCCGGCGGATCGAACGGCGGTAATCCGGCTGTCGCAGCCTCTTCCCACAGGCGATAGGCTACGCCCGGCCCCTGCCGGGCTGCGCGCCCTGCCCTTTGGGTCGTCGCCGCCTGACTGGCGCGTTCGGTGACAAGCCGGGTCGATCCAGCCGCCCTGTCATAGCGGGCACGGCGGGCAAGGCCGCTGTCGACGACGATGCGGACGCCATCGATGGTCAGGCTGGTTTCGGCTATCGATGTGGCAAGGATGACCTTGCGTCGTTCCGCTTTCCGAATCGCTGCCCGCTGTTCTGCTGGATCAAGACTGCCATGCAGGCGGTGGATTTCTGCCGATACACCTTCGAGCCGCTCCGCCGTCCGTTCGATTTCCGCGACACCGGGGAGGAAGGCCAGCACATCGCCTTGCTTCTCCTCAGTCAACGCGCGGCGGATGGCGGAGGCCATTTCATCCTCGATCCGGGCTTCGGCCTTGCGCCCGATATGACGCAGTTCGAGCGGCCAGGATTTGCCTTCGCTTTCGATTATCGGAGCATCCATCAGCCTGGCAAAGCGCCCGCCGTCGAGCGTTGCCGACATCGCGACCAGCCGCAGATCGGGCCGCAAACCGCCTTGTGCATCGAGCGCGAGGGCGAGGCCGAAATCGCTGTCGAGGCTGCGTTCGTGGACTTCATCGAAAAGAACCAGAGCTGTGTTCGCCAGTTCTGGATCATCCTGAATGCGGCGCAGGAAAATGCCCTCGGTCAGCACTAAAATTCTTGTTTTATCAGATAGTTTGCTGTCCATTCGGGTGGCGTATCCAACACGCCCGCCCACCGGCTCACCCATAAGTTCGGCGATCCGTTCGGCTGCGGCACGCGCAGCCAACCGGCGCGGGGAAAGCAGCAATATCTGGCCAGTGCACCATGGCTCCCCCAGCAAGGCAGTGGCAACCATTGTTGTCTTGCCAGCACCGGGCGGGGCAATCAGCACAGCATTGGAACCAGCGGCCAGCGCTGCTTTCAATTCCGGCAATACAGCTTCAACGGGTGATGCTCCCCTTCCGCCTGCGGGAGGGGTTGGGGGAGGGTCTGATGCGGAAAAGGTCACGCTTGTTTCATGCCCTCCCCTGCCCCCTTCCGCAAGCGGGAGGGGAATTTCTCAGTAGGCGCGCGCTATCGCAAACTCCACTGCCTCGACCAGTGCATCCTTGGCGGCGCTGGCGGGGAATGGTGCCAGCGCGTCGATCGCCCGTTGCCCATAATGGCGGGCGCGCTCGAGTGTGTCTTCGATGGCATTATATTTGCGCAGCAGGCCGATGGCATAGGCCAGATCGTCGGCGCTCACGCGGTGGCCGAGCATCGCGTTGTGCCAGAATTTCTTTTCCTCCGCGTCGCCCCGGCTGTGTGCGAGGATGACGGGCAGCGTCACCTTGCCGTCGCGGAAATCGTCACCCGCATCCTTGCCCATTGTTTCGCCGTCGGAAACATAGTCGATCGCATCGTCGACAAGCTGGAAGGCGATGCCCAAATTGCGGCCATAGGCGTCGAGCGCCAGTTCGTCGGCTTCGGGCCGTTCGGCGACCACGGCAGCAATGCGGCAGGCCGCAGCGAAAAGCGCCGCTGTTTTCGACCCGATAATGTCGAGATATTTTTCCTGGCTGGTGGAAATTTGCCGCTGTGCGGTCAACTGGTTCACTTCGCCCTCGGCGATTACCGCGCTGGCGTGGCTCAAAATCTTGAGCACCTTGAGCGAGCCATCCTCGACCATCAGCTCGAACGAGCGGCTGAACAGGAAATCGCCAACCAATACCGCCGCCGGGTTACCGAAAATCAGGTTCGCTGCGGTCTTGCCGCGCCGCATGTCGCTGCCATCGACAACATCGTCGTGGAGCAGCGTCGCTGTGTGGATGAACTCGACGGCGGCGGCCAATTTGTGGTGCCTGTCCCCCGGATAGTCGAGCACGCGCGCGCAAGCGAGCGTCAGCATCGGCCGCATCCGCTTCCCGCCGCCTGCAATCAAATGCCCGGCCAGTTCGGGAATCAACGGAATTTCGGACTGCATCCGATCAAGAATCACTGCATTCACCCGGTTCATTTCGGGGGCGACAAGGTTCAGCATCGGCTGGAGCGAGGGCGTGCGCGCGGCGCCAAGTTGGTGGATGGTCGCAGTCATATCGTCCAAAGCCTTGGCAAGCGGCGTGCCTGCACGCAAGTGTAAATGATGATATGCCGCTTGCCTGTCGCGCTGTGGCACGGCATGGAACGGGCGATGGCACAGGACGACAGGCTCACCCGGTATCGCGAAAGCATCGACAATATCGATGCCGCACTCGTGTTCATGCTCGCCGAGCGGTTCAAGATCACGCAGGCGGTCGGCGAGTATAAGGCGACGACCAACTTGCCCCCCGCCGATCCGGGGCGCGAAGAACGGCAGATCGAGCGGATGCGACAATTGGCCAAGGATGCCAATCTCGATCCCGATTTTACGGAGAAATTCCTGCGCTTCATCATTGACGAAGTGATCCGCCACCATGAGCGGATCCGGGATGGGGCCGGTTAGAGCGCCTTGGGTAACCTCAAGCGCACCAAAAGCCCGCCCATATCCTCGCTCTCGTCGAGTTCGATGGTGCCATTGTAGATTTCGGCAACGTCGCGCACGATGGCCATGCCCAGCCCGGTTCCCGGCTTGCCGCTGTCCAGCCGCACACCGCGGTCGAAGATGCGGGCGCGATCCTTTTCGGGAATGCCGCGACCGTCATCCTCGATGATGATGCCAACCATGTCGCCCTGATCCTCAACGGTCACGAAAACGCTACCACCGCCATATTTGGCTGCGTTCTCGACGAGGTTGCCGATCATTTCGTCCAGATCCTGCCGCTCTACCCGCACGGTGACTTCCTTGTTGCCCGCCATGTCGAGGCGGACATGCCGATAGAGCCGCCCGACGGCGCGCTCGACCGATTCGAGGCTCTGCCAGACCTCCGCCCGGCTGTGGCTATGCCCGCGCCGCCCGACAGCGCGCGCGCGCGCCAGATGGTGGTCGACCTGCCGCCGCATCGTCGTTGCTTCGCGGATTACCGTTTCGGAAAGGTCGGGCGCCTGCGCCGTGGCGCTGTTCATGATCACCGTCAGCGGCGTTTTCAGCGCATGGGCCAGATTGCCTGCATGGCGCCGCGCCTCTTCAGCCTGTTTCTCATTATGATCCAGCAACTCATTGAGTTCACTTACCATTGGCATGACTTCATCGGGCAATGCTTCTTGGATTCGATGCTGCTTACCACTGCGCATCGCCGCAATTTCGCGCCGCACGTCGCGAAGCGGCCACAGCCCGTAAAAGGTCTGCAGCGCCGCCATGATGATCAGCCCGAACGCCAGCACGGCAAAGGCAGTCGCCAACACAGTGCGCAATTCGGTGATCTGGGCGTCAACACTCTCGCGGCTTTGCGCAACCATGAATGTCCAGCGCGTGTCGCTATCGGGCAGCACAATCGCACGCTCGACGATCCGCAGCGGCTCGCCGGAAAACTCTTCGCTGGATCGGAAATGCGGTTCGGCATCATTGTGGCTCAGATCGACCCGCAACGTCCGGTCCCACAGCGAGCGCGACGGGAACGGCATTTTGCCCTTGCCGCTGATCTGCCAGTACAGCCCGCTATTGGGTTCAAGGAAACGCTGGTCGCCCAAGGGGCGATTGAGCCGCACCTCACCATCCGGCCCGATTTCGGCCGAGGCGATCATGGCCGTCAGCACATATTCCATCTGGTCGTCAAAATTGTCGGACACCGCGTTGACCAGCACCCGGTCCAGCGCCAGTCCGCCCGCGATCAGCAGCAGGGTTATCCAGCCGGCGGCAATGATGATCATGCGCCGGCTCAAGGAACCGGTGCCGCGCGCGGGCTTGTCTGCTGTCGTTACCGGAGCAACCTGGCCCGCTTCTTCCGCCATGATGTCAGCCGCGCGGTTCTTCCAGGCTATAGCCGAGGCCGCGAATGGTCGAAATCACGTCCTGCCCCAGTTTCTTGCGGATGCGGGTGACGAACACCTCGATGGTGTTCGAATCGCGATCGAAATCCTGGTCGTAAATATGCTCGATCAGCTCGGTACGGCTGACGACCTTGCCCTTATGGTGCATCAGGTAGGACAGCAGCTTATATTCCTGCGCGGTCAGCTTCACCGGCTCACCATTGAGCGTGACGCGGCCAGAACGGGTATCGAGGCGCACGTCGCCCGCCATCAGTTCTGACGAAGCATTGCCCGAGGCGCGGCGGATAAGCGCGCGCAGGCGGGCGATCAGTTCTTCGGTCTGAAATGGCTTGGCCAGATAATCGTCGGCACCGGCATCAAGACCGGCCACCTTGTCCGACCAGCTATCGCGCGCCGTCAGCACCAGTACGGGAAATTTCTTGCCCTCGCGCCGCCAGCGGTCGAGCACGGTCAGCCCGTCGACCTCGGGCAAGCCAAGATCGAGGATGATCGCATCGTAATTTTCGGTGGAGCCCATGAAATGGCCGTCTTCGCCATCGGTCGACAGGTCAACGGCATAGCCCGCGCCTTCCAGCGTCGATTTGAGTTGCTGACCCAGTGTCGGTTCGTCTTCCACGATCAGGATGCGCATATCGCTTCCTTGCTCCCTATGGTTATTTTCGATTTACCGGAGATAACAGATTGAACGGCAGGCGCAAACCAAAGGCTGCGGCCTAGCGCTGGCGCAATACGCTGCCCGAACGGGCATCGACGTCAACAAAGATGACGCGGCCCGAATCGATGAATTTCAGGCGATAAACCTGGGCATTGCCATCATATTCGGGGCCGAGATATTCCATGCCGCGCATCCGGGGAACGACGCGCCCTTCAATCTCGCGCAGCGAGAGCACCTTGCCCGAGTTCATCTGCTCACGCGCCTTGCCCTGATCGTCGCGCTTGCGGGCATCGACAGATGCAGTGATGCCCGCAGAGCCGAGCGCAGCAGCAAGTAGGAGCAGGACAGCGTGTTTCATGCGACCCCTGTTAGACGCGCCGCATTGAACCGAGTCTGAACGGCGCGTCAAGGATTTGGTAAGGATAAAACCGCTCTTCGCCACGCTTCACTTCACCATTTCAAAGGTGAAGCTCATCGTCGATCCGATGCGGACTTGCCCGGGGGCAATCGGCGTATCCTTGGCCGAGGATTGTTCGCGCACCGCCATCACCGGCATCGGATGCCCGCCGAAATCGCCGGACTGTTCTTCGACGCGCAGCACGCGGGCGTTGGTGTAGCCAGCCTTGCGCGCAATCGCGCTGGCGCGTTTCATCGCACTGTCCCACGCCTTGTCGCGCGCGCTTTCCTTCAGCTTGCTGTCGTCATCGACCGAGAAGCTCGGCCCGTTGAAATTGGTCGCGCCATCGCTGGCCAGCGCATCGAGGAATTGCGGCAATTTCTTCAGGTCGCGCAGCTTGGCGGTGACGGTGTTGCTGGCCTCAAACCCGCGAAAAACCTGCCGCCCTTCATTGTAATCATATTGCTGGTTCAAGGATATCTGCGTCGTCTGGATATCCTTGTCAGCGATTCCGAGTTTCTTGAGGCGCGCGATAACGGCGGCCATCTGCGTGTTGTTCTGGCGGACGGCTTCATTCGCGGTCGGGGCCAGCGTCTGCACGCCGGTCGAGAAACTGGCAACGTCCGGCGTCGCTTCGATATATTCGGTCACCGAAAGGTCGATGACGGGATTGGTTGCGGTGATGTGGACTTCGGTTGCCATTGCTTGCCCCGTGATGCTGCCGGTTGCCAAAAGTGCGGCGATAATCAGCTTGCGCATAGATACTCCTTCTGCGGATCAGATCGCGGAGTTGCGCGCAAACTCGATATAGGTTTCGCGCAATTTCCGCGTGATCGGCCCGCATTTGCCATCCCCAAGCTGAACGCCGTCTATACGGGTGACCGGAAGGACGAACGCAGAGGCGGCGGTGACCATCGCCTCGGCGGCATCTTTTGCCTCTTGTACGGTGAAGGCACGCGTTTCCACTTCGACCACACCCTGCCGCGCAAGTTCGAGGACGGCGGTCTGCGTGATGCCGTGCAGGATGCTGCTATCAAGCGGGTGGGTGATCAGCTTTCCCTCTTTCGTCACGATATGCGCATTTTGCGAGGTGCCTTCGGTGACCAAGCCGTCGCGCACCAGCCAGGCATCGTCGGCACCCTGCGCTTTGGCCTCTACCTTCATCAGCGAGGCGTAGAGCAGTTGCGTGGTCTTCACATGCGCCATCTGCCAGCGGCGATCGGGCAACGTCACCACCGATACCCCGCTTTCCGCCTGCGGCCGGTCAACCAGCGCGGCGTTCTGGGTGAAGCCGACAATCGTAGGTGGCAGGTCGACCGAAGGGAACAGGAAGTCGCGGTCGCCGGGGTTGCCGCGGGTAACCTCGAAATAGATCATGCCTTCGACAAGAGCGTTGCGTGCAGCGAGTTCGCGGCACATTTCGAGCAACTCTTCCCGCTCTGGCAGCTGCGGCATCCGCAATTCCGCCATCGAGCGGTGCAGCCGCGCGACATGGCCTTCGAAATCGATCAGCCTGCCGTCGATAACCGACACCACCTCATAAACCGCATCGGCAAACAGGAAGCCGCGGTCGAAAACCGACACCCTGGCTTCGCTTTCGGGGAGGTATTGGCCGTTGAGATAGACTGTGCGCATGAAGCGGCTTTGCTGTAGCGGGCAAACTGCGTCAACTACCTTACCTGCAGTTTGTCATTTCCGCGAAAGCGGGAATCCATGGCCTGACTTTCAAGTTTAACCACTCACTGCTGTATAAACCGCAATAGCGGTCCGTGGATTCCCGCTTTCGCGGGAATGACACCTGACGGTTCAATACGGAAATGGGTTGTCGTAACACGCCCTTCCCCCTATCCGCCGCGCACCATGTCCGCCCCACCGATCCTTTCCTATGAAGACCTGGCGCTGCAGCAAGGCTCTGGCTGGCTGTTCAGCGACATCGATGTCCATATCGGCCCGCGCGACCGGCTCGCGCTGATCGGGCGCAACGGCGCGGGAAAGACGACGCTGTTGAAGCTGATCGCGGGTCGCATCGATGCCGACCGGGGCAAGCGCACCGTCGTTCCCGGCACCAATATCGTGATGCTCGAACAGGACCCCGATTTCGCGCCCTTCGACAGGCTGATCGACTATTGCCTGTCGGGCGAGCGCGCGCCGCCGGAGCATGAAATCCGCGCGATTGCCGACCAGTTGGGCATCGATCTCGACCGCGAGGCCAAAACCGCTTCGGGGGGCGAACGCCGTCGCGCCGCGATCTGCCGCGCGCTGGCGAGCGAGCCCGACCTGCTGCTGCTCGACGAGCCGACCAACCATCTCGATCTTGGCGCGATCGAATGGCTTGAGGACTGGCTGACGCGCTACAAGGGCGCGTTCATCGTCATCAGCCACGACCGCACCTTCCTGACCCGGCTGACCCGGCAAACTTTGTGGCTCGACCGGGGCGCCCTGCGCCGCAACGAAATCGGCTTTGGCGGTTATGAGGCGTGGATGGAGGCGGTCTATGCCGAGGAAGCCCGCGCCGCCGAACGGCTCGATGCAAAGCTGAAGATCGAAGCGCACTGGCTCGAACGCGGAGTTACTGCACGGCGCAAGCGCAACCAGGGCCGCCTTGCCAAGCTGATGGAAATGCGTGCGCAATGCGCCGCGATGCTGGGGCCGCAGGGCACCGCCAAGCTCGCTGCCGCCACCGACGAGGTGAAGACCAAGACGGTGATCGCCGCAGAGGGTGTAGCCAAGAATTTTGGCGAACGGCGGATCATCCGCGACTTCACCCTGCGCATCCAGCGCGGCGACCGCATCGGCATCGTCGGCGCGAACGGCACCGGCAAGACGACGCTGATCCGGATGCTCACCGGCGAGATGCAGCCCGACGAGGGCAAGATCGCCCTGTCCAAGACGCTGACCGGCATCATCATCGATCAGCAGCGCAAGCTGCTGGCGCCCGAAAAGCGGGTGCGCGACGTGCTGGCAGACGGCAGCGACTGGATCACCGTGCGCGGGCACAAAAAGCATATCCAGGGCTATCTCAAGGAATTCCTCTTCGATCCCAATCTGGTCGAGGCGCGGATCGGCACGCTTTCGGGCGGCGAGCGCTCGCGCCTGCTACTCGCCCGCGAATTTGCGCGCGAGGCGAACCTGCTGGTGCTCGACGAGCCGACCAACGATCTCGACCTCGAAACGCTCGACCTGTTGCAGGAAGTGATCGCCGATTATGAAGGCACCGTGCTGATCGTCAGCCACGACCGCGACTTCCTCGACCGAACGGTGACGCTGACGCTGGGCCTCGACGGGTCGGGCAAGGTCGATATCATCGCCGGTGGCTATGCCGACTGGGAGGCGAAGCGCGACCGGAGGCCGCAATATGCTACCAAAGCGCAGAAGGCGACCCCTGCACCTGCTGCGCCTCCGCCGCCCAAATCGGCCAAGCTGTCATACAAGGACCAGCGCGATTACGATTTGCTGCCGGGGCGGATCGAGGAGATCGAAGCGGCAATTGCCAAGGCGGAAGATGAAATGTCGGATGCGGGCCTGTACAGCCGCAATCCGGCGCGCTTTTCCGAACTGACGGCGCAGATCGAAAAATGGCGCGCCGAAAAGGATGCCGCTGAGGAGCGCTGGCTGGAACTGGCGGAGATGGTGGAGGGGATGGCCAGTTGAGTCCCACAGTCTGAAATCTTCTGTTCGTCACCCCCGCGAAGGCGGGGGTCCATCACCCACCGATCAAATTTCTATCGCCGGTGATGGATTCCCGCCTTCGCGGGAATGACGAAGTTGGTAGCTATTATTGAAACATTCACCCCGGCAGCCGGTAATAATCCGCCAGCCGGTCGAGCGCGATGCGCAGCACCAGCTTGCCCGAACGCAGCGGCCATCCCATCGCCTTTTCTGCCACCGGAATCCCCTCACCTGCGCAGATGACGCGCCATGCGATATCGGAAAGATCGCGCCCCAATGCCGCAAGCGCGCCGTCGAAACGCTGTTTGGCATGCAGTGCATGCTCGGTGGGCGTGCAGGGCGATGGCGCGCCGCGTTTGCCGCGCGACACCGGCGAGGAATCCCAAACCATCGTGGTTCGCGGCCCAAGGCAGGCACTTTCATAGTCGCCGCGCAATTTTTCCCCGGCCAGCAATTGCCGGTCCGTCAGATGGCCATGCGCGTGCAGCCATGAAAGCGGCGATTCGGACAGGTTGACGGTGACCGTTCGCCTCGCTCTCCGGGTTGATGCGTTTTCCGCAAGATCGGGAAGCGCGCGTTCGACGAGCAGGCGCGGGTCACGAAATTTTGCGGGTTCGGCGGCTGTAGTGCGGCGTGGCATGGGGGCTCCTTCGAATCGGTGAAATGCCCTCTTGCCATTTGGCGATTTATGTAGGACAGTGAAAACCTATTTGGTTATCTGAAAGCCTGCATCATGCTGCATCGAATTCGCGAAGTCCGCCGTGCAAAGGGATATACCCTGCTCGATGTCGCCGAACGCTGCGACCCGCCAACGACAGCGCAGACGATAGGGCGGCTCGAAACCGGCACGCGCACCCTGTCGCTCGATTGGCTCAACCGCATCGCCAGCGCTTTGGGCGTGGATGCCAGCGAACTGGTGCAATTGCCCGATCAAGAGGAACTGGCTGTCGCCGCCCATCTAGGCATCGATGGCGTGCAGGCGCCGACACAGGCGGACACCCTTGTCGCGCCGCGCCTGATGGGTGAAATGGTCGGGCTGCGCGTCATGGACAGCATTGGCGATTATCGCCGGGGCGATGAGGTGTGGTGCGAACAATTGCCGCCTGAACGCTTTGCCGAAGCGCTCAACTGCGACGTTCTGGTGCCCCGCCCTGTTGGGCGCTTCCTGTTCGGAAGGCTGTTGGGGCGCGAGGATGGCAAGCTGCACCTTCTCCCCCTTGCGGCGGGTGCGCGGCAACAGGTGGTGGCCGACCCGGCCTGGATTGCGCGTGCGGCAAAGCTGGTGCGGGCGTTGTGACGTTATCGGTAAATCGTCGTCCCTGCGAAGGCCGGGACCGCTGGAGGTTTTCGCCTTCGTCGCTGTTGAAACCGACTGCGGCCCCGGCCTTTGCCGGGGCGACGGACTGACCAATGCGCGTCCTCTCCCTCTCCACCCTCTACCCCAGCGCTGCAGCGCCCAATTTCGGGCGCTTCGTCGAACTTTCGCTCAATGCCGCTAATGTAACGGGTGAAGTCGAGATTGTCCGCATCAGCCCCAATGGCCTTCCGCCCTGGCCAGCATCCCGGTTTCTATCGGCCTATCGCGAAAAAGCCGGACTGCCGCGAGAAGACATATGGGGCGGCAAGGCCGTGCTGCGCCCCCGTTTCACGCTGCTGCCCGGAATGGCGCCAGCCCGCAATGCAGCTGCAATCGCAAAGGCCCTGCTTCCGCTCGCGCATAAACTGCATGCCGAAAAACCGTTCGATCTGATCGATGCCCAATTTTTCTGGCCGGACGGCCCTGCTGCGATGCAGATAGCGGGCGCGCTGGGCCTGCCCTTTTCGATCAAGGCACGCGGCGCGGATATCCACTACTGGACGACGATTTCGGGGTGCCGCGAAAAGATCATCGAGGCAGCACAAAAAGCGGCAGGGTTGCTGGCGGTTTCTGAAACCATCAAGGCCGACATCGCGGCATTGGGCGTGGATGCGGGCAAGATCAGCGTGCACCGCACGGGCATCGACCGTTCGCTTTTCACCGTGGCGGCAAAGCCGCGCGACGAACTCCGCGAACGACTGCCAATTCCTGCCGACAAATCCCTTCTCGTCAGCGTCGGCGCGCTGATACCGCGCAAGGGGCAGGCCTTTGCCATCCGCGCGCTGGCGCAGCTCCCCGACACACGGCTCGCGCTGATCGGTGCAGGCGAAGACCGTGCGGCACTCGAAAAACTGGCGCATGAAACGGGCGTGTCAGAGCGCGTGCACTTCCTAGGTTCGCTGCCCCATGCGGAGATCGCAAATTATCTGCAGGCCGCCGATGTGGCCGTGCTGCCGTCCGCCAGCGAGGGTCTTGCCAATGCCTGGATCGAGGCGCTCGCCTGCGGAACGCCTTTGATCATCACCGATGCAGGCGGCGCGCGCGAAGTACTACGCAGCAGCGATGCAGGACGCATTGTCGAGCGCGACGCGAGCGCCATCGCCGCCGCCATTCGCGAACTGCTGGCATCCCCGACGCAGCGCGAAGTCGTGGCAGCACAGGTGACCGATTATAGCTGGCAGGCAAACGGCGCCGCGCTGGTCGCGCATTGGCGCCGCTTATTGGGGCCCGCTGCTTAAACCGTACCTTCGTTCAACCGTTCGACCTTGCCGTCGGCGATCTTTTCGTCGGGCACGAAGCTGTCCGGCGTAACGCCGAACCAGATCAGGAAGGCTGCCGACTGATAGATCGATGAATAGGAGCCGACGAAAATACCGAAGGCCATCGCCACACTGAACCCGAAGATTACATCGGGGCCGAAGAGGACGAGCACGACCAGCGGTGTCAGGATAGTCAAGCTGGTCATCACCGTGCGCGACAGCGTTTCGTTGACCGAAAGGTCAAGCAAAGCGGGCATATCCATCTTGCGATATTTCATAAGGTTTTCGCGGATACGGTCATAGATGACGATGGTATCGTTGAGCGAATAGCCGATAATCGTCAGCAACGCGGCGATGGTATTCAGATCGAATTCCATCTGTGTCAGCGAGAACAGCCCGAAGGTCAGCGTCACGTCGTGGATCAGCGCCCAGATCGCACCCACGCCGAACTGCCATTCAAAGCGGATCCAGATATAGGCGGCAATACCCAGAGCCGCCGCAATCAACGCAAAAAGGCCCTTTTCGAACAATTCGCCCGATACCTTGCCCGATACCGAGTCCACCCCGTCGATACGCACCTTGGGATGATCCTGCTTGACCTTGGCGATAATCTTTTCCGCCATTTCATTGGCCAGTTCGGGATTCTTGTCCGCGCCATCGGGCAGTTTCATGCGGATCGACACCTGGTTTTCCGCGCCGAAACGCTGGATGGTCGGATCGCCATAGCCTAGTTGGCCGATGCTTTCGCGCAGTTCCTCAACCGGCGCGGTCTGTTCACCGACAAAAGTGGTGCGAACCATCTGGCCGCCGATGAAATCGACGCCAAAATTGAGGCCTCTTGAGGCGACCAGCGCAATCGAGGCGACCATCAGCAGGATCGAAATCCCGAAGGCGACCTTACGCCATTTGAGGAAGGCGATATTGGTGTTGTCGGGAACGAGCTTCAGAAGTTTCATGGTCGAACCCTCTTAAATGTTCAGATCTTGCGGACGGGCGCGCTTCACCCAGCCTGCGACCCACATGCGGGTCAGCGTGACGGCGGTGAATACCGAGGTGACGATGCCGATCATCAAAACGACCGCAAAACCACGGATCGGGCCGGAGCCGAAGATGAACAGCAGCACCGCTGCAATGACGTTGGTGATGTTCGCATCGAAAATTGCACGGCTGGCTTCCTTATAGCCATTTTCCAGTGCCTGGATAACGCGTCTGCCCTTGCGCCTTTCTTCGCGAATGCGTTCGTTGATCAGCACGTTCGCGTCGACCGCCGCACCGATGGTAAGGACGAACCCTGCGATACCCGGAAGCGTGAGCGTGGCATTGAACAGCGCCATCACGGCAAGGATCATCGCAACGTTGATAATCAACGCATAGCTCGCATACACCCCGAAGCGGCCGTAAGACAGCACCATCCACAACAGCACGCCTGCGGTGCCGATCAGCGCGGCGAGCACGCCGCTCCTGATCGAATCCGCGCCAAGATCGGGCCCGACCGAGCGTTCCTCGACAACCTTCAAATCCACTGGCAGCGCGCCCGAATTGAGCGCGATGGCCAACTGGTTGGCGCTTTCAACGGTAAAGCTGCCCGAGATTTGCGACGATCCGCCCAGAATCGGTTCGTTGATCCGGGGTGCGGAAATCACCTGCCCGTCGAGGATGATGGCAAACAGCTTTCCTGTGTTCTGCTGCGTCATGCGGGCAAAACGCTGGCCGCCTTCGCCATCGAACTGGATGTTGACGACGGGCTGGTTGTCCTGCTGGTCAAAGCTTTGCTGCGCCCCGGTCAGCCGGTCGCCAGCAATCCCGCCAAGACGGCGTACGGCAATGTAAGGGATACCGGTCGGGTTATCGGGATAGGGCAAAACCTGGCTGCCGACGCGGGCCTTGCCCTGCGCGGTCTGTTCCGGATCGGCGCCTTCGTCGACCAGCTTGAATTCCAGCTTTGCCGTCTTGCCGATCAGATCCTTCAGCGCCTGCGGATCCTGAAGGCCGGGCACCTGCACAACGATGCGGTCGGCACCCTGCCGGATGATCGTCGGCTCCAGCGTACCGAGCGCGTTGATGCGGCGGTCGATAACATCCTTGGCCGAATTCATCGCCTGATCGAGAACCGTGGTGTTGCCTGCGCCTGCTGGCGAAAGGGTGATGCGGTTGCCGTCGGTCACCTCGATCGTCCAGTCGCGACCGCCGGTGCTGTTCGCCGTAATCGGCAGCAGCGCTTCACGCGCGGCATCGATCTGCGCGCTATCCGGCACGACAAAGCTCAGCTTGCCGCCCGTCCGGGTAACATTGTCGATCGAAACGCGCGGTTCGGCGCGGCGCATTGCGGTGCGCACGCTGTCTTCCAGCGATTCCAGCCGGTCGCGCGCAAGCTGCGCCGTATCGGCTTCCAGCAGGATGTGGCTGCCACCTGCAAGGTCAAGGCCCAGGCTGATGGTTTCCTTCGGCACGCCATCCGGAATACGGTCAAGCCATGCCTTCGGCAGGAAACTGGGGATTGCGAGCAGAATACTGAGCACGATCAGTGCATTCAGCATCACCACCCGCCAGCGTGGAAAATCGAGCATGAGGCTTCCCTAAGCTATGCGCCGCGTTGCCGCAGGCTCAATCGTTTGCCGGTTTGGCAGTGCGGCTCTTCACATCCGCGAGGGTGGATTTCAGCGCCTTTACGCGCACATTGGGGGCCAGTTCGACCTCGACATGATCGTCGGCAACCTTGGTCACCTTGCCCATCAGGCCGCCACCGGTGACGACTTCGTCATTCTTGCCAACCGCTTCGATTTTCGCCTGATGCTCCTTCGCACGCTTTTGCTGCGGACGGATCAGCAGGAAGTAGAAAACGACGAAAATCAGCAGCAGAGGCAAAACCTGCACAAAAAAGGCCGCTCCCGTCGAGCCACCGGCAGCAGCCGCTGCAAAGATCATGGACGATGTCATTATTGCTTTCCCCGATTACTCTTGCTGGAGGGCAGATAGGATGCACCTCCGGAAAATCCAAGGCGCGCGGTTACCACCATGGCAAATCGTGCGCAACGGGAAAGCGTTTGCACAGGCCACAAGGCCCCTTGCTTTTACAGTATCGCCACCATATAGGCGCGCTTCCATTGCCTGCAGCGCAGGCTTTGGCGGTCGGGACGTAGCGCAGCCTGGTAGCGCATCACACTGGGGGTGTGGGGGTCGGAGGTTCGAATCCTCTCGTCCCGACCAATTTTTCCTTAAAGCTCAAATGCTTTCGTCTGGAAGCCCACGCTCACCCTTGACCCAGGCCAGCGCAGCATCGCGATCTTCGGGCCTGAACACGCTATAGCTGATCGATGGCAGCATCGCGCTTTCGAGGCGACTGCCGATACGCACCCAGCTCTGGTCGGCCACAACGGCGACGCGGCCAAAGCGGGACAATTTGCCGAACAGCGGCATGGCGCGTGCGATATAGCCGGGCAGGCCCTTAAGTTCGATGCCCTCGATCTGCCGGGTTTCGACGAAAACATGCACTTTGTCGTGGCGGCCCATCGCAGCGTCGAGCCGCCCCATCACCTCATCGAGCGACGCCCCGTCGATCGTCCCGGAGACGACGAGCGCCAGAACATCGTCCGGCGCATCGAGATATTCGAACATGGCCTGTCCTTCGGCTAGAATCGCCCCCTAGGCGGCAATTCTAGCACGAACCGCCTCTGCCTGCGCCATGATGTTTTTGACCAGATCGGCGCAAGTCGGGATGTCATGGATCAGCGCCTGGCTCTGCCCGCTGGTCCAGATGCCGCCGTCGGTATCGCCCGCCGCGAGCACATTTTCGCGACCGCGCACGCCCGCCATCAATTCCTTCACATCGGCGAAGGTCTTGGTCGGATCTTTCTGGATTTCGGCAACCTGTTCGGAAATCGCATTGCGGGCAACGCGCGCGGTGTTGCGCAGACTGCGACCGACCAGCACCGTGCCAAGTTCGTCGAGCTCGACGATCTTGTCTTTCACATTCTGGTGGATATTCGCCTCAACCGTTGCACAGAAGCGGGTGCCCATGTTGACGCCATCGGCCCCCAGCGCGAGCGCCGCAACCAGGCTGCGGCCATCAGCCATGCCGCCCGAAGCGATGATCGGGGTGTCGGGGAGCGCATCGACCGTCGCGGGCAGCAGCACGACAAGGCCGACATCATCCTCGCCGGGGTGGCCAGCGCATTCAAAGCCGTCGATGCTGATCACATCGACGCCCTTGTTCACCGCAGATACCGAGTGGCGTACGCTGGTGCATTTGTGGATCACCTTGACGCCATTTTCCTTGAAGCGCGGCAGGTGGTCGGTCGGTGCGCGGCCAGCCGTTTCAACAATCTTCAGCCCTGACGCGATGATCGCCTCGCGATAGTCGTCATAGGGAATCGGGTTGATCGACGGCAGCAAAGTGAGGTTCACGCCAAAGGGTTTGTCGGTCAGCTTGCGGGTCTTTTCGATCTCGTCAAAAAGCGCCTGTCCGCTTTCGAACATGTGCGCGGTGATGAAGCCGAGCGCGCCTGCATTGGCGACAGCTGCCACAAGTTCGCCATAGCCCACGCCGGTCATCCCGCCCATTACGATGGGGGTTTCGACGCCGAACATTTCGGTGATGCGGGTCTTGATTGCCATTTGTCTTTCTCCTGATCCTGTTATTTCTGAATTAGTTGCGCGCACTTTGCCCATCGTCCACGCGGATTACCGCACCCGTCACACATTCCGAAGCGGGCGATACGAGGTAGAGCAAGGTGCTGTCCATCTGCGCCGTATCGCAGATTCGCTGGCGCACCACATGCTGGCTGAGATCGCCGACGCGTTCGAGCATGCCGTCGAGCATTTCGGTCTTGAACATGCCGGGGCAGATCGCGTTGACGTTGATGCCATATTTCGCCCATTCGAGCGAAAGCGCCTCGGTCATCCGCGCAACCGCCGTCTTTGTAATCGCATAAAGCGCGGCACCATTGCCCGAATAGCTATAGTGCGCCACCGAGCTGATATTGACGATGCGCCCCGGTTTCTTCGCCGCGATCAGGCGCCGTGCAAATTCACATGAGAGGATGTAAGGCGCGCGCAGGTTGACGCCCAAAACACGGTCGATCAGCTCGACCTCCATCTTGTGGGCGCGCTGCGCATCGGGAATCCCCGCATTATTGATGAGGATATCGACCGTGCCATAGGCTTTTTCGAGCGTATCGACCGCGGCGAACAATTGATCTGCATCGGTCGCATCCATCGGAATGCAGATCGCCTCACCACCAGCGGCGCGGATTTCTTCCGCAACCGCCTCCAGCCGGTCGGTGCGGCGCGCAGCAAGGCCAACCTTGGCCCCGCAAGCCGCCAGCGTCTTGGCAAAGCGAACGCCAAGCCCCGACGAGGCACCGGTGACGAGCGCAACCCGCCCCTTCAAGTCGTTCGACACATTGGGCAAGGGAAACGTCATCACCTGTCCTCCTCTCAGCGCCCGGTGGGCAGATCCTTGAACGGCACACCCTTGTCCACGCGGATTTCGCCGGGCAGGCCCAGCACGCGTTCGGCGATGATGTTGCGCAGGATTTCATCGGTGCCGCCCGCGATGCGCCCGCCCGGCGAGCCGAGGAACATCTCCTGGAAATCGGCATTTTCGACTGCCAGCGTAGGATCGCGGATGATGCCCGCCTGATCCTGCAGATCGACCATGAAATCGGCCAGATCCTGCATTCCGGCTGCCTGCACCAGCTTCGTCACCGACTGTTCCGGCCCCGGCGTCTTGCCCTGCGACAAGGCGGTGAGCGAGCGCATGCCGGTGAAGCGCAGCCCTTCGGCACGGACATAATGTTCGGCAATCCGTTCGCGCACGGTGCTGTTGTTTGACAGCGGCTCGCCATTTTCATCGCGGATTTTCTGCGCGACCTGCAGCGCCTTGATCGCACCGCCGCCACGTGCACCGCCGCCACCGCCGACCGAGGCGCGCTCGTTCATCAGCGTGATGATCGAGACGTTCCAGCCATCGTGCAGCGCGCCAAGGCGCTGGCTGTCCTTGATGCGGACGTCGGTGAAGAACACTTCGTTGAAGCCGCGCGCACCCGACATCTGGTGGATGGTCTTGCACTCGATTCCAGGCGCCTTCATGTCGATCCAGAACATGGTGAGGCCCTTATGCTTTACCGCATCGGGATCGGTGCGGACGAGGACGATACCATGATCGGCATAATGCGCGCCCGACGTCCAGATTTTCTGGCCGTTGACCACCCAGTCGAAATCGCCATTGGCATCGACCGAGCTTTCATCCTTGACTGCACGGGTGCGGATTGCGGCAACGTCTGAACCACCGGCGGGTTCGGAGAAAAGCTGGCACCAGATTTTCTCGCCGCGCACGGCAGGGCCGACAAAACGTTTCTTGGTTTCGTCATCGGCGGTCGCCATCACGGTCGGGATGCACATGCCGAGGCCGATGGCGAACGGCCCGCCGAGTTGCACGCCCATGCGCGATTCTTCCTGTGCGAAGATCACGCCCTGGATGGTGGTGCCGCCACCGCCGCCCCATTCTTTCGGCCAGCGAATCTGAGCATAGCCAGCCGCGGCCTTTTTCGCCTGCCACGCCTTGCAGGCATCCATCTGGCTTTCGTCCTCGTCGCCCAGCGATGCACCCTTCACGCCGCGCGGGGCATTTTCTTCGAGCCATGCGCGCACCCTGGCGCGATATTCGGCTTCTTCGGGAGTGTCGTTGAAATCCATTTTCTCGTTCCTTCCCTAAATTTCTCAAGCCGCGTTGCGGCGTTCCAGCATGCTGACCAACCGGTGTTTCCAGTTGCGTGCCGGTCCGGCGACCAGCGCCAATTGGCGACTGCGGCGATAATGCAGGTGGGCGTCGATTTCCCAGGTGAAGCCCATCCCG
This sequence comes from Sphingomonadales bacterium, assembly GCA_016720115.1. Classification (GTDB taxonomy): domain Bacteria; phylum Pseudomonadota; class Alphaproteobacteria; order Sphingomonadales; family Sphingomonadaceae; genus Sphingorhabdus_B. Next base: position 1,407,446 of record JADJXT010000001.1, on the reverse strand, counting down.
CCATGCACCTGCACATTTTCCTTGGCGGCGAACCAATAGGCATCGCATGCCGAAATGCGCGCGCCTGCTGCCGCAATCGGCAGTTCTGGGGCATCGCTGTTGAGCGCCCAGGCGCCGTAATAGGCATTGCCGCGCGCCAGCACATTTTTGGCATACATATCGGCAAGGCGATGCTTGATCGCCTGATACCCGCCAATCGCCCGGCCAAAAGCGAAGCGTTCAAGCGCATATTCTTTCGCCATTTCAAGGCACATGTCGGAGCCACCGACCTGTTCGAACGCAATCAGCACCGCCGCGCGATCGTTGATCGCTTCAAACAGCGCAAGGCCATCGCCCACCTCGCCGAGGCGCTCGACCGGCGCGTCCTTGAATTCGACCTGCGCCGCTTCGCGCGAACGGTCGATGGTGTTGACCGCCTCGCGGGTGACGCCGGGCCCGTTGAGATCGACGATGTACAAAGTGGGCTTGCCGCCTTCCTTGGCGAGGACAACCGCTTGGTGCGCAACCACGCCATCGGTGACAGGCAGCTTGACGCCCGTCAGCTTGCCACCCGAAACCTCTGCGCTGATATTGGCAGCCGACACCGCACCTGCCTGTTCGGCGCTGGCAATCGTGCCGATCAATTCGCCGGTGACGACCTGCGGCAGATATTTTGCCTTTTGCTCCGGCGTTCCGGCGCGCAGCAGGGCTTCGGCAAAGAAATAGACGGTCGAGGCGAACGGCAGCGGCGCCACCGCGCGGCCCAGTTCTTCGGATATGCAGCAAAGCTCCAGATAGCCAAGGCCCAGCCCGCCATGCTCTTCCGGAATAGCCGCGCCCAGCCAGCCCTGCTCGGCAACCTGCGCCCACAGTTCCGGATCAAAACCCGGGCTGTCTTCATCCATCAATTTGCGGACACGATCGGGCGGGCATTTTGCGGCAAGAAATTTGCGCGCCTCGTCCTTCAGCGCGAGTTGCTCTTCGGAAAAATCGAAATTCATCGGGGGCCTCTCCTGTCATGCCTTCGGCAGTTATCGATTCTTCAATACGCCATTCAGGGCGCCGGGCAACAAGATTTAATCGCGCGATTAAAAAAGATGTTAGCCGACTGCTTCCGCCACTTGCTTCGTCACCCCCGCGAAGGCGGGGATCCAACGCCGATGGTGTAAATTTAGTCGGCAGGGGCTGGATTCCCGCCTTCGCGGGGGTGACGAAATGAGTGAAAGGCACATTATTTTGGATTTTTTACTGTCCTACATATAACCATATTGGTTATCATGATTCGCGAAAGGATGGATCATGGGCATAGCGAATATCGACGAACTGATCGACGACGTGATCGCGCGCGAGGGCGGATATGTAAACCATCCCGCAGATCGCGGCGGGCCGACCAACTGGGGCATTACCGCGGCGGTTGCAAAACGGCAGGGCTATGCAGGGGACATGCGAGCCTTGCCGCGCAACGATGCCGCCGCCATCTACAAAAGGCTCTACTGGTTCAAACCGCGCTTTGACGAAATTGCCGCCCACGCCCCTGCCCTCGCCGCCGAACTGTTCGACACCGGCATCAACATGGGCACGGGAACCGCCACAGCCTTCCTGCAACGCGGGCTCAATGCCCTGAACCGCGAAGGGCGCGATTATGCCGACCTTGCCATAGATCGGCAGATCGGCCCGGCAACGATAGGGGCACTTCAGGCCTTTCTGCGCAAACGCGGTGCTGGTGGGGAGTCGGTGCTGCTCAAGGCGGTCGAGGCGCTGCAGGGCGCGCATTACATCAACATTGCAGAGGCCCGGCCCTCGCAGGAAGCCTTTGTCTATGGCTGGCTTGCCAACCGGATCGGTGGCGCAGCGCCTTCCTGACCAGCCTTCGTCACCCCCGCGAAGGCGGGGGCCCAACCCCTGCAGTGTAAATTTTGATAGCAGGAGTTGGATTCCCGCCTTCGCGGGAATGACGAGAGAAGAGATGTTTCAGGTGAAAACCTGGTAAGAACTTTGGAGAAAAACATGGCGATAATCGAAACCCTGATCGGCCCGATCGCCGCGCTGATCGACAAGCTGATCCCCGATCCCAAGGCGCGCGACGCGGCCAAGATCGAACTCATCAAATTGCAGGGCAGCCAGGAACTGGAAACGCTGCGCACCCAGCTATCGGCGATCCTTGCCGAGGCGCAATCTCCCGATCCGTGGACCAGCCGCGCGCGGCCCAGCTTCCTCTATGTGATGTACGCGATCATCCTCTGGTCGCTGCCGATGGGCCTGATCGCCGCCTTCCGCCCGCAAGCGGCACTCGACATTGCGGCGGGGATGAATGCCTATCTTTCGGGCCTGCCCGAGCCGCTCTACGCGCTCTTTGGCACCGGCTATCTGGGCTACACCGCCGCACGGCAATGGGGCAAGGCCAAGGGAATGGAGCGGTGAGTGCCTGAAAAAGGACACACGATGTCACCCCCGACTTGATCGGGGGTCCATGGCCTGAAGTTTGCGTTTAAACCTCGATGTCAGACCATGGATCCCCGCTTCCGCGGGGATGACACAATGGTTGACTCGGCAAAAATAGCTTCCTACCCGCCTCTGCGTGACAGGTGCCCCGGGAATCGGGGTGAAAAGGGAAGCCGTTGAAATTGCGGCGCTGTACCCGCAACTGTGACCGGATAGTGAAGCCCGAAATGACCACTGTGTAAACGGGAAGGTCGGGCCAAACAACGACCCGGGAGCCAGGAGACCTGCCTGTTGCAGCCAGTCCTTCGCCCGTGCGGGAAAACGCGGACGATCGATCGAAGCTCTTTGGGGAGTTTCCTTCGCGTGACGGCATTTGAATGCAACGTCATGAAGAAGGATAACATATGACCTATCTCCTGAAACTGTCGGCAGCGGCCATCGCCCTGCTTCCCTCCCCGCTTCTCGCTGAAACAACGGACAAAGCCGAAATCGTCGTCACCGCAACGGGTGTAGAAAGCGATAGCGGCAGCGTCGGTCAGGCAATCACCCGGATCGACAGCGAAGCCGTAGAAAGGCGCGGCTTTTCAACCATCGACGAACTTCTGGCGACCACGCCGGGCGTTACCGTCACCCAGACCGGCCCGATTGGCGGCTTTTCGGCGGTGCGCATCCGCGGGGCCGAGGGCGAGCAGACGCTGGCGTTGATCGATGGCGTAAGGATCAATGACCCGGCGGCACCCGGCGGCGGCTTTGACTTTGCCAATCTGTTGACCGGCAATATCGACAGCGTCGAAATTTTGCGCGGCGCCAATTCGGTTCCCTGGGGCAGCCAGGCGATCGGCGGCATTGTCAACATCACCACGCGTCGTCCCGATGAAGGCATCTCTGGTCGCGGCCGGATCGAATATGGCACCAACGACCGTTTCACGCTTGCCGGCAATGCCAGTTATGGCAGCGGCGCGTTCCGCGCGAGCCTTGGCGGCGGCTATTTCAACGATGACGGAATTTCGGCTGCAGCGAGTGGCAGCGAAGCCGACGGATATCGCCAATATGCCGCCAACGGCCGCGTCGAGGTGGATTTGTCGGACAGCATCACCATCGACCTGCGTGGATATTTTGCCGATGGCCGTGCTGACCTCGACGGCTTTCCGCCGCCCTTTTACAGCCTGTCCGACACCGCCGAATACTCCACCGCACAGCAACTGGCGGGCTATGCAGGCCTCAAGCTGTCGACCGGGCCGGTAAAGCATGTTCTGGCCTTCACCATCAACGATATCGATCGCGACAATTTCGCCTCCCCCACCGCCGTCGCGCCCGATTTCTTCAGCCGCGGACGCCGCGAGCGTTTCGAATATAAGGGCGATTGGGAAGTGGCCGCTGGGCTGCGCGCGGTGTTCGGTGCCGAGCATGAACGCTCACGCTTTTTCGACGGCTTCCTGACCGCCAAGGCCGATGTCAGCGGCGGCTATGTCCAGCTTGTCGCCGAACCGTTCGAAGCGCTGACCCTGACCGGAGGCGCACGCATTGACGACCACAAAACCTATGGCAGCAAGGCGACCTTCAGCGCCAATGCCGCATGGCGCGTGGGCGACGATGCGGTGCTGCGCGCGGCCTATGCCGAAGGCTTCAAGGCACCCACGCTGTACCAGCTCTTCAGTTTCTACGGCGATCCGGACCTTCAGCCGGAGGAGGCCAAAAGCTATGAAATCGGGGCCGAACAATGGCTGCTCAACCGCCGCGTGCGGGTGGCGCTGACCGGATGGCAGCGGCGCACCCGCCACCAGATCGATTTCGACCTGTCATCCTATCTCTACAACAATATCGCCCGCTCGCGCGGCAAGGGCATCGAGGCCGAACTCGAACTACGCCCCAGCGAGCGGATGACGCTTTCGGCAAATTACAGCTACACCGACAGCGAGGGTCGGCAGGAAAATGTGGCGACATATAGCCGCCTGCTGCGCCGCCCGGTGCACAGCCTGAATGTGGCGGTCGACTGGAATGCGTTCGACAGGATCAAGCTGGGCGCGGCACTGCGCATGGTGGGCGACAGCCGCGACGGCTTTGGCGGTTCGATCCGGCTTGATGGCTTTGCGCTGGCAACCATCCGCGCGGCAGTGCCGGTGACCAAAAATCTGGAACTTTACGGCCGTGTCGAAAATCTGTTCGATGCCGATTACCAGACCGTCGCGGGCTATAATGCCTATGGCCGCAACGCCCATTTCGGGCTGCGCGCAAAGTTTTAGGGAATTGACGAGGCGGCAATCGCCGCTACGCTTGATATGAACTGAAAGGGAATATGATCATGGCAAATGAATTGCTGAACCCGAAAACCGCTGCCTGGCCTGCCACGCTTGCTGGTGCAACCATATTGGGCAGCCTTGCGCTCGCCTGCGTATTCCCTTTCGCCGCGATTGCCGCCCTCGCCGCGCTGACGCTGGACAGGCGGGCGGGCATCGCGCTGGTCGGCGCGGTGTGGGCTGCCAATCAGGCGGTCGGTTTTCTGCTGATGAACTTCCCCTGGGATGCGCAGGCGGTGGGCCATGGCATCGCCATCCTTGCCGCGACGCTCGCCGGATTTGGCGTGGCCCGCATGGTCGCGAGCAAGATCGAAGGCAGCGTGCTGCGCAGCGTTGCGGCGCTCGCCTCGGCCTTTGCCGTCTATCAAGTGCTGCTGCGCGCTTATGCCCAGATTGGCGGCGGTGCAGAGAATTTCTCTGCCGAAATCGTCAGCGGCGTCGCGATCAACGATGCCATGTGGTTTGTCGGCCTGCTCGCGCTGCGCTGGGCCATCGGCCAGGTTACGGGCGAAAAAACCGCGCTCAGCACCGCCCGCTGAACTTCCAGCTTTGAATTTGTTCCCACGGGCCGCCGCGATAAAAATGCGCGGCGAACCCCGTGATTTGCAGCGGTCGCGGCTCGAAATCCGCTGACAGTTCGGCGAACAATGCCTTCGCCGCCGCTGGTTCAACCTTGTTCTGCACGGTGATGTGCAGGCGCGGCGTCGCCTGATCCTGCGGGGTCAAAAGCCCCTGCAGATCCGCCGCCAGTTCCTCACGCATGGCCAATAGGTCCGGGCATTCGACCCGATAAGCCACCCCGCGCCCGAGCAGCATGACGTCGCGTAGCCACGCTTCGGGCGGCGCAAATTCATGCGCCAGACCGGCCAGTCGCGCCTTGATTTCGGGCCAATGCGCTGGCGGCAGATGGTGGAACAGCGTGATATGCGCCTGCAGATGGTTTCGCTCCGGCGGGAAGTGCCTCGCTCGCAGCGCATTGGCCCATGCCTGATCGGCCTTCCCCAGGGTTGCGGTGACGATGATGGGGGCGGTTTCCTGCATGGACCGGGCCTATGCGCTGCGCTGCAGGACTGCAAGACGGAGGGATGGCCGGAGGATATCAATTGGGGTTGCGGTAGCGTGCCTTGCTGACATAGGTGTTGGTTGAGGGAGAGAGACTTATGCGACTGATTCCGCTTTTGCTGCTGGGGGCCGCCGCACCCGCATTCGCCGCCGAACCGGCACTGGAACCCAAGCCTGCCAGTGCGGCAACGATTGCCGCGCAACAGGCCGAAGCGGCTGCCCTGCCCGCCGATGACGGCCGCGACCTGCAATTTGCGCAGCAGGGCTTTGTCGCCACGCGCGCCGAACCGATCATCCGCGCCAAGGATGGCCACGAGGTCTGGAACCTCGATGCCTATCGCTGGATGCAGGGCGAAGCGCCCGCAACGGTCAATCCCAGCCTGTGGCGGCACATGAGCATCCTGCGCGCCCACGGGCTGTTCAGGGTGGCTGGCAATGTCTGGCAGGTCCGCGGTTTCGACATGTCGAACATGACGGTGATCAAGGGACAAACGGGCTGGATACTGATCGATCCACTGACCACGCGCGAAACCGCCGCAGCCGCGCTGGAGCTGGTCAACAAGGAACTGGGGCCCCGCCCGGTCACCGGCGTGATCTACAGCCACAGCCATGCCGACCATTTTGGCGGCGTACGTGGGGTTACGACCGAAACCGACATCAAGGCAGGCAAGGTCACGATTATCGCGCCCGAGCATTTCGTCGAGGAAACCGCCTCCGAAAATGTCATGGCGGGTGCAGCGATGAGCCGACGCGCAAATTTCCAGTTCGGCATGGGAATCGCACCGGGCGAACATGGCCCGATTGGGAGCGGCATCGGGCCGGGTGCGGCCAGAGGCGAAATCACGCTGCTGCCGCCTACCGATACCATCCGGAAAACGGGCGAGAAGCGCATCGTCGACGGCGTGGAACTGGAATTCCAGATGGCGCCCGAAACCGAGGCGCCTTCGGAAATGAATGTCTATATTCCAGCTGCCCGCACGTTTCTGGCCGCAGAGCTTGCGACATGCACGCTGCACAACATTCTCACGCCGCGCGGAGCCAAAGTGCGCGATGCGCTTGCATGGTCGCAATATCTGGGCGAGGCGGTCAACCTGTACGCCGGGCGCAGCGACAACGTCATCTCCAGCCATTGCTGGCCGCGCTTTGGCCAGAAAGAGGTCGAGGGCTGGCTGGCCGGGCATCGCGACAATTACCGTTTCCTGCACGATCAGACCGTCCGGCTGATGAACAGTGGCCATACGCCAACCGAAATCGCCGAAACACTGAAGGCGCCCTCTGCCCTTTCCAGCCAATGGTCCAACCGTGGCTATTACGGCACCTACAGCCACAATTCCAAGGCTGTCTATCAGCGCTATCTGGGCTGGTACGATGCAAACCCCGCCAACCTGAACCCGCACCCGCCTGCGGAGCGCGGCAAGCGCATGGTCGCGGCGATGGGCGGCAGCGCGAAGGTGCTTGCCGAGGCCAAAATGGCGATGAACGCAGGCGATTATCGCTGGTCGTCCGATCTGCTGAACCAGCTTGTCTTTTCCGATCCGAAAAATGCGGAAGCGAGGGCGCTGCTCGCCGACAGTTACGAGCAGCAGGGCTATCAGTCTGAATCGGCGATCTGGCGCAACCAGTATCTGTCTGCGGCTCGCGATCTGCGAAACGGCCTGTCAGCCAGCATTGCAACGCAGAGCGTTGACATGATCTCGGCCATACCGACGCCCCTGTTGCTCGATTCCGTGTCGACCAGGCTCAACCCTGACATCATCAAGAACCGCAAGCTGGCGATCAATTTCGTGATCGCGGACCGGCAGGAAAAGGCAAAGATCAGCGTCGGCAATGCTGTTTTGCGGAGCGAAATGGACGCAGCGCACATTGCACCGGATGCGACGGTTACAGGCCCGCGCCAGCTTTATCTGGCGATGCTGTTCCTCAAAATGCCGCTGGCCCAGCTTGAGGCGGCGGGGCTGAAGATCGAGGGTGACAAGGCCGCCGTCGAAGCGTTGCAGGCTGCGCTCGATCCCATTCCCGCCGCATTCAACATCGCCGAGCCGTAAGCGGGGGGAGTTACATCTCCCCCCGCTCGCGGCGGATGGCGTACCATTTTTCGACATTGGCATTATGCTCTTCGAGCGTATTGGCGAAGACATGCCCGCCGGTGCCATCGGCGACGAAGAACAATGCCTTCGTCCGTTCGGGATTAAGCACCGCCTCAATCGCCGCGCGCGAGGGATTGGCGATCGGCCCCTTGGGAAGGCCGACCATCGAATAGGTATTATAGTCGTTCACCGATGCGATTTCGGACTGGCGGATGCGCCGTCCCAGCGACTTGCCCTTGGTAATCGGATAGATGATCGTCGGGTCGGCTTGCAGCATCATGCCGGTTTTCAGCCGGTTGGAATAGACACCAGCGACCATACGCAGTTCGGATTTTTTTGATGTTTCCTTCTCCACAATGGAGGCGAGCGTCACCGCTTCCTTCGGCGTCTTGACGACGGTGTCGGGGCTGCGCTTCGGCCAAAGCTCGTCGATCGTTTTCTTCATCGCGGCCTGCATGCGTGCAACCACCGCGGCGCGCGCTTCGCCCTTTTCGAAGGCATAGCTATCGGGCAGGATAGAGCCCTCTGCAGGGACCGCGACCTTCCCGGTCAGCCGGTCATTCGCCATCAACCGTTCATAGACCATGATCGACGGCATGCCCTCTGGCACCGTGACCATGCGCTGCACGGTTTTCCCCCCGGTAAGGATCGAGAGGATATCGGCGTTTGAAGCATGCGCGGGGATCAGGAACTCGCCGGTCTTGATCGTGCTTGATGCCCTGAAAATCCGGGCCCGATTGACGAAGGCGTCGGCGGATTTGATCGCGCCCATATCCTCCAGCTGGCCGGCTGCCGAACGGATGCTCGCCCCCGATTTGATGACAATCGGGGTTTCTTTCGCCAGCGGTCCTGCCGCATTCCATCCGTGGACGAAGTTGCCCGCAATAATCAGGAACAGCAGACCGCCCGCAATCAGCAGCCCTTTGAACAACCGGTTCATCCCGTCAGACGGCCTTCATCACCAAGCTGGCATTGGTTCCGCCAAAACCGAAGCTGTTGTTGAGCACGGCCTTCACCTCACGCTTGCGCGCAACATGCGGAACAAGGTCGACCCCCTCGGTTCCCTCATCAGGATTGTCGAGGTTGAGCGTCGGCGGTACGATCTGGTCGCGAATCGCAAGGATGCAGAAGATTGCCTCAACCGCGCCCGCACCGCCCAGAAGGTGGCCGATGGCCGACTTGGTGCTGCTCATCGACGCGCCGCCCAGATCGTTGCCCAGCACGCGCTTCACCGCCGCCAGTTCGATCGTATCGGCCATGGTCGAGGTGCCGTGCGCGTTGACATAATCGATGTCTCCAGCCTCAAGCCCTGCCTTACGCAGCGCCATCCGCATCGCGAGTTCGGCGCCCTTGCCTTCAGGATGCGGAGCGGTGACGTGATAGGCGTCGCCCGAAAGGCCATAGCCGACGACCTCGGCATAGATTTTTGCGCCGCGCGCTTTGGCATGTTCATATTCTTCCAGCACGACGACGCCCGCGCCTTCGCCCATCACAAAACCGTCGCGGTCCTTGTCATAGGGACGGCTGGCCGCTTCGGGGCGGTCGTTGAAGCTGGAATTGAGCGCGCGCGCCTGGGCAAAGCCGGCCACGCCCAGCGGGTTGACCGTGCTTTCAGCACCGCCCGCCAGCATGATATCGGCATCGCCATCCTTGATCATCCGCGCCGCATCGCCAATCGAATGCGCGCCGGTCGAACAGGCGGTGACCACGGCGTGGTTGGGGCCCATCAGGCCATATTTGATCGATACTTGGCCCGAAATCAGATTGATCAGGCGACCATGGACGAAATGCGGTGAAACCCGGCTCGGGCCTTTTTCATGCAGCACGATCGATTCGCTCTCGATACCCGGCAGGCCGCCAATGCCCGAACCGATCGAACAGCCGGTCCGCTCCTTCAGTTCGTCGGACATTTCGGTGAGGCCGGCATCTTCCAGCGCCTGTCCTGCGGCATCGATGCCATAAACAATGAACGGGTCGACCTGCCGCTGAACCTTGTGATCGACGCGCTTGTCGGGATCGAAACCCCAGGGATGATCCTTGGGCTTCACCTCGCAGGCGATATGGCACTTCTGGTCGCTTGCATCGAAGCGGGTGATTTTTCCGGCACCCGATTTGGATGCCAGCAGATTCGCCCAGGTCGTTTCAACATCGCCGCCCAATGGCGTGACCAGACCGAGACCCGTTACAACAACCCGACGCATGCGAAACTCTCCATCGTGCAATTGGTTTGCGCCCATTAAGGCGAGCGCGGACAAAAAAGCAAACGGCTTTCCAGCAGGTTCACGCCTGTCCGGAAAGCCGTTTGAAAAATTCGCTCATTCAGCTGCGCAAAGCAGCCCCAAATCAGCTGTTGGCGTTGATGAAATCGATCGCGTCCTTGACGGTCGAGATCTTTTCAGCCGCATCGTCGGGAATTTCGACGTTGAATTCTTCTTCGAATGCCATGACCAGTTCGACAATGTCGAGGCTGTCTGCGCCCAGATCGTCGATGAAGCTTGCGCCTTCGGTGACCTTGTCTGCTTCAACGCCGAGATGTTCGACGACAATTTTCTTAACCCGATCCGCGGTGTCGCTCATTTTATGCCCCTTCATGTTTGGGATTCGAATAACGAAATCCGCCCCTAATGCCCAGCAAGGCGGCTGGCAAGGGTTGAGTGCCTTTGTGGCGGACGAAGCGCGTCAGAGCATCGCCATCCCGCCATTCACATGCAGCGTCTGGCCGGTGACATAACCGGCATCTTTCGAGGCAAGATAGGCAACTGCCGCGCCGATATCGCTGCCCTCGCCCATGCGGCCCATCGGGATGCGTGCGTTGAGCGCCTCTTTCTGCGCATCGGGCAGCACATCGGTCATCGCGGTGCGGATGAAGCCGGGTGCCACGCAGTTGACGGTGACATTGCGGCTGGCGAGTTCGGCGGCGAGCGCCTTTGACATGCCGACAAGGCCCGCCTTCGAGGCCGCATAGTTGACCTGCCCCGGATTGCCGGTTGCGCCAACCACGCTGGTAATCGTGATAATCCGGCCAAAGCGCGCCTTCATCATCGGCTTGGTCGCCGCACGCATCAGGCGGAAGGCGGCTTCGAGGTTGATGCGGATCACCTCTTCCCATTCCTCATCCTTCATCCGCATCGCCAGATTGTCGCGGGTAACCCCGGCATTGTTGACGAGGATGTCGATCTGCCCGAGCTTTTCGAGCGCAGCCGGAACCAGCGCCTCTACGCTTTCCTTGTCGCCCAGATTGCAGGGCACCGCGACATGATCGCCCCCTAGCGAAGCGCGGAACGCCTCCAGCTTCTCAACATTGCTCCCCGAAACCGCCAGCCGCGCCCCCTGCCCCGCCAGCGCCGCACAAATCGCGCTGCCAATGCCACCCGAAGCGCCGGTGACGAGGGCTGTCATGCCTGTGAGATCGAACATCGTTTTTTATCCTTCTTTCTGGTTCACGCGGAGGCGCGGAGACGCGGAGGGTTTATAGTCGTTCACAACTCGCTTGAACCCGTCCATCAGCTTCGCCCCGCCAAAATTGATAAGCAGCCCGACGGGCTGCTTGGTCAAACGAAGATAGGTTTGCAACTGTTTGTGATGCGCAGCGTTCAGTGCGTCGACCGATTTGATTTCCAGAATCAGCCAGTCGTCCACCAGCAGGTCGATACGAAATGCCGATTCAAACCGCATATCTTCAAAAATGATGTCGACCGGGCGCTGCCGCTCGATCTTGTAGCCCAAAGCTGCCAGCTTGCCTGCCAAAACAGTTTCATAAACACTCTCGAGCAAGCCCGGCCCCAGTTCCCGATGCAGACGCAGCGCAGTATCCAGAACGTCGCCTGTAACCTGTTCGCTGTCCTTCAAGGCTACCTCCTCCGCGTCTCCGCGCCTCCGCGTGAACCCCTTTTCACTCTCCCGTGAAAACCGGTGTGCGCTTTTCGATGAAGGCGTTGATCGCTTCGTCATTGTCGCGCGTGTTGTGGGCGAGGCTTTGCATCGCGGCGGACATTTCGAGGATATTCTTCAAATCGGCCATCTGGCCTTCGCGCAGGAGTCGCTTGGTCATGCGCACCGCGTGTGGCGGGTTGGCGGCGATCTTGGCGGCGATTTCGCGCGCCTTGGCCATCAAATCGGCGTCGGACACGACATGGCTGACCAGACCGATCTTCAGCGCCTCTGCGGCATCGATCATTTCACCGGTAAGCGCCAGTTCGGTCGCGCGACTGAACCCGATAATGCGCGGCAGCAGCCAAGCGCCACCGTCGCCGGGGATGATGCCCAGCTTGACGAAACTTTCGGCAAATTTCGCGCTTTCCGCCGCGACGCGCACGTCGCACATCGTCGCCAGATCGAGCCCTGCGCCAATCGCATGGCCGTTCACCGCAGCAACCACCGGCACTTCCAGTGCCTGAAACATCAGCGGCAGCCGCTGAATGCCGAATTTATAGTTCCGCCGCGTCTCGACCGGGCTGGCGGAGCGCAGACCACCGCTGTCGGGCCGCATCTGCTTCAGATCGCCACCTGCCGAAAAGGCGGTGCCCGCCCCCGTCAGGATGACACAGCGGACCGAAATATCGCGATCTGCCGCCTCAAACGCATTGCACAGCGCATCGACGACACCGACATCCGAAATCGGATTGCGTTTTTCGGCCATGTCGAGGGTAATGGTAAGGATCGACCCGTCTCGTTCTTGCAGCAACATGGCTTAAAGCTCCTTCAAAGCGGCTTCGATGTCGTCCATCGAAATGATGCTGGTGGTTGCGACCTCGTCGCCCGCGCTGCGCTTGATCATCGGCGAGAGCACCTTGCCGCCAAATTCATAGAAATGGCTGACACCCGCATCGCGCATCGCAATCGCGGATTCGCGCCAGCGAACGCGACCGGTTACCTGTTCGACCAGCAGGCGGCGAATATCGTCGGGCTCCGAAACCGGCGCCGCAACAACATTGGCGAACACCGGGACATGAGGTGCGTTGATCGCCGTCCCTGCCAGCGCCTCTGCCATCCGGTCTGCCGCAGGCTGCATCAGCGGGCAGTGGAACGGCGCGGAAACAGGCAGCGAAATGCCCCGCTTGATGCCATGATCCTTCACCAGCTCGATCGCGCGCTCGATCGCGCCCTTGTGACCGGAGATCACGACCTGGGTTGGATCATTGTCATTGGCGACGGTGCAGGTTTCGCCTTGCGCAGCCGCTGCGGCGAGCGCCTCAGCCTTTTCGATATCGGCGCCGAGCAAGGCCGCCATCGCGCCGACACCAACGGGCACCGCCGCCTGCATCGCTTGCCCGCGCAGCTTGAGCAGCCTTGCCGTCGTCGCGAGATCGAGCGCACCGGCAGCACAAAGCGCACTATATTCGCCAAGGCTGTGACCAGCCACGAAATGCGCCTTTTGCGAAAGCGTGACGCCGCCTTCGCTTTCCAGCACGCGCAGCGTCGCGATGGCGTTGGCCATGATTGCGGGCTGGGCGTTTTCGGTCAGCGTCAGATCGGCTTCGGGCCCTTCGCACATCAGCCGGAACAGGTTCTGGCCAAGCGCATCGTCGACTTCCTGAAACACGGCAAGCGCCACCGGACTTGCATCGGCAAGCGCCTTACCCATGCCGACCGACTGGCTGCCCTGCCCCGGAAAAACAAATGCCCGCATCGAAAATTCCTTCTGCTGGTTTCTCAAGCGATCATGCCGAAGGGCACGATCCTGTTGTCGCTGTCATGCCCGATATCGGCGCGGCCCAGATATGCAATGCCATTTTTGGTGCACCAGTGCCGCGCGATGGCTTCGGCATCGATGCCGAAAGGGCGGTCATTTTCCGGAATGTCCGACACCCGGCCCAGCATCAATCCGGCAATCCCGCGCGCTTTGAGCTGCGTCGTCACGCTGAACATCGCCCGGTCGAAGGCATAGAGATATTCGCTCACTTCCTCGACCATCAGCACATGCCCCGCAAGATCGGGCATCAGCGGCGTTCCGGCAAGCATGGCGAGCGTCATCAGGTTGAACGCGGCGTAAGACCGCCCTTTCTGCATGTTCGGTTCGAGCGCCGCCACGTCGCCATCGACCAGCCAGCCGAGCGCGCGGAGCACCGCAGACTCACCGCCTTCGCGCCGGATATCGGTCGGCATCGGGCCATGCGCAGGCCAGCCGATCCCAGCCCTGTACAGCGCGGCTAGCAGATTGCCCTGATCGCTATAGCCCAGATAGGCCTTGGTCTTGGCAGGGGCTTTGAGTTGCTTGACTGCCGCCTCTGCAATCCGGCACGCGCCATAGCCACCGCGCACGAACCAGATGGCATCGAAAGCCGGATCGTTGGCCATGCCGACAAAGGCCTCCAGCCTTTGTGCATCGCTGCCTGCGAAATGCCCCTGTTCGACAAAGCATTGTTCATGAAAGACCAGCTCTGCCTGCGGATAATGCCGCGCGGCAAGGGCGATCACCTTCTGCGCATCTTCGCGGGTAAAGGGCGTCGATGGCGCGCAAATGCCGATTTTCATTTTAAAAACCTCCCCCAGGCCCGTTCGCATCGAGCGAAGTCGAGATGCCTGGAAATCACACGCCTGCTCCAAATGTCTCGACTTCGCTCGACACGAACGGAAATGGGTGTTTGCTGATTGCCAAATCTTTCCCCGCGCAATAGCGGAGCACGATGGACAAAAACAAATCCTATTTCTTCTGTGGAATCGGCGGGTCGGGCATGTTGCCGCTGGCCAATATCGTGCGCGATGGCGGGGCGCAGGTCGCAGGGTCGGACCGTGCACTCGACCAAGGCAGGCTGGCGCCGAAATTCGAATGGCTCAAGAGCCTCGGGATCGAGATTTTCCCGCAGGACGGCAGCGGCCTCAACAGCACCGACCAGATATTGATTGCATCCGCCGCCGTCGAGGACAGCGTGCCCGACGTCGCCAAAGCGAAGGAACTGGGCTGCGCGCGGATGACGCGCGCCGAACTGCTGGCCGAACTGTTCAACGCCGCCCCGCGCTCGGTCGCGGTGGGCGGCACCAGCGGCAAATCGACCGTCACCGGCATGATCGGCTGGATATTGACCGATGCCGGGCTGGACCCGACGATCATGAATGGCGGGGTAATGAAGAATTTCGTTTCCGAAGGTACGCCCTTTGCCAGCGCCCGTGTCGGCCATGGCGACATATTTGTGTCGGAGGTCGATGAGAGCGACGGATCGATCGCGCTGTTCCAGCCCGAAGTCGCCGTGCTCAACAATATCAGCCTCGATCACAAGTCGCTCGATGAATTGCGGCAGTTGTTCGGCGATTTCGCCCGGCTTGCGAAAAAGACGATCTGGAACGCGGACGATATCGAAAGCGTCGCGCTGATCGCGCCGATGGCACTGGCCGGTGCCGTCAGCTTCGGCTTTACCGACCGCGCCGATGTGCGCGCGGTGGACGTGGTCGAAATGCCGCTCGGCAGCCGCTTCACGCTGAAGGCCAACGGGCAGATCTGGCCGGTGACGCTGCAGGTGCCAGGGCGGCACAATATCTCGAACGCGCTCGCCGCGATTGCCGCCGCGCTCGCGCTTGACGTTCCGGTGGCGCAGGCGGTGCACGGCGTCGAACGCTTTGCCGGGCTGGCGCGCCGGTTCGACATTGTCGGCATTGCCGGCGGGATTACCGTGATCGACGATTTCGGTCACAATCCGGACAAGACCGCCGCCACGCTGGCGACGCTGAAGGCGTTTCCGGGGCGCGTGATCGCCTTTTTCCAGCCGCACGGCTATGGCCCGATCCGCGTGATGGGGAGCGAACTTGCCGCCGTATTCGCGAGGCACCTCAACCGCGACGATCATCTGATCCTGTGCGATCCGGTCTATTTCGGCGGCACGGTCGACAAGACACTGGGCAGCCAGTCGATCACCGATGCCGTGGTTGCGGCGGGCAAGCAGGCCGAATATATCCCCAGCCGCGAGGAATGCGGCAACCGCATCGTCGAACTGGCGCAGCCGGGGGACCGCATCGTCATCATGGGCGCACGCGACGATACACTGAGCGCCTTTGCCGCCGATCTGCTCGCCCGGCTCGTCAAGGCCAGCGTCTGATTTACCGCGCTTTGACTTGAACCCGTCATGCCACTTTGCCATGGGTTGGCGATGAAAAAGCTGTTCCTTGCCCTGACCGTCCTTTCGCTTCCCGGATGCGCCAGCACGCGCATGGCGAGCGAGGCGACCGCGCCGCTCGATATCCGCATCATCGGCATCAACGATTTCCACGGCCATCTCGATCCGCCGCGCGTCGCGACCGAGGCGCTGGGCCCGGCGGGCGAGAAGGTGCGTATCCCTTCGGGCGGTGTCGCCTATCTGGCATCCGCCATCGACTCGCTGAAGGCCGATGCGCCGCACAATGTCGTGGTCGGCGCGGGTGACCTGATCGGCGCCTCGCCGCTCTCCTCCTCGCTGTTCCTCGACGAACCTTCGATCATGGCGATGGACATGGCGGGGCTGGAATTCAACGCGGTCGGCAATCACGAATTCGATCGCGGCACCGAAGAATTGCAGCGGATGCAATCGGGCGGGTGCGCAAAATTCACGCAGTCCGAGCCGTGCCGCATCGACAAACCCTTCCCCGGTGCAAAGTTCCGGATGCTGGCGGCGAACACCAAAAGGCCCGATGGCAGCACGCTGTTCGCACCCTATGCGCTCAAGACGTTCGGCAGCGGCAAGACGCAGGTGACGGTGGGCTTTATCGGCATGACGCTGGAAGGCACCGCCAACCTGGTTTCGGCGAACCGCATCCGGGGCATCCATTTCGCCGATGAGGCCGACACCGCCAACGCGCTGGTTCCGCAATTGAAGGCCGCAGGCGCCGATGTCATCGTCGTGCTGATCCACGAAGGCGCCAGCAACAGCGGCGATATCAACAACCCCAAATGCGACGGGGTTTCGGGCACGCTGCTCCCGATCCTCGACCGGCTCGACCCGGCGGTCGATGTCGTCGTTTCGGGGCATACGCACCAGAGCTATGTCTGCGATTACAGCCATATCAATCCTGCCCGCCCGATCCTCTTGACCAGCGCCGGATCGCAGGGGCGGCTGGTGACCGGCATCGATCTGAAGGTCGATCCCGCATCGGGCAAAGTCCTGTCCAAAACCGCGCGCAATATCGTGGTGCAAAGCGAGGCGTTCGCCGGATCGCGCGGTGCCGTGCCGCTGGTTGCAGGCTTCCCCACCTTCGCGCCCCGTGCAGACCTCGCCGCACTGGTCGCCCGGTATCGCGATGCGGCGAAGGCGGATGAAAGCCGTATCGTCGGCGCGCTCTCCGGCGCAGCAACCCGCGATGGAGGCAAAAGCGGCGAAAGCCTGCTCGGCAATCTGATTGCCGACGCGCAACTGGCGGCGACCGAAGGCCCGGACAATGGCCGTGCGCAGATCGCCTTCATGAACCCCGGCGGATTGCGTGCGGATGTGCTGCCTGGGGCTAACGGAAAGGTCACCTTCGGCTCGGTTTTCGCAGCGCAACCCTTTGGCAACACATTGGTGACCAAGACGATGACCGGAAAGCAGATACGCGACCTGCTTGAACAGCAGTTCAACGATCCCGCCTGGGTCCGCGTGCTTTCACCCTCGTCGGCTTTCCGCTTCGGTTTCGATCTCTCGCGCCCCATCGGCCAGCGCGTGGTGTTCGCGACGCTGAACGGAACGCCGCTGGACGATGCCGCATCGTATCGCGTCACGGTCAGCGATTTTCTCTCCAACGGCGGCGATGCCTTTTCGCTGTTCAAGGAAGGTACCAGCCCGGCAGTCGGCCCGACCGATCTGGAAGCGCTGATCGCATGGCTATCGCGCGGCGGCGTCACCGCCCTGCCCGCGCTCGACCGGATCGAGAACAAGACGCCGCAATAATCCTGCAATCCCCTTGCATTTCCGCGCCACTGCGCGTAATGGCGCGCCTTCGCCCGGGGCTTCCCGGGTGAAACAAGAAAGCCGGAGGGGCGTTCGCATGGGGCGGCGTCAGCGATCGGCAAGGAAAAGGAAGACGCCCATGCCGTTGTACGAGCATGTTTTTTTGGCGCGTCAGGACCTGTCTCAGGCACAGGTAGATGCGCTGGCTGAAAATGCCACCAAGATCGTCGAAGAGAATCAGGGCAAGGTCGTGAAGACCGAAACCTGGGGCCTTCGCAGCCTGGCCTACAAGATCCAGAAGAACCGCAAGGCGCATTTCGTGATGCTCGACCTTGACGCGTCGGGCGATGCCGTCGCCGAGCTGGAACGCCAGACCCGCATGAACGAAGATGTGATCCGTTACATGACCGTTCGCGTCGACGAGCACGAAAAGGGCCCGTCGGTGATGATGCGCAAGCAGGAACGCAGCGACCGTGGTGATCGCGGTGGCTTTGGCGACCGCCCTGACCGTGGCCCCCGCCCCGACCGTGGGGATCGCCCAGACCGTGGTGATCGCGAAGCCCGCGCTCCCCGTGCTCAAGAGGAGATTTGATCGATGGCACGTCCGTTTTTCCGTCGCCGCAAGTCGTGCCCCTTTTCGGGCAAGGATGCTCCGCGCATCGACTATAAGGATACCCGTCTGCTGCAGGGCTATGTCTCTGAACGCGGCAAGATCGTCCCCTCGCGCATCACCGCCGTTTCGGCGAAGAAGCAGCGCGAACTGAGCCAGGCCATCAAGCGTGCGCGCCACCTTGGCCTCATGCCCTATGTCGTGAAGTAAGGAGAAGACCCCATGGAAATCATCCTGCTGGAACGCGTGGAAAAGCTGGGCCACATCGGTGACCTCGTCACCGTGAAGGACGGCTATGCCCGCAACTACCTGCTTCCGAACAAGAAGGCGCTGCGCGCCAACGAAGCCAACCGCAAGGTTTTCGAAGCCAATCGTGCGAAGATCGAGGCAGACAATGCCAACCGTCGCGGCGATGCCGAAAAGCATGCCACCAATGTCGAAGGCAAGCAGATCGTCCTGATCCGCGCCGCTTCGAACACCGGCCAGCTTTACGGTTCGGTTTCGGTGAAGGACATTGTCGACGGCCTGAACGCACAGGACGCCAAGGTTTCGAAGGCGATGATCGTTCTCGAACGCCCGATCAAGACGCTCGGCGTGTTCGACGTTCGCGTCGTGCTGCACCCCGAAGTTTCGGTGACCATCACCGTCAACGTCGCGCGTTCGGACGACGAGGCCGAGCTGCAGAAGGACGGCGTCAACGTCATCGACCAGATGTTCGAAGACGAACAGGCCGAACTCGCTGCCCAGGCCATCGAAATGGCCGAAGCCCGCGAAGCCGCCGCCGACGAAGCCGATGCCGCCGATGCCGCGCGCATCGAAAAGCTGAAAGAAGAACAGGCCGCCGCCAAGGCCGCCGAAGGTCTTTCGGCCGACGCCGGCGAGGAAGAAGCCTGATCCATCTCTCCCCTCCCGCATGCGGGAGGGGTTGGGGGTGGGCCAGCAACTTTGCTGTCGCAGCCACAAACAAAGAGCCGCCCCGCCACGCGCCGGGCGGCCTTTTTGTTGGTGCGAACGGTGGTGGGCTGTTCTCACCCTCCCGGCTTTGTGGTGCGATCCCGATGATAAAGTGCTGGGGTCAAAGGTGGCGATGATAATGGTTCACACGAAGGCACGAAGAGGTCGGGCTTCCGGCGAAGCCGGCTCATCACTGCAACCGGACCGAAAAACCGCATGTTTCGATAGTGAAATGCGCTTCGCGCAGGCGCTATTTCTTTGTGCCTTCGTGTCTTCGTGTGAACAAATCTTTCTGCCGCTAACGGGCGCGCTCTTCCCTCAAGCCCCGCACAATTGCTCCGCCAAAGCGCGGCCCATGTCAGCCTCCGGAAAGACCACCTTCGATACGCCCAGCCGCGTCAGGATCAGACCGTGCTGGCGGGTAGAGGCTTTGGCCCAGATATCCCTGATGCCCAGTTCCTGCAGCGCGAGGACCGACAGCACGCTGCCTTCAAGGCTCGCGCCGATCGCGACCACGGCATAATTGACCTCGTTCACGCCCAGCGCGCGCAAGGCATCGGTATCGGTCGAATCCGCCTGCACCACATGCGGCATCTCATCCGCCAGTTTCTGGACGATTTCGGCGCGTTCATCGATGCCGATTACCTCATGCCCCAGCGCGACGAGCCGCAGCGCGACGGCCTCGCCAAAGCGGCCAAGGCCGATAACCGCGACGCTTTTCTTTTCGGCATTTTTCGCTTTCCTAGCCAATGAGAACCTCCTCCTTGGGGTAATGATAGAAGACCGGTTTGCCGCGCGTGGCCAACGCTGCAAACAGCGTGATCGGGCCGACACGGCCAACGAACATCAGGAAGATCAGCAGATATTTGCCCGGATCGGTGAATTGCGCGGTGATGCCAGTGGAAAGCCCGGTGGTCGAAAAGGCCGAAATCGTCTCGAACATCACCTCGCGCGGCTGCAGATGCGGCGAAAGCGCCACCAGCAGATAGCCCATGCCCATCACCAGCACGGCACCGAGCACGACGACCGCCACCGCGCGGCGCTGGTTATGATCGCCGATACGGCGGCCAAAGGCCTCCACATCGGGCTTGCTGCGGATTTCGGACCAGACGATCAGCAGCACGATCATCGCCGTGCCGACCTTGATGCCCCCGCCCGTCCCCGCGCTGCCTCCGCCGATGAACATCAGGAAGGAGGCGAGCATCAACGACTGGTCGGTCAGCGCCGCGGTATCGACGGTGTTGAAACCCGCCGTGCGCGCAGTGACCGAAAGGAACAGGCCGTTGAGGATATGTTCGTGCGCCGGCATCGCCCCCATCGTCGCCGCATTGTTCCATTCGAGGATGATGAACAGCACCGTTCCCCCGGCCAGCAGGATCGCAAAACCGAGCAGCGTCAGCCGCCCGTGCAGGCTGATCCGCCGCCAGCCCCGCTGCGTCCAGAGATCGCGGAACACGGGATAACCGATGCTTCCGACCATGATGGTTGCCATCACCGGAACGAGGAACAGCCAGTCGGAACGGAAGGCCATCAGATTGTCTGGCCACAGCGTCATCCCCGCATTGTTGAACGAGGCGATGGCCATAAAGGCGGCGTGGCGCAGCGCATCATCGACGGCAAAGCCGTGCCCGATAACGAGCCAGAACAGCAGCCAGATGGCAAGCGCGGCTTCGACCGC
Source organism: Sphingomonadales bacterium (assembly GCA_016720115.1). Lineage (GTDB taxonomy): Bacteria > Pseudomonadota > Alphaproteobacteria > Sphingomonadales > Sphingomonadaceae > Sphingorhabdus_B. Next base: position 1,386,507 of record JADJXT010000001.1, on the reverse strand, counting down.
CATGGTAAAGCCGATGATGAGGCGCAGCAGCGGGCGGACATTGCCGGGGGTGATGCCGCTATTTTCCGCCGCCAGCCCGCGCCGGATGCCAAAGCCCATGGTGCGGCTGAACATCGCGACAATCAGCACCGATGCTGACATGATGCCAAGCCCGCCAATCTGGACAAGCCCGAGAATCACCGTCTCGCCAAAGGCGGACCAGTGGCTCGCCACATCGAAGACCGTGAGGCCGGTGATGCACAGCGAAGATACGGCGGTGAACCAGGCATCGACAAAGCGCACCGGGTGCCCGCTTTCGGTCGCGAGCGGGAGACTGAGCGCGCCCGCACCGATCAGCGAGACGATGAAAAACACCATCGCCACCGCCTGCACCGGGCGCGCGAACAAGAGGTTCAGCAACCGGTCAAGCGTGCCGACCGCGAGCCGTTCCACCAGATATTCGGGATGATGCGGTTGTTCGGCCAAGACTTTCCCCTCGAACGCAATAGCTTACCGGCATTGTGACGAAGGGGGAAGAGCGAGGCCTCGTAAATTGTCGCGGTTAAGACCGATTTTTAGACACTCGTCACCCCCGCGAAGGCGGGGGTCCATCACCCGACCTGTAAATTTCAACGGCAGGCGATGGATTCCCGCCTTCGCGGGAATGACGAACTTGGATTGGACCTCGCTTACCGACGCATCCGGCCGTCTCAATAGCCCATCAGGCTCATCACTTCCTTGCGGCTGCGCGTATCGTCGAGGAAGCAGCCCAGCAATTTGGAGGTTATCATGTTGACGCCATGCACCTTCACCCCGCGCCCGGTCATGCAGCCATGTTGCGCCTCGATCACCACCGCGACGCCTTCGGGCTTCAGATTGTCCCAGATGCAATTGGCAACCTCTGCCGTCAGCCGTTCCTGCACCTGCAGGCGGCGGGCAAAGCCGTGGAGGACGCGTGCCAGCTTTGAAATGCCGACCACGCGATCGGTCGGCATATAGGCGATCGATGCCTTGCCGATGATCGGCGCCATATGATGTTCGCAATGCGACTGGAATGGAATGTCCTTGAGCAGCACCAGCTCGTGATAGCCGCCAACCTCTTCAAAGGTGCGCGACAGGTGATGCGCGGGATCTTCGGCATAGCCCGCGCAATATTCGCGCCAGGCTCGACCGACGCGGCGGGGCGTATCCAGCAGCCCTTCACGGCGAGGATCATCCCCCGTCCAGCGAATCAGCGTCTTGATCGCGTCGAGTACCTCATCGGGAACGACAAGCTTGCCGCTATCGTCAATCTCGTCATCATAATGAATGTGCGCGATGGGAAACACCATTTCGGGCTTGTTCATTCTGTTCCTCCTGCCGGTCAACCCGGTCCTTGGACGATGAATCTAGGCTTGCCCGCCTTTCCATTCCATACAGCTATTGATCTTTGGCGGGGTTATCCGATGGCCTGACCCGTCTTGGCCCAATCCGCCAGAAAGCCTTCGATGCCCTTGTCGGTCAGCACATGCTTGAACAGCCCCTTGATCACCGAGGGCGGCGCGGTCATCACATCGGCACCGATCTTTGCCGCTTCGAGAACATGGATACCGTGGCGCACGCTGGCGACGAGGATTTCGGTGCCGAAATCATAATTGTCGTAAATCAGGCGAATATCGCTGATCAGTTGCATGCCGTCGAAACCATTGTCGTCGTGGCGACCCACAAAGGGGGAAACAAAGGTCGCCCCCGCTTTCGCCGCCAGCAACGCCTGATTGGCCGAAAAGCACAGCGTCACATTGACCATCGTGCCATCGCTGGTCAGCGCCTTGCAGGTTTTGAGGCCGTCGATGGTCAGCGGTACCTTGATGCAGACATTGTCGGCAATCTTGCGCAGCACCTCGGCCTCTTTCATCATCGTCGCATGATCGAGCGCGACGACTTCGGCGGATACAGGGCCATCGGTCAGCCCGCAGATTTCCTTGGTGACTTCCATGAAATCGCGGCCCGACTTCATGATCAGCGACGGGTTGGTCGTGACGCCATCAAGCAGGCCTGTGGCGGCCAGTTCCTTGATGTCGGCGATTTCGGCGGTGTCGGCGAAGAATTTCATGGGTACGCAGCTCTCTAAATGCGGTTGGAATCACTTCCATGCCTATAGGCAAAAGCCGCCACCTTTGGACAGCGCTATATTGCGTTTCCGGGGGCTATCGGAGCAGACCAAAGACAGCGATCAGCATCGGATCGTTGGTCTTTTGCGGATTGGCACGGATGCCTTCCTCTTCAAGCCCGATGGCAGCCCAGATGGCATCGTCGGTCTTGCGCGTGATATCCTGCCCAAGCGCCGCAATGTCGAAGCCGGTGACCGACTGGACCGCGCGGTTGATCACCTGATCGTCGAAGAAACGCAACCCTTCGGATATGCCCGGCAGCATGGCGTCGAACAGCGCAACGCCCATTTTTCCGCGAAGGAACTGCGTCGCGGCTTGCGGGCCGCCGCGCACGATTTGATCGGCGGCTTCGATGCTGACCATGCGGATCGTGTCTGCAATCAATGGCGCGGCGCGCTCCGCCCCCTTTTCGGCGGCACGATTGAGCTGGCGCTGGAGCCGGTCGCGGAAGGACTGACTTTGCAGGACCGCCGACAGGATGGTCGTCCCCCGTCCGCCGCCCAACCGGTCCGGCAAGGCAATGCGCGCCACCGAACTGTCCCAAAAGCCGCCCGGCTGGAGCAAAAGCGCAAAGGCATTTTGCGAGGCAAGCGTCAAAAGCCGCCGGATCACTTCGGCCAGGCTATAGCGCGGCCCGGCTGCGCAACCGGGCAATGCGAGCGTGGCACCTGCTGCGCCGGCGAGCAAAATCTGGCGGCGTTCGAACAATATCGACATCAAGCGACTCCTCCCAAAACCCTAAAGCGCTCGAATATCAGAATGTTTCCGACTCTACCATGAACGGGTTGGGCATTTGGTTCCTCCGCATCAACTTGCGATGGGGAGGATGACTGGGCGGCAACCACATCCTATATCCGCCAGATGAATCGCCCCCGACCCTCTGGCAAACGCGTGCGCGTGGTGCTGTTGACGCAGGTGATCGGGCCGCTCGACTATCGCCTGCCCGACTGGATGAACGCCGATGTCGGATCGGTGGTCGTGGTGCCGCTCGGCCCGCGCAAGATGGTCGGCGTTATCTGGGATGAAGGTGTGTTCGGCGATGAAGCGGTCGAGGAACATCGCCTGCGCAATGTGCTGGAGCTTGTCGATGTGCCGCCAATCCGCACCGGCCTCCGGCGGCTGGTTGACTGGGTAGCGGACTATTATCTTTCGAACCATGCCGCCGTTTTGCGGATGGTTTTGTCGTCATCTGCCGCATTGTCGGCGGGAGGGACGGTCACCGAATATCGGCCATCGGGCATCGAACCGGCCCGGCTGACTCCGCAACGGGCAGCCGCGCTCGACGCATTGGTCGATGCGCAGGGGCTGGTGCGCGAACTGGCCGAGCAGGCGGGTGTCAGCGAAGGCGTGATCCGTGGATTGGTGAAAGCAGGCGCGCTGGAGCCGGTGACGGTCAGCATCGATGCGCCCTTTGCTGCGCCCGATCCGGGGCATCATCATCCAGAACTATCTGAGCTACAGGAAGCAGCCGCAGGGGTGATGCGGGATGCGGTGAAGGCGGGCCGGTTCGAACCCATTGTGCTCGATGGCGTGACCGGATCGGGCAAGACAGAAACCTATTTTGAGGCAGTCGCAGAAGCTCTAAACTATGGCAAGCAAGTTCTTGTCTTGCTTCCTGAAATCGCCCTTACCCAGCCCTTCCTGCAGCGCTTTGAAGCGCGCTTCGGGGTGGAGCCTGCGACCTGGCATTCGGGGATGAAACAGTCGCAGCGCCGCCGCGTCTGGCGAGGCGTGGCGGAGGGGCGGGTGCAGGTCGTCGCGGGCGCGCGCTCGGCGCTGTTCCTGCCCTTTGCCAATCCGGGGCTGATCGTCGTCGACGAGGCGCATGAGATCAGCTTCAAGCAGGAGGACGGCGTGCGCTACCACGCGCGCGACGTTGCGGTGATGCGCGGCAAGTTCGAGGGCTTCCCCGTCGTACTGGCCAGCGCGACACCCGCGCTCGAAAGCCGCCACATGGTGAGCATCGGGCGCTATACAGGCCTCGCAATCCCCTCCCGCTTCGGCGCTGCGAAGATGCCCAGGATCGAGGCGATCGACCTGACGCACGACCAGCCCGAGCGCGGCCACTGGATTGCCCCGACGCTGCTCAAGGCGCTGGAGGAACGGCTCGAACGTGGCGAGCAGAGCCTGCTGTTCCTCAACCGGCGTGGCTATGCGCCGCTCACCTTGTGCCGCAATTGCGGGCACCGGTTTGAATGCCCGAACTGCACCGCATGGATGGTCGAGCACCGGCTTGTCCGCCGCCTTGCCTGCCACCATTGCGGCCATGTGATGCCCCCGCCTGACGCCTGCCCCGAATGCAGCGCCGAAGACAGCCTTGTCCCTTGCGGCCCCGGAGTAGAGCGCATTAGCGACGAGGTGCAGCGCATGTTCCCCGAAGCACGCACCATCGTCGCGACGTCCGACACGCTCTGGTCGCCCGAAAAGGCGGCAGAATTTGTCGCGCTGGTCGAAAACAGGGCGGTCGACATCATCATCGGCACGCAGTTGGTGACCAAGGGCTATCACTTTCCAGACCTGACGCTGGTGGGTGTGATCGATGCCGATCTCGGCCTTGAAGGCGGCGATTTGCGCGCGGCAGAGCGCACCTTCCAGCAGATCGCACAGGCCGCCGGTCGCGCCGGTCGTGCGGAGAAGCCCGGCGAGGTGTTCATCCAGACGCGTAATCCTTCGCACCCCGTGATCGCCGCGCTGGTCGAAGGGGATCGGGATGCCTTTTACGACGCCGAAACCGCTCAACGCCGCCGCGCCGGTGCCCCGCCCTTTGGCCGCTTTGCCGCGATCATCATCAGTTCGGAAGACGAGCGCGAGGCCATCGAAGCCGCGCGCGCCATCGGCGGTTCGGCACCCGAAATTGAAGGCATGCACGTCTATGGCCCCGCCCCGGCCCCGCTGGCGATGCTGCGCGGCAGGCACCGGCAACGGCTGCTGGTTCATGCCCAGCGCTCGGTCGAATTGCAGAATATCATGCGCGAGTGGTTCGGCGGCCTCGAATTCCCGCGCGGCGTGCGTGTGGGGGTGGATGTCGATCCATACAGCTTTTTATGAACTGACGGCTTCTCCCCTCCCGCAAGCGGGAGGGGAGAAAATCCATACAGCTTCCTGTAAGCTTATTTTTGCTCTACCTTTAACCGTCTTATTTCTATAACACAGCATATCGATGTTCTTCCGGCGATCCAAAACCCCTACCCCCACTGACATCGACAGCAGGCTGGCGGCATTCGACCGTGCCTATGCCGGGATGTTTCCCGGCGAAGCCAAGCCGTGGGAAACCGCTGCGCCTGCCGGATCGCCAGCTGTCGATCCTGCGAAAAAATGGCTGCTCGGCAAGACCCGCTGGTGGTGGTTCACCCGTGCCGGTGCGGGCCTGCTGCTGCTGTTCATCCTCATCGTCTTCTGGCTCACCATCACTGCACCGCTTTCCAAATCGCTGCAGCCGATTGCCCCGCCGCGCATCACCCTGCTGGCATGGGATGGCACGCCGATTGCCCGCAACGGCGCCATTGTCGACAAACCGGTTGAAGTTGAAAAACTGCCGCCGCACGTCGTGCAGGCCTTCCTGTCGATCGAGGACCGGCGTTTTTATTCGCACTGGGGCGTCGATCCGCGCAGCATTGCCCGCGCGCTGTGGAGCAACAGCTTTGGCAGCGGGCTGAAACAGGGCGGCAGCACGATTACCCAGCAACTCGCGAAGTTCACCTTTCTGACGCCCGAGCGCAGCCTGACGCGCAAGGCGCGCGAGGCGCTGATCGCTTTCTGGCTGGAGGCATGGCTGACCAAGGACGAGATCCTCGAACGCTATCTGTCGAACGCCTATTTCGGCGACAATATCTACGGCCTGCGTGCTGCATCGATGCACTATTTCTATCGCAAGCCCGAAAATCTGACGCTTTCACAGGCGGCGATGCTGGCTGGGCTGGTGCAGGCTCCCAATCGCCTCGCCCCGACGCGCAATCCGCAGCGCGCAGCCAAGCGTGCAAAGCTGGTTTTGAACGCGATGGTTGCAACCGGCGCAATAAGCGAGGCCAAGGCCGATGCCACGCCGATTGCTCGGATCGATGTCCGATATAAAGAAACGCTGCCTACCGGCACCTATTTTGCCGACTGGGCGATGCCGCAGGCGCGGCTCGATGCCGAAACCGGCTATTCGGATCAGGTCATCCGCACCACGCTCGATTCGCGGCTGCAGAATATTGCGCGCAACGTCATCGCGCGCGCGCCACTGGGCAAAGCCCAAGTCGCACTGGTCGCGATGCGCCCCAATGGCGAGGTCGTGGCGATGGTCGGCGGCAAAAGCTACAAAGACAGCCCGTTCAACCGGGCGACGCAGGCGAAACGCCAGCCGGGTTCGACCTTCAAGCTGTTTGTTTATACCGCAGCGCTGCGCAGCGGGATGACGCCGGACAGCAAGGTCGACGACAGCCCGATAACCGAAGGGGCCTATCGCCCCAAAAACTATAGCGACCGCTATCGCGGCGAAATCACCCTGAAGCAGGCTTTCGCACAATCCAGCAATGTCGTCGCAGTGCGGTTGTATGACCAGCTCGGCTATAGCGCGGTGGCGCGCGCGGCCAAGGATCTGGGTGTGCAAAGCCCGCTGACCCGCGACGCCAGCCTTGCGCTGGGCAGCTCGGGGATGACCTTGCTCGAACTGACCTCTGCCTATGCGGGCGTCGCCGGGAATAAATGGCCGGTCGAACCGCGCGCCTTTGTCGCGGAGGACGAAGGCTGGTTTGGCTGGCTGCTGTCGGCGCAGCGCAGCTTCAGCAACGCCCAGCACAAGGCGATGCTGGAATTGCTGGGCGCAACGGTCAATCAGGGCACCGGACGCGCGGCGCGGCTCTCGATCCCGGCCTATGGCAAGACGGGAACCAGCCAGGACTATCGCGACGCGCTGTTCATCGGCTTTGCGGGCGATCTGGTGGTCGGCGTGTGGATCGGCAATGATGACAATACCCCGCTGAGGAACATGACCGGCGGCGGCCTGCCCGCACGCATCTGGCGCGATTTCATGGGTCAGGCGGTCAAGGGCGCAGGCGCAAGGCCCAAGCCGAAGCTTGCCGTAGAGCCCGATCCCGAAGGCCCGATCGAACCGCTCGACCTGCCGGACATTCCAGAGTTGCCCGTCAACATCAACGGCACCGAAGTGCGCGTCGATCCGGGCAAGGGCGTGACCGTCAGCGGGCAGATCGAAGGCGTTCCGCTGGACGTTACCATCGGACGCGATGGCGTGAATGTGCAACCGCGTGAGGAACAGCCGAGGCGGCAGTAAAGGCAAGGGACTGTCCCTATCGGGACACTCCTCCGTAGAAGGAAGGGGAATTGCCAACGCTCTCGATTGAACCAAAGGCATAAATATGGTCGAAGGCCATCAGGGGCCTAAGGGAGATTCGCGTGCGGCTTAGTTTGACCGGCCTTTTTGTTACGATCATGGCGTTGATCCTTTCATCGGCCGCCCATGCCGACCCCGAAGACATAGCAGCCGCCAGCCGCAGCGTCGTTCGCGTGGTCGTTTTCCCGGCATCGGGCGGCGACACGCCGATTGGCCATGGATCGGGCATCGTTGTCGCGCCCAACAAGGTGCTGACCAACGCCCATGTTGTTTCCGAAGAGGAATATGATGGTGCCATTCGTATCGTGATCGTCCCGTCGGACGGCGGCGAGGCGATTGCGGCAGAGGTGGTCGACCGATCGCCGCGCAACGATCTGGCCCTGATTGCGCTCAACGACGGCAAGCGCCTGACCCCCGCCACCTTTTTCAGCGGCCCGGTGGGCGATGGCGCCGATGTTTTTGCGATAGGCTATCCGGGGGGGGTCGATATTGCGCAAGGCCTGAACATGGCGGATGTGCTGCGCCCGCAGACGCCCGTCAAAACCCGCGGCAATATTTCGGGCGGGCGATCGGCCAAGGATTTTGAAACCTTGCTGCACACGGCGGCAATTGGCGGCGGCAATAGCGGCGGGCCGCTGGTCGACGCCTGCGGACGCGTGCTTGGCGTCAACAGCTTTGGCAGCCTTTCGAATGGCAGCGATGCGGAGTTCTTTTTCGCTGTCGCGCAGCGCGAAGCCGCCGCTTTCCTGCGCCGCAACAATGTCAGCTTTCGCAGCGTCGATGCCGAATGCCTGTCGCGCGCCGAAATGAGCCGCGCCGAGGCCGAGCGCGCCGCCGCCGAAAAAGCGCGTATCGACGAGGAAAACCGGTTGGCGGAAAGTGCGCGCAGCAAAAGTTTCGCCGAAGCGCGGCGGCGGGCCGAATATGACATTATCGAATCGCGCGATAACCGGTCGATGCTGACCGTAATCCTGATCTTTTTGGCCTTGGGCGCTGCCGGCACCAGTTGGCAATTGCTCGAAAGGGACAGGCGCGATCAGGCAAAGCTTGCCGGCGGTGCCGCAGCCGTGATGGTGATTGCCGCGCTACTCACCTGGTTTACCCGGCCGAATTTTGCCGAGGTCGACGAACGCACCAAAGCCCGCCTGACCGGTACCGAAGACCCTGCAGCGCCTGCAAAAATGGCGCGCGAAGGCAGGCTGACCTGCGTGATCGACCGCAGCCGCAGCCGCATCACCGTGTCCGACACCGCCGATGTGCCCTTCGAATGGACCGGCTCGGGCTGCGTCAACGGGCGCACCCAATATGCCGAAGAGGCCGGTCGCTGGGTGCGCAGCTTCGTGCCGAACAGCGAAGCGCAGGTCTCCGTCACCAGTTTCCAGCCCGATAGCAGCACCTACCGGATCGAACGGCATTTGCTGGGTTCCGAAGCGATGCAGAAGGCGCGTGCGGCGCGAAAGCAATATGATGTGAAAAGCTGCTCGGCCGATCCCGCGATGCTCGAAAAGGTGGCTTCGATGAACGCGGCTGTCCGGCAGTTGCTGCCACAACAGCCCAATGAGCTGCTGGTGTTCAAATGCAATTGAACGCTTGCGGGCATGGCAATTGCGGGTAAGGCCCTGAATCGGACATGGCTGACAACTCCCCCCTCGAACAGTTCAAGCAGGTGCTGACCGGTACTTCGCGCGCAATTGCGCACGATCCGGAGATCGAGCTGGCCTTCACCGCCGACGCGCCGGTGCAGGCGGGGAAGAATTTCCGGGTGCCGATGCCCGGCCGTTCGTTGCCGCCTGAACAGATCGCCGAAGCGCGGGGCTTTGCGGACAGTTTTGCGCTGCGCCTGAAACATCACGATGCTGCCCGCCATGCCGTGCTGCGCCCGCACGAGGCGATGGCAGGTGCCGCCTTCGACGCCATCGAAACCGCGCGGATAGAGGCGCTGGGATCGCGCGCGATGGCGGGGGTGAAAGGCAACCTCACCCATGCGCTCGAAATGCGGCTGCGCACCGACCCGATCTCGCGTGCGCAGGCGGCAGAGGAAGTGCCGATCTCGACCGCGCTTGCGCTGATCGTGCGCGAACGGCTGACCGGCCAGCCGGTGCCGGACAATGCCGCGCAGGGCGTCGACCTGCTGCGCAGCTGGATCGAGGAGAAAGCCGGGAGCGATCTTGACGCGCTGGGGCTTGCGCTCGACGATCAGGCGGCCTTTGCCTCGCTCGCCCAGACCATGCTCGAACATCTCGACCTGACTGAGGGCGAGATCGAACCCAATGAGGCCGACGAAGGCGGAGACGAATCCGAAGAGGAGCAGGAGCAGGACGGCGAGAGCGAGGACGACAGCCAGGGCGAAGCAGGCCAGGCAGAGGCGCGCGGCGAACCGCAAGAGGGCGAAGGCGAGGAAACCGAAGCCGATTACGACCAGTCGCAGATGGACGACATGGAAGATGGCGACGGCGAGATGGGCGAGGACGGGATGCAGCCCGTCAACCCGCAGCGCCGCAACTGGGATCACCTGCCCGAAAGCGATTACAAGAGCTGGACGACCAAATATGACGAAATCGTCGGCGCCACCGACCTTGCCGACGAGGATGAACTGAACCGGCTTCGCGCCTATCTCGACCAGCAGCTTGCGGGCCTGCAGGGCGCGGTCACCCGGCTCGCCAACCGGCTGCAACGTCGCCTGATGGCGCAGCAGAACCGCAGCTGGGATTTCGACCAGGAGGAAGGCCTGCTCGATGCCGCCCGCCTCGCCCGCATCGTGGTCTCCCCGGGCAGTTCGCTCAGCTACAAGGTCGAACGCGACATCAAATTCCGCGACACCGTGGTCACGCTGCTGATCGACAATTCAGGCTCGATGCGCGGACGCCCGATTTCGATTGCCGCAATCAGCGCCGACATCATGGCGCGCACATTGGAACGCTGCGGCGTGAAGACCGAGATCCTCGGCTTCACCACCCGCGCATGGAAGGGCGGACAATCGCGCGAGGACTGGCTCGCCGCCGGTCGCCCCGCAATGCCCGGCCGCCTCAACGATCTGCGCCACATCGTCTACAAAAAGGCCGACGAGCCGTGGCGCCATGCGCGCCGCAACCTCGGCCTGATGATGCGCGAAGGGCTGCTCAAGGAAAATATCGATGGCGAGGCGCTGCTCTGGGCGCACAACCGCCTGATCGCCCGCCCCGAAGACCGCCGCATCCTTATGGTGATTTCGGACGGCGCGCCGGTCGATGATTCCACCCTGTCGGTCAACCATGGCGGCTATCTCGAACAGCATCTGCGCCGCGTGATCGAGATGATCGAAAGCCGCAGCCCGGTGCAACTGGTCGCGATCGGCATCGGCCACGACGTCACCCGCTACTACCGCCGCGCCGTCACCATCATGGATGCCGAGCAACTGGGCGGCACTATGATCGAGCAACTGGCGAGTTTGTTTGACGATGAGTAACAACCAATGGTGATCGCAACAGTGGCAACGCGCGCCGGAAAAATGGCTGCTGATCTTGCGCTATCCTATGGTGCCAGCGCAGTGTCCAGCAAAGCGCTTTCAAGCTTTTTCACCGGCCATGTTGGCGCGATGCAAACATCCGATAATGAAATGATTGCCCGGACGGGCCGTGTGCTTGAAGCTGTGACAGTGGGATACGGCTTGGGTTACGTTGCGCCGGTAGCAGTGATTGCGGCTGGCCAGTTGATGCTCGGCAATCCGCTGGGCGCGGCGAAGACCGTAGGCACGGCTGCCATCGGCATGAATCCGGCTGCGGCAACATGCGCTGCAATGGGTGCGATCTATTTTGGTTACAACGCGCTAAGTGAAGCCGAACGGGAGGATTTCTTGAACAAGCTCGAAACAGGGCTGAGCATCGGGCGTGAGTTGATTAAATCGATCTTGGCCTTCGCAATCTCGTGCCTGGCGTCGATGCTCAACAGTGAGTTGATCAAGAAGCTGCGTGGATATGTTGTGGAATATGCGACGCAGTTCGGAACAAGCATTGCCGCAATCACTAAATCGCTAAGTGACAATGTAATTGTCGGCATCAACAATGCCGTTGTTGCCGCCGGAGCAGTCAGTGACAACATCGGCTTGAAGCTGACTACTACAGCTGCGGGCACCCGAAATGTTGCGGCATCGACCGCTACCCAGATATCAGACTATGCTGCAGACGCCACGAAGATGGCCTCGAATGCGATTACGCATGTCTATTCGCTGATTTCCAAAAGCAACGATCCATCGAGCAAGGAATAGGCTTGCCTTTCGCTCAGCCCGTGGCATGATTTAATCGAACGATTAAATTTGCTGGAGAGCTGGCCCCCATGAACGTCACCGAAGCAGTAATCAGCCGCCGCTCTGTCCGCGAATTTCTCGATAAGCCGGTGGACAAGGCTGTGCTGGAGCGGGTGCTGGAAACCGCGCAGCGCTCTCCCTCAGGTGGCAATACGCAGCCGTGGAACGCGATTGTCGCGACGGGCGAGCCGCTCAGAAAACTGCTCGCGGCGGTGGCCGAAGTCCTCCCGCAAGGGCCGGCAGCGCACAAGCCCGAATATGCTGTCTATCCGCCCGAACTCGACGGCGCCTACAAGGAGCGCCGCTTCGGCGTGGGTGAGGCGATGTACGCCGCGCTCGATATTCCGCGCGACAACAAGATGGCGCGATTGATGTGGTTCGCGCGCAACTTCCGCGCCTTCGATGCCCCCGTCCTGATGCTGGTCCACACCCCGCGTTATATGGGCCCGCCGCAATGGTCGGATATCGGCATGTGGCTGCAGACGGTCGCGCTGCTGCTGCGCGAGGAAGGGCTGGACTGCTGCTTCCAGGAAGCCTGGGCGATCTACACCCTGCAAATTCGGCAATGTTTCGCCATTCCTGATGACCATATCTTTTTCTGCGGGGTGGCCATCGGCTATCGCGACGCGCAGGCGCCGGTGAACAATTTCCCCGTGCCAAGGGCGCCGCTGGAGGAAGCGGTGAGCTGGGAGGGGTTTTGAGCCTGGATTGAAAACCGCAGCCCTGAGCCTGTCGAAGGGCGTCTCAAGGTAAACGCCAAGGCCGATAAGCGCCCTTCGACAGGCTCAGGGCTGCGGTGAAGAGTTGACGAGGCAATTTTCAATCCCCAATGCGCATGGCATGTCCGACCTCAAACTGTTCAACAGTCTAACCCGTCAACTGGAGCCCTTCCAGCCCGTCCATCCGGGCGAGGCGCGCGTCTATACCTGCGGGCCGACGGTCTATAATTATCCGCATATCGGCAACATGCGCGCCTATGTCTTTGCCGACACGCTGGGGCGGGTGCTGAGCTACAAGGGCTACAAGCTCACCCATATCATCAACATCACCGATGTCGGCCACCTGACCGACGATGCTGATGCGGGCGAGGACAAAATGGAAAAGATGGCGGCGGAAAAGGCGCAATCGATCTGGGATATCGCGCGCCATTATACCGAGGCGTATTGGGCCGACATCAAGGCGCTCAACATCCGTCAGCCGACCAAATGGTCGATCGCCACCGACTACGTCCCGCAAATGATCGAGTTTGCCAAAAGCATCGCCGACAAGCATTGCTATGAGCTGGAGAGCGGGCTTTATTTCGACACCTCGACCGTCGCGAATTATGGCGCGCTCGCCCGTGCGCAGACTGATGAGGGCGAAAGCCGGATCGAGGCGGTCGAGGGCAAGCGCCATGCCGCCGACTTCGCGATCTGGCGCAAAACCCCGCCGGGTGAAAAGCGACAGATGGAATGGGACAGCCCCTGGGGCAAAGGCGCGCCGGGCTGGCATCTGGAATGCTCGGTGATGTCAGGCGACCTGCTCGGCTTTCCGTTCGATATCCACACCGGCGGCATCGACCATCGCGAAATCCACCACCCGAACGAAATCGCGCAGAACCAGGCGTTCTGCCACTCCGACCATTCGGGCGCACGTTTCTGGATGCACAACAACTTCCTCGTCGACCGCACCGGCAAGATGAGCAAGAGCGCGGGCGAATTCCTGCGCGTGCAGTTGCTGATCGACAAGGGCTTCCATCCCCTCGCCTATCGCCTGATGTGCCTGCAGGCGCATTACCGTAGCGAGCTGGAGTTTAGCTGGGAAGGGCTGCAGGCGGCCTTCACGCGTTTGAAGCGGATGGTGATGGCGGTTGAGAAGCTGAAAGTTGCCGCTGAAAAGGCCGGTCATGTTGATGTTAATCGCCAAAATGCCATCGGAATAGAGAATACACTTTTCGACGACCTAAATACTGCTCATGCTTTAACAATGCTGGAGCTTTGCTTGAGCGGCAACCAACCTAGCTTGGCACCTCAGAGACTGGCCGACCTAAAGGATTTTGATGACCTTCTTGGCCTCAACTTGTTGGCCCTATCTCGCACCGACCTGCGCATCCGCCCCAAGGCCGCACTCATCACCGAAGAAGAAATCGAGGCCGCGCTCGCAGCACGCAAGGAAGCGCGGGCAAACAAGGACTTTGCCCGATCCGATGCCATTCGTGACGATCTGATCGCCAAGGGAGTAGAAGTGATGGACGGCGATCCGCTGGGGTGGGACTGGCGGATCGAGGTTTAGGGCTACCTAAGCACCTCCCCGGAAAGGGATAGGAGTGAGCAAGTGATCAAAACCAGATTCGTCGCCGCCGCGCTGTTCCGTCCGCTCCTCGAGCCGCATCTGCCCGATTGGGTCGAGCCGCACTGGTTTGCCACCAAGCAGGAAGCGCTCGAGCTTGCGCCGCTGGCGGATATCGGCTGGTTCGACGTGCACGACAAGAAGGACATGGCGGCGATCATCCGTGCGGCGACCAATCTCAAATGGCTGAACAGCATCTATGCGGGCGTCGAAGGCATGCCGCTTGCCGAGCTCAAGCAACGTGGGGCGAAAGTCACCAACGGCGCGGGCATCAATGCGATTACCATCGCGGAATATGTGGTGATGGGGATGCTCACCATCGCCAAGGGCTATCGCGAGGTGGTGCATGCGCAGGATCGGCGCGAATGGCTGAAAGAATCGCCCGGCAAGATGGAGCTTTACGGGTCCAAAGCATTGCTGCTCGGCTATGGCGCGATCGGCAAGCTGATCGCAGAGCGGCTGAAGGCGTTCAACGTCGATGTAACGATTGTCCGCCGCACCCCCGGCCCGTCGAGCCTCGCCCCCGATGCCTGGCAGGCGCGGCTGGGCGAATATGACTGGGTGATCCTCGCAGTGCCCGCGACGCCCGAGACGGAGGAAATGATCGGTGCCGACGAACTCGCGGAGATGAAAGAGAGCGCGGTGCTGGTAAATATCGCGCGCGGATCGGTGATCGATCAGGACGCGCTGGTGAAGGCGTTGCAGGATAGACAGATCGGCGGCGCGTTCCTCGACGTGACGACGCCCGAACCGCTGCCCGTCGATCACCCCCTATGGCAACTCGACAATTGCCATATCAGCATGCACCTGTCAGGGCGTGCGCAGGACAAGATGTTTGCCCGCGCGGCCGAACGCTTTCTTGAAAACCTGAAACGCTATCACAAGGGCGAAAAGCTGGAGCCGCTCGTCAACCTTGATCTGGGATATTGAACATGGATGGAAAAACCCTCGCCGCAAAATGGCACGAAGTCGCATTGTCATCGGATCCGCACGCGGTAAGCGCGATGCTGCACGACGATGCCGTGTTCGAAAGCCCGGTGGTGCACAGCCCGCAACGCGGCAAGGCGATCACCACCGCCTATCTGACCAGCGCAGGCAATGTTCTGGGCAACGACAGTTTCGAATATGTTGGCGAATGGTATGCCGAAAATAGCTGCGTCCTCGAATTCAAGCTGGAGCTGGACGGCATCCAGATCAACGGCGTCGACATGATCAGCTGCAACGATGAAGGGCAGATCACCCATTTCAAGGTGATGGTACGCCCGTTGAAGGCGATCAATCTGGTCCATCAGAAAATGGGCGAGATGCTGGAGAAAATGAAGGGCTGATGAGCCGCCTGCGCCTGTTCGCACCCCTGCTTGCAGGGGCAAGCCTGCGCGACCGCAGCGGCGCTGCTGTCGGTGCGATCTTTGGCATATTGCTCGCCGCGCTGGCAGGTATGCTCTTCGCACCTGCCTTTCCCGATTTTCCGTTCCTGGTTGCACCGATCGGGGCTTCGGCCGTTCTGGTTTTTGCGGTGCCGGCCAGCCCGCTCGCCCAACCCTGGCCGGTATTCGGCGGCAATGTGGTTTCAGGGGCTGTTGCCGTGGCAGTGGCGCAAATGATCCCCGATCCGGCGCTTGCCGTCGGGCTGGCGGTCGGGCTGGCGATCATGGGAATGTCGATCCTGCGCTGCCTCCACCCGCCCGGAGGCGCCGTTGCCGTTACCGCGATATTGGGCGGCGATGCCATCGTGAAGGCAGGCTTTGCTTATCCTGTTACGCTGGTCGCGGCGAACAGCGCCGCATTGCTGGGCATGGGCTGGCTCTACCACCGCTTTTCACACCATAGCTATCCGCATCGCCCCGAACATGTGATCGAAACCCCGCTGCCGTCGGGCCTGCTGCGCGCCGATATTCATCAGGCGATTGCCGAAAGCGGCGAAACCTTTGACATCGACCCCGACGATCTGGAGAACCTGCTGCTGCGAGCAGAGGCAGTTTCCGCAAACCGCCAGTATGAAGAGGCGAGTTCCGATTACTCGATCTGAGCGGCCCGGGCACAAAAATATCCCCACAGCACCCATAGCAGGCAAGTTCCCATCCCCGCTTCGCAAGGCCGGAGCGGGGTTTTTCTTTGCAGCACGGCTGGCAAAAGGGGTTGTGCAAGACGCGGACAGACCCCAAATGGAGGGCATGATTATCGAGACCGAACTGACACCGAATCCGGCGACGATCAAATTCCTGCCCGGACGCACCGTGATGGATGCCGGAACGCGCGATTTTGCCGATCATGAAGAGGCAGAAGCCTCCCCCTTGGCCGAAGCACTATTCGGGCTGGGCGATGTGACCGGCGTCTTTTTCGGGCGCGATTTCATCTCGGTTACCGCAGCCCCCGGCACAAGCTGGGCCGACCTGAAGCCTGATGTGCTCTCGATCCTGCTCGACCATTTCTCCGCCGACATGCCGTTGTTCCACGCCGCCAAAGCCGGTTTTTCGGTGCCTGCGGCAGATACCGAATATCCGCTGGACGACCCCGCCGACGCCGAGATTGTCGACCAGATCAAGGAACTGATCGAAACCCGCGTCCGCCCGGCGGTTGCCAATGATGGCGGCGACATCATCTTTCGCGGCTTCCAGCGCGGTGTCGTTTTTCTGCAGATGCAGGGCGCCTGTTCGGGCTGCCCTTCCTCAACCGCGACGCTCAAAAACGGCATAGAGCAGCTTTTGAAGCATTATGTGCCTGAAGTGACCGAAGTCCGCGCCGCCTGATATCCAACCAAACGGGGAACCCTAAATGCCGATCAACCAGCCGCTGGGCGATACCGCCCTCGACCAGCTTTTTCGTACCGCCCGTACCTATAATGGCTATCTCGACAAGCCGCTGTCGAACGATCAGTTGGAAGCGGTGTGGGATCTGCTGAAATATGGCCCCACCTCGGCCAATTGCCTGCCCGCGCGTATCGTCTGGTGCGTCAGCCAGGAATCCAAGCAGAAACTCGCAGCGCTTTCGCTGCCTGCCAATGGCGAAAAGATCCTGGGCGCCCCGGCGACCGCGATCATCGGCATGGACATGGAATTTTACGAAAATCTGCCCGAACTCTTCCCGCACACCGATGCGCGCAGCTGGTTCGTCGGCAACGATGCGCTGATCGAAAAGACCGCGTTCCGTAACAGCAGCCTGCAGGGCGGCTATTTCATCCTCGCCGCGCGGGCGCTCGGGCTCGACACCGGCCCGATGTCGGGTTTCAACAATGATGCGGTCGACGCCGAATTTTTTGCTGGAACCAAGGTGAAATCAAATTTCATTTCGACCATCGGCTATGGCGACCCGGCGACAATTTTCGAACGCAGCCCGCGCCCTGAATTTGCCCGCTTTAACACTATCGTCTGATCGTCTACGCGACGTCGCGTGAGACGACTGGTTATAGACACTGCATCGCGCGCCTGTTCGGTTGCGCTGTTCGACAATATGGAATGCGTCGCCGGGTGCCATGAAGTCATCGGACGCGGGCATGCCGAGCGGCTGGTGCCGATGATAGCCGAACTGCCCGGAAAGGGACTTGCGGATATCATCTCGGTCAATGTCGGCCCCGGTAGTTTTACCGGCATTCGCGTCGGCATTTCTGCCGCAAAGGCACTGGCGCTGGCGTGGAACGTCCCGTGCGAGGGATATAATGCCCTCGCGCTGCTGGCTGCCATCGCGCGCGATCAAATAGGGGCAGCGCCCCCCGTAGATGTTGTCATTCATGGCGGGCATGGTGAGCTATTCTTCCAGTCCTTTGATGCAGAAGGCAGCGACACGACCAGCGCCCGATCGCTGGCTCCGGAACAGGCCGCAACAATGTCGCACGCGCCGCTGGTTGTGGGCGACGCCGCGCCAGCCTTGATCGGCTTGCGGGGCAGCGGCAGCGCCGTCGAAGTTATATCGGACGCGCGCCATTGGCCGGCAATTGCCGGAATGCCACCGCTTCCCGCCTCCGCGGCCTATATTCGCGCGCCCGATGCCAAATTGCCCGGGGGCAAAAAATGACGGTGCAGGTCGCGGAGCGCGATGCGCGCGAAATCGCGGCGATCATGCCGATCATGGAAAGTGCTTTCCATCCGGAATATGGGGAGGCCTGGACCGCGGCGCAGTGCCTTTCCTTGCTGGCGACGCCGGGCACATCCCTGATAACGGCGGAAATGGGCGGGGTAGTAACCGGATTTGCCTTAACGCGCTGGGTGTTCGATGAAGAAGAATTGCTGATGATCGGCGTAGCGCCGGAGTTTCAGCGAATGGGCATCGCAGGCAATCTGGCAGCGCGCATCATTGCCCGCGCCAAAGCATCCAATCGCAAACGCATTTTTCTGGAAGTGCGGTCCAATAATCCGGCACGGCATTTCTACCTGCAACTTGGATTTGCCGACTGCGGTGTGCGTAAAGCCTATTACAGGGGATCGAATGGCAATCGTTTTGATGCAACCACGATGGCATTAGACCTTTAGTATATTATACTGCCTGCTTCGAATTGAAACGATACAACTATATCGGTCAATAAATCGCATTGAATATGTCTGGTCAAACTGCTCTAACAGCCGTGCTGTCGTAAAACAAAACGGGTAAGTTAGGGAGATATATATGACTGAAGATAGCAACGAGACAAATGAAATGCTGATAACGCTCACTGCAGACATTGTTGCCGCGCATGTGAGCAACAATAGCGTAGCCGTTTCAGATCTGCCTTCGCTGATTTCAAACGTTCATGGTGCATTGGCCGGTCTTTCGGCTGCATCGACTGCGCCGCAGGCTGCGCCGGAGCCCGCTGTTCCGGTACGCACGTCGGTCAAGCGCGACTATATTATCTGCCTTGAAGACGGCAAGAAACTGAAGATGCTCAAGCGTCACCTGATGACCCATTATGGCATGACTCCGGATGACTATCGCGCAAAATGGGGCTTGGCCGCCGACTATCCGATGGTTGCGCCTGCCTATGCCGAACAGCGCCGCGATCTGGCCAAGGCCATCGGCCTTGGACGCGCGCCGGGATCGGGCCGCAAAAAGAAAGTGAAATAGTCGCTTTCCCACAGCAAAAAAATTTGAAGGGCCAGCTTGGTGTGGGCTGGCCCTTTTCATTGACGAATCCGGGCGTGAGACTAAATATCGCAATATGGAAACCCGTATTGATCTAGAAGCCTTGTGTGCGGAACGCGGCCTTAGAATAACCGACCAGCGCCGCGTAATCGCCCGCGTCATTTCCGATGCCGACGATCATCCCGACGTTGAAGAACTCTACCGGCGCGCATCGGCCATCGATCCCAAAATTTCGATCGCCACGGTTTATCGCACTGTGCGCTTGTTCGAAGAGGCAGGGATTCTTGATCGCCACGATTTCGGTGACGGACGCGCCCGCTATGAAGCCTCACCAGAGGCACATCACGACCATCTGATCGATGTCGAAACCGGCAAGGTGATCGAGTTTGTCGATCCGGAGCTGGAAGCGCTGCAAAAGGTAATCGCAGAGAAGCTGGGCTATCGCCTGGTCGATCACCGCATGGAGCTTTACGGCGTTGCAATCAGCCGCGACGAATAGGCCGCGCAATCCGGTTGCCCTGATATTGGGGCAAATCCTCTTTGGTGCGCGCCTTCTTTTGATGGCGGGATCGCTTTTGACCGGTTTGGTGCTGCACAATATCTGGCGGCTTTTCAGGCGTCCGTCGCCCTGGCCGCGACTGTTCCTTCTCTCGATCAGCTGGACGGCAGGCATAGCAACCGCAACGCGCGGCGACCGCATCCGCAAGAATGTGTTCTACGCCGCAAACCATCACAGCTGGATCGATATTCCGGTGATGTCAGGCGTAACCGGCTGCACCTTTGTTGCCAATGACGGGATCGAGAAATGGCCGCTGATCGGCTGGCTGTGCACGATCAACAATACGATTTTCGTCAGCCGCGAAAACCGGCTGAGCGTGGGTAATCAGGTGGACGAGCTGCGCGAGGCGATGAGCGGTGAGCAACCTGTCACCATTTTCCCCGAAGGCACGACGCATGACGGTTCGGGCCTGCTGCCGTTCAAGCCCTCGCTCTTTGCGGCGCTCGTTCCCCCTCCCCAGGGGATGATGGTGCAGCCGGTTTTCCTGACTTACGGAGAGCATACCCGCCGTCTTTCCTGGGTCGGCGAAGAGGGGATAGTCGAGAATTTCTGGCGGATCATGACCTATGTGATTCCTGTCACTGCGACGCTCCATTTCCTCGAACCCTTTGACCCCGCCCATTATCCTGACCGCAAGGCGATTTCGGCCGAGGTGCGCCACCGGATATCCGAGGCAATGCAGGCTGGCGACCGCTATCCTCGCAATGTATAGCGCCGCGCCATGAGCAACGAGTCGCCCAAGACCTTTCACGTCAAAAATTACGGCTGCCAGATGAACGTCTATGATGGCGAGCGCATGGCAGAGATGTTTGCCGCGCGCGGGATGGAGGCTTCGGACAAGGAGGATGCCGACCTTGTCATCCTCAATACCTGCCACATCCGCGAAAAGGCAGCC
This sequence comes from Sphingomonadales bacterium, assembly GCA_016720115.1. Taxonomy (GTDB): domain Bacteria; phylum Pseudomonadota; class Alphaproteobacteria; order Sphingomonadales; family Sphingomonadaceae; genus Sphingorhabdus_B. The sequence continues at coordinate 1,365,930 of JADJXT010000001.1, read as the reverse complement.
GAGAAGGTCTATTCCGAAATCGGCCGCTTGCGCCGCGACGATGGCAGTTCGCCGGTAATCGCCGTTGCCGGCTGTGTTGCCCAAGCCGAAGGCCAGGAAATCAGCCGCCGTGCGCGCGAAGTCGATATCGTGGTTGGTCCGCAGGCCTATCACAAACTGCCCGACATGGTTGCCGCCGTTGCGAAGGGCGAAAGCACCGTTGACCTCGACCTGCCCGGCCTCGACAAATTCGCCGCCCTGCCCAAACGCCGCAAGACCGGCCCGACCGCATTCCTGACCGTGCAGGAAGGCTGCGACAAATTCTGCACCTATTGCGTGGTGCCTTATACGCGCGGCGCCGAAATCAGCCGCCCCTTTGCCGAACTGGTCGATGAGGCAAAGGCGCTTGTCGATGCAGGAGCGAAGGAAATCACGCTGCTCGGCCAGAATGTGAATGCCTGGGGCGATGGGCAGCAGGATCTGGGAACATTGATCCGCGCGCTCGACCGGATCGATGGCCTGCACCGCATCCGTTACATGACCAGCCATCCCAACGACATGACCGACGGGTTGATTGCGGCGCATGGCGAGGTTGAAAAACTGATGCCCTATCTGCACCTGCCCGTGCAGGCAGGCAATGATCGTATCCTGAAAGCCATGAACCGCAGCCACAGCCGGGACAGCTATTTGCGCATCATCGAAAAGATGCGCGCGGTACGCCCCGATATCGCGCTGTCGGGCGATTTCATCGTCGGCTTCCCGGGCGAAACTGACGCCGAATTTGAAGACACGCTCAGTATCGTGCGCGAAACGGTTTATAGCTACGCCTATTCGTTCAAATACAGCCCGCGCCCCGGCACCCCCGCCGCGACGATGGACGGGCAGGTTGCACCTGAAGTGGCCGACGAACGATTGCAACGGCTTCAGGCGCTGATCAGCGAACAGCAGACCGCGTTCAACCGCGACACTCTGGGCAAACGCACTTCCGTATTGCTCGAAAAGCCCGGCAAGCTCGAAGGCCAGCTGATCGGCAAATCGCCCTGGCTACAATCTGTGCATATCTTGGCACCGGGGCTTTCCATCGGCGATATTGTCGATGTAGACATAGTCGAAGCGGGGCCACTGAGTCTCAAGGGAGAAATATTGATGCAGGTTGCGGCCTGAATGCCGAAAAAAGCCCAAGCGCAAGCTGGCGATATGTCGCGGCTCGAAATCACCTTCGACCGCCCGCACCTCATCAATACCGTATTCGGCGAATTCGACCGCAACCTTGTTGCCATAGAGAACCGGTTGGGCGTCTATATCTCCGCGCGCGGAAATCGTGTGCAGATAGAGGGCGAAGCGGGTGCAATCGCCCGCGCGCGCGATGTTCTCAACGATATTTATACAAGGGTGATGCGCAGTGAAGATATCGACCCCGAAGCGGTGCAGGCGATCATTTCGATGAGCGCCGAACCCACTCTCGACGGCATTCTGCGCAAGGACGAAGGCGGCGCACCCGAGGTGATGATCCGTACCCGCAAAAAAACGCTGGTGCCACGATCAGCCACGCAGGTGCCCTATATGCAGGCGCTGGCGCGCGACGAGATCATCTTCGCGCTTGGCCCGGCCGGCACGGGCAAGACCTATCTGGCGGTGGCGCAAGCGGTCGCGATGCTGATTACCGGCGCGGTCGACCGGCTGATCCTCTCGCGCCCCGCGGTCGAGGCAGGAGAGCGGCTGGGTTTCCTTCCCGGCGACATGAAGGAAAAGGTCGATCCCTATCTGCGCCCGATTTACGACGCGCTGCATGACACCTTGCCGGTCGAGCAGGTCGAGCGACGCATCGCGAGCGGCGAGATCGAGATTGCTCCGCTCGCCTTCATGCGCGGCCGCACGCTGTCCGATGCCTTCATCATCCTCGACGAAGCGCAGAACACCACGCCCGCGCAGATGAAGATGTTCCTCACCCGCTTTGGCATGAACAGCCGGATGGTCATTTGTGGTGATCCCAACCAGGTCGATATTCCCGGCGGCGCGACCTATTCCGGATTGAACGATGCCGTGCAGCGGTTGGAGGGCGTGGAAGGTATAACCACCATCCGTTTCAACAGCAGCGACGTCGTCCGTCACCCGCTGGTCGGCCGCATTGTCGATGCCTATGAGGGGCCAAATGCTTGAGGTCGATATCGACCGGACGCGCGATTGGGATGGCCAGACCGACTGGGAACGCATAGCCGAAGATGCCGTAAAGGCGGCTTTTTCAGTATCTTCGCATGGTGACTTGGCGGATGCGCCTTTCACGCTTTCGCTCAGCATCCGGCTTTCGGATAATCAAGAGGTGCATGAACTCAATCGTAATTGGAGGGGCAAGGACAAGCCAACCAATGTACTGAGTTTTCCGATGCTCGAAGCCGATGAACTGGATGCTCTGACCAATACCGATGATAGCGAGGTTCTGCTGGGCGACATGATCCTAGCCCACGGCGTGTGCGCGGCGGAGGCAGAGGAAAAGGCCATCCCCCTCACCCGCCATGTCAGCCATTTGATCGTGCACGGTACGCTACACCTGCTGGGCCTCGACCATATCGATGAAGCGGAGGCCGAGCATATGGAGGCACTGGAGGTAAAAGCGCTTGCATCGCTGGGCATCGCCAATCCATATAGCGGCGACTAACAATAGCTGGAGGCTGCAAAGCCAATTTTATGCCCGAGGGGGACAGTAGTAGCGGGTCTAAATCCCGATCCGACGAGAATGGCGAGAGCCAGTTATGGCAGCGGCTGAAATCGCTGCTTTTCGGACGCCATCACGAACCGACTCTGCGCGAACAGCTCGAAGAAAAAATTGCCGAGCATGAGGAAGATGTAGAGGAAGGCGAGGCAGCCGAAGATGAGGGCGATCTTTCCGCGCCCGAGCGTCTGATGCTGCGCAACCTGTTGCATTTCTCGGAAAACCGCGTCGACGATGTGATGGTGCCGCGCAGCGACATCCTTGGTCTGCGCGAAGATGCCAGCTTCGACGAAGCCGTCGCTGCCTTCGCCGAAAATGGCCACAGCCGCATGCCGGTCTACAGGGACACGCTCGACAACATCACCGGCATGATCCATGTGAAGGATATCTTTGCGGTGCTGGCCGAGGGCGTGGAAAAGCCCGACAGCCTTGAGGCATTCATCCGCCAGCCGCGCTATGTGCCGCAAAGCATGGGCGCAATCGAACTGCTCGACGAAATGCGGCGTACGCGCACCCATCTGGCGATCGTGATAGACGAATATTCGGGCACCGAAGGGCTCGTCACGATCGAAGATCTGGTTGAGGAGATTGTCGGCGAGATTGAGGACGAGCATGACGACGAACCCGAAGCTTTGTTCACCGAAACCGCTCCGGGTATCTGGGAAGCGGACGCGCGCACCGAATTGGATGACCTTGCCGAGGCGCTCGATGAAAAGCTGGCTGAGGTGGACGAAGATGTCGACACCATCGGCGGCCTGGCGTTTGTCATTGCGGGTCAGGTGCCGGGCATAGGCGACATTCTGGTTCACGAAGAAAGCGACTGGAAGATCGAGATATTGGAGGGCGATGATCGCCGGGTAACGCGCGTGCGGCTATACCGGCCCGAGGTTATCGGCGCGGCGGCGGGATAAAGTAATCACTCTCTAGTCCAGACTGGCGAGCAATTGCTGTGCGCGCCGTCGCCAGTTCGTAGCGAGCGACTCCATTTCCGCAAGCTCGCGCAATGCCGCATTTGCCCCGTCCATGCGGTGGAGGCCGCCGATCAACAGCTGGAACGCCCGCTCGACCGTCCAGCCGTGCCGCGCGCGTTCGACCTGCTCGATCATGTCACCCGGATGGACCAGCCCCTCCTCGATAACGCGAAAATAATAGCCGCTCCGCCCCGTCCGGATCACCGCAGCCAGCATCCCCTTCACTCCGAAATGATGATCGATCTTCCAGCAGGGTTGCCGCCCCTGGCTGATTTCGACCAACGCCCCGCCGATCCGGAAACGATCGCCGATCTGCACCCGGTCTTCGGTCATCTCCAACGCCGAGATATTTTCGCCAAACCCGCCCAGTCGCCCTAGATGCGGGTGCGGCTCGCGGCCCGCTTTGGCAAAATCAGCCTCCCACAAAGGATAATGCTCGCCCGGATAAAAATGCACCGCCTTGTTTGCTCCGCCATGCACGCTGGGATCGCCCACCCGATCACCTTCAAAACCGGTCACCGTCAAATGCACAGCGCCATCCGCAGGCATCCGGGAACCAATTGAGCTATCTTCCCCTTCACCCCTGAACGAAACAGGTTTGCCGATCAGCAGGGCTTCGATATTCGTTTTGATCATGCCCAAAGGTAACCGCTCGGCAACGGCTTGGCCATTGGCAATCACGCCGCTGCTGGTTAATAGGCTGCGCATGCAGACGGCGGACCTTCGCATTGCCCTGTTCAGCGGCAATTATAATTATGTGCGCGATGGTGCCAATCAGGCGCTGAACCGGCTTGTCGGCTATCTGTTGCGGCAGGGCGCGCAGGTGCGTGTCTATTCGCCGACCGTCGCGGAACCTGCCTTCCCGCCGACCGGCGATCTGGTCAGCGTGCCTTCGGTGGCGATCCCGAACCGCCCCGAATATCGCATCCCGCTGGCGCTTTCGCGTGCGGTGAAGCGCGATCTGGAAAGTTTCGCACCCAATGTCGTCCATATCTCCAGCCCGGACCGGGTGGCGCGCAAGGCGGTGAAATGGGCTCGCAGACGCCACTTGCCGGTGCTGGCGTCGGTGCACACGCGCTTCGAAACCTATTTCCGCTATTACAACATGTCGTTCCTCGAGCCGGTGGTCGAAGCCTGGCTGCGCACGCTTTACCGCAAATGCGATGCGCTGGTCGCGCCGTCCGAATCGATGGCGCAGGTGCTGCGCCAGCAGCGGATGAACTACGACATCGACATCTGGTCGCGCGGCGTCGACCGCGACATATTCGATCCCTCGCGCCGCGATCTGCAATGGCGGCAGAGCCACGCAATAGCGGACGACATGCCTGTCATCGGCTTTCTGGGGCGGCTGGTGATGGAAAAGGGCCTCGACGTCTTTTCGGACACGATAGACCAGCTCAAGCGCCGCAATGTCAGGCACAGGGTGCTCGTGATCGGTGAAGGCCCGGCGCGCGGCTGGTTCGAAAGCCGCCTGCCCGAGGCGGCCTTTGTGGGTTTCCAGGGCGGTGCCGATCTGGCGCGCGCGGTGGCCAGCATGGACATGCTGTTCAACCCCAGCGTCACCGAAACCTTCGGTAATGTAACGCTGGAGGCGATGGCGTGCGGCCTGCCGGTCGTCGCCGCCAAGGCAACCGGCAGCCAGAGCCTGGTCGAAGACAACCGCTCGGGCCGCCTCATCGCCCCCGGTGCGATCGCGCAATATGCAGAGGCGCTGCGCGCCTATTGCGAAAACCCCGCGCTGCGAATGGAACATGGCAAGGCCGGCGAACAGCGCAGCCTCGACTATAGCTGGGATGCGATCAACCAGACAGTGGCCGACACCTATCTGCGCCTGATCCGGCAGCGGTCGGTGAAGTGATGATGATGTCACCCGAAGCACCGAAGAACCGAAGAGATGTTTTTGTGTGAGCGACACCGGGGTCGATCTTGAAAAGCTGATTGGCGATGTGATTGACTGCGGATTCAAATTGCACAGCAACCTCGGGCCAGGACTGCTTGAATCCGCATATGAAGTTTTGCTTGAAGCATTACTCATCAAACGGGATATTCGGTTGTGAGGCAGTAGCCGATCGCGCTGAATTTTGAGAATATCGTGATTAAGGATGTTTACAGGGTCGATATGCTCGTCGAAGGTCGGCTTATTTTGGAATTGAAGTCGGTCGAACATCTGGCTCCCGTCCATAGCAAGCAGTTGCTCACTTACCTGCGTGTGACAGGATTGCCTGTAGGTTTAATAATGAACTTCGGTGGTGCGCTTTTCAAAGATGGTGTGCGACGGGTAAATCAACAATCGCAGCGACTATGTCGCTGCAATCAAGGATGCCGCCTGGCATCGTTCAGGGAATTAGGGCTTTATGAAACGCATCCGCTCTTTGGTTCTTCGGTGCTTCGGGTGACATCATTAAGTGGCTGATCTTTTCGCATCCGATGATCCCGTCCCACCCGCCAACGCCCCGCTGGCCGATCGAATCCGTCCGCAATCGCTGGACGAAGTCGTCGGACAGGAACATCTGACCGGCCCCGATGGCGCCATCGGGCGGATGGTTGCTGTCGGCAGGTTGTCGTCGATGATCCTCTGGGGCCCGCCGGGCACGGGCAAGACCAGCATCGCCCGCCTCCTCGCCGATGCCGTCGGGATGCACTATATGGCGGTTTCGGCGGTGTTTTCAGGGGTTGCCGACCTCAAAAAAGCCTTTGCCGAGGCCGAGCAGGTCGCGCGCACCGGCAAGGCGACGCTGCTGTTTGTCGACGAAATCCACCGTTTCAATCGCGCGCAGCAGGATGGCTTCCTGCCCTTTGTCGAACGCGGCATCGTCACTTTGGTCGGCGCGACCACCGAAAATCCCAGCTTCGAACTCAACGCCGCTTTGCTCAGCCGCGCGCAGGTGCTCGTGCTCCGGCGGCTCGATGAAGCTGCGCTGGGCAAGCTGCTCGATCGCGCCGAGGCGGTCGAAGGCAAGCCCCTGCCCCTCACCAGCGATGCCCGTGCGGCGCTGATCGCCAGCGCCGATGGCGACGGGCGTTTCCTGCTCAACCAGGCCGAAACGCTGTTCGCCATCGCTCCGCCCGATGCCCCGCTTGACCCACAGGCGATGGCGGCTTTGCTCCACCGCCGGATGCCGGTGTACGACAAGGATCGCGAAGGGCATTACAACCTCATCTCCGCGCTGCACAAATCGATGCGCGGGTCAGACCCGCAGGCGGCGCTCTACTGGCTGGCGCGGATGCTGGTGGCGGGCGAAGAGCCGCTTTACGTGCTGCGCCGCATTACGCGCTTTGCCGTCGAGGATGTCGGCCTTGCCGATCCGCGCGCGCTCGAACAGTGCATCGCGGCGAAGGATGCCTATGAATTTCTGGGATCGCCCGAGGGCGAACTCGCGATCGTGCAGGCCTGCCTTTATTGCGCCACCGCGCCCAAATCCAATGCCGCCTACAAGGCGCAAAAGGCGGCGTGGAAACTGGCGCGCGAAACCGGATCGCTGATGCCGCCCGCCAACATCCTCAACGCCCCGACCAAGCTGATGAAGGATATCGGCTATGGCAAGGGCTATGCCTATGACCATGACGTCGAAGAGGGCTTTTCCGGCGCCAATTACTGGCCCGAAGAGATGCAGCCCGCCGAATTGTACCGCCCCGTCCCGCGCGGACTGGAGGCAAAAATCGCCGAGCGGCTGGCCTATTGGAACGGGCTGCGCAGGGAGAGGAACAGCAAATGAGGTATCGCACCGCCGTCTGCACGGCATTGACCGGACCCGAAACTATCCGGATTGAGGAACGCGAACGTGCGCCGCTTGGCCCCGGCGAGGTTCGCGTCGCCATCAAGGCCGCCGGGCTCAATTTCCCCGACCTGCTGATGACCTATGGCAAATACCAGTTCCGTCCCGATCCGCCCTTTGTTCCCGGGATGGAATTTGCTGGCGAAGTGATCGAGGTTGGCCCGAACGTCACCGCCTATCAGCGGGGCGACGCGGTGATGGGTGGCGGGAAAGGCGATTGCATCGCCGAAGAGGCGGTCATCCCAGCCGCAGCTTTGGTGACAAAGCCTTCTGCGCTCAGTTGGGAAGAGGCCGCCTGCTGGCGCGCAGGGGGCGTAACGGCCTGGCACGCGCTGCACGACAAGGCGATGCTGACGGCTGGCGAGACATTGCTTGTATTGGGCGCTGCGGGCGGGGTCGGCATGGCCGCGGTTTCGCTGGGCAAGCATCTGGGGGCCATCGTGATCGGCACCGGATCGAACGCGGAAAAGCGGGCGGCCATCCTTGCCGCTGGCGCGGACCATGCACTCGATCCGGCCGACCCTGATCTTGCAGCCAGGGCCAAGGAACTGACCGGCGGCAAAGGCTGCGATGTCGTGTTCGATCCCGTAGGCGGCGATCTTTCGATTACCGCAACACGCGCGATCGGATGGGGTGGGCGTTTCCTGATTGTCGGTTTTGCCAGCGGCACGACGCCCAGCTTTCCTGCCAATCATGCGCTCATCAAAGGCTATAGCCTGATGGGGCTTCGGGCTGGCGAGGCCAATCGGCGCGATCCCGAACTGCAAACACGGACGACGGTGGAACTGCGGAAGCTGGCCGCGGCGGGCATCATGCGCCCACATATTTCGCACCGCCTGCCGCTCGACCAAACCCGCGAAGCATTGCTGGTGCTCGAACGGCGCGAGGCCATCGGCCGTGTCGTGATCTGTATTGATGCCTGAAAAATGCGAGTCAAATCATTGCTTTGACTCATAAAAATGCTGCGCAGCATAAGTCGCAGCAAAAATTTGCCAGAGTCTTGATTCCATGTTAGATTCTGCTCGCTTCTAGGCCCTTTGTGGTCGCAATATTGGGGGGAGCGATAATGGATGGTTTCCAAATAGCGGGTTACGCTTTCGATCAAGTTCTTTTCATGGAATGGGCGGAGAAGATATTCTTCGCCCTTGTTATTCTGGGCATCACCTGGGCGCTGGCCAAGGCCGCCAAATGGACCTTCGCCAAGATGGTCGACCAGATACCCTTCCTGCGCCGCGGGACGTCCAGCGGCGAAAGTGTCGGCATGGCACTCGGCAAGATTGTGTCGCTGCTGGTCTGGCTGCTCGGCCTGATCGCCGTGCTGCAGCAGCTGGGCTTCGACCGGGTGATCACGCCGGTGCAGGGTCTGCTCGGCAATTTCATCGGCTATCTCGACAATGTGGTTTTTGCCGCCGCGATCTTCTTCATCGGATCGATGATTGCGGGCATTGCGCGCGATCTCGTTGAAACCGCGCTGGGCACGGTCGATTTCGACAAATGGGCCAATAAGGGCGGGGTTGAGGCCATCACCGGCAACAATGCGATCACCAAGACCATCAGCACGATTGTCTACGTGCTGGTGATCATCCCGGTTGCGATTGCAGCGCTGCAGATGCTCGAAATCTCGGCGATCACCGAACCGGCGATGAATTTGCTCTACATGGTGTTCAAAGCCATTCCGCTGATCATCGGCGCCTGCCTGTTGCTTGGCATCGGCTTCGTGATTTCACGCTGGGTGGCTTCGCTGATCCGTGATCTGCTGCCCAGCCTGGGCGCGGACCGGGCGATCAACGAACTGGGCGTCCTGCCCGAAGGCCGCACGGCCTCCGGGGTAATCGCCGCCATCGTGACAATCGCCATCATGATCTTCTTCGCCATAGCGGCCACCAACATGCTGGGTTTCCCGCAACTGACCAACATCCTTGAAACGGTGCTGGCACAGGCAGGCAATGTGGTTTTCGGTGCAGTGCTGATCGCGCTGGGCGTGCTGATCGCCAACATCCTGCGCAACCTGATCGCCGATGCGACAGGGCCGGGCATTGCCTCCAACGTGACCTATTGGATCACCGTCGGGCTGTTCGTCTTCATCGGCCTCAAACAGATGCAGATTGGCGGGATGATCGTCGACTATGCCTTTGGTGCGCTCGCCATTGGCGCAGCGGTTGCCTTCGCCCTCGCCTTTGGCCTTGGCGGACGCGACGCAGCGGCACGGATGTTGTCCGACCTGCGGGCGCCTGCGGCTCCGGTGGTCAAAAAGCCTGTCGCCTCGCTGGCACCCAAGACGGTCAAACGCGCACCGGCGCGCAAGGCACCGGCCAGGAAATAAGCTGCCTTTACCGAAGCAGCCTTTTGGGGCGGGGGGAAACTCCGCCCCCTTTTATTTGCCCCTCTTTTATTTGACAGCAGGCGCGCGCATATCAGCCCGCATGCGCCGCTTTTCCCGCTTCGCCTGTATCGACTGGTCCGGCGCAGTCGGCGAATTTCCACCGGGATTGGCGCTTGCCGACATAGATCTTGGAGGCGCCCCCAAGCTGATTGGCCCTGAAAGGCGGTGGTCGCGAACGGCCATATTCGATTGGTTGCTCAAACTGGCCGATGCGGGTGAGGACATTTTGATCGGGCTGGACCTGTCGCTGGGCTTTCCGTTTATGGACCATGGCAGCTTTTTCCCCGAATGGAGCGATAGCCCCTCCGATGCCCGCGCTCTGTGGGCCATGATTGACAGCCTTTGCGCTGCGGACCGGCACCTGTCCGCCACCAGCTTTCTTGCCCATCCCGAGGCGCGCCGCCATTTCCGCCATGCGAAGGGCGATGTCGGCGACCTGTTCGAAGGCGGCATCGGGCGGCTGCGCGAGGTCGAACGCCACCAGCGCGCGACCAAACAGGCCAACAGCTGGAGTTGCTTCAATCTGGTCGGTGCAGGCCAGGTCGGCAAAAGCTCGCTAACGGGTATGCGGATGATGCACCGGCTGGGCGGCCGCATCCCGGTCTGGCCGTTCGATCCGCTTCCTGAGAGCGGCCCGGTCATCATCGAAATCTACACGACGATGGCCGCCCGTGCCGCAGGCCTGCCTGCGAACACCAGCAAGATCCGCGACGCAGAAACGCTGGCAAAGGCCCTTGCCACATTCGATGCAGACGCCCCGGCGTCTCTGCACCGGCTGGATGATCACGCCACCGATGCCCTTCTGACTGCCGCGTGGATGCGCAAGGCGAGCCAGAATCCCCTGCTCTGGTCGCCCGAATTGCTGACCCCCGACATCGCGCAAACTGAGGGCTGGACCTTTGGGGTCATCTGACGCTAAAGGGCCTCGCATACGCGTGCCGGCTTAGCTCAGTTGGTAGAGCACCTGATTTGTAATCAGGGGGCCACGGGTTCGAATCCTGTAGCCGGCACCATTTTCGCGCTCCGTTACCCCCCAAAAAAGGCCGCCTGACCCGTGGCAGACCCTTTGTTAATGGGCATCCGCCCACGGGTGGGTTCGAAACCTGCAGCCGACACCATTCCCTCACCCCCTCTCCCAGATAAAATTGCCCATTGGGGCTTCACGAATCCCTTCCGCTCGGCCAAGGCTTAATCGGTCACTTAAATGGCGACGGGAGAGAGCGATGGGAATGCTGGAGGGCAAGGTTGTGGCCGTGACCGGTGCGGGGCGCGGGGTCGGGCGGGAAATCGCCTTGCTGTGCGCGAAGCATGGTGCCGCCGTCGTCATCAACGATCCGGGTGTCGGCGGTGGTGGCGAAGGCGGCGATGCCGGACCTGCGGAGCAAACCGCGAACGATATCATTGCCGCTGGCGGCAGGGCGATAGCCAATCTGGCCAGTGTGGCCGATCCGGCGGGCGCCGCCTCGATCATCGAAGATGCCGTGAAGGCCTTTGGCCGCATCGACGCGGTGGTGAACAATGCGGGGATATTGCGCGACACCATCTGGCACAAGATGAGCCATGAGGATTGGCGCGCGGTGATCGACGTGCATCTGAACGGTACCTTCAACGTGTCGAAGGCGGCGACGCCCTATTTCCGCGAACAGCAATCGGGCAGCTTCATCCACTTCACCTCGACCAGCGGGCTGATCGGCAATATCGGGCAGGCCAATTATTCGGCGGCCAAGCTGGGCATTGTCGGCCTGTCGCAGTCGATCGCGCTCGACATGGCGCGCGCAGGCGTGCGTTCGAACTGCATCGCACCCTTTGCATGGAGCCGGATGACCGCCTCCATCCCCGCCGAAACGCCCGAACAGCAAGAACGCGTCGAGCGGCTGAAAACGATGAGCGCGGACAAGATCGCGCCTTTGGTCGTCTATCTCGCGTCCGACGCGTCGAAGGACGTGTCGAACCAGATATTCTCGGTGCGCAAGAACGAGATCGTGCTCTACAACAAGCCGCGCCCGATCCGTTCGATGACCAAGGCCGAAGGCTGGACGCCCGAAACCATTGCCGACGAACTGATCCCCGCCTTCAAGCCCAGCTTCGCCCGCGCCGACGAGGTTTCGGCGCATGTTTTCCCCTACGACCCCATCTGAGGAGCAAGTGATGAGCAACCCCGGCCAAGGCAATGCGGGAATGGACGCTGAAATCTTCGACGCCTTCATCGAACAGCTGCGCCGCTATGTGCGCGAGCGGCTGATCCCGGCCGAGGAACAGGTGATCGCCAATGATGCTATCCCCGAAGATATCCTAGCCGAAATGCGCGAGATGGGGCTGTTCGGCATCACCATTCCCGAGGAATTCGGCGGCGCGGGCATGAATATCAGCCAATATATCGAAACGGTGAAGCAACTGGCCTATGCCGCGCCTGCCTATCGTTCGACCATGTCGATCAATGTCGGGATGACGGGCAGCGCGCTCAAGAATTTCGGCACGCCCGAACAGAAGGCGCATTGGCTGCCCCGCATCGCGAGCGGCGAGATTGCCTGTTTCGGCCTCACCGAACCCGGCAGCGGATCGGACAGCGCCGCGATGCAGACGATGGCGGTGCGCGACGGCAATGGCTACAAACTGACAGGCACCAAGCGCTACATCACCAATTCGCCTGCCGCAAAAATCGGCCTGATCATGGCGCGCACCTCAAAAGAGGCGCTCCCCAAAAATGCCCATGTCTCTGCCTTCATCGTCGACATGACCTCGCCGGGCATCAGCATCGGAAAGCCCGACAAGAAAATGGGCCAGGCCGGGGCGCATATTGCCGACATCATCATGGAAGATGTCAAAATCCCCGGCGATGCGTTGGTCGGCGGCGAGGAGGGGCGCGGGTTCCAGATCGCGATGCAAAGCCTCGACAATGGCCGCCTGTCGGTCGCCGCTATGGGGGTCGGCATGGGCCGCCGCATCCTCGACACCGCGATCCGCTACGCCACCGAACGCAAGGCCTTTGGCGAGGCAATCGCCAATTTCCAGCTGATCCAGGCGATGCTCGCCGACAGCGAGGCGGAGCTTTACGCCGCCGAGTGCATGATCGCCGATGCCTGCGCGCGGGCAGATCGCGGCGAGGCGATATTGCGCAAGGCAGCAGCCGCAAAGCTGTTCGCCACCGAAACCTGCGGCCGCGTCGCCGACCGCTGCGTGCAGATCTATGGCGGCGCAGGCTATCTCGCCGAATATCCCGCCGAACGCTTCTTCCGCGATGCCCGCATCCTGCGGATTTACGAGGGCACGAGCCAGATCATGCAGTTGCAGATCGCCAAGCACCTGCTGCGCGAATTCGAACGCGAAGGGGCGGTGTGGTAAGGCGCGCCTGATATGTACAACCTTCTCAACGGCCTGTCGGTCATCGAAGCCTCGAGCTTCGTCGCCTCCCCCACCGCCGGACTATATCTGGCGCAAATGGGGGCAGAGGTGATCCGCGTCGACCAGATCGGCGGCGGGCCGGATTTCCGCCGCTGGCCGGTGACCGAGGGGAATGACTCGCTCTATTGGGAAAATCTCAACCGCGCGAAAAAATCGGTCGCGCTTGATCTGGGTTCTCCCCAAGGGCGCGAGTTGTTGCAGGAGCTGGTGCGCAAGACCGGGCAGTTCGTGACCAATTTCCCGGCGGAGGGTTTCCTGAGCCACGCAAAGCTGTCCGAAGGCCGCGCCGATCTGGTGACGGTGCGGGTGATGGGCTGGGCCGATGGCTCGCCCGCGCTCGATTATACGGTCAACAATTCGGTCGGCTATCCGATGATGACCGGCGCGGGTCCGGAACCCGTCAACCATGTGCTGCCCGCATGGGATTTGCTCACCGGCGCCTATGCCGCCTTTGCGATGCTGGCGGCTGTCCAGAAACGCGCAGTGAGCGGCGAAGGGATGGAAGTGCGCATCCCGCTGTCCGATGTTGCAATCGGCACGGTGGCCAATCTGGGCGGCATTGCCGAAATGCTTTATACCGGTGCCAATCGGCCAAGGCTGGGCAATGCGGTTTATGGCCTGTTCGGGCGCGATTTTGTGACGGCGGATGGCGTGCGAACGATGATCGTCGTCGTCACCCCGCGCCAATGGGCAAATCTCGTCGCCGCACTCAAGCTGGAGGATGCCGTAGCCGCGATCGAGGCCGAACGCGGGATCAGTTTCGCCAGCGATGACGGGCTGCGCTTCAACCATCGCGATGCGCTCTATCCGCTGTTCGAAGCCGCCATCGGCGCGCGGAGCCATGCCGATCTTGCGGCGGCGTTCGACGCAGGCGGCATCGTCCATTCGGCCTATCGCACCATGCTCGATGCGGCGAACGACCCGGCGCTGGTTGCCGACAATCCGGTGTTCGGCGCGGCGGCCAACCCCTCGGGCTTCGACTATCCGGCGGCGGGCAGTTTCGCGACAGTGCCGCAGCTTGAACGGCAGGCCCCGCAGCCGGCGCCGCGCAACGGGGCGGACAGCGAAGAAATACTCGCCGAACGGCTCGGCCTGCCTTCGGGCACCATCGCTGCGCTGATCGATGCCGGAACGGTGGCGCAGGCATGAACGCAGCGCTTGCCGCTGCTGAAAACTACGCCGCTGCGGCGCGGGCGGCGGTGCAGGAACGCGTTGCGGCTTCCTCGCTCGATGCCCAGCAACATGCCGCGCATGGCTATGCCTGGATCGAAACCGCCGTCGAAGCGCTGCGGGCGCTGCACGCCTGGGGCGAACGGCAGAATGGCGCGGCCGAGCGACTGGTCGTCGCCATCGGCACCGGCGAAACGCTGGCCCAATTGGCGGGCGGGCTGCCGATGGGGCAGAATGAATTTGTCCGTCCGGCGGATTTCGGGCTGGAAAGCCATGTCGCGGCGCTATCGTCCGCTGCGCAGGGCAACAGCGTGGCCAACCGGGCGCGGCTGATCGAACTGCTGGCAGAAGGCGCGACGATATCGGACCGCTTCGAGGACGACCTGCTCGATACCATCCGCGCCCAGTATCGCCGCTTCACCGACGAGCGGATATTGCCGCAGGCGCATGGCTTGCATCTTGCCAACGCCCTCATCCCCGATGCGATCATCACCGAAATGGCAGACCTCGGCACCTTCGGCATTTGCATTGCCGAGGAATTTGGCGGCCTCGGCCTCGGCAAGCTGGTGATGTGCGTCGTTACCGAGGAATTGTCGCGCGGCTGGATTGGCACCGGCTCGCTCGGCACGCGCAGCGAGATCGCTGGCGAGCTTATCATGATGGGCGGCACCGAAGCGCAAAAGCAGCAGTGGCTGCCCAAAATCGCCTCGGGCGAAGTGCTGCCCACCGCAGTATTCACCGAACCCGACACCGGTTCCGACATGGCCAGCCTGCAAACGCGCGCGGTGCGGACGGCAGAGGGCTGGGAAATCAGCGGCGCGAAAAACTGGATCACCCACGCCGCGCGCACCGACCTGATGACCCTGATGGCGCGGACAGTCCCTGACGTGAAGGGCTATGCCGGCTTATCGATGCTGCTCGTCCCCAAGCCGCGCGGCACCGAAACCGATCCTTTCCCTGCTAAGGGCATGACCGGCAGCGAGATCGAGGTGCTGGGCTATCGCGGGATGCGCGAATATGCGTTGCAGTTCGACGGCATGAAGGCACCCGCCGACGCGCTGCTCGGCGGCGAGGAAGGCCAGGGTTTCAAGCAACTGATGCGGACCTTCGAGGGCGCACGCATACAGACCGCGGCCCGCGCTGTCGGCGTTGCCCGCCGCGCGATCGAACTGGCGTTTCAATATGCACTCGACCGCAAGCAGTTCGGCCAGCCGATCATCGGTTTCCCGCGCGTCGCCGACAAGCTGGCGATGATGGTGACCGACATGGTGATGGCGCGCGAGCTGACCTATTTTGCGGCGCGTGCGAAGGACAGCGGCAAACGCTGCGATATCGAGGCGGGCATGGCCAAGCTGCTCGCCGCGCGCGTCGCCTGGGCCAATGCCGATGCAGGCCTGCAAATCCACGGCGGCAACGGCTATGCGATGGAATATGAAATCAGCCGGGTGCTGTGCGATGCACGCATCCTCAACATCTTCGAAGGTGCAGCCGAAATCCAGGCGCAGGTGATCGCGCGCGGCAAGCTGCAGGACCGCAATTAGCAAAGGAAGAACAGCATGACTCGCCCCCCCAGCCAATTGCGTCGCGCCGCGATCGTCGCCCCCATCCGCACCGCCGTGGGCAAATTTGGCGGTTCGCTGTCCTCAATGACTGCAGGACAGTTGGGAGCTGTCATCCTCAAGGCACTGATGGAGCGTACAAAAATCGATCCCGCCCGCGTCGACGATGTGATCTTCGCGCAAGGCTATGGCAATGGCGAGGCACCTTGCATTTCGCACTGGTCGTGGCTGCTCGCAGGCCTTCCCGAAGAGGTGCCGGGTTATCAGCTCGATCGCCGCTGCGGCTCCGGGCTGCAGGCGATCGTCAATGCGGCGATGATGGTGCAGACCGGGGTTTCCGATGTTGTCGTCGCAGGCGGCTGCGAGAGCATGTCCAATGTCGAGCATTATACCACCGATATCCGCAAAGGCGTGCGCGCCGGAAATCTGACACTGCACGACCGGCTGACCCGTGGCCGCGTGATGAGCCAGCCGATCGAACGCTATGGCGTGATTTCCGGCATGATCGAGACCGCCGAAAATCTGGCGAAGGACTGGAATATCAGCCGCGAGGCGTGCGATGCCTATGCCGCGCGCAGCCACCAGCGGGCAGCCGCCGCCTGGGCCAATGGCCTGTTCGCCGACGAACTGGTGCCGGTCGAAATCCCGCAGAAAAAGGGCGAGTCCGTAGTTTTCGACCATGATGAAGGCTATCGCTCCGATGCCAGCATGGAAACATTGGGCGCGCTCCGCCCGCTTGAAAATGGCGTGGTGACCGCAGGCAATGCCAGCCAGCAGAATGACGCTGCTGCGGCCTGTCTCGTGGTGGCCGAGGACAAGCTTGAGGAACTCGGCCTCGAACCCATCGCCTACTTCCACAGCTGGGCCGCTGCAGGCTGCGATCCCAGCCGGATGGGCTTTGGCCCCGTCCCCGCGACCGAGCGGCTGTTTGCGCGCAACGGGCTGTCGTGGAACGATATCGGCCTCATCGAACTCAACGAGGCCTTCGCGCCGCAGGTGCTCGCCTGCCTCAAAGGCTGGGGCTGGGCCGATGATGACAGCCGCCACGACATGCTCAACGTCAATGGTTCGGGCATCTCGCTCGGCCACCCCATCGGCGCGACCGGCGGGCGCATCCTCGCCAATCTGACGCGCGAGATGCAGCGCCGCGACGTGCGCTACGGCCTTGAAACCATGTGTATCGGCGGCGGCCAGGGCATCGCTGCGGTGTTCGAGAAAGCATGATGCACGATTACACCGCCATCCGCGAAGAAGTCGCCAAGCTGTGCGCGCAATATCCCGGCGAATATTGGCGCGCCAAGGACAAGGCACGCGAATATCCGTCCGAGTTCGTCACAGCGCTTGGCGAAGCGGGCTATCTCGCCGCGCTGATCCCTGAGGAATATGGCGGCGCAGGCCTCCCGCTTTCGGCGGCGGCGGCGATCCTTGAGGAAGTCCAGAAACAGGGTTGCAATGGCGGCGCGGTGCACGCGCAGATGTACATCATGGGCACGCTGCTGCGCCACGGCAGCGAAGAGCAGAAGCAACGCTATCTGCCCAAAATTGCCACTGGCGAGTTGCGGCTGCAAGCCTTTGGCGTCACCGAACCGACCAGCGGCACCGATACGCTGAGCCTCAAGACCGTCGCCCGGAAGGACGGTGATCACTATATCATCAACGGCCAGAAAATCTGGACCAGCCGCGCCGAACATTCAGACCTGATGCTGCTGCTCGCCCGCACCACCCCGCGCGAGGAAGCCGCCAGCCGCACCGAAGGGCTTTCGGTGTTCCTTGTCGACATGAAGGAAGCGCTCGCTGCGGGCACGCTGACCATCAACCCCATCGACACGATGATGAACCACGCCACCACGGCGGTCTTTTTCGACAATATGATGGTCCCTGCCGCCAATCTGATCGGCGAGGAAGGCAAGGGCTTCCGCTACATATTGTCGGGCATGAACGCCGAACGGCTGCTGATCGCGGCGGAGTGCATCGGCGATGCCAAATGGTTCATCGAGAAAGCCACTGCCTATGCGAAGGAGCGCGTGCTGTTCGGGCGGCCCATCGGGCAGAACCAAGGCGTGCAATTCCCGATCGCCCGCGCCTATGCGCAGATGCGCGCCGCCGACCTTCTCGTGCAGGAAGGCATCCGCAAATATGAAGCAGGCGAGAATTGCGGCGAGGAAGCCAATATGGCAAAGATGCTCGCCGCCGAGGCCAGCTGGGCCGCGGGTGAGGCCTGCGTGCAGACGCATGGCGGCTTCGGCTTTGCCGCCGAATATGATGTCGAACGCAAGTTCCGCGAAACCCGGCTCTATCAGGTCGCGCCGATCAGCACGAATATGATCCTCTCCTTCGTCGCCGAACATGTCCTCGGCCTGCCGAGGAGTTACTGATCCAGCATGGCTTTTCCGCGGCCATGGTGCAGAGCATTGACCGCAGCCCTGAGCTTGTCGCTGCCGGAGGCGGGCAAAGCCCAACGGCGACCCAAGGTTTGTGCTGCCGCTGTAAACGCCCTTCGACAGGCTCAGGGCTACGGTGTAAAACGCGAAAACAGAGAGGCAGAGTCAGCAATGGCCAACTATCAAAATTGGATCGGCCGCCAGACGGTACAGCACGACCGGCTGACCCCTGCCCTGTTGCAACGCTTTCGTGCAACGATCGACAGCGCGGAAACCGGCGATATTGCTCCACAAGCGATCCATTGGGTGTTGTGCACGCCCGAAGCCGCGACCGCGCAACTGGGCATCGACGGGCATCCGCAGCGCAGCGACAGCCCGGACAGTTTCTTTCCCCCCGTGCCGTACCCGCGCCGCATGTGGGCGTCGAGCAAGGTCGATTTTGTCGCACCGATAGCGGTCGATTCCGAAATCGAGCGTATTTCGACCATCGCCGCGATCAGCGAAAAGACCGGCAGCACGGGCAGCTTGGTATTTGTGGACGTCGCACACGAAACCAGGGCCGACGGCACGCTGGCGATCAGGGAACAGCAAACACTCGTCTATCGCGAGGCAAATACCGCCAAGCCCACCCCTGCCCCGGAACCCGTCACTATCGATTTCGGCGCATGGGATTTTCACCGCACGCTGGTTCCCGACGAAGCGTTGCTCTTCCGCTTCTCGGCGATCACCTTCAACACACACCGAATCCATTATGATGCGCCCTATGCGACCAACGAGGAAGGCTATCGCGGCCTTGTCGTCCACGGCCCGCTCACCGCTTCGTTGCTGCTCGATCTGGCGGCACGCCAGTTCGGCGCGAACAGCGTGAAGCAATTCGCCTTTCGTGCCCAAAATCCGGCTTTTGCAGGCGAGCCGCTCCATTTGGTCGGTCGGCACGAGGGGGATATGTTGACACTGGCGGCACTCAATCCGGCGGGCCAGACCGTCATCACAGCGGAAGGGAATTTATGACCGATCTTGTGACCCGTGAGGATCGTGACGGGATTGCAATCCTGTCGCTCAACCGGCCCGACAAGCGCAATGCGCTCAACATCGCACTGTGGCTCGAACTCGAAGCGCATATTGCCTCTGTCCGCGACGCGGGCGAGGCAATCGGCGCTGTCGTCCTGCGCGCCAATGGGCCGACATTCTGCGCGGGCAATGACCTGAAGGAGCGCGGCGTCGACCTGCCCCGACCCAATTTCCAGGCATCGATTGTAACCGCTCTCGCCACGCTCCCGCAGCCGGTGATCATCGCCGTACAAGGAGGGTGCTACACGGGAGGGCTTGAGCTGGCGCTGGCAGGTGACATCATTTTGGCAGCCGAAAACGCTGTCTTTGCCGACACGCATGGCAAATTCGCGCTGGTGCCGATTTGGGGGATGAGCCAGCGCCTTCCCCGCCGCATCGGCCAATGGAAAGCCCGCGAGATGAGCTTTACCGGATTGCCCGTTTCAGGCGCTGAGGCCGCCCGTATCGGCCTTGCCAACCATGTCATCGCCGACGCCGAACTCGACACCAAGGCGCTCGAACTGGCCAACGCGATTGCCGCGCAAAGCCGCCACAGTGTCTTTGCCTATAAGCGGCTCTATCAGGAACAGGCCGACCTTCCGCTCAACGCCGGGCTTGCCTACGAAGTGTTCAACAGCGCGGGAGTCGGCCCCGATTTTGTCGAGCGCGTGAGCGGCCAGTTCGGGAAGTGATCGGCTTTACGGCCTGATCAAATACTTCTCGCCAGTTTTTTTGGCGTTATAGGCCTGCATCGTCGCCACATCGACCGCCTGTTCAAGGCTGATTTCATGGCTATAGTGGCTCTTGAAGGTTGTGGTCAGTTCGGCAGCAACGCGCGCGCGCATCCGGCCGACAATCTCGCCCCCCGCCTTCGCCATGAACGGCGTGAGCAGCCAGCCACTCAGCCCCCAGGTCAGGCCGAAATTGCGGTTGAGGACGGTCGGGCCGACATCGAGCGCGCCGTAGATATAGACCTGCTTCATCTGGTCTGAACCATAGCGGCTATAGGCCGCCATGCGCCGCACCGCTGCCGCCTCCATCGCGCCCAATATCTGCCCCGCCAGCTTACCGCCGCCGATCGGATCGAAACCAAGGAAAGCCTCGGTCTTTTCGATGGCGCTGGTCAGTTGCTCGACAAAATCCTCGTCGGTTGAATTGAGCACGATTTCCGCACCTATGCCCTTCAAGAGATCGACCTGCGCCTGGCTGCGCACGATGTTAACCAGCGGGATGCCGTCGGCCTTGCAGATCTTGACCAGCATCTGGCCAAGGTTGCTGGCCGCCGCCGCGTGGACGATCGCCTTATAGCCTTCGAGCTTCATCGTTTCGACAAAGCCCAATGACGTCAGCGGGTTGACGAAGCAGGACGCGCCATCTTCGGGCGCGGTGCCATCGGGCAATGGCAGGCACATCTGCGCGGCAAGGCAGCGATATTGCGCATAGATTTCGCCGCCGATGAGCGCGACGGTCTTGCCCATCAAGGCTTGCGCTTCGGGGGCAGCCCCCGCAGCGACCACGACGCCACAGCCTTCGTTGCCAATCGGCAGCGCCTGCCCTACACGCCCTGCCATGAAGCGCATCCCGGCTTCGGGCACTTGCATCGCTACGCCCGGCAAACCGTCGCGATCAATCGCACGCGCGCTCGTTACGTCGGCGGCCCCCACCATCAGCCCAAGGTCGGAAGGGTTGATCGGGGTGGCCTGCACCTTGACCACAACCTCATGGTCCCTGGGTGTCGGCATCGGCAATTCGGCAAGATAGAGTTCAAGCACGCCTTCGGGTTTTACTTCGGTCAGCATGGTGCGGTTGGTTGCGGGCAGGTCGCTCATGATTTTCTCCTCTTGTGCGTGCGGATTCGGTTCGCCTTTGCAACTGGCCTAGCCCAACGCACCCTTTGCTTCAATCTTGCTCTTGGGGATCATCCGGCTTTTACGGCCAGTATTGCGGCGAGCATTGTAATCCCCATCGCAAGAACGCTCAAACCGGTCCACGGCACAAAGCCGACCTGGTCCAGCCTGTCCCGCTTTTGCCGCTTTCGGTCGGCGAGGACGAACACAACCGCAGCCAAGGCAGATAATACTGCGACAACCGCCCACATGTGGAAGTTCCAGTTTTCGGTCAGCCAATCGATCATCCCGGTCAAATGACCGTGCGCAGCCATCATTGCAAGGGGCTGGACGGATGTGGATATCGGCCTATGCAAGCGGCAATGACTGCCGAGCCAGCACAATCCGGACCCTTTGCGCAATCAGGCCCGCGTCCGCTGCTTGGCATTTTATTGCGCCTTGCGGCCATGGCAGTGCTCGGCGT
Organism: Sphingomonadales bacterium; assembly: GCA_016720115.1. Lineage (GTDB taxonomy): Bacteria > Pseudomonadota > Alphaproteobacteria > Sphingomonadales > Sphingomonadaceae > Sphingorhabdus_B. The sequence continues at coordinate 1,344,239 of JADJXT010000001.1, read as the reverse complement.
CATGTTTTCGCTGGTCAAGCTTGCTGGCGAACATGGCATCCATGTCACCGAAAGCCTTTTCTACCGGCAGCTTGCGGGCCTGCCTGTGGCCATTGCATGGCTCTGGTGGACGGGCGCGCTAGCATCGATCCGCACCGCCCGCCCCATGCAACATGGCTTGCGCATGATCCTCGGCGTCTCGGCAATGGCGCTCAATTTTTCGGCGATGCTGTTATTGCCGATGGCGGAAGCCACCACTTTCGGGTTTGCAGCCCAGATTTTCGCCACCATTCTCGCTGCCATGCTGTTGCGCGAACCCACCGGGCGCTATCGCTGGGGCGCAGTCCTGCTCGGCTTTGCAGGGGTAATGGTTGCTCTCCAGCCGGGCGGGGAAGCCATTCCGCTGCAAGGTGCGGCTGTGGCGCTGGGCGGCGCGTTGATGACTGCCTGTGTCATCATCCAGTTACGCCGCATGGCACAGACAGAGCCTGCGGGCGCTATCGTTTTCTGGTTCAGCCTGACCTCGCTTGTGCCACTGGGTGTCGCAGTCCTGCTCTTCGGGAAAAACCACGACCTGACAAGTTGGGCAATTCTGGCGGGGCTCAGTCTTTCAGGGGCGGTCGCGCAGATATTGCTCACGGCATCCTTGCGCCATGCCTCCGTCGCGGCAATCATGACGATGGATTACAGCGCACTCATATGGTCTGCGCTGATGGGCTATGCGGTATTCGGTGACATACCGGGGCATTCGGTATGGCTGGGCGCACCGCTCATCATTGGCGCGGGCATGATCATCGCTTGGCGCGAACAGCATCTGGCAAAGCGGCGGACTATGGAAGCGGCGGAATATCCCGTCGGTTGAGGTGTACCGGGATCTGCGCGCGCACCTCATCGACACGCGCAAGATTGATGTCGGCGAAATCAAGTCCTTCGCCTTCTCCCATATCGAGCAGCACTTCGCCCCAGGGATCGACGACGAGCGAATGGCCATAAGTCTCACGACCATCCTCATGCTTGCCCGATTGCGCCGCCGCAATGACAAACGCCGCAGACTCGATTGCCCTTGCGCGCAGCAATGTGTGCCAATGGGCCTTTCCTGTCGGAACCGTGAAGGCTGCAGGAACGGCAAACACCGTCGCACCTGCCTGGGCCATCCTGCTGTAAAGATCGGGAAACCGCATGTCATAGCAAATGCTCAGCCCCATGCGCCCGATTGGCGTGTCGATAAGTTCGGGGGTTCGCCCCGGCGCATAGGCCGACGATTCACGCCACGATTCGCCGGTCGCCAGATCGACGTCGAACAGATGCATCTTGTCGTAGCGCGCAGCAACATGGCCGAAACTGTCAAAAACGATTGATCGATTGACGCGACGGTCCTCGACCTGTTCGGACAATAGCGGCAGGGAACCGATATGGACCCAGATTCCTCGCTCTTTCGCTGCCATTGCAATGCGTTTCAGTGGTTCGCTTTGGGCCTCTGATACTATATTGGCGGCAGAGCGTCGGCGATCGCGATCGAGCAGCAATGACATCTCGGGCGCGAAATAAATCGCAGCATTTCCTGCCTTCGCCTTCCTGATCGCATCGATCATGCGCGCGCAATTCTGGTGGATATCGGTTCCACTTTGCATCTGATGAAGCGCAATGCGCATGGCCTAATGCCTCCGCGAAAGGTTGAGATTGCCAATTCTCGATCAGTATTTGGGTCGAATTCGGTTGTTGTCGGTTCAGATTTCAACCAATCCAAGTTAACGGTTTTTCACGATGAGAACTTCTGTGTCGCTTATGCAACAGTCGCGCAAGTCATGAATAGAAAATAAGATTTTTCAATTTCACCGCCGATTCACGGGTTGCGCCAAAATGCGGTTTGTGCCACTAGGGTCGCGGTGTGTTTAAAACCACATTCAAATAAGGAGCCAAAAAATGCGTTTCGGTAAAGTTTCGCTCGCTGCAGTGGCTGCTGTTGCTCTCGCCGGTGCCCCGGTGGTTGCTCAGGCTGCTGCTCCTGCAAAGCCCGTTGCTGCGAAGGTGCAGCGCGCTGGTGCCGCTAAGGAAGAAAGCAAGCTCGGCGGTGGTAGCGGCGTTATCGTCGCCGTCCTCGCAGCCGCTGCTGTGATCGCCGGTATCGTCATTGCCTCGGGCAACGACGACGACGCTCCGACCAGCCCCTGAGCTCGGTCAGAGACTAAAAGGAAAGGCGGCTTTCAGCCGCCTTTTTTTTAACTTTCGGACACGGAAATCAGTCTGTCGCGGCAACGGCAGTGCGACCTTGTTAACCAAAGCATCATTCAAATCGGCTATCGCACCGGCATGGGAAAACAACTCAAAGTTCTTGTCACCGGCGGTGCCGGATATATTGGCAGCCACGCCGTGCTCGCCCTGAAAGATGCCGGACACAGCCCCGTCGTCATCGACAATCTAGTCACCGGTTTTCGCTGGGCGATTCCCGACGACGTCTCCTTTGTCGAAGGTAACATTGCCGACGAGAAGCTCGTCGCCACCACGTTGCGCGATCATTGCATCGACGGGATCATGCATTTTGCCGGTTCGATCATCGTTCCCGAATCGGTCGAAAACCCGCTCAAATATTATCGGAACAATACCGCTGCGAGTCGCAGCCTGATCGAATCGGCAGTGTACGCCGGTGTGAAGCATTTCATTTTCTCGTCGACCGCCGCCACCTACGGTATCCCCGAATCGAGCCCGGTGCGCGAGGATATGCCCAAATCGCCTATCAATCCCTATGGCATGTCGAAGCTGATGACGGAGCATATGCTCCGCGACGTAGCGGCGGCGCATGACTTCAACTATTGCGCGCTGCGCTATTTCAACGTTGCCGGTGCCGACCCGCAAGGACGAACCGGCCAGTCGACCGCTGGCGCAACGCATCTGATCAAGGTCGCAGTCGAAGCCGCTCTGGGCAAACGCAATTCGGTCGCAGTGTTCGGTACCGACTATGCAACGGCGGATGGCACCGGCGTGCGCGACTATATCCACGTCAGCGATCTCGCCGCCGCGCATGTCATCGCGCTCGAAGCGCTCGTCGCCGATCCTGCCACCAGCCACACGCTGAACTGCGGCTATGGCCACGGTTATTCGGTGCTGCAGGTGCTCGACGCGGTCGATCGCGTCACCAATCAGACCATCCACCGCAAACTCGAAGGTCGCCGCGCGGGCGATCCGGACGAGCTGATTTCGGACAACCAGCAAATCAGGGCGCGATTTGGCTGGCAGCCGGCATATGACGATCTCGACACGATCGTCTCCCACGCGCTGCAATGGGAACGCAAGCTGGCCGAACGCAGCTAGTCTTGCACTGACGCATCCAGCGCCCCATATCCGGCGCATGGATAATCAGACACATGGCAATCCGTCGACCTGGTACGGAACCACCATTCTTTCGGTTCGCAAGGGCGGGAAAGTCGTAATCGCGGGCGATGGCCAGGTTTCGATGGGGCAGACGGTGATGAAGCCCAATGCCAAAAAGGTCCGCCGCCTGCACGATGGCGGCGTAATTGGCGGATTTGCCGGCGCCACCGCTGACGCCTTCACATTGTTCGAACGGCTTGAGAAGAAGCTGGAAGCGCATCGAGGGCAGTTGATGCGCGCTGCGGTCGAACTCGCCAAGGACTGGCGCACCGACAAATATCTGCGCAATCTGGAGGCGATGATGATCGTCGCCGACAAGGAAGTGACGCTGATCCTCACCGGCAATGGCGATGTGCTCGAACCGCTCGACGGCATTGCCGCGATCGGATCGGGCGGCAATTACGCGTTGTCCGCAGCGCGCGCGCTGATGGATTATGAAGCGGATGCGGAGACGCAGGCGCGCCATGCGATGAAAATCGCCGCCGAAATTTGCGTTTACACCAACGACCAGTTGACCGTCGAAAGCATGGACAGCGCCAGCTGAGCCGCAGGAACCCGGATAAATGAGCCAGAATCTTACGCCGAAGGCGATTGTCGCCGCATTGGACGAACATATTATCGGCCAGGCCGATGCCAAGCGTGCGGTGGCGGTCGCCCTGCGCAACCGCTGGCGCCGCCAGCGGCTACCCGCCGAGTTGCGCGACGAGGTGACGCCCAAGAACATCCTGATGATCGGCCCCACCGGCTGCGGCAAGACCGAGATCAGCCGCCGTCTGGCAAAGCTGGCCGATGCGCCCTTCATCAAGGTCGAGGCGACCAAATTCACCGAAGTCGGCTATGTCGGCCGCGATGTTGAACAGATTGCCCGCGATCTGGTTGAGGAAGCGATCCGGCTCGAAAAGGACCGCCGCCGCGAGGTGGTGCGCGAAGCCGCCGAAGCTGCGGCTATGGAACGCATCCTGAAGCCGCTGGCGGGCGACACCGCCAGCGAAGCCACGCGCGAGGCCTTCCGCCAGCGTATCCGCGACCGGCACATGGATGATGTCGAGATCGAGATCGAAGTTGCCGATGCCCCGCGTATGCCGATGGAAATTCCCGGCATGGGCGGTGTCGGGATGATCAATATCGGCGAGATGATGGGCAAGGCGTTCGGCCAGAACAACCAGAAGCGCCGCAAGCTGAAGGTACCCGACGCCTGGGCGAAGCTGGTCGACGAGGAAACCGAAAAGCGGCTCGATCAGGACGATGTCGCGCGCACCGCGATTGCCGATGCCGAGGCCAATGGCATCGTCTTTCTCGACGAGATCGACAAGATTGCCGTCAGCGATGTGCGCGGCGGCTCGGTCAGCCGCGAGGGCGTGCAGCGCGACCTGCTGCCGCTGATCGAAGGCACGACGGTCGCGACCAAATATGGCCCGATGAAGACCGATCATGTGCTGTTCATCGCCAGCGGGGCGTTCCATATTTCGAAACCCAGCGACATGCTGCCCGAATTGCAGGGACGCCTGCCGATCCGCGTTGAGCTGACCGCGCTCAGCCAAGAGGATTTCGTTCGCATCCTTTCGCAGACCAAGGCCAATCTGCCGCACCAATATGTCGCGCTGCTGGGCACCGAAGAAGTTTCGCTCGAATTCACCGACGACGCGCTCACCGCGCTCGCCCGCATCGCTGCGCAGGTGAATGAGAGTGTCGAGAATATCGGTGCCCGCCGCCTGCAGACGGTGATGGAGCGTCTGCTTGAGGATATCAGCTTCGACGCCGAAGACCGCAAGGGCGAGACGATCAAAATCGATGCCGCTTATGTCGAACAGCAGCTTTCGGGCATCGCCAAGGACGCCGATCTCTCCAAATATGTTCTATAATTGTTCTCAACTTCCTGCTATGTGAGTCGCAGCAGGAAGGAGAATATCCATGACCCATCAAGGTGGATGCCATTGCGGCGCGGTTCGTTACGAAGTCAGCGGCGAACCGCAGCATGTCGCGCTGTGCCACTGCAGCGATTGCCGGAAATCGTCAGGCGCGCCGATGGTTGCCTGGGCAGCCTTTGCCGAAGATCAGTTCAAGCTGCTTGGGAGTGCGCCGGTGACGTTCAATTCCTCGGGTTCGGCGATGCGCAGTTTCTGCCCGAAATGCGGGACCGGCCTTTATTATCGCAACGCAGAATTCCTGCCCGGTATCGTCGATATCCAGTCGGCGACGCTCGATGATCCCGACGCCCTGCCGCCCGGTGCACATATCCAGACGGCTGAACGCCTCGGCTGGATGGCCAGCGCGCATGGCCTGCCGGCGTTCGAGCGGTATCCGGGATAGGAATTAGCGGGAGGCTACCGCGCCTGGTTCGGGCTCGACAACCATGGTCCAGGCCTTCGCTGCAACCAGATATTTGCGCGCCAGTGCCTGCAGTTGCTCGGGCGTGACCTTGCTGTAATCGCTATAAAGCCGCCCCAGTGCTTCATAGCGCGCGGCATTGTAGGTCGCCCCTTCAAGCTCATTCATCCAGAAAAGATTGCCGGTCGTCGCACGCTCGACATATTGCAATATCGGCTCAAGAGCACGCTGCAATTCGTCCTTGCCAACCGGCGTAGCGGCAAGGTCAGCCGCAACCGATTGTGCAAAAGCGAAAAAGCGGTCTTTGTCCTTGGGTTGCATCTGACCATACGCCATCAAAAAGCCGCCAGCGGCGAATTCATCGGGCCAGGTCGCCGTCGCATCGGGGCTATAGCTCGCCGCCTGTTCTGCCCGAAACTTTTCGAACAACCGGTCACGAAACAAAGCCGCCAATATTTCAAGCTGCCGTCCCTCACCAATCGCGGCCAGCCCGGCACCGGTCGGCCAGCCAATCACGGCAGCCATCTGATCCTGCGGCCCCTTGTGGGTGAAGCGTAGCGGCTTCGCATTGCCAGGCGGAAAAGTCACCCGGGTCGCTTTTTCCGCAACAGGCACCGCCGGGCGCGGCTGCATCGCGCCGACTGTGGCTTGCAAGGCCTGCACGGCGCTGGCCGCATCAAAGTCTCCAAACAGCAGCACTTCGACCGGGCCGCTTGCCAGCAACGGTTCCCAAAAGCTGCGAAATGCCTTGCTATCAAGCTTGCGCACTTCATCGGGGGTCGGGATTTTCCAGCGTGGATCATTGCCCGACAGCCGATATTGCAGTTCGCGCTGCAGCACGGCGGCCGCCGACATGTCAAAGCTGCGATAGCCCGAAATCGCGAGCGCCTTCTCGCGTTCCAAAGGCGCGCTGTCCCAATTGGGGTTTTCCATCTTTGTGGCAATCAGGCGCAACTGGTCGGCCAGATCCTCCGGGCGGGTTGTCGCGGCATATTCGAATGCGTCATTGTCGACATTGAAGCCCAGTTCGATGCGGCGGCCGTTGATCAACTGGTCAATCTGCGTGCGACCGAATTGGGCAATTCCGCTTTCGCTGATGACGCCCGGGCCAGACCAGAAAAGCTTTGCCTTGGCCGGTTCCATCGCCTGATAGCCGCGCCCGAAGCGCACCAGAACGCGCACCTGCCCGCTTTCCGATTTGTTGGGAAACAGCAAGGCGCGCACGCCGTTGGAAAGCTCTACCGATTCCATTTCAAAACGCGGCATGGGGTTGCGCACGACGACCTGCGCAGGCGTGCCCAATTTGGGCAGATCGTCAAAACCGATCGCATTTTCCGCAAGCCTGGCAGACGCCGCCGCAACAACCGGATCGGTCAGCGCCTTGGCCAGACGCACATCGGCGTCGGCCCCGTCAACCGCTGGTGCCGTTCGCAATATCCGAATGGCGTCAGCGGCAAACAGCGCCTGCGTCGCCGCCAGCAGTCTTTCGGATGTGAACTTGTCGCGCATATTTTCATACACCGCGACGACCGTTTCGGGTGCGGCGATGGTTTCGCGGATGTCGACCGCCTTGACGATATCATCCGCCTGCTTGGCCGCCGCCTCGAAAGGATAGCTGTCACGCATCGTCCGCAAAGCATTGCCGAACAGCGCGAGTTCACGGTCGATATCGGCCTGCGAGGGCGGCGTTGTGACCGCATCCTCGATAATTGCGCGCACGTCACGCACCGCTTGCTGCCAATTGTCACCGATCGGAGTGATGATGACCGTCGTGGTGTCGGCGCTGCGCGAAATATCTTCCTGCGCAACTTCGGCAAGACTGAAGGTGGAGCCTGCCCGCGCCTGCGCCACCAGCCTGCGGTTGACGATCTGCTGCGCCAAAGCGTCAACCAGCAATTGTTCATTATAGACGATGGTATCGGCAACCTTTTCCCAAGGCCGCGCATAAATCATCGCGACATTGGGTGGCAAGGTGGGCTCAACCACCGTCCGGGCAACCGTTCCCTTGGGATCGGGCCGCCCAAAATCAGGATCGGCAACCGCCGCACCCTTTGCCTTCCAGCCACCGAAATGCAGGCGCACAAGCCGTTCAAGTTCTTTGGGATCGGCATCGCCTGCTATCGAAACCACGACTTTCTCGGGCCGATACCAACGGCGGTGAAACTCGCTGAGCCCCGCCGCCGAAGCCGAATTGAGGCTTTCAATTGTGCCGATGGTCGACCGGTTGGCCAGCCGCTGACCCTGAAAGGCATGCCTGCGCATCGCCTCACCCAGATCCATCCCCGCCCCGGCGGATTCGCGCAATTCTGCCTGCACGATGGCGCGTTCGGCGTTCAGCGCGCTTTCGGAAACATTGGGCGCGCGCACCATGCCAGCGAGCAGTTTGAGCGATTCATCGAGCGACGCTGGCGAGGCGTTGGGCAGGTCGAGCTTGTACACCGTCTGCGTCGGCGTCGTCTGCGCGTTGCTGTCGCTGCCGAATGAAACGCCGAAACGCTGCCAGATGCGCTTGGCTTCGCCATCGGGAACATGCTCCGATCCGCGAAACGCCAGATGCTCCATCAGATGGGCAAAGCCGAGTTCATTGTCCTCCTCATGCAGCGCGCCGGCATCGACACGCACACGGATGGAGACTTGCCCCGCCGGTACGACATTCTTTTTGACGGCATAGCGCAGACCATTTTCGAGCACACCGAAGGTCCAGCTTGCATCGACCGGAACATCGCTATTTTCATAGAGCCAGGGGGTTTGCACGGCCTTGGTTTCGGTAACGGCGGTGGTTTCTGCAAAGGCCGCCTGGGCCGGAAGCAGCAGCGCAAGCGCAGTCGCAACGCGAAGACTATGGAGCAATTTCATCGACCGGCTTCCTGCTCAAATGCGGATTGATGCGTGATGAACAACCGTCGGCCCTGTGCAGGGGCGACGTGATCTGGCCAATCAGATACCGCCATCGACGCTGTCATAACCCAGTCCGGAAAGCCCGGATTTCAGCGCCTCTACACAGGCCGCCAATTGATGCGCGTCGGTGGAGCGGATCACGAAATTGGCACCCACCCTGCCCTCACGGAAGAAGGGATAGCTGCCGATCTGGCAGCCTTCATGCGCCCTTTCGGTATCGCCCAGCAGCCCGGCGATTTCGCTTTCCGCCACCCAGCAGCCGATCTGGTGCGAGAGCAAGGGCGCGCCGCCCTCCAGCGTCCCGGTCAGCGCGTCGAGCATCCCGGCGGTGATATGGGGCACGCCTGCCATGATGAAGATATTGCCGATTGAAATTCCCGGCGCGCCCGACATCTTGTTGGAGATGAGGTCCGCCCCTTCGGGCACCCGCGCCATGCGCAACCGCTGCTCGGTCACCCCGCCGCGGGTCTCGTAATAGCGCTCAAGGATTTCCGTGGCGATCGGATGGTGCACCACAGGCACGCCCAGCGCCGCCGCGATGGCATCGACGGTTATGTCGTCATGCGTCGGGCCGATGCCGCCGGTGGTGAACAGATAATCGTTGCGCGCGCGCAGCGTGTTGACCGCCTCGACAATCGCCTCCTCGACATCGGGCACCACACGCACCTCGACCAGCCGGATACCCTGCACGTTGAGCCAGAGCGCAATCTGGCTGATATTCTTGTCCTGCGTGCGGCCTGAAAGGATTTCATCGCCGATGATGACGAGTGCGGCGGTGTATATGCGGGATGATGTCATGGAGGTGGCATAGCTGCTAAAATCTGCGTCGAATAGTGCCTTACCGATGGAATTGGTTCTCGCAGAGGCGCAGGGGCGCAGAGGGTTTTCTCTCGGCGCGCAGCGCGCCAATATGATTTGTCACACAAAGCCACGAAGACACGAAAAGGCTCTTTGGCTGCACGAGCTTCTTCGTGTCTTCGTGTCTTCGTGTGAAATAAAATAGCGCGCCAATGCGCCCGCCCTAATCGCTGCGTCTCTGCGCCTCTGCGTGAACCCAAAAAACGAGCCCTCGCAAAACCGCCCAACATCCCCTATATGCGCCCGCATGAACCAATATGTTGCCGTTACCGCCGAAGAGGCAGCCATCCCGCGTGACGGGGTGATCAAGCTACATGGCGAAGAGGGTTTTGCTGGAATGCGCAAGGCAGGCCGCCTTGCCGCGGAAATCCTCGATGCGCTCACCAGCTTTGTCGCGCCCGGAGTGACCACCGGCGAGATCGACGATCTGGTCCGCGAAATGACGCTGAAGGGCGGCGGCATCCCTGCAACACTCGGCTATCGCGGCTATACGCACAGCTGCTGCACCAGCATCAACCATGTCATCTGCCATGGCATCCCTTCGGACAAGAAATTGCGCGACGGCGATATCGTCAACATCGACGTCACCCCGATCGTCGATGGCTGGCACGGCGATACCAGCCGCATGTTCCTCGTCGGCGATGTGCCCACCAAGGCCAAGCGGCTCGTCGATGTGACCTATGAATGCCTGATGCTCGGCATCGAGCAGGCGAAACCCGGCAACCGCATCGGCGATATCGCCCATGCGATCCAGACCCATGCCGAAGCGCACCGTTATGGCGTGGTCCGCGAATTTTGCGGGCATGGGCTGGGGCGTTTGTTCCACGACGCCCCCGAAGTGGTCCATGCCGGTCGCCCCGGAACCGGGCCCGAACTCAAACCCGGCATGATCTTCACCATCGAACCGATGATCAACATCGGCAAGCCGCACGCCAAGGTGCTCGAAGATGGCTGGACAGCGGTGACCCGCGATCGCTCATTGAGCGCGCAGTTCGAGCACAGCATCGGCATTACCGAAACCGGCTGCGAGATTTTTACCGCAAGCCCGAAGGGGCTGGATAAGCCGCCTTATTGAGGGGGAATTAAGACTTCATGTTTGTGATTGCGTTTTTGCTGTTAACTTCAGCAGGACAATCTGCACCAGACGGGTTATCGATAGGTTCGATCGAAGACTCAGATGCAAAGGTTAAGCTTTGGGATGCTTGCTTAAACAAAGCTATCAAAAACCCAGCTGAATTGACTAATGATCCTTCTGACTTGGTCGTGGAAATCGCATTGATAAACTGTGAGGCGGAGTTCTCAAATGCTCGCTTTGCCTGGCGCAGAATGTTAGGTTTCGTGGACAAAGGGGATCCAGAGTTTGACTGAGGCGAGAGCGACGAAGCCGAGGTAGGATTCCTTGGTTTTGTCATAGCGGGTCGCCACCCTGCGCCAGTTCTTGAGCTTGTTGAACAGGCGTTCGATCAGGTTGCGCCACTTGTATTTCGCGCGGTCGTGCGGGGCGGGATTGCGCCGGTTGGCCTTGGCCGGGATCACCGTCTCGACGCCAGCGGCCTCGATTTCCTCGCGGATTGCATCGGCATCGTAGCCCCGATCCGCCAGGAAGGCCTCGATCCGGTCGGTTATCATGCGGAACAGCGGAGCAAAGCCCTGCACATCATGCGCCTGCCCCGGTGTCAGCACGAAGCCGAGGGGCAAGCCTCTGGCATCGCACCTCGCGTGGAGCTTGGTGGTGAAGCCCCCGCGCGATCGGCCAAGCGCCTCGGTTTGCTGAGTCCCCTTTTTATGCCGACGGCACAATGATGTGCCCGGACCACCGTGCTGTCGATCATGTCGGCGGCAGTGTCGCGCCCCGCCAGTTCGGCCAGCGTCTCGAGCATGGCATCGAACACGCCGGTTGTGACCCATCGTCGATAGCGCCGGAACACGCTGTTCCACTTGCCATACTCATCCGGCAGGTGCCGCCACTGCGCGCCGGTCCGCGCGATCCAGATCATGCCTTCGAAATAGCGGCGGTTATCCTGTGCCGGGCGGCATCCACGACCATGCTCAGGCGGCAAAAGCGGCCCGATCACTTCCCATTCCTCGTCCGTAACGCCAATCCGCTCGCCCAAGACTGCCTCCAAAAGCCAGCCTTGAATCAGCGACCGAGTCCACAGTCAAGCTTTGTCCACGAAACCTAGTTGCCAAAAGCAATTTGAAACCTTCCGACGCAGAAGCCGAGAAAATGGCCGAAGAGTCGTTTTCAAAGTTCGAGGCATCGCGCCGTAGAAGCCTATTACCAAAAGTCTCGTACCTTCGGCAGATGCAGGAATTAGCCAAGATGAAGGAAGAGTTGCGAATTAAATCGCCAACGAAATAGTCTTCGTCACCCCCGCGCAGGCGGGGGTCCATCACCTGAGCCATTATTTCGCGCAGAGACGCAGTTGCCCAAAGGGTCTCTCCGCGCGTCTGCGTCTCCGCGCGAAAAAATATTGAGTGAATTTCGATTGCCGGTGATGGATTCCCGCCTTCGCGGGAATGACGAAGTCGAGGATTGGACGGGCTGGATTTATAACCGCAACCCGCTCACCTCATCCAGTCCGGCCATGATGTTCAAATTCTGCACCGCCGCGCCGCTGGCACCCTTGCCCAGATTGTCGAGCATCGCCACCAGCCGCACCTGATCGCCCTTGGATGAAGCGAACACATGAAGGTCGAGCCGGTCCGAGGGCGACTCGGCCTTGCGGAGTAGCAGTTCGGATGGCGCAGCTTCGGTGTGCACGGTGACGAGCGGCGATCCGGCATAATGCGCGGCGAGCGCAGCGCGCAACTCTGCGGCGCTGGCGGCACCGGGCATCGCAGCGAGCGGCAGCGGCACTTCGACCAGCATCCCGCGAAACGCCTGCACCACGGCAGGCGCGAAGATCGGCGAGTGGGCCAGCGCGGCGTGCTGCTGCATTTCGGGCACATGTTTATGGTTGAGATCGAGGCCGTAGGAACGGAAACCGATATCGCCCCCCTCCCCTTCAAAGCGTTCGATCAGCGCCTTTCCGCCACCCGAATAGCCCGACACCGCGTTGACGGTATATGGCCAGTCGGCGGGGATCAAACCTGCAGCCACCAGCGGCGCGACGAGGCCCAGAAATCCCGTGGGATAGCAGCCCGGATTGGATACGAAACGCGCTGCCGCAATTGCCTCGCGCTGGCCTTTCCTGAACTCGGCAAAGCCATAGGCCCAGTCGGGATCGACGCGGAACGCGGTGGAGGCATCGATCACGCGGGTGCGATCATTGGTGATCATCGCCACCGCTTCCTTCGCCGCATCGTCGGGCAGGCAGAGGATGACGAAATCGGCATCGTTCAAGGCTTCACGCCGTGCGACGGCATCCTTGCGCTTTTCCTCCTGCAGGACGATCTGTTCGAACTCGCTGCGGCCTGCAAGCCGGCCGGCGATTTCGAGGCCGGTGGTGCCGACGGCGCCGTCGATGAAGAGGGTGTGGGTCATATCAGATCCCTCCAAACTCCGTTCGCATCGAGCGAAGTCGAGATGCCTTGCGTAGGCGCACACCATATGGGTGTCTCGACTACGCTCGACACGAACGGAATTGAGATGTGGGCAATCACAACCCCACCCGCTTCCGCGCCAGCACGGGCACGTCATGCTCGGCAAAGCGCGCGGTGGCATCGGCCAGCGGCTCGATCGCAACCGCCATCGCCGCGCCATTGGCGTGGATCAGGTTCACCTCATCCGCCATGATGCCGACATGGCCGGGGAAGAAGACGAGGTCGCCGCGCTGCAGCTTCTCCCCTTCGTCCAGTTCCTCGCCAAAGCCCGCCTGCTGCATATCGGCATCGCGCGGGGCCTTGATGCCCTTGAGGCCGAAAACGAGCTGCACCAGCCCCGAGCAGTCGAGCGCGTTGCCGCTGCGCCCGCCCCAGCTATAGGGCACGCCCACCAGCTTTTCGGCAAGATCTGCGGGCGATCCGGCCACCTTTCCGGGTTCGGAAAGATGCGCAACCGGAACCCAGCCGCCTTCGCAGGCCAGGAATTTTCCGCATTCGCTGGCCTCGCCGCAGACGATCTGCGCACCCATCGGATAGCGGGCGAGCACCGGTGCCTTGATCGAAGGCTGCGTCACCAGAAGCGTGGCAGGCGCGCTGACCACATGGGTTGCGGTGAAATCGTCGCCCAGATCGGCAAAGCGCAGATAGCCGAGATAATCGTCGTGCAGGCAATAGCCCCAGGCCCATTCGCCTGCGATGTCGAGCACGGCAAACTCCTCGCCATGCATCAGCGAACTGACCGGCATCGACGACAGATGCGGCTCGGCATGGATTTCGGTGACGGGCGCGATGCCGGTACGCAGCATCGGCACCGCATAATGCGGCGCAAACAGCTTTCCGGCGAGCTTGATGTCCGCCAGATCGCCACGGATCGGCGTGGTGCGCCTGTCGCCTTCGATGCTATGCCCGCTAAGACGATAGGTGGCGCGTTCTTTGGGTGCCGTGTCGGCCAATGTTTTTCCCCTGACTATGCGCGCCCCTTAGCGGACGGGATAGGCCTGCGACAAGTAGCGATAAACGGCACGCAGCCCCAGTGCCTCGCCGCCCTTGGGACGCCCCGGCTTGGCCGTTGGGCGCCAGGCGAAGGTATCGAGATGCGCCCATTTCACATCGTCGGGAACGAATTTCTGCATGAACAAAGCCGCAGTGATCGCGCCTGCGAAACTTCCCCCGGCGTTCGCGGTGTCGGCAATGTCGCTGTCGAGCATGTCGGCATAGGGCTTCCACAAGGGCATCCGCCAGAGCGGATCGGCCACCGCCTTGCCTGCGTCGAGCAGGCCGCCCGCCAGTTCATCGTCATTGGCGAACAAGGCGGGCAGATCGGGGCCAAGCGCCACACGCGCCGCGCCAGTGAGCGTCGCGAAATTGATGACCAACCCCGCCTTGTCCTCGACCGCCCTGGCGAGCGCATCGGCTAGGATCAGCCGTCCTTCGGCATCAGTATTGTCGATTTCGATATGGATGCCCTTGCGGCTCTTGACGATGTCACCGGGGCGCAGCGCGCCGCCTGCCACGCAATTCTCCACCGCCGCGACCAACAGGTGCAGCCGCACGGGCAGATGCGCCTTCATGATGAGGTCGGCGAGCGCCAGCGCATGGGCCGCGCCGCCCATATCCTTTTTCATCAGCCGCATTCCGACCGCGCTTTTCATGTCGAGCCCGCCCGAATCGAACACCACGCCCTTGCCGACAATGGCGATGCGCGGATGGCGCTCATCGCCCCATTCCAGCTCGATCAGCCGCGGGGCATAGTCGCGCGAGGCCGCCTTGCCGACCGCGTGGATCAGCGGATAGCCGGTTTCGAGATCATGTCCCTTGGTGACGTGCAGCTTGCCCTTGTGCGCCTTGGCGAGCCGCTGCGCTTCGGCCTCGAGCTGCTCCGGCCCCAGATCGCCCGCCGGGCGGTTGACGAGCGTGCGCACCAGATCGGTCGCCTCTGCCTGGCGCACCGCATTTTCAATGCGCCCCGGCTCGCTGGTCAAGAGGATGCGGGCGCCTTTCAGCTTGGGCTCGCTGCGATAATCGTCAAACCGGTATTGGCCGAGCAGCCATCCGAGCAGCGCATCGCCGGTTTCCGTACCTGACAAGCGGTAAGTGCCTTCGGGCAGCGCCTCCGCCGCCTTGGCAAGCGACCAGTGCTCGAGCTTCGCCGCATCGGCCACCACCAGCGCCGCCTTCCAGTCCTCGCTTCCCGGGATGTGCAGGATCGCGAAATCGCCGGCATTGCCGTCAAATTTCTGCGCCGTGGCGGCGGCACGAACGGGCCCGGGCTGCGCCGCGAACCAGTCGGCAAAACCCTCTTTCGAAACGATTTCTATTCCGGTTGCGGCTTGCCCGCTATCGGGCTGGATCAAATTGTTATAGTCGGTCATTCAGCCTTGATAGCGATATCGATTCAACAGGGGGAGAAGCAATATGGTCTTTCGCGCGGATTTTCTGAAGCGATTGCCCTTGTTGTTCCTGTTCGTGCTCGCAGCCTGTTCGTGGAGCGAGCCTGCGGTTGTCGAATTACCCGGAGACATCGCAGCTACGTCCAGCGCCTTTGTATCGGCCTTGCAAAAGGGAGACAGGGCGGCGGCGGAGCGGCATGTCGCACCCACCGCGAGGGATGAGCTTGAGGCGCAATTTTCAAATGAATACAAAATCTTGCAGGCAGCAACTGGACTGAAACCGCGCTTCATAACCTACAAGCCCGAGGCCATGATGGGGCCGGAGGATTCCGAAGTCACCATCGTCTATGCGGCAAAGGACGACGGCAAATGGACTATGGCGGAAGTGCGGCTGTTCCGGCTGGGTGACGAACCATATGAGGTCGATTACTGGAAGATCAGCAATGATACGCCGACAGCAAAGACCTACACGCCTGACCTGAAACCCATGCTCGGCGTTTTTGCGGGGCTGGCCGGTGCGATCGTGGTGCTGGGACTGCTGGCCATCGGCATCCTCCTCTGGATCGTCCGCCGCAAACCGCACATCGTCGTGTCCGAGCCGGTGGTCGAGCGGCGGGTGGCGGCGGTTACGACGCGGGAAAGCGCGGACGACGAATAAATACACCGTAGTGCTGAGCCTGTCGAAGCACGGCTATCAGCATCAGCGCAAACCGTGAAGCGCCGTTCACCTTCGGTGGCCTACGGCTCGACAGGCTCAGCACTACGGTTTTCGGATTGGCGGGTTTACTCCGCCGCCTCCAGCATCGGTGCCGCTGCTGCATCCAGCGGCTTTGCCATCGCGCCCGCTTTCGAAAACAGCATCACGCCATCGTCGACCGGCTCTTCGGTGAGGATCTTCTTCTCGGCCTTGTAATCCTGAAGCACGCGCCAGGGGTGGCGGTCGCCATTTTTGGGCAGCTTGTCGAACGAGCGCGCGAAATAGCCCGACGAGAAATCCTCCACCCAGGGCAGGCGCGGCATATCGGCATCGGCCAGATGCGGATTGGCGATCTGCGCGCCCTTCGCGTCCATCGTCTTGAGCAGGCGGCAGACATAATCGGCCACGATATCGGTTTTCAACGTCCAGCTCGCATTCACATAGCCGAACACGCTCGCCATGTTGGGAATGTCGTTGAACATCGTCCCCTTATAGCTGACATGCTCGCTCGGCACGGTCGGCCTGCCATCGATGCGGAGTTCGGTCTTGCCCATCATCACAAGGTTGAGGCCGGTCGCGGTAACAATGATGTCCGCCTCCAGCTCACGCCCCGATTTCAGCTTGATGCCCTTAGCCGTGAAATGGTCGATATGATCGGTGACGATTTCGGCGCTGCCGCTGGAGATCGCATTGAACATGTCGGCATCGGGAACGAGGCACAGCCGCTGCTCCCACGGCGTGTAGGGCGGCTGGAAATCCTTTTCGAAGGTCGGATAATCGGCGGGCAGCATCTTGCGTGTCATATCGAGCAGGCGTTTGCTCATTTTCTGCGGCTTCTTGCGCGCCATATTATAGGTGAAGCGCTGCATCAGGATATTGCGCCAGCGAGTGATCTTGTACGCTGTCATGTCGGGCAGGATCGCGCGCAGCGAGTTGGCGAGCCAGTCCTTCGCCGGGCGCGAGGCCATATAGGTCGGCGTGCGCTGCAGCATGGTGACCTTGGCGGCAGTCTCGGCCATCACCGGCACGATGGTGACGGCGGTCGCACCCGATCCGATCACCACCACCTTCTTGCCCGCATAGTTCAGATCCTCCGGCCAGTGCTGCGGGTGAATGATGCGCCCGGCGAAGCTCGCCTCTTGCGGGAATTCGGGGCGATAGCCCTGATCATAATCATAATAGCCCGCGCACATGAACAGGAAGTTGGCGGTGAACTGCACCTCTGCCCCATCCTCTTCGCGGCGCGCGGTTACCGTCCAGCAGGCCTTTTCGGTCGACCAGTCGGCGCCGAGCACGCGGTGGCGGAAGCGGATGTGCTGGGTGATGCCATATTCCTCCGCGGTTTCATGAACATATTTGTGGATGGCCGGGCCATCGGCAATCGCCTTTGCTTCAGTCCACGGCTTGAAGCGATAACCGAGCGTGTGCATGTCCGAATCCGAACGGATGCCGGGATAGCGGAACAGATCCCATGTGCCGCCCATGTCGGCGCGCTGCTCGATGATCGCATAGCTCTTGCCCGGACATTGCATGGTCAGGTGCGCCGCAGCGGCAATCCCCGAAAGCCCCGCCCCGACAATCAGGACGTCAAATTCGCCCCCATGCTGCTTTGCCACCATCGGCTGTCTCCTCTGTCCCATTTTTAATTGCTGGTTCAAGGGGAGATTAATAAGATGGTTGCAGATTGCAACCCGTTTGCATCACGGATTGGCAATCGCCCCGAACAGATCGTGCTCGTCGGCATCTTCTATCGTGACTTCGACGATATCGCCCGGCTGCAGGGCTTCGGGAACGTCGCGCAGGAAGACATTGCCGTCGATTTCGGGCGCATCGGCCTGGCTGCGCGCAGTGGCGCCGATGCTGCCATCGTCATCGGGTTCGCCAACCTCGTCGACAATCACCGCCAGCGTGCGTCCGACCTTGGCGGCCTGCTTGGCGGCGCTGATCGCGGCGGTCTTTTCCATGATACGCTGATAGCGCTCTTCCTTGACCTCTTCGGGCACGGCATCGGGCAAGGCATTGGCGGCGGCGCCTTCGACGGGTTCGAACCGGAAGGCCCCCACACGGTCGAGCTGCGCCTCGTCGAGCCAGTCGAGCAGATATAGAAAATCCGCCTCGGTTTCGCCCGGAAAGCCGACGACAAAGCTCGAACGGATGGCAATATCAGGCGCGATTCTGCGCCAGTTGCGGATGCGTTCAAGCACCTTGGCTTCGTTCGCGGGTCGCTTCATCGCCTTCAGCACCGGGGGCGCGGCGTGCTGGAACGGAATGTCGAGATAGGGCGTCAGCAGCCCTTCAGCCATCAGCGGGATGACATCGTCGACATGCGGATAGGGATAGACATAGTGCAACCGCACCCACGGCGCCCTGCCCTCCGCCGTCCGCAATTGCCCCAGTTCGCGCGCCAGATCGGTCATGTGCGCGCGCACCTGCCGCCCTTTCCATTCGCGCGGCTCGTGGCGGGTATCGACGCCATAGGCCGACGTATCCTGGCTGATGACCAGCAATTCCTTGGTGCCCGCCGAAACCAGCTTCTCCGCCTCGCGCAGCACCGCATCGATCCGGCGGCTGGCGAGTTTGCCGCGCAGCGAGGGGATGATGCAGAAGGCGCAAGCGTGGTTGCAGCCTTCGGATATCTTCAGATAGCTGTAATGGCGCGGCGTCAGCTTCAACCCGCCTTCAGGCACCAGATCGACAAAGGCGCTGCGCGCGGGCGGTGCGGCCTGATGGACGGCCTGCACCACATCCTCATATTGATGCGCGCCGGTTATCGCCAGAACCTCCGGAAAACGCGCCCGGATAAGGTCGGCTTCATTGCCCATGCAGCCGGTGACGATCACCCGGCCATTTTCGGCAATCGCCTCGCCAATCGCTTCAAGGCTTTCTTCCTTCGCGCTGTCGAGGAAGCCGCAAGTGTTGACGAGGACGACATCCGCGCCTTCATAATCGGGCGACATTGCATAGCCGTCCGCGCGGAGTTTGGTGAGGATGCGTTCGCTGTCGACCAGCGCTTTGGGGCAGCCAAGGGAGACCATTCCGACCTTGGGTGCCGCTTCGATTTTGGTTGCCATGATGGGCGCGCGCATAGGCCTTTTTACAGCGCTTGTCACCAAATGGATTTGGGCGCAGTACTGAAGCCTCTCCCCTGAAGAGGAGGGGAAAAGGGAGAAAAATCATGGCGAATGCAAATCTCTTGGCGATCTTTGTTGCGGCGGCGGCAGGATTCCTCGTCGGCGGGCTGTGGTACGGCCCCTTGTTCGGCAAGGCGTGGCAGCGCGAAACCGGGCTGTCGGACGACGAAATCAAATCGGCCAACATGGCCAAGATATTCGGGCTGACCTTCCTGTTCAGCATATTGTCGGCGGTGTTCCTCGGCCATCTGCTCGCACATTTTGATACCGACTTTTATCGCACGATGATGATTTCGACCGGCATTGCCATCGGCTTTGTCGCACCGGCAATCGGCACCAACTATCTGTTTGGTCGCAAATCGGGGAAGCTGTTCGCCATCGATGCGGGATACTGGATCGTCTTCTACGCCGCCATGGGGCTGGTGTTCGGCCTGCTCGGTGCCTGATCGGGCATAGCCAATTGCCGCAGGAAGCGGGTGCGATCGTGGATCAGGTCCGACAGCATATATTCATCCAGCTTGCCCAGAAAAGCCGCCAGCGCCCCGTTCAGCGCACCCTGCAGCCCGCAAACACCCGCAATAGGGCAGCTATTCGCCCCGCGGTCGAAACATTCGACGAAGCTTTCAAGACTTTCCAGCTTGCGCACGACAAAGCCGACATTGATCGCTTCGGGTGCAGCGGCAAGTGCGAAGCCGCCGCCACGCCCCCGCCTCGCCTCTATCAACTGCAATTCAACCAGACTGCGTGCCACCTTCATCAGATGATTGCGTGAAATGCCATAGGCCCCGGCAATTTCATCGACCGATGCCTGATCGGATTTGGTCGCCAGATACATCAATATCCGCAGCGCATAATCGGTATGCAGGTTCAATCGCATTAAAGTTGCATATCAAATATTGCTTTTAGCCGCAACATGGTTATAGATGTATTTCAAATACCACTTATCGAGTCGTATCATGACAGTACATCCCCATTCCGCCTCAGCGCGCCAGGCCAAGAAATCCGCCGCCGAAGCTTTCGGCATTGACGAAGCCTATATCGGCCTGCTGGTCGAAAGCTTTTACACGCGCGTCCGCGACGATGCGATGCTGGGGCCGATCTTCGACAAGCGGATCAAGGCCTGGCCCGAGCATCTGGAGCGGATGAAGCAATTCTGGCGGTCGGTGCTGCACAACAGCGGCAGTTTTTCGGGCAATCCGATGCTGAAGCATGTCGCCATTCCGCAGATCGAAGCAGCCGAGTTCGATCACTGGCTCGCGCTGTTCGAACAAACGCTTGTGGATACCGCGCCATCGGAGGCTGCCCGGGACATGATACTCGTCCCCGCACGCATGATTGCCGACAGCCTGCTGGCCGGCATTCGCATCCACCGCGACGGTCGCCTACCCTCCAGAATGAAGGATGTTCAACATGCTTGATGAATTGCAAAGCGCAGCACTTGGCGAACCGAAACCCGTTTCGCTGGACGATCCCAGCATCGTTCCGGACACGGGCGACACCCCGGTTCAGCCAGAGGCGACCGACCTGCAAATCCCCAGATCGGTGTGGCACGCCATGTGGGCATGCTACGCATTGTTTTTCGCCGGTCTGCTCACCGCCATTGGCACCGAGCGTTCGGGCCTGTTCATGCTGGCGATCAGCGTAGCCTATACATTCATGTTTTTCGGGACAGCCGCCATCCTGTTCGAACTGAACCCGCCACGGAAAAAATCGCACTTTGAAAATGGCATCGGCGTGCTCGAAACCTGGAGTGGCCCGATGACCCACAGCGCTGTTGCCGGGCAGATACTGGTCGTCCCGCTTTGCATCGCGCTGTTCGGAATTTCGATTGCTGTGATCGCAAAGACGGTCGGTTTGTAAATCGCCCGATAGCGCGGATCAGGAATAAGCGGCGCGCAGCACCTCAAGCGTCTCGCGATGGGTCAGATCAAGTTGCAGCGGTGTGACCGAGATGAAACCATCGTCGACGACATAATGCTGCCGAACGGGACAAACCTTAGCGCTCGCTCAGCGCCTCTGACCGGGCGCGGATCAGCGGCTTCAGCAGATAGCTGAGCACGCTTTTCATCCCCGTGACGATTTCGACATCACAGATCATCCCCGGGCTGATCGGCAACCGGCGCTTGCCGCTTTGCAGAAAGGCGCGGTCGGTCTGCACGACGACGCCGAAATAGCTTTCCCGCGCAGCTTCGTCATAGATGCTGTCGGCCGAAATCTGCACAACCTTGCCCGTCAGCCCGCCATAAACCGCGAAATCATAAGCGGTCACCTTCACATTCGCCCGGTCGCCGACCTTGATGAAAGCGATGTCCTTGGGCGACACCCGTGCCTCAACCAGCAGCTTGTCGCCCAGCGGAACGACCTGCATGATTTTCTGCCCGGCCTGCACAAAGCCGCCGACCGTCGTCACCTGAACATCGTTGACGATTCCGTTGACCGGGGAGCGTATTTCGCTGCGTTGCAGGCGGCCTGCCGCACCGCGCAGCGATTCGCTGTTCACCGCCATCTTGGCGACCAGCTGGCTGCGTTCGTTGAGGGCTTCCTGGCGGAATTGCAGCCCCGCCTCCGCCGACTGCGCCTGCGCCTCGCTGATCGCCGCCTGCGAGCGTGAGGCCGCCTGCTGCGCCGCCGCCAGCTTGCCTTGCAATTCGGTCACTTCGCGCTGCGCATCCATCAGTTCGGTCTTGGGCACGATCGACTGCGCCGCCAGCGGAGCGATCATGGCGACCTGATCCTGCGCAATTTTCAGGCTCGATTGCAGCGAACCGACCGTCGCCTGCGCTTCGGCATAATCGCGACGGCGCTGTTCGATAGCCGCGCCGAGCGCCGCCTTCCGGCTGCGCAGCGCCGCTGCCCGCACCGACTGGAGCGCGGCTTCCTCGCTGCATTGCGCGCTGGGATCATTGGCGCAGTCCGTGCCCCCTGCCCCTCCGGTGCCCTCGCGGGAAAGGCGATCGGCGCGCGCGGCAAGCGACCGGTTTTCGGCCTCTATCTGGCCCAGTTGCGCGGAGGATTCGGTATCATCGAGGCGGACGAGCAACTGGCCCTTGCGGACGGCCTGCCCAGGGCGCACCACGATATCGCGGATGGTTGCGGGCTCCGCCGACTGGACGACCTGCGCCTTGCTCGACGGGATCACCCGCCCCTGCCCACGCGTCACTTCGTCAACCCGCGCAAAACTCGCCCAGCTGACGAACACGAACATGGCAACGCCAGCGGCCAGAACGACTCGGCGGGCGCCGACATAGGGTCTGCTGCGGATCATGAACCACCTTCCATATCTATATGACGCCTTCACTGTGTCTAATATTCGCCGGCCTGTTGCTTCGCGATTGCCCTTGACGAATGATAGGTATCTTCGGGCTCGGGAATGTTTGCTGACCAGCCTTTGGAAACATCCAGCCGCCCGCCGACATCATTTTCCGCGCGGCTTTCGGGAACGAGATTGGCCGGAAGCCGCGCCGCCGCATAGGCCCGGCCTGCATCGGGATCGGCGTCGGGCGAAAGCGCGGGGCTGCCATCGCGACGCACCAATGCCCTCGGCAATATCGCAGGAATGGCCTCGCTGCCTGAATGGAGCCCCGCAAATGCAGTCGGCATCCCCCAACGGCCCGGCCAGCGGTAGAATATATGCGCACCAATCTTGCTGATCTTCACCAGTTTCGGCGCCCAGTAGGGGGAGACATAATTGGCATGGTAGTGGGTCGCGTGGCCGACGCTCGGTTCGACATAACCGGCAAGCGCCGCTGTCGCGACCGCCTCCGCTTCCTTCCAGGCTGCGGCGCCGGGCCTGCGATTGAGCGAGCCGTCGCAGGTGAAGCTGAACTGGCATACCGGGCGGTTCACCCCTTGGTAAACGACCCCGCACACCGATTTCGGGAATGCGGTATGCCGCATCCTGTTCAGCACAACCTGCGCCACGGCGCGGCGGCCCTGCAGCGGCTCGTAGGCGGCTTCGTAATAGACGGCTTGCGTCAGGCAGCGGAGCGCGGTCAGGCCCGTGCCGTCGGCCAGATTGAGCGCGCGAAACGGTCTTGCCCCCATCACCGGGGTATCGACGAAAGGTATCGCTTCGTTGCGTTCGAGTGCCTCGTCGGGCGTCAGGTCGGCGAACGGGTCAGGCCGCTCGGTGAGTTTGACCAGTTGGATAATCTCCGCCTCCGCAAGCACCGGCGCAGCAACCGGGTCTTCAAAATGGCTGCTATCCGCACCGACAAGGTTCAGAAAATGCGCCCAGACTGTTTCGGAAGTCAGCAGCGTGACCAGCACGAAAATGGCGGCCAGCTTGCGCAGGCCTTTATCCTGCAGCAGCTCGGGCAGCTTCATCCGGTCAATCAAGGCGACCGAGGCCGTCACAGCGCTGCTTTTGCCAGAATTTCGTCGCGCGGACCGTCGGCAACGATGCGCCCGCCATCCATGACGATCAGCCGGTCGACAATGCCCAACACCGCCACCCGGTGCGTCGCCACCACCAGCGTCTGCCGGGGATCGAGCGCCGATTGCAGCCGCTCGACGAACAGTTTCTCGCTATGGCTGTCCATCGCGCCCGTGGGTTCATCGAGGAAGAGCAATTGCGCAGGATCGATCAGCGCGCGGGCAAGCACCAGAAAACTGCGCTGCCCGCCCGACAGGCGCGCGCCGCGTTCGCCAATGTGGAAGTCAAACCCGGTCGCGTCGCGCCCGATAAAACTGTCCGCACCCGATCGCGCCACCACAGCGGCAACGTCGGCATCGTCGGCCCGTTCGGACCCGATCATCAGGTTTTCGCGCACCGATCCGCTGAACAGTTCGGCATCCTGCCCGACAAAGCGGAAGCGGGAGCGTATGTCGTGCGGCGTGTGCTGGCGGCTATCAAGGCCGTCGATGCGATAACTGCCCGTGGTCGGTTCATACAGGCCGCACAAGATGCGCCCCAGCGTCGACTTGCCCGAGGCGACCCTGCCGACGATGCCGATCCGTTCGCCGGGTTCGATCGACAGGTTAAGGTCGGATAGCGACGGATTTTTGGTGTCGGGATAGCTGAAACCCGCCTGTTCGAGTTGCAGCCGCCCATGCCGGATTTCCGGCACGATCGCGCTGCTGCCCATCTCCCGCTCATCGTCCTGCTCCATCAGCCGCTGGAGGCTGTCGAGGGTGATGAACGCCTGCCGCCCGCGCGTCATCAGGAAGGCCAGTTGGCCAACTGGCGCCAGCGAACGGCTGGCCAGCATCACGATGGCAACGATCGCACCCATCGAGATCGTTCCGGCATTGAACAGGTAAAAGCCGCCAATGACGAGCGCAACGTTGGTGCCCTGCTGGCACATCGTTGCCAGATTGACTGCTTTGGCCGTCAACGCCCGCAATTCTTCCTGCGTATGCGCGTTCGACGCTGAATAACGCCGCCATTTGCCCAGCATCCGTCCCTCGGCGCGGCAAGCCTTCACGGTTTCAAGGCTGCCGATCGATTCGAACAGCGTCGTCTGCAACAGGCTCGCGTCGGTCTGGGCGTCGACGATGGCACCGCTCATCTTGCGCTGCAGTGCCCATCCGGCGGCAAACATGATCGCCATTGCGATTACAGGAATCACCGCAAGCCAGCCGCCCAGCACCGCGATAAGGCCGACAAAGAGCACCAGGAACAGAATATCGGTTATCAGCACCACGGTTGTGGAGGCGAAGAAATCCCTGACCTGTTCATATTCGGTCACGCGCCGGGCAAGCGCGCCCGTGCTACCGCGCTGCGTCGCCAGCGGCAGGTTGAGCACCTTGTCGAGCAATCGCTGCGAAAGCCGCGCGTCGATTGCCCGGCCGACCTCATCGATCAGGCTTGTTCGCGCCAGCCGCAGACCATATTCGACGCTGATCGCGAAAATCACGCCGAGCGCCATCACCCACAGGCTGGTCGCCGCCTTGTTGGGAATGATGCGGTCATAAACATTCATCGTGAACAGCGGCAGCGCGAAAGCAACCATGTTGATCAGCAGCGATGCGAGGACAATATAGCCGACCTGGTCGCGCTCCTTCCACACCTCGCTCCAGAACCAGTGATGCCGACGTGCCTCATCCCATGGACGCTCGCGCACCATTTCCTTTGCAGGGTTGTTGCGCACGACGACAGAAACGCCCGAATGCAGCCTGCCAAGCATTTCCCGATCGATGTCAATCTCCGCATCCGCGCCGGGCAACCAGATGCGGCAGAGTTCGCCCTCGACCGTTTTCATCAGCAAGGGACGACCGCCATTGAGGATGAGGACCGCCGGAACATCGTGCTGCGACCAGTTGTTGAGTGGCCGATTGCTCATCGCACAGCGCAGACCGACCCGTTCGAGCGCCTGATCGAACTGGTCGAGCGGCAGATGCCCAGCTTCGTCCAGGGCGAGCCCGCGTGAGATTCGGCGCTCGGCAAACGGCCTGTCAAACAATGCGGCAATTTCTCCGACGCACGCAAGCAACTCGTCCCCGTTTTGGGTGTGTTCGAACCACAGGTCGAACGCGAGCGCAGGGTCGGGTTCGGCGCCTGGCCGCGAAGACAGTTCCCGGTCCTGCACGGTCATTTCGGTTCCCGCATCGCCCGATCATCGACCATCGGCGACGATACCGCCTTGAAACGTGTGCGGGCATTAGCCTCCACCGCCGCCGGGGGATTGATCTGCATCGCCTGCAACAGGCCATTCAAGGCAGCCAACACCTTGAACTCGGCAAAAAACTGCGCAAAGCGGGCGGTTTCCGCCCGAACCTGCACATTGTAACGCGTGTTCTGCGCATCGAGAACATCGAGAAGCGACCGCCGGCCAACAACGAACTGCGCGCGATAAGAACGCAGCAATTCGTCCGACACCTTGGCTTGCTGGTCCAGTTCCTTGACCAGTTTCCCCTGCGCATCCCACGCATTCCACGACACCCGCACATCTTCTTCTGCTTCACGGGTCATCTGGTCGAGCCGGAAGCGTGCTTCGCGTTCGCGGCGAAACATTTCCTGCGTCCTCACCTTTTTGATGCCGCCGTTGAAAATATCCCAGCGGACAACCAGCCCGCCCTGAAGGTCGTTGGTTTCACCACGGAACCCGTCGATATCGTCGCCGATACGTGCGCTCCCTTCCAGCGACATCGTCGGCAGCGCATCGGCCTTGGCCTTTGCAACCATTGCATAAGCCGCATCGACGTCGGCCTTTGCTTCGCGCACGCGGGGATTCTGTTCGCGGGATCGCGCGATCGATTCCTCCAGGCTTGGTGGAATATTGTCAGCCAGCGACGGCGGCAGCATCGCTCCATCGACAAGATCGAGACCTGTAAGAGTCCGGAAAGACGCCACGATGTTGACCAGATCCTCATTGGCCTCGATCAGGCGCGTGCGGGCAGATTGCAGCCGTTCTTCAGACTGCTGCTGGTCGGCCACGCTGATCGAACCCTTGTTGACGCCTTGCTTCAGATCGTCGACCAGCTTGCTGTGGAAGGCGATATTGTCTTCCGACGCCGCGACGATGCGCTGCTGCAGCAAATAATCGAGATATTGTCGGGAAACCTGCAGCGCAACGAATTGCGCCCGCTCTTCTACCCGGAAGGCCGCGCCGTCGGTCCGTGACGCCTGATAGCGCAACTCGCTCTGGCGGCTGCCGCCATCAAAAACAACCTGCTGCAGGCGCAGCCCGGCTTCCAGCGGATAGAGTTCCTCATTGGCGATGCCGAGCGAGCGCCGCGTTGCGTTTTCCAGACGACGCACGCCTGCCGATCCTTCAACCGAAATACGGGGATAGAACATGCCCTGTGCCTGTTCGCGCTCGAACTCGATGGCAGTCTTGTTCTCAATCGCCTGGTTGATTTCAGGGTGGGTCTGCATCGCCGTTTCGACGGCGGCGCGCAATTCAACACGTTCGGCGAACGTGGCCTGCGGAATCAGGGATAGCGCGGATGCCGCGACTAAAGCATGACGAAAACGAATACTCTGCATTTTCCTTCCCCTTTTTATGGTTCGCTGGGACATCAGCGGAGAGGTTTGGTTCTGGCGTATTATTGGCGGTGCTTCCTGCCCTTCTCCTTTTCGATCTCAGGCCTGTCCCGCCGCTGCCATCTGTTCAAACTGGACCGTCAGCTGGACGTGCTGGAAATCGGCAACGAACAGATGATTGGCCCCGGCTATCGCGTCGAAGGCGGCAAGGTCGAGCATCGGAAGAACCGGATCGGCGGTGCGGACAACGGCCAGCGCATCGAGATCGATTTCGCGCCCTTCAAGCGCCTCGGCAACCATGCGGCCAAGGTCTGCTTCCGGCGCCGCGGGGCCTGGTGCCGAGATCATCAATGCACCCATTGCCTGATCGGCCCCACCGCCAAAGGCAAAGACGGGCACTTCGGCAGGGGCTTCAAACCCGGCATCCTGTTCGACCGACTGCACAGCAGGCCGTTGCCCGACGGATTCTACCGGAAGGTCGATAGCGGCGGGGGCTTCATCAACATCCCCGAACCGGTACAGCTCGGACTGCGCATTCGGTTCATCGTGCAACCGCTGCGGGGCCAAATAGTTGCCCAGCCAGAGTTCGCTTTCGGGTCCATCCGCGACCGTCGGCCCGGCCGGAGTGGCGGGTTCGGCATAGGGTGCAAGGTCGAGTTCGCGCGCTTCCAAGCCATCGGTTTTGTCTTCGTCCGCTGCTGCAACCGGCAACGCCGCGACCAGTCCTGCAGCAAACATTGCCGCTGACATGGTATTGGCTCCGGCGACCAGACTGCGCTGGACATCATTCGCGAAGTTGGTCGCAAAGGTTGCGTCGGCCAGTTTTCCCGATGTGCCGTCTGCACGGATGTAAAGCGCCTCGCCCTTGACGGTGACTTCGCCATTCGCGGCCAGATACGACTTGCCGTCCGACACCAGACCGATGCGCACGATGCCCGCTTCGGCGAGCGTCCGATATTCGCCCGGATCGGTGACACCGTCGCTGTCGGCATCCTGCCACACGCCAAACCGTGCAAATTCGCTGTCGGCAGCGTCCAGTTGCCCGTCGCCATTGCTGTCATGGTCCGCCGCTAGACCTTGAAGGTCGGTCAGCACGCCCTTGGCAAAGACCAGTTCGGCCCTGTCGGTTATCTTGCCGTCGCCGTTGCGGTCGAGCACAAGCAGGCCATCGTCGGCACCCGCCCAAGCCGTCAGTTCAGCCGTTCCGTCGCCGTCATAGTCGAACCGCGCACCCGCCGCGCTCGATACGAATTCGACACCATCGCCGTCGAGGTCGAGCACAACCGGCGGAGCCGCAGCAGTAATGGTGACCGATAGCGATGCCGTCGCGCGATCGCCGTCTCCATCGACAATGACATAGTTGAAGATTTCCGTTGCCGTCACCGTGATCGGAGTCGGCGGCTGATAGCTGTACTGGCCCGTCGCGAAATTCAGCGTCAACGTTCCGCCCTGCGGCGTGATGGCGTTGATGCTGCTACCGGCAATCGTGCCACCGCCCGACAGCGAAATGGTCGATGCGCCATCCCAGACATATTCCACGGCACCGACCGTGATCGACAATATCCGTCCGCCATCGGCCCCATAGCTGTCGTTCGCATCCAGATCGCCGCCAACCGCAACCGGGACGACAATTTCGAGAAGCGTTTCTACCAGATCGTCGAAATCAGCCACCAGGATCGGAACATTGTCCGGCGCGGCGTTGAGATCTACATCGGCGAGCCGCTGGATGTTAAGCGGTTCGATCGGGTTGTTGTCGACGCCGATTGCGGTGACGTTGACATTGTTGTTGTCAACGAAGCTGTTCCAGGCCGCGGCCGTTGCATTGAGCAGCGAATTGACGACCACCGGGGGAGTTGGCGGGACAAATACTGTCTGCACCTGGGAATTGGGATTGCCATCGCTCAGGAAAAAGACCTGATTGCTGGCCCCCGATACGGTCGAGAAATTGGCCAATGCCGTCTGGATTGCCGAAGTGTAGTTTGTTGTTTCGCCGATCGACGATGACGCCGGCCGCTCTCCCCCCTCAGAAGGATTTAGTGAGTCCAGATAGGCGTTTGCCGCTGCGGCGCTGGTGAATGAAGGCGAAGCGAAGGAACTGGTCGAGAAGATGACGAATTTGACATCGACCGATCCCATCACCGAATTGTCGAGCAGCGTAAGCGCATCCTTGACCGCCGACAGCATGACATCAAGCTCACCGTCGTCGATGCTGGCGCTGAAATCGAGGATGAACAGCGTGTTCACATTCTGCGCCGGCTGGCTTGACGTTCCGGTTTCACCGGTCGCCGTGGGAGAATCGTCTTCGATGACAACGTGGATCGCGTCCGCCTTGGTCGTCGTTACCGTGCCGTCCGAAACCGAGACGGGCACGGTGAATTCGCGCAAATCCTCCAGCGTCAGATTGGCGTGGTCGACACTGTGCGACAGCGTCACCGAATAGGCACCGCTGGGCGCGAGCGTGATGCGGATGACTTCATTGGCACCCACCGATCCCACGAGCGTTCCCGTACCGACGCCGCTCCAGGTGACCGCCACGCCGCCGACCGACAGGACATTGCCCGGATCGCCAAGCGTAGCGGTTAGCGTTTCGCCTGCATCAAGATCGGCAATGGCAAGAACGCCGCTGAAGCTCGATGCATTGGTGGTGTCCAGTGTCGCGTTGGGAAGGCTATCCGGATTCGCTCCGGCGAGTCCTTCTTCAGAAATCCGCGCGATGCTGGTGCCGACTGTCGGCGCATCGTTGGTTCCGAAAACCGTTATGGTCAGAGACGAACTGACGGAAAGCGCGCCATCGCTGATTGTATAGGCGAAGCTCTCGGAAAGCGTAGCGCCGCTGTCGACCGCGTTTACCAGCGGGCTATCCTCGTTGAGGGTATAGGTATAAGTGCCGTTCGCTGCGATCACGAGCGTGCCGTAAGCCCCGACATAAGTTCCGGGACTGGTGACGGTAAGCACCTCAAGGTCGGGATCAATGTCGGCCACATCGGCAAAGCTGCCCGATGGTGCGCCAGGATGCGGCACATCCTGCAGCACATTTCCGCTTGCCGCCGGGTCCGTTCCCATAGCCCCATCGAGCACCCAGTTGGTGTCGGCGCGGGCAATCGGAAAATCGTTCGCCCCGGTGATGGTGATCCGGATTTCGGCTTCGGACAGATCGCCATCCGCATCTGCAACGGTGTAGCGGAATATCTCCACCAGTGTTTCGGTGCCGCCCAGTGCCACCACGGCGGGGTCGGCAATATCGAGGTCGTAACGGTAGCTGCCATTGGCAAGAAGGATGATCGAGCCATATTCGCCTGCAAAGCTGGTGCCGACGGTACCGGCAGTGGCGCCAGAGGCGATGCCCACAACCCTGAGGCCGCCATCGCTGCCCGCCGAATCGGCTGCTCCGTCCATGGTGTTGGTGTCGATACTGCCAACTCCGGTGAGGACATTGCCATCGGCAAATATCTCTCCGTCACGGGCCAGATTGTCTTCATCGGTCACAGCCAGCGGCGCATCGTCGTGAATGACGAAGCGATCGGTGATATCGACCGTTGCCTGCGCGCTGTCGCTATCGCCGTCGATTGCAGTCGCAGTCAGCGTGATCAGGTTGGCGCCGGTCAGGCGGATGGTCTGGTCCGGCCCGCTGTCAGGCGTGTGCAGAACGGCGCGCGACTGGTTGAACGTTACCACGCCTGCGCCATCGACGCTGATCCGGAATACTTCGTGTGCCGAAGTGCGCCCGTAGATGGCGCCGCCGACGATCGACAAGGTGACCGCTTCGCCGCTCAGCGAATCGACAAGCCCCGTCGCCGCAGCTGTGAGGCCGAGCTGGTAGGTAACGGTGCCCGCGCCGTCCGCGCCATGATCGAGCGACGCGGTAAACAGCGTCGAAAGGTCGGCGCTGGCATCGACGGCGAAATTCGTTTCGTCAACGATCAGCTCACCGCCGGTGCCCCCGGCGGCGATCGAAGGCCCATCATCGGCAAAGCGGATCGCGCCGCCAAGATCCATCGCGGCGCTGTCCGAAATACTGTCGCCGTCACGGTCGGTGATCGTCGCGCTGCCCTGGAGCGCGATCAGGCCCGCAGGCAATTCGAGCAGCTGGCTGGCATAGTCGCTGGAGGCACCGGGTAGCGGATGGTCGATTTCGGCAAATTGTTTCAGCGTGACGATGCCGGTAGCGGCATCGACCGATACACTGAATACAGGCGTCGCCCCGGCATTGCCGACAATCTCTCCGCCCACCAGCGACAGCGTGATTGCTACGCCGTTACTGCTCAGCCCGGTGGCTGCTGACGTTAACACAAGCGCATATTGCCAGCTGACGTTGGCCCCCACCGGGGCACCATCGGCACCATATTCAACCAAAGGCGTCGTAAAGGCCGCTGCAAAGCTCGCGCTGGCGGTATCGAATGCGGCACCACGCGTATCGGCATCCTGCGTGGTCAGAACGACACCTGCCGGTCCTGCCGTCGCCACGTCGATCGACGGGCCATCGTCGCGGAACGTCAGAGCCTTGCCGATATTGATGCTCGCACTGGCGGAATCGCCTTCGGAGTCGGTAATCGTAGCTGTCAGCGTGATCCGGAACGAATCGAGCGTCACCGGATCGTCCGGATTGGAACCATCGGCATGGCGAACCGGGCGCAGCTGGTTCAACGTGGCGATGCCGTTGGCCCCGACCGTCAGCGTGAATGCCAGCGTCGATGGCGATCCGGCAAGATATCCCTCAACGACATTGCCCGAAGCCGACAGCAGGATGCTTGCCCCCGTGGCCACGTCGACAAGCCCGGAAACCGGAATCACGGTGAAAGAATAGCTTACCGAACCCGGCTGGTCGGCACCCGTCGTCATGGCAAACAGACCGGCAAAGTTGGCCGTCGCGTCGTGGGCAAGATTGGTTTCGTCGACCGTCAGCAGCCCAGTCGGAACGACCAGCGGTGCTATGGTCGGAACATCGTCCGAAATGCTGACGGCGACCGATCCGACCGCCACATCGCCATCGCTGTCGGTCGCGACTATCTCCATCGAGCCGAGATCGACAATGTCGTCTGTGCTGATGTCGGGATGGAACGGATAGTTGGTGTACAGCATCGCCGTTACCCTGGCCGTTGTCCCCGTAACCGTCAGATCAAGCTGGACGATCGGAATATCGGTGTAATAGCCGATGACGGTCGTCGGTGAATCGAATACCCAGGTGAGCCCGCCGTCCAATCCCGCAAGGCTGCCAAACGCGATCGACGCAATGGGATCCGACCCTGCGGTGAACGCCATCGTGCCGCTGGTTGTCGGCAAGGGATCACTGGTGGGATCCGAACCATTTTCCAGATTCTGGTCGTCGAGCGCCAGCGCCAGCGGTGCACCGGCCTGCGGATTGCGACCATCCAGCAACGCGATCGCCTGCGCCGCAGTCGACCGGTCGCCATCGCCGTCGACAATCGTGTAGGTGAAGCCGGCATCGACCGTGTCCGGACGCGAACCCGGCACAGGATCGAAGCTCCAGGCCCCGCTGGCGTCGAAACTGTATGTGCCCAACGCATTGCTGTGGGTGGTCGTGCCCGATGCGGCGATGACCACATTGACACCGCCAATTACGACCGATTCCAGCACAGCGCCATCGGCACCCAGACTGTCATTGGCCAGCAGTTCGCCTGAAAATGCCGGTTCATCCTCGGCAATCGACAGCGCCGGATCGGGGCGAGCGATCGGAACATCGTCGACAATGTCGATAACCAGATTACCGTTGGCCGCGTCACCATCGGCATCGACAACCTTTACGCCGAACACTTCCTGCGCTTCATCCCAACTCGCCGGGCTTGTGAGCGTGTAGCTATAGGTGATTGTCCCTGCGCCAATGGCGGTTATCGTCAGCGTTCCGTTGTTTCCGGTGATTTCCTGTCCGACAGCCGTGACC
Source organism: Sphingomonadales bacterium (assembly GCA_016720115.1). Lineage (GTDB taxonomy): Bacteria > Pseudomonadota > Alphaproteobacteria > Sphingomonadales > Sphingomonadaceae > Sphingorhabdus_B. Next base: position 1,311,217 of record JADJXT010000001.1, on the reverse strand, counting down.
TCGACTCCGCCGATAAATATCTTTGCGGGCCCGTCTACGGCGGTGAACGCGAGCGATCCTTCGGTAGTCGCCGACCCGCTTTCAGGATCGGAACCGTTTTCAAGGCCCGCTTCCGCGACGATCTGGCCATCGTCCGCACCCGAAGGAACGGTAAGGGTAATGCCTCCGTCGCGAATGTTGATTGTCAGGTTGGCGCTGACCTCGTCGCCATCGCCATCGCGCAATGTGTAGGTGAACACGTCGGCAACGCCGCCGGGGGTGCCCGGTGCGCGGATATAGGAATAGGAACCATCGGCATTGACCGTCAGCGTACCATAGAGGCCGACAATCGGCTGGCCTGCGGCAACCGAGCCTGCGGTGGACGAAACGGCCACAACGAGCGCGCCGTCAGCACCCGGAATGTCCTCTCCGCCATCTCCTTCCGCATCGGTGATGACATTGCCAGTTGCGGGGCCATAGGTTCCGGCAGCGATGCTGTCGGTATCGGCCACGGCGCTCGGCGCATCGTCGGCGATATCGATGACAAAACTGGATGTGACGCTGTCACCATCCCGATCGGTAACGGTAACCGAAATGGTCTCCGTGGCAGTTCCTACGCTATTGTCGGTCAGCACATAGGCATATTCAAAGCCGTTGGGCGTAATTCCGATGATGTACAGCGTGCCGTTGGCCAGTTCGATGGCCTGGCCTTCGTCTGTGATGACAACGCCGTTTATGGTAATTGTCGCCGGTCCGTCAGGCGCCTCGAATCCGACAACGCCAAAGGTGATGTTGGAATCGTCTCCGGCACGCGATCCGGGATCGCCATTGTCACGTTCGGGCAAACCGGCCTCATCCACCAGCGTACCATCGTCTCCGGCGCTGGGAACGATAACGCCCACACCGCTGTCGCCAATGGCGAAGGTCAGCGTCGCCGTGGCAACATCGCCATCGCCATCGGTCAGACGATAGGTGAAAACATCGGTGACGCCGCCGGGGGTGCCTGCATTGCGGGTGTAGCTATAGCTGCCGTCGGCATTGATTGTCAGGCGGCCATATTGTCCCTGAATAGCAGCGCCGACAGCGGAAAAATCCGTCACACTCGCCGCGCGGATACCAGTGACCGACGCACCGTCGGCGCCCTGGGTATCGGCCCCTGCCGCTCCGCTCGCCGTGCCCGCTCCGGTCAGGACGTTGCCCGTCTGCGCGAGATAATCGTTCGGCGCGACATTTTCAGTATCGGGCCGGGCGGTGGGTACATCATCGGCAATGCTGAGCGTAAGCGTTGCTGTTGCAGTGTCGCCGTCGCGGTCGGTCACGACAATCGTCACCACGTCGCTCGCTTCGGGCACCGTTGCATTGTCGGAGAGGGTATAGCTGTATCCGATGCTGTCGCTCTCGATGCTGGTAATCGTCAATACGCCAAAGGGCGTGGTGATTGTCTGGCTTGCACCGGTGATCAATGTGCCGTTGACGGCGATGCTGTTGGGTTGATCGACCGAGTTGATGAGTATGGCGCCAGTGACGGTTTCCGCGTTCGATGCCGGGTCAGAACCCGCAGGCTCGCTGCCCCGCTGCGAAAGCGCCGCTTCGGCAACAGTGGCGGTTGCCGAAGTGCTTCCGGCTGGCTGATCGGGGGTTGCGATCAGGATTTCAGGTTCATTGTCGGCCGCATCGGGAATGAGTTCGCGATCTTCGTCGACGGGCAGTTCGAAATCGGTCGGCGGCAAAAGGTCGCCCAATCCGAACGGATCGCCGATACTCCCGGGGTCTTGGGCAAAATTGCCGCCCGAGCTCTGCAATGCCCCTGCGGCAGGTTCGGGTTCCTGCCCGGCGATCAATGCGGCAATGTTGGCCTGCGGAATCGTGATCGTGCCAATGACCAGTTGCGGCATGCGCAATGCCCCATCGGCGATGACGACCACCTCGCCATCGGGCAAGGTGACGACAAGGTCGGTGCCGACGATCCGGATACTGTCGAGACGTGTTCCCGCAGGCAACTGCACGCGGCCCTCAACCGGCACTATGCGCTCCGCATCCGCCGGAATCGGTACATTTGCTGCACCTGCGGCGGCATCGGTATTCTTGCCGCCCCTGCTGATCGCGTTCGCCGATTCAGCTGCGGCGTCGGTTGACCCTCTTTCGCCGCCCTGCTGCACATTCGCGCTATTCCCGAGCTTCAACTCCATGGCTCTTACACCTCTGCAATCGCTCCTCGCGCCAGGCAGGGTATATGGTCATACGGGAACCCCCTGAACTGGACGCGAGCAGCAGTCCGGCCCCGTATCCGTAGAACGTCCGGAACCTCAATTTTGCTCGTGTGATTTTGCGCTTAGTGCTCGCTGGCGACCGGTGCCTGAGCTTCATCACCCTAAGGGCCATTTCAAGCCCGTCTGGATGATTCGGCAATGGCTATTTAAGATAGTTAAATTAGCACTTTCGGCTATTTTCAATATCCAAAGTGGTATTAAACCGATTATATTGCGTATTTAACTACAATTTTATACACATATATCAGAATAGTATAAATATATATTTGGTTAACACTTCAATTATATTCTAATTTCATCAAGTATTGTAAATTTATAAAACAATACAATTGAATGTTTATTTTAACATCTTGAGGAATATCCATTCACCAGAAACATTGATTATCGCACCACTACCGATGCAACAGCATTGGCGACCGTCACACCCTCCCGTTTCAGCGTGTAAGAGCCGATATATCGCCCCCCCGACCAGCCGTTGGGAGGTGCCTTCTTACCACTAAAAGCGAACCAGCTGAGCCCGCCGCTGTCGACTCGGACCTGTTGGGAATGAACGGCTTTCCCATCCGGGCCGGCAATCGAAAAGTGCTGAACGTCGCCATCACGGGCACCGATGGCGTCGACCCATAACAGCAGCGACGCATCGCGCGAGATCTGGGTGGTCGCGCCTGCCCTTTCCGCAACGGAACGGGCCGGAGCGGCGGACGCCAATCCGGCGGAGATCACGGTTGTGCCGACATAGCGCAGCGCACTGGCGGTTTTCGGCTTCCATAGCGCCTGGCTGTCGGATCGCGGGCCACATGCCGCAGGAGCCGGGCCGCCGGTAAAGGGATCGATTGCGCCTCCGTTCAATCGCACCGAAAAATGCAGGTGCGGAAATTCGCTGTTGCCGGAGAGGCCGACGAGGCCCAGCCGCTCTCCCGCTTCGATGCGCTGACCGGGGCGCACGGCCACGCTGCCGGACTTCAGGTGACTGTATTGCGTTTCCCAGCCACCGCCGTGCGCAATGACAACGCCATTGCCAGCATCGCGCCCGTCGCGGACGGTTCGGAGCCGCGAACTGATATCGGGTTCGCCATCCCTTACACGCAGGACCACCCCGGCCGCCGCCGCGATGACGGCATAGCCCTGGGCCATGTCCTGCATGGTGCGCAGCCGGATATCGATCCCGTCATGACCATCGGTAGTGAGTGTTCCGCACCGGTAGTCCCGGCGTCCGGGGCCTGTATCATGATCGACAAGTTTCTGGATGAGGCACGACGCACCAATCTCGCAGGCCACCGGAAGCACCAATTGCGGGGCAGAGCGCTGGCTGGCTGGCAGCGGCATGCCAGGGCACAGCAGGGAGGCGGAAAACACCGCTGCCCGTATCCTGCCTTGACCGAACAGACTCATCGCTTCGCGTCGGTTACAACGGCACGATGACGGCATCGGACGCGGATGGATGATGCACATGATCCGCCGTACCGGATTCCGGCCAATTGTCTTCGAACGCAGCCGCCGCGAAATCGATGAAGTCCCCATAAGCCGCACCGATAGCGGCGTGGGATGCGATTTCGACGGCAAAGTCGGCCTCTGCACCGGCACTCCCAGCGGGATTTGCAGCAGGCAGCAACCCCGATTCTGCATAATAGGCTTCGAAATCGAGGATCGCATCGTCACCATAGGAGACCAGCCCGTCGAAAATGGCATCGCCATCCTCTCCCGCAGCACCGGTCGTGATCTCCCCTCCCGCGGCACCGGGCACTATCGCGGTGGAGTCCGCCGGTAGTGAAGGCGTTTCGGTATCCTGTGGCGGAGTTGTGCCTGAATCGTCCACATTTGCGGGTGTATCGGCAGGCGATGTTTCCACTACGGGCGGTGTGGACGGCGGCGCTGCGGCACCGGGATTCGAAGGCTGTGCGCCACGCAACTGGGCTATCAGCGCGGCCAGATCGATATTGTCGGGCAGCGCGGTGAATTGCGGCAATGACTGCGGTGAACCGCCACCATCGCTTGCGGGACGATCAACGGCGCTTTCAAAAGCGATGCCTGCGCCATATGCGGGCGCAGTCATGCTGATGCCCGCGGGCGTCTTCAGATCGAAAAAGCTGCTTTCCACCTCGCGCACGGATTGTTCCATATCGGCGCTGAGGCCGGCGACCGCCGATGGTGGGGGTAAATTATCGGCGGGTCGCACGGCGGTGTCGACATGTGCCGACACGATGCGGGGCTTGGTCGTAAGCCCCACCAGCTGGACGATTGTCACGGGGCCAATGGCAAATCTGTCCTGCATCCACTTACTCTGCATTTGCGTTCGGTAAAACGACCTGCCGATCTTTGGTCGTCGGCATGATTCGGATACTGCTTGGAGAATGCGCCAACCGACATTCCCTTATGGGGACATCGGCGGTTTTGTTTCGCTGCGCGAACTCGGCCAGGCGGATATGCTGAAGGAAAAACCGCCCAATGACGAGAGCCAAAAACGGAAAAAAGGGAGTGGGCCGCGGCCCACTCCCCAAGTTTTGCAGAGGTCCGTCGAGGAAAGGCTTCCCCGTACGAAGCTTACCCTCAGACGAACGTGATCATATCGTACGAGGCGTTGCCCTGGCTGTAGGCGTTCATCGCCGCAACCGAGTCGAAGAAGCCAATAGCCGCAGCGTCAGCGATAGGCTGGCTGACACCCTGCCAGAAGTCTTCGATCAGGACAGAGCCCGAACCTGTGATAACAAGAACGTCCAAAGCGTCGCCCTGACCATCCCAGTCGCCAGTGAAGACGAACATGTCGCTTGTCGGGTCGAAGCCAGCGCTGACGTCGAAGATCAGGGTATCGCGATTGGCGAGGCTGAAGTCGCGTCCGGCACCGAGGCCGAAAGGCTGCGAGATGTTGTCATCACCAAATCCAGGCGAGCTATCGGTTGAATCGAAGAGGAAACGGTCTTCGCCTGCACCGCCGGACATCGAGTCGTTGCCGAGGCCGCCCGTGATCCAGTCATTGCCCGTTTCACCCTGGAGCTCGTCATCGCCATCGCCACCATTGATGGTGTCGTTGCCAATATCGCCTCGGATCGCGTCATTGCCACCATCACCATTCATGGTGTCATTGCCGCCATTGCCGCCCATGAAGTCGTCGCCATCGCCGCCATTCATGATATCGGCGCCGTCAAGCACTGATCCATTTTGGTCGCCAAAGGTGTCGCCATACATGACATCGTTGCCGGTGCCGCCGTTGACGGTATCGTTGCCACGATCACCAGCAAGGCCGTCGTCCCCGGCATTGCCGTTAACGAGATCGTTGCCGAGTCCACCCTGGATGAAATCGTTGCCGTCATTACCCGAGAGGTCATCTGCACCGGCACCGCCATTGATATTGTCGTCGCCTGCATCGCCCGTCACAACGTCATTACCTTCATTACCGGTAATCACGTCGTCACCATTACCGCCAGAGATGACGTCGCGGCCCGCATCACCTGCAAGAACGTCGTTGCCGTCGTCACCGCTGATGTTGTCATTGCCTTCATTGCCGTTGACAGTATCGTTGCCGCTTCCGCCGCTGATCGTGTCATTGTCTTCAAAGGCCGGATCGAACGCGTCGTACGGTCCCTGTTCGCCGTTGCCGGTGATAACGTCATCGCCATCGCCACCATTCAGCGTATCGCTTCCGAGCTGGCCAGCGATCAAATCATTGCCATCATCGCCGTTGACGAGGTCGTCACCGTCATTGCCGTTCAGCGTGTCGTCGCCAGCTTCGCCGCTGATATCGTCATCGTCGGCACCGCCCTGGACGAAGTCCAGACCCGCGCCACCACGAATGACGTCATTGCCCGAGTCACCGTCGATTTCGTCATCGCCGTCTTCGCCGTTCAAATAGTCGTCGCCTTCACCGCCATCCAGTTGGTCGTCGCCGCTCCAGCCGAGAACGGTGTCGTTGCCGTCATCGCCCCAAAGAAGGTCGTTGCCGTTCCATCCGTCGATGTAGTCATTGCCGCCCTGGCCGAAAACCTGGTCGTCACCGTCACCGGCATCAATGTGATCGGCGTGACCGAGGCTCGGATTATATCCGCTCTGGTTATAGGCATAATCAGTGTCGCCATTGCGACCAGGGCCGCCATCGCCAAAGATTACGTCATCGCCAGCTTCGCCCCACAGGAAATCCGTTCCATTGGCGTTGGTACCGCCGTCGATGTAGTCGTCACCCGAGCCGCCGGCGACCCAGTCTTCATCAGCACCACCGAAGAGATTGTCATTTCCGTCATCGCCATAGACGACGTCATCTCCGGCACCACCGTCGGCCCGGTCATCGCCGGAACCCGACCACAGATAGTCGTCACCGGCATCGCCACGGAGGAAGTCGTTTCCGCCATTGCCCCAGGCAGTGTCATTGCCGAGGCCTCCGAGCAGCGTATCGTTACCGTCATTGACGGTTTCCGTACCCACCGTGACAAAGTTGGCACCGTCGAAAAACAGCACGGATTCGTCGCCGACGAGTGTATCATTTCCGGTGCCGCCATCGATACGGTCGTTACCGAGACGACCGGTAACGGTATCATTGCCGGCATCGCCATACAGGTCGTTGTCGAAATTGTTGCCCCAGATGTAATCATGTCCGCCATTGCCGCGCGCATTATACGGCAGATTTGCGGTAGAAGTCACAGCGTTGAGGTCAATATAATCAACCGAGTTGGTGCCGAGCACCTGACCGCGGGCGGTAGTCGCCTTGGGTGTATTTGGTGCATTTGAGGGATCTACAGTAGGCATGTCACTTTCCTCTTCGTTATTGGGTCGCTGGGGTGTGGCCTGACGGATCGCCAGACTGCATCCCAATGGCCTCGAATGGTCAAAGCCATGTCATTGGGATATGCCCCCCCCGAGTCGCCGAATATCCCTGCATGGGGACATGGAACGAGTTTTTGCGATTGTTTCGTTTTGAGACAGGACGGTTTGCACACGCCAATCGCCACGCCCTGACCTCACAGGGTTAAATGCGCTGGCCTTTGCCTTATTCTAGGTAGAGTTACTCGGCCTTCCGGCCCAGTGCCGAGGTTGGCGGTCGCGTATCGGGATGTATCGGGGCGTACCCGATTTCCGGTGACGAATCCGCCCGTACAACGCCAAGCGCGGAAGATACCGGTCGGTCAGCAGGGCCTGGCGAGGCTTGCGCAATAATTGGTGTTGGCGCGATACGAACGCCCAGGCCGGATACGGTCGGTCGGTCGGTGGCCGATGTCGCGGAACTGGAAGCGCCCGCCAGAATCGCCTCGACATCGAGCTTCCCGATCGAAGCAAGCAAACCGGCGCGGGCGACAAATTCATTGCGCGCCGCGCGCTCAAGCGTGATCCGGGCGGCAAGCAGTTCGTTCTGCGCATTAAGCACGTCAGACAGCGTCCGGTTGCCCTCAACCGATTCCTTGCGAATGCCCTCTGCCGCCTTTTCGATCGCCACAACGGCTTCCTGCGCCGTGACAATCGTGCTTTTCGCGGATTGCCAACGCGTCCAGCTCGACGCGACCTCTTGCGCGACGGTACGCGCACCAAAATCGGTCATCGCAAGCCGCTGGTCGCGCACCGCACGGGCGCGCCGGATCTCGGCAAAGTCACGCGGCTGGAACACGGGGAAGCGCACTTCTATGCCGCCATATAGCGCCGAACGGTCATCGGGCAGCTTGCCAGTGAAAAGATTCGCAACGCCGCCGGTCAGATATTCGTAGCCGCCAACCGCGTCGACTTGCGGCAACAACGCGCCAGCCGCCAGATTGACGCCTTTGGCAGCCGCCTGCGCATTGAGTCGCGCAGCCTGCAACCGGGGGCTCTGCTCCAGCGCGGTGCTTTGTGCTTCGGCAAGGGAACCCGGCATCTGGGCCAGTTGCGGCAGCGGCGGGACAATCGTTCCGGATTGCCCACTGACGGCACGGAAACGGTATCCGTCCACATTGAGTTGCTCGGTGACCGCCAATATCCCTGCCTGGGACGTTGCCAGCCGCGCTTTGGCGAGGTTTTCGTCGGTGCGTGTCGATTCGCCGAACTCAAGCCGACGCGACGTTGCCCGCAACTGCTCGCCAATCGCCTCGCTCTGCAATTCGGAAAACTGTTTCACTTTCCGGTTCAGGTGCACGTCGGCTGCGGCGCTCAACAGTTCGAGCAATATGTCCGAAACCTTCGCCTCCATTGCGGCTTCAGCGGATTCGAGCTCCGCTTTTGCCACCTGGATGGCATTATGGGTGCGATCCCCATCGTAGAAGCGCACCCGCGCCTCCACCGATGCCTGGGCCGCGATGAAACGCGCGTCGCCATTGCCACCGCTCTTCACGTCGATCTCGCGCTTTTGCACGATACCGTTGGCAACGACCGTCGGCAGATATCCTGATTCGGCCGCCTGCATCCGCGATTTCGCAATCCTGATCTGCTGGCGCTGCGCCTCGATTTCGGGATGGGTGCCAACCACATCGCGCGCAAGCGATTCCATGGTGCCATGCGGTGAAGCATAGGTCTGTGCCGGTTGGGCACCGGCCGGAGTCGGCACAGGAGAGGCGACCGCCAGCACAAGGGCAATCGACGAAAAACCAACCTGAAAGCGTAATTTACTCTGCATTTTCTGACACCCCTGACGGCACGGAAACCGCGCATGAGAGAGCCCGTTTTTTTTGGTTGGTTACCGCCGCAATCTTAAGATGAATATTATCCTAACGGATATGTCCAACGGGATAATAGACTCATTCGTCCGAATCGAAATAGATTGATGCCTTCGTTGAAGCCTAAAAAGCTGAAACATACTTGTGCAAGAGGGTATCCGTAGCCGTTTTGCGCTGTTTGTTTGTGCAAATTGAACAATAATAGGCGTGCGAATTCGGTTCTTCTTGCCGTACTTTGAAGTTCCGTTTCAGAAATGATCGGTCGCGATACTGTTCTGCCGGTAGTCAGAAATTGGTCTGTCTGCAGCAGTTTTGCTTTGGGGGCACGATGTCGATCACCATGGATTATACAACACAAGACGCTGCAGAGACGGTCGACGATTTCGTCTATCCCATCGAAGAATTCAGCAACCTGCCTGCGCGCAAGCCCGAGGCGGGGCCGACCCATGCCATCGAAGTGCCCGCTGAAACGCGGCGCGTCTGGCACGATTTTCTTGGGCAGCATCATGTTGCGGCCGCTGTCCTGTCGGTTGCACTGCCGGGTGCAAACGGCCCGCACCACGCTTTCCTGATTGGTTTCGACGCGATTCGTGGCGACGTGCGGCGTACCGAATGTCTGCTGGAGTTTGCAGACCGGGCCTGGGCGAAGCTCGGCCAGCAACCGAGCATCCAGTTCCGCTGTACCGACGCCCCCGACGCGATGCGCGACAGCACGGTGGGCGAACTGCTGGCGGGCTTCGACTACGGTATTGCTGCGCAAATCCGACACAGCGGCGCCATTGTGCGCGCAATGTATCTGCGCGGACGGGGTGACGCCGGGTTCGATGCGAATGAGATTGCCTCGCTGCAATTGGTGTTGCCACTGCTTGCGGACTCGGCGGCCAGGGATGCGCAAATGGCCCAGCAGGCCCGCCGGTCCAAAATGCTGGAAGCCATGTTCGACCGTGTGTCGCTGGCAATGATGATGCTGTCGGGTGACGGCCAGCCGCTGTTCATGAACAGCGCCGCGAATGCGATGCTCGAAAAACGCAACTGGCTCATCCGGGCGGCTGACGGATCGATTACCTGCACCAATACCAAACAGGCGAAGCAGTTGCGTGAAAGCGTCAGGCTCGCGGCAACTGCAGGGTCCGCCGACCCCATCGAAAATGTCTATCGCCTTGACGACGGCAATGGCGAATGGCGCTTGGCCTATGTGCTTTCGGCGACCTCGGGCGGACGTGAAGACGGCTCGCGGTGCGCCCTGCTGTTTGTCATGGCCCCGGGGAAAATGGATGCCCCGTCGCATATGCTCGAAGCGCTTGGGCTACTACCGTCGGAACAGCGGTTCTTGGGACATTTCCTGAAATCGAGTAGTCTGTGCGACGCTGCGATCGACTGCGGGTTGTCTGAAGAAACCGCCCGCACCTACCTGAAACGCGTTCGCGCCAAATTGGGCGTGCACCGCCAGATGGAATTGGCCGGGCTGATATCGGGCCTCGTTCTTCCCCTTCATGGCGGTCACCCGCATGCCGGAGGACAGTGAGCCATGGCCCTTCCCGCATTCGGATCGTTGCGTGCCAAGTCGGCAGATACCAACCTGCTGAAATCGCTGCTGCGACCGCACAGGGGTCTGGCGCTCCAGCTAATCTTCTTTTCGATGGTAACAAATCTGGCCGCGCTCGCCATGTCGCTTTACATGATGCAGCTGTTTGATCGGGTGCTGGCGAGCCGGAGCAAGGACACGCTGCTTTTCCTGACTCTGGCAATCGTACTGGCGATTTTACTTGCAGGCGCGCTCGAGGCGGTAAGGCAGAATGTCGCCAACCGCGTCGGCACCTGGATTGCCCAGTCCATCGGCCCCACCTTGCTCACCCGATCGCTGGAGTATCGGCTGATGTCGCCCAATTCGCGGCTCGAAGCGCTGCGCGAACTGGCACAGGTCAAGGGTTTCCTGTCCTCGCCAACATTGTTCAGCGTCGTCGATATGCTGTGGGTGCCGCTCTACCTGCTGGTCGTGTTCCTGCTGCACCCGCTGTTTGGCGTGATTTGCGGCGTAGGTGCCATCGGTCTTTTCGCTCTCACCTGGTATAATGAGCGGGCGACCCGCGCGAGGATCGGGGAATCGCAGGCTCAGGCGGCGCAGAACATGCAATATGCCGAATGCCTGGTCCGCAATTCAGAGGTCATCGATGCCATGGGCATGGCGCGGCAGACGGTCGCGCATTGGGCCGACCGGCACTCCCGGGAGGCGGAAGCGGTCGACCAGACGCAGAATTTTTCCAGCAACATCCTTGCGGTAACGAAATTTGTGCGCAACGCGGTGCAGGTGGCATTGCTGGGCGTAGGTACGCTCCTGGTCCTTGACAACCAGCTTACCGGCGGCGCCATGATCGCCGGATCGATCATCGCCGCGCGGCTGCTTGCACCCATTGAAGCGTCGATGAGTTACTGGAAACAGTTCGTGATCGCGCGACAAAGCTTCAAAAAGCTGATCGACTTTTTCGATCTGCCGCGGCCGCGCGCATCCGAGATGACTCTGCCGCAGCCGGAAGGCCATGTTTCGGTCGAAATGCTGACGTTCATGGTGCCGGGAACCAATGGTGCGATCCTGAAGGGCGTAAGTTTCGCTGTCGATGCCGGGACGACGCTTGCCATTGTCGGCCCGTCGGCATCCGGCAAGACGACATTGTCGCGAATGCTCGTGGGGGTATTGAAACCGACCTCGGGCCATGTCCGGCTCGATGGCGCCGATACCTTCGAATGGATGCGGAGCGATTTTGGGCAACATATAGGCTATCTGCCGCAGGATATCGAACTGCTGCCCGGAACCATCCGGCAGAACATCGCCCGTTTCCTGCCCGATGCCAGCGACGCGTCAGTTATCGCTGCGGCAAAGCTTGCCGATTGCCACGACATGATCCTGCAACTGCGGGGTGGCTATGATTGCGTCCTGACCGATGGCGGCCAGCAGCTTTCAGGGGGCCAGCGCCAACGCATCGGCCTCGCCAGGGCGCTGTTCGGCGCCCCCAAACTGGTCGTGCTGGACGAACCCAATTCCAGCCTCGACGCGCGTGGCGATGCGGCGCTCGCTGCAACGATCAAGCGCCTCAAGGCGATGAAGGTCACCACCGTGATTGTGTCCCACAGGGCCAATCTACTGCAACTGTCCGACAAGATCGCAATGATGATGGAAGGCCGGATCGTCAAATTCGGCGAAGCTGCCGAGATAATTGAGAGCATGTCGGGAAGGAAGCTCGCTTCGCCCCCCCCCGCTCCTCGTGTCGCTGCCGCAACGGCGGCACGCGCTGCCCAGCACAACCCGGTCATGTTCGACAAGGAAGGAACCGGATCGTGAACGCACCGCTGCGTATCCCCGTCGGCGGCTTCGCGCCATTCGACACAGCTGACCAGGGGCAGGGAACAGCTGCTCCGCGCGTGCGCGGCCCGCTGCGGTTCGCTTTCATCGCACTTGCCGCGTTCGCCGTGATCTTCGCCATTTGGGCGTGGGTGGCGCCGCTGAACAGCGCCGCCATTGCCAGCGGCATATTGGAAGCCGCGGGTGGTGGTCGGCGCACTGTTCAGCATCTCGAAGGCGGCATTGTCAGCCGTTTCCTGGTCAAGGAGGGGCAGCCGGTGCGTGCCGGTGACGTGCTTGTCGAACTCGATACCACACAGACCGAAGCGCGCGATGACGCTGTGCGCAGCGCCTTATATGGCCTGTTGGCGCAGGACGCCCGATTGACTGCGGAACGGCAGGGCCTGCCTGCCATACGCTACCCCGCCGAGTTGCTCGCACTTGCAGAACAGCCCGAAGTGCAATCGATCATCGCCGCCTCCAACGCGCTGTTTTCAGCACGGCGGAGGAGCCTTGCCGATCAATCGCTTGTGCTCTCGCAGCGACTGGGCCAGGCGCGCGCCGAAATCCGCAGTTCAAGGGCGCAACTGTCTTCGCTGGGCGACCAGCAACGCCTGCTGGACGATGAGGAGATGGCGGTCGGCATGCTCGTCGACGAAGGCCTCGAACGCAAATCGCGCTTGCTGACCTTGCAGCGGCAGCGGGCCGCGGCGCAGGGACAACACGGGCAGATAACCAACAATGTCGATCGCCTTCACAAGACCATTGATGAGACGCAGGCCCAGATGACCTTCCTGCGTGGCCAGATGGCAACCGAGGCGGCTACACAGCAGCGCGACATCCAGATGCAGATTGCAGAGGCACGCGAAAAGCTGAAGGTCAGCGAGGATGTCCGCAAACGGGCGCAGATCGTCGCGCCGGTTGACGGCAAGGTTGCCAATCTGCGCCTGATAACGCCCGGCGGCGTCATCGGCCAGGGCCAGCCTGTGCTGGATATCGTTCCGTCGAACGAAAAGATTGTGGTCGCAGCGCGGCTGCGCGCGGAAGATATCGATGCCGTGCGCCCCGGCCTTTCCGCCGAAGTGCGGTTGACCCCTTACAAGGCCCGTGTGCTGCGCGGGATGAACGGGGTCGTTCGCGACGTCAGCCCCGACGCATCCTATGACGAGGCGGTCGGAATGCTATACTACAAGGTGAAAGTCGAAATCGATCCCGCCGAACTCAAATCGCTGCCACAGGTCGAACTGGTTTCAGGCATGCCAGCCGAAGTGTTTATCGATCTGGGCGCAAATTCGCTGCTGCAATATTTGTTCCAGCCCATGATCGACAGCTTCAACCGTGCGTTCCGCGAGCAATAGGTAGCAGGAGGCGCCGGTGATCGCCTGTGTACAACTTGCTGGCAGCCTCAACCAATGGGCGCGCGGTGCAGCCATCGGTGCCGCAACCATCTGTGGCGAACCCGAAGATTTGCACATCGAAACGATTGCCGTGCCGGTCTATCCGATGCCATTTCATAGGGAAGCCCGTCGCAGATGGCACGGCGAACCAGAGATACTCGCGCCTGGCAACGGCAAATTGCGCCTTGACCCGCCGACTGTCCCTCCCGAAACGGAGGGCGTCGCGCTCGCTTCATCGTCTTTCACGCTCGGGCTTGGCCGTCATTACGTGGCTTCCGCATTCGTTTTGCCCACACTGCAGCCCGCACTGTCGATACAGGATACAACCGCGCCGCAACGCTTCACGGACAATGCAGCGTCCGACGAGCCGAGCGAAAGCGGCCTTCACATGGCGAAAAGCCGTCAGTTGAACGACGCCTATGTTTTCTTCGATGAAGAAGGCAATATGGTCGAACAAGCCAAATGTCCGGACATGACGGCACAGTCCTGCCAGGGCAGCGACACGACGATATCGGGGTCGTCTGCTGCTGACGTAAGCGGAGATGATGTCGACCTTACCCTGAAAAATTACGAGCTCAATCCGGACCTGTTGCAGTCCCGCGGCGGACTTACCTTTTCCGCCGGATTTTCCTCGGTCGAGGGCGCCAGCATCGGCGGCAAGATTGCGCGGAAGAAAATCGGCGGTTTCGAACGCGAACTGGCCGCATCGGTGCGACTTTCGCAAATGCGACAGATGGTGGAAATCGGCTATGTTGATGGCAATCTGCTGGGCAGCAGTATGGCCGCGGCCCCTACATTGTTTGCCCATCGCATGTCGGCCAAGGGATTTGGCAGTGGCCTGCGCTCGTTACCCTTCAACCAGGGATCATACGGTACTCTCATCCAGCTGAGCCGAAAGTTCGACAACACGCTGTCGCTGAACGCAACCTACCGTCTATCGTCCGATACCATCCGGATGCGCCGCAAGAACATGGTGTGTGATGCGCAACTCTATGGCAGCCCACTCTGCAATTCGCTGGGCAGCCGCACCAATTCGCTATTGTCGGTATCGCTGGTTTTCGACAAGCGCAGACACGAAGGGGATTTCTACAAGGGTGTCCGACTGCGCCTGGCACAGGATACGGGAGTAGGAGGCAGCGCACCATTTTCACGCACTCGCGTCGGCGCAGAAGCCCATCTGGGCCTCGGCGAATATCTGTCGTTCCACATAGACCTGGAAGGCGGGTACGTAGCGAAATTGGCGCAGCGCGAGGTGCCGCTTTTCGAACGCTTCTACGCCGGGGATGCCAGTTTGCGCGGGTTCGACTTGCGCGGTGTCGGGCCAAAAGTGCTTCCGACAGGTACCACCGGATTGCAGAATGTCGCCCTTGGCGGAAAGGCCTACTATGTCGGACGCGCCGAATTGTCCGCCAATGTTGGAGGATTTTTCAAACGCATAGGCTTGCAGCCTTCGCTTTTTGTCGACGCGGGATCGGTATTCAAGGCAGACCGTTCGCAGGTGCAGCCCGGCGAACAACTGATTGGCAACTCCTCCCGCCCCCGAGTTTCGGTCGGGATGGGGTTAGCCTGGCGATCGCCTGCCGGTACCGTGCGGTTCGATCTCGCCAAACCGGTTGCCAAACAGGCCGGAGATCGCACCAGGGCCTTCGCAATTTCCTTCAGCGCTGCCGTTTGAGATCCCGACCCACACCGTAGCGATGATCGACCTACAGCAAAACTGTCCCTCTTTTGGACAGTTGATGGCTAGCGCAACGGGTTATCGCCTTAGGTTCAATTCCGCACTTGAAGGCGCGAATCGCAGGGCGCTACGGCGGACGGAGGGTTTTCCACAGGCAGTTTGATAACGCCAAAGGTTAACAGCAGCGGGCATTTTGACTATGAACATGTCAAATCTTCTAATCCCTCTGGAGGGTCTGCGCGCGCGGGTAAAGTTCCACGCTGAGAATCGAAAAGCGACGGTTTTAGACGAATTTACACTTTGTCGTGGCAATAAGCTGACTCGGATATGACAATCTCCGGCATCGACCGCGCATACTGCTTTAGGGGTAGAGAGAATATTTCCGATGGTAAAGAACCGCGAGATTTGTATAGTTCAAGTCGACAGTGAGCTACCAATGTTGATTAACGGCAAGCTGGGAAAAGACGGGACATGGTAGGCGAGTCAGTTTCTGACCGCCGATTTATGAATCCGCAAATAGATGAACAGGGTCGCCTTGGCTGGTAAAACAGAAAGGGCGAAGATGCTGCGCAAAGTCAATATTTTCCTTTGGGGAAAAAACGAGATAGGTCGTGAAGGGCTCAAGAAGATCCTTTCCAGCGACAATTTCCACATTCAAGCTTCGGTATCAGACGCGGTTTCGGTGGCATCTGCCCTTGCCCAGACGGCTGATGAGGAAGGCCCGCAGGTCGTGGTGATCGACCCGGGTGCTGACAGCAGTTGGATGGTCGATTGCAAACTGCTCGCTCAAGAGCATCCCAGAGCAAAGCTGGTTCTGCTGTCCGATCGTTATGTGTTCGACGACGTGGCGCTGGCGTTCCAGAACGGCGTCGATGCGGTTATCGTCAAGGAAATCTCTTGCGACCCGTTAATTGAATCGATCCACCTGGTGGCGATGGGCGAAAAAGTATTCCCCTCGCAACTCGCAGGCGATCTTGTGAATTGCGTGCCGTCTACCGATACTGGTGACTGGCGCATGAGCGCAATCGAAGCAGGCCTGTCTTCGCGGGAAATTGAAATTCTGGAAAGCATCATGGCAGGGATGGCCAACAAGGTCATCGCACGCAAATTCGACATTTGCGAAGCAACGGTGAAAGTGCATGTAAAGGCGATCCTGCGAAAGCTGGCCGTTGAAAACCGCACGCAGGCAGCGACCTGGGCGGTCAAGCACAGCATCGCTGCACCGTCCACAACGGTCGGCATTCCCCAGGCGCAGGCGATCGGCCCAATCACACATATCGGGCGGGCAGCCTGACGAGTAGCCCGCCGCCGCATTGCACCGGCGGAAGAACCCGTCCGCTTCCGGTGCCGGTTCAGCGATACAGTGCCGAAATGGTGGCGAGCGATGCCGTGTGAGTCAGCTCTAACTGCAACGGAGTAACCGCGACATAGCCGTCGTCGACAACCTCAAGATCGGTATCATGACCCGACGTATGCTCTACGCCATGAAGGCCGAACCAATAATAGTCGTAACCGCGCGGGTCGGTGCCCTTGACGATTGAGCCGCGGCTGTAATCATGGAAGCCCTGCCGCACCACCTGAATGCCCTTCACCGCTTCTGGCGCAACTGCCGGAAAATTGATGTTCACCAGCGTGCGGGGGGCAAATTCGGCCTGCAGCAGCGGGGCCAGCACCTTGGGGCCCCATGCTTCCGCTGCCGAAAAGGGCACCGCATCGCCCATGCCTTCCTTGCCATAGACCTGGCTCAAGGCAATCGCGCGCACACCGGCCAATGCGCCCTCCATCGCGGCGGAAACCGTGCCTGAATAAGTGATGTCATCGCCCAGATTTGCCCCGCGATTGACGCCGGACAGCACAACATCGGGCTTGGCATCCTTCATCACCACACCCAATGCCATCATCACCGAGTCGGTCGGCGTGCCGGTAACCGAATAATGCTGGTGCCCATGCTGGCGAATCCGAACCGGCCGGGTGAGCGTGAGCGAGTGTCCCGCCCCCGAATTTTCCTCGGCGGGGGCGACAATCCAGATATCGTCGCTGAATTCGCGCGCGATCTTTTCAAGAACCTTGAGGCCAGGGGCGTTTACGCCGTCGTCATTGGTAAGGAGGATGCGCATTTGGATCAGTAGCTCCCGGTAAAAATTGAAACTCGTCATTCCCGCCAAGGCGGCGAACGAAGTGACGGAACGTCAATCCATCACCTGTCGATCAAATTTCATCGACCGGCGATGGCCCCCGCCTGCCCGCAGGGCAGTTTATCCTGAGCGCCTGCCTTGGCAGGCAGTCGAAGGGCGGGGGTGACGAAACAAAAAAATCAAGGCACCAGCATTTCAACCCCACCCATATAGGGCATCAAAACCTCCGGCACCGTCACGCTGCCATCGGCATTCTGGTAATTTTCGATAACCGCAACCAGCGTGCGGCCAACCGCCAGCCCGGAACCGTTGAGCGTGTGCACGAACGCCGTGCCTTTGGCCTCTGCCGGGCGATAGCGGGCGCTCATCCGCCGCGCCTGGAAATCGCCGCAGTTCGAACAGCTCGAAATCTCGCGATACAGCCCCTGCCCCGGCAGCCAGACCTCAAGATCATAGGTTTTGCGCGCGCCAAAGCCCATATCGCCGGTGCACAGCAGCAATTTGCGATAGGGCAGCCCCAGCGCCTGCAGCACGCTTTCCGCCGCCGCAGTCATGCGCTCATGTTCCGCCACGCTATCCTCGGGGCGGGTGATGGATACCAGCTCGACCTTTTCAAACTGGTGCTGGCGGATCAGGCCCTTGGTATCCTTGCCGGCGGCGCCCGCTTCGGAACGGAAACAGGGCGTCAGCGCGGTCATGCGGATCGGCAGCGCCGCGTCATCAAGTATCTGCTCGCGCACGCTGTTGGATAGCGAGACTTCGGCGGTGGGGATCAGCCAGCGGCCATCGGTGGTCTGGAAATTGTCCTCGGCAAATTTGGGCAATTGCCCCGTGCCGAACAGCGACTCAGTCCGCACCAGATAGGGCGTGGCGCATTCGCCATAGCCGTTGGTGCCGGTCTGGTGGTCGAGCATGAACTGGCCAAGCGCGCGATTCAGCCGCGCCATCTGCCCGCGCATGAAGGTGAAGCGCGCGCCCGAAATGGCGACGCCGGTTTCGAAATCGAGGCCCAGCGGCGGGCCGATCTCGCTATGATCCTTCGCGTCAAAATCGAAGGCGCGGGGCGTGCCCCAGCGGCTGACTTCGACATTGTCATTCTCGTCCGCACCCTCAGGCACTTCGTCGAACGGCAGATTGGGGATCGACGCGAGCAGCGCATCAAGCTCAGCCGAAACCGCACGCTCCTGCTCTTCCAGTTGCGGCAGCTTTTCCTTCAACCCGCCAACCTCGGCCTTCAGCGCGTCTGCCGTTGCCGTGTCGCCCTTGCCCATCGCGGCACCGATGGCTTTTGAAGCCTCGTTACGGCGCGACTGGCCGTCCTGCAGTTCGGTCAGCACCGAACGGCGGCGTTCGTCGAGCGCCAGAATTTCGGCAGACACGGCTGCGGCCCCGCGACGCGCAAGCGCGGCGTCGAATGCGGCGGGATTTTCGCGAATGGATTTCAGGTCGTGCATGGCCAAGGCCTATGCCGAGCGGCGCGCGCGGGTGCAAGCACCATAAACGAAAAGGGCGGCCCGAAAGCCGCCCCCCTCAACATTTCGTATGTGCAGCGCCTCAGGCAGCCTTGGACAGCTTCTTCTTCGCATTGCGGCGACGGGCGAAGAGGCCTGCCGCGGCTGCGCCAAAGAGCAGGACCATTGGCGGGGCCGGAACGTCGGTGCCGCCGGTGCTGCTCGAACTGCCGCCGCTCGACGACGAGGACGACGAACTGGAGCTGGACGAGCTGCTGCTCGACGACGAGCTGCTTGAACCGGTAGAACCAGTGCTGGTGCTGCCGCCAAAGCTGGACGAACCGCCTGACGAGCTGCTCGAAGAGCTGGAGGACGACGAACCGCTCGACGACGAAGAACCACCGCTGGTTCCACCCGTGCTGCCCGTGCTGCCACCCGACGAGCTGGACGAACCCGACGAAGAGGAAGACGAACTCGAAGAACCGCTGCTCGACGATGAGGAGCCGCCGCTGGAGCCGCTGGAACCCGAAGATCCCGATGAGCCGCCCGACCCGCCGCTACTGCCATGTCCACCGCTGCTTGCATGTCCCCCACTGCTGCCATGGCCACCGCTGCTGCCGCCCGGCTTGCCGCCCGTGCTGCCGCCGCCCGATGACGAACCCGACGATGAGGACGAGCTGGACGAGGATGAGCTGCTCGACGATGAGGACGAGCTTGAAGAGCTGCTGCTGACATTGCCCGACGAAGTCGAGACATTGCCGCTGGAGGTGCTGACACCACCGGTCGAGGTGCTCACCCCGCCAGTCGAGGTGGAAACGCCGCCAGTCGAGGTCGAGGTGCTGACGCCGCCTGTAGAGGTCGAAACGCCGCCCGAAGTGCTCGATGTGCTGGAACCGCCGGTTGAGGTGCTCGAACCGCCCGATCCGCCCGAAGATGTGCTGGTCGAACCGGTCGAGGTTGACGAGATAACCACGGTGCCGCCACTGCTGCCGCCACCACCGCCGGAGAAACCGCCAAAGAAGCCGCCGCCAAAGCCACCGCCCCAGCCGCCACCAATGACGACGGGAACGCCGCCACCGCTGCTGCCGACATCACCCATCGGGGGGAGCGGCGCATAAGGTATCGGCATCGGCATGCCCTGCGCAATCGCAACAGGTTGCGGAACACAGGTTGTTGTCGTCGTGCGGATGACCTTGCGGACGCGCTTCACCTTGCGAACGGGCGCGTGGCGGGCAATCTTGCGCGCCTTCACCTTCTTCTTGGCCTTGTGCACCTTGACCTGTGCAGGCGGCTGGTCTGCAATCTGCACGGCTCCACCGCCGATAAGGGCGCCCCCGCATGTGCATGCGCACAATTTTGCCAAAGCCATCCGTACTGACATATTCCCTGACCTCTTCAGTCGATGCGACGATGAAATATCTGCAACAGATAGATTCCCGCCCTGTGTGTTCGCACTTGGGCAGAAGACTCCCTAAGCCGCAATTACATTAACCCTGTTGTAATACCGGCGACAAAAAAAATCGCATACTGTCCGATGTAAAAAGGCGAAACGTCCCGTTGTGGAACTGTTTGCACCTGGAACAGTTAACCCTAACCGAAGTTATAGCCGGATTCACACCGATATTTCCACAGACGAATCGGAAAGCATCGAATTGCCGCTTGTATGGCCTTGGGCCCGCGTCTATAGCGCCCGCCAAGAGAGGGAATGCGGGCTTTTCGGTCCGCATCCAGGCCGTTCTTCGGTGGAGAATTCGTAATGAATGCAAGCACTCAAGTGCAAGATAAATCCGAAAAAATCAGTGAATTGGAGAGCGACCTAGACCCCGATTACCTGCCGTCCGACGACGAACCGTTCATGAGCGAAAAGCAGCTCCGCTTCTTCGAGTTGCAACTGCTCAAATGGCGCAAAGAGATTCTCGATGAATCGCGCGGAACGCTAAACCAACTGCAAGACGGGCCTATCCGCGAACCCGATCTCAACGACCGCGCATCGAGCGAAACCGACTGGGGTATCGAACTGCGCACCCGCGACCGCCAGCGCAAGCTGATTGCCAAAATCGATGCTGCGCTGCGCCGGATCAAGGAAGGCGAATATGGCTATTGTCAGGTGACCGGCGAACCCATCTCGCTCGCCCGCCTGCGCGCCCGCCCGATTGCCACAATGACCCTCGAAGCGCAGGAACGCCATGAGCGTCAGGAACGCATTTCGCGCGACGATTGATCCAGGTTGCGGCGTCCTTTGACGAAAAGGACGCCCGCCTAACCCTTAGTAAATAACGATTTTCACTTTCTGGCCCGACGTCAGTGTCGCGTTGGCCGACAGGCCGTTGAGTGCCAGAAAGCGTTCCGTCTGGAAATTCTTGTACGCCATCCGCCCGGCCAGTGATGCAACCGTATCAGACCGGCCAGCGGTAACAACACGGATTTTGCGCGGTTTGATTTCGGCCGCTTGCTTGTCGGTCAGGCGTGCCACGCTCTCATACATCGACGTGAACGGCGTTGTGTTGGCTGGCACGATGGTGACGAAGTGGAACGCCTGGTTTGTCGCCCACTCATAAGCAAAAACGGTCAGCGTCACGACGCCGGATTGCTGCGTCTGGACATTTGCGGTGGCGTAAAAGGCGGGAATGCCGTTCACCGTCGTCTGCTGGATCTGGCCATAATTGACCTGTTGCTGATCGCCGACCACCGCCTTGAAGGCTGCGTCAACATAGGCCTTGCGATCGCCACTATAGGCCTGCGTGGTGAACAGCGCCTTGCCGCCAGTGCCGCTGATAGTCACAGCCTGCGTGCCGTTTGACATCCCGTAACCCGATGGCACCGCAAAACGCAACCGCAGGTCGGGATGGAGAAATTCCTGCCCTTCGATCACGCCTTCCTTCGGGTCGTCGTCATACAACATCCCGTCGATCGCTTTCAGGTGCGCATCGGCGTTGCGCGTCGTGCTCTTGGGGTATTTTTTGGCGTTGGTTGCGGCACGAACGACGCGTTTCGCCGGATCAGGGTGGGTACTGGCCCATTCGGGCACCGAATGACCGTTGAGCCCGGCAACCTTGGCATCAACCGCAGTCTGCAAGGCCAGCGAGTTGAGCATCGCCGACAAGGCCGACGGGTCATAGCCTGCCTTGCTCAAATATTTGATCCCCAGATCGTCGGCCTGCTCTTCCTGACCGCGCGAATATTTGAGCGTGAATATCTGCGCCAGCGCGCCGGAATATTCGCGGGCAACACCGCCCAGCGCACCGGCCAGGCCGCCATTGTCCCCCAGAATAGCCCCGCCAATGGTGCCGATCGTTCCCAGGATATTGGCGATGGTCGCCTGCTTTTGCCGCTTCTTGCTGTGCCGTGCAGCGGTATGGCCAACCTCGTGGCCCAACACACCGGCCATCTCTGCCTCGCTGTTGCACAAGGCCGCAAGTTGGCGGGTGATATAGACATAGCCGCCCTCGATGGCGAAGGCGTTGTTCACGGCGGAATTGAGGAAAGTAACGGTGAACTCGCTCTCGCTGTTTGCCAATCCCGACTGCAGGGCAATTTTCTTGCCCACACGTTCGACATAGGCGGTTTTCGGGCTTTGATACGCACCGCCGAATTCCTTCAGGATTTCAGGGTGATATTTCGCACCATTGGCCTTTTCCTTGGAAGAAAAGGGCAGAGGTTCGCTGCTTTTTGATTTGGCTGCAAACGCAGCATCGGTCGAAACGGCGCCAACGGCCAGTGCCGAGGCCGCAAGGGTCAAGAGCAGTTTATTACGCACGGCAGACTCCTTCATCATGCAGGCACTTTAGCATGCAATCCCGAGAGTCCAGGTAAATTGTTGCAGTTGCAGCGGGAACGAACCGGATTGATCAGATCGTTTAAAACTGGCCCATCTTCAGGAATTTGGCGTGGCGTTGCTGCCTCACTTCCTTGCTGCCGAGTTTTTCGAGCTCGCCCAGCGCCTTGGACAATGCCTTGCCCAGATTAGCGCAGGCCGCGGCATGATCGCGATGGGCACCGCCGACAGGCTCCGGCACGATCAAATCGATAACCCCCAGCGATTTCAGATCGGCCGCAGTCACCTTCATCGCCTGCGCGGCATCGGCCGCACGATCATTGGTCCGCCACAGGATCGAGGCACAGCCCTCCGGCGAAATGACGGCGTAAACGGCATGTTCGAACATCATCACCCGATCTGCCGCCGCCAGCGCGACCGCGCCACCTGAGCCGCCTTCACCGACGATGCACGAAATCATCGGCACGCCCAGTTGCAGGCATTTTTCGGTCGAACGGGCAATAGCCTCCGCCTGGCCGCGTTCTTCGGCCTGCACACCGGGAAACGCGCCCGAGGTATCGACCAGCGAGATAACCGGCAGGCCAAAGCGGTCGGCCAGTTCCATCAGGCGGATCGCCTTGCGATAGCCTTCGGGTTTGCCCATGCCGAAATTGTGGCGCAGGCGGCTTTCGGTATCATCGCCCTTTTCATGCCCGATCAGGACGACGCGCCGGTCACCCAGCCGCGCCAACCCGCCCAATATCGCCTGATCATCGGCAAAGGCGCGGTCGCCCGCCAGCGGCAGGAAATCGTCGAACAGGTTCGCCACAAAATGCTTGAAATGCGGTCGTTCCGGATGGCGTGCAACCTGCGTCTTTTGCCAGGGCGTCAGCTTCGCATAGGTATCGGCGAGCAGCTTGTCGGCCTTCACCCGCAGTTTTCCGATTTCGCTGGTGGCATCGATTTCGGTTTCACCCGCCGTATCTTCCAATTCCTGGATGCGGGCTTCGAGCGCGGCAATCGGCTTTTCGAAATCGAGATAGACTGTCATGTGACGCCGTTAGAACCTGCAGGCGGCGGGGTCAACGAGAGAGCTTGCGTTTGGCCAGCGGGTGCCGCTGGTTCACCAGTTCGACCAGCTTCGATGAATCGACATGGGTGTAGATTTGCGTGGTCGCGATATCGGCATGGCCGAGCATCGCCTGCAATGCGCGCAAATTGGCCCCTCCGGCCAGCAAATGCGTGGCAAAGGCATGGCGCAACACATGCGGGCTGACCTTGGCCGGATCGATCCCCGATTCAGCCGCCAGTTCGCGAATGATCTGAAACAGCCGGATGCGGCTGATGTGAACATCGCCCTTCCCCGCCGCCTTTGCTGCGCGCGAAGGAAAGAGATATTTCGATTCCCTGGGCACAAAGGCATGCCATGTACCAACGGCCTGCCGCGCGCGGTCCGAAATCGGCACCAGCCGTTCCTTGGCACCCTTGCCAATGAGGATGATATAGGGCCGGTCGCGGATGATCGATGTTCGTGGCAACGCGACCAGTTCCGTCGCACGCAGCCCGGACCCGTACAAAAGCTCGACAAGCGCGGCGAGGCGATAATCGAGCGGCGACGGTTTGGGTTTCGAAAGCCGGGCTTCGATAGACGCGAACAGCGCCTCCACCTCGTCCAGATCGAGTATTTTGGGCAGAGCCCGGCTTTGCACCGGTCGCGGCAACGCCGCAGACGGATTGTCGGGACGAAAGCCCTCTTCTTCGAGAAATCCGAAAAAGCCGCGCACAGCGGCAGCTTTTCGGGCCACCGAACTGTTGGCAAGATGCGACCAGCCCGCAGCCAGCACCGCCAGCGCATCCTTGCCGGCAGCCGAAAGCTTTCCCCCCAGCATATCCGAAGCAGCCGCAAGATCGCTACGATAGGCCAGCAGGGTGTTGCGTGCGACACCCCGTTCCGCAGCCAGCATTTCCAGAAAGCGCTCGATCAGATCGGCATCGGCGCCCGGCAGGTTCTGGCCGTTCAAGGCTGCCTCAACTCCAGCTTACGGCCTCTGCAGCTATCATCCGGGCTTCGCCGTTGAGCCCGACCTGCCGCAGCGAGCGCACGATGTGGTAAAGATGGTGCGGCGGGATATCCTGCCAGCCTTCGCCCTGAAGCGCAGCCGCCGCAAGCAGGACGACGGTGCCGCTCTCCCCCCGCGCCGCTGCCGCCGCTATCGCACGCGACCATGAGTTTTCCTTGCGGACATTGGTTTCCAGCGTTTCCGAAAAGCCGCCAATAGCGCCGGTTTCGACCCGCCCCAGACCCGCAAGCCCGGCCAGCAGGAATTTGGACTTGCGGTAATCCGCGCTGTCATCGTTGCTGCGAAAATCGTCAAGCTCGCCTTCGCTGATCGTCCCGCGCATCCCCGGCGAGGCGCAGGCCAGCAACCCCCAGCCGAGCGATCCTTCTTCGACGATAGATGCCCAGCGAATAGCCTGTTCGTCAAAACCGGCGGACAGCATCGATGCCACCAGCCGGTCGGCTTCACCGGCATGGTCTTCGCCGGGTGCAACCAGCGCGGCGGCGCGCGCCGTCAGTACAAGCGCCGACTGGCGATCGCGCGGCGTCGACGCGCCATCCCACAAATCAGCCATCGCCCCGACCTTGGCGGCATTGCCGTTCCCAGCATAAGCGGTGCGCAAAAGCTCACCCCGCGCCTTCAATTCGGAAGGCACATCGGGATCCTCATAAGCGACGCTGTAAATATCGACCAGCGCCCGGTTGGACAGCACGCCGAGCGATGCTGCGCCCGGAACAGCACGCATCCGCGTGGCTAGCGACGCCGTCGGCAATTGCGCGACCCAGCCATCGACCTGTCGGCCGGCTTCGGCATAGAGCGCCTCGGGCGGCTCCACACCGGTCGCCTGCCCGATGCCGTGCCGCCAGGTTGAAAAGCCCTTGGCATTTTCCCATTCGATCTTCACCGATCGGCGGCCCTGCACACCGGCGCCCACCGCCTTTTCCCCAAGCAGCAGATCGGTGCCTTTCATCCAGCCCTGCCCGCGTGCCTGATTGATCAGCGCGGTTGCCCTGCCCTGCTCGCCTGCCAGCGACGCGCAGATCGGCTGGGCCATCCGCCAGGTTGCTTCCCTGGTTTCGCGCGCGCCGGCCTCTGCAATGGGGCACATTGCCGACAGGTCGGCATTGGCGAGGAAGATCGGCATCGACACCTGAAACAGGCGCTTTGTGTAGCGATCAGGATCGACCTGCTGGACCAACTGCCGCGCTGCAACCGCATCGCCCATGCGCAGCAACAGCCAGCCCCGTTCCGCCGTCCAGTCCGCACCGTTCACACCGCGCGGCGTATTCGTCCGGCTTGCCAGCAGCCGCCGTGTCATGATCGTGCCCCAGCGCGACGCCAACGGCCCATTGGTGCGCCGGACCACTTGCGTCAGGAATTTGCCGTCTATTGTTCCAAACGCATCTGCCGGAAATCCGCCCGAAGCATCGGTGAACAACCCAACCGCCTTTAACGAACGTCGCGCGGTAGGCGGAACGTCATAGCGGACTTCGGTTTCCTCTTCCTCTTCGTCATCCTCTTCTTCGTCCGCATCGCTCGGCGTATCTGCGGCGCCGTCGGTCGCGCCGGGCAGTGCGGTGGCGCCCGCAGGCGAAGCAGAGGTTGGATCGGCGGGCCGGGCGGGAGAAGAGCCGGATGCGGGCGGCGATGCGGGCCGCGCGGCTGGCGGCGGAGCCGGATCGTTAAAGCCCGGCGGCAACAATGATTCGGGCCCCTGCTGGCCAAGTACCGGGATGGTATAGACCAGCGCGGCCAAACCCGCCGTCGCGCACAGGAGCGTCGAAATCCGCTGCTTCGCCATATCAGTCTTTACCACTCGCTCCGTCGTCGCCGGGCCGGATTCCCGGCTGGACTTCAATTTCCACCACAGTTTGCGGCTGCTCACTGCCCAGCCATTCGAAGAAAAACAGCGCCGCGACAAGCACAATCGCCACCAACAGCAACAGCCAGACGCGCTTGCCATTTGGCTTATCGTGCACTTTTCCTCCTCAATCGGCCATTTGGCAAAGGGCTTTGCGGCAAGGGTTAGCCGATATATAGCGCCCATCGCAATGGCTTCGCGACCCGACACCGCATCTGTTACAAATGACGGCTTTGACCGTTCCATCGTGCTTGTCGGCATGATGGGTGTCGGCAAATCGACGATCGGGAAATTGCTGGCCGGAAAACTCGGCCTGGCATTTGTCGATTCCGACGAGGAAATCGAAAAGGCGGCAGGGATGCCGATTTCCGAGATATTCGACCGCTTTGGCGAAGAAGGGTTTCGCGACGGTGAGCGGCGCGTAATCGCACGCCTGATCGCGGAAGGCCCAAAGGTGATTGCAACCGGCGGAGGCGCCTTCATCAACGACGAAACGCGGCAGTTGATAAAGGTTCAGTGCCTGGCGGTCTGGATCGACGCCGATATCGATGTTCTGGTTGAACGTGTGTCGCGGCGTAGCAATCGCCCATTGCTCGTCGGAAAGGACCCGCGCACGGTGCTGAGCGAATTAATGGCCAAACGGGTGCCCTTTTACGAACAGGCGGATATCCATGTCCGCAGCGATTCCGGGCCGCACGCCCGTACCGTGAACCAGATATTGGAGGCATTGGCCTGATGGACAGGATTATAGTTGGTCTTGAAGGCAGGCCTTATGACGTGCTTATCGGACAGGGGTTGATCGGCAAGGCGGGTGCGTTGCTCGCGCCCTTTGCACGCGACGAGAGGCTGCTGATCGTTACGGACACGCATGTCGGCCAGCATGTGCTGCCCCGCTTTGCCGCATCGTTGCAAGAGGCCGGGCTCGGCTATGCCGCCCATTTGCTGCCCGCAGGCGAAGGCGCCAAGAGCTGGGCCGAGTTGGAACGGCTGGTCGACTGGCTGCTTTCCGAACATGTCGAACGCAGCGACAATATCGTGGCGCTGGGCGGCGGCGTGGTGGGCGACATCACCGGTTTTGCCGCGCATGTCGTAAAGCGTGGCTGCCATTTCGTTCAGGTGCCTACGACCCTGCTCGCACAGGTCGACAGCAGCGTCGGCGGCAAGACCGCGATCAACAGCTGCGCGGGCAAGAATCTGGTCGGCGCGTTCCACCAGCCTGCGCTTGTGCTGATCGATCCCGATGTGCTCGATACCTTGCCGCGTCGCGATCTGGCAGCAGGCTATGCCGAAGTCGTCAAATATGGCCTGATCGATGCACCCGAATTTTTCGACTGGTGCGAAGCCCATATCGATGCCTTTCTTGCGGGCGATGCCGATGCACGACGCCATGCAATTGCGCGATCGGTCGAAGCCAAGGCGCGGATCGTGGCGGCGGACGAGAAGGAACTGACCGGCACTCGCGCGCTCCTGAATCTCGGGCACACTTTCGGCCATGCGCTGGAGGCAGAAACCGGCTATTCGGACAGGCTGCTGCATGGCGAAGGCGTGGCTGCCGGCATGGCGCTCGCCTTCCGCTATTCGGTGCGTCGCGGCCATTGCCCGGCTACCGATGCAGAGCGGGTCGCCGCACATCTGGAAAAAGCCAGGCTGCCGACAACGTTGCGCACCGCCCATGTCGATGCCAGCGGCGCGCGGCTGGTCGAACATATGCTGCACGACAAGAAGAAGAGCGGGGGCACCCTGCCCTTCCTGCTGGCGAACGGCATCGGTCAGACCTTTCTTGCGAAGGATGTCGATCTGGGCGACGTTGCAACCTTCCTCGACGAGGAACGCGCCCGTTAGACTCTGATGACATTAGATTGACGCATATCCCGAGTTTTTGAGGCAATTGGGGCATTCGTCGGGCGGGAAGTTGCCGAGCAGTGAGCCTATGCGCTGCCATGTGGCCTCGACGGATCGCTCTGGGAGTGTCCCATTGGGGACTGTCCCCAATGGGACACTCCTTTGTTTCTCGCAGAGATGCGGAGACAGTTTGCGTAGAGGCTTTTGGTTCGAATTCTCGGCGTCTCTTGCTGACTTCAACGTCGGAAAGCAGCGGCGCAGAGAAACGATATGGCGCTTCGCGCGCGAAACCTCTGCGTCTCTGCGAGAAACAAATAATGAGGACAGTCCTTGGGAAGTGCCTCAATCCAGGCCAGAAAGCCTCTAACCCTCGTCGAGTGCGAAGTCGTCCGAATCCGTCACGCCAAAGCTGTGCCGCGCACCGGCGCGCAGATTGCCGGTCTTGAATTGCGCCTCAAGCCGGGCGAGGTCGCGACGGCGGAATTCGGATAGCGCCTGTTCACGCAACTCTGGTGCGACAGCAAGTGCCGTAAGTGCAGATTCGGCCATATATGCAGATGATTCAAATACTTCTCTTACAATGTTAAGATCATCTATTGGCATAAGCTCAATCATTTGGCGGCGATCAAAGGCGCGAACAAACAGCTTCGCATTGGGGAATGTCTCGCGCACCGGCATCAGGCTGTCGGCATCAAGATCACGGTCATCCATGCAGAACAGGATCGCACATGCTTCGTCCGCGCCAGCGCGGCGCAACAGGTCTATCCGCGTTCCGTCGCCATAAAATACCTTGCGCCCGAATTCCCCGCTGAGGTCGATCTGCTCGGGCTTGATATCGACAAGGGTAATCGAAAGCCCGGCTGCCTGCACGATCTGCCCGACTGTCTGCCCGAAACGGCCATGGCCGACGATAATGACATGGGCCTGTTCCGCCGCCGCCGGATCTTCGAGCGAGACATCGCCGGTGCGCCGCCGCGCGGCGAGCCGCCCGGCGAAGATCATCAGGAAAGGCGTAGTTGCCATCGACAGCGTAACCACTGCGCCAAACAGGCTTGCAGCTTCGGGTTCGATCAACAGCGCCGATTGCGATGCCGCAAACAGCACGAAACCGAATTCACCGCCCTGGCTGAGCAGTAGCGCCATAATCAGGGCCGCGCTGCTGTTCAATCCGAACAACCGGCCCAGGCCGAACATCATCGCGGTTTTGACGAGCACCAAAGTCACTGCAAGGCCGATAATCAGCAGTGGTTGCTGGCGGATGACATCAAGATCGAGCATCATCCCCACCGCAAGGAAGAACAGACCGAGAAGGATCGAGCGAAATGGGTCGATATCCGCCTCCAACTCGTGCCGATAGGGCGATTCAGCCAGCATGACACCCGCAACGAAAGCCCCCAGCGCCGCAGACACGCCGATCGACTGCATCAGCGCCGCGCTGGCGCAGACCGCGAACAGGCCGGTGACGATGAACAGCTCGCGCTCCGATACCCGCCCCACCAGCCGCAGCAGCGGCGACAGGATATAGCGCCCCGCCAGTATCAGCCCGACAATCGCCAGCACAGCATAGACCGCGAGGAGGAAGCCGCTGGGTGCCCCTGCAGGCGCGGGTGCACGCGATAGCGCGGCCACTATGGTCAACAGCGGAACAATCGAAATGTCCTGAAACAGCAGGATGGCAAAGCTTTTTTCGCCATAATCGGTCTTCAGCCGCCCGCGCGATTGCAGCAGCGGCAAGACCTGCGCAGTCGAACTGAGCGCCAATGGCAGACCCAGCACCAGCGCCGCCTGCCAGCTGAACGGCAACAGCAGATAGATAATCGCGAACATCGCCAGCCCGCACAGCGCGACCTGAAGCGGGCCGAAAAGCAAAATATCCCGCCGCATCAGCCACAAACGCGAGGGCGAAAGCTCCAGCCCGACAAGGAAAAGCAGCAGGATGATGCCGATTTCGGCAAAGCTCAAGATCGTCTCAGGATCACCGCTCAATCCCAGAACATCGGGGCCGATGATGATCCCGGCGACCAGATAGCCGAGCACGGCACCCAGCCCCAGGCGGCGGAAAATCAGCACGGCGACCAATGCGGCGCCCAGCAATATGGCTCCGGTGGTCAGGATATCGGCTAGGAAATGATGCCCTTCTTCCATCAGCCCAAATCCGCCAGCGCGGCCAGCACCGCATCATAGGGCAGCAGGATCGCGGCATGGCGCGCAGAGTGCGCCCGTGCTGCCTCGAAAACCGAAAGTTCGGGCCAGCACCGGTCGAAACCGGCCCGCCCGGCCAGCGCATCCGCCAACGCAACGCGCGTCGCCTGTATTTCCGCAGCCGTTTTTCCGGCACCAAGCCTGCGCAGCAGCGACGCCGAGGCCTGCCCCATCGCACAGGCCCGTGCCCGGAATGCGAGCGCGGACAGGCGGCCATCGGCGTCCAGCTTCACATCGGCGGCAATCTCGCTGCCGCAGACCGGCGACCGGCGGCTGGCCGAGGCGTCGGCACCTTCGATATAGTCGCCGTGCGGCAGGCCGGCAGCCAGCCTCAAAATATCTTTCGAATAAAGCTCCGGCATCGGCGATGGTGACGACACGGCCCGATCAGCCCGCATCGTCCGCCCCGTCATTGCCCTCATCCTCCTGCCGTTCACGGATGAAGGACGACAGCGCATCTCCCGAGGCGTTGAGCAGCGGATAGGTGCGCGATTTGGTCATCCATTCGGGCCGCGAGGCTCCGCTGCCATAAGCGACGTCGAACAACAGCACGAGCAGCAGGAAAAGCAATGTTGCCCCGATCAGGCCCTTGACCGCGCCAAAGCCGAAACCAAGCACCCGATCAAACGGGCCGAGCGCCGATTTCCGGCTCTTTTCGCCAATCTTGCGCGCAATCAGCCGCCCGCCAACATAAGTGACGATTGCAATGGCGAGAAACGCCAGAACCGCCGCCCCGGCATCGGTGCCGACCGGGCCGTAGAGCCATTCGGAAGCGGGGGCGTGGAGGAAACGGATGGCTCCGACAACCAGCACCCATACACCGAGCAGCAGCACTTCCTGCGTAAAGCCGCGCATGAAGCCGAAAATCGCGCCGGTGCCGAGCAGGAAAAGTACGATGATGTCGAATGCGGTCATCGCATCCAGTTAGTCCCGCCCGAGAATATGGTCAACGAGGTTGGAGAGCGTGCGGAACTGTTTCAGTTTCATGCCGCCATCCTCCTGCACCGAAGGCGGCACCAGCGCGGTCTGGAAACCCAGTTTCGCCGCTTCCTTGAGGCGAAGATTGCCATGCGCAACGGGGCGGATTTCGCCCGACAGCGCCACTTCGCCGAACAGCACGCAATCCGACGGCAGCGGTTTTTCGGCATAAGCCGAAACCAGCGCCGCCGCGACCGCAAGATCGGCCGCAGGGTCCGATATCCGATAGCCGCCTGCGATGTTGAGATAGACCTCTGCCGTTGCAAAGCTGAGCCCGCACCGCGCCTCCAGCACGGCCAATATCATCGCCAGCCGCCCGCTGTCCCAGCCGACCACGGCGCGGCGCGGGGTTGCCCCGCTCGACAGGCGCACGGTGAGCGCCTGGATTTCGACGAGCACCGGCCTTGTGCCTTCGAGCGCGGGAAAGACGGTCGCGCCGGTCACCTGCTCCGCCCGGTCGGTAAGGAACAGCGCGCTCGGATTGCCCACCTCGGCAAGCCCGCTGTCCGCCATGGCGAACACGCCGATTTCGTCGGTGCCGCCGAAGCGGTTCTTGTTGGCGCGCAGGATGCGATATTGGTGGCTGCGCTCGCCCTCGAAGGCCAGCACGGTATCGACCATATGTTCAAGGACGCGCGGGCCCGCAATGCTGCCATCCTTGGTGACATGGCCGACCAGCACCAGCGCGGTGCCGCGTTCCTTGGCAAAGCGGATCAGCTCCTGCGCCGAGGCGCGCACCTGACTGACCGTGCCCGGCGCACCCTCGATCAGGTCGCTGTGCATCGTCTGGATCGAATCGATGATCAGCAAGGCGGGCGGTTTCGCGCCGCCCAGCGTGGTCAATATGTCGCGCACCGAAGTTGCCGCCGCCAGTTGCACCGGCGCATCGCCCAGCCCCAGCCGCCGCGCGCGCAGCCGCACCTGATCGACCGCTTCCTCCCCCGAAATATAGGCCACATCGAGCCCGCGCCGCGCAAGATTGGCCGCCGTCTGCAGCAAAAGCGTCGACTTGCCGATCCCCGGATCGCCGCCGAGCAAGGTCGCCGATCCCGCCACCAGCCCGCCGCCGAGCGCCCGGTCGAATTCGGATATGCCGGTCGACGCGCGATCGGGCAGCTTGATATCGCTGTCGAGCCCGACCAGCCCGACATCGCGCCCGCCATTCTGCAAATGATGTTTCAGTTCAAAAACCGTCGCGCCAGCCTCTTCAACAAGGCTGTTCCACGCGCCGCAATCCTCGCACTGCCCCTGCCAGCGCGGCGCAACGGTGCCGCATTCCTGACAGACATAGCGTTTTTTGGGTTTGGCCATAAGGCGTCGATACCAGAACATATAAAGAACGCAAACGCATTTAATCACTGCCCCGAGCCATATGGGCGCTTCCGCAGAAACATGGGAGAGGGGAACTGCCGCCGATGCAGTGCACCACATTCAAGTTGCGACGACCCAACCGTAGCGCCAGATTATTTCACGCAGAGACGCAGAGTTCCGCAGAGAGTCTGGATTTGAATTAAGTATTGCGTCACCGGAACTCAAGTATTGTGTCCCCGGAATTACCACTTCTTCATAGACTGGCCGCGCGTCTGGTCCTGACCCAAGGCCGATGCGGCCAAGGTGCGGGACTGCGCCGCGGTCGGCTTGATCGATCCAGAAAGAATCTTTGAAGCCAACGTCGAAACCTTCGATGAGGTCTGGCGTGGTGGTGGTTTTGCGATGGAAAATCTCCATTTTTGACTTGTTAATCTGATTGGCGTAAAAACAAGCCGCAGACGCGCCGTGCGAACGACGCGCCTGCGGTCATTAGCTAACCGCTAATAATCGGGCCATGAACCACATGGCGCACCTCCTTTCCTTCCGGGAAGGACACCAGCGCGCGGGCCGTCCAAAGCGGCGCACTGGGTCAGGAATTTGATACGGCGACTAGTCATCTGACTGGTCGCCGTTATCTGTTTTGAGTGTAGGAGGCACCCCGATCTTGAAAGTGTAATCAAGAACGGCACTAAAAGTTGACACGAACTGGTCGCGCCTCTCTTTGGTCCATATCCCTATGTCTGTCGGAAGCGTAGCTAGTAGACCAGCAAGGGCTGGCGGCACGCTGCCGGAAGGAGTGAATTGAGGCTGCCTATTCCCTGCATCTGGCGGATATTTCGGCGGCGATGGTGCCTTCCCTTTACTCAGCTTAAGTGTCTTTGGTGCAGACTGTCGCGCTCTTGATGTCGTTGGTGAAGCACTTGCCTTTTGCCGAGGCGGCATAACGCCAGCTGCCGTAAACAACCCCATGAACAGCGACACCATACGCGGCTGCTGTCCAGTAGGCGTATATTTGCGGAAAGCATCCCTAATTGCGACTTCATCATCTGTCGCAGGGTCAACATACGAAAGGGCGTCCGCATATGCGGCGTTGAGCCACTCCGCTAGTCGTTGCTGGTATTCCGCTGTGGGTGCAAGCCTAATTCCCTCAAACACCTCGCTAGGCCTGCCGTCTTCTGTCAGAAGGTCTAGGGTTTTCAAGGCTTGCAGTGTTCTTGGGACCAAGCTATCCGATATGCCAGCGCGCAACAGAACGTCTGCATCCACAACTGAAGGCAGGCCCTTATTGCGATGACGCTCGATCAAATCGAGGTTAGCGTCCGCGCTCGTGGTGTAATTTCCGGTGTAGGCGATGGTGTATTCCGGGGTGGGGCATGCCCCACCCCATGGCGTCCGCCCCCCCGTTATGGTGGAGTTTGCACACTTCAACCGTGACGAAGAGGAGTTCCCGATGACCGAGGACAGATTACTGATCGAAGAGCTTGCTGCGAAGGGCGGCCAACCGGATTTTTGCGCACCATCGCCGAGAACGTGCTGCAGCTGATCATGGAGGCCGACGTTGATGGCCTGATCGGCGCGGGTCGCCACGAACGCAGCAGCGAGGCGCGACCTGGCGCAACGGCTATCGCGACCGTTCGCTGGATACCCGGGTAGGCACGCTGAACCTGAAAATCCCCAAGCTGCGTGCTGGGTCCTACTTTCCGGGCTTCCTTGAGCCCCGCAAGATGGTCGAGAAAGCGCTGGTTGCGGTGATCCGGAGCGTGGATCGGCGGGGTCAGCACCCGGCGGGTCGATGAACTCGTCCAGGCCTGGGCATGACCGGCATCTCCAAGTCCACCGTCTCCAAGCTTTGCAAGGACATTGACGAGCGCGTCCATGCCTTTCTGAAACGCCCGCTCACCGGCGAATGGCCGTATCTCTGGCTCGATGCCACCTATCTCAAGGTACGCGAAGGCGGGCGGATCATCAGCGTTGCCGCAATAATCGCCATGGCCGTCAACACCGAGGGCCGGCGCGAGATCGTCGGCCTGCATATCGGCCCCTCGGAAGCGGAGGTCTTCTGGTCCGACTTCCTGAAGGACCTTGTTCGGCGCGGTCTTACCGGCGTGAAGCTGGTCATCTCCGATGCTCACGAGGGCCTCAAGGGCGCGATCACCCGCGTCATGGGCGCCACCGGCGCTGCCGGGTGCACTTCATGCGCAATGCCCTGTCCTATGTGCCCAGGGCCAGAACACTGTCGTCGCCGCCGCGATCCGCCGGTCTTCCTGCAGCCCGATCAGAAAAGCGCACCCAGGCTGGCGACAGGTCGCCGACCAGTTGCGCACCCTTGGCCCAAGCTCGGCGCCTGCATGGACGAGGCCGAAACCGACGTGCTCGCCTACACCGGCTTTCCCACCCAGCACCGCACGAAGTTACACTCAACCAATCCGCTCGAGCGGCTCAACAAGGAGGTCAAGCGCCGCGCCGACGTCGTCGGAATCTTCCCGAACGAAGACAGCATCATCCGCCTCGTCGGGGCTGTGCTGATGGAGCAGAACGACGAGTGGCAGCTCCAGCACCGATACATGCAGATCGAAGGCATGGCCGAACTCAACCAACCCATGATCGAGGAGGAAAATCAGCCCCTACACATCACCGCCAAAGCCGCCTGACGATGGCCCACGGCCACAGCCGAAATTACACCACCTTGACGGACGCGACCCAAATCGAGCAATGCCGAAGCTGGCGCGTATGGCACAGGCTGGTCAATTGATACCGGCATTTCAAGAACCTCATTCAGCGGAGCGTCCTTGTTCTTATAACCGCGTGAACAAAAACTGTCAATAACACGTTTACGAAATCGATGTTACATGGCATTTGCCGCAAAGGTTATTCCAAATATTTGATAAATAACAGATATTTTTTTTATTTTAAGCCAGATACAAAATTCTAAAGGAACGTAGTGGTAAAACGTTTTATGCAGCCTAGGCTTGTTCATCGCAGGAATTCCGGGGACAAGGAATTCCGGGGATACAATACTTAATTCAAGTTCATCCCCTCTGCGCCCTCTGCGTCTCTGCGCGAAACAAAATGGCGCTACGGGCGGGTTGGCTTGACTCAAGAGTGGCGCACCACCTTAAGCGGCAGCCCCCCCTCTCCAACTTCGCCAGGCCTTGCGGCCAAGGCTTCCTATCCTCCCCCGCAAGGGAAGAGGGGGAAGTTTGAAGGAACCGTACCATCAAAGCCCCGTTCCCTTGAAGAGACGTCAGCATAAATAGGGACAGTATATATTTAATTTTGCCTGCGCCGCAATTGAGGTGGTAGCGACGGACGAATTAAATATATACTGTCCCTATTTACAGATCCCTATTTACAGATCCTTTCAGAATCCCAGAAACGTCACCTGTTCGTTCAAGGGCACACGCTCCCGCACAAAGCCGTTTACCGAATCGCTCTCATCGCGATAGCCGATGGCGATTCCGCAGAAGAGGAGGACATCCTCGCCCAGCCCCAGCTGGTCTTTGATCGTCTTGCCGTACATGCCCATATATTCCTGCGGGCAGCTATCGAGGCCTTCCTCGCGGCAGAGCAGCATGATCGTTTGCAGCCACATGCCGGTGTCGGACCATTGCGCTTCCTTCATCCATTTGGGGAAATGGCAGAGCAAAAGCACTGGCGCGCCGAAGGAGACGAGGTTCGACTGGACAAAATCGGCGCGCTGTTTGCCATCGTCGCGGGCAATCGCCATCGCGCCGTACATCGCGGCGCCCACGGCCTGCAGCCGCGCCTTATATTTGTCATGCTTGCCGGGCTCCGAAAAATCATAGTCCATCGGATCGTCCGGCTGGCTCGCCGTCAGCCTGTCCTGCAATGCCTTGAGCGGCGCGCCCGTCAGCACCGTGGCTTCCCATGGCTGGAAATTGCAGCCCGATGGTGCCATCCGTTCGCGTTCCAAAATGCGCTCGATCGTCTCCAATGGCACCGGCTTGTCCAAAAACGACCGGATGGAGCGGCGGGTGGCGACGGCTTCGGATACCTGCATATATTCTCTCCTGTTTGCTTTGAACGCACGTTTAATCGAACGATTAAATGCTGCAACAGGCAAAATGCGTGAATCGGCATCGGAGGCCGATTTTGTCCGAAGCGAACGGGATGCCCCTTGCGCCCTCCGCGCTGCGCTGCCACATCCTGATCATGCGCGAAAAGGAACTGCGGCTGGCCCTTATCTGCTATGGCGGGGTGAGCCTTGCGGTGTACATGCACGGCGTCACGCGCGAAATCTGGCATCTGGTGCGCGCGAGCCGGGCCTTCCTTGAAGGCGATCCGGCAGGCGGAGCGAGCGAGGATGTGTATCGCGAGCTGCTCGAACTGATCGAGGCGAAATCGGGCACCAAGCTGCGCGTGCTGACCGATATCATCTCCGGCGCAAGTGCGGGCGGGATCAATGGCGTTTTCCTGTCGCAGGCAGTGATTACCGGCCAGTCGCTCGAACCGCTGACCGACCTCTGGCTCCAGAATGCCGATGTCGAGGTGTTGCTCGATCCCGATGCGCGGCCGTTATCGCGTTTCTCCAAATTCTGGGCCGCGCCGATTGCCTGGGCGGTGCTGCGGCGGCGCGGCGGGGCGGTCGAACGGACGGTTTCGAGCGAGGCGCAGGACGAAGTGGCAAGCAAGCTGTCGGGTTTCGTCCGCGCGCGCTGGTTCCAGCCGCCTTTTGGCGGGCAAGGCTTTTCGACGCTGTTGCTCGATGCGTTGCAGGCGATGGAGCAACAGGGCGTGACGCGCCCACTGCTGCCTGCCGGACAACCGCTCGACCTGTTCGTTACCGTCACCGATTTTCACGGCCACCGGGAGAAATTGCGGCTCAACAGCCCGAGCGATGTCAGCGAGACCGAGCATCGCATCACCATCGGTTTTTCGACGCGCGGGCAGGATGCCGGGCATCTCGCCCATTCGGCAGAGCTGGTATTTGCCGCGCGTGCAACCGCCAGCTTTCCGGGAGCCTTTCCCCCGTTCAATGTGCGGGAACTGGATGGCCTGCTGCACAGCCGCGGCATCGCATGGGATGGGCGGGACGCGTTTCTCAAACGCATTTTGCCGCAGCAATATGAAGCGAGCATCATAGACGACACATTCCTGATCGACGGTTCGGTTCTGGCCAATGCCCCTTTTGCCCAGGCGATAGAAGCGCTGCGCAACCGCCCCGCCCGGCGTGAGGTGGATCGGCGCTTTGTCTATATCGATCCGAAACCCGGCCTGCCCAGCTTCCGCGTGCGCGGACGGGGCAAGGCAACCGATGGCCCGCGCAAGCCGCCGGGCTTCTTCGCCACCATCTTCGCCGCGTCTTCAGATATCCCTCGCGAACAGCCGATCCGCGACAGCCTGAACGCCATCGAAGGCCGCTCGCAACGCATCGCCCGGATGCGCGAGATTACCGAGCATCTGGAAGTCGAGGTCGAGCATATGATCGAGACGATGCTTGGCAAAACCTGGTTCCTGACCAAGCCGACGCCCGAACGCCTGCGCAAATGGCGGCTGACCATGCTGCAGAAATCGGTATCGGCGACAGGATATAGTTATCCGGCCTATGCGCATCTGCGGATGACGAGTTTGCTCGATGAAATCGTGGCAACGGCGCGCCGGGTCTGTCCGGAGGCACCGCCCGACCATTACCGCCAGTTGCGCGACGCCTTGTGGGGTGAAATCTGCCGCCGCGGGCTGGACCGGATCACGGGGGCGCGGGGCAAGGTGATGGCGGAAGCCTCCATGCTGTTTTTCCGCGAACAAGATGTGCGTTATCGTATCCGCCGCCTTCGCTTTCTCGCGCGGAAACTGGCCGAAGAGGTCGAGGTCATGGCCGATGTGCCGGTGGCCGTGGCGGATCGGCTTCGGCAGGCAATCTATGCCTCGCTCGCCCATTTTCTGGAGGTTGAAACCGCCGATTATCTGGGGGCCGAAGTGGCCGAAGCGGTGCGCGCCGGTATCGAAAACCCGGGTGCGTTGCTCGACCTGCTGGCAACGCGGCGCAATCTGGAAGCTGGCGATGCGGCAACCGACGCCGCGCTGAACGCCGCGCTCACCGATGTGCCCGATGCGGCAACGCGATCCATCCTGCTCGGCTATCTGGGCTACATCCTCTACGATATCGCCACCCTGCCCTTGCTGCAGGGCGAAGGGCTGGACGAATTCGATCCGATCAAAGTCGACCGTATCTCGCCCGACGATGCCACCACGATCCGCAAGGGCGGGGCTGCTGCGACGCTGAAGGGTATAGAATTCAACAATTTCGGCGCCTTTTTCAGCCGCGCCTATCGCGAGAATGACTATCTGTGGGGGCGCCTGCACGGCATCGACCGGCTGATCGATATCGTGCTTTCGTCGATGCCGGGCGTGGTGTCAGCCGAACAATCCGAGGTATTGGCGCTCAAGAAAAAGGCTTTCGAGGCGGTTATCGAAGCGGAAGCGCGGCGGCTGAAGCGCGTCCAGCCGCTGATCGAGGAATTGCGGGCAGAGATTGCGGCAATTTCGCCTTAGAGCCTGTCCTGTTTAGATAGAACCGTAGCCCTGAACCTGTCGATGCCGCAGGCGGGCGAAGCCCAACGGCGCTTCAACGGCCAGCGTAAACCTTGAGGCGTGCTTCGACAGGCTCAGCACTACGGTTTTGAGCGAACCGAATTAATATCGTTGCCGTGCAGAGCGTGAAGTGCATTGGCGGCGGCATCGCTTGCATTCGCCGCCACAGTTCACCCTGACGGGTCCAGACGGATATCCCCTGCATCGGCGAGCAATTTCAGCATCACCGCCGCGCCGCATTGCTGCGATTTCGCGGTCTGGCTGAATTTCCCGTCGGCGACAAATTTGCCGCGTTCATAATGGTTGGAAAAGCTCCATAAATAGGGCGTGGGCACGCCCAGACCGCGATAGCCAAGGCCGTTATAGGCCTCGAGCCGATAGAGCGTGCGTTCGAGGCTCCAGTCCTTTTGCCCGGTATAGCCGAGCAGCCGCAGGGCATCGTTCGCGCTCGATTCCCAGTCGGAGGGCGGCAGCCATTTGGTCGGGCGTCCCGCCGGCACCTGCCGGGTGCGCGCGGTCAGCGGAAAATCACCATTGTGGAAATGCGCGCGGAAATTGAAGCTGGCTTCAAGGCCGTGGGTCACCGCGATGAAATACCACGGCACGCCGGTCTGCACCTCCACCTTTTCATACCGCTCACGCGATTTGCGGATCAGCGCCATGTGCCAGTCGACCGTATCCTGATATTGCGGACGGACCGACAATTTACGGAACAAACGACCATATTCAGCCTTCAACGCCGCATATTCGCGCGATTTGCTGAGCGGCCTATCCATATTGTCGTCACCATCCACGGCCGCTTCAACCTTGACGGGTGGTGTCTCGGCAGGCGGCGCGTTGGGCGGCGAAGGAGCCCCGGGAACGAAGACAATCGCGCCCTGCCCGCTTTCAGGCTGGTCCAGAAACCGCAGACGTTCGGGCAGCAAGGGTTTGATGCCGAGTTCGCCAAGCCCCAGTTTCAGCGCTTCGGGCAGTTCGTGCTGGTTCTGGTGCAATTCGGCCAGCAATTCTCCGGCCTGATCGGCAAATCCCGGGGCGATGCGCTCGCTGCGGTCGATAAGCGCAACCAGCCGCGGCATGGCGAACTGGTATAGCGAGTCCGCAGCGTCGGCGAGCGACTGGCCCTTGCCCGTTTCAAGCGGCGATTTGGGATAGCCCCGCCGATCCGCTTCACGCTCAAGCTGCACAACGGATTCGGCGATGCGCAGATAATTCAACGGCTTGCGCGGCAGCAGGTCGATGACTTGCTTTGGCAGATCCAGACCCAATATGCGGTTATCCTGCGCCAAGGCACGCTGGCCGAATATCGACGTGACCAGCCCCCCGCCTGCGAGCCGGAGAAAATCCCTTTTGCCGAAACTGCTGCCCGCCATCGACTCGCTCCCATCGCGGCGAGCATAACATCGGGTATCGGGCGAGTCTTGTCCGCGCCTGCAGATTTTACTCGGTCAGATCGTCCCAGAATTCCTTGACCTTATCGAAAAAGCCGCGTGATTGCGGGCATTCTTCGCCGGTTTCGGTCTCGCGAAATTCGCAGAGCAATTCCTTTTGCCGCGCGGTCAGCCGGGTGGGGGTTTCGACGTCGATCTGGATCACAAGGTCGCCCCTGCCCCTGCCTTGCAGCACCGGCATCCCTGCCCGGCGCACGCGCAACTGCTTGCCCGACTGGATGCCTTCGGGGATCGTCACGCTGTGCTTGCTGCCATCGGGGCCGGGAATTTCGATTTCCCCGCCCAGCGCGGCCTTGGTGAAACTGATCGGCGCGCGGCAGAACAATGTCGTGCCATCGCGTTCGAACACCTTGTGCCGGGCGATGTGCATGAAGATGTAAAGATCGCCTGCGGGCGCACCATTCGGCCCCGCCTCACCCTTTCCGGCGACACGGATGCGCGTGCCTTCGTCGACACCGGGCGGGATGGTGACTTCAATCTTCTGCCGTTCGTCAACCCGGCCTTCGCCGCCGCATTTGCGGCACGGATCTTCGATCACTTCGCCGCGACCATGGCAGGTCGGGCAAGTACGTTCGACGACGAAAAAGCCCTGCTGCGCGCGCACCTTGCCATGCCCGCCGCACAGATTGCAGCGCCGCGTGCTGGTGCCCGGTTTCGCGCCTGTGCCTTCGCAGTCGCCGCACTTCGCCGCAACATCGATGGCGATCTCGGTGGTGCGGCCATGAAACGCATCTTCCAGGCTGATCTCAAGATCATAGCGCAAATCGGCGCCGCGCACCGGCCCACGCTGGCGACCACCGCCAAAAGCATCGCCAAAAAAGCTTTCGAAAATATCCGAAAAATCTCCAAAGCCGCCGCCCTGGCCGCGCCCGCCCATGCCTCCATTTTCAAAGGCAGCCTTGCCATATTGGTCATAGGCGGCCCGCTTTTGCGGGTCTTTCAGCACATCATAGGCTTCGTTGATGGCTTTGAACTTGGCTTCGGACTTGTCGCACCCCGGATTGCGATCCGGATGGCATTCCATCGCCAAACGCCGATAGGCGGTTTTCAGCGTCTTTTCATCCGCCGACCGCTCTACTTCGAGCAATTCATAATAATCGATGTCGAGGCTCAATGCTGGACCCTCCCAATTCCAACTTCGTCACCCCCGCCCTTCGACTGCCTGCAAAGGCAGGCGCTCAGGATAAACTCGGCTTTGCCGAGGCGGGGGTCCAACTCCCGTGGCATAAATTTATACATCAGGGGTTGGATTCCCGCCTTCGCGGGAATGACGAACGATGGACAAAATTTTAGTCCTTTTTATCCTCGTCGACTTCGGAGAATTCGGCATCGACAACATTGTCATCCGCCGGGGCTTCTTCCGAGGGAGCGGCAGCGGCACCCGCCGCCTGCTCCTGTTCGTAGATCGCCTGTCCCATCTTCATCGCCGACTGGGCAAGCGCGTTCGCCTTGTCCTTCATCGCTTCGGGGTCACCGCCCTCGATAGCCGTCTTGGTTTCGGCAACCGCCGCTTCGATTTCACCCTTGAGGCCAGCGTCGATCTTGTCGCCATGCTCTTCGAGCTGCTTTTCGGTCGTGTGCACAAGGCTTTCGGCATTGTTCTTCGCCTCGGCAGCCTCGCGGCGCTTCTTGTCCTCTTCGGCGAACTGCTCAGCATCGCGGACCATCTGGTCGATGTCAGCATCGGACAGACCGCCCGAAGCCTGAATCTTGATCTGCTGTTCCTTGCCCGTGCCCTTGTCCTTGGCCGTCACGCTGACCAGACCGTTGGCGTCGATGTCGAAGGTCACTTCGATCTGCGGAACGCCGCGCGGTGCGGGCGGTATGCCGACAAGATCGAAATTGCCCAGCAGCTTGTTGTCCGCCGCCATTTCGCGCTCGCCCTGGAAGACCCGGATCGTCACTGCATTCTGGTTATCGTCTGCGGTCGAATAGACCTGGCTTTTCTTGGTCGGGATTGTCGTGTTGCGATCAATCATGCGGGTGAACACGCCGCCCAGCGTCTCGATACCCAGCGACAGCGGGGTCACGTCGAGCAGCAGCACATCCTTGACGTCGCCCTGCAGCACGCCCGCCTGGATCGCCGCACCCATGGCGACGACTTCGTCGGGATTCACGCCGACATGCGGTTCCTTGCCGAAAAAGCCCTTCACGACTTCGCGCACCTTGGGCATGCGGGTCATCCCGCCGACCATCACGACTTCGTCGATCGCGTCGGCCTTCAGACCAGCATCGGCCAGCGCC
Organism: Sphingomonadales bacterium; assembly: GCA_016720115.1. Lineage (GTDB taxonomy): Bacteria > Pseudomonadota > Alphaproteobacteria > Sphingomonadales > Sphingomonadaceae > Sphingorhabdus_B. Next base: position 1,268,110 of record JADJXT010000001.1, on the reverse strand, counting down.
TTCTTGCAGGGTTCGAGCGTGCGCTTGATCAGTTCGTCGACCAGTTTTTCAAGGTCCGAACGGCTGATATTCTTGACGAGGTGCTTCGGCCCGTTCTGGTCCGCCGTGATGAACGGCAGGTTGACTTCGGTGGTCTGCGCCGAGGACAGTTCGATCTTCGCCTTTTCGGCAGCTTCCTTCAGGCGCTGCAGCGCGAGCTTGTCTTTGGTGAGATCGATGCCTTCGGCCTTCTGGAAATCGGCTGCGAGGAATTCGACGATCTTGCTGTCGAAATCTTCACCGCCGAGGAAGGTGTCGCCATTGGTCGACTTCACCTCGAACACGCCGTCGCCGACTTCGAGGACCGAAATGTCGAAGGTGCCGCCGCCAAGGTCGTAAACCGCAATGGTCTTGTTCTCGTCCTTGTCGAGGCCATAGGCCAGCGCCGCCGCGGTCGGCTCATTGATGATGCGCAGCACTTCAAGCCCCGCGATCTGGCCGGCATCCTTGGTCGCCTGGCGCTGAGCGTCGTTGAAGTAAGCGGGAACGGTGATCACCGCCTGCGTCACGGTTTCGCCCAGATAGGCTTCGGCGGTTTCCTTCATCTTCTGCAGGGTGAAGGCGCTGATCTGCGACGGGGAGTAATCTTCTCCACCCGCCTTGACCCAGGCATCGCCATTCTTGCCCTTGACGATATTATAGGGGACGAGTTCCATATCCTTCTTGGTCATGGGATCGTCAAAGCGGCGGCCGATCAGGCGCTTCACCGCATAAATCGTGTTGTCCGGATTGGTTACCGCCTGGCGCTTGGCGGGCTGGCCGATCAGGCGCTCGCCATCTTTCGCAAAGGCGACAATCGACGGCGTCGTGCGCGCGCCTTCCGCATTTTCAATAACCTTGGGCTGGCCACCTTCCATCACAGCAACGCAGCTGTTGGTGGTGCCAAGGTCGATACCAATAACTTTTGCCATACTTTACTACCCCGATATCTGAATTAGCCCTGTTTGTGGCGGGCGGCCCCATCAGGCACCGCTGCCAAACATGCGAGGGCGATATAGGTGGCAAATTGCTTGGCACAAGGCTTTGCCCCGCCTACATTATCAAAAAGGCGGGCAATGCCCCGTTTCCGAACGGAAATGCAAAGCCGGAAAGGCAGGATCATGTTGAATATGCGCGCAAGACTTGGCCTGCTGGCCGCACCTGTGCTGGCGGCGGCGCTGGCAGGCTGTGGCCCGACGCCGCAGCTTCGCGTGCACGATGCTGTGGTCAAATTGAGCCCTGTCGATAGCAACCCGTCTGCGATGTATTTCACTGTGCTTGGCGGGCCGAAAGACCTGTATCTGATGTCGGCCACCTCACGGTCTGTGCTGCGCACAGAAATGCACGAAAGCAAGGTCGATCCCAAGACCGGCGCGATGACGATGGCGCCTTTGCCCCGCGTTTTCATCCCCGCCGATGGCAAGGTCGAATTCAGGCGCGGCGGCAAGCATGTGATGGTCTGGGGCGTCAATCTGGTCGGGCGCAGGCTGGGCGAAATCGATGTGCAATTCCTCTTTTCGAACAATGAGCGGATATTGGTGAAGGCAAGGGTCGAGGAGATGGACGGCCGCGAACCCGATGAAAAGACGGGCCACAACAACCATTGATGTTCGGGCACTGATGTTCGGGCCGCACCCTTCCGGCAGGCCGATGACAGAGCGCGAGGTGAAGCTCGCACGCTCGGTTTTCCTTGACGCAATCGACTATGCAAAGGTGCGCATCCACAAGCGCAAATGGTGGTGGTTCCAGCCGCGCAGGATAACCATGGCCCCTGACGGGCATTTGTGGTTCCACCCCGACAGCGATCTGTTTTGCGACGATTTCTGCGACCGCGATCTGGGTTTGCAGGGGCTTTTCATCCACGAACTCGTCCATGTCTGGCAGCATCAGCAGGGGATGTTCCTGCCGCTTCGCCGCCATCCCTTTTGCCGTTACGACTACAGCCTGAAACCGGGATGGCGGCTCGCGCAATATGGCATCGAGCAACAGGCGGAAATTGTCCGGCATTATTTCCTGTTGAAGAACAGGGCGAAGGTGCCCGGCGCCCCGCCAATCGAGCAATATCAGGGGCTGCTGCCTTTCTGATGGCTTGCGCCATATAGTATCAGTTGATACCAGTTGTCGCAGAGGTGGCCCAACCCGCACCTCGCCCAAGAGACTTCCATGAAACTTGCAGATTTTGGCCTCAGCGCAGAGCGAGGCTACCTCTCAAACCATGAAATCGACGAAATCGAGCTGCCGGATGGCTTCGACGAAATGCTTGATGCAGCCGCAAGCCTTTCGGACCTGTTGACATCGGGCCGCGCGCGGCATTTCCTGAAGCAGGTCGGCCATCCCGACATGGCAGCCTTCCTTGCCAGTGCGACCAACGAGCAAGTGCGCACCGCGATGGTGCATTACAGTTTTCTGGTGCAGGCCTGGGTCTGGGGAGAGGCCGAGGCGCCTACCAGCCTGCCCGCCAACCTTGCCGTACCGATCTGCGCCATTGGCGATCATCTGGGGCTGCCGCCGCTGCTTCCCTATTCGGGCTATGTGCTCGACAACTGGTACCGGCTCGACAAGAGCGGCGGCATCACCCTCGACAATATCGCGATGCACCAGAATTTCTTCGGCGGGCAGGATGAAAACTGGTTCGTCCTCGTCCATGTCGCGATCGAGGCCGAGGCGGGCCGTGCGTTGCAGCTTGCAACCGAACTGGTCGGTGCAGCGGCACAGCAGGACGCCACAAAGGTTGAGCAGTTGCTGACCGAAATGAACACCGTCTGGGATGCCATGAACGCCCATTTCGACCGGATGCCCGAGCGCTGCGATCCCTATGTCTATTATCAGCGCGTGCGCCCCTATATCCACGGCTGGAAGAACAATCCGGCGATGCCCGAAGGCCTGATCTACGAAGGCGTTGGCAAATATGGAGGCAAGCCACAGGCGTTTCGCGGGCAGACAGGCTCGCAAAGCTCGATCGTTCCGGCGATGGACGGGCTGTTCCAGGTGGTGCACGAAAGCGATCCGCTGCGCGAGTTTCTCGACGAACTCCACGCTTATCGCCCGCCCCGGCACCGCCGGTTCATCGAGGCGGTGCGCGATGCCAGCACGCTGCGCGACTTTGCCAGAACGCAGAGCCAGCCGGTCAGGGATGCGTTCAACGCCTGCGTCGAACAGGTCGCGCGTTTCCGCACCCGCCATCTCGAATATGCGGCCAGCTATATCAACAAGCAGGCACCGTCAGGCGCAGGCAATGATACCGATGTCGGCACCGGTGGCACGCCTTTCATGAAATATCTGAAAAAGCACCGCGACGAAAACCGCGCACAGACGATTTAGACGGCAGAAACAAGCCTCAGCCGGTGGCGCATCAGCCATCGGCTGAGCACCAGTCCGGCAACAATGCCAAGGCCAAGCGCAAGGCCGATCCAGATGCCCACGCCATCATAGCCCCGATAAAAGGCGAGCCAGCAACCAAAGCCGATGCCGACGACCCAGTATCCGAACGCAGCAAACAGCATGGGCCAGGTCGTATCCTGAAGCCCGCGCAACATGCCTGTCCCCACCACCTGCGCGCCATCGAATATCTGGAAAATCGCAGCGATAATCAGGAACGATACGGCCAGTTGCAACACCTCTGCATTGCCAGCATCATGGGGTTCGATAAATATGCCTGCCAGAGCAGTCGGGAACAGCCAGATGATAAGCGCCATAGCCGTCATAAAGCCCACGCCCAATATATAGGCCGTCCAGCCCGACAGCCGGATCGCCTCCGCGTCGCGCCTGCCATAGCCCAGCCCGACACGCACCGTTGCCGCCTGCGCCAGACCCATGGGTACCATGAAGGTCATCGATGCAATCTGGATAGCAACGGCGTGCGCGGCGGCGGCCTCTATGCTGATATAGCCCATCAGGAAAATCGCGGCGGCAAAGACCATCGCCTCAAAACCCATATGCAGGCCAATGGGAAAACCCAGCCTCCAGATCGTCGCAAAGCGTGGCCAGTCAGCGCGCCACCAGCGGCCAAAAAGGTGATAGCGGCGGAATTTGGGATGCCGCATCGCGATGACGGCAAGGAACAGGAACTGGAACAGTCCGGTCAGCGTGCTGCCGATGCCTGCCCCAACCAGTTCGAGCCGAGGCAGGCCGAAATGGCCGAAGATCAAGCCATAGTTGAGCACAGCATTCACCACGACCGCAGCGGACCCTGCAACCATTGTCCATTTGGGCAGTTCCAGCGCCGCCATGAAGCTGCGCAGCGCGACAACTCCGAGTTGCGGCCATAAAAGCCACATGATCGCGCGCATGAACTGGCCTGTATCGTCGGCAAGCCTTTGCGGCTGCCCGGCCCAGCTGAGGAAATCGCCGGTGAACCACAACAGCGCCCAGATCGGGATGCAGACGACCGTCGCCGACCACATCGACTGGCGGAATGTGCGGCGGATATCGCGCACCGAATGGGCCTTGCGACCAAGCTCTGCCGCCATCAACGGCGATCCGGCGATGACGATGCCGATGCCGACCAGCATCATCGCAAACAATATCCCCGTTCCCAGCGCCGATGCCGCCAAAGCATCGGGCCCCAGCCGGGCGAGCAGGAAGACGTCGGTCGAATTGATCAGCACCATGGTGACATTGGTCAGGATCAGCGGCCAGGCGAGCACCAGCGTCGCGCGAAGCTCGTCGCGCCAGGGGGACTGGCGATCCATAAGGCTTGCCGCTGTGGCCATGGCGTTCGAATAGCCCAGCAAATCCCGCACGGCTAGTGCCCGAAAAGCGCCCTGCTTTCCGGCTTGCGCTTTTGCGTGCGCTGTCACAAAAGCGCAACATTGGGGGATGGCAAAAAGGACAATAAGTGACTGCCCCGAAACGCATTCAGGAAAATCTTACTGCAGCAGTCGAGCGGCGCTTGCTCAACTGGATTTGCGCGCGCCTACCATTGTGGTGGACGCCCGACCGGTTGACGGCATTGGGCTTTTTCGGCGCAGTCCTGATTGCCACGGGCTATATCGCCAGCAATTGGGGCCGCGACTGGCTCTGGCTTTCAATACTCGGCTTTTGCATCAACTGGTTCGGCGATTCGCTCGACGGCAGCGTCGCGCGCTATCGCAAGATCGAACGCCCCAATTACGGCTATTTCATCGATCACAGCCTCGACGCGCTTGCCAACACCTTGTTCATCATCGGCATGGGGCTGAGTCCCTATATGCGGATGGACACCGCTCTGTTCGGCCTCGCGGGCTATCTGCTGCTGTCGATCCACACTTTCATCTCGGCCAAGATCTTCGGCGTGATGAACCTGACCTACTTGGGAGGCGGCCCCACCGAGGTGCGCCTGATGCTGATCGTGCTGACGATCTGCATGTATGTCTTCGGGACCGCGACCGACATTCACTGGCCGGTTGCCAACCAGCTTTTCTCACCCTTCGATATTTTTGCGGTGGCACTTGGTTTCTTGCTGACCAGCGTGTTCGTGTTTCACACCACCCGCTCCGGCATGGAGTTGTTCCGCAAGGGTGGGTAATTCTTCAGCAACTTTTGACGGTTAGTTGCTGAAATCATGAACGCTCCTACCGGCACGCTCACTGGAATTGGTGAAGTCGACAGAAAAATGCTCAGTTTTTACCGGCTGCGCAGCGAGATGCTCGATTGCTTCGCCGATGTAGAAGCGGCAATCCTCAACTATATTGCGGAGAATGGTGCCAAGCCAATATGCGAAACCGCACCACTTGGCCATAAAATCGAAGCAGCCAAAAAGATTCCGGCGGGACCGCATCGCTCGAAGGAGCTGAAAAAGAAGACCGATGCCGAACTATTCAGGATCGCCGAACTGCTGACCATTCGGGCCGATCTGGTTCATTCCCGAATGGAGATAGCAATCACCACGAGCAACTCCATTGTTGCGATTTTCCGGAATGCGAAAAACAGCGCGTCCGATGATCGAGCCGCATCGGTTTTTACGCTGCCGCAGTTTCGAGAGTTAGTAACCGCCTTACAGACAGCAAGCAGCTCGCTTCAACAAGCCCTAACCAAGCGGAATATCGCGCCATCGCAGCGAGCGAAGTAATTTAAGCGGCGAACCTGCCGAAAAAGGGATGACGCTCGCTCAGTGGATCATTCGGGCTTTTTCGCCACCCCGACCATGGCCGGACGCAACAGCCTGTCCCTGATCATGTAACCGGCCTGCATTTCGGCAACGATGGTGCCCGGCTCTGCATCGGCGGTCGGGATTTCGACCATCGCCTGATGCTGGTTGGGATCGAGCGGCAGGCCCATCGCGGCGATGCGGCTGATGCCATGCTTGCCGAACACGCTTTCCAGCTCGCGCCCCGTGGCTTCGAGCCCGGTGACCAGCGGCTTCATCTTTTCATCGTCGCGCATTTCGGCAGGGATCGCCTCGAGCGCGCGGCTGAGATTGTCCGATACCGAGAGGATATCGCGGGCAAAGCCGGTCGCGGCATAGGCGCGGGCATCGGCGGCCTCCTTCTCCATGCGGCGGCGCACATTCTGCACCTCGGCCTGCGCGTAGAGGATATCCTGCCGCGCGGTTTCCAGTTCGGCGGCCAGCTTGTTCAGTTCCTCGGCCGCACTGTCGCCAGCATCGCCCGCACCCTGAAGATGCCCGGGCACGCCTTCCAGTTCCTGTTCGATTGCGGCGTCGTACTTGTCCTGATCGTTCATGATAGCCCCGAATGTCTGTGTTGAGGCGCATATAGGCACTGTCGCTTTTTCATCAAGCTTTGACGGAGGATGTCACCCGAAGCACCGAAGGACCGAAGAGATCGCGTATGGCGCGAAGCGCAATCATCAAGGAAAATTCAGGATAAACTTTGAGCGAACAAATGTGGCTGCTGGCTAACGCCAGCTTCTTCGGTCCTTCGGTGCTTCGGGTGACATAAATTCACTTCATCAGCCGCGACAACGCCTGGGCGGTGAAATCGACCATGGGGACGATGCGGGCATAGTTCAGGCGGGTCGGGCCGATCACGCCGACGACGCCGACGATCTTGCCTTCCTGATCGCGATAGGGCGCGGCGATCACCGATGAGCCCGAAAGCGAGAACAGGTTGTTTTCCGACCCGATGAAAATCCGCGTCGCCTGCGCCTCGCGCGCGCTGTCGATCAGCCGGGCGATCTCCTCGGTGCTTTCGAGCTCGTCGAGCAACTGGCGGACGCGGTCGAGATCGGCGGCGGCGGTTTCGTCGAGGAGGTTGGACTGGCCGCGCACGATCAGCACCGGCCTGTCATTGGCGTCGAGCGACCACAAGGCGAGGCCCTTGCGCACCAGTTCTGCGCTGGCCGTGTCGAGCGCCGCCTTTTGCCCGCGAATCTCGGCATCGAGCCGTGCGAGCGCTTCGGATAGCGTCAGCCCGGAAAGGCGGGCGCTGATATAGTTTCCCGCCTCGGCCAGCGCGCCGTCGCCGACCGAGGGTGATATCTCCACCAGCCGGTTTTCGACGCTGCCATCGGCGCCGACCATGATCGCCAGCGCCTGCGTGGCCGACAATCGTGCAAAGCTGAAATGCCGCAACACCGCCTCGCGCTTGGGCACCAGCACGACGCCTGCGCAGGCCGAAAGGCCGGAGAGTGCGGCGGTCGCGGCGGCGAGCGCGCTTTCGATCGGGCCGCTGCCTTCCAGCCGGGATTCGATGGCGCGGCGCTCGTCTGCGGTCGGCTCTGCCGCCTGCATCATGCCATCGACGAACAGCCGCAAGCCCTGCTCGGTCGGCATCCGTCCCGCGCTGGTATGCGGCGCAGCGAGCAGCCCCGCTTCCTCCAGATCCTGCATCACATTGCGGATCGAGGCAGGCGAGAGGTTGAGCCCGCCCACCTTCGAAAGCGTGCGCGAGCCGACAGGCGCCCCCGATTCCAGATAGCTTTCCACCACGATACGAAAGATCGTGCGGGTGCGGTCGCTGAGTTCGGTGATCGGCGGGCTGTTCACATCGGTCTTATGACAATTAAAAATCCCGTCGTCATCCCGAACTTGTTTCGGGATAACACACAAGCATTGCCTGCTATCCCGAAACAAGTTCGGGATGACGAAGAAGGGTGATTGCGCGGAAGGGTGATTGCGCGCAGGCATTTTGCCCGATAAGCGCAGCGCCGTCGAATATCAGGAGATCAAAATGCGTCCTTCAGGCCGCGCGCCAGACGAAATGCGCGCCATTACAATCGAAACCGGCTTTACCAAACATGCCGAGGGCAGCGTCCTCATCGGCTTTGGCGATACCCGCGTGCTGGTGACCGCCAGCATCGAAGACCGGCTGCCACCCTGGCTGCGCGGCAAGGGCGAAGGCTGGGTGACGGCGGAATACTCCATGCTCCCCCGCGCCACGCATACGCGCGGTCAGCGCGAGGCAGCCAAGGGCAAGCAATCGGGCCGGACGCAGGAAATCCAGCGTCTCATCGGGCGCAGCCTGCGCGCGGTCGTCGACCTCAAGAAACTGGGCGAATTCCAGATCACGCTCGATTGCGACGTGTTGCAGGCCGATGGCGGCACCCGCACCGCGGCGATTTCGGGCGCGTGGGTCGCGCTGCGCCTCGCGGTCAACAAGCTGATGGCCGAGGGCAAGGTGAAGGAAGACCCGATCACCGCCCGCGTCGCTGCGGTCAGCTGCGGTATCTATCAGGGCACGCCGGTGCTCGACCTCGACTATATCGAGGACAGTTCGGCCGATGCCGACGCCAATTTCGTGCTGATCGAAGGCGGCAAGATCGCCGAGGCGCAGGCCACCGCCGAAGGCGCGCCGTATGACGAGGAAGCGCTGCTCCGCCTCCTCCGCCTCGCCCGCATGGGCTGCGACCGCATTTTTGCCGCGCAAGGTGAAGCGGTGAAGTGATTGTCGGCATAGGCCACTCGCAGACTGAGTCATCCCCGACTTGATCGGGGATCCATGGTCTGAATTGTTGGTTTAGACCGGTGTCTTAGACCATGGATTCCCGCTTTCGCGGGAATGACACAGAATATGGGGCAAATCATGACCAACCACCGCAAACTTACCCCCGGAAAGCTGGTGATCGCCAGTCACAATGCCGGCAAGGTGCGCGAGATCCGTGCGCTGCTCGAACCGTTCGGGATCGAGCCGGTGTCGGCAGGCGATCTGGGCCTACCCGAGCCCGAGGAAACCGGCAACAGCTTCGCCGAAAACGCGCTGCTGAAGGCGCACGCATCGGCCAGGGCATCGGGCCTGCCTGCGCTTGCCGACGACAGCGGGCTGTGCGTCGCGGCGCTGGGCGGGGCGCCGGGGGTGTACACCGCCGACTGGGCCGAAAAGCAGTGGTTCGAGGCGCAGGCGCTCGGCGGCCCGGGGCGCGACTGGTATCTTGCGATGGGCAAGGTCGAGGGCAAGCTGGCCGCACAGGGGCCGGATGCCGACCGCAGCGCCTATTTCACCTGCACGCTCGCGCTCGCCTGGCCCGACGGGCATGTGGAAGTCTTCGAAGGCCGCGTCCACGGCACCCTCGCCTGGCCACCGCGCGGCACGATGGGCTTCGGCTACGATCCGGTGTTCGTCCCGCTGAGCCGCGAGCAGACATTTGCCGAACTCGATCCGGCTGAAAAGCACGCGATGAGCCACCGGGCCGATGCCTTCCGCAAACTGGTTGAGGCGGTTTTTTGACGCAAGTTCCTCTCCCTTTATCAACTGTGTCACCCCCGACCTGATCGGGGGTCCATGGTCTATATTGTCGGTTTAAGACTTGGTGTCAGACCATGGATTCCCGCTTTCGCGGGAATGACAAAGTGAGCTAGGGGATTTTATGTCTCGCCCCCTCGCCCTTTACATCCATTGGCCGTTCTGCGTTTCCAAATGCCCTTATTGCGATTTCAACAGCCATGTGCGCGAGAGTGTCGACCAAGCGGCATGGCGCGAGGCGCTGCTCGCCGACCTCGCGCATGAAGCGCGGCTGACGCACGGCCGCAGGCTGGGGTCGATCTTTTTCGGTGGCGGCACGCCTTCGCTAATGCCGCCCGAAACCGCTGCGGCGCTGATCGCGGCGGCGGAGCGGCATTGGGGCTTTGCCAACGACATAGAGATCACATTGGAGGCCAATCCCTCCTCGGTCGAGGCAGCGCGCTTTGCCGAACTGGCGGCGGCCGGGGTCAACCGCGTGTCGCTCGGGCTGCAGGCACTCGACGATGAAACGCTCGGTTTTCTGGGCCGCGCGCACCGTGTCGACGAAAGCCTTGCCGCGCTCGATACCGCGCAGCGCCATTTCGACCGCGCTAGCATCGACCTCATCTACGCACGGCCCGGCCAGACCGCAGAGGCATGGGATGCCGAACTGGCGCGCGCCATCGGCTTCGGAACGACACACCTATCGCTCTACCAGCTCACCATCGAACCCGGCACCCGCTTTGCCACCGATGTCGCCAAAAGCCAGTGGGCGCCGCTCGACGACGATGCGGCCGCCGACCTGTACGAGTTGACGCAGGCCCGCATGGAGGCGACGGGCCTTCCCGCCTATGAAATCAGCAACCATGCCGCACCGGGGCAGGAAAGCCGTCACAATCTCGCTTACTGGCGCTATCAGGACTATGTCGGCGTCGGCCCCGGCGCGCACGGACGGCGCACCGGCATGGCGACGCAGCGGCACCGCAAGCCGGAGAATTTCCTGACCGCAATCGGACGCAACGGTCACGGCCTGCAAAGCGAGACGCGACTGGATGCAGCGACGCAGGCAATGGAGGCGCTGCTGATGGGCCTGCGGCTGCGCGAGGGCGTGGACATCACGGCGCTGAGCAAGCGCTTCGGCATGGCTGCGGACGATCTGGTCGATTGGGCGGCCGTGGAGAAGCTGGAAGGTCTGGGGTTTGTCGCTGCTTCTCCTCTCCCGCATGCGGGGAGGATTTCGGTTACCCCCAAAGGCTTCCCGCTGCTCGACGCCATACTTCCCCAAATCGTCGCGATTGAGCCTGCGCCCGCTGCCTGATAAACCCTCATCCGGTTCCGCTCGTGTCGAGCGAAGTCGAGACACAGTGCAATACTGACAGGCATCTCGACCGCGCTCGATGCGAACGGATTTTGGAAAGCCGATGAATAGCATAGCAGACGCGCTGATCGCCGAATATCGCACCTACCTTGCGGACAATCGCCGCCGGTCGGTGCACAGCGTGCGCGCCTATGTGGCGACGGCGGAGCGGCTGTGCGCTTTTCTGTCGGAACATCTGGGAGAAGCACCCAATCGCACCACGCTCGCCAAAGCCAGCGCCGCCGATTTGCGCGCCTTCCTGGCCCACCGGCGCGGCGAGGGCCTCACCAACCGGTCGACCGCCCGCGAACTGTCGGCGGTGCGCAATTTCCTGCGCTTTGCATTGGGCGATGAAGCCGCGATCCCCGCACTCAAAGGCCCGCGCGTGCCGCGCAGCCTGCCGCGTCCGGTCGATCCGGATGCGGTGTTGGCGCTGGCGGGCGATGCCGCCGACAGCGCCAGTGACAGCTGGATCGGCGCACGCGACTGGGCGGTGTTGCTGCTGCTTTATGGCTGCGGGCTGCGCGTCAGCGAGGCGACGGGGTTGACCGGCGACGTCCTGCCGCTGGGCCAGACATTGCGCGTTACCGGCAAGCGCAACAAGACGCGGATCGTCCCCCTGCTCGATGGCGTGCGCGAGGCCATTGAAGGCTATCTCGAACTGTGCCCCTATCCGCCTGCGAAGGGCGAGCCGCTGTTTCGCGGGCGCCGCGGCGGGCCGCTCTCCCCTGCCCTCATCCGCCGCGCGGTGCAGGGCGCCCGCAAGCGGCTCGGTCTGCCTGAAAAGACCACGCCGCACGCCCTGCGCCACAGCTTTGCCACCCACCTGCTGGCAGGCGGTGCGGATTTGCGGAGCCTGCAGGAACTGCTCGGCCATGCCAGCCTGTCGTCGACGCAGGTCTATACCGCAGTCGATACCGCCATGCTTCTGGACGAGTATCTGAATTCGCATCCGCGGGCGTGAAGCCTGCAATTTCTGCTTCCCGCCTTCGCGGCGAACACCGCAAATGGCCTATCGCTGCTTCGGTTTCCAGGTCACCAGCCGCCAGAGATAGGCGACAATGATGGCAACAACGATCAGAGTCGACAGCGGGCCCAGCCACTTCTCGACCTCTTGGAACTGCGACCCCAGCAGATAACCCGCACCTGCCAGCGCCGCGCTCCATCCCGCCGTGCCGATAGTCGAAAAAATCAGAAAGCGGGGCAGCGACATGCCGAACAGCCCCGCCGGTATCGAAATCAGCGAGCGCAATGTCGGAAGCATCCGGGCGACCAGCACGATGGTGGAACCGTATCGCTCGAACAGCCGCTCGCCGCGCTCGACCCCTTCCCAGTCCAGCGTCAGCCAGCGGCAATATTTATCGATGAAGACATGCAGCCGCGCTTCGCCGAACCGGACCGCCACCCAGTACCAGAACCAGTTGCCGAGCATCGCGCCCGCCGTGCCCGACAAAATCGCGCCTGTCAGCGTCATGTGCCCGCGCGCGGCGGAAACGCCCGCCACGGTCATGATCACTTCGGACGGCACCGGCGGGAATACGGTTTCGAGCAGCATCAACAGCGCAACGCCCCAATAGCCTGCCCATTCGACCAGTCGGATGATCCAGTCTTCCATGAGAGATCAGCCCACCGTGCGTCGCTTCAACCGCACTTCGATCGCATCCCATATTTTACCGGCGGTATCGGTGCCATTGAAGCGATCGATGGCGACGATGCCGGTGGGCGAGGTCACGTTGATTTCGGTGAGCCATTCGCCGCCGATCACGTCGATGCCGACAAAGATCAGGCCCAGTTCCTTGAGGTGCGGGCCCATCGCGGCGCAAATTTCCTCTTCGCGCTGCGTCAGTTCGGTCGCTTCCGCGCTGCCGCCAACCGCAAGGTTCGACCGGAATTCGCCCTCGCCCGGACGGCGGTTGATAGCGCCTGCAACCTCACCATCGACCAGCACGATGCGCTTGTCGCCCTTCGCCACATCGGGAAGGAAGGGCTGCACCATATGCGGTTCGGGCCAGGTGGTGTTGAACACCTCGAACAGCGCGCCCAGATTGTCGCCTTCTGTCGGCACGCGAAAGATCGCCTTGCCGCCATTGCCGTGTAACGGTTTGATGACGACGGCGCCATGTTCGCGCTGGAAGGCGCGCACTTCGTCGGCGGAGCGGGTGATCAGCGTCGGCGGCATGAAGCGGCGGTAATCGAGCACCATCACCTTTTCGGGCGCATTGCGCACCGCGACCGGATTGTTGACGACCAGCGTCTCCTTTTCGATCCGTTCGAGCAGGTGGGTGGCGGTGATATAACCGACATGAAAGGGCGGATCCTGCCGCATCAGCACGACATCGATATCGGTTCCCAGATCGATCCGCTGCGGTGTGCCAAAGCGGTAATGCGCGCCTGCCACGCGCTGCAAATCATGCACCGGATGCGCAAAGGCGGTCAGCCGGTCGTTTGCGTCGAGCGACAAGGTGCCGACATCATAATGCCAGATTTCGTGCCCGCGCGCCTGTGCGGAGAGCATCAGCGCAAAGCTGCTGTCGCCATTGATGTTGATCCCGTCCATCGGGTCCATTTGCATCGCAACGCGCAAGCCCATTCGTTACCCTCTTCCTTGTTATCCGTGCCAGACGTTGACCAGATGGTGCGGCCAGCGCCAAGGTGCAACCAATATCACGTCGATCCGCATATTTTCCGCGCCCTTGCCATAACGCGGCAGCAACTGCTCCGCCGCCGCCGCAACCCGGCGCAACCGCCAGCCGTCAATGGCGGTTGCCAGATCGCTTTGCTTCATCCGCGCCTTCACCTCGACGAAAGCGACGGTTTTCCCGCGCCGTGCGATCAGGTCGACCTCGCCGCGCGGGGTTTTGAGGCGTTGCCCGACTATCCGCCAGCCATGCAGCCGCAACCACCAGGCAGCAATCGCCTCACCCCGCCGCCCGCGCCTTTCGGCCAGTTCGCGGTGGTTGGTCAAAAACCCATTTCCTCATACCGTAGGCCTGAGTTTGTCGAAGGCCGCTGCACAGCGTCAGCGCAAACCTTGAGGCGCCCTTCGACAGGCTCAGGGCTGCGGTAAAAACTTGCCGTCATTCCTTGGCCTTCAACCCCATCGCCCGCTCGTAAACCTCAGCCCGGTCGACGCCGAAGCGTTTGGCGATATCCTTGGCGGCCTTGGCTGGCGGCAGGGTTTCGAGCGCGATCTTCAGCGCGCTTTCATAATCTCCCTGCTCGGCCTGCACCTCCACGGGCGGCCCGACAATCAGCACGATCTCGCCCCTGGGTTCGGCCCCGGCATAGCGTTCGGCGAGTTCGGGCAAAGTGCCCGAAACGACTTCCTCGAATTTCTTGGTCAGCTCGCGCGCCACAGCCGCCTCGCGCGGCCCCAGCATTTCGGCCAGCGTGGCGAGCGTTGCGGCCAGTCGCGGCCCGCTTTCGTAGAATAGCAGCGTAGTTTTTACATCGGCAAACTCGGTTATCGCATCGGCTCTTGCCTTGGCCTTGGAAGGCAGGAAACCCGCAAACAGGAAACGGTCGGTCGGCAGCCCCGAAATCGACAGCGCGGTTATCGCCGCGCTTGGCCCCGGCGCGGTGCTCACCGGAATCCCCGCCTCCCGCGCCGCACGCACCAGCTTGTATCCCGGGTCGGAAATCAGCGGGGTTCCGGCATCCGAAACCAGCACGACAACGCCTTCGCGCGCCGCCGCCAGCAACGCGTCCCGGTCGGCCTCGCTGCTATGGTCATGATAGGGCCGCATCCGTTTTTTGAGGCCCAGATGGTGCAGCAACTTGCCCGTTACCCGGCTGTCCTCCACCGCTACCAGATCGGCAGCGCGCAGCATATCGACCGCGCGTTGTGACATATCTGCCAGATTGCCGATGGGGGTGGCCACGATGTAGAGGCCTGACTCGATTGCCTTGGCCGGTTTATCCGGCTCTGATAAAGAATAATCATAAGGGTCGGAGGACATGGACATGACCATTGCAGCAACGATGGCTGCGCCGCAAGCGCAGTCGGACAGTATCTGGCCGACAGCAAAGCGTGCCGCCGCGCTTTTTGTACTAGCGTTTCTGGCTGCCTGCCAGTCGGTCATTCCAAAGGGCGGACAGGGCCCGGCCGGTCCGCCGCCGGTGGAATCCCCCGATCCGGGCAATGTCGTGCTCTCGGACGGCGATCGCCACCGCGTTGCCCTGCTGCTGCCGGTGACCGGCGCAGATGGCGATGTCGGCCAGTCGATTGCCAATGCGACAACGCTCGCGCTACTCGATACGCGCAACACCAATATCCGCATGACCACTTACGACACTGCGCTGGGCGTCGATGCAGCTGTGAAAAAGGCTGTTGCGGACGGCAACAGGCTGATCCTCGGCCCGTTGCGCAGCGACGATGTGGTCGCCGTCGCCAATGTAGCCAAGCCTGCCGGCGTTCCGATGATCAGCTTCTCGAACGATGTGGGATCTGCGGGACAGAATGTCTTTCTGCTCGGCCATCTGCCCAACCAGTCGATCGACCGGGTGGTCAAATATGCCAAGGCGCAGGGATATACCCGGTTTGGCGCTATTGTGCCGAAATCGGTCTATGGCCAGCGCGCGGTTTCCAACATGACCAATTCGGTGCGGGCAGCGGGAGGTGCGCTGGTTTCGGTTCAGGAAATCGACGGCTCAACCGTTTCGATTGATGCCGCCGCGCGCAAGCTGAATGCCGCTGGTGCGATCGATGCCGTGCTGATTGCCGACAATGGCCGCGTCGCGATTGCAACGGTTCCGGCGCTGCGCAAGGCAGGCCTTGCCAATGCCAGGATATTGGGAACCGATTTGTGGAATATCGATGCCAGTCTGACGGCCAATCCGATGCTGCGTGGCGCCTGGTTCGCCAGCGTTTCGGACGGCATGTACCGCCAATATGCCGACAAATATCGTGCCCGTTTCGGTCGTGCGCCCTCACGCCTGTCGAGCCTCGGCTATGACTCGGTGCTGCTGGTAGCGCGTGTTGCGCAAAACTGGAAAGTCGGCACGCGTTTCCCGGTTGCGCGCCTGACTGAACCGGACGGGTTTATCGGCATTGACGGCGCATTCCGCTTCATGGCCAACGGCATGTCCGAACGCATGCTTGAGGTGCAGGAAGTGCAGACAGGCAAATATGTTACCATCGATGCGGCTCCGCGCGGTTTTACGACGGCAAAATAACGGCGCGGCACATGCCGATTGAACAGGCCCGCCGCTATATGGAGGCTGCGCTCGATCTGGCGCGACAGGCCGCCAAGTCCGGCGAAGTGCCGGTGGGTGCAATCGTCGTCAAGGATGGAGAAATCATCGGCCGCGGCAGCAACCGCCCCATTGCCGGGCACGATCCCACCGCCCATGCCGAAATCGTTGCAATGCGCGAAGCGGCGGCAAAACTCGGCATCGACCGGCTTATCGGTTGCGACCTGTGGGTGACGCTCGAACCCTGCGCGATGTGCGCAGGCGCCATCGCCCACGCCCGCATCACCCGCCTCTATTATGGTGCCAGCGATCCCAAGGGCGGTGCAGTCGAACATGGGCCAAGGCTGTTCGAACAACCCACGGTGCACCATCGGCCCGAAGTCTATGGCGGGATTTGCGAAGAAGAGGCTGCAATATTGTTAAAGAAGTTCTTTGCCGACAAACGATAAAGCAAGGCGCGAATTTACTTGATAGCCTTCAATCTTCCTGCATAACTTGCCTTCATGACTTCAAAACTGCTCATTGCGCTGCTCAGCACCACCCCATTTGCCACTGTTCCATCCCCACCCGTGATTACGGTGTCGCCGCCGCCGATAGGATCAGCCGCGAAGAGCATGTTGGTCCATTTTGTCGCTGAAAGCGCCAAATGCACTGATGGCACACTGGACAACAAAGCATTTCTCGACACTGGCGTTGCCTTCATAGCTGTCAAACCAGCCGCCATACCGATCGGGTTCGATATAACCTTCAGGATCGATGAAAATGGCAGGGCACTGGATATTTCCAAGACCAGCAATGACCTTTACCCATTCAACACTTCCGATATCGCACCCGCGGTCGCAGCCAGTCGTTTCAACTCCGGGAAGCCCCGCTTCGGATGCACGGTCAGATATGTTCCGCAGATTTCCGAAATCGCCGACGCATCACTGAATAGGGTGTTCGAATATTCGATTTTCCCGAATATAGGCAGGCAACGGGCCATTTTTGATCGCCTGAAACCCCAAGGATCGACCTGCTTCGACAGCCCACCGGCTGTCCTCACCCGAAGCTACCCGGATTTTTCCGAAGTGCCCGCCACTCCGGGGAGAAGCGATTGGTCGATGACCCAGTTCGATATCGATGCGTCGGGAAAGCCTGTGCAATTGCTGACTGTCGGGGGCACAGGAAACAAGTCTCTCGACAAGGCTTCACTTGCCGCAGTCGCCAGTTCCAGATTTGCGAATGAGGCGCGAAAGGGGTGTCTCTACCCCTATTGGCGCACAGCCGGGCCGGTCATGGCACCCGACGCTCCTGAGCAGGATGCGTTCCGGACGGAAAAGGCAACTTGCCCGAAAGATGTTGTCTGGGCGAGCAAGAATCCGGCGACCTATCCGGAGAGATTCCGCAAGCGCTATGTCGAAGGCTGGGCCATCATTGTCTTCGACGTCGCCCCCTGGGGCAGCACGGGCAATGTCAAGATTGCAGCCGCCCAGCCTGCTGTCGAGTTCGGTGATGCAGCGGCACAGGTTGTGAAATCGCGCAAAGTTGAAAATAGCGGTGAGGCATGGACGGGCTGTGTCGAAAGGGTGCGGTTTGTTATGAACCCGAAGCTTCCAGCCGGAACGCAGGATTCCCTCGGGGATTGAAGCGCGGCTGGCTATTGCGCGCTGCGCAAATGCTTCCCGAAAAATGCCAGCGTCCTGCTCCACGATAGTTCCGCTGCGGCCTTGTCATAACGCGGCGTCGTATCGTTGTGGAAACCGTGCTGCGTGCCGGGATAATAATGCACCTCAAACGGTTTCTGGTTGGCGTGCAGCGCCGCCTGATAGGCCAGCGCCCCTGCATTGATGCGCTCGTCATTCTCGGCATAGTGGATGAGCAAAGGGGCCTTGATCGAGGGCACCTCTGCCGCCGTGGGCTGGCGGCCATAATAGGGCACCGAGGCCGCCAGTTCGGCGCATGCCACGGCGAGCGCGTTGCAGATGCCGCCACCATAGCAGAAACCAACCGCGCCGACTTTCCCTGTCGATTTGGCGTGCAGGCGGAGGAAATCGAACGAAGCGATAAAATCTTCGAACAGTTTCTTGGGATCGAGCTTGGCCTGCAATTCACGCCCCTTGTCATCGCTTCCCGGATAGCCGCCAACCGAGGAGAGACCGTCTGGCGCAAAGGCCAGATACCCTGACTTTGCCAGTCGCCGCGCGACATCTTCGATATAGGGGTTGAGCCCGCGATTTTCGTGAATGACCAACACTGCCGGTATCTTGCCTCTAGCCTTGGCAGGCATGGCGAGCAGCCCCGAAATCGCGCCATGGCCTTTAGGGCTCGATACAGACGGGCGCTCGGTCTTGATCGCCGGATCGTCCGCCTTCACCTGCTGCGCCAGTGCATAATCGGGGCGCAGCTGATCGAAAATCATAGCCCCCGTCACGCCCGCAACTGCAAACTTCGCTGCCCGCTCGATAAATTCGCGCTTGCTGAGCTTGCCATGGACATAGCCGTCAAAAATCTCGAGGATTGCCGGATGGAAATCGGCAGCGGTTTTACGTGACATCCGAACTCTCCTCAAGATTGCCGGCAAGAGGTTTGATGAGTCTTCGAAGATTAGAACGGGTCAGCGTGCCATCCATATGTCGATAAATCCCAGCAACCTTTGTGGCGATTGCACCACTCTCGTCCAGCATTTGAAAAGCGATACCGCTTTGGTCGTGTTTCAGTATCTCGATTTGCCAATCTGGGTACAGGTTTCCCAGCTTTCGAATAAGTAGTGTTCGGAACTGGGGAGTAGAAACGCCGGGATTTGCCATCGTCAATGCACGAAGCGGGCAACCACGTCGCGATAGCTGCGGCTGACCTTTACCTGCGCGCCTGATTCGAGAATCAGGAAGCATTCGCCATTGGTGTGCGGCTTCACCTGCCGGACGAGGTCGAGATTGACGATCTTCGAACGGTGCACGCGCTGGAAGGTGCGCGGATCAAGCCGCTTTTCGAGGTCCTTCATCGTTTCGCGCAGGATCAGCGAATTGTCACCGGTGATGATGCACATATAGTCGCCCGCCGCCTCGATCCGTTCGATCGTGTCGACATCGACGCGGAAAATCTGGCCGCGATCCTTGACGTTGATCAGCTTTTCGAACCGGCCGCTCGAAACCTCCTCCTCGGCAGGCGGCAGGGCCTCGGCAGCGTCCGGTGCGACCTCACTGATGACGTTGCGCAGGCGCTCAACCTCTTCCGAAGTCCGCTTGTCGGCAAGCCGGTTGCGAACGCGCTCCATCGTATCGGCGAGCCGGTCGGGCTCGACCGGCTTCATCAAATAGTCGATGGCCTGCGCCTCGAACGCCTTGATGGCGTGTTCGCTATAGGCGGTGACGAACACGAACAGCGGCGGATCGATATCCATCACGCCCTGCACGACCGAAAACCCGTCAAATCCGGGCATCTGGATATCGAGGAAAACCAGATCGGGTTTCAGCGTCTTGATCTTGCGGATCGCCTCTCGCCCGTTGAGGCAGGTGGCGACGATTTCCACATCGTCAAATGCTTCCAGTCGCAACTGGAGACCCTGGGTCGCCAGTTTCTCGTCATCGACGAGGATGGTGCGAATACTCATGCGGTTACTGCTCCTTGAACACCGACGCCCGCTGTTACCGCCGGTGCTTCGATGGCTTTTGTTTCGCCCCCGCTGTTTTCGGTCTGATAGGGAATTTCTATCACAACCTCAAATCCTCCGCCGCTCCTTGTATAGCTGTCAAAGCGCTGTTCATCGCCATAAGCCTGCAAAAGCCGCTCTCTGGTATTGGCCATCCCGACGCCCGTTGACAATTTGGGGTCCGGAATGCTGGCCTGCAACCCCGGCCCTGAATCGGATACGATGATGCGCACGCGTTCTCCCACCCGGCGGGCATTGATGGCGATGTCCGCCCCGTCCTCTTGCGGGGTTACGGCATATTTGATGGCATTTTCGACCAAAGGCTGCAGCAACAGCGACGGCACCAGCGCGTCTTTGACACTGTCCTCCACGTCGAATTCGGTGCGCAGCCGCTCTTCAAATCGCATCTTTTCGATATCGAGATAGAGCTTCAGCGTTTCAACTTCGCTCGCCAGCGTCACTTTTGCGGTTGTTTCGTTGATCAGCGTGAAGCGGAGGAAGGAAGAAAGCCGCGAGAGCATGGCATTGGCCTGCTCGGTCTGCTTCAAAAGCACCAGCGTCGAAATGCTGTTCAGGGTGTTGAACAGGAAATGCGGGTTCAACTGGTAACGCAGCATGGTGAGTTGCGCGCTGGTTGCCGCCGCCTCCAGCCGGAGAAGCTGATCCGCCTGCTCCTCCGCGCGAACGAAATAGTTGATCGCATAATAAAGCGCCGACCAGGCGACGAGCAACACGCCATTGATGAAGATTGCGCCCACCATCAACTGGGCAAAGGGCGTTTCGTCTGCGCCTTCGCGGATTGTTTGTAACACCCAGACGTCGATATAGGCATAGATCAGCGTCGCCAGTATCACCGAAACTCCCGTGACGCCCCAGGTCAGCAACGGTCGCCGGTCGATTACATTACGGAACACGACCGAGAGGATCAGCGAAACCGAAAAACCTGTGACGGCCGAAATCAAGACCGGAAGCAGCGCACTGAACGGCTGACCATTTGCGATGGTGGACGCGCTGCGCACCAGCGCCGCCCCGCCCCAGCCTGCGCTATGCAGGTTCCAGAACGCCCGGTTCTTGTCTGAAAAGAAGGGCTGGTCGCCCAGTTCGAGTACGGCCATCGCCATTGTCTAGCGCGATTTTTCCCGGGCATGAAGCCCTAGTTTCGAAATCGCGATCGGCTTTCGATCAGCGTCGCGCAAAGAAAAGGGCCGCTCCGGAAAAGAGCGGCCCAGTATGGCTTCTAGCCAGTTAGGGAGGAAAGCGTGCCCAAATGAAAGGCACGTCATCCTGATAGCAAATCTTGGTTAAATAAGCCTTAACGACTGCAGGCCGCCGACCGCCGCCCTTCGACTGCGAAGGAAAAGGGCGCGCCGTTGCGAATCCCCTGCGACTGGATCTGGATCAGGCGCGGCGATTCCTTGCGGATCGTCGTCAGCCCCTGGCCCTCGCCCTTGCAACTGTAACTGATGGTCACCGATGTCGGGCTGGAACGGACGATATAGTGGCTGCATTGCGGATTGCCCTGATGCTGGATTTGCGCGAGCATGCGCGGGTCGCCCACGCAAAGCTGGCTCGTCGCAGCCGATGTTGCGCCGCCGCCAACGGCGCGCAATTGCCAAAGGCCCCGCTCGAGCGATTGCAGCAATTCGGGCGTGTCCGCCTGACCAGCAACGCCAGCCGCCGACCCGCCGACCGCCAGAAGCGCGGTCATGCCTATCGTCCAATTTGTGAATTTCATTCTTTTGCGTTCCGTCGTTTCACTTGTCCCAGCGACCCGACCCGATGTTCTAATTCGGCTTTTACCGATAAATTGTAACCGTTGCTACGATAAAGCGTTTTCTATGAACGATGAATGACATGAATTTGGTTAATCGCGCCTGAACCGGCGCAACCGGTCAATTGTTCAGGCTGGCCAGACTGATCGGGAATTTGCGCGAGCAAAATTCGCAATTGACCACGATATCGCCCGCCTCATCGGCCATTTCGGCGCGTTCGCCAGCCGGAAAGCGCGCGATGACATCGCGGATATGGTCAGGATCGCAGCGACAGCCCTTCGACATTGGCCTGCCTTCGACAATCCGCACTTCCTGTTCTTCGTGAAACAGCCGCCAGGCGATTTCCTCCAGCGACAGCGCCGGATCGGCCAGTTCGTCCGCCTTCACGGTTTCGGAAAGGATGCGCACATGTTCCCAGTCGGGATGGTCGCCGCGCGCGGCGATACGCTCACGCCCTTCCTCGCCATCGGGCAGATGCTGCACCAGCATACCGCCTGCGACGCAGCGGCCATCGACATGATCGATCGCGATGCGGATGAAGGTCGGGATCTGTTCGGACTGATCGAAATACTGCATCGCCGCATCGGAAATGCTGGCGCCTTCCAGCGGCACGATCCCCTGATAGCGCCCGCCCCCTTCGGCCTCCGGCAGCGGCCGGTCGAAGGTGACGGCGAGATAGCCCTTGCCGAACAGCGCGAACAGGTTCGGATCGGCGGGCACTTCGGCCAGCTTCGCCAGATCGAACTGCGCATAGCCGCGCACCGCCCCATCGATATAGTCGCAGACAAGCAGCGATACAGGGCCGTTTTCGGTCTGTGCCTGAATGGTCAGCTGCCCCTCGCGTTCTTTCAGCGTCGTACCAAGCAGCGCCGTGAGCACCAGCGCCTCTGCCAGGATTTTTTCCACCGCTGGCGGATAGGCGTGCGCCGAAAGCACATCGTTGAGTACGGCATCGAGCCGCACCAGCCGCCCGCGCGCATTGAGCGCGGGGATCGAAAAGCGCAAAGGCTGATCGCAGCGTGTTTCCGACTGGTCCGCCATCAGATCTGGCCAAAGCACCAACGCAGGATCGATTTCTGCGCATGCAGGCGGTTTTCCGCTTCATCCCAGATCAGCGATTGCGGGCCATCGAGCACATCATCGGTCGCCTCTTCGCCGCGATGCGCAGGCAGGCAGTGGAGGAATTTGGCGTCGGCCTTCGCACCCGCCATCAAGCGATCATTGACCTGAAAGGGCATCATCGCCGCGATCTTGTTGTGCGCATGATCCTGCCCCATCGACACCCAGGTATCGGTGACGACGACATCCGCCCCGGCCACCGCTTCCGTCGCATCGCGGGTGACGGTTATGTTCGCGCCATTGGCGCGCGCCGCCTCGATAAAGGCGGGATCGCAGTCATAGCCTTGCGGAACGCCGATGCGGACGTTGAACTTCATCAGGCCCGCCGCCTCGACGACCGAGTTGAGCACATTGTTGCCATCACCCAGCCATGCAACCTCCAGCCCGGGCAGCGCCTTGCCATGTTCGACCAGCGTCAGCAGATCGGCAACGATCTGGCACGGATGCGACAGGTCGGTCAGGCCGTTGATCACCGGCACGTCCGAATAGGCGGCCAGTTCCTCGATCTTGGCATGATCGTCGGTGCGGATCATGATCGCGTCGACATAGCGCGACAGCACGCGCGCGGTATCAGCAATCGTCTCCCCGCGCCCCAACTGCATCTGGCCCGACGCCATGAACATGCTGTCGCCGCCCAATTGCCTGATCGCCATTTCGAACGAGGCACGGGTGCGGGTCGAATTCTTCTCGAAAATCATGCCGAGCGTGTGCCCTGCCAGCGGCGCATCTGCATCCGCCTTGCCTTTCGGCCAGCCCGTACGCGCCGCCTTGCGGTCGATGGCGTCGTTGATCATCGCCGCGATGGCGTCCGCTCCGGCATCGGTGAGGTTCAGGAAGTGTCTGGTCATTGCACAACAAACCTTTTTGTTGTGTCACCCCCGACTTGATCGGGGGCCCATGGTCTGAATTGTCGGTTTAAACCTGTTTCTCAGACCATGGATTCCCGCGTCCGCGGGAATGACAAACGCTGCTCTTACGCAGCCGCGGGCATCTGATAGTCGCGTGCGCCCGCCGACAGTCGTTCGATGCACTCGGCGATATGATCTTCGCTGATCACCAGCGGCGGCAGCACGCGGAAGACATTTTCGCCCGCCGCAACCGTCAACAGCCCGTGATTGTCGCGCAGATGCGCCACGAAATCACGGCTCACCGCCGGTTCCTTCATCTTGATGCCGAGCATCAGGCCCTTCCCGCGGATTTCCTCGAACATGTCGTCATGATTGGGGATCAGCTGCTCGAACGCCGCGCGCAGGCGATCGCCCATCGCGTTCACATGCTCCAGAAAACCGGGTTCGAGCATGACGTCGAGGATCGCCTGACCCGCCGCCATGGCGAGCGGGTTGCCGCCATAGGTCGAACCGTGCGTGCCGATCACCATGCCCTTCGCCGCCTCTTCGGTGGCAAGGCAGGCCCCCAACGGAAAGCCCCCGCCAATTCCCTTGGCCGAGGTAAGAATATCGGGCGTGATGCCATAATGTTCATAGGCCCACATCTTGCCGGTGCGGCCATAGCCGCACTGGATTTCGTCGAGGATGAGGAGCAGGCCATGCTCGTCGCACGCCTTGCGCAGGCCCTGAATGAATTCGGGCGTGCCTGCGGTCATCCCACCTTCGCCCTGCACGGTTTCGACAAGGAAGCCCGCCGTCTCGTTGTCGATCAGCGCCAGCGCGCCTTCGAGATCGTTGAACCTGGCATAGGCAAAGCCCGGCAGCAGCGGTTCGAACCCGTCGCGCATCTTCGGCTGATCGGTCGCCGAAATCGCGCCGAGCGAACGGCCGTGAAAGGCATTTTTGAAGGTGATCAGCTTGTAGCGATCCGGATTGCCGTTGACGTCGTGATAGCGGCGCGCGGTCTTGATCGCGCACTCGATCGCCTCGACCCCCGAATTGGTGAAGAACACGGTGTCGGCAAAGCTGTTGTCGATGATGCGCTGCGCCAGCGCCTCACCCTGCGGGCTGCCATAAAGGTTCGACACGTGCATCAGCGTCGCGGCCTGTTCCTGAATAGCCTTGGTCAGATGCGGGTGGCCATGGCCGAGCGCGTTGACCGCGATCCCCGCCGCAAAGTCGAGCACGCGACGGCCATCCTCGCCGATCAGATAGCATCCCTCGCCGCGCACCGGCCGGAACCCGCAACGGGGATAGACGGGCATAAGGGGCGTGATCGACATGGCGTGGTCCTTTCATATTGTTGGCTTCCGGCGACGGCAAAGCGCCAAAAGGCAAAAAGCGGCCCCGAGGGACCGCCATTGCTGAAATCCGGCTATAAGCCTGCGAAAAAGGCTAATCAACCCCTGCTATCTTCCCTTGCGAAAGGGGATTCACCCCAGCAGCGTGTTGATAGCGATCTGATTGGTCAGCGTGCGGTGCACGGGGCATTTTTCCGCGATCTCGATCAGCTTCGCACGCTGCTCCGCATCAAGCGGGCCTTCGAGGCGGACGATGCGATCGATCATGTCGACAGGCTTGCCGCCATTCTCGCCCGCACGCTCCTCCTTCGAATGTTCGAGCGTCACATGCACCTTTTCGAGCGGCCAGCCCTTGCGCGCGGCATACATTTCCAGCGTGATCGAGGTGCACGCGCCAAGCGCCGACAGCAGCAGTTCGTAAGGCGTCGGGCCGTTGTCGGTCCCGCCGATATCCGCAGGCTCCCCCGCCGTCCATTCATGCACCCGCGCCTTGATATACTGGGCATAGACGCCATCGGCGCTCTCAACGGTGGCGCAGGGATTTTCATTCATCGTGCATTTCCTTTTCGCGTTTTGCCGCATTTATCCGGCGCTGCAGATAGCCGTAGAGCAGCAGATGCACCGCGACCAGCAGCAACACGACGATGATGACAGTCTTTATCATAGCAGTTCAATCCGCCTTTCCGGACGCGGCGGCGGGTCGATCCAGCCGCGCCTGCGCAGCCTCCCAGTTGCGACCATCGAACGGGACGGTGGTCGGCGTCAAGCCATGTCCGTCATCGAGGCCGTGGTAGTTCACGCTCCATGCTTCGGGATGCGAACGCGGCTGGTAGAAGGATTTGACCCCGCAGGTGCTGCAGAAAAGATGCTCCGCCGCTCGGGTGCCAAAGCGGTAGGAAGTCAGGGCTTCGCGCGGGGTCAGCAATTCGAAATCGGAATGCGCAACAATCAGGTGCAGGAAAACGGTGCGGCTGCACATCGAACAGTTGCAGTCGAGCAGTTCGACCTTTTTTGCAGGCAGTACGAAGCGAAACCGCACAGCGCCGCAATGGCAACCGCCCTCGACCTTGATGTCCTTGCTCATGGTTTCTTGTTTCCCGAACACCTTATTTGGTCAACCGCAATCTTGCCCAGTGCTTGGAGGACTGCGGCTATCCGGCCGAGCGTTAATCACTCAAAGAGACTTCGCGCCTATAGCCCGCATGGTCAGGAGTCCTTTGTCATGAAATTCGTTACCCTCAGTTCACGCGGCGGCAATTATCTGGTCGTCGCATCGAATATCGCCTGGCTGCGCACGGCGGAAAATGGGCAGACACAGATTGGCATTGTCGGCGGCTCGCCGCTGTTAGTCACCGGGACGATCGAGGAAACCGCAGCGACCATATTGGAAGCAAATTCCAAATCCGACTGAGCGGGAACAGGCTATCTCCCGCTAAACAGGGTTGGGTGCGCCAGCAGGCGCAATCGCGCGGTTCAGCGCCGCGCTTGGCAGGTTGAGTGCGCGCAGCATCGCCCATATTTCCTCGCGCGCGTTGGGTTGCGGCTTGCCCAGTTCAGGGATCGCTTCAAGGTCGAACAGTGTCAGCCCCATCGGAAACAGCTCGCGATAGGTCACCCGCTCGCGCAATCCGGGAACGATCCGGTAACCCGCAACAGGCGCTATCTTCTCCAAGGCATCCAGAACCTTGCGTTCGTTCTTCGTGGCAAAATTGCGCGACCGGTTCTGCATCACCACCCAGTCGAGCGCCTTGGGCCGGATCGCCATGCCCGGCTCCTTCAGATGCTCGACCAGCCGAGCGAAATTGCCGAGCGTGCGAAACTCGCCGGTGCGCGGGTCGATCCGCCCCAGCATGTCGAGATCGATGAAGCTGTCATTGACCGGGGTGACGATCGTATCGGCCATGAAAATCGCCTTGCGCGCGATCGGCGAATCGTGCCCGCCGACATCGATGACGATGAAGCTGTGGTGGATGCGCGCCATGCGCAGCTTCTCCTCCAGCTCATTCTCGTTCTGCTGCGCGAGCATGATCTGCTCGGGCCCCGGCAGTTTCACGCCATATTCGCGCTCGCTTTCCTGCCGCGCCCATAGCGCATGGTGCAGCGTCAACTGGCGCAGATCGACATCGAGCGCAGCGACGCTTTCGCCCGCATTGCAGAGCGCGATGCAGGTGTGGAAGGCACTGGTCGATTTGCCCACCCCGCCTTTCTCATTGGCAAAAACGATAATATGCCCGCGTTGCCCCGATGCCGGATATTTCATCCAGGCGGGCGTATCGTCAGCCGGTTCGGGAAAGGCAGGCCTGCTGCCGGATGGGCTAGAGTGCGGCTGCGACGAAATCGGCGCGGGCGGCCATTGCGGCGCCGGAAATGGTTCGGGCCGGGGCAATGACAACCGCTTCGGTTTTCGCCGGAACAGGCGTGCAAAAAATCCCAACTGGCCAGACCTCCGATGCACGCCTGATGGCGAAAAGCAGCCGGGCTTTCAACCCTGTCGCGTCAGGCCGGTGGTTCCGCCAGCTTCAGCTTGAAACCCATATAGGCATTGGCCGCAATAGCCGTGCACAGATCGCGATAGGCGCCGACGCCGCCGGCATAAGGCATGAACACGCGCGGCTTTCCGGGAATGTTCGCACCCAGATACCAGCTATTGGCGTAATTATACATGGTGTAGTTGGCGACTTCGTTGACATGTTCGACCCAATATTCCTGCGCGGTCGGCGTCGGTTCGATCTCCACCATCATATTGTCGCGCATGAACACAAACAGATCGGCCAGCCATTCGACATGCTGCTCGATCGAAACAACCATGTTCGACAGCACCGAAGGGCTGCCGGGGCCCGTGATCGTGAAAAGGTTGGGAAAGCCCGATACCATCAGGCCCAGATAGGTTTTCGGCCCTTCCGCCCAGCTGTCGACCAGCGTGCGTCCTTCGCGCCCCTTGATATCCATCCGCGTCAACGCACCCGTCATCGCGTCGAAACCGATGGCGAAGATGATTGCGTCGACCTCATATTCCTTCTCGCTGGTGGCGACGCCCTTTTCGGTGATCGTATCGAGCGGGGTTTCATTAAGGTCGATTAGTTCGACATTGGGCCGGTTGAAATTCTCGTAATAGCCGGTGTCAACGCACAGCCGCTTCGCGCCGAATGGATAGCTTTTCGGGGTCAGCTTCTCCGCCACCCTGGGATCGCGGACGATCTCGCGAATTTTCGCGGCGGCGAAATTCGCTACCAGTTCATTCGACGCAGGATCAGCCATCAGATCGTCAAACGCGCCGAGAATCGCAAAGCCGCCTTCGGTCCAACGCGCCTCGAACGCCTGCCGATGCTCGTTTCCGCCGACTTCGGACGCCTTTTGCGCGTTGCGCTCGGACGACATGAACCCGCCCACCGTCTGGCGCTGCGCCATCCGGTTTTCCGCGCGGTTGGCGAGCCAGTTTTTGCGCACCTCCGGATTGGCCGGGCCATTGTGCGCGGGCACGCTGAAATTGGGGGTGCGCTGGAAGACATAAAGCTGCCCCACCTGCCCCGCAATTTCGGTGATCGACTGGATCGAGGAGGAACCGGTGCCGATAACCGCCACCCGCTTGCCCGAAAGATCGACGCCCTCATGCGGCCAGCGTCCGGTGTGATAGGTCGGCCCGGCAAAGCGTTCCTGCCCCTTGAAATTGGGCTCATTGGGCACCGAAAGGCACCCCGTCGCCGAAACGCAGAAACGTGCATGGACGCTGTCGCCCGCCTCGGTATCGACGCGCCAGAGATGGTTGGCGGCATCATATTGCGCTGATTTCACCCGCGTGTTGAACTGGATATCGCGGCGCAGATCGAACCGGTCGGCAACATGGTTCAGATAGCGCAGGATTTCCGGCTGGCTGGCGTAACGCTCGCTCCAGACCCATTCCTCTTCCAGCTCGGGGCTGAAGGAGAAGCTGTATTCCTGGCTCTCGATATCGACCCGCGCACCGGGATAGCGGTTCCAGTACCACGTCCCGCCGACGTCGTGCCCCGCCTCGAACACCTTCGCGCTCAGCCCGATTTCGCGCAGCTTGTGCAGCATATACATGCCCGCCATGCCGGCACCGATGACGATCACGTCATAGTCGTGTTTCATATGTCTCCTCTCCTCCGGCCGTCAGGGAGAGAATCCCCGACTGCCTGCTCTCCGGGAGCCACGATGCCGAAAGGAGGGGTGGGGTTCAAGCCTTCCGGCAATTTTTGATCTGGCGCAAGGCTGGTTGCGCCCATTGCGGCATAGGGGGCTGGCACCCGATCCGTCGCCTGTGGGAGGCAAGCCAGAATGTCGCAGCATATCATCGTTATCGGCGCGGGGCCTGCAGGCCTTGCCTTTGCCCGCGCATATCAATGCGGGGCTGGACGGGGCGGGGCCGGGCGGAACGCTGCACGCATCACCATAGTCGAACGCCAGTCGCGTGACGCGATCGCTGCGCCCGCACCCGATGGCCGCGAAATCGCGCTGACCGGCCAGTCGGTGCGCATGTTGGGGGATCTGGGCGTCTGGCCGATGATTTTGGCAGAGGAAGCATGGCCGCTGCAAGGGGCGCGCGTGCTCGACGGCGGCAGCTCCTTCGTCATGGCGATCGATGCCCATCGCGGACGGGCGGCGGATGGCGGCACGCTCGGGATGATGGTGTCGAACCATATCATCCGCCGCGCGCTCCATGATGCGCTGGGGCTCGAAAACGGGCAGGATAAGGGTATCGATCTTGTCTGCGATGCGACGGTTACGGGCATCGAACGCAACGATAGCGGCGTGACCGTGCGGCTCGACGGGGGCGAAACGCTGTCCGGCGATATGGTGATTGCCGCCGATTCGCGCTTTTCAACGGCGCGCGCAATGCTCGGCATCGGGGTCGACATGCTGCCGACGGGCAAATCGATGCTGCTGGCGCGCGTCGAACATGAAGCGGATCATGGCGGCCTTGCCAGCGAATGGTTCGATTATGGACAGACCATCGCCATGCTGCCGCTGGCGCCCAAAATGTCCTCCTTCGTGCTGACGGTGCCCCATGCAGCGGCGCAGCATATCGCCTCGCTCGGTAGCGAAGCCCTGGGCGCCATCATAACCGAGCGCACCCATGGCCGCTGGGGGCAGTGCCAGGCGCGCACCCCGGCGCATGTCTATCCCTTGACCATGACCTATTCGCACCATTTTTCGGGCCAACGCGCGGCGTTGATCGGCGATGCGGCGGTCGGTATGCACCCGGTTACCGCGCATGGTTTCAACTTTGGCCTGATGGGGGCGGTGCGGCTGGCCCGCGCAATGCAGCGCTCCGGCGATGTCGCGCGCGGCGCGATGCTGCGCAGCTGGGCCATCCGCCATCGCGCGGCCACGCTGCCGCTCTATATCGCAACGCGCAGCCTTGTCGGCCTGTATACCGACGAACATGTTGCGGCCAGGCTGACCCGGCGCGCGGTGCTGCGGCTGGGCGGAACCGCGCCGGTACGCGGCGCGCTGTCCCGCCTGCTCAGCGCCAACGCCGGATAGTTTCACGCGGAGGCGCGGAGGGCGAGTTATGGCGTGATGACTTTACATTAAACCACTAACTTCGTCATTCCCGCGAAAGCGGGAACCCATCTCCGGCCGTAGAAATTTGATCGACAGGTGATGGCCCCCCGCCTTCGCGGGGGTGACGATTTCGTGGAATGGCGCCTTGGTCTAGGCATCGCATAACTCATGCATTAAATATATACTGTCCCTAATTAAAGCCGGGCCAACCCAACCTGGGCGCCAGATTGTCTCACGCAGAGACGCAGAGACCGCCGAGAGTCTGGATTTGAATTAAGTATTGTGTCACCGAAATTCTAAAGTATTGTGTCACCGAAATTCTAAGTATTGTGTCACCGAAATTCTTGTCACTGAAATTTTCAAGGAGTGCGAATGGCGCTTCAACTACCGTCCCATCGGACGTATGCAGCAAACCCTGATGGCTTGGTGGTTCAAGTAATCGAAGTAAACCTATCTATGTCAGCCACTTTACGATTTATAAAAAATGAATCCAATAATTACACACAAAACTATTGCAATGAATAGTTTATTACTTAGTAGTTTACCTAATAGTTCGTCAATATCTTTATCAAAAATTGAAAAAAGTAAATTTAACATCGCACTTCCTTTTAAACTATATTAATAACTGTTTAAGTTATAATACAAATTCTGGCAAATTTCGGGGACATAATACTCAAATTTCGGGGACATAATACTAATTACCCTCTCTCCGTACTAAACACCCTCACTCCACCGTCACGCTCTTCGCCAGATTGCGCGGCTGATCCACATCGGTCCCCTTGGCTACCGCTACATGATAAGCCAGCAACTGCACCGGCACAGCATAGACCAGCGGCGCGATCAGCGGATGCACGGCGGGCATTTCGATGGTGGCGAGGCAGCCTTCGCCGGCCTCCGCAATCCCTTCCGCATCCGAAATCAGCACCACCTTGCCGCCGCGGGCGCGGACCTCCTGCATGTTGCTGACGGTCTTTTCAAAGAGCGGGCCTGACGGCGCGAGGACGATTACCGGCACCGCCTCGTCAATCAGGGCGATGGGGCCGTGCTTCATCTCTCCCGACGCATAGCCTTCGGCGTGGATATAGCTGATTTCCTTGAGCTTCAGCGCGCCTTCCAGTGCCAGCGGATAATCCGGCCCGCGCCCCAGATAGAGCACATCGCGCGCAGGGGCGATCAGGTGCGCCATTGCGGCAATGTCGTCGTCATGCGCCAACGCGGCGTTCAATGCGGCGGGGGCCTCGATCAGGTGGCGGACAATCTCGCGTTCCTCCTCCGCCGACAATTTGCCCTTCACCAGCGCCAGATGCGCGGCGAGCGCGGCGAGCACCGCAAGCTGGCAGGTGAAGGCCTTGGTTGAGGCGACGCCGATTTCCGGCCCGGCATGGGTGGGAAGCAGCAGGTCCGCCTCACGCGCCATGCTCGACGTCGGCACGTTGACGACGACCGCGATGGTCTGACCATTTTCCTTGCAATGCTTCAATGCGGCGAGCGTATCGGCCGTCTCGCCCGATTGCGAGATGAACAGCGCGAGGCCGCCCTCCTCCAGCACCGGATCGCGGTAGCGGAACTCGCTCGCCACATCGATGTCGACCGGCACGCGGGCGAAGGTTTCGAACCAGTATTTGGCGACCATCCCGGCGTAATAGGACGTTCCGCAGGCGACGATGGTGATGCGCCTTACGCCCGCGAGATCGAAATCCATCTGCGGCAGCGCGACGGTCTGTTCCAATGGGCGGATGTAACTGGAGAGCGTCTGCGCGACCACGGTGGGCTGCTCGAAAATCTCCTTCTGCATATAATGGCGGTAATTGCCCTTTTCGATTGCCGCCGCAGAAACGCCCGAGGTGGTGATTTCGCGCGTCACAGGGTTGTTGTCACGATCGAAAATCTGCGCGCCATCCGCGCCCACAATCACCCAGTCGCCTTCCTCCAGATAAGCGATCTTCTGCGTCAGCGGCGCGAGCGCGAGTGCGTCCGACCCCAGATAGGTTTCGCCATCGCCATAGCCGACGACCAAAGGCGAGCCGAGCCGCGCGCCGATCAGCATATCGGGGTTCGAACGGAACGCGATGGCGAGCGCGAAGGCGCCGCGCAAGCGGGGGAGCACCGCCTTCACCGCCTCGGTCGGCGAAAGCCCCGCCTCGACCTGCTCGCTCACCAGATGCGCGACGACCTCGGTATCGGTTTCGCTTTCGAAGCTGCGCCCGCGCTGCGTCAGTTCATCGCGTAGCGGCTTGAAATTCTCGATAATACCATTGTGGACCAGCGCGACCTCGCCCGTCGCATGCGGGTGCGCGTTGCTGGTCGTCGGCGCGCCATGCGTGGCCCAGCGGGTGTGCGCGATGCCGATATTGCCCGGCGCCGGGTTGCCCGCCAGTTCCTTGACAAGATTGCCCAGCTTCCCCTCCGCGCGGCGGCGGATCAGTTGCCCATCCAGAACGGTGCAGACCCCCGCCGAGTCATAGCCGCGATATTCCATCCGCTTCAGCCCATCGACCAGACGATCTGCAACGGCTTCCTTGCCGACGATACCGATAATGCCGCACATGATTTTTTGCTTTCGTTAAACAGGGATTCTTATGCCCGGCATATTTGCCGGAAAGTCTTTGATATTGCGCGTAACAAGAATGCGATGATTGAC
The DNA here is from genome assembly GCA_016720115.1 of Sphingomonadales bacterium. Classification (GTDB taxonomy): domain Bacteria; phylum Pseudomonadota; class Alphaproteobacteria; order Sphingomonadales; family Sphingomonadaceae; genus Sphingorhabdus_B. The sequence continues at coordinate 1,235,069 of JADJXT010000001.1, read as the reverse complement.
TTGGGCCGACGCCAGGATGACGGCATCCGCGAGTTTCAACCGGGACCGCTCCCGCCGCAAAGCTGCGGCATGTCCGGCAATTCGGGTATCGAGTTCATCGACCGAAAAGCCGCCAAGGAAATTCTCGATAAATTTTAGCGTTCCGCCTCGCTCTTTTGACAGCACCTCAATCCACGTCACACGGCTGATCCAGGGTCTATCAACGCGCCTGATTTCCGCATGCGCAAGCGCATCGCCGTTCAAAGCGTCGATCAGGATGTTGCTATCAAAGGAGTAACCGCTCACGCTTGTTTGCGTTTCTTCTCGGGCTTCTCGGCAGCGACCATATCAAGATAGCGCTTCCGCTCCTTATCGTCATACTCGTCGAAAAGATCGGGGAATTCTGCCTTCACCTCTTCATAGTCGTCGTCCCATGGCCGCGTCCATGATGCGCGCTCGCGGCGCTGCCATTCCACAGAATCGCCAATGTCGGTTCGATCTTTCCAAATACCGAAAGCCTGGTCGAGCCAATCCTTATCGCCCGATGATGGCGTTTCCGCCCGATAGGCCCTCACCGCCTCACGCAAGACCGAAGCACGCGACTTTCCCTGCTCGGCGGCGAGTTTGTCGAGCCATTTGATGTCTTCATCGGGCAGGTCGGCGAGGATGCGAGTCATAATGATATACTGATATCATATCATGATATCATGTCAAGGTTCTACTTCTTCTCCGCCTTCTTCTTCCGCATCGCATCGTGGAACCGATCCGCCCAGCCGGGTTTCACCAACTGCTCGGCCCTCACCATGCGGAGTTCGCCGTCGGCGACGTCGCGGCTCACCGCGCTGCCCGCCGCCACAATCGCGTCGCGCCCAATCTTCACCGGGGCGATCAGCGCGCTATTTGAACCGATGAACGCCCCCTCGCCGATCACCGTCTGATATTTGAAATAGCCGTCATAATTGCAGGTAATGGTGCCCGCGCCGATATTCGCAGCAGCACCGATTTCGGCGTCACCCAGATAGGTCAGGTGGTTCGCCTTCGCGCCCTTGCCCAGATGCGCTTTCTTGGTTTCGACGAAATTGCCGATCTTCGCCTTTTCCTCCAGCACGGTGCCGGGGCGCAGGCGGGCGAAGGGGCCGACTTCGCAGCCCTCGCCGATCACCGTTCCCTCGATATGGCTGTTCGCGCGGATCTTCACATTATCCGCCACGCGCACGTCGGGGCCAAAAAAGACATTGGGCTCGATCAGCACGTCACGGCCCAGCACGGTATCATGCGAAAACCAGACGGTTTCGGGCGCGATCAGACTGGCGCCATCGGCCATCGCCTGCACGCGGCGACGCTTCTGCCATTCGCCCTCCATCGCCGCCAGTTCGCCGCGGCTGTTGATGCCGGTCACGTCATAGGGATCGGTCTTGACGACATGGCAATGCCGCCCGTCCTGCACCGCAATGTTGACGATATCGACCAGATAATATTCGCCCGCTACATTGTCGTTGCCAACGCGCGCCAGCAGCGCGAACAGGTCTTTCGAACGCACCGCCATCAACCCCGAATTGCACAGCCGGGTCAGGCGCTGGCTTTCGGTGGCGTCCTTGTGTTCGACCATCCATTCGATGCGGTCGCCGGTCGCGACGATGCGGCCATATTGCAGCGTGTCTTCGGGCTCGAACCCCAGCACGACAACCTCCGGATTGTCTTCGCTGTGCAGCCGGTTGACCATCGCCTGCATCGTCGCGGTCGGCACGAAGGGCACATCGCCATAAAGGATCAGCACATCGCCGTCGAAATCCGTGAGCGCGCTTTCCGCCTGCTGCACGGCATGGCCGGTGCCGAGTTGCGGTTCCTGCACCACCGTTTGCGCGCTATCGCCCAGCGCATCGCGTAACTGGTCCGCCTTGTCGCCGACGACCACGACCTTCTTCGCAGGCGAAAGCGCATCGACGCTCGCCATCAGGTGCATCAGCATCGGGCGCCCCGCTATCGGGTGCAGCACCTTGTGCAGATCGGATTTCATGCGGGTGCCCTTGCCCGCGGCGAGGATGATTGCGGCGATATTGCTCATGCGCCAAGGCCTTAGAAGCAAATGGTTGCAGTTTCCAGAATTTGCATACACATCTTGACCTTCAATTTACACCGAAGCCCTGAGCCTGTCGAAGGGCGCCTCGCCGGACGGAAATGCGTCCTTCGACAAGCTCAGGACTACGGTTGCCCAATGCCCCGCAATTCTCAATTCCCCTTCGACATCGTCGGATTCGACCTCGATGGCACGCTGCTCGATACCAGTATCGAACTGGCGGCTTCGCTCAACCATGCGCTTGAAAGCATCGGGCGGCCGCCGATTGCCACCGGGGGCGTGAAAGCTCTGGTCGGCATGGGCACGCGCCACATGCTGACATTGGGGTTGCAGCAATCGGGCGAGGCTGAGGAGGAAACGATCCGCGCGCTTCACCCCGTGCTGATCGATCATTATCGCGCGAATCTGGGCAACAATTGCCCGCCCTTCCCCGGCCTGACCGATGCCATGGACAGGTTGCAGGAAATGGACGTGAAACTCGCCGTGGTAACCAACAAGTTTGAAAGCCTCGCCGTGAAATTGCTGGGCAATGTTGGCCTTGCCGACCGGTTCGTCACGATCATCGGCGGCGATACGATGGGGAAAGGCAATGGCAAGCCCAAGCCCGACCCGATCCACGAAATGATTGCGCGCTGCGGTGGTGGCAGCGCGGCCTATATCGGCGATTCCATCCACGATGTGCACGCTTCACGCGCGGCGGGCATCCCCAGCGTTGCAGTCGCCTTCGGCTTCCTCAGCCAGCCCGCCGAGGAATTGGGCGCCGATGCCGTGATCGACCATTATGACGAGCTGGTGGCTACGCTTCAGGCGCTCGCCTGACCCTTGCGCCACTTCACCCACAGATGCCGCGCCAGCATCAGCGGCGGCATCCGCAGCCAGTGCGAGCGGATATAGAAAGCGAGCCGCAGCAGCTTGCGGGTCTGGCGGCCCCAACCATCGCGCGCGGTCATGCGCGCGGCGTAATATCTGTCCTGCCAGTGCTGGCCCATCCAGTCTTGCGGAATTTCGGTGCCGTAAAGCTGGTGTGCAAGCCGCACTGCGCGTCCGACCGGTTCGGCCAGTTGGTGGTGCGATGCCCGCTCGCGAAGCTGTGTCCAGAAATCGGCTCCGGCAAATTCCGATAGCAGGCAGTGAATATCCCAAAGGTTGCGAAGCCCGCCATCGAGTTCGCCATCGGCAAGGAGGTGGGCTACGCTGTGGCAGACCATGTCGGGTTGGGAGAGGGCGCAAAGTTCTCCCCTCCCGCTTGCGGGAGGGGTCGGGGGTGGGCCTGAAACAGCAATCGAACTTCTCGGGCCCACCCCCAGCCCCTCCCGCAAGCGGGAGGGGAGATAGACCGCATCCACCATCATCCCCACCGCATCCGGTGTCCGCCGCGCCGTCAGCGGCAGGATGGTGTGGTGCACATCGATCATCCGGTCGCGTGTCCGGTGGATCAGCGGCGGCAGTTCGTGCATATGATCGCGATAATAGGCATCGTCATAGGGATCGGGCTTGACCCATTCCCAGCCTGCGGCGAGCAGCGCGGCCTCTACCTGCGGCAAATCTTCGCGCGCGACCAGGATGTCGAGGTCGCCGATATGCCGCCCTTCGCCCGCCGTCAGCCCGGCGGCGACATAGGCTGTGCCTTTCAGAAGCACGACCTTGCCGTCATAATCCGCCAGCGCACGCCGCGCACAGTCCGCCTCCCACAGTGCTGCGCGGCGCTGGTACCCGGCATCGGTGCGCGCATCGGCAAGGGTTTGCGCGACTCTCCCCGGCACCGCTTCCGAAGCAAGCCGCGCTGCCAGTGTGCCGACCAGTCGCTCGGCGCGCGCCATCGACAGCAGCGCGGCCCAGCCCTGCGCATCCAGCCCGCACGTGCTCGCAGGTTCGCGCAGCGCATCGACCAGCAGCATCGCATCGCGGCTCATGCCAGCCGCTCCCACAATTTCTCGACCAGTGCGACCGCCTCCTCGCCCGACTGGTAATCGATCGCGCGCGACGGCACCGATGTGACGAAGCGGGTCAGCGCGGTGAACCCCGCCTCCCCCAGCGCGACATAGTTGGTCGACGCCTGCGTCAGCCGCATGAAGGTTTCGCCCGGCGCCACCTCGCGCACCGCCCCCGGATAGCCATAGCGCGGAAACAGCAGCAATGCGGGCGCACCACCCTGCCCCATCCGGGCTATCGCGTCAGACGGCGGCACCATGTGGCGGATATCGCCTTTGGGAGTGCCATCGAGCAGCGGACCGAAGCGGGCATCCGGCGCAGACGCCTGCATCGCGGCAATCGCGCTGTTCTTCAGGCTGATCAGCCTGGGGAAAGGCACCGCATCGCCGCTTTCCGGATCAAGCAGCACGAATTCGTCACCCATGAAACGCCAGCCTCGCGCCCCCAGCAGGGCCGACAGGGTCGATTTGCCCGAACCCGATTGGCCGGTCATCACCAGCACCCGCCCGTCACGCTCGACCGCGCTGGCATGGAGCAGCAAATGCCGCCGCCAGCCGAGCGCCATCTGCAGGTTCATCGCCATTTCGGCGGCGAGCAGCCCCTGCGCCAGCGGCAAGGGCGCGGCATCGGGCAGCATATAATCGCCGCCGATCGCCACCGAAGGCCGCAGCCAGCGGCGCAGCCAGCCTGCGGGTTCAAGCCGCACGGTGAAGTCTGTAAAATCGGGGTGCGGATAATCGCGGTAAAGCTCCGCCATCTGCGCGATCGGCGCGCGCCATGCCGAGCCGATGCGAAAGGCCGCAGGCCCCACCTGGACGCGGAATTCATGCACCGGCGACGCGCTCCACCAGCCCGAGTTCGGCCAGTTCCGCAAGCCGTTCGGCGATCAGCGCGGCTGCATCTTCCTGCCCGCCCAGATCGAAACTGGCCGCCAGCCGGGCGGCGAGCGTGGCGGCATCCACCGCATCGCCGCCCATCGCCTCGAGCATCTGCGGCACCGGCTCGCCGACCATATGCGTGATGCCCGAGCGGCGCTGATAGATCAGCGTCATCATGTCGAGCGGCTCGACGATGCGGGCGTCGGCGGGTTCGGCTAGATATAGGGTCTGGGGATCGGCCACAGCCACGGCGTAACGCAAAGCGATTAAATTTCAACGATGCTTACTATGTTCGTCATCCCGAACCTGTTTCGGGATAACATGCTGCGGCGCGGTGTCCTGAAACAAGTTCAGGATGACGAAACTAATGTATCAGCGCGGCATTTGCAGCGAGGCGAAACAGGTAAATCCGCTCTGCCCGGCCTGCAGGCGGCGGATATAGTTCACATAGGCCTCGCTCTGTTCGTAAGTCGTGCCGGGCAGCGTCCTGCCGGAAAGCGCGCGCTTCACTTCCTCACCGCTGAATTTCTGGCCGCTGGCGACGAACGAACCGGGCGTATCGGGTGCAACCAGCTTGCCGGACGCATCGATATTCATACCCGTGCCATGCAGCCCCGGAACCGGAATTTCGCAGTTGAGCACTGAGCCAGCCGTCTGGGCAAGCGCGGGACGCACGGACACGACCGTCGCAACACCTGCCGCACCCAGCATCAATGCACGACGTCGGGTCGGCATCTGGATCGGGTTTTCATTTTCGGGAGTATCGCCGCTCATGCCATGCCCTTAGCAATATCGACGCAGGAATCCACACTGCGATTTGTAAAGGCTGCCCCGCGTCTAGGAACGGGACAGCCCTTGCTGCATATGTGAACGGCGGCGATCAGAAGTCGATCTGCGCGCGCATTCCGAACACGTCCGCTGAATAATCGCCGTCGCCGCCTGCCAGTACGGCGGCATCGCTCAGTTCCAGATGGCCGTAATTGGCCATGAAACGCACATATTCGGTCGGCGTCCAGATCAGCGACACACCATAGGTCTGCTGCCTGCCGCCGACAATGGCTGCGTCCGAAAGGTCGACCCAGTCATAACGGGCGTTGAGCTGGACTGCGCCCATGCCGCCCTTACCCAGCGGGTTGGACGGTTTGGTGCGATCGACGGCGCCGCCCTTGTAGCTCAGCGAATCCCGCGTCAGGAAATAGCCGAGTTCGGCATAGCCGCCGTTGAAGGTCGGGTCGGCAAAGGCGCCGATCCGTTTTGCGGTCAGCCAATGGCTTTCCGCCGTCGCATGAAAACGGCCATGGTTGATAAAGGCTTCAAGGCCGAAACTGTCCTCCCCGTTTGCCGCGAAAGTGCGCGTATCGACGAACCGGGTGTCAGTGGTGCGGGTGAAGGGGCGGGCGCGATAGCGCGCGGTGCCGGAAAAATCATTGAAGCGGTGGCTGTGCGCCGATGCGCCAAGATGGAGCTGCGTATCTCCCCATTTGGGCATGAACACGATACGGCCGTCAAAGCTGCGGCTGTTGTTGCTGCCATCGCCATTCAGGTCGGCGGCATTGTCTGCAAAGACCCCGCCCTGCAGCAGCACCGCCTTGCCCGCATAGGTCGCGGACAAGCCGACGCGGCGCTCGAAACCAAAAGCACCATGAAAGGCGGCCCGCTCGTTGAAACTGGTGAACAGGTCGCTGGTCAGCTCTTCAAAGCCCCAGAAGGGCTTGTGCTGGCCAACGGTGAAGCTCAGATTCTTGCCCGCCTTGTAGGTCAGATACATGTCGGTCAGCTCGACCGAGCTGCCGCCAATATCGGCTTCGACGCGATAGGCGAAGCCGCCGGGAATAGTGCCATCGATACCGAACTGTGCACGGCGCAGCCGTACCGTCGTGCCAAGGCTGTCGGTTGCGATGCTGTCAGACGGGTAGATCGAAGCCGCATCAATCTGAAGCCGCCCGCGCGGCTTGAAGCTCCAACCGCCCTCCCCCTTTATCTCGGGCGCACCTTTCCACGAAATTTCGGCAGCAGGCTTCGCTTCGGCGCCAGCGACAGCCACGGGCGCAGGAGCCGCCGCTGCCTTCTCAACCTTGGCCGAAAGCTCGGCGAGTTGCGCTTTCAGGGCAGCAACTTCGGCGCGCAGCGCTTCGATTTCCGCATCGTTCGATTGTGCGAGCGCCGGGTTGGCAACGAGCATTGCGACTGTAGCGGCACTGCCCATCAGCAATTTGCGTGCGAATGTCATCTAGATCTATTTTCCTTCCCCGAATCGCCGTGACAAAAGCATTACCAATTCACGTCACCTTTATGACAGTTATAAGTAGCTTTTGTTACAGTGCGCCGATCCCGCCGCTTTACGCTTGCGTAAACGTAAGGGGCGTGCCAATCCGCGCACCGCAAATTCGCGGGGTTCAGAGTCGCTTTTCGGCGTCGGCTGACCTCTTAAATCTGGAGCATGAAAATGACCATCAACTTCAAGGATAAAGTCGCCATCGTGACCGGCGCAGGCGGCGGACTGGGCCGGGCCTACGCACTCGAACTCGCCAAGCGCGGTGCGAAGGTTGTCGTGAACGACCTTGGCGGCGCACGCGACGGCACCGGCCATTCGGATGCCGCACTGAACGTGGTTGAGGAAATCAAGGCGGCTGGCGGCGAAGCGATGTCGAACGGCGGCAGCGTCACCGAATATGAGCAGATGGTGGAGATGGTCGCCAAGGCGAAAGAGGCCTGGGGCGGCGTCCACATCCTGATCAACAATGCAGGCATCCTGCGCGACAAGAGCTTCACCAAGATGGAAATGGCCGACTGGAAGCTGGTCGTCGACGTCCACCTCAACGGCTCGGCCAACTGCACCAAGGCGGTGTGGGATCTGATGCGCGAGCAGAATTACGGCCGCATCCTGATGACCGCCTCGTCGACCGGCCTGTACGGCAATTTCGGCCAGACCAACTATGGCGCGGCGAAACTCGGCCTCGCCGGTTTCACCAAGTCGCTCTACCTCGAAGGCGCGAAATATAACGTCAAGTGCAACACCCTCGCCCCGATCGCGGCGACGCGCATGACCGAAGACATATTGCCGCCCGCGGCCTTTGCGATGTTCGATCCGGTGAACGTGGTGCCTGCCGCCCTGTTCCTCGTCTCCGAAGACGCCCCCGCCAATGTCATCATGGGCGCAGGTGCGGGTTTCTTCCACACCGCCAATGTCACCATGACGCAGGGTATGCTGCTGTCGGGCGATGAACTGTCGCCCGAAGGCGTCGCCGCCAATTTTGCGCAGATCAGCGACCGCACCGGCGAAATCGTTCCCCAATCGGGCGGCGAACAATCGATGCAGGCGATGAAGCTGCTTCAGCCGACGGCGGCGTAAAACCAGATATGTCAGCGCTGCGTCGTGGGCGCGGCGCTGACATCATCCGGCAGTTCCAGTGTCGCGCGCAGCCCCGGCTTCATGTTGCGCAACATGAGTGTGCCGCCATGCAGCGCCGCGATGGCTGCGGCGAGACTGAGCCCAAGGCCTTCGCCGCGCAACCTGGCAGCATCAGCACCGCGGAAAAAGCGCTCGGTCGCGCGCGACAATTCATCCTCCGCCATTCCGGCCCCGCAATCGGAAACGGTAAAGACGATCGATCGCTCTCGCCGTTCGACGGCGACGCTGATCACAGCCTGATCGGGCGAGAATTTGACGGCGTTGTCGACCAGATTGGCCAGCGCCTGAGCAAGAAGATCGGCGTCTCCCGTCAGGCAAAGCCCTGAGGGCGCGTCCACCTGTATATTTATCCCCCGCTGCGCCGCAGTCGGGCCGTATAGTTCAGCCACGTCATGCGCGACGGCGACAGCATTCACATTGCGCAGATTGAGGGCGTAGCGCCCGCCTTCGAGGCGTGAAATCCGCAACAGGGCTTCAAATATCCGGCCGAGCCGTTGCGCTTCGAGCGAGGCGTCAATCGTCAGCCTGTTGCGCTCTTCTGCCGTCAGCTGCTTTTCCGACAGTCGTTCGAGCGAAATTTGCAGCCGCGCCAGCGGCGTGCGCAATTCGTGCGCAACATTGTCGGACACACGCTTTACCGCCTCGAACAATTCCTCGTTACGCTGCAACATCGCGTTCAGCGTTTCGGCGAGTTGATCGAAATCGTCGCCGCTGCCGCGAACGGGAACCCTGCCGCTGAGATCGCCCCCCATCACCTGCCGAGCCGCCCGGTTTATCGCCTCAAGACGGACGCTCAACGCGCGGCTCATCAACAGGCCGCCCAGCAGCGCGAGCAAGATCACCCCCGCACCCGCCCAGGGAATTCCGCTGGCCAGGGTTTCCTCTATTTCCTCCAGATCCTCGGCATCGCGACCGATCAATAGCCGACTGCCGTCCAGGAACGTGATGTCGCGCACCAGCGGCGTGTAATCATTTTCATCGCCATCGCGGTAGATATCCGCTTCGAGCAACCACCACTCGTCAGAGCGCCGGGTCGGCAAGCTGGGCAGATTGGTAGTGATGACGGTTGCGTCTGCGCGCACAAGCGCATGGAAGGCGCGCCGCGGATCGCCTTGAATCGAACGGCGTTCCAAAGCCGTCCGGGCTGCCTCTGCGCCATCGGCGATATATATCTGCGCAAAAAGCTGCGCCTCTTTGTCGATTTCCGACTTCAGATGATCCATCGGCAGGACCACCTTTGCCCAATAGTAAATGCCGCCAAGCGCCGCCGAGGAGGCAATGAAGATGGCTGCATGAAACAGCGCAAGGCGAAGCGAGAGGCTGCGAACCCAGCGCATCAATCGAGCCGCATCGAATAACCGAGCCCGCGCACGGTATGTATCAACGGCCTGGCAAAGCCCCGATCGATTTTCTGGCGCAAATTGCTTATATGCTGGTCGACGATATTGGTCTGGGGATCGAAATTATAGTCCCAGACGCGTTCGAGAAGCATGGAGCGGGTGACGACCCGCCCCAGATTTTCGGCAAGGAACACCAATATCCGGAATTCGCGCAATGTAAGTTCTATGTCGATACCATCGCGGTGCACCCTCTGCCCGGCCAAATCGATTTCCAGATCGCCCACGCATATTTCGGTTTTCGCCTCCTGGATGGCTGGTCCGCGACGGCCCAGAGCCTCCACGCGCGCGATCAGTTCCGAAAGGACAAATGGCTTGGCGAGATAATCATCCCCGCCCAGCCGCAGTCCCTTCACCCTTTCATCGACATCGGCCAGCGCCGACATGATGAGGACAGGCGTTGTATCACCGGCGCCCCGCAGGCTCGCGAGTATCCGCAACCCGTCCACCCCCGGCAGCATCCGGTCGAGGATGATCACGTCGAACCGGTCGCACGTCGCCCTGACCAGCCCGTCCCGCCCGTCACGGCTGACGGCAACATTATGGCCGGCTTCGCGCAACCCCTGGGCGACATAATCCGCTATCGACGCGTCATCCTCGATCAACAGCAACTGCATGGCGCATCAATCGTCGATGACAAATGCCAGTCGCTTGCCCGTCCGGGGATCGACGTAAAAAGAGGCAATGCCTGCATTTGTCGAAATTTCAAATTCATAGCGGGATTGGCCATCCTCATGTTCGAAGTCGACGTCAATCACTTTTCCGCCTGTGGCAAGTTCGACCTCTGCAACAATTTCCGAAAGCGGTTTGGCCTTGCCCAGGACAGCAAAAGCCCCCTTGTCCCAATACCGCATCTTCATCGTTTCCAGCCGCGAACTGGACTGGTGGATCACCTTTCCGCTGCGCGCATCCAATTCAATCTCACGCAACGCATTGCTTTTGGCGATATCGACTTCATAGACGAGCTGCCCGTTGCGACGCGTATCCAGATCGATTTCGACGACCTGGCCTTTGGTGGATTTTTCGGCAATGGCAATTGCCCGTTCCACCGATATGATATCGAGTGCGGCCAGTGCAGGCACGGAAAGCAAGGCGATGGCAGCCCCGGCGATGATCAATGTACGTTTCATTTTCCAGATCCTTTCTGTTGATGACGCACAAGGTAGGAAAGGCGACTGGATTCGGAATGGATTAGACATTTGATTTTACCCATATTGGGCAATCATTTGGAAAATCACATGAAACCGACATCCGGGCTTTATTGTGGCCTGCCAGACCGGCGGCCATGTTACACGCAAATATCTCCCCGCCGTCTGCGCTGCCCCACACAGCCACTGCCACACGCAGCGCAGCATCGGTCAAACTTGGCCTGCGCCACCGATTGTATGACCTGTTGAGACTGAATTTTGCGCTGTTTCCCGGCATCCGGCAGGCAAGATCCGCCACATTCCTGCAGCCGCATTATGCGCATCGTGCGGCCCGGCAGGGATTGCCGAGGATTGCCTTCAACGCGCTTGTTTTTGTAGCGTTCCAGACATGGCTGCCATTCCGGACGCGCGCTGTTGCCCGGAAATGGGGCCATGATCGCATATGGGAAAAACGGACATTGCAAATCTGCCGATCCCGGTTCGTCGATCCCAATGACATCGCCCTTTTCCGGATCGAGCAGGCCGGGCAGCTGGACGATTATGTACGCCGGTTCGAACATATCCCGCTGGGCCGGGCAATGGCACATGCGGAGAGCGACCATAGCGCGCTGCTTATCGACAAGCTCCATTTCTACCAGACCTGCAACGCAGGCAATCTGCCGCATCCCGAAGTCATCGCTTATGACGAGGCCGGTTTGCTGCGGTTGGACGCCAAGCCGAATGCGGGCGAAACGCTCTTTGTGAAACCTGCCTGCGGGAGCGGGGGGCGCGGCGCAATCGAGATAGAGCTGCCCGCCGATGGTGACCCCGTCGCCCATCTGCAAACCATCGTTGCCGGTTTGCGGCAGCGGGAAAAAGGATGGGACAAGCAATGCTGGATTATCCAGCGGCGGCTGCAGCCGCACCCGCAGCTCCGCGCACTTTGCGGGCCGGTTTTGCCCACCGCGCGACTGATCACGATGCTCGACGAGCGCGGCAGGCCGGAAATCGTCTCGACAGTGCTGCGCTTTCCGGCCCGGTTCGATGCCATCGTCGACAATATCGGCCTGGGAGGCCTTTCAGCCCCCATCGACGCGGACAGTGGTGAACTGGGGGCCGGCTGTGCAGGCATGCGGCCCGGCGAGTATCGCGAGCATCCCGAAAGCGGAGCCGCGATCGAGGGATGCACGATTCCCTTTTGGCCCGACATCAGGGAACTGGTCGAGCGGTGCCATGCCAACCATTTCAGCGATCATGTGATGGTCGGCTGGGATGTTGCGATTGCCGACACCGGCCCGGCATTGCTCGAAGCCAATGCACGGCCCAGCATCATTCTGGCGCAACGGGCCACGCGCAAGCCGGTCGGCCCTACACGGATGGGGCAATTAATGGCTTTCCATCTGGAGGCGCGGCGTCAGGAAGGAAAAGGCCGCAACCGCATCATCATGTAAAGGCGATCCGGTAGCCTAACCCTCAACCAGCCTCAGCAATTTCCGCTCCACCGGCGCCAGCACCGGCACCAGTTCGTGCCCGCGCTTCAGGATTGCGCCAGCTTCGCCGATCAGCGCCCACATGCCTTGCTTGTTGCGCAGCGAGGGATCCTTGACGATGCGGTATTCGGGGCGTTCGGCGGTGCGACGAAAGGCCGAGAAAATCGCCACGTCCCGGCCAAGGTCGATGGCATAGTCGCGCCAGTTTCCCGCCGCGACCATCCGGCCATAGAGATCGAGTATGCGGGTCAGTTCGTCACGCTCAAAGCCAACCTGCGCCGGATGGCGCGCTGAAATCGGAAAGGGCGTGATGATCGCGCTCAAGCCGATTTGCTACCCCCGCGCTTGCGTGCCGAACTTTTGGCCGCCGCAAGCGCATCGCGTTCTTCGAGCAGCACCGCCAGACGCTTCTGCATGGTTTCCATTTCGCATTGCAGGATTTCGAGCTTCTGCGTAGCCGGATCGAAGCGTTCGCTGCACGGGGTGCCATAGGGCACGAAATTCTGCGTTTCGGGTTTTACCTCGACCAAAGTCGGCTTGGCCGGAATGCCCACCATCGTTGCGCCCTCAGGCACATCCTTGGTCACCACCGCATTGGCACCGATGCGGCTGTTTGCACCTACGGTCAACGGCCCCAAAATCGCCGCGCCCAGGCTGACAATCACATTGTCACCGATTGTCGGATGGCGCTTGCCACCCTGCCCGCTCGTCGGATTGGTTCCGCCCAATGTCGCACCCTGATAGATGGTCACATTGTTGCCAATCTCGGCAGTCTCGCCGATTACCACAAAGCCGTGGTCGATGAAGAAGTTGCGCCCGATTACCGCACCTGGGTGAATGTCTATCGCCGTCAGGAAGCGCGAGATATGGTTCACCAGCCGCGCAAGGAAAAACATCTCGCCCTTGAACAGCCAGTGCGCCACGCGGTGCAGGCCGAGCGCCAACACCCCCGGATACAGCAAAATTTCCCAACGCGTGCGCGGCGCGGGATCGCGAGCCTTGATCGAGTCGAGATATTCGACAAAATTTCCCAGCATGGCCTTTAACCTCCCGCAACCCGCAGCACGGGCATAGCGCCCGCATTGGCCATTCGTTTGTTACGCCTGTAAAGTTAAGCGTAGATGCAAATAATTCCAGACCTGTTGACCTTGGTCAAAGGAAAAACATGGATTATATCGGATATGGCGATTAATTGAGCCCTATTAATCGATTGGACCGCTATATGTCGACCTATTTGCCCACGCTGAAACAGTTGCAATATCTGGTTGCGCTCGAAGAGCATGGCCATTTCGGCAAGGCTGCGGATGCCTGTTATGTCACGCAATCGACGCTTTCCGCAGGAATCCGCGAACTGGAATCGCTTCTCGGGCTGGTGCTGGTCGAGCGCACCCGCCGCGTGGTGCGCTTCACCCCGCTGGGCAAGAAGATGGTCGCCAAGGCACACCGTATATTGCGCGAGGCCGAGGAACTGGCCGACATGGCGCGGGCCGCGGGTAAACCGCTGGCCGACGAATTGCGCATGAGCGTGATCCCGACCATCGCTCCCTTCCTGCTCCCGCGCCTGCTGCCTGCGCTGCGCAAGAAATATCCCGATCTCAAACTCTATCTGCGCGAAGAAACCAGCGCGGCTGCCTGTGAGGCGCTGCATCGCGGACAGGTCGATTGCGTGCTGCTGGCCCTGCCCTTTGGCTGCGGCGATACCGAACATGCCAAGCTATTCGACGACAGGCTGTTTGTCGCCTTCCCCAAGGGCGAACCCGACAATCCGCCCAGCACCATCCTGCCCGAGATGATCGATGAATCGCGCCTGTTGCTGCTAGTCGACGGACATTGCCTGAAGGATCACGCGCTCGCCGCCTGCAACCGCCCCGAATTGCGGGCTTCGGCAACGATGCTCGGCACGTCGCTGCACACGCTGATCCAGATGGTCGACAACGGCCTCGGTCAGACGCTGGTGCCCGAAATTGCCGTCAAAAACGGGCTGCTCAACGGCACCGAAGTCGAGGCCCGCCCGCTCGATGCGCCGCACGCCAGCCGTGAAATCGCGCTCGTCTGGCGCACCAACAGCCCGCGCCAGCCCGAATTCGAACTATTGGCAGAAACAATGCGCGATTTGGTCAGCAAAGGCTAGAGCCTGCCCTATTTGCGGCTTCGCAAAGGCCAGTTCAGAAACGCCCGGTTCCGGGCAACGCATGAAGGACGTTGCTACCCGTCCCAATCTTGGCCGCGCTCGACATCGCTTGCTTTCTGTTCGACCCAAAGCGCGGTGTCGCCGCGATATTCGCGTTTCCAGAAAGGTGCGTCGGTTTTCAGCCGGTCGATCAGGAACGCGCAGGCCTCCAGCGCCGCGGCGCGGTGCGGTGCGGCGGTGACGACGAGGACGATCGGCGCGCCGACATCCAGCCGACCGACACGGTGGATGATGGTGCAGCCGGTCAAAGCCCACCGCTCCTGCGCCGCTTCGCAAATATCGCTGAGGCTGGCCTCGGTCATGCCAGGATAATGTTCGAGTTCGATTGCGGTCACCCCGTCCCCGCCGCGAACGATTCCGGTGAAGGTTGCAAGCGCGCCGACACCCGACGCCTCTAATGCGCCGATTTCTGCAGCGATATCGAAGGCTTCGCGTTGGACCGAAACGCGGATCATCCGCCCGTGACCGGCGGGAAAATCGCAAATTCGCTTGCGCCTGCTACCAGAGCGTCCGATTTCACCATGCGCTGGTCGAGCGCAAAGCGCAGCTTCGACCGGTCGGCAAAGGCATCGGCATGGCGCGGTGATAAGGTGACAAGCCAGTCGAGCGCATCGCCAACCGACTGCACGGCAGCCGGAAAATCGACATCCTCGCCATCGCAGCCCAGTGCTTCGCGGACGCGCGCGAAATAAACCAGCTTCATCGTCAATCCATATGCTTGATGCCGACGCGCAGATAATCCCATCCGGTTATCATCGTCAGCAACGCCGCGACCCATAACAGGCTGAGCGCGGCTATTTTCAACAGCGCCCATTCGGGCAAGGCGCCCGCCAATATCAGCCCGCCAAAGGCAACCAGTTGTGCCGCGGTTTTCCACTTGGCCAGTTGTGATACCGGCACCGACACCTGCAACCCGGCGAGGAATTCGCGCAGGCCGGAAACGGTAATCTCGCGCAGCAGGATGATCAGCGCGGCGATGACGTGCCAGCCATCGACATCGCGGGTGAACACCAGCAGCAGAATGACCGCCCCGACCATGATCTTGTCGGCTATCGGATCGAGGAATACGCCCAGTTTCGATACCGTCCCCTGCGCGCGCGCCAGATAGCCGTCGAAATAATCGGTAATCCCCATCAGGCAGTAGAGCGCGAAAGCGAGCCAGTAATCGATCGGCAAGGGCTGGGTCAGCCCCGGTCGCGTGCCCGGCCACAGCAGAAAGACCAGGATCGGCACGGCCAGGATACGTGAAAGCGTGAGGAGGTTGGGGAGGCTCAGCATGTCATGAAGTCCTAATGCCAAACTTGCCTAAAAACATCTGCTATTTTCCGTTCGACGGAACATCCGGATAACTCTGCCATAACTCACCCAGCGCGTCCTTCAACGGATCGAGCCACTGCTCATAGGGCTGCCATTGCCCGACGCCGTCGCGGTTGATCGGGCGGCGCACCTGCTCGCTGGAGGCCGTGCGCACCGCGCGTTTGTTCTGGTGGAAATGGAGGCACGCCTCCTCGAACGGCACACCCAGATAGTCGAGCATCGCGCGCACCTGCGCCTCCGGCTCTTCGATGACCTGTTCGTGGATGACGCGGTGGACGCGGCCCGGCAGCACCGCATCGAAATGCGCCATCAGCCGCACATAATCGGCATAATAGCGCCCCATATCCGACAGGCTGCAGCTGAATGCCTGCCCCTTGGCAAAATGCTGGCGGAAGTTCGAGAAGCAGCAATCGAGCGGATGCCGCCGCGCATCGATGATCTTCGCATTGGGCAGGATCAGGTGGATGAGCCCGGTATAAACCCAGTTGTTGGGCAGCTTGTCGATGTAAAAGGGCTTGTCGGTCTTGCGCTGCACCGCCGTGCGCTGCAGGAATTCCGCGCCCAGTTCGGCCAGACGTTCCGCCGGCATGTCCGTCACCGCATCGACCCAGCCGCTCGGTACCGTCTTGCCTTCGCGCAGCGCTATCGCGGGCAGGTCGGGCAGTTCCATCGTCCCTTCGATCAGCGAATGACTGGCCAGTATCTGCTCAAGCAGGGTCGATCCCGCGCGCGGCATACCCAGGATGAATACGGGATCGGGCGTCGCATCGCCCTGCCCGGCGTGGTTTGCAACAAAATCGGGAGTGAAAGTCGCGATAATCTTGTCGACATGCCGGGTTACCACATCGGGATCATAATCGAGCTGGTCATGGCGGATCGCATTTGCCCGGTCATAATGGTTAAAGGAGGTTTCGGCCTCGCGCCGGTCGTCAAACGCCTTGCCGAGCGCGAAATGCAGGTGCAGCCGGTCATCGTCGGACAGCCCCGATGTTTCAAGCGCAGCCTCCATCGCGGCGATATCGGCGGCGTCGAAGCGCACGGTCTTCAGGTTGGCAAGGCTCCACCACACCTCGCCCAAAGTCGGCTCCACCGCCAGCGCACGGCGATAGGCGGCGATACCCTCCTCCTGCTGCCCCACCGTTTTGAGGACATGGCCGTAGCTCATCCACAATTTGGCGTGTTGCGGGAAACGCTGCGTCAGCGCGCCGTAAAGCGCCAGCGCCTCGTCATATTCGCCAATCCGGCCCAGTGCCGCAGCCATCAGGCTCTGCCCGCTGGCATCGTCAGCCTCAATCTTGAGGAAGGTATCGAGCAATTCGACCGCCTCTTCAAAGCGGTTCTGGCGGTATAATATCCCTGCCAGATTGGATTTCGCCGCCGTGAAATCGGGGGCAAGCTCCAGCGCGCGGCGCAACAGCGCTTCGCTGTCCCTGAACCGCCCCAGCCGCGCCGCCAATTGCGCCATCAGCCGGATGGCCGCAACGTCGAACGGATCTTGATGCAAATGCGCGCGCAACAGCGGTTCGGCATCGGGAAGCCTGTCCTCATTGATCGCCAGCGCCGCCTCGATCAGTTGCGGATTGCGCATTCCGCGCGCGACATATTGGCCGGAAATATCGGGGGCGTTCGGCGTCATGCTGTTGCGCTTATCGCACTCACCGGTTTGAGCCAAGCATACTGTCGGAAATGAACAGGCGGAGCGCATCGCTTCCGGCGCCGTCGAACAGGCCTTCTTCGGTTCCGGTCATCCACACCTGGCTGCCGGTATCGTAGAGCCGGACGAACAGCGCTTCGCGCCGAGCGGGGTCGAGATGCGCGGCGACCTCGTCGAGCAACAGGATCGGCGGCGCACCGCGCAATTCGGCGACCAGCGCGGCATGGGCGAGGATGAGCGAGAGCAGCAGCGCCTTCTGTTCGCCCGTCGAACAGCTCGCGGCGGGTTGGCCATGGCCGTCATGCCGGACGAGCAGGTCGTTGCGATGCGGGCCGGAAAGCGTGCGCCCCGCGCCCCGATCACGCCCGCGACCGGCTTTCCAGCCAGCGGCCAGTTCATCGGCATCGGGCGTGCCAGCATCCTCCAGCGCCAGCAAGGGCCGTGCAAAAGGCGATGGCGGCATGGCGGCAAGCCGATCCGAAAGCTGCGCCACGGTGCGCGCTCGGCTTTCGATGATGGCTGCGGCATATTGCGCCATGCTTGCCTCAACCGCGTCGAACCAGGCGGCATCGCCCTGCCCTTCGGACAGCATGCGGTTGCGCTGTCGCAGGGCATTTTCATAACGGCTGCTGGCGAGCGCGTGCGACGGCTCCAGCGCGAGCACCAGCCGGTCGAGGAAACGGCGGCGCGCACCGGCCCCGTCCATGAACAGCCGGTCCATGGCCGGTGTAAGCCATAAAATCGACAGCCATTCGGCCAGATCGTTGATTGCGGCGTTGGCGCCGTTGATATGGA
The DNA here is from genome assembly GCA_016720115.1 of Sphingomonadales bacterium. Taxonomy (GTDB): domain Bacteria; phylum Pseudomonadota; class Alphaproteobacteria; order Sphingomonadales; family Sphingomonadaceae; genus Sphingorhabdus_B. The sequence goes on along the minus strand of JADJXT010000001.1, from coordinate 1,216,820 downwards.
CGATGCGGCGGCTTGGTGCCTCGGCCGACACTGCGGTGCCCAATGCGGTTTCGTCCATCTTGGCCGCAACTGCAAAACCTCCAGTTCCACCCTGCCGCGCCATTTCGTGCAAATTGGCCCGGCGCAGCCCTCGCCCCGGCACCAGCAGCGACACAGCCTCCAATATGTTGGTCTTTCCCGCACCATTTGCGCCATGCAGGATGATGAAGCGCCGCTGCGGACGCACATTCAAAGTCGCATGATTGCGAAAATCGGTCAGATCGAGCCGGTCGAGCGCCATGCCAGCGCCCTATCCGAGATGCAGGCTGCGTCAACGGCGTTTTGCCCACCCCAATCATTGGCGCTGTGAATTTCGCCAACTTCAAGCCAAAATATTGGTGCATTTTCCCAATATTCAGGTTTGTAAAATCATCTGCTTATCCTCAAAAAATATCTATATATCTGTTTTTACTGCATATTCTAAAACTGGCACACCTCCTGCAATAATCCTGACATCCCCGGAATGATCCGGAACATGAACAAGGAAGGATATTTAAAATGACCATTTCGACCCGCAATCAGCTCGCTTCGGTTTTCGCAGCCATCGCATGTGCATTCCTGACCATCGGCGTCAGCGTTGCCCCCGCCGTTGCTCCCGTAGCCCCCTATCTCGCGTAACAGCGTCGCGCCCGAAAGGAATTTGAAATGAACGCTCCGTCTCGCAACCAGCTCTTCTCGGTCGCGGCCGCCTTGCTCTGCGCTTTCGTCACAGTCGGGATGAGCATTGCCCCCGCGCTTCCGGGCGGTATCGCCTGATGAACCCGAAATTCGATCTGCCGCCCGTTATCAAACCCGTTTCTTCGAAGGAAAGCAAAATGACCAAATTGTCGCTCGATCGCGCCAACAAGAAAATCTGGGGCGTCTGCGCAGGCCTCGCCAACTGGACCGGCGTTGACGCCACGGTGATCCGCGTTGTCTTCGTACTCACCACCCTGTTCGGATTCGGTTCTGCGCTGCTGATCTACATCGCATTGGGGTTGATCCTCGATTGACCCCAATCGACACCAGACCATGGAAATTCCGGCCGGCCCGCTAAATCATGAATTGTTAACGTCGTTAATCACATTGGACTTAAACTTTGCGCGTGTTAAGCGGCACTTGCACAAGCGACCGGTTGCAGAAAGGCACCCCATGGCCAAAGGCCCGATCTTTCGGGATGAAGCTGAAGAAAATGGCGATGAGCATCGCAGATATTCACGCGGCGACGTATATATAACCATCGATGTACGCGAGCATGGCGCAGGCCGCCACAAGGCGCTCATACTGGATCTGTCGCAGTCGGGGTGCCGGATTTCATCGGTGACCCATATTGGCGAAGGCAAGAACGTCCACGTCACCCTGCCCGGCTTTGCGCCATTGGAGGCGGTGGTCGTGTGGAAGAAGCTGGATGAATATGGCTGTTCGTTCTTGCAACGCCTGCATCCGGCAATTTTTGACCATATTCGTGCAAAATACCCGTCTCTCGGCCATTCGTGACGCGGCTGCGGTTTCCGGATAGCCGGACTTTCCCCAAAAAACGCAAATGGCCCAGAACGCTCGGCGCACTTTTGCTGCTGGCGATGATGCTGGCGGCAGTGTGGTCTTATGATCCGCGCGAAAATATTGCCGCCGGAAACGCACCTGTCCGCGCAATCGATGGCGACAGCTTCACAATCGGCGCAAACGAATTGCGCCTCGAAGGCGTTGACGCCCCCGAATACAGGCAAAAGTGCAAGGACAGCATGGGCCGCGACTGGGAATGCGGAAAGGCAGCGCGGGCAGCGCTTGAAAAGCGTCTCTTCGAACCGGGCCTTACCTGCTCCGCACAGGCGAAGGATCGCTATTCACGCGCATTGGCCAAATGCAGCACGGCACGCACGCCGGATATCGCCGCCGCGCAGGTACGCGACGGCATGGCGGTGAGCCATGAATTTTATGGCGTTCGCGACTATCCCGATGAAGAGGACGCGGCGCGCGCCGAACGCAAGGGCATATGGATCGGCTCGTTCGAGCGCCCCGAAGACTGGCGGGCACTGCAACGTGCCGGGTCTGCCAACCAGGCTCAGGCGACCTTCCGCACAAACACCGTTCCCGCCGAATAGCCCGCGCCAAAGGAGCAGATCAGGCCGGTATCGCCCGCTTTCAGGTCTTCGCTATGCTTGTGGAAGGCGATGATCGATCCCGCGCTCGAGGTATTGGCATAGGTATCGAGCACGGTCGGGCTCTCATCCTCATTCGCCTCATGCCCCAGCACGCGCTGCGAAATTAGGCGGTTCATCCCCTGATTGGCCTGGTGCAGCCACAGGCGGCGCAAACCACTGCCTTCAAGCCCGAGATGCGCGGCATGATCGACAATCATCTGCGCGACCATCGGCACCACTTCCTTGAAGACCTTGCGGCCTTCCTGCACGAACAGCTTGTCGGTCTTCGGCCCGCTCTGGTCGACCGGCCCCTTGCCCTCGGCGCGGTTGAGGAAACCGAAATTGTTGCGGATATTGTTGCTATACTGGGTCTTCAGGCGGGTACCGAGAATTTCCCAATGCTGCGCCGGGGCAAGATCCTTCGCCTCGACCAGAATCGCCGTTGCCACATCGCCGAAGATGAAATGGCTGTCGCGATCGCGCCAGTTCAAATGGCCTGATGTGATTTCGGGATTCACCACCAGCACCGACCGCGCATTGCCGCTGCGGACATAGTCAGCCGCAGTCTGGATGCCAAAGGTCGCCGAGGAGCAGGCGACATTCATGTCAAAGCCGAAGCCGCGTTCCATGCCCAGTTCGTGCTGGATTTCGACCGCCATCGCCGGATAGCCGCGCTGCATGTTCGATGCGGCACACAGCACGGCATCGACGTCGGCTATGTCGCGCCCCGCCTTGGCCAGCGCGTCGCGGCAGGCGGCAACACCGATTTCCGCCATCAGCGAAATCTGGTCGTTGGGGCGTTCGGGATAACGCGGCTCCATGATTTCGGGATCGATGATCGCGGTCTTGTCGATCACATGGCGGGATTTGATGCCGCTCGCTTTTTCGACAAATTCGACCGAGCTGTGCACCAGCGGCTCGGCATCGGGATTTTGCGCATTGTAGAGGTCGACATAGGCATTGAAACTGGCGACCAGCTCCTCGTTCGAAACAGTGTCGGTCGGAGTGTAGAGCCCGGTCGCTGAAATGACCGGAGTGAAAGCGTCTGTCATGGCAATCCCGCTGTCTGTGTTGTTATTACAGCCGACTAGCGCCCCGATATGCCGGAAACAAGCTAATTGCTTTTGCCGTGCCCTCCGTCCAATGTCGCAGGCGGAGAAGGAGAGCAAAAGCCGCATGGCTTTGGAAACGCGCAAACCCAGCCTGTTGTCGCGCGCCATCAGGGCGCTGCTCATGTGGTTTTACCGGCGACAGGGTTGGACGGCGTTTGGCGAAATACCCGAGCCGCGCCGCTTCATCATCATCGCTGCGCCGCACACCTCCAACTGGGATTTTATCTATTATATCGGACTGACCCAGACGCTTGGCATTCAGACCCGCTTCATGGCCAAAACCACGCTTTTCCGCTGGCCGATGCGCAACTTCATGCTCGATATGGGCGGGGTTCCGGTCGATCGGAAAAAGGGCGGCAATTATGTGCAGGCGATGATCGACGAATTTGCCAATCGCAAGGAATTCATGCTCACCATCGCGCCCGAAGGCACGCGTGGCGCGGTGCGCGAGTGGAAGACCGGATTCTATCATATCGCGATGGGCGCAAATATCCCGCTGGTGATCGGAACGATGGATTATGCGAAAAAGACGGGCGGGCTCGTTACGATGATCTGGCCGACCGGCGATTATCAGGCCGACATGGCAAAACTCGCCGAAATCTATGCCAAGGTTACGCCCAGGCATCCGGGCAAAAAGATGGCGAGCATAGCCGGGGAGAATGCGGAATGAGCGATGCGCTGACGATGCTGGGCATCAATCTTGCGGCGCTGATGGTCGCGATCCTGCTCCTCTGGGCCTATGCGGTCACAATTCGCGACGTATCCTTCATCGATGCCTTCTGGGCATTCGGGATGGTCATCCTCGCCTGGGCAAGCTGGCTGCAGATTGACGGCACTGGCCGCCGCGCCGATGTGCTGCTGGCGTTGACCTCCATTTGGGGCGTGCGCCTTGCCGCCCACCTCGTCACCCGCTGGCGGCGCGAGGGCGAAGACCCGCGCTACAAGAAGATCATCGGCCATGCAATGGAGAGCAAGGGCTGGAGCTGGGCAAAGACCGCATTGCTGCTGGTATTCCTGACGCAGGCGCCTTTGCTGTTCATTACCGCGCTGCCCGCGCAGCTCGGCATCTGGGCGAGCGAGGGCGGGCGCGCCATCATGGGGCCGGTCGCATCGACGGGCGCGGCGATCGCGCTTGTCGGCATCCTCTTCGAAACCGTGGGCGATGCGCAGTTGAAGGCCTTTCGCGCCAATCCGGCGAACAAGGGCAAGGTGCTCGACACCGGGCTCTGGCGCTACACCCGCCACCCCAATTATTTCGGCGATGCCTGCACCTGGTGGGGCATCTGGCTGATCGCCGCCGAAACCGGGCCTGCTGGCTGGATCAGCATCGTCGGCCCCATCTTCCTGACCTTCACCTTGACCAGATGGTCGGGCAAGCCGTTGCTCGAAAAAAGCCTGAAAAAGAACCGCCCCGATTATGCCGCCTATATCGAGCGGACGTCGGGGTTTTTTCCCTGGCCACCGAAGAAATAACTCACTTCACCAGCCATACTTCGCCATAGCCGTTGAAGGCGGGGGCGACCTTGTGCTTCACCTCGCGCCCCGGTGCAAAGGCGAGGTTGGGGAAGCGGTTGAACAGCATCGGCAGCGCGATCTTCGCCTGCGCCTTGCCCAGCCCCGCGCCGAGGCAGTAATGCGCGCCGCCACCAAAGGCAAAATGCTGGATAGCCTTGCGTTCGATATCGAAGGTCTGCGGATCGGGGTTCATTTCAGGATCGTAATGCACGCCGAACAGCGACATGTGGATCGTATCGCCCTGCTTGATCGTCTTGTCGGCCACCTGCAAATCCTGATGCGCGCTGCGCAGCACCTGCGACACCGGCGGTTCGACGCGCAATATCTCGTCCATCGCATTGTCGTGCAGATCGGGCCGCGCGCGGAATTTGGCGAGCTGGTCGGGATGCTTGAGCAATTGCACCACGCCCGCGCCCAGCATATCGGTGGTGGTCGAATTGCCCGCGATCAGCAGCAGCCGGATCAGCAGCACGATATCGCGCGTCGTCAGCGTGTCGCCATCTTCCTCGACCAGCGCGAGCCGGGTTATCAGATCCTCGCTGGGGCGTGAGCGCCGGATATCGACCTCGCGCGCCAGATAGTCGGCCAGCACCGTTGTCGATTCCTCGTACAGCGCGGTCTGCTCCGGCGTGCGGAATGGATTGAGCGCCTGCATGCAGCCCAGCGACCAGCGGCGAAAATCCTTGCGGTCGGCGGGGTTGATGCCCAGCAATTCGGCCATCACCGTGGTCGGCAGCGGCGATCCGAACAGCGCGACGAAATCGAACTCGTCCTCCTCGGCTGCGATATCGTCGGCAAGGCCCCTGGCGATTTCCTCTATCCTCGGCAGCAGCGTCTCGACCGAACGCTTGTTGAACGCTTTCATCACCAGCGTGCGCTGCCGCTTGTGCTCGGGATCGTCGAGCATCAGGATCGACAATTCCTTGCTGTTTTCGCCGTAAAGCGTTTTTGAAAAACTGCCCTCATTGGCCTTGCGCGGATCGGCGTTGAGTTCGCGATTCTTGATCAGCTCCGAAACTTCCCGACCCCGTGTCAGAAAGTAGCGGCCAAGCTGTTGGTCATGGTGCACCGGGTCCGCCGCGCGCAGCCGGTCGAGCGGCACCCAGGGCGTTTCACGATAGGTCGGGTCAAGCGCCGAAAGCTGGTAACCTGTTGGCAGCGGCTGTTCTTCGTCGGACATGAATTTGCTTCTCGCTTGTTGTGGAACCACCCGTCGCGACGATACGCAGACGTTCGGCCATTACAAGTGTGCTTACCATTTTCGTGCGCAGGAAATTTGCCCTGCATCAAATCGGCTGGGCCGCCGATCAGCGCACCGGCATTTCGCGGGTCAGCGCCGCCATTGCGCGATAGAGCGCGATCATCTCGGCAAAATCGAATGCCTGCTTGACCGGCTGGTCATTCGCCAGCCTTGTTTCGATCTCGATCGGCACCGGCCCTTTCTGCTGCAGCAACGCATCGGTATAGGCCTTGCCCTCAAAGATCGCGGTCCAGGCGCTGACATCCTGCGCATCGGAAAGCGACTGGTTCACCCAGTCGACAGTAACCGGCGCATTTTCGCCCGCGCGAAATTGCAAGGGAGCGGTCGGCCTGCCCTGATGATCGGGCCAATCCGACGCGCTGACCGACAGGCCGAGCAGATAGTCCTCATTCTGGTTTTGCAGCACCAGCATGCTAGCACCTTCGGGGCCGAAACCGGTGGTGCACTGAACAACGGCAGCCGCGCCGCTGCGGTAACAGCGAACCTCACCCTTGCGCGTCGGATAGGTTGCCGCCGGAGTTAATCCCGAAAGCGAAAAGACGATGGTATCACCTTGATAAAGCGCACGAACCTTTTCACCTTCGAGCACGAAATCCTCGACCAGCGCGATGCCGATTGTCCGCCCAAAGCCATCAAGCGTGCGCGCACAGCGCAGCCGCCCACGAAATTGCGGCGTGGTGACGGTCGAAGGCATCAACTCTTCGCGCACATATCCCAGTTCACCCGCGCGCTTTGCCATGTCGGCAGGCAGCGCATCGGTGACGCTGCAGGTTGGCACCGTACCGCGATCGGCAACCTCCAGTTCGGGATTGGCAAGCGCCGGGACAGCGCAAATCAGCGATGCCCCCGCCCACGCGAGTCCGAACTTTACCAAGAGTTTCATGCCCTGCCGTTAGCTGTGAGAGCAATGCACGGCAAGCTTGCAAATCACCCGCCCAGGGCGCACAGCACGCGCAGGAAAGGGGCGAAAATGTCCGACGAAGATTATGTTTATGATGAGGAAAGCGGTGAATGGCTGCCAGCCTCTGAACTGGCCGCCAAACAGGCCGCAGCCGATAGGGTCGAGGTGCGCGATGCCGTGGGCAACCTGCTTGCCGATGGCGATGCCGTGACGCTGATCAAGGATCTGACGGTCAAGGGCGCGGGGCAGACGCTGAAGCAAGGCACGGTAATCCCCTCAATCCGCCTGACCGGCGACGCGCAGGAAATCGACTGCAAATATCCCGGCATCAAGGGCCTGGTGCTGCGCGCCGAATTTGTGCGGAAACGCTGATGCGACGGCTTGCCCTGCTCACCGCGCTTGCGCTTTCGGCCTGCGCCACCACGTCGCCCGCCAGTCCGCAGGACGCTTTCTGGGCCAATCTCAACGCGCATTGCGGCAAGGCCTTCCCCGGCACACTCGCCAGCGACGAAGCCGTCGATGCCGATTTCAAAGGGCGTCCGCTGATGATGCATGTGCGCCATTGCAGCGCGAATGAAATCCGCATCCCCTTCCATGTCGGGCCGAAAGATGCGGGCGGCGAATGGGATCGTTCGCGCACCTGGGTCATCACCCGCACCGCCACCGGCCTGCGGCTGAAACATGATCACCGGCACGAAGATGGCAGCGAGGACAGGCTGACCCAATATGGCGGCGATACCGCCAGCCCCGGCAGCGCGACCGTGCAAGCCTTCCCGGTCGATGCCGAAAGCATAGCGCTGTTCCGCCGCGAAGGTCGCGACGTTTCGGTCACCAATGTCTGGGAGGTGGAGATCAGCGAGAAGGGCGCAGCCACCCCCCGCTTTGCCTATGTCCTACGCCGCACCGGCGCAAATGCGCGCCATTTCCGCGTCGAATTCGATCTGGCCACCACCCTCGTCGCGCCCCCGCCCTGGGGTGGTTAAAGTTCATCCTGCCACCCTCACTGCGTCCCGCAAAGCCTGCCAATCTCTCCCGACAGCGCGACAGCGGTGTGATCCTGCCAATGCGGGGCGATCACCTGGATGCCGATAGGCAGGCCCTCATGCCCGCCCACGGGCACCGATACCGAAGGCAGGCCGGGATAGGTGGCCAGCGCGATCCACGCGATCTGCGTGTGGAACGGCGAAGGCTGGCCGTTGAGCGTCAGGCTGCGCTTGCGCCAATCGGGATCGTCGCTGTGGGGAAAGGCGGTGGTGCCGAATACCGGCGCGAAGATCGCGTCATATTCGCCGAACAACGCCTGCCATTCGCGCATCCGGTCCGCCTGCTTGTCGAGCAGTGTGAGCCAGTCGCGCGCAGCCAGTTCCGGCCGGTCGCCCGATTGCGGCTGGCGGACTGCAAGGGCGATATTGAGCAGCTTCATATAATTGGCGTGCATCGCCTCCAGATCGGGCAGCAGGTCGCTGCGATGCTCGATGATCGCACCCGCATCGGCTGCCTTGTCCGCCGCCGCGCGCAATGCCGCAGCCACCGCCCCGTCAAGATCGGCCACCGGATGGCTTTCGATGAGGAGGATGCGCGCGCCCTTCAGCCCACCGGCGCGTGCGCGCGGCAAGGGCAGCGTGCTGGTGAGGTCGAGCGCGAGCGCAAGGTCCGCCGCGCTGCGCGCCATAGGCCCTGTCATCGCCATCACCGTCGGCGCGCCTTTCATCCCCGGAAAATAATGCCCGTCAAAGGGGATCGCGCCATAGGTCGGCTTCAGCCCCGTCACCCCGCAGAAATGGCAGGGCGTGCGGATCGACCCGCCAATGTCCGACCCGAATTCGAGCGGCACCATCCCCGATGCCAGCGCCGCTGCACCTCCGCCCGAAGACCCGCCGGGCACGCGCGAAAGATCGTGCGGGTTGTTGGTGCGGCCATGGATCGGGTTCACCGATTGCAGATCGGCCAGCGCGACCGGCACGTTGGTCTTGCCCAATATCACCGCGCCTGCTTGCTTCAGTCGCTTGACCGCATGGGCATCCTCATCCGCCACGAAATCGCGCGCAAATTCAAAGCCCCATGTGGTTTTGAGGCCGGCGATGTCATAGCTTTCCTTGACCGTCATCGGCACGCCATTCAGCGGCCCCGCCTGCCCTGCCGCCCGTGCCCTGTCGCACAGCCGTGCCTGATCACGCGCGCGGCCGAAATCGCGAACGACCACGGCGTTGATCGGCCCGTCGAGCGCCTCGATCCGCGCAATGGCGGCCTCGGTCGCCTCGACAGCCGACAGTTCCCCGCGCGCGATTTGCCCCGCAAGTTCGATTGCGGTTGGTTCACTGTGCAATTTCGGAAATGCCATGCCCTCTCCCCCCTCAATCAAGCGCGAAGCGGCCCGCCGTTCAGCCTTGCCTTGTCGCGGTGATACCAGCGCCCGGCCATGAAGAAGGCGGGTAAAGCCAGCAGTGAAACCACCGACATCGTCAGCGCCGCATGGGTATAGGGCTCCGCACTTCCCGCATTGCGAAACATATCGATCAGCAGGCCCGTGCCGGTAATCCCTATGCCAAGGCCGATGGCGTTGAGGCACAACAGGTTGAACGCAATCACGGTGGCGCGCGCCGATGCCGGGGAGAGTTCCTGAATGGTCGAAACCGAGGGGCCATAATAGGCGCACAGGATGAAAATGCCGACGCCGATACCCGGCACGAACAGCACCGAATCCGCCGGAACAATGCGGAAGATGACTGAAAAAGGCCCAACGATCAGGAACATCCAGAACAGCAGCATCACCCGGCCCGATGCCCGGTGCCTGTACCACCAATCGCCCGCAAACCCGCCGAACAGGTTTCCGGCGATTCCGGCGACCACGGTGATATAGCCGGTGAGCTTGGCGATTTCGGCACGGTCAAAACCGCGTTCCTCGACAAACCAGATCTGGTCGAAGGCCGCTGCCCCCACCGCGATGTGCAGCGCCACCCCACCGCCGATGATCATGCACAAGGCAGGCGATTGCCTGAGCGCCGAGCCCAGCAGCTTCGCATGCCCGCGCCAGCCGGGGCCATGTTCATGAACCTGTTGTTGCGGCCCGCGCGGATCGCGCGCGAACAGCATCGCAACGGCAAACAGCATCCCTACACCGCCCAGCAGGTAGAAGCAGTTGCGCCAGCCGATCGTCGGCCCCAGATAGCCTGCGACCAGCAGGCTGAGCCCTGCCCCCACCGGCACGCCCAGATAATAAAGCGACGCCGCGATGCCCAGTTGCGAGGGGCGGAACCGGTCAGCCAGCAACGATGTTGCCGCCGGGGTCAGCGCCGATTCCCCGACGCCGATCAGCGCGCGGGGCAGTGCCATCGAGACAAAGCCGCGCGCCGCGCCGCTTGCCGCAGTCAGCAGGCTCCACAATGCAATCGCCGCCGCGATCAGTTTCCCCCGGTGCATCCGGTCTGCCAGCATCCCCATGAACAGCCCGGCAACCGCATAGAAAATGATGAAGAACAGCCCGGTCAAAAGGCCATATTGGGTATCGGTCAATCCCAGCTCGGGCTTGATGAAATTGGCAAAGCTCGGCAGCAGCTGGCGATCGACGAAATTAAGTATGTTGATGATGGTAAGCAGCACGAGCAGCCCCCATCGGGACGCGGAATCCCGGTCCGTAGTTTCTTCCACAGCCTCTAAACTATTGGCAGACATCGGCTCTCTCTCCTTTTTCCGTTGCGCCACCATGGGTGAGCGAAGGGGCGATGCCAACCGATTTTATCGGCGCTATGCCGATGAAGCCGCTTTCATCATTTGGTCAGCCGTTCGCGATTGCGGCGAACGCGGCGCGAATAATGGGCGATGGAGCCGCTGAGTATCTGATCGGGGCTGGTGCCCAGCTTTCCGGTCATCAGGTCAAAGCCCAGCGCCATATTGGCCGCCACCTTTTCCGAAACCATCCGTTCCGCCTCTTTAACCGCTGCCGGGCCGCCCAGGGCCAGCGCCCCCATCCGCATCGCGATCACCATGCCCGATTCAGCGGCGAGCGCCCAGGCGTCCATCGCAATGGTGAAATGGTTGGGGCGCGGACGACGGGGGGACTTTGCAGGATGGCTCATATCGCCCTGTCCTAAAGGCATGAAGGGGAATGTCACGCGGCGAATGGGGAAATCGATCTTTTGACAATTTGTTTATGATTGTTCTGCATAAATGCCCCTGTGCCGCCTGAATTGCTCGCCTTGATTGACCGGCCTTTCCTCTTGATGTCCGTGCTTGCTGTCGGTGCCGTGATGGGCATTGCCGTCGAGCGGCTTGTGGAGGGGCAAAAGCGCGCCCAGCGTCGCGCCTATTGGCAGGGGCGCAATGCAGGCAAACGCGGCGATAAGCCGGTGCGGTTGATAAAGGATGGGCTGGCCGATGCCGCCAAGACGAAAACCAGCGCAACCGACCAGCTCGCCTGTGTGATGGAAGCAAAATTCAGCGCCCGCCCGTTGCTCAACCGGCCCGAAGCCAATCTGTTCAAGGCACTCGACGCCGCCGTGATCGCGCGTAATCCCGGCTGGCAGGTGATGGCACAGGTATCGCTGGGCGAGTTCCTCGCAAGCCCCGACAAGGACGCCTATTGGGCGGTCAATTCGAAACGCGTCGATTTCGCGCTGATGGACCCCGACGCCCGCGTCGTCCATGCCATCGAATATCAGGGCACCGGCCACCACCAGGCAGGAGGTGCCGCCGCCGCGCGCGATGCCGTAAAAAAGGAAGCGCTGCGCAAGGCGGGCATCGGCTATCACGAAGTCGTAGCAGGGCACACCACCGCAGGGGAATTGAAGCGGTTGGTAGAGAAGCTGGTGCCAGCTAACGGCTAATTGGTATTGTGACCCCGGAATTGCCCCGGAATTACCCGGTATTGTGTCCCCGGAATTGCCCAAACAACTGTCATAGCCGAAGATTGGCGAGTGGAGGGAATTTGCCGGGAAGTAACCGCAAATCGAACGGCAAATCTAGTGAAGTAGCATCATCCGCTGATAGAGAAAGAAGGTCGTTTTCCTCGCAATACAGGGCAAGTATCTTCAGATAGCGTCGCAACAATAAGATTGGTGGGAATTTTCCTCGACTTGCATACCAGACAAGCAGATCGCGCTTACCCTTGCTGCTGTTACACGAGCGACAGGCCCGCAAGAGGTTATGCTGAGCATGGCTTCCGCCAGAAACACGCGGAATCAGATGGTCAATTGAAAGAGATCCTTCTACCCCGCAATAAGCGCAGACTGGCATTTCGATAAGCTGCGCCCGCTCATCATCGAACAGACTTCCCATTCGCATCGTGCCTTCACGTAATCCACGAAACAGCTTTGCACGAATCATCCAGTCCACACGGTTATGTTTGATCCGGCCATCTGAAAGCGCCGCGTGGGCGCAGGCTAGATTAGCATAGCTCCATGCGATGCGCTCCCGAACAGTGTAAAGATCGTTCCGCCCAATATCAAAACGGAATTTGGACTGGCCAGCATCAATCACGCCGCCCGCCCCACATTCTCCGCCAGCACATTCGCCACATAGGCGTTGAGCGATACACCCTCGCGCGCCGCAATAATCTTCAGTTTTTCGTGCAAGCTGCGCGGCACCCTTTGCCGCCATTGGCCGAGCGCTTGCGGGCCGGGGATGTCGCGGCCAAGTTCCTTCGCCGCTGCTGTCCATTCGGCAATTGCAGCGTCGGCATCGGCGAGGGCCTCCTCCGGTGTTTCACCGTCGCCCATGCAGCCGGGGAGCGCGGGGACGCTGGCCAGCCAGCCGCCGCCATCGGCCTTGCTCAACGGTTCAACCATGATCGCATAGCCGCCCACCGTTTCAGTCTTTGCCTTATTCGCCATCTTCGTTCGCCTTCACATATTCCATCAGCTTGCGGATATAGACCGACTTGATCGGTCGCTTGGCCGGGATGGTCAGGATCGCGCCTGCCCCGGTATCGCGACCTTCCAGTGCGAGCCGCCACCCGTAGGCGGCAGGCATTACCAGCCAAGCCCGTTACAAACTTTGCGGACATCGTCGATGGTCCAGTCGCCTTGCGAATTGCGACGCATTGCTGCCCAGAGCTTGTCCGCTTTGGTCACGCGAAGTGATACCCTATGCGGTATCAAATGCCAATCATGCTCGCGGTTGCCTTGGCCCATATAAAGTTCGCTACCGGTTTCCTTGAACAGCTCTGACATGGCGGCCATGCCTTGCCCTGCGTCCTCTGCGTGAAACTTCTTCCCCCTTCGGGTGCCGATTAAATAGGGAAAGTATATATTTAATTCATTGGCCAATCGCCTGACTGCAAGCAAGTCTCCGAATTAAATATATACTGTCCCTATTTAATCATTTTCTGTCCTCAGTTGACTCAAGCCTCAATCATGCTCCCGATCACCAGCACCCATATACAACTCCCGCCCGGTGGCGTCATAGACTTCGCTCATTTGCGCCATGCCCTTCTCAGCATCCTCCGCCGCAATAAAGCTCTCGCTACCCTGATTCTGCAGTTTCGCAAATTCCCGCACCTCCTGCGAAATCTTCATCGAACAAAACTTAGGCCCGCACATGCTGCAGAAATGGGCGCTCTTCGCCCCCTCCGCAGGCAAAGTCTGGTCGTGATATTGCTCCGCCGTGTCGGGGTCGAGACTCAGGTTGAACTGGTCGCGCCAGCGGAACTCAAAACGCGCCTTGGACAGCGCATCGTCACGCACTTTTGCCGCCGGGTGGCCCTTGGCGAGGTCCGCCGCGTGCGCCGCCAGTTTATACGTCACGACGCCCACCTTCACATCGTCACGGTCGGGTAGGCCCAGATGCTCCTTGGGGGTGACGTAGCAGAGCATCGCCGTGCCGTACCAGCCGATCATCGCCGCGCCGATGCCGCTGGTGATATGGTCATATCCCGGCGCGATGTCGGTGGTGAGCGGCCCCAATGTGTAGAAGGGCGCTTCGCCGCACGCCTCCAATTGCTTGTCCATATTCTCCTTGATCTTGTGCATCGGCACATGGCCGGGGCCTTCGATCATCACCTGCACATCCTGTTCCCAGGCGCGCTTGGTGAGTTCGCCCAGCGTGTAAAGCTCGGCAAATTGCGCCTCGTCATTGGCGTCGGCGATGCTGCCGGGGCGCAGGCCATCGCCGAGGCTGTAGGCAACGTCATAGGCCTTCATGATCTCGGTAATTTCGTCAAAGCGTTCGTAGAGGAAGCTTTCCTTGTGATGCGCGAGGCACCATTTCGCCATGATGCTGCCGCCGCGCGAGACGATGCCCGTCACGCGCTTCGCCGCCAGCGGCACATAGGGCAGGCGCACGCCGGCATGGATGGTGAAATAGTCAACCCCCTGCTCGGCCTGTTCGATCAATGTATCGCGGAAGATTTCCCAGCTCAGTTCCTCGGCAATGCCGCCAACCTTTTCGAGCGCCTGATAGATCGGCACGGTGCCGATGGGGACGGGGCTGTTGCGGATGATCCATTCGCGCGTGTCGTGGATGTTGCGCCCGGTCGAAAGGTCCATCACCGTATCGGCGCCCCAGCGGATCGACCAGACCATTTTGTCGACCTCGCTCGCCACGTCGCTCGCGACCGCGCTGTTGCCGATATTGGCGTTGATCTTCACCAGGAAATTGCGCCCGATCGCCATCGGCTCGCTTTCGGGGTGGTTGATGTTCGACGGGATGATCGCCCTGCCCCGCGCCACTTCGTCGCGGACGAATTCGGGCGTCACATAATCGGGGATGGCGGCGCCAAAGCTTTCGCCGTCGCGCACATATTCGGCGAGGCGCGCGCGGCCCAGATTTTCGCGCTCCGCGACATATTCCATTTCAGGCGTGATGATGCCGCGCCGGGCATAGTGCATCTGCGACACATTCATGCCGGGCTTTGCGCGCAGCACCTGTTGCTTCACATTGGGGAAAGGCGCGACGCCGCCGCTGCGATCGGGGCCAAGCTGGCCATTATCCTCGGGGCGGACCTGCCGCTGCTCCTTCGCCTCGACATCGCCGCGCGCGATGATCCAGTCACGGCGCAATTCGGCGAGGCCCTGTGCGATGTCGATGCGCGCATCGGGATCGGTATAGGGGCCGCTGGTATCATAGACGCGCACCGGCGGTTCGCCGCTTGTCGGTTCGAGGTGGATTTCGCGCATCGCGACCTTCAGCGGGCCGACATGGATCTTTTTCGATCCGCGAATGGCGCCGGTGGTAACGGCCGGCTGTTCACTGCGTGCGGGGGCGTCGCCCATCTCTCTTCTCCAAGGTTACGGAGAAAGGGCGGTTTTCGGGTGAAGCCGCTCCCTCCCTCCGCCTGTGCTAACAGGTTCAGGTTCAACGGGTCGGGCTGCGTGACCAGCCCCTCTCAGCCAGCACTGGCTCCCCGGGGATGTTGCAAGGATAGGGCGCCTTGCCCTAACTGTCCAGCATGTCGAACCCGTCTCCACAGGAAATCCGCGCGCTCGCCGATGCCGGCGGGGTGCTGGTACTGCGCGTGGTGCCGGGGGCGAAGGTCGAGCGCGCGGCAATCGCAAATGGCGGCCTCAAACTGTGGACCCGCACCGCGCCCGAAGATGGCAAGGCGACCAAGGCGGTGCTCGCGCAACTGGCCGGGCTGCTCGGCATTCCCGTACGTGAGGTCGAACTGGTGAGCGGCGCAACCAGCCGCGACAAAAGGGTGCGGATAGCCGACGCGGCCTAGCCGGCTTTCCAGTCGCTTACCGTGCTGAAGGTCGGCAAACCCTTTTTGCCTGATGGCCGCTCGACATCGTCATAATAGCCGGGCGGCAGGCTCGTCATCGGAACGCCCGCAGCGGCCATCATATAGGGCGAAACGCGGCGGCTGGTGCAAAGGCCACCATTGCCGTCGTTCACCAGCCTTTCTTCGAATTCGACGCCCTGTTGCGCACCTTCAGATCTGACCACCGACGAAACGGCGAGTTGGCCGTCGCCAAAATCAATGACGAATTTGGTGCCCAGCGGCACGTCGACAATGCCTTCGATCAATGCGCCCGACTGGGAGACGTTGCGCAGCACGATATTGTAATAATGGTCGTCATGGATCGCGCCGATCTTGCGATACATGGTCTGGCGGTCGCTGCGCTGCACGGCGGGGCCGGTGGGCGTGATTTCCCATTTGCCTTCTTCGCATTTTTCCAGAAGCACATCGTTGGCGACCGGCTGGCTATACACATAGCCCTGCACATGGCTGACGCACAGTTCGCGGACCAGATCGAGCTGGTCGAGCGATTCGATGCCTTCGGCGGTCGTTTCCATGCCCAGTGCGTTGGCGAGTGCGACAATGGCGGAGATAATCGCGCCGTTCCGAGAACCCGGCTCAGTCGCCCCGCGCACAAAGCTCTGGTCGATCTTGATCTTATCGAACGGCGCTGTCTTCAGATAGCCCAAGGAGGAATAGCCGGTGCCGAAATCGTCGAGTGCGAGGCGGACACCGATATCCTTCAACCGCTGGAACATGCTGTCGGTATCGTCCGAATCCTGCAGAAACACGCTTTCGGTGATTTCAAGTTCGAGCCGACCGGGGGCCAGCCCCGATGTTGAAAGCGCTTCCTTGATGATCTTGGGCAGAGCTTCATTGGCAAACTGGATCGGCGATACGTTGACCGCGACTTTCATCTTGCCCGGCCATTTGGCTGCATCATCGCACGCCTTGCGCAAGGCCCATTCGCCAAGAGCGCCGATCTGGTTGGTTTCCTCTGCAATCGGGATGAACAGCGCTGGCGAGATATTTCCGCGTTCGGGATGATTCCAGCGTATCAGCGCTTCGAACCCGGTGACGATATTGGTCTGGGCATTGACCACCGGCTGGTATGAAAGCCAGATTTCATCGCGATCGAGCGCATCGCGCAGATCTTCTTCCAATATCCGCCGGTCTTCTGCCGCCTGCAGCAGATCGCTTGAATAGAAACGGAACCGCCCGCGACCGCCGCCTTTGGCCGCATAAAGCGCAAGGTCGGCGTTGCGGATCAGGTCTTCGCTCGACTGGCCGTCAAACGGGCTGACTGCGATGCCCACAGACGCGCCGATGATGCAGCGGCTGCCATCGATCGAATAGGGGTGCGACAGGCTTTTGATGATCTTGTCCGCCATCTCGCCCAATATGCCGCGATCATCTTCGTCCTGCAGGATGATCTGGAATTCATCGCCGCCCAGGCGGCTCACCTTTTCGCGGTCGCCGACCACCTTGATCAATCGTTCGGCAACCTGCTTCAGCAGGGCATCGCCCGCCGGGTGGCCCAGCGTGTCGTTCACCTGCTTGAACCGGTCGAGGTCGATCAGCATGATCGAACAGGCCCGCCTCTGCAGCTGGAATGCCGACAATGTGCTTTCCAGCAGCTTTCCCATGCGATGGCGGTTGAGCAACCCGGTCAGCGGGTCATAGGTTGCCAGCCGGTCATTATCCTTCGATGCGCGGCGCTGTTCGGTGATGTCGGCGCCGCTGCCGCGATAGCCGGCAAAGTCGCCATTGGCATGATGATAAGGCCGCCCCGAAACCGCCCACCAGATTTCGTCTTCGACATCGGCGGCCTGCAGCGCCAAATCATCAAACTTCGATTGCCGCATCAGTACCCAGGGCAAGGTCCGCTGGCGGTCTTCGCTGGTGTCGGGTTTCAGGAACAGTTCGACAAATTCCTTGCCCAGCAGGGCATCGCGTTCCGCGCCCAGCTTCTCGCAAATCGATTCGCTCAAATAGGTGATGCGCCCCTCGGCATCGATCGACCAGAACCAGCCCCGCCCGCTCTCTTCGAAATTCTGCAGCAGCAGAAGCGCGTCTTTCGACGAAGTGGCGGGCGATGCAGGCGCCTGACGCTGCCCCATTTTGCCCAATAGTCCGCGCCCGGCCTGCTCTGCCGATTTACGATCGGACGATCCCCACGAAAATTTTCTAGCACCCATTTTGGTCTGGTTTCCAATCGTTTGTCCAGACGCAATAGGCCCTTCGCGTTTCAGAAGCGTAAACAGACCAGCCGTCTGCGCGCACCTGCGCAAGATTTTACATTCGGTGACTGCCCGTCACAGAATGTGAGCGATGGAAATGCCTGCAAGCGCGCACCCGCACCGGCCGGTTTGGCCTATTGCGGCGGTACGGCCTGCCAGGTGTAAATCCCGGCATCGGCCTGCAATGCCAGATGCAGCTGCGTGCCGCCTATGGTATAGCTGCGCACGAAACCCATATCGCGCGCAATTTGCGTGTCCATCGCGCCCGGCTGGCACATCGCGCGCGTCATCGCGCCGCCGCCGATCGCCAGCCCGCCGCCGGTGGGCGAGCTTGGCGTTGCCTCCCACTTGCCCGCCAGCCGGTTGCAGTCGAGCTGCGCCGTCAGCGTGCCGTCGCTGGCGAAGGTCAGCAGATATTTTTCCGGATTGGGCGGAACCTTGGTGCCGATGCTGTCATCCATCGACTGGAACTGCACCAGCCGCCATTTCGTCCCCGGCAGGCCGCGCGTCACCGGCGGCCCGGGCGGCTGGATTTGCGGCGGATGCGCGGGATCGATCTCGAAACATTCATTGCTCACCCCCGAAGGTTCGGTCCAGGTCACATCCTTGCCCTTGCCGCGCAGGCTGTGCCCCTCGCCTGCATAGGAATAGCCCGATCCGCTGGGCTGCTGCGCCAGGACATGGCTCGTCCCGCCGACCGTCAGCCGGGCCGAGGTGCCCGAAAAGGCGATGTCGAAGCGCTTGCCATTGCCGCACTGGAACACCGCCTCGATCGCATCGCCCGAAGGCTGCGCCAGTTCGCTGCTGCCGGTGCGCTTGGCTGCATCGCCCGCACCCTCGGCCCCGCCATTGGCCATACAGCCCGCAAGCAGCAGGCTGCCCGCCAAAATCGTCGCTATGCTGCGCATCGTCATGTTCCTTTCGAGCCATTCCTTCACCCGATTGCCCGCGAATGCAAGGGCCAGGCGCATCGCCCTGCCCCCTATTCCCCATTGAGCATCGCATTGGTCACACCGGGGCGCAGCGGCGCATCGCAGCGGATGCACACGCCTTTGGCATCGGCATCGGCGAACATCCGCTTGCGCATCAGCGCGAACTTCGCCTCCAGCCGCGCCTGCACTTCCTTTGCAGGTGGCGGCTTCCACTTCCCGCCATATTGCTTGAACGTCCAACCCTGCTTCCATTCGTCATAGGTCAGCACCTCGTCTGATTTTTCAGCCAGCTTCGCACCCGACATGTCGCCGCGCTTGATAAGCAGGCCGAGCATCGAATCCGAAGGCTCGATCTTGCGCTCATATTCCTCGCCTTTGCGGATGATGATCGTCTCGCGCCCCTCGACCGCGCGCTGATAGGCAATGGCGATCAGGCCCTGCCGCGAGCGATCGAGCGCATCCTCCCACGCGGCGGCAAAAAGCGGATAGCGCCGTTGCGCCCGCCGCGCTGCAACCGCAGACATCCCCGCCACCCGCGCCGCATCCTTGACGCAGCCGGTATGCCCCAACGTATCGAGGAAGCGCTGCAGCCGTTGCTGGTTCCAGCCATCGTGGCGGTTTTTGTATCCGGGCATCAGACGGGCAAATTCAACCTTCGGGCCAGCGGGGATATGCTGCGGCGGATTGGCGGAGGCGGCGGCCAGATCATCCTCCGGCTTGCGACGGCGCGCCATCACCAATCCTCCTCAACACAATCATGGTCGTCGCCATTGTCGAGTTCGGAAAAATAGCAAGGCGCGCACATGCCAAGCGCTTTCAGCTCGGCGGCGGCCCAATCAAATTCCTTCCGCAAATCGTCGAGATAATCGACCAGCTGCGTCATCCGCTCGCTCTCTGCCAAGGCGTTGACCATCTGCTGCAACTCCGCCAGCCGCGGCGAGAGGGGAAGCTGTGGCTGCGGCGCTTTGCGTGGCGGTTGTTTGGGGCTAGGCATTTGTCGGATTCCTTTCTGGGTTATGAAAACGAATCGCGAATAACCTATATGGTTATAT
Organism: Sphingomonadales bacterium; assembly: GCA_016720115.1. Lineage (GTDB taxonomy): Bacteria > Pseudomonadota > Alphaproteobacteria > Sphingomonadales > Sphingomonadaceae > Sphingorhabdus_B. The sequence goes on along the minus strand of JADJXT010000001.1, from coordinate 1,196,974 downwards.
GTAGGACAGCGATTTTTCCTGAGCCGTAAATAGGGACAGTATATATTTAATTTTGTCCAACTCCCAGCCAGGCCGCATATTTTGAAATTAAATATATACTGTCCCTATTTATGGCACTACGCCTTGGCCATGCCCAGAGTTGCGCGTCTTGTTGTTTCTGATGTTCCACACCATGTCACGCAGCGCGGCAATCGGCGGCAGACGACGTTTTTCTCCGACGACGATTACCGCTTTTACAAAAGCCTGCTGGCGGAATGGTGTGAAAAAACGGGGACGAAAATCTGGGCCTGGTGCCTGATGCCCAACCATGTCCATCTGGTTTTGGTGCCCAGCCATGGCGACGGGCTGCGCGCGGCGTTGGGGGAGACGCATCGGCGATATACCCGTCATGTGAACGAGCGCGAAGGCTGGCGCGGCCATTTATGGCAGGAACGCTTTGCCTCCTTTCCGATGGATGAGCCGCATTGCCTGTCGGCATTGCGCTATGTCGAGCTTAATCCGGTTCGGGCCCGACTGGTCGACCGGCCGGAGGACTGGGCGTGGTCCAGCGCACGCGCGCATCTTGGCGGGGCTGCCGACGGCGTCACCGATCTGGCGGCGGGGCAGGCGATGGTGAGCGACTGGCAGGCATTCCTGGCCGATGGCTTGCAAGCCGATGCGCATGAAGCGATCCGGGCCAGCGAACGCAATGGCCGACCTTTGGGGTCTGCGGCTTTCAAAAGCGGCGTAGAGCGACTGACGGGGTGCGACCTGACCATGCGCCCGCGCGGGCGGCCGTCCAGATGATCGTTAAATAGCATTAAATGGGGACAGGCATTAAATGGGGACAGTATATATTTAATGCACGACTTGTGCGTCGTCCAAAACGGGGCTTGGGAATTAAATATATACTGTCCCTATTTAATGCCCTCCCGCCCCCTCTTGCCCCTGCCCCCCCATCGCGCTAAGGCGCGCGCGATAGTCGAATCTCCCGCTTCTGCGCTGGTTTGACGGCCCTCACCGACCGGTTCACCCTGTCGTCCTTCGACAGGCTCAGGGCTGGCGGTAGCACAACAGGGGCCGTCCTCCCCCAATCCCGCGCATGGGCACCGAACACAGAAGGGGTAAATACCATGACCGCCGTTGGACAAGACTCGCTTGGCACCCGATCGACGCTGAATGTCGCAGGGAAGCAATATGCCTATTATTCCTTGAAGAAAGCGGCGGAAAAGCTGGGCGATATTTCGCGCCTGCCGTTCAGCATGAAAGTGCTGCTCGAAAACCTGCTGCGCTTTGAAGATGGCGGCTTCACCGTTTCCACCGCCGATGCGCAGGCGCTGGTCGATTGGCAGAAGAACCCCAGCGAAAGCCAGAACGAGATCCAGTATCGCCCCGCGCGCGTGCTGCTGCAGGATTTCACCGGCGTTCCCTGCGTGGTGGATTTGGCCGCGATGCGCGATGCGATTGCGAAGCTGGGCGGCGATACCAGCAAGATCAACCCGCTGGTGCCCGTCCACCTCGTCATCGACCACTCGGTGATGGTCGACGAATTCGGCCACCCCAAGGCGTTCGAGCAGAATGTGGAGATCGAATATTACCGCAATGGCGAGCGTTACGACTTCCTGAAATGGGGTTCAAAGTCGCTCGATAATTTCAAGGCCGTCCCTCCGGGCACCGGCATCTGCCACCAGGTGAATCTGGAGCATATCGCACAGGCCGTCTGGACCTCGACCGATGGCGACGGCACGACCGTGGCCTATCCCGACACCTGCGTCGGCACCGACAGCCACACGACGATGATCAACGGTCTGGGCGTGCTCGGCTGGGGCGTGGGCGGGATCGAGGCAGAGGCCGCGATGCTCGGCCAGCCGGTATCGATGCTGATCCCCGAAGTGGTCGGTTTCAAGCTGACCGGTTCGCTGCCCGAAGGCATCACCGCGACCGACCTTGTGCTCACCTGCACCCAGATGCTGCGCGCGCATGGCGTGGTTGGCCGTTTCGTCGAATATTATGGCCCTGGCCTTGCCTCGCTGACGCTCGCCGACCGCGCGACGCTCGCCAATATGGCGCCCGAATATGGCGCGACCTGCGGTTTCTTCGGGATCGACGACAAGACGCTCGATTATATGCGCCTGACGGGGCGCAGCGAAGACGCGATCGCACTGGCCGAAGCTTATGCCAAGGAACAGGGTTTCTGGATCGATCCCGCGGTCGAGCCGGTGTTCAGTTCGACCCTCGAACTCGACATGACGACCGTGCAGCCCTCGCTCGCCGGGCCGAAGCGCCCGCAGGACAAGGTGGTGCTGCAGCAGGTCGACGATGTGTTCAACAAGGATCTGGCCGAAGTTTACAAGCATGACGGCTTCAAGCGCGTGGCCGTCGACAGCGAAGGCCATGATATTGGCGACGGCGACGTCGTGATCGCGGCGATTACCTCGTGCACCAATACCTCGAATCCTTCGGTGCTGGTGGCGGCGGGCCTTGTCGCCAAGAAGGCGAATGAAAAGGGCCTGAAGCCCAAGCCCTGGGTGAAGACCTCGCTCGCACCGGGATCGCAGGTGGTCACCGACTATCTGGTGAAGGCGGGGCTGCAGGAGCATCTCGACGCGGTTGGTTTCAACCTTGTCGGCTATGGCTGCACCACCTGCATCGGCAATTCCGGCCCGCTCGCCGAACCGATTTCGAAGGCGATCAACGGCAATGATATCGTCGCCGCCTCGGTGCTTTCGGGCAACCGCAACTTTGAAGGCCGCGTTTCGCCCGATGTGCGCGCCAACTTCCTCGCATCGCCCCCGCTGGTCGTCGCCTATGCGCTGAAGGGCACGGTAATCGAGGATTTCACCACCACCCCGATCGGGGTGGCGAATGACGGTTCGGACGTCTTCCTCAAGGATATCTGGCCTTCCAACGCCGAAGTCCATGACCTGATGACCGCGAATATCAGCCGCGAAATGTTCGAGGCGCGCTATGCCAACGTCTATAAGGGCGATGAGCATTGGCAGGCGATCCAGGTCGAAGGGAGCGAAACCTACCAGTGGCGCGCAGGCAGCACCTATGTCGCCAACCCGCCTTATTTCGAAGGGCTGGAAATGACCCCGGCCCCGGTTTCGGACATTATCGAGGCGAAGCCGCTCGCGATCCTCGGCGATTCGATCACCACCGACCACATCAGCCCCGCCGGCAGCATCAAGGCAGACAGCCCTGCCGGAAAATGGCTTATGGAACATCAGGTTAGCAAGGCCGACTTCAACAGCTACGGCGCCCGCCGCGGCCACCACGATGTCATGATGCGCGGCACCTTCGCCAATATCCGCATCAAGAACGAAATGGTCCCCGGCATCGAAGGCGGCATGAGCCGCTATGGCGATGGCCCTGCCGAACCGATCTACGACGTTGCCATGAAGCACAAGGCCGACGGCACACCGATGGTCGTCATCGGCGGCAAGGAATATGGCACCGGTTCCTCGCGCGACTGGGCAGCGAAGGGGACCAACCTGCTCGGCGTCAAGGCTGTCATTGTCGAAAGCTTTGAACGCATTCACCGTTCGAACCTCGTCGGCATGGGCGTGCTGCCGCTGCAGTTCAAGGAAGGTGAAAACCGCCAGAGCCTCGGCCTCGATGGCGATTGCAGCTTCACCATCACCGGCGTCGCCAATCTGAAGCCGCGCCAGACGGTGTCGGTCAAGGTCACCCGCAAGGATGGCTCTACCTTCACCTTCGACGCGCTGTGCCGCATCGATACAGCCAACGAGCTGGAATATTTCCTCAACGGCGGCATTCTGCATTACGTGCTGCGCAAACTGGCAGCGTAATAAGAAATTGCGAACCAGCTCCAACCCGGGGCTGGTTCGCAGATTTCGAAAATTGGCTGGCTCAATCCAGGCAAGAACGTAAATAGACCATTTGTTGCAGGCTGCGTGGTGTGCAGTTAAGCTTGGTCCATGCAGATTCGGCACCGCCTTTTCTTTGGAATCAAGCCACCCAGAATAGTTGCTGATGACATGGCGGCGCTTCCATCGCGCGCAGGCTGGGATCGACGATCCAATCGCGCTGACCGCCTCCACATGACGCTCGCTCTAACGCCCGATTTTTCGGACATGCCGCAAAATGCGATAGATGCCTTGTGCGCCATAGGTAACGCTGTTGCGGCGGAGCCTTTCCGGTTGGTCTTTGACCGTGCGGTAGCGACCCACAATCGCGTGATCCTGCTCGCAAGCGAGCGGCTTCCGCAAGCCGAGCGCTTTCAACAACAGTTGGTACATGCGATCGCATCAGCCGGCCTGCCGCGACGCAAAAATGTCCGCTTCAATCCGCACATAACTCTGTCCTACCAGCATGGCGCGCCTTTTGATCGGCCTATCGACCCTTATAGTTGGCAGGTTGAGGAATTCGTGCTGATTCATAGCCATGTCGGCCTGACCCTCCACGATTTGGCAGGGCAGTGGACACTGGGTGGGAACAGTTCAGCAGCGACAAACTCTCTACCGAAACTTGCAAATCAAATCCTATTCTAAGCCCGCGTCCTCGATCCGCACGAGCAGCGCCTCGACCTGCACCTGTGCACCGGCGACGGCGTTGAGCTCGGTGACCATGCCGTTAAACGGCGCGATCAGCGTATGCTCCATCTTCATGGCTTCGAGTGTCAGCAGTTTCTGCCCCTTGGTCACCGCCTGCCCTGCCGTCACGTCGACCGCGATGATGCGGCCCGGCATGGGCGAGAGGATCGTGCCGTCACCCGCCACGCCGCCATGCGCGCCCTCGTGCCGGTCAAGCGTGTAGCGGCGCGCAAAGCCGCCGGTGAAGACGAGAACATCACGCGCAGGCTGGGCGACGTTCACTTCGGCCAGCGGCACATCATAAACCGTGCCCGCATCGTCGCGCAGCCGCGCAATCGCATGCGGTGCTGCATTGAGGCGGAAGCCAAGCGCCCCACTCCACGGCCCTTCGCCGGAGCTGGCGGCGAGCAGCGCAGCAACTTCGCTCAGTTCGTCTATCTCAGCCTCGATCGGATGGACCAGTTCATCGCCATCGCGACCGATCAGCCCGGTATCGACATCGCCTGCGATAAATTCCGGATGGCGCAGCAGATGCCCCAAAAACCCGGCATTGGTTCTGACCGGCCAGACCTCGGTATCGTCGATCCCCGCCTCCAGACGCGCCATTGCCTCATCCCGCGTTGCTCCATGCGCGATCAGCTTGGCGATCATCGGATCGTAAAAGGGCGAGACCTCGCCGCCCTGCTCCACCCCGGTATCGACACGCAGGTGATCGGGCAGTACCAGATGTTCGAGCCTGCCGATCGAGGGCAGGAAGCCCTTTTCGGGATCCTCGGCATAGAGCCGCGCCTCGACCGCCCAGCCGTTGATGGCAAGCTGCTCCTGTGTCATCGGCAGCCGCTCGCCACTGGCAATGCGCAGCTGCCATTCGACCAGATCGACGCCGGTAATTGCCTCGGTCACCGGGTGTTCGACCTGCAGGCGCGTATTCATCTCCATGAACCAGATGCGGTCGGCGCGCAGCCCCTGGCTGGCATCGGCGATGAACTCGATCGTTCCCGCCCCGACATAATCGACCGCCTTGGCCGCACGCACGGCGGCAGCGCACAATGCGTCACGCGTCTGTGCATCCATCCCCGGCGCGGGAGCTTCCTCGATCACTTTCTGGTGGCGGCGCTGGAGCGAGCAGTCGCGCTCGAACAGGTGGACGATCTGGCCGTGGCTGTCGCCGAACACCTGCACCTCGATATGGCGCGGACGCTGGATGTACTTCTCGATCAGGACATGCTCATTGCCAAAGCTCGCCGCCGCCTCCCGCCGACAACTGGCAAGCGCATCAGCAAACTGCTCGGGCCGCTCGACCAGCCGCATCCCCTTGCCGCCACCACCCGCGACCGCCTTGATGAGCACGGGATAGCCGACCGCATCGGCCTGGATCGCGAGGAAGCCAGGGTCCTGATTAGTTCCCATATAGCCCGGCGTCACCGGAACACCCGCTTGCTGCATCAGTTGCTTGGCCGCATCCTTCAGCCCCATTGCGGTGATGCTGGCGGGGTTCGGGCCGACCCATGTTAGGCCAGCACTGATCACGCGCTGCGCAAACTCGGCATTTTCCGAAAGGAAGCCATAGCCGGGATGGATCGCCTCCGCTCCCGTCGCGCGGGCAATATCGATAAGCTTTTCGCCCACCAGATAGCTTTCACGCGCTGCCGAGGCACCTATATGCACGGCGTCGTCGGCCATCTGCACATGCAGCGCATTGGCATCGGCATCCGAATAAACCGCGATGGTGCGAATGCCCATAGCCCGCGCGGTGCGGATGATCCGGCAGGCGATCTCGCCGCGGTTGGCGATTAACAGCGAAGATATCATAACGGCCTCTCTGGCTTGCTGCGCAAGCCTGTCTCTCCATGCTGGAGAGATGTTCTTTGGTTTTTGCTGCCTTCAAACACCTCTCCGGCACGGAGAGGACGCTCGGCGGAGCCGAGCCGGAGAGGCAGTCTTTCATCACAAGCATTGACGATAGCAGCTATCGCCCCTTCCAGATTCTCCAGCACATATTTTGCGGGCAACCGAAGCACAGCAAATCCGCGCGCCGCCAAAAACGCATCCCGCCGCACATCCCGTCCCGGTCGATCTCCGCGATCATGCGCCTCACCATCGATTTCAATCGCCAGCCGCGTTTCAAGACAGGCAAAATCCAGCACAAGCTCGCTCAACGGATGCTGCCGCCTGAATTTGTAACCACCGGGCCGTTTGCGCAATTCCCGCCAGACCAGAACTTCAGGCAGGTTGCCGGAAGCGCGCTCACGCCGGGCCAATTGCCGGGCATTGGGGCTGGCGGAAAGCATTGTTTCCCGTTCCATCTCAACAGCCTCTCTGGCTTGCTACGCAAGCCTGTCTCTCCGTGCCGGAGAGATATTTTTGGTAGCGCACCACCCTCAAGCACCTCTCCGGAACGTAGAGGACGATGCGCGCAGCGCATCCGGAGAGGCCTGAAACTCCACTCAAAGCCCGTGCCCCTCCACCAGCTTCGCTGGTCCCCCTCCCCCGGTGGGGGAGGAAGCGCGCGGTGCGGATAACCGGGCAGGCAGTTTCGCTGCGATTGGCGCTAGGGAGGGATTGGATCATAACTACGCGCCCAAGTACGGAAAGGGATATTTACTACATAGAAAATGCGCGACGAACAAAGCTGTCAATTGATCCTTGTCGAATCGTATTTGCTCACTTTCGTCCAACCACTTAAGAAAATTTCGACTGGAGCGTGCCATTCGCTCGGACCAACTTGTGGATAGTGCGGACGAAAATGATTGTTTGGTCCACCAACCGCCTCGCCTCCTCCAAACTTGCCACAATCCATCGACCGATCTGGCCCTAATGTAATCACGGTCGCTCCTCTCCAAAGAAACAACCCCTCCGTCCTCTATGTTGTTGATGACCGAAAGCCGCTCTCGCAACTCGCTGTCTGTTGCAACTTCTGCAGCAGCATGGCCCGGGACAATAAGACAGAAGGAACTGCTCACATCCTGAACACCCCAAAGCCGCGATCTTCAACCGGCGCATTGAGCGTTGCTGCCAGCGCCAGCCCCAGCACATCCCTTGTCTGCGCCGGATCGATCACCCCGTCATCCCACAACCGCGCGGTCGCGTAATAGGGATTGCCCTCATCCTCATATTTCTGGCGCACCGGGGCCTTGAAGGCTTCGGCCTGTTCGGGGCTCCAGCTTGCGGCATCGCGGTGCACCGTCGCCAACACCGAAGCCGCCTGCTCGCCGCCCATCACACTGATCCGGGCATTGGGCCAGCTGAACAGGAAACGGGGCGAGTATGCCCGCCCGCACATGCCATAATTGCCCGCGCCAAAGCTGCCGCCGATCAGCACGGTGATCTTGGGCACGGTCGCGGTGGCGACGGCGGTAACGAGCTTTGCGCCATGCTTGGCGATCCCCTCCGCCTCATATTTGCCACCGACCATGAAGCCGGAGATATTCTGCAGGAACAGCAGCGGGATTTTGCGCTGCTGCGCCAGTTCGATGAAATGCGCGCCCTTTTGCGCACTTTCGCTGAACAGCACGCCATTATTGGCGAGGATCGCCACCGGCATCCCCCAGATATGGGCAAAGCCGCAGACGAGCGTGTTGCCATAGAGCGCCTTGAACTCGTGGAACTCGCTGCCATCGACAAGGCGCGCGATCACCTCATGCACATCATAAGGCGCGCGGACATCTTCGGGGATGATGCCGTAGAGTTCCTGCGGATCATATTTGGGAGGGCGAGACGGCAAAATAGGGACAGTTACTAATTTCCCATCACCAACGGCGCCCATTCGTTCCGACGAATGGAGGAAATTAGTAACTGTCCCTATTTTGCCAAGGTGCGAAACAATATCACGCACGATGGTCAGCGCATGTTCGTCATTTTCCGCCAGATGGTCGACCACGCCCGATTTCCTTGCGTGCAGATCGCCGCCGCCCAGATCCTCGGCGCTGATTTCCTCCCCCGTCGCCGCCTTCACCAGCGGCGGGCCGGCGAGGAAGATCGTGCCCTGCCCGCGCACGATCACTGTCTCGTCCGACATCGCAGGCACATAGGCACCGCCGGCGGTGCAACTGCCCATCACGCAGGCGATTTGTGGGATGGCCTTGGCCGACATGTTCGCCTGATTGAAGAAGATGCGGCCGAAATGCTCGCGGTCGGGGAAGACCTCCGCCTGATGCGGCAGGTTCGCCCCGCCGCTGTCGACGAGGTAAATACACGACAGCCGGTTCTCCATCGCGATTTCCTGCGCGCGGAGGTGCTTCTTCACAGTCAGCGGATAATAAGTGCCGCCCTTCACCGTCGCGTCGTTGCAGACGATCATGCATTCGCGGCCAGATACCCGTCCGATGCCGGTGATCAGGCTCGCGCCATGCACGTCGCCCTCATACATGCCATTCGCTGCCAACTGGCCGATTTCAAGGAAGGGTGCGCCGGGATCGAGCAGGCGTTCAACGCGATCGCGCGGGAGCAGCTTGCCACGCGCCACATGGCGTTCGCGATGCTGTTGCGGCCCGCCCAGAGCAGCCTGCGCAACTTTGGCACGCAGTTGTTCGGCAAGCGCACGATTATGCGCCGCGCGGGCCTGCGTTGCCGGATCATCGGGATTATATTGTGTCGCTAGAACGGGTGCAGTCATTCAAGCGTTATAGCGCCGAAACAGCCCAAGGGAATGCGCAACTTTATTACGCGAAGCGGTTGCGCAATTCCAGCAGCGCAATTGCAGCTTTCGCGGCTTCCCCGCCCTTGTCCTTTTGCGCTGGGTCTGCGCGCACGAGGGCCTGTTCCTCATTTTCGACCGTCAGGATGCCATTGCCTATCGCAACGCCATCCATGGTCAACGCCATGATCCCGCGCGCGCTTTCGCCCGCGACGATTTCAAAATGATAAGTCTCACCCCGGATGACGACGCCGATGGCGACAAAGCCGTCATACAGGTCGCTCTGGTCCGCCAGCGCAATCGCGCCAGGGATTTCGAGCGCACCGGGAACGGTGATCACATCCACTTCATGCCCGGCAGACTTTAGCGCGGCCTCTGCACCCGCCACCAGCATGTCGTTCAGATGGTCGTAAAAACGCGCTTCGACGATGAGGAATCTTGCCATTATTCTTACTCCGGAATGGGGCGTTCGCCGACGACGTGGATGCCATAGCCTTCGAGGCCGACAACGGTGCGGTGCGAATTGGTGAGCAGCGTCATATCGTGCACGCCGAGATCGGCAAGGATTTGCGCGCCGATGCCATAAACGCGGAGCTCGCCGCCTTCAGCCTGAGTGCCGCCGACTTCATGCTGCAGGCTCTGCGGGCCGCTGGGCATCAGGACAACAATCAAGCCGCGCCCTTCCTTGCCGATTTCCGCCATGCAGCGCTGCAAGGTGCGCTTGCGCGGGCCCGAGCGGCCAAGCACGTCATCGAAAATCGAAATCGCGTGCATCCGCACCAGCGTCGGCTCGTCGGACAACACCTTGCCCTTTTGCAGGACGACATTGGTGCTGCCGTCGATCTTGTTGCGATAGGTCATCGCACGCCAGTCTCCGCCATAGTCGGACTGGAAGGCGCTCTCGCTCGCTTTTTCGACCAGATGGTCGTTGCGCATCCGGTATTCGATCAGGTCGCGGATCGTTCCCATCTTCAGCTTGTGCATCCGCGCGAAGGCGACAAGATCATCCATCCGCGCCATCGTGCCGTCGTCCTTCATGATCTCACAGATCACGCCCGATGGGTTGAGGCCTGCCAGACGGCTGATATCGACCGCCGCCTCGGTATGCCCTGCCCGCACCAGCACCCCGCCGTCGCGTGCCGTCAGCGGGAAGACGTGACCGGGGGAAACAATGTCCGCCGGGCCCTTGGAGGCATCAACAGCAACGGAAATGGTCCGGGCGCGGTCTGCTGCGCTGATACCCGTCGTGACGCCTTCCTTCGCCTCTATCGATACGGTGAAGGCGGTTTCCATGCTCTCGCGGTTTTCACTGGCCATCGGCGCAAGGCCAAGCTGGCCGCAGCGCGCTTTGGTCATCGCCAGGCAGATAAGCCCGCGGCCATGGGTTGCCATGAAGTTGATCGCATCGGGCGTCGCCATCTGCGCGGGGATGATCAGATCGCCCTCATTTTCGCGATCCTCATCGTCAACCAGGATATACATGCGCCCGTTGCGCGCCTCCTCGATGATTTCTTCGATAGGAACGAGCGCGGGCGTGTCGTCGTTTGAAAACAGATAGCTTTCAAGTTTGCGTAGCGTTTCCGCTGTCGGGTTCCAGTCCGGTGCGTCGAGATCGCGCAGCGTGTTGGCATGGAGTCCGGCAGCTCGCGCGAGGCCGGAGCGGGATAGGCCGCCGTCGGTGACGAGTGCGCGGAGTTTTTCGATGAGTTGGGTGGACATTTCACATTCCCGTGAGAATCACGCTCCACAATCGGAGTCAATTCAAGTTTTTTCACATTATGATGTGAATGTCAAAGCGCAATCATCACATTATACTATTGAATTTCAGGTAGCGATGCCAACTGACACGCTATCAATCACCGCGTCGATCAGGGCGTCTTCGGCTGGCACCTGATTGTCGAGCATCAGCATCGCGAGGCCGTGAACGATGGACCATGCGCGCAACGCAGCGACCCGGCGCTGCTCGGGCGACGCACCTGCCGGGGCCAGGCTGGCGATATTATCACGCAATAATTGCAGCGCGCTACTGTCGCGTCCGGCAGGCATATCAAGGAAATCGACCGCGTGCCGCGTCGTCATCATCATGCGGAACAAGGTTGGATTGTCGAGCGCGAAACGGACATAGGCACGGCCCACCGCGTCGAATCCGGTACGCCCACCGCCCGATTTCTCCATTGCGTCCAGTTGCAGGCGACCAAGCTCCCGACCGCCTTCGTCGCACAGCGCCCCCAGCAATGCCGCCTTGTCCGGAAAATGCCTGTAAACGGCGGTCGCACTAACCCCTACCATGCGCGCGATTTCGCGCAGGCTCACCTCATCAGCGCTGCGGGTTTTCAACAGTTCGAGCCCCGCCTGCATCAACGCCGAGCGCAAGTCGCCATGATGGTATCCGCGTTTGTCGATTTTGATGTTGACACTGTTATCATTGGTACTCATGTTATCGATGTAAACATTGCCGAGTCGAATGGCAAGAGTGAGGAGAGCAGATATGGCAAGCGCAGTCGAAACATTGATCCGCGGCGTTGTCACCAAGGGCGTGATGAAGGTCGCCGAATTCAACCGCGACCATCGCAAGGCGCCGACAACACATCCCTATCTGACCGGGATTCACGAACCGATGGACGCGGAAGTGACGCTCGACGATCTGCAGGTTACTGGCTCTATTCCCGTCGACCTTGACGGCCGCTATATCCGCATCGGTCCCAACCCCATAAACGCCAATCCGGCGGCGTATCACTGGTTCCTTGGCGATGGCATGGTGCATGGCGTGCGACTGCAGGGCGGCAAGGCGCTTTGGTATCGCAATCGCTGGATCCGCTCGCACAGCGTCAGTTCGGCCTTGGGCGAACCCCCTGCCCCCGGCCCGCACAACGAACGATTTGATACGGTGAACACCAATGTCCTTGGCCATGCCGGGCAGACCTGGGCGATCGTCGAGGCGGGCGGCTTTCCCGTCCGTATCGACGAGGAACTGAACACGATCGCGCACGATCCTTTTGGCGGAACATTGCACTACGCCTTTTCCGCCCATCCACATCTCGATCCCGAAACCGGCGAGATGCACGCCATCTGCTACAAGGGTGATGTGCAGGACACGATCTGGCATGTCGTCGTCGATGCAGGCGGCAAGGTGATCCGGGAAGAGCCGGTGCCTGTTACCAACGGCCCGATGATCCATGATTGCATGATCACCAAAAACTATGCGGTCATCCTCGATTTGCCCTGCACCTTCTCGATGAAAGCACTGATTTCAGGCCATCCCTTCCCCTATCGCTGGAATGCCGAGCACAAGGCGCGCGTAGGCTTGCTGCGCCGCGACGGTAAAGGCAGCGAGACGATCTGGTGCGATGTCGAACCCTGCTATGTGTTCCACCCGTGCAACGGCTATGAAACAGGGGATGGCAAGGTCATTCTTGATGTGTGCGCGCATGATCAGATGTTCCGCCCCGATGCTACCGGGCCGGATTCGAACCGCGTGCCTTTCGAACGCTGGACCATCGATCCCGAAGCGAAAAAGGTCGCGCGACAGGTTGTCGACGAAGAGTCACAGGAATTTCCCCGGCCCAACGAAGACCGGATCGGCAAATCCTATCGCTATGCCTATACGATGGCGCTGCCTGATGGTTTCGATGCAGCCTCCCCCAACCAGTCGAAACTGTTCAAGCACGATCTGGAGGCCGGAGGGAAACAGGTGCACGATTTCGGCGCAAGTCACATCCCCGGCGAGTTTGTATTCGTGCCGCGCAAGGGCGGCACCGCCGAGGATGACGGCTGGCTGATGGGCTATGTCGTCAACATGGCGGAGGAAACAACGGATCTGGTCATATTGAACGCGCAGGATTTTGAGGCCGCGCCGCTCGCGACTGTGCACATACCGCACCGCATTCCGCCGGGCTTTCACGGCAATTGGGTACCTGCCAGTTGAGCTTTTTTGAAATAGGAGCCGGATGACCCGCCGAAAAATCGTTACGGCTGCTTCCGTCAGGATCTGACCGGGTTGGCGACGACAGCGCCCATCCGACTCCCGTGGCGCATATGGCAGCAGTAACGGTGGTTTTCAAGAACGCAGTTGGCATCGGAATCTACCGATAAAAATCACTTATTATCTGCATCTTGCTTGCTGTTTGGATTTTTAACCATGGTTGGACGCCGTGTATTAACCCTGACGGCATAAGTAAAAGCGACCAAAGGCAGGATTTTCGGCCATGACGATAGATACGGTAGATCCCACATCCCTGCGCTACGACAGCGCCGCGCTTGAAGACCGCTGCGCGCCGCGCATCAAGCTTCGCATCCCGGCAATGTTGCGCCAATCGGGCAACACTGGCTTTGCAGTCGTGGTTACCGATCTTTCGATCGCCGGTTTCCAGTGCGAGGCATTGACAGGCATGCACCCGGGAACACGCTGCTGGCTGGCCCTGCCCGGACTGTCGCCCATCGAGTCGCAATTAATCTGGAACAACGGACGTGCAGTTGGTTGCGCATTTGCCAACCTGATGAATCAGGCCGTAATGGATTCAATTATCCGCCGCTTCGTTTTGGTTTAATCCGGCTTAGAACAATCGCGTGAGCAGATAGAAGCTTGCGCCAACTGCGGCCGATGCAGGCACCGTAAGCACCCATGCGGTCAGCAGATTGCTGGCAACACCCCAACGCACCGCCGAAGCACGCCGCGCAGTTCCGGCGCCAATTACCGCACCGGTAATGGTGTGCGTCGTCGATACCGGGATTCCCAAAGCCGAAGCGGTGAACAGCATGATCGAGCCGCCAAGCGATGCGCTGAAACCCTGATGCTGCGAAAGCTTCGTTATCTTGGTTCCCATCGTCTCAATTATCTTCCAGCCGCCGCAAGCCGTTCCGAGGCCAATCGCAACATAGCAGCTGATAGCCACCCAGTGCGGCACATGGAATTCACCCTGCAAATAGCCGGTTGAATATAGCAGCACCGCGATGATCCCCATCGTTTTCTGCGCGTCATTCAATCCATGGCTGAGCGAATAAGCCGCCGAAGACATGATGTGCATCGCCTTCATGCCGCTTTCTGCCTTGCTCGCCGTCGCGTTGCGCAGCGCCCACGAACTTACCAGCATCACCAGCATCGCCAGAATCATGCCCAGCGTGGGTGACAGGAAAATGAAGATAACGGTCTTGTTGAGGCCTGCCCATTGGACCGCGCCAACTCCGTTGGCGGCAACGCCAGACCCGATGAGGCCGCCGACAAGCGCGTGCGACGATGAAGATGGGATGCCCTTCACCCAGGTCAGGATATTCCAGAACATGGCGCCGCAAAGTGCACCAAAGACTACCGCTGGCGTCACCAGATCCTTGTCGATCAGGCCCTTTCCGATGGTGTCCGCAACCTTGTGCAGCCACGGAAAATAGAGCGTCAGAAAATAAGCGGCAAAGTTGAAGAAGGCCGCAAACATCACCGCATGAAACGGCTTGAGCAGCTTGGTCGATACGATTGTGGCAATCGAATTGGCGGCGTCATGCAGGCCGTTCAAAAAGTCGAACAGCAACGCGAGGATGACCAGACCAACGAGCAGCGGAAAGGCGATTTCCATGAACGGCCTCCCGGCTCAGGCGTGATCGATGACGAGGCCGTCAATCTGGTTCGCGACATCCTCGAACTTGTCACAGACCTTTTCGAGATGGCGATAGATTTCGTTGACGACAACGAACTGCGTCGGATCGCTTTTGCCATGCTCCTTGAACGCCTTGCGCAAGCCGTCGAAATTCAGCTTGTCGGCATCGCCCTCCAGCCTCACCAGACGCGCGGTCATTTCGTGCAGCGGCCTTGCATTGCCGGTCACGTCGCGCAGCAATGGCAGTGCCTGGTCGATGATTGCCGAAGCCTCAACGATGATGTCGGCCATTCCCACCATTTCGGGGGTGAAGCTGGTCACGTCGTAAAGCTCAACAGCGCCGGCCGTCTGCTGCATCTGGTCAACGGCGTCGTCCATTACCCCGATCAAAGCCGTAATGGCACCGCGATCGAAGGGCGTCAGGAATATGCGGCGTACATCCTGCAAAACGTCCCGAATGATATCGTCCGCCTTATGCTCTTCATCTTCGATGGTCTTGATATGCAAGGCAATATCCGGACCGCCGCGGACAAGTTTTGCAAGCGCTTGCGAGCTGGCAACAATGGTTTTGCCATGCGCTTCGAACTGTTCGAAAAAATTGCCGGTGCGCGGCAACAGCTTTTGAAACCAAGCGAACATATTTCCCCCTGAACGCTGAACCTTCCGGGGCGCGAATCGCCCTCTTGCCACGTCGTTTAGTTGTAATATTGTCGTCGTTAAACTGTAACGTTGGGCTGAATATAATTGCTTGTGGGTTCTTGCCGGAAATCCTCTGATTTCCGGCGCATCCCGTTCCTGATTGAGGAACATTTCCTTTTTGTTAGAATGAAAACATGGCCGAATATGCAAAACAGTTGCTGTCGCTGATCGAAATTCCGATCCTGCTCGTTCAGGGCGACAGGGTCAATTTCGCCAATGCTGCGGCAAAGGCACTGCTCGGCGGCCACATAGAGGGTCAGGATATCCGCATAGCGCTGCGTGATCCGGAAGCCCTTAAACTGATAAAATCCCCGGAGGGTGGGCGTGCCAAGATTTCGGGGCTGTCGGTGCGCGGCAGCGTTTGGGAAATGGTTTGCAGCCCGCTGGCAGACAACAATCGGCTGATTTCGCTGCAGGACCAGTCCGTGCAGGTCAGCGTCGCCCGCGCACATGCCGATTTCGTTGCCAACGCCAGCCATGAGCTGCGTACGCCGCTGACCGCCATATTGGGCTATGTCGAAACGCTGTCCGATCCGAAAGCTGGCGAAGATGCCGCCACGAGGCAGCGTTTCCTCGACATAATCAAGCGCGAAGCGACGCGGATGCAGTCGCTTGTGTCCGACCTGATGTCGCTGTCGCGGATCGAAGCGATCCGCCATGAAGCACCGTCAGACCAGATCGAAATGGTCAGCCTCTGTCGCGAAGTCATCGGCGAGCGCCTGCGCGAGATCGAGGTGAATTTCATCACCAATGCCGACAAGGCGCATGTGACCGGCGATCACGCCCAACTTGCGCAGGTTATCCGCAATCTGGTGGATAATGCAGAGAAATATGGCGGCTCCGACAAGGGCACTACCGTTCAACTGGAAGCCAGCGATCGCGGCTGGCTGACCCTCGCAATCACCGACCATGGTGAGGGTATCGCGCCCGAGCATCTGCCGCGGCTCACCGAGCGATTCTATCGCGCCGATACCGGTCGCAGCCGCGCTGCAGGGGGAACCGGGCTTGGCCTTGCCATCGTCAAGCATATCGTCGAACGGCACCGTGGCCGCTTTGACATCAGCAGCCGCCAGGGCGAAGGCACCACTGCAACGATCATGCTTCCGCAGGATAAATCGGTCTGAGTCTCAAAACTGTAACATGATTGTCGCATTTGGCGGGCTAGTCACGAAGGTGAAAGGTTTTATGCAATGCGCAAATGGGGTCCAATCGCACTGGCTTCGGCCACCGCACTGACAGTTTCAGCATGCGGAGGTGGAAGCGGCGAAAATCGCGATTTCCTGCGCGTTGTCGGCTCCTCGACTGTTTATCCTTTTGCAACCGCAGTCGCCGAAGCGACTGTCAAGGCCAATCCCGGCATGAAATCGCCTGTCATCGAATCGACAGGGACCGGTGCAGGTATGAAGCTGTTCTGCGGCGGCGTGGGCGCACAGCATCCCGATATCGAAATGGCCTCGCGCCGAATGAAGAAATCGGAGCATGAAGATTGCGTCAAGAACGGCGTCAAGGACATCATCGAAGTCCAGATCGGACTTGACGGCATCGCCTTTGCCGAAGCCACCAACGGCCCGGAAATGAAGCTGACGCCTGAAGACGTTTACAAGGCACTCGCCGCCACGCCATTTGGTAAACCGCAGGCGGCGAAGAACTGGAACGAAGTGAACCCTGCCCTGCCCGCAATCCCCATCATGGTTTACGGCCCGCCGTCAACATCGGGAACGCGCGATGCGCTTGCCGAACTGATCCTGACCAAAGGTTGTGAATCCGACCCGGCGATGAAGGCACTTAAAGATAGCGACAAGGACACGCACAATGAATTGTGCACCAAGGTGCGCACAGACGGCGCTTATGTCGAACAGGGTGAAAATGACAATCTGATCGTGCAGAAGATCGCCGCCAACCCGAAAGCCATCGGGATTTTCGGCTTCTCTTTCCTCGAAGAGAATATGGCGAAGATCAAAGGCATCCCGATGTCGGGGGTGATGCCCACTTATGAAAGCGTTTCGGATTTCTCCTATCCCGGCGCCCGTCCGCTCTACCTTTATGTGAAGGCGGCACATGTGAAGGCGATCAAGTCGCTCACGCCGTTCCTCAATGAATTTGCGAAGGCGTGGGGCATGGACGGATATCTGAAGGCGAAGGGCATGGTCGTCGCTCCGGAGGATGTTCGGACGAAAAATGCCGATGTCGTCGCCAAGATGACATTGCTGGACGCAAGCGGCCTCAAATAAGCCGGAATGCCGGACATATGCCGATATCCTTTGTCTTGATCAGCGTGATTGGCCTTGGCGTTATCGCCTGGGCCATGTCGCGCGCACGCTCGGCGCATTTTGCGCCGGTCGCAGGCAAGCTAAAGCTTGCTTTGCCGGGCCATTATGGCCTGTACGCGGCGATCTGGACCATCGTTCCGGCATTGATTGTCATCTGGATCTGGTCGCTGATTTCACCCGGCCTGATCCACGGCGCAATCCTTGCCGATCCGGCGGCGGCCCAGCTTCCGGCATTCGAATTCGAGCGCAATACCATTCTCAACGAAGCCTTTGCGCTGGCAAATAACCCGAACGCCTTTGTTTCCGATCCGGTCGCCCGGCAACTCGTTCCAGCCGTTTCTACGGCACAGACCAGGTTCGGTTGGATCGGTGCGGTGCTCGCCATAGTCGTCGCGCTGGCTGGCCTCGCTTTCGGATATACGCGGATCAAGGCGGGCTTTCCGGCACGCACCAAGATTGAGCGTATCGTGCTCGGCGCGCTGCTGCTGGCCTCTTTCATTGCGATCATCACCACTATGGGCATCATCGCCTCGCTGATCTTTGAATCGGCGCGCTTCTTTGCGATGGTCAGCCCGGTCGATTTCCTGTTCGGGACCAACTGGACGCCCGATACCATGGCCTCACCGACCTCGGACATGGGCGACGATCTGGGCGCTGTGCCGCTGTTCTGGGGCACCTTCTTCATCGGCGCGATCATCGCGATGCTGGTGGCAATCCCGTTCGGGTTGATGAGTGCGATTTACCTCACCCAATATGCGAACCCGCGCGCGCGCAGCGTCCTGAAGCCGATGCTTGAAATCCTCGCGGGGATTCCCACCGTTGTTTACGGCTATTTCGCGGCTCTGACCGCCGCTCCGTTCATCCGCGACCTCGCGCTGGCCATCGGCATCACCAATGCCTCGACGGAAAGCGCGCTGGCGGCGGGTCTGGTCATGGGCGTGATGATCATCCCCTTTGTCTCCTCGATGGCGGACGACAGCATCGCCGCCGTGCCGCAAGCCATGCGCGACGGCTCGCTCGCCATGGGGGCGACGACTTCAGAGACGATCAAGAAGGTTCTGATTCCTGCCGCGTTACCCGGCATTGTCGCAGGCATCATGCTCGCCATCAGCCGCGCGATCGGCGAAACGATGATTGTCTATATGGCGGCGGGTGCCTCAGCCAACCTGTCGGCCAATCCGTTCGAGCGCATGACCACCGTGACCTACCAGATTGCCGCACTGCTCACCGGCGAAGGCAGTTTCGATCATCCGACCACATTGTCGGCCTTTGCGCTGGGTCTGGTGTTGTTCATCGTCACGCTCATCCTCAACATTGTTGCGCTGCGCGTCGTGAAGCGCTTCCGGGAGGCTTATGAGTAACTGGCAATCCCCCGAAGCGACCGCGCGCCTCAACAAGCGCTATGCCGCCGAGCGGCGTTTCAAGGCGCTGGGTTTTGCAGCCATCGTCCTGTCGATGCTGTTCCTCGCCGTGCTGCTGTTCACGATGCTGAAAAACGGCATCGCCGGGCTCGACTGGAGCTTCCTCTCCGGTTCGGACTCCACCGATCCGGCAACGGCGGGCGTGTGGAGCGCGGTCAAGGGTTCGCTCTGGACCATGCTGGTCACGCTGGCGCTGGCTTTCCCGATGGGCGTGCTCGCCGCGATCTATCTCGAAGAATTCGCCCCCCGCGCGCGCTGGGTCGACTGGGTCGAGGTGTCGATCAACAACCTCGCGGCGGTGCCCTCGATCATCTTCGGCCTGCTCGGCCTCGCGGTGTTCATCCAGTTCATGCACCTGCCACGCTCCTCACCACTTGTCGGCGGGATGACACTCGCGCTGATGACGATGCCGGTCATCGTGATCTCCGGGCGCAATGCCATCAAGGCCGTTCCGCCGTCGATCCGCGATGCCGCCCTCGCCGTGGGTGCCAGCAAGGTGCAGACCGTGTTCCACCATGTCCTGCCGCTCGCACTGCCCGGAATCCTGACCGGCACGATCATCGGCATGGCCCGCGCGCTGGGCGAGACTGCACCGCTGCTGATGATCGGGATGCGCGCTTTCGTTTCCACCCCGCCGGGCGGCATCACCGATCCCTCGTCGGTGTTGCCGATGCAGATTTTCCTCTGGTCGGACGAAGTCGATCAGGGTTTCGTCCAGAACACATCTGCCGCGATCATTGTGCTATTGTTCGTGCTGATCGCCATGAACGGCGTCGCCATCTATCTTCGCAACAAATTCGAAACCCGCTGGTAAACCATGTCAGATACCCCAAACCTCAAAATATCCGCCCGCAGCGTAAACGTGTTTTACGGCGACAAACAGGCCATCCGCGATGTCTCGATCGATATCGCGACCGAACATGTCACGGCCTTTATCGGCCCTTCGGGCTGCGGCAAGTCGACCTTTTTGCGGACGCTGAACCGCATGAACGACACCATCCCGTCCTGCCGCGTCGAGGGGGCCATCGAACTGGATGGCAAGGATATCTATGCGAGCGGCATGGACGTCGTGCAGTTGCGTGCACGCGTGGGCATGGTGTTCCAAAAGCCCAACCCGTTTCCCAAATCGATATACGAAAATGTCGCTTACGGCCCGCGGATTCACGGGTTGGCCGCCAGCAAGACCGACATGGATGCGATTGTCGAGAAATCGCTGCGCCGCGCCGGGCTTTGGGACGAGGTGAAGGACCGGCTGTCCGACGCCGGAACCGCGTTGTCGGGCGGCCAGCAGCAGCGGCTGTGCATCGCGCGCGCCATCGCGGTCAGCCCCGAAGTCATTTTGATGGACGAACCCTGCTCGGCGCTCGATCCGATCGCCACGGCGCGCATCGAGGAACTGATCGACGAACTGAAAGGACGCTACGCCATCGTCATCGTCACCCACTCGATGCAACAGGCCGCGCGCGTTTCGCAGCGCACCGCCTTTTTCCATCTGGGTTCGGTCGTCGAATATGGCGAGACTTCGACCATCTTCACCAACCCGCGCGAAGAACGCACCAAAGACTATATTACCGGTCGTTACGGATAAGGACCAGACATGGCAGACAACCATACAGTAAAGGCATTTGACGAGGATATCAGCCGGCTGCGCGGCCTGATTGCCGAAATGGGCGGTCTGGCCGAGGTGGCGATTGCCGATGCCATCGACGCGCTGGTCAACCGCGATGAAGCCAAGGCGGGGCTGGTCGTCGCTTCGGATGCGAAGCTTGATGCCCTTGAGGCAGAGGTCGACCAGCTCGCAATTCGCATTATCGCCCTGCGCGCGCCGATGGCCGATGATCTGCGCGACGTGATCGCGGCGCTCAAGATTTCGGGCGTGGTCGAACGTATCGGCGATTATGCGAAGAACATTGCCAAGCGCGTTGGCGAGCTTGGGGCCAAGGGCTCCATCGAACCGCTGACGTTGATCCCTGCCATGGCCGATATTGCGCAGGGCATGGTGCGCGACATCCTCAACGCCTATGCGGCACGCGATGCGCACCTTGCCGTTGAGGTCATCGCGCGCGACGAAAAGCTCGACAATTTCTACAACAGCCTGTTCCGCAACCTCGTATCACACATGATGGAGAACCCCGCCACGATCAGCACGGCGGCGCACCTGCTGTTCATCGCGCGCAATCTGGAACGGATCGGCGATCATGCCACCAATGTCGCCGAGATGGTCTATTATGCAGCGACCGGGCGCTATTTCACCGATCGCAGCGGCACCCGTGTCGAGGACGACGAATGACCCCGAAAATCCTCATCGTCGAAGATGAACCCGCGCTTGCCGAGCTGCTTTCATGGACCTTTGAAAGCGCCGGATTCGAAGTTGAACAGACAGTCGATGGCGAGGAGGCACTGCTGATCGCCGAGGAATTTCATCCCGATATCATCATTCTAGACTGGATGATCGAGCAACTGCCCGGCATCGAAGTCTGCCGCCGGTTGCGCAAAGGCAAGGAAACCGCTGCAATCCCGATCATCATGCTGACCGCGCGCGGTGAGGAAGAGGATCGCATCCGCGGTCTTGAAACCGGGGCAGACGATTATGTCACCAAGCCCTTTTCCCCCCGCGAACTGCGCGCCCGGGTCGAAGCAGTGCTGCGGCGGACGCGGCCCGCAGTCACCGGCAGCACGCTGGTCGTCGGTGATCTGGAACTGGACCCGGTTGCCGTGCGCGTGAAACGCGACGGTGCACAGATTGCACTCGGTCCGACCGAATTCCGCCTGTTGCGCCACTTCATGGAACGGCCTGGCCGGGCCCAGTCGCGCAGCCAGTTACTCGACGCGGTTTGGGGGCATGACAGCGATATCGAACTGCGCACCGTTGATGTGCACATCCGCCGCCTGCGCAGTGCGATAGAGCTTGCGGGCAAG
Organism: Sphingomonadales bacterium; assembly: GCA_016720115.1. Classification (GTDB taxonomy): domain Bacteria; phylum Pseudomonadota; class Alphaproteobacteria; order Sphingomonadales; family Sphingomonadaceae; genus Sphingorhabdus_B. Next base: position 1,174,909 of record JADJXT010000001.1, on the reverse strand, counting down.
GACGATCCGATCCGCACGATCCGATCGGTCGGCTACGCGCTCGACGGTTGACCGCTAAACCCGGATTTCGCGCCACTCACCCGGCGCAAGCCCTTCGACCGTCCAGTCGCCGACCGACCAGCGCACAAGCCGGAGCGTGGGAAAGCCCACAGCCGCCGTCATCCGGCGCACCTGCCGGTTGCGGCCTTCGCTGATGGTCAGCGCGATCCAGCAATCGGGCACCGACTTGCGAAACCGCACCGGCGGATCGCGCGGCCATAAGGCGGGTTCGGCGATACGGTCCGCTTCGGCGGGCAAGGTGATGCCATCCTTGAGGCGGACGCCCTTTCGCAACTGGTCGAGGGCATCCGCACCAATATCGCCTTCCACCTGCACCAGATAGCGTTTGGGCATCTTGAACTTCGGCTCGGATATCCGCGCCTGCAAGCGCCCGTCATTGGTCAGCAGCAAAAGTCCCTCGCTATCGCGGTCGAGCCTGCCTGCCGGATAGACAGCGGGGATATCGAGATGATCCGAAAGCGTCGCCCGCGCGCCCTCGCCGCCGCGATCGGTGAATTGCGACAGCACGCCATAGGGTTTGTTGAACAGGATCAGACGGGACACGGGCATTCCAATAGGTGACTTTGCCGTAACAAAAAAGGCCGGTGAGTTTCCCCACCGGCCCTTTGTGTGTCAGCGCGAGGCTGAACGGAGTGGATCAGAAGTCCATTCCGCCCATGCCGCCCATGCCGCCGCCCATCGGCATTGCCGGGGCCTTGTCTTCCGGAGCGTCCGCGATGGTTGCTTCGGTGGTGATCAGCAGGCCGGCGACCGAAGCGGCATCCTGCAGCGCGGTGCGCACAACCTTGGTCGGATCGATGACGCCCGAAGCCTTGAGGTTTTCGTAGGTGTCGGTCGCAGCGTTGAAACCCTGCTCTTCCTTGCCTTCGCGCAGCAGGTTGCCCGAGACAACCGCACCGTCATGACCGGCATTTTCCGCAATCTGGCGAACCGGCGCCATGATGGCCTTGCGGATGATGTCGATACCGCGGGTCTGGTCGTCATTCGCACCCTTGAGGCCGTCGAGAGCCTTGGTTGCATAGAGCAGAGCCGTGCCGCCGCCGGGGACGATGCCTTCTTCGACAGCCGCGCGGGTTGCGTGCAGCGCGTCGTCGACGCGGTCCTTGCGTTCCTTCACTTCGACTTCGGTCGCACCGCCAACCTTGATCACGGCAACGCCGCCCGCGAGCTTGGCAAGACGTTCCTGCAGCTTTTCGCGGTCATAGTCGCTGGTGGTGGTTTCGATCTGCGCACGGATTGCTTCGACGCGGCCCTTGATGGCATCGGCTTCACCGGCACCGTCGACGATGGTGGTGTTGTCCTTGTCGATGGTGACGCGCTTGGCCTGGCCGAGCATGCCGAGCGTGACCGACTCCAGCTTGATGCCGAGGTCTTCGGAAATCATTTCGCCCTTGGTCAGGATCGCGATGTCTTCGAGCATCGCCTTGCGACGATCGCCAAAGCCGGGAGCCTTGACGGCAGCGATCTTCAGGCCGCCGCGCAGCTTGTTGACCACCAGCGTTGCGAGCGCTTCGCCTTCAACGTCTTCGGCGATGATCAGCAGCGGACGGCCTGCCTGCACCACAGCTTCCAGAACCGGCAGCATCGCCTGCAGGTTCGACAGCTTCTTTTCGTGGATCAGGATGTACGGATTTTCGAGTTCGACCGACATCTTTTCGGTGTTGGTGATGAAGTAGGGCGACAGGTACCCGCGATCGAACTGCATGCCTTCGACAACGTCGAGTTCGAATTCGAGGCCTTTGGCTTCTTCGACGGTGATTACGCCTTCCTTGCCGACCTTTTCCATGGCTTCGGCGATCTTTTCGCCGACTTCCTTGTCGCCATTGGCCGAGATGATGCCGACCTGGGCGATTTCCGACGAACCGGCAACCGGGGTCGAACGGCCCTTGAGGTCGGCGACAACTGCGGTCACAGCCTGGTCGATACCGCGCTTCAGATCCATCGGGTTCATGCCGGCGGCAACCGACTTCATGCCTTCGCGCACGATCGCCTGGGCGAGAACGGTCGCGGTGGTGGTGCCGTCACCGGCAGCGTCGTTGGCTTTGCTGGCCACTTCGCGCAGCATCTGGGCACCCATATTTTCGAACTTGTCCTTCAGTTCGATTTCCTTGGCGACGGTGACGCCGTCCTTGGTGATGCGGGGTGCGCCAAAGCTCTTGTCGATCACGACATTGCGGCCCTTGGGGCCGAGGGTAACCTTCACCGCGTCGGCGAGGATATCGACACCGCGCAGGATGCGCTCACGCGCGTCGCGGCCAAATTTCACGTCTTTTGCAGCCATGTTCATATTCCTTCAAAAATGGCGGATTCTTCAGAAAGTAGAGGGCATACCCACCCCCCTATGCGGCTATCGGTCAGCCGACGATTCCAAGGATGTCCGATTCCTTCATGATCAGCAGTTCTTCGCCGTCGATCTTCACTTCGGTGCCCGACCATTTGCCGAACAGGATCTTGTCACCAGCCTTGACGTCCGGCTTGATGCGGTCGCCATCTTCGTTGTACGCGCCTTCGCCAACAGCGACGACTTCGCCTTCTTGCGGCTTTTCCTTGGCGCTATCGGGGATGATGATCCCGCCAGCGGTTTTTTCTTCTGCCTCGACACGACGGACGAGGACGCGGTCATGCAACGGACGAAATTTCATGACATGCCTTCCTAGCTTGGGTTGATTGCGCAAGGGGGAACGAAAAAGCGCCCTCCCTGACGCCTGAAACACAATTAGCACTCACTCTTTGCGAGTGCTAACGAGCGCGAAATAGGGATTTGCCGCCCGTCGTCAAGGGCTGGCCTCAGAAAAAATCGAGGCTTCCCCATTCGGGCCACGCTGCTATGTTTCAGATATGCACTGCCCGCCGTCGAACCGCGCCGGAATCAGCCTGAAAGCACAGCATTTTGACGATTGCCTGCTCGCGGTGCAAAGGGGAGACGGCCCAGGCTGGATCGAAGTGCATCCGCAAAATTATTTCGGCAGCGGCGAGAATGCGTCGCGCGGTGCGGCGCTCGACCGTATCCGGCATTTTGGCGAACATATCCCCATCAGTTTCCATTCGGTGGGGTTATCGCTGGGCAGTCCCGACGGATTGAACCGGGCCGATCTTGACCGGCTGGCGCGTCTATGTGCGCTCTGCCCGCCCGCTGCTGTTTCGGATCATCTGAGTTTTTCAGGCGATGCGCACAACCGCCTGCCCGACTTGCTGCCGATTGCCTACACGGCTGAAATGCTCGACCATTTTGCAACGCAAATCGACATTGTTCAGGATCGGCTTGGTCGCCAGCTGTGGATCGAGAACCCGGCACGCTATCTGGGCTGGCACCATAGCGAAATGCACGAGGCGGAATTTCTTGCCCGGCTGATACAGCAAACCGGGTGCGGTTTGCTGCTCGATATAAACAACATCATCGTCACCATCGGTAATCTGGGCGGCACATGGGGCGACTGGATAGATCGGATCGACCCCGACTGGGTGGCCGAAGTGCATCTTTCCGGCCATGCGACGCAATATACCTCCGCCGGAACATTTCTGATCGACGATCATGCCAGCACGGTTGGGGCATCCGTATGGGACGGATTTGCGCGTTTTCTGGCGCAAGCGGGCCCAAAGCCGACAATCATCGAATGGGACAATGACGTCCCTGAATATGCGGTGCTGATCGCGGAGGCACAGAAAGCCGACCGATTGCTCACCCTTGCTGCTGCGCCGCGCCATGCCGATAGCTGACAAGACGCAAGCGCGGATGATCCATGCGATCAATGAAGGCCCGGGCAGCGTTGACCCCGGCCTGTTCGAGGGCCCACCGGAGCGTGTGATTGAAGCGTTTCGCATCCATGCCACCACGATCCACCGCGCGCGGTTGCGCGTCCTGGAACATGCGTTTTCCGAACTGCGGCGCGCAATGGGCGATGCCGCCTTTCGAAAGCTCTGCGATGCCTATGTCGAAACCCCGAAAGCGCGGAAGCTGGATTTGAACGGGCTCGCCGCCGGTTTTGCTACCTTTTTGCGCGAAAGCGATTTCAAGGCTCTGGCGACGCTCGCATGGGAAAAATCGTCGCAGGTCTGAAGCAGCGCCGCGCGTCGATCAACCGCGTGCGGGCAATCCCGCCGCTCTGAGCGCCGCATGGGCTTCGGCGATGCTGTAGGTGCCGAAATGGAAGATGGAAGCAGCAAGCACCGCGCTCGCATGGCCTTTGGTCACGCCTTCGACCAGATGGTCGAGCGTGCCCACCCCGCCGCTGGCGATTACGGGCACATCGACGGCATCGGCAATCGTGCGGGTTAGATCGAGATCGAAGCCGATTTTCGTGCCGTCGCGGTCCATGCTGGTGACCAGCAGTTCGCCCGCACCCAGTTCGGCCAGCTTCAGCGCATGTTCGACGGCATCGATCCCGGTCGGCTTGCGCCCGCCATGGGTGAAAATCTCCCAGCCATCGCGCCCGTCCGACCAACGCTTTGCATCGACCGAGGCGACGACGCACTGGCTGCCGAAGCGCTCCGCGATGTCAGCCACCACTTCGGGCCGGGCGACCGCCGCGCTGTTTACAGCAACCTTGTCGGCCCCTGCGAGCAGCAACGCGCGCGCATCCTCGCTGCTCCGCACCCCGCCGCCAACGGTCAGCGGCATGAAGCAGACTTCGGCGGTACGGCGAACAACATCGAGGATCGTGTCGCGCCCCTCATGGCTGGCGGTTATGTCGAGGAAGCAAAGTTCATCCGCGCCCGCCGCATCATAGGCCTTGGCCTGCTCGACCGGATCGCCGGCGTCCTTGAGATCGACGAAATTGACGCCCTTGACCACCCGGCCATTGGCAACGTCGAGACAGGGAATGACGCGGATGCGGACGGTCATCCCCGATTTGCCATCCTGATCGCAGTCGCCAGATCCAGCCGCCCGTCATAAATTGCGCGCCCGGTAATCACGCCCTCTATCCCGTCCTGCGCGTGCAGCGCAAGGACGTGGATTTCGTCGATGCCCTTCACGCCGCCGCTGGCTATCACCGGAATATTGACCGAACGCGCGAGATTGACCGTCGCGTCGATGTTGCAGCCGGTCAGCATCCCGTCGCGTCCGACATCGGTGAATAGCAGGCTGGCAACGCCTGCATCCTCGAACCGGCGGGCCAGATCAATCACCGGCATATCCGATTTTTCCGCCCAGCCCTCGGTCGCAACAAAGCCGTCGCGCGCATCGACGGCAACGACGATGCCATTTTCGAATTCGCGCGCCATATCCTTGACGAACTGTGGGTCTTTGAGCGCCGCCGTGCCGATCACAAGCCGCGCGACGCCCAGATCGAACCAGCGCTCCACCGTCTCGCGGTTACGGATGCCGCCGCCCAGTTGCACATAGCCGGGGAAATTCTCGATGATATATTCGACCGCCTCTGCATTTTCGGGCTTGCCCGCAAAGGCGCCATCGAGATCGACGACATGCAGATGTTCCGCCCCAGCCTCGGCGAAGAGCAGCGCCTGCGCCGCCGGATCGTCGGCATAGACCGTCGCCCGGTCCATATCACCCTCGGCAAGGCGGACGACCTGGCCGCCTTTGAGATCGATTGCGGGAAAGACTATCATAAACCCTTCTTTCTGCTTTGGTTCTTTGGTGCTTCGGGTGACATCAAATTGGACTCACCCGAAGAACCTAAGACAATATGCAGTAGCTATCACGGCATCCACTCCAGAAAGCGGGCGAGGGTTGCTATTCCATAGTTCTGGCTCTTTTCGGGGTGAAATTGCACCCCGAGGATATTGTCCTTTGCCACCGCCGCGACGCGTGGGCCGCCATGATCGGTGGTCGCGAGTACATCGTCCGGGTCAGATGCGTCGAAATGATAGCCGTGGAGGAAATAGGCCTCGCCGCGTTCGACGACGGGGTGCGGGCGCGACGGGCTCACATCGTTCCAGCCCATATGCGGCACTTTCAGGCCCGGTGTCGGCTCGATTGCGCGCACCGTGCCGCTTATCCAGCCCAGCCCCCTGGTGCTGCCATGCTCGACCCCTTCATCGGCGAGGAGTTGCATCCCGACGCAAATACCCAGAAACGGCGCCCCATCGCGCAATACGCGTTGCTCCAGTGCCTCGATCATCCCGTCGATGCCCGAGACGCCTTCCATGCAATGCGCAAACGCCCCGACGCCGGGGAGCACGACACGCCCCGACCGCGCCACCGCGTCGGGATCGGCGGTGACGGCAATGTCTGCCGCCCCTGCAGCCTTCAGCGCGTTTCGAACTGACTGGAGATTGCCCGCGCCATAATCGATCAGCGCGATGCTCTCAGCCACCCAATATCCCCTTGGTCGAAGGGATAGCGCCGCCCTTGCGCGGGTCGATCTCCACCGCCTGCCGCATCGCGCGGGCAAAGCCCTTATAGATGCTCTCGGCAATATGGTGGTTGTTCTTGCCGTAAAGCAGCTCGATATGCAGCGTCAGCCCTACGGCATCGGCAATCGAATGGAACCAGTGCTCGAACAGCTCGGTATCCATCTCGCCAAGCCGTTCCTGTGTGAAGCCTGCCTTCCACACGAAATAGGGCCGCCCCGAAATATCGAGCGCCACGCGGCTCAGCGTCTCATCCATCGGCGAATAGGCGCTGCCATAACGCATGATCCCGCCCTTGTCGCCCAGCGCCTTCAGGATCGCCTGCCCGATGGCAATCGCGCTATCCTCTGCCGTGTGGTGCTGGTCGACATGCAGGTCGCCCTTGATGCGGCATATAATATCGATCATCGAATGGCGCGAAAACTGCTCGATCATATGATCGAGAAAGCCGATTCCGGTCGAAATATCATATTGTCCGGTGCCGTCGAGATTCACCCCGACCGCAATTTCGGTTTCCTTGGTGTTCCGGTTGATCGAGGCGGTGCGCATGGCTGTGCGCTATAGGCCGATAATGGCCGAGTGCAAGCCTGCGCGCCTTTCCGCGGCTAAAGTTCATCTTGATTTCAACGCGCGGTCAGTCCACCAAGGCGCGCATGAGCGACGACGCCACAGACAGCCTGATTCCCTATGACGATGTCGTGCAGGAAGCCTTGCGCGCAGTGGTTGGTCGCGTGCTGGGTGAAATAGCCGTCAGCGGCCTTCCCGGCGACCATCATTTCTACATCACCTTCAAGACGCGCGCGGCCGGCGTTGCCATCCCGGTGCATCTGATGGAGCGTTTCCCCGATGAAATGACCGTTGTGATGCAGCACAAATATTGGGACCTGAAGGTCGGCGAGGATTATTTCGAGGTTGGCCTGTCATTCAGCCAGGTTCCGGCGCACCTGCACATCCCCTTCTCCGCCATCACCGCCTTTGTCGACCCGGCCGTCGATTTCGCGCTGCAATTCCATGTCGATGCCGAATCCGGCCCGGAACCGCACGACAAAGCGGAAAATGACGGTCCGAGTGTCGAGCAGGAGGACGGCTCGAACGTTGTGACGGTGGATTTCGGGCGGAAGAAGTGACCGGGGAAACCCGCACCGAAACCGACAGCTTCGGCCCGATAGAGGTTCCCGCCAGCGCCTATTGGGGGGCGCAGACGCAGCGCAGCATCGGCAATTTCCCCTTCCCTCCGCATGAGCGGATGCCGATGGGGATTGTCCACGGACTTGCCCATGTGAAGCGCGCGGCGGCGCTCGTCCACAAGGCGTCGGGCACGATGCCGACGCCCATTGCCGATGCAATCGTCGCCGCTGCCGATGCAATCCTTGCCGGACAGCACGATGACCAGTTCCCGCTGACCATCTGGCAGACGGGCAGCGGCACGCAATCGAACATGAACGTCAACGAGGTAATCGCAGGCATTGCCAACGAAGCGCTGGCGGGTACGCGCGGCGGCAAATCGCCGGTGCATCCCAACGATCATGTCAATATGGGGCAGTCGTCGAACGACAGTTTCCCGACCGCGATCCATATCGCCGTCGCGCTTGCAACACACCGGCAGTTGCTGCCTGCGCTCGCCCGGCTGACCGGCGCGCTCGAAGCCAAGGTCGTGGCCTGGGCCGGTATCGTCAAGATCGGGCGCACCCATCTGCAGGACGCAACCCCGCTGACGTTGGGGCAGGAATTTTCGGGTTATGTCGCGCAGCTGATCGCAGCGAAAAACCGCATCGAAGGCGCGGTACTGCACAATATGCAGAAACTGGCACAGGGCGGGACGGCGGTGGGCACCGGCCTCAATGCACCTGCAGGTTTTGACGTCGCCATCGCCGCCGAGGTCAGCTTGGCGACCGACATCCCGTTCAGCCCGGCAGCGAACAAGTTTGAGGCGCTGGCCACGCATGACGGGCTGGTATCGTTCCATGGGCAACTCAACACTCTTGCCGTGGCCCTCACCAAGATCGCCAACGACATTCGCCTGCTGGGCAGTGGCCCCCGTTCGGGCCTTGGCGAACTGAACCTGCCCGAAAACGAACCGGGCAGTTCGATCATGCCGGGCAAGGTCAACCCGACGCAGTGCGAAATGCTGACGATGGTCGCGGCGCAAGTGATCGGCAACCATCAGGCGGTGACCGTGGGAGGGATGCAGGGGCATCTGGAACTTAACGTCTTCAAGCCGCTGATCGGCGCCAATGTGCTACGCTCTGTCGAACTGCTGAGCATCGGCATGGAGACATTCGCCAAAAACTGCGTCGAAGGGCTGGAGCCCAATTGCGAGCGGATCGCCGAACTGGTTGAGCGTTCGCTGATGCTGGTCACCGCGCTGGCGCCGGTGATCGGCTATGACAATGCGGCAAAAATCGCCAAGCATGCACACCAGAACGGGCTGACGCTCAAACAATCCGCGCTGGCGCTCGGGCTGGTTGACGAAGCCACTTTCGAGGCCCATGTCAGGGCAGAGAATATGGTGTAATTATCCACACCACCCTGTGGAAAAAGGAGTTATCCACATGCCCCTGTTGAAAACCATTGCCGGAGCCGTTGTCGGAGAGGCCGTCGGGCGCAGGCGCGGCCACGGGATTTTGGGCGCTGGCCTTGGCATCGCTGCAACGCGGATTGCAACGCGATCAATCCCCGGGGCTCTGCTTGTCGGCGGCGCGCTGCTGGCAAAGACTGTGTACGACAAGCGAAAGAGGCGCAAAGCCTGATCTCGACGCCTATGGCCGAGTGAAAGGCTGCGCGATGATTCTTGCGATTTTCCTGTCCTTCGCCACGGCAGCGCCCGATGCGGCAGGCCTGCCCGGAGGCGTGTAAAGCAACCGTTTGATCGTGCGGCTGAAATTGGGTTTTTAGCTGACTATTTCCCCGTCACCCAATAACCGCTCGCCCCGGCCTGCCATTCCTTCACGCTTTCCAGCGGTGCCGTCAGCATCAATATGTTGAGCGCCAGATTGTCGCGGATCATCCAGCCGACGAACAATTCCATCGCAAGCCCCAGCGCCAGCGTCGCCTTCCATGGCAGGCGCGAGGCAAGGAAAAAGCCGAATATCATCCAGGCAATGTCGGCGAGCGAATTGACGATGCTGTCACCGGCGTAGCCATAGGAAATCGTCACCTCACGATAGCGATCAATGATGACGGAAGAGTTTTCGACAATCTCCCATGCACCTTCCACCAATATGGCAAGCGCCACCGCAACGCCCAGCGGGAAAAGCGCGGGCCATTTGCGGCGCAGCAAATATCCGGCACCGTAAAACAGGAAGCCGTGGATGATGTGGCTCGGCGTGTACCAGTCCGCCAGATGCTGGCTGTTTTCGCTCGATTGCACGACGAGGTGGAGCAGTTTGACATCGCCACAGGAACAGATTGGCGGGCGGCCCATTGACCATAATATCCCTCCGATAATCACGACCAGCAACAAGGCGATGAGTGCGCTGAACTTGCTGATCCGAAGCGGCCAATTCATGCGAGAAACTCTCCCCAAAAACCATCTTTTCACGCCGTTCGCCTCGAGCGAAGTCGAGAGGCATTGAAGTAATGCGCGCCGAAAGGTGTCTCGACTACGCTCGACACGAACGGAAATTCAAGCGGCTGCATTGCCAAAACCCGCTTGACGCCCTGCCCTCTCTTCGACCAGTAGCGGCTATGGCCGGTTCCCACAACCAACTCGAACGCCGCGGGCTCTTGTTCGTGCTTTCCTCGCCTTCGGGCGCGGGCAAATCGACATTGTCGCGGATGCTGCTGGAGGCGGAACCGCAGATCGCGCTATCGGTCAGTTACACCACCCGCCCCCCCCGCCCCGGCGAGATTGATGGGGTGCACTATCATTTCACCGATGTGCCGACTTTCAAGGCAATGGCGGCCAACGGCGAATTCCTTGAATGGGCGCATGTCTTTGGCCACCGTTACGGCACGCCGAAAGAGCCGGTAGAGGCCGAACTGGCCGCAGGCCGCGATGTGCTGTTCGATATCGACTGGCAGGGGGCGCAGCAACTCTATCAGGAAGCCGGGCCAGACGTTGTTCGCGTTTTCATCCTGCCGCCGTCGATCGAAGAACTCGAACGGCGGCTGCATGCGCGCGCGCAGGATAGCGATGCCGTGATTGACGAACGCATGGCGCGGGCAAAATCCGAAATCGGCCACTGGGATGGCTATGATTATGTTCTCATCAACGACGATGTTGACCGCTGCTTTGCGCAGGTGCGGCAGATTTTGACTGCTGAGCGTTTAAAGCGCCGTCGGCAAAAGGGCCTGATCGGTTTCGTCCGCGATCTCGTTGCGAGCTAAGCGCGCAGCAAATCAAGAAATCGCGCGGCGCCAAGAAATTCGGCCTCACGATCGGCGCGGTTCTTTTGTGCCCAGTAATCCGCGCCCCAATTCTGCTCCTGCCACAACTCCTCAAGGCATGTTGCCTGCCACAGGCTTTGGGCATCGCCTGCCTGCTCGACTATAGCCAGAACTGCGACCAGCGATCCGGTCAGGTGGGCGAGCTTGGCCATGGCCGCCAGTTCAAATGTGCCGCGTGCCACAACTGCGGCGCGCAATTTCTCCAGCGTCGTTTCGGGCTGGGGCTTGTGCAACACGCCATGCACAATCTGGAAAGAGACGTCGTAACGCCCGCGCGCCCAATCCAGCCAGGGATCCCAAATCTCGGCCTGTTTTGCCGCCAATGGTTCGTCAGGCTCGGCACGATAGCAAAAGGCATCGCTTTCGGCATAAGCGGCGATGGACGCGGCAAATGCCGCGCGATCAGGGGCGACATGGTCGATCGCCGCATTGGCAAAGCCTGTCATCGGCATGGCAGCCGGGTCGATTACCTCGCCTACCGTTTCCCATTCGGCAACGACAGCATCTGCGAGCGGCCTGGTCGGCAGATAGAGTTCGTTGCGCATCGGCGTTTTCAGCGCGCGCGCGTCGAGCCTTATCGCATGCCCATAAGTGCCCTGTTCAAGGCTAACCTGTTTCCAGAAGCGCCGCATAACCGGTTACCGAATGCCCTGCCGGTCCCAGATTATTTTCATCAAAATCGGCATGAAGAAAAATTCGATCATCCCGAGCAGCATGAAAAGCCCGCCCAGCACAGGGGCAAATTCGGGCAGGAACTTGCCGCCGATATTGGCAATGCCCAGAAATACCAGGAAAACGCCCGAAAAACGGATTGCATTCAGCGTGATGAAGCGCTGTTTCGCCTTTTTTTCGCGTTCTTCGCTGTTCATGCCCTGCCCTCCAATGCCTGAATCAATTCTTCCATTGTTTCAACGAGATGATCTGCTCCGGCTTCGCGCAATTCATCAATCGGATGATAGCCCCAGGAAACGCCGATGGTGCGGCAACCCGCAGCCTTCCCCATATGGATATCGTAAACCGTATCGCCGATCATCACCGCATTGGCAGGATCCGCACCCGCATCCACTAGCGCTTGCCAGACCATCGAAGGGTGCGGTTTCGAGGGGTGCCTGTCTGCGGTCTGCAGCGTGACGAACAGCCCCTTGATGCCATGATGGTCGAGGCAGCGTTCAAGGCCGCGATCGGATTTGCCGGTGGCAACGCCCAACAGCCAACCGCTCTCGTCCAACTCGCTCAGCACCGCCGCCATGCCATCGTACAAGGGTTCGTCGACCAGCCCATTGCCACGCAGCGTCAGGAAAGCCTGCTTGTAGCGCTCGGCCATGTCGCGATGGAGCGCCTCCTCCGCATCGGGCAGCAAATGCCGCATGGCCTCGACAAGGCTGAGGCCGACGATCCGCCGGGTCGCATGCCGGGGCGGCGGCGCCATGCCCATTTCTTCAAAGGCATGCTCCATCGCCATGCAGATATTGGCCTGGCTGTCGACCAGCGTTCCGTCGCAATCGAATATGGCGAGGCGCGTCATATTCTCCCCTCCCGCAGGCGGGAGGGGAGAGGAAAAGCCGTGCAATTCATTTCACCCATTCCCGCATAAGATGCGCCAACGCCCTTTTGCCGTGCTTTTCCAGCTCATCGGCTGCCCGCAGGCGGTCGGCATCGGGTTTGTTCTGCGACAGTTTGAAAGTGGGGCGCCAGCCGCGAATTTCCATCTCAAAGCCGGTGATTGCGCGTGTCATCTTGTCAAACAAATCGCCATCCATCTTGTCGCGCGTCCAGGGGGCTTTGGGTGCAAGTCGAGCCTCATTGACCGCGCTCAGATCGTCGAGCAATGCGGCCAGACCGTCACCGTCCATCCTGCGCACAGGCCCTTCCAGTTCGAGGCTGATATAGTTCCATGTCGGCACCTGATTGGCACCTTCATACCAGTCCGGGCTGATATAGGCGTCGGGGCCGTTGACCACCACCAGCGCATCGGTGCCGTCCAGATATCTGGTCAGCGCATTGCCATTCGCAAGATGGAACTGCACGGCGCCGTCACCGGTGGAAAACAGCGCCGATTGCGCCACGCGCGGGCCATCGGGCGTTTGCGCAAAGACCATGCCGAACCCGATTTCCTGCACCAGCGCTTCCATCGTCGCGCGTTGATCGGCATCGCTGCCTTTCAGGCGGAATATCGAATTGGGGTGCATTATTTCCTGCGCCCCTTGGGCTTCGCAGCGGGCTTTGCGCGCCCGGCTTTCGGCGGTGCCTTCACCTCACCCCGGCTGCGCCTTTCGCCCTTGCGTTCCTTTCGGGCATCCTTGGCGCGCGCGGCGGCGGCGCGGCGTTTTGCTTCGGGTGTTTCGGATTTTTTGGGTTCGTCGAGCGGCAGCGCGTCACCGATCTCGGTATCGAAGCCAAGATCGGCAAAGCTTTCCGCGATGTGCGGCGGCAGATCGGCACGCACATCGACCTGCCCGCCATCGGGATGATCGATGCGGATGCGCCGCGCGTGCAGGTGCATCTTGCGACTGATCGTTCCGGTCAGAAAAGCATCCTTGCCGCCATATTTGCCGTCGCCGACAATCGGGTGCCCGATCGCCGCCATATGCACGCGCAACTGGTGCGTGCGCCCGGTATAGGGCTGCAGCTCCACCCAGCAGCAACGATTGCCCGCGCGTTCGACAACGCGATAGCGGCTGCGCGAGGGCTGGCCTTCCTTCTCGTCGACATGCATCTTCTCGCCGCCCGTCCCCGGCTGCTTGGCGAGCGGCAGGTCGATGATGCCGTCGTGAATGTCGGGCACGCCGACGATCAATGCCCAATAGACCTTGCGCGCGGTGCGCGAGGAAAAGGCCTTGGAGAAATGCGCCGCCGCACGCGGCGTTCTGGCCAGCAGCAACGCGCCGCTGGTGTCCTTGTCGAGCCGGTGCACCAGCTTTGGCCGGGCATCGAGTTCGAAGCACAGGGCATCGAGAAGCCCGTCGACATGGTTTTCGGTCTTGGTTCCGCCCTGCGTGGCGAGCCCCGGCGGCTTGTTGATCACCAGCGCCGCCTTGTCCTTGTGGATGACAAGGCTGCGTGCGAATTCTGCGCTTTCCTCGCTGATCGGCGGGCGTGCCCGTTTCGGGCGCGTATCGACAACGGGTTCCGCAGGCGGGACACGGATTTCCTGCCCGGCCTCGATACGGTCGCCCGGCGCTGCACGCTTGCCATCGACGCGCAATTGCCCCGTCCGCGCCCAGCGCGAGACGATATTGAAACTGGCATCGGGCAGATGGCGTTTGAACCAGCGGTCGAGACGGATGCCGTCATCCTCGGCATCGACCACGAAGCGGCGTATCGAGAGACTGTCCTTGCTCATGCAAACACCGCCCGCCCGAAGACCAGCCCTGCAAACAAAGCGAGCAGCGCCAGCACGACTGAGGCCAGCGCGTAGCCCCCTGCCAATGCCAGTTCGCCCCGTTCCACCATCTGCGCCATTTCAAGGCTGAACGCGCTGAAGGTCGTGAAGCCGCCCAATATGCCGACACCGGCAAACAGGCGGATATTTTCGTCAACTGCGCCGCTGCGCACGACATAGGCCGCAACCAGCCCCATCAGCAGCCCGCCTGCCACATTGGCAATGAAAGTGTGCCACGGCCAGCCGCCAGAAGGGTCGGAAAGCGTACGCGCCAACCCATAGCGCGCCGCTGCACCGATGGCACCGCCGGTCATGACAAGAACATAGGCCTGCATCCCACCTGCATTAGCGGCTGTTTCGCCAATGGCTAGAGTCCCGCGCAATCAAATACTGTTTTTGCCGGTCGAGGCCCGCTCATCCGACGCGTTTGACCCGGCACGCAACATTCTTGCCAACGCGGAGCCAATAGCCGCCCGCCACGCCCTTTTTCAGGACAATTTCCTGTCCGATCTTGGGCTGGGCGTTGAGCGCTTCTGTCGTTTGCCAGGTGCCGCCTTCGGGAACGGTAAACTGCCATTTGCCATAACCGAGCGACCGCAGCGACGCAAAGCTGGTCTGCAGCTCTTCCGCTTCCTTGCTTTTGCCTTCTCCGTCGCCATCACCGAAAAAGGGCAAGTTGGGCAGCGAGAAACCGAACAGCGAACGTTTGGTCTTGCGGATGCTGGCCTTGTCCATCAGCACCAGTTCCTTTGCCGATCTGGCCCGCTCGATTTCTGCGGTGGCCTTATCGTAGCAATCTAGCCTTGCCCCCGCCTCTGCGACATCGCGGCACGCGACCAGATCGCCATAGGCCTTGGGCGGCGGATCGTCGGCAGCCGTGGCGGCTGCAGCAAGGGCGACACCGCACAGGGTGACCGAAAGGATGGGAATGAAGAGGCGCATGGATGACCTTCCGCTGAACTGGATGCGGGGCATGTTATGCGAACGGGCTGGCTTCGGCAAAAGAAAATGTCGCCGACGAAAATGGGGGGCAAAGCCCCCCAGTCGTTTCGGAACCAAAGACCAGATTAAAATCTAGCGACCGTTATTGGCCACAATATCGACTGCCGTACCGCCGCTTTTGAGCGCGGTGAGTGTAATCACATAGGCGCCGCCATCATTATCGCGCACCCCGCCCAGCACATGTTCACCATCGCGGATTTCGTAATCGGCGGTAAAGCCGGAACGCTTCGCCCGGGTGTAATAATAGTCGACGACCGACTGGCGCGCCGCTCCGGTCGTGAAGCTGACGACACGGATATCGCAGATGCCGCCTTCGACGCCGGCCGCTTCCTTGACGCGGCCTTTGGGGTAGACGGGGAATTCGGTGGGCATGCGGTTGGCCCAGCCTGCACCATATTGCAGCTTGGCTTCGCAAGTGCCCTTGCCGCGCTTGGCGCCTTGTGAGGCTGCGCGGGCTTCCAAGGTTTCACCACGATTGGCGGCGCAATCATTGCAGTCTTCGCTACCAACGACGCGCGGCTTGGGCGCGCGCATCAATTTTGCGCCGTTCAGCTCTTCTGCAGAGGCCGTCGCGCCTTCATAGCCCGCGTCGGATGGCGTCTTGCCGTCAAGCGGGCGGTCGCCGGAACGAACCATATTGCTGTTCGATTTCCCGGCAAGGTCAGGATCGACCAGAATCTTGTCCTGCACCGCGCCATTCATCGCCGGATCGGAACCCTTGCCCACCAGCTTTTCATCGAGCGCAGCCACATCGTCGCCGTTCGCGTCATTGCCGCCGCATGCAGAAAGCGAAAGCAAGGCTGCGCACATCGCCGCTGCGGTTGCCGACTTGAAACTGCCCGTTTTGAACTGCATGTGAAATGCTCCGGAAATCATCTGGCCTGAATGGCTGCGCCCCCTGCCGCTGTAAATCCAGCCACAAAGAGGGTTAACGTCAGGCAGAAACGCATTAATCCTGTTGTTTTCGGACAACAAGCCCAACGCTGTGCCAGCGCGAGACAATCTTTGGAAAAGGATTAAGCGCAAACAGTTGCGCGCTATTTGATCAGACCGCGATAGGAAACGGTGCCCTGTGCCCCCGGGGCAATCGGTGCGGTGAAGACCCAGCGCACATGCGTGACATCCTCTGCCGCGGCAGCGCGAACTGTCGCCGGGGCACCGTCAATGCCTTTCACCGCAACTTTCAACTCGGTCAATTTACCCCAGCTAACGCCGCCATCTACCGAAACCTCGGCCCAGTCTTCTTCAGCAGATACGAACTGGACAGGTCCGGGCATGGGGTTTGTCGCACGGAAACCGGATGCCGCTTCACTACCCTTGTTCATGTAGCGAAGCGTGAAGATCACCCGGTCACCGGGCACGACAATGACGTCTTTGGGCTGTTTCAGCACGACGCGCTCTTGGCCGTCTGCACCGGTTTCCACGCGTTCGACCATCGCTTCACTCGAAAGGACCACCGAACTGGTTACCGCAATCATGGGGGCCGCTGCGACCCCAGCCACAGGCACCGATATGGCACCGAGCAGCGCCAGCGAAACCAATTTTCCAATGCCACCGAAACTCATCGACATAATCCGTTCCCGAAACTGGGTGCGCCTCCACTCTTCCGAAGAAAATATTGAAGAAAAATGCTTAATATTCGGTAAACCGCGTGCCCGGGAAGCGCGAAAATACGCCATTGGGACGTCAGTAAATCCCGCCCTCTTTGGTCATGAACTCCTGATCGCGTTGCGCGCTGCTCGGGCCGGTATTCGCCGCGCCGTTGGTCGCGGAAGAGTCGGCAGAAGCCGCTTTCTTCTTCGGTTTGTCTCCGCGCTTCTCCAGCTCATCCTGCCGGATCGAGCGCTTGGGCTCGGTTTCCGCGGCAAAAGCCTCCCAGATGACCGCGCCCTTGGGGTCATCATCGGGCCAGGCGCCATAGACCCGCTTGCCCGTTTTCCGGTCGATCCGGACCAGCCGGACACCGTTGGGTGCGGTAAATGGCAGCTTGGGCAAACCGACATAGGCCTGCCGGGCGAATTGCTTGAATATCGGGGCCGCAATAGAGCCGCCTTGCGCATAGCCGCCCATGTTGCGCGGCTGGTCAAAACCCAGATACACGCCTGCGACCAGATTGGGCGAGCCGCCCACGAACCAGACATTGGTGGGGCCATTGGTGGTACCCGTCTTGCCAAACAACGGGCGGTCAAGATCGCGCAGGATCGTCGCCGTGCCACGCTGCACCACGCCTTCCAGCATGTGGACCACCTGATAGGCGGCAACAGCATCCATCACCTGCTTGCCCCCGGGCCTAAACCGGGGCATCGGCTTCCCGTTCCAGTCCTTCATGTTGCAACCCTGACAGGCTTTCCAGTCTTTCGGCCAGATGACCTTGCCGGTGCGCGACTGGGCAAAGTCGATTACCGTCGGTTTCAACTCGCGCCCGTGATTGACCAGCATCGAATAGGCATTGGTCATTTTGAGTACGGTCGTGTCGCCTGCACCCAACGCGTAAGAAAGATAGGGCGGATAGTCGCCTATGCTCATCGCGCGGAATGTGTTGGTGACATTTTCCATGCCCGATCGTTCGCCGCGCGCACCGTCATCAGGTTGCGCGATTGCTCCAGCCCCAGCGCATCGTCTGCGGCCCGGCACCGCCCCCGCTGAAGTTGCGGAAACATTTCTGGCCGAGCGATGCCCCTTGCCAGACGCAATAAGGGCCATCGACGATAATCGAAGCGGGCGTCATGCCGCTTTCCAATGCAGTCGAATAGACAAAGGGTTTGATCGTGGATCCCGGCTGCCTCTGCGCCTGCGTTGCACGGTTAAAGCTCGAAATGCGCGAATCGAAACCGCCCTGCATTGCCAGCACGCGACCGTTGACCGGATTCTGGACTACCATGCCGCCGCCAACTTCAGGGACGGTTCGCAACTGGTAATTGCGACCGCCAAGTGGAGCGACAGCAATGACATCGCCCGCTTTCAGGGCCGCAGGCGCTGCATTCAACATTCCGGTATCGCCATCGGCAAATCCGATTTCAGCACCGCCACCCCGCTTGCGAATGGCGACCGCAATCCGCCAGTTGCTGTACCCTATGCCGATGTTCGAACTGGCGAGGCGCGACTGCCATTTTCCGTCGTCCATCGGAATGGTGGCGATCGGTTTGCTCCAGCCACGCCCGCCATGATAGCGCAGCAAGCCATCGCGCAGCGCCTTTGACGTCCATTCCTGATATTCCGGGTTCATCGATGAGCGAACCCACAACCCGCCGGCATAAACGCTATAAGGCCCCTTTTCCGCAGTCTCGCCAAATTGTTCGATCAACTGGCGGCGGACTTCTTCGGCAAAATAGCCGCCTTCATTCTGGAATTGCTGTCCCTGCCGGGGAATAAGCCCCAAGGGCATTGCCTTGGCTGCATCGGCCTGCGCCTGGGGAACCCAGCCGTTCGACACCATCTCCCCCAATATCCAGTTGCGGCGGGCAATTGCGGCGCGCTCATGTTCGGCACGGCTGTAGCGTTCCGGTGCCTTCGGAAGAGTAGCCAGGAAAGGCCATTTCGTGCAGTTCAAGCGCATCTGCACTTTTGCCAAAATAGGCCGGGCAGCCGCCTCGACGCCAAATGCCTGACGGCCCAGCGCGATTTCGTTCATATAAAGCGACAGGATCTGCTGCTTGTTCAGCGCGTTTTCGATACGATAGGCGAGGATCGCTTCCTTGATTTTGCGCGTGTAGCTGTATTCGTTGGTCAGCAGCAGGTTCTTCGCCACCTGCTGGGTGATGGTCGAGGCGCCGCGCGAGCGCCCTGAACTGGTAAGGTTATCAAACACCGCGACAATGATGCCGATATAATCGATGCCGCCATGGCTGAAGAAATTCTTGTCCTCTGCTGACAGATAGGCACGGATCAGCATTGGCGGGAAATCGGCATATTCCAACTGTACCCGCCGTTCGCGCGCATAGCTGTGGAACGGTTCGCCATTTACGTCGCGCACCACCGTCGGTAGCGGCGACTGATATTCAACCAGCGCCTCAGCATTAGGCAAATTGCGCAGCAGCACCGCCCAAAGGAGCAGATAGCCGACCAGCAAGCCGCCAACCGCGTAGCTCGCTATCCGGAACCATTTTTTCTGCCAATAGACCTGCAGCCGCTCCCAAAGCCCACCAGCGCTTCGGGACAGCCTGTAACTCACATTGGTCGGCGTACTCTCGTCCATCGCCCGTCTCTCTAGCGGATTCGTGGCAAGCGTCCAGAACCTTGTCGATCAACCTGCGCCGAATTTACGCCCGGCGGCGCGCACCCGGCGATGGCGGATCTTGCGGCGGGCCGGCAAAGCATTGCGCAACCGCCATCCATCGGGCGGCAATCGGGCCGGTGACGTTCAGCCGGGTATCGGCGATATTGCGGCACTGGGTGACAACTGGCAGAATTCCGAGGCGCGGCCTTCGATCAGATCCGGGCCTTCACCATATTCCCAGATGGCGCCCGAAGGTGCGGTCAGCCGCAGCCGCGGCATCGGACCGGGCGGCTCCTGCTTGCGGTTTTGAAGGTCCATCCATAAGTGTTGACGCCCAGCCGGACGATATTGCCGATCCGGTCGGAATCGACGCGACCGGCACCCAGCACGTCGTAAATCGCCTGCGCGTGTGCCCAGCTTTCCATAAGCCGCGCGGTGATCGAGCTGATCACGCTCATCTCCGGGCCGACCCATGACACACGCTGTTTAGGGTCCGCCGCAGCGAAACGCGGCGTCATCGCGCGCACCTGTGCAATCCACGCCTGGCGCAGCGCCGTACCCGAAAGGCCGTCGAGGTAAGTCTTCTCGAAATCCGGCAAGCGGCCGCCCCGGATACCCGAAGCCATTTGCGCAAGAAATCCGCGAAACGCCTCAGCATCCGCCAGCGCGAGGTCGGCGGCGATGTTCCAGACGTGCAAGTGGCGCAGGATTTCGTTTATCGTCCAGCGCTTGAACAGCGTGGGCCGTTCGTAATCCACATCCGCGAGCGGGAGGAGCAGGCCATGGATCGCCTCGCTCTCATCGCGAAAATCCTGCGCCTGCTGCAGCATCAGCCCTTGCTCATGAAGCCGAACAAATGGCCCGCCACCTTGCGCATCTGGATTTCCTCCGCGCCCTCAGTGATGCGATAGCGGCGATGGTGGCGATAGATATGTTCGAACGGTTTGTGCCGCGAATAGCCGATCCCGCCATGCACCTGCATCGCCCGGTCCGCCGCATCGCAGACCAGCCGGTTCGCGCGGTAATTGCACATCGAAATCACATCGGACAACCGCTTGGCCACTTCGGGCTTGGGCATCGTGTCCATTTTCGCGCTGGTCGCATAGATCAACTGACGCAGCATCGCTGCTTCGGTGTGCAACTCGACCAGCGGGAACTGGATCGCCTGATTGACCGCCAGCGGCTTGCCGAACGGCTTGCGCTCGCCCGCATATTTGACCGCCTCGTTGATGCAATATTGCGCCGCGCCGAGCGAGCTTGCCGCCTGGCGGATGCGGTTTTCATGGACGAAATGCTGCGCCAGCGCGAGCCCGTAGTCGAGATCGCCGAGCACCATATTTCCGGGAATCCAGACATCCTGATCGCCACCTTCGGGTGATCGGTCGGCATGTTGAAGGTCCACAGATATTCGCCGACCTCGAAACCCGGCGCGTCGGCGGGCACCAGGAAGCAGCCGATACCCTTGGCATCGCCATCCTTGCCGCTATGGCGCGCAAAGACCATGCAGTGCGAATGGTGGTGCGCGCCGGTCGTCCACATCTTGTTGCCGTTGATCAGCCAGCCATCGACCCCGTCGCGCTTTTCGGCAACGGCGCGGGTATCCATCCAGGTCGCGTCCGAACCGTGATGCTCCTCGGTCAGGCCGAAGGTGCAGCGCATCCGCCCTTCGAGCATCGCCGGGATATATTCCTGCTTCTGCTCTTCGGTCCCGAAATCGCGCACCATCAGCGGCTGGACGAGATTGCCGACGACCGAGCTTTCATTCTGCAGGTCGTTGTGCAGCCCCAGCCCTTTTGCGCCAGATGTTCGCGGATGCAGGCCATTGCCAGATGGCTGCCGTTTTTGCCGCCAAATTCGACCGGCAGGTTGAAACGGTAATGCCCCGCCTTGTCCGCGCGGCGGCGCATCTCGACGAGGAGCTGTTCCCATTCCTTGCGCGGGAGACCGTCATTGTCCCAATCGGTGCGCGCCCATTCGCGACGGTGGTCAAAGAAGCGGTTGTTATCGTCCTGATTTTGCAACGGCACGATCTCGCGTTCGATGAAGTCATCCAGCTCGGCCAGATAATCGGTGATTTCCTTGGGGATTTCAAACAATGTCATGACAGCCTCTCTACTCGCTTTTGCGGCGAAAGGTTGACCGCACAGCACCGCGAGTCAAGCGCAATTTAATCATGCGATTAAATTTTCCACCTTTTGATTTGCCGCAATGACAGCATGGCTTGTTGTGGAGCATCGCCCGAATTTCGCAAAAAAGGCTAGCGGCATCGAACCGCGCCTGCTAACCGCGCGGCTCGCAGTCAGCCTGCATGCACCCATAGCTCAGCTGGATAGAGCGTTGCCCTCCGAAGGCAGACGTAAGTCAAGCGTTTTGATTGCGGGTGCTGGAAAAAGTGAGTTAAACCAAGCAATTGGGAAAACTCGAAGGAAGCACTGAAATCGCTTCAGCGGTCGCGGAAGCACCACGGAAGCAAGTTTTAGGGAGTGTCTGGAGTACGAAGGGCGGCAAACGGTGGGGTCGGAACCCATGGTTTTTGCGCTGACGGAGTTGACCGATTCGAGATTGACCCCGAGCATCCTCGGACACTATCTGAAGATAAATGCACCCATAGCTCAGCTGGATAGAGCGCTACCCTCCGAAGGTAGAGGCCTCAGGTTCGAATCCTGATGGGTGCGCCAACCTCAAGGTTGGCATTGCGCGTTTGAGATTTCTCACGCCGCCAAATTACCCTCCCCTTTTTGCGTAGAGCAGTCGTCGAGTGCTCGTTGCGGTTCCGCCCTTAATGGCAGCGTGTTCCGCTCGCCGCACAGCCAAGAAGGGAGACGGCCTTTCCAGGCGTTGGTGAAAACTGCATCACTTTGTTGAAGTTCGGTGCAAATGCTGTAATACTTGTTCCTAGATCATTGGGGGTAGGTATGAACGAGCGTCCTCGCAAAGCTGCCCGGCTGACGGTAAGCCTAGAAGAGCAGGATTATCAGGCGCTCGACAGGATTGCGCGCGCGCGCGATGCCTCGATCTCGTGGGTCATTCGGCAAGCTGTGCGGCAATTCATCGAGACGTCCTCCGGCTTGCCCCCAACGCCGATGCCGCCCGGCAAGCCGCCGGAGAGTGGCAAATGAGGCTACTACGGAATAGCGGCGCGGATCGCGCGCTGGATCTCCTGCGCGAGTGGATTGCGCCGAATGCTGGCGTCGACATTGTATCGCCAACCTTCTCCCTTTTTGCATTCGCCGAAATTCGTGATGCGCTTGAGCGGATCGATCGGTCCAGGCTCGTGCTCGGCGAGCGGAGTTGATCGCCACGTCACTGTTCGGGAACGATGCTGATATCGCCTTCCGAGGACGCCTTCAGGCGCGATGGCTGGCGAAGGTCGCATCAGAGTGGATCGGCAAGAAGGCCGACATCCGCAATACCCGGAAAGCCCCACCTCAGTCGTTCATCTTCGTGCGCGACCATTCGTCTCCAGGCAAGGCGATGATGGGTTCATGTTCGTTCACGACAGAGGGACTCGGCTTGACGCCAAGCGGGCAACTTGGCCTCGTGCAGGCAACAAATGCTGAGGCCGAAGCGGCCAGCTATGCCGAATGGTTCCAGTCGAACTGGGACGACCTGCGCGCCGATCCCGATGCCAAAGTTTCGCTCATCACGTCGTTGGAGGACATGGCGTCGCAACGACCGCCATCGCTTGTCTATTTCCAGATCCTCTACCAGATGTTCAAAGAACTGGGCGATGAGCTGGACGAAGAGCGGATCATCAAATCTGCGACCGGCATTCGCGATACCGTCGTCTGGAAAAAGCTGTTCCGGTTTCAGCGCGATGGCGTCACTGGCGCGATCGACAAGCTGGAGCGCATTGGCGGCTGCATCATCGCCGACAGCGTTGGCCTCGGCAAAACCTTCGAGGCGCTTGCCGTCATCAAATACTATGAGCTGCGGAACGACCGGGTTCTGGTGCTCTGCCCCAAGCGGCTGCGCGACAACTGGACGCTCTACAAGTCGAATGATCGGCGCAACGTGCTCGCGCCCGACCGGCTCCATTATGATGTCCTGAACCACACCGACCTGTCACGCGATGGCGGCCTGTCCGGCGACATCGACCTCACCCACGTCAACTGGGGAAATTACGATCTCGTTGTGATCGACGAGTCGCATAATTTCCGGAACAAGCCGACCCACAAGGATCGGGACACCCGCTACGACCACCTGATGAAGCGGATCATCCAGTCCGGCGTGAAGACCAAAGTGCTGATGCTGTCGGCCACGCCCGTCAACAATCGGCTGGCGGACCTCAAAAATCAGATCGCGTTCGTGACAGAAGGCAACGACGTGGCGCTTGCAGGCCATGGCATTCCCAGCATCGAGGGGACGATCCGCAAGGCGCAGGGGCAGTTCAACCGCTGGCTCGATCTTGGCGAGGCCGAACGCCGGCCGGCCCGCCTTATGGATATGCTTGGCTTCGATTATTTCAAATTGCTCGACATGCTGACCATCGCCCGGTCGCGAAAGCATGTGCAGCGATATTACGGCACCGCAGAAACGGGCCAGTTCCCCGAGCGCCTGCCGCCTGTGAACATCAAGGCCGACGTGGACCTTGCCGGCGCATTCCGACCGATCCGCGAGATCAACAACGAAATCCGCCGCCTGACCCTCGGCGCCTATGCGCCGCTTCGCTATGTACTCCCGCACAAGCAGGCGGCTTACGACGAGAAATACAGTACCAAAATTCGCGGCGGCGAGAGTTTCTTCCGCCAGGTAGACCGCGAGGAAAGCCTCATTCACCTGCTGCGCGTGAACATCCTGAAGCGGATGGAAAGCTCGGTCGCGTCGTTCGCGCTGACCATTGAGCGCCAGCTCCGGGACGTCGAGGCCTTGCTCGCCAAGATTGACGCCCATGGCGATTCCGTCGAGGAAACGCCCATCGACGATATCGATGTCGATGATCCCGCCTTCGAAGCGCTGCTCGTTGGCCGCAAGGTCAAGGTGCTGCTGCAAGACGTTGATCGCGTTCGTTGACGACAGGATCTTGCCGAAGACCGTGACCGCCTCGGCGCGTTGCTGGCCGCCGCCCGTCTTGTGACGCCTGATCGAGACGCGAAGCTGGCGGCTCTCAAACGGATCATCGCCGACAAGGTCCGCGCGCCGATCAACCCGGACAATCGAAAGATCCTGCTGTTCACGGCTTTCGCCGACACGGCGGATTATCTCTATCGCGACATTGCGGCGTGGGCGCAAAAGACCCTCGGTATTCATATTGCCGTTGTCAGCGGTACCGGCTCAAACCGCACCACGATGCCCGGCGTGCGTGGCGACATGAGCGCGATCCTGAGCGCCTTCTCGCCACGCTCCAAGGAACGCCCCACCGAACTCGCGGCTGAAGGCGAGATCGATCTGCTGATCGCGACGGACTGCATTTCCGAGGGGCAGAACCTTCAGGACTGCGACTTCCTCATCAATTACGACATCCACTGGAACCCGGTCCGGATTATCCAGCGCTTTGGGCGCGTGGACCGGATCGGCTCGCAAAACACGAAAATCCAGCTCGTCAATTTCTGGCCCAACATGGAGCTGGACGAATATCTCGATCTCGAATCCCGCGTCAGCGGACGCATGATGCTGCTCGATGTGTCGGCGACCGGCGAGGAAAATGTCATCGAGTTCCAGGCCGGTAACGAGATAGCCGATCTGGAATACCGCCGCGCCCAGCTTCAGAAGTTGCAGGATGCGGTCATTGACCTTGAGGATCTGTCGAGCGGCGTCTCCATCGCTGATCTCACACTCAACGATTTCCGCATCGACCTTGCTGGCTATTTGCGCGCCAACCGAAGCCGCCTCGATACCCTGCCGCTCGGCACTTACGCTGTGACCGAGGCCCCCGGCGAGGGAGAGAACCCGCTGCCGCCCGGTGTCATCTTCTGCCTTCGCGCCATTGGCGAGGCTGCGTCAACGGTCGCCGAGCCAGGTTATCCGTTGGCGCCGCATTATGTGGTGCATGTCGGTGACGATGGCGAAGTCCTGCTTCCCTACACGCAGGCCAAGCAAGTGCTGGACCGGCTGAAGAAACTCAGCCTCCGGCAGGATGAGCCGGACTTGGCGGCAGCCAAGCGGTTCGACAAGGCGACCCGCTTTGGCCGCGACATGGAGCCCTACCAGAAACTGCTATCGCGGGCCGTCGGCAGTCTCGTTGGCAAGCGGGAGGAGCGTGCCGTCGCCAGCCTGTTCCAGATGGGCGGCACCCACGCGATGAAGGGCGAATTTGCCGGGATCAATGATTTTGAGGTCGTGGCTTTTCTCGTCGCATTGCCTCCATCGACGGATGCCGCTGTATGACGGGGATGGCGGCGGTCGCCGCGATCATGACTGCGCTTGATCTGCCTCCTGGCGCGCGGGTGGATGCGCGCGTGCCCAAGAAGATGCTGGTTGAGCAAGGCGCGCCGACCTCCGCCGACAAACGCGCGATCCAAGACGGGGTCGAAGAATTGCAGTGGCTCGCGGCGCTCAAGCCGAACACCGTTGCAATTCCCGCCTTCACGGACGAGGCGCATGATTATTCGGAAATCGCCGTCATCGCGGCGATCTTTCGCGCCGACGCGCGCGCCACGCGGCTGACCGAGCTGATCCACCGCGCCATTCCCTATCCGGTGTTGCTGATCACCGTTGGCTCCAGCGGTCTCGCGGTTTCCGTAGCGCCCAAGCGCGCGGCGCAGAACGAGGGTTGCAAGATTGTCGTGGAGCGCGTCGTTGGCGTGGGCGAGCTTGATCCCCTGGCGCCAAAGGATTTGGACCGCGCCTTTGTCGCCAGCCTGGCGCTGAAGAGCCAGCCTTCGCGTGATCTGTCGGCCGTCTACAATGGCTGGTTGGCGCGGATCGAGGCGCTGGCGGCGGCGAGGCTGTCGGGTGCCTACAGGCCAAGCGATGACGGGCAAACCGTAGAGCGGCGTCGCGCCGCGCTTGAAGCGTATAGAGGCATCGCGCGCGACATCGCGGGGCTGCGGGCGAAGGCAGCGCGCGAAAAGCAGCTCAACCGCCGTGTCGATCTGAACATCGAGATCCAGCGCCTGGAACAGGCGCTGGCGGCTCAAAAACAAGACCTCTGAGAACGGAATAATTGCATGACCACCATTCCTCCCATCGGCCCCAACGACCCCGAAGCCAAAAGCGCCGATATTGTCACGGGCAATATCGAGGCGCTGAAGGCGTTGTTTCCGGACGCTTTCACGGAGGGAAGATCGACTTCGAGGTGCTGAAGGGCCTGCTCGGCGGCGCGGTGGATGAGCGCGACGAGAAATACGGCCTGAACTGGCACGGCAAGCGCCGCGCGCGGCAGATCGCGCTGACGCCATCGACCGGCACGCTGTTGCCTTGTCCGGAGGAAAGCGTTGATTGGGACACGACGCAAAACCTGATGATTGAGGGCGACAATCTCGAAGTGCTGAAGCTCTTGCAAAAGAGCTATTCCGGCAAGGTCAAGCTGATCTACATCGATCCGCCGTACAACACGGGCAAGGATTTCGTCTATCCTGACGATTTTCGCGACAGCCTCAAGAACTATATGGAGCTAACGGGACAAATTGAAGGTGGGAAGAAGATAAGTTCAAACGCGGAATCTTCGGGCCGTTTTCACACTGATTGGCTAAGTATGATTTACCCTCGGCTGAAACTTGCAAGGAGCTTGCTAACTGATGATGGAGTCATCGCTATCAGTGTCGATGACAACGAAATTGAGCGGCTTAGGGTCGTGATGGCCGAGATATTTGGTGAAGAGAACTTCGCATCGCAAATTTGCATACAAAGCAACCCGCGCGGGCGACAGTCGGATACGTTCTTTGCCACCGTCCACGAATACCTTCTTGTTTACGCGAGAAGCGGCGACAGCTGCGTCATCGGCGGGGAGGCGCTGACGGACGCCCAGCGAGCCGATTTTAAGTTTTCTGAGCCTGATGGAAGGAACTACCGCCTTCTCGGTTTGCGTCAGCGTGGTGCAGCCTCGCTGCGTACGGACCGGCCCGAGATGTATTTTCCAATTTACGTGAACTCGAAAACGCTTGAGGTGTCACTTGATCCAAAGGCGGGGTTTGATCAGGAAGTGCTACCGCGCAAATCAGAACGCCGGGGGTGAATTTGACCTGTTTGTAAAGGACTTCTTCTGGAGAGGGATGGTGAAAGATCACGAAAATTCAAGACAATTTGGGATGACAAGAAATTAAACACAAGATGGAACTCAAGAGGTCAAGGAGCTGGCTTGGTTCCGCTGCCATGTCGTTTCCGAAGCCTGTAGCCTTGCTACAGGACGTTGTTCAGCTCGAGCGCCGACGAGGAGCGACACCATCAGTTGATTTCTTTGCAGGGTCCGGAACAACGGCCCATGCAATTATGGCTCAAAATGCCATCCGATGGGGGACAACGGAAATTCATCCTCGTTCAACTGCCAGAGCCACTCGACCCCACCAATAGCGAACAGAAAGTGGGTGCAGAATTTTGCGATTCAATCGAGAAGCCTAGAACGATTGCAGAGTTGACCAAAGAACGACTCCGCCGTGCTGCCCAGAAGGTGAAAGACGAAAACCCTATGTTCGCCGGTGACACTGGCTTCCGCGTCTTCAAACTCGCATCCTCGAACATTCGCGCGTGGGATGCCGACCCCGCCGACCTCGAAAATAGCCTGCTGAAGAATGCCGAACACCTTGTGCAGGGCCGCAAGGAGCAGGACGTGCTCTATGAGCTTCTGCTCAAGCTCGGCCTCGATCTCTGCGTGCCGATCGAGACGAAGGCCATAGCGAGCAAGTCCGTGCATTCCATCGGCGGCGGCGCGTTGATCGCCTGCCTTGCCGATGGCCTCACCAAGGAGGTCATCGAGCCGCTGGCGTCCGGCATTATCGCCTGGCGCGCCGCGCTGGCGCCCGCCGTCGATACGCGCGTCGTGTTCAAGGATTCTGGCTTCGCCGACGATATCGCCAAAACCAACATGGCGGCGATCCTGAACCAGAACGGCATCACCGACGTGCGGAGCCTGTAAGGGTTCGATGAAGCTCCATTTCGAACCCGATCTCGATTACCAGAAGCTCGCCATCGAGGCCGTTGCGGACCTGTTTCGCGGCCAGGAGATCAATCGCACCGAATTCACCGTCACGCGCCAGGGCGCCGGCGGCATTCAGGGGGAACTCGGCCTTGTCGAAAGCGAGCTGGGCATCGGCAACCGGCTGACCCTGCTCGATGACGAGATTGTCGCCAACCTCAAGGATATTCAGCTTCGCGGCGGCCTCGCGCCGTCAACGGGCCTGACCTCGGGCGATTTCACCGTCGAAATGGAGACCGGCACCGGCAAGACCTACGTCTACCTGCGCACCATCTTCGAGCTGAACCAGCGCTACGGCTTCTCGAAGTTCGTGATCGTGGTGCCCTCGGTCGCGATCAAGGAAGGCGTCTACAAGACGCTGCAAATCACCGAGGAGCATTTCAAGGGCCTCTATTCAGGGCAGCCCTTCGACTACTTCCTCTACGATTCCGCCAAGCTCGGTCAGGTGCGCAATTTCGCCACCAGCCCGAACATCCAGATCATGGTGGTGACCGTCGGCGCCATCAACAAGAAGGACGTCAACAACCTCTACAAGGACAGCGAGAAGACCGGCGGCGAACGGCCCATCGATTTGATCCGTGCCACACGCCCGATCCTGATCGTCGACGAGCCGCAAAGCGTCGATGGCGGCCTTTCCGGCGCTGGCAAAAGCGCGCTCGGCGAGATGAATCCGCTTTGCACGCTGCGTTATTCGGCCACCCATGTGGACAAGCACCACATGGTGTTCCGGCTGGACGCGGTGGACGCCTATGAGCGGAAGCTGGTCAAGCAGATCGAGGTGGCGTCGCTCGAAGTCGAGGGCGGCCACAACAAGGCCTATGTGCGGTTCATCTCCGCCAGCAACGGCAAGGGGCCGATCACGGCGCGCGTAGAGGTCGATGTGCTGGAGGGCAAGCAGGTTCGCCGCAAGGAAGTCGTCGTCAGGACGGCGACGACCTGGAGAGGACTGACCGGGCGCGCTCTCTATGCCGATTGCCGGATCGGCGAAATCCGCGCCGGGCGCGACAACCAGCTTCTCGAAGTCAAACTGCCGGGCAGCGAGACATTTCTCCAACCCGGTCAGGCCGTGGGCGATGTGGACGCAGACGCGTTGAAGCGCCTGATGATCCGCCGCACCATTCACGAGCATCTGGTGAAGGAAACGCGGCTCGCGCCCCTGGGCGTCAAGGTGCTCAGCCTCTTCTTCATCGACGCGGTGGAGCACTACCGGTCGTATGATGCCGACGGACACCCCGTGAAGGGCAAGTACGCGCGGATGTTCGAGGAAGAATACCGCCGCGCGGCAAAGCTCCCCGAGTTCGTCAGCCTGTTCAAGGAAGTCGATCTGACGTCCGAGGCTGAGGAGGTCCACGATGGATACTTCTCAATCGATAAGGCGCGGCGCTGGACCGACACGGCGGACAACAACCAGTCGGCGCGCGACAATGCCGAGCGGGCCTATAGCTTGATCATGAAGGACAAGGAAAAGCTGCTCGGTTTCGAAACGAAGCTGAAGTTCATCTTCTCCCATTCGGCGCTGAAAGAGGGCTGGGATAACCCCAATGTGTTCCAGATCTGCGCGCTGCGCGAGATTGGCACCGAGCGCGAGCGGCGGCAGACCATCGGTCGCGGCTTGCGGCTGTGCGTCAACCAGAAGGGCGAACGCCTGCGCGGCTTCGACATCAACACGCTGACGGTGATCGCCACGGAAAGCTACGAGGAGTTCGCCGAAAACCTGCAGAAGGAGATCGAGAAGGACACCGGGATCCAGTTCGGCATTGTCGAGAAGCACCAGTTCGCGGCGATCCCGATCGTCAAGGCCGACGGCTCACCGGAATGCTGGGCTTCGAGAGTCCGCTGCCATCTTCGAGCACCTGAAGCGCAGGGCTTTGTCGATGCCAAGGGCAAGGTGCAGGACACCTTGCGCACGGCGCTCAAGGATGGGTCATTCGCCCTGCCGCCGGCGCTGACGCCGCATTTGCCGGAGGTGCGCGACCTTCTCAAAAAGGTGGCGGGCAAGCTCGACATCAAGAATGCGGACGAGCGTGTCGTCGTAAAAACGCGACAGGCCATTCTGGAAAGCCCGAGTTTCACGCGCTCTGGGACCGGATCAAGCACAAGACGACCTACCGCGTTCATTTCGACAACGAAAAGCTGCTCACCGATTGCGCGAAGGCCATCGCCAACGGACCAGCCGTGTCGAAAGCACGCGTGCGGATCAGAAAGGCCGACCTTTCGATCGGTGAGGGCGGCGTTCTGGCCAAAGAAGCGCGACCAGGATAGCCGGCACGATTGTCACCATCGAGGAAGGCGACATCGTTCTGCCTGATGTGCTGACCGACCTTCAGGACCGAACGCAACTCACCCGCAAAAGCCTGGTTCGCATCCTGACCGAGTGCGGACGCCTGAATGACTTCAAGCGTAACCCGCAGGCTTTCATCGAGATCGCGGGCGAGGTCATCAACCGGACAAAGCGACTGGCCGTTGTCGACGGCATCAAATACCAGCGCGTCGGTGATGAAGCCTACTACGCGCAGGAGCTTTTCCAGCAGGAAGAGCTGACCGGCTATCTGCGCAACATGCTGAAGGACGCGCAGAAGTCGGTGTTCGAGCATGTCATCTACGATTCCGGCGGCGTTGAGCGCACCTTCGCCGAACAGCTCGAAAAGAACGAGGCGGTCAAAATTTACGCCAAGCTGCCTGGCTGGTTCAGAGTGCCGACACCATTGGGCAGTTACAATCCAGATTGGGCAGTCATGGTGGAGGTGAGTGGAGAAGAGCGGCTGTATTTCGTTGTCGAGACCAAGGGCAGTATGTTCGTAGACGATCTGCGCGATCAAGAGGCCGCAAAGATTGCCTGCGGTGAAGCACACTTCAAGGCGCTGGCGGTAGATCCCAATCCGGCACGCTACATCAAGGCTGCAAAAATCGATGATCTGATGGACAAATGCTGACCTGCTTTCGCCCGATTTGTCTGTTGAGAATTGAGAGTTTGATGTTCGAAGCTGATTAGGAGGCCTTCCGATTGCCAATTCAAGTCCGTCACATCAGCTATGTGATTGCTGCGGCGGACCACGGCAGCTTTCGGCGGGCCGCTGCGGCGCTGGGGGTGCGGAATCCGCGGTCAGCCGCCGCATTCGTGAATTGGAAGACCGCCTCGGCACGACGTTTTTCATCCGCTCGTCTGGCGGCGTCAAACTGACCCATGCCGGCAAGCAATTCGTGTTGCGTGGGCGCAAGGCCTTGTCCGAAATCGGGATGGCCAAGGCCGAAGTGGCGGCGATCGGCCGTGGCGAGGACGGTCACGTCAGGATCGGGATTTTCTCATCTCTGGCCTCGGGGTTTCTTTCCGATCTGATCCAGACGTTCGGCGAGCGTCACCGCGCGGTCCAGCTGACCTTCGTAGATGGCAATCCAGCCGAGCATGTGGCGGCGGTTCGCCAGCACCAACTTGACATAGCCTTCATCACCGGCACCGCCGAATGGCCTGACTGCGACAGTCAGCACCTGTGGTCCGAACGGATTCATGTGGTGCTGCCCACCGGCCATCCACGGGCCGATGCCGAACAAGTCCATTTCGACGAACTTGCAGGCGAGGCTTTCATCGTCAGCGAAAGCGCGCCCGGCGAGGAGATCCACGACTATCTCGTCCAGCGCCTCGCAGACCTTGGGCGCCATCCCGATATTCAGCAGCAGGCGGTGGGCCGCGACAATCTCATGCGGCTGGTCGCACTCGGGCGCGGCTTGACGGTGACGAGCGAGGCGACAACGGCGGCGCAATTTCCCGGCGTGGTATTCCGCCCGATCAATGGCGAAATTCTGCCGTTCTGCGCGGTCTGGTCGCCCCGCAATGACAATCCGGCCCTGCGAAGCCTGCTTGATCTTGCACGGACGATGGCGCGGGAGGAAGGTGAAGCGGTGCTCAGCGAGAACCCGCAGGCTCCGTTCCGGCCCGCCTTGCCTTTGCAAAGCCGCGCTACGTCAGCATCAACCGCTCAAGCATCGTCACACTCAGCCGACCGGGATCTGCCGCAGGCTGCCCCGCTTCCCGACCGAGGATTTCGGCGTAGGCGACGAGATCGCGATGAAGCGCGGCGGGCAGCTCGACAGTGATCTTCACCGGCTTGTCGTTGGCGATGGGGCCGAGTTTTAGCTTCACCACGTCAACCTCCGTAGGGTTCGAGGACGAGATCGCGCGTGACGATGACCCTGACCGGAAAGCCCGGTCGCACGGTCAGCGTCGGCGCGATATTGAGCTGGCGGCTGACTATTTGCTGGCCAGTCTGGCTAATGCTGTTGGATGCGCCTGAGCGCAGCGCCTGGACGAGGTTGTTTTCGTTCTGGCTGGTCCCGGCCTCGGCCCCGACGCTGAGGAGCGTTGAAAGGGCGGCCGCCTTGAAGAGTTCCCCCCAATGATAATCGACGCCGTCTTCAAGTCCGGCGTAACCCTCGGCGTCCGCGCCGGGTTGGCGTTCCAGCACTATGGATCGGCCATTGGGAAACATCAGCCGGTTCCAGACGAGGAGGACGCGGCGCTGTCCGAAGCCGACGCCTGCGTCATACTGGCCGATAACCCGCGTGCCCTGCGGGATGAGTAGGATCTTGCCCGTCGGGCTGTCGTAGATGTTTTCGGTCACCTGCGCGGTGATCTGGCCGGGCAGATCGGAACGGATGCCGGTGATCAGCGCAGCGGAAATCACCGCGCCCGCCTGAAGCACATTGGCCGATGCCGGCGCCGCAACACGATCCGGCGAGACCGTGCGCTTGTCGGGCATCTGGTTGAGGAAAGCGAGCTGGCGATCCTGGGCGGAAGGCGTCGACGGCTGCGGCGCCAGGCCGAGGCTGGCAAGGTCTGGCGCGGACGGCGCTGTCGTCGCGGCGGGCGCTGTCGTTGCAGTATTGCCCGGCCGCGTTTCCGTGGGGGCAAACAGCCGTGCAGTTCGCGCCGATTCCAGTTCCTGCGCCCGCCGTTGTTCCTCCGGGCTGGGACCGGAGACTGTGGCGACGCCAGGCGCCGCACCAGCTTGGCTGCCGTTCGGTCCATTGAGAATCGGCCGGCCGAGATCGCCCGGTAGCGGCGGCCCGAGCTTGGGCACACCGCTATAGTCCTTCGGCAGGCCCGACAGTCCGTCCGGAGTCGTGCGGTTGTCGGTGGAAAAGAGTTCCTGGCCTTGATTGCCTACGTGCCGGGTCTGGAGCGCGTAGATCAGCGCACCGCCGACACCCAGACTGGCCGCCAGGCCGAGACCGGCCAGAACTTTGCGTGACAGGCGGGTGACTCGCGGCGGTTCAGGGCGCAGCCGCATCGGCGCCACTGGCTCGCCGGTGAGGGGACGAGAGTCATCCTCTGCCGTTTCGGGTGGCGAGGCCGATTCAGGCCTCACCCCTGCTTCCTTCTCGGGATCACGTTCGGTGCTCACGACGCGGGCCTCCCATCAGTGCGGGAGATGCGAACGCGCTTCTGGTTCTTATCTGCTCCGAAGCGCAGTTCCGCAGCCGCAAACAAGCGGTCGACGATCATGTAATTGCCGCGCACGCGATAGTTCACCAGTTCGGAGGTATTGCCCTCCGGACCGACGACGAACAGCGGCGGCATTTCGCCCTGGCCGATGCCGCGCGGAAACTCGATGAACACCTGGCGGCCATCGTCGAAGGCGCGCAACGGCCGCCACGGCGCGCGGTCGCCGGCCACCTCATAACGGAAATTGACGCGGGACAGGTCAATGCCGTTGGCGACCGGCTGTTGTGCTTCGGCTTGGCTGTTTTGGCGGCGCAGCGCGATGAGCTGGTCCTGCGGATATTGCCAGGATACCGAAGCCATATAGGTCGAGGGCGTCGAGCGCAGTTCCATATGGTAGGTGCGCCGGTCGGTGTTGATGACGAGATTGGTCATCAGTTCGGCGCGGGTCGGCTTGACGAGAATATGGATTTGTTTCGTCGCGCCGATGCCGCTCTCGGTATCGCCGATGATCCAGCGCACGGTGTCGCCGGCGGCGACGGGACCGGAGCCGACGAGTTGTTCGCCCGGCTGGAGGCTTATGTCGGTTATCTGCCCCGGCGAGGCATAGACCTGATAGAGCGCGCTATCGACGAAGGGATAGACCTGCATCGAATTGATGAAGCCGTTACGCACCGGCTGCATCCGCGCGGCGGCGTTCGCCTGATTGACGCGCACGGTCGGATCGGCGGCTTCAGGTTCTGGCTTGCCGTCCTTCCCCACCGGCTTCAACTGGCCGGGAAGCGGCAGCGGTTGCGGCAGCGCGACCACCCTGACCGGCGCGGGCGGATCGACTGTCTGCACAGCAGGCGCGGCATCGTCATAGGAAATTTCAGGTGGGGGTATGTGACCGGCGCACCCGGCAAGCGCGGATGCGGAAAGCAGCAGAGCCGCGAGTGAGGCATTACGGAAAGCCGGCTTCCCGGCTGTGCGGAAGGTCGGCGTCATTGTCCAAGCTCCTTCGACCAGTTGATGGCGTTGATGTAGATTCCGAGCGGGTTCTTCCGCAGCGTGTCGGCGTCGCGCGGCGGCTGCACGGCGACAGTGAGGATGGCGGACCAGCGGGCCGTATCGGCGAGGCTGCCGTCTTGATAGCGGCGCTCGATCCAGGCGACGCGGAAGCTCGTCGGCGACGCCCGGATCACGCTGGAGACTTCCACTGCGATTTGTTGCTTGCCGACCTTGGCGAATGGGTCGTTGGCGCGGGCATAGTCGTTGAGAGCCAGCGCGCCGCCTTGCGTGGTGAAGTCATAGGCGCGCAACCAGTTCTGCCGCACGATGATCGCATCGGCGGGGATTGACCGGACCTGTTCGATGAAGCGCGCGAGGTAGAAGGCGATCTGCGCGTCATTGGGCTGATAGTCGGCGGTCGCGGGTGCAACGGCTTGCGCCTGGCCCAACCGATCGACCTGCACCACCCACGGCACGATCGAACCGTTCATCGACTGCCAGAACAACCCCGCCGACAAACCGGCAGACAGCGCCAAAGAACCAAAGGCCATCAATCGCCAGTTCCGCGCCTGCACGCGGGCCGAACCGATGCGCTCGTCCCAGATCTGCGCGGCGCGTTGATAAGGCGTCTCGGGCTGCGGGGATTTGCCGTAGTGGTTGGAAGGTCGTTTGAACATGGTCAGTCGCTTTCGGAGAGGTTGACGGAAGAGCCGCCGCCGTGGCTGTCGCCGCTGCGCACCGCATGGGCGGCGGCCTGAACGCCGTGGGTCATCTGCTGCGAGCGTTTCATGCGCTTGGCCCAGGCGGGCGGGCCGTCGGTGGCGGCTGATGCGGCAGGTGCCGACGCGGTGTCAGCAGCATCGCCGCCGATAGTTCCTGCGGTCGACGATCCGCCCGACACCTCAAACGCTGCACGCGCACCGGACTGGTAGCTCTGCTTCATACTGTCGGCTGCGCGGCTGGCTGCGCGCTTCAGGGGTGAGACGGCCGCCTGTGCGCCTGTGCTAGCGACATTGCCGAGACCAGAGGCGACGCCCGATGCGCCGCTCTGACCGGCAGCACCAAGGCTGTAGGCAGTCGACGCGCCACCGGCGAGCGCCGCACCGCCACGTGCTGCCGCTGCGGCGCCACCCACGAGGGCAGCGCCACCGGACGCGACAGCGCCAACCGTCGCCGCACCCGCTGCCACCATGCCGCCGGCGGCGAGACCCGTGCCGATCGCCGCGCCTGCGCCGAGTTGCGGACCACCGGAAACGAGACCGTTGGCGATGCCGGGACCGAAGATGCCGAGGCCCAGGAGCGTCAGCGCCGCGAGCACGATGGCCATCGCATCGTCGATCGACGGCGTGGCCCCACCGAAGCCGGCGGTGAACTCGGAGAAGAGCGTCGAGCCGATGCCGATGATGACGGCGAGCACGAGAACCTTGATGCCCGACGAGATGATATTACCGAGCACCCGTTCGGCCATGAAGGCCGATTTGCCGAACAGGCCGAACGGAATGAGGACGAAACCGGCGAGTGTCGAAAGCTTGAACTCGATCAGCGTCACGAAGAGCTGGATGGCGAGCACGAAGAAAGCGAGGAGCACGAGCGCCCAGGCGAACAGCATGCAGGCGATCTGGATGAAATTCTCGAAGAAGGACCAGTAGCCCATCAGGTTCGAGATGGATTCGAGCAGTGGGTGCCCGGCATCGAGTCCGGTCTGAGCGACCTTGCCGGGGCGCAGGAGATCAGAGACGGTGAAGCCGGTGCCGGACGCCTTCAGGCCGAGGCCAGCAAAGCTCTCGAAGATGATGCGGGCAAGGTTGTTCCAGTTGCCGATGATGTAGGCGAAGACGCCGACGAACAGCGTCTTCTTGACCAGCCGAGCGATGATGTCGTCGTCGGCACCCCACGACCAGAATAGCGCGGCCAGGGTTACGTCGATGACGATCAGCGTCGTGGCGATAAACGCCACCTCGCCCTGTAACAGGCCGAAGCCGCCGTCGATGTAGCGGGTGAAGACCTCAAGGAAATGGTCGATGACGCCGGTGCCCTGCATGGTCAGCGTCCTTCCCGGTCAGGGCCGAGAAACCGGCGGCGGTTGTCAGCCCAGGCTTTCAGGCAGGACGGATCGCGCGCGCCGGCCTCACCGATCCCGCTGCACCGGGTGAGTTCCGCATCCAGCGGATCTCGCTCCGTGACAGGACGCGCCTGTGTCGCAACATTGTCCGGCGCAACCTCATGGCGGTTCATCTCGATCGCGGTCGCGGTGATCGCCACCGCGACGAAGATGACGGCGCCGATGCGCGCGAGGGTCTTGCCGTCCATCGCGCGATCCTCAGTTGCCGCTGCTGGGGAACATCCGGGCATTGCCCGGCTGATAGCCCGCACCGGGTGTCAGGAAGCGGCGGCGTTGTTCGCGCCCCTGTTCGGCGGCGGCGGCCTGTTCGGCATCTCGCAGCGCCTGCGCTCGCCCGTTGGCGGCAACGACGGCGGTGAGGTCGGCGAGCTGCTGGGCCTGCAACGCAAGAAGCTGGTTGCCGGCCTGCGTTGCCTGCAATGCCCCCGTCGCCGATTGGCTCGATCCGACCAACGCCGACATCTGCGTGCGGTTGGTGTCGATGTTGCCGACCACGGTGGCTTGCACGCGCATGGCATCCTGCAAGCTGCCGACCGTGTTCTGCCAGCGGGTCTTGGCATCGGCGATCAGCTGCGTGTCCGAGGCTGACATCGACACGTTGGCGTATTTGCTCTGGAACACCTGATCGATCTGCTGGACATTATAGGCAATGTTCTGCGCCTGACTGAGAAGCTGCTGCGTCCGCTGAACGGACTGCTGGAGCTGTTGCAGTGAGGAATAAGGCAGGCTGGCGAGATTGCGGGCCTGATTGATGAGCGATTGCGCCTGATTTTGCAGGCTGGTGATCTGATTGTTGATCTGCTGGAGCGACCGCGCCGCGGTCAGCAGGTTCTGCGCGTAGTTGGACGGATCGAACACGGTCCATTGCGCCTGCGCGGGCGTCGCCAGCATCGGGGCGATGGCGAGCGGGGCGATGAGCAGCGCGGCAGCGAGCCGCGCCGCACGAGTGCGGCGTAGTTTCATGGCAGTTTCTCCAGGTTGGTGAGGTTGGGAATGAGATCGGCGGCCCAGTCGACGCCGCGAAGACGCAGCCAGGCGTCGAGGAAGCCCTCGGGTCCGTGTTCCGCGATAATGTTGGCGATCGCGGTCTGGTCGGTCTTCGCCGAGGCAGCGCACAGCGCCAGCGCCACCTGGCTGAGACCCAGCTCGAAAAGGCGGTTGCCGCGCCGCGACTGGCAGTAGTAATCGCGCTTGGGCATGGCCCGCGCGACGATCTCGATCTGCCGGTCATTGAGGCCGAAACGGCGATAGATGGCGGTGATCTGGGGTTCGATCGCCCGCTCGTTCGGGAGCAAAATCCGGGTCTGGCAGCTTTCGATGATGGCGGGAGCGATCGCCGAGCCGTCGATGTCGGCGAGGCTCTGGGTGGCGAAGATGACGCTCGCGTTCTTCTTGCGCAGCGTCTTCAGCCATTCGCGGAGCTGGCCGGCGAAGCCCTCGTCGTCGAGCGCGAGCCATCCTTCATCGACGATGATGAGCGTGGGGGATCCGTCGAGCCGATCTTCGATCCGGTGGAACAGATAGGCGAGCACGGCGGGTGCAGCTTCCGTGCCGATCAGCCCCTCGGTCTCGAAAGCTTGGACTGTCGCCGTGCCGAGATGTTCGCTCTCCGCGTCGAGCAACCGCCCCATGCCCCGCCGATGCAATAGGGTCGCAATGCCTGCTTGAGGTCGTTGGACTGCAAGAGGACGCATAGGCCCGTGATCGTGCGTTCCTCGATCGGCGCAGACGCCAATGAGGTCAGCGCCGTCCAGAGGTGCTCTTTCACCTCTGGCGTGAGCGCGACGCTCTCACGGGACAGGATCGCGGCGAGCCAGTCGGCCGCCCATGCCCGTTCGGCGGGGTCATCGACGCGGGCGAGTGGCTGAAGCGATACGCTGTCGGCGCTGCCTTCGGTGAGACCGCCACCCAGATCATGCCAGTCGCCCCGCATGGCGAGTGCGGCAGCGCGGATCGAGCCGCCGAAATCGAAGGCGAACACCTGCGCGCCGGCATAGCGCCGGAACTGCATCGCTATCAGAGCCAGCAGGACGGACTTGCCCGCACCGGTCGGCCCGACGATCAGCGTGTGGCCGACATCGCCGACGTGCAGGGAAAACCGGAACGGGGTCGAGCCTTCAGTCTTTCCGAAGAGCAGCGGGGGCGCTGCGAAATGCTCGTCCCGTTCCGGCCCCGCCCACACGGCGCTCAGGGGAATCATGTGGGCGAGATTGAGCGTGGAGATCGGCGGTTGCCGGACGTTGGCATAGACATGCCCCGGCAGTGATCCGAGCCAGGCGTCCACGGCATTGATGGTCTCGGCCATCGCGGTGAAGTCACGGCCCTGAATGACCTTCTCGACGAGGCGCAGTTTTTCGTCGGCGGCACGCGGATCGGCGTCCCACACAGTCACCGTCGCGGTGACGTAGGCGATCCCGGCATAGTCGGCGCCGAGTTCCTGCAACGCGAGGTCAGCGTCTGCCGCCTTGTTCGAGGCGTCGGTATCGACCAGCGCCGACGCCTCGTTGGTCATCACTTCCTTGAGGATCGCGGCGATCGACTTGCGCTTGGCGAACCACTGGCGGCGGATCTTGGTGAGGAGCTTCGTCGCGTCAGTCTTGTCGAGCAGGATCGCGCGCGTGCTCCACCGATAGGGGAACGCCATCCGGTTCAACTCGTCGAGCAGGCCGGGCGTCGTCGCGGTCGGAAAGCCGGTGATGGTCAGAACACGGATGTGCTGGTTGCCGAGCATCGGTTCGAGGCCGCCGGTCAGCGGCTGATCGGCAAGCAGTGCGTCGAGATACATCGGCGTTTCTGGCACACGGACGCGGTGCCGCTTGGTCGAGACGCAAGCGTGCAGATAGGTCAGTGTCTCGGCATCATCGAGCCAGACACATTCCGGCATGAAGGCTTCGACGAGACGCAGGATGCGATCGATACGGTCGGCGAAGCCGGTCAGCGCCTCGTGCGGATCGACGCCCGACCGGTCGCGGCCTTCGTAAAGCCAGGTCTCGGCGCGGGCTGCGTCTTCCGCCGGCGGCAGATAGCAGAAGGTCAGGAAGTAACTGGACTCGAAATGCGCGCCGGCTTCCTCGAAGTCGGCCTTGCGCTCGGCATCGACCAGCGCCGACGCCGAATCCGGGAATATGCTTTTGGGATAGCGGTTCGAGACATGCCGCTGCGCTTCTACGAAGATCGCCCAGCCCGAGCCGAGACGGCGGAAGGCGTTGTTGAGGCGGCCGGCGACAGCGACCAGTTCGGCGGGCACGGCGCTGTCGAGGTCCGGCCCACGGAACTGCGCCGTCCGCTGAAAACTGCCGTCCTTGTTGAGGACGATGCCTTCGCCGATTAGCGCTACCCACGGCAGGAAGTCGGCGAGGCGACTATTCTTGTTGCGATATTCGACGAGATTCATCACGGCCCGGCCCTCACTCAAACCGAAAGATGCGCGGGAATGCGCAGATGGCGGCGCACGACATCGACGAAGAGCGGATCGCGCTTGGCGGCCCATACCGCCGCGAAATGGCCGATGGCCCAGATGGCGAGACCGACCAGCCAGAGGCGAAGGCCGAGGCCGACAGCGCCGGCGAGTGTGCCGTTCATGATCGCGATGGCGCGCGGTGCGCCGCCGAGCAGGATCGGTTCGGACAGCGCCCGGTGCAGCGGGACCGTGTAGCCGGGAACTTCTCCGCCCTGATCGACGACGCCCGCCATCAAACCAGCGCTCCGCCGCCGAACGAGAAGAACGACAGGAAGAAACTCGACGCCGCAAACGCGATGCTAGAGGCCGAACACGATCTGGATGAGGCGGCGGAAGCCGCCCGACGTATCGCCGAACGCCAGCGCCAGGCCGGTCGAGATGATGACGATGACGGCGATGATCTTGGCGACCGGGCCTTCGATCGACTGGAGGATCGATTGCAGTGGGGCTTCCCACGGCATGGACGAGCCGGAGGCGTGGGCGGGCGCAGCCATCACCACACTGAGCGTCGCGACCGATACGGTCATGGCGAGACGGTGGCGCAGGTGGGATAGGCGCATAGTGCGCAGGCGTTGGATCACAGGTTTTCTCCTTCGGGGCTGGGGTTGAGAGTGGCAGGGCAGCCGCCATCACTCTCGGAAACCGGGGTGCTGATGGCGGGTGTGACGCGGTAATCGCCATCGGGGCCGAGGCCCTCGACGCGGGCGAGTTCGGCGAGCCGGCGTGCAGAACCGCGGCCCGACAGTACGGCGACGAGATCGACCGTCTCGGCGATCAGCGGACGCGGGACCGTGACGACGGCTTCCTGGATGAGCTGCTCCATGCGGCGCAGCGCACCGATCGCCGAACCCGCGTGGATCGTGCCGACGCCGCCGGGATGGCCGGTGCCCAGGCCTTGAGCAGGTCGAGCGCCTCCGCGCCGCGCACTTCGCCGACCGGAATGCGGTCGGGGCGCAGGCGCAGCGACGAGCGGACGAGATCGGAGAGCGAGGCGACGCCATCCTTCGTCCGCATGGCGACGAGGTTCGGCGCGGCGCATTGCAGCTCGCGCGTGTCCTCGATGATGACGACGCGATCCGAGGTCTTCGCGACCTCGGCCAGCAGCGCGTTGGTCAGCGTGGTCTTGCCGGTCGATGTGCCGCCTGCGACAAGGATGTTGGCGCGCTCGGCGACGCCCTGGCGCAGCGCCTCGGCCTGTCCCCCTGACATGATCCCGGCCGCGACATAATCGTCGAGCGTGAACACCGCCACGGCGGGCTTACGGATCGCGAAGGCTGGCGCGGCGACTACGGGGGGAAGAAGCCCCTCGAACCGCTCTCCCGTCTCGGGCAGTTCTGCCGAGACGCGCGGCGCGTCGGCATGAACCTCGGCGCCGACATGGTGCGCGACCAGGCGCACGATCCGTTCGCCATCGGCGGGCGATAGCCGCTCACCCGTATCGGACAATCCTTCGGATAGCCGGTCGATCCAGATGCGCCCGTCCGGGTTCAGCATCACCTCGACGACGGCAACGTCTTCCAGAAACCGCGCGATGGCCGGGCCGAGCGCCGTGCGCAGCATCCGCGCGCCGCGCGCCAAGCCTTCCGAATTATGATGTGAAGCCTTCATGTCGCCCCGAGTTCAGCGGGGATCGACAGACCTTCCCCTTGCGGGGTTGAGTAAAAGAGCCTGATTTAGGGCGGATTCAACAAGGATTTATCGGCGTAGTAGTGTGGCGTGCAAATACAGGAGATCGGCGGAGGAGCTGAGACGAGCGAGGCTGTTGAAGTTCGGAAAGGCTCGATTACTTCCCGTAAACGACCTCCGCGCAAGCCGTGGCGGAAGCGGGCGGCCGCGGAGGCGTCCCCGTGCCCGCCGGAGCCCGGCGGCCCCCGCGCCCGGCCTGGCACAGCGTGCCGGCGAGCAAAGCCCCCGCCCGGACCTTCACCGGCCCCGCCGCCGGCACCACTGGCGGCCCAAACGCGCCGCTGACGCGAGGAAATCCTGATCGCGCTTTCTCGCGACCTCGCTGAATACCAGACAGAGCGCGGGAGAGTTTTCAAGAGCTCATCAGGATCTACTCCTGCTTCCTGCCCTACGTCCTCCGCAATCTCCTGCCGCAGCTTCGGCCCCTTTGCGAGCCGCCGCCCGAGCGCGGTGACGAAGGCGCCATAGCGCTCGGCCGTCTTCGCATGGGCAGCTTTCGCGACGGGCTCGGCAAGCGTGGGCGTGGTGGCGAGCCAGAAGCGGACGAACACGGCGAGCATCTCGACGGAAATTCCGACATCGCGCTCAAGCCGGACCATGCGTCGGTCGAACTGGTCGAGCCGCTTGGTGAGGGCGGCTTCCTGTCGCTCGGCCGCGTCGGGCGACAGGAAGGATTCGATGGCAGCCTCCGCGATCAGCGATCGGGAATGATCCCGCCGCGCGGCATGATCGGCGAGACGGGTCATCACGGCGGGATCGAGATAGACGGACAGACGCTGCTTGCGGGCGGGTTTAATCATCGCGGCCTCACATATCCATGTCATCGGCAGGATCGAGCGACGCCTGACGGGCGACGCCTTGCATGAGCCGGTTCATGCGGCTGTTGCGGGCGGCGTCATCCTCGTCGTCATCGTTGAGGCCGATCTCGAACTCGTTCTCGATCGTCTCCTTCTTCTCGACCGGCTGCACGCGGTTGAGTTCGGGCTGACGGCGACGTTCGGATTCGGTGGGATCATCGTCCTCGGCTTCCGGCGCGGACTTCTGTGGCGCGATCTGCGGGCGCGGCGGCACAGGCAGCGATGTCCAGTCGTCTGGCCGGCCTGCGTCGGCGGCCAAGGCGGCGGCGGCAGGATGCGCTCCTTGAACCGGGGATCCTCGTAATAGCGCGCCTTCTTGGCCCGGTTCGGTGGGATGCCGGCGACCATGACGATCTCGTCTGCCGGTGGAAGCTGCATCACCTCGCCCGGTGTGAGCAGCGGCCGGGCCGTTTCAGAGCGCGACACCATCAGATGCCCGAGCCAGGGGGACAACCGGTGACCGGCATAGTTCTTCATCGCCTTCATTTCGGTCGCGGTGCCGAGCGCGTCCGACACACGCTTGGCGGTGCGCTCGTCGTTGGTGGCGAAGCTGACGCGCACATGGCAGTTGTCGAGGATCGAG
The DNA here is from genome assembly GCA_016720115.1 of Sphingomonadales bacterium. GTDB lineage: Bacteria > Pseudomonadota > Alphaproteobacteria > Sphingomonadales > Sphingomonadaceae > Sphingorhabdus_B. The sequence goes on along the minus strand of JADJXT010000001.1, from coordinate 1,131,340 downwards.
TTGTTGGTGCCGTAGGCTTTCTCGATCTGATTCAGTGACTGCGCGATCAGGAAGGACTTGAGGCCATAGCCGGCCATGAAGGCGAGCGCCGACTCGAAGAAGTCGAGCCGCCCCAGCGCCGGAAACTCGTCCAGCATGAGCAGCAGCCGGTGCCGCCCGGCCTTTGGCGTTAAGATCCTCGGTCAGGCGGCGGCCGACCTGATTGAGGATCAGGCGGATCAGCGGCTTGGTGCGGTTGATGTCGGAGGGCGGCACGACGAGGTAGAGCGTCGTCGGCTGCTTGCCCTCGACGATGTCGGTGATGCGCCAGTCGCAGCGGCGCGTGACCTCGGCGACGACAGGATCGCGGTAGAGGCCAAGGAACGACATGGCCGTGGACAGCACGCCCGAGCGCTCGTTGTCCGACTTGTTGAGCAGTTCGCGCGCCGCCGAGGCGATCACCGGATGCGGCCCGGCTTCGCCGAGATGCGCCGTCGTCATCATCGCCGCGAGCGTGGACTCGATCGGTCGTTTCGGATCGGAGAGGAAGGCGGCGACGCCGGCGAGCGTCTTGTCCGCCTCGGCGTAGAGGACGTGCAGGATCGCGCCGACCAGCAGCGCGTGGCTGGTCTTCTCCCAATGGTTGCGCTTCTCCAGGCTGCCTTCGGGATCGACCAGGATGTCGGCGATGTTCTGAACGTCGCGAACTTCCCATTCGCCGCGGCGCACTTCGAGCAGCGGATTGTAGGCGGAGGACTTCGCGTTGGTCGGATCGAACAGCAGCACGCGGCCGTGCCGGGCGCGGAAGCCTGCGGTGAGTTGCCAGTTCTCGCCCTTGATGTCGTGGACGATGGCGGAGCCCGGCCAGGTCAGCAGCGTGGGGACGACGAGGCCGACGCCTTTGCCCGATCGGGTCGGTGCAAAGCACAGGACATGCTCCGGTCCATCGTGCCGGAGATAGGCGTGGGCATGGCGGCCGAGCACCACGCCATCGGGACCGAGCAGCCCGACGGCCTTCACTTCCGCCGTGTCGGCCCAGCGCGCCGAGCCGTAGGTCTCGACCTTCTTGGCCTCGCGCGCGCGCCAGACCGACATGCCGATCGCCACGGCGGCGGCGATCAGGCCGCCCGACGCCGCGATGTAGGCGCCCTCGATGAAGATCGATGGCGCGTAGGCGTCGTAGCCATACCACCACCAGAAGAAGGACGGCGGATAGTAGAAGGGGAAGCCCAGTAAAGTGAACCAGGGGTGTCCGAGTTCGGGCTGGAAGGCGAGCCGCCAGGCGACCCATTCGGTGGCGCCCCAGATGCAGAGAAGCACGATGGCAAAGACGGCGAGGATCTGGCCCCAGAGGATTTTAGTCGCGGACATGGGCAGTCCTTTTGTGGCAAAGGGTTGAGTCAGAGGCCGAGGCCCCGCTTGCGGCCAAAGCTCCAGTCGATGCCGCCGTCGCCGCGCGCGACGCCGGAGACGTGGCGGCCGAGCTGCTTTTCGAGCGAGGGTGTCCAGGGCACGAGCTGGAAGCCGAGGCCGTCGTCGATCATGGCGAAGCGGCCGGAGGCGAGCGTGAAGCGCTGGCGATAGGAACCGGCGACATATTCGCCGTTGCCGGCGCGGTTGAAGGGTTGGCCGGTCTCGGCGGCGAGCTTCTCGCCGAGCGCGTCCAGTTCCCGGCCGCGCAGCGTCTCGATCAGGTTGCGGCTGAAGGTGACGCGCTGGCCGCGCCGCTCTCCGAGACCCTGCTCGACCAGATGATCGGCGCGGGCGCTCATCGCCTGTCGCACCTCGGCGCCGAAGCCGCCTTCCGACAGGGCGACCGGCTCGCGGGAAATATTCTGCCGGTCGAGCCAGGTCGCGCCTGTCGCGGTAACCTGGCGGTCGATGTCAAGATCGGAACGGACAGCGAGCGCGACGCGGCGTTCGCCCTTGGCATCATCGAACCGCCGCAGCTCGACGATTGAGCCCGGTGCGCTGTCGCCGGCGGCGTCGAGGTCGGGCAGCTTGATGTGATGGGTGCGGCCGTCGACGCCATCGACCACGGCATAGGCCGTGCCCTTCAGCTCATCGTCGAGACCACGATCGACCAGCCGGCCGATGATCGGCGTATCGAGATTTTCGGCGGCGAGGACATAGCCCGCCGAGCTTTGCTCGATGCCGCGTTCGGTCAGCGCGCGGTGCATCCGCTTGATGATGTCGCCGCGCTCGCCCATCTCGCGCAGCGTCGGCTCGGCATCATTGGCGATCATCCATTGGCCGGGACCGACCTGCTCGGCGAGGCCGAGGGATTCCAGCTTGCGTAGCCGCCCGGCTTTCAAGGCGTGATATTCGTCGGGCTTCGCCTGTGGGTCCGGCGCCATGTCGATGACGCCGGTGTCGCGCCCGTCGCGAACGAGCTGACGGTCGAGCTGGGTCCAGCGCTCGGCCTCGACCTGCCGGTCGAGATTGCGGCGAATGTCGAGATCGGTGCGCGGCCCAGTTCCTGGGTGATGAGATCGCGGCGCGGGCGCGCATTCCCTCCTTGATGTAGTCGCGGGCGATGACGAGATCCTGCCCATCGTCGGCGCGGCCGCGCACGATGAGTGGACATGGGGATTCTCGGTGTTCCAGTGATCGACGCCGGCCCAATCGAGCGTGTGCCGAGATCGCTTTCCATCTGGCTGATCAGTTCGCGGGTGAAGCGACTTGAGGTCGGACATCTCCACGGCGTCGTCCGGCGAGACGATGAAGCGGAAATGATGCCGATCTTCTTCGCAGTGCTCCGCGAAGGCCCGGCCATCCACATCGTCGCTGCCCGGCCCGAACAGCAGGGCTTTCTCCCCGTCACGGGTCACGCCCTCGCGGCGCAGATAGTTGAGATGGGCCTTGAGCGGCGTTGCGCGCTGATGATGGCGCACCACCCGCGTCTTGATGACCACGATGCGGGAGCGCCCTGTCAGGAGGCGATTGGCGCGAACGCTTGCCGTGCGGCCGCGGCCAAAGGTCGAGCGATTTCCAGAGGTGATCCGGCCCGAGCGCGAGACGCGCGCACCCGCCTTCTGTGCGGCGGCGAGCGCCTGCGCGATGAAGGGCCGCGTGCTTTGTTTGCCGGACGAGCGGATGCGGCCCGGCCGGACGTGGAACTCGTTTTCGCCGGTCATGGCCGAAACCCCGCACATCGCGTCAGGTCACGGAAACATAGAGAAATGGCGGCTGCGAGGTGCGGGAAACCCGCGCACCTCGCGAAAATGCGCCATAACCCCTTGAAACAACACGACCGCCACAAGCCGCACCTCGCGGCCTTTTATCCTGCCATCCTTCGGTCGTGTTGCCTGTGCTCCCCCTTCGCGCCCCCCATGACACGCTGGAATGCGCTATCGTGCGATCAGGAACCCGCGCGCTCATTGCGCCGTTCCGCCGTTTGCCCGCGCGACGAACAGGCCATTCGACTGCGGCACGATGGCGGAGACATCGCGCACGATGGGCGTCGCCGAAGCATCGCTCGACGGACGCTCGGCCGACACGGACTCGGCAGCCGGTCTGCGATCGGGCTGCCGATCAGAAACGAGCACGAACAATGAGGAGCGTGTCCAGGCCAGTGGATCTACCGACGCGACCACGGTGACGCCGGGATCGCCAGCGCCGTCGAGATTGGGCGCAACGGTGGCGACATAGGCGCGGGTTTCGGGCGGCAGCGGACGGCCCCTCAGCGACGCCTCGTAGCGGCCGGGACCGGCGTTGTAGGCCGCGATCCAGCCGGGAGAGCCGTAGCGGTCGTATAGCTCGCGGATATAGGCCGCGCCCGCGATGATGTTGTCGTGCGGGTCGTAAGGATCAGCGCCGAGGCGGTGCCGATCCCGCAGATCCGCCCAGGTCGCGGGCATGATCTGCATCAGGCCCATCGCGCCTTTGGGCGAGAGGGCGCGCGCATCGCCGTTGCTTTCGGCGGCAAGGATGGCGCGTATCCAGCCGGCGGGAAGCTGAAAACGCTGCGCCGCCTCGGCGATGTGATCGCCATAGGGATCGCGCGGCGACGGGCGGATGACGCCCGGCGATTGCGCGAAGGCCGGTCCCGAAATCCCGCAAGCGAGCGACAGGCCGGAAAGGAGAAGGAAGGCGGCGCAGCGCATGGCGTCACTCCTTTCCGTCGTGCTTGGGCTGACGGCTCCAGTGCAGCGACCAGGCATTGCCGGTGTCGTCGTCACGGAACAGGTTGGCGCGGATCGGCTGCGGCAGCGCCGGATCGTCGATGACCAGCGCGAGGTATTCGCCCGCGCGCTCGCCGGTGCGCTTCCAGGCCGCGCCGATCTCTGCGCCCGGCTCGCCGGTCTCACCGTCGACGATGTGGATGCGATACTGCGGCGCGTTCTCGGTTTCCGACGGTTCGGCCGCGACGATGAGCACGTCCTGGGCCATCATCAATGTCGTCAGATGTCCGGCGAAGCCGGCTTCGTCGCGAGTGAATGTGCCGATCTGTGGCATGGTGGGTTCCTTGGCGGTGGCGTTGAAGGAACCATCGGCGAGCACCGCTCCCGCCGATGGGGAAGCGGTCAGCGCGTGGCGGCGCGCGCGACGAAGCGGCCATCGCCGGCTTCGTCTGTGTAGAGGGGCGTCGCCTTGCCGATGACGGCGCGCGCCGGCAGCGGGCCGAAATAGCGGCCGTCGAGGCTGTCCGGCACGGACGGGTTCATCAGGAAGATTTCGCCATCCGCGATGCGGCGGCACCCTTCCCAGACCGGCAGCGGACGACCGCGCCTGTCGTGGTCGAGCGCGTCTCCGAAGGACACGCCATCGACCGTCACGGAGTTGCCGGTGCGGCAGACTTCCTGCCCCGGCAGTGCGGCGATGTGCTTGAGCAACGGCACGCCGCGCCCGATATAGCCGCGCCCGACCATGAAGTCGGCGAGCGGCATCTCCGGGCATCACCGCGACCAGATCGCCGACCGTCAGAGGGCTTGGGCGGATCGAGATCGTAGAGGCCGATCGGCACGCTGGCCGAGGCGTTCCAGACGAGCGCGAGCGGCAGGGAAACGAAGGACGCGATGGCGACGCCCATGATCACGAAAAATACGTCAGCATGACATAGCCGAAGCGGGTCATCCTTCGACCCTCCGCCGCTTGAGCCATGCCTGATGACGTTCCATCGTGTAGGCGCGCGGCTCCTGGCCGGCGCTCAGACGGTGATGAACGTGGCGCCAGTGATCGGGACAAACCTCGCAGGCGTCGATGTCTGCGGCTTCCACGGCGTCGATGTGGCGGAGCACCTGTTCGACCTTGGGCCAGCCCTCGATCTTCAGCAGGATGTCGCCGCCGGGGCGCACGAAGGGCAGCGTCTGATAGGCTTCGCCCGGCGCGACGGCGCGCACGATGTCGATGCGCGAGATGATCGTGCCGAAGTCGTTGGAGGCCCAACGGACGAAGGCGAAGACGCTGCCGGGCCGGAAAGAGAAGACACGGCGGCGGCGGTCGAGCACATGCTCGCGCGCTTCGCGGCCGAACCTGATCCAGTTCTCGATGCGCTTCTCCACCCAGGTCAGTTCGACATGGGTGAGATTGTCGGACGCTTGCGTGATCGGCACGGCCGCGCCGCGCACGCGGAGGGCCGCGTTGCCGGTCATGATGGGTCTCCAGAGGTCGGGGGAAATTCGCGCGCGAAGAGATCGCGCAGCATGTCGGCGACGGTGATGCCGCGCTTGAATGCGGCGATCTTGATCCGGCCGCGCAGCTCCGGCGTCACGTCGATGGTGAGCCGCGCGGTGAAACCGGCGGCCTCGCCATCGCGCGGCGGAACGTGAGCCGCCTTGATCCAGTGTTCGGGATCGGCGGGCCGGGCGGCGAAGCCGCGGCGGATCGGGCGCTGGCTCATAGCGCGGCCCTCCCGATGCCCAGGTGTTCGATTTCGTCGGCCAGCGCCGCGATTTCGCGTGCGGCGGGCGTGTCGTCGTCCAGTTCGGACACCAGCCGGCCCGACTGCGCGGCAACCGCGAAGGCGACGCGCTGACCGATGGTGGCGGCGAGGACGGGAGGATCGTGATCGGCCAGGGTCGCGGCCGTCTCGCGGGCGAGCACGGTGCGCGCGCCGCATCGGTTCAGCACGAAGCGGGCGGCGAGGTCCGGCCGGTAGATGCGCGCTTCCGCGAGAAGCGCCAGCATCTCGGCCGAAGCCCAGCCATCGAGCGGCGACGGCTGCACGGGGATCAGCACCAGGTCGGCGGCGAGCAGCGCCGAGCGCATCAGCGCGGCGACACGCGGAGGCCCGTCGATGACGACGTGATCGGCATCACGGGCCAGCTCGGGGGCTTCGCGGTGCAGCGTGTCGCGCGCCAGGCCGACGACGCCGAACAGGCGCGTGAGGCCCTCGCGGCTGCGCTGCTGCGACCAGTCCAGCGCCGAGCCTTGCGGGTCCGCGTCGATCAGCGTGACGCGCTTGCCCCGGCTCGCCCAAACGCCCGCGAGGTTCAGCGCCAGCGTCGTCTTGCCGACGCCGCCCTTCTGGTTGAGGAGCGCGACGATCATGGCCTGCCTCCCGAGCGACTGCCGAAGGGAAGCTGAGGGACGTCGGACGCGGCTTGCGGGGAGCGCCGTTCTGCCGGCGACGTCGACCGAGGGCGTTGGCGGCCTCGCGGATGAGGTTTTCCACCTCGCGCGCGCGCTCTTCAGAGTTAGATTCTCTGTTGGACTCTAAGTTAAGGGCGCGATTTTCGTTGTGGCATATGGGGTTACACCCCGTTTGGGTTCCTGTTGGCACGATAGGGCGGTTCCCGATAGCACGGGCCTGAGGGTTCCCGATGGCACGAGGCCATCCACAGGTTTCCCACAGGGTTGAAAAGGCTCGAAGGCGAGCAGCGTGCGGCCACCGATCTCGACCTCCGAGAAACAGCCTGTAGCCGGGCAAAGGCTGGCGGCGGATGATGTCGCGCAGCTCGAAGGCGAAGCGCTTGAACGGCGACAGACTGCCGGATTTCTGGTGCAGATGGCGGAAGTCGAAGCGCCAGCCATTGCGTTGTTTGCCGCCATGCTTGCGCACGATGCGGTAGAGCCAGCGGTCGAGGCCGCCCGTGAGATCGAAATAGGCGCGGTCGATGGTGAGGATGAGCGCGTCATCGAGCACCGCCTGGTAGAACCAGTCGGGCAGGATCATCTCGATGCCGTCCGGCCTGCCGTTGCGGTCGGTGCGCTCCTTCCACTCGTTGATCCACGAGAAGCGGTGACGACGACCCTCGGCGGGCTGGCGGATCGATGTGCAGACGGTCGTGGACTGAAGCCGGTCCAGCGCCGCCTTCAGGCGCTGATAGTCGCGCAAAGACGTGCCGCGACCGATGAAGCGCAGGATTTCGTAGGGAGTGGCCGCCATCAGACGCGAGGTGCGAAGGCCCGCGTCACGAGCCTCGACGATCTGGCTCGCGGCCCAGATCAGGATGTCGGCGTCCCAGATCGTCGCCATGCCGTGATCGGGCACGGACTCGACGCGGATCGTCACTGCGCCGCCGATGAAATCGATCGGCGCGACGCGATGGGATTTGGAGAGGGAGAAAAACGGATAGGCCATGAGATCCTGCGCATCTCGAACGGCGAACTCACCCGGCAGCGCCCGGAACAGGTCGAGTTGTCCGCGCTCTGAGGAAGAATGTTGCCGCGTCGCCATTGGGGAACCGCCCGCGATCAGCGTGGGAAGCGGCCGGGCTGCGCCGCGACCGCCAGGGGCTGGCGCTTGGCGGGCAGGACCAGGCCGCGCGGATCTGAGGTCGAGGTGACGGCGCCCCGGTCGGCCCAGGCTTGCAGGTCATCGACGGCGTAAACGACGCGGCCGCCGAGTTTCTTGTAAGCTGGCCCCGTCCCGTAGGTGCGGTGCTTTTCGAGCGTGCGGGCCGATAGGCTGAGGAAATCGGCGGCTTCCTTGGTGCGCAGAAAGCGCGGCGGCAAAACGGCGAGATCGGGGCGCATGGGTCGGCCTTTCGTGGGTTGCTTGCGGCTGCCGATGATCGGCGGCGGGCAATGGCCACGATGGCGAAGGACAAGATGCGAGTTGCAGGGCGAAGTTGGGGGATCAAAATCGCCCACCAGGGGCGATGCGGAATGATCAGGGTCGCCGGCGATGCCGGAGCAGTTTGCGATAGCCGCCCGCGATCATGGCGCGGGCGTCCCGGAGCAGCGATTTGATGGCGTGGCGCGCGGAGGAAGCCTGCCATTCGTTGCGATCGAGCGGCCGGTGCGGAAAATGGCCTGCGCGATCTCCTGCTGGGTCGCGCCGTCGCGAACGCCGTCGAAGGCGCAGCATCTGCGGCGCATGCGCACCCGTTGCTGCGCGGTCAGCCGGGTGTCCGGGGGAACGGCGCGGCCGTGAAGGGCGGCGAGCAGGCGATAGACGGCTTCGAGCCGGTCGAGCCCTTCGCGGTCGAGCGGGATGATGGCGGCGAGGGGGCGCCGATGGCGAGAATTTGTCGATGCGCTGGCCATCGCCGAGCGAGACCATGAGGCCGGGCGCCTTGTTCATCGATCTTCCGCTCGTCCGTTCGGCGCGGTCGGGCTGATCGCCGGGATGAACGAGGACGGCCGGCGCGGTGGTCAGGACGACGACGCTGGTGTCATCCTGAGGCAGCCAGTAGACGGGTTCGATCTGGGGTTCGATCTCTGGATTTGCCGGGAAATCGCAACCTCCAGCGCTGACGGATCTTGTCCGTCAGCGCTTGGCCGGGCATCGCGCGCGGCATAGGCCTCGAAGTCCTGATCATAGGCTTCGTTGCGGCGCAGCCATTCCCAGGCGAGATCGGACGCGGTGAGCTCGTCGACATGATCATAGGCGCGCGACGAGCGCCACATGGATGCATCTGGCGTCATCGCGATCCTCCCCTGCGTCAATCGATTGCGGGAGAAGAAGGATTCCCGGATGGGTTGGTCGATGGAAGCCGGAATCTGGCAACGGTGATGCCGCCGGGGCATCACGGCGTTACTGTGGACGGCCTCCGCGGAGGAGCTGGCGATAGCCCTGCTCGGTCATCCAGCGGGCCGTCATGAATTTTGCGGCAACGCGCTGGGTCATGTTCCGGGTCGAGGTCAAACAGGATTTGCACGGCTTCGCGCCAGTCGGCGTGATCGCGTTCAGCATCCAGGAGCCGCAGATAGAGGGCCATATGCTCACGATCATAGGGCGTGAGCGTCTGGCCTTGCGGCGGTTCCTCCAGAAATGTCGGTGTCAATGCCCCATCAGCGATGACCTTATTCGCTCTTCGCCATTCCTGTTAACCAACCGGCGTCATTGACCCAGGACATACCGGCCTGGAAGACGGGAAGGATGCGGCGGTGATCGCGGCTGGCTAAAGGCTGCCTTGCTGATCGTTCGGCTCGTGAAGCCGCAGCACACCTTCGCCCTTGTCCGTGGACAGAAGGACGATGCCGGCAGCTTCGAGCGCCCTGCGAACCTGATCGCGCGTCGTCTCATACACCTCGAGTCCGCTTTCGGATTCGAGGCGCTTGAGCGCGGTCAGCGATACTTGGGCCCTGTCAGCGAGCGTCTCCTGTGTCCATCCCAGCAACGCGCGTGCGGCCCGCGATTGTCGGGCGGTGATCATGCATGATCACCTCCCACCGGCACGAACGCGCACGCCAGAACTACGACTATATTAGTCGTTCTTGGGCGAAGGCCACCGAAAGCCTGTCCGCGCGTCTCCTCCGGTGATTGGGTCTGCGGGCCGAACTGATTCGGTCGCCGCAAGGTGAAGGCCCCGGCCGTTCTGGCCGGGGCCTTGCTCCGGGGCCTCAGTCGCCCCGGCGCCCGTTGGGGCGGGACCAGATCAGCGAGTAGCCCTCGCCATCCTCGTCGTCGAAGAGGTTGGCGTAGATGGGGGCGTTGAAGCTCGGATCGTCGAGCTTGAGGCCCAGATAGTCGCGGCCCTCGTTGGAGCGCTTGGACCAGGCGGCGCCGATCTCGGCGCGGCCGACCAGAACGCGGTGGCTGGGGGCGTTTTCGCCGGTGGCGCGCTGGTCGGGGACGATGCGCACGCCCTTGGCCTGGACGCTGAGGGTGACGATTTCGCCGGTGAACTCGTTCGAGCCGGTCTTCTTGAAGGTGCCGATGGTCGCCATGGTAGTTCTCCGTTTTCTCGTTTTCGAGCCCGCACCATGCGGCCTCGATGGCGATCGGTGGGCCGGAGGCGACCGACGACGCATCGCTTGCGACCGAAGCGGAGCGGAGGACGGCGCAGGCGCGGCTTTCTTGTCTCGCGAGGAATGGGTGAAACCGGCAGGGGAAGAAAGTTGTGACGCCGCTGTTGCGGCATAGGCGGTCGAGGCGCAGCCGTCCTTCGGCCAGATCAGCCCATTGAAGAGGCCGTTTGGAGCGCTCGCCACGGATTGGCAACGGAGACAATGGCGGCCTTCCGAAACCGGCAAAGACCTGGCCGGCGGAACCGCCGATCGTTGTCCCTCCTGCCGGCTGGCCTGCGCGGCTTCGCCACCGCGCCTTCCGCCGGAACGCCCGCCACCGTGTTCTGGCTGTGCCCGCCTGGTCATCGGGCCGCGTGTCAGACGCCCTGCCGGGGACGCCGATCTGGCGCGGTCGATCCGCCTTCATCGCCCCTTCGCCATCCCGTTGACGATGAGACTGACGCAGACATCGCCCTGTCTCCACCCGCCGACGGAGATCACGAACGTCAGGCCCGAGCAAGCCTCTGGCCCGGAGGGACGGCGGCCGCCATCGCCGCCACGCGCATGAAGGCCGTGGCGCCGACCGCAACAGCGCCGATGATCGAGAACACGATCTGCCAGGGTTCGGAGGGCATGGTGTGTTTCACGATGCCATGAGTGGCGTGATAGCCGGCAAGTGCAGCGGGCGCGACGAAGGCGAGCGTGATCAGCATCCGCGCCCATAGCGGTTGCACGACGATCAGAAGGAATTGCCCGATGCCGAGGGTGAGCCCGGCGCCGACCAGGCCGACAACGATGGCGCCGAGCCAGCCCGCGCCGGTGTGGTAGGCCAACAGGCCCACGCTGACGCCGGCGAAGAACGGCAGCGCGAAGACGGCGAGCGTGAACAGCAGCCAGCAGAAAAAGCCGATGGCCGCGAACGACAAAAGAATACCAAGAATGATCATGGTGGTTCCTTCCGAAAGAATGATCTGACGGTCGCGCCTTCCACCACCACCACGGCGCGGCATGAAGCATAGCCGAAGATGAGCGAGCGGGAGCGGAAACCGGCAAGGTTTCCGCCCGCGCGCGATGATCTTCGCCCCGTCAGGGGGCGAAGGGATCGATTTCGAGGACGATGGCGGCGGCTTCGCCGTCGTATTCGCTGGCGGAGAAACCGAGAGCGTGCCGTCGCCGGCGCGGAAGATGACGATGACGGCCATCAGGGTGGTGGCGAGGCTGAAGGCGAAGGCGTGTGCGTCGTTGAAGGACATCGATCCGGCTCCTGTTTCGAGCGGAGGACCATCCCCCGCTGACAGGCGCCCGATGTGTTCGGCCGAGGGCCGCAATCACCGCGACAGGCGCAGCCGAAGCGGCGGCACGCGCATGCGTAGTCCGACCCTTTACGGGTTGATGGCGTCAGGCCCTCGGCCGGACCAAGGATCAGCGTCTTGAAGTGGGGGTGGTCGTCCGGTCAGGAGCCGACATGCTCGATTGTCACGACGGTCATTTCCGTCAGCCTATCCGATCCAACCCGAGGCAGTTCGTCAGCGCCCGGCTTTCCAGGGATCGATGACTTCACGCCGGCACAATGCGCTGGTGTCGCGCGTGGCGACGACGAACCCCTTGGAGGCCGCGATCGCCGCGATGTAGCCGTCGGGTGTCGGAAAACCCTGCCCGCCCGCGCTTTGACGCAGGTCCGTTGTCGCGCGGCATCATGTCGAACGGCAGGACCGATCAGCGAACAACCATCACGCCGTCAGGCGCTGGCAGCTTGTCCTTGCGCTGCCCCTTGGAGCGCGCCAGCCGAACACAACTGCATGGTGCGCGAGGTAGAGCGTTTCCGCCGCTTGCTCGTCAGCCAGTCCGCCGGCTGATCGGCGTTCATCGCCTCCGACACATTGGGTCGGGAGGATCATGCCATCGGCTTGGCCGGCGCCCGTCGCTGCGACGTCCTAGGTCAGGCCAGCGCCGCCAGCCACGCTGTCCGCCGCCGTGCGCGCATTCGGCCCGGCGCTGCGGGCGGCCGCCCGAGGCGCGGTGCGCCCCGCGATGCGCCCCTCCTAGCGTGGCATTTGTGCCACATTCAAGAGAGCGGTTCGCGGCGCTTACGCGCCGCCCGTGCCGAACCGATAGACCGGGATGCCGAGCTTGCTGGCCTTGTCGGCGAGGTTGTCCTGGATGCCCGTGCCGGGGAAGATAAGGACGCCGATCGGCATCACCGCCAGCATGGCGTCGTTGCGCTTGAACGGGGCGGCCTTGGCGTGCTTCGTCCAGTCGGGCTTGAAGGCGACCTGCGGCACCTTGCGGGTATCCGCCCAACGCGCGGCGATCTTCTCGGCGCCTTTCGGCGGAACCGCCGTGCATCAGCACCATGTCGGAGTGCTTGGCGTGGACCTGGTCGAGCTTGGCCCAGATCAGCTTGTGGTCGGTGGTGTCGCCGCCGGAGAAGGCGATCTTCGGGCCAGCGGGCACGAGCACCTCGGTTTCCGCGCGGCGTTTGGCGGCGATGAAGTCGCGGCTGTCGATCATCGCGGCGGTCAGGTGGCGATGGTTGACCCGCGAGCCGGTGCGCTGGGACCAGGGTGAGCCGGTGGCGCGGTGGTAGTGGTCGGCGGCTTGGTCGCGCATCAGCTCGAAGGCGTCGCGGCGTTCGATCAGGGTCTGGCCTTCGGCGAGGAGGCGCTCCAGTTCGACGGATTTGACCTCGCTGCCATCCTGTTCGCGCTGAAGGCGGCGCTGCCCCTGCTCGTTGTCGTCCAGTTCGCGGCCGATCCGCTCGGTGGCGCGGTGGAAGACGTTGACGGTCGACCAGAGGAGATCGTCGAGGTCGGGTTCGAGGCGCGTATCCTCCACGGTGGAGATCAGGGCGTCGAAGATGTCGGCGACGGCGCCTTCGACGCGGTCGCCTTCGGGGAGCGGCCGGGGATCGGGTTCGTCCTCGAAGGGACGGTAGCCGTAAAGCTGAAGCTCCTGCAAAACGTGGTCGGTCGGGGAAGAATCGTGGTGAGGGTTCGTAGTCGTCATGCCCGCTCATGGGATGCTCCGTCGGTTGGACCGCGACCGTCGCGGCCTTCATGGCGACGAAGCCGTCGGGCGGGACGGACCTGCACCCGGAGCAAGGCGAGAGGGCCGAAGCGCAGCGGAGGATGGCGAAGGCCGGCTATTTTGCTTCGCGATGGAAAGCGGCCCAGAGGGACGCGCCGGAAAATAGCCGGCCGCAGCCATTGCCGGGACGGCCCGTTTGTGGGCCGATCGCCCTCTCGAAGGCCGAGGCGCGGTCCTCTCGACGGATGAACGCAGACCTGCGGGCATGATGATGGCGGCCCACCGCCTTCCCGTTGCCGGCGCTATGTCGCCCGAGCCATGAAGCGGGCGACGTCCTGCGGAGCGAGCTGGACCCGGACAATCGCCCGGAGCGCGTCGATGCCGAGCTGCCGGAGATCCTCGTTGAAGTCCCCCAGCACCGGCGAGAGCACGATGGCCTCGATCCCGGCCGCGTTCGCCCGTTCGACCAGGTTGTCCCGCGCGCCGTCGCCTGCCCGGTCGTTGTCGCGCACGATGTAGAGCCGGCGCAGCGTCTCGGGAACAGGATGGCGGCCAGATGGGCTGCGGACAGCGCCGCCGCCATCGCCATGTGCGGTATCGCCTGACGCGCCGACAGGACGCTTTCGATGCCTTCGCCCGCCGCCATCACCTCGCCGGCGATCCCGAAGCGGACGGCGTGGCCGAGCAGGTCGCCCATCGCCTTGCGCTGCGTGTCGATCGGCGCCTTGTCGGAGCCGTCAGGGGCGAGCCAGGTGCGATGCGCGCCGGTGATCGTGCCCCTGAGATCGGTGACGGCGGCGATCATCGCCGGCCAGGTTTCGGTCGGGCCATGATCGTCGGGCCGATAATAGCAGCGTGGATGGAAGCGGAGGTTTCCGGTTCCGTGCAAAGCCGTAATGCCGCGATGGCGGAGATACGCCTCTACGGGGGTGCCGCTGATCGGCTGCGACATGGCGAACAGCCGCCTTGCCGCTTCGGGCGAGCCTGACGGGGCTGGCGTGCTGCGCCTTCTTCGGCGCCGGCGCGGGTTCGGGATGCGGCAGGCTGAGAAAGCTGCGGGCTTCCTCGACGACATCGGCGAAGTCGGCGAGGCCGCAACTCTCCCGGATCACGTCGAGCAGATCGCCATGCTCGCCGGTGGCGGCGTCGGTCCATTTGCCCGCCGGCCCCTTCACCGTCGCCTTGAGCCGCACGAACATCGAGCGGCCGGGCGTGTTGCGGACGTCGCCGACCTGCCAGTAATTGCCCTGGCGATGGCCGGCGTCGAGATAATGGCGGCACACCGCCTCGGCCTCCCGGCCGAGACGGTTCGCCAGATCGGAAGCGTCGAGACGGGTCATCACGCCGCCTCGCGTTCGCCGATGCGCTGGACCGGATAGCGGCCCAGCACGCGCTCCAGCACCACGGGGCCGGCGGCATCGGTCGGCACGAACATCCTGAGCTTCCACGAGATGATCTCGTGGAACAGGCCGTAGGCGCGGAGCCGCTCGCGCATTGCTTCGGTGAAACCGGAGAGTTCGATGCGGTTGGCGCCCATGACGCGGACGCGGCGAAGCTGGAGACCCTCGGTGAGATCGAGAATGGTCCGCCCGTCGATCAGCGCCATGAAGGCGTCGGCGGGCGCGAGCGTGGCTGCGCCGGTCGTGGTCGCGTTTGCGGCCCAGGCCGGCGAGACCCGGCGGCCGATGATGCGCTCGCCCGCGTCGGTCTGGAGCCGATAGACGCGGGTGGACTCGTTCGGCAGCCGCTTCCAGATCGGCAGCAGCAGGCCGGCGACGATGTGGATCGTGCTGTCGGAGAACGCCGGCACGTCCGCGACTTCGGCGTTCCAGGCCGTGGCGAAGTCGTTCCGCTCTGCCTCGGTCCAATGGGTCTCGCCCATCATCTTCACCGGAGCGGTGTGCGATTCCATCGGCCGGATCAGCCGGACGCGGCGTTCGATCTCGCCATCGTCGAGCATGATCGAGGTGGCGGGGATCTGCACGGCGGCGCGGCCGGATTTGGCGTTCACCAGCAGCCTGGCGCCGGGCTCGCCGAGATAGGCGAGCGCGTCGTCTAGCGTGACCGGGCGGTTGCGGTCCGCTGCGCGATGGTGAGGAGCCGGGTCTCGGCGCCCGTGCCCGGATGCGTATAGATGGTCTGGCGGCCGGTGACGGTGAAGCCTTCCGCCGTCAGCGTCTCCAGCCCGACATCGTAGATGCCAGCGGCTATGGCCCCCTCGATCTTGGCGGTGAGAAGCTGCTCGAAGGCGGTGAACAGGATGCCCTGAAGCTCGATGGTCAGCGCCAGCAGCCGGTTGAGGAAGGTGGTGATCGGCGGCAGCTCGTCCTTGATGCCGTTCGCGTCCATCAGCTTCAGGCCGGTGGCGGACTCGAAGCGGTCGAGCGAGCAGCCTTCGACCTTGCCGCGCACCAGCAGGAGATAGAGCTGGCGGAGCGCATCGCGGGCGTAGGGGCTTTCCAGATTGTCCTCGGGCCGGAACAGGCCCTGGCCGCCGGTCTGGCGCTGGCCGCGCGTGATGGCGCCGAGCGTGTCGAGCCGCCGGGCGATGGTGGAGAGGAAGCGTTTCTCCGCCTTGACGTCGGTGGCGATCGGCCGGAACAGCGGCGGCTGCGCCTGGTTGGTCCGGTGCGTGCGGCCGAGGCCCTGGATGGCGGCGTCGGCTTTCCAGCCGGGTTCGAGCAGATAGTGGACGCGCAGCCGCGTGTTCCGCGCCGAAAGCTCGGCGTGATAGCTGCGGCCGGTGCCGCCGGCGTCCGAGAAGATCAGGATGCGCTTGCTGTCATCCATGAAAGCCTGGGTTTCGGCGAGATTGGCGGCTGCGGCGCGGTTCTCGACGACGAGACGGTCGCCGCCCGAAGACGCGCTTTGCGGACGATGCGCCGCGAGCGGCCCGTCACCTCGGCCACCAGATCCGTGCCGAAATGCTGGACGATCTGGTCGAGCGCGCCGGGCACCGGCGGCAGGGAGGCGAGCTGCGCGATCAGCTCGTCGCGGCGCGCGACGGCCTCGCGGCTTTCGACGGGCTGGCCATCGCGATAGACCGGCCGCGACGACAGATTGCCCTCGCTGTCGGTGAACGGCTCGTAGAGCTGCACCGGGAAGGAATGGGCGAGGTAGTCAAGGACATATTCGCGCGGCGTGATGTCGACGCGGACGTCGTTCCATTCCTCGGTCGGGATTTCGGCCAGGCGCCGTTCCATCAGCGCCTCGCCGGTCGAGACGATCTGGATCACGGCGGCATGGCCATCGGCGAGGTCCTGATCGATCGACCGGATCAAGGTCGGCGTCTTCATCGAGGTCAGCAGATGGCCGAAGAAACGCTGCTTGGCCGATCTCGAAGGCCGAGCGGGCGGCGGATTTGGCCTGCCGGTTCAGCGTGCCGTCGCTGCCGGTGATGTTGGCGGCTTCCATCGCCGCGTCGAGATGGTTGTGAATGATCGAGAACGCCCCGGCATAGGCGTCGTAGATGCGGCGCTGTTCATCGGTTAACGCGTGCTCGACCAGCTCGTATTCCACGCCGTCATAGGAGAGCGAGCGCGAGGTATAGAGGCCGAGGGAGCGCAGATCGCGCGCCAGCACCTCCATCGCCGCGACGCCGCCATCCTCGATCGCTTCGACGAACTCGGCGCGGGTGGCGAACGGGAAATCCTCGCCGCCCCACAGGCCGAGCCGCTGCGCATAGGCGAGATTGTGGACGGTGGTGGCGCCGGTCGCCGAGACATAGACCACGCGGGCGTCGGGCAGCGCATGTTGGAGGCGCAGCCCCGCGCGCCCCTGTTGCGAAGCGGCGACGTCGCCGCGTTCTCCCTTGCCTCCACCGGCGTTCTGCATGGCGTGGCTCTCGTCGAAAATGATCACTCCGTCGAAGTCGGAGCCCAACCAATCGACGATTTGCCGGACGCGCGAAACCTTCTCGCCCGCGCTCGTCGGAGCGTAGCGTGGCATAGGTCGTAAACAGGACGCCTTCGGGCAGCGTGATCGGCTTGCCCTGGCGGGAAGCGCGACAGCGGCGTGACCAGCAGGCGTTCCATGCCGAGCGCCGACCAGTCGCGCTGCGCATCCTCGATCAGCTTGTCGGATTTGCTGATCCACACCGCCTTGCGGCGGCCCTGCAGCCAGTTGTCGAGGATGATGCCGGCGGACTGGCGGCCCTTGCCGGCGCCGGTGCCGTCGCCGAGCATGAAGCCGCGGCGGAAGCGGACGGCGTTCGCGGCGTCGGCAGGCGCTGCGCTCACGCTGTCAAAAGTCTCGTCGACCGTCCACGATCCGGCGAGATGATCGTCATGCGCTTCGCCGGCGTAGATGACGGTCTCCAACTGGGCGTCGGAAAGCAGCGCGGTGATGTTCGCTGGCAGCATTGGCCGATAGCTGGGCTTGGGCGGCGAGACCGAGGCCATCGCCGCCGATTGCACCAGCTTGGTCGGATGCGCCTGAGAGCCGGGAATACGGATCGACTGCAATCCGTATTCCTCATAGATCGCCTCGGTCAGGTGCGCGCCCTCGGCGGGCGTCCAGTCCACGATGTCATAGGCCAGCGGGATGCCTTCGGGATCGGCCGACGGGGGCGGCGCGGGCGAGGCCTTGGCGGCGCGGGTGAGATAGCCGCGCACGGTGGCGCGGTGGCGCAGATCGGCGCGGACATTGACGGAGGCGTGACCGGCAGGCGGTGCCGGCACATGCGCGCCGATCCAGCCGAGCAGCGTGGCGGCGTCCGGCGCCATGCCCGGCGAGGCCGGGAGCAGTGTCGGATCGTCGGCGGGCAGCTTGTCGATGATCGTCAGCCGCGTCGGAAAGGTTGTGCCGTGCTTGGCATAGACCGCGCCGGCGATCGCGGCGCTGAACGCGACGCGGCCGCGCTCCTGCAAGCGGACGAAGGCGTCGCGCCAGTCGGGCAGGTCCGGGCCGACATTGGCGCCGGTGATGGCGACGAGTCGGCCGCCGGGCGCGAGCCGGTTGAGCGCCGAGACGATATGCCGGAAACCAGCGTCCTGCACACGGCCCGCGACATGCGCCATCGCCGAGAACGGCGGGGTCATCAGCACGACGCAGGGCACGGCAGGGGCGTCGAGATGATCGTCGATCTGCGCGGCGTCGAAGCGAGTGACGGGAATGGCCGGAAAGAGCGGGGTCAGCAGGCTGGCGCGGGTGTCGGCCAGCTCGTTGAGAACGAGCGAGCCGCCGGCGATCTCGGCGAGGATGGCCAGCAGGCCGGTGCCCGCCGACGGCTCCAGCACCCGGTCGGCGGGGGTGATGGCGGCGGCGTGGGCCGCGACCAGGCCGAGCGGGATCGGCGTCGAAAATTGCTGGAAGGCCTGGCTTTCCTCCGAGCGGCGCGTGTGCGTCGGCAGCAGGCCGGCGATCTTCGCCAGCACGGAAAGTCGTGCAGCCGGAGATGCGGCTTTACGGAATAGCGCCTTGCCGTATTTGCGCAGGAACAGGACGGTAGCGACTTCGCACGCTTCGTAGGCCGCCTTCCAGTCCCAGGCGCCTGATGTGTCGGACGCGCCGAAGGCGGTCTCCATGGCGCGGCGCAGGATCGCGGCGTCGATCTGTGCGCCGCGTTCGAGATGGGGCAGCAGCATCGGCGGCGGTGAGGATGGCGGGCGACATGGGCGAGCGGAAGCGGCGCGGCCGATGCGGCGGTAACGGAAGACAGAATGTTCATGGGTGAAGCCTTAAAAGAGCGTGACGGGACGAGCCCGCGCGGCGCTCTCTCTCGACCGCCCGGACTCAATCCCGTCCCGGCGGACCTCTTCCTCTCAAGGGCCGGCATGAAAAAAGCGCCCAACCTTGAGGCGGGCGCTTTTAGTCTCAGGCGTCGGTGCCCCCGGTCCAGAGCTCGGCGAGCCAGCCATCGGTATAGGTCCAGCCGATCGTCTCGCCCGTGGCGAGGTCGAGCACATGCGCGCCGCCGCCGAAGCTATCGAGACGCGGCCGCGAGCAGGTGTTGGCGTATTGGAATCCCCAGCGCCCGGTCAGGCTGAACGCGGCAGCGCAGCGTTTGACGAACTGGATCAAGCGCTCGGGATCGCCAGTGACGTCATCCCGCATCCAGAGTTTTGTGCCGCCGTGCTCGGGCTGGATCGAGAGCGGGAACCCTTCGGAAGGCGGTTCTTCTGAATGCGCCTTCCTGGAGACAGCGCGTTGTAGAGATCGAGCGCGCGCGAGGCGTTTTCGGCTGTGCCGACGTCGAGCAGGCAAGAGAAATGGGTGAAATAGTCGGCCATGTCAGGCTCCTGAAACGAAAAAGCCCGGCGCAGGCCGGGCAGTGTGGGATTGGTCGGTGAGGTCGGCGGAAAGCAGCTCGCGCCGCTTTCCGCCGGGGCGATCACTCGGCAGCGATCATGGCGTCCTCATCCTCCTCAATGTCGGCCGGGTCTTCCTCGTCGCCCTCGTCGGTGAGGAACGCGGGCAGCGCTTCGTCGCCACCGTCCTGGCTGGTGGATTCCGCAACCGTGCCACTTTCGGCGCCGGTGAGGCGAAGCGCCTCCGGCAACCAGCCGGTGTCGGCCAGCAGGCGTTCGGCCTCCTTGGCCATGTCGCCCTTCTTCATGTGGTCGATGAGCTGCGCGGCACGTTCGCCGGCACCCTCGCGGACGGCCTCCACGATGCGCGGCTTGGTGACGCGGCCGAGATAGTTGCCGACGGTCGGCCGCCAACCCACCTGCACCATGTCGAGGCCGGTCGCTCGCGCCAGACGATCGGCCTGCGCCAGGCGGACCTTCAGCCCGTGCTCGCTGACGCCGGAGCCGCTGTAGGGGGTTGGGCCGTTCGTAGAGCGCGTTGACGCCATAGCTGACGCAATGGGCGAGCAGCTCCATGCGATTGTCGTCGTCGAGCGCGACGAGCCAATCCCACAGCGCCTCGTCATCGGCCGGAACATGGTCGCCCCAGCGATCATGCCGGTCGGTGACGGATTGCGCCGAAGGGCTGTCCTTCAACTCCTCGGCCTGTGCGGCGAAGTGAACCTCCCGGACATTGGCTTCCAGCGCGCCCGTCGCCGGTCGGTGCAGGAAGGTGTCCGAGACCAGCTTGTGCAGCAGCGCGGTCATGGCGACGTGCGGGTGGCTGGCCACGGCGTCGCGCAGGGCGAGCGTGCGATGCGCCGTCAGTTCGGTGATGAGGCGTTCGGGCAGCGGCTTGATGCCGTCCTCCTCGTCGTCCTCCGCCGCTGCCGGCCGGGCTGGCCGCCGATGGTGATGACGGCGCGCTGGATGGCAGGTGCCGTCGTTCCCCCGGTCTCATAATCGCCGACCTCCTGGCCATCATCGCTTTCCGGCTCGACGGGCCGTTCATCCTCCGGTCGGACATAGCCGCGATCGACGATCAGCTTGCCGTTGGCATCGAGGGTGACGAAGACGCCGGCAATGGCGATCTCGGCGGGATCGTAGTGGACGGGCCGATTGTCGAGTTCCTCCATCGCCGCCTCGATCTCGCCAAGGCGTTGATCGATCTCGTCCGGCAGCTCGTCGGCATCTTCATATTCAGCGACCAAGCGATCAAATTCCACCTGCAAGGCGTCGCGCGTTGCCTGTTCCGCCTCGCTCATATCGAGCGGCGTGCCGGCGATCTCCGCAAGCCGTGGGTGACGCCGTAGGGAATGCTGAGCGCGGCCTCGACCCATTTCCAGCCCTCGGCGGCGATCTCGTCGGCCATGGCCTTCAGCTTCTCGGCGACCAACCGATCGAGCAGGCCCGCATCCTGCAGCCAGCCGCCATCGTCGGACTGGAACAGGTCGCGCAGGATGATGCCGCCGGCCGCCTCGTAGGCGTCGATGCCGACGAACACGGCGCGCTTGTCGGACGCGCGCACGGTGGTTTCGGTCAGCATCCGCCGGATCTGCCACGGCTCCTTCTGCCAACCGGCGCTGATCGCCTCCCAGACCTGTTTCTGCCGAGCGTGATCGGCCGACACGGTGAAGGCCATCAGCATTTCGAGCGTCATGTCGTCCTCGGCATAGATGTCGAGCAGCGTGGGCGAGACCGACGCCAGGCGCAGGCGCTGCTTCACCACGTTGACGCCGACGAAGAAGGCGGCGGCGATCGCTTCCTCGGTCATGCCCTTGTCGCGCATGGCCTGGAACGCCCGGAACTGGTCGAGCGGATGCAGCGGCGCGCGCTCGATGTTCTCGATCAGCGAGATTTCGTCGATCAGGATGCCGCTGGCCGCATCGCCGACGACGCAGGGCACCGGCGCGGTCCTGGCCAGCCGCTTCTGCTTGGCCAGCAGTTCGAGCGCGCGGAAGCGGCGGCCGCCGGCCGGCACCTCGAACATGCCGGTCTCCTGGCCTTCGCCATCGAGAACGGGGCGCACGTGAAGGGACTGGATGAGGCCGCGCCGGGCGATGGACTCGGCCAGCTCCTCGATCGAGACGCCGGCCTTCACGCGCCGGACGTTGGCCTGGCTGAGCACCAGCTTGTTGAAGGGAATGTCGCGCGACGACGACAGGGTGATCTTCTGAATGGCGGTTGCCATGGTCATTACTCCGCGACGGGCAGCCGGGAGACTCTCTCTCGACCTCCAACCCGTCACGAAGCGAAGCGCCGCCCTCTTCCTCTGAAGGGGCAGCGCCACGGAAATGGAAAACCGGAAGGCCGGAAGCGCAAAGCCGGAGACACGGAAACCGCATCCGGCTGCGGAGATCAGGCGGTGCGATCGAGCAGCTTCTTCGCCTTGGCTTCCATGTCGAGGCGGGCGTCCTGATGCGGCTTGTCGCGCGCGACCGCGGTGATGCCCTGCACGAAATCGAAGATGCTCTCGGGCGGGCGACCTTCCTCGACCAGCACCGCGTCGATGATCTTTCCGGTCTCGGCCTTCGAGAAGCCCCGCTTGCGCAGGAAATCGCTGCGGTCCTCATCCGTGCGCGCCACGATCCGCTCGCGCGCCGCCCTGATGCCGTTGATGAAGGGCATGGGCGACGAGTTGGCAAAATTCAGCAGAGCCGGCTCGGCTTCATGCGCGAAGCGGGAAGCGGCATATTTGCTGTGGCGGATGCTGATCTCCTCGAAATCCTCGACGCCCCAGAGGTTGCGGTTCTGGCACACGGCCCGGAGGTAGAAGCTCGCCATGCCGAGCGTCTTCGCCCCAACCTCGGAGTTCCAGCAATAGAAGCCCCGGAAGTAGAGATCGGGCGAGCCGTCCGGCAGGCGGCCCGCCTCGATGGGGTTCAGATCGTCGACGAGGAACACGAACACGTCGCGATCGCTGGCGTAGAGCGTCGTCGTGTCTTTCGAGATGTCGACGCGCGGATTGTAGATCCCCGTCGACCAGTCGAGCACACCTGGCACTTTCCAGCGCGTATCGCCCGTGCCGTTGCCGGCGATGCGCTGCACGGCCTCAACCAGTTCGTGATCGTAGATGCGGCCATAGTCGGGGCCGGTCACGGCGCGCAGTTCGACGCGGCCGTTCTCGGTTTCCAGCGTCTTGATCTGCTCGGTCCGGTTCGAGGTCAGGCCGTATTGCAGGTTGATTGCTGCCAACGGCGCTGGAAGCTGGCGCAGATAGGCTGCGGGCGCACCGACCTGGCTTGCGAGTTGGCCGAAGCTCCAGTGGGTCGGAGCGACGGGCGCCTCGGCGCCGGGCAGGATCAGCGACAGCCGCTCGGCATCGGTGCGGCTCGCCTCGACATGGATCAGCGCGGTTTCCACCACACGGGTCCGGCTGCGCTCTGACCGATCGCGCACCGAGCGGGCCAGCTCGCCGAGCGACAGGAAGCGCTCGTCATCGGGCCGCGAGAACCATTCCGAAGAAACGCGGCCGATCCGCTCGCCGCGGCTGACATCCACCTTGTAGCCGCCGCTGAGATCGCGGCGCGCATCGAGAACCTGCATGTTCATGGGAAAAACTCCATGACGGGCGCCGAAAGCCTCTCTCTCGGCACTCAACCCGTCACGGAAACCCCGTCCGCACTCTCACTCTACAGGGGGCGTTGCGGGGCTCTCCCCGCAGAAGGGGTCGGCCGAGACCCTGGCTCGGCCGCAGGGGAAGGCTTTCCCCTATCCGGCCTCGCTCCTCATGGCTTCCTTGAAAACTGTCAGAAACTTGCGTATACTTCCGACAGGAGAAAGACGATGACACGGCTGACCGAACAGATTCTGGCACATGCGACGGGACTGCCTGAAGGCGTCCCCGTGTCCGCCAAGGGCCTGCTCCACCTCGGAAACCGGGCGGCCGTGGATCAGGCATTGTCGCGCCTGTCCGAGCGCGGGCAGCTCATCCGCGCCGGTCGTGGCGTCTATCTGCGCCCCATCGCCAGCCGGTTCGGCACGCGCGCACCTTCGGTCGAGCAGGCTGTCGAGGCCCTTGCGACCCAAAAGGGGGAGATCATCGTCTCGAACGGCGCCGCCGCGGCGAACGCCCTTGGCTTGACGACGCAGGTGCCTGTCCGCTCGGTCTATCTGACCTCCGGGCGCAGCCGAAAGATGCACCTCGGCAAGCAGGTCGTGGAATTGCGGCACGCGCCGCGCTGGCAACTGGCCCTGGCCAACCGCCCGGCGGGGGAGGCCGTGCGGGCGCTGGCCTGGCTCGGCCCCGAAAAGGCGGAGGCCGCGCTCACGACATTGAAGCGGAAGATGCCGCCCGGCGTGTTCGGCGAACTGGTCGCCGCCGCGCCGCAGCTTCCGACATGGCTCGCGCAGAGCGTGGGAAGGGTGGCGTATGGCTGACGTCTTCCTCCAGCTTTCGGCCGAGGATCGGTGCGATGCGCTGGGCGTCGCCGCCGACCGCTCGGGCCGTCCTACCCATCTTCTCGAAAAGGATGTGTGGGTGGTGTGGGCGCTGGCGACCCTCTATGCCGCGCCGCTCGGTGAACATCTGGTGTTCAAGGGCGGCACGTCGCTGTCGAAAGCCTATCAGGTCATTCGCCGGTTTTCGGAGGATGTGGATCTGACCTACGACATTCGGGCGATCGCGCCCGATCTGGTCGGGGACAATGGCGAGGGTCTGCCGAAAACCCGGAGCGAGGAAAAGCGCTGGTCCAGCGAGGTCCGCCGGCGTTTGCCGGCCTGGGTCGCAGAGACCGTGCAGCCGGTAATCGCGAAGGCGCTGGCCGCCGAAGGTCTGGCGGCGAACATCCGCGTCGAGGATGAGAAGCTCTTTATCGACTATGAGGCGACCGCGGCCGGGTCAGGCTATGTCGCGCCCAGCGTCATGCTGGAGTTCGGCGCCCGCTCGACGGGCGAACCGGCGAGCCTGCGCGATGTCTCCTGCGACGCCGCCGGCCTGATCGACGGACTGGTATTCCCCACGGCGCGGTCGCGCGTCATGCACGCGGAGCGGACCTTCTGGGAGAAGGCGACCGCCATCCACGTTTTCTGCCTCCAGGATAGGCTGCGCGGCGACCGCTTCGCGCGACACTGGCACGATGTTGTCCGGCTGGATGAAGCCGGCTTCGCGGAAGCCGCTTTCGCCGATCGCGAACTGGCCAACGCTGTCGCCCGGCACAAGTCGATGTTCTTCGCGGAGAAGGCCGCCGACCGCACGCCGATCGACTATGCAGCGGCTGTCAGCGGCGGCTTGCAGCTCGTGCCGGTCGGCGATGGCGCGAAGGCGTTGGAGGATGACTATGCCCGCATGGTTGAGGATGGACTGCTCTTCGACGACGAGGAGCCGTTCGAAGCGCTCATGGCGCGGTGTGCCGATATAGCTAGGCGCGCCAACGGCGCGGCCAAATAAGAAAACTGGGAGGATAGGGGTATATGAGCGAAGTCGGAGACGAACGCAAATTCCAGTTTCTGCGGAACGGCGATGCCGATCCATCGGAACTCGACTGGAACAAGGGGATCGAGAGCGCCCGCCAGGCGATTTCCGAGGCCATGAACGCCAAGAATATCGCGTTTTTGCTCGGCGCTGGATGTTCCTCCCTGATGAAGGACAAAAAGGAACTCGGCATTGCGACCATGGCGCCCCTGGCCAAGGAGTTTTGCGGGGAAACCCTCGAGGCGCGCGCGGCGGGATTCTACGCCGATCCGCCGGTCGCCGGCGCCGCCCCGGCGCCGTGGCGGCTGACCAAGGCCGAACTCGACTATCTCGATGCGCTCGGGATCGACCTGGCGAAGGAGTACAGCCGGAACCTGGAACGCTTGATGGAGGTGCTGTTCGCGCAGCGGTTCGTGCTGCGCCAGAGCGAGAATCCAGATCTTCACCCCTATCGCGCTGTTCTCGACGGCATCATCAAGAAGGTCCAGGACTTCCTATGGACCCGTGTCACCCAAGGGGCCTTCGCCACGGAGGGCGACACGACCGTGCGCGACCTCTACGAGCGTTTCTACAAGAAACTGGTCCTACGCGATCGGTCCTTGCCCCGGCCCTGGGTGTTCACGACCAACTACGATCATTTCAGCGAATTGGCGATGGATCGCCTGGGCATTCCCTATGCCAACGGCTTTTCCGGTGTGGTTGAACGCCGCTTTAACCCGGCCACGTTCCGCTATGCTCTGGCCGAGCAGCTCGACGTCGCCAGCCGCAAATGGACCGCCGTCGACGCCTTCGTCTATCTCTGCAAATTGCATGGTTCGGTCACTTGGACCGAGGACGATCATGGCCTGTTCCCGATCAAGGAGGTCTGGCCGCCTGAAGCCACGAACCAGATGCTGATCTATCCGACGCCGGCGAAGCAGAACTCTTCGCTCGGCTCGCCCTATGCGGACCTGTTCCGGGAATTTCAGTCCCGGATCGTGCGCGAGCAGAGCGTTCTCATCACGGCCGGCTACGCCTTCGGCGATGAGCACCTGAACAACATCATCTACCAGGCGCTGACGATCCCGACGTTCCGTCTGGTGGTCTTCGCGGCGCCGGATACGGGCGGCGAGATCGCCAAGCTGCGGGCGCTGCGCGACCCGCGTATTTGGATAATTGGAGGCGAGGGTCCTGCCGAGGGGACGAGGGCGCACTACTTCGACATGATCGTCGAGCATTTCATGCCCCAGCGCCCCAGCGACAGGATTGATGACGCCGTTCGCAAGGTTTTGTCGGATCTGGCGCCGAAAAGGGACGACGAAAAGAAGGATGACGGGACATGAGCCACGACGATCGCAAGCGCGCGATCGGCAAGGTGGTCTCGGTCGCGGCCGACCGCTTTGTCGTCGAGATGCACGCCGGCACCGACAACTTCACGGTCGTCGGCTTCGACGACGTGCATTATGTGGCGCGACTGGGATCATTTCTGATGATTCCGTCGCAGTCGGAATATGTCGTGGTCGAGGTTGTCGGCCTGCGTGAGCGCGACGCGAGCACGCCTTCCGAGCGGGGCGATTTCGACCGGGCCGGTTCTTCCAAATATCTGGATGTGGTGCCTGTCGGCATGTTGCCGATGCGTGGGGGTGCGTTCCGCTTCGGCGTATCCGTTTTCCCGTCTCTCTATGCCGACGCGCTCTATGCGCTGGACGGTGAACTCGACCGCATCTTCGAGACTGAGGCCGCCGTCGAGCCGTCAGTCGGCCCGAATGGCGGCGACTGCGAACCCGAAGGAGCTACGCGCTACCGGGTTCTGCCGATCGGCAAGTCGGTGGTGTTCGAGGACTACGACGTCAAAGTTCGTCTGAACGAGTTCTTCGGCGGTCATGTCGCCGTCCTGGGCAATACCGGCAGCGGTAAATCCTGCACGGTCGCCTCGGTCTTGCAGTCCCTTTTCTGCAAGCCGAAGGAGCATCACGCCCGCGGCGCGACCTTCATCGTCTTCGACGTCAACGGCGAGTATCACGCCGCTCTGGAGCGCTTCCGCGAAGGAGGGAGCCATCGGGGTCGAGCGCGTCGTCCTCGACGGCACGGCGGCTGGCTTCCGTATGCCGCATTGGTTCCTGGAGATGGCAGAATGGGAACTGCTCTTGCAGGCCAGCGAGCGCACCCAGTGCCGATCCTGCGCATGGCGCTCGGTCTGTCTACCTTTTTCTCAAATGCGGGGCCGCAGAACCCTGGCGCGTCCGTAATCACATCCTTGCCAAGTGCATCACGCAGATCATGCGCGACGATTCTTCTAGCCCGTCCAAGCATGATCGGATCATAGGCATACTTCAGCGCTTCAGCACGAACGAGATCAGCGCTGTAAAAATCCGCTTCATATCCCAATTCGTCAACTTTGGGCAAATGGCCAACCCTGCGGATTGGACGCTTATCTGGTCGGCCCGAAAGGCTTTGAACTGGAGGACTTGAAGCTCCCAGACTATCAGAATCTGCCTTTTGATTTTTCCGCCCTCGGAGACGCGATAGACCTCGCCATCTTGTATGCGGAGGCGCACGGCAATCGGCAGATCCGTGACTACTGCTCCCAGATGGTGACGCGCTTCCAGGCGCTGGAAGATCGTAAAGAATATGAATTTCTTCGCCACGAGGCGTCGGTGCTGCCGCCGACAATGGAGAGTTGGAATTCCTCACCCGGCTGGTTGGTCTGATTGGCAAGGGAACCGGTCACAGCAAGGTCAATCAGATCATCATTATCGACATGAATGACGTCGAGGACGAGGTGGTCGAGCTGGTCAGCGCGGTGATCGCGCGGATGCTATTTCGCCTGCTCCGGCGAGCCGATCCGCGTAACCGCTTTCCGATCCACCTTCTGCTGGAAGAGGCGCACCGCTACATCTCGGCGACGCCATCCCGCTATGCCGTGGACGCGACCAAGATCTTCGAGCGCATCGCCAAAGAAGGGCGCAAGTACGGCATGTTCGTGCTGCTGGCCTCTCAGCGCCCGAGCGAGCTGTCCAAGACGGTTCTCAGCCAGTGTTCCAATTTCCTGGTCCACCGCATTCAGAACCCCGACGATCTCTCCCAAATTCGCCAGATGACGCCGTTCATCTCAGAATCGGTCCTGAAACGGTTGCCGTCATTGCCTCGGCAGCACGCGCTGGTGTTCGGAACCTCGGTCAATCTCCCGACGACATTCAAGGTGCGGGAGGCATCACCGCGGCCGCACAGCGACGATACCGCCGTGGTCGATTTGTGGTTCCACGAGGAAGGTCGAGCCGCTGATATTCACCTCGCGCGCCGTCCGGCCGACGCCGCCGCGGCGGCTGAAGGGGAGCCGATGGCAGCAAACGCAGCGCCGGATGATGACATCTTCTGACCATCTGGAGACCCTGGCGCAGACGCTGGAGGCCACGGGAGATTACCGGGTCGTCCGGCGTCTCAAGCCGCGCCCTCGCATCGTTCCTCCGCCATGCACGCCGCTGCGCCTTGGCCTGGTGGTCGATGTGGAGACCACGGGGCTCGACCATCAGCGCGACGAGATCATCGAACTCGCCATGACACCATTCAACTATGGCTTGGATGGCACTATTTTCAGCGTGGGTGACAGCTTCCAAGGGCTGCGTCAGCCGAGCGAGCCTATCGCGCCGGAAATCACCGCGATCACCGGCATCACGAACGAAATGGTGGCCGGCCAGGTCATCGACCCCGCCGAGGTTGCCAGATTTGCAGCGCCGGCTTCGCTTGTCATCGCGCACAACGCGGCGTTCGACCGCTGCTTTCTTGAACGCTTCAGCGATGTGTTTTCGACGAAGCCGTGGGCGTGCTCGTTAAGCCAGATCGACTGGGCGGCGGAAGGATTCGAGGGCGCGAAGCTCGCCTATCTCGCTCAGGCCGCCGGCTTCTTCTATGACCGCCATCGCGCGGCGCACGACTGTCTTGCGACGATCGAGCTGCTGGCGATGCGGCTGCCCCGATCCGATGTCACGAGTCTCAGCCAACTTCTGGACGGTGCCCGCGCCGTTTCTTGGCGCATCTGGGCGGAGAACTCGCCCTTCGACCTCAAGGATGTCCTCAAAGCACGGGGATACCGTTGGAACGGCGATCCCGGCCCGCAGCCGCGCGCATGGTATATCGACGTTCCCGAAGCTCAACGCGAGGCCGAGCTACGGTTTTTAAGAACGGAAATTTATCGGCGAACGGTTGATCCGCTGGTCCATAAAATCGATGCGTATAATCGCTTTTCAAACAGACCTTGAAACAGAGTGCGCACTACGCCGCGGCTTTGATCAGGAATCGATCGAGGGCAGCTTTTCGAGATGTCTTATCCAAAGCATAAGCCGTTTGCTTGAACTCGATACCGTCCAACAGCCCTTGAATATAGCCTGAAATCGTATCGGCTGCCATGATTAGCGCTGTGTCGAGCGTATGAATGTATTTGCTCGTTATCGTGCCTTTCGAATGGCCCACGAGTGCGGCAATGGTGATTTCAGTAAATCCAAGATCGTTCGCAATGCTGGCAAAGCTGTGCCGCAGGACGTGTGGCGTCACATCGGCAAGTGCCGACTTTCTGAAAATCTGTTCCCAATGGTTCGGGAAGCTTCCGAACGCTGCGCCATTCCGTTCGCCCGGAAACACGTAGCATTCGACTTCCTTCTTTCCGCGTTCCTCCAGACACTCCACCACGGGCAAGCCTATTGGACGGACAGAATCGCCTTCCTTGCTATCCGTGAGGCGAAGACAACTGGAGCCGAGATCGACCTCTTCCCACTTCAACCCAATGATCTCGCTGCGGCGGCAGCCGGTGAGAGCGATCAACCGAATGATCTCAACTGTCATGGCGTATTTCTCGGTCTTCGCCGCTTCCCGCAGCATGTTGCCGAGCGTGCGGTATTCCGCCTCTGTAAGGCGGCGGGTCCGGACGGCATACTTTGGCTTCTTCAATCCGTGTGTGGGATTGCTGTCGATGATTCCTGCGTCGATAGCATAGGTAAGGATGCCGCCGAGCAGGCCGATGGTGCGCGTTGCCGTGCCAGGTCCACCCCGAACGACAGCCCTGCCGCGCAACTTTTTCGTTTTGACCGACACCCGCGTCTTGCCCGCAATGATGTCCTTCATGAGCTTGTTCACATCGGCCTTGGTCAGATCCTTGACACGCCAAGAACCGACTAGGGGAATGATATGTCGCTCGATGCGACCAGTATCCGTGACAATCGTGGTCGATTTCTTTGGGCGACCGCCCTTGCCCATGATGAGACCTGCATTCAGGTCCGCAACATAGAGAGCGCAAAGTTCTTTGATTGTGATGGCTTTGTGGTCGAGCTGGCGTTCCTCGGCGGGGTTGTCGCCAGCCGCGATACGGCCGAGCTGAACTTTGGCTTCCTGACGCGCGGTTTCGGGCGTCCAGATGCCATGTAGGCCGATAGTGTAGCGCCTAGACCGACGTCCGGCGCGGTATTGGACGAGATAGCTGCGCTTGCCAGAGGCGAAGACGCGGAGTCCGAAACCGGGCAGTTCATCGTCCCAAAGGAAATAGTCTTTCGCTTCGGCCTTCGCGGCATCCACGGTCCGTTTTGTGAGCTTCACCATCACCCAATCCTTCGATATCGGACTGCTTCCGCGGAAGCACCACGGAAGCAGGCAAGAGGAAATCGCAGCGAAATTGCGGATATGGGTTTCGGCGTAAATTTGAAAAACATCTAGTTATTTCAGATGCTTATCGTACTGTAGCGCGCCCTATCGCATTTTTCGGATGCGTGGGCTAAATTGCTCGAAGGCAAAGGCCAGAGGTTCGAATCCTCTTGGGTGCGCCATTTCCATTTTTGGGTTGTTCAAGTCGAATAACATCTTGAATGGAAAGGATAATTCTGTGTTTCGAACGGCTCCTTTTGGGTCATAGACCAAATGCTTCGGAAAGGTGAGCCTGAGGGCCATCTTCTTCTCCGCAAGTGACCCATTCTTCCAAAGATTCCAAGGACTTGCGAGAAAAGCCAAGGCGTTTCGAAAGCTTTCGTCAAAGTCCCGCTTTGGCTGCGCTGCGCGAGCCATTTTGTCCCTCAAAAGCAGCTTCTGTGCTTTCCAATTCCGCGATACGATTCTCGTATGCGCTGATCACTGTCGGGCTTTCAGCCTCGACGATCCGGTCAAGCAACTGCTTCACCTTGCGCTCGATTTCAGCGAGTTCTTTCTCAATCGCCTTGCGCGATTGATCGGCATTCATCGCCTGCTTGTTCCAGTGATTCCGGAACGCCGCAGCAGCCAGTTCGACCAGCTCTTTCGCCGGAGTGACAGAACGAAGAGGCTTCGAATGCGCCTTCCACTTTCTCCCGTGCATACGACTTGCCACGAAGGTCACAGGCGCGCTGGCGGCAGAGGTAATAGGGATAGGCCGCACCCTGTCTGCCCTTGCTGTAATTCGCTGTCAGAGGATTGCCGCATGACGGGCAGCAGATGTGACCGCGAAGAGGAAAGTCCGCGCTCACATCGGCGCGGACGGCACCACGTGCCTTACCCTTCAAGCGATCCTGAATTTCGTTGAACGTCTCGATGGAGATCAGCGGCTCGTGCTTGCCGAGACGCGGTGCGACATTCCACGATGGAACATGCACGATCCCCGCATAGATCGGGTTCGTGAGTATCTGCTTCACGCGTTCATTCGATACCGAGCCATTCGCCATTTTCGGAACGGATGGCTGCGCTTCGAGGAAGCGCATCACTTCCGCTTGCGATGCAAACCGACCACTCGCAAAGCCTTCGAGTGCTTCACGAAGGCACCGAGGCGAGCGGTTCATTATGTACGAGCACTTTGCCGCCGCTGGAATGACGCGCATACTTGTAGCCCCAGACGGCTTGGAACACCCAGAAACCTTGCTGGACACGCGCTGTCATGCGGTTGAGCGTTTGCTCGGCATTCTTCTGCCGCGCGTGTTGACTGACGCAGGCGAGGAGGTTCTCGACCAGCTTGCTATCTGAATCTTCGCCAAACTCGATTGACGGAGATTCCAGCGATGCACCGGTTTGCGCCGATATCTGCACGAAGCTGCAAATGCGCTTGATGCCGCGCGCAAGGCGCGAGATATCGTCGATCACGACGACGTGAGAATGCTTGCGCGTCGAGCGCAAGAATTTGATCATCGCATCCATACCTGGACGCTTGACCAAACTTCCCGACATATCATCTTTGAATACCTCGACGACCTCATAGCCCTTGTGCTCGCAATAGCTGCGGCAACGTTGCTCTTGTGAGGATAGGCCGTCAGTTCTGATTGTCTGCTGCGCAGATGATACACGGCAATAGATAATGGCTTTCTTTGAATTCAAATCTGTCATGGCGCAATTTCCGGTTTGTTATGTTTGTGATCGCGCCCTCATGACTGAGGTCAACAAGCATGGCGTTGCCAAGAGCTTTCATCTTACCATCTTCACGCCCATTTTGTGAAGAGTCCGAAGCTCCCTTTTCAAGAGCAAGCTCAGTGGGATCGAGACCCCAATCGGCAGCGGCAAACGCTGCCATGATGCTGTCAACGACTTGGATCGCCTCGTCTTTCTCGGCGTCCGTCATTCCTTCGATAGTCGCGACAATCGCGCGATATCCTTCGAGTTCCTCAGGTGTAATTCCGACAATCTCGTTCATCACAATCACCATCGCGCACGCTCGATGGCGAGCGGCCTGATGGGAATTCTGCTTGTCTGGTCAGAACAACGTGGGGGAAACTCGCGCAGAACACGCTCAGTTTGCGACCACATTATAATATAATCATAGCATGAATTGAACAAAAATTACAAGCTTTTCCGCAGAATTCTGCGGTTTCTATCGCTCCAGCCCGCGGTCCTTGCCCATCATACGCTGGGCAACCTTGATGATCTTGGAGCACCGCAGATGGTGCTCCTGCTTCACCGGAACTTTGCGGCCTTCCAGAGCCGTTCAGTCGGATTTTCCTGCACAAAGTCAGGTTTCAAATCCATCGCATTGCCCTGACGGGACAGCAGGTCGCGATACTTCGATTGCGTAAGACTTGGCTCGTTCTCCTGAAAACTCTTAGCCATTCGCCGCATCGATTCATCGAGGCGCGCTTGTATCTCCGATGAGCGTGGCGGAGATGTCGCCGCGCTGTTGAAACGCGGCGACGCTGAAGAATTATTGTCGTTCATTCCGAGATGCCTTTGTGAAGATCACGCACGTCGCGCACTTGTGTTCGCCACGGATCAACGGTGAAGTAGGGAACAGCATCACTGATCAGCAGATGAGGCATGGATGCCACGCGGATCACTTGGCGCGTGGGGCCAAGTGCGATCACATCACCCGCTTGCAACACTGGCCGCTTCGTCTCCGAGAGATTGGCGCTCGCGGTTTGTACGACGCCGCCTGCGTGATTGACTCCACCTTGGAGAATGGTCTTCGTGCCTGACCATAGCTCGATGTCTTTCAAGAGATCAGGTTCCCACACCGATTTCATGGTAATGATACCGACCTGATCCTCGATGTCCTTGACTTGTTCCTTTGACCATTGCGAAGTGAGCGAGTTCCGGCCTTGGGCGAAGAACCAGTAGCTTACGCCGAGACCCGATAGAGCCGCAGCGAGCGCAGGATGCTGGGCACGCGCGGCAGGTTCCGCGAATTCATCGACTATGAAGGTCGTGCGCACCGGCCCGCGCGCCGCTGCGATTACTTCCGTCATCATGGCAATCAGCATAGAGACCCACGCCTTTGCGACATCGATGCGATTGGCGGGAAGGATGATATAGATCGTCATCTTCTCGCGCTTGGCGCGCGTCAGATCGATATCATGCGAGGCACACGCATCACCCAGAGATTTCCCTGGCTCAAATACATTGAACGCAGTTGAGGCCTCGCTGCGAATGGCCTCCCACTGCTTTTCCGCATTCATACGCATCGAGTCAAAAGACCTTGCGCGACGCTCTATGGATTCAATCTCGCACGATGCCATGAGTGAAAATTGCATTTTGAAATGTTCATTATCGCCATTGCAAAATCGCCAGATTTCCGAGGGCGTGCAGCGGATCGGATCAAAGTGCGCGAGAAATTCAGCGCGCATCGCTGTAAGCTCAATTGCCCCTTTGCGTGGCCAGTCCCCAGCAGAATGTCGAGACGGTGCAGGCAGTGCAATTTCACAAATAGCTTCCGCTTCACCATCCGGCGAACCGCCGCTCTGCACCACCTCAATCAACCGATAGAACGGATTGATCTTGGTATTCGGTAGGCCGTGAAGGCCATAAGGGTTGAGATAGATCACCTCAGTGCCGAGTGTATCGCGCCGATGCGCCGCCGATGAAAAGGCAAGTTCGCCATCTTTGGCATCGACGACGATCAGCGTTCGATCATTCGAATGCGCAAGGTTCGGCTGGATCAGAGTTGTCCCCTTACCGCCACCAGCACGATTGTAGGTGAGAAGCGATTCCTCACCATTGTGGAAGATGAAGTGACCGAATGCGCCGAAGGCTCCGAGGAAGAGGCCGGTGCTGTTCAGCAGCCCAGCCTTTTTGCAGTCCTCCAAATTGCCGAGCCGCCCGTCGCCAAATGCGCCGGACGGCTCCGCAGTTGCCATCGCATCTTCTAGCTCTTCAGCTCGCTCGCGTGATCGACGTGCACCATCCTCTGCGGCCCAACCACGATGGAGCGCGAAGCCGCGCTCCATCCAGTTCAAAAGCTCCCGCCGTGTCGCATCATCGTCCCTCCCGCATGAAGCGCGGCGGGGGCGGCAGATCGATTGGCGGCAAAGCATCGATGCGCTGATGGAGTGCATCTTCACTCGGCAGTGCGTTCACATAGCCAGTGAGATCGACATTGGCGCTCGTGACAGCCGCATCTTCGAGACGACCGCTCGCGATGCCGCGTTGACGTTCCGCTTCCGCGAGAACAGTGTCACCGGACCCGGCTCAAGCCAGTTGAGCACAGTGCCCAATGCTTCGGCACCATTGGCAAGGCCGACATTCGCGCCACTGGCTTGCGCGGACTGTCCCATCTGCCTTTCGACATAAGCGCCGCGCAGGCGATTGTTTGCTTCGACCTGCAACTGATTCAAAGCGACAGCCGCCTTATAGGCTTCGAGATACCCTTCGACGATTCGGGCATATTGCGCGTTGCGCTGCTCATAGGCCGCGCGCACCGCGTTGACGTAGGCTTGCACTTCGGCATCGACCGCGCCCTCGTTTTCTTTCACTTCACCAGCCACATCGCCGATATATTCGCCGGTGAAATCCTGAGGGCGATAGCCTTCTGGCGCGAAGCGCACGGCGGCGAAGAAGACACCGCCGCAAATAATCACCGTGATTGCGGTGTTTGCGGCAGCCGGAATGCGAAAATTTGCGTTTGCGCTGTTTCGCTTCAACACGCGGCGCAGCCGCGTGAACCACTTCCGTTCCGACCGGCGCGCGGCGCCATCGTCATAGTCGAGCTTATATTGAACATCAGACATGAATTGTCCTCCATCGCGGGATTGCGATGGAGGACAGCATCATCTGAACGGAGCGCGCGGTGGGGCAAACTCAGTTCAGAACACTCTTTGCAGCAGCAGGATCATGCGCGGCGAGCGCGATCCACAAAAGCTTGATGCGCGCTGCAATCTTTGGCGAGGCGGCGAGCCGACGAGGTCGCACACGTCCGCCGAGAAAATCGCCTGCCCATGACGCCGAATAATCATCACCGAAAATTCCATCGACATCGACGCGCAGCAGATCAATTTCAATTCCATCGTGATCGATCACGACAGCCTCGCAGCCGATGATCCGGTCATAGACCCAATCAACCAGACGCCGCCGAGAGATACGCGGCTGAATCCGCGCATACTCAATCGCGAGATTGAAGATGGTGAAAGCCTCGCGCAGTATCGCAGGACTTGGAACATAGATGATATCAGGGCCGCGTAAGCCGTTACGGTCATTACAACGGCATTCACCGCCAAAAGAATTTTGAGTGGTCATCACTCTCGCTCCTCATGTCTTGTGGGGAGCGGCCGCGCTTGGTTCTCCCAAGCCCTGATCAGTGATTTCTAAATGCCAGATGGGGAAACTCAGTCCTCCGGACTGTCTCCGGAGAATTTCCGGAGATTTTGCACGCGACCCGGAGCGCAGCCGGAGTGCGATGCATGAGCGTGCTTCACATTCGCCACGACTGAATCTACGTCTCAGTCGGAGCAGGTGAAGGCGAAATGGATTACAGCGATTTCAAAAAGCTAAGTGGAATTTTTGCGGGCGGACCTTCACGCCGCCCGTGAAGCCAAGGCGCAAACCTCAGCCTGTCTGTTCCAGATGATCCAAGCCTTTCCAGGATTATTCGGCGCGCGAGCGCCCCGAGAAGTACAGATCCTTTGTCGAGTTTGCGGAGGCCTATCGCCCGATTTATCAGGTTGCCTTCCCGTCAGACATGGCAACTGCTCGCGCACAGGTTGGCCGCAAATGCGAGGATGCGAAGAAATCGCACGCAGGCGACTTCGTCGCGCTGATGCTCTTCTACCAATGGACCCGCACTCGCAGTCAGTTCCAAGAGTTCATGGAAAGCGCGCGCGATCTCGATCCGTTCGTGACCCACTTTCTCAAGGGCAAGGAGGGACGCGAGAACGCATCGAAGCGGGGCGTAATGAAGCGCATCGATATCAATGCGCGAGTGCCGATCAATCTAATCGATTGGGAGATCGCCAATCGCCGCGTCGAGCAGGAAAAGAAGGAGCGCAGCAACAAGCTCAGCTTCTACAATTTGTTCATCGACTCTGTTCCCGATCAGGCGATGCAGTTTGAAGGCCTCACGCATCTCAGCGTTTGCTCCACGCTAGTCACGACCGTTGAACCGTTCGGCGTTCTCGAAAAATTGCAGGTTCTCGATTGCAGCTACATCCAGCTCGACAGCCTGAGTGGCCTGAGCGTCAGTAACCTTGAGCAGCTCTTTGTGGCGTTACGAACGTGCAGGACATCGCAGTGCTGCAAGACGCGCACAAATTGCAGCGTCTTTATATGGGCAGCACCGATATCGCTGACCTGACACCGTTGAGGAATTGTCCCGACCTCTTTTTTCTGAGCTGCGAGGACACTCTCATCTCGTCCCTCGACGGCTTGGAAAACTGCAACAAGCTGACTTACATCGATTGCTCTGACACAGCCATTCGCACCCTCGATCCGATTGCTGGTTTGCCGAATCTGGAGGATGTCATTCTCAACGGCTGCCACATCGATGCGTCGCTGGAGCGACTGTGCAGCATCCCAACCTTGAAGAAGCTGACCTTCTATCAGGGCACCGCCGAAGGTGTTCCCCGCAGATATTCTCAGCCGTGAATCGTATGAGAATTGTCTCTCGCGCCTGCGCGAGTTTTACCGGCAACGGCGCAAGCTCATGTCGAACGAGTGAAGGCGGGATTTCTCAACTTCATCGTGTGAGGCACGTGCCGATCAGACCTGTGGTCATTCCTTTTCGCGTGAATGCATGAGCACAATCGCGAGCTGAATTGTTCCGACCATTGCACCCGTCCGCTTCGCTAATGCCCGCAAGCCCCAGCCCGCACCACTCAGGCAAAGCCTGACCGTGTAGGGGCATTGCTGGCGCAAATCGGCGTGTGCCGCCGGTCTTCATCAGCCGCGCGGATTGTCGTGCGGCATAACGAAAGGGAGACCATCATGGGACTTGATATGTATGCCCACTCAATGCCGAAGGACGATAATCGTCCACCTGTCGATTTCGACGTGGAAGGCTTACACCTCGATAACACACCGCGCATTCATTGCTGGCGTAAGCATCCGAACCTTCACGGCTGGATGGCCGGACGCTATTACGAGAAGGGCGGCGCCGACGACGATTTCAACGTCAGCACGGTCGAGTTGACGCCAGAGGATATCGATGAGCTTGAGCGCACGATCCTCGAAAATCGCCTTCCAGATACGTCCGGCTTCTTCTTCGGTGCGACTACCGGTGAGGAACGCGATGACGATCTCGAATTCATCCGCAAATGCCGCGAGGAATTCGCGAAGGGTCGAGCGATTGCCTACTACGCATGGTGGTGACACCAAAAACGCGAGGCGATGTCAGCATCGCCTCGCGCTAGATTTTACCGATCATGGCTGGTTACGCATCGCTCTTGGGCGCGCGACGCTTGTATGGCCGCTTGGGTTGCAACGCGATTGTCGATGGCGCGACCGGCGACGGTTGCGATGGAACACGCGGCATATTGGCGCGCTCCATCATTGACATACCGAGCACGATAACTGCGAGCGGTATCAATTCGATGATAGCGCCAATCGCCAGAGCACTCAGCGTGGCGTCGGGATACATCCCCAAATAGGCGATGTTCGAGACGACCGGAATTCCAGGGCAGAGGACGCTCTTTCATCGCCGCGACATCGTCGAGACCTTCGACAAGGGCATCCGCGATGCCGTCGAAGTTTTGCGTGATCGCATTGGCCGCTGCGACCGGCAGGCCTGCCGCGTGCCAATCTTTGGTCAGCGACCTGAGGCTGCGATCAGCGTCTCGGCAGCGAGTGCATCATTGATGCCGCGCATGACACGCTGCCATTCGTCAGCGAGCTTGCGCGCATCGACCATCTTCTTGCGGCGATCATTTTCGGGATCGATCACGCGCCGCAGATCGATCAGAATTCGATCTGCGCGCGCAAATTGGCGGACAAGATATGCGCGATTTGCATAGATTGAATTGCGCGCACTTTTTGCATCCGTCGGCAATGTTGCGAAGCGTGATCGCAACGCGGCCTACATCGCCGCCTTCGCGGCTGAATGCGCCGGTTGCGCTCTCCTGATTGCTCATCGCATCGCCGACATTTTCACAGTCGATCAGAAACGATTCGCGATTTTCAATTGTCGCGACCGCCGTGCGGCGCATTTGGGTTTCAGTTTTGAATTCTGGTGAGCATATTCCAAATGTGCGCGTTCACCGGCAGGTGCACCGAGCACAGATGCAGCCGCCAGCAACAGCAAGGCAGCAATCGCCGAATAGCCACCGAAGAAGCCGACCTTGGCAATTCGCCGCTGCGAAGATGGCAGCGTCGGAATGTGCCGGATCGCGATGTAGCTCAGCGCGCTGAGACCAATCGAAATTGCGACCACCGCGAGCGCGGTTTCTAACCACGCGAGTGGAGTCATCCCGCCCGATGACGATACGAGTTCGCTGATCCAAACGCCTGCCATGCAGGCCGAGATGAAGTGCAGAATAAAATTCACGATCAGCAAAGCGGATATGTTTGGTTGCTTATTCATTGCGGGATTCCTTTCCCGCCGATGTTTCGTACCAACCGGAATATCATGTGGGGCAAACTCGCTCGTCGGGAGCACGCGTTGTAAATCTAAGGTGAAATATGGATAATATGCATCTGAATTGACTAATAAATATCAATGAAATAGTATTCTCCTGCCAGGCGGAAATCCGCGAAGCATGATGACAACTCGGCAGGAGAAATGAATGGGATTTATAAATATTTTTGGAAGTGCTGAAAAATCAAAATTAGCTAAGAATCTATCTCTCGATGCTATTAGCTCGAATCTAATGATTGCCGATGAAGCAAATTGCATCACCTACATCAACGAGGCGTTGCGTCGCTTTCTCCTGGAAGCTGAATCAGACATAAAAAAAGATTTGCCGCAATTCAATGTATCTACATTGATCGGTGCAAACATCGATATTTTCCACAAAAACCCTAGCCACCAACGAAATCTACTGAAAGACTTGCCTGAGGGTTATAAGGCCAGTATTTCTGTCGGAGGACGACTATTTGGATTGCTCGCCAACCCACTCCGCGATGCGCGTGG
Source organism: Sphingomonadales bacterium (assembly GCA_016720115.1). Taxonomy (GTDB): domain Bacteria; phylum Pseudomonadota; class Alphaproteobacteria; order Sphingomonadales; family Sphingomonadaceae; genus Sphingorhabdus_B. The sequence goes on along the minus strand of JADJXT010000001.1, from coordinate 1,091,772 downwards.
CAATCGTATCGGCACGATGGTCGAATGGACGGATACTAAGGTGCTCGATGCATTCGCGCAGGTCGATGCCCTCAATCGTGCACAAGCAGTCATTCATTTTCAGCTGGATGGCACAATCATCGATGCTAACGATAATTTCCTAGCGGTCATGGGTTATACACGTAGTGAGGTCGTCGGAAAGCACCATAGCATGTTTGCAGAACCGGCCTTCGCGGCAAGTCAGGAATATCGCGATTTCTGGGAAGCGTTGCGCCGTGGTGAGTTCAAGGCTGCGCAATATAAGCGCTTTGGCAAAGGTGGCAAAGAGGTCTGGATCGAAGCATCATACAATCCGATTTTCGACATGAAGGGTAAGCCGTTCAAGGTCACGAAATTTGCTACTGATCTCACGCCGCGCAAAGACGAAAACAGTCGTCTAGCCAGTGCCTTCGAAACAAACGTCCAATCGCTCGTTCAAATTGTCGCATCCTCAGCAACTGAAATGCAAGCAACATCGCACGCCCTTGCATCGGCCGCCGAAGAGACAAGCGCCCAATCTGGAATCGTAGCTGCTGCAACCGAGGAACTTTCTTCTTCGGTCAACGAAATCTCCAGTCAGGTCGTGCAGTCGGTCAAGATTGTGAATGAAGCTGTTGAGGAAGCTCGCAAGACCGAGGCATTAGTTGTGAACCTGACCGATGCCGCCGCCCGCATCAGCGAAGTCACGTCTTTGATTTCCGACATTGCCTCACAAACGAACTTACTTGCACTCAATGCTACTATCGAGGCGGCACGTGCAGGTGATGCAGGCAAAGGCTTTGCAGTCGTTGCGGCTGAGGTCAAAAAGTTGGCACAAGAGACTGCACAGGCCACGGAAAGCATCTCAGCTCAGATCGCTGATATACAAGGCGCAAGCCGGACGACCGCAGACGCAATTCGACATATCTCGGGCGTAATCGAGAAAGTTAGTCAAATCAGTACGGTTATTTCAAGCGCCGTTGAAGAGCAGTCTGCGGCAACTCAAGAAGTTGCATCAAATATTGCGGGAGTGCAGGCCGCTGCTAGTGAAACTGGGCGTTCGGCGTCAACCATGTCGGAAGTGTCGAGCGAGCTGTCAAATCGGTCAGAGGAATTGCAATCACGTGTTGCCGAATTCCTAGCAAGCGTTCGCGCTATGTAATTCTCATCTGCGGTGGTCTCTCACGCCAAAATCACTTACGTGATCAAGCATGAGATTGAGATGTCGCGTCACGAATAACCAGTGATCCTCACGTGCCGTTTTTACTTCTAGATAAAGCCAACCATATATAACGCGTTTTGTAAGACCATCTGGTGCGAAGCGCGCCTGAACAATATCCTTTTCAATATCTGCGGCTGTTCGATCCAGCTCTGAGCGCAACAACACCGCCATGGCTGCATTCAAATGTATTCGTTTTGATCCCTTAGGGTCGACCGGCCTGCCTGGGCCACGGCGCTTGGCCGCAAAGCGACGACGATGAAATTCGCCATCGGGTAAAGCAGACCAACACTTTATCACGTGATCCCAATGTCTAGACCTGGCCACACACACACGATTTGCAATCCAATCATTGACCAAAGCAATGGTCAACCCATTGGGAATGGGTGGGAAGGCTTGAAGCACTCTTCTTGTTGAGAATCCAGTCCGCTTCCAATGCCCACGCAACGCCTTGCGCATTGCTTTCGTGATCGGAATTACGATATAATGTTGATCATCAATTGGTCCCAAATTTGACCTTTTAGATTAAAGGTAGGGTGTCAATTATGTAACGTTGACACCCATTAGGTTAATTGAACAGAATAACAATTTTTAATCTATCACAAGATTGAAGCTATTTCAAATGTATATGAAATCTGATATATTTGTTATAATATAGAAAATTTAAAGATTCATTGTCACTACATGACTCTCGAACGAACTTTCAACAATTCATATATGCCTTAGAGGCCGTTTCGAAAGGGGTTGAGCGGCTGAGACACATGTGATTCCGGGAATTTGCAGACATCTCGGAGATTGGCATGTGGACCCCAGCCACCCGCGCGCAGCATAGGCGGGTTTCGGAGCGATACTAGACGGATTTGAGCGACGCGAAGTGGCGGCTGATTGCTGGCTATCTGCCGGTTGCCTGCTCGACCGGGCGACGGCGCGAATGGCCGATGCGCGAGATTGTGAACGCTTCTCCGCATGGATCAACCGAAACCGACGTCTGGCCTAGGATGTCGAGGCAACCCTCCAATCCGCTGCGGCCTTCCTCTACGCCGCTGCCGCCATGCTCATGATCCGCAGATTGGCACGGTCAGCGTGAGTTTCGAAACCGACTCTTAGCGCACTAACGCCGACCGCAAGGTGTCGATGGTAGTACCATCGCAACCTTGGCAAGGGGCACCCGCTGCGCGTACCCCGTTGCATCCCCTCCGGCAAACCGGCCTCTCCGAATCTCCATCCGCTTACCCAGTCGCCTGCGATGCAGGCAGGGGCAACGCTTGAGGAGATCGTCAAAACCGGTGCAACGTATGGCCGTTGCATCACCAGTCAGGCGGAGCGTTCCAGCTCCCCCGACACCCCCATGATGAAAGGGAGACTTCGCGCTCCCCTCAACCCCATCGACCAACCCTATGCGGATTGGATGCACACCATCGGAGTCGCCGATGGACCGCGAGCAGGGGCGTGCCTGCCCCTTCCAACCCAGCCTCATCGTAGGTGGCTTAGCTGTCACCCGCTGGTTCGGCTTCCAGTGGCCTTAGATTGTTGTGACGCCGTTCTCTTTGTCGTAAGCTAAAACTTGGGGATTATTCGTCAATTGTGCGGCATGCTCGCTATCGGAATAGGGTAGATTAGCAAGTCAGGCCCAATTCACATGCCTGCGTTATTGGAGAGAAAACTGTCTAACTTAACCGCCACTGACCTTATCGCTGCCGTGACGGGAAATCCGGAAGCCTTAGACGTACATCTTGAGCTCATTGAGCGGGATGTCGCAATTGATGGCGTCTTAGTGAAAATTCACTGTCACTGTCTGACCGTTGATGGAAACGGAAGAGTGGAGCCCCATCGACTTGCGGCTTTCATGCGCAATGCAGTCGCGGACTATGCTATATCCCGAAGCAAGCTCAAGGAAGCTAAAGAGCGGGATGCGAAATATAACAGCACGGAAGCCGTAGCCGATTTGCTCGAAGAAGCCCGCCGATCCTTTACCGATTTAGCAAAAACGGGTGAAGGTGGGGAGATGCTGTTATTCCTTTTAGCTGAACGGTTTCTCAAGCTCCCCAGATACTTTGCAAGATGGATCTTAAAACCGACAGTCGGATGCACTATCACGGCGCAGATGGCGTTTATGCGGGAGTTACCGACGAGGGCATCCTCAAGTTGTACTGGGGGGAGTCAAAAATCTACAAAACGGCGAGTGATGCCATAAGAGAATGCCTCGCGTCACTCTCTCCTTTCCTCATTGAGGCGGACCATGAAGGCGCTGAACGCGAGCGCGACCTGATACTGCTGAGCGATAAGGCCGATTTGGCCGATCCAAAACTGACGCAAGCGCTCAAAAGATATTTCGACAAGAATTCTGCCATGTCCAACCGGAGGCAATACTGTGGTGTCGCTTTGGTTGGCTTTGATGCTGACTTCTACCCTGGAGAGGGAGTAAAGGGCGTTGCGGCAGACATCGCCAGCGCTGCGCGGGCGGAGCTGGAGCAGTGGAAGAATCGGATCAGTGACCGTGTTGCTGAAGAAAAGCTCCAACAGATTGAGATCGAACTGTTCTGTCTTCCATTACCCTCCGCAGAAGGGTTTAGGGACGCCTTTCTGCGCGCGATGGGCCTTAATGGATGAGCCTTAACGAACTTAACGAATGGCTGGTGAGTGAGGGCATTCGCGAGGATGTCGATGCGTTGGTGCGTATCACGGTCAGATCGGAACTGGACAACATTGCCAGCGACTCCATAGCGGAGGAATTGCCCATTGATTGGCCTCAGCTGATGCTGGCTGGCAGCTTGCTCGCCCGTTCAGATCTTCGAGCCCATCAGGAGACTGCCTTGAGAATCGCTACCGGCGCGATCACGCTCGAAAACAGCCAGCCGATCCGAGATGCAGGGGCTGTACTCCTCGACAAGCTATCTAACTCACGTGCCGTAATCCTTGCGCTTTCCCGTGATTTGATTGTGCCAGATTTAGACGAAAGGCTTGGGATGACGCTCCGCATGGAAATGCAACGGCGTCAGATTGATAACTCCGTTCTGATCGAATCGAGTGGTCAATGGCTGCCAGTCAACGATTTCCAGCAACGCTTTTGGAACAGTGCGGGCAGCCATTCATGGCTCTCCGCATCGGCCCCGACTGCCTCGGGCAAGACGTTCCTTGTCCTGCAATGGCTTATTGACCACATGCGCTGCACTGAGACTCGTGTCGCCGTCTATCTAGCGCCTACAAGAGCCTTAGTTTCAGAGATCGAGAATGAGCTGACGTCGCTGCTTGGGAAGGCCAGCGGAATTGAGGGCTTCGTCGCTACCGCTCCGAGAAAAGTATGATGCTGCCTTCGTGGGCAAGGAAAAATTGATCCTAGTTTACACCCAAGAGCGGTTGCACCTTTTGGCAAATGCGGTTGGAGATGATTTGAAGATCGATTTGCTGATTGTAGATGAGGCACACAAAATTGGCGATAACCAGCGAGGTATAATATTGCAGGATGCGATAGAACGACTTGAAAGGGCAAATTCGTCGTTAAAGGTCGTATTTATCAGTCCAGCTACGCAGAACCCTGAAGAGCTGCTGGCCGATGCCCCCAGCGATGCGCAGACCGTCTCTGTCGATAGCGATACGCCAACTGTGTTGCAGAATGTCATCATCGCAGAGCAGGTTGCTCGGAAACCAAAAGAGTGGAGCCTTACGGCAAGGCACGGCGACCGATCTCTCTCAATTGGCAAGCTGCATCTGGCGAGCAAACCTGGAGCGTCAGGAAAAAGCTCGCATTCATTGCGGCTGCCGTTGGCGAGCGTGGTGGGACACTCGTGTATGCAAATGGTGCAGGAGAGGCTGAGGAGGTCGCTGACCTCATCTGTCAGCTATTGCCTCCACCGGTAGATTCGGATGCTGAGCTAAGCGAGTTGGCTGATCTGGCACGGAAAGGTGTCCATCCAAACTTCACGCTTGCTAGCCTCGTCGAACGCGGTGTTGCTTTTCATTACGGCAACATGCCTTCGTTAATCCGCACTGAGGTCGAGCGACTTTTCCGAAATGGTAAAATCCGTTTCCTAGTCTGCACATCGACATTGATAGAAGGGGTCAACCTTTCTTGCCGAACCATCGTTGTGCGCGGCCCCCGCAAGGGCAAAGGCCACCCTATGGAACCTCACGATTTTTGGAATCTGGCCGGTCGTGCGGGACGCTGGGGAAATGAATTTCAAGGGAACATTATTTGCATTGACCCGAATGATAAGAGCGCATGGCCAACGGGAGTGCCCGCGAGGTCACGTTATCCTATCAAGCGCGAAAGTGACGCCGTGCTCGATGACGGCGATGGGATGGCAAATTATCTGGCGCTTCGGGCTTCAACGCCTTTGGCAGAGTTAGACGATGTTGAAAAATACGAGCAGGTTGGAGCGTACTTGCTCGCCACTTACCTTCGCTTGGGCTCGATATCGCAGGCCAATATTGCAAAGCGGCATAGCGCTACAAAAATCGCAAAGATTGAAGAGAGCCTGGCCACGCTAGCTTCGCTTGTCGAAATTGATCACGAGATTGCCGATCGCCATCCTGGCGTCAGCGCTCTTGGTCTTCAGAAGTTGCTTCTTGCATTCCGCGCCTATGAAGGCGATCCAGAAAACCTCCTGCCAGCACAGGTCGAAAGCGCAGATAGTTTTGACCGCTTTGTCACGATCATGCACCGCATCAATGACCATTTATATCCTGCATTCGAGCCGGAGGGACTGGTCAGATTGTACGTGCTCACGGTCGTGCATTGGCTCAAAGGGTATTCTTTAGCCAAGATGATACGAGGCGGCATTGAATGGCATAAAGTGAATGGCCGCAGCTACAAGCTTCCGCTGCTAATCCGGCAAACGATGGAGCGGGTCGAGCAGATCGCTCGGTTCAGAGCTCCTAAATACCTCTCTGCCTACATGGACGTGCTTCGCATTCATTTGACCGAGATCGGTAGAACTGACCTTATCGACGATGAAATTGACATCGGCACGCAACTTGAATTCGGTGTTTCCACCCGAACGCTGCTTTCTCTGATGGAACTGGGTCTATCCCGCATGAGCGCGGTGGCTCTCTATGAGAAAATCTCGCGCGACGATCTTACCAAAGAAGGATGTCTGGCTTGGGTCTCAGAGCGAAAAGGTCAACTGGAATTGCTGGATATACCAGCCATCATTCTGCGTGAAATCCAGAGTAAGCTGCTGAGTGACGGTGACGAAACTGATTTACTCGAAACTCAATGACTGAGGGATAACTCGATGCCTGCCAAACCAATCAGCTTTGGAGATCTGCATTTTGCAAAGCGTGGCGACGCAATCGCTTTCCTGAACGCGATTCTGCAAAAGTATGACGTTGGCGACAAAGTAAGCGCGGACGATTCAAAGACATTATTGGATGCACTTGCTCACCACCCAGAGGCCGAAAGCAAAATTGGTTGTGGTGTTGTGAGCTTTAGCGTTCGCAGCGCGGATTTTGGAACCAAGTGTTTCTGGGTAAATCGGACAGACGGGACGACAGAAAAATTCTCTCACAAGGCGTGCGTGCTTGCGTAAAAGTGCCTTGACCTGCTGTCTCGTCAAGTGATCTGAACAGTCTCAGATGTATGATAAATGTCCGTCAGGCGTGTGTGGTTCACGCGGAACTGACTGCGACGCTTAATCACTGGCCTTAGCGATGATACATTCTCAATCTTGATAGCTGGATCATAATAGATCGCGCCGACAGCGAATGCCTTGAGAAAAAGAATAAAGTCAGTTTGTTCGCACATCAAAACCTGCGCGCCGTAGGAGTACTCCGGTGGAGGACTTCGTGAGAGCGACGGAACGTAGGCCGCTTGAGCGTGCTTGCGATTCCAGTGCGCCATCATGTCCTTGAACGTCCACGATGCCGCGACCACACCGTTGCGATCAACGAGCATTATTCCACCGCCCAAATCGGTCATCTTGCCACTCGTGGCATCAAAGCCGTTCATCACAAGCTTGAGACCGGTGTCCGCGTGGAAGTCTCGGCTAATCGCATAAACGCCACCAAAATTGCGGCGGTCGGCGCGCCCATTTTTGTCGTCGTACCCGAAGCGTGCGAGAAAGCTGGCAACGCCGTCCTCGCGATACACGCCGCCAGTTGGCTCTGGCGTCATAAGGGTTACGGGCGTCTTAGGCAGGAAGCGCACAAAATCCCGCACGCCGTATTGCTTCACTTCCCAACCCCGAAATCAGGCTCTGCGATCCCGTTCGGTGTGATTCCGAGCTCAGCCTCAAGCGTGTATCCACCGCCGTTTAGTGCAGCATATGGTTCTTTCACGCCATCGCGTGAGAGCTTTTGCGACATGATCCAGCCTAGCTCATGCACTCGTTTAAGCTCGGCTAGCAAAAGCGATTTCGTGCTGACAGGTTGGGTCAATGAAAGAGGAAGTTCGGCAAATACGCCGATCATATTCCACTGACCCGCATTTAACTCATTGCTGACCGGATCGTTCGCTGCTGCTGCATATCCGAGGACGCGACCGTTCGGGAGGATGCCAAAGAACAGTGTCCGTCCTTCATCACGAACCGTCATGACTTTTGACGGCGCGGCACGGCAGCCTTTGAGAAAGCCCGACATACGGACTTCGGGGTAATCCGGATACAGGATCAGCTGTGCATCCGGTGCGTTATGAAAGCCTGCGTCGTCGATCCACCAAAAATCAACCTTGGCCTTTGGCCTTTCGCGCTTTGCGCCAGCCAGCGGGCGGTCATCTGTTATGATTTCGCCATGCGGAATGATGTTGAGCGCGCCAAAGCCGCCACCAAGATACACTTGATTCTTCGAGTTATCGTTTGGTGCCAATTTCTTGGCATAAATCCTCTGCGCTCCATTGTGTCGCATCAGATCAATAAGCTGTGAAAGTGTCGCGACCAATTAAAGGCCTCAAATCGTAAGAGTTTCGTCCTCTGATCTTAGCCAGGAAGTGATTTTTGTATAGCACTTCCCTCCGGAAGCCGGTGCCTGCCTCGGAGGGCACACTCCCACACAACGCAAACGCGCCAACCTTGCTCCAGCAACGTACGCTGAGCGAGAGTGTCACGCTCAACATTCTTTCCGATTTTCTCTCTCCAGAATTCAGAACGTGCCGCCGGATATTTGAACATGGCACATTCGTGGCCATGCCAGAAACATCCGTTCACAAAAATGACCGCACGATGGCGGCGAAGGACGAGGTCTGGCTTGCCGCTCAAATCGCGCACATGCAGGCGAAAGCGGAAACCCGCTGCATGCAGTCCTTTTCGGATCAGTAGCTCCGGCTTGGTATCTTTGCTCCGGATGGCAGCCATATTCCGGCTGCGTGTTCTGACATCATGAACGTCAGTCAAAATCAGGCAGCTTTCCGACGCTGTGATTTTTTGAGGATTGCCTGAATGTGTGGAACCATGATGCGCGCCACTTCACGGAACACCGGAACAGCGACCGAATTTCCGAACTGCTTATATGCCTGTGTATCTGACACAGGAATTCGGAAGTCGTCCGGATAGCCCATAAGTCTCGCGCACTCACGTGGGGTGAGGCGGCGCGGATTTTTCTTCTTGCCACGGCTAACAAGAATTTCTGATCCGTCTTTGTAATAGCGCGCGGACAGTGTGCGCGCGACGTCATCGCCCGTAACCAAGCCAAAGCCAAAGCCGTTGCCTTTGGCGCGATGCTTTTCCGCATAGCCCTGGAGATAGTTCCACAGCTTGTCGGTCAGGATGTATTTCTCATTCACCTTCCCGTCCACGCCAAGTGTGTAGGGATGCTCTGCCGCTTCGCTCCCGTCCTCGGGATGCAGGATATCACGCATTTTAAAGCTCCCTTTCTCCGGAAGCTCAAGTGCATCCCATGAAAACGGAACCGGATCGCGAAAGCCTACAATCACAATTCGTTCGCGATGCTGCGGCACAAAATGCTGAGCGTCGATCACCTTATACCAAACGTGATAGCCTAGCTCATTTCGCAGCGTATCGATGATCACTTCGAACGTGCGGCCACGATCATGACTTTGAAGATTCTTCACGTTTTCCAGCATGAATGCGGCAGGCCGCTTATCATGAAGGATACGGGCTACATCAAAGAACAGCGTGCCTTGAGCCTCGCAAGCAAACCCGTGGCTTCTCCCGAGGGAATTCTTCTTCGATACACCAGCAATCGAGAATGGCTGACATGGGAAACCTGCAAGCAGGACATCATGATCGGGGATTTCATCTGTGGCGATCTGCGTAATATCGCCATGCGGAGGATGATTGTCGCGAAAATTCGCGGCGTAGGTTTGCTGAGCGTATTTGTTCCACTCAGATGTAAACACGCAATGCCCTCCAGCTGCGTCGAAGCCAGTTCGCAGCCCCCCTATGCCAGCAAACAGGTCGATGAAGTTGAAACTGGCAACAGGCTCACTTTCCAAATCGCCACCGGACATTGTTCGCAGCAGATTGATCGCCGCACTACGCGCAACGCCTTGTCCATTTTCCCAACGGTAAAGCTGTCGCGCACTGTATCCAACACGCTCCGCTAAATCCTCGATAGTGATACCAGCTCGCGCTCTGAGCGCTGCGAATTCGTTGTAAGGCATGTTGCTCCCTGGGTCTGATTCTGACATCATGTCACTAATCGACCTAGATGACAACGGACTTCTTTTGTTCTCTTGCGTGTCTAGTTGGCTCCCTTCCGCTGCACCCTGAGTTTTAACCGCGAATGTGGCTGTGGTCGTCGTCCTATCAACGGGCGGCCCGATCCATTCGCTGCGCTCCCGTGTTGCCCGTTTCGCCTGACGACTGACAGTCCGACTTTCCCCAGCCTGTTCCCTTCGCGTCCTCAGGATACAGCGAAAGGAGATCAGGACATGGCCACTTCATCAAAAGAACGCTTCGACGTTTACGGAGCTATCACCGATCAAATCATTGCCTCAATCGAAGCCGGAGCCGAGCATCCGCAAATGCCATGGCATCGTGCAGGCGGATCAATCGAACGTCCCACTAATGTCGAAAGCGAGAACCCATATCGCGGCGTCAACACCGTCGCCCTCTGGGCATCGGCATATTGCCAGCAATTCGATCATGGCCTCTGGGGCACATATCGCCAGTGGCAAGAAAAGGGCGCACAAGTCCGCAAGGGCGAGAAATCGTCCATCATCATTTTCTATCGTGACCTTCAACCGCATGAGCGTGACACGCAATCATCCGGCGATGATGATGATCGCGGAAATCGTTTCTTCGTTGCCCGCGCATCGCGCGTGTTCAACGTCGCACAGGTCGATGGTTTCGAGCTTCCTGCAATCGAACCTGCCATTGATCGCATCGATCCATGCGTTGCTGCCGAAGCCTTCATCGCATCCACGGGCGCAAACATCACCGTTGCCGGTGAGCGTGCATTCTACAATCGCACAACCGACAGCATCACGATGCCGGATCGTCATCGCTTCGTTGGCACGAAGACCAGCACCGCGACCGAAGGTTGGTATTCCACGTTGCTGCACGAGCTGACCCATTGGTCAGGCGCAGAGACACGTTGCGCGCGCACCTTCGGTGAACGCTTTGGCGACGATGCCTACGCCATGGAAGAAATGGTTGCCGAGCTTGGCGCTGCGTTCCTGTGTGGTGATCTTGGCATCACGGCAGAACCACGTGCCGATCATGCCGACTATATCGGCCACTGGCTGCGCATTCTGAAAGGCGACCGCAAAGCAATCTTCACGGCGGCGAGTGCTGCGAACAAGGCTGCCGAATACCTCAAGAGCATCGCTCAGATCGAACATCGAGAGGCGGCTTAGGCCGCCTCTCGATGTTCGTAACGTGATGAGAGAAAATCCCGTCTTACGAGCTAAAATCGAAAGACATACACCGCGCCAGAATTTGCACCCGCATATGAGGGTTCCCAAGCGGCTGCCGGATTCGTGTATGCGCCACTCAGGCAATAGGGGTTGAAGAAGACTCCTGTAGCAGGTTGTCCATCATCGATTTTGCTATCCAGGGATCGGATTGAGCTACACTGTGGTCCGGTCGCATACCAAGAATCGACATAATAATCGCCATCAGCTTCTCCTCCGAGAAACGCGAAGTGCCCTCTAGTTGTAACTGCCCAAAAGAGGCCGCTGGAATATCCCGCCATTCGATATCCCCCACCTATAGGCAACGATGGCTGACCTTCACCAAACTCCATATTTGTTGTGTTTTTAACATCAACGGCCAAGAGGCCAGCTGCTTGCAAGTGATGCCAGAAAGTGAATCGCTCTGATGTATCGGAAAGTGCCTCGGTCCATACGGAAGCGACATTTAATGTGCGATCTCCGTTGCCGCTTGTTGCGCATGGAGCGACGGTGCAATTTGGCAATCTTGTTGATGGATTGCGAATGTCACCGGGCAACCGGCCATAGGTATCTTTGAAAGTTAGTGCTGCGGACTCGATGGCTTTCAAGTCTTGGACAGTGCGGTTGACCTGCATGTTTTCGATCAGCTTCATGCCGCCGAACGTGCCGCCGATTAGAAGCCCGATGATAATCATCACGATTGAAATTTCCACGAGCGTGAAGCCGTGCTGATTTCGTTTAGATGCGCATCCCATGGATTTCCTTTTGTTGGAAAAAACATAGCAGATTCAGAAAATTAATTCAATCTCAATGCCGTTCTAACGTGGGGCCGCTTGTCGGCCCTTTTCAATGTCTGCCTCGCGTCTGTGATCATCCGGTGATGATGACGGGAATGTTGGCAGGGCCGGTGCATCGTCAACGGCTTGCCCGATCCATTCGCTCCAAGTTCCTTTGCGCTCCCGTGTTGGCCGTTACCCTTCGGTGACGCTGCCCCTTTAAACCCTGCCGTTTGCCTCCCCGTCCACCGGACGAACCCAAACGCCAAAGGAGGCAGACATGAAAACCGACTACGCAATCATTCACAAAAACTGGAACGGCATTGAGATCGAAATTCGCTGGATCGCCGATTACTGCGCATTCGATGACGGGCAATCAATGGCCCATCTTGAGGTCGAGAGCGTAAAGCCAGCACGCGCGCCGCTCCCCATCACTGAAACCGGATATCGCTCGCACTTCATCAACCGCAGCAATGTCGATCACATGGGCGGCCCTGAGGCCTATGTCGAAGCATGGATCGACGAGATGTCACACACCCACGCATGGCGCGAAACCGCCGCCGCAACTCGCCAACTCGCGCTCTTTTGAGCGCGCGTTGCATGGAGAACACGTTGACAGAGAAGACGAATCCCGTTGATGTCGAACAATGAGCGATGATGACGATCAAAAGCGTGTTTGCCACAATTGCGTGGGTGAAGCCTATCTAAGCGAGGCCATTACAAAAAATGGCGTCATCGCTCTCTGCGATTATTGCAACGACGACGAAGAGCCAACCATCGCGATTGCTGAACTTGCAGATGAAGTCGAAGGAGCATTTGAGCGACACTACGAACGCACGTCTCCCGATCCCGACGATTTCCAATCAGCGATGCTTCGCGACAAGGAACTCGATTATGATTGGTGGCGCGAAGGCGAACAGGTGGTTTGGGCTATCGCGAATGCCGCAAGCGTCGATGAAGTAGTTGCTCAAGACGTGCTGGAGATTCTCGAAGAACGACATGCGGTTGCCGGAAGTGATTATGTAGGTGAGGAGCAAAATTTCGATTCTGACAGCTACTACGAGGAGAAGGGGGCAAACGATTATAATTTCCGCATGGAGTGGGATGCAATCGAGCGCTCGATCAAGGAGCGCACCAGATTTTTCAATCGTGAAGCCGATGCGTTTTTCACGCGCCTGTTCGGAAATCTCGACCAGCTAGCCAACCGCCAAGGCCAATCCGTCGTCGTGAACGCAGGACCAGATCACGAGATCAAATCGTTTTATCGGGCAAGAGCCTTTCATAGTGGCGACGATGACGAGATCGTTCGCGCACTGAAAAGGCCTGACCGCGAGATTGGTCCGCCGCCGCCGCGTTTCGCGCGCGCTGGTCGAATGAATGCGCAAGGCATCTCGGTGTTTTATGGTGCCAGCGATCTAGAAACGGCCCTTGCCGAAATCCGTCCCCCAGTCGGTAGTCGCGTTCTCTTGGGTAGGTTCGACTTAGTGCGAGCTGCACGCTTGCTCGACGTTGAGGCGCTGCGCTCTGTTTTCATCGAGGGCAGCATTTTCGACCCCGATTATATCGGCCATCTAGAATTGGCGCAATTTCTCGGTCGATTGAGCGAACGCATGACGATGCCGGTGATGCCGGACGATGAGCCGAAGGAATATCTGATCACGCAGATGATCGCCGACTTTGTCGCGCAGGTCGGTGAGCCGCCAATCGATGGCATGCTCTACAGATCAGTGCAGAGCGCGGGCGAGCATCAGAATGTTGTCATGTTCAACCACGCATCGCGTGTCGTTGAATGGGAGGTGCCGCCCAACGCGGAGGTCGATGCGCGCACCTATGAGATGGATGAAGATGGGGGAAGCATCGACTATTCCGTAATCGAATGGCTTCCACCAGACGAAGAGCCAAAGCCTGCCGAACCGAATTGGCCGTTCGGCTTGGATCAATTCGAGCCCTTTGACGACGACGCTGTGGTTTCGCATTACGATGTACGAGCCGCCACGCTCCAACTCGACCCCAAGAGCCTACAAGTCCATCATGTTTCAGGCGTCACCATTGCCACGGATTCCTATGACGTTGACCGGCACCGATATCAGCGACACGCATTTCCTAAAGTTGCCGGATCACTTAGCATCGAAGGCCTCGACGAAGATTTGGGCTTTTAGGCTTCGCCTCGATTGTTTTGAGGGAATGGCGCTCGCAGTTTGATGCGTCAGATCATGTTCTCCTAAAATTGCCACCGAGCAGCGGACATTCCCAACGGCATTCATTCATGGGTTTTTGACCAGCCGCGCCTCGGATCAAGGCCGCTCGCTTCCGCACTTCGTTTGTGCAGCTCCGCGCGCATGTTCGCTGCGCTCAGCCTTTGATCCTCGCCTCCATCGTCAGGTCACGAGTCTCCCCATGAAGCCGAGGGAATTGTCCTTCGGTGGAAACCAAGGAGAACTGAAATGTCTGACACAAACTCAAACCGCCCGAGCCACCGCTTGTTCAATGTTACCGGTGACGGCGACAACGCCCGCTGGACTGACATCGGCGTCGCATGGGCAACCAAGGACGGCAAAGGTTTCACGCTCGCGCTCAATGCGATCCCTGTGAATGGCCGGATCGTCATGCGGATCAACGAGGAAAAGGACGCCAAAAAGAAGGGGAGCTAACGCTCCCCTTCGGGGCTTGTGGCCAGCGTCGCTACGGCGCTGGACCACGGCGGCCAAGTTCTTGCGCGATCATCGCGAGAAGCGATTGCGCCGATGCGATTGCCGCGTTGTTCGCCGTGATGGCGCGCGATGCATCTTGGAACAAGGCCGCGAGTTGAGCGGTGGATTTGGTCGCAAGATCGTTGCGGTTGAGATTGAAGTTCATGACATCCTCCATTTCGTTTGCGCCGCCCACCATGGGCCGCGTTGGAGGACGTGCAGCCGCACATCGATTGCCGATGCATCACCTGTGATCGTAACGAATGTGAAGAAGGCAAGGGATCACAATCCCGACTTGCATCATGTTCAAACGAATGCGGATAGGTTCGATCAATCAGCGGATCATGTGGCTGTGTAGAAAGGGAGGAATGCGAACAGCACCGACCCGCGACAGATCATCCCAAATCCAAACCGCGATCTCGCAGCTTTGGAGCAAGTGAACGCCCATCGCGCGTGCGACCATTGCGGTCGCGCTCGGCTTCGCCTTCGCGCATCCGGCGGAACTTGGCAGCGTCCCGATACAGACCAACGATGCGTTCCGCTTCCTTGCGGCGGTTCTCTTTGATTAGCTCTTGAAGGGCTTGGCGATCCTTGTGCTGCGCACGGATCAGAGCGTGCCGCTCATGGCTATCGCGCTCGCGCGCAAATTTGGATTCCATCTCATTCTGCTTGCGGGTTTTAAAATATTTCCCCGTCAGAAAGTCCCATGCACCGGCAATGCCCTTGCGCAGACGTGATGAGCGAATGCGTTGCTCTTCGTTCCAGCGGGTTTCGAGTTTGGTATCGATGGCTTGGCGTTCAGCTTGATGCTGAACCTTGAGCGCTTCGCGCTTGGCTATCAGGGGTTCCATGTTGCGATGGGCGACGCGTTTTGCCTCCGCGATGTAAGTCGAGAGGCGGGGCGCGATCTCGGATGCAATGCGTTCGCGTGTTTCCGCGACGGACATGAGCTTTGATGAGTCGCCGAGCCGTGCGGCGATGTTAGCTTTCTTGTCGGGGATGACGCGCGAGAGAGAATAGACATCGCCGTCAGTGGTAACGGCGACGAAGCCCCGCCTGTCACCGCGCGCGAGAAAGAGGCCGCGCTCTTCGAGCGCAGCCGCAAAGTTTTTCGCATTGTCGGCTTGGCGGTAGCAGTCGATGACTGCACCGCGCAGCTCGCGCGGATCGATGCTTGCACGCTTGGCTTGCTGCCATTCGTCCAAGGAAAAATTGCGATGATCGCGGAGCTGCGGATTCTCGAAACCGCGCGGCATCTTCCACCCGTTTTCGAGATAGACCTCTTTCGCCAAGGCCTGGAGCTTGTTCTTGAAGAACGGCATATCGATTGCCGTCATGGTCTCTGCGTTGATGCGCGACCAGACGGCATGACAATGTCTGCGGCCTTCTTTCTCATGGAAGACGATGACACGCGGCTGACCGGTGAGGCCAAGCCGATCTTCGATATCGCCGATCACTTTCTCGAACACTTCGACGCGCACAGACTCGTGTGCGGGCGGACTGAGTGACATTGAGAAAAGATACTGCTTGCACTTCGTGCCTCGCGCCGCCGCATAGGCTTCGTTCATAGCACCCATGACCGTGTCGGAGATGAAGCCCGACACTTCATGAATCTCGACATGCTCATTCTCTTCCGTCTTGAGGAGATGGCTCCCAAGCTGACGACTACCGCTGCGCTTGGATGCTTTGAAGATCATAGCCGCGCATCCAGATCGAGAGCTTCGATCAAAAGTTGCCGCATTCGCGTGACTTCATGAACTGCGGTGAGCAGAGCTTCCTCTGTCTCAGGTGTGACAGGAAGGCTGCCCGTGTTTGCGGCTTTGGCGAGTTGGTTCACATTGTTCGCCAATCGCGATTGACCGAGCATCGCCAAAAGCTGCGCAAGCGCGCGATGATCCTTCACCGGAAACTTGCCCCGACGACGCGGCGCGATCCAATCAGGATCGAGCAGGCGTGAACGGATATAGCCGCCGAGTGACATACCGGCGGCATCATGTTCGATCTTGGCGCGCTCTTCGAAGGTGAGGCGAAGCGAGAATGGAGGTGGACGACGGCTACCCATGGCCGACCTCCATTCCGTCATCATCCGTATGACGCTTCTTCGGTCCGCGATATGTTGGACGCTGTGGACGCCGCGCCGAAAGATCGATCCCGACCATGTTCGGATCGAGCGGAACCGTGCCGCCATTCGATGAAGAATCATCATCGCCAACAGCGTGGTTGCTATTGGCGGCTGGCAGGATTCCGGCGATTGATGTTTGGCCTAAAGCGTGGTTCCACTGGGCTAGCGTATCGAAGAGGAGTTTCGAACTTTCTCCTCCTAGGTGCGCCACACCGTCCTTATCCTTTCAGATCATAGAGTTAGGATTGATACCCAAGGTATTTTCTGCAGAGTTCTGCGGGCTTTTGGGCGCACTTCCTTTGGCTGCAAGCCATTGCCGTCTCCGTTTGTGGAGACTTTGGCCAAATTCTCTGCCCCGTCTCTGACGCCCAAAATACTGACTTCCACTGGGGGTTTGTGGCTCAGGCGAAGCCGAGCAGTTGCTTCTGCTTTTGCCAGCAAAGCGGCAGGTCTGTATCGAGAAGCCTGCGAGGTGTGAGAGTAAGGGGTTGTCTTCCCTCATTAACTGCAATGGTTCCCCGTCAGCGCTTATGGCACAGATTTGATGTTGTGATTTAAGGGAGTGTTTTGTTCTCGTCATAGTGACGAAGGAGTGAAGATGAAACCTATCTCCTCAAGGGCCAAAATGTCCGCCGAACAGGTGGTGAAGGACATCCGGCGGGAGGTCAGGCGTCACTTTTCGGCCGAGGACAAGAGCCGCATTGCGTGAACATTGCACGAATGAATTAATTCCGAATTCCAATAGCGCCTTGTCATCACACGAGACATTATCCGATTCTCATGGCTTTACCCTAAGCTCTGACATCCGGTTAGGAGGCCGAGATAAAATGGAACAGAACGATGCAAATGATAACATTCTGCTCCTTGATAACGCACTAATCTTCAACTCGGAGCCAGGAGGCGAGAGCGCAATCGGGTTTGAACAGGACGTCCTTTTACTGAGCAACGCACTGGCTCCAGAACCGGTCGTGAAAAAGATCGAAGTCGGCCCCCGAATTTCCCGGTTCGAATTGGCTGCAGCGCAAACAGGGCATAATCGCACGACCGATCCAGAAAACGCATTGGGTTGGAACATCCTCAAGTCTTCACCAAAAGATAGTGGTATGGGCGAGCAGCCTCAGCACGCGCTTGTCACCGCGCCACTATCAAGTGTTGATGCGCCAAGTCAGCGCGCTTCGAACGAAGCTGCGAAACCGGAATCTGATGCAACCAGGTTGGTAGACCTGGTGCAGTTGCTCGCCGAAGCACAGGCGTTTGCGAATGAATATGGGGCAATGAACGCCCGCACACGAAGCGCGCTTTACGCAACGTTGGAACGAACTTATGACCTTACTTTCTTTGCCGACAGCCAACCAGACGCCTGGTCGCGCTTGATCGATGAGGCCGGGCTGAAAGTCCAGGATCGCGCGCCCTACACACCGATCATCAAGCTGGTCTTCGGCGCGGACTATGACAAAACGCGCATTACCGAATTCGCCGCTGCAATAGCATATGGCCGGCGCAAAAATGTCGCGGTTGGTAGTTTCTCCGCTTTCATCGACGCTTTCGATGGCGGATTGAAAGCCATGGTTGCGCTCGAACGAATGATGCGAAAGGGCGATTATGACAACAACACCGATAGCGTCCAGATTGAAGCCCGCCCGGCAATAGTCGACAAGTTGCGGAAGATTTCGTTGCAGAATTTGGATGATCTTTCGTCCGAAGGTGACGAATTTGCTTTGTTGATGGCCCGTCGTTTACCCGACGGCAGCATAGCGGTTCTGGGTGAAGTCCCGCACAACATCGCTCTGCTGGAGAAAGCTGCCCGCACATTTTTGGCAAATGCAGGTCGCACCGACGAAGCTGAGACCCGATAGCTGGAGTATACCCATAAGGGGTAATGCCGCTTCTGCGCTGTTGTTTGGCAACTTAGGGTCAGGACCTGTCAAATGCGCCATCGAGGTTTGAGGCCATTTTGTTCAGTGCAAGGCGGCAAGGCGCGGGAATATGTCGATATTTCAAGACTTGCCAACGCAGCAATGGACAAAATGGGTCAAATCCGAAGGACGCCAAAATGGCTTCGATCTCGAAGCAAAATGCCCTTGCCGGTAGAATGACTATCGGCGGTGAGCATTTTGCTCCGATATCTTTGCCATTTTGACGCCTCGATGGCGCATTTAACAGGTCCTGACCCTGGGTCCGTCCAATTGGTCTAATATACTCATCGCCCACTCAATGTACTTGCAGTGGCGGCTAAGGTCGGTTTGGCTGCAAACTGCTCGCCGCCGATTGCAAGCAGTTGCGTACCGGCGGTCGATCTCGGCCAAGGGGATATGAAAGGTTGCGACTGAAGAGATGAGCAAACCAGGTTTCAGGGAGTGGCTTGCGGTCGGAAAGGCCTTGCGCGGGAAGAACCTGCTGCGTCACGAAGGGCCATATGGGCTAACGGCTGGATTTGAGCGGAATTTTGCCGAATATATGGGCTCAAGCCACGCATTGGCGTTGACCAGTGGCACGGTAGGCTTGCACGCCGCCATGACGGCGATCGGCGTCGGGCCAGGCGACGAAGTCATCGTTCCTGCCTACACGTGGATCGCCAGCGCGGCAGCGCCGGCTTTGGCGGGTGCCGTGCCGATATTGGCGGATATCGACGAAACGCTTACGCTGGATCCAGCTGACCTTGAACGCAAAATCACGCCGCACACCAAAGCGATCATCCCTGTCCACATGGTCAACTCTCCATGCAACATGGATGCGATCATGGACATCGCCCGGCGGCATTCGCTGATGGTGGTCGAGGATGCCTGCCAAGCCGTTGGGGTCGAATATAAGGGCCGCAAGTGCGGGTCCTTCGGCAAAGTCGGGGTATATAGTTTCAACCACTACAAGAATATGACTATCGGAGAGGGCGGCGCGGTTGTGACTGACGATCCGGCGCTGTTTTCCCGGCTGATGAACTTTCACGATTTGGGAATTTGGGCGCGTGATGGCTATGAAGCGGGCAACAATCCGGCATTTCTGGCATCCCACTCTCGCGTGACCGAGGTTCAGGGCGCAATGCTGGGCGTCCAGCTTTCGAGACTGTCGCGCAGCATCAAGCGGATAAAGCGCAATCGCACGGCCATCGCAGAGGTTCTGAGTGACTCCGGAGAGTTCCGGATATCCCCGCACAATGACCCCGACAACGCGGCAACGATGACGGTCAGTTTTCAAACCGAAGGTGAAGCCGAGCTATTCGGCCAGCGACCGGGCGTGCACAGGATCTACGACAATTCCAAGCATGTCTATACCAATTGGGATCCGATACTGAACCAGCGCACTGCGCATCCCGCAATGAACCCATGGGCCTGGGCACGACGTCACATCAGCTACGACGAACATAGTTGTGCACGCACGCTGGATATCATGCGGCGGACATGCCGGATTACAATCGATCCTGGCTGGTCGCCAATGCTGGCGCGCACGCTGGCGCAAATTTTGTGGACACCTGATGCCAAAGCGACCTCGGCATATCGCATCATCGCCAGACTGAAGGGCGGATAGTCATTGTGCTGAGCCGGTTCCAATTTTGCACCCTGGGATCACCATGACGGTTACGCGGCTCTCGGGCAATGACTGCGGGGCAACAATCGAAACCGATCTCGCAATTATTGGCGGTGGCCCTGTTGGCCTCGCCATCGCCGATCGCTGCGCGCGTGAGGGAATTGACGTAGTGCTTCTCGAAAGCGGGCTGGCAAAGCAGGATGCCGCGCACGAGGCGCTTAACGATGTAATCGCGGAGATCAGCGCACATGATGCTGACTTAACTGAACGGCGGACGAATTTCCACGGCGGCCAGGCACCGCTATGGAATGCCCAGCGTCAGGCTTATGGCGTGCGCTGTAGAGGGCTGGGGGGATCCACCCAGGTCTGGGCCGGAAAGGTTGCGCCATTTGGCGATATCGATTTTGCGAAGCGGGCTTGGGTGCCGGATTCGGGTTGGCCCATCGGGCGCGAAGAACTGACCCCCTTTTTTGATCAGGCACGCGAACTGCTGGGGCTTTGCCCCACCGAACCGGCGCTGCGCTTTTCGGAGTCGGGGTTGAACTCCTGCTATTGGCAGTTCGCGCGTTCGAGAACTGACCGGCTGGATGTCATGCGCTTTGGCCGCGACTTTGCCGCGACGCTGGCGCCCAAGGTGCGCGTTCTCCTCGATGCGACCGTGACCCGGCTTGGATTTCATCCGGGGACACGATCCGTTGATGCGTTGCATGTTGCTAGTCTTTCCGGAACATCGCTGGTTGTACGGCCACGTCGGGTGGTGCTCGCGGCGGGAGGTATCGAGAATGCAAGGCTTTTGCTTGTTTCAAACGATGTCGAGCCGGGCGGAATCGGAAACCGTCACGACTTGGTCGGGCGCTATTTGATCGACCATGCAGGGATCAGGTTGGGAGAAGTAACCGGCGAAAAAAATATCATGCAACTCGCCCGAACGTTCGGTTTTTATGGGCAGAACCATGCAGGCCGATCGCATATGTTCATGCACGGCCTCGCGCTTGCACCTGAACTGCAGCAGCACGAGAAAACCCTGAACGCAGCGATTTACTTTGCGCCGTTGCGGGCAATTGACGATCCTTTTGATGCACTCAAGCGATTGCTTCGCGGCACGAGCGGCGCCAAATTGCGCGATGTTGCGGCAATCGCCAGAGGATCTGGATACATTGCGCGGGGGTTGGGATCAAAGACGCTAGCTTGGCCTGGTTTGCCGAATTGGACGAAGGAACTAATCGTCAACTCCGCAATCCGGCTTGCACCCAATATGGTAGCCGATGAATTCGCCAGTGGTGGGCTTCCGCACAAGCTGACGGGGCTGGGCATTGAGGCGATCACAGAGACCGCCCCTCATCCGGAAAACCGGATTCTGCTGGCCGACAAACGCGACGCATTCGGGATCCGCCGAGTGACGGCGCATTGGCGGGTTGGCGCTATCGAAGCACTGACCATAAAGACCCTTGCTACCCGCCTTGACCGCGCTTTCGCCGAGGCGGGATTTGCAGCGCCCGATCTCAACCAATGGGCCCGAAGCGGGGATCTTGCTATGCCCAATCCGGTCGATCTCGCCCATATGATGGGCACGACCAGAATGGCAAGCAGTCCGCTCAATGGCGTGGTAGACATTGATTGTCGTGTGTTCGGGACCAACAATCTCTACGTTGCGGGCGGCTCGGTGTTTCCAACAGGCGGCCACGCAAATCCGACCTGGATGTTCCTGGCCCTTGCCTTGCGGCTTGCAGATCATTTGGCTGCCGGGCGGTATGCCGGCAACCTGACCGTTCGGGACCAAGCTCCGGCTTTCAACTGAAATTTGGCACCGTTTGGCCACAATGATTAGTAACTGTAGTCACGTTGTGGAACGCTACTCATCTTGAACCAGAATAGAGACTGCCCAATGCCCGATTGCGCCATTGTCGGAAACGATGGGTTACCGCCCTGTTCATGGCGTCCAGAAGTTCTAAAACACATCAACTACATCTACGCTCTGTCGAGGCCGTAGAGGTGCAGGGCAATGGGTCGTTATCGCCAATGACTGATCGAAAAGACGGAATTTTCTGGTTTCTGGATGACTCACCCGAGTCACTCATTGACTATGATTCGCCCCACTTTCGGGAATTTCAGAAAGTTTCTGAGGATTTCCTGAGAGGATACAGGCGCTTCGTTGATATGGGCTTTCCGCCTGAGGCGATAGGGCTCGCAATGCTGGGCGCGACGATCAACATGTACACAATTCTCGAAATACAAAAAGATCTGCCTGATTTGTTCCGCAAGTTGGCGGACAAGATGGAACTTGAGGCGAAGCTGCACTAACTCGCTGCGATTTCTCTAAACTCGATGCTGTTGAAGGGCACGCTCTATCGGTGGGTAACCCTTTCGGGTTGAATCCGATGCCTCCTAACCCCGCACGATTCCATGCGCTAGATATGAGCTCCTAACCGCAATCGTGGCCAAGCTGTTTTAGCCGGCAGGCAGCAGCGCAGGCCGAGTTGCGCCGTGAGGGAAGTGCAATGCGAATCCATGCCGTCATCGCCACCACCGGGCGCCCTGAAATCGTCAGGCGAGTCATTTCACGCCTGGGTGAGCAATCGCGACCGCCCGATGGCGTGCTGGTGGTTGGAGCCTCGCCCGATGACATTGTCGACCTCGATGGGGCCAGCGCCAACGCAGAAATACTGGTTGCCCGCCGGGGACTATGTCGGCAACGCAACGCTGCGCTGGATCATCTCGGCGACCGCACCGACGTCGTTGTCTTTTTCGACGATGATTTTGTTCCCGCGCATGATTTTCTTGCCCGACTGGAAACCTTGCTGGTTGAGCAACCGGACGTGGCCGGAGCAACAGGGGTATTGGTGGCTGATGGTGCCCAGAGCCAGCCTATCGGCTTTGATGAAGCCGTCAGTCGTCTCGATGGTTCAGGTGACCGGCCGACGCCTGGTGAGCGCGATTGCCCCTCGCTCTATGGCTGCAACATGGCAATACGCCTTTCGGCGGCCGCAGGGTTGCGATTTGATGAGAAGCTGCCGCTTTACGGCTGGCAGGAAGATGTCGATTTCACGCACCAATTGAGCTGGCGTGGGCGGCTGGTCAAGACCAGCGAACTGACCGGAATTCATCTGGGTGCACGCAGCGGAAAAACGTCTGGCAAGCGGCTCGGTTATTCCCAGATCGCCAACATCATCTATCTTTGGCGCAAGGGGACGATGTGCCCCTGGCTTGGCGAACGGCTGCTGTTCCAGAACATCACCTCGAATGTTGTGCGCAGCCTTTGGCCAGAACAGGACATAGACCGACGCGGCAGGCTGATGGGTAACCTGCTAGCCCTACGCGATTTGGTCGCTGGCAGGATCGATCCGGAACGGATCGAGGCTCTGTGATCGAAACGGCATAATATCCGATGCCGATGTTACTGATCTTTTGTTTTGACGGGGACAGTGCATGAGCCTGCGGAAAGGGGTTCTTCGCGGAGCAGTCTCGCTGGGTTCGGCGCGAATTGCGATGAGTCTGTTGAACGCCGCAAGCCTCGTCATTCTGGCCCGCATCCTCTCACCCGACGATTTTGGAATCGTTGCAATCGCAATGGCAGTTGTCAGCGTGATAGCCGCTGTTACCGAAGCCTCGCTCCACCAATCATTGGTGCAATGCCACAAGCCGAAACAAGACCATATCGACACAGTCTGGACAATGTCTTGTCTGCGTGCGGGGCTGATTTTTGCGGTGATCGCGATCATCGCCTGGCCGTTATCGTTTGCATATGGCGATGAGCGTTTGGTCGCAGTCTTTCTGGTAGCAGGCGTTGGCGGTGCGTTCATGGAGTTTTACAATCCACTGCTGACGATGGCGACACGCGAAATGCGATTTGGTCCGCTGGCAGCATTTCAGATCGGACAAAAGGCTGCCGGATTGGCACTCGCAATTGGCCTTGCATACGCTTTGGGAAATTTCTGGGGAATCATAATCGGGAATGCGTTGGGCGCGATCCTGGCGTCGCTGGCAAGTTACCTGATTACACCCTATCGCCCGACCTTCACCTTATCGCGCGTGCAAGAAATATGGGGCTTCTCAGGGTGGATGTCGCTCAATCAGATCTGTGAGACGATCAACTGGCGCTTCGACCAGCTGGCCATCGGTTTTGCTGTTACCAAGGCAGAGTTGGGTTATTATTCGGTGGCGGACAGTATCGCAGTTATACCCACGCGCGAACTATCATTGCCACTGCGCAATGCGTTGTTCCCCGGTCTTTCGCGAATTGCCGTACAGCCTGCAAAACTGCGGGAAACTTTTCTTGAAGCGCAGTCCGGCGTAGCGCTGGTTACTGCCCCAGCCGCAATCGGCCTCGCTTTACTGGCAGAACCCACCGTCAACTTGTTATTGGGCGCGCGCTGGGGACAGATCGTACCGCTATTGCAGTTACTCGCCATTACCTATGTTTTTGACTCCTTCATCACGGTTATCCGGCCATTGGGAATGGCGATGGGGACGACCAAATATCTGTTCCTGCGTCAGCTTGCGGCGCTGTTTGTTCGAATTCCGCTAATCCTTGCTGGATTGGCGCTAGGCGGACTTGTCGGCGCAGCTGCCGGGCGGGCGTTAAGCAGCCTCGTCAATTGCCTGATCAGCTTCATGCTGGCCAAACGGCTGGTATCTGTTGGCGTTTGGGAACAGGTTCGGGCGCACGGCATAACGCTTACCTGCCTGCTGGCGATGTCGGGCGCGGTGATGGCTTCCAACGCCGCCTTGCTACCTGTTATTGCCGACCGGCCGCTTCTCCAGCTTCTTGCACTGGCACCGATCGGAGCATTCACTTATGCAGGAACAGCGTTCGTGCTTTGGCACTTGACCGGCCGCCGTGCCGGGCCGGTGAAGGAATTGCTCAAGATAGGTGCAAGGGTGTCTGACTTTGCCGTTTTTTGGAGGCCAAGGCGAACATGAACCACATATTCTCTTCGCTGAAACTCACTGCGCTGGCTTTGCCAATGGCGTTTTACACGGGATGCTCGTCGGGCAGTACCGATACTGCGGAACGGATCGATTTATGTGATTACAAGCTTCATTTCGCGGATGATTTTGACGAACTGGCTATCGCGCCGCGCAAGCTTGAGAACGGTGCACGCTGGACGGCACATACGCCTTGGAATGGCGACTTTGGCGATGCACAATTCTCCGATCCGCGACCGGATTGGCCATTTGCGATCTCGGAGGGAATTCTAAGGATCACCGCGCACCGGGATGAAAAAGGCCGCTGGCGTTCCGGATTGATCGCTGCCGCTGAAGGGTCGGGAGAGGGCCACGGCGTGCAATACGGATATTTTGAAGCACGAATGAAATTCCCCTCCGGCCCGGGCACCTGGCCTGCTTTCTGGCTGATGAGCCTGCAACCAGCCCAACAAACACCCAAGATCGAAATCGACGTCGTCGAATATTATGGGCACATGACCGACAAATATTTCGTAACCGGCCATGTTTGGTATGGCGGCGCAGACGAGCATCGTACCCGTCGCGACGGTAAACGCCTATCGGTTCCTGCCGGATCGCTGACTGGCGCGTTCCATCGCTATGGCGTTCGCGTTGACGCAAAATATATCACCTATTTCCTGGACGGCGAGGCGGTCTGGCAGCAGCCAACTCCCGAGGAGCACCGGGCACCGCTTTATCCGCTGGTCAATCTTGCGCTTGGCTCTGGCTATCCGATTGACAAGACGCCGAACCCGTCCACGTTGGAGGTCGACTATGTCCGGGTTTATCGACCGCTACCGGCGAGAGCCTGCCCTATTTAGATTGAGGCACCTTCACCGCCGTTATCTTCGGGACAGCGAAGACAATGCCTGGAGGCCATCGGCCGCAAGCGCAAGCGCACCGGCTGGCCGAAATGGATATGTGGCGACGCGGAAATCTTCGGTCAGTTCACGAGGCCAATTGTCTTGCCAGCCTTCGTGCACACCGAGATATTCAAATTTCGTGATACTGGTGCGGCACGCTTCGCGGAGAGTTTCGTGCATCAATACAATACCCGGGGCGAAACGACCAAATTGCTCGTCAAATCCGGTTTTGAGTTCGAACCAGCTCGACTGCTGGCACAGGATTAACCGGCAGGCCGCATCGCGCCCGCCAATAGTGAGATAGGCGATTATAAGTTGTTCTTTGCGGGCGAACACGTTGGCCAGTTGCGAGATGAAGCTATCCATTCGGGGATCAGTTGACAGTGCTGTACCGGAACGCTGTTTCCAGCCCGACCCTTCAACGGACTTGAACCGTGCCATGTGCAAATCGACGCTTCCGGGATCAGGCATAACAAATTCAATTTGGACTTCGCCAAGTTCGCGCACAGCTGCGCGTCGTTTACCCCTGATTGATGTTCGTCGGCTGCTCGACATGGCGGCTTCGAAGGTTTCAAAATCGATTGGTAACGGTGCAACCGCGCTAACGTGACGCGGCTTGCAATAGACCAGGGCTTTCGAACGCAGCGTCGCCGAAAGCAACTCCAGATCACTTTCGCTGGATTGCAAGCGCCGCAACAGAATTGGCCGGTTCAACCCCGCACACGCATGGGCAAGTGCGGCAAGCGCTTCCGAATCACGATAGAGCAGCAAGAAAGGCTCACCTGCGAAGGAATCGATCGGGATGAGGCGTGCTGGCGAACGCATTTTGTCTAGCATTAGCGGACCGGCCGCGACCAAAAGTTGATCATTCCAGATCAGCACGACCGAAAGTTCAAACTTATGCTGTTGCAGGGCAGCGAGCGCAGCAATGTACCAAGCATGGCACGCCAACGGGGTTCCAAGGTGATCAGCCAACGCATCCCAGTCTTTGGACAAAGCGGCGAACCGCTGCGTATCTCGCACAATCTCTGTTCTGAGAAGCGCTTTGGTCATTGAGCTATTCTGGCCGGAGAAACTGGAAGGGCAGTATGGTCGAGTGGATCAGTTCGGCGAGCCAGGTCCAATGGTCGCAGCGCCAGCGAAGCGCTGGCCAAGATTACAAAAGTTACTCCCGGTACGGCAGTTGGCGAATTGACGGCGGCAGGGATCAGGCTGAGCAACGCGGCACTTCCCAGCGCGCCGCCCAGATTTTCAGCGGGCGTCGCGGATTCGGTCCAACTCGACCTGCGCCAAGGCTGGAATGCTGCGACGAGATAGCTCAGGAATGAAAGGATACCAATGACACCCATCGAACCCAGCATTGCAAAGAAAATACTCGATGAGCGGAAGCTGCCTGGACCAACGCCAAGGCCATACGAATGCCGGAACAGATCCCAGCCCTGCTGCGCCCAGTAGAGCCGCTGCATACCTGAATCGCTGGATGATTTCTCGATTGTCATGCGCTTGATGACGTCGACCACCGCTTCGACCAGCGCCGGAGAAGCGATGAATAACAGTGCAGAAAGGAATATGATCAAGCCCATCGCTGCAAATGCAGTCTTCGCCTTGGCAAAATTCACAGCCCCCGGCAGGGCAAAGATCCGCAACGCAAAGAACAGGCCGTAAATAGCAAGGCCGAGATAGGCCGTGGATGACGTACTGAAGAACAGCACCGTTCCCATTACCAGTGCAGCACGGCCGGTCGCTATGCTACGGATCGATCTATACCACATCTCTGAATTTACGACGAACAGGACAAATCCAAGCGTCGCATAGGCCGACGATTCGGGAAATATTCCACGAATACGTACAAATCCGCCTACGGCATCATCCATCTGCACATAAGCCGAATTTCGAAACAGTTCGAACACTGCTTCTGCAGATGTACCGCGAATGGCAACGCCAGCCAGACCCAGTATCGAATGCACCCACGCCATTACGATTAAAGTGCCAACCATCGTTGCTGCGGCATCACTCCTTCGGCAGGCGATCCAGACGGCAATGGCAGACAGCATCGATCCGAGCAGGTAAAAAGCCGCGGTGAGATTCTGGGATGTGGGTACAAGCGGCACAGTCGCGAACAGATCCGCCACGTCGTTTAATTGCATAGGATAAACGTTAACTGAGCCTGCGAACATGCGCGGCAAAATGAATGCTGCTGCAATGCCGTATAGCGAAAACAGAACTAACATGCGGTTGGCCCTGAGAGCCTCTGGGAGATCACCAGTTGCTGCGCTTCCTGGCATCAGAATTCGCAGGAAGACAAAGGCCAGAGCAAACTGGATTGGCGGTATCGATGAACCGCCCAGCGCAGGAAGCAGGATCGCAGCCGATCCATTGAACAGTGCCGAGACCATCAATAGCATCAATGCGAGACGCATGTTTCCGGCGATGACGACCAACATGCCAAGGACGATCTGTGCGTAACCAATAAAGGTCAGTTCCATCGATCCGTCCCGTCAAATATCTGCGATCAACCGGCTGATCCGCTGGTCGAAAAACTCGGGCGCAAACCGGCCTGCCTGGGCGACGGCATCGCGCGGATCGAAATGACGCAGGAATTCTTGCATCTCCGTCACCGCAGAAACCAGGTCGTCAACCTCCTGGCGATCAAAGAATATTCCCGTCTGGCCAGGCACAACGGTATCCCGGGCCCCGCCACGTCCATAGGCAATGACCGGGCGACCCGAAGCCATTGCTTCTACTGGCGCGATGCCAAAATCCTCCTCTGCCGTGATTACAAAAGCGCGCGCGCGCGCGTAGGCACGGCGCAGGGCGTTGAAGTCCAACCTGTCGACGAAACGAATGGTTGGTCCGGCGCGCGCCTTGAGCTGCTTGAGCATGCTGCCTTGACCGACCATCAGCAGCGGCAAACCCATTGCAGTGAACGCATCAACTGCAAGATCTGGCCGTTTATACGGCACCATTGCCCCAACCCACAGATAATGATCTTCAATCTCCGTCGATGGAGAAAATAACGATGTCTCTACCGGTGGATGGATGACATCTGCATTTCTTCGCCAGACCTTGGCGATACGACGACGGACGAATTCGGAGTTGGCGGCTAGCCTGTCGATCCGTGCACTCGAGGTGACATCCCATTGCCGCAGCCATTGATAGATCGGTATCATTGCCAACCGGCTCAAGGGGTTAGCGGCGCTCCGGTACTGATGATAATGATCCCACAAATAGCGCATCGGCGAATGGCAGTAACAGACATGCAGACTGTCCGGCGTCGTAATTACCCCTTTTGCCGGGCCAGATTCGCTGCTGATTACCAGATCGTAACCTGACAGATCGAGTTGCTCTAGCGCCATCGGCATTAGCGGAAGATAATATTGATAGAGTCGCCTTGAGCCAGGAAGCCGGTTGATAAAACTGGTGGTTACTTTCGCTTTTGAGATTGTCGCCGAAACCAAATCAGGATTGTAGACATGGGTGAATATGTCAGCCTGCGGATACAGCCCCAACAGCCGTTCTATGACTCGTTCTCCACCTCGCATCGACACAAACCAGTAATGCACCAACGCGACACGCGGCTCCGAAAAACGGCTTGGTCTGACATGATAAGCCGGTCCGTGTTGGAGCAGAACTGCATTCATGAATAATATTCACGATACTGCTTGTAGTAGAAAGAGGGATCACCGCGCTCGAAATAGGCTCGACGACGCATGTCAACCTGGTTGAGCGCCATACCGACCAGGTTGACCTGATCCGCCGGCATGCGCTTGAGCGCAGCACGCAAGGCAAAGCGCGAGGTTTTGCGCCAGCGTGTGGTCATCACAGTGGCGTCGGCGCGGCTGGCAAGAATCGGTGTTGCAGCTATGGGCAGCACCGGAGGAAGGTCGAGAATGATGTGGTCGAATCGTGTTCGCAACTCATCGAGGAGTTGAACGAAGGCTTCACCGGTCAGCAAGTGATCGGGCTGTTCGTTACTCGGACGGAGTGGCAATACGCAAAAGATCCTGTTTTCCGATAAATCGTCGAGATTGATTTCGGTCGTGCCGTCGAGATATTCGATCAGCCCGTAATCATACTCGCGCATGTCAAGTAAGCGACTGACGCCCGCGCGGCGCAAATCACAATCGATCAATATGGTTTTCTTGCCGTTTTGTGCGAGAACATAAGACAAGCAACAGGCTATCACCGTCTTCCCCTCGTCGGGTAATGCAGAGGTGATGGCGATCACTTGATTTTGGCCGTGGGTGGCCTGGGTGATAGCCGTGTCAAGCGCGCGGAAGGATTCGGCGAATGCCGAATTGGGAGCATGCTGCATAGCCGTCACGGCGTGCCGGATTTTCGGTTCCACCGATTTTAGCAGGGGTATCGATGTTAGGTAGTTCCCGCCCGATACCCTTTCGAGTTCGTCCGGCGTCGAAACGCCGTGGAATATTGCTTCCGCGATGTAGGCGGCTATGACACCCACACCCAAACCGATTACCAGCGACAGCATCATGATCAGCGGGATATTGGGATGCTCCGGCCAGATTGGCACGTCAGCAAAGGTTATAATCTTTGCGTTCGGTCGCTCGCTCCCCTCGGCTGCAAGCAACTCTTTATAGCGGTTGAGATAGGCTTCGTAGATGCTCTGAGAGGCGCTGGCCGCCCTCTCAAGATCGCTGAGCCCTACCATAGCTGAATTATTTTGCGTCAACATGCCACGTGCCGAGGCCAAGCTGCCAGCAAGCGATGCCAGCCGCTGTTGCGATACATCGCGTTTGGCGCGCAGATTGGAAATGACCCGACCGATCTCCGCTTGAATCTGCGCGCGCACCTCGACCAATCTACTCTGGGCCTGGATCAGTTGCGGATGCTTGGCTCCATATTTGCTCCCCAAATCGGCTACTTGCCCAGCGGCTTCGGCTTCCTGTGCACGAAGCGATGAGATCACTGCCGAACCGAGCGCTTCGCCGACGTCATCGCCCGATGACCCGGAACGGAGCTGGGCAAGAGCCGTTTGCAGCCTTGCTTCGTCTTCGGCGGCACCAGCGCGAGCGCCAGCCACCTCTTGGTTGTAGTTAGAAATCTCTTGCTCGGTTAGTGATGCACCAGAAGTGCTCAGCAAGTTGTTGGCGATGCGATATTGCTGCAACGCTTTGGTATCGACCTGCGCCTGTGCGCGCAGTTCGCCGAGCCGCTGTTGCACCAGAGCCAGCGATTCAGCATGATTTTCCTTGGTGCTGCGCAGTTCCCACCCCGCGAATTGGCGGGCAAATTCATTGGCAATGGTCGCTGCGGCCTTCGCTTCGGTAGCCGAATATGAAATGGCCAGAGCGTAACTGTTTCCGTTTCGCTCAGCCGACACTTCGCGCTCAAGTTCGTCGATCACATTGCGCAGTGCGTTGCTGTCCAATCCCTTTCCCAACCCCAAAGCGCCAGCAACGCGCTCGGCCATTGTTCGCGATGTAATAATTGCGGCCTGAGTATCAACCAGTTCACTGCTCAGTACCTCTCGGCTCTCAGGCCGGTCTGCTGCACGAATGTTTTCGGCAGCGCTGTTGGTCAACATCACGGTTGCATTGGCGACGTAAGTTTTAGGTGCGAGCAGCGCGTAGGCCAGGCCAGCTAAAAGGCAAAGCACCACCACGCCCAGAATCAAAGTAAATCTGCGACGGAAAAAGGCAACGCTTTCGGTCAGATCCAGCCGATCTGCCTGTACCGGCAGCAGAGGTTCAGGGCGAGCCGGAACACGTACTGCCGAAGCCGGCGTCACAGGTAGTAGCTGGTTGGATTCGGTCATCACAATGCCTCTATTGCAGAGCGGGTGGAGCCACTCGGTTCGTGGTGCTGGCGAGCCATTAGAACCGCGCCCTGACGCCAAGTGTCGCCGTGACGCCGCCATAGTCGCGTCCCAACGCATTTCCGTTCTGCTTGCGCCACCCGGCACGGGCGACAAGTCCGACATTGTCAGTCAGGCGATAGTGAGCCCCGACAGCGGCAAACAAGCGCAGGTCCTTGCGTCCGCTACCCTGATACTTCTCGTCTCTAACACCGAGTTCGGTTGAGACCAGCAGCCGGTCGCTAACGACTTTGTGCGCCGTGAGCGAAAAATCGCTATGAACGATCGCGGGCGCATCAAGGCGAAAGCTGGGGTCGATCACCCGATCAGCGGCAGCGGTGATCTGCCAGTCTGGACGCGGAGTCCATTCGACTTGCAAATGGAAATTGACAGCACTGACTTCCCTGATCGACGGATCGTCAAATTTCTGTCGGATATAACCCGCGCCGACTTCCAGATTGACCAGATTGGTCAACCGCAGCAGCATCCCGGCAAGCACTCCAAACCCATCGGAGTCGCGCTGCAATGGCAGCGATCGTAAATAATCGACCTTGTTGACTGTGCCTTCGATGAAGACTCGCGAATAATGACTGGTCGGCGCACTGGCGCGCAAACGAGCACGCAGAACAGTAGAGTCGCGCTCGGACAGGTCGACTGGCAGGCCATTGATTTCTGTGTCCCGGTACGTCGTTTCAGTGATCCGCGCCTCCGCCATGAGTTCGAGGAAACCACCTTCTCGCTGCAATCTCAGCCCGGCAAATTTGCGATCAAACGCCACCGGAGCGTCAGTCAGGAATTGGTCACCTGCAGTCCCGCGCTGCTCAATCCCCCTTCGGAAACCGGCATCGGCGATGACTTCGGTGCGCTCCGCAAGATCCAAGGTTCCCTTGCCCTGAATATCGAATTGTTCGCTATGCTCTCCGCCGATTTCAGCATAGCGACGGATTTCAGCTCCACCGGTCAAGCTAAACTGGTGGCGTGGCAAATCAGTCCGCAAGGCAAAACGCGGTCTGACAGACAGAATGACATCGTCACGCTTCGCCTGACTGCTGTTGTAAACATTATTGTCGTAGATCGCGTCACTCTCGACCGAGGGGAAGAGCAGCAAGCTGGGGTGGATCCGGACTCCCTTTCCGCTTTCAGGCTCAAACAAGTCTGCAGGGGTGATTGTATCATTGTTTTGAGCAAAGGCTGGCCGGGACAATAACAGGCTGACGAGTAACGCTATCGAACCGAGCGCCCTGGGCTTTTTTCGAACCTGCCCCATTCGCGGCTTGATCCGGATCGCGGGCGCCGAATGGGGTTTTGTCGTCAAAAAGCTGTCGGAAACTACGAATGTGGCAACGGAAAGAATATCAAGCACGGTTACAAAGTTCGATCCGCAAGCCATGCGAACCCGGCTATGCCAGCTTCCGCTGCCAATCCGACACTTGCGCCCATCCCTATTCGAAAGTATCAATCTGCTACCCAATGGTGATGAGGCGATCTGAATGTTAGAGTTACCGCCCGGCCCGGGTGTTGAAGAACATGCACGAAGCGATGGGCGAAGTTTCGCCCGCGGGCTTGTTATGGCGCTACCGCTCGCGCTATTCGCGTGGCTGCTTTTGTCCTTGATTGTCTGATCGGATCCGTTGCGCAGCATCGCGACTATCCATTGCCGACAAGAACGGCGGGAACTGTGGCTAGCAATATCTTGAAATCAAAA
The DNA here is from genome assembly GCA_016720115.1 of Sphingomonadales bacterium. GTDB lineage: Bacteria > Pseudomonadota > Alphaproteobacteria > Sphingomonadales > Sphingomonadaceae > Sphingorhabdus_B. Next base: position 1,058,329 of record JADJXT010000001.1, on the reverse strand, counting down.
GCCAATGTCCGCTTTTGCAAATAGAGTATATCGGTTGCAACCCGACGGCGGTAGCTGGTTTTGGTATTGCGGGTCACCTGCCAAAGGCCGGTCAATCCAGGGCGCACCCTGATATACTTCGCCGCATGTCGACCGTAGCGACACATTTCGTCTTCGACAATCGGCCTCGGCCCCACCAGGCTCATTTCGCCACGAAGAACGTTGATCAGCTGAGGAAGCTCATCCAGTGACGTGTTGCGAAGGATTTGGCCAAACCGGGTAACGCGCGGATCGCAGACGAGTTTTTGTGTAGTTACCCATTCGTGCAGCAGAGCGTCATCTTTAACAAGCAACCGTGCAAGCCGCTGGTCGGCATCGACACACATCGTACGGAATTTGAGACAATTGAACGTCTTACCGTCAAGGCCAACGCGCCGATGTGCGAAAATTACAGGACCGCCCTCAAACACCTGCAGGAAAATGGCGATAAAGGCCAATACCGGGAGCAGCACCAGAAGCAGAGCAGTGGCGATGATGACATCCAATACTCTGCTGGCCGACGGCAAAAGGCGCTTCAGTCCAACCGTGCCGTCCGAACCAATGTCCACCGGCGCGCGGCTTTGGATATACGCCGCGTCGCTCGCATTGACATTGCTGGAGGCGATTAGTGGTCGTGGATTGCGTGTGTCGATAGCAGGCGGGAGGTCCACAAGCGGGCCAAGGCGGTCGATTTTAGGTGTCGCGATTTCGGTCTCTGCTTCGGCGGAAATATGCATATGCTCCAACATTGTCATTGCCCCAGTACGCGCCAACACACTCGGCATGTTCAACCGATCAGCTCATTTGGAAAAGTGATCAAAAACCAGGGCGGATACAAACGTTCAAAGGTTGTAACCCAAGTTTATCCTGACGGACCAATGCCCAGCTAATTGGTCCGGGGGGTACTTCCCCAATTTAGTAATGGCGCGCGCAGGTCGTTCATTTTAAGCAACATGCTATGCGGGTCGATTGAGAAATTGCTCCCATTTTATGAACGACAGGATTTCCGGAATGACCGAAACCTCTTTTCGCCAGCACAGTCAGCCAATGGCTCACCGATCCTCGCTTTTATCGGCCGTGATCGGGGCAAGCTTGCTTTTGGCGTCCTGTGCTGTTTCGGACCTGCCTCGGGTATCGGTTGCAGATGCCAATGCCGGCCTTGCTCAAGGCTATCGCTTGGCCGACGGTGACAAACTTAAAGTTACCGTGTTCGACGAACCCACCCTTACCGGCGAATTTGGTGTAGGGTTGGATGGCAGTCTGTCGCTGCCGCTAATTAACTCGATCCAAGCCACCGGGAAGACTCCTGACGAACTGGCAGCTCAGATAACGTCCGCATTTGCCTCGGGGGGTTACGTACTCTCACCCCGCGTTTCGGTCGAAGTTTCTCAGCATAGACCTTTCTATATATTGGGCGAAGTGAACGCTCCGGGCGAATATCCCTATATTGGAGACCTGACTGTCGAGCAGGCCATAGCCAAAGCACAAGGATATTCTGCCAGGGCCAACAAGTCTGAAGTTCTGTTGCGACGGCAAGGCTGGGCCGAAGGCCGACGAGTGCGGCTCGAATCAGTGCCGCTGTTAATTGCTCCTGGTGATACTATCACCGTCCAAGAGGCATTTTTCTGACCAATTGAGTCTTCGTGACCGCAATAAACCCCCGAGAAACGGCCAAACTATAGCCGGACTAATCCCTTATGAGTATGCCTTCCACATGTTGACTCGGAATAGGGTCAAGACTAACACTGAGCATTATTAACGCTTTGTTTAGGTTATCGCACCGTCAGAAGTGCTAGCCTGAAAGCTTGCCCAAATCAGGCTTTTCGAGTCGCCAAAGCTGCATCGACATTCGGCTAAATTGCCGAGGTTCGCTGCTAAATAGCGGTGACTGGAGAAGTTGGGGGGCTAAATTGCGGATAGATGTTTGCCTTGTCAGTTTGAACGATATTTCCAGGGCGGGAATGACGTTGATCCTGGAAAAAGAGGGTTTCAACGTACTAAGTTCGTGGGAAACTGTCGATGAACTGAAGTTGGTCAAGCCAACTGGTGACTATATCACAATTCTTGATTGTGACTCATTGGCCATCCAGCTTGCTGCAGTCGAAAGCGCAAAGACCATATTGCCCGGTTCACGGGTGGTCGTTGTCTCCGAACAATTTGATCTGAAGACTGTGATCGCTTGTCTTGGTGCGGGGGCGCAAGGCTACATCATAAAGTCCGCCAGGTCGCCGCGGATGCTTGCAGCGTTACGTCTCGTTGCACTCGGTGAGAAGGTCGTGCCGTCTGACTTCGTCGACACTGTTAGCGAATGTGGCATTGAGCGCCCCATAGACTCTAAATTCGATCTTGAAGTCGATTCGGCAAAACTCTCGCAGCGGGAACTGGATGTGCTTTGCTGCTTGATGGCTGGATATTCAAACAAAGTGATTGCCCGGAAGCTGGACATCTGTGAGGCAACAGTGAAAGTTCATGTGAAGGCTATCCTGCGAAAGTTGCACGTTCACAATCGTACGCAGGCTGCGCTGTGGGCCAACACCCATGGTATCAATGAAATGATATCTATTCATGACGCTGCATTAATCGTTTCACAACCGGAAGAGGCCAGAGCCTAAACAGCTAACTTTTCCTGTCGCGAAGCAGCCTTGCGAGTTGATGGGCCGCGCTGGGAAGGCACTGGCTGCTGGCAGGTCGATCAACCTTTTCGCAGTCCCACAATGCAAGCTCCATTCCCGATGCAGCATCGCGAACGAAAACGAAAATTGGCTTCTCTCGCGCGCGCGGCGAAAGGGTGCTGTTGTGGGTCGTTCTGTCTGGAGACTCGTAAGCCAGGACGCGGCAACCAGCTTGCCCTGCACATTTGCTTAGTGCCGCAACCGCCCAGCGGCCGCTGAGCGACGCTGGGTCGACCGCCAGAAAGATGGTGTCATCGGTTTTCGGAGCGGGTACGGTCGATGCGCTTGCCTCCACCGCTGGTTCGACCGACGCCAATGTCAAATTTGATGCTCCCGTGCCCGTTGCTGCTGTCATTTTAGCCTCTTCGGCTAGGCTCAATGCGGGCAAGCCGACAGGCTGACCTGCCGCCTGGAACGCAAGCTGAGCAAAAGCACCTTCACTCGCTGAGCTGGGTTGGCCGGAAAGGGCTCCACGCGCACCGGGCCAACGATAGAAAATATGCGGGCCGACCCTGTGCAATCGGACTAGCTTGCTACTCCACCAGGGCATGACATAATCGGCATGATAATGCGTCGCCTGCGATACTTCGGGATAGATAGTGGTGTTCAGGGCTAGCGTAGCAACAGCGCGCGCGCGCGCCAGTGCGGCAGCAGAAGGGCGTCGGCGCGCCATTGAACCATCGCAGGTGAAAGTGAACTGGCAGCCCGTGGCGCGATGTGAACCTTCGAACACGACACCGCAAACAGACTTGGGAAAACTGGGATGAGCCACCCGGTTCAACACAACCTGCATAACCGACCGCTGGCCATTGAGATCATTGCCAGCTTCATACCAGGCGGCAAGTGCCAGGCAGTTGATGGCGCGATCACGGTCTCCAGCAGGCCCGAGAAACTCGAGTTGTGCAGGGAATCTGCTGCCTTGCGCAAGAGAGATCGTTTGCGTTTGTATCGCAGTGTTCACCACCGAAGTGGCGGGCGACACGACCGCAAGGCGCAATGCGTCAACGACGATTTGCGTGGGATTGGACCGTTCTGATTTCGATGAAGCGGAATGCCAGTTCAATTGAAAGGCCGGTAACAAACACAAGGCGAAAAATATTGGCAAAAGCCACACATATCGCGGCGTCACTCGTTCGGGCGGAGCCCGATATGCGACGATGTCTGTAAGATCATTGGCCAATTCATTGCTCTCGGTAAATGTTCGCGCTGCCGATCACACAAAGAATAGGACATGCTGTCGCCCTGTGACCACTGCCATTCTGGGTAATATGCAGTCGCCCACCGATTAGCCCTTTTTGGGCACCGAATAATTTCATTGCAGCCTAGGTTCTGACCCTCGGCAGAGCTGTACCTGTCCAAAGACGTTCGACCGACTTTCTCGGATAGGCATTGATGGCGGCCGGCAATATACGCTCGGCAAACCCTAATATAGCGGCATGGCTCGCTCTGGCGCGAGCTGCAAAACTTCCCTTCTGACAGGCCGATCCCTTAAGCATCGGAATCGAACGGTCAGCAAACAGCACCTTGTAGCGATCATCTCCCTTGCCGAAATCGATCATGCGAATTGCCTCGATGGCGGCCTGCCGGGCGCAAATATCGATCAACTGCAACCCGGGGCTATAGCGCTGGAACGCGAGGTCATAAGCCGGAAACCACCAATGCAGAACCCCGCGCGAGAAAAGCCCGAAATGCGTAGAAACTGGTCGCTCGCCCGCGTACAGCACGTTTAATACGCTGCGAAAGCCCGGTCTCTCAACATTACGTAAAACGCGCAGGACTTCGCCCTGCCAGCCGACGCAATAATCGGCACACAACCCCATGCGGCTGTAAAGCGAGTTGCGCATTTCGACATGAATATCAAACAGGTCTATGGATTCACAGGAATACTCAAAACGGGTCGATCCGACTTCTCGCTCCATCTTGCGCATTTTCCGGGACATATCGCGCCATCCGCGCTTCCAGGAATCCCCCTTCGCCGCGACGCAGGCATCATAGCCCGCGCTTAAATCCATCTGCGGTGATTCCCGACAGCTATCTGCCGATTGCATCGCGTTACCCAATTGTATCGGCAGGTGATCGAAATCATAGGCGTCCAGTCTGGCAGACTGCAGCAAGCCCGGATCGGCGAGCGTGATCCCGGGTTCGAGAATCGCGCCGTGATAATCGTTCAAATGTCCACCGATCGGTTTTGCAATCCGGCGTCGCACACGGTGGAAAGGAAGAAAACCAACGATCCGCCCATCCGTTTCGAAAATAGCAATCTCTGCATCGCGGCGAACCTCACCAACAGCCTTCGTAAAGCAAGGCGAAAAAAAGGGGCTGTCGTAGATCGAGTTCGTACCGCGCAACTGTTCCCATCGCTCAATGCAATCGGCGTCAAGTTCGTGCGGGGATACAAGCGAGACTTTCATTTGATCGGCAAATACCTGTCTGGGCGTTTTGCTATGGATAGTCAGCCGCAGTCGGCCGCGCCATTGCGCAAAAGATGGAAGGCATTCGCGAATGAAGATTCCAGTTGCAGCTCGCTCCCGCCATTTTGAAGCAAAGCTTACCTACTTTGGGGGAATACCAATGCCTGTTTGGTAATCATCTGCGCTCGATGGATACCGCTATGTCTCAACGCAAAGGTGGCCCTTTTTCACCGCCGGAAATCGGATTTTTGCCCTAAGGGATCCAGTTCGCATGCTAACTTATGATCCAGACATCGCGCGAGCCCATGAGTGCGTAGCCCCTGCTGATGTCGCCATTCTCTGCATAAAGGTCAATGGAACAGGCAGCGATCCTGTAAGCAAGCGGATCTATCGCGTAGCTGAAGTCGCGCAACCATGACGGATGCCATAAACTTCATCGATTCAATTCCATCATTCGCGTTCACATGGACGACCTTTTTTATCGCCGTGATAATCCTGTTTTTGCTTAGATACAGAGAGCGGCTTGTTGCTTTCTCGATCAAAGACGCGCTCAGGACATGTATTCCCTTCGATCCAGTTCGATCACAGAGCTTTCATACCGATTTGAAGGTTTACCTCATCAGAAAGCTAACGGATTTCATTTTTCTGATTCCGGGGATCTATGTGCTTTTCTGGGTCTCCAATGGTCTTTTCAGCACATTGTCAGGGCTCGACGGGACACCATCTTCGCATGAAAATTCTCCAGCACTGGTCCTTGGTGTAGCATGCGTGTTGATCGTTGCAGCCGAGTTCAACGCGTTTCTCTGGCACTATCTTGAGCACAAAGTACCCTTTCTCTGGGAATTGCATAAGGTGCACCATTCTGCGGATCATCTGAATCCACTTACAAACCACCGCGCACATTCGATCGTGCAAATTGGCAAATATGTAATGAAAGGATTTATTGCCGGTATTCCAACCGGCTTGATCATGTATTTTTACGGCTTTGGCTTTATTGAATTGCTGGCGATTGCAGCGATCGCGAACAAGCTGTTGACCGTTGCCACGCTCGATGCGTTGCGCCACTCCCATGTGCCTTTGCGGTTCGGCCTGTTGGAAGGGGTGTTTATCAGTCCGCACATGCACCAGATTCATCATTCCAGCCTCGAAGCGCATTGGGACAAGAACTTCGGCACCAACTTGTCAATCTTCGACTGGATGTTTGGCACCGCCTATCGTCCGCACAAGGGTGAAGTGATGGTCAATGGGATCTACGGCTATAGTCCCGAACAGCTCCAGGCGTTCCATTCGCTGAGGGGAACCTATTGGGATCCCCTGGTTAGAAGCTTCGAGTGCCTAAAGCGTTCCCTGAAGCCGGTTTCGAAAACCGCACTTGGCTTTGATGCAAAGATTGAGGGCGCAAAAAATGACAAGGCGATTTGGTAACGCTCTCCATTCCTGTCGATGATGGTGCGCTTCGCTAACCACTTCGGATTGACCCCTATGTTTCCTTCATCCTCGCCAACGGCCGCACTAATATGGATGGGTGAGGAGCGAGAATTCAAGCTCTGCAAAATCGCCATCCCGGCCAATTTTTGAAATGAGGCAGCCCATGAAACTCGACGAGCAACAGGCGGTCGGCAACAAGTTTGAGGAGGCGCAAGCAGCACTGGCGACAGGGCCGGACGAGCCATCCCGGGCCAAACCAAAATCTTCCGAAATGACGCCGGGTCCGGGCTATATGATCCGCACCGAATTTCCGCGCTTGTCGCATGAATTCATCGAGCAATTCAGGGAATTCGAAACCGCCGATGTCTCGGACGTGCTCAATCGGCTTTATGCCATGAACGGCGCAATCCGCAACCAGACGAACGACAAGGAACTGCTCGGTACGGCCTGCACCGTAAAGCTCTATCCTGGTGACAATCTGATGGTCCACAAGGCGCTCGATATCGCCAAGCCCGGTGACATCGTGGTTGTGGATTGCAGCGGAGCGATGTCGAATGCCGTGCTGGGCGACTTGGTTGCCAACAAATCGATTCACCGCAAAATAGGCGGCTATGTAATCGACGGACTGATCCGCGATCTTGACGGCATCAAGGAAACAGGTCTGCCCGTTTATGCCCGCGGGGTTACCCCCTTTGGCCCGCTTCATCGCGGCCCCGGGGAAATTAATACCCCCATTTGTTGCGGCGGTGTGGTGGTCAATCCGGGCGATATCATCAAGGCGGACACCACTGGAATTGCTGTTATACCGCGGGGCTTTGCCGATGAAATCATCCAGCGCCTGCAAGCGAGCAAAGCCCGTCTCGCCGAATATGTTGCAAGCGTAAAGCGCGGCGATTTCTCCAACGCATGGGTCGATGAACAGCTGCGGGAAAACGGGTGCGCGATCTGCAACTGAGCCGCAGCCAGCACCTGCCTCAGCAATTCCAGCTGAAACTTCCATCGTCCGCGATGCGAGTATGGCTCCGCAATCATCGCAGGATCACGGATGTCTGGGGCATATTGGAGCGACGCCGCTTTCAAGTAATTCGCAAACGCTTCTATGATCAGCTGTGGCGCGATGCCGCACGCGACGTCGGAGCTGAAATTGCTACATTGCCGAATGGACTGAAGCAGATCAGTCGTGGCTGTCTGCAGACGTTTGTCAATCAATCTGACATCATGCTCGACAGTGCAATTGTTTCGCGGTTGCTGCTGAATAAGGCGGTTGTCTTCGAATTGCTCGCAGCAAAAGGTTTGCGCATACCGCAGCGCCGGAGGTTTGACATCGACAGTCTGGAACGCGCAGCGACCTTTTTGAGCGAAGTTGGTGGACCCGTCGTTGTTAAACCGGCCGACGGGACCGGATGCGGCCATGGGGTTACCACGCGGATTATTGATCTTGATGGTCTAAAAAAAGCGGCGCGCCATGCCGCCGCCTTCAACCCCGAACTGCTGGTTGAGGAACAACTGGCCGGTGCGTCCTATCGCCTGCTGTACCTGGATGGCATGTTGATAGACGCGGTGCGCAGGGATTCTCCGGTCGTAACAGGCGATGGCCGCTCCAGTCTTCGGCAACTTGTTTCGGCGGAAAATGAGCGGCGTAGGGCGGGCGAAACAATCACGGCGCTAAGCCCGCTTATAATCGATCTTGAATGCCGAAATACATTGGCGGCGGCCGGCTTATCGTCGGCAACCATTCCGGCTGCCGGGCTTGAGGTGATGGTCAAGCTTGCTGTTAACGAGAATGGTGCCGCGCAAAACCATCTGGTGCTTGAAGAGGTGCATCCCGAAATAATCGAAACCGGAAGCCGCATCGTCCGCGATTTTGGCATCGGCTTTGCTGGCCTGGATGTGACGGCAACGGATATCTCGCAACCGCTTTCGGAAGGCAATGTCATCTTCAACGAAATCAACGCAGGCCCAGGCATCCATCACCACTATCTGGTATCCGATCAGAAACGGATTGCGCATGTCGCGCCTCGCATTCTCGAACATCTGTTTTCGACCCGGCGCGGAACGATCCAAATATGAGTTCGCCGAACACCTCTCGTCCAGTCCTGCTGCTTGGTGGTGGTGCCAGTACGCTTGCCGCCGCGCGGAGCCTCGGCAAGGCAGGAATTTTGGTCTACGCCAGTGGGCGGACTGGTTGCCGCGCCATGCGTTCACGCCATTGCCGAAAAGCGTTGCCCGTGCCGGAAAACATGGATGCCTCGCTATATTGGGAAACAATTCTCATTTCAAAGCCTGACCCGAATCTTGCCGGATGCGTCATCATGGTCGGATGCGATGAATCGCTGGAATTTGTGGAAACGCATGAGGCAGCGTTGCGTCAACTCTATGTTGTCGAGGAGTTTCTACCCGATCTGCGCCGGGCGATGCTGGACAAGCTCGATACGCTGGCCATGGCGCGCGAGGCCGGCGTCCCTACTCCGAATTTCTGGGCAGTGGATACGGTTGACGATGTTCTGGCAATACGCGACGAATTGCGTTTTCCCGTGATGGTGAAGCCGCTGAATTCGCTTAACTTCATGGAAGAGTTCGGACGCAAACTGTTCATCATCCGTGACGATTTCGCCGAGGTCGTTGAAAAAGTGCGGCTCTGCCGGGAGCGTGGACACAAAGTGATGGTTGTGGAAATGATCCCCGGTCCTGACAGCCTTTTGTCGAGTTATTACACTTATCGCACGAGCGCAGGCACGCTGCTCTATGACTACACCAAGAGTATCATCCGGCGATGGCCGGTCAATCGCGGTGGAGCATGTTTTCACCAGTCCGAATGGTTGCCAGAGACCGCCGAGATGGGGCGACGGATGTTTGACGGGATCGGCTGGCAGGGCATCGGCAATGTCGAGTTCAAGCGTGACCTGCGCGACGGCCAGCTCAAAATCATCGAAGTGAATGGGCGTCTGACAGCGGGGCATCCGCTGGTAACGCGCGGTGGTGCACCAATAGACCTGATTATTTATTGCCACCTTACCGGACAATCCTTGCCGCGCTTCGACGGCTATTCGCAGTCACTAAGGCTGTGGGATCCGCTGCGTGATTTCATGGCATTCCTGCAATTGCGCCATGCAGGTGAACTGGGTTTCAGGGGCTGGGTGCGCAGTATTTTTGCGCAAAAAGTCATTCTCCCCTTCTTTTGCTTTGATGACCCGCTCCCGGGCCTTGCGGAATTTTCGGGCTTGCTGGGCAAGCTGGTTCGCGCGCCTCTGGCGATGCGCCAGAGGGCCGGGCAAAATGCGGATTGACCAGCACCGCTATCGGAAAGTGCTCGAAGACCTGCTCGCGGCCGGTGGGGTAGATTCGGCACAGGCGGAAAATGTCGTCGATAATCTCACCTGGTGCGATATGGCTGGACGGCGCAACCATGGCATAGAACGGCTACCCATCCTTCTGAAGCGGGTCGGGACTGGCGCGATCAAATGTCCCTGCAACCCCCAAATTTCGCGCCTGGCTCCGGCGGTTGGGCGGATCAATGCAGATTGCGGCTTCGGGCATCATGCCGCGAAGCTTGGCATGAATCTCGCCTGCGAACTTGCCGCCGAAACGGGTATAGGCACGGTCGGCGTTCACAACAGCAACTTTTTGGGTGCCGGGGCCTATTATGTCCAGTTAGCGGCAGATCGCGGAATGATCGGCATTGCCTTGAGCAATTCCTTTCCCAAAGTGGCCGCTCATGATGGCATCAAGCCGGTCCTTGGAACCAACCCGCTTGCCTTTTCCGCGCCGCGCGCAGACGGCTTATCAATCATAGTCGATATGTCTACTGCAGCAATGGCTGGATCATCGGTCCGTGAAGCGATCGCCAAAGACCATATGCTGGAGCCCGGGCTCGCAATCAACGCCAATGGTGCACCCATCCTCGTCCCTGCGCTTGCGGCGGCGGGCACCTTGCTGCCCGCTGCCGGAGCGAAAGGATTTGGCCTCGCTATTCTCGTCGAGTTACTCAGCGCCGTCTTGACGGGTGCTGGCGTCGCTCAAGAAGTTGCTTCGATGTATGCCGACCTCGATCGACCGGGCAATAACGGACATTTGCTGCTGGCTATCGATATTTCGCGCTGGATGCCGATTGAGCAATTTCATCATCGCGTCGAGACGCTCGCCTCTATGCTCACGACCCCAACTGGTTCAGAAAATGTCCGATTGCCGGGTGACGCCCGTTGGGCGGAAATTGCCCGGAGCGAGCGGGAAGGTATATTGATCGAAGACCACATCCTCCGCCAAATTGAACAGCTGGCCGACAGTCTGGGCGTGGCTCTGGACTGGCGCTGACACGGTAATGGCGCTTGCACCTCTCCGAGTTGTCCTTGTTCTGGCTGATCCGGACGCAATCCCCGACTGGGTCAGGCGTCTGATTGAGCGGATTGGTGGCCTAAGTGATATCGAGATTTGCGCGATCGCGGCTGCGGCCCCGTCCCGACGACGGAGGAGTGACAATTTGCTTTTCCGGTTGCTCTACAGGCTGGAACTGCGGGTCGGCGCGATTCCGGCTGCAACGAACAGCGGGCTAGCGCACGACATTCCGCGGATCGCCTTGAACGACAATGAGGTGCTGCACACACTGGCACCGGATGTCATCCTCGACCTCTCCGGAAACCACGGTGCGGGCATCCCGGCCGCTGCTCCGCGACACGGTGTGTGGTTTACCGATGCGACCGGCAGCGTTCCCGGGATAGCGGGATTGCAACCGCTTATCGAAGGACGCCCTGTAAGCTCGATCAATCTGTTTCGCCGACCCAATGCCCAACCTCTGCCAGAGCTGATCGCAAGTGCTGCTGTGAACAGCAAATTCGTCGCCGCGCGGAATGAACAGTTTCTGGAGGAAAAGTCGGTCGCGCTGATCCTGCGTGAACTCAAACGCGTTGCACGGGGTTTGCCTGACGCAAAACCAAGCGAAACAGCCCTGTTTGTCGCACCTCGCGCGCCGGGAACTATCGGGACACTCACCTATATTGGCAGAATGACGGGCGAACTTGCACGACGCGCATGGGAAAAGTTTGCAGTCAAACTGAGACTTCGACCGGGCATGTTCTGTATTAACCTGATCGAAGGTGAGCCGCTGAAATTCAAACCGGCATTGGCCGAGCCCATTAATCCGCCTGCCAATTGTTACCACGCAGATCCGTTCCTTTGGCGACACGGAAAGGAGACCTGGTGCTTTTTCGAATGTTTCGATTATCGCAAGGGGCTGGGATATATCAGCGCCGGACGGATTGAATCTGGACGACTTGAGGATATCCGGATTGTGCTCTCTCCCGGATATCATCTATCCTTTCCCTTCCTGTTTGAACATGATGGGCAGTTATTCATGTTGCCCGAGAGCTGCGCTTCGCGGCGAATCGAGTTATGGCGGTGCACCGCGTTTCCCGATAGCTGGGAGTTGCACAGAACTGCGCTGGAAGGCACCAATCTCTCCGATTCAACGCTTGCGAATTTGGATGGGCAATGGTGGTTGTTCACCAACATAAGCGACGATCCGTTCGATGACATGTGCTCTGAACTGCACCTGTTCCGCGCCGATAGTCCGATGCTGGAAAAACTTGAACCGCATCCGCTCAACCCGGTGGTGTTCGATTCGCGCTGCGCTCGCAACGCTGGCCGCATCTGGCAGCGCGATGGAGTTTTTTACCGCCCGGTGCAGGATAATTCGCACGGAACTTATGGATATGGCCTGCAGTTGATGCAGATCGAAGAATTGACAATGGAGCGTTACCGCGAAAGCACTGTCCGCCATATCACCCCGAATTTCAAACGGGGTATCATCGGCTGTCATCATATTGACATTCTTGACAACCACATCGTTTTCGATGTGCGGCACCGCTATGGAGGCCGCGCGTGACGTGCGCGCGGGACCGCGTCGAAGACATCGAACGCGTTGTGGTAATTCACGATTTCGCTGAACCAGAGGGCGGCGCTGGCGTCTTGGCGATTCAGGTGGCGCAAGAATATCGACGCCGTGGAATTCCGGTGACGTATTTTGCCGGGGCAATCCATGGCGCTGGCGAAGCGTTGGATGGGATCGACCTGATTGGTTTGCATGCCAGCCGATTGCTCGAGACGCCACCCTCTCGTGCAATGATGCAAGGACTTCACAACAGCGCGGCGCAAAACTGCTTGCGGGGCTGGATCGCCAAAAACGATACCAAACACACGGTCTACCATCTGCACAACTGGTCACAGATTCTGTCACCGGCCATCTTTGCAGCGCTGGCAGGCGTCGAAGGGCGATTGGTGGTCACATGCCATGATTTCTTCAACATCTGCCCCAATGGCGGGTTTACCGTCTTTCCCCGTGCGCAACCCTGCAACCTCAAACCGCTTTCGCTGCACTGTCTTGCCAGCCAGTGCGACCGGCGAAGCAATGTTCACAAATTTTGGCGCGTGGCGCGTCAGGGCCATCTGAACCGACTAATCCGTCCGGCGCTTTCAAAATCCACCTTCACTTTCCTGCACGATCATATGCGTACGAAGTTTCTGGATAACGGCTTTTGCGCACGCCAGATGGTGACCATCCCGAACCCGATCAAACCATGGTCCCGTACGCGTATCCCGGCGGAGCACAATAATGAGTTCCTTTTCGTCGGGCGACTGGGAAGCGACAAGGGCGCTGATCTGGCCGCTGCGGCATGTATTCAGGCAGGCGTTCCGCTCACGCTTGTCGGGGGAGGAGAATTGGAGGAATCGTTGCGCAAGGCTGGCGGGGGGCTTCGGCTCGCAGGTTGGTGCAGCCGAACGGAAATTCTCGATCATGCCCGCCGCGCAAGAGCATTGATCGTCCCGAGCAGGGTAATAGAGCCGTTCGGACTCGTGATATTGGAAGCAGCGATGAGCGGCCTGCCGGTCATTGTGTCCGAGCGCGCCTATCTGGCTGGCAATTGCGAGAGTCTAGGCTTTGGGCAGTCCTTTGATCCTGCGAAACCCAGCAGCTTGATCGAACGGATCGCAAATATCGCTGCCAATGATGTGACGACAGCCCATATGAGCGAAAATGGATATGCCCATGCCGGCCAGCTGGCGTTGACGATCTCCGCCTGGAGCGAGAAGTTTATCGGTCTGTTTCAAAGGTCCATCGCTGAACAAAAATCTGCTTCCCTGTAAAGCAGGGAATTTTGACACAGAGGCGCTCATACGCAGGACTGCATACTGCGCCACTTTCAAAGATGTCCGGATTCGAAACGACGGTGGCATGCAGCCACCGCCGGAATCCCGTTTACACGCCCGAACGGATCAGATGGTCAAAGGCCGATAGCGATGCCTTCGCCCCTTCGCCGAGCGCGATCACGATCTGTTTGTAGGGCGTGGTGGTGCAATCGCCGGCGGCAAAGACGCCGGGGATGTTCGTTGCCCCACGCGCGTCGACTTCAATCTCGCCATGCGAAGACAATCCGACGACGTCTTTCAGGAACTCGGTGTTGGGGATCAGCCCGATCTGCACGAAAATCCCTTCCAGATCAATGCCGTGCGATTCGCCTGAATTGCGATCCTGATAGGTCAGGCCGGTCACTTTCTGGCCATCGCCCAGCACTTCGGTGGTCAGCGCCGAAGTAATCACGGTCACATTGGGCAGGCTGTTCAGCTTTGCCTGCAACACCGCATCGGCGCGCAACTGCGCATCGAATTCGATCAGGGTGACATGCGCAACGATGCCGGCAAGGTCGATGGCTGCTTCGACACCGCTATTGCCGCCGCCGACCACCGCCGTCCGCTTGCCCTTGAAAAGCGGACCGTCGCAGTGCGGGCAATAGGCGACACCCTTGTTGCGATATTCCTCTTCGCCGGGAACGCCGATCTGCCGCCAGCGCGCGCCGGTCGAGAGGATGACCGTCCTGGCCTTCAGGCTTGCACCGCTGGCCAGTCTGACTTCGTGCAGCGCACCGGGCGCACCGACGACAAGGCCGTTCGCGGTCTGCAGGTTCATGATGTCCACATCATATTCGCGGACATGCTGTTCGAGCTGCGCGGCAAGCTTCGGCCCTTCGGTGTGCTGGACCGAAATGAAATTCTCGATCCCCATGGTGTCGAGCACCTGCCCGCCAAAGCGTTCGGCCACAACGCCGGTGCGGATGCCCTTGCGCGCGGCATAGATCGCCGCTGCCGCACCGGCAGGGCCGCCGCCGACGACCAGCACATCGAACGGTTCCTTGGCCGCGATCTTTTCGGCCTGACGGGCAATCGCGCCGGTATCGAGCCTGGACATGATCTGGGCAAGGTCCATGCGCCCCTGCCCGAACGGTTCGCCATTCAGGTAAACCGCAGGAACGGCCATGACCTGCCGCGTTTCGACTTCGTCGCGGAACAGTGCGCCGTCGATCGCGACATGGCTGACACCCGGATTGAGCGCCGCCATGATGTTGATGGCCTGCACCACATCGGGGCAATTCTGGCACGACAGCGAGTAGAAGGTTTCAAAACGGAATTCGCCCTCAAGCGCTTTCACCGATTCGAGCAGATCGGCTTCTTCCTTGGGAGGATGGCCGCCCATGTGCAGCAGCGCCAGCACCAGCGAGGTAAATTCATGCCCCAGCGGCAATCCGGCAAAATGGGTTTCCCCTGTCCCGTCGGCGCGGCGGATGGCGAATGAGGGAACGCGGCTCGCCGCGCCGTCAAAGCGGGCAGTTACCTTGTCCGACTGAGCGGCGACGGTTTCAACCAGTTCGCGCATCTCCGCCGATTTGGCGCTGTCGTCGAGCGTCGCGACCAGTTCGACCGGAACGCGCACATTGTTGAGATAGGTCTTGAGCTGGGAAATGGTAGCTTGATCGAGCATGGCGGTGCAGCCTTATTCGGACAAGGGCGGCCATTCCGCTACGAAGCGGCTGGCGGCCTTGCGTTGTCAGAAGGGAGAGGGGGGAAGAAGCCGGAGCCGCACTGGCCCCGGCTTCCCCCGGTAAAGCTCAATCAGATCTTGCCGACGAGATCTATCGAGGGTGCGAGCGTTTCGGCACCGTCTTCCCACTTCGCGGGGCAGACCTGGCCGGGATGTTCGCGCACATAGATGGCGGCCTTGATCTTGCGGACCAGTTCGGCGGCGTTGCGGCCTACGCCCTCGCAGGTGATTTCCATGACCTGTATCACACCGTCGGGATCGACGACGAACGTTGCACGGTCGGCAAGCCCCTGCCCTTCACGCAGCACGCCGAAATTGTTGCTGACGATGTGGTTCTGGTCACCCAGCATGTGGTAGTTGATCTTGCCGATGGCGGGCGAGCTGTCGTGCCAGGCCTTGTGGCTGAAATGCGTATCGGTCGACACGGCATAGACTTCGACGCCCATGTCTTTCAGCGATTCATACTGGTCGGCCAGGTCTTCAAGCTCGGTCGGGCAGACAAAGGTGAAGTCCGCCGGATAGAAAAAGAAGACGCCCCATTTGCCCTTGACGTCAGCATCGCTGACTTCGGCAAACTTGCCATCCTTGTAGGATTGCGTTGCGAACGGTTTGAGAGAGGAGCCGATAATACCCATGATTTTTCCTTTATTACTGTTGGGGTTGTGGAATTCGAGGGCGCCTTTGGCCGCGCCCGGCGACTTCGTCCAATGAGCCAATCCGTTCTTAGTTATCGATTTTCCCAATTAGTTATGCATGGCATTTCAGCGTGGTACGCTGACGCAGACAGGGGCCGCAAACCCCAACTTGGCCGCGCCGCAAGAAACATTGCCGCCAGCCGCATTATCTGGACTTTAAATTACGAAAGCATCCGTCTACCGCGAATCAAATTTTCCAGATTCGAAGAATAAGGGTACGCCATGGGATTTCCTCCGGCACAGGGACTGTATGACCCCCGCAATGAGCATGACGCATGCGGCGTCGGCTTTATCGCGAATATCAAGGGTGCAAAGAGCCACACGACCATCGAGCGCGGCTTGCAGATTCTCGTCAACCTCGACCATCGCGGGGCCGTTGGTGCCGATCCGTTGCTGGGGGATGGCGCTGGGATTTTGATTCAGATCCCCGATGCGCTTTATCGGGACTGGGCCAAAGGTGCGGGCGTCAACCTGCCGCAGCCGGGCGATTATGCCGTCGTGATGTGCTTCCTGCCGCAGAATGAAGCGGCGCGCGAATTTGGCATCAGCAATTTCGAAAGCTTCATCGTCAAGGAAGGCCAGACCATAATCGGCTGGCGCGATGTGCCGACGACGCTCGACGGCCTTGGCAAGGCGGTAATCGAGCAGATGCCGGTTATCCGCCAGCTGTTCATCGGTCGCGGCGAAAATTGCGCAGATCAGGATGCTTTCGAGCGCAAGCTGCTCGCAATCCGCAAGCAGGCGCAGAACCCGCTCTTCGCATTGGAAGAAAAGCATGGGCTTCCGGGCCTTGGCAGCTTCTACATCCCATCGATGTCGACGCGCACCGTCGTGTACAAGGGGCTGCTGCTCGCCGGACAGGTCGGCAGCTTCTATGACGATCTGCGCAACCCGCTGTGCCAGTCGGCGCTCGCACTCGTCCACCAGCGCTTTTCGACCAACACTTTCCCGAGCTGGAAACTGGCGCACCCCTATCGCTTTGTCGCGCATAATGGCGAAATCAACACCGTGCGCGGCAATGTGAACTGGATGAACGCCCGCCGCCGCACGATGGAATCGGATCTGATGGGCCCCGATCTCGACAAGATGTGGCCGATCATTCCGCACGGCCAGTCGGACACGGCCTGCCTCGACAATGCGCTCGAACTGCTGGTCGCTGGCGGATACAGCCTTGCCCATGCGGTGATGATGCTGATCCCCGAGGCCTGGGCGGGCAATCCGATGATGGATGCCGATCGCCGCGCTTTCTATGAATATCATGCGGCACTGATGGAGCCTTGGGACGGCCCGGCTGCCGTCGCCTTCACCGATGGTCGCCAGATTGGCGCGACGCTCGACCGCAACGGCCTGCGCCCTGCGCGTTTCTGCGTCACCGACGACGATCATGTCGTCATGGCATCGGAAAGCGGTGTATTGCCGATCAAGGAAGACAATATCGTCCGCAAATGGCGACTCCAGCCGGGCAAGATGCTGCTCATCGACATGGAGCAGGGCCGGATTATCGAAGATGAGGAAATCAAGGCGCAGCTTGCGACCAAGGAACCTTATGCCAAATGGCTCGAATCCGCGCAGTACAAGCTGAAAGATTTGGACGAGGTCGAGGTCGCCGACGGCGCGCTGACCAACGATCTTAGCGCATTGCTCGATCGCCAGCAGGCCTTTGGCTATACGCAGGAAGATATCAGCAAATTCCTTGAGCCGATGGCGGCCAATGGCGACGATCCGCTGGGATCGATGGGCACCGACACGCCGATTGCCGTGCTGTCGGACAAATCGCGGCTGCTCTACGATTATTTCAAGCAGAATTTCGCGCAGGTCACCAACCCGCCGATCGATCCGATCCGCGAAGAACTGGTGATGAGCCTGGTGTCGATGATCGGCCCGCGCCCCAACCTGCTCGGCCATGATGCAGGCACGCACAAGCGGCTTGAGGTTGACCAGCCAATCCTGACCAACGCCGATCTCGCCAAGATTCGCTCGGTCGAACAGGCGCTGGACGCTGCCTTCCGCGCCGAAACCATCGACATGACATGGGATGCCGCCAGCGGGGCCGCCGGCCTCGAAATGGCGATCAAGGAAATGTGCTGGGCCGCGACCGAAGCGGTGCTGCAGGACAAGAATATCCTTATCCTTTCGGACCGCGCGCAGGGGCCGGACCGGATTGCGATGCCTGCCCTGCTGGCAACCGCAGCCGTCCACCACCACCTCGTCCGGCAGGGCCTGCGCATGCAGACCGGGCTGGTCGTCGAAACCGGCGAGGCGCGCGAAGTGCACCATTTCTGCGTGCTCGCAGGCTATGGTGCCGAAGCGATCAATCCCTATGTCGCCTTTGAAACGCTGGAGGAAATCCGCGTGCGGCAGGGGCTTTCGCTGTCCACCTATGAGGTGCAGAAAAACTATATCAAGGCGGTCGGCAAGGGCATCCTCAAGGTCATGTCCAAGATGGGCATTTCGACCTACCAGTCCTATTGCGGCGCGCAGATTTTCGATGCGGTCGGGCTGTCGTCGGAATTCATCGGCAAATATTTTACCGGCACCGCGACCACCATCGAAGGCGTCGGCCTCGCGCAGGTTGCAGAGGAAACCGTGCGTCGCCACGCTACGGCCTATGGTGACAACCCGATCTATCGCCACATGCTCGATGTCGGCGGCATCTATGGCTATCGCATTCGCGGCGAGGAACATGCCTGGACGCCGAACAGCGTTTCCAAGCTGCAACATGCCGTGCGCGGCAATAATCCCAAGGAATATGAAGAGTTTGCCCGATCGATCAATGAGCAGAGCGAACGCCTGCTGACCATCCGCGGGCTGATGGAACTGAAACCGGCAGACAAGCCGCTCGATATCAGCGAAGTCGAACCCGCATCCGAAATCGTCAAGCGCTTCGCCACTGGTGCGATGAGCTATGGCTCGATCTCGTGGGAGGCGCACACCACGCTGGCGCTGGCGATGAACCGGATCGGCGGCAAATCGAATACCGGCGAAGGCGGCGAAGACCCCAAGCGTTTCAAGCCGATGGCCGATGGCTCGTCGATGCGTTCGGCGATCAAGCAGGTCGCCTCGGGCCGCTTTGGCGTGACGGCGGAATATCTGGTCAATGCCGACGACATCCAGATCAAGATGGCACAGGGCGCAAAGCCCGGCGAAGGCGGCCAGTTGCCGGGCGACAAGGTCGACAAGACCATCGGCGCAACCCGCCACTCGACCCCGGGCGTCGGCCTGATTTCACCCCCGCCGCACCACGACATCTACTCGATCGAGGATCTGGCGCAGCTGATTCACGACCTCAAAAACGTCAACACCGGCGCGCGCATTTCGGTGAAGCTCGTTTCCGAAGTCGGCGTCGGCACGGTGGCAGCGGGCGTATCCAAGGCGCGTGCAGACCATGTGACGATTTCCGGCTATGAAGGCGGAACCGGCGCTTCACCGCTCACCTCGCTGACCCACGCCGGAAGCCCGTGGGAAATCGGCCTTGCCGAAACGCAGCAGACGCTGCTGCTCAACAATCTGCGCAGCCGCATTGCGGTGCAGGTCGATGGCGGCCTGCGCACCGGTCGCGATGTGGCGATTGGCGCGTTGCTGGGCGCCGACGAGTTCGGCTTTGCCACTGCCCCGCTGATTGCGGCAGGCTGCATCATGATGCGCAAATGCCATTTGAACACCTGCCCGGTCGGCGTTGCCACGCAAGACCCCGTGCTGCGCGCACGCTTCACTGGGCAGCCAGAGCATGTGATCAACTATTTCTTCTTCGTCGCAGAAGAACTGCGCACGATCATGGCTGAAATGGGCTTCCGCACCATCGACGAAATGGTTGGCCGCGTCGACCGGATCGACATGAAAAAGGCAATTCACCACTGGAAGGCGCAGGGCGTTGACCTGTCGCGCCTGCTGCACGTCGTCGACACCAAGGGTGCGGCGCTGCACCAGACCGGCACGCAGGACCACGGCCTTGACAAGGCGCTCGACCGCGAACTGATCGCAGCCGCTGCCCCTGCCCTTGAAAAGGGAGGGGCTGTCCGCATCGAGCGCGAGGTCAAGAGCCTCAACCGCACGGTCGGCGCAATGCTTTCGGGTGAGGTGGCGAAGAAATATGGCCATGCAGGCCTGCCCGAAAACAGCATCCAGATCGCCTTCACCGGCGTTGCGGGGCAGAGCTTTGGCGCCTTCCTTGCGCATGGGATCACGCTCGAACTCACCGGCGATGCCAACGATTATGTCGGCAAGGGCCTGTCGGGCGGGCGGGTGATCGTGAAACAACCGGGCCATGTGAAGCGCGAGCCGACCGAGAATATTATCGTCGGCAATACCGTGCTTTATGGCGCGATTGCGGGTGAAGCCTATTTCAGCGGAGTCGGGGGCGAGCGTTTTGCCGTTCGCAATTCGGGCGCGCTGGCGGTGGTCGAAGGAACCGGCGATCATGGCTGCGAATATATGACGGGCGGCGTCGTTGCCGTTCTGGGCAAGACCGGACGCAACTTCGCCGCCGGCATGTCAGGCGGGGTCGCCTATGTCTATGACGAGGATGGCCGCTTCCGCGAGCGTTGCAACATGGCAATGGTCGATGTCGAGGCAATCGAAGCCGATGGCCCCGAAGCCGAAAACAGCACCGGCGCCCCCAGCCAGCGCGCATCGAGCGTGCATGATTTCGGCATGGGCGACATGCTCTACCATTCGGCGGAGCGCCTGCGCATCCTGCTCGAACGCCACCATCTCTACACCGGCAGCAAGCGGGCGCGGGCGATCCTCGACGATTGGCCCAACGCGCTTGGCAAGTTCGTCAAGATCATGCCGAAGGACTATAAGCGCGCCTTGAAGCAGATCGAGGCCGAACGCCTCGCCGCTGCCCATGTCGCAGCTGAATAAGATTACGGAGCAATAAAGTGGGCAAGGCAACAGGCTTTCTCGAACTCGACCGGCAAGACCGGACCTATTCCGACGCCAAGGAGCGGCTGAAGCATTACAAGGAATTTGTCGTGCCGATGCCCGAGGACAAGCTCAAGGCACAGGCATCGCGCTGCATGAATTGCGGCATCCCCTATTGCCACAATGGCTGCCCGGTGAACAATATCATCCCCGACTGGAACCATCTGGTCTATGAAGGGGACTGGCAGAATGCGCTCGAAGTGCTGCATTCGACCAACAATTTCCCCGAATTCACCGGCCGCATCTGCCCTGCCCCATGCGAGGCGAGCTGCACGCTCAACATCGATGACTCGCCTGTCACGATCAAGTCGATCGAGTGCGCGATTGTCGATCGCGGCTGGCAGGAAGGCTGGATTCAACCGCAGATTCCGGCGTGCAAAACGGGCAAGTCGATTGCCGTCGTAGGATCGGGCCCGGCGGGCATGGCCTGCGCGCAGCAACTGGCGCGCGCGGGACACAGCGTTACCCTGTTCGAGAAAAATGACCGGATGGGCGGCCTCCTTCGCTATGGCATCCCCGATTTCAAGATGGAAAAGGATCTCATCAGCCGCCGCCTGATGCAGATGCAGGCAGAGGGCGTGGTTCTGCGGGAATCGACCGAAGTCGGCGTCCATGTGTCGATGGAAAGCCTGCGTGAGAATTTTGACGCGGTGGTGATGTCGGGCGGGGCCGAGGAAGCAAGGCAGCTCAATATCCCCGGCGCGGAAATGGCGGGCGTCCGTCTCGCCATGGAATTCCTGACGCAGCAGAACAAGCGCAACGCCGGTGACGAGGAAACGCGTGCCGCGCCGCGCGGTTCGATTGTCGCGACGGGCAAGCATGTCATCGTCATCGGTGGCGGCGATACCGGTTCGGACTGTGTCGGCACATCGAACCGCCAGGGTGCGGCGTCGGTCACGCAGATCGAAATCATGCCCAAGCCGCCGGTTCGCGAGGACAAGGCAATGGTCTGGCCCGACTGGCCGCTCAAGCTGCGCACCTCCTCCAGCCACGAAGAAGGTTGCGAGCGCGACTGGGCGATCAACGCAAAACGCGTGTTGGGCGAGAATGGACAGGTTACCGGCCTCGAATGTATCCGCCTCGATTGGCAAAACGGCCGCATGGAAGAAGTTCCCGGAAGCGAATTCGTGCTGAAGGCCGATCTTATCTTCCTCGCCATGGGCTTCATCGGCCCGCGCAAGGCGGGGATGGTCGACCAGTCCGAAGTCGAGCTGGACGGGCGCGGCAATGTTGCCGCCAATGTCAGCGACTACAAGACCAGCCAGGAAGGCGTGTTTGCCTGCGGCGACATGCGGCGTGGGCAAAGCCTCGTCGTATGGGCGATCCGCGAAGGCCGCCAATGCGCCCGCTCGGTCGATGAACATCTGATGGGGGCGAGCGAACTGCCGCGCTGATCCGGCCTAAAAATCGAAGCGCACGCCCTGTGCCAGCGGCAGCGCGGTGCTGTAATTGATCGTATTGGTCGCACGGCGCATATAGGCTTTCCACGCATCCGATCCGGATTCGCGCCCGCCGCCGGTTTCCTTTTCGCCGCCAAACGCCCCGCCGATTTCCGCGCCCGATGTGCCGATATTGACATTGGCGATGCCGCAGTCGCTGCCCGCAGCCGACAGGAACAGTTCGCACTCACGCATGTCGAGCGAGAAGATCGACGAGGAAAGCCCCGCGCCGACGCTGTTCTGCAGTGCAATGGCCTCCGCCAAGTGCAAATAGCGGAACACATAGAGGATCGGCGCAAAGGTTTCGCGCAACGCCGGGCCTTCATGGCGCGCCATCTCGACCACCGCTGGGCGCACATAGACGCCGGGCCGGTCAATCCTTTCGCCGCCATGCACTTTCGCGCCCGTCGCGCGCGCCTCCGCCAGCGCCGCCTGCATCAGCCCATAGACATCTTCGTCGATCAGCGGCCCTGCAAGATTGGCGGTATCGAGCGGATCGCCCACCGGAATGCTCGCCGCCGCTGCCTTCAGTTTTTCGACAAAACCATCATAGACCGCATCATGGACAAACAGACGGCGCAGGCTGGTACAGCGCTGGCCGCTGGTGCCCACCGCCGAGAACAATACCCCGCGCAACGCCAGATCGAGGTCGGCCCTGTCGCTGACAATCGCCGCATTGTTCCCGCCGAGTTCGAGGATCGTTCTGGCAAAGCGCGCCGCAGCCACCTGCCCCACGGCGCGGCCCATCCGGGTGCTGCCCGTCGCCGAGACAAGGGCAATGCGCGGGTCGGCGACCAGCGCCGCGCCGGTATCGGCTGCACCGGTCACCACCTGCGACAGCCCCTCCGGCGCATCGTCAAATTCCGCCAGCACGCCATCGAGCAGCGCCTGCACCGCGAGCGCGGTGAGCGGGGTCTTTTCCGATGGCTTCCAGATTATGCTGTTGCCGCACACCAATGCCAGCGCCGCGTTCCACGCCCAGACCGCAACCGGGAAGTTGAACGCGCTGATGATCAGCACCGGGCCCAGCGGATGCCATTGCTCCATCATCCGGTGGCCAGGGCGTTCGCTGGCAATGGTGAGGCCATGCAACTGGCGCGAAAGACCGACCGCGAAGTCGCAGATGTCGATCATCTCCTGCACCTCGCCCTCGCCTTCGCTGATCGGCTTTCCACATTCGATGGTGACGAGGCGGGCGAGATCGGCCTTATGCGCACGCAGCGCGTTGCCGAAACGGCGAACCAGTTCGCCGCGACGCGGCGCAGGGACGGTGCGCCATGCGAGGAAGGCGGATTGCGCGCGGGAGAGCGTGGTTTCGATTTCGGTGGCAGTTGCTGTGGCGACTGAGGCGATCCGGCTGCCGTCTATCGGGGTATGGACGGTAAGGTCGCCGTTCGGAACTGCACAATTCAGCGCCGACAGGGCATCATTGACTTGGTTGTAAAGCACAGCGTTCCTCTCCACTGCGTCACCCTGAACTTGTTTCAGGGTCCATCGTGCAGCCAAGCTCCGTCCTTGCGGCGAAATAGATGCTGAAACAAGTTCAGCATGACGGTTTCGGAGGAAACTTGTTTCATTCCAACGAAAAGTCTAGCGAGCCTGAAACGAATTGGAGAATCCCATGGCCGAAATGGCAGCCTTTGACTGGTCCGACCCTTTTTTCCTCGACGATCAGTTGACCGAAGAGGAACGCATGATCCGCGATGCCGCGCATGGCTTTGCGCAGGATGAATTGCAGCCGCGCGTGATCAAGGCGTTTCGCGAAGAGCTGGACGCACCCGAATTGTTCCCACTGATGGGGCAGGCGGGGCTGCTGGGCGCGACGATTGCGCCCGAATATGGCGGCGCGGGCGCGAGCTATGTGTCCTACGGCCTGATCGCGCGCGAAATCGAGCGCGTCGATTCGGGTTATCGCTCGATGGCTTCGGTGCAGTCGAGCCTGGTGATGCACCCGATAAACGCTTATGGTTCCGAAGAGCAGCGTCGCAAATATCTGCCCGGCCTCGCCGCAGGCAAGCTGATCGGCTGTTTCGGCCTGACCGAACCCGATGCGGGCAGCGATCCGGCGGGGATGCGCACGGTCGCGAAAAAGATCGACGGCGGCTATGTGCTGAACGGCAGCAAGACGTGGATTTCGAACGCCCCCTTTGCCGACGTATTCGTCGTCTGGGCAAAGAGCGAGGCGCACGGGCACGGCATTCGCGGTTTCATCCTCGAAAAAGGCATGAAGGGGCTGTCCGCCCCCAAAATCGAGGGCAAGCTTTCCTTGCGCGCCTCGACTACCGGCATGATCGTGATGGACAATGTCGAGGTCGGCGAAGACGCGCTGCTCCCCGAAGTGCAGGGGTTGAAAGGTCCGTTCGGGTGCCTCAATCGCGCGCGCTACGGCATCAGCTGGGGCGCGCTGGGCGCAGCCGAATTCTGCATGCACGCCGCGCGGCAATATGGCCTCGACCGGCAGCAGTTCGGCAAGCCGCTGGCGGCAAACCAGCTCTACCAGAAGAAACTCGCCGACATGATGACCGACATCGCGCTCGGCCTGCAGGCGTCCTTGCGCGTCGGTCGTCTGATGGACGAAGGCCGCTTCGCCCCCGACATGATCTCGATCGTCAAGCGCAACAATGTCGGCAAGGCATTGGATATCGCCCGGCAGGCGCGCGACATGCACGGCGGCAACGGCATCAGCGAGGAATATCAGGTGATCCGCCACATGGTGAACCTGGAAACGGTCAACACCTATGAAGGCGCGCATGACGTGCACGCGCTGATCCTCGGCCGGGCGATCACGGGGATCGCGGCTTTCTGATCGATTAAACAGGGACAGTATATATTTTTGGGGCTGACATAGATAGCAGCAGGCGCTCTCTGCAACTAAAAATATTACTGTCCCCGTTTAATCTCCTTATTTGATTACCGTCCCAGCAGCGTCCGCGCCTGTCCGGCGATTTGTGCGAGCATCGCGGGTGTCGGCAGGCCTCCACGGCGGGCGCGGTCGATCATCGAACGGAACATCGCCACGCGGTCGGTGTGCTTGCCCAGCCATGCCGTCACGGCATCGGCATCCATCGCCTTTTGCCGCCGCAGGAAATCGAGCCGCATCGCCTGGAAATCGCGCGCAAGGCCTGCAACGAGCAAACGCTCCCACGGATCTTTGGGGTCCATCTGCATTGCGCAATTCTGCGCCCAGCCAATTCCCAGCGCGTCGCCGAGCAATACAAAGGCCTTGGTCAGCGCCTTGGCATCCGCCTTTCGCTCGGTGGCCAGCGCGGCAAGGCCGATGGCACCATCGAGCTGGGCTAGCCGCACCAGTTTCGCAACCAGCTTGGCAGGCGCACCTCCGGCTGACAGCCTGTCACCATAGGCTTCGGTCTGCGCCGCCACATCGGGGGTGAGCAGATCCTTGCGCGCCGCCGACAGTTCATCGATGACCGGTGCGTAATCGGCAATGGCCATTCCCACGCTGCGGTCTTCCTTGCCGTTGCGGATCATGTCCGCCATGTGCGCGCGGGTTTCGACCGCGACCTGCTGGAACAGCATGATGCGCGTTGCTTCAGGAATTTTGGCTTCGTCAATTTCGGCCCAGAGCGCGGGCAGATCGAACAGCCGTTCGGCAATCGCAAAGGCTTCGGTCACCACGCCCAGCGTGCAACCTTCCTCTTCGGCCAGTTCGAACGGATGCAGCATGCCCATGCGGTTGATCATCCGGTTGGCAAGCTTGGTCGCGATGATCTGCGGGCGCAACCGGTGCGTAAGGATCGCTTGCGCGTGGGCCTCCGCCATCGGCTTGGGGAAGGCCGCAAGCAGTTCACCGTCCATCGCGCTGTCGGCGGCGAGCGGGCCATCCTCGGCTGCATCCTGCGCCGCCAGCTTGGCGGTCGACAGCAATACAGCAAGTTCGGGCCGGGTCAGGCCATGGCCTTCGGCTTCGCGGCGCAGATATTCGTCATTGCCCTCCAGCCCCTCGACCACGCGGTCGAGCTTGCCCTGGCTTTCGAAGATTTCCATCAGCCGCACATAGGCTGGCAAATCCCCTGCCCCGCCGCTTTCGGCGATCGAAAGCGCCAGCGTCTGCATCCGGTTGTCTTCAAGGACCAGATCGGCGACCTCATCGGTCATGCTGGCGAGCAGTGTGTTGCGCGGCTCGATCTTCAGGCGCCCTGCCGCCATTTCGGCGTTGAGCGCGATCTTGATGTTCACCTCGTTATCCGAACAATCGACACCCGCGCTGTTATCGATGAAGTCGGTGTTGATCCGCCCGCCCTTCAGTCCGAATGCTATGCGCGCAGCCTGCGTGACACCAAGGTTCGCACCTTCACCGATAACCTTGGCGCGCAGATCCTGCGCGTTGATGCGGATGGCATCGTTGGCGGGATCGCCGACCTCGACATTGGCCTCGCTCGCATCCTTCAGATAGGTGCCGATGCCGCCGAACCAGATCAGGCCGACTTCGGCCTTGAGGATGGCTTTCATCAGCGCAGCCGGTTCGATCACGCTGTCTTCAATGCCAAGCAGGGCGCGAACTTCGGGGGAGAGCTTGATCTCCTTTTCACTGCGCGCAAACACGCCGCCGCCCTTGGAAATCAGCTTGGCGTCATAATCGACCCAGCTTGAGCGCGGCAGGTTGAACAGCCGCTGCCGCTCCTTCCAGCTCGCTGCCGGATCGGGATCGGGATCGAGGAAGATGTGGCGATGGTCGAACGCCGCGACCAGTTTGATCGCCTTCGACAGCAGCATGCCATTGCCGAACACGTCGCCCGACATATCGCCGACACCGGCGACGGTCACCGGCTCCTTCTGCACATCGATGCCCATTTCGGCGAAATGGCGCTGCACCGATACCCAGCCGCCGCGCGCGGTAATCCCCATTGCCTTGTGGTCATACCCCACCGAACCGCCACTGGCGAAGGCATCGCCGAGCCAGAAGCCGCGTTCGAGCGCGATGGCATTTGCAACGTCAGAGAATGATGCGGTGCCCTTGTCGGCGGCGACGACGAAATAGGGATCGTCGCCATCGCGGATCATGACGCTGTCGGGATGCACGACCTTGTTGTCGACCAGATTGTCGGTGATTGACAGCAAAGTGCGGATGAAGATGCGATAGCTTTCGGTGCCCTCCGCCAGCCAGGCATCGCGATCAACGCGCATGTCCGGCAGGCGTTTGGGATAGAAACCGCCTTTCGCGCCCGTCGGCACGATCACTGCATTCTTCACGCGCTGTGCCTTCATCAGGCCGAGGATTTCGGTGCGGAAATCGTCGCGCCGGTCGGACCAGCGCAGCCCGCCGCGGGCGACCGGCCCGGCGCGCAGGTGAATACCCTCAACGCGGGGAGAATAGACGAACACCTCCCGCCAGGGCAGCGGTGCGGGCAGGCCCGGCACTTTCGCGCTGTCGAGCTTGAAGGCCAGCGCCTCTTTCGACGCGGGAGCGAAGGCGTTGGTGCGCAGCGTCGCCTTCACCACCGCCTGCATCAGGCGCAATATGCGATCTTCATCGGCAGCAGCGACCTTGGCGAGGCCTGCCTTGATTTCCTCATCCAGTTTCACCGCAACAGCCGCACGATCGCCTGCGAAAACAGGGTCGTGCAGCGCCGTGAACAGCGATACGATCGCGCGCGCGATCCCGGCATTATTGCCCAGCGCCGCAACGATTGTGGGCACTCCATAATTGAGGCCGGTCTGGCGCAGATAGCGGTGCCAGGCGCGCAGCCACACCACCGCCTGCGGCTCCAGCCCGGCAATCGTGATCAGCTGGTTGAAGGCATCATTTTCCGCCTTGCCATCGATCACCTGCGTCAGCGCCGTTTCGATCACATCCTTGCGGGCGAACAGCGGCGCGGTTGCCGCCCCGCCGCGGAGGCCGAGGTGAAAATCATGGATATAGGCAATGTCACGCAGCGCGGTCGGCACTTGTTCGATCACGTTGAAACCGAAATTCTCAAGCACCGGGACGATGTCGGACAGCGGCATCGCGCCGCCTGCATTATAGACCTTCAGACTGAGAGTACTGTCGTCCTGATCCTTGTCGGCAATCAGGCGGGCGATGCGGCTGTGATCGCGTTCCATCGCCAGCAGGCCGATCATGTCCTGCGCGGCCTCCGCGACCGGATAGGCCATACGGTGCGATTGCGGAAAGGTAGCGGCGTAGCGTTCCATCAATGCAGCGGCACGCTTTTCGTCCGTGAGACTGGCGAGTTCGGCCTCTACCGCCGGTTCCCAGCCGCGCACCATCAACTGCAGGCGGCGGTCGAGGTCCGCTTCATCAATCGTCACATTGCGGTCTTCAAGATCGAGCAGGTAGCGCAGCAGGCCTAGCCCCCCATCTTCAAGCCCGATCGACCAGCCAAGCACGCTTGCGCCTTTTGTCTCGGTCAGCATCGCCTCAATTGCACGGCGCAGCCCGGTGGAGATGTCGTCGCGCGGCAACCATATGAACACAAAGGCATGTCGCCCAAGCGCCGAACGCACCGCGAGCAGTTTAGGACGCGGGCGGTCGGTCAGCGACATTGCGGTCAGCGTCACCCGTTCCAGATCGGCCCGGTTGAACGACACCAAAAGGTCGTGCGGCAGCGAGGTTAGCGCATGCGACATCGCCTTGCCCGCATGGCCCGAGGGATCGAAGCCATAACGGGTCAGCAGATCCGAAAGCTGGGTGCGCAGCAGCGGGATACGCTCGGGCGGGGTCGCCAGCGCGTTGCTTGTCCACAGGCCGCCGGTAACCGCCAGCCCCTTGATCTTGTCACCATCGCGCACCGGCACAACCAGAATATCGAGTTGCACGGCGCGGTGCACTGTCGAAACCCGGCTGGATTTCAGGATCAGCGGCGCCTGCCCCCCTTCGGCGAAAAAGCTGCGCGCGCGCATGATGCTCTCAACGGAAAGCAGCGCCACGTCGCTTGACCGGGCAAGCCCCAGTCGCGTTTCGCGATTCCCGTCACCGATGATGCGCTCATGCGCCAGCACGGTCATTGCACCATCCATGAACCAGCGCATCAAGGCTGCGCCCTCACCCTCGGGTAGGCTGTCAGAATCGTCGGACATCGCGCCCTGCATCTTGCGCCAGTCGGTCACCGCACAGCGGACATCTTCAAGCACAGCGGCAAGACTGTCTGCCAGCGCGCGCCGTTCCTTCGCATCGATGCGCGAGGTTTCGACATAGATGAAGCTCTCGCGCTTTCCGGTCGAACCGCGCTTGTCGCTGAGGCTGCTCAATGTTCCGGAGGCATCGCGTTCGGCATCGACGACGGGATGGATCAGGCGCTCGATAACAACATTTGCGCTTGCCAGCGCCGCCGCGACCGAATCCACGAGGAAGGGCATATCGTCGTTGATGATCGCGACGCGCATCGCCAGTCGCCCGCCTTCGTCGGAAAAGGTATCGACCGCGATATTGGGCGTGCCGCTCTTCCGCCTGGCTGCGGTTGCCAGCATGAAATCGACTGCCTGCGCCTGCGCATCCTTGCCGAAACCGTCAGTCTCGCCGGGCAGGGTACGCGCCAAAATCGCTGACAGAAGGGGTTTCGCCAATTTGGGGTCGGCACTTGCCATGTTCACTCGCTCCGCGTCCTTTGGGGCCTCGAGCCCTTGTCATTTACTCAGTCCTATGCCCCCTTCAGGACGGCCAAACAACCAGATAGTTGCGATTGAAACGAAATTTACGCTGGGGAAACGGATGCGCTTGCCGTGCGGTTACGGCTCGGTTACCACGCGGCCAGACCAGAAAAATTCGAGGGGAAGCAATAATGGACCGCCGACTGACATGGTACATCCTTGCGGGGATGATCCTGGGCGTGATTGTCGGCTATGCCGTCCATATTGGTATCGCGCCGGACAATGTCTGGTTCGAATATGCGACCAAGACGTTCAAATTGCTGTCGGACATCTTCCTCAACCTCATCAAGTTGCTGGTCGCACCGCTGATCCTTTCCACGATTGTGGTCGGCATCGCCCATATGGGCGACAGTTCGGCGCTCGGGCGGATCGGTTTCCGCGCGATCAGCTGGTTCATCATCGCCAGCTTCATCTCGATCGGGCTCGGGCTGATGATGGTCAACCTGTTCCAGCCGGGGGTAGGCGCGCCGGTCGATACGGTTGCTGCCGCCGCACAGAATATCGGCGAGGTGAAGAAGCTCGATTTCTGGGAGTTCATCCTGTCGATCTTCCCCAAAAACGCCTTCGAAGCGATGGCGACCAACAATATCCTGCAGATTCTGGTTTTCTCGCTATTCGCAGGCGTCGCATTGTCGGCGCTTGGCGAGAAAGGCGCTCCGCTGGTGCGCGGGGCCGATGCGCTGGCCGAAATGATGCTGCAGATCACCCATTATGTGATGCGCTTTGCGCCATTTGCCGTGTTCGGCGCGCTGGCGAAAGTCGTTGCAGCCAGCGGGCTTGCAATCCTCGGCACCTATTTTGAGCTGGTGGTCGAATTCTATCTGTCGCTTTCGCTCCTGTGGGTGATCCTGCTGTCGCTTGGCGCGATTTTCCTTGGCCGACGGATCTGGACGCTGATCCGCTATATCCGTGAGCCGATGCTGATCGCCTTTTCGACGGCCTCGTCCGAAGCCGCCTTGCCCAAGCTGTTCGAACAGCTTGACCGCTTTGGCGTGCCGCGCCGGATTTCGGGCTTCATGCTGCCGCTGGGCTACAGCTTCAACCTTGACGGTTCGATGATGTATATGAGCTTTGCGACAATCTTCATCGCGCAGGCCTATAATATGGATCTGTCCATCACGACGCAGATCCTCATCCTGTTGACCTTGATGATTTCGTCCAAGGGCGTCGCCGCCGTTCCGCGCGCCTCACTGGTGGTCATCACCGGCACCCTCGCGATGTTCGACCTGCCGGTGGAGGGCGTCGCGCTGATCCTTGCCATCGACCAGTTCCTCGACATGGGCCGCACCGCGACCAATGTCGTCGGTAATGCAGTGGCCACCTCGGTGATCACCAAATGGGAAGGCATGCTGGAGGTCGAAGAACCGGAGTTTATCGAACCGCCGCACGCCCCGTCCCACACCGCCGCAGGCGGCAAGGCCGGGCTCGAACTGGCCGAAGATATGGTCAGCGACGAGCGGTCGAAAAAATAGCGTGCCTTCTTCCCTGCCGCAAACGGAGGGGAGATGGCGTTATTTCTGTTTTTTCCAAAACCATAGTCCGGCTCCTGTCGAAGCACGCCTTGCAATAGTCGGCACGGCGGATAAACGCGCTCAGGCAGGCTCAAAACTGCCGTAAAATTTTTGGGCGAAACCTTACAGCATTGTCCTCAGCGACCATAATTCCGGAAAGGCCCGCTTCGCCAGCGTGGCCTGCAAATAGCTCACCCCGGCCGTGCCCCCCGTCCCGCGCTTGCCGCCGATAATGCGCTCGACGGTGATCACATGCTTGTGCCGCCAGGTTGCCATGGCATCGTCAAGGTCGACCAGTTTCTCGGCGAACTGGTACAGCTCCCAATAGCGTTCGGGTTCACGATAGACGGTCAGGAACGCCGCCTCCACTTCCCAGTTCGCTTCATAGGGCTGGCTGACATCGCGGTTCAGCACCTCCACCGGGATCGGAAGCCCTGCCCGCGCCGCCGCCGCAATCGCATCATCCCAGATACTCGGCGTCTGCAGCGCGGCGCGCATCGCGGCCTGCGCCTCGGGGCGGTCCTCCTGATATTTCAGGAAACCTCCGTCCTTCAGGCCGAGCATATATTCAACCGTGCGGAACTGGTCCGACTGGAAACCCGAACTTGGCCCAAGCACATGGCGGAAGCGCGTATAATCGGACGGCGTCATTGTTGACAATATATCCCAGCTAATCGTCATAACTGCCTGTATTCGCGAAATCCTTGCCAGCGCCTTATAGGCCGGAACCAGCGCGTCTGCCTGCACCTGGGTCTTGGCGAGCTTCATCTCGCGGATGATCTGTTTCAGCCACAATTCCTTGGTCTGGTGGATGATGATGAACAGCATCTCGTCGTCCAGCTCCGATTGCGGATGCTGGCAGGCGAGCAGGTTATCGAGCGCAAGATAGCGCGCATAGGTCATGTCAGTCATACCCGATCGATACCGTTGCAAATGAAACTAATCCAGCCCCCTATCCGGGGCTTTGCTTTTCGCGCACCACCGCTAATGTCGGGAAAAAGGGAGAGAGAGCATGCAATTGAACCGGCGCACCATGTTGGCCGCTCTGGGGGCAACGCCCCTGTTGACGGCGGCCACCGTCAGCAACAGCCCCGTCACCGTCTATCGCGCGCGGCGCATCGTCACGATGGACCCGCATATGCCGGTCGCCACCCACGTCGCGGTTGCCGACGGCACAATATTGGGCACAGCGAACAGTATTTCCGCGCTTGAGCCATTGGCGGGTGGGCGCGAGGTGCGCGTCGACAACCGGTTTGAAAACGCCGTGCTGATGCCCGGCTTCATCGATCCGCATGTTCACCCTATGCAGTCGGCGGTCATGCTCAACCTGCCCTTCGTCGCGCCGGAGGATTGGGCGCTGCCCTCCCACACATATAAAGGCGCGCACACCCCGGCGGCCTACCGCAAGCGGCTGAAGGAAGAGCTGGCCCGGTCGAAGACCGATCCCTTCATCTGCTGGGGCCATCACGAGCTGTTCCACGGCCCGCTCGACCGCAAGGCGCTCAGCAAAATTGCGCCCGACCGCGCGGTCATCATCTGGCAGCGCAGTTTCCATGAGGTGATCCTGAACGACGCAGCGATGAGGTTGTGGGGCGTGAGCGACCGCGCCGCGTTCGACGCGCTGATCAAGGCGGGCCATGCCGATCCGCACCATGCCGATTTCGACAAGGGCATTTTTGCCGAAACCGCATTGATGGCCGCCGTCGGCAAGATGCGCCCGCATCTGGTGACTCCGCAATTGATCCAGCGCGGAATGGGCGAGATGCAGCGGATGATGCTGGCGAGCGGCGTCACCACCGTATCCGACATGGGAACCGGCGTGTTTGCCAGTTTCGAGATCGAGGCCGGGCTGATCAAGGCGGCGTTCGAGCGCGGGGACAATCCCTCGCGCGTCATGCTGATGCCGATGGCCTCCACGGTCGCGGCCGATACCGATCTGGACCGCTGGTTTGCCGGGATCGAACAGACATGGCGTTCGCCGCACATCCGTGTCGACCGGCGGGTGAAGATGCTCGCCGACGGGGCCTTTTTCGCGCAGAACATGATGATGAACCCGCCGGGCTACAGCAACGGGCACGAAGGCAAGTGGATCACCCCGCCCGATGTGGTGCAGGCACAGTTCAAACGCTTTTGGGAGGCGGGCTTTTCGCTCCACATCCATGTCAATGGCGATAGGGGGCTCGACGTCGTGCTCGCGGGCCTCGCGCCACTCAGCAAACGGAACGGCCAGACGATCACCCTCGAACATCTCGGCTATTCGACCGAAGCGCAAAATGCCCGCATCGCACAAATGGGCCTGATGGTGTCGGCACAGCCCAATTATATCCGCGTGCTCGGCGATGCCTATGCAAAGCACGGACTGGGCACCGAGCGCGCCGCGCATATGAACCGGCTGGGCTCGCTCGAGCGGCTGGGCGTTCCGCTGGGCTTGCACAGCGATTTCAACATGGCGCCGATCGATCCGCTCTACCTCGCCTGGATTGCGGCCAACCGCGTGACCATCGGCGGCAAGGCAAAGGCGCCCGCAGAACGGATCAGCCTGGACAAGGCCCTGCGCGCAATCACCATCGATGCCGCGCGGGTGATAGGGATGGACGGACTGATCGGCTCCATCAGCGTGGGCAAGAAAGCCGATTTCACCGTGCTGGCCGAAGACCCCTATCAACTCGGCCGAAAACATATGCGCGAAGCTAAGATATTGGGGGTAATGTTCGAAGGCCAGCATCGCGCGGTATGACCCTGTCACACGGGATGGGCTTGCGGAAATTCTCGACCGAAACTTTCCCGGCTCGATCGCCGCGCCGCTTCAGGCCAGCGCCTGAACCTCGTGGCGGATCGCGCTGAAGCGTTCTTTGGATACCAGCCCCAGCAGCATCAGCCGCACCGCCATCGACAGTTCGCGGGCGAAGCGCTCGTGCGGCCAGTCCTCGACCAGCCAGGCCTCGACCGTCGAGCCGATTGTACGCAGCACCAGCCCGGTCAGAACGTCCTCAGCCAGCAAACTTTCCAGTTCGCCCGACGCCAGCGCCTCGCGCACGAGATGCCCCCAGAGCAGAACCCCCTCCTCCTGCATCATCGCGCGCGACGGCGTCGCCTGCGCACCCAGCACGGCGTTGAACAGTCCTCGGTAGAAATCGGGTTCGGCGCCATAATGGATGGCAACCAGATCGACCGCGTGCAGCAAATGGTCGAGCGGAGCGCGTTCGGGCTCCGCCGCCAGCCGCTTCCCAAAGCTCTCAAACTCGTCGCGGATCACCCGGCGCAAAACCTCCCCCTTGCTGCCGAGCAGATTATAGGGCGTCGCCGGGCTGACCCCGGCCTTCTCCGCCAGTTGCACCATCGAAAAACCGGTGCCGCCGGTCTCGCGGATCAGCGCGTGTGCGGCATCGACAAGGTTGCGGCAACGCGCCGCGCGCAGTTCGTCGGAAAGGGCCATATACGCCCCTTAATCGACACGGATATTTTCGTAATAGGGAATCAGCACATCGTTGCTGCCTTCCTCCACCTGCCCCAACATCGATTCGGTAACCGGATGGACGATATCGGCGTCGGTCATCACCTCGATAAAGGCGGTCTTGCCGCTGGCGAACGCCCGCTCGAGCGCCGGTGCCAGATCGGCCAGCCGGGTCACCCGCTCACTATGGCAGCCAAAGGCTCCGGCGATGTCGGCATATTGCGTCCCCTCCAGCTTGGTGATGACATGATAATTGCCGCCGAACATGATCTGCTGGCCGTGGATCGACATGCCCCAGACCTGGTTGTTGAGCACCACGTTGACGATGGGCAGGCCGTGGCGGACCATGGTGTCGAGTTCCTGGATGTGGAAGCCAAGCGCACCGTCACCGGTCAGGTGCACCACGCGGCGCGCGGGTTCGGCGAGCTGCCCGCCAATCGCAAAGCCGGGGCCGATGCCCAGGCACCCCAGATAGCCGTGGCTCAATACACTCGCCGGGCGATTGACCGGGGTTGCGGCCCCGCCCCATGATGCCGACTCCCCGCCGTCAAAGACATAAAGCGCATCAGGCCCCGCTGCCTCTGCAACCGCTTTTGCGGCATGAAAAGGATGGATGCCGCCCGCCGTCTCGCCTTCGGGAAACAGGCTGGCAAAGACGGGGACAGCCGCCGTCGCCTGCGCGCACCATTCCCGCAACCCATCGGGCGCGCGACCGGCAAGTGCGCGCGCAAGCGCCTTGACGGCTTCGCCGCAATCGGCGTTGATCGCCAGATCGACGTCGCGGATACGCCCGATCTCAGTCGCATCGCCGTGAATCTGCACCAACGTCGCCGCGTCGGGCACAACCGCCCCCGACCGCCCCCCGAGCAGCAGCCCCAGCTTGGCACCAAGCAGAATGACAAGATCGGGCGAAGGCAGACCCATCTGCGGCAATATGGCAAGATTGCCCGCCCCGCCGCTATCACAAGGGTGGCCTGCGGGCAGCAGCCCGGCAGCAAGCGATTTGGTGAAAACCGGTATCGGCAGCGTTTCGACCAGATGGCGGATGGCGTCTGCCGTTGCCGCATTGGCCGCCTCGGTTCCCGCGATCAGCACCGGGCGTTTGGCCGCCAGCAGCATGTCGGCCAGCGCCGCCGCTTCATCGGGCGCAGGCGCGGGTCGCGGGCGGACATTGACCCCGGCGGGCGGCGTCGCGCGATCCGCAGGCACCGCCATGTGGAGGATGTCGATCGGCACTTCGAGCAGCACCGCGCCGCGCGGCAGCGTCATCGCCTTGCGTATCGCCATCGCGGTCAGGTCGGCAATCCGCTCGGTCGAGGGAATCGAAAACGCCCATTTGACAGCCGGTCGCGCCATCGCGACCTGATCGATGCCGCCCTGCAGCGAATTGGTTTCGATCTCGCGCAACGGTGGCGCGCCGACGATGAACAGCACGGGCGATCCGTCGAGCTGCGCATTGGCCATCGCGCTGATCGCATTGGTGAAGCCCGGCCCCGAAGTCACGATGCACACGCCCAGCTGCCCGGTAACGCGCGCATAGCCATCGGCGGCATGGCCTGCCGCCGATTCGTGGCGGAAATCGGTGAGCGCGATCCCCTCTTCGATGCAGCCTTTGAGCAACGCCTCCAGATGCCCGCCATGCAGCGCAAAAGCGCGGGAAACCCCGGCGGCCTTCAATGTTCGGGCGAGCAATTGCCCGCCGACAATCTGTTCGCGTGCTGCCATATTCTCTCTCCTGCTGCTGCAATTGCCGCTTGCATTTATAGTGCACTATAATAACCTGCCGGACAAGTGGAGAGAAGAGGAGTCGAAATCATGCGCTTTGCGGGCAAGGTTGCCGTCATCACCGGCGGCGCATCGGGCATCGGTGCAGCAGCCGCGCGGCTGTTTCATGGTGAGGGTGCCAGCGTCGTCATCGGCGATCTGAACGCCGAAGCGGGCAGCGCCCTTGCCGCCGAACTCGGCCATGATCGCGCGCTGTTCCTGCCGGTCGACGTTGCGGACTTTGCCGGGGTCGAGGCGTTGGTGCACGCGGCGAAGGACCGTTTCGGAAGGCTCGACATATTGTTCAACAATGCCGGTATCGGCAGCTTTTCCCCCATCGCCGACCTGCCGGTCGAAGACTGGCGGCGCGTGATCGCCATCAATCTCGATGCGGTGTTCTTCGGCTGCAAGGCCGCCATCCCGATCATGCACGCGCAGGGTGGTGGCGCGATCGTCAACACAGCATCGGCATCGGGCATGGCAGGCGATTTCGGCTTTGGCGCCTATAACGCGGCCAAGGCAGGGGTGATCAACTTCACCCGCACCGCCGCGATCGATCATGCGCGCGACGGGATACGCGTCAACGCCGTCTGCCCCGGCCCGGTCGATACCCCGATCCTGGCCGGGATCGGCGAAGTTCCCGATCTGCGCGCCGACTGGGAGGACCGCGTTCCGATGGGCCGCTTCGCCCAGCCGCAGGAAATCGCCGAAGTGGTCGCCTTCCTCGCATCCGACGCCGCCTCTTATGTGACCGGCGTATCGATCGCGGTCGACGGCGGCTTGACGGCGCATACCGGGCAGCCCAATCTTTTGCGCGTCATGGGCGCTGCGGCAGGAGGCGTGCGATGAAGGCAGTCGTTCGGCGCAACAGCACACTTGTCGATACCGATATGGCCGAACCCGTCCCCGGCGAAGGGCAGGTGCTGGTCAAAACGCTGGTCTGCGGGATTTGCGGATCGGATCTGCACGCGCTCCACCATCTCGACCATATGGTGGCGATGACGCGCCGGGCCGGTGGCAATGATACCATCGACCCAGCAAGCGACATGGTGTTCGGACATGAATTCAGCGCCGAAATTCTCGATTTCGGCCCCGGCTGCGAACGGCTGCTCAAGGCCGGAACGCCTGTCGTATCGATGCCCGCGGCTATCGGGCCGCTGGGCAGCGAACTGGTCGGCTATTCGAACCGCTTCCCTGGTGGCTTTGCCGAACAGATGGTGTTGCAGGAGGCGTTATTGCTGCCCGTTCCCAACGGCCTCGATGCCGAGCGGGCTGCGTTGACCGAACCGATGGCGGTAGGCGAACATGCGGTTGCCAGCGCGAATATCACCGCGCAGAGCGTCGCGCTGGTCATCGGCTGCGGGCCTGTCGGGCTTTCGGTTATCGCAGCGCTCAAGGCGCGCGGTGTCGGGCCGGTGATCGCGACCGACCTGTCTGCGGCCCGCCGTGCCGCTGCCGAACGGCTCGGCGCTGATATCGTGCTCAATCCGCGCGAACATTCCCCGCATGACCGGTGGGAAGGGTTCGACGTGCCCGCAACGCTGGCCAGCTTTGGTGCCGCACGGCTGCTGGGGCGTTCGGTGCGCGATGCCGTCATCTTCGAATGCGTCGGCGTTCCGGGAATGTTGCAGAACCTGATCGAAAATGTCCCGCCCACCGCGCAGATCATGGTCGTCGGCGTGTGCATGGAAAGCGACAGCATCGAACCCTCGCTGGCGATCAACAAGCAACTCGATCTCAAATTCGTCTTTGGCTACGCGCCCGAGGAATTTGCCGCCACCCTGCACGCGATTGCCGAGGGGCAGCGCGATGTGACGCCGATCATCTCCGGCGTTGTCGGCCGCAGCGAAGTTGCCGATGCCTTTGCCGATCTCGCCAAGGGTGGCGACTGCATCAAGATGCTGGTCGATCCTTCGCGCGCATAAGCGCGGCGGTTTTCGTCAGCCAAGCTTCACCGGAATCGCGTTGATGATTGCCAGGAACGGGTGCGGCTCGCGCTCGACCGGCCCAGTGGGCGTGACGCGCATTTTGCGCTTCACCATTTCCCCAAGCAGGATCTGCAGCTGCAATTCGGCGAGCCGCGCGCCTACGCAGCGATGGATGCCATAGCCGAAGGAGAGATGCCGCCGCGCGTTCGGGCGATCGACCATGAACCGTTCGCCATCCGGAAACAGCGATTCCTGCCGGTTCGCTGAAACATACCAGAGCACCAGCTTGTCCCCCTTGCGGATGCGGTGCCCACGAAATTCGACATCCTCCAGCGCGGTGCGCCGCATGTGCAGCGCGGGACATTGCCAGCGGATGATTTCGCTGACGGCATTGGGGATCAGCGACGGATCGGCGCACAGCTTTTCCCATTGCTCGGGCCAGCGTCCGAAGGCATCGATCATGCCCGACATCGAATTGCGCGTGGTATCGTTGCCGCCGACGATCAGCGTTGCCAGGTTCCCCATGAACTCCGCAGCGCCCATTTCCCCGAACTCGGGCGAATGGACCATCATCGAAAGCAGGTCGGGTTGCGGTGCGCTCTGGCTGCGCTGTTGCCACAGTTCGTGGAAACGCGAGGCCATCTCGAATAGCTTGGTCATGCGCTCCTCAGGCCGGTTGCGCATCATTTCCAGCGACGTGATCGCGTCCGACCAGACGCGCAGCTTGTGCCGTTCATCCCACGGAAAATCGAGCAGGATCGCCAGCATGTCGATGGTCAGGTCGATCGATACCTTTTGCACCCAGTCAAATTGCGCGTCACGAGGCAGCGCATCGAGGCAGGTCACCGTCCTTTCGCGGATCGACTCAGCCAGCCGGGCCATTTCGGAAGGCGTGAAGGCAGGTGCGATGGTGCGCCGTTTCTGGCTGTGCTGCGGCGGATCCATCATGATGAAGGATTCGAGGTAGGTTGCCTGTTCGGGATCGACATCGATTATCGAAATGCCGCCATGTTTAGCATCGGAGGAGAAGAGCTGCGGCTGTCCTTCGATCTCTACAATGTCTTCGTAGAGGCTGACCGACCAGAAGGGACCGAAGCGGCTTTCGCGGCAATAATGCACCGGTGCTTCGTGGCGCAGGCGGGCGAACAGCGTGTCTGCGCTGCCATCGACAAAACGGTCAGGGATGCTCGGATCGAGCAGATCGAGCGGTTCGGCCAAATCACTGTCCATGTCGATCCTCATGCCTTGATATTGTGTGCGATGCGTTCGAAGAAATTGCCGAGCAGCTGCAATTCGAGTGCGCTGAAGCCCTTGAACAGCTGCGCATAAATTTCGTTCATGGTATCACGCAGCTCGTGCAGCAGGGTCTTGGCCTTTGCGGTGGGAACGATCCGCCAGACGCGGCGATCGTCCGGGTGCTGGCAGCGCGCCACCAGGGCCTTTTTCTCCAGCGCGTCGATGGCGAGGCCAGCACTGGCGCGCTCGATTTCGAGATAGCCTGCCAGCTCGGTCTGCGTCAGCCCTTCCTGCCGCAGAGTGTAGGCCAGCAGGCGCCATTGCGTGCGGCTGAGATCGTGACCGTGCAGCGCTTCGTCGATGATGCGGCGCAACTGGCGCGGCAGGTCTTCGAAACGGAAAGTCAGTGCATCGAGTGCGGTGAGAATTTCAGGTTCGGGCTGCGAAGAAACGAGCTTCATGGGCCATGGCATAATCTGCAATGCAATTTATTGTCAAGTGCCTTACATTTTTGATGCTATGCCAGAAGGGCGTCGAGCCACTTCTCCACCAGCGCACTCGCCTCGGCCCGCGTGAACGGCGCGTCGCCGAGGCTGAGTTCGAGCCATAGCCCATCGACCAGCGCGGTCAGCGCAACCGAGGTCAGCCGGTGGTCGCCGGGCTGGCAGGCGGTAAGCAGGGCTTCGAGGTCGGCACGATAGTCGCGGTAAATCTCGCCATGCAGCGCAGCGATCGCCGCGTCGGTCTTGGTCAGCGCCCAAAAGGCGAGCCAGGTGGCGAGCAACCCGGGATCGGCAACCGGCGGCACGAAGCTGGCAGTCAGATAGGCGAGCAGCCGGTCGCGCGGGGTCTGCGGCGCGGCCGCGACCGCTTCAGCGAGCGCCTTTTGCACCCTGTCCCCCGTCGCGCGGTAGGTTGCGGCGATCAGCGCGTCGATGCCGTCGAAATAATGGCGCAGCAACCCGGGCGAAACCCCCGCTTCGGTGCAGATCACGCGCACCGACGTCCCCTGCACCCCGTTCCGCGCCAGCGAGCGGGCGCACGCCTCGATCAGCGCCTCGCGCCGCGTGTCGGCTGCTTCGCGGGTAAAAGAAGATCGGACGGCTTGCATGTTGTTATACGACTGTATAATAAGCGTCCTGTCATGGCAAGCATCCACAGCCTCAACATCACGCATGATCCTCTCGATGGCTGGAGCCTTCCTGCCTGGACCTATCATGATCCCGAATTTGCCAGCCTTGAAATCGACCGCATTTTCCGCCCCGGCTGGCAGGTCGTCTGCCATGTTTCCGATGTGCCCGATGCGGGCGACTGGCACAGCCTCGACTATGTCGGCGAAAGCGTCATCGTCGTGCGCGGAACCGACCGGAAGCTGCGCGCCTTCACCAATGTCTGCCGCCATCGCGGAAGCCGGATCGTCGACGGATCGAGCGGCTGCGCGAAGAAGCTGGTCTGCCCCTATCATGCCTGGACCTACGAACTCGACGGTCGCCTGACCGGCGTCCCCGACAGCGCCTCCTACCCCACGCTCGACAAGGGCAAGGCGGGGCTGATGCCGGTCGACATGGAAATCTGGCGCGGTTTCATCTTCGTCCGCCTGACAAGCGGCGGGCCATCAGTCGCTGACATGATGGCACCCTATGAAGAGCAGGTCGCGCCCTATCGGTTCGAGGAACTGAAAGCGCTGGGCCGCGTTACCATGCGCCCGCGCGATGTGAACTGGAAGAATGTCGGCGACAATTACTCGGACGGGCTCCACATCCCCGTCGCCCACCCCGGCCTCACCCGCCTTTTCGGCAAAAGCTATGGCATCGAGGCCGAGCCACATGTCGACCGCATGTGGGGCGATCTGGTCGACCGGCCATCGGCCAATTGGTCCGAGCGCGCTTACCAGAGCCTGCTGCCGCCGGTGCCGCACCTTCCCGAAGCCAACCAGAAGCGCTGGCTCTATTTCAAACTGTGGCCCTCGGTCGCCTTCGACATCTACCCCGACCAGGTCGATTTCATGCAATGGCTGCCCACCGGCCCGACCACCTCGTTGATCCGCGAAATCAGCTATGTATTTGACGATAACCGGCGCGAAATGAAGGCCGCGCGCTATCTCAACTGGCGCATCAACCGGCAGGTCAATGCCGAAGACACTGCGCTGATCACCCGCGTGCAGGAAGGCATGGCGAGCCGTACTTTCTCGATGGGCCCGCTGTCGGACAAGGAAGTCTGCCTCAAAAGCTTTTGCGCACGCATCCGCAGCCTCATTCCCGAAGCGGCGCAGGAACAACGCCCCGCACCGGGCTGGAGCCATAAATGACCTTTACATTTCACCGTAGCCCTGAGCCTGTCGAAGGGCGCCTAACAGCCAAAGCGCAAACCTTGAGACGCCGTTCACCTTCGGTGGCCTACGGCTCGACAGGCTCAGGGCTTGCGGTTTTGTAATCAGCCGGAATTTCCAATGACCCAAAAATATGATGCCGTAATCATCGGCGGTGGCCATAACGGCCTTGTCTGCGCCTTCTACCTCGCGCGTGCAGGCATGAAGGTGCGGATTGTCGAGCGCCGCGATGTCGTTGGCGGGGCGGCGGTGACCGAGGAATTCCATCCCGGTTTCCGCAATTCGGTGGCGAGCTACACCGTCAGCCTGCTCCAGCCCAAGGTGATCGAGGACATGCGGCTGGCCGATCATGGCTATCGCGTGATCGAGCGCCCGATCTCCAACTTCCTGCCGCAGGAGGATGGCGGCTATCTCAAGCTCGGCGGCGGGCTGGAACGGACGCAGGCGGAATTCGCCCGGTTTTCGCGAGCCGACGCCGATATCCTTCCCGCTTATTATGACAGCCTTGAGGTCGTCGCGGACGTGCTGCGCGACCTCGCGATGAAATCGCCGCCCAATGTTGGCGACGGAATGAAAACCTTGATCGATGGTGCCCTTCAGGGTCGCAAGCTTGCAGGCCTTTCGATTGAGCGGCAGCGTGACGTGCTCGACTTGTTCACCAAGTCGGCACGCACGCTGCTCGACAGCTGGTTTGAAAGCGAGGCGGTGAAGGCGGCGTTCGGCTTTGACGCCGTCGTCGGCAACTATGCCAGCCCCGACACCCCCGGCAGCGCCTATGTCCTCCTCCACCATGTCTTTGGCGAGGTGAACGGCAAGAAGGGCGCCTGGGGCCACAGCATCGGCGGCATGGGCAATATCACGCAGATCATGGCCAAGGTGTGCCGCGATCTGGGGGTCGAGATCAGCCTTGAAAGCCCCGTCGATCGCGTGCTGATCGATGGCGGCAAGGTCGCTGGCGTGCGCCTCGAAAGCGGTGAGGAGGTGATTGCCAGCCGGGTCGTGTCCAATGTCGGACCCAAGCTGCTTTACGGCAAGATGTTCGACGATGCCGATCTCAAGCCCGAATTCAGGCGGCGCATAAAGGGCTTCAAGGTCGGCAGCGGCACCTTCCGCATGAATGTCGCGCTGTCCGAACTGCCGAAGTTCACCTGCCTTCCCGAACCGGGTGAGCATCACCAGTCGGGCATCATCATCGCGCCGACACTCGATTATATGGACGAGGCCTTCCTCGACGCGAAACGTTACGGCTGGTCGAAGAAACCGATCGTTGAAATGCTGATTCCCTCGACAGTCGACGACAGCCTTGCGCCGCCGGGACAGCATGTCGCATCGCTCTTCTGCCAGCAATTCGCGCCCGAGCTGCCTGACGGTCGTGATTGGGATGCCGAGGAAGGGAAGGCCGCCGACACGATCATCGATACGGTAGAGGCTTATGCGCCCGGCTTCCGCGCCTCCATCCTTGGCCGCCAGATCCTCTCGCCCAAGGGCCTTGAGCGCAAATTCGGTCTGGCAGGAGGCGACATCATGCACGGCAATATGAGCCTCGACCAGCTCTGGTCGGCGCGACCGGTGCTGGGCCATGGCGCCTATCGCGGCCCGGTCAAAGGCCTCTATATGTGCGGCGCGGGCGCGCATCCGGGCGGCGGTGTAACCGGCGCGCCGGGGCACAATTGCGCTCAGGAAATATTGGCTGACCGGTCGCTGGTCGGCAGGTTGCTGCGCCGGGCCCACCAGTAGAGCGGCAAACCCGCGAGCATCAGCACGATGCTCCAGCCGCCGGCTTCGATACCGGCGCCCCAAAGGCTCCAGATACCGAAAGCGATGCCTGCAAAGGCAAAGGGCATGGCGATGCGGCATTTGAGGGCAACCGCGGCACAGGCGAGATACAGCCAGAGCGTGACCGAAGTGGTCAGCAACGCCATGAAGGTGAACAGGCCGCCCATCGACTGGCTGCTGTTTGCGTAGATCAGGATGCTGCCCAGCACCGTGGCCGTGACCAGCCCGTTGACCGGCACCCCGTTGCGCATCGTCCGGCCGAACCAGGCGGGCATCATCCGCCGTCCGGCCATTTCGAGCGGCACCTCCCCCTGAACCAGCGTCCATCCGTTGACAGCGCCAATGGCGCTGATCGCGGCAAAGGCGGCAATCAGCGAAGCGGGGCCGGGCGACCAGAATGTGGCGACGAACAGCTCGAAGGGCGCA
Organism: Sphingomonadales bacterium; assembly: GCA_016720115.1. Taxonomy (GTDB): domain Bacteria; phylum Pseudomonadota; class Alphaproteobacteria; order Sphingomonadales; family Sphingomonadaceae; genus Sphingorhabdus_B. The sequence continues at coordinate 1,013,845 of JADJXT010000001.1, read as the reverse complement.
TTGGAGGCCGCGACCTTGTCCGCTGGCAGCATCAGCGTGATGCCCGAGCAAACGATAAGGTAGATGATGCCCGAGAGCAGCGCGCCGTAAAATGTCGCGCGGGGCACATTGCGCTGCGGATTTTCGATCTTGTGCGAGGCCGCGCACGCTGCCTCGAAACCGACCATCGCCCACAGCGTCAGCGCCGCAGCGGCGTTGACCGAGGGCAGCGACAGCCCTTGCGCCGGGAATGGCGCCACCGGGGCCGTGCCCTCGCGCGCGAGGACCACGCCGATCAGCACGGCGACGACGATCAGCGGGGTCAGCTTGAGCAGCGTGGTTATCATCTGGAACGACCCTGCCGAGCGGACGCCCAGCAGATTGATCGCGGTCATCGCCCAGATCACCCCTAGCGCGGCAAGCGACGGGTGCGCGCCGATGACGGGCCAGAAACTCGCCATGTAGGAAACCGCACCGACCGCGATCGTAACGCACCCGGTCCAGACCGACACCCAGAAGGCAAAACCGATGAGAAAGCCCGCCAGGGGACCAAAGCTTTGCTCGACCAGTTCTGCAGGGCCGATGGCCCTGTCATGCGCTGCCGTGAGCCTGGCCAGCACATGCGCCAGACACAGCGCCCCGGCTATCGTCACCACCCAGCCTGCAATCGCGTTCCAGCCGAACGGCGCAAGCCCCTGCGGCAGCAGGAACACGCCCGAGCCGATCATGTTGCCCATGACCAGCGCCACCGACATTAAAAAGCCGAGCTTTTGACCCGGCTTTTCGATCGAGTTGTTCACTGCGCCAAAGACTGCCCCCGCACGGGGACTGTCCCTTTTGGCAGGCGATCAGCGCCGCGATTGGGGACAGCCCCCATTCGGGGACAGTCCCTGCGCAGTGCCGAAAGCGACATCAGAAATCGCGGCTGAATTTAAGGCCGATCACCCGCGGTTTGATGATCGTATCGTAGAAGGTGCCTCCCAACGCGGAGCCACCACCCGGATCGCCGCAAACGGTTTCAAGGCAGGAGACGCCCGTGTTTACGACACCGAGTTCGTCGAACAGGTTGGTCGCGAAGGCTTCGATGCTCCACAGGTCGTTCTTCACGCCAAGGCTGAAATCGACTGTGGTGTAAGAAGCGAGCCCGCCTTTGATCGCAGCCTGCACCGGGCGAAGGTCGCTACGGCGACTGCCCGTGTGATTGGCCGCCAGTTGGATATGCCCGTTCCAGTCCGAAACCGGGAATTCATAGCGTGCGACGACATTGCCCTTGAATTTCGGCGTCACCGGCAGGCGCGAACCCGATGGCGCCAACAGGGCATTGCCCGCCGTAGTGCAATCATAGTTTGCATTGGCAATCACGCAGAAATCGCGGCGGATTTCGGCATCATTATAGCTCATCCCGGCGTTCAGGCTGAAGCCGCCTGCACGATAGCCAACATCCATTTCAACGCCGCGAATGCGGGCGATACCGGCATTGCGAACTTCGGTCAGACCATTGGCACCCAGGAACGACAACTGGATGTTGTTCCAGTCGAGCTGGTAAACCGCACCGTTGAAACGGAAGGCACCAAAGGTCGTTTTCCAGCCAAGCTCATAATTGTCGAGCTCATCCGGCCCATAAGGCGGCAGCGTGCCGCGACGGTTGACCCCGCCCGGACGGAAACCGCGCGACCATGTGGCGTAAACCAACGCGTCATCGTTGATCTTGTAAGTCGCGTTGACCTTGTAAATCGCATCGGTATCCGACGTGGATTTATCCACATTGGTACAGGGCGATCCGGCAACCTGCGGGGCGACGGTGCAAAGGTAGATCGGGTTGCTGCTGTAGCCGGGATTCTGGAAACCGAAGAAGCCGACCAACGAGTTGTCATATTTGTACAGGCGCGCGCCACCGGTCAGCGTCAGCTTGTCGGTGACATCGAAGCTGAGTTCGCCGAAAGCCGCATAGTCGCGGTCTGTCCGCAACTGCTTGGTCAGCCAGATATTGCTGTCGGTTCCCGCAACTGTCAGCGAATCCGCGATGTTATCGATGATGTAATTCTGTTCGATATTGTGGGTCTGGCGCTGCCAGAACAGGCCGCCGATGAAACGGAGTGACGCATCCTGCGGAGAGGAAACACGGAATTCGCCAAAGCTTCTCCGATAGCGGTCGATGCCCTGGATATACTGGTTCGGGCTTACCGGATCTCCGGCATTGTCATACCAGTAGGCGCCATAGCCCGCTAGCGCGTCATAAAAATAGCCATAGTCGGAATAGTCGCTTTCGGTGGTCGTCTTGCGACGCAGATGACCGCCCGTCAGCGTCATGTCCCAATTGCCGATCTTGCCTTCGATCGTCATCGCAGCCTGGAGCCATTTGTCCTTGCTGCTTTCAGGGTTGTACTGGACGATCTGGTAGTCCCCGCTGTTCTGCCCCGAACGCTCGCGCGCATAGCTGCCTTCGGCTTTCTGGACCTGCCCCATCAGGGTCGGTTTGATCGTCCAACTGTCGTTGAGGTCGATACCCAGCGCAAGGCGCGCACCGTAAGTTTCCGCGTCATTGTAGTTTTTCTCAACCAGCGCGGCATTGTTCTGCGTAATGCCGGAAGTCGCATAAGTGCGCGATCCGGGGATATTGTCGATATAGCCGCCATCATCGCGGTACCAGCCAACAAGGCGCAGCGCGGCGCGTTCGCCGAGCGGCGCGTTGATGAAGCCTTCGAAGACCGAACCGAAATCGCCATGTGCGACATTGTTGATTTCAACGCCCGCATTTCCGTAGAACCCGGAAGGGTCCGGCGCATTGGTGACCAGTTTCAGCGTACCCGCCATCGAGCTGGCCCCATAAAGCGTGCCCTGCGGGCCTGCGAGCGCCTCAACGCGCGCAAGATCATAAGCGTGAATATCGAGCGCGCCCTGAATGGTCGTGATCGGCATTTCATCGAGATAGGTGCCGACGGTCGGCAGCGAGGTAGAATGGTTGGCGTTTTCGCCCGAAGCCACGCCGCGGAAATAAACCTGCGCGAAGCCCGGGCCAGCCTGCTGGATGGTTACCGAGGGCAGAAACTTCACAACATCGGCAAATTCGTTGACCTGCAGCTGGTCGAGTTTCTCTGTGCCCATGGCGGTAATCGCGATCGGAACGTCCTGCAAATTCTGCTCGCGCTTTTGCGCCGTGACGACAATTTCGTCGGTGTCGGAACCGCCTGCCGTTTGTGCCAATACGGGGTTCGAAGTCGCGATAGCGCTTGAAGCCATCAGCGTGGCGACCGCCGTGCGAATGTAGATATTTCTGTGTGTTTTGCGCATTGCGCACCCTCCATTATGTTATAGTTCCGTAGCTCCTCATATTTCTGGAATCGTGGCAAGAATTTTTCGTCAAATAGCGCTGGGCAGATAATTTATTCCCAAAGCTGTGGCATATGCGCAACGCTCGTAAACCGAATTGCAACATTGCTGCAACGATGCGCTGGCAATGCCGGGCAGGCAAAATCGCTTGCCAATGCAAGGGCGTGCGTTAGGGCAATGCCGAACACGGGCGGGGATCAGTCTATATATGCAAACTTCGGTGGCTTTGCTCAACAAGCGGCGGTTTCTGCCGCTGTTCGTGACCCAGTTGCTCGGCGCCTTCAACGACAACCTGTTCAAAAATGCCATGGTGCTGTTCGTCGTTTACGGCGTGTACAATGATGAAAAGGCCGAGGCCTTGTTCAGCGCGGTGGCAACCGCAGTGTTCATCCTGCCCTTTTTCCTCTTGTCCGCCCTCGCTGGGCAGTTGGCAGACACGCGCGACAAGGCAAAGATCATCCGCATCGTCAAATTCTGTGAAATCCTGATCATGCTGGTTGGCGGCACGGGGCTGGCATTGGCGTGGCTGGACATTGCGGTGACGGTTATCGCCATCCCGCTGATGATGCTCGCGCTGTTCGCAATGGGCATCCACTCGACCTTTTTCGGCCCCATCAAATATGCCATCCTGCCCCAGCATCTGAAGGAAGATGAGGTGCTGGGCGGCACCGGGCTTGTGGAGGCAGGCACTTATATCGCGATATTGGTGGGCACGATTTTGGCAGGCATCATACCGGTCGAATGGGCCGCATTGGGTGTCGTTCTGACCGCGATGCTCGGCTATCTGTCAGGGCGGCAGGTCCCCCCCGCGCCGCCAGAACATCAGGAAACCGGGATCGACTGGCACATATTGCGTTCCTCGATTGCACTGGTCAAAGGCACGATGCATATCCGCAAGCTGTTCCTTGCCATCATGTCGATCAGCTTTTTCTGGACGATAGGCGCGGTGCTGTTCATCCAGTTCCCGCCGCTGGCAAAAAATGTTCTGGGTGCGGATCAGGAAGTGGCCAGCCTCTTCCTTGCGATATTCTCAATCGGGATTGCCATAGGATCGGTCGCGATCAACCGGCTGCTTAAGGGCCAGGTTTCTGCACGCTTCGCCCCTGCGAGCGTCATCGCGATGGGGTTGTTCGTGGTCGCCTTCCACTTTGTCTGCCGCCACTGGCAGATCAATGGCGACGGAGAACTCTATACGATCGGAAGCTTTGTGAACCATGATGGTGCATGGATGTTGCTGGGCACCCTGCTGGGCATTGCCATCGCAGGCGGCATGTTCGTCGTTCCGCTTTACGCCTTTCTGACCACCACTGTGCCCAAGGATCAGACCGCGCGCACCGTCGCGGCGAACAATATCGTCAATTCAGGGGCGATGGTTGTCGGTTCGCTGATCGCGCTGGGGCTGAGTGCCGCAGGCATCAGCATGGTGAACCAGTTGCTGCTCGGCGCGGCCATGTGTGTCGTTTCTGCCTGGCTCGCGCAACTGCTGCACAAAGCCTGCGACTGAACCTGATCGCCAGTAGGTCAGGCGATAAACGTGTAGAAAACCGTAAAGAAGGCACCAAAGCTGATCACGAACAGGTGCGCATCTTCACGCTGCCACCATTTCAGCGGCTTGGGCTTCCATTCGGCGGGAACCGCAAAGACATGCGGCGCCAATGTCTGGCGAAACGGATGCCTTGCACCATCACTCGATAGAACCAGTTTCCTTTGCATGTAGCCTACCCCTTAATCTTTTCGTTACCGTGAATGTTAACGTTTGATTAGGGATGATTGCGAGGTGCAAAGGTGGTTAATAACGGACGCCTTCGCGACCGTTCCATTTTGCTACAGATTTTGTGGAGTGGTGCCCCTGGCCCGACTCGAACGGGCACATCTTTCGATACTCGATTTTGAGTCGAGCGCGTCTACCAATTCCACCACAGGGGCAGTGAGGGGGAGCCTCTAGCGAAGCTCCCGCCGGGGTGCAAGCCTACTTGCGCAATTCGCGTTCCAGCGTCTTGTGGGTCGATTTGCCATAAGGCGGTTTGAATCCTGCCATCCCGGCAACGTCCATAGAGGGCTGGCGATACACGGCGCGCATATGGCTGAAGGTCTTGAAGCCATCCTGCCCGTGATAATTGCCCATACCGGACGGTCCAACGCCGCCAAAAGGCAGGTCTTCCATCGCATTGTGGAACAGCACATCATTCACGGTTGCGCCGCCGGAAATGGTGCGGTTCAAAACGCGGTTCTCCTCCGCCTTGTCGGCGCCGAAATAATAGAGGCCCAGCGGGCGGTCGTGCGCGTTCACATAGTCGATCGCCTCGTCCATCGACGAATAAGTCATCACCGGCAGGATCGGGCCGAAGATTTCCTCCTGCATCACCTTCATGTCTTGATTGACATTGCGGACGATGGTCAGCGGCATCTTGTTGCCATTTGAAGACGCGAAATCCTCATCCGCCGGGTTGACCTCGATCAGTTCGGCACCCTTTTCCTTCGCATCCGCAAGATAGCCCTGTAGCCGGTCATAATTGCGACCGTTCACGACCGAAGTATAGTCGTCATTGTTGAGCAGTGCCGGATACAGGGCGGAAACGCCATTGACGACACCGTCGATCATTTCCTGTTCCTGCTCCTTGGCAACAAGCAGATAATCGGGCGCGAGGCAGATCTGCCCTGCATTCATCATCTTGCCGAGCGCAATGCGTTCGCCTGCCTTTTTCTTGTCGGCGCTGCGTCCGATGATCGTCGGCGACTTGCCGCCAAGTTCGAGTGTGACGGGTACGAGGTTATCGGCAGCGGCGCGCATGATGTGCTTGCCAACGCTGGTTGCGCCGGTGAAGATCAGGTGATCAAAGGCGAGTTTGGAGAAAGCTGTGCCGACCTCGACGCCGCCTGTGAACACCGCGATTTCCTCTTCGGCGAAATATTTGGGTACGGCCTCTGCAAAAACTTCCGCAACGCGCTCGGTATATTCGCTCGGCTTGACCATCGCGCGGTTCCCCGCCGCGAGGATTCCTGCCATCGGCACCATCACCATACCGACCGGGAAATTCCAGGGTGCGATCACGCCGACCACGCCCTTGGGCTGGTAAACGACATCGGCCTTCGCACCGATCAGCCCCAGCGGAAATGTCGGCTTGCGCTTTTCATTGCGCGCCCAGCTTTCGAAATGTTTCTTCGCATGTTTGAGCGCGCTGACCGAGGGCATGATGTCGGTCATCAGCGTCTGTTCGGTACTGCGATGGCCGAAATCGGCGGAAACCGCCTTGGCGAATTCATCCTTGTAATCGACAAGCAGTGCAATGGCCCGATCCATCCGGTCACGCCGCACCGACATCGGTTCGGGCATCGCGGCGGTGAAGGCGGCTTTTTGTTTTTCGAGTATGGTCTGCATATCGGCGGTCATGGCACTCTCTCCCTGATTTAGTCGCAGGATTAACATGTATGGAAACGAATGCAACGCGTCTGCGCATTGTGTTGCGGCCATCGCAGGCTTAAGGGCGAATCCGTAACGTCTCCCAAGCCAAAGGAATGTGTCCATGAGCAGCACCGATCCCGTCGTCATCCTTTCCTATGCCCGCACCCCGATGGGCGGAATGCAGGGCGTTTTTTCAGACGTCGCTGCGACCGATCTCGGCGCCACTGCGGTCAAGGCAGCGGTAGAGCGCGCTGGCGTATCGGGCGAAGACATCGAACGCATCTATATGGGCTGCGTGCTGCCCGCAGGTCTTGGCCAGGCCCCTGCCCGTCAGGCAGCGCTCAAAGCCGGCCTGCCCAAGTCGGTACAGGCCACCACGGTCAACAAGGTCTGCGGCAGCGGCATGCAGACGGTGATCATGGGCGCAGAAGCGATCGCAGCCGGATCGGTCGACTATGTCATTGCGGGCGGCATGGAGAGCATGACCAACGCGCCCTACATCCTCAAAAAGCATCGCGGCGGCGCGCGCATCGGCCATGACACGGCTTATGATCATATGTTCCTCGATGGTCTGGAAGATGCCTATGAGCCCGGTCGCGCCATGGGCACCTTCGCGCAGGAATCCGCCAACGAATATCAACTGACCCGCGAAGATCAGGACAATTATTCGATTGAATCGCTGCGCCGCGCGCAGCAGGCGATTGCCTCGGGCGCCTTCGTTTCGGAAATCGTACCGGTTACCGTTGTCAGCCGCGCGGGCGAAACCGTGGTCGATACCGACGAGCAGCCTGGCAAAGGCCGCCCCGACAAGATCCCGACGTTGAAACCGGCCTTTGCCAAGGATGGCACGATTACGGCTGCAACTTCCTCGTCGATCTCGGATGGTGCGGCCGCGCTCGTCCTGTCGCGTGCATCGACCGCCGCTGCAAAAGGCCAAACGCCGGTCGCGCGCCTCGTGGCAAGCGCCGCGCACGCGCAGGAACCGTCAGAGTTCACCACGGCCCCGGTTGGCGCGATCAACAAATGCCTCGCCAAGGCTGGATGGAAAATTGACGAAGTCGACCTGTTCGAAGTCAACGAAGCCTTTGCCTGCGTCGCGATGTTCGCGATGCGCGACCTTGGCATTCCGCATGACAAGATCAACGTCCATGGCGGCGCGACGGCGCTCGGCCACCCCATTGGCGCATCGGGCACACGCATCATCACCACGCTGATCGGCGCACTGAAGCACAAAGGGCTGAAGCGCGGCATTGCCAGCCTTTGCATCGGCGGCGGCGAAGCCACGGCGGTAGCGATAGAACTGGTTTGAGTTTCAAGGCCAAGCCTCCATATGTTATCCTGCTCGATGCTTGAAAGCTCCAAGGACAAGGCAGGAGGATCTGGGTGCGGCAATATTCGGTAACGCGGATAGCCAATGGCGTAATGCCGCTGTTGGGCCTGTTTGCGTTGTTGTTGCTGTTCGGGATGGGTCAGGCGCTGGCTCCGCTCATCCTCATCCCGGTCATTTTCGCTTCTGTACTGGCAGCTGTCCACCATGCCGAAGTGATCGCGCATCGCATCGGTGAACCTTTCGGTACGCTGGTGTTCGCCATCGCTGTCACTGTGATCGAAGTCGGCCTGATCGTATCGGTGATGTCGGCCAACCCGGCCGAAAACGCTGCGCTCGCCCGTGATACGGTGATGGCCGCGATCATGATCATCCTGAACGGCGTGGTCGGGTTATGCCTGTTGCTTGGCGGACTGCGCCATGGCGAGCAGGTCTATCGCCAATCCGGCGTGAGCGCCGCGCTGGCGACACTCGCCGCGCTGTCGGTGATCACACTGATCCTGCCTAATCATGTGACCAGCCTGCCGGGACCGCAATACGCACCGTCGCAGCTTGTATTCGTCGGGCTGATTTCGTTGATCCTCTATGGCATTTTCGTTCTGGTGCAGACGGTTCGTCACCGCGACTATTTCCTGCCGCGCCCCGAACTTGCTGTCGACGACGATGTCCACGCCGAGCTGCCATCCGATCGCGCGACCATAGCAAGCGCATTGCTGTTGCTGGCAAGTTTGGTCTCGGTTGTGTTCCTCGCCAAATCCCTAACACCGAATCTTGAAGGCTTGCTCCATCAAATGGATGCGCCGCTCGCACTGGTCGGTGTTGTCATCGCCGGCATCGTGCTCCTCCCGGAAGGGCTGGCAGCCGTGCGGGCCGCCCGGGCCAACCGGCTGCAGACCAGCCTCAATCTGGCGTTGGGATCAGCGCTGGCGACCATCGGGCTCACCATTCCCGTGATTGCCACGATTGTGGTGCTGTCAGGCTGGACGATTATATTGGGAGTAAGCCCGAAAAACGAGATTTTGCTCGCCCTCACCCTGCTTGTAGCCACGCTGTCGCTTTCCACCGGACGGACAACTGTCATGCAGGGTGCGCTTCACCTTGTGCTTTTTGCCGTATTCCTCTTCCTTATCATTGTCCCCTGAAAACTGTTTTGCTCCCATGACCCGCATCGTTTTTGTCCTTTTCGATAATGTCACCCAACTGGACTTCGCAGGGCCGGTGCAGTTCCTGTCGCGGCTCCCGGGTGCCGAAACGCACGTTGTCACGAGGGAAGGACTACGCGTGACCACCGACTGCGGTTTTGCCATCGTCCCAACCGGCAGCTTTGCCGATTGCCCGCAGGCGGACATTATCTGCGTTCCCGGCGGGCATGGCGTACGCGAGGCGATTGCCGATACCGCGATTGTCGAATTCGTCCGCGAACAGGCCAAAGCAGCGACATGGGTTACCAGTGTCTGCACGGGTGCCTTCGTGCTTGGGGTGGCTGGATTGTTGCGAGGCAAACGCGCAACGACCCATTGGGCCTATACGCACTTGCTGCCCCTGTTCGGCGCGACGCACGAAGAGACCCGCGTCGTCCGCGACGGCAATCTGGTGACGGCAGGCGGTGTCACCTCGGGCATCGATTTCGCGCTCGAACTGATCGCACTCGCGCAGGGCGAGCATGTCGCGCGGACGATCCAGCTCGCGCTCGAATATGATCCCGCGCCGCCTTTCGATGGCGGCCATCCCAGCTGCACGCCGCAGCCGCTGGTCGATGGATTGAAGGCGAGGGTCTATGAAAAGGCGGCCTCTGACATGGAAGCGGCTATCGGCGCGGCGCTTGGCGCCGCAACTTAGCGCTGGACCGACTCTGCAAGCCGCGCTAGCCATTTAATCGAGGGATTAAATTTGGGAGAGTGAGCGATGCGTTTTCGGCGTAGTGCGGTGTTGGCTTTGGCTGGCGTGGCCGCTTTGGCGGTTTCCGGATGCAAACTGGCGGACAATAATCCGGGTGCGCAAGACCCCGAATTTGCCAGGATTGACGGCGAGTTTCTGAAGACCGGCGGCAATGGCGATGACTGGGCCTTCCCCGCCTATAGCTATGGCGAACAACGGCACAGCCCGCTGACGCAGATCAGCGACAAGAATGTTGCCGAACTGGGCATCGCCTGGTTTGCCGACATGCCCGACGCACGCGGCCATGAATCGACCCCGGTCGAGGTTGACGGCACACTCTATGTCACCGGCCCCTGGTCAAAAGTGTTTGCGTTCGAGGCAAAGACCGGCAAACCTCTCTGGCAATTCGATCCCGCTGTCGACAAGGCGCGCGGGGTGAAGGCGTGCTGCGACGTCGTCAACCGCGGTGTAGCCTTCTGGAAGGGCAGACTGTTCGTCGGCACCATCGACGGACGCCTGATCGCGCTCGATGCCAAGACCGGCGGCGAAATCTGGTCCGTCCAGACGCTCGATCCCAAATCGAACGGCACGATCACCGGTTTCCCGCGCGTCGTGAAGGACAAGGTGATTATCGGCAATGGCGGCTCCGAATTCGGCGCACGCGGCTTTGTCACCGCCTATAATGTCGACACCGGCAAGCAGGCCTGGCGTTTCTACACCGTTCCCAATCCCAAGGGCGAACCCGACAATGCGGCGAGCGACAAGGTGATGAAGGAACTCGCCTACGACACATGGAGCAAGACGCCGAAGAAGGATGACTGGCGCGATTCCGGCGGTGGCGGCACCGTCTGGGATGCGATTGTCTATGATGCCGAGCTGGACCAGCTCTATCTCGGCGTCGGCAATGGCAACCCCTGGAACCACGGCATCCGATCAAACAGCGAAGGCGACAATCTGTTCCTGTCGTCGATCGTCGCGCTCGACCCCGATACCGGTGATTATAAATGGCATTATCAGGAAACACCTGCCGAAAGCTGGGACTACACCGCCACCCAGCCGATCATCCTCGCCAATGAACAACGCGACGGCAAGGATGTGAAGGTGTTGTATCACGCACCGAAAAACGGTTTCTTCTTCACGCTCGACCGGACAAACGGCAAGCTGTTGTCCGCTAACCCGTTCATCAGCGGCATAACCTGGGCGACGGGGTACGACCTCGCCTCGGGCCGTCCGATCGAAAACCCCGAAGCCCGCTATGAAAAGACCGGCAAGCTCTACATGGCGAACCCGTCTGCGCTGGGTGCGCATAACTGGCACCCGATGAGCTACAATCCGGCAACCGGGCTGGTCTATATCCCGGCGCAGCAGCTGGGCGGGGCCTATCTGCCCCCGGTCGCGCCGAATGAGCAGGGTCGCAGCGCGATGGGCTTCAATACCGGCGGGGCGATTGCAACCGCCGACGTGCCCGACGATTTCAACATGGTGAAGGCGATCCAGTCGGTCACCACAGGCCAGCTCGTCGCATTCAACCCGAAAACCGGCAAGGCGCAGTGGACCGTCAACCACCCCACTCCGTGGAATGGCGGCACGATGACCACTGCAGGCAATCTTGTTTTCCAGGGCAATGCCATGGGCAAGTTCAACGCCTATGCCGCCGATAGCGGCAAGCTGCTCTACAGCCTCGACGTGCAGTCTGGCGTGCTCACCGGTGCCTCGACCTATTTGGTCGATGGCGAGCAATATGTCGCGTTCATGACGAGCAAGGGCGGCGCCTTCCCGCTGGTGTCGGGCTATGTCGCAGGCGCAAGTCAGGAAGTGCCCAACATCCCGCGCCTGATCGTGCTCAAAATCGGTGCCAAGGGCAAATTGCCGCCGCTGCCTGCTGCCGAAGAATGGGTATGGAATCCGCCCGCGCTGTTCGGTAGCCCCGAACTGATTGCCGCGGGTCACTCAAATTATCAGCGTTATTGCCTGGTCTGCCACGGCCCCGGCGCGGTCGGCACCGGCGTGCTGCCCGACCTTCGCAAGTCGGGGACGATAGCGGATGCCGCAACCTTCAAGTCGATTGTGTATGACGGTATCCTTGCGCAGAACGGCATGGCCAGCTTCAAGCCGGTGATGAAGCCGGACGAAGTTGAATCGATCCGCGCCTATCTCACCAGCCGCGCGCATTTCGCCAAGGCCAATGACGCGAAGTTCAAGGTGACCGCCAAGTGATGCCCATGAATCCGGCATTTGCCTAAAAAATAGGCAGCAAATTTTCAGCAAGCCCCGTGCCTTACCGCGCGGGGCTTCGTTTTTGCGCGTTTGCTGCACTGCCGCAAACTGGCACGATCCTTGATAAGCTATCGCCATAACACTCGCGCGCGCGGGTTTTCGCGGTGCGCCAATATGGGGAAAGCCATGAAAAAGATCGAAGCGATCATCAAACCCTTCAAACTCGACGAGGTGAAGGAAGCGCTGCACGAAGTCGGCGTCAGCGGGATCACTGTTACCGAGGCCAAGGGCTTCGGTCGCCAGAAGGGGCATACCGAACTGTATCGCGGGGCCGAATATGTCGTCGACTTCCTTCCCAAGGTGAAGCTTGAGGTCGTGGTCGATGATGCCCTCGCCGACCGCGTGGTCGAGGCGATCGCCGCCGCCGCACAGACCGGCCGCATCGGCGACGGCAAGATTTTCGTCATCCCCGTCGAAACCGCGCTGCGCATCCGCACCGGCGAGCGCGACAGCGACGCGGTGTGATTCATTCTCCCCTTCCGCTTGCGGGAGGGGGCGGGGGTGGGCCTGAGGGACAGGCCAATCCCCAAACATTCCCACCCCTAGCCCCTCCCGCAAGCGGGAGGGGAGAACGAAAGAAGGAAAGCATCATGGCAAGCGCCAAGGACGTACTGAAACAGATCAAGGACAATGACGTCGAGTGGGTCGACCTGCGTTTCACCGACCCGAAGGGCAAGTGGCAGCACCTCACCATGTGCGCTGGCGTGCTTGGCGAAGATGAACTCGAAGACGGCCTGATGTTCGACGGCTCCTCGATCGAAGGCTGGAAGGCGATCAACGAATCCGACATGATCCTGCGCCCCGATCTTGACGCGGTCTATATGGACCCGTTCAGCGCAACGCCGATGATGATCATCTGCTGCGATATCGTTGAGCCTTCGACCGGCGAACTCTATGCCCGCGACCCGCGCTCGACCGCCAAGCGCGCCGAGGCCTATGTCAAGGCAACCGGCATCGGCGACACCGTCTATGTCGGCCCCGAAGCCGAATTCTTCATGTTCGACGACGTGACCTTCTACGACGGCTATGACGGTTCGGGTTTCCGCATCGACGATATCGAACTGCCGACCAACAGCGGTCGTTCGTACGAAACCGGCAACCTTGCCCACCGCCCGCGCGCCAAGGGCGGCTATTTCCCCGTCGCGCCGGTCGACAGCGCTGTCGATATCCGCGGCGAAATGGTTTCGACCATGCTCGAAATGGGTCTGCCCTGTGACAAGCACCACCACGAAGTCGCCGCCGCACAGCATGAGCTGGGCCTGACCTTCGGCACGCTGGTGCAAACCGCCGACCGTATGCAGGTGTACAAATATGTCGTGCACCAGGTCGCCCATGCCTATGGCAAGACGGCCACCTTCATGCCGAAACCGATCAAGTCGGACAATGGCTCGGGCATGCACACGCACATCTCGATCTGGGCCAAGGGCAAGCCGCTCTTTGCGGGCAATGGCTATGCCGGTCTTTCGGAAATGTGCCTCTATTTCATCGGCGGCGTCATCAAGCACGCCAAGGCGCTGAACGCCTTCACCAACCCGACCACCAACAGCTACAAGCGACTGGTGCCCGGCTTTGAAGCCCCCGTGCTGCTCGCTTATTCGAGCCGCAACCGTTCGGCTTCGTGCCGCATTCCCTACGGCACCGGCGACAAGGCAAAGCGCGTCGAGTTCCGCTTCCCCGATGCGCTCGCCAACCCCTATCTCTGCTATGCAGCGCTGCTGATGGCGGGCCTGGACGGCATCCGTAACAAGATCCACCCCGGCGACGCAATGGACAAGAACCTGTACGATCTGCCCCCCGCAGAACTCGCCCAGGTTCCCACTGTCTGCGCTTCGCTGCGCGAAGCGCTCGACAGCCTCGCTGCCGACCACGACTTCCTCCTCGAAGGCGATGTCTTCAGCAAGGACCAGATCGAAGCCTATATCGATCTCAAATGGGACGAAGTGAGCCGCTGGGAAACCACGCCGTCACCGGTCGAGTTCGACATGTACTATTCGGGCTGATTTTCCAGCTTTGGATTTGAAGAGGCGCCCGGAGCGATCCGGGCGCCTTTTTGTTTGGCCTTTTTTGACAAGATTGCCCTAAGACAAGCTCGGGGCGAACGGGTTGGGGGCTGGCACCAAAGCAACCGCTAGAGCCAAGGGTGCGAATGCCGTGAGCGGGGTATCGATTTTACCCGCCCCATCGACTTGCGATGGAGAGGATTTGCAGAACCTTATCTTCCCAAAAAATCGCCACAGGCGGGAAGCCAGGGAAACCAGGAACGATTTTTCGGCGGAAATCCGCGACCGCTCTGTCGCAAAATTTAATCCCACGATTGAGCGCGCTGTTGACCTTCGCCGAAAAAGTCTCAAATCAAAACTGAAGCCTCGCTTTCGCGACTCGCTGGGACTTAAGGAGAGTGACATGGACAGCTATCTGAAACATTATATCAACGGCAAATGGGTCGACAGCATTGGCGGCAAGCGCCATGAAGTGATCAGCCCCTCGACAGAAGAGGCTTGCACCGAAATCACCCTTGGCACGCAAGCCGATGTCGACGCGGCGGTCGCCGCTGCACGCGAGGCGTTCAAGAGCTTCAGCCAGACGAGCCGCGAAGAGAGGCTCGCGCTGATGGGCCGGATCATCGAGGAATATAAAAAGCGCATTCCCGATTTCGCCAAATCGATGGCCGCTGAAATGGGCGCACCCGTCAGCTTTGCAACCATGGCACAGGCCCCGGCGGGCCTTGGCGGCTTCCTTGGCACCCTGCCCGCGCTTGAGCAATTCTCGTTCAAGGAACAGCATGGCGCCAATACCGTGGTCTATGAACCCATCGGCGTCGTCGGCCTGATCACGCCGTGGAACTGGCCGCTCAACCAGATTGCCCTGAAGGTTGCGCCCTGCATCGCCGCAGGCAACACCATGGTGCTGAAACCTTCGGAAGAATGCCCCGGCAACGCGGCAATCTTTGCAGAGGTGATGGACGCCGCCGGTGTGCCGCCGGGCGTGTTCAATCTGGTCCAGGGCGATGGCCCGACCGTCGGTGCGGCAATTTCGGCGCATCCTGATGTCGATATGGTCAGCTTCACCGGCTCGACCCGTGCCGGCATCCTTGTTGCAAAGGCGGCTGCGGACACGGTGAAGCGCGTGCATCAGGAACTGGGCGGCAAATCGCCCAATGTCGTGCTGCCCGATGCGAAGTTCGACGAAGTACTGCCGCCGACCGTGCAGGGCGTGCTGATCAACAGCGGCCAGAGCTGCATCGCACCGACGCGCATCCTTGTGCAGAAAGACCGCGCGCAGGAAGCCGCCAATTTCGTCAAGGCGATGTTCGAAGGCACACAGGTCGGCGATCCGTTGCAGGAAGGCGGGCATATCGGCCCTGTTGTCAACAAGGCACAATATGAAAAGATCCAGGGTCTGATCCAGTCCGCAATCGACGAGGGCGCGACGCTCGAAACCGGCGGCACCGATCGCCCAGCCGATCTCAATCGCGGCTATTACATCAAGCCGACCGTATTCTCGGGCGTCACCCCTGACATGCGCATCGCCAAGGAAGAGGTGTTCGGTCCGGTCGCGACGATCATGGCCTATGAAGACCTCGACCAGGCCATCGAAATCGCCAACGACACCGAATATGGCCTTTCGGCTGTGGTTTCGGGCGATCCTGCCAAGGCTGCGGCTGTCGCCCCGAAACTGCGCGCAGGCATGGTGGCGATCAACAATTGGGGCCCGGCACCCGGCGCACCGTTCGGCGGCTACAAACAGTCGGGCAATGGCCGCGAAGCCGGGCTGTTCGGCCTCAAGGACTTCATGGAAGTGAAAGCGATCAGCGGCCTGCCTGCGTGATTTTCGGGATAGGCACGCTTTCTTCCCTCCCGCTTGCGGGAGGGGCCGGGGGAGGGTCTGAACCGGCGCAAGCTCGTTCTGCTCGCGCCCTCCCCAACCCCTTCCGCAAGCGGGAGGGGCTTATCGGTTCGGCCTTGTTCGCAGCCCTTGCTCTCGCGACACCAGTTCATGCACAACTGAACAAGGCAGAGGCGAAGATGGTTGCCACTGTCGATGCCGAATATGAACGCTCGGTCGCTCTGCTCGAACGCCTCGTGAACCAGAATTCGGGATCGATGAATTTTGAGGGCGTACGCAAAGTCGGCGACATGATGCGCGCCGAACTGGAGCCGCTGGGCTTCAGGCTGGAATGGCTGGATATGTCGGCGGCGGGCCGTGCCGGGCATCTGGTCGCCACCAAGCATGGCAAAAAGGGCACCAAGCGCCTGTTGCTTGTCGCACATCTTGATACTGTGTTTGAACCCGACAGTCCGTTTCAGGCATTCGTCCGCAACAAATCGACCGGCGTGGATGAAGCCGAAGGCCCGGGCACCGGCGACGACAAGGGCGGGATGACAGTGATTGTTGCCGCTCTGCGCGCGATGCAGGCGGCGGGCACGCTCAAAGACGCCAATATCGAAATCCACATGACCGGCGATGAGGAAGATGCGGGCGAACCCATAGAGGTCACCCGTGCGCCGCTGATCGCGGCAGGAAAGCGGGCCGACGTCGCACTCGATTTCGAGGGCCTGGTGCGCGATGCGGGGCAAGACATGGGCTCGATCGCCCGGCGTTCCTCGAACAGTTGGAGGCTGGAGGTGCATGGCAGAAGCGGGCACAGTTCCGGCATTTTCAGCGAAACGTCGGGCGATGGCGCGGCGTTCGAACTCGCCCGCATCATCCACCGTTTCCGCACCGAACTGCCCGAGCCCAACCTGACCTTCAACGTCGGGCTGATCGCGGCAGGGCAGGAGGCTGCGTTCGACGCCGGAGGCATACGCGCAACGGCAGCGGGCAAGACCAACATCATTCCCGGCATCGCACTTGCACGAGGCGATTTCCGCACCCTGTCCGAAGAACAGACCGCGCGGGTAAAATCAAAAATGCTGGCGATTGTCGCTGAATCCGCTCCGTTGACCAGCGCCAAAATCAGCTTCGATCCGGGCGCCTATCCTGCAATGGCTCCGACTGTAGGCAACAAGGCGCTGCTCGATAGGCTGAACAGCGTTAATCGCGACATGGGCCTCGCTGAAATGCCGCCGCTCGACCCGCTCAAGCGCGGAGCTGGCGATATCAGTTTCGTTGCCAGCGATGTCGACGGTCTCGCAGGCCTCGGTCCGTACAGTCGCGGCGATCATGCCCCGGGTGAAACGGTCGATCTGGGCAGCATCAAGCGGCAGGCCAAGCGCGCCGCCATCCTGATGTCGCGGCTAGCCAGGGAAAAGGCGAACTAGGCCGCCTTTCCACCGCTGACCGACGACTTCACCAGCCGCGCAAGCAGGCCGCGCAAGTTGGGATAGTTGGCCTTGCCATAATTACTGCCGCTGCCGAATTTCGCCGCGAGCCTGCGGTGCACCTCCGGCAGGGCATGATAGGGCACGCTCGGCACGAGATGGTGCAAAGCATGGTAGCGCAGGCCGACCGGCGCCCAAAACTCACCCATGATCCCCGGCGGCGGAACGTTCACGCTGTCCAGATATTGTTCGGTGACACTGAGAACTTTTCCGTCATTCTCCCACAAATGCGCAACCAAAGTGCGTATCTGGTTGAGCACCAGCGCCACCGCGACGATGGCGAGGTAAATCAGAAAGGCCTTCACCGATATCCAGCCGACAAACACCGCGGTCAAAATCCCGATCGACCAAATGGCTGCGCCGGTTTCCATGATGATCCAGTCGCGGCGAAACTCGCCCTCCGGCAAGGCGCGACGGTAGGACGGATTGATCGACAAGGTCGAAAAACGGGCAACCGTTTCGCGCCGAATCCAGGGGCTTATCAGCGAAAGCGGCGACAGGATTGCAAAGCGGATCAGGAACCCGATCGAACCCAGAGCGGCAACAGCCATGAAGAATATCAGCATATGCGGCTTCATCAGTGCGAGCGGCAGATATTCCGGATCGCGGTCGGTGCCATAACGCATCTTCGAATGATGCTGGTTGTGCGTATCTTCATAGGTGAAAGACGGGATCAACATCGGGATGCCGACGAGGAAATTCCACACCCAGCGGAAGCCGGGAACATGATCACGCTTCATGTGGGTGATTTCGTGGATGAACAGAGCGGCGCGATACAGGAAGGTAATCGCGACGGCCGCACCAGCCAACTGGATAGCCAGCGATGAACCCGCAATTGCGAAATACAGCCCGACGTAGCCCAGCAATGCCGAGCCCAGGAAATCGGGCCAATAGATGCCGGGTTTGGCAACGCTGAATTCACGGGTCAGCGCGGCAGCCTCTCGGATAAGGTCGTTATCCTCGAACGCCTTCGGCTTGGTTGAAGCGACATTTTCCATAGCCGCCATATAAGGCGTCACACGCACAAGGTCACGCCCTGTGAATTGCAAAACTTTCCGATTTGAGTAATCGCAGCGAAACTCAGAATGCGCGGCGGATTTGTTCGATCATCTTGTGCGGTTCCGGGGCATTGGCCGGTTCGGCATAAATATGGCTGCTGATGCGCTGGACACGATAGTAAAGGTCTTCACTCGCAATGATCAGGTTGCGCGCTTCATCGGGCATGCGCTCGACCATCCAGTCATCGGTGGCTGGTGCATAGCCCAGTTCGTCCAGTTCGCGCATGATGTCCGAAGGATGAATTTCCCCGGCCCGTATCGCCTTCTGGTTCAGCAGCCAGGCAATGACATGCATCAGGCGCGTCGTAACCTTGAGCGACTCGCATGAAAAAGCGACAGCGACATCGGCAGGCTCGATCTCGCGGGCGCGTTCGCTGTCAAAATAGGAACGCGCTTCGTCTGCAAGCAGCATCGCTTCGGTGTAAAGACCGTCGACAAGCTTGGGCGTCAGTTGATATTGCGGGGCGTGCATGACGGCTACATGCCAAAGCGACTCCGGCGCTGTCAGCAAGATTTACCACTTTTCCACCGCATTCCGGAAAATGTTCCATGACGGCACGTTAACCATCACCATCTTGAACGCGATATTACGGTAAATCAGGCTATTATGTCCGGGATCAACTGATCCTCAAGAATCCCGATGCGATCCTTCAGCGCGAGTTTCTTCCGCTTTAACCGCGCGATTTGCAATTGGTCGGAAACCGGACTGGCCTGCAGCGCGGAAATGGCGGCATCAAGATCGCGATGCTCGATCTTCAACATTTCAATCTGCTGCCGGATTCCGTCGTCGTTCATAACGCCCTATTATTCTCGCTGTTGCCCTGGATGGTGATAGCGGTGCTGCCAGTTTGTCGCCAGAACGAAAATGACCTGCGACAACACGGACACTTTTTATCGAGACAGCCTGTGGAAAACATGTTTTACTCACCTCCTTGGCTCTGGTGAGTCGAACTGGATCGACTCTCCTGGCGACAAGCAAGAAGGAGATAGCGGTGAGCGAAAATCATCTGTCGGCCCTGCGCCTGAAACATGCAGAACTCGAAACCCAACTCGAAACCGAAGAAGCCCGGCCCTTCCCAGACGATGATTTGATACACCGCATCAAAAAGCAGAAGCTTCAGATCAAGGATGCCATGGCGCAGGAACTGACTTCCGCCTAAATCCGGATGCATACGTAATTATTTCAACTGACCCCTTCAGGGGGTATCGCTTGCGTCCATGCCATCTGCTAACCGGATGGCATGGAAGGCGCAGCAATCGCAGCACGCAATATTTTGACCGGCCTGCACGAAGTGATGGCCTCGGGCAATCATGCGCAGGCAAAACTCAATCAGGTCGTCAATATTATCGGTGAAGCGCTGACGAGCGAAGTGTGCTCGATCTACCTTTTACGCGATGGCGTGCTCGAACTGTTTGCAACGCGCGGCCTGAACCAGGATGCTGTTCATGTCACGAAACTTGCCTTTGGCGAAGGCCTTGTCGGAACCATCGCCGACAATGTCGAAACACTGAACCTTGATGAGGCTGCCGCGCACCCCGCGTTCCGCTACATGCCGGAGACGGGTGAAGAACGTTTCCACAGCTTCGCTGGCGTACCTATCGTCCGGTCGGAAAGGGCCGTCGGTGTGCTCGCGGTCCAGCACGCCGATCCGCGCAAATATGCCGAAATCGAGATTGAAGCGTTGCAGACCACGGCAATGGTATTGTCCGAACTGATAGCCAATGCCGGGTTGATCGACGAGGCGGGCACGATCGGCAGCGGCCAGACAGGTACCATCGTACTCAATGGCCTGCCGCTGGTATCCGGCGCGGCTGCAGGCGTTGCCATTTTCCACCAGCCCAATGTCCGCATCGAACATACGGTCGCCGAAGATACCGAGGCCGAACGCGCGCGTGTTTATTCCGCATTCGACAAGATGCGCGAACAGATCGATCGCATGGCCAATATGGCGGAATTCGGCGCCGGTGGCGAACATGAAGAGATACTCGATACCTACAAGATGTTCGCCTATGACGAAGGCTGGTCACGGCGCATCAACGAGGCTATCGACAGCGGCCTTACCGCCGAGGCAGCCATTGAGCGCGTACAGCAACGCACACGTATGCGGATGCGCCAGATCGACGATCCGCTGCTCGCCGATCGCATGCACGACCTTGAGGATTTGTCGAACCGGTTGCTGCGCATTGTTTCCGGCCAGATGGGTACTGCGGCGCAGTTGGGGCTCAAACAGGATTCGATCCTTGTCGCGCGCAATCTCGGCCCGGCAGAGCTGCTTGAATATGACAAGCGCCGCCTGCGCGGCGTTGTCCTCGAAGAAGGATCGCTGACTGCACATGTCACCATTGTCGCACGCGCCATGGGCGTTCCCGTGCTCGGCCGTGTCAACGGCGTGCGCCAGACGATACGCGATGGCGATATGCTGTTGCTCAATGTCGACGACAAAAACGTCATTGTCCGCCCGTCGCCAGCGGTGCAGGGGGCGTTTTCCAGCGATCTGGCGGATCGGCAGAAGAAAAAGGCACGCTACGCCGCGCTGCGCGACGAGCCGTCAGTCACAAGGGATGGCCAAAAGGTGGCATTGCTGATCAATGCCGGCCTTCGCGACGATGCACTCGCCATCGGCCTGTCCGGTGCCGAAGGTATCGGTCTGTTTCGCACCGAGTTCCAGTTCCTGATTTCGGCTACCCTGCCGCAACGGGAGAGGCAGCAGCGCTTTTATCGCGAAGTGCTCGACGCGGCGGGAGACAAGCCTGTCGTGTTTCGCACGATCGATGTCGGCGGCGACAAGGCGCTGCCCTACCTCAAACATGTCTCCGAAGAAGAAGAGAACCCGGCAATGGGCTGGCGCGCGTTGCGGCTTGCGCTCGATCAGGAAGGGCTGATGAAGGCTCAGGCCCGGGCGCTTTTGGAAGCTGCGGCAGGCCGGAACCTCAACGTCATGTTCCCGATGGTTTCCGAGCCCTGGGAATTTGACGAGGCCAGACAGGTTTTCGAAGCACAACTCGAATATCTGGCCGCGAGGAAGAAATTGCTGCCTTCGCGGATACGCTATGGGGCGATGCTGGAAGTACCGGCGCTTGCAGAGATGCTCGACGTGCTGCTCCCAAAGATCGATTTCCTGTCGATCGGCACCAACGATCTGACCCAGTTCCTGTTTGCGGCGGATCGTGCGGACCCGCGACTTGCCGAGCGTTATGACTGGCTGAGCCCGGCGATCCTGCGTTTCATCCGGCGGGTGGTCGTTGCCTGCGATCAGCACGAAGTCGACCTTACCGTTTGCGGCGAAATGGGCGGCAGGACATTGGAGGCGATGGCCCTTATCGGCATTGGCCTGAAACGGCTCTCGATCACCCCTGCAGCAGTTGGCGCAATCAAGGCGATGGTGCGCTCGCTTAATGCGGAGGCTATCAGGGACGAAATGGCCGCAATTTTGTCGTCTCCGTCGGGCATGATCCGCGCACGGCTGACCGACTGGGCGCAAACCCAAGGCGTTGAAATATCGTAAGTCACCAAGCGTTTCGACCTTTTAAACATTGACTTTCGACATAGCGGCGTCATTGTCGCGCAGCCGCACGTCAGAGGCGGAATCTTCGGGTCATTGGAGTGCGATTAGGTGGACAATCGCGAACAGGTACAAGCAAACGATCCGGAACCGGCAACGGAACAGCCCGGGTTTGAAAGCGTCGGCGCCAAACTTCGCTCTCTACGCGAGGCTGAAGGATTGTCACTGAACGAAATCGCAAACCGGACGCGCGTGCCGATCAGGCATCTCGAAGCGATCGAGACATCGGACTATTCAGCTTTGCCTGGCTCCACATATACAATCGGCTTCACCCGATCCTATGCCAAGGCACTTGGGCTGGATGATGCCGCCATCACCGCCGAAATGCGTGAAGAGCTAGCGCAGGGCGGCTATCAGGGTGTTGTCGCCCGCCTCCCGGCCTATGAGCCTGCAGATCCCGCACGAGTGCCGCCGCGCTGGCTGGCGTGGAGTGCGGCTGCATTGGCCATCGCGCTTGTCGCCGCCTATTTCATATGGCGCAGCTACGCGCTGTCTCCGGTTGCGGAAAGCGAAGTGACCAAGCCAGTGGCAGAAGCTGCGATCAAGGATCAAACCGAACCGGGCAAGGCGGCCAGCCAGATCGATCCGGCAGGGGAAGTCGTCCTTACCGCCCGGGAAGCGGTCTGGATCAAAATCTACGATGCGGAAAACACGCGTCTGTACGAAAACGAAATGAAGCCGGGCGACCGGTACACCGTCCCTGCAAACGCCAACAATCCGATGATTGTTACGGGCAGGCCACAGGTTCTTGATGTCACCATCGGCGGCAAACCCGTACCGGCGCTGGGGACAGGCGAGCGATCGATTGCCGATGTCGGCGTAAGCGCCCGCGCCTTGCTGGCCCGAAAATCGAAAGCTCCTGCTGCAACGGCTGGCAGCGCTGCGACGACCGGGCAGGCATCCGCTTCAGCGACGCCGCCGCGATAGGCATTTGGCGCAATCCACAAGATTTTACCACTGCGCCGCCGATTTGCGCGGGTGAGCCTTTATTCGTGATTCCACCTAAGTTATAGTGAACTGATCGGGATCAGAGCGTGAAAAGCGACCTGAATCCAGCTTGTTGGCCGGGAGGGCTGTGATGAAGTTCGGATATTTCCTTACCGCAGGGCTGATTGTGGCCGCCACGCCCGCCGCCGAGGCGCAGGATGTGAATGTCGAAGGTCGCGTTGCCAAGCTGGAAAAGGAAATGAAGGCTGTCCAGCGCAAGGTCTTTCCGGATGGAGCGGGCAAGTTTTTCGAACCGGAAATCCAGCCCGATGGCACCAAGCCTGCCGCAACGGGCACGCCATCATCCAGCGCGGTATCCGATCTGATCGGGCGCGTTGACGCGCTGGAAACGCAATTGGCAACGCTGACCGGACAGGTCGAAACGCAGAGCGCCGGAATGAAAGCGATGGACGAACGGCTGAAAACGCTGGAAGGTCAGATCAAGTCACAAACTGCTGTCGCGGTTGCACCTGAAACCGATACAAAAGTCGCGACTGCACCGGTAAAAACCAGCGCCGCACCGAAAGCAACAACGCCTGTAAAAACGACGACACCTGCCAAGCCGACTGCCGCCCGAACCTCTGCCGTTGCGGCAATTGAGCGGCCGTCGACTGGCGATACGTTTGAAGATGGCTATTCCTATGGCTTCCGCCTGTGGGAAGCGAAATTCTATCCGGAAGCACAAGTTCAATTGCAGGATGTGGTAGGCAAACACCCGAAACACAAACGCGCCAGCTTTGCCCGCAACCTGCTCGGTCGCTCTTGGCTCGATGACGGAAAACCGGCGACTGCGGTGAAGATTTTTTACGACAATTACAAAAACGATCCGAAGGGCGAACGCGCCCCGGAAAGCCTGTATTTTCTAGGTGATGCCCTGACCGATCTGGGCAAGGCGCCCGAAGCTTGCGAAGCCTTTGGCCAGTTGGCGAGCGCCTATCCTGCAGAAGCTGGCGGGCGTCTGGCATCGCGATTGGCGGATGGGCGCAAGAAGGCGAAGTGCAAATAAGCCGGTAGGCAATCTACAATCGCAGGCTTAAGGCTTGGCGGATGACCCGATCATTCAGAGACATCGGAGCTATGTTTGCCGATTCGCTATGCCGTCTGACCGGCAGCAATCCGGCAATGTCGGATTTGCCACAAATCGGCTTGGCAGTATCCGGGGGGCCGGACAGCCTTGCCCTTATGCTATTGGCATATAGTGCTTTTCCGAAAGCCATCAGCGTTGCCACCGTCGATCATGGCCTGCGCCCCGAAGCCGCGGCCGAGGCCGCCCATGTCGCAAGATTATGCGCCGAACGGAAAATTCCGCATACAACGCTGAGGCCGGATGCGCCGATTACCGGCAATCTCCAATCCGCCGCCCGCGATGCCCGCTACCGGCTGTTGAACGACTGGGCGGATGCGCACGGCCTGCGCTGGATCGCCACCGCACACCATGCCGACGATCAGCTTGAAACCTTGCTGATGCGGATCGCGCGCGGAAGCGGGATAGCCGGGCTGTCGGCGATCCGCGAAAGCAACGGACGCGTCATCCGCCCGTTGCTGGGTTTCACCAAGGCCGAACTGGTTGCCGTTTGCGACGCGCACCATGTCGTTCCCTGCGAGGATCCCAGCAACGCCAATCCGGATTTTGACCGGGTGCAAATTCGCGAGTGGCTGAAATCCGCGCCTGTTCTGCTCGATGCGCCGCGCGTTGCCCGCACCGTCTCTGCGTTGCGCGAAGCGCATGAAGCGCTCGAATGGATGACGGCGAAGCTGGAGCCAGAGCGGGTCGCGGTCGCCGAAAACCGCGCGACGACGCTTGATACGGCGGGGCTGCCGCCCGAAATCGTCCGCCGCCTTTTGATCCGTGCGCTGCAAAGCCAGGATGCGGCCATTGCGCCGCGTGGCGACACCATCGATCGGGCGCTTGAAACGCTGAAAACCGGAGGCAGGCTGACCATCGGCGACCTGCTGTGCACCGGCGGAACGCTGTGGAGGATCGAACCCGCGCCGCGCCGGGGTGGAAACCATTAGAGAAATCGGAATTTTCGCACGTTTCAGCCCAAGGGTTATATTGCCATTCACCTTTTGCAACCTACATTAAGTAGGCATGATGCGTGTTATCGGAAGACAAAGATGAACGACGAACAGGAACCCAAAGGCAACCCCCTCGCCCGCAACCTGATGATCTGGGCCGGGATCATGGTGGCATTGCTGCTGGTCGTATCGATTTTCAGCGGCGGCGGCACCGCTGCATCCACCGGCATCAGCTATTCCAATTTCCGCGACAAGATCGAGGCTGGCGAAGTCAAATCGGTCGCGATTTCGCCCGACCGGATCACAGGTGAGCTTTCCAACGGCGAACAGATCGTCACCGTCCCGATCCAGGGCGATACCGAACTGTACAAGCTGCTCGACGAAAAGGGTGTCGATGTTCAGGGCAAGCCCGAAGAACAGCCGAGCCTGTGGCTGATCCTGCTCTATCAGGCGCTGCCCTTCCTCCTCATCCTCGGCATTGCCTTTTTCGTGCTGCGCCAGATGCAGAAAGGCGGCGGTGCGGGCGGCGCAATGGGCTTCGGCAAATCCAAGGCCAAGATGCTCACCGAAAAGCATGGCCGGGTGACGTTTGACGATGTCGCCGGCATCGACGAGGCACGCGAGGAGTTGCAGGAAATCGTAGAATTCCTGAAAGACCCGCACAAGTTCAGCCGCCTTGGTGGCAAAATCCCCAAGGGCGCACTGCTCGTCGGTTCGCCGGGCACGGGCAAGACCTTGCTGGCGCGCGCGATTGCAGGTGAGGCAGGCGTACCCTTCTTCACCATTTCGGGTTCGGACTTTGTCGAAATGTTCGTCGGCGTCGGCGCGAGCCGCGTGCGCGACATGTTCGATCAGGCCAAGAAGAACGCCCCCTGCATCGTCTTCATCGACGAAATCGACGCCGTGGGCCGCAGCCGCGGTGCAGGCCTTGGCAACCAGAATGACGAGCGCGAGCAGACGCTGAACCAGCTGCTGGTCGAAATGGACGGGTTCGAGGCGAATGAAGGTATCATCATCATCGCCGCGACCAACCGCCCCGACGTACTCGATCCCGCGCTGCTGCGCCCCGGCCGTTTCGATCGCCAGGTT
Organism: Sphingomonadales bacterium; assembly: GCA_016720115.1. Classification (GTDB taxonomy): domain Bacteria; phylum Pseudomonadota; class Alphaproteobacteria; order Sphingomonadales; family Sphingomonadaceae; genus Sphingorhabdus_B. Next base: position 987,614 of record JADJXT010000001.1, on the reverse strand, counting down.
GTCGTGCCGCGCCCCGATATCGAGGGCCGCGTGAAGATCCTCGAAGTCCATATGAAAAAGGTGCCGCTTGCCCCCGATGTCGATCCGCGCGTGATTGCGCGCGGCACACCGGGCTTTTCGGGTGCAGACTTGGCCAATCTGGTCAACGAGGCCGCGCTGCTCGCCGCGCGCCGCTCGAAGCGTCTTGTCGCCATGCAGGAGTTTGAGGACGCCAAGGACAAGGTGATGATGGGCACCGAGCGCAAGTCGATGGTGATGACCGAAGACGAAAAGCGCATGACCGCCTATCACGAGGCCGGTCACGCTATCGTCGCGATCCATGAACCGGCATCGGACCCGATCCACAAGGCGACCATCATCCCGCGCGGTCGTGCCCTCGGCATGGTGATGCGCCTGCCCGAACGCGACAATTACAGTTATCACCGCGACAAGATGCACGCCAATCTGGCGGTCAGCATGGGTGGCCGCGTCGCCGAGGAACTGGTTTTCGGCTATGACAAGGTGAGCAGCGGCGCATCGGGCGATATCCAGTACGCCACCGGCCTTGCGCGCGACATGGTGACCCAATGGGGCATGTCCGACGCAATGGGCCCGCTGCAATATGAAGAAAAGCAGGATGGCTATCTGGGCTATGGCTACAGCCAGCGTTCGGCGATGTCGGACGAAACAGCGAAAAAGATCGACTCCGAAATCCGCAAGCTGGTCGAAGGTGGCTATGCCAAGGCCACCGCGCTGCTGAAAAAGCATCGCAAGCAACTGAACCTGCTGGCCGAAGCATTGCTCGAATTTGAAACGCTGTCGGGCGAAGAAATCAAGCAGTTGCTCGAAACCGGCAAGTTTGAACGCGACGGCACCAAGACCGCCGTGCCGACCAATATCCCGCCGGTTGGCAACGCCATTCCGAAGGCCGGGCGCGGCAAGCGTGCGGGCGTTGGCAGCGCGAGCCCGCAAGGCGCCTGAACCGCCCGGGCATTATTAACTTGCCGTTCAAAACCACATGCTTACCTTCCGCTTCTTCGAGGAGCGGAGGGTGAACATGCGGAAATTCCTGTTGGCTGCGGGCGCAATTGCGCTGATCGGCGCGTCACCGGTTCTGGCCGCAGGCGAGATGAGCGTTGCGACCTTCCTTGCCAAGGCCGACGCGCTCAAGGCAAAAGGCTTTGGCGCATTGGGATCGCCCGACATCAAGCTTCTGCGCACCGAAGCCGAGGCGGCGGGGGCCACTTACCGCTCACGCATGGAAGCCGACAAGAAAGCCGGGCGTCCACCGCACAGCTGCCCGCCCGACAAGACCAAGATGACATCCGACCAGTTCATGACCCATTTGCGGTCCTACCCCGCTACGGCCCGCCCCAAAACCTCGGTCACCACCGCCGTGTTCGACCTGATGAAGAAGCGCTATCCCTGCCCGTGAGCGCAGGCTAATATCCCGTCATGCCTATCTATTGCGATGAATCCGGTGGTGTCGGGCGCGGGGTGATGACCCTGGCCGGTATCGATATCGACGAAGCCAATGCCGAAACGCTGATCGCGCGCTTTCGCACGGTGACGGGCTATCATGGCGAAGTGAAAGGCAGCCGTATCGATCTGGCCGAACGGGCGCTGATTTTCGAGCTGGTCAAGGATGCCGATGCGAAGATCATCGTCGGCATTGCGATCTCGGCGCTTGTTCCGGAAAAAAACGCCGATCGCGGCGATCATGACATGGGCGTCTATGCCGCGTTGCTCGAAGATGTGGTCGCCGCGATGCTGCCGGAACTCCCCGGATGCGACAGCATCATCATCGACGACGGGCGATACGGCCCCGAAACCCTCGCCGCCATCCGTGCCGATATCGCCCAACTGGTAGGCCCGTGCGGCACCGCACAGTTGGAGCACAGCCACCGCCTGGCGGGTCTGCAGATCGCCGATGTTATCGCCAACACCTTCTTCAACCGCGCGCTGGTGACCGAACGGCAAGGCCGCATTGCAGCCATAGCCGCGCCGCTGCTGGAAAGCGGCCAGATAAAAATGCGGGTGTTGGGGGGAACCCCGACTTAAAATTCACCGTAGTGCTGAGCTTGTCGAAGCACGCCTATCCGTTAAGCGCCGTTGGGCTTCGCCCGCCTTCGGCACCGACAGGCTCAGGGTAGGTGTTTAACGGTCGTAGTCGCGGGCAACACCGGCGCTGCGCGCTGGTGCCGCAGCGGTGAGGCGCAGCGCCTCTGCCGATTTGGCGAGCGAGCCGATATCATCGACTTCTTCATCCTCATCGACCTGAACCTTTTGCAGCGACTGCGTCAGGCCTTCCTGCAGATGATCCGGGCGAACGGTTTCCTCGGCAATTTCGCGCAGGGCAACGACGGGGTTTTTGTCGCGATCGCGATCAATGGTCAGCTCCGCACCGCCCGAAATCTCGCGTGCGCGCTCTGCGGCGAGCAAAACGAGATCGAACCGGTTCGAGACCTTATCGATGCAATCTTCAACGGTAACGCGCGCCATGTCGGCTCCTGAATCACTTTGGATGTGTGGAAAGTCGAGCGCAATTAGGGTGTGGTGCCCGATTTGTCAATGAAAAGCACCGCAGACCGGGCGGGCCTTCCGCAGTTGCGCAGACGATGGGTCCGCCCTATCCCGCTTTCATGAATGACGCAGATGGTCAGTTGCTGCTGCCGGGCAAACGGTTCGACATATCAGGCCACCGGCTGCACATCCTGCACGCGCCCGAGGACCGATTGCAGGCGCTGCTGCGGCTGATTGCAACCGCACAGCGCAGCATCCTGCTGTCGATGTACATGTTTGAAAATGACACGAGCGGCACCGAAGTGCGCGACGCGCTGGTCGATGCGGCCCGTCGCGGGGTGAAGGTCGCGCTGCTCGTGGACAGTTTCGGTTCGTCGAAGGTGCCGACCGCATTTTTCCAGCCGATTGTCGATGCGGGGGGCACCTACCATTATTTCAGTTCGCGCTGGCGGCTTTCCTATGTGATCCGCAACCACCAGAAAGTCCTGATTCTCGATGATATTCATGCGCTTGTCGGCGGCTACAACATTACCGACCAATATTTCGGGCGGCGGGGCGATCAGAGCTGGGAAGATCTGGGGGCCACCATTTCCGGCCCGCAAGTGGCGCGGATATCCGCCTATCTCTCCGAACTTATCGAACTGTCCGCAGACGGCGGTGTCCGGCTGCTCGCTTTGCGCCGCCTGATAAAGGACTGGCAACCGGGCGATGGGCCGTTGCAATGGCTGGTAGGCGGGCCGACCAACCGGCTGTCGCCCTGGGCGCTGTCGCTCAAGCGCGACCTGCAAAATGCGCGGCTGATCGATATTGTCGCCGCCTATTTCTCCCCCACCCAATCGATTTTGCGCCGGATTGCGAAAACCGCGCGCAGCGGCGGTGCAGTGCGGCTGGTGCTCGCCGGAAAGACCGACAATGGCGCGACAATCGGCGCGGCGCGCATCCTTTATGGCTATCTGCTCAAACGGCGCGTGCGGATTTGCGAATTTCAGCCGCGCCTTCTGCACGCCAAATTGCTCGTTATCGACGATGCCGCCTATATCGGCTCTGCCAATCTCGATATCCGCAGCCTGTTCATCAACAAGGAATTGATGCTGCGCATTCACGATGCCGATCTTGCCGATTATCTGCGCGATCTGGCCGATGGCCTGGCGCAACAAAGCGAAGCCCAAACCGCCGAACTGCACCGCGTGCGGCTTTCGTGGTTCAACCGGCTGCGCTGGTCCTTTGCCTATCTGCTGGTGAACAGCGTCGACTATAATATCGGACGTCGCATCTCTCTACGCATCACCCAGATGATGCAGAAGCGCTTGCCGGGGCGTTAGCCTCAGCCTTTCCAGCCCCAAAACAGATAGCAGGGCAGGATGTTCCAGAATTCAAAGCCGTTATCGATCCGCTTGAAATGCGGCTCCATGAAATCGCGCGCACGGGCGCGGAACTGATAGACAAGGAAGGCACCGCCGGGGCGGATCGCCTTGCCGGTTTCCTCTGCAATTTTCGGCCCCAGATCGCCGGGCAGCGTCGAAAAGGGCAGGCCCGAGAGCACATAATCGGCATGTTCAAAGCCGAATTCGCGGATAATCTCGTTCACATCCGCTGCCGAACCGTGCACCGCGATAAAGCGGCTGTCGCGGAAATGCTTGCGCAGAAACTCGATGAAATCGGGGTTGGTGTCGATCACCAGCAGCGTTGCATCCTTGCGCAGCCGATCGAGCACCGGCTGGCAGAAAGTGCCGACGCCAGGGCCATATTCGACGAACAGCTTGCATTCGTCCCACTTCACCGGGGCGAGCATTTTCTGCACTGTCCAGCGCGATGAGGGGATGATCGAGCCGACCATCACCGGATGCTTCAGAAATCCCTTGAAGAACACACCCCAAGGCCCGAAGAATCTTTTCACCGATGTTTTGATACGCTCAACCTTTGAAGTCAGGGCTACCGAACTGTCGTTCATCTATCCGCCTTAGGCTTGTAATACAGCAATACCCTGCACTCGCAAATGCGCGCCCGCGATGCAAGCGGGTTAAGCAAAAAAATGGATTGAAAGCGGCTGCGGGGTTGCCCCGAACGTAAAGTCACTTCTATGGGTGGAGCATGCCGACTTATCCGCCCAGCGCTGTCGCCGTCATCTTTGTTTCCGAACGGACACTGGCCGACGATGCGGGCTATGCGCTGGCGGCGGATGCGATGGCTGGGCTGGCCAAGGCGCAGTCCGGCTATCTGGGCGTGGATACGGCGCGCGGCGAAGACCGCATCGGCATCACCGTCAGTTACTGGGCCGATGAGGAAGCCGCCAGAGCGTGGCGCGACCATCCCGAGCACAAGGCCATCCGCGATGCCGGGCGCAACCGCTGGTACAGCTGGTACGACCTGCATGTGGCCTCCATCACCCGCAGCCATGACTGGGGGAAGCCATAATGCCCAAAAGCGCCGCCATTCCCGCCGACCGGGTAACGATCCTGTTCCTGGTGATGCTGGTTGCAGCAGCGGGCAACACGGCAATGCAGTCTGCCCTGCCCGCAATCGCCAGTCAGCTCAAAATAGCAGACGTCTGGGTGAGTCTCGCCTTCAGCTGGTCGGCATTGCTCTGGGTCTTGACCGCCCCCAAATGGGCCCGGCAATCGGACAAACGCGGGCGCAAATTGCTGATGACCGTGGGCGTGATCGGCTTTGTCGCATCGATGGGCCTGTGCGGGCTGGTGCTCTGGCTCGGCCTTGAAGGCTTCATCGCGCCCGCCGCGACCTTCATCATCTTTGCAATTTTCCGCAGCCTCTATGGCGGCTTCGGCTCTGCCGCCCCGCCTGCAGTGCAGGCTTATATCGCCGCGCGTACCGAACGCGAGGAGCGCGCCAAGGCGCTGTCGCTGCTGGCATCGTCCTTCGGGCTGGGAACGGTGATCGGCCCTGCCCTCGCCCATTTCCTGATTTTCGAGCCGTTCGGACTGGCCGGGCCGCTGGTGGTGTTCGCCAGCTTTGGCGTATTGGTCCTCATCGGCCTCAAGCTCCGCCTGCCCAACGATACGCCGCGTTTTGCCGCGCGCGGGATTGTCACCTCCTACCCGTCGGCAGCTTCGGTCAACCAGCCCGAAGTCGAGGAAGGTGTCGAGGAAGACAACGCCCTGCCGCGCGAAGAAGTGCGCCTGCCGTGGCGCGATGCGCGCCTTGCAAGCTGGCTGATGGCCGGTCTGATCGGCGGCCATGCGCAGGCAATCATGCTCGGCGTCGTGGGTTTCCTGGTCCGCGACCGGCTTGGCCTGCACGATCTGCCCAAGGAAACAGTCGAGGCCACCGGATCGGTGATGTTCGTCGGCGCGATGGCTACCTTGCTCGCGCAATGGGGGCTGATCCCGATCCTGTCGATCGGCCCGCGTGCTTCGATACTGTGGGGTTCATTCCTTGCCCTGCTCGGCATCGCACTGGTCGGCGTGAGCTTTGATTTTTACGGTATCACGCTGGGCTTTGCATTGGCGTCGCTCGGTTTCGGATTGTACCGGCCGGGCTTCAATGCCGGGGCCTCGCTGGCTGTGCGCCGGTTCGAGCAAGGCGATGTCGCGGGCAAGATTGCCTCGATCAACGGCTCCGCCTATATCGTCACGCCCGCCATTGGTATCGCTTTGTTCAACTGGTGGGAACCGGCGACATTCCTGCTGATGGCAGCAGCATTGCTGTATCTGATCGTCTGGGGCCGCAAGGCGCTGGACGACACGCCAAAGCCGCTGGATAGCTGATCAGGCTGCGTTGCCTGCGCCATCCTTGTAGATGAAGCCGAAAAGCGGATAGCTCGACGTTCCGAGGCCCTTTACCGGCGCGTACCAGACGCGAACCTCGCTCCAGTCGCCCGCTGCCGATACGTCCAAAACGCGCGCGCCGCGCTCGATCTGGCCGCGACGACCGTTGATCACCGACCAGTTGGCATGATCGATCAGCACTTCGCGATCCGAAACAATCTTGCTGACCATGCCTACATGGCCGATGGGCATCGAACGGGTCGGCTTGAAGGCGATGACGGCGCCAACCTTGGGCTCATTGCCGCGCGCATATTTGCCCGCGGCCTGACCCCACCAGGTTCCTGCATTGCCGAAAATCTCGATGCCCGAAACATCGCGGGCAAAGGGCGCGCATTGCAGCGCCATCGCCTGAGCGGGAATGAGAAGGACAAGTGCGCCGAGAGCGGCGACAAATTTCTTGCGGAACATGTGGAAAGCGACCCCGAACCTTTATTTTGTGGTAGCCTGATGGCCGGAGCGGGGTTTCGCCACAATATGTAGTCGGCGACTTGCCAGAGTCGCAGGATGAACCGTTGTTCATTTTCGGCCTGTCGCCGGAGAGCTTCAACTCACCGGCGACGACCCAAAATCAGGCGGCTTTGGCCTTCAGCGATTCAGCAACTGTCACGCCCTGACGCTCCAACGCCTCGACAATCTTTTTGGGCCCTTCAAGATCGCCCCAGAACATCGGGCCACCGCGATAGACCGGCCAGCCATAGCCGTAAATCCAGACGACATCGATGTCGGATGCGCGCTGCGCCTTTTCTTCTTCCAGGATCAGATAGCCTTCGTTCACCATCGGATAGAGGCAGCGTTCGATGATTTCCTGATCGGACACTTCGCGTTTCTGCATGTTCGAGCGGCTGCGGAAATCCTCGATGATGGCCAGCGCTTCGGCGCTGGGCGTGCGGTTGCGCTTTTCGTCATAATCGTAAAAGCCCTTGCCGTTTTTCTGGCCGAAGCGACCGGCAAGGCACATGGCCTCGCGCACATTGGTCGGCTCTTTGCTGGTATCGCGGTGCCAGCCGATATCCATCCCGGCAAGGTCGGCCATCTGGAACGGCCCCATCGGAAAACCGAAATCGGTGAATACATTGTCGATCTGTTCGGGCGAGGCGCCCTCCATCAGCAAAGCGTTGGCCGGTATCTGGCGCTGGCTGAGCATACGGTTGCCAATAAAGCCGTGGCACACGCCCGCGACGACCGCGATCTTGCCGATTTTCTTACCGATGGCCATCGCCGTCGCCAGCACGTCGTCGGCTGTCTTGTCGCCGCGCACGACCTCCAGCAGCTTCATCACATTGGCGGGCGAGAAGAAGTGCATGCCCACCACGTCCTGCGGGCGCGAGGTCGATGCCGCAATCTCGTTGACATCGAGATAGCTGGTGTTCGATGTAAGGATCGCGCCGGGCTTGCAGATAGCGTCGAGCTTTCCGAACACCTCTTTCTTGACGTCCATGCTCTCATACACCGCCTCGATAACAAGGTCGCAATCGGCCAGATCGTCAAGGCTGAGCGAAGGCGTGAGCAACCCAATCATTTTTTCAACCTGATCGGCGGGAAAGCGGCCCTTGGCGGCCGAGGCTTCGTAATTCTTGCGGATCACCCCGACCCCGCGATCGAGATTTTCCTGCACCATCTCGACGATGGTGACGGGAATGCCCTTCTGCAGGAAATTCATCGTGATGCCGCCGCCCATGGTGCCCGCACCGATCACGCCGACCTTTTTGATGTCGCGCAGTTGGGTATCCTTGGGCAGGCCATCGATCTTTGCCGCCTGACGTTCGGCGAAGAACATGTGCCGCTGCGCCGCCGACTGGCTGCCCGACATCAGCTTCAGAAATTCGCCGCGTTCGAATTTCAGACCATCTTCGATGTTCGGATTTTCGGCTGCGGCGGCAACGCAGCGCAAATTGGCATAGGGTGCGTCAAAGCCCTTCCACTTGCGGGCATTCTCTGCCTCAAGTTTGGCGATGATCGATGTGTCGCCCTTCACCGGCAGGTCGCGGGTGTGGCGCGGCCCCTTGGCGACGCATTCGCGCGCAAAGGCAACTGCATCGGCGGCAAGGCTGTCTTCGCCCGCCAGCTTGTCGATCAGGCCGGTGTCGAGCGCCTTTTGCGCAGAGATCGGTTCGCCGAGCGAGGTCATCACCGCCGCCTGTTCGATGCCGACAAGCCGCGGCAGGCGCTGTGTGCCGCCGGCGCCGGGCAGCAGGCCGAGCTTAACTTCGGGCACGCCCAGCTTCGCCGAAGGCACGGCAATACGGTAATGGCAGACCAAAGTGGTTTCGAGGCCGCCGCCCAGCGCCGTTCCGTGGATCGCGGCGATCACCGGCTTGGTCGCGGTTTCGATGGTGTTGAGCACGGCGTTGAAATCCGGCCCTTGCGGGGCTTTTCCGAATTCGGTGATGTCGGCGCCTGCGATGAAAGTTTGCCCTTCGCAGCGGATGACAATCGCCTTGACGCTGTCATCGGTCAGCCCCTGTTCGATGCCGTCCGAAATGCCCTGGCGCACATGCCAGCTCAGCGCGTTGACCGGCGGGTTGTTGACCGAAAGGACGAGGACTTCGCCGTCCTGCGATGTGGTTACCGATTGCATTCTCTGTCTCCAGTTGTCAGGCGGCCAATGCCGCATACATCATCGTGCGAATTTCACGCCGGATCGGGTAGGTCGACGAAGGCGCAAGCTGCGTCATGAAAACCATGATCAGATCTTCGACCGGATCGACGAGGAAGGCCGTGGAATACATGCCGCCCCAGTAGAACTCACCCTTCGATCCGGCCAGCATCGTCGCAGCGGGATCGATATTGCAGGCAAAACCGAGGCCGAAACCGATGCCCGCATTTTCCGCCTCGCTGAACAAGGATTTCGAATGCTGCGTCAGATCGCCGCCGCCGGGCAGATGGTTTGCGGTCATCAGTTCGAGCGTCTTGGGGCTGACGATCTGCACGCCATCCAATGCGCCGCCGTTGAGCAGCATCCGGCAGAAACGGTGATAATCATGGAGAGTCGAGGCAAGCCCGCCGCCGCCCGATTCGAATTTCCAGCCCTGCGCCCACAGGCTTTCGGCACCAGCCTTGTCGGTGAGCACCATCTTGTCCCTGGGGTGGAAGGCATAGCAGGGCGGAATGCGGTGCGCCTCATCGCCCGCTACCCTGAACCCGGTATCCTTCATGCCCAACGGTTCGAAGATATGCTCGCGGAAATAGTCACCGAGCGACTGGCCCGAAATACGTTCGACCAATATGCCGAGAACATCGGTCGAAACCGAATAGTTCCAGCTGGTGCCGGGATCGAATTCGAGCGGGATCTGCGCCAAATGGTCGATGAAGCTCTGGCTGTCATTCTTCATCCAGTGCTCAAGCTCGGTCTTGCGATAGGCCGCATCGACCGGCGTGCGTTCCTGAAAGCTGTAGGTGAAGCCGGTGGTGTGGCGCAGCACATCGATGATGTTGAGCCGCGTCGTTGGCGGGCGTGTCGCAAAGGGCACATTGCCCCCGCCATTCACGAACACGCCCAGATCGGCAAATTCGGGGATATATTTTGCGACCGGTTCGCTCAGCGCGACCTTGCCCTGTTCGACCAGTTGCATGAAGGCGATCGAGGTGATCGGCTTGGTCATGCTGGCGATGCGGAAAATGGCATCCTGTTCGACGCCCGAGGCCCATATGTGGGCGATGTCGTCGCCGCGCCCGATGAGCAGCGCGCCAAAGGGCAGCTTGCCGCTGTCGAGATATTTCGCCTGGATATGCGCGCCGATCCGGTCGAGCCGGTCCGGCAGGAAGCCGAGTTCTAGCGGGTTTGTGTTGCTCAACTAAACTCTCCAAAAAAAAACACCGTCACCCTGAACTTGTTTGTGCAAGCACGCGTTCGGCTCCAGGGTCCATTTCTCCTCTCCACCCTTGGGCTTGAGAGGCACGATGGATGCTGAAGCAAGTTCAGCATGACGTGGTTGATATATTTCCGGCATCAATGCGCCGTTTGCCCCAATAATTGCCGCGTCACCGGATGCGAGCTGGTGAGCCCGCCATCGACCGCAATCGCCTGCCCGTTGACATAGCTCGCCTGATCGGAGGCAAGGAACAGCGCGACGTTGGCGAGTTCTTCGGCCTGTGCCGCGCGCTTCAGCGGGTTCAGCTGGCCGACCTTGTGCATCACATCCTTCGAACGGGCATAATCGAAGGTCGGCTTGGTCATCCCGGTTTCGGTGAGGCCGGGGCAGATCGCATTCACCCGCACGCCCGATGTCGTGAGTTGCTGCGCCGCCGTCTTGGCAAGGTTGATAACGCCTGCCTTCGATGCCGAATAGGTCAGCGGGCCCGCGCCCGAATTGAGGCCTGCAACGCTGGCGGTCAGCACGATCGCGCCGCCGCGGCCCTGATCGACCATCGCCTTGCCCGCATGTTTGACCATCAGAGCAGGGCCGATCACATTAACGCGGAAGGTTTCGGCCATTGTGGCCGGGTCAATTTCGAAAATCCCGCCCATATCGCCGATGATCCCGGCATTGGCGAAGGCAACATCGAGGCCGCCATAGTTCGCCTTTGCCGTCTCAACGAGGCTGACGACATCGGCCTCGACCCCGGCATCGATCTGCAGCGCGGTGACGGTGCCACCCGCAGCCTCCACCAGCTTGGCGGTTTCGAACACCGCATCGGTCTTGTCGCCGATCACCAGTTTGGCACCCTCTGCGGCAAAGCGCAGCGCCGATGCCCGGCCGATGCCCGAACCGGCGCCTGTTATGATTGCTGTCTTGCCTGCCAAAGCGCCCATGCTCATCCTCCTGAAATCGTGTTGCCGCCGTCGATGACGATGGTTTGTCCGGTTGTAAATCCGCCTGCCCTGCTCGCAAGGAATACCGCGGCACCCGCAATCTCGTGCGGTTCGCCAATGCGACGCAGCGACGAGCGACGGGTCGCAACCTCCAGATTATCCGGATTTTCCCACAGCGCACGCGCAAAATCGGTCTTGATCAGCCCCGGCGCGATGCAGTTCACCCGCACCCCTTTCGGCCCGAATTCTTCGGCCAGGTTGCGCGCCAATTGCATGTCCGCAGCCTTTGAAATCGCATAGGCACCGATGACGGTCGATCCCTTGATTCCGGCAATCGAGGAAATGACCGTCACCGATCCTTCGCCGCGTTCGAGCATTTCGGGCGCCACCATATGGATCAGCCAGTGGTTCGACAGGATATTGTTGTCGAGTATCTTGCGGAACTGGTCGTCGCTGATCCCACCTGCAGCGCCATAATAAGGGTTGGAGGCCGCGTTGCAGACCAGAGCGGTGATCTTTCCAAACGCCTTTCGAGTTTCGTCGACCAGTTGCTGCAGACTTTCCTTTGACGAGATATTGGCGGCGATGGCCACAGCGGTGCCCGCGCCATGTTTCGCGTTGATCGTGGCAGCGACTTCCTCACAGGCGTCGATCTTGCGGCTGGATATTACGACCTTCGCGCCATGCTCGGCCATTTCCTCGGCAATCGCCCTGCCGATACCGCGCGATGATCCGGTGATGAGCGCGACCTGCCCGGTCATGTCGAAAAGACTCATACATCCTCCAAAATCGTCGCCCCAGCGCAGGCTGGGGCCGCTGGAAGTTTACGCAGCAGGTTTCGAGCAAACCTGCTGCGGCCCCGGCCTTCACCGGGGCGACGCTGACTTACGCTCCGGCCTTCACCGCAAATTCCAACGCCTTGTCGACCAGCGGGGTGACGCGGTCGGACATCGCCTTGGCATGCGCGGAGCTGGCGGTGCCGTCAATCACCCGCTTCTTGATGCCCTGCATGATGCCGGCGAGGCGGAAGAAATTATAGGCAAGATACCAGTTGAGATCGGGGATGCTGTCGCGACCGGTTGCGGTGCAATAGCGTTCGACCATTTCCTCAAGCTCTGGAATACCCAGTTCCTTGCGGTCCAGATCCTTGACGCCGGAACGGCCGCCATTTTCCGTCACCCATGCCATCGCGACATAGGAGAAATCGGCAAGCGGATCGCCCAATGTCGACAATTCCCAATCGAGCACAGCGAGGCATTTCGGGCCGTTATGATCGAAAATGGCATTGTCGATGCGGAAATCGCCATGGACCACGCTGGTGCGGGTCTGTTCGGGCAGGGTCGCGGGCAACCATTCGATCAGCCGCTCCATCCCTGACATGGTTTCGGTTTCCGAAAGGCGGTACTGCTTTGTCCAGCGATCGACCTGGCGACCGAAATAGTTGCCGGGCTTGCCAAACTCCTCCAGCCCCGCCGCCTCGATCGGCGTATTGTGCAACTGCGCGAGCACATCGAACATCTCGCAATAGACCGCGTGACGTTCCGCAGGTGTGCTGCCCGGCATCGCACCGTTCCAGATGGTACGGCCATCGACCATGCCCATGACATAGAACCAGCTGCCGAGCACATCGTCGTCGGTGCACAGGCCATATTGCCGGGCGACCGGAAAGCCGGTTTTGTACATCCCGGCCTGCACCTTATATTCGCGATCGACCGCATGGGCAGAAGGCAGCAGCGGGCCGAATGGCTTGCGCCGCAGCACATAATTGCCCGATTCCGCCGCGATCTTGTAAGTCGGGTTCGATTGCCCGCCCTTGAACTTGGTCAGGTGCAAGGGGCCCTTGAAGCCCTCCACATTGGCCTGCATCCATTCGGTGAGGCGGCCTTCGTCAAGCTTGTCCGCACCTTCAGGTTCGACCGTGCCGACAAAGGCTTCCTCGGCATTCATGGCAGCCGCGTCGCTCATTGATCGAACACGATGACGCTGCGCGCACTATCGCCCTTCTTCATCTTTTCAAAACCTTCATTGATCTGCTCAAGCGGGATACGCTCGGCGATGATGCTGTCGAGATCGAGCAGCCCGCGCATGTAGAAATCGACAAGGCGCGGCATATCGACCGGGAAGCGGTTGCCGCCCATGATTGCCCCTTGCAGTTTCTTGCCCGAAAGCAGGTCCATAGCCGACAGGCCGACCGAATGTTGCAGCGGCATCATGCCAAGGATGGTGGCGGTGCCGCCGCGCCGCAGCGATTTCACCGCCAGTTCGCCCGATGCCGGACGCCCGACCGCCTCGACCGCATGATCGACACCGCCGTTAGTCAGATCGATAATCTGCGCAGCGGCATCGTCGGCCAGGGCATCGACCAGGTCGGTCGCGCCCAGCTTCCTCGCCAGTTCGCGCTTTTCGGGGATCGGGTCTGCCGCGATGATCCGCCCTGCCCCGGCAATCTTCGCCGCGTTGATCGTGGCAAGGCCAACCCCGCCGCAGCCGACCACGGCAACGGTTTCGCCCGGCGTCACCTTGCAGGCATTGAAGATCGTGCCCGCCCCGGTTGTCACCGCGCAGCCGATCACCGCCGCCCGGTCGAGCGGCATTTCGGGGTCGATGCGGGTGCAGGCATGTTCGTGGATCAGCATCATTTCGGCAAAGGCCGAAAGATTGAGCATCTGGTTGACCGGCGAGCCATCGGGCCGCGAGAGGCGCGAAGGCTCGTCAGGGTTCCGGCGCGTGTCCGCCCCAAGGCAGAGCGACATGCGCCCGGTGACGCAAAATTCGCAATGCCCGCAAAAGGCGGAAAGGCAGGTGATGACGGCATCGCCCGGCTTTACCGTGCGGACTTCCGAACCCACCGCTTCGACAATACCCGCCGCTTCGTGGCCCGGCACAGCGGGCAACGGATGCGGATAGGTGCCTTCGATGAAGTGCAGGTCCGAATGGCACAGCCCGCAGGCCGCATTGCGGATAAGCACCTCATGCGGCCCCGGTTTGGAGATTTGCAGGGTTTCTATTTCGAGCGGTTTGCCCGGTTCGATAAGGACAGCAGCTTTCATCAGCGCGTCACCGCCAGATTGCCACTCGACAGTTCTACGCCGCCGCGGACACCGCCATATTTGCCCAGTTCCATGCGGGCAATGGCACGGTTGTGAACTTCATCCGGACCGTCGGCGAGACGCAGCGTCCGCTGATGCGCCCAGGCCGAAGCCAGGCCGAAATCTTCGGAAACGCCGCCGCCGCCATGCGCCTGGATGGCATCGTCGATGATCTGGAGCGCCATGTTCGGTGCCTGAACCTTGATCATCGCAATCTCGTTGGCAGCCGCCTTGTTGCCCACCGTGTCCATCATCTGCGCTGCCTTCAGGCAGAGCAGACGCGTCATTTCGATGTCGATGCGTGCGCGGGCAATCCGTTCGTGCCAGACGCTGTGTTCTGCAATGGTCTTGCCGAATGCGACGCGGCTGGTCAGGCGTCGGCACATTTTTTCCAGCGACTCTTCGGCAACGCCGATGGTGCGCATGCAGTGGTGGATGCGGCCCGGCCCAAGGCGACCCTGCGCGATTTCAAAACCGCGACCTTCGCCAAGGATCACATTATCCACAGGAACGCGGACGTCCTTCAGTTCAACTTCCATATGGCCATGCGGCGCATCGTCATAACCGAAAACCGGCAAATGGCGCAGGATGTTCACGCCCGGCGCGTCCATCGGCACAATGATCTGCGACTGTTGCTGGTGCTTCTGCGCGCCGGTGTCGGTCTTGCCCATCACGATCGCAACCTTGCAGCGCGGATCGCCCAGACCCGACGACCACCATTTGGTGCCGTTGATGACATATTCGTCACCATCGCGCACCATGCGGGTTTCGATATTGGTGGCGTCGGACGAGGCGACCGCCGGTTCGGTCATCAGGAAGGCCGAGCGGATTTCGCCATTCATCAGCGGCACCAGCCACCTCTTCTTCTGCTCGGCAGTGCCGTAGCGGTGGAAGACTTCCATATTGCCGGTGTCGGGGGCCGAGCAGTTGAACACTTCGGACGCAAAGCCGACACGGCCCATTTCCTCCGCGCACAGTGCATATTCGACATTGGTCAGTTGCGGGCCGTCAAACTCTACCGTGGTATCGAGGTGCGGGTTGGCCCCCTGCGGCGGCATGAACAGGTTCCAGAGCCCGGCAGCCTTGGCGCGCGCTTTTTCCTCTTCAACGACTTGCAACACCTTCCAGCGCTCGCCGGTTGCATCCTCTTTCTTGTAATCTGCGACACGCGGACGGAGGTAGGTGTCGATATGGTTCCGGATACGGTCGCGCCAGTAGGTTTCGCGTTCGGTGAAGGTAAAGTCCATGCGAGTCGTCCTCTTTTTAATCGTCCAGTTAACTGGATTTCCTTGGGCCTATCCGGCCCCTGCTTCAACTGTTTTTTCGCCATCCGCAAGCCGCCGTACACGTTCTTCATGGTCGGCACGCGTGATCGGGAATTTGCGGATCCGCCAAAGCGTGCCCAGCCCCAGCACAACGATCGTGCTGATATAGGCAATCACAAGGCTGTCGATGACGGGCGCGGGAACATTTGCAGGGTCTGCCTTCTCCGGAAGCCCGGCCATCGAGATGATGAAACCGCCGATCAATATGCCTGCCCCCGTCGCACATTTCTGGACGAACAGGTTGCCGGCATAGAGCAGCCCTTCCGAACGCCGCCCGGTATGCTCCTCGGTCACCTCGACCACATCGGCGATCATCGACGCCACCGAAATCTGGATAATCACGCCCGAGCAATTGGCGATGAAGAAGAAAGCGAACACCATCGCGGTGGAAAGATTGCTGCCGGTTTGCGGCCAGAAACCGGCCAGAAACAGCAGGAATGGCGTGATCCAGAAACCCGCATTGATGAAGATGAAGCGGAAGGCCGAATCCTTCTTGCCCCACAGCTTGTTGAAATAGGCGACAAGGAAGAATGCAATGATGACGCTGCCAAACAGCAACCAGGGATAGGCCTGAAACCAGCGTTCCGGGAAACGCCAGACGAAGATGTACAGATAGTTGGACAGGACATAGGTGACCTGCGTGCTGACCGCGGCAAAGGCAACGGCGGAAATCAGCACCAGATAGGTCGGGTGCGAAACCGAATGCCAGATCTCCCGCATGGCCTGCGCCACGGTGGTTTTGTCCGGCTGCGTGGCGGGCAGATGGGCGAGCCGTTCATGCTGCCCTATCGCGGAGAGCAGGACGGTGAACGCCATCAGGCAGGCGCCGGTAATCCCGTAGAGCCAATAGCCGTCGGCCAGCAGCTGCCCGACCTCGCCCTCCTTGTCCGAAACGAGGAATACGCCATAAGCGAGGAACAGCATGAGCAGCCCGCCTGCCCAGGCAAACAGATAGCGCAGCCGCATCAGCTTGGTCCGCTCGTCATAATCCTGTGTCAGTTCGGGCAGGATCGCCACCGACGGCACTTCGCAAGCCGATACCAGCGTTCGAACGAGAATGGCTGTCACGACCAGATAGCCAAAGGCCTGCCACCCCTCCAGCCCCGGCGGATGCCAGAGCAGCATCCACGAGGCCGCCAGCGGAACTGCGGCAAGGTAGAGCCAGGGCAAGCGCCTGCCCCAGCGCGAATAGGTGCGGTCGCTCATATGCCCGATGATCGGATCGGCAAAGGCATCGACGACCATTGCAATCGCCAGTGCTGCACCAACCAGCCGGGCATCCATCCCGATCACCTGATTGTAGAACAGCAGGAGGAAGGTCGAAAAGCCGTTCTCCTTCACGCCATAGGCAATGCTGCCAAAGCCGTGAAAGAATTTGATGCGGGTCGGAACGCGTCCGTCCGAGGTAATGGTCATTCCTTGGCCGCTTCGGCAAAGCTTGCGACCGAATCGAACATCGCCGGGGCGTTTTCATCCCAGCTATGGCGCGGGCCGATCGTAATGCCGCCATCGACCACCATATGCGTGCCGGTGATGAAGCGCGCCTCATCGCTGGCGAGATAGGCCACCATCGAAGCGATATCTTCGGGATTGCCGCCGCCCTTTACCGGTTGCGCGTCATTGGCAACTTCGTGGATCACGACATTGGCGGCATCGCGCTGTTCTGCCGGTACTTCGAGCGCGGCCGCAAAGATGTTGGTCTTGATGAAGCCCGGGCAGATCGCGTTGACGCGAATGTCATAGCGCGCAAGTTCCGCCGCCGCCATTTTGGACAGGTGCAACACCCCGATTTTGGCAACGGCATAGGCCGAAGGCGAATAGCCCGCACCCAGCGCTGCAACACTTGCCGTATTGACGATCGACGCGCCCTTGCGCCCTTTCATATACGGCACCGCATAACGGATGCCCATCGCCACCGATCGCAACAGCAGGTCCATCGTCCGGTCCCACCCCTCGGGTTCGATCTCGTCAATCGTCGCACGATCGCCCGGCGCGCCCGCATTGTTGAAGACAATATCGATGCCGCCAGTCTTTTCAGCCGCGAAATCCATCAGCGCCTTGATATCATCGACGTTGCAGACATCGGTGCGCCTGAAGAAGATTTTTCCGTTCGAGGTGGCGGCAAGTTCGCTGCCACCAGCTTCGTCAATATCGCCGGCAATGACGGTTGCGCCTTCCTCTGCAAGCCTGAGGCAGGTTGCCTTGCCGATGCCCGATGCCGCGCCCGTGACGACCGCCGTCTTTCCAGCGAATCTCATATTCCTCTCCTTATCCCGACTCTCTCCCCGCCATCCTGTCGGCATAAAAAGCTCCGGTCAACGGGCGCAAAAATGCCGTTACGGAAAGCACAGCTCGCAAGTTGACGCTTGCGTAAAGCGCACAAAGAGACATAGTGATTCGGCACTTTTTAGGAGAATCCCGATGAGCGAGCTGGAAGCATTCCGGACGGAAATCAGGGCGTGGATCGAGGCCAACTGCCCCCCCGAAATGAAAACACCGATCAAAAGCGACGACGACACCTGTTGGGGTGGACGCAATTTCGTTTTCCAGAGCGAGGCCCAAAAGCAGTGGATGGAACGATGTGCCGAAAAAGGCCTGACCGTTCCCGATTGGCCAAAGGAATATGGCGGCGCTGGCCTTTCGCCTGCCGAAACCAAGATTTTCCGTCAGGAAATGGCGCGCGCCGGGGCACGCAGCCCGCTCAACAGCTTCGGCATCTGGATGCTCGGCCCGGCGCTGCTCAAATTCGGCAGCGAAGAGCAGAAGCGCCACTACCTGCCCCAGATCGCGCGCGGCGAAATCCGCTGGTGTCAGGGCTATTCCGAACCGGGTTCGGGGTCTGATCTTGTTTCGTTGCAGACCTTTGGCGAAGACAAGGGCGACCATTGGGTGGTCAACGGCCAGAAAATCTGGACCAGCTATGCCGACAAGGCGGACTGGATTTTCTGCCTTGTCCGCACCGACAAGGCGAACAAATATCAGGGCATCAGCTTCCTGCTGTTCGACATGGAAACGCCCGGCGTTTCGACCAAGCCGATCAAGCTGATCTCGGGCAATTCGCCCTTTTGCGAAACCTTTTTCGACAATGTCGTCGTGCCCAAGCACCAGATTGTCGGCGAACTCAACCGCGGCTGGGACGTCGCCAAATATCTGCTCGGCCATGAACGTGAGATGATCTCTGGCATGGGCGGCGATGGCGGCACGGCCTCGCTCGGCGGCGGCTTCAAGGATGCACTCGGCGATGAACCGATCCTGCGCGCCCAGCTTGCCATGTTCGACGTCGAAAGCCTCGCCTTCCGTGCGCACAGCGAACGCTTCATGGACGAATGGAAAACCGGCAAGGCGCATCCCGCCTACTCGAACCTGATGAAATATATCGGAACCGAGCTCAACAAAAAGCGCCACGAACTCGTCATGGCTGCTGGCGGCAGCGATGCGCTCGAATGGGAAAGCGAACGCTCGCACGGCGGCAAGCGCGCGCGCGACTGGCTACGCACCAAGGCCAATTCGATCGAAGGCGGCACGAGCGAGGTAATGCTCAACGTCGTCGCTAAACGCATTCTCGACATGCCGGGAGCCTGACCAATGGCAATGACATATAACGAAGACCAGTCGATGCTACGCGACAGCGCGCGCGATTTCATGAGCACCGAAGCCCCCGTCGCGCATCTGCGCAAATATCGGGACATGGATTGCAAGGATGGCTTCAGCCACGATCTGTGGAAGCAGTTTGCCGAAATGGGCTTCACCGGCATCCTGATTCCCGAAGCCGATGGCGGGCTGGGCATGGGCCATATCGAGGCGGGCATCGTACTTGAGGAAATCGGTCGCAACCTTTCGCCCTCGCCTTTCCTGTCGACCTCTGTGGTTGCTGCCGAGGCGCTGAAGGCAGCCGACAAGGCGATGCGCGATCGCTGGTTTCCCGGTATCCTTGCTGGTGAAACCGTGATCGGCATCGCGATCGAAGAAGGCAAGAAGCATCATCCGGAAAAAATCGCGCTGAAGGCAGAACGCAGCGGCAACGGCTTCAGGCTGAACGGTGCCAAGCAATTTGTCGTGCAGGGAAGGTCTGCCGACATGCTGATCGTGGCTGCCCGCACCGGCGGTGCCGTTGGCGAAACAGACGGATTGACGCTGTTTGCTGTCGAGAAGGACGCAGCGGGGCTTTCGATGGATGCAGCGCGTACAGTCGACTCGGCTATGGCGGCGCGTATGGCGTTTGATGGCGTGGAGGTAACCGCCGACGCCGTGATTGGCGATGTCGATGGCGGCTGGACTGTCCTTGCAAAGATGCTCAACGCCGGACGCACCGGATCGGCCGCCGAAATGGTTGGCGTCGGCACCGGCGCGATGGACCTAACCTTCGATTATCTGAAACAGCGCAAGCAGTTCGGACGTGTCATCGGTGAATTCCAGGCGCTGCAGCACCGTGCCGCGCACCTCTATGGCGAAATGGAAATGGCCCGCTCTGCCGTGCTCAAGGCGCAGAACTTACTCGATGAAGATGATCCACGGGCGGAGCTTTACGCATCGGTCGCAAAGGCCAAAGCGGGCCTCGCCTGCTGCCTTTCGGTACGCGAAGGCGTGCAGATGCACGGCGGCATCGGGATGACCGACGAATATGATATCGGCCTTTACATGAAGCGCGACCGCGCTTTGGCCGAGTTCATGGGTGACATCTATTTCCACGCAGATCGCGTGGCCAAACTAAACGGTTACTAATCCCCCCTCCCGCTTGCGGGAGGGGCCGGGGGATGGCCTGAAAAGCCGCAAGGCTCGCTGCGCTCGCTCCCTCCCCAAACCCCTCCCGCAAGCGGGAGGGGAAATGAAGGAGACAAATAATGGACCTGAAAAAACTGTTCAGCCTTGAAGGCCGCGTCGCGCTTGTCACCGGCGGATCGAAGAATCTCGGTCGCCATATGGCCGAGGGCTTTATCGCGGCAGGCGCCAAAGTTTATATCAACGCGCGCAAGGCCGACGCCTGCGAGCAGACCGCGGCCGAACTGGGCCCCAACTGCATCCCGCTGCCGATGGACGTCTCGACAGTCGAAGGCTGCAAGGCGTTGGCCGCGGCGCTGGCGGAGCGCGAGTCGAAGCTCGATATCCTCGTCAACAATGCAGGCGCCGCTTGGGGTGCGCCGTTCGAAGAGTTCCCCGAAGCAGGCTGGGACAAGGTCATGGACCTCAACGTCAAAGGCCCCTTCTTCCTGACGCAAGCGCTCTATCCGCTGCTCAAGGCCGCGGCGACCAAGGCGCATCCGGCGAAGGTCATCAACATCGGTTCGATCGACGGCATTCGCCTGAACCCCTGGGAAACCTATAGCTATCATGCGTCCAAGTCGGCCATCCTCTACCTCACCAAGCGCATGGCAGCGCGGCTGGTGCAGGATCAGATCAATGTTACCGCAATCGCTCCGGGCGCCTTTGCATCGGATATGAACCGCGCTGCACGCGACCATGGCGATGCCGTTGCCACCAACATCCCCAACAAGCGTATCGGTGTGGCCGAGGATATGGCGGCAGCGGCGATCTATCTCGCTTCGGATGCAGGCAATTATGTGGTCGGCGATACGATCACCGTCGACGGCGGCGTTGCCCATGCCAATATCGGGTCGCCGAGCATCGACGCATGAGCGTTTCCGGGCAGGCAGACGGCAAATTTGCGGGCGTAAAGTCCGTAATGGAGGCCAGCCTCGCAAATGGTGCCGATCTTGGAGCCTCCTTCTGCGCGACCAAGGACGGCGAGACGGTGATCGATATCTGGGGCGGCCATACCGGTCCGGACAAGGCCCGAAGCTGGGAACGCGATACCATCGTCAACGTCTATTCGACGACGAAGACGATGACCGCGCTCACAGCGCTACTGCTGGCCGACCGCGGGGTTTTCGACCTGCACGACAAGGTTGCGAAGTTCTGGCCCGAATTTGCCGCAGAGGGCAAAGCCGATGTCACCATCGCGCAATTGCTCAGCCATTCGTCGGGCCTTTCCGGCTGGAAAGAGCGGCTGCAACGCGAAGACCTCTATGACTGGTCGAAATGCACCGATCTGCTCGCCCGGCAAGCACCGTTCTGGGCACCCGGAACCGCCCCCGGCTATCACGCGCTGACGCAGGGCTATCTGGTAGGCGAAGTCATCCGGCGCGCAACCGGCAAGACCGTCGGGTCCGTGTTCAAACAGGAGATTGCCGACCCGCTGGGCGCGGATTTCCATATCGGCCTGCCCGCGAGCGAGGATGCGCGCGTAGCCGAGCTGGTTCCGCCGCCGGTTGCCGTGGATGCGCAGGCCAGTTCCGAATTGCAGCGCAATATGGCGACCAATCCGGGCATTGATGTCGGCGAGACAGCCAAACGCGAATGGCGCGGTGCGGAGATTCCGGCGGCTGGCGGTACGGGCAATGCCCGGTCGGTAGCCGAAATCCACGCCATCCTGGCCAATGGCGGCGTCGCCAAGGGCAAGCGCTTCCTGTCGGAAGCCGGATGCCGACGCGCGCTCGAATGCCAGGTTGAGGGGACGGACCTCGTGCTGGGCATACCCGTGCGCTTCGGCATGGGCTTTGGCCTTCCCGGCGGGATGGTTCCGCTGCCCAACCCCAATAGTTGCTATTGGGGCGGCTATGGCGGTTCGATTGCCCTTATCGACATGGATGCGCAGACGACATTCTCTTATGTGATGAACCGCATGGAGGGCACGACTACGGGCGATGCCCGCGGTTTTGCGCTGATAATGACGGTTTGGCAGGCATTGGCTGCCTGAACCGACAAGTGCAAAGGACGCAATTTGGGGCCAGTTGCATTTCGTGCAACTGGCCTTTTTCTTTTCGCAATTGCACAATGAACCGCCAGGCGCCAAATGCCTTTCAACGAAAGCGAAACTTTCGAGACATTGATGGGCCGGGCACTCTCCTCCTCCTCTCCCCGCCCGCCCGTCGATACGAACGGCCTTCATGCACTGCGTGGAGGCCGTATTCGTTTGCAGCTTAATTTTCCGAACGAATCCGATTGTTTCATGCCGCTGCAACAGCTGCGATTGTTCTCCATTTTATCCACCGCAAACCCCTCACGCTGTGGATAAGTCGCAAGATTCCCGTTGCCCGACTCGGCCTTCGATGAGAGCTTGAGATTGTCAGGCAGGAAAGCCGGAAAGCGAAGCGGAACGGAAACGGAAAGCAGAGCGGAACGAGAGAACTGCCAGATACCTCGCCAGAGCGTTTCAGATGCGCAAGCGGAAGAAGCAGGAAAGCAGAGGTTGCTGCCGGACAACGAATGTCATGTGCGGGCCGAGGCCTCACCGCCAAAAGCCAACGCCGGACAGGATACCGAAAGCAGTCAGGCAAACCGGCGATCCGCAAGGGCCGCCGGGGAGCCGGACGCCGGAAAACGGAAAGAATGGCCCTTGAGGCCAAGGACTTCCAAGATCAGGCGCAGTGGGCGCTGGTAGCAATACCAGCGCCCATTTATCATTTGCCAACAAGGCCGGGCAGCATCGCGGATCGGTGACGCGGCCCCGCTGCCAAATGCAGCGGTCGGCATCCATAACCAAATCTTCACTGCTATGCGGCAATGCAAGATCGCATGATCGGCCGCAAAACATTTGGCAAGCTGGGCAACAGGGCGATGGCGCGTCTGGCAACCGATCTGGACGCCGGTCTGGTCCTGCCCGAGCGCTCCGCGCGCTGCATTGTCGAAAATGTTTCCCGAACCGGCTGCAGGTTGCAGCTTTCAGAGCCGCCACGCGTCGGCGCTACCGTTCTGGTTCGGGTGGAGCGAATCGAAACGTTGGGATCGGTGGCCTGGGTCAGGGGCAGTCGTTGTGGCATCCGCTTTGCAGCACCCCTTGAGGTTCGCGCCCTGGAACGGCTGCGCTGGATCGTCGAACATGGCAGCGATCATGAACAAAACAGCCTGACGCATGCGACCGCTGTGTGGCGCTGAGACGCCCCCGATCTTCCATAAATCTGACATCGCAAGCCGGAATTTTTGACAGCGTGACGCCCGTCACGCGCTGTAAAATGATTCATCTGCCAATCAGGTGTTGCGACCCGGTTGGCATGGATCTCCCTATGCCGACATCCTGCCGAGGGCGGAGTGCACACCGCTCCGTTCCTCGGCTTTTTCTTCAAACCCCTGATTTCAGCAGCCAGTCGTGAAATATGCGGACTGCGCGTTGCTTGAGCGCGCGCGGGCGGCACACAAACCAGTAGCTGTAGGGGCTTTCGACTTCGGTATCGAACAGGCGAACGAGCCTAGGGTCTTTTGCATCGGAAAAATGGCTGCCGTGCATGATGGCAACGCCCAGCCCATTCGCGGCCGCTTCGAGCATCAGGGGGCCGCTGTCGATATGGTCGATAGCAGCCGGTTTGAGACGAGGCTCCCCCACCGCTTCGCGCCAGGCATTGAAAATCAGCGGCATGTCGCTGTGCACCAGCACGGTCTGGTTTTTCAGGTCGGCCGGCTTGTTCAGATGATGCTCTTTGGCCATCTGGTCAGAAGCGATGGCGTAAACATTGTTGCGATCGAGGCGGACGGCATAAAGGCGCGGGTCGACTTGATCGGCAATGATGATCGCCGCATCGACGACGTCGCCCAGAAGATTCTCCGCATGCGCGGACGTATCGACATCGATGTGCAGTTTGGGAAACAGCCTGCGCAACTCGGGCAGTTTCGGAATCAGGCGCTGCGATCCGAAAAGCGGCAACACGCCCAGCCGCAGCCGGTATTCCCCGCCCTGCCCCGACAATTCCTCAACAGCTTCCGCCATCGCCTCCAGCGCTGGCTCGATCGCTTTCAGCAGGGCAATGCCGTCTGCGTTCAGCGTCATCGCCTGTGCTTTGCGTTCAAAAAGCGGTTTGCCCATAAAATCTTCGAGCGACTTGATTCGCCGACTCAGGGCGGGTGGCGACAAGCTCAATTCGGATGCGGCGGCCTTTGCAGAACCCAGCTTGGCAATTCTTACAAAGGCTTCAAGCGAACGCAGCGGCGGCAAACGGCGCATTGGGGGAGGTCTCACTTTATTGTGCGGCGCAAAAATGAAGAGATTCGAACTCTCTTTCAGATTCTTGCCTGTTTTCGTTGAGTTGAAGGCTAGTTCAGATTGCAAAAATTGCAACCCCAATTGTTTTCTTCGCACTTGCACAAAAAATGATCGGACCGCATATGGGAGGGGCCTTACAGGCATCCTCTCCTAAAGTAAGACTTTACAAAGGCCGGGTTAACCCCCGGCCTCTTTTTTTGCCCGTTGCCCAGTCCGGCATGCCACCCTATCTTGAAAATCAGGGGCTTGGACCAGAGATAGGCTGACTATGGCAAAACAAAAGAACAGCAAACTCCAGGTTGCCAATGCCCGGCCCGAGGATTCGGGGCGCGGTCTTGCCCGCCTGTCGCGCGAATTCATGGCCGAACATGCCTTGCAGCAGGGCGATGTTATCGAGATAACGGGAAAGCGCACGACGGCAGCACGGGCGGTCGATCCCTACCCCGAAGATGAAGGACTGGAAGTCATCCGCCTCGATGGCCTGCAACGCGCCAATGCCGGGGCGGGGGCGGGCGATCATGTCGAGATCAGGAAAGTGGTATCGATTGCGGCCAAGCGCGTCGTTTTCGCCCCGGCCCAGCCCGAAATCAGGCTGGAAGGGCCGGGCGATGCCCTGAAACGCAATTTCATCGGACGCGCTTTGGTTGCAGGCGATGTCGTTGCAACCCATGGCCAACAGCGGGTCGCCCCTGAAAACATGCCGCCGCAGCTGGCGCAGATGCTGGCAGCACCCGCCTTCGCGCTCGCCGAAATTCGCCTGACGGTGGTTTCGACCACGCCCAAGGGCATTGTGCATATCGATCAGGAAACCGAGGTCGAGTTGCGCGCCGAATATAGCGACGACGGCGATGTGCGCCGGGCGGACGTGACCTATGACGATATTGGCGGGATGGCCGATACGATCCGCCAGTTGCGCGAAATGGTCGAACTGCCGCTGCGCTATCCCGAACTGTTTACCCGGTTGGGCGTCGATCCGCCGCGCGGGGTGCTGCTGCATGGCCCGCCGGGAACGGGCAAGACGCGCCTTGCGCGCGCGGTGGCCAATGAAAGCGAAGCCGAATTTTTCGTCATCAACGGCCCCGAAATCATGGGATCGGCCTATGGCGAATCCGAAAAGAAGCTGCGCGAGATTTTCGCGGCGGCAACCAAAGCCGCGCCCTCCATCCTGTTTATCGACGAAATCGATTCGATCGCCCCGTCGCGCGACAAGGTACATGGCGAAGCGGAAAAGCGGCTGGTAGCGCAATTGCTGACGCTGATGGACGGGCTGGAGCCACGAACCAATCTTGTTGTCATTGCTGCCACCAACCGGCCCGAAGCCATTGACGAGGCATTGCGTCGCCCCGGCCGGTTCGACCGCGAAATCGTCGTCGGCGTGCCGGATGAGAGCGGACGGCGGGAAATCCTTGCCATCCATACTCGCGGGATGCCGCTTGATACCAAGGTGTCGCTACGCGAACTGGCGCGCACGACCTATGGCTTTGTCGGTGCCGACCTCAATGCGCTTAGCCGGGAGGCGGCGATTGAGGCGGTGCGGCGGATCATGCCCAAGCTTGACCTGTCGAGCGGCACTATCCCTGCCGACGTCCTCGAAACGCTGAAGGTTACCCGGGATGATTTTCTGGAGGCGCTGAAGCGCGTCCAGCCCTCCGCGATGCGCGAGGTGATGGTGCAATCGCCCAACATCCGCTGGGAAGATGTCGGCGGTCTTGACGAGGCGCAAGCGAAGCTGAAGGAAGGCATTGAACTTCCGCTCAAAAACCCCGATGCTTTCCGTCGCCTTGGCATCCGCCCGGCCAAGGGATTCCTGCTCTATGGCCCGCCGGGCACCGGCAAGACCTTGCTGGCGAAGGCAGTGGCGCGCGAGAGCGAAGCCAATTTCATCGCCACAAAATCGTCCGACCTGCTGAGCAAATGGTATGGCGAGAGCGAGCAGCAGATCGCCCGGCTCTTCGCGCGAGCGCGGCAGGTGGCGCCCACTATCATCTTCATCGACGAGATTGACAGCCTTGCGCCTGCACGCGGACGGGGGGCGGGCGAGCCGCAGGCAACCGAGCGCGTGGTCAATACCTTGCTCGCCGAGATGGACGGGTTGGAGGAACTGCAATCGGTGGTCGTCATCGGCGCAACCAACCGGCCCACATTGATGGACCCGGCGCTGCTTCGTCCGGGGCGGTTTGACGAACTGGTCTATGTGACCGTTCCCGACAAGGGTGGCCGCCGACGCATCCTTGGCATCCACACGTCGCGAATGCCGCTGGGCAAGGACGTGGATCTCGACGAAATCGCAGAGCGCACCGAACGCTATACCGGTGCCGACCTTGAGGATCTGGTCCGCCGTGCCGGCCTGTTCGCGCTGCGTGAAGGCGGCAGCGACGCCAACGAAGTCCGCATGAGCCATTTCAGCCAGGCGCTCAACGCCAGCCGCGCGACGGTTTCGCCCGAAATGGAAGAGGAATATCGCTCGATGGAATCAAAGCTCAAACAGGCGGCGATGATCCCGGAAGGAATGGGCTTTGTTTTGCCGGGAATGGTAAAGCCGGTAAAGGCTTCGAAACACGAGCCTTAGAAATCGACCTGCTCATAATAAGGTGGGGGCGTGATCGCCTCCATCCGTTCAGAGAGAAGCGGACGGAAGCTGGGGCGGCTCTTGAACATCGAATACCAGCTTTTGGTCTGCTCGTGTCCGCTCCAGTCAATGCCGCCCAAATAGTCGGCAACCGATATCTGTGCAGCGGCGGCAAGATCGGCCATGCTCATCGTCGGCCCCGCCATCCAGGCGCGATGATCAATCAGATAATCGATATAGTCGAGATGCCCGTTCGCCAGCCGCATCGCCTCACGCAACACCGTGCTGTCGGGCGGCTGCCGGTGCACCAGCCGCTTCTTCATCCGCTCATGGAGCAGGGGCGCGGTGACGTCTCCGTAAAATTGCTGGTCGAACCAGGCTGTCAGGCGGCGGATTTCGGCGCGATAGGCCGCAGAACCGCTGATCATCGGCGCAGTATCGCTGACTTCCTCGATATATTCGCCGATCGCCACGGAATCGCACAAGGTCAGGTTGCGCGCCGGGTCTACCAGCACCGGCGTGCGCGCCGCCGGGTTCATGTAGAGAAAATCGTCGCGATGCTCCCACGGGTTTTCCCGCACCAGGCTATAGGCAATGCCCTTTTCGCCCATCTGCAGGCGTACCTTGCGCGAGAAAGGACATAGGGGGAATTGCAGGAGCTGCCACATGGCGGCCCTGTTAGGGATTCTGTTTCAGAAATGGAAGCGCCCAATTGGCGCTTTATCAATGGATAGTGCCCAACGAGGTTTCGAGATTGAGCAGGATCACCAGCCGCTCGATCTGGCGCCAGCGGCAATAGTGCAAATGGTTGCCGACATTGCGGCTCTTCTCTGCACGTTCTGCCGCTTCAAGCCCGGCCTCGAACCCGAAGCGGGCAATCAGGGCCTGCGCCTCGCTGACATCGCGGGCGTTTACGTAAAGCGGCAGATACATGTGCGAGTGCGACCTCTTGGTTGTTCCGTGGCAGGCCGACCGGGGTGTGGCCTGCCTGCACAAACGCTTCTACCGGCAATCGGTGGAGGAAGCCTTCCGGCACGTGGTTACCAATATGTTAGCCAGATTTACAGGATGCAGGGATGCCCGCTTGAAGGCTTCCCCCCAACCCCAATTGGTGGCAAAGCGGCCCCATGAACAATGCTGACAAAACGCCTCCTTCCGATCGCCCCCGCTTTGGCGGCGGCATATTCCTGTTCCTCGGCCTGCTGGCAGGTTCGATCATCGGCATCGCATTGAACGAAGCCTCAATAGGGATGATGGCCGGTTTCGGGGTCGGCGGGCTATTGGCCATCCTTGTCTGGATTTTCGACCGCAAGCGTGGAGAGGAAGGGCGTTAACATGCGCAAGCACATCTTTGGATTCCTGGTATTTCTGCTTATCCTGATCGGCATCGGCGGATGGTATGTCACCCGCCCTGACATTGCCCAACTCTCGCTCGACAAGGTCACCGGCGCCAAGCCCGAAATCACCGAAGCACGCGAGCAGATGTTCCCGACCGTCTCGGTTGCCGAGGCAGACCCATGGAAGACTGGTGAAGCGCCAGTTGCAGCCGACGGCCTGATCGTCGAACGCTTTGCCGAAGGGCTTGACCATCCGCGCAACATCTATGTCCTCCCCAATGGCGACGTGCTTGTCGCCGAAACCAATGCACCAGCGGACCGCTTGACGGGCATCCAGGGCTGGATCGCACAGAAACTGTTTGAACGGGCTGGTGCGGCGGCACCTTCCGCCAACCGTATCACGCTGCTGCGCGACGCCGATGGCGATGGCAAGCCGGAGGTGAAGAGCGCATTTCTTGAAGGGCTCAACTCCCCCTTCGGAATGGCCCTGGTGGGCAACATCCTCTATGTCGCCAATACAGATGCCGTGCTGGCCTTCCCCTATAAGGAAGGCGATACGAAGATTGCGGCGAAGGGGAACAAGATCCTCGATCTCAACGCCAAGGCGCCGAACAACCACTGGACGCGCAACCTTGCCGCCAGCGCGGATGGCAAGAAACTCTACATCGCTGTCGGTTCAAACAGCAATGTCGCCGAGAATGGCCTCGATAAGGAAATCGGCCGGGCACGGGTGATCGAACTTGACCTCGTGACCGGTAAAAGCGGTGCCTATAGCTCCGGTCTGCGCAATCCTATTGGGCTCGACTGGGATAGTCAGGGGCAGCTTTGGACGGTGGTCAACGAGCGCGACATGCTGGGTTCCGATACCGTGCCCGACTATCTGGCACTGGTCGAATTCGGTGCGGATTATGGCTGGCCGCATCATTATTGGGGCGGATACACCGACCATCGCGTCAAGCCAGGGCGTCCCGAGAAGCGTGAATATGAGCGCCGCCCCGATTATGCACTGGGCGCACATACCGCACCGCTCGGCCTCGCCTTTGCCGACAGGGCAAAGCTGGGCGGCCCGTTCGCCAGCGGCGCCTTCGTTGCCCGCCATGGATCGTGGAACCGCGTGCCCCTGTCCGGCTATGATGTGGTCTTCGTGCCGTTCAAAAATGGCATGCCCACCGGCCAGCCGTTGAATGTCCTTACCGGCTTCCTCGACAAGGAAGAAAAGGCCCAAGGCCGCCCGACCATGCTCGCCATCGACAAGAGCGGCGCGTTGCTGGTCAGCGACGATGTCGGCAACATCATCTGGCGGGTGCGCGCCAAGGGTTGAGCAACCGCTGCTGCTCCACAGGGCGTAAATAGAGGAAATTGCTGGGCAGGCCGAGCCGCACACAGGCCTGTGCAGGCGGCGATTCCGGATCATGCTTGCGCTCGGCAGCGCGGGCGACAAGCTTTATTGCAACGCGGTCGGCCAGCGTCAGATCATATTCCCGGCCAAGCTGCAACTTGTCGCGCACCAGCGGCGGCAGGATCGAAACGGCGGCACGCGCCAGTGCGCGGTGCAGGAAGCGCGGAATCTGGGGTGCGGCCTTGCCCGACTGGATGATGTCGAGAAATTCCTTGTTGATCGGATGCGGTTCGAAACGCGGGGCGAGTTTTTCCATCATCGCGAAGAAATCAGCGCGGCTGCGTACCTTGCTTTCTACGCCGTACAGTTCGGCTATCGGCCCGCCTTCGCGGTAGAAACGCTCCTGATCCTCTACGGACAATGGCGCAACAAAGCGGTCATAGGCCGTCAGAAATCCATAACCGGCGGTCGCGCTGACCCAATCGAGCAGTTCGGGATCCTTGGCCGAATAGGATATGCCCCCCGGCGTTTCGCCCTGCACCCTGGCGTGCATGCGGTTGACCCCTTCGATGACGCGACGTGCCGCCGCCTGTGGGCCATAAACGCCGATCATCGCTGCATAGCCGGTGCGTTCCGAACGACCGATCGGGTCGACCTTGTAGATCGAATGGTCCCACACGCCCGAGCGGATGCGCGGATCGGCAAATTCAAGCAGCACCGCCGCAACGCCGCCGATACCGAGCGCAATCCGGTTCTTGTACACCCGCCATGCAACCGAATCCGGTGCCAGGAAGGCAGCCGCGCCGGCAGGCTGGCTGTAATCAAACGGTGGCAAAGGCTTGCGGATCGGTGCGTTCATTGGTTGATCTCCCTCCAGATCGACCAGTTTAATCGCGCGATTAACTGCTATGTGTCAAGCGCCAATGCCATAAGCTTCGCGTTCCAGTGCAGCAAAGAAGCCGAGCGCTCCGGCGTCTCCAAACGGGGCGAGCTGGCTCATCATGACCCCGGTCACTCCGTTGGCCGGATCGATCCAGTAATAGCTGTTGAAAATCCCCGCCCAGGCGAGACTATCCGGCGCGCGGCCATTCGGGCCCTGCTCCGGATTGATCAGGAAACCAAGGCCCCAGCCGGTGTGCTGATCGGGGAAGGTATCATAGGGTTGGGCCAGTTCGGGCATTGCAGTCCCCATATAGCCTGCACGCAACGGAGCGACCTGATTGCGCGCCATTTCGGCAACGCTGGCTTCCGAAAGCACGCGCTGGCCATCCAGTTCGCCGCCACGCAATATCATGCGGGTAAAGCGCGCATAATCCTGCACAGTCGACAGCAGGCCGCCGCCGCCCGCATCATATTCCCCGCCGCCAAGATACATCGGCTGGATCGCAAAGCCACCTTCAGGCGTGCGGGCGTGCACCCTTGCCGCATCGTCGGGAAGCGCATCGCGAAACGTAGTGGCGGACATGCCGAGCGGGTCGAACAGGCTTTGCTGCAGATATTCACCTAGGCGCTTGCCCGTTGCCGCCTCGATCGCCAGCCCCACCCAGTCGGTCGCGACGCTATATTCCCAATTCTCGCCCGGATCGAACAGCAGCGGCATCTGGATCGACGCCAGCGAACCGGGCGCAGGCATTCCGATCGAGGCAAAATAGCGCAGCACCTCTGGCCGGATGAAGAAATAGCCGAGCCCTGCGGTATGTGTCAGCAGGTGGCGAAGCGTGATCGGGCGCGATGCAGGCCGCAATTGCGGTTCGCCGCTGTCTGCAAATCCGGTCAGCACTTTCGGGTCGGCGAGCTGTGGCAAAAGGCCGCCTATCGGCGCATCAAGATCGAGCTTTCCGCCTTCGACAAGTTGCATCGCGCCTGCAGAAACAATCGCCTTGGTCATCGAGGCGATCTGGAAGACTGTATCGACCTCCATCGGCGCGCCGCTGGTGGCATCGGCCTGCCCATAGGCACCCACAAAACGCACGCCATCGCGGTCGGCGATCAGCGCAACCGCGCCGGGCAACCCGGATTTCGCAAATGCGGTTTCAAGCTGCTTCATCAATCCCTCTCCCAAAAGATATGGCTTCAATCGCCGATTTCGATCCATGTCGGTGCGTGGTCGCTGGCCTTTTCGCGTCCGCGATGATCCTTGTCGACGCCGCAAGCGCGCAGCCGGTCGGCGGCAACGGGGCTGAGCAGCAAATGATCGATCCGGAAGCCATGGTCCTGCTGCCACGCGCCCGCCTGATAATCCCAATAGGTCCAGACACGACCCTGCGGATAGTGCGTCGCCAGCGCGTCGGTCCATCCGTCTGCCAACAGGGTGCGATAGGCGGCGATGCTTTCAGGTTGGCGCAGCGCATCATCAAGCAATGCCTTTGCCGACCAGATGTCGTGATCGTGCGGGATGACATTATAGTCGCCAGCAAGCACAACCGGTATCTCCAGCACCGCCAGATCGGCTGCAAGCGCGCGCAGCCGCTGCATCCATTTCAGCTTGTAATCAAATTTGGGCCCCGGCTGCGGATTGCCATTGGGCAGATAGATGCTGGCGACGCGAACCCCGCGCACGTCCGCCTCCAAATAGCGCGACTGCTCATCCTCCGGATCGCCCGCAAGCCCGCGCTGCGTTTCGACCGGCTGGGCATCGCGTGCCAGGATTGCAACGCCGTTGAAGCTTTTTTGCCCATGCCAGATCGCGCCATAGCCCAGACGTTCAAATTCGGCGGCAGGAAAGCCCTCATCCTGTGTCTTGATTTCCTGCAGGCAGGCAATGTCGGGTCGGGTTTCGTTGAGCCATTCGAGAAGGCGCGGGAGCCGTGCCTTGATACCGTTGATGTTGAAAGTGGCGATGCGCATCTGCGCTGTTTAGCGCAAATGCCCTGCAGTGCCAGCGTCAAAGCACCATCCTGGCTTTGCGTTACCAGCGCAACCAGCTTGCCGTCTTCGCGAGTTATCCGCGTCTGCCAAACCGAAAGCCGCCTGCCGATCTGGACGGGCACCGCTTCTCCGCGGACGGTTTGCCCCTCGGGCGCTGCTCCCAGAAAATTGGTCTTGCTCTCGACTGTGGTGGTGCCCCCGGCCGCTTCGGGCAAGTTGAGAAAAGCGCCTATCGCACCCAAGGCATCGGCAAATGCCATAATCGCGCCGCCGTGCATGATCTTCCCGCTGGTGCACAGATCGGGCCGGACGACCAGGGTGCCTACGATGCTGTCCTTTTGCGCATCCTCAATCTCGACGCCCATGAGCTTCGAAAAGGGCATGGCGTGGGCGAGATTGGCTACCATCCCGCTATACCGAAAAGCTGGACCCGCACCCGCAGCCCGACTGGGCGTTCGGATTGGTGACCTGAAAACTCTTGCCGCCCAATGACTCGATGAAATCGACGGCGGCGCCGCGGACGAGATCGAGGCTGATCGAATCGACGACCAGCTTTGCCTCACCCGATTCGGCTATAATATCGTCTGCCTCAATCGCATCGGCGAGCCCGAAGCGATACTGGAATCCCGAACAGCCGCCCCCTTCCACCGAAAGGCGGAGCAAGGGGGGCTTGCCAAGTTTGGTGGCAATTTCCGCTACGCGTTTCGCTGCATTTGGCAAAAGCTGAATATCGGGAGCGCTGGTCATGCCTTATATGTAGGGGCAAACAAAAAGGGCGGCAAGGTGTCTCCACCAAGCCAGCCCCAGATAACACCCTCTCCCAAAGGTGATGCGTTTACGGTCGGTAGTGCTTATTCAGCCGGACCGCCCATAGATTTGGTATCAGCATCCTTGGATGCAATCAAGATATTTGACACTTTTGCTGCAGGCTCAAGGAAGCTGGTCGGATTGACCGGTTCCCCAGCAATGCGGACTTCGTAATGCAGGTGGCTGCCGGTCGAACGGCCGGTCGAGCCCATGAAGCCGATGACATCGCCCTTGCGGACGCGCTGGCCCGAATAGACGTTCATCGCGGAAAGATGGCCGTAGCGGGTCTGGATGGCGTTGCCATGTTCAACCTCTACATATTTGCCATAGCCTGAAACCCACTGCGCCCGGCCGATGATGCCATCTGCGGTTGCGTAGATCGGAGTGCCGATCGGGCCAGCGATATCGAGGCCCTTGTGATTCTTGCGGCGACCCTGAAAGGGATCGGTGCGATAGCCATATTGGCTGGTCATGCGCATCGATTCGACCGGATTGATCGAGGGAACGGCAACCTGCGACTTGCGGGCGATTCCATTCATCTGGCCCCAGCCATCGTGAAGAGCGCGAAATTCGGGATCGGAAACGCCGAGCGCAGTCTTGTTCGAAGCGACATCTTCCGGCTTTACGCGGAAGGCATCCGATGCGGCTGCGGCGGAATTGGCAAGTGCAGGCGTAGCAACCGAAGCCGAAGCGACGATGCTGGCTGCAAGCAACACTTTTCCCATCAGTGATTGGCCCGAAGCCAAAACGCTGTGTACCATGTGTTTTAACGACCCTTTTGTTGCAATCCGCACGTTTGCGCGAACTGATCCCCAAAAATTTGCGGCAGTTGTCTGCCAACCCCTTATCTGGGATTGGGTCTGACGGGGCCGTCAGGACAATGCAACCTGCATGTAATAATCGCGCGTTAAACCGGCCTTCGAACGCGCCGAGTCGTTAAACGGAGGCTTAATTGCACCCCGGAAGTGGAGGTTTACCAGCACTTTCCAGTAAGGTTTCGGTAACTTTTCAACAATGAGACAACCCGATTCAAACCATTTGGTTCCCGCATAAACATGCCGGATTTCATCATTGTAGATGCGCTGCAATATACGCGCAGATACCGAATCGCCCTGTGCCGCAAAACGCTCGACGGTGGCCGGGGTGACATCCAGCCCGCGCGCCTCGAGCACCATCGGCACGATTGCCAGCCGCGCCAGCACGTCGCTGCGGGTCGCATAAGCGGCCTCCCATAGCCCTTCATGCGCGGGCATCGCGCCGTAATGGCTACCCAGTTGCTTCAGCCGCCGATCCAGCAAGGCGAAGTGCATCGCCTCATCCGCGCCGACGCGCAGCCAGTCATCGGCAAAATCGCGCGGGAACTGGCCGCCGAACCTTCCGACAAGATCGAAGGCGAGGTCGATCGCGACAAATTCGATATGCGCCAGTGCGTGCAGCATCGCGATGCGCGCGCGTTCGGAACCGGCCCTGCGGCGCTTGGGCATGAAGCGCGGCGCCAGCAGTTCGGGCTGGTCGGGCCGCGCCGGATAGTCGGGCATCCGGGCATCGAAACCATGTTCGAGCCGACCCAGCCGCCAGTCGCGCGCCACCGCGCGGGCGCGCATCAGCTTTGCCTGCGGGTCCGCGGTTTCGAGCACCGATTTGCACGCTTCGCCGAGCGTCAGAACCATAAATCCCATGCCTTCCACAAATAGAAAACGCCTATGGTGGTGACGATCCATGCCGTCCAGCGTTTGAAATTGGCATCGCTCAACCGGTCGAGCACCCAGCCGCCCGCGCTGGTGCCCAACATCGATGCGGGGATGGCGAGCGCGAACAGCCACCAGGGCGGCACGCCGCCCTTTCCCGCCACCAGCATCGGCGTGCCATAGACGGTGATCTTGGCGAGATGGCTGAACACCTGCGTCGCCGCCTTGGTCGCGACAATCTGGTGCCGGTTGAGATCGGTGCGCACAAAGAAGATGTCGAGCAATGGTCCGGCAACGCCAGCACTCAGATTGAGCGCCGTAATCAGAAACCCCGAAACCAGCGCGTGCGGCGTTCTGGAAGCGTCGAGGCGCAGCCAGTTTTTGGGCAACCAGACGAGCATCGGCACCAGCCCCAACAGCAGGAACAGTAAGGGCTTTGAAGGCATGAAACCGATCGCCAGCACCGCGCTCGCGGCAACCGCAGAGGCCAGTGCGTAATTCCGGATGATCGGCCAGGCGATATGCCGCCGGTGCAGCACCGCGCGCCAGCCGTTGGCAATGAGCTGCAACAGGCCATGCGTCACAAAGGCAGCCGATACCGGCATCACAAAGGCCAGCGCCCCCATCAGCACCAGCCCGCCCGCCATGCCGAAAATCCCCGACAACAGCGCCGTCAGGAAAGCGGTGATGATGAGGAAAAGGGCGACGGGTGTGGTCATACAGAAAGGGTGCGCGCGAAAAAGGTGTCACCCCCGACTTGATCGGGGGTCCATGATCTGGATTGTCGGTTTAAACCGAACCCTCAGACCATGGCTTCCCGCTTTCGCGGGAATGACAGTAACCTGATACTTTTTCAAAGCCCCCGTGCCGCCTCCAGCACCTCCGCCGCATGGCCCTTGACCTTTACCTTGTGCCAGACGCGCGCAACTTTGCCATCTGCGCCAACCAGGAAGGTGCAGCGTTCGATGCCCATATATTTCTTGCCATAGAGCGATTTTTCAACCCAGACGCCCATCTGTTCGGTGGCATCGCTGGCCTCATCCGACAGCAGCGCGACCTTCAGGCCATATTTGTCGGCAAATTTGGCGAGCTTTGCGGGCTTGTCCTTCGAGATACCGTAAACGCTTGCGCCAAGCTTCGCGAAATCGGCGTGCAACTCGGTAAAGTCCTTCGCCTCGTTGGTGCACCCCGGCGTATCCGCCTTGGGATAGAAATAGAGCACTAACGGTCCCTCGAGTGCGCCCAGCGCCACGTCATTGTCCGCGCTGTCTTTCACAGTAACGGCGGGGAGGGTATCGTTGACATCGGTCATGTTGATCTCCTTCAGTCAGCTTTTCAATCGCGGTTCAATGCCTTGCCATTCAGCAGAAATCACCCCGCGCGCGACATCGACTGCCGTCATGACCTCATCCCAATTCGCAAAGCCCAGCGCTTTGGCAACCACCGCTTGCGCGGGTTCGGGTGGAATCTCGCAATCGGGCGCTACCAGCCGCAGCAATACCAGCAGCTGCGTCAATAATGCCTGTGCAGGCGCGAAACCCTCCGGCAAAAGCCCCGCAGCGATCAACGCATCGGCTGCCCGGTCGAGTTGCGGGTAAAGGCCCTGCCCGAACCGAAGCTGCAGCGCATGGATGGCAAATTCCGCGTCCACCAGACCGCCCGGCAACAGCTTCACATCAAGCGCACCCTTGGGCGGCTTGTGCATCGCCATGTCGGCCCGCATCTTGATGATATCGTCTGCCAGCTTGCCCGCATCGTGTGGCATGGCGAGCGTTTCGGCGATGATCGCTTCGAGCTGCGCACGCGCCTCAGCCGAACCATAAACAGGCCGCGCGCGGGTGAGCGCCATATGCTCCCACGTCCATGCTTCCTCGCGCTGATATTTGACGAAACTGTCGAACGACACGCAGAGCAGCCCCTGCGCGCCCGAGGGGCGCAGCCGGGTGTCGACCTCATAGAGCGCGCCCGATGCCGTTGCCACGGTGAGCGCACCGACGACGCGCTGCGCCAGACGGTTGAAATATTGCGTCGCCCCCAGCGGACGCCGACCATCCGATTCCTCGCCATGATCGCCGGAGAAGAGCAGGATGAGATCGAGATCGGAGGCGTGGGTCAGCGCCTCGCCGCCGAACCGGCCCAAGGCAAGAATGGCCAATTCGCCGCCCGGCACCTTGCCATGCGCGCTCTCGAACTCGGCGACGGTTGCCGCCGTCAATTTGGCCACGGCAATCTCCGCGAGCATCGCATAAGCGTGCGAGACCGCGAGCGGATCCTGCTGTCCCTCGACCAATTGCACCCCGAAGGAAAAACGCTTTTCACCGACAAAGGCGCGGACCAGATCGAGCAGAGTCTGGTAATCATCGTCGACAATGCGTGCCCCAAGCTCCGCCTCCAGCGCTTCGCAGCTTTCGGGCAGGCGATAGGCGCTGGTATCGATCAGCCCTTCGAGCAATTCGCCCCGCCGCGCCAGAGCATCGGCGAGCGTGGGGGCATAGCTCAATATGTCGGCAAGAAGCTGCAACAGCGCCGGGCGGGCGTCGAGCAGGTTGAAGAAGTTGATCGCGCTCGGCAGCGCCTCGATCACATTGTCGAACCGGGCGATGGCATTGGCGGGATCGGGCGCATGGGCGAGCGCGGCCATGATCTTGGGCAGCACCATCTCGAATGCCTCGCGCGCCGAACTTGAGCGGATCGCACGCAACTGTCCGCTGCGCCAGCGCGCCAGCCGCTGGGCGACAGCCGCCGGGTCGGCATAGCCCATCGCCGAAAGCTCGTCCTCCAGCGGCAGGCCTTCGTCGGGAAGCCGCCTTGCGCTCTCTTCCTCCTCCCCTGCCAGTCCGTCATATATAGCACCTACGCCCGCGACCACGGGGCTAAGGAGGGCAACGAGTGAATCGCCTTTGTCCAGCCCGTGCAGCCGGGCGGCACGATCAAGATCGGCGGCATTTTCAGGCAGGCTGTGCGTCTGCCGGTCATCGAGCATCTGCAGCCGGTGCTCGATCGTCCGCAGCAGTTCATAGGCCGATGACAATGTTGTTGCTTCGTCCACGCCGATCCGGTCGCGTTCGGCCAGCGCCGCCAGCGCCGTGCGCGTGTCGGCCATGCGCAACCCGGGATCGCGCCCGCCATGGATCAACTGGTGCGCCTGCGCGAAAAATTCGCATTCGCGGATCCCGCCCCTGCCGCGCTTCAGATCATAGCCCGGGCCGAGCCGTTGCCCCTTGTGATAATGATCGCGGATCTGCCCGCTCATCTTGCGGATATTGGCCAACTGCCCGAAATCAAGGCTGCGCCGCCAGACAAAGGGCTGGATGCTTTTGAGGAAATAGTCGCCCAGCGCCTTGTCGCCCGCAGCCGCCCGAGCGCGGATGAACGCCGCCTGCTCCCACGCCAGCGCACTCGATTCATAATAGCTGATCGCCGCCTCGACCGGGATGGAAATCGGCGTGACCTCGGGCGAGGGGCGCAGCCGCATGTCGACGCGGAAGACATAGCCATTCTCGTCACGCGTCGAGAGCAGTTCGATCACGCGGCGCCCGATGCGCACCGCGCTGTCCGCAACATCCTCGCGCTCGCGGTGCGGCAGGGCTTGGGGATCGTAGAGGAAAATGGGATCGATATCGGAGGAGTAGTTCAGTTCCCGCCCGCCATGCTTGCCAAGGCCGATTACCGCAAAGCCCTGCACCGGCGCATCGGGCACGCGCTCTGCAAAGGCGGCGGCAATGGCGGTATCGAGCGCGCTATCGGCAAAGTCGGAAAGGATGCGGGTTACGCGGGTCAGATCCCAGACACCGGCCAGATCGGCGATGGCGGTGACCAGCGCGACGCCCTGCCTTTGCCGGCGCAGGGTGACACCGGGATCGTCGGCTTGTGCTGCCAGTGCGCTGGTGAGCGCCACGTCGAAATCCCCCGTTTCGATGAGCGCGACCAGATCGGGCTGCCGTTCGATCAATGCCCCCAGAAACGGGCTGTTTGCAGCGGCGCGGGTTAGGGTTTCTTTCAAAACACCTCCCCGGTACGGGGAGGGGGCGGCGCGTCAGCGCCGCCGGTGGGGCCTGAAAATTCAGACCTCTCCGGCAGCCTTTCAGGCTGCGTCCTCTCCGTACCGGAGAGGTGTTCTCGCGCATATCCCATACTCACCGCTTCTTTCTGTCGATCAGCACATCCTGCTGCCATTTGCTTGGGCGTTTGTCGGTGCGGTGGATGCAGCCCTGCCAGCAGCAGGGGCGCTTCTTGCCTTCGAGAAGTTCCTCACTCGTCCGCCTGATTCGTTTTTCCCGCGTTGCCGCCTGCTTGGCGTCCTCCACCCAGCAGATGAATTCGTTGCGGCCCAGCGGAGTGATGTTCTGCCATAGATCGAGCACCGCAGCGTCGGCGAGCAGCGCGGCGCGCATGTCATCGGGAATCCGGTGCACTGTGCCCTGCGCGATTTCTTGAACCATGGCCGACAAGTAACGCTATTCCTTCAAATAGTCGCGCCTGAAATCGGCTGCGAAGACGGCAAAGCGCTTTTCCGAAATCGCCGCGCGCATTCCGGCCATTAGCCCCTGGTAAAAATGCAGATTGTGCTGTGTCATCAGCATTGCCCCCAATATCTCCCCCGAACGCACGAGATGATGGAGATAGGCGCGGCTCCATGTGGTGCAGACGGGGCAGTCGCAGCGTGCGTCGAGCGGCCCCTGATCCTCGGCATGTCTGGCGTTGCGGATGTTGACCGGGCCATTCCAGGTAAAGGCCTGCCCGTTGCGTCCGCTCCGCGTCGGTAGCACGCAATCGAACATGTCGATCCCGCGCGCAACCGCACCGACCAGATCGTCGGGCTTGCCTACGCCCATCAGGTAACGCGGCTTGTCTGCGGGCAGCATATCGGGCGCATGGTCGAGGCAGCCGAACATCGCCTCCTGCCCCTCGCCCACGGCAAGCCCGCCGACGGCGTAGCCATCGAAGCCGATATCGATCAGGGCATCGGCGCTTTCCTTGCGCAGTTTTTCGTCGAGCGAGCCTTGCTGAATACCAAACAGCGCCGCACGCTCTGCATGTTCGCCACCGCTGTCGAAACCTTCCCGCGACCGTTTCGCCCAGCGCATCGACAGCGCCATCGATTTCGCCGCTTCGTCACGCGACACGCCATTGGCCGGGCATTCGTCGAAGGCCATAACGATATCCGAACCCAGCAGCCGCTGGATTTCCATCGACCGTTCGGGCGAAAGCATGTGACGCGAACCGTCGAGATGGCTCTGGAAGGTAACGCCTTCCTCGGTAATCTTGCGCAGGCTCGACAGGCTCATCACCTGATAGCCGCCGCTGTCGGTCAGGATCGGCCTCTCCCAGCCCATGAACTTGTGCAGCCCGCCCAGCCGCGCCATCCGTTCGGCGGTCGGCCGCAGCATCAGGTGATAGGTATTGCCAAGGATGATGTCGGCCCCGGTTGCGCGCACTTCGGCGGGGCGCATCGCCTTGACCGTCGCCGCCGTGCCCACGGGCATGAAGGCAGGCGTGCGGATTTCGCCGCGCAGCATCTGGATGCTGCCGGTGCGGGCTTTGCCATCGGTTGCGCTTATCTTGAAATCGAATCGGGATTGCATGCGCTTCGCCATAGCTGGCCAATTCTTTTCGCGCTATCGGGGGCATATGGGGTGCAATGGACATTGCGATTTGAAGCACTTGGCCGGATTGCTGGCAGCAGCAGCCAGCCTGACCGCATGCGAACGCCCGACAACCACCGATGTTCAATATGACGAAAAGGGCCGTGGCCTGATAATGCCCGCACCACAAAAGGCCGACCGCGAAAAATGCTATGGCATATCACTGGCCCAATATAATGACTGCGCCGCCGGACCGGGCACCGATTGTGCGGGCACCGCGACAAAGGATTATATGCCTGACCGATGGAAATATGTGCCTTCCGGGCAATGCGAAGCGCAGGGCGGCACGCTGGAGCCGGGGCAGCACACCAAATGAAAAAACCGGTTTCACAACAATTGGTTACTGCTACGCGTGCGCTGGAGCCAGTCAGCGAAACGCCCCGACTCGATGCCGAACTGTTGATGGCGCACGGCCTGGGGCTCAGTCGCAACGACATGCTGTTAAAGGCACGCGACCTCGAAACGCCTACAGCCTTTGACGGGCTTATGGCACGGCGGCTGAACCATGAACCCATCGCCTATATCCGGGGCCATCAGGAGTTTTGGGATCTGGTTCTGGACGTGACGCCCGATACGCTGATCCCGCGCGGCGATAGCGAAACATTGATTGAGGCGGCTATCGCACATTTCCGTGACCGGCCGCCACCCAGCCGCATCCTCGATTTGGGAACGGGTTCGGGCGCGCTTTTGCTCGCCAGCCTTTCGGTTTTTCCCAAGGCCGAAGGCGTAGCGCTCGATGCAAGCGCAGCAGCTTTGGCCGTGGCGAAAGGCAATGCCGATCGACTCGGATTCGATAATCGCGCTATTTTCCTGCACCGAAGCTGGCGCGATGCGGGCTGGGCGGACGATCTGGGCAGCTTCGACCTCATCCTTTGCAACCCGCCTTATGTCGAAACCGGGGCCGAACTTGCACGGCAGGTGCAGGCATATGAACCGGTATCGGCGCTGTTTGCGGGTGATGATGGACTGGACGATTACAGAATACTCGTCCCCCAAATGCCCCCGCTATTGGCAGAGCATGGCATCTGCATCTTCGAAATCGGCAGAGGGCAGGATCGGTCGGTCACGCAGCTTGCAAATCAGGCCGGTTGTGCAGTTATACCCCACCGCGACCTTGCCGACATTATTCGCGCATTAAGCCTTTCTAAAAGCATCGGTGGATAAATTTTGCTTGGAATCGCGGAAATGAGGGACTAGGAGCGACCTAGCTTCACTGCGATGTGGCCGGAAACCGGCCCTTTTAGGGAAGCTGCCCCAACGCATCGACGACTTTGAGGGGGACCGCACAGGGCGGTCGCGTTGAGGACACAACACACGGAAATTGGGTTGCTTTTTATCAGGACGGAAAAGTCTATATGAACAACAGGCAGACCAGCCGCCGTCGCGGCCGGGGTAATAATCGCGCGCAGAATAATAACCGCAGCGGATATGATCACCAGAATCGCATTGACAACCGTGCGCGGGGCAACGCTGCGCAGATGCTCGAAAAATACAAGAAGCTGGCCCAGGATACCCAATTGAATGGCGACCGGGTGCAGGCCGAATATTACCATCAGTTCGCCGACCATTATTTCCGCGTGCTGGCAGATTTCCGCAGCCGTCAGGAAGAGAACCGCCCGCAACGCAGCGAATGGCGCAATGACGACCGCGAAGGCGGCGATTGGCGCGATGAAGAGCGCGACAATGATGGCGGCGAAATCGCTGACGAAGCCACCGACGGCGTCGATATCGAAACCGATCTGCGTCAAAGCGAAGACGAAGACCGTCGCCCGCCGCGCAATGAAAATCGTGAGCGTAACCAGCGCAACGACCGGAATGATCGTAACAACAATCGCAATCGTCGCGACCGCAACGACCGGTATGAACGCAACGACCGCCAGCAAGCTCATGAAACCGAAAATGCGGACTCGGGCCTTGATCTCGCCGTGCTGCCGCCCGCTATCGGTGCGGCCAATGACGAGGGCGATGTTGTCATTGTCGAGGAAAAGCCTGCGCGCAAACCGCGTGCCCGCAAGCCCAAGGCAACGGCAGAAGACGAAACCGTCGCGGCTGAATAAGGCGCTACATTCCGCAGAGCTCACCCAGGGCCATTAAGGCTCTGGTCATGTTGGAAAAAATACTTCATCTGATAGCGACCACTATCGGGGGAGTAGCAATATGCGTGCAGCCTGGCTCTTGCTTGCAGGGGGTGCGCTCGCTGCGCCCCTGCTCGCACAAGATGCAACAACCGTCGCCGTTCCGGGCGGTGCTACCGCACAGGGCGACGTCGCCGTAACGATCTACCAGAACGGGCAGAGCCTTGTTCAGGATATGCGGCGGCTCAACATGCCCGCCGGTCGTTCCAAACAGGAATTTCCTGACGTTTCCGCGCAAATCCGCGCCGAAACAGTGACGCTGACGGGCCCCGGCATTGGCATAGTCGAGCAGAATTTCGATTACGACCTGCTGACCCCCGCCAAGCTGATGGAAAAGGCGGTCGGCCAGACCGTGACGCTGATCCGCACCAATCCGGCAACCGGTGCGGAAGTTCGGATCGCTGCAAAGGTGCTGGCGGCCAATGGCGGCGTGGTATTGCAGATCGGCAACACCATCGAAGTGCTGCGCGACGACGGCCTTCCGGTGCGCGTGATTTTTGACAAGGTGCCGCCCAATCTGCGTGCGCGCCCGACGCTCTCGGTCACGCTGGAATCGAAAGGCGGTGTCACGCCGACAACGCTGACCTATCTGACCCCCGGTCTGGGCTGGACATCCGATTATGTGACGCTGTTCGATGATGCCAAGCAGACCATCGACGTGCAGGGATGGGTGACGCTGACCAACAATACCGGCACAGACTATTCAAACGCCAACGTCCTTCTGGTTGCGGGCAATCCCAATGCTGGCGGTGGACGGCGCAAATATACCACGCCCTGGAATCCGTCGACCGGAACGATTGATGAGGCGGGAACCGAAAGCAACGACCGCGAACGTCTGGGCGATTATTATCTCTACCCGCTCGCCGAGCGCACGACGATTGCCAATGCGCAGCAAAAGCAGGTCAGCTTCCTCGACGTAAAGGCGGCACCGGCCCGCAGCACTTACGAGTTCAACAATGGCTGGCTGGCAACCAACGAGGCCGCAAGCGCTGCTTCGGTACTCAAATTCTCGACCTCGCGCGCTGGTGGCCTAGGCGACCAGCTGCCTGCAGGCACGATGCGTGTGTATATGCGCGACAAGCGCGGCGATCCGCAATTTATCGGCGAAAGCATGATCGAAGCCACGCCGATGGGTTCGCAAATGTCGATCCGCACCGGCGACGCATTCGACGTGAAGGTCAAAACGATAGTCGTTGAGCGCACGCGCATCAGTTCTAGTCGCTGGAAAACAAAGATGCAGTATGAACTGACCAATGCCCGCAACAATCCCATCACCGTCGATCTGGGACAAAATGGCCTGTGGGGCGATGTTCGCATCACCGAACAAAGCCAGGAAGGCAAGCGGGTTTCGGCTGATCGCGTCGAATGGAGCATTGCCGTTCCGGCCAATGGCAAGGCGACGCTGACAGCGACATTCGACAGCCGGTATTGAGGGCGTCATGCGGGCTTGCATTGCCCTGCTGCTCACCGGGTGCGCCGCTCCGCTG
This sequence comes from Sphingomonadales bacterium, assembly GCA_016720115.1. Classification (GTDB taxonomy): domain Bacteria; phylum Pseudomonadota; class Alphaproteobacteria; order Sphingomonadales; family Sphingomonadaceae; genus Sphingorhabdus_B. Next base: position 943,254 of record JADJXT010000001.1, on the reverse strand, counting down.
GCGGCGCAGACCATTGCCGTTTCCGACGCGCCCGAAACGGTTTCATTGACGGTTTATCGGGCCACCGGCCGGGGCGAGGCGCCGATCAACAAGAATTGGCCGCAGGGCTATGCACTGATCACCGAAACCCGGACTGTGACGATTCCGGCAGGCGAAAGCCTCATCCGGTTCGAAGGCGTAGCGGAGGGAATGTTTCCCGAAAGCGCCATCGTAACCGGCCTTCCCAAAGGCGTGAAGGAGAAGAACCGCGATGCGCGCTTGCTCTCGCCATCGGGGCTGGTCGATGCCTATCTGAAGCGCGAAGTCACATTGACCCGTACTGACAAGGCCACCGGCAAGGTTCGTGAGCAACAGGCGGTCATCACGGCCGGGCCGAATGGCGGCGTGGTGTTGCAGACCGCAAACGGGTTTGAGGCGCTGCATTGCACGGGCCTTCCGGAGCGGATGCAATATGGCGGCGTGCCACAAGACCTTTCGGCCAAACCGACATTGTCGGTGATCACACATAGCGATGCTCCGGTAACGGCAAAGCTGACACTGACTTATATGGCGTCTGGTTTCGACTGGCAGGCCAATTATGTCGCGCAGGCAAAACAACAGGACGATGGCACAACCGGCAAGGGAAAGATTGATATCTTTGCCTGGCTGACGCTGGCCAATGGCGGCAACCAGAGTTTCCTGAATGCCAATACGATGGCTGTCGCAGGGGAACCCAATCGCGAACGCCGCGGTGCGCAACCGCGCCCTACCGGCGGCGGGCTCAACCTTAAATGCTGGCCGGTGCAGCGCACCCATCAGGTGCCGTTCAACCTTGGCTATTTGCCCAATATACCGCCCCCTGCCCCACCGCCGGCCCCCATGGCCTATGAAATGGCGGATGCCGAGAATATCGTGGTAACCGGCTCACGCATGAGAAAGGCTGAGGCGCTGGCAAGCCCGGTCGCGGTGATGGTTGCCCAGCAGGAGGATCTGGGCGACCTCAAACTCTATCGCGTTCCGGAACCCGTTACCGTCAATGCGAAAGGGCAAAAACAGGTCGCGATGATCGTGAAGCCGGGGACGTCTTTTGACCGGCTCTACACCGCCAATATCGACAATCATTCGGGAGACGGCACCAGCCTGCCGATGACCATCCTGTTCCGGGGCGAAAACCGGAAGGAAAAGGGCCTTGGCCTTCCCATGCCATCGGGGCAGGTCATGCTATTCGAAGACAGCGATTTCGGCCCCCTGCTGGCGGGGCAATCAACGTTGAAAGACCGTGCAATTGGCGACGAAATCGAAATGGCCATAGGCCAATCGTCGGATGTCCGGTTTTCGGTCACGCAAATCAGCGGCACGGGCGAGAAGCAAAGATACAAGGTCGATATCACCAACGCCCGTAACGAGCCGGTGAATGTGGAAATCGAAATTCCCTTCGAGCTGCGCGGTACGCCCAAGGGCATTGCAAAGATCGACGGCGTTCCGACGTGGAAGGCGACCGTAAATGCCAATGGCGAGGCCAGTTTCCGCTATGAACTGAAGCTGGAAAACTGAAGATGAAAGGCTAACGCTGCTCGGGCAGTGGCCGGGGGCGATGCTGTTCGTCCAGCGCGACGAAGGTGAACAGCCCTTCGGTCACCTTCACTTCCTGCTCACCACGATCGCGGGTCGCGATCACCTCAATCTTGATCGCCATCGATGTGCGCCCGCGCCGCTCCAGCGACGCGTAAACCGAGATGATGTCGCGCAGCAGGATAGGCGCGATGAATTCCATCTTGTCGATGGCAACGGTGGCGCACGGCCCTTCGGCAATCCGGCCAGCGATGATGCCGCCGGCAATGTCCATCTGGGCGAGCACCCAGCCGCCAAAAATATGTCCGTTGGCGTTGATATCGGCCGGGCGCGGCACGACGCGGAGTATCGGGTCGCCTCTCACCGGCAGATTATGCACGGTTTTGGTCATTCATCCTCGTCCGCAAGATCGGCAAAGGGATCGTCAATGGCTTCATCATGCCCTGTACCGCTGGATAGGAAAACCAGCCCCATCAACGCCGACGTCAGCATGACCGAAAAGATGATGGCAATGGCCGTTGCAATGTAGAGGTGGATGGAAACCATTCCATATTGGTACCAGAAGAAGCCCAATGCAGCGCCTGTAACGACCAGGGTGAAGGCAAACATCCATGCCATAAGCCGCTTGTAGCGCGCCCAGGCGAAGGCAGCATATTCGGGATTGTCGAGGCGGGAAGGTCGAGTCATTTTATCCTGCGCCGCGTCTATGCTATGAATGTCTGCGGAGCAAGACGATTGGGAGGACGCGATGACGATTGCTATCATCCTGCAGGGCCGCGAAGGGGCGGTTTTCACGGCATCTCCGGACGAACTGGTAGAGTCCGTGGTCGCGCGACTCGCTGAAAAGCGGATCGGTGCATTGCCAGTGGTTGAAAATGGCGAGGTGCTCGGCATATTTTCCGAACGCGATGTTATTTACGGGCTTGCAAGCCACGGCGCAGCACTGATGGCAAAGCGGGTCGGCGATGTGATGACGGCACCTGCAATTACCGTCACGGCTGACACGCCGGTGCTGTCCGCCCTGTCGCTGATGACACGCAGGCGCATACGCCACCTGCCGGTCGCGGACGGCGTCCAGATTTCGGGATTTGTCTCAATCGGTGACCTTGTAAAGTACCGCATCGAGAAAATCGAAGCCGAAGCCTCTGCGATGCGGGACTATATCCAGATGGCCTGAAACCGGCGTCTATTTGGTCGTTGCTGAAGAAACGCTTACAGGGGCATATGCTTGCGCGACAGGCTGGGGGCCATAACGTGCATTCCACTCCACGATATCGACCTTATATTGTTCGAAAGCGTTGAAAAAATTGATGAAGACAGCGTCGAGATCGGCAAGCGCGCCAAAGGAATATTCTGGCAGCGCCGTCGATGGCAAGTTAACAATCTCACGCGATTTCGCCAGCGATTTGTCGCAAAACTCGGCCCGCACCGGCGGCAGCGCAAAATAATTGTAAAGGTCGGTCATCCTTGTGTCACGCACGCGCAAGCCATTCTGCCCTGGAAAACGTTTCACATATTCGGAATCGACCGACTTGTTCGACTGCGCAAGCCGGCTTTTGTGAACCTGCAGGAAACGGTTGTAATTCTGCGCAATCTCTCCCCAGACCGGCCCCTGACAGTTGAGCGCGGCAACATTCAGGCCCGAACGCAGGTGCCAGATATTCTCTTCGCGCGTCAGGCTGCGATTGGGCGTTGTCCGAACGCCGTCGGTACCCAGCGGCGGCACTTTCATTGTCACAGCCGCGCCGCCCGGGGGCAGCGGCATTGGCGGAATTGCGGGGGCGGGAGGCGGAGCAACCGGCTTATGCACAACGACCGGCTTGGGCGCCGGCGCACAGCCAGCAGCCACCAACGTCAAACCGACGATCAATATTCCCCTGCCAAATTTACCCATTTTCAAATAACTCCGCGAACCCATTGTAACGTTTCAGGCTGTCAACACGATTAACGCCGGAAAATAAAGTGGCCAGCGCCGAACTGCGCAAAGAAAAAGGCCCAGCGGTTTCCCGCCGGGCCCTTTTTCATGTTCAAACCCGCCTGGATCAGTCCCGGTCGCCGAGGAAGCTGAGCAGGAACTGGAACATGTTCACAAAGTCCAGATACAGGTTCAGCGCCCCCATGATCGCGATCTTGCCGAGCGCTTCATGGCCAGCGAAGTAGAAATATTCGCTCTTGATACGCTGAGTATCATAGGCCGTCAGGCCCGCGAAGATCAGCACGCCGAGGAAGCTGATTACCCAGCCCATGGTGCTCGATCCGAGGAAGATGTTGACGATCGACGCAAGCAGCAGGCCGACCACACCCATGATCAGGAAGCTGCCCCAACCGGTCAGATCCTTTTTCGTGGTGTAACCCCACAGGCTGAGCGATGCGAAGGCAGCCGCCGTCACAAAGAAGGTGCGAGCGATCGATTCCCCTGAATAAACAAGGAAAATCGTCGACATCGACAGGCCCATGACGGTGGCAAAGGCCCAGAACATCGCCTGAAGGGCGCCGGTCGACAGCTTGTTCATGCCAAAGCTCATCACCATGATGAAGGCGAGCGGCGACAGGATGATCAACCAGCGCAACGGCGTTGCCATCACCTGCGCAGCCATGCCGCTATTGGCAAACAGCATTGCCACGATGCCGGTCAGCAAAACGCCCGACGCCATGTAGTTGTAAACCTTGAGCATATGGGCGCGCAGCCCGGCGTCGACTGCCGTCGAGGCAATCGGCTTGCCATCAATGGTAACGCCCGCGCCGGTTTGCGTTGCCCGCGGATCAGACCATTCAGCCATTTCAAACGTCTCCTCAAAATAGCGGCACCATAGCCGCCTTGGCCTGTAATATCGGATGAAACCACTCCGGTTTCAAGAAAAACCGGACAAGGCGTTGCCGTAATATGCTTCGGGCGGAAGAAATTCAGTGTCCGGCAAGCCACTCCGCCAATGCGCGTGTGGCATTGTTCACATCATGCCAGCAGGCTTCGAAATCGGCGCGATCTCCATAATAGGGATCGGCGACGGCATGGCCTTTGCGGCCCGGCAGGTGATCAAGCAGCAGCGAGAGCCGGGCCCCGCCATCCGCAGGGGCGAGCCGTTCCAGATTCCGGCGATTGTCAGCATCCATCGCGACAATATGGTCGAAGCGGTAAAAATCGCCCCGCATCACCTGACGGGCACGCAGCCCGCTTATGTCGAGACCTCCCAGCCGGAGCGCGACTTCCTGCGCACGGTCGTCGGGCGGATGGCCGACATGCCAGTCCCCGGTTCCGGCTGAATCGACGAACAGGTCGAAATCCCGCTCATCCGCATGGTGGCGCAATGCTGTTTCAGCCAGCGGCGACCGGCAGATATTACCCAGACACACCATCAACACCGAAACCGCCACCGCCGCTCCTTTACCTGCTTGCGCTTTGCATAGCCTCTGCTAGCCCATGGCGCGACCGAGAGACAAGCGAGGAGAATGACGTTGAGCGCAGCAAGCGGTGGGGAGTCGATTGAAAACGCCAGCGTCCAGGAAGAAAAATCGGCAACCGGCTATAGCTGGTACGTCCTCGGCGTCCTTGTCGTCGTTTACATCCTGAATTTCATTGATCGGCAGATTGTCAGCATTCTGGTGGTCGATATCCAGGCGCATTTTGGCCTGGATAATGCACAAATAGGATTTCTCGGCGGTGCTGCCTTTGGTGTTTTCTACGCTTTGTTCGGCATCCCGCTGGGCAGGCTGGCTGACAACTGGAACCGGACAAGGCTGCTGAGTATCGGCCTCACACTCTGGTCAGCGATGACCGTGATTTCGGGACTTGCCAAAAATGGCGCGCAATTGGGCCTTGCCCGGATGGGCGTTGGCATAGGCGAGGCAACGGCCAGCCCATCGGCCTATTCGCTGATTTCAGACTATTTCCCCAAGCGGCAACGCGCCACCGCACTCGCGATTTATTCGTCTGGCCTGTATTTGGGTGGCGGCGTTTCGCTGTTTATCGGAGCGTCGATCAAGGAAAGCTGGAACCTTGCATATCCTGCCGGCGGCCCGCTGGGGCTGGTCGGCTGGCAAGCTGCCTTTCTTGCAGTCGGTGTACCGGGCCTGCTGGTCGCGCTCTGGGTGTTGAGCCTTCGGGAGCCCGCGCGTGGCGTTATGGACGACACGCCGGTAGCGATGTCGCCGACGCCTTTCCGCGATTTTCTGCATGATCTCTCCACCATTGTACCGCCCTTCACGTTGATCGGCGCTGCCCGCCGCAGCATGAGCGCGCTGGCGCTTAATCTTTTTGCAGCGGGCGCATTGGGAGCCTTTGCGTGGCTTATGATCGGGTTGACGGGCAATATCCCGCAATGGTCGGCGGTTGCAGTCGGCTTTTACGCGGTCTTTTCCTGGGCAACCAACCTGCGCGCGCGCGATCCCGCTACGTTCCGGCTGATCTGGGGAACACCGGCATTCCTCTGCACTTCATTGGGTTATGGCCTTGTTGCGCTTGCGTCATACGGCCTCGCGCTCTGGACAGCACCTTATGCAGAAAAAGTGCTCAAACTGCCTCCCCAGCAATTGGCCTTCTGGCTGGGGGCTTTGGCGGCGTTAAGCGGATTCCTGGGCGTTATCCTCGGAGGGAGGCTGGCCGACTATCTGCGTACGCGCAATCCGGCGGGGCGTATTCTGGTCATAATGATCGGCGTCCTTGGCCCGATTATTCCGATCTGGATCGCCTTCACCACCACCAGCGGGGTAATCTTCTACGCCATGAATTTCCTTGCTGGTGCCTTGGGCAGTTCGGCGCTGGGCGCGGCAGCGGCCACTACGCAAGACCTTGTCCTGCCCAGAATGCGCGGAACTGCGACAGCGGTTTTCTTCCTCGCAACCACGCTCATCGGGCTTGGCTTCGGACCTTATATGGTGGGTCAGATCGCCGATCTGACCGGCACGATGGTCGATGGCAAGATTGTCGGCGATCTGCGAACCGGTATCCTGTCGCTGATCGGCGTAGCACCGGTGGCCATGGCGTTGCTTGTCTATGCCTATCGCAGCGTCCCACATGCCGAAGCAACGCTGCTGGCGCGCGCGCGCGAAGCTGGAGAGCCGGTTTAATCATACGGTTAAATTCTCGCTTGACGCTTGCGTAAACTTGCTGTTTCTGGCTGGCAGAACAGCCTTAGGAGAATCGCGCCATGTCGCTCGATGCATTGCACCGCACCGCCTATAACGAAGACCATGAAGCTTTCCGCTCAACGGTTCGCCAGTTTGTCGCCAAAGAGATCGAACCCAATGCCGAAAAATGGGATGCCGACGGCCTTGTCCCGCGCGATGTGTGGCCCAGGGCAGGCGAACTCGGCCTGCTCTGCCCCACCGTGCCCGAGGCCTATGGCGGCCTTGGCCTCGACTTTGGCTATAACGCCATCATCAACGAGGAATTCGGATATAACACCGATGTCGCCACCGGCTTTTCGCTGCAGACCGATATCGTTGCCAATTATATCATCCAATATGGCTCCGAAGAGCAGAAGAAACAGTGGTTGCCCAAAATGGTTTCGGGCGAGGTCATCACCGCGATCGCGATGACCGAACCGGGCACGGGTTCCGACCTGCAGGGGATGCGCACCACGGCGAAAAAGGATGGCAACCATTATGTCGTCAACGGCGCCAAGACCTATATCACCAACGGCCAGAATGCCGACCTGATCCTCGTCTGCGCCAAGACCGATCCGGATGCGAGCCCCGCCTATAAGGGCGTTTCGATCGTCCTCGTCGAGGCGGACCGCGAAGGCTTCAAGCGCGGGCGCAATCTCGACAAGGTCGGCCTTGATGCCGCCGACACTTCGGAACTGTTTTTCGAGGATGTCCGCGTGCCGATCACCAACTGCCTGGGGCAGGAAGGCATGGGCTTCATCTATCTGATGAGCGAACTGCCGCAGGAGCGGCTTTCGATTGCCATCGGTGCACAGACCGGCGCGCAGCGCAGTTTCGATCAGACGGTCGAGTTCGTGCGCGAACGCAAGGCATTCGGCAAGCCGATCCTCGATTTCCAGAACACCCGCTTCGTCCTTGCCGATCTGAAGACCAAGCTGCAGGTCGGCTGGGCGCATATCGACTGGGCGCTGGCCCGCCACATCAGGAAGGAGCTGACCCCCGAAGAGGCGTCGGCGGCCAAATTGTGGCACACCGAGTTGCAGGGCGAAGTCGTCGACAAGTGCCTGCAACTGCACGGCGGCGCGGGTTTCATGAACGAATATCCGATTGCCAAGCAGTTCCGCGGTGCACGCGTGACGCGCATCTTCGGCGGCACGAGCGAGATCATGAAGGAACTGATCGGGCGCAAGCTCTAATGGCGAAACCCGAAGGGTGGCGGCTGGATCTGGCCGCCTATCCCGTCATCCTGGAATGCGGCACGCGCTTTCAGGATATGGACATTAACGGGCATCTCAACAATGTCGCGTTCGCATCGCTGTTCGAAAATGCCCGTGTCCAGCTCCACCGCAACGCACGGCCCTGGGGCGCGCGTCCCGAAAATGAGCGTACGATGGTCGCGTCGGTCGAAATCAACTATCTGCGCGAGGGCAATTTTCCCGCGCCCGTCACCATCGGTTCGGGCATCGGTCGCGTAGGAAATTCGAGTTGGGTGGTCGTGCAGGCGATGTTCCAGAACGGCCACTGCATCGCGACTTGCGACAGCGTGATCGTCTGCCGCACCGATAACGAGGCCAAGCCACTGCGTGCCGAGTTGGTGGCAGAACTGGAAGAAATGCTGGCGAAAGCTGTCTGATAAATCTCCCTTCCCGCCTGCGGGAGGGGAGAAACCCTTAGTCCGCGAAATTCGGCTTCCTTTTCTGCATCTCCGCCATCACCGCTTCCATCTGGTTGGGGGTGCGCATCACCTTCAGTTGCTCGTCACTTTCCATCTGCAGCAATTCGCCATCGGTCGCGGTCGCAAGGGCATTGCACATCCGCTTTGCGCCCCGGATTGCGTGCGGGTTTTTGTTCGCAATCACTCGCGCCAATTCCATCGCCTTCGCCAACGGATCGTCGGCAACATGGGTGGCAAAGCCCATTTCCTTCGCCTCGACGCCGTTGAATTCGCGGTTGGTATAGATCATCTCGCGCAGCACATCGTCGGCCACCTGCGTGCGCCACAGCGGCATCCCGCCGACATCGGGGACAAGGCCCCATTTCATCTCCATGATCGCGATGCGCGTATCGGGGTGGACGATGCGGATGTCGGCGCCCGCCATGATCTGGCTGCCCGCGCCGAACGCCACGCCGTGCACGGCGGCGATCACCGGCACCGGCAGCTCCCGCCAGCCATAAGCGGCATATTGCGCATTGTTCGAAATGCCTTTGGTGCGATCGGCCAGCGATCCGCCCGCGCTGCTCGCGCCGGGATCGCGGTCGCCCTGCAGGCTCGACAGATCAAGCCCAGCACAAAATGCACGCCCTTCGCCCGACAGCACGACAACGCGCAATCCCGGCGTTGCCTGCAACTGGTCGATCGCCTCGACCAGCGCATTCCACTGCGCGCCGTCGAGGGCATTCATCTTGTCGACACGGGTCATGCGGACATCGGCAATGCCATCTTCCAGCATGGTGATTGAAATGCGGTCGTTCATGCTATTCCTCTCCGTAGGGCCGCCTCTACCAGAGGCAATTGGTCATTCCCGAAATACATGTCGGCGCCATCGACGAAAATCGAAGGCGAGCCGTAGCCGCCACGCTCTATAACCTCTTCGGTATTCATGCGCAGGCGGGCTTTAACCTCATCGGTCTGCGACGCCGCTTTCAGGGCAGCGCCATCAAGCCCGACACCATCCGCCACGGCGGCGAGCACATCGGCATCGTCGAGATTTTCCTGACGCCCGAAATAGCTTTCAAACGCAGCCTTGGCGAAACGGCGTAGCGCATCCTGATCGCCCTCCAGCGCGCAGGCAAAACGCATTGCGTTCACGCTTTTGGCGGGATGCCATTGCGAAGGAAAATTCATCTCGACACCGGCTAAGGCGGCCCAGTCGTTCAGCACCTTCCAGCTATGCGCCAGCTTGCGGTTGTCGGTCATCTCACGCGCGGCATAGACCGACGGGTTGACCGCGTTGAACACCCCGCCAACGAGGATCGGACGCAGCACCGCTGATTCTCCAGCCTGTTCGAGCATTGGCCACAAATTTGTGAACGCCAGATAGGTCCAGGGGCTGGAGAGATCGAAGAAGAATTCCACGCGCGCGCTCATTCTGCAGGCACCTCCTCCAGCTTGGGCGCATTTTCCGCCTTGGCGTCAAAATTCAGGAACACGTCCTTGATCCACTCGGGAAAGGGCATCGGGCGGTGGGTATCCAGATCGACGAATACGCTAACCAGTTCCACCTCCGCACGCAGATCGTCCGACCCGTCCTTGGTCGCGCCGTGAATTTCGACAATCTTGGTGATGCTGGAACGGCCCATTTTGATGGTGCGGCACATCACCTCGATCAACTCATCGGGGAATATCGGCGCATTCCAGAGAACCGTGGCTTTCTTGACGTGAAACTCAAGTGGCTCATCCGGGTTGACCAGCCGCAAACCGCAGGCGCGCCAATATTCGGTGACCGCCACATCAGCATAGTCGAGATAGCGTGCGTTGAAGACAACACCCTGCGCGTCAGTCTCCGCCCAGCGGACGCGCAACGGATAGTGGAATGCGAAATCTTTCTTGGCCATGGAAATTCGATGGCGGATTGCAACCGATTAGGCAAGAGGCTGGCCTTGCCTAATCGGCATCGGTTCCCGGTCGCTAAATCGCCTTGGCCTGTGTCGGCGTATTCACGCCCATTGACTGCAGATAGCGTTTGATGTTGCGCGCCGCCTGCCGTAGCCGATGTTCGTTCTCGACCATCGCGATGCGGACGAAACCTTCACCATCCTCACCATAGCCGACGCCGGGGGCTACCGCGACCTTGGCTTCGGTCAGCAACTGCTTGGAAAATTCAAGGCTGCCAAGGTGCGCAAGCGCAGGTGGCAATGGCGCCCAGGCGAACATAGAGGCGCGCGGCGCGGGGATTTCCCAGCCCGCACGACCAAAGGCCTCTACCAGCACGTCGCGGCGCTTGTGATAGAGTTCGCGGTTCTTCTCGACGATGTCCTGAGGGCCGTTCAGCGCCGCGCAAGCCGCCGCCTGGATCGGGGTGAAGGCACCGTAATCGAGATAGCTTTTCACCCGCGTCATCGCCGCAATCAGCTGCCTGTTGCCGACCGCAAAGCCGATCCGCCAGCCTGCCATCGAATAGGTTTTCGACAGCGAAGTGAATTCGATGGCGACATCCTTTGCGCCCTTGACCTGCAGGATCGACACCGTCGGGCTACCGTCAAAATAGAGTTCCGAATAAGCAAGGTCGGAGAGGATCCAGACCTTGTTCTCCTTCGCCCAGGCGACCAGCCGTTCGTAGAAAGCAAGGTCCACTGTCTCAGCTGTCGGGTTCGACGGATAGTTCACCACCAGGATCGACGGGCGCGGCACGGTGAAGGCCATCGCCCGATCCAATGCGCGGAAATAATTTTCGTCGGGTGTAGTCGGCACCGAGCGGATCGTGGCCCCGGCAATAATGAATCCAAAGGTATGGATCGGATAGCTGGGATTGGGTGCCAGCACGACATCGCCCGGAGCGGTAATCGCGGTGGCGAGGCTGGCCAGCCCTTCTTTCGATCCCATGGTCACCACCACTTCGGTTTCGGGATCGACATCGACGCCAAAACGGCGGCCATAATAATTGGCCTGCGCGCGGCGAAGCCCCGGAATGCCCTTCGATGCCGAATAGCCATGCGCATCGGGTTTCTGCGCAACCTCGACCAGCTTGTCGATCACATGCTGCGGCGGCGGCAGATCGGGATTGCCCATGCCAAGGTCGATAATGTCCTCTCCCGCCGCACGGGCGGCCGCACGCATCGCATTGACTTCAGCGATGACATAGGGCGGCAGGCGCTTCATGCGGTAGAATTCTTCGGACATCGGACTCCAGTGGCTCCCCTGTTGAAATAATGTTTCAGGAAGCCGCCCTCATGCGCGAAGTTTCATCCTTTTGCCAGAAAAACCGGCTTTATACTCCCCTCCCGCTTGCGGGAGGGGCCGGGGGAGGGCTGACAGGACACAAAGCTCGCTTCGCTCGCTCCCTCCCCTAACCCCTCCCGCAAGCGGGAGGGGTATAGATTAACGCGGCCTGTTGCCCTTGGTCTTGTGCTTCACGCCATGTTTGGAAGGGGCCTTGCCCTTGCGGAACGGGCGCTGCCCGTCATTCGGGCCATCGTCTCCGCGCCCACCCTTGAAAGGACGCGGGCTGTGGCGCGGGGTGGCTTCGTTCGCCCTGCCCTTGCGCTTGTTCTCGCGCGCGGCCTGGCGCGGCGGGCCTTCGGCCTCGATTATGGCGACGTCATTGTCTTCGTCATGCCCCGGCTTGGCGACCGACTTGGCAAAATGCCGCGCGGCGGCGGCCGATATGCCGACATAGGTTTCGTCGGCGGCGATGCGGATCGCCCCGATATCGTTGCGCGTCACCCCGCCCCGGCGGCAGAGCAGCGGCAATATCCATTTCGGGTCGGCATTGTTGCGGCGACCGATGTTGAGCTTGAACCAGACCGAATCGTCGAACCCGGCGCGATGGTGTTCCCTCGTCCGTTCACCGCTGCCGTCGTCGAGCATTTCCTCGGGCGCGGGCATCTTCGCGCGGTGGGCGCGGACCAGCGCCGCAGCAACATCCTCCGCGCTCATCGTTTCGAGAAGCTTGGCGCCAAGGCTGCGATCGTCTTCATCGATCTCGACTGGAGCCAGCAATGTTTCGAGCAGCCGTTCATGATCCTTTGCGCGAATATCCTCGGCAGTCGGAACCTTGATCCACTCAGCCTCGATCCGCGCGCCGCGCAGCATCGATTCGACGCGCTTGCGCCGCTGGTAAGGCACGACCAGCACCGCCGTGCCCTTCTTGCCCGCGCGCCCGGTGCGGCCCGAACGGTGCTGCAAGCCTTCGGCGTCGCGCGGCAGTTCGACATGGATCACGAGGCTGAGATTGGGCAGGTCGATCCCGCGCGCCGCAACGTCGGTGGCCACGCACACACGCGCGCGGCGATCCCGCAGCGCCTGCAACGCCTGGTTGCGCTCGCTCTGGCTATGCTCACCCGACAGCGCCACGGCGTTGAAGCCGCGATTGGTCAGTTTCGAATAAAGATGCCGCACGCTCTCTCGCGTCGCGCAAAACAGGATCGCGGTATCGGCTTCATGCAGGCGCAGCAGGTTGACCACGGCATTTTCGATGTCGGGCGGGGCGACGGTGACAACCTGATAGCTGATATCGCCATGCCCGCGATCTTCGCCGATGGTCGAGATACGCAGCGCATCATTCTGATAGCGTTTGGCGAGCGCGACAATCGGCTTGGGCATGGTTGCCGAGAACAGCAATGTGCGCCGGTCCTCGGGCGTCGCATTGAGGATGTCTTCCAGTTCCTCGCGAAAACCCATGTCGAGCATTTCGTCCGCCTCGTCGAGCACCGCGACTTTCAGCGCCGACAGGTCAAGCGCGCCGCGTTCGAGATGGTCGCGCAGACGCCCCGGCGTGCCGACGACGATCTGCGGGCCGGTGGCAAGGTTGCGTCGTTCCTTCGAGGCATCCATGCCGCCGACGCAGGTGGCGATGCGGACGCCGGCCTTGCCATAGAGCCACATCAGCTCGCGACTGACCTGTAACGCCAGCTCGCGGGTCGGCGCGATAATCAGCGCGGCAGGTTCGCGTGCAAGGCTGACCAGCCCGCCGTCGAGCACCTGCGGCGCCATGGCAAGACCGAAGGCGACGGTCTTGCCCGATCCGGTCTGCGCCGAAACAATGAGGTCGCGGTTGTCGGCGTCTTCGGCGATGACGGCGGACTGCACGGGGGTGAGCGCGGTATAGCCGCGCGCGGTGAGCGCTTCGCCAAGAAGCGCGGGGAGGTTTTCAAATGTCATTGGGGTTCCAGTTTTCAAGCCGCCTTATGCGCCACATTTAAGCAAATGTCTATGTTGCGCTGCACAATAAATAGTTGCTTCGCCATTCTGGCGGCTTGGGTTATGCAATGTGCATGGCCGATTCACCGAACATTCCGCCCCTGATGGACCCTGAACAGCTTGCCAAGATGGCTGAAGGTTTCGGCGCTGGTGCCGCTGATCCATTGACCGCCTATAAACATGCGCTGGATGCCTGGGGCGAAGTGCTCGCACCGCTCGCCAAGGCAGGCCATGACAAGGTAAATCCCAAGGATCGCCGCTTTTCTGCCCCGCAATGGGAGCATCCGGTATTTGACCTGATGCGGCAGGGTTATCAATTGATGTCCGACTACATGATCGGCTCGGCACATGCGATGGAGCATCTGTCCAAGGCCGACAAGGCGAAGCTGGAATTTGCCGTGCGCACGGTGGTCGAGGCGATGAGCCCCGCCAACTCGCCGTTGACCAACCCGGTCGCGCTTGAAAAGGCGATCGAGACCAAGGGGCAAAGCCTGATGTCAGGCGTCAGCCACATGCTGGCCGACATGCAGCGCGGGCAATTGACCCATACCGATCCGCAAGCCTTCCGGCTGGGTGAGAATATCGCCTGCACGCCGGGCAAGGTGGTGCACCAGACGCCGCTCTATCAACTGCTGCAGTACACGCCGACAACCGACAAGGTATTTGAAACCCCGCTGGTAATCTTCCCGCCATGGATCAACCGTTTCTACATCCTCGACCTCACAGCCGAAAAAAGCTTCATCAAATGGTGCGTCGATCAGGGTATCACCGTTTTCGTCGTTTCCTGGAAATCCGCCGACGCCTCGATGCGCGATATGGTGTGGGACGATTATATCGCCGCGCAGATTGATGCGATTGATACCGTCCGCGACGCGCTTGACGTCGATAGCATACACACTATCGGCTATTGCGTTGCCGGGACCACGATGGCGGCGACGCTGGCGATCCTTGCAGCACGCGGCGAGGCCGAGAAGGTGAAGAGCGCGACTTTCTTCACCGCGCAGGTCGACTTCACACGCAGCGGCGAGCTGCTCAATTTTATCGACGAGCATCAGTTGAAGATGGTCGAATCGCTCGCGACGCAGCAGGGCTTTCTCGACGGGCGCTTTCTCGCCCTGACCTTCAATCTGCTGCGCGGGAACGACCTTATCTGGTCAACGATCAACAAGCATTATTTGCTTGGGGAGGAATACCCCGCATTCGACCTGCTCCACTGGAACGGGGACGTCACCAACCTGCCTGCGAAATGGCATAAGGATTATCTCTGCGACCTGTACCGGGACAACAAGCTGGTCGAACCCGGCGAACTGTCCGCGCTCGGCACGCCGATCGATCTGCGCAAGGTGACAACGCCGACCTATGTGCAGGCCGGCCGCGAGGACCATATCGCGCCGGCAGCCAGCGTCTGGAAAATCCGCGACCATTTCAAGGGCCCTGTGCGCTTCATGCTGGCCGGCAGCGGCCATATTGCAGGTGTCGTGAATCCGCCGGTGCAGGGCAAATATCAATACTGGCTCAACGAAGACCCGAAGGTCTCCAGCCTCGACGAATATGTCGAAGGCGCCACAGAGACGAAGGGAAGCTGGTGGCCGGATTGGCTAGGCTGGCTGTCGGCCCAGGCACCCAAACAGGTCGCCGCCAAAAGCGCACGCCAACCGGGTGAAGGCAAGCTGAAAGCGCTGGAAGAAGCGCCCGGCAGCTATGTGAAGACGCGTTGAGGTTTTAGCCGCACAAAGAGGAATGCGATTGCGGCGATGACATAGGAGAAGACAGCACCGGCATGGAAAAGCGAATAGTTGCCGGTCCAGTCGTGAATCTTGCCGAACAGCAAAATGCCGCACAGCGTTCCCATCCAGCCTGCAACCTGTATCCATCCGTAGATCGCGCCATAACGTTCGATCCCGAACCGGCGGGCAACGAAATAAGCGATCAGGTCAATCTCCGCCCCTTGCTGCACACCGATGGCCGCTACGGCGAACAGAGCCGCTGCGGAATAATTCTGGGTCTGCCACAACAGCACGCAACCAATTGCCGGAATCAACGTGAAGAAAAAGCCGGTGCGTTGCGGGTGCACGCGATCCAGGAACCAGCCACAGGCAAGCCTGCCGAAAAACTGCCCTGCAGCAAAAGCCGAGATGCCAAAGGCTGCCTGCGTCGATGTCAGCCCTTCTTCCAGCATCATCGGGACCATCTGGCTGAGTATCCCCGACGCGGGCATGTTGATGCCAACATAGCTGATCGCGATCAGCCAGAAGGTGCCGCTGCGCCAAAATGGATCGGGCCCGGCTTCTCCCTTTTCCGTTCTTTCAAGCGCCTAGACCTTTCGCGCGGGAGGATCGGCCACAAGGAGAAGGATCGATGGCAGGCCGATGAGCATGGCCAAGGCTGCCAGCATGAAATAGCCGGCCCGCCACCCTTCCAGCGCGATGACACGCTCCAGCAGGGGCGGCAGGAAAATGGCTGCCAGCGAGATGCCAGTTGCCGAAAGCGCGAGCGCCAGGCCCCTTTGCTGAATGAACCAGCTGTTGACCGCCCGGGTGTATGATATTGAAGTAGTCGCAACCCCTATCAAGCCGGTTGCGAAAACCAATACCCCAAATATCGCCGGAACAACGGGCGCGAAGCCCACCACAAGATAGAGCATGGCGATGGCCACCATTCCAGCCGCCCAGACCTTGCGGCAACCATAGCGATCCATCGCCCATCCCGCGAGTGGGGCGGCGAGCGACCCGATCCCCACAATCGCCTGCAATTGGGAGAACTGGCCCAGCGTCCAGCCGGTTTCTTTCTGCAAATGCGGAATGAAAAGGCTGAAGACGACATAGAGCAGGTTGACGCCCGTCGCTGCCGCCAGCGCTGCACCCAAAACGGTGCGCCAACCGCGCCGCCATTCCTCCATAAATGCCCTCTCCTCAAGGCAAAGTCTCAGGTGCCACCATGTTGGTAAAATAGCCGCAGGTCAATTGACGTTTACGTAAACGTCCGGTAATCCGAATTCCAGACGGATTTGGCGCGAGTCGGCTCGCTTTGCGAGGACGTGCGCGCTACACTGCCGCAACTGAGGAGAGTTGACATGGATATGGAATTCACTGCCGAAGACCTCGCTTTCCGTGACGAGGTCCGGGCATTTATTTCCGAAAATTACCCGCAGGAACTGCGCGGGAAGCAGGATGAAGGCGACGAACTGGGCAAGGAAGATTTCCTCGCTTGGCACCGCATCCTGCACAAGAAGGGCTGGGTCGCCCCGGCATGGCCGGTCGAATATGGCGGCACCGGCTGGACGCCGACGCAGCGCTATATCTGGTCAGAGGAAACCGCCCGCGCCGATTGCATCCGCCTGATGCCTTTCGGCCTCTCGATGGTCGGCCCGGTGATCTACACTTTCGGCACCCCCGAACAGAAAGCCAAGTTCCTTCCCCGCATTCTTTCGGGTGAGGATTGGTGGTGCCAGGGCTATTCGGAACCCGGCTCCGGTTCCGACCTTGCCTCGCTGCGCACCAAGGCGGTTCGCGATGGCAACGATTATGTCGTCAACGGACAGAAGACCTGGACGACGATGGCACAACATGCCGATTGGGGCTTCTTCCTCGTCCGCACTGATCCCGATGCCAAGCAGCAGGAAGGCATCAGCTTCCTTCTCGTCGACATGAAAACGCCGGGCATCACCGTGCGCCCGATCATCACGCTGGGCGGCGAGCATGAGGTGAACGAAGTGTGGCTCGAGGATGTGCGCGTTCCGGTCGAAAACCGCGTTTATGAGGAGAATAAGGGCTGGACCTGTGCCAAGTTCCTGCTCGCGCATGAACGCACCGGCATCGCCGGGGTCGCTTCGTCGAAACGCGGCATCGAGCGCATCAAGGACATCGCCCGTTCCGAACAGGATGGCGACCGCCCCTTGCTCGCCAACCCCTTCTTCAAGCGCAAGGTCGCCGAGTTGCAGACCGATCTGACCGCGCTCGAATTCACCGAGTTGCGCAGCCTTGCTGGCGAAGCCGCCGGGCGTCCGCCGGGGCCGGAATCGAGCCTGCTCAAGATCAAGGGTTCGGAAATCCAGCAGCGCATCACCGAACTCGCGCTGGAAGCGGTCGGCCATTATGGCGCGCCCTATTTCCGCGGCTTTGGTGAGGGCGACAACGAGCATCCGATCGGCCCGGATTATGCGCACCGCACCGCGCCGAGCTATTTCAACATGCGCAAGACCACAATTTACGGCGGATCCAACGAGATCCAGCATAACATCATCGCGAAGATGGTTCTGGGTCTTTGATCTAGCAGTAGCAACAACAAGCCGTGTCACCCCCGACCTGATCGGGGGTCCATGGTCTGAAGCGTCGGTTTAAACTGACTTTCCAGACCATGGATTCCCGCTTTCGCGGGAATGACATCGAAAGAGTTCATGAGAGGACTTTGAGATGGATTTTACCTATAACGAAACCCAGGGAATGATCCGCGACACGCTCGCGCGCTTTCTGGCTGACACTTATGATTTCGAAACCCGCCAGAAGATGATTGCGACCGACGCAGGCCGCGATCCCGGCATCTGGAATGCGCTTGCGAACGAACTGGGCCTGTTGGGCGCTGCCTTTGGCGAAGAGCATGGCGGCCTTGGCGGCGGCGCGCTTGAAAACGGATTGCTGATGGAAGAATTCGGCAAGGTCATCGCGATCGAGCCCTATCTGCAGACGGTGGTCATCGGCGGCGGTGCCCTGAAAACCGTAGGCGGTGCGCAAGCTGCGGCGCATATTCCGGGGATCATATCGGGCGAAACCATCATCGCCTTTGCCTATGCCGAACCGCAGGGCCGGTATGACCTCGCCAACATTCACACCACGGCAAAGGCCGACGGCAGTGGCTATATCCTCAACGGACATAAGGGCGTGGTCTATTGTGCGCCCTGGGCAACGCACCTGCTGGTCACCGCACGTACCGGCGGCTCGACCCGCGAACGCAACGGGGTTGAACTGTTCCTGATCGATGCGAACCTGCCCGGCATCACCCGCCGCGACTATCCGACCGTCGACGGCAACCGCGCTTCGGAAATCTATTTCGAAAATGTCGCGATCCCGGGCGATGCCTTGCTCGCTGGCGGAATCGATCTGATCGACAAGGTTGTCGACGAGGCAACCGTCGCAGTCTGCGCCGAAGCCACCGGCGTGATGGCCAAGCTGCACGAAGGCACGCTCGATTATTCGAAGCAGCGCCAGCAATTCGGCCAGCCCATCGCCCGCTTCCAGGTGTTGCAGCACCGCATGGTCGACATGTTCATGGAGGTTGAGCAAGCCAAGTCGATGACGACTTACGCCACGCTCCACCTCGACAAGCCTGCGCTCGAACGCATGGGGGCGGTGTCGCAGTGCAAGGCGAAGGTTTCGCGCGGCGCCAAATTTGTCGGCCAGAACGCGATCCAGACGCATGGCGGCATCGGCATCACGCAGGAGTTGGCGATAGGTCATTACTTCAAGCGCGCGACGCTCATCGAAGGCCAGTTCGGTTCTGCCGATTATCACTATGACCGGTTTGAACGGCTCGTTATCGACGAAGCCGCATAAAGCACGCATCGCCTAAACTGTCCCCGGCGGCATCTCCGGGGACAGCTTTTCCCACAATCCGCTGTAAAAGGCGGATTTTATTTTTTGTGCACTGCACAATATCCCATTGACTTCCCCCTCCCGACTCATTATTGTGCACTGCAACAAAACAGAAATGGTGCATGAAAATGGCAAGCAAGGCTGAAACGACCGTAACCAAAGCCCGCAAGACTGCGGCGCCCAAGGCTGCGCCCGCAAAGCCAGTTGTCACCGCCACCGAGGCAAAGCCCGAAGCGGCCACGCAATTGGTGACCAGCATTGTTTCTGTTGACGACAAACCCCTCTCCGAAGGAGTGAAGAAAATGACCGAGACTGTTGAAAAGACCGCCAAGGAAGCACAGGCCAAGGCTGCTGACTTCTTCGCCGACGTTCGCGAAAAGGCAACCGAAGCTGCTGAAAAGGGCAAGAAGTTTGCCGCTGAAGCAACCGAATTCAACAAGGCCAACATCGAAGCGATGATCGAAGCCGGCAAGATCGCCGCAAAGGGCGCGCAGGATCTGGGCAAGACCAACCTCGAATATGCCAAGAAGAACTTCGAAGAAGTCCAGGCTGCCGTCAAGGAAGTCACCGGCGTGAAGAACCCGACCGACTTCGTAAAGCTGCAGGGCGAATGGGCTCGCAAGAGCTTTGACACTGCGGTTGCGCAGGGTTCGAAGAACACTGAAGCTCTGGTGAAGCTCGCCAACGACATGTTCCAGCCGATCTCGAACCGTTTCGCGGTCGCTGTCGACTTTTTCAAGAAGGCTGCATAAGCCCTTTTTGAGAATTGCGCCGGTGCGTTAGAGCACCTGCCCCCTCTCTCCTCTCCTCCCTGGAGGCAGGAAACCAGACGAGCCGGCGCATTTTGAAAGAGCCGTCCTTCCCCAGCGGAAGGGCGGCTTTTTCTTTGTGGGCATTTACCATTAACAACACTTGCGAAACGCCCCCACCTTACCCTATTTTCAGGACATGGCTTTGGACCGGAATTCAATATTACCCATTATTGCAGGCCCCGATGGCGACCGCGACGACACTCGCGGCCCCGGCGTAGGCCTTGCCACGCGCACGCGGCCCAAGACCAAGAAGCCCAGCCAGTACAAGGTGCTGCTGCTCAACGACGATTACACGCCGATGGAGTTCGTCGTTCACGTCCTGAAGGCTTTTTTCCAGATGGATACCGAGCAGGCGACACGGGTGATGCTGCATGTGCACCAGAAAGGCGTCGGTGTGTGCGGCATCTTCACTTACGAGGTCGCCGAAACCAAGGTTAACCAGGTCATGGACTTCGCCAAGAAACACCAGCACCCGTTGCAGTGCACGCTTGAAAAAGCCTGAGCTAGGCTGAGGCGCGCGCCTCACGCTCGGCAATCAATACAGGCGACATCTCGCCTTTCAGATCGCCATAACCCAATATATCACCGCATTCCGGGCAGACTGTCGCCAACCCGACATCGGCACCGCATTTGCGATGCGTATAGCGAACGGCATGGCCATCATATCCGGTTTCGCCCGGGGAATAGGCCCAACGTTCGGCCCAGTTGCGCATGGCATATAATATGTCGAACAACGCCTTGCCCTTGTCGGTCAGCCAATATTCGTGGCGGACGGGCCGCTGCTGATAGGCTTTCCTTTCGACAACCCCCTCGCGTTCCATACGCTTCAGCCGGTCCGCCAGAATCTGCGGGCCAAGGCCGGTATTCGCCTGGAAAGCTTCAAACCGGCGCACACCGAAAAACAGGTCGCGCAGGATCAACAGCACGGCCCGGTCGCCGACCAGTTCCGCCGATCGCCCAACCGGGCAATAAGTGTCCGAAAGATCGGTGCGACGCGGCATGAAATCAGGCCCCTTCAAATTCTGCTTGTTACTATGTTTATCATAGTTACTATGCAGCGCCAAGGAGATTCGCTTATGTCCGCAGCCCTGATTATCGGTGCCGGTGATGCAACCGGCGGCGCCATCGCCAAGGCGTTTGCCGCCGAAGGCTATACGGCCTGCGTCAACCGCCGCCCCCGCCACGGCGACAAGCTTGAAGAGCTTGCCCAGTCGATCCGCGACGCAGGGCACAAGGCACAGGCCTGTCCCGCCGATGCGCGTGATGAGGATGCGATGGTCGCGCTGGTCGACAGTATCGAGCGCGATGTCGGCCCGATCGAGGTTGCGGTTTTCAACATCGGCGCCAATGTGCGTTTCGGGATCACCGAAACGACCGCGCAGGTCTATCGCAAGGTCTGGGAAATGGCGGCCTTTGCCGGTTTCCTGATGGGCCGCGAGGTCGCGAAGCATATGGTGCAGCGCCAGCGGGGCACGATCATCTTTACCGGCGCCACCGCCTCGATCCGTGGCGGGGCAGGCTTTTCGGCATTTTCTGGGGCGAAGGCCGCGCTGCGCATGCTGGCACAATCGATGGCGCGCGAACTGGGCCCGCAGAATATCCATGTCGCGCACAGCATCATCGATGGCGGCATCGACACCGAATTCATTCGCGGTCTGCGCGCCGATTTCGACGAAGCGAAGGCGAACGATCTCGTTCTGTCGCCGGAAGCCATTGCGGCGCAATATGTTGCGCTGCATAAACAGCATCGCAGCGCCTGGACCCACGAACTGGACCTGCGCCCCTGGGGAGAGACATGGTGAGCAGAAGCTTTGAATTCCTGTTCGATTTTGGCGGGCCAAACAGCTACCTCGCCCACAAGGTGCTTCCCGAATTGTGCAAGGAAACCGGCGCTACCGCAGTCTATGTGCCGATCCTTCTGGGCGGACTGTTCAAAATCACGAACAATCAGGCGCCGATGCTCCGCTACGCCGAAACCCCAGCGAAGCGCGACTATGAAATGCTCGAATTCAACCGCTTCGTGAAGACGCACAGCCTGCCGTTCAAAATGAATCCCAACTTCCCGATCAACTCGCTGAACCTGATGCGTGGTGCGGTTGCGGCACAGCATCTGGGCTGCTTGCTGCCCTATGTCGAGGCGATCATGGCGGCGATGTGGGAAGATGGCGCCAACACCGGCGATCCGGCGGTTGTCAAAGACGTGCTCGACCAGGCAGGACTGGATGGGGCCACGATCCTCGCCAAAGCCGACGCCGCTGAAGTGAAAGCCGAACTGGTGGAAAACACCGAAAAGGCCGCTGCACGCGGCGCATTCGGTGTGCCGACCTTCTTCGTTGGCGAGGAGATGTTCTGGGGCAAAGAACGGCTGGGCCAGGTCAAGGCTGCGCTGGCCTTACTTTCTTAGGATGGGGACTCATTCAAGCTCGTCACCCCCGCGAAGGCGGGGGTCCATCACCCGAAAATGAAGTTTCAGCGACCGGAGATGGATTCCCGCCTTCGCGGGAATGACGATGTCAGTGAAATGAAGTTGAAAGCATGAGCAATCGCGCTAAACCGCTGCGATGGACAAGATAATCATTCGCGGTGGCAACAAGCTGAAGGGCAAAATTCCGATTTCGGGGGCCAAGAACAGCGCGTTGACGCTGCTTCCCTGCGCACTGCTGACCGATGAGCCGCTGACGCTCAGGAACCTGCCACGATTGGCCGATATTGACGGCTTCCAGCACCTGATGAACCAGTTTGGCATTTCAACCACGATTGCCGGTTCGCGTCCCGAGGATTTCGGCCGGGTGATGACGCTGGAGGCGACCCGCATCACTTCGTCGGTTGCGCCTTACGAGCTGGTTCGCAAGATGCGCGCCTCGATCCTCGTGCTCGGCCCGATGCTCGCACGTATGGGTGAGGCGACGGTGTCGCTGCCGGGCGGCTGTGCGATCGGCAACCGCCCGATCGACCTCCACCTGAAAGCGTTGGAGGCCTTTGGCGCTGAAATCGAACTTGCCTCCGGCTATGTGAAGGCAACTGCGCCCAAGGGTGGGCTGCCCGGCGGCAGCTACACCTTCCCCGTCGTCTCGGTCGGCGCGACCGAAAATGCCCTGATGGCGGCGGTTCTCGCCAAAGGCACCTGCGTGCTTCACAATGCCGCGCGCGAGCCCGAAATTGTCGACCTGTGCAACTTGCTGGTCGCGATGGGGGCCGAGATTGAAGGCATTGGCAGTTCCGACCTGACCATCCACGGCAAGGACCGGCTGCACGGTGCAACCTATCGTGTGATGGGCGATCGTATTGAGGCGGGCAGCTATGCCTGCGCGGTTGCGACCACCGGCGGCGAAGTTGAACTGCTTGGCGCCAATGAAAGCGAAATGCAGGCAACGGTCGATGCGCTGCGTGCGTGCGGCGTGACGGTTGAATCGGTGAAAGGCGGATTGCGTGTGGCAGCGGAAGGCCGGCTAAAACCGCTGACCATCTCTACCGCGCCCTATCCCGGCTTTGCCACCGACATGCAGGCGCAGTTCATGGCGATGCTGTGCATGGCGGACGGGGCCAGCGTACTGACCGAAACCATCTTCGAGAACCGTTATATGCACGTCCCCGAACTCAACCGTATGGGTGCGCATATCGAAACCAAGGGGCGCACCGCCATCGTCCACGGGGTTCCCGGACTGACCGGAGCGCCGGTAATGGCAACCGACCTGCGCGCCTCGATGAGCCTGATCATCGCCGGGCTGGTTGCGGAAGGCCAGACCGAAGTCAGCCGCATCTATCATCTCGACCGCGGCTATGAACGGCTTGAGGAGAAGCTTAGCCTCGTCGGTGCCGATATCGAACGTGTTGGCGCCGATTGATCTGGAGGGCAGTTGCCTCCCAATTGCCTATCGTAACCGGTCCGCCGCCAGCCATAGCCGGACCGAAGTGGCCAACCCCGGCGGCTGCCGGGCGCCCAGCCGCTCGACATCGATCTGCGCGACCAGCGCGCTGACCGGCAGCCCCCGCGCCTCCGCGGCGGCCTTCAGCATGTCCCAGAAAATCGGTTCGAGGCTGATCGAGGTTTGATGCCCGGCAATGGTCATGCTGCGCTTGACCGGAGAGTGGTAAATATCGTCGATCACGCTGGCGGGCCTAACACCCTCGTCAGGCAAAGGCCATATGCGGTCGACAACCTGCGGCGCTGGATACAAATCCAGACCGCAGCCGATGGAGCCACAAGTAAAATTGGAGCGAAGCGCGGCGCGCCTAATACATATGCTGCCCGCCGTTGATCGATAGCGTAGAACC
The DNA here is from genome assembly GCA_016720115.1 of Sphingomonadales bacterium. GTDB lineage: Bacteria > Pseudomonadota > Alphaproteobacteria > Sphingomonadales > Sphingomonadaceae > Sphingorhabdus_B. The sequence goes on along the minus strand of JADJXT010000001.1, from coordinate 919,066 downwards.
GGTGATGAAGCCCGCATTTTCGCTGGTCAGGAATTCGACGCCCCGCGCGATTTCTTCGGCCTGGCCCAGGCGTCCGATCGGAATCTGCGCGACGATCTTTTCCATCACATTGTCGGGGATGGTCGCCAGCATCTCAGTGGCGATATAGCCCGGCGCTATCGCATTGGCGGTAACGCCGAAACGCGCGCCTTCCATCGCCAGCGATTTCGTGAAGCCGTGAATCCCGGATTTGGCGGCGGCATAGTTGACCTGCCCGATCTGCCCACCCTGCCCGTTGACCGAGCCGACATTGACGATACGCCCCCATTTGCGCTCACGCATCCCAGCAAACACCGCCTTGGCCATGTTGAAACAGCCGGTGAGGTCGACGCGGATCACCTCGTCCCATTGCTCGAAGGTCATTTTGACCATCGTGGCGTCGCGGGTGATGCCGGCATTGTTGACCATGATATCGACCGGGCCATATTCGGCTTCGATCGCCGCACAGGCATCGAGGCAGGCCTGATGGTCGCCCACATCCCATTTGCGCACGGCGATTCCGGTGCGGTCTGAAAATTCCTTGGCCGCGGCATCATTACCGCCATAATTGGCGACAACAAAACGTCCCTTTTCTTTCAGCTTCAGGCTGATTGCTTCGCCAATACCACGTGTGCCACCGGTAACCACCGCAATGCGCGTCATCTCATCCACTCCTGACAGTTTTTTTGTCTTATGAGTGGCATAACCAGAGTCGCGGCAAGCAACAAGTTTCCGTAAACGTCAGTGCATTACTATTCATAGCCAGCCGGAAAGTTCCCTCCGGACAAGTGTTTCCAGCATCGCCATGCCGGCTTCGCTATCGTTCAGGCAGGGCAGATAGGCATAACGCTCCCCGCCTGCCTCCTCAAACTGCTCCCTGCCCTGCATCGCCAGTTCTTCGAGCGTTTCGAGGCAGTCGGCAGAGAATCCGGGTGCGAAAATGGCAATCTTCGTCTCGCCCTGACTGGCGAGCTGCCTGATCGTATCTTCGGTCGAAGGCTCAAGCCATTTGGCACGCCCGAAGCGGGACTGGAACGCGATCGTCAACGGCTTGCCCAGCGCGTCGGACAGCAGACGCGCCGTTTTCTGGCACTGGCAATGATAGGGATCGCCCAGATGCAGCGTCCGCTCCGGCATCCCGTGAAAACTCGCCACAATGGCATGGGGTTCGAAATCAAGCGCAGCCAGTTCAGCATTTAATGACGCAGCCAGCGCCGAAATATAGGCCGGATCGTCATGATAGGCGGGCAGGGTGCGCAGCGCGGGTTGCCAGCGCATTGCCGCCAACGCACGAAAGGCTTCATCCACCACCGTGGCCGTCGTCGCACCCGAATATTGCGGGTAGAGCGGGGCGAGCAGGATGCGGTCGCAACCATCGGCCTTCATCGCCTCCAACTGGCGGGCGATGGCGGGTTCGCCGTAACGCATGGCGTAACGCACATCGATGGCATCGCCCAGCCGCGCTTGCAGCCCTTCGGATTGCGCCCTGGTATACACGGCCAGCGGAGAGCCCTGCGGCATCCATATCTTGGCATAGTTGGCGGCCGATTTCCGGGGCCGCACATTCAGGATTATACCGCGCAGTATTGGCTGCCAGATGAGCGCCGGAATTTCGACCACCCGGCGATCGGAAAGGAATTGCTTCAGATACCGGCGCACCGCCGATGGCGTAGGCGCATCGGGCGTACCGAGATTGACGAGCAACACACCTATGCGGCGCGGCTTTGCAGGAGGGTGATTGGCTGGAATATCCATACGCCGCGCTTATCGATTACAGCCCGCGCGACAATAAGGGCAATTCCCTTAGCCTTACCCCGGCAGCCGAAAACAGTGCGTTCGCTATTGCAGGGGCGACCGCAGGAACCCCCAGTTCGCTGACACCACCGGGATCCTCTTCATTGCGGATGAATTCCACATCGATTTCGGGAATGTCCGCCAGCAACGGAAGATCGATATCCCGCAGCCGACGCGCGACAGGCAAGCCGTTTTCATATTCGGTCGCCGAACCCACAGCCTGCGCCAGACCGAAGATGATGCCTCCTTCAATCTGTTGCCGCGCGAGTTCGGGGTTGATCAGTCGGCCACAATCGACGACCGCCGAAATACGATCGACGCGAACCCCCTGTTCGCTGGTGCGTGCTGTAGCGATGACCGCAATGTGGCTGCCATACATCGAATGGCAGGCAAGACCCTTGCCGCTATTTTCGACACCTCCATCCCAACCGGCAAGCGCAGCTACGCCAGTAAGGCAACGCGCGAGTCTGGTCTGTCCGACCAGCATCTGCATGCGATACGAGAGGGGTTCGATGCCCGCCGCCGCCGCCAGTTCGTTGACGAAGCTTTCGACGAAAAAGGCGGTGTAGCTATGCGCGTTTCCCCGCCACAAACCGGTAGGCAGCGGCAGATCGACCGGAAAATGGTCGACGCTGAGATTGGGGATCGCATAAGGCGGTGCCGCGCCGTCGATTGCCAGCGGATCATGCTCCCCGGCAACGGACTTCACCGATTGGGCAGGCGTTTCACCTTCAAGTCGCCGGACTTGCTGGCGCGCGGTCGCGGGCACCGCGATGCGAATTGCCATTCCCTCGATAACACCGCCCTTGCCCAGCGCCGCAGTCATGCGCGCATGGGCGGGCGGGCGCACGATGTCGCGAATGAAATCTTCCGGGCGCGACCAGACAACCTGCACGGGCCGCTCGACATGTCTGGCAAGGATCGCCGCCTGCGCGGCAATCTGCGAATCGAGGTTGCGCCCGAAGCTTCCGCCCGCCAGCATCTGGATCAGCGTGACATCGTCGGACGCAATTCCGACAGCGCTCGCCGCCGCTTGCCGTGCCGCCTCTGGCGCTTGCGTGGCAAGCCACAGCGTCAACCGCCCATTCTTGTAGGCAGCCGTGGCGCTGCGCGTTTCGAGCGGTGCATGCACCGCAGGCTGGACCGCATACTGGCTTCGATAGACACGCGTATCGGCAGCCTTATCGAGCGAGCCATCGACCGAACCGATATCGACAAGGCGCGACCCCGGCCCCTTGTTCAACGCCCGCTCCATTGTTTCGGACATCGTTGCACTGTCGGGCATCCTGCCCGTGGTCGCAAAAACCGGGGACATCGCATCCAGCGCCTTGTTCGCTGCCCACCAATTGGTTGCGAGTGCAGCAACCCAGCCATCGGTGCGCACAATATCGACTATGCCCTTGATCCCCGATGCCCCGGCACGATCGATCTCTTTCAATCGGGTATCGCCTATCGGCCCCGCCCTGACAGAGGCATAGAGCATGTCCGGAAGCCGCAAATCACCGGCAAAATTTGCACTGCCATCCACCTTGGCTGCGACATCAAGCCGCACTGCTTCCTTCCCCGACAACCCATTGACCGGCGAAGCGCGCAACGGGATCGGGCTGGGTGCATCGTAGGAAGCCGCTTCGGCAACCAGTTCCGCAAAGGGAATCCGCTTGCGTTCAAAAGTCACGAAACCATTGGCGGTGTCGCAATTTTCCCAGGCTGTATCCCACCGCGCGGCTGCGGCCTGGCAGAGCAACACCCGCGCTGCAGCGCCTGCCGCCCTGCATGGATGTTCAAACTGACGGATCGAAGTTGAGCCGCCAGTTATCATGAAGCCGCTGCGTTTTGCCCATTCCTTGCCCAAAGCCCCGGCCAGCCCAGTATCGGCGAGGGCGCCGACAGAAGCGGGCATGAAGGCGGAGCTCCATTCGCGCACAAACAGATCGTTGGCAAAAACCGGGCTGGGCATTGCGGGCTGCACGGCGACAGTGCGCCAATCCGCCCCCAACTCACCTGCGACAATTTGCGCGAGCGCGGTGTAGCTGCCCTGTCCCATTTCTGCCTGCGGAACGGCAATGGTGACGCGGCCATCTTCGCCGATTTTCAGCCAGGGCCCGAAAAGATGCTCGCCCTTTTCGACCATCATATTTGGCAGATATTCGCGCGGCCATATGGCCCAGGCCACCAGTAAACCGACACCAGCGCCTCCGCCTATCAGCAGGTTCCGGCGCGTCAGTTCGATGCCGGGCCTGTCGGTCATGTGGCAGCGCCCTTCTGGGTGTCGATCCACGTACCGACGTGGTGCGCTATATCGGCGAATGCCTGTGCAATCGGGCCATCGCCCAACGCGGGCGGATCGCCTGCGTCGCTTGCCCGTCGCACAGCGATATCAAGCGGGATGCGGCCGAGGAATGGAATGCCCAGTTCCGCCGCAGCCGCCTCTGCACCACCGCTGCCAAATGGATCGCTCACCTCGCCGCAATGCGGGCAGACATAACCTGCCATATTCTCCACCAGCCCGATAATCGGAACCTGTGCCTGATTGAAAAATCCGATCGCACGCGTGGCATCCATCAGCGCCAGATCCTGCGGCGTCGATACGATGACAGCGCCGACCGGCTTGTGCTTCTGGATCATCGACAGCTGGATGTCGCCCGTTCCCGGCGGCATGTCGACCACAAGCTCACGCACATTGCCCCAATGCGCATCGACCAGTTGCGAAAGCGCCTGCCCGGCCATCGGCCCGCGCCAGGCGATGGGCTGCCCCGGTGCGGCCAGTTGCCCCATCGACAGGAACGGCACGCCGCCTGCACCTGCAACAGGATACATCTTCTTTCCCTCGGCTTCCGGCTTTACCCCTTCGACGCCCAGCAGCCGTGGCTGCGAGGGTCCGTAAATATCGGCATCAACCAGACCTGCAGGCCGACCGGCCCTGCGCATGGCCACTGCCAGATTGGCCGACAGGGTAGATTTCCCGACACCGCCCTTGCCGCTGGCGACCGCGATCATCTTGGGCACATTCCGTTCAGCCGTTTGCAGCAATCGCAGTTCGGCACCGGGGGCAATTTGAGCAACCGCGGCCTTGATGGCATCGGCCAACGCCTCGCGTGACGCATTGTCGAGCCCTGCAACGTCGACCATCATTGAAATGGTGCCGTCCTTTTCCCTGATTCCGCTGGTACGTCCCTGCGAAACCCCTGCAACCGCCGCGCCGATCTTCTCGATATCAACCATGGGAAAGGCGAATAGAATCAGATTGTCGGGAATGACACTGTTTTTCTTGAAACAGCGTACCTATATGTCGGCCATGATGCAAAAAGAGGAAGGCGCGACGCCGCAAGCGTCGCACAGTGAAAGCAAGGGGCCATGGGATATTCCCGGTTCCGGTGACAGCAGCAAGGCAGGTGGTGGGAAACCGGCTGCCCCATCGGCGTCGGGCGGCGACGATGACGCAAAGTCGGCCAATCCCTGGGAACCTCAATCTGCATCGAGCGGGCGGGCACGCGGCCCTTCGCTCGAAGAAATTTTCCGGCGCGGCGGCGGCAAAGGTGGTGGTTTCAGCGGCCTGCCGCCACGCGCGAATGGCAAAAGCTGGTGGCCGATGATTGCGGGCGGCCTGATCGCCATCTGGATTTTGTGGACCAGCATCCACCGCCTCGACCAGCAGGAAGAAGGCGTCGTCACCTTCTTCGGCAAATATTCGCGGACGGTGGGCTCGGGTATCAGCTTCACCCTGCCAGCACCAATCGAGCAGATGCAAAAGGTCGATGCGCTGCAGGTGCGCACCACATCCATCGGTTCGGCCAGCAGCAAAAGCGAAAATCTGGTGCTGACCAAGGACCAGAACCTGATGGACATTGCCTTCGACATTCGATGGTCGATCAAGAGCCCGGAACTCTACCTGTTCCAGCTCGATGATCCCAATGCAACCGTCCAGGAAATAGGCGAAAGCGCAATGCGCGCCGAACTTGCCAATTTCGACTATAACGAAGCCGTCGGCGTCGCACGCGGCACGATCGAGGCGCAGGTCAAACAGCGGATGCAGGCGATACTCGACGAATATCGTTCCGGCATCGCGATCAGCAGCATTTCGATCCGCCAGTCCGATCCGCCGGAGGAAGTCAAAGCCGCTTTCCGGGAGGTCAACAGCGCGCAGCAACGCCGCGAACGCTATCTCAACGAAGCGCGGGCCTATGCCAGCCAGGTGACCGAGCTTGCCGCAGGCCAGACGACTGAATTCGACAAGATTTATGAGCAATATCGCCAGGCACCCGAAGTCACCCGACGCCGCATCTATTATGAAACCATGGAACAGGTTTTGAGCAAGGCGGACAAGACCATTGTCGAATCCGGCAATGTCACGCCTTACCTCCCGCTGCCCGAGCTGAAGCGTCGCGCCGCTGCGGCGAGCGAAAGCACGGTAACCGTATCGGGGAAACAATGATGGTTGGATCTTTGAAACAAAACCCGGTCGCCTTGGGCCTCGGTGGGCTTGCCGTTCTGGTTCTGCTTGGAATGTCGGTGTCGATCGTGCCGGAAACCAAGCAGGCGATCATCTCCAGCTATGGCCAGCCGCTGCGCGTGGTTAACCCCTACAAACCCAATGAACGCTTTGGCGATACCAGAGCGGGGCTCACCTTCCGCATACCCTTTGTCGAGCAGATCCAGTGGGTCGACAAACGGGTGCTTTCGGTTTCGATGCAACCGCAGGAAGTGCAGTCGACAGACAGGCGGCGTCTGCGCGTCGATGCCTTTGCCCGCTTTCGCATCGTAAAGCCTGCCCGCATGTATCAGGCAATCCGGACTGAAGAAGCGTTAAAGGCGCAGTTGCAGTCGATCCTGGAATCGCGGCTGCGTAACGAATTGGGCAAGCGTTCGTTCGAAACCTTGCTGAGCGCCGAGCGCGGCGCGGTTATGGATAATATCCAGGCCTCGCTCGACCGCGAAGCACGCAAATATGGTGCCCAGATTATCGATGTCCGCATCAAGCGGACCGATCTTCCAGAAGGACAGTCGCTGCAATCGGCTTACCAGCGCATGCAATCGGCGCAGCAACAACAGGCCATCGCCATCGACGCCGAGGGGCAGAAAGAAGCGCAGATCATCCGCGCCGAAGCAGACGCAAAAGCGGCGCAAATCTATGCGCTAAGCTATGGCAAGGATGCGGATTTCTACGACTTTTACCGGTCTATGCAATCCTATCGCCGGACGTTCCAGCAGGACAGCCAGAATGGCGACGGTGCCACCACCATGGTGCTGTCGACCGACAATGATTATCTGCGCAACTTCCGCGAGGGGCGCTGATTGACAGTCGTTCGTCGAACAATATTGGCGCTTTGCCAAGCCGACGACCGCAATGGAAATTTGTTCAATCGGCGTTCATTTTTTCGCCGCAAGGACGATCAGGTTTTGATGTCGGCAGTGCCGGTGCGATTTGAACGAGAGGAATGACTATCGTGCGTTACGCTTATGGAGTGACTGCTCTTCTCCTGCTTTCGGGCAGCGCTTTTGCGCTTTCAACCGGTAATCCGGGGCCAGTGACCACGACGGGCCCGGTTGCCATCGCCCAGTCCGGCCTCGCGCCGCGCGGGGCACCGGGCAGCTTCGCCGATCTCGCCGCGCAGTTGCAACCCGCCGTGGTCAATATCGCGACCAAGCAGAAGGTGCAGGTTGCCACCAGCTTCAACCCCTTCACCGGCGAACGCCGCCCGGTTACGCAGGAACAGCAAAGCGGCGGTTCGGGCTTTTTCATCAGCGCCGACGGCCTGATCGTCACCAACAACCATGTCGTCGCGGGCGGCCCGAAGGGCGATGCGGTTGACGAGGTGACGGTGACGCTGTTCGATGGCCGCGAATTCAAGGCGGAAATCATTGGCCGTGACGCCACATCGGACCTCGCACTGCTCAAGGTCAAGGTGTCCGGCGTTCCCTATGTCGAAATGGAAAGCTCGCAGAAAAACCGCGTCGGCGACTGGGTGATCGCCATCGGCAACCCGCTCGGCCTCGGCAGCACAGTGACTGCCGGCATCGTTTCGGCCCTGCAGCGCAATATCGGCGCAGGCGGCGCCTATGACCGCTTCATCCAGACCGACACCGCGATCAACCCCGGCAATTCGGGCGGGCCGCTGTTCAACCTTGAAGGCAAGGTCATCGGCATCAACAATCGCCTGATCTCTCCGGTCGGCGCGAATATCGGTGTCGGCTTCGCCATCCCTGCCGAAGAAGCCATGCCGGTAATCGAATCGCTGAAAAAGGGCGTAAGCCCGGAACGCGGCTATCTGGGTATCGGCATCCAGCCGGTTGGTGCCGACATGGCCGACGCCCTGGGCATCGACAAGAACAAGGGCGAATTCGTCACCCGCATCGTCAAGGACGAAGCCGCTGACAAGGCGGGCCTGAAGGAAGGCGATATCGTCCTCAAGGTCAATGGCCGTGATGTCACGCCCGACGAAACCTTGTCGTACATTGTCGCCAATGTGAAGCCGGGCACCCGTATTCCGCTCGACATCTTGCGCGAAGGCAAACCGATGCGGATCACTGCTACGGTCGGTACCCGCCCGAGCGAAGAAAAACTGGCGCAATCCACCTTCGATCCCGATGAAAACAAGGATTTTGACCAGCAGGGCGAAAATGCGGACAGCAAGGCTGTGCGCGATGCGCTCGGCGTCAGCGTCATTCCGTTGGACCCCGAAATCGCGCGCCAACTCGGCATGGGCACCGATGTAAAGGGCGTCGTTGTCGACATACCGGGTTCGGGAAGCGCAGCCCAGGCCGGAATTCGTCGCGGCGATGTGCTTGTTTCAGTCAACTACAAGCCGGTGACCAACACGGCGCAACTGGCCGCCGCCATCGCCGAAGCCAAGACTGGCGGGCGCGGCGCGATCCTCCTCGGCGTCAAACGCCGTGGTGCGCCGACGCAATATGCAACGGTGCGGATCGACGACTGATCCTTCTCCCCTCCCGCACGCGGGAGGGGAGAATAAGCTGCTACCGCCGCTGCCTTACCGGTGATAATAGTCACCCCATGACGCTGACCGACACCCCTTGGCGCGATGACGCCGAAAGCCTGCTTCCTGACCTTGTTGAACTCCGCCGCGCGATCCATCGCGAGCCGGAACTGGGGCTGCAGAATCCCAAGACACTCGCGAAGATAAAGGCCGCACTCGCCGGACTGCCGCTTGAGTTTCGCGAAGGGCCTTCAACGACAGGTCTGCTTGCCATTTTGCGCGGGCCTTCCAATGGCCGCACCATATTGTTGCGCGGCGACATGGATGCACTTCCGCTGCACGAGGATACCGGGCTCGATTTCGCGTCGGAAACAACCGGAGCGATGCACGCTTGCGGGCACGACACCCACGTCGCGATGCTGGTGGGTGCCGCAAAGATGCTTTGCGCACGACAAGACCAGTTGACGGGGACGGTGCAGTTCATGTTCCAGCCCGGCGAGGAAGGCCATCACGGCGCGCGCTTCATGCTCGACGACGGGCTGATTGATCCCCTGCCCGATGCCGCCTTTGCCCTCCACATCATGCCCAACGCGCCGCACGGGATATTCACCGGGCGCGCGGGTCCGCTGCTCGCCTCATCTGACGTCCTGTCGATCAAGATCACCGGCAAGGGCGGGCATGCCTCGATGCCGCACGATGCCGTCGATCCCATTCCGGTCGCCTGCGCAATCGTCTCGGCGATCCAGACGATGGTGACGCGCAAGGTTTCGGTTTTCGATCCTGCCGTCATCACCATTGCGAAGATCGAGGCGGGGACGACCAACAACATCATTCCTGAAAGCGCCAGCCTCCTCGGCACGATCCGCACGCTCAGCCCGCGCCGCCGCGCGATGGTGGCAGAAGAATTGCAACGCCTTGCCCCGGGCATCGCTGCCGCGCACGGTTGCGAGGCAAAGGTGCATATCGAACAGGGTTTTCCGGTTACCCTATGCGACGACCGCGCCGTGCGCTTTGGGCAGGACGTGGTTGAAACCACATTTGGCACCGAAAGCTGGAAGTCTCTCGATGCCCCGATCATGGGGGCGGAAGATTTCGCCTATGTCCTCGAAAAAGTCCCCGGCGCGATGTTCTTCCTCGGCGCGAGCCATGAAGGCGACGACTGGCGGCAATGCTGCGGCCTGCATTCCAACCGCATGGTACTCGATGAAAGCGTGATGGCCAAAGGTGCGGCGCTGCACGCAGCAATCGCCGAACGCTTCCTTGCCCATGGGTTTGAATTCTGATCGATTTCGGTTAGCACCACAGCCCTGAGCCTGTCGAAGGGCGCTTCTCAATCATAGCGTCTAGCCGAAAAATGCCCTTCGACAGGCTCAGTGCTACGGTTCAAAAATCACCAACCATTTTACAGGGGAAATTCATGCCATCCGGTCTCGCCGCGCTTCTTGACGACGTTGCCACTATCGCCAAAATCGCCGCCTCCTCGATCGACGATGTCGCCGCTGCTGCGGGCAAGGCGAGCACCAAGGCCGCAGGCGTCGTCATCGACGACACGGCGGTTACCCCGCAATATGTTACCGGTTTCACTCCGGACCGCGAACTGCCGATCATCTGGCGAATCGCCAAGGGGTCACTGGTCAACAAGCTGGTCTTCATTCTGCCGGCAGCCCTTCTACTCAGCTATTTTGCGCCCTGGTTGATTACCCCGATCCTGATGATCGGCGGGGCCTATCTCTGTTTCGAAGGCGCTGAAAAAGTCATCGAGAAATTCCAGGACGCGACCGATGGCGAAGAGGAAACACTGGCAGAAGAAGTGGCCGAACTGACCAGTGCCGACCATGAGAAAAACATGGTGTCCGGCGCAGTGCGGACCGACTTCATCCTTTCAGCCGAAATCATGGCAATCGCGCTCAAGGAAGTGGCAGACACCTATCCCTCAATCTGGATGCAAGCAGGCGCGCTGGTGATTGTCGCCATTGGCATCACCATTGCCGTCTATGGCGTGGTCGGCTTTATCGTGAAGATGGACGATATCGGATTACACATGGCGCAACGCGAGAATGGCGGGGCAAAGGCCTTTGGCCGGGCGCTGGTGCAGGGCATGCCCAAATTGCTGGCTTTCCTTTCGGTAGTCGGCACGGCGGCGATGCTGTGGGTCGGCGGGCAGATCATTGTCCACGGCTTTGGCCTGCACCCCGCCGGATTGTTCGGCCTACACGAAGGCGCGTTGGCGTGGATTGTGGATGCCGGACTGTCCGGCATTGCCGGGCTTGCCATTGGTGCTGTCATCGTAGGCGTGCACCACTGGTGGGCACATCGAAAGGCTGCTTGACATTGTACAGGTTTCTGTCCAATAGATGCATATGCAAGCAGTCAGCTATTCCGAAGCGCGTGAAAATCTGAAAGCGATGATCGACAAGGTGATCGCCGACCGCGCACCCTTGGCCATCACCCGGCAGCGCGGTGAAGGTGCCGTTCTGATCTCCGAAAGCGAATGGGCCTCGATCGAGGAGACGCTGTATCTGCTGAGCTCGCCTGCCAACGCGCGCGAACTTTTGGCGAGCATTGCCGAACTCGATGCAGGGCGCGGTATTGAGCGCGAACTGATCAAGCCTTGAAGCTGGTTTTTTCGGAACACGCCTGGCAGCAATATCTTTACTGGCAGGAACATGACACCAAATTGCTGATCCGTATCAACGGGCTTATCGAAGAATGTCGTCGCCACCCGTTCAATGGCACCGGCAAGCCCGAAGCATTGAGCGGAAATCTCGCCGGTTGGTGGTCGCGGCGGATCGACCGGGAGCATCGGCTGGTTTATCGCGTATCGGGAAAGGCCGACGCACAGGCGCTCGAAATCGCCCAGTGCCGTTATCATTACTGATTCACGGCACCAGCACCGTATCCTTCGCCTCGGGCAACATCTTGGGATAATCCAGCGTATAGTGCAGCCCCCGGCTCTCCTTGCGCGATAGCGCGGAGCGGATGATGAGGTCGGCGACCTCGACAAGGTTGCGCAGTTCGATCAGGTCGGGTGTCACGCGGAAGTGGCTGTAATAATCCTCAACCTCCCGGCGCAGCAGGTCGATGCGGTGCTTGGCGCGTTCGAGCCGCTTGGTGGTGCGCACGATGCCAACAAAGTTCCACATGAACTGGCGGATTTCGCGCCAGCATTGGGCGATGACGACTTCCTCGTCACTGTCGGTCACGCGGCTTTCATCCCACGGGCGAATGGCGGGCGGCAGCGGCAGCTCATCCCAATGCGCGTCGATATGCGCGGCGCAGGCATCGCCGAACACGAAACATTCGAGGAGCGAGTTTGATGCCAGACGGTTTGCACCATGCAAGCCTGACTGGATGACTTCACCTGCGGCATAGAGCCCAGGCGCATCGGTGCGCCCGTCAAGGTCAACCAGCACACCGCCGCAGGTATAATGCTGCGCAGGCACGACCGGGATAGGCTCCCTGGTGATGTCTATGCCCAGCCCCATCAACTTCTCATAAATGTTGGGGAAATGCTCGCGAACGAACGCGGGCTCCTTGTGGCTGATATCCAGATGGACATAGTCGATGCCGTCGCGCTTGATTTCCCCGTCATTGGCCCGCGCCACAATATCGCGAGGTGCAAGTTCGGCGCGCTCGTCATAATCGGGCATATAGCGGTGCCCCGTCTTGGGATTTTTAAGGATGCCGCCTTCTCCCCGAACCGCCTCGGTAATCAGGAAATTCTTGACCTCCAGATTGTAGAGGCAGGTCGGGTGGAATTGCATCATTTCCATGTTCGACACGCGGCAACCGGCACGCCATGCCATCGCAATGCCATCGCCGGTCGCGCCGCGCGGCGCGGTAGAATAGAGATAGGTCCGCCCCGCCCCGCCCGTAGCCAGGATGGTCGCACGTGCGGTGAATGCTTCGACTTTTCCTGTCTTGCGGTTGAGCGCATAAATGCCATGCACGCGTCCGTTGGTGGAAAACCGTTCCTGATGCCGCCCGACGATCAGGTCGATGGCAACCATGTCGGGCACCAATGTGATATTCGGATTATCGCGCGCTGCCGATTCCAGGGCCTGCTGCACCGCCGACCCCGTCGCGTCATTCACATGGACGATGCGGCGATGGCTATGCCCGCCTTCGCGCGTCAGGTGCCAGTTTTCGCCAAATTCGTTGATCGGCCCGCCCAGATTGAAGGGCACGCCCAGCTTTGCCAGCCGGTCAATAGCCTGCGGGGCATGTTCGACAACGAACTCAACCGTCTCCCGGTTGTTGAGGCCCGCGCCGGCAACCATCGTGTCTTCGATATGGCTTTCGAAAGTATCGCCCGGTTCCAGCACCGCCGCAATCCCGCCCTGCGCCCAGGCCGTTGCACCATCCGACAGTGCCCCCTTGGCAAGCACGGCAACGCGGTGTTTTTGCGCCAGCTGCAGAGCCGCCGTCAGCCCTGCGGCACCCGAACCGATGATCAGGATGTCGGTTTGCATTATATTCTCCCCTCCCGCTTGCGGGAGGGGCCGGGGGTAGGCCTGCCAGCAACAGCCAACTCGATTTCAGTCAAAACACCCTCCAGCTGATTCATTATCTGGTCGTTGGTGAAACGAATTACCGCATAGCCTTCCCGATTGAGAAAGGCCGTTCGCGCAGTGTCATATGCCTGTGTTTGACCATGTCCTTGCCCGTCGATTTCTACAATCAATTTCAGCGTCCTGCAGAGAAAGTCACAGAAATATGGGCCTACCGGCATTTGCCGACTGAATTTATATCCCGCCAGTTGCCGGTTTTTCAATTGCAGCCAAAGTCGCTTTTCCGGCGGCGTTGCCTGATTGCGCAGCTCTTTGGCACGATTGGTATCGCGGGTTGCGTATTGGGGCATAAGCTGGAGACTCTCCTACTAAACTCAGGCCCACCCCCAACCCCTCCCGCAAGCGGGAGGGGAGAATCCAGATCGCCTACTCAGCGCTACCGCTGGTGAGGCTGAGGAAAACGTCCTCCAGATCGGCCTCCTTTGTCGTCACATCGACAATGCCCAAGCCCAGCCCCTGCACTGCGGCGAGCACTTCGCCCGCGTTCATGCGGTCCTTGTTATAGGTAATCTCAACCATTCGGTCGGCAACCAGTTCGGCCTTTTCAAACGCGTCATGCTTTGGCGCGGCAGCGACATCGCGATCGAGCGTCAGCAGCACTGCCTTTTCGCGCGCCATGCCGACCAGTTCCTTTGTCGGCTTGTTGGTTATCAGCTTGCCGTGGTTGATGATTGCAATGCGATCGCACAGCTGCTCGGCCTCTTCGAGATAATGGGTGGTCAGCACCACGGTCGTACCCTGTTTGTTGAGTTCGACCACATATTCCCAAAGCTGCTGGCGCAGTTCGATATCGACACCCGCGGTCGGCTCATCAAGGACGATGACCGGCGGCGAATGCACCATGGCCTTTGCCACCAGAAGTCGCCTTTTCATCCCGCCCGACAGCGTACGGGCATAGGCATCGGCCTTGTCTTCCAGGCGCACCGCCCGCAGCAATTCCATCGACCGCCGCTTTTCCCTCGGCACGCCATAAAGCCCGGCAAACAGTTCGAGCGTCTCAAACGGCGTGAAAAAGGGATCGAACATGATTTCCTGTGGCACGATTCCGATCGAAGCCTTCGCATTGCGCGGATTGATGTCGATATCGAAGCCCCAGATGCTGGCTTGCCCCGATGTCTTCTGCACCATGCCGGCCAATATATTGATAATCGTCGATTTCCCTGCGCCATTCGGCCCGAGAAGACCAAATATCGAACCGCGCTCAACATCGAAACTGACGCCGTCGAGCGCCTGTTTGCCGTTGGAATAGCGTTTGGTGAGGTCGCGGATCGAAATGGCTGGCTGCTGCATAGGTGTTAATCGATAGCCGAGCCCCAACCCGCACGCAACGCAAGGCTTTGCATCAAGGGATTAAGTTCGGTTAACCATAAGCGCTAAGGCTATTGAAGCTGTTGATGGGTCAAAGGGTCGCCATGCGTGGGGCAAAATACAGGTATATCGCCAGACTATTGGCGTTGGGGGCATCCGTCACGGCTTTGTGGCCGACGGTCGCTTCTGCACAATCGGCTGTGGAGCAAGGCGAAGCGCAGGTTGGCGTTGTTACGCCTTTGAGTTTCATCCAGACGGAAGAACTGAACTTCGGCAAAATCTTTGCGAGCAACGCTGCGGGCACCGTGGTGGTCGCACCGAATGGCACGCGCACGCGCACCGGGGGCGTAACGCTTTTCGGAAACGATCAGCAGGCAGCAGAATTTGCCGGAATGGGCACATTCAACCAGCGTGTCCAGATATCGCTGGGGAGCAACTCGATCTTCCTGTACGGGCCGGGTACGCGGATGCGCGCACGCGCTTTCACGATCGGCAGCACGCCAACCGCCGTTCTCACCACGACACCACAGGTTTTCCGGATCGCCGGGCCTACGGGCGGATTCCGCTTTCCGGTCGGTGCAACACTCGATGTAAACGCCAACCAGGCCCCCGGAACCTATAGCGGCATCTGGACGATCACGCTCAACTACCAGTAAAAAGCCCCGTTGCAGCGCCACATTGCCTTTGCTAACGGCGGTGGCATGACCGACGCGCCTGAAACCATCCTCATCCGTACCCACCGCATCGCCTGCGACGGCAGCGGCGAAGGCGTTCCCGCCGCACTGGGCCATCCACGCGTCTGGCTGGAAATCGACGAAAGCGGCATGGTCGAATGCGGCTATTGCGACCGGCGCTACATACTCGTTGGCGGGCCCGCCGATAACGGTTTGGCGCAGAAGGGCTGACATCGACCTCTCCCTCGCGCAAGCGGGAGGGGAGAACGCAAACACCTTCCCTTTGGCAAGTTACCGCCTATATCGGTGCCATGAGCATTTCAGATCCGCGCAGCTTTCTCTACCAGCCTGGCCTACTCGATCCCGATGCCGCCTTGCGCGTCACGCGCGAAGCGCTGAAGGCATGCGATGACGGTGAGCTATACCTCCAATATAGCGCCAGCGAGAGCTTCGGTTTCGACGATGGCCGCCTGAAAATGGCCGATTATTCGACCGCATCGGGCTTTGGTCTGCGCGGCGTTTCGGGTGAGATGACGGGCTTCAGCCATGCCAATGACCTGAGCGAAAGCGCGATCCGCCGCGCCGCAGAAACGCTGCAATTGCTCGATCCGGCCAAAGGGCAGGCTGCCCCGCCGCCGCGCAAGAACAACCGCCACCTCTATACCGACGGCAATCCGCTGGATCTCGTCCCTTTCGCCAAAAAGGTTGCCCTGTGCCAGCAGATCGACGCTGCCGCGCGTGCCCGCGACCCCCGCGTTGCGCAGGTTTCCGTCTCGCTGGCGGGCAGTTGGTCGGTTGTCGAAATCGTCCGCGCCGATGGTTTTGTCGCGACCGATATCCGCCCGCTAGTGCGACTCAATGTATCGATCGTCACCGAGGAAAATGGCCGCCGCGAAACCGGAACCTACGGCTTTGGCGGGCGCAAGCTCTATGATGACCTGTTCGACGAAGCCGCGTGGAACCACGCTATCGACGAAGCTCTCGCCCAGTCGCTCACCAACCTCCGCTCGGTCGATGCGCCAGCTGGAGAGATGACCGTATTGCTCGGCCCCGGCTGGCCGGGAGTGTTGCTGCACGAAGCGGTCGGCCATGGCCTTGAAGGCGATTTCAACCGCAAGGGCACCAGCGCCTTTTCGGGAAAGATCGGCCAGCGGGTCGCAGCACCCGGGGTAACCGTGATCGACGATGGCAGCATGGCGGATCGCCGGGGTTCGCTCTCAATCGACGATGAAGGCACGCCAACGCAGGAAAATGTGCTGATTGAGGACGGTATCCTCAAAGGCTATATGCAGGACAGGCTCAACGCCCGGCTGATGGGCGTTGCGCCGACAGGCAATGGCCGCCGCCAGAGCTACGCCCATGCCCCGATGCCGCGCATGACAAACACTTTCATGAAGGGTGGTAATGACGCCCCCGCCGAATTGCTCAGCCGTGTCAAAGACGGCATCTTCGCCAAGAGCTTTGGCGGCGGACAGGTCGATATCGTTTCGGGCAAGTTCGTTTTCAGCTGCACCGAGGCCTATCGGGTGAAGAATGGCAAGCTTGGCGACCCGATCAAGGGCGCGACTTTGATCGGCGATGGCCCGACCGCACTCACCAAGATCATCGGTATCGGTAACGATATGGCACTGGATGAGGGTATCGGCGTCTGCGGCAAGGGCGGGCAGAGCGTTCCCGCTGGCGTTGGCCAGCCGACCACCCTGGTCAGTGCGCTGACTGTTGGCGGCACTGCCGGATGATCGATGACGACGAAGCTGGAATAGCCGCTCCCCCTGATGACTGGGCGGAGCAAATCCTCCATTTCTGGTTCGGCGAACATGGCATGGTCGACTGGTTCAAGGGCGGTGCCGATTTCGATACCGCCATTACAGAGCGCTTTGCCGACTGGCGCGAGGCTCTGCGCGAACACCCGGTCGAAAGTTTCTTGACCGGTCCGCGTCCCGCGCTTGCCGCCGTCATCCTCTTCGATCAGGTGCCACGCAACGCCTTTCGCGGAACCGCCGAAGCCTTTGCGACCGACCATATTGCGCTCGGCATTGCCAAGGCGGCGGTCGAACGCCAATTTGATGCAGGCTTGTCCAAAGACGAACGGCTCTTTTTCTATTTGCCCTTTGAACATAGTGAAAATCGCAATGACCAGCGAGAGTCGGTGCGCCTGATTAGCCAGTTGGACGACAGCAACCTGTTACAATTTGCACTGGACCATCAGGCGATGATCGAACGCTTCGGCCGCTTTCCGCATCGTAACAAGGCGTTGGGACGGCCGGATCGAGAAGGCGAAGCGGAAGCTGTCGCCGCTGGCGGCCATTGGTAAAGACTTGCGCTGCATCAATGCGCGCATATAACCCAAGCAAATAGAATCGGATCGCAACGGCAGCTGGTGCAACCGCATCAGCAATTGGAGGATTGCCATGCGCACCATATTTCGTTTCGCTTCTATAGCCACACTCGCAACCGCGCTTGCTGTAGTTCCCGGCTCTGCCCAGAAAACCACCGGTCCCAAGGCAACCTATGCGATGGACGTTTCCACCATGTCCGGCATGGGCATGGGCGCGATGATGGGCGGGGGTCTTGGCGGGCTGCTCGGCGGTGGTGGCGACAATTATATGCTCGACCTGCGGCTGACATCGGCCACGCCTGCGCCCGTCCAGCCCGAAAAGGGCGACCATTTCTTCTTGCCTTCCGCCAAGATGGGCAAATCGGTTCCGCTGCTGGGTGATACACCCGGCGCAGCAACATCCGACCGCGACTATGAAGCCAGCCAGGGGATGGAAAAGCCAAAGGGCCGCCTGCTGATGTTCTGGGGCTGTCATGCCAACGCGCCCAAGGGCCAGCCCTTTATCATCGATTTCGCCAAGATGCCTACGGCGAAGATGCCCGCGAACATGCCGCAACAGATGCAGCGTTATGAGGCGCAGGCCAAGGCGCGCGATACCAACGCGGCATGGTGGCCCAATGGCAAGAACGGCAAGCAGCCCAAGTCAGGCTCCTCGCTGCGCGGAGAGCACCGCATTGCCAGCGGCTTCACCCCTGAAATCAAGTTCAGCCTTGTGAATGATTATATGGCATCGCTGAACGTCAACCCGAACGATAGTGCAGCGTTCATCCAGCTCAACTGGAACAGCGTGCCGACTGCAACCGGCTATGTTGCCTGGGCAATGGGCGGCATGGAACGCGCGGGTCAGGGCGGTGACATGGTGATGTGGACCTCGGCCAACAATCGCGATTTCGGCGAAGGCATGGGCTGGCTGTCGCCCGCCGAAGTGCAGCGCCAGATCGCTGCCAAAAATGTGATGCCACCTTCGCAGACCAGTTGCCAGATTCCTGCCGAAGCCAAGACGGCGGCTGGTGGCATGATGTTCGGCGGCATGAACGCCTTTGGGCCCGAAGAGAATTTCGCTTTCCCGCCCAAACCCGCCGATCCCAAAGCTGTCTGGAACATAGAGTGGACCGCAAAGGCCCGCTTCCGCGCTTTTGCCAGCTTCATGACCGGCATGGGCAATGCCGCTATGGGCGGAATGGACGATGGCGGCACCGCCCCTGCCCCCAGGAAGAAAAAGCCGTGCAAGGGCCCGCTGGGCATTCCCATTCCCGGTACCGAGTGCTGACATTTCATTCTTTGCGGGAGGGGAACAGCGACATCTCAATATCGCTGGACCCAAAGTCACTACTTTGGCAAAAACGGCGCATGTCCGAGTTCTTCGACGCCCTGAACGACAAGCATGTCGAGATGATCGGCAAACAGCCGCTGTTCTTCGTTGCGACTGCGGCATCTGATGGTCGCATCAACCTTTCGCCCAAAGGCTATGACAGCTTTCGCGTGCTGGCTCCAAACCGCGTCGGCTATATCGACCTGGGCGGTTCAGGAAACGAAACCCACGCGCATCTGTCGGTCGACGGCCGCATCACCTTCATGTTCTGCAATTTCGAACAGCCTGCGCTGATCCTGCGCATCTATGGACGCGGTCGACCGGTCTTGCCGCAGGATCCGGAATGGCGAGAACTGGCCAGCCATTTCGAAATTCTCCCCGGCACGCGGCAGATCATCCTCGCCGATGTTGAGAGCGTTCAGACAAGTTGTGGCTGGGCCGTTCCCTTCATGGCGTTTGAGCGCGAACGCGAAACATTGAAAAAGGCGCATTCTGGAGTTGATCCGGAAGCCTGGGTAGCGGGGACAAAAATGCGCACGCACAGCATCGATGGAATAGCGACCCGGCCCACCGACCGTTATTTCGGACCCACCAACTGACCGTGCCGCTGATAAAGGTCGCGACCTACAATATCCGCAAATGCGTCGGCACCGACCGTCGGCGCAGTCCCGAACGGATATTGGAAGTGCTCGGCGAAATTGACGCGGATGTCGTCGCACTTCAGGAAGCAGATCGGCGATTCGGAAACCGGCTGAGCGCAATCCCTCACCATCTGTTGCTCGAACAGGGTATATATCAACCGGTCGAAATCGGCGGACGCCCGCAAAGCATCGGCTGGCATGGCAATGCCCTGCTGGTGAAGCGGGGCATAGAGGTCAGGCATAGCGAGATTGTTCCGCTACCGACCCTCGAACCGCGCGGCGCGGTGCTCGCTGAACTGCTGCTCAACGGCCATCCGCTGCGCGTTATCGGCACGCATCTAGATCTGTCCGGGCTCTGGCGGCGGCGGCAAATCCGAGCGCTGCTTGCCCGTCTCGACGGCGCATCCCATCACCTGCCCACTGTGCTGATGGGCGATTTCAACCAATGGTCGGATCGTGGCGCGCTGTCCGAATTCGCCTTCCACCACCATCGGCTGGTAAAGACCCCGGCCAGCTTCCACAGCAACCGCCCGGTTGCGAAACTGGATCGGATCATCGTCAGCCATGACATTGTGGTCAAGGGCAGCGGCGCGCATATGTCTGACTTGGCGAAACGCGCATCGGATCACCTGCCGCTTTGGGCCACACTCAATCATGCCTAAATTTTGCACAGCGATTTTTTGCTGATTATTTTTTAGGCATATCGCCATCGGTTGAAACTGAAAAGCCGCGGAATCCAAGACCCCCGGATTCTGGCACACCCTTTGCATTGTGCATTGCACAACCACAAAAGGGGGCGTGCATGAAATATATCATTGCCATCATTAAGCCGCACAAGCTGGACGAGGTGCGCGAAGCACTCGCCGGGCTGGGCGTGTCGGGCATGACCGTGACGGAAGTGAAGGGCTTTGGCCGCCAGAAGGGTCAGACCGAAGTCTATCGCGGCGCGGAATACACCACCAATATGGTGCCCAAGATCAAGATCGAAGTCGCCTGCACCAGCGACAGTGCAGGTGCGGTCGTAGAGGCAATCCAGGCTGCAGCAGCCACCGGATCGATCGGCGACGGCAAGATCTTCGAAATCGAACTCACCGCGGCAACGCGCATCCGCACCGGCGAAGCCGGCGATGCGGCGCTGTAACCAGAAAATCCGGACTAACCAGGGAAGAAAGCACATGCTTAAACATATGAAATGGGTTGGCGCGACGGGGGCAGCGATATTCGCCGCACTCCCGGCATTCGCGCAGGAAGCAGCCGAAGCGGCTGCGCCAGTTGCCAATCCGGGCAATAATGCCTGGATGATGACATCCACGGTGCTGGTACTATTGATGATCCTGCCGGGCCTTGCGCTCTTCTACGGCGGGCTCACACGGACCAAGAACATGCTGTCGACAATGACGCAGGTTGGCACCGCTGCCTGTCTGGCGATGCTGCTGTGGGTCATGTTCGGCTATGGCCTCGCATTCGGCCCAGAGGGTAATGCCTTCATTGCGTGGGGCAAATTCTTCCTCGCAGGGGTAAATGCAGATTCGACCGCAGCCACATTCACGGACGAAGTCATCAGCGAATATGTGTTCATCGCATTCCAGATGACCTTCAGCGCCATCACCCTGGCGCTGGTGCTTGGCGCCGTCGTCGAACGGATGAAGTTCGCCGCTGTCATGGTCTTTGGTATCATCTGGCTGACGATCGTTTACTATCCGATCGCGCACATGGTGTGGGCCGGTGGCGGCCTTTTCTTCGAAATGGGTGCTCTGGACTTTGCCGGTGGCACTGTGGTGCACATCAACGCCGGTATTTCGGCGCTGGTAGCATGCCTGATATTGGGCAAGCGCATCGGCTTCCAGAAGGAAATCATGGCGCCGCACAGCCTGACGATGACCATGATCGGCACCGGGCTCCTCTGGGTGGGCTGGTTCGGCTTCAACGCAGGTTCGGCCCTCGAAGCCAATGGTTCGGCCGGTCTGGCCATGATCAACACCTTTGTCGCCACGGCCAGCGCCGGCATGTTCTGGATGCTTGCCGAAAAGGTCAACGGTCACAAAAGCTCCGCGCTTGGCTTTTGCTCGGGCATCATCGCAGGTCTTGTTGCGGTAACGCCTGCCGCGGGAAATTCCGGGCCCTTCGGTGCCATCCTGCTGGGCGCGATAGCCTCGGTGATCTGCTTCTACGCCGTGACCTACGCCAAGACCAAATTGGGCTATGATGACTCGCTGGACGCCTTTGGCATCCATGGCGTGGGCGGCATCATCGGTGCGGTTGGAACCGCCTTCACGATGATACCGGCAATCGGCGGCCCGGGGGCTGAAGACTATGCAGCCGGAAGCCAGCTCATCACGCAGCTTTCCGCCACTGGTGCCACGATTGTCTGGGCCGCTGTCGGAACGTCTATCGCCATCTTTGCCGCCAAGGCCCTGACCGGCCTGCGCGTAAGCGAAGAAGTCGAACGCGAAGGCCTCGACCTCGGCGAACATGGCGAACGCGCCTATAATTACTAAGGTTATGGAAGGCGGAGCTGGGTAGGCGACGCTTTCCACCAATTTTCCAGAGCTTGGCGGCGGGTTTTAATCCTCCCTCTCCCAAAGCCCGCTGCCTCCCGATGTTCCTCCCGCGAACGTCCAACTTCCAAGCCCGGATCGGAAACGGTCCGGGCATTTTTTGTGGCAACAAAAAGGGCGGCTCCCAGGCCGCCCTTTTGCGTTTGGTTTGTTGCGTCCGCTTAGACCCGCATCGGCATCAGCACATAGAGCGCGGGCGATTTGTCATTCTCGCGGATCAGCGTTGGGGCGCTGGCGTCGGCAAGGTGCAGTTCGACGGTATCGCCTTCAATCTCGCCCAATATGTCGAGCAGGTAGCGGGCGTTGAAACCGATTTCGAATCCGTCATCCGAATAGCTGCCGGGAACCTCTTCAGCCGCCGTACCATTTTCCGGCGAGGTGACCGACAAGGTGATCTTGTCCTTGTCGAGCGCCATCTTGACCGCACGGGTCTTTTCGGTGGCGATGGTCGCGACGCGGTCGACGCCTTCAGAGAAGCTCTTGGGGTCGATTTTCAGCAGCTTGTCGTTCCCGGTCGGAATGACGCGGCTATAATCGGGGAAAGTGCCGTCGATCAGCTTCGAGGTCAAAACCGCACTGTCAAAGGTGAAGCGGACCTTGGAAGCCGAGAGGTCGATCTGGATCGCATTATCCCCGCTTTCGTCGAGCAGCTTGCGCAGTTCGGCCACGCATTTGCGCGGTACGATAATATCGGGCATGCCCTCCGCCCCTGCCGGACGCGGAAGGGTGACGCGCGCGAGGCGGTGGCCGTCGGTCGCAGCCGCCTTTAGCATCGGATCGCCATCGTCGGTCACATGCAGGAAAATGCCGTTGAGATAATAACGCGTTTCTTCGGTAGAGATCGCAAAGCGCGTCTTGTCGATAATCTGGATCAGCGAAGGCGCGGGCAGTTCGAAACTGGTCGGCAATTCGCCTTCGGCAATCATCGGAAAATCGTCGCGCGGCAATGTCGACAGGCTGAAGCGCGCGCGACCGGCATTCACCGCCATACGGCCATCAGCAGCGTTCAATTGCACCTGGCTGCCTTCGGGCATCTTGCGGGCAATTTCGAACAGCGTGTGCGCCGAAACCGTGGTCGCGCCGGGGATTTCAACATCACCGGCGATGGTTTCAACGATCTGCAAATCAAGATCGGTCGCGGTCAGGCGGATGGCGCCATTTTCGCTCGCTTCGATCAGCACGTTGGAAAGAATGGGGATGGTGTTGCGCCGTTCCACCACCGACTGCACATGGCCAAGGCTCTTCAGCAGTGTCGCGCGCTCAATGGTCGCTTTCATCGTCCGGTCATTCCCCTTTGGCCGCCCCGAAGCGGAAACGGCAATTCTTCTCAATTTGCCTGCATTTCGGCGAGTCTTCCTTAACAACTCTGCCTTTCAGGGCAAGCCGATACGCTTTACAGCGCCGATTAATCTGTGGAAGAAGGCTGGCAACGCTGAAGGGGTTAGGAAATTGAGCACAAACGGAAAAAGACTGTTCATCGCGCGGCACGGCGAAACCGTGTTCAACGCCGTTGCGCGGATGCAGGGGCAGAACGCGGTGCACACCCCTTTGACCCGCACCGGATTCCTGCAGGCCGACGCGATGGGCAAGGCATTGGCCCCGTGGTTTGATGGCAGACCGACGCCGATATTATGGTCGTCAACTGCCGGTCGGGCGCTGCAGACGCTGGCAATCGTCGCAGAGCATGTAGGGGCAGACTGGCACCAGACCAAGGCCGATGACCGGTTGCAGGAAATCGATGTCGGCGACTGGTCCGAACGCACTTATGCCGATATCCACGCCGAAATCGGTCCCTTTGTCGATCATGACGCCGGGCTGTTCACCGTGCGCCCTCCCAATGGCGAATGGTATGATGACATTGCACGGCGCCTCAACAACTGGATCGCCGATGCCACCTCAGAGCCGGGAGATGCCATTGTCCTGATGCACGGCATGTCGGCGCGGGTATTGCGCGGCCTGCTGCTCGGCATCACACCGCACCCGTTGTGCGATGTTCCCATCGCCGATAGCCTGCCTCAGGGCAGTATGGTGATGATACAGGATGGCGCGGAACAGATCGTCACGCTGGGCCAGGGCGCAATGGAGCGCGCTTGAAACGGCTGCTGCTTCTTGCCCTGGCACTGATTGCCACCCCCGCCTTCGCCAAGGAGCGGCTGGGCGCATGGCAAAGCTGGGCTGCGTTCCGCGACTCAGAAACGCCGCGCTGCTACGCCATCGGAGCGCCCGATGAATCGAGTGGCGAACGCGGTTATGTGTCGGTCGGCTTCTGGCCAAAGCGGGGGTTGGGGCATCAGGTCTATATTCACCTGTCGCGCGAGCGCTCGGCAAACAGCGGTATCACCCTCAACGCCGGTGGACGCCGTTTTCGCCTGATTGCCAGGGGCGATTATGGCTGGGCGAAGGACCGGCAGACCGACATGGCCATCATCGCTTCCATCCGCGCATCGCAGTCCTTGAGCATCACCAGCATCGCACGCGATGGCCGCAGCATTGTCGATGCCTATGCCACCCGGGGCGCGGCAAGTGCGATAGATGCGGCGGCCTTGGGGTGCGCGGGGCGCTAGCCAGCCAAGACTCGCTTTTCCCAACCGACATCCCTATATGGCCGCGCATCATGCAAATCCCCGGCCATATCGATCCCGTCGTCACGCCGCGCGCCATCACGCCGCGCGCCGATGGTCGTATCGACCTGATGGGCTTGTCGCATTTGCAGATCAAACAGCTGTTCCTTGAAAGCCAGTTGGACGAGAATGCGGCCAAGCTGCGTTCGAAACAGGTGTTCCACTGGATTTACCATCGCGGCGTCACCGATTTCGAGGCCATGACCGATATCGCGAAAACGATGCGCCCGTGGCTGGCGCAACGCTTTGTCATTGGCCGCCCGGAAATCGTCGAAGCGCAGGTAAGCAGCGACGGAACCCGCAAATGGTTGCTGCGCACCGACGACGCGCAGGATTATGAAATGGTCTTCATACCCGATGCAGACCGGGGGACTTTGTGCATTTCCTCGCAGGTTGGTTGCACGCTCAACTGCCGGTTCTGCCACACCGGCACGATGCGGCTTGTGCGCAACCTGACGCCGGGCGAGATTGTCGGCCAGGTCATGCTTGCGCGCGATGCGCTGGGCGAGTGGCCCAAGGGCAATATGGCGTGCGGCCCTGATGACGATGATGGCGATGAAGATGACGAGAGCGGGCATTACACGTCTGATGGCCGGATGCTGACCAACATCGTGCTGATGGGCATGGGCGAGCCGCTGTACAATTTCGATAATGTCCGCGACGCGCTGAAGGTCGTTATGCATGGTGACGGGCTTGCGCTGTCGAAGCGTCGCATCACGCTGTCGACCAGCGGCGTTGTGCCGATGATGGAGAAAGCGGGCGAGGAAATCGGGGTCAATCTCGCCGTCTCGCTTCACGCGATCAACAAGGAAATCCGCGACGAGATCGTCCCGCTCAACCGCAAATATGGCATCGAGGAACTGCTTCAGGCTTGCGCCGACTATCCGGGCGCAAACAATGCCCGACGCATCACCTTCGAATATGTGATGCTGAAGAACAAGAATGACAGCGACGAGGATGCGCGCGAACTTGTCCGCCTCATCAAGCAGTACAAGCTGCCCGCCAAGGTCAACCTGATTCCGTTCAACCCCTGGCCCGGCGCACCTTATGAATGTTCAAGCCCCGAACGCATCCGTGCCTTCAGCAACCTGATCTTCGAACATGGCATCAGCGCCCCTGTGCGCACCCCGCGCGGCCGCGACATCATGGCAGCGTGCGGGCAGCTGAAATCAGCAGCGGAGAAAAAGAGCCGGGCCGAACTGGACCGGCTGGCCGAAGAAAAACAGGCGGCGCTGGGTTAGAGCCTGTCCTGATTAGATTGAGGCGTCGGCACGGAGCCGCTTTTGGCCCAGCGCGAGGAATGAGGAGGGAGCCATGCCGTTGCATAGTGACCGACGAATGACGCGGCGATGGGCCAAAAGCGGCCCGCCCCGCAGGGGTCGCAACAGAAAGCCCGCTGGCGTCGTCGCGTCGCTTGCACAGGCAACCAGCCTGCGCTGCGCGCCGCTCCTATCCAGCGGGCTTTCTGTTGCGATGACGATGCCTCAATCTAATCAGGACAGGCTCTAAACAAACAGCGCCACCGACTGCATGCCGGTCATCATCGGTTCGCCCTTACTGTTCCACACCGTCATATATTGGCTGCTCGCGCCATGCACCGCATGGTGGGTTTCGCTTTCGAGGAACCACCAGCCATTTTCGGTATCGGGCGCATCGGTGAGCAGGTTGATCTGCCAGTTGATCGAACTGATCATGCCCTCTTTTTTCATCAGCCCCATTGTCGACGGCGGAAGCGCATCGCCCATGCAGATCAGGTTGGCGACCGGATCAAGACCTTCGCGCGCTTTCAGGCGATGCCAGTTGGCAAGGCGGGGCTTGTCCATGCCCAGAATCAACCGCTTTTCGGGATAATCCATATTGTGGGTGAAGAATTCGGGAGGGCCGCTGCGCGTCTTGCCGTCTTCGGGAATTGGCGGGAATTCCGGACGCGGCAGCCCTTCATAATCGATATGGCTTTCACGGCGCGCCATGAAGACGAAAACACAACTCAGCCCCACTTCGTCACCCACTGTTACTTCACTCTTGATGAAGGCGCTGTTGCGGCCACGGCGCAAGACCTTGCTGTGGATCTCCACCTCGCCTGACAATGGCCCCGAGAAGGCAATTTGCGCTGTCAGCAGCGGCGGCAGGTCAGGCGCTGCCAGTTTTGCCGATTGATAAGCCAGCGCAGAACTCAAACCGCCATAAGCAGTGCGGCCCTGATGCCAGGTCGATGGAATGGTGATTTTCTGATCTGTTGCATCAGGGCGCAGTTGCGCAAGAATTTCTGCAAGGTTCATGCACCTCGCATATCTTGGGCGCACTATTGTCGCAAGCAATCAAGACAATAGGCTTGCATAGTGCAGCTTGCGGTGGTTGAATCGCTCATATGGAGGGGGTCAACCATTTTGGCTGGATAGAAAAGGTGCTGGGTGGCGGGATTCCTATCCCGCCAAACACAGCGTCCGCCAATCTTATCGGCAGGGCCATAACCGCCGCTGTTGGCCTTGGCGCACAGAGGCCTGCCTTGCTTGAAGCGGTTGGAATCAGCGAAGCGACCATTCGCAACCAACTCAACCGTGTTCCGGGCGTGGTTTTGAACCAGCTTCTCGTTGCCATTGAGCAGCAATTGGGAAAGCCGGCGGCGGCGCTGGAAATCGGGCGCGATTCCCGGCCTCGCTGTTTCTCGGATATCGACTTTTCGACACGTCTGCTGCCGACCCTGTTCGACGTGATTGACGCAAATGTCCGCATGCAGGAATTGCGACAGAATATTTACCGTGCCTCTTTCGCCGAGGAAGGCGAGATCGCCTCGCTTCGATGGAACGGCCTCGGCAACGATCCGCAGGATATTGCTGCGGCAGTGGAATTTTCGATAGTCACCTATGTGCGGCTCGCCAGGGAAATCTGGGGGGATGAACTCAAAATCTCCGGCATTGCGATGCAGCACCTGCCACGATTCGACCGTCGCCTGTACGAACAATATATCGGCTATCCGGTAACTTTCGGTTCAAAAGACAGCGTCATCCATTTCTGGACGGACCAGTGCCGCACACCCACGCCGCAAGCAAATCCCGAACTGCTGGCGACCGCAACGGCCTGCCATTGGCAACCGGTGCAATGGTTCGATGATGGAAAACGCATGTCGGCACTCACCTATTTCTACCTGTGGACCGAATTGAACAAAACACCGGTCACGCTGGATCGCGTCGCCCGGTCTTTCGGGATGGCGGAACGCACGTTGCGGCGACGCCTTGTCGACGAAGGCAATCCGTTCCGCACCATGCTGGATAATGTGCGCAAGCAAATATGCGACCTGTACAAGATGGAAAACAAGCGATCGCTTGCCGATGTTGCCGAACTGCTTGGCTATGGAGAACTCAGTGCCTTCACCCGGGCCTATCGGCGGTGGTATGGCGAGCCGCCCAGTAAAGGCTGGAAAATACAGGCGCGCGGCTAGGCAAGCCTAATTCCTGCCTATCGGCGTGTAGCGGATGTTCGCTTTTCCAGTCACGTCCACCGGAAGGAACAGCCCCTGACCGGTCGCAATCACCGTGCCATGGCTAACCTCGTTGACTTCGGCGGAAAGCGTGAAGTCACCTTCGCGGCGCATGGCAATCGCCTTCTTCGCCGCCAGCAGCACTTTCTCATAATCCTTGTTGAAATCGGTAATCAGGGCCTTGCTGATTTCTGCAAGCACTTCGGGATCCTCGAACAAGGCAAAGAGAAGGTTTACCGCCTCGCGATCGGTGGTGCCTGCGATGCGCAGGTCGCGGACATTCACCACCTCGGAATTGGCTTCATTATAGGGAACGGCGGAAAGCCAAACGACGCCATTGGTTCCTTTGAGCGGGCTGCGAATTACATCGGCATTGGCTTCGATCCCGACTGCAATCCTGCCGCCTTCGGTTGCATAAACTGTGACCTTCCTGAAATCGACCTTGACCGGCCCGACCTGATCGAGCGTTATGCCCTTCGCCGCCAGTTTTTTGAGCGCTCGCAGGATAACCGGCTCCAGTTCCCGATAGTCGGCCAGCACCGGAATATGGAAGCGCAAGCCATGATCGCCGGTCAGCGGCGAAGGCGGCGGCAAGGGCGTGACATTGGGCTTGTCCGGCTTATCGCCGATAAAACTCTCGGTGACGGCCTCTGCCGACAACGTCATCATCAGCTGTCGTCCGTCTATCCGGTATCCGCCAAAACCCAGTTTCTGCGGCGTTACGCGCATCCATGCGGGTGGACGCTCGCGGTTAAGCATGATCGTCGCAAAGCCTTCCTTCCACGCCCCTTCGACGAGGGCCCGGGTCTGCACCCGGGCAATTTCGCGTGACAGGTCGCGCTCCAGCCCCGCAATCACCTTCGCCAGTTCGGCATCGGCCTTGCGGACAAAGCGAATCCTCTTGCCCAGAAAGTCAATTCCCGGCGGCTCCCTCCAATCATAGGCAATGTCGACCTTGGCCCGCGGCGACCAGTTATCAGCAATCGAAATGCGGACATGGGCGCGCACATCGGCGGAAGCATTGGCCGTCTCGCGCTTGATCACACCGCCTACATCACGCGCGCTGACAACCGCAGTTACGGGCATCGTCACCACCAACAGATCGCCGCGCCCGGACAGGCGGATACGGCCCCGGTTCACATGCCCGACAATCGTGCACGCCACATCAGGCGTGACCTTGGTCCGCTTGAGCCCGATTTTGCAATCGACATTCTTGCACGCCTTGCCCTTGCATTTTTTCGTGTGGACCGGGCAAATCGTTACCCGCTGCGCCGGAATACATTTCGGCTCATACTGGTTGATTGCCCACAACCGTGTTGGCGCCGAGCTGTTAAGCTTTGCCTCCAGGCCGCTTATGTCGATGCTGAGCGGGACGATGATGGTCGATGTTTGCTTGGGCAGTTCGGCTGCCGTGTCGATGCGCGGAGGTGCCGGGTTGCCCGCCTGCTTCTCACAGCCGCCCAGAAGCGCGGCTGCGCATAAGAGCAGCATAAATAGTCTTGCCCCGGCAACCTGCACCCCGTGCCCGCCCTCCCCGCTTGCGAAACGCCAGCCTCGCTGAATCCCGATAATGAGGCGATCAATATGTTTTGCCGATGCTGGCATCCCAGCCGGGCAGACTCAAGCCAAAAACGGCCACCGCCCACACAGAACCGCTGGAAACTGAATGCTATTCTTCGCGCAAGCCGTCTTGCTGTGTGACATCAAAGATAGGGAAAGGGGAAAATGGTGGCTTGCGAAGTTTGCTGCGGGAAGTTGCCGCAGAGCATTTTGCAACGCAGCAACACCCATCGCTTTTGAGAATTATTCGCGCTAAGCGCGCTGAATGTACGGCGAATCCCATTCAAATCGTGAACGCTTCGCCGCAGCTATTCTTTCAATCGCTGCCACCGGGTCGTTTGGCGTTGGATTGCTGATCGGACTTGGGTTCGACTATGGCGAACGTTCAGATGTCGCCGCCAGCCAAACCCATCTTTTTTCACTCAATGAGGCAAGGCAAGCCGAAGACAAGCCGAAACGCACCCGCTCGCCTGCAAGGCAGAATTCCAACAACATCGTCATGCGCGCAGCAGTGCAAGTGACGCTGCCCAAACCCCTACCCATCCCATCCAGCAATGTGATCTACGAGCCAGCGGAAAATCCTGATCAAGCGGTTGCAAGCCAAGCTTCGGGATCCGGCTCTGACAATGAAGCGGAGACACAAAGTGGCCAGTCGCACGAGGGGAGCGCCGCCAAAGCGCCCCCATCAACGGGCGGTGATGGTGCGTCAGCGGATAAAAGCGCGGACGATCGCTACGCTGCGCAAGTATATCAACGGGTGGCATCGCGGATTGAGCTGACTGCAGCACTCCGCAGCAAACATATTTACGGAACCGCACGCATACGGATTGTGATTGATGCCAATGGGCGTTTGTTGGAAGCTTCGCTTGTCGGCAGTTCGGGCAATTTTGAGCTTGATCGTGTTGCATTGTCGCAAGCACACAGCGCCGCTCCATTTCCAAAACGGCCCAAAACCAGCCATTGGACACAACGCAGCTTTGTAATTCCGATGACCTATCGGCAGCGCCGACGGTGATCTGCTAAAGCATCATCAAAAAGGTAACGAGAGCGTCGCGTTCCTCGTTTGTAAGCTCCAGCTTTGTCAGCAACGGATTGTGTACAGGCGGCGGAGCATTGGTCGTTTTGCTTTGTGCGGTGCGATCCCGTCCTCCGCCAAACGCATAGAGATTTATCAAGCCGCGCAGTTCAGGAAAAATGCCATTATGCATATAGGGGCCAGTGCGGCGGACGGCGCGCAGGCTCGGCGTGCGAAACGCGCCCACATCTTTCGGGTCACCAGTCACTGAATAGCGGCCAACATCCTCCAACTGGCGGTCGTAAAAGCTAATCGCCAGGCTGTGGAATTTCTGATCGGACAATAGCGGACCATGATGGCAATTGGCGCAACGGGCCTTGGTGCGGAATAGATGGAGGCCAAGAAGCTGCTCATCGTTCAGCAATTTTCCGCCCTGTGCGAGCACCGCATCCCAACGCGTCGTAGGCGGCCGCAAGGTGCGTTGAAAGGCAGCGAGCGCTTGCGCTATCTGGCCAAAACCGATCCTGCCTTCACCGAACACTTCTGCAAAGCGTTTTTGATATTCGGGATCCTGATTGATCCAGCGTTCTATATCTTCGATGTTTCCCGCCATTTCGATGGGATTGGTAATCGGATTGTGTACCTGGTCCTCCAACGAGTTGCTGCGACCGTCCCACATCAACTTGTCGAGCAGACCGACCGTGAACAGACTAGGTGAATTGCGGTTGCCGCGTTTGCGGTCATGGCCGAACGCCGTTTTCAATCCATCGCCAAAACCAAGCTCACGGTTATGGCATGACATGCACGAAATTTGCCCGGAACCAGACAATCTGCGCTCGGCGAAAAGCGTTGCGCCAAGTAACGCCATTGCGCGGGAATGATCGTCCAGTTCTGTGCGGGCGGGCAAGAGGCCGAATTCGACAAATTCCACCCCAGGGTCGACCGCTGCCTTTGGCCAGGTGTCCGGCGTGCCTGCATAGAGGCTGCGCAGAGTTGCTATTTCAGGCACCAACTGCCCGGCATCAGCGGGCAGCGCAGCATCTGTAACCCCACCGTCCTGCGCCCCTTGGGCACGGACAGCACAGCTTACAACAAACAATAAGCTTGCAAGAGCAAGAAACAGCGTAGGTGATCTATACATAAAGTTTAGAATTTGAGCTTTGCTCCAAGCCAGAAAGCACGTCCCATTTGATAGGGCTCGCCTTCATCATCCCATTCGCGCACTGGAACCTTGTTGAGCAGATTGCTGACCCGCATGTCCAGTGCCAATCGTATTTCACCTTCGCGAATCAGTTCAAGCTGAGCGTTCAGGTTGGCGTCGATGCTCGCCTTATAGGCGATCAGGCCATATACGTCATAAGAGGTGCCGCTGACTGTCTGGTTGACCCCGGTGTCCTCGATCCGCGAAAATCCGTCGCGGAATCGCAAATTGAGGTTTGTGGTCAAGCGTTCGTTGAACCAGCGCGCCGTCCAGCTTCCGTTGAGGATGAACGGCGACGCCATGTTGAGGCGCCGATTGTTGATCATGATCTCACCCTTTGTCACCAACTCGCCGTTGTAAAGGACGGGAAGTTCCTCGAACAAAGTGTCGTCATAGTCGTCGATATAATTGTCGTTGCTGGAGCTGGTCTTGGAAAAGTTTGTGTTCAAACCAATGCTGTGATCGCCAAAGGTGCGCACCCATTCGAGCGATACGCCACGATATTTGCTGCGTCCTTCGTTGGACAGGTAATAAGTACGGATCGTGATCGGATTGCCCAGCGCGTTCGTTCCGCTGCTGGTTTCTTGAGGCGTGCGCACAAACTCGTCCTTGCCCCAGCGCATGATGCCTTTGACGCGTGCCGTACCGCCCAAGAGGCGGCCCGTTACTGCTGCGGTGAGTTCATCCGAATAAGGCGTATCGAGATCGCGCAGGCCATATTGCACCGCATTGGTGGCGCTGCTGAGCGTCCAGCTATTGCCATAAAGACGTTGGCCTGCGCTGGTCGTAAATACACGTGAGTAGATTGTCAGATTCGGTACCTTCTCACGGATCGCGTAACCCAGCATCGAACGACCGTAATAACGGTTGGCGCCGCCGGTAATCGACCAGCCGGTAACAGGCAGGTCAACAGTCACGCTTGCACGAGGCGAGAAATTGTCGTTGCCCAGGAAGGAATCGCGATCATAGCGGCCGCCCAAGCGCAAATCGACAGGACCGAACTTGCTGTTGAACTCACCCCACAACGCAAATGTATCGACGCTGACCGTGACATCATAGGCTGCATAGGTTTGCCGCGTCGTAAGCGCATATTGGCCCGTTACGCAATCGAGCGTGTTGCCTTGGGTACAAACGACGTTCGCATTGCTGTAAGCACCAAGATAGGCATAATTGTCCTGCGGGCGCTCCCGGTGCGCCTCGACATGGTTGTAGCTGAAGCCGGCGCGGAACGCGCTTTGTTCGCCAAGCGGAACGGACAGCTTGCCGTTGATGCCCAAATTTTCCTGGGCTTGATCAAGATCACCGATGAATCCGCGGGTACAATTGGTTGCCGTACAGAATCCACCATTGGAAGAAACGCGCGGGATCAGGTAATTGTTAGGAGGTGCCGTGCGACCGGTATCGTTGTTGGACCAGGTGGCATCCAGTGACCAGTCGATCGATCCGTCATGATTGACGCCCAGCCGCCCCAGATAGCCGCCCCCTTTCGAGCGAACCACATTATCGACTCCGTTGGCGTTGGAATACTCGCTTACATAGGGTGTGTAACTGAACTGCCCTGAAATGCTCGTCGCGTCGCTCACATCATATATGGCTTTGGCGAGGTAGTTATCGCTGCTGCTCACGCGCTTCGAGCGTTGATAGCCATAGTTGACGCCAGAAGTATATTCGACCTCGGCATAGCTGTGATTGGCACCGAAGAGTAAGGCAAGGCGGTCAGTGACCGGTATATCAACTGTTCCGCCAATCCGGTATTTGGTGAATTTGGGATGATCGGGGAGTGTCGCCCCCGCCAAAGCATCACGTGCGGCGTCAGAAATCACATAATTTACAAGCGCATCGGAATCGACCGAAGCGTTGAATGTGGCGCTGTATCGACGGCTCGGCGCGCGCGTGTCGATTTCGAGCACCCCGCCAGTGAATTTCCCATATTCCGCAGAGACATTGGAATCGCGCACCGTGACTTCACCGACCAGATTGGAATCGAACCAGAATGTTTGTGGCGAAGGGCCGGCGAGTTCGTTGAAGTTTGCGGGATTGTCGTTGGTTGTATCCATTGTGCTATTGGATTCCACCCCGTCGACAACAATCATATTCTCATAGGCACGGCCACCGGAGATCGAAATTTCCTCCGGACGCAGATCGAGAATATTGTCGCGTGTTCCGATCCCTTCCTCATGATCGAACTGGACGGTCGGCAAGATTTTGAGCAGTTGGTTGACATCCCCGGACCCTGCTCCGCGGGCTTCCACCTCGTCCTGCTTGATCGTGCTGGTGCCTGTGTCGTTGCCGCTGGAAAGTGAATATGTGTTAAGTTCGTTGCCCTCAGCTACGACTTCCGGCAGTTCTTCATCCGCATTTGAAACCGGCTGCTGCGCATAGGCCGCACCGCTCCAGAACACAACGATAGCCAGCGAAGATACAGCTGCAGATTTCATGAAATGTCCCCTGTTTGGGCGTCCAGACGACGCAATAACGCAGCGCAAATATCTAGCAACAAGCGTTATTGCAAGAGACTCTTATTAGCAGTTAATTCAAATCGTGGCATATTGGGCTGCCTACATTCAGATCGACCCGAGCAAAGCCACAGTGTTACCCAGCATCACAGGACGATCAAACTGCACCTCCTTGTCAGGATTGCCATGTCGTGCGCGCACCCCGTTCAGATTGTGCCGAGCGAGCCAATGGGAGTAAAGCCACGACAATACGCACCCACCATGCGTTGACTACACCTGCATGTTCCAGCAAATTTTAAGGGGAAAATGGTGGGCGTAGCAAGGATTGAACTTGCGACCCCTGCGATGTCAACACAGTGCTCTACCACTGAGCTATACGCCCACGCTGCGGGCCCTCTAGCGGCCTTAATGATTCCATTCAAGCCCGAATATGGCGCTTCAGTTAAGGCCCGTTGCGCTTTCCTTGGTGAACAATCGCTCAACCTCAAGGACAAGATCCTTCAGGTGGAAGGGTTTGGACAACACTTTGGCTTGCGGCATCGATTGCCCGGCGCGCAAGGCAACTCCGGAAAATCCGGTAATGAACATCACTTCGGTACGTGGCGAAACCTTGCTGCAATGGCGGGCGAGTTCGATACCGTCCATTTCCGGCATGACAATATCGGTCAGCAACAGGTCAAAATGCTCACGCTCCAGCAACGGCGCCGCCTCGGTTCCCCGATCCACGGAAACAACGTCATATCCCGAACGTTCCAGCGCGCGCGCCAGATATTCGCGCATCGCCTGTTCGTCCTCCGCAAGAAGAATTCTCGTCATTGCCTGTCCTGTCATCCGGCATTTTTGCCTTTGCGAGTCTCGATCAAGGCTTTGATACCATCAGACAGTAAAAATATTGCACCGCATTTACCAATTTTGTCCTATCCAGCACTGTGATGGATCAAACGGACTGCGTCGATAGCTCCGAAAACAACGAAAACTGCGGATTCCAGCGGTTCAATCTGGATTCGCCCAGCCTGCCCATACTCATATCCGTCCCGCATGCCGGACGGGAATATTCCGCCCAGTTGCTCGACAATCTGCGAATCACCCCCGCCGAATTGCAAAGGCTCGAAGATCGTTATGCCGACCGCCTTGTCACCACGGCGATCGCAAGTGGAATGCCTGCCATTGTCGCCAACCGCGCCCGCGCATGGATGGACCTGAACCGGGGTGAGGATGAACTCGACCCGGAAATGGTGAAGGGCGGTGCGGGTGGTCGAAAGGTGTCGGGCAGTGCCAAGATGCGCGGCGGACTGGGCCTGATCCCCCGCAGGCTGACGCAGTGCGGCGACATCTGGCTGCGTCCATTCGACGCACATGACATCGAACAAAGACTGAGCGGCTTTCACAGGCCGTATCACAAATCCGTCGAACTGGCTTTGCGGGATATCCGCAACCGCTATGGCGTCGCGCTGCTGGTCGACATCCATTCAATGCCCCCGCTGTTACCGGTGGGAGGCTACCGACCGCAAATCGTCATAGGCGACCGATTCGGGCAAAGCGCATCATCGCTCTATTCGGAAATGCTATTGCAGCGGTTGAAACAGACCGGTGTGGCCGCGGCGCTCAACCATCCCTATTCTGGCGATTATATCCTGCGCAGGCATGGAAAAGTGCAAAATAACATCCACGCAATTCAGATAGAGGTGGATCGCTCACTTTACCTCGATTCGGAATTGCGCGAGCCTGGCCCCGGACTCAGGGCAACCAGTGCGGTTGTTACCGAACTGCTGGCGCTGCTGGCCGAATTGGCGGGCGGTGCAAATATGCCGATGGCGGCAGAATAACTTCCAAAACCGCAATTTCCCGAACCCCAGAAAAAACCACCCCGGAATAATCCGGGGTGGCCAAGGTTCAGGGAGGTGGCGCTGACCTACAGCGCCGTAGGACGGACAAGGGAGGGGGGATGTCCGTCCTGTTGTTAAGATGGGAGTTTCGGTCCCGCAAATCAATAGCTGAGTGTGTATCAACTCGTATCAGTGGGACGAATAGCCCTTCTATTGCGGGTAATCTGCCTAAGGCCACATCCGCTGAACGAAGGGTAAACGGTCTGCGAACTGATGCTTCAGCGCCCCAATAATATGCAGTAATATCAAAAGGAAAAGCGGCTTTGTGAGGATTTCGTGCGCGTCGTGGCCGAAACCGGCCAACTCCTTGCTTTTGCCCAACGGAAGCGTCGCATCGAACAGGCCGAAAAAGTCAACTGGCGGCGCTTGTGGATGCGCCGAGGCCATCAGCCATCCGGAAAGCGGAACCGCAATAATCAGGAAGTAGAAAAGCAGATGGACAAATTTGCCCAACCCCGCCTGCCAGGCGGGAATGCTGGTCGGCAACGGCGGTGGCTTGTGGCCGAACCGCCAGAACAGGCGAGCCACTGACAGGAGCAGGATCGCGACCCCGACCGCCTTGTGCGGCGACATCAAGGCACCTCGCGCTTCGCGCGGCAGATCTTCCGCCATGCTGACAAGTACGAAATTGGCGATCACCAACAGGGCGATCAGCCAGTGAAAAGCGATTGCGACTTTACCGTATTTTGAAATCATGGCGGCCCTCCTCTCGTCGGGCCGCCCCGTTTCACATCAAACGGTTGGCAACTCGACCGGCTGGGGAACCTTACCCTGCTGCATTTGCATTGCAAACACGTCGCGCACGAGATTCAATGAGAAAAGATGGGCATAGATCAGCGGAAGCATTCCGCTCTGGCTCATCTTGCGCAGTTCGTCTCCGCGCAGATCGCGCAGCTTTTCTTCGTTCACCATTTGAAAACCGCGGTAAACGAACGGATTTTCGCTGCCTTCCTGCTGGATCGCGACTTCGCCTTCCATCAACAGTTCCAGCTTCTTCAGTTCTTCGACGAATGCCTGGGTGCGTGCACCGGCCTGCTCGAAATCTTCGCAGAATTTCAGGATATCTTTGGTCATCTGGGTCGGCTCGGTTCCCTCAAACAGAGCCTCGCCTTCCTTTTTGAATTCGCCCAGCGCATCCGAAGTCGGATCGAAGCAGAGCGACAATTCGTCGCTATCGGGACGCAGGCGCGCGAGCATGAAGGGATAGCGGCGAATATAGGCAGGCAGATAGACCGGATTGTTGAACTTGCCATTCTCATCCATGAAAACGTTCACGCCTTCGTTCATGCCCATCAACGCCAGCGGAACCGGGTTGTCACCTGCCGAAAAGATGATCGGGAAATGGCGCGCGGCCGAAACAAATTCCTCAACGGTCAGCGGGATGGCATGCTGCCCTTGCATGAAGTTGGCATTGTCGACCGAGCGGCTCTTGTAATTCGCATGCTCGTTGCTGTTCAGCGGCACGAGGTCTTTGTAAAAGAGGGGCAGGCCTTGCTGCACGGGCTGGGTAGCCATCAGTAACTCCGTTGTCTGGATTGAATGAAAGATTGCGGGCGGCTTTAGGCGGAGGCAGGCTTGCTGGCAAGAGGAACGAGTTTGCCGGGGTTCATGATGCCCAAGGGATCAAGCGCCGCCTTGATGCCCCGCAATGCAGTCAAGCGTGCTGGATCGGACAATCGCACAAATTCCGCCAGCTTGGCTTGCCCTATGCCATGTTCGGCCGAAATCGATCCGCCATATTGTGTTACCCTGTCATAGACATCGGCACTGATGCGCGCCGAATATTCCGCATACCAATTATCGGGCGCAACACCGGCAGGCGCCTTCACATGATAGTGAATATTGCCGTCGCCCAGATGGCCAAAGGCAACCACGGAAGTGCCGGGATAACGGGCCGCTATATCCGGAGATTCCTGTTCGATGAAACGCGCCATCGAAGCGACAGGAACGCTGATGTCATGCTGTAGCGCGGGGCCTTCCGCCCGTTCGGCTTCGGCAATGGAGTCGCGAATTTTCCAAAAGACTTCGGCCTGCGCTTCATTGGCGGCGACAACTGCATTTCTGGCCAGCCCGTCTTCCAGCATCTTACCCAGAAATTGCTCGGCAGCGAGAGATGGCCGGTCCTGCCCGATACGATCTTTTGCCAGCTCCATAACGATATGCCAGCCATAAGCGCCTTCCAAAGGCGGACGTGTTCCGGGAATATGTTTGAGCACATGGTCGAGTGCGGCATTGGGCAAAATCTCAAACCCTTCCAGCGCCGCAGGAAACTCCGCCAGAGCCGCGAGCAAGAGTTCATATGCGGCAGAGGGCGAGTCGACGGCAACCCAGGCGACCGCCCGTTCGAGCAATGCCGGCACCAGATGCAAGGTTGCCCGGGTTACAACGCCTATCGTTCCTTCGGCCCCGATCAGCAGATGCTTCAAATCGTAACCGCGATTGTCTTTTTTCAGCGGCGCGAGCGCGTTGAAAACCGATCCGTCCGGCAACACGGCCTCTATCCCGGCGACCAGATTGCGCATTGTGCCATGCCGCAATACCTGCGTTCCTCCGGCATTGGTTGAAATCAACCCTCCTACCGTGGCAGAGCCCTTTCCGCCGAGCGTCAATGGAAAACGCAGCCCCGATTCAGCCACTGCATCGTGCAGATTCTGCAAGATGACGCCCGCCTCGCAGCGGACCAACTTCGATTGGACATCAACCTCTTCGATGCGGTTCATCCGTCGCAACGAAAGAAGGAAGCTCTCGCCCGTGCCGTCCGGGGTTGCGCCAGCGACCATGCCGCTATTGCCGCCTTGCGGGACCAGCGCCAGCCGATGCACGTTGGCCAGCTTCACGATCTCGGACACTTCTTCGGTGGATGCCGGGGCAAGCAATGCAGCCGCCCTGCCGGTATAGCGACCGCGCCAATCGGTCGTCCAGGGAGCAATCTCAGCCGGATTGATCACAAATCCTTTCGGCCCCAGAATCTGGCCCAGCCGTTCGAATATCACATTGTCTGGCAAATCGCCGCTCCTGCTTCCGATCCGATTGACTCGACCGCTACCGCTTCATAGGGCTGGATTAATGCTCCGTTCAACCGTTACCCTTAATGGCAAACAGAGGCGAATTCTGGTCGGGATCCGGCATTGCGCATTTTACTGATTGTCATTGTCGGCTTAACGATCGCCTTCGGCGTCGCTTATGATGCGCACGGTCGGACCGTGCGCTCGCTTGTCGAACTGCTCGACGGCATGCATGGTTATCAGGCGCGGATCGAACAGCGCGTCATCATCCGTTTTCCAAACCAGCCTGTACCTGCATCTGCAGGCCGAACGGAAAAGCGAAATGCAGTTGTCTATAACGAGGAAAAGATTGGTAAATGCCTGCTGATGGACCGGCTTGTTGCCTCTCGCCCCGGGCCGAAAAACAGCCTCGATCTGGTTACCCGGGAACGTCAGTTGATCCGGGCCTATCTCGGCGATGGCTGCCTTGCCCGTGAATTCTATGCTGGCGCCTATGTTGAACGGTCGAAAGACGGAAAACTGTGCGTCGATCGCGACATCCTGCATGCCCGCACAGGGGCAAAGTGCGAAATCGACAAGTTCCGCTTGCTCGTGCCCGAGTAAGACACGCCAATTTCCTTGACTTTTTGGCTATGTTTCGCCAATCGCCGCGCACCGGACGCGTGGGGAAGCGCTGACCGGCTTACTTCCTTCCTGTATATTGGAACTTTATGTCCTTTGCCGATCTCGGCCTTTCCGATGAACTTTTGACTGCGGTCACCACCGCAGGATATGACACGCCGACGCCAATTCAGGCGCAGGCCATCCCGTCTGTCCTGATGATGCGCGACCTGATTGGTATCGCGCAAACCGGCACCGGCAAGACGGCCTCGTTCGTGCTGCCGATGATCGACATTCTCGCCCATGGCCGTGCACGCGCGCGCATGCCGCGCAGCCTCATTCTTGAGCCGACCCGCGAACTCGCGGCCCAGGTCGCCGAAAATTTCGAGAAATATGGCAAGAATCACAAGCTTTCGATGGCGCTGCTGATTGGCGGTGTATCGATGGGGGATCAGGTAAAGGCGCTCCAGAAGGGCGTCGACGTGCTGATCGCCACGCCGGGCCGTCTTATGGACCTGTTCGAACGCGGCAACATACTGCTCAATGGCTGCGAGCTGCTCGTCATCGACGAAGCGGATCGCATGCTCGACATGGGCTTCATCCCCGACATCGAGAATATCTGCACCAAATTGCCAACCACGCGGCAAACGCTGCTGTTTTCGGCAACCATGCCCCCGCCGATCAAGAAACTGGCCGACAAGTTCCTGTCCAACCCCAAATATATCGAAGTTGCGCGCCCCGCTTCATCGAACGCCAACATCGAAGCCAAGCTGGTCGACGTTGCGCCAATGAAGAAACGCGAAATGCTGCGGGGCCTGTTGCGTAGCGAAGATGTACACACCGCCATCATCTTCTGCAATCGCAAGACCACCGTGCGTGAACTCAACAAGAGCCTGCAGAAGCACGGCTTCCGGTCGGGCGAGATCCATGGCGATATCGATCAGGCATCGCGCCAGCGGCAGTTGGACGCATTCAAGAGCGGCGCAATCAACCTTCTCGTAGCCTCTGACGTTGCCGCGCGCGGCCTGGATATCAAGGGTGTCAGCCATGTGTTCAACTTTGACGCGCCCTGGCATCCTGACGATTATGTCCACCGCATCGGCCGCACCGGTCGCGCGGGCGCGAAGGGCAAGGCTTTCACTTTCGTCACCAAGGCCGACGAGGAAGCGATCGACAATATCGAGAAGCTGATCGGCCTGAAGATCGAACGCCTGCAGCGGGCCCCTATCGAAAATCCGGATGAGCCCGGGCATGAGCGCCCGTCGCGCCGCAAGGCAGCGGTTGAACAGAAAGAACGGCGCGAACCCAAAGCGCCTGCCCGGCCCGCAAAGACGGACACCGGCAAGCGTGGCAAACCCGCCATCGAACGAAGCGATGACAATAGGGACGATGGCGACTGGAACGGCCCGATGCCCGACTTCCTGAACGTTGCCATCCCGCTCTGACAGATTGCATTGCGTTGAACGAAAAAGGCCCGTCGAAGCGGGCCTTTTCTTTTTCCTGTCGATCGTGGTCAGAATTTGCCGCGCAGGGTGATCCCGTAAGTGCGCGGTTCTGCCAGGAAGTGCGAAAAGAGCTGGCGACCACCGGGGAATTGGGGATCGACAAAGGAGGCACTTGCGCCACCCGCCTGGAACGGCGTGTTGAACGCAACCTGCGCATAGTCCTGATTGAAGATATTCTGGCCCCACAACTCAAGTGACCAGGCTTCATCGGGGCCGCGAATACCAATGCGCGCGTTGAAGATCGCATAGCCATCCTGTTCCTTCTGCGGGAACAGATCCGAACCGGTGTTGTAATCGCCGGTCAAGCGACCGTCGAGGTAGAACAGGCCCGAAAGGCCGCTGCTGCCGATTTCGGGGGTCCAGGTCAGGCTGGTGGTCGCCACCAGTTCCGGCGCATTCGACAGATTGTCACCCGGCAGCTTGCGCAGGGCGGCATCCAGCGGAGCACCGGACTTGTTGCCAACCAGATTGCTGCGATAGCTGGTGTTGGCATAGGTCAGACCTGCGGCCATCCGGAAGTTGCGCGCGGGAACCAGCGAGGCTTCGAGTTCGAAACCTTCGGCGCGAACGCCATAACCGACGTCACCGGCAGCACAAGCACCTGTCGCCGAGCTCAAGTCACGGTCAGCGCCCGCAAGATCGGCCGAGCAGCCATTGATTGTCTGCACGAGGAACACGGTGCCGTTAAAGGTATTCAGCTGGAAATTGCTGAAATCCGATCGGAATGCCGAAAGGCTGACGCTGAAAGGTCCGGTCGCATATTTTGCGCCGATTTCATAGCTGTCGACCAATTCGGGATCGAACTGCAAATTGCCGACCAGCGCCTGCGCACCGCCGGTTGTAGCGGAAAAGGGCACGATCGGCGACTTCAGCGCAGAACGATCAAGGTTGAAACCGCCTGCCTTGTAGCCACGCGCGAAGCTGCCGTAGAGCAAGAGGTCATCGGTCGCCTTCCATGAAAGGATTGCAGTGCCGGTAAACTCATCTTCGCTGCGGCTGTCGTTGATCGAAACACCATTGAGTTCCGCCGTCGAGTTGCCTTGGCAGCCAAGGCCGATAAGCCCGCCTGCAAGTGCACGTGCGGTGGCCGTGGTCAACGGATTGGTCGCGTCGTCAAGGACGAGTGCCTGAATGGTGGTGCAGGCGACGTTGTCATTTCCGAAGGTGGCGCTGAACTTCTTCTTGTCGTTGGTGTAACGCAAGCCAAGCGTCAGATCGAGCGTGTCGGTGATGTGTACAATATTGTGCGTGAACAGCGCCCAGTTGGTGCCATTCTGGAAATAACGGTCGTCCGTCGTACCCAGATCGTTCAGCGTGTCGAGGCGCGTAAACGCTGCAAGGATGTCCGGCCCGGAAATACCGGATACCGCAGAAATGGTCGCGGCGCCAACGACAGGGGCGAGACAGGACGGGTTGGTCGGCGAATAGAGCCCAGCCAGTCCGCCGCCCGAAATGATGCGGCAGGTCGCGAAGCGGCCATATTGGTTGCCGAACCGGAGATTGTCCCGAACCGTCAGCTTTTCATTGGCGTAGAAGCCGCCGACGAGCCAGTC
Organism: Sphingomonadales bacterium; assembly: GCA_016720115.1. Lineage (GTDB taxonomy): Bacteria > Pseudomonadota > Alphaproteobacteria > Sphingomonadales > Sphingomonadaceae > Sphingorhabdus_B. The sequence goes on along the minus strand of JADJXT010000001.1, from coordinate 876,037 downwards.
GAGCGTACCGCCAAATGCCTCACCCTGCAGGCGAACTTCCTGGGTAAAGGTGTGGAACTGACGGTAAGCGTCATCGCTTGGCGCGCGGTACAGAATATCGACCTCACCATAATCGGTGTCGGACGCCTGGCCCGAACGATATTCGCGATAGGCGGTGATCGAGGTCAGCTTTGCACCGCCGAAATCATAGTCGATCTGCCCCGAAAAACCGTAGTCCTTCGTTTCGCCTGTGAAAACGCGGTTGGGGCTGATCGAAACCTTGCGGCCATATCCCTGGCTCAAGGACGACAATGGCTGCCCAAGATCACGCAGAACATTGACGATATTGTTGGCCGCAGCATTGCTGAGCGGCGTGGCCAGATTGTTCAGATTGCCGATGTAAGGATTGACGGTGCCGTCGATGAAGGTTGCAGCACAGCATTCCTCTTTGCGCGAGGTGTAATCCGCAATCAGCCGGATCGACAGATCATCAGTGGGTTCGAAAAGCAACTGTCCCCGCAGGAAGTAGCGGTCGCGATTGTTCACATCGCGGCCATTGGTATCGTCGCGGTAGAACCCGTCGCGCTTCACATATACGCCATCAACGCGAAAAGCGACCTGTTCGGAAATCGGCCCGGTGAAGCTGGTGGCCGCGCGCATGAAATCATAATTGCCATAGGTCAGCTCGCCAGTGCCGCCGAAGGTAAAGCTCGGCTTCTTCGAATAGATGCTGATCAGGCCAGCCGACGAGTTGCGTCCGCCCAAAGTGCCCTGCGGGCCGCGCTGGACTTCAACCCGGTCGATTTCGCCAAGCTCATTGAGGCCGATGCCCGAGCGTGAGCGATAAACGCCATCGATAAACACCGGAACCGAGCTTTCGAGACCGGGGTTGTCACCCACCGTACCGATGCCACGAATACGGGCCGAACCATTGGCTTCCGAGCCGGTCGAAGAAACGAGCAACGAAGGCGCAACCTGGTTCAACTGGCGGATATCGTTCGCGCCGCTGTTTTGCAGCGTTTCGGCATTCACCGCCGAAATGGCAACCGGCACATCGGACAGAACCTGCGCACGTCCTTGCGCGGTCACAACGATTTCGACTTCTTCTTCGGCAGTGTCGGCGGCCTCATCTTGCGCATAGGCATATGTCGGCATTACCAGCGCGCAAGTCGCGGCAGACAAAGCAAACACAGCTTTCTGGATGCCAGCATTGGCCTTCATAACCCTCTCCTTCAACATCGACTATTTTGTTGGCAGCATGACTATGCGCTTTATGCGCATAAGTCACCTGCGATAGACATTGCTGCAACAGTTTTTCAAAGAATGTTGCTCAACTGCAACAAGCCGCGACAGCAACGAATAATTTAATCGCTTAATTAAGAAGAATATTACGTGACCACGTCAGCGTGACGTAACGTCACCTTGACTTGCCGGCATTGTAGCACCGCCCTGCTGGTAAACCGGTCGTCCGCCGAGCCAGGTTTCCTTCACGACCGTCCCACGAATTTGAGCGGGCGAAGCTATTAACGGATCGGTATCGACCAGAATGAAGTCTGCACGATGCCCGGGGGTCAGCGAACCCACTTTGTCTTCGGCAAAAGCCGCATAAGCAGCGCCGATGGTGAAACCGGCCAATGCCTGTTCGCGCGACAGTCTTTCGGCAGGAATCCATCCGCCAAAGGGCTGCCCCTTATCGTCCTCGCGCGTCATGGCCGCTGCAATGCCCGCAAAGGGGTTGGGCGCCTCGACAGGTGTATCAGAGCCGAATGCCAGCTTCCCCCCAGCCTTCAGGATCGAGTTCCAGGCATAGGCACCATTCAACCGCTCCGTCCCCAGTCGCGCTTCGGCCATGAGCCTATCCGAAGTCTGGTGCACCGGTTGCATAGACGCAACAATGCCATTTTTGGCAAGGCGAGACAGGTCGGCCGGATCGACGATCTGCACATGCTCGATCCGCCAGCGCCGGTCGCCTGAATAGGTTTCCGCCAGATCCTCTACCGCTCCGATAGCATCTGCGTTGGCGGCATCGCCAATGGCATGCACAGCTGTCTGGAAGCCATCCATCGAGGCGCGCACCATCAGGTTGCGGATTTCGGCGCTGGCCAGGAAGGACAGCCCGGTCTGTCCCGGCGCATCCGCATAGGGCTTCTTCAACCAGGCCCCGCGGCTGCCAAGAGCACCGTCGAGATAGAGCTTGACGCCGCCGAGGCGCAGCTTGTCATCATACAGCCACGGTGTCGGACGTGGCCCGGCTATGGCCACCATATTGTCAATGCCGCCTGCATAGCCAAAGATGCGGATCGACAGCCAGCCGGCATCGCCCGCCCGACGATAGCTCTGCCAGTCCTCGATACTCGTTCCCATATCGGCGATGCTGGTGACGCCAACCGACAGGAGCGCCTTTTGCGCTTCTGCCAAGGCCAGATCGCGCTCGCCCGGTTTTGGTGCCGGGATGTGTTTGGACACCAACTCGCTTGCGGCATCGACGAATATGCCGCTGGGCTTGGCGCCTGCCATCTCTATACGACCGCCGGGCGGCGATCTGGTTGCACCCGTTATTCCGGCAATCTCCATTGCGCGGCTGTTTGCCCAGCCTGCATGTCCATCCACCCGCTCAAGCCAGATCGGGCGATCGGTGACAATCGCATCAAGATCGGCCGCCGCAGGGAAACGGCCCAGACCCCATTTCTCCTGATTCCAGCCCCGCCCCACTATCCACCGGCGCTCCGGATATTTTGCGGCATAGGACTTGATCGCCGCCTGTGCTTCATCAAGCGAATTGGTGCCCGACAGGTCGAGCGTCAGCGCAGCAAAACCCAGCCCCATGACGTGCCCATGCGCATCGATAAGACCGGGAAGCATCGTCAGCCCGCGCCCATCATGGCGGAAATCGAGCTGTTTGGGGGCCTTTTCCTTGCTGGTAAAAAGCTGACTGATCTTACCCTCCTTATCGATAAGCACAGCCGAAAAACGAACCACCTTGCCGTCCTTGTCGAGCGTGATGCCATTGACGTTTTCGACCATCCCATCGGCGAAGGCCGGGGCGGAAAGGGCGACGGACGCAGCCGCCAGGTAAGCTCGACACTTCATCGTTTGGGCAACCTTCGCACCAGTGCACTCGTATCCTGCCGCCCACCGCCCATATACTGGATATCGGAAAAGAACTGGTCGGTCATCGCAGCGATCGGGATGCTGGCGCCATTGGCGCGCGCCTCGTCAATCGCCAGCCCCAAATCCTTGCGCATCCAGTCCACCGCAAAGCCGAAATCAAATTCGCCCTTCGCCATGGTCGCCCAGCGATTGTCCATCTGCCAGCTTTGCGCAGCTCCCCCCGAAATAGCGTCAAACACCTTGTCGAGATCAAGTTCCGCACATTGGGCGAAGTGCAAGGCTTCCGAAAGGCCCTGCAACACCCCTGCAATGCAAATCTGGTTGACCATCTTTGCCGTCTGCCCGTCGCCGGGACCGCCGACATGGACGATGCGTTTTGAATAGGCAGCCATCACCGGCTTGGCGGATGCCACTGCCGTTTCAATCCCGCCGCACATGATCGCCAGCGTGCCATTTTCGGCCCCTGCCTGCCCGCCCGTCACCGGTGCATCGACACAGTGAATGCCGCGTCCCTTCGCCTCTACCGCCAGTTGACGGGCAATACGCGCGGACACCGTTGTATGATCGATGAAAGTGCTGCCCTTTGGCATCGCGGCGAATACGCCATCGCGGCCAAGGGTGATGCTGGCCAGATCATCATCGGTGCCCACGCAGCTGACAACAAAATCGGCGTCCTTCGCAGCCTCAGCCGGCGAAGCGGCCTTTTGCCCGCCATGTTCTGCCAGCCATTTGTCTGCCTTTGCCGACGAGCGGTTGTAGACAGTCATTTCATGACCCGCGTTGCGCAAATGTCGCGCGATAGGTCCGCCCATCACGCCCAAACCGATAAAAGCTATTCTTGCCATGCCATCGCTCTAATCGGTGTTTTCACTTTGCGCCAGATGGGTTAGGGCCGCGCCCACTATGTCTGAACTTCTGACCCTTGCCGATGTCCGAGCCGCGCATGAGCGCATCCGCGACGCTATTGTCGCAACACCCACCTTGCACAGCAAAACGCTGTCCAAGCTGACCGGCGCGAATATTTACCTGAAGTTCGAGAACCTGCAGTTCACCGCCGCCTATAAGGAACGCGGCGCATTGAACGCCCTGCTGCTGATGCCCGAAGAAGCGCGCAGCCGCGGTGTGATCGCCGCATCGGCAGGCAACCATGCGCAGGGGCTGAGCTATCACGGCACCCGCCTTGGCGTACCCGTTACCATCGTCATGCCCAAGAGCACGCCAACGGTGAAAGTCATGCAGACCGAGGCGGTGGGCGGCAAAGTCGTTCTCGAAGGCGAGAAGTTCGACGATGCGTATAAACACGCCCGCCTGCTTGAAAAGGAACTGGGGCTGACTTTCGTTCATCCATTCGATGATCCAACGGTGGCAGCGGGCCAGGGCACTGTCGCTCTCGAAATGCTCGAAGAGATACCAACCATCGACACACTCGTCGTGCCCATCGGCGGGGGCGGGCTGTTGTCGGGCATGGGTACAGCGGCACGGGGTATCAATCCGGATATCGAACTGGTCGGCGTGCAGGCAGAGCTGTATCCCTCGATGTATGCGCTGCTGAACGACAAGCAGATGCCTTGCGAGGGCGATACGCTCGCCGAAGGCATTGCCGTCAAGGTTCCCGGCGAATTCACCTCAGAGGTAATCCGCGACATCGTCGACGACATAATTCTGGTCTCTGAACCCGAACTGGAAACCGCGGTCAGCCTGTTACTGCAGATCGAGAAAACCGTGGTCGAAGGCGGCGGGGCAGCCGGGCTGGCCGCCGTGATGGCCTGTCCCGAGAAGTTCAAGGGCAAGAATGTCGGCATCGTGCTCAGCGGCGGCAATATCGACACCCGCCTGCTTGCCAATGTGCTGCTGCGCGATCTGGCTCGTTCGGGCCGCCTCGCTCGCTTGCGGATCACCTTACAAGACCGTCCCGGTGCTTTGTACAAGGTGATGAAGCTGTTCAACGAGCATAACATCAACATCATCGAAATCTATCACCAGCGCATCTTCACGACGCTGCCCGCCAAGGGTTTGATAACAGACATTGAATGCGAAGCCCGCGATGCAGAGCAGCTTCAGGGACTGGTCGATTCGCTGAAAGATGCAGGCTACAAGGTCGAACGGGTCGAACTGAATTGAACAAAATCAATACCATCCGCAAATGATGGTAAACGCCCTTTTCAGCACCGATGTAAAGCGTCATAACCTCGCCATAACACAAAGATAGGCGAGGTCGGGTTTACCATGAGCGCACCAGTACGCTTTCCGCGCTTTTTCGTTACGAACCCTGCACCCTGCCCTTATTTGCCCGGCAAGACCGAACGCAAGGTCTTCACCGAACTGAACGGCGCGCATGCGAGCGAACTCAACGAAGCGCTTGGCCGCATCGGTTTTCGCCGCAGCCAGAATGTCGCCTATCGCCCAAGCTGCATCGATTGCAAGGCGTGCGTACCTGTGCGCATCCTGACCGGCGGTTTTCAGCCCAACACCACGCAGCGCAAGATCCTCAAGCGCAATTCCGACCTGCAGGTGAGCGCCTGCCGCCCCTGGTCGACCAATGAGCAATATGAGCTGCTCCGCCGCTATCTGAAACAACGGCACCCCGAAGGCGGAATGGCGGACATGGACGATATGGACTATGCCGACATGGTCGAGCAGACCCCGGTGCACAGCCATGTCGTCGAATATCGCCTGCCCGCCCGTTATGGCGCGCAGGGCGGGTTGGTGGGGGCCTGCATTACCGACCAGCAGTCGGATGGCCTGTCGATGGTCTACAGCTTTTACGATGCCGAAGCCGAAGGGCGCGCCGGGCTGGGCAACTTCATCATCATGGATCACATCATGCGCGCGCGCAATGCAGGCCTGCCCTTTGTCTATCTGGGCTATTGGGTCAAAAATGCGGCCCGCATGCAATACAAGACCCGTTACCGCCCTCTCGAAAAACTGACTCCGGATGGTTGGGTTGACTTCGAATCCGGTTCACAAGGCGATTTATTCCGCTGACAAAAAACCCCGCCAAAAGCGGGGTTTCTTATTTCGGTCACCTACCGCTCAGCGGCAAACGCAGCGCGGTTTCGGCTTGGGCTTCGGCTTCCATTTGCGCACGGCCTTCCGCTTGACGGGCACGGTTTCGTAATAAATCTCTTCGGTCACCGTGGTCGTGGTGACCGGCACCATCGAATAGGCCACCATCGGTGCCGGATAATAGTAATAGCCATAGGGATAGCCGCCATAAGCATGGCCATAGCCCGGGCCATATCCGTTATCGCGCGACAGATATTTCTCGCATTTCTTCATCGACTTTTCGACACCCAGACCGGCAAGTGCGCCAAGTCCGCTGCCGATCAGCGTGCCTTCCGTCCGGTTTCCGCGACCTGCGATACGGTTGCCTGCAATCGCGCCCAATATCGCGCCGATGGCAGCACCGCCAACGCCATCGCTTTTCAGGCACTTCTCATATTCGCGATTGTCAAAACCTGCACCATATGCAGGTGGCATGGGATAGGGGGCGGCCTGCGGAACGTCATATGGCGCACCGGCGGCGGGCATGGGATGCGGTGGCATAGGATGACGCGGCATGGGTGCTGGCGCAGCGCCATCCTTGGTACGCGTTACCTTGCCGTTCCACTGACCTTCATAGACCCGGCCTTCGGGGTCCAGATACTGCCCCTTGGTCCACGCTCCGTCATATTCATAGCGAACGCCGCTGGCATCCGAATAGGTTGACAAACCCGGCCCGTCAAAATCGTAGATCCCGCGATCTGCCCCCATGGCCGGGCCGTAATCGGCATGGTCATGATGTTTTTTACCCGAGTCGCCAGCTGCCTGGGCTGGCATCGCCACCAACGCGCTGGTCGCAAGGCTCGCAATCAAGAGGACTTTCATGGTTAACCGCTCCCTAATCACAAAGAGGCGCCTCGGGCGCATTCTTCGATAGTTAAGAAGTGCTTAACATTGTTTTTAGCCTGGCACTATGAGGCGAATGTAAATTGCGGTGTTGCTAGTACTTTTGTTCCAAAATGAAGCAGTGGATCAGATGCGGGTTGAGAGCAGTTTGGCCAGCATTTCCAAACCATCCGCATCTTCCGCATCGAAGCGCGCTGGCACGGGGCTATCGAGGTCGATGACTGCAACCACCACGCCATCTCGCTTCACCGGAACGACCAGTTCGGACCGGCTGTCTGCATCGCAGGCGATATGACCCGGAAAGGCATGGACATCTTCGGCAAGCTGCGTTGCACCGGTGCGAGCGGCAGCGCCGCATACGCCCTTGTCGAGCGGGATACGGATGCACGCAGCCTTGCCCTGAAACGGCCCAAGCACAAGTTCGCCGTCAACCATGCGATAAAATCCGGCCCAGTTGAGGTCAGGCAGGAATTGCCACAGCAGGGCCGCGATATTCGCCATATTGGCGATGCCATCCAACTCCCCGGCGGTCAGCGCATCGGCGGAGTTTAACAGCTCGGCATAGAGCTCGGCCTTGGGCGCGTCGGCGGCGATATTGAAAGCGTACATAGTCGCTCAGATACTCAATCAAGCCGGACTTTACCACGGCCCTTCTTGATTTCGCCCCGCCCCTTTTTGGCCTCGACGCGCTTGGCCTTGGCTGCTTTGCTCGGCTTGGTCTTGATCCGCGGCGCTTCGCGGACGAAAGCCTGATCGATCAGCCGATTGATACGCGCACGCGCCTCGGCCCGGTTTGCTTCCCTCGTGCGATGCTCGCGCGCTGTGACGACCAGCTCGCCCGCAGCCGTCATCTTGCTGCCCGCAAGGGTTTTCAGCTTGCGAAAGGCATAAGGCGGCAGGCCAAGCCGGAAAACATCGACCCGCAACTGGCACGCGGTTGCCACCTTGTTGACATTCTGTCCGCCGGGGCCGGTCGACGCCAGGAAGGTTTCTTCAATCAGGTCTTCGGGCAGTTCGAACGGCATGGCAGGCGGTGTAGCATCGCCTGCCATGCAGCGCCAGTTCAGCCAAACAGCTTTGCCGCAGTGCTGGCCACGCGGCGGCCGAGATAGCGCGCGCCTTCCAGCTCCGTCTCGCTCGGCTGGCGGCTGCCATCGCCATTGGCAATTGTGGTTGCGCCATAGGGCGCTCCGCCAACAACCTCGTCATTGCGCGTCTGACCGGCAAAGCCATAGTCGAGGCCGACAATGGTCATGCCGAAATGCAGCAGATTGGTGATGATCGAAAACAAGGTTGTTTCCTGCCCACCATGCTGGGATGCGCTGGATGTGAAGGCCGCGCCTACCTTGCCGTTCAACTCGCCACGCGCCCAGACGCCACCGGCAGTGTCCCAGAAGGCCGCCATCTGGCTCGACAGGCGGCCGAAACGGGTGCCCGTGCCGACGATGATTGCGTCATAGTCCTTGAGTTCCGCGATGGTGGCAACCGGTGCGGCCTGATCGAGCTTGAAATGCGCGGCTTGCGCGACTTCGATCGGCGCGGTTTCAGGAACGCGTTTCACATCGACGGTTGCGCCGGTTTCACGGGCACCTTCGGCAATCGCGTTGGCCATGGTTTCGATATGGCCATAGCTGGAATAATAAAGAACGAGAATTTTGGGCATTGGACATCCTTTCTGCAAAAAAGCCCCCTCCTCCACTGCGGGAGGAGGGGTTCAGGGGGAGGGGTTAGTCGGCGTCGACGAGGACGATTTCGGCGTCCTCAATCGCGGTAATAGTGATGGTTCCAGCCGTGACGGCGGCGCCGTCGCGGGCATTGACGCGCTGACCGTCAATTTCGATCGCACCCGTAGCGGGCACCAGATAGGCATGGCGCCGGTCACCAACCTGATAGGTCAGGCTGTCGCCCGCCTCCAGCGTTGCTCCCAGCACGCGAGCATCGGTGCGGATGGGCAGCGCGTCGCTATCCTCATCGAAGCCGCTGGCGAGTATCTGCCATATGCCCGAACGGTCGCTTTTGGGGAAAGGCTTGGTGCCCCAGCCGGGGGCGCCGCCGGTCCGTTTGGGAACGATCCAGATCTGGAAGAGTGTGGTTGCCTCATCCTCCAGATTATATTCGGCGTGGCGGATACCGGTGCCCGCGCTCATCACCTGCACATCGCCCGCAGCGGTGTGGCCCTTGTTACCCAGGCTATCCTGATGGGTGATCGCGCCGGTGCGGACATAAGTGATGATTTCCATGTCCGCATGGGGATGCGGGGGGAAGCCGGTTTGGGGAGCGATGGTGTCGTCATTCCAGACACGCAGGCTGCCCCAGCTCATCCGGTCGGCGTCGTGGTAGCTGGCGAAGGAAAAATGGTGATGCGCATCGAGCCAGCCATGATTGACTGCGCCAAGACTGGCGAAGGGGCGGATTTCGATCCTGGCTTTGCTGTCGATCATGGCGAATAACCTTACCTATGTTTGGCCTTTGTATGATGCGAAGATAGACATCCGAATTAGGATTGAAATAGAAACATTGGAAACCTATTGTTTCCATTTATGCGCTTACCTGACTTTGAAGCCTGGTCGATCTTTGCCGCCGTCGCGACCGAAGGCGGCTTTTCGCGCGCGGCGGATGTGCTCGGCCTTTCAAAGGCGACGGTTTCCAAGGCCGTCTCCCGTCTGGAGGCGCATGTTGGCGCACCGCTGTTCCACCGCACCTCGCGGCGTCTGGTGCTGAGCGAAAGCGGGGCAGCCTTGCTCGAACAGGCCAAGGCCATCGCCGCAGCGGGCCAAGCCGCCGAGGAAGCGGCACGCGACGAGGCAAGCGAGCCCGTCGGCCAGATCCGCCTCGCCGCGCCCATGAGCTACGGCATCAGCCGCGTCGCGCCGCTGCTGTCCGAATTCCTGGGCGGCCATCCCGGTATCAGCATCGACATGCACCTGTCCGACGCGCGGGTCGACCTGATCGGCGAACGCTTCGACCTTGCGCTGCGCATCGGAACGCTGCCCGATAGCAGCCTGCGCGCAAGGCGGCTGCGCGGCGTGACCAGCCATATCCTCGCCAGTCCCGGCTATCTGGCCGCCAACGGCGAACCGCGCCATCCCGCACAATTGGGCGAGCATCGCTGCATTGGCTATTCGCTCGCCTCCAGCCCCGAAAGCTGGCGCTTCACCGGCCCGGATGGCAGCGAGGCGGTTGTCCGGCTGGCCGGGCCGCTGCGGGTCAACAATGGCGAGGCGATGCTGCCCGCACTTTGCGCAGGCCTCGGCATCGCCATGCTGCCCGATTTCATCTGCGAAGCGGATATCGCCGCAGGGCGACTGAAACCGATTTTGCAGGATTGGAAAACCGCCCCCATCGCAATCCACATCGTCACCCCGCCCAGCAGCTTCCGCCCGCGCAGGGTGAGCGCGCTGATCGAGTTTCTGGCAGAGAAATTGTCGGTCGCCTAAACGACGGCCGCCTCCAGCAGCCTCAACGTCCCGGCATCGGCGTCAATCTCTGCCAGCACGCCCTGCGGAATGGTGAACTGGTCGGAGATATGGCCAAACCACGCGCCTTCAAAGGCCGGAATACCCAGCGGTTCGAAATGCTGGCGCAGGATCGAATTCAGGGTGAAGCTGCTGCCATCCGGATTGCGGCAGTTGGTGCACTGGCCGAAAACGACGCCCGCCAGTTTGGAAAGCACCCCCGCCTGCCCCAATTGGGTCAGCATCCGGTCAATGCGATATTCGGCTTCGTCGATATCCTCAAGAAACAGGATCGCACCGGTAAAGTCAGGCAGATAGGGCGTCCCCGCGAGCGCGGTCAGCACGGTCAGGTTGCCGCCGAGCAACTGCCCCTGCGCCTTGCCGCCGCGGATCTTGATCGTCCGCCAGCGTCGCTGCACCAGCCGGTCCTCAGTTGCTTTCGGGTTTTCGAACAGCGGCGTTGCGCCGTCAAAGGCCAGCCCCTTGAAACTTTCGACCGAGGCCCTGCCCCAGGCGCTGCTGGCATTGGGGCCGTGCAGCGTTACCGCCCCGCCCTTTGCCGCAATCGCCATGTGCAGCGCGGTGATATCGCTATAGCCGATCAGCAATTTGGGGTTGGCGCGCACCACGTCCCAGTCGACAAAGGGCAAGGCCCGTGCCGCACCCCAGCCGCCACGAACGGCGAATATGGCTTTCACATCCCCGTCGGCGAACATCGCATTGATATCCGCCGCCCGTTCCTTGTCCTGCCCTGCCAGATAGCCATAGCGTTTGAGCAGGTTCGGCGCGCGCTTGGGCACCAGCCCCATCGCGCGGATCGCTTCTTCGACAAGCACCAGATCAAATGGATCATCGCTTGCCGAGGCAGGCTCGATCAGGCCGATGGTGTCGCCAGCCTTGATGCGCGGTGGCTTGATACGCTTGCCTGCGACGGGCGCGGCACAAGCTGCACCGTCCAAAGCAGGCAGGGCCGGCGACGCCATCAGCGCCGCCAGCCCCGTCATGATCGTTCGACGCGACGCGTTCAGAACTTTGCCTCTACACCGATGGTGAACGAGCGGCCGCGGGGATCGGCGACGCGCGGTTCCCAGCTGCTGCCCGCACCGGTGTTGCTGTCATAGGTGATCGCGAACGGCGGATCGGTGTCGAACAGGTTCTTGATACCGCCGGTCAGCTTGAACCGCTCGTCAAAGCTGTAGCTCGCCGACATGTTGTAGATGACGTAATTCTTCACCTTGGCGTTGAAATCCGGACGCGCCGTCGATCCGGGGATCGCCGTGTTGTTCTTGTATCCATTGCGGAAGATTTGCGACAGCGTGAAGGTGAAGTCTTCGTTCGTGTAAGACAGGAACGCATTATGCTTCCACTTCAGGCCAAGGTCGCCCGCATAGGTGAACACGCCAATCAGGCTGGGGCCATAAGGCGATGCAGGCAGGAACTTTTCCTTTTTCTTGAGCAAATAGGTTCCATCCAGCCCGGCAGTGAACTCGCCGCCCAACGCGTCGAACCCGGCACGCAGCGCGATTTCAAGGCCCTGGGTACGGCGCGAACCGATGTTGTCGGCACGCAGATCGAGCAGGGTGATGATGCCACCGGTGCGGACAACGCGATCGGGGAAATCGTTGATATTGTCGAGCAGTTGCCGGATGGTCAGCGAGCCGATGGTGTCATCGACCGCGATCGACCAGAAATCGACCGAGGCGCTGATCCGCGAGGTCGGCTGCAGGACAACGCCGAACGAATATTGCTCCGACGTTTCCGGGCCAAGGTTCAAATTGCCGCCAGTGAGCGAATCCGGCGTAATCGCGTTACAACCCGGCGTCACATTGACCACGCCGCCTGCCGGGCAGGTGGTAGGGTCGGTCAATGTATTGCCCGGATTGGGTGACTGGGTGACGCCGTTGAATATCTGGTTGAACGCAGGCACGCGAAAACCGGTATTGTAGGAACCACGGAACATCAGCCAGTCGGTCGGGGTGAACCTTGCCGACATCTTCGGATTGACGGTGGTGCCAAAGCCTGAATAGTCGTCAAGCCGGACCGCGCCGGTGATTTCGAACATGTCGACGATCGGCAGCAACACTTCGCCATAGACCGCTTTCACCGTCCGGTGCTTCGGCGTCAGCGCGTTCACATTGTCGAATGCGACGTTGAAGATGTCAGGCTGGTTGGCCGCGGCGGCTGCCGAGCCGTTGAAGCTGTAGGTTTCCTTGCGGTAATCGGCACCGATGGCGATTTGCACCGCGCCACCCGGAAGGTCGAACAGCGAACCCGAAATCGAGGCGTCGAACTGCTTCACCTCATATTGCCCGCCATAGAGCGTGGTGCCTTCGGCGGAAATCGCATCGAGCGCCGCAAGCGCCGCGTCACTCTGGTTCAGCGAGAAGGGATTGAGTATCCCGCTGTTGAGCAGGCCGACAATACCCGGCGCAGTGGCACCCGGCGCAATCGGGGCACGCGGGTCGATGCTGCCCGATACGGCCCCGACGATACCGGAGGCGGCGGCGGCTGCTGCGCTCCCGAAGACGCCGCGATAGTGATAGCCGCTGCCGAGTACCGACTTGGACTCGCTCTTCGCATAGGAGCCGCCCGCGCGGTAATCCCAGCCTTCCCACAGCGGACCTTCGATGTTCAGCCCGGCACGGAGCGTCTTGGTGTTGGTTTCATATTCGCGCGGCCCGCACACGGTGCAGCGCCAGCGATAGGAAATCGGTTTGCCATAATTGGCGGCCACCGCCGGGAACAGCGCGACCAGCCGGTTGTAGATATCGTTATAGGTCGAAGCCGTCGTGGCATTCAGCGGGTAATAGAGCGGCATCGTGGTGGCGTTGCCCGAATATTGGTTGTTCGAGAACCGCTTGGCTGAATCGGCATCCGAACCGGTGACTTCGGCCGAAATCCGGTGGTCGCCAAGCGCGAAGGTCGCCTTACCATAATAGGTCAGCGTTTCGAGCGGCTGCTGCAGCGTCGCCGCACGGCCGGTATCCCATGCGCAGGAATAGCGCGCTCCGGGGATCGACCAGAGCACTTCGTCATAGGCCATGCCGCCGTCCATCGTGTCGCAGCCCGCGCCGCCGGGAAGGTCAAGGAAGTTGATCCCGCCATTTGCCGCCGTCGTCGCGCCCGCCTCAATCAGCGAGACGCCGCTCAGCAACGATCCGGTGGGTGCGAAAATGGCGTTGCCAGCAGTGGGGAACATGGTGGCAATCGGCGTGCCGCGCGTGTCGACCGAAAGCCCGCGATTGGGCTGGTTGCCGTTCACGAAACCGCGATCCTTGCCGTAGAGCACGCCGTTCCAGCTCTTGCTGACCGCCGCCATGACGTTGAACCCGTCCTCGTCGATATCGCCATAGCCCACGGTTCCCGACAGGCGGTAGATCGGGCTGTCGCCCTCCTCGGTCATGTCGACAAAGCCGTTGAGCGCGAGGCCCTGAAAGTTGGACTTGGTGATGAAGTTGATCACGCCGCCGATGGCGTCGGTGCCGTAAATGGCCGAAGCGCCGTCTTTCAGCACCTCGATCCTTTCGATGGCGGCGAAGGGGATCTGGTTGACGTCGACCGCCGAACCGGTGAGCCCGTGCGCGGCGACGCGGCGGCCGTTAAGCAGCACCAGTGTCGAGGCCGCACCCTGCCCGCGCAGGTTGGCGGCGGAAAGCCCGTTGGTGCCGCGCTGCGCACCGCTGGTCACGTCCGAATTGGCGGCGAGGTTATCGGCGCCATTGCCGTTGCTGGTCAGGAAGGAAATCAGCTGTTCGGGGCTGTTGATGCCTTCGCGGGTGATATCGTCGGGCGTGATCACGGTCAGCGGCAGCGGGCTGCTGTTCGGATCGCGCTTGATACGCGAACCGGTGACGATGATCGCGGTGCTGCCTTCATCGACCGATGTTGCTTCGTCTGCAACCGATGCCTCTTGCGCCGCGACCGGTGCGGCGAGGCTTGCGGCGGTGAGATATAGTGCCAGCTTGTGCAGTTTCATGTGATAGCCCTCCAGCTATTGCCGCCCCGCTTTGCGATTGCGGCAAGTTAAAACCCTGAAAGTTAAGGCTAGCAACGCAATATCCGCTTTGCAAATGCCAATTCTGTATAATTTTGGGGTCGATTGATGCACGCCGACGAAATTTTTTTAACCGTTCCCATGACTCCGAAACCCTAGGATTTGAGTCACTTTTGGCCAATCCGACTCCCCGCGACTCGCGGATTCCTGCGCGTTAAGACGAAATTAACCTTTTCAGTTCATTTCCCTTATGGTTAATAACAGTCGATGGCTGCGTCGCCGCTTCGGGGGGCACAGGCATCGGGGGTTGCAAAAGCAAAGAGGGGCCAGCCGCATGCGCGTGTTGCTGATTGAAGACGAACCGACCACTGCGAAAGCCATCGAGATGATGCTCGCGACCGAAGGCTTTAACGTCTATTCGACCGATCTGGGTGAGGAAGGCCTCGATCTGGGCAAACTCTACGATTACGATATCATCCTTCTCGACCTCAACCTGCCCGACATGCACGGCTATGACGTCCTGAAGAAGCTGCGCGTCGCCAAGGTGCAGACGCCGGTGCTCATCCTGTCCGGCATTTCGGAAATGGATTCGAAGGTGCGCTCGTTCGGCTTCGGCGCCGACGATTATGTCACCAAGCCGTTTCACCGCGAAGAACTGGTCGCCCGCATCCATGCGGTTGTGCGCCGTTCGAAGGGCCATTCGCAGTCGGTGATCCGCACCGGCAAGCTTGCGGTCAACCTCGATGCCAAGACCGTCGAAGTCGATGGTGCCCGCGTGCACCTGACCGGCAAGGAATATGCGATGCTTGAGCTGCTTTCGCTGCGCAAGGGCACCACGCTGACCAAGGAAATGTTCCTGAACCACCTTTATGGCGGCATGGACGAACCCGAACTCAAGATCATCGACGTTTTCATCTGCAAGCTGCGCAAGAAACTGGCGCTGGCGTGCGGCGGTGAAAATTATATCGAGACCGTCTGGGGCCGCGGCTATGTGCTGCGCGACCTCGAAGACATGGATCAGCCGCTGGTCGCCTGACCGCGCACTAAATTACCCCGGCAGTAGTTTGAGAGGGGGCGGTGTTGAGAGGCGCCGCCCTTTTTCGTTTCAGGTCTGCAGATACCAGCGCTCGCCGCCCTCAAGCCCGATCGCGGTCAGCTTGCCGCTGGCATAGGCTCCGGTATCGATCCCGATGCGCGATCCGCGTTCGTCAATTTCATCGTAAATCGTGTGGCCATAGACAATGACCTTTTCGAGATCGCCGCGCTGCGCCACAAATTCGTCGCGTATCCAGCGCAGATCGCTCTTGCGCTGTTCGGCAAGCGCCACGCCGGGGCGGATGCCGGCATGGACGAAGGCGTAATCGCCCAGCACGATCATGTCCTCGAAGCTTTCGAGGAAGGCCAGATGCGTTTCGGGCACCAGCGTTTCGAGGCGTTCGGCGAGTTGCTCGATATCGAGTTCGATATATTCCGCGCGGGCAATCGGATAGCTTTGCAACGTCGCATCGCCACCGATCTTGAGGAAGAAGCGCAGCGTCTTGGCATCGCGCTCGCGGCACGCCTTGAGGAACACCTCCTCATGATTACCCATAAGATAGCGCACGGTGCGCCCCTGCCCGCGCAGCGCCAGTGCGGTGTCGATGACACCCGCGCTGTCCGGCCCGCGATCGACCAGGTCGCCGAGGAAGACGATCTGCGTGTCCGCCCCCCCCTTTGCCCGGTCATCGGCATCGATCCTGGCGAGCAAGGCCTGCAACAAATCATTGCGGCCATGAATGTCACCGATGGCATAGACGCGCACGCCATCGGGCACCCGCGCGCTATCGAGCGGGCGGGACGGCGCGGCTTTCTTGAACAGGCGACCCAGCATGGTGCGCGCCATATAGGGTCGGGCACGCTGAAGGGGAAGTGAATAGCGCGCAGCTTTCTCCCCTCCCGCAGGCGGGAGGAGGAGAAAGCTCAGCCTTCAGCCGCAAAGGTCAGCCCGGCATGCGCCTGCAACCGTGCAACCAGCTTTTCGCCCAGCGCCGCGCCGGGCGTGGTCACCCCGCCCTCGCCATCGGTTCCGGCAAGGCAGAGCGCGGTTTCGGCGATCATCTTGGATGTAGAGCCATAGCCGGGGTCCTTGTCGCCCTTCACCGAATAAAGCGCCCGCCGCCCATCGGGATATTCGCCGACGAACAGCACGTCGTAAAAGCCGCTCTCGCGCTCTTCCTTCGTCGGGCCTTCGCCCGGCTGCGGATCATTGGCATTGCCGATCATCGGCGTCTTCGCCACATATTCCGCCGCCTGCTGCCCCGCCTCGCCCGGGCCAGTCAGGATCATTTCGTCATAGACCAAATCGGTGCCATAGGCATGGCCGAGCAGCGCATTGGTGCGGTGGACATTCTTGGTGTTGATCGGCGCCATGATGAAGTTGGTCGCCCAACTGCCCAGCTCTTCATCATATTCGGGCTGCGTCGCAGGCGGTTGCGGCGGGCCTTCAAAACCGCCAGCCAGACTGAAAGGATTGGTGAGATAGCCGATCAGCGCCGGATCCTTCGCCGCCGCAGCCATCGTCGCCTTCAGACTGGCAGCGGTGCCGCCCGAAAAGCCGCCTTGCATGGCGCGCACCCGGCCTTTGACGCGCGGAGCAGGCGCGCCGAACTTTTCGGTCGCATGTTTTTGCAGCATCAGCACACCGAGATCGAAGGGGATCGAATCGAAACCGCTCGAAAAGACGATCCGCGCACCGCTTGCCTTTGCGGCGGCGTGATGCTGGTCGATCTTCTGCCGCATCCAGCCGGGTTCGCCGCACAGGTCGGTGTAATCGGTGCCATTGGCGACACAGGCCGCAACCAGTTCGTTGCCGTAAAGCTGGTACGGGCCGACGGTGCTCAGCACCACCTTGCTGCGCTTGCACATAGCATCCAGCGAGGCGGGATCAGACGCATCGGCAACCACCAGCGGCGTATCGGCGAGCGCGCCAATCAGGTCGCGCACTTCCTCCAGCTTGGCAAGCGACCGCCCCGCCATCGCCCATTTGAAGCCCGCCTTGTCCTTCAGATATTCGGCAACCAGCCGCCCGGTATAGCCAGTCGCTCCGTACACAATGACATCAAATTCGCGTGGATCCTTGGGCATCGCTCTCTCCTGATTCTGCTGCGGTAATGGTGATGCGCGGACACTACGCGAATGTCAAAAGCCGGGTTCGGCAGCACAGGTGCACCTCGTCGTGATGATGGATTTGTCGGTACTGAAATGATACGGTGCGAGGACATGCCAAACAGAGACGGGGCACGAATATGAAATGGACCGAATTGCCCGAACAGCCCTGTCTGATCGCCCGATCGGTTGCGATACTGGGGGATCGTTGGACCATGCTCGTTCTGCGGGATGCCTTTGCGGGGCTCCGCCGCTTTGACCAGTTTCAGGAAAGCCTCGGCATTTCACGCACTATCGTTGCCGACCGGCTCAATCTGCTGGTCGAAGAGGGGGTTCTGGAAAAGCGACCTTATCAGCAGCACCCGCCACGCTACGAATACCGTCTGACATCCAAGGGGCTCGATCTCTATCCGATCCTGCTCGCCATTTTTGACTGGGGTCGGCGATATTATCCGATCGAGGCCGGACTGCCGATCATCCACACGCACAAAAACTGCGGCCATGATTTTGCGCCCGTCACCACTTGCTCGCATTGCGGAGACCCTGTCACGGCGCACGATGTAACTGCGCGACGCGGACCGGGATTATATAGCTGAATTCAATATCTTGCAAATCTGTGGGGCAAAGTCACTTGACATAAGTATTGATTCGATACTTACTTGGATCGATCCACAGGAGGCATTTATGATTCAGGAAGCGCAAGCAGGTCAGGTTCGTCGCGAAATCGATGGCCACATCATGAAAATCATCATCGACAACCCCGCCAAGCGCAATTCGTTCGACCCCGATATGATGCTGCAATTTTCCGAAGCGCTAACCGAACTCGATTCCAGCCCTGAACTTCGGGTCGGTGTAATCTGCGCCGCAGGCGAACATTTTACCGCCGGTCTGGACATGCCCAAATTTTTCGGTCCCCTGGCGCAAGCCAAGCCGATTCCGGCGGACATGGTCGATCCTTTCGGTTTGGCGATGAAGTGCCGAAAGCCTGTTGTGACTGCGGTACAGGGCATCACTTATACGGTCGGCATCGAAATCATGCTGGCTGGCGATATCGTGATCGCTGCTGACGACAGCCGTTTTTGCCAGATGGAAGCAAAACGCGGTATCGCGCCGCTGGGCGGCGCACATTTTCGCTACCTGACCCGCATGGGCTGGGGCGATGCCATGTACCATCTGATGCTGTGCGATGAATTCGGTGCCGAACGCGCACTGAAAATCGGGCTGGTGCAGGAGGTTGTGGCCGCGGGCACGCAAACCGAACGCGCGATGGAAATTGCCCGTTTGATCGCTGCAAACGCCCCTTTGGGTGTCCAGATCACAAAAGAGGCCGGACGTAAATTTATCGAAACTGCCGAGAAGGCCGCAATCGACTATATCCCCGAAATCCGCGGGCGCGTGCTGCAATCCAAAGACATGATGGAAGGCATCAGGTCATTCATGGAAAGGCGGCCAGCCGTCTTTACGGGCAGATAAGCGTTTCCGCTCAAAACGCGTATTGCCTGCTCGCCAGATCGAACATGATCTCCTCCGATCCGCCGCCGATCGCCATTACGCGAACCTCGCGGTAGATACGTTCGACGCGGCAGCCGCGCATGAAGCTGGCGCCGCCGAGTATCTGGCACGCCTCACGCGCGCAAAATTCCATCGTGCGGGTGGCCTGCACCTTGAGGAGCGCGAAATCGCCGGGGAATGCCTTGCCTTCGCGCACGCTCCACGCGCACTGATCGATCCACGCCTGCGTGCTGTTGATCTGGCGCAGCATGTCGGCCAGCTTGTGGCGGATCGCCTGATTGCGGATCAGCGGCTTGCCGAACACTTCGCGCTGCTGTGCCCATTCTAGCGCATCTTCAAAACAGACGCGCGCATAGGCCGCCGCCTGCTGCGCCATGCCCAGCCGCTCGCTATTGAAATTGCGCATGATCCCCATGAAACCGCCATTTTCGGGGCCAATCAGATTTTCTGCGGGCACCTCGACATTGTCGAAATGCAGCGTCGCTGTGTCCGACGCGTGCCAGCCCATTTTCGCAAGCGGCGTGCGGCTGAAGCCCGGCCGGTCGGTTTCGATGAGCAGCAGCGAAACGCCGCCCATGCCCGGCCCGCCGGTACGCACCGCAGTCGTCACATAATCGGCACGCATCCCGCTGGTGATATAGGTCTTGCTGCCATTGACCACATAGGATGCACCCTTGCGCTCCGCCTTGGTCTTCAGGTTCGCGACGTCTGAACCCCCCGACGGTTCGGTAATTCCGAGCGAAATGATCTTTTCCCCGGCCAGCACGGCAGGCGCAATGCGCGCCTTCATCTCGTCGCTGCCCATGGCGAGGATCGGCGGCAGGCCGATGCCATGCGTCATCAGCGAGGCGGGAATGCCGCCTGCGCCGGGGCGGCACATTTCCTCGCTTTGCACCAGCGAGTGGAAGATATCGAAGCCATTGCTCCCCGTGCCGCCATATTCGGCGGGATAACCCAAGCCCAATATGCCCGCCTCCGCAGCCTTTTTGTGCAAGCTGCGCGGCAATTCGCCTGCGGCTTCCCACGCATCGACATTGGGCAATATCTCGCGCTCGACAAAGCGGCGCACGGTCGCGGAGACGGCTTCGTGGCTTTCGTCATAATAAGGTGAGCGCGAACGCCATTGATCGAACAAGGGTGATGTCATCTTGGCCTCTCCTGCGCCTGTTTCCGCCATATGTTTAATCGGTCGATTAAATTGAGCAAGGCCGTAAACAGATATTCGATCAATAACCGCTACGCTGTGTCACCCTCAGCTTGATCGGGGGTCCATGGCCTGCACTCGTCGTTTAAACCGGAGCGTGAGACCATGGAACCCCGCTTTCGCGGGGATGACAATTTCATTCTGTCCTAAAATGCTGCGACGAAGGAAACGTGCAAAAACGACCCCTTGGTGTCTTCGCGCCTTGCTTGCCGCAGGCAAGCGCCTGACATATAGCGTCCGTCCCGTTTCACAGCCGGGGCAGGGTCACACCCTTCTGCCCCATATATTTGCCTGCGCGGTCGGCATAGCTCGTCTCGCACGGCTCGTTGCCCTGCAGGAACAGGAACTGGCATGCGCCTTCATTAGCATAGATTTTGGCAGGCAGCGGGGTGGTGTTCGAAAATTCGAGCGTCACATGCCCTTCCCAGCCCGGCTCCAGCGGGGTGACATTCACGATGATGCCGCACCGGGCATAGGTGCTCTTGCCGAGGCAGATCACCAGCACATCGCGCGGCACGCGGAAATATTCGACGGTGCGGGCAAGCGCGAAGCTGTTGGGCGGGATGATGCAGACATCGGTTTCGCGGTCGACCAGGCTTTTGCCGTCGAAATTCTTCGGATCGACCACGGCGCTGTCGACATTGGTAAAAATCTTGAACTCAGGTGCGACGCGGGCGTCATAGCCGTAGGAGGAGAGGCCGTAACTGATGCAGCCATCGCGGCGCTGCGCCTCGACAAATGGCTCGATCATCCCGTTTTCTTGCGCCTGCTGCCTGATCCACTTGTCCGAAAGAATTGCCATATACCCCTCAACACTTCGCTTCGTCACCCCCCCCGAAGGCGGGGGCCCAACTCCCGCCGCTTGAATTTGGAGTTCAGGAGATGGATTCCCGCCTTCGCGGGAATGACAAAAAAAGGGAAGCGGGAAATTGTTTGGCGGTCAGCTTTTCAGACTGGCAGGGCCAAATCCGTGCGGCAGCAGTTCGGACAGCAGGTGCGTCTCATGGCCGCTGGCATGGGCGCAGTGGACGGGCAGATCGATGGCCACCAGATCGGCAACCTCCTTGATCACCTGGCGGCAGCGGCCGCAGGGTGTGATCGGCTCAGCGCCAATCACCGCGCCGCCCTCGCCGGATTTGGGCCCGCCTGCCACCGCCATCGCGATAATCCGGCGCATTTGCCCGTCGCTATTGGCCTTTGCGATGGCAACGGTTTCGGCACATAGGGTTATGCCATAGCTGGCATTTTCGAAATTGGCACCTGTGACAATATCGCCATTGTCGAGCAGCAGCGCCGCACCGACATGGAAATTCGAATAAGGCGCATAGGCATTATTCGCTGCGTCGATCGCGGCGTGGACCAGTTTTGCGCTCACATCGTTCATTGCCGCACCACCACCCATTGCACCGGTTCGTCAACGCCATCGATACGGCGCTGGGGGTTGGCTGTCCACATCACCCAGGGGCGCACGGCGTAATCGGGTAGCAGCCAGGTCTTTTCGAGCCATATGGTGCGGTCGATGGACGAACTGAGCTTATACTGCTCCTCAAAATCTTCGGAAACCTTGAGGATCGCCGGCTTGCCCAGATGCGCCTCGATCTGCGACAGGAAAGTCGCAACTTCGGACAGCACCAGCGCCCGATCGGGCTTGCTGGCGCATGTTTCAGAAAAGCCGAATTCGACAGCAGCGGGCAATGCTGCCGCGTTGCGCGGAACGGTTGTGATGAAAAGCGTCGCCTGATCGCTCGCCAGGCGGCACAGATCATATCGGTGCAACGGCCCGAAACGGACACCGGCATCGCCCGCGCCTGCCATATTGGCGGCAAAGCGCGCGTCACGGGTATTTGAGCCATCGGTCGCAACGACATAAGCAAAATCGACGCCCGTTGCGGCAAGCATAGGCCAATCAAGTTTGCCATGCGCCGCATCGACGACAATCCCCTGCACCGGATAATCGTCACGCGAGGGCGCCCAGCCAAGGACGACACGCCACAGCACGAATGCGCCCAATATGAGCGCAAGCGCGATTGCGGCGTAACGCCAAAGCCTGAATTTCCCGCTGGCCATCTGTTCCTTCAAAAGTCCCTTTGGCCTATTGCTTGATGTGCAGCACGCAAATTAGTGTAAACAATCGCCGTGCGGTCGGGAAATCGACTTCGACCTTGCCTTCAAGCCGCTCGATCAACAATTCTGCCGCGCTGTTGTGTACCCCGCGCCGCGCCATGTCGATCGTCTCGATCTCCGCTGCGGTCGCCTTGCGGATCGCCTGATAGTAAGAATCGCAGATCGCAAAATATTCGCGCACCGGCCGCTGAAAACGACCAAGCCCAAGGATCAACGCTTCATGCGGGCTGCCATCCTCGCGTGTGATATCGAGCACAAGCCGCCCTTCGGTGACGCTGAGTTTCAGGCGGTACGGCCCTTCATAGCCATCGCCCATGTCGCGCATCGGCCTGAAATGGTTTTCCTCGATCAGATCGAAGATGGCAACACGACGCTCCTGCTCGATGTCGGCGTTGCGACGCAGTATAGTCGCTTCGTCGAGCTCGACGGAGATGATGCGCGGGGCTGCCATGCGCTTCCTCTAGCCGATGCGACGGCAGGGGCAAGTGGGGTTATCACCGCGTTCTTTTCCACAAGTGTATCCCCTGCTGAATTTGGGACGCCCCCTTGTTTGTATGAGTGATCTATCAGATAGCACTCACATGGTCGAACCCGTCCGCCTTGCCGCCGTCAACGATGGCGAAGAACAGCGCCTGCCGCGCAATGTCGAGGCCGAGGCCGCGTTCCTTGGCGCGCTGATGATCGACAACCGCATCATCGAGGATGTCTCGATCAAGCTGCGGCCCGAGCATTTCTTCGAGCCGCTGCACGGGCGCATCTTCGACCAGATATTGCGCCTCATCGATCGCAACATGCTCGTCACCCCGGTGACGCTGAAACCGCTGTTTGAGGCCGACCCGACGATGCAGGAGTTGGGCGGGCCGGGCTATCTCGTCAAACTGACCGCAGACGGATCGGGCCTGATCGGCGCGCGCGATTTTGCCCAACAGATTTACGACCTTGCGCTCCTTCGCGAACTGGTCAGCGTCGGTCGCGGGCTTGTTGAGGGCGCGCTCGACACCAGCGAGGCAGTCGACCCCAAGCAGCAGATCGAGCAGGCCGAGGCGCAGCTTTACAAGGTGGCCGAGGGCGAGGGCGAAACGGGAAGCATGAAGAGCTTCCTCGCCGCCTCGACCGAAGCGATCAAGAATGTCGAAAAGGCGCTGAACAGCGGCGGGCATCTTTCCGGCGTCACCACCGGCCTCGACAGCATCAACGCCAAATGCGGCGGCCTCCATAACTCGGACCTCATCATCCTTGCCGGGCGCCCGGGCATGGGCAAGACCTCGCTCGCCACCAACATCGCGTTCAACGCCGCGCAGCGCTGGCTGCGCGACCGCGAGGACGGGATCGACGAAGCCAAGAGCGTCGGGGCCAAGACCGCCTTTTTCAGCCTCGAAATGTCCGCCGACCAGCTCGCGACGCGTATCCTTGCCGAGCAGTCGGGGATCAGTTCAGAAGCGCTGCGCATGGGCAAGATCAGCCGCGACGATTTCCGCGAGCTGTCGCGCGCCAGCCGCGAATTGCAGGAACTGCCGCTCTATATCGACGATACGCCCGCGCTGACCATTGCCGGGCTGCGCACCCGCGCGCGCCGGTTGCAGCGCAAACATGGCATCGGCCTGATCGTGATCGACTATCTGCAACTGTTGCAGGGGAGCGGGCGCAGCAGCGACAACCGCGTCAACGAAATCTCCGAAATCTCGCGCGGCCTCAAAACGCTGGCGAAGGAATTGCAGGTGCCGGTGATCGCTTTGTCGCAGCTCAGCCGTGCGGTCGAACAGCGCGAGGACAAGCGCCCGCAACTATCGGACCTCAGGGAATCGGGCTCGATCGAGCAGGACGCCGACATGGTCTGGTTCGTTTTCCGCGAGGATTATTACGTCGCCGCGCGCGAGCCCAAACATGGCACCGACGACGATGCGAAAGCGACCGAGGAATATGAAAAGTGGCGGCAGGAAATGGAGCGCGTCTTCGGCATCGCCGAACTGATCGTCGCCAAGCAGCGCCACGGCTCGACCGGCAAGGTGCGGATGAAATTCGAGGCGAAGATTACGCGCTTCAGCGACCTTGCGGACGATGGCTATGCCGATCAGGGGTATGACTGAGGGTTAGGCCTTCCTTTTTCTGCATCGTCACCCTGAACTTGTTTCAGGGTCCATCTCTCCTCTCTACCCTTCGGTCTCGGTTGTGAGGTGGATGCTGAAACAAGTTCAGCATGACGTGGGTGACTATCCGCAAACTCAATCTTTGAACCGCGCCGCCAAAATATAGTTTAGCGCCTTGTTCGAACTCAGGTGCAAGCCTGATAGCGGCGAAAAGGCGATGCCCTCTATCGCAATAACCTCAAGCCCCGCATCGGTCAGCAATGCGGCAACCTCTTCGGGCGTCAGAAACTTGTCCCAGTCATGCGTGCCGCGCGGAACCTGACCAAGCCGTTCGGCGGCCTCGACCAGGAACAGCTTCGATGCGACCGTGCGGTTGGGGGTTGAAAGGATCAGCAAGCCATCGGGCTTTAACCGCGCCGCCAGTTCGGCCACGAAAGCGGCGGGATCGGCGACATGCTCGATCACCTCCATCGAGGTGACAAGGTCGAACACCTCCTTTTTCAAGGGGAGCACGCGGCCCGAAGGGTCGCCGGAGAGGATTGAGACCTTCGCAGGCCTCTCCGGCGAAGCTGCGCTTCGCGTCCTCCCCGCAACGGGGAGGTGTTGCAACTCCCCTGCCCAATAGCGGATATCCAACCCAGACTGCACCGCATGTGCCTTTGCCGCCGCGATATTCTCCGCCGCCGCATCCACCCCGGTGACCGATGCCCCAAGGCGCGCGAGCGGTTCGCACAGCAGGCCCGCCCCGCAGCCGACATCGAGCGCAGACTTGCCCGACAGCGGCTTCATCGCGGTTTCGTCGCAGCCGAAATGCAGGTCGATTTGCCGCCGCACAAAGCCCAGCCGAACCGGATTGAGCTTGTGCAGCATCGCGCTCGATCCTTTGGGATCCCACCAGTCGGCTGCCAGCGCGCCGAAATGCGCGGCCTCATTTGGGTCGATGGTAGTTTTTCTGTTCGCAGCCATGCTTGCCTTTGTCATATCCTGTCCCTATCAGCGCGCCAGTTTGCAATATAGGCAAAATCGTAAGGGATTGCATGGCCCGCATCGTAATGAAATTTGGCGGCACCTCTATGGCGGGGACCGAGCGGATTCGCCGCGTCGCACAGATTGTGAAACGCCAGGCCGAAAAGGGTGACGAGGTCGCTGTGGTCGTCTCTGCCATGTCAGGCGAAACCGACCGGCTGGTGGGCTTTTGCCGCGAAGCTAACCCGCTTTACGACCCGGCCGAATATGACGTCGTGGTCGCATCGGGCGAACAGGTGACTTCGGGCCTTCTTGCTATCACGCTGCAGGCACTGGGATGTCAGGCGCGCAGCTGGCTCGGCTGGCAATTGCCAATCCACACCGATGATGCCCATGCGAAAGCGCGCATCGGCACGATCGACAGCGACGAACTGCTCGCCTCGATGGCCGAAGGCACCATTGCCGTCATCCCCGGTTTTCAGGGGCTGACCGACGATAACCGCATCACCACGCTGGGCCGTGGCGGTTCGGATACCTCGGCGGTCGCGGTTGCGGCAGCGATCAAGGCCGATCGCTGCGACATCTATACCGATGTCGACGGCGTTTATACTACCGACCCACGCATCGTCAGCCGCGCCCGCAAGCTGAAGGCGGTGACTTACGAGGAAATGCTCGAACTGGCCTCGGTCGGTTCGAAAGTGTTGCAGACCCGCTCGGTCGGGCTTGCGATGAAGGAAGGGGTGCGCGTGCAGGTGCTCAGCTCCTTCATCGACGAAAACGCGCCCAGCGCAGATACCATCCCCGGCACGATGATCGTGACCGATGAAGAACTGGAGAATGCCCAAGTGGAACGCCAGCTGATCACCGGCATCGCCGCCGACAAGAATGAGGCGAAGATCACTTTGACCCGCGTGCCCGACCGCCCCGGCGCGGTGAGCCACATCTTCGCGCCGCTGGCGGAATCGAACATCAATGTCGACATGATCATCCAGAATGTCGGTCGTGACAAGGGTGAGACCGACGTGACCTTCACCGTGCCGCAGGCTGACCTCGCCCGCGCCACCGACGTGTTGCAGAACCAGCGCGAAGCCATCGGCTATAACCGCCTGATCCCCGACACCAAGGTCGCGAAGATTTCGGTCGTCGGTGTGGGGATGAAAAGCCATGCAGGCGTAGCCTCAACGATGTTCACCGCATTGGCCGACCGCAAGATCAACATCCAGGCGATTTCGACCTCTGAAATCAAGGTCTCGGTGCTGATCGACGAGGACGAAACCGAACTCGCGGTGCGTGTGTTGCACACAGCCTATGGGCTGGATGGGGAGTGAATCAGCTCAGTCAGTGATCATTTGTCCGTTACGCCACATTCTAAAGCTAGTGCTGCCAGCAACACCGTCTCTAGAATGTCGAAACGCTACTTTTACAGTCTCACCATGCAATAAGCTATAAATGAGGAACGATTCAACGAAGTGAGAGGCAATCGCTCCATGAACTGGATGATAGGGAGCAATAAATGAATCACATGATTTCAGCATCGAGAAGCGCTTACCAAATGCGGCTTTACCTAACTCACAGGATAAATTGATTACACATTTCGATGCAATTCCGGTGACATCCAACGCGTCAGATAGACCGTCAGCTGCAACCCAACCGTCAACCGCAAACTTCAGAGCAGATCCATTGCCATGACCAACGAAAACAATATGTGAATAAGCGCGGTGATCCCGTTCCCAAAATTTCGAAAATTCCAAAACTGACCGGACCTTTATATAACGAACATAATCATCAGAGCAAAGCAATCTACAGAACTGCAGAATCGACTTCGACAATGGATCAATTAATGAGGTTTCAGATTCAAAATCACCAATCGCGACTACTATTATTCCAATATTCCTTTGGCATTTACTAGATGACACCCACTCCGTATCGCCATCACCAACGTCAACCTCTACACTTCGATCTTTAACTGAGATAACGCTCGTACGATGAAATGCTGAGGGGTTTTGAATGAGCTTTTTGATAATTGAAATGGGCACAAATACCGTTTCCCCAACAAGCAATTTTCCAGCCATTTTTTACTCCCTGTCCGAGTAATAGATCATACAAATTTGTTTTCTCGAATACTATTGTGAAATGGACAATTTTTCTAAGCCATTGCCATCGGATCACAATGTTGTTGAATCGGTGGCAGTCTAAGAGATACAGCCCGTCAATGACCAAACTCGCCCATCTCATGAAACGCGGTGCCGAATTTCTCGGCTGCGAAGTGGCCATAATGTGCGGCGCCATGTCTTGGGTGAGCGAGCGTAACCTTGTTTCCGCGATCTCCAATGCGGGCGGGTTCGGGGTGATTGCCTGCGGGGCGATGACGCCCGAATTGCTCGATGCCGAAATCGCCGCGACCAAGGCGCTGACGACCAGGCCATTCGGCGTCAACCTGATCACCATGCACCCGCAGATCATGGAGCTGATTACAGTCTGTGCCAAACACAAGGTTGGTCATATTGTACTCGCCGGCGGCCTGCCGCCCAAGGGCAGCATCGAGGCGATCAAGGAAGCGGGTGCGAAGGTGCTGTGCTTTGCCCCTGCCCTCACCCTTGCCAAGAAATTTGCCCGCTCTGGCGTCGACGCGCTGATCATCGAGGGTAGCGAGGCGGGCGGGCATATCGGCCCGGTATCGACCAGCGTGCTGGCGCAGGAAATATTGCCCGAACTGGGCGATCAATTGCCCATCTTCGTCGCAGGCGGGATCGGGCGCGGTGGATTGATGGCAAGCTATCTCGAAATGGGCGCGGCGGGGGTGCAGCTCGGAACGCGTTTCGTCTGCGCGCATGAGAGCATCGCTCACCCCAATTTCAAGCAGGCCTTCCTGCGCGCCAACGCCCGCGACGCGGTGGCAAGCGTGCAGATCGACCCGCGCCTGCCGGTAATCCCCGTCCGCGCGCTCAAGAACAAGGGCACCGAGGAATTCACCCGGAAACAGATCGAAGTTGCGGGCAAGCTCGATCGCGGCGAGATAGACATGGAGGCCGCCCAGCTTGAAATCGAAACCTATTGGGCAGGTGCACTGCGCCGTGCGGTGATCGACGGCGATGTCGAATATGGATCGGTGATGGCGGGGCAATCGGTCGGCATGGTACATGTCGAACGCCCGGTGGCCGATATTATCGCCAAGCTGATGCGCGAGGCGGAAGAGGCGCTGGCACGGTGATGTTCTGCCCTCCCGGGAACGGGAGGGCCGTTTGGAGGCGCAGCCTTCAAACAGGGTGGGCAGTCCCAGCGGCACCGCCCCCACCCCGCTCGAAGACGTAGCTTCGAGCACCCCTCCCGCTTGCAGGCGGGGATACAAACTGTCTTGCCAAAGCAACACAGCAGCCGCATATCGCCTTCATGGATGAACCCGACCAGTTGAAACCGCTCGATCCGGCCTATGTCACCGTCATGCGCATCGGCATGGCCATTTTTCTGGCGATCCCCCTGATCGGCGCACTGGTGATCGAAACCGCGCAACTGACCGCGACCGGGCTTTTCATCATCCCTCTGGCCTTTCTGGCTGCATGGTTGGTCTTTGTCGTACCCGCCCGCCGTTATGCCCGCTGGCAATATGCGCTGGGGGCAGACCGGTTGCGGATCGTGCGCGGTTTTTTGTTCTACAGCGATACCGTGGTGCCGCTGGGGCGTATCCAGCATATCGACGTGCATCAGGGCCCGATCATGCGGAGGTTCGATCTCGCAACCCTGACCGTGCACACTGCGGGCAACCACAATGCCGGCGTCAGCCTGCCCGGCCTGCGCCATGAAGTTGCCGTCGCAATGCGCGAAACCATTCGCGAATATATCAAGGCGGCACAGGGTTGAGCGAGGTTGACGTCCTCCCCCAGCCCCTCCCGCAAGCGGAAGGGCAGCAACAGGGCGGCCAGCGCCTGCACCCGCTCGGCCTGTTTGTCAGCTTCATCAGCGGCCTGCCCCAGCTGTTCCTGCCGATCGTAGCCGTTCTTTTCGGATCGGGCAGCCGCAACCGGCCCGAGCTGATCCCGCTGGTGATATTGGGGGTGCTG
Source organism: Sphingomonadales bacterium (assembly GCA_016720115.1). Lineage (GTDB taxonomy): Bacteria > Pseudomonadota > Alphaproteobacteria > Sphingomonadales > Sphingomonadaceae > Sphingorhabdus_B. The sequence continues at coordinate 846,515 of JADJXT010000001.1, read as the reverse complement.
TTTGTCAGCCTGTTCTTTCGCTGGCTGGGATGGATGCGGTTCCAATATCATCTGGGAGAGGACGATATCCGCATCGAACGCGGCATCCTCAGCCGCTCGGCGCGCTCGATCCCCTATGACCGCATCCAGGATGTCAGCATCGAGCAGAAGCCGCTACCAAGGCTGCTGGGACTGGGGGAGGTCAAGTTCGAAACCGGCGGCGGCGATGGCGAAGATGCCAAGCTCAGCTATGTCTCGCTCAGCGAGGCCGAACGGCTGCGCGAGACGATCAAGGCGCGCAAGGCCGGACAGGCAGCGACCACCGGCGAAACGGCAGCAGTCGAAGAGGAAAGCGGCGCGACGGTGTTCGCGATGGACACCGGCAGACTGCTGACGCTCGGCCTGTATTCGTTCAGTCTGGTGATTTTCGCGGTGCTCGGCGGTGTCGCGCAGCAGTTCGATTTCCTGCTGTCTTACGATATATGGGACATCGGCGCGTGGATCGGCGTGGCCGAAGACAATGGCGTCTCCATCGAGACGATAGGAACGGGCGCGCGCATCATCGGCGCATTGGCCGCGCTGGCAGGGCTGGTCGCCATCGGCATCCTCACCGGCATCATCCGCACCTTCCTGACCGATTATGGCTTTCGCCTTGAACGCACGGCCAAGGGGTTCCGGCGGCGGCGGGGCTTGTTGACCCTGACCGATGTCGTCATGCCGGTCGCGCGCGTGCAGGCGGCGATTGTCGAAACCGGGCCGGTGCGCAAGCGGCGCGGCTGGCACGCGCTGCGCTTCGTCAGCCTGGCACAGGAGAGCAAGCAGGAAAGCCATCATATGGTGGCCCCGCTCGCGCGGCTCGATGAAATCTGGCCGATTGTTGCCGAGGCAGGGATTGCGCAGCCCGGAGAGACTGCTGCCCTGCAGCATGGCAAATTCGGCTGGTGGCTGTCAGGATTTGTGATTGTCCTCCCCATTATTTTCATAGCGATGGCGGCGCTCATGCTTTTTGCCGAAGCATCTCTCGCGCGGGCGTCGCTGCTGCTTCTGCTCCTGCCGCTGATGCTGGCAATCATGACGATCGAATGGCGTGTTTACCGGCATGGGGAAGACGGAATGCAGCTCTATGTGCGGCGTGGATGGTGGCGCCAGCGTCTGACGATATTGCCGCAGGTGCGCGTGCAGAGTGTCGAGATTGCCCAAAGCCCGCTTGCCCGGCTGGTGGGCCTGGTATCGCTGCGCTTTGGCGTTGCGGGTGGCAAGTTCGAGATGCTCGCACTGCCGCGCGAGGCGGCCGAGGCGATCCGCGACAATGTGCTGGCAATCGCCGCACCAGTCGATTTTTCGGTAATCAACCGAAGGGGCTGATCACCTGCTCCTCAATGAGGCTGCCATCATCCTTGCGCAGCGACAATTTCACCTTTCGCGCATTCCAGTCGATGTCGATCTGGCCGAAATTGGGGATGCCCCAGAAACCGCCGGTGCGCGCGGGATCGGGCTCGCGGTCGCCATTGTCGCCCTTGCCGAAAGCGAAATTGAGCGATGACGATGTAAAGTCCCACAAGGGTTTCGACAGCCCCGGCACGTCAGCCTTGTAAAAGCCTGCGGCGTGGCGATCGCCCGAAAGCAGCAGCGCGTTGTTCACGCCCTTTTGGGCCAGCAACCGGTAAAGCCGTTCGCGCTCCTTCGGAAAATTGGTCCAGCCTTCGAAATTATGCGCGCTCGTCACCACCTGGGTCGAGGAGGCGATGAAGCGCAATTCGGCAGGTTTGGCCAGTTCGCCTTCGAGCCACTGCCATTGCGCTTCGCCCAGCAGCGTCGCCTTGGGATCCACATTGGGCAGATACCAGCCGAGCGCAGGCCCCGGATCGCGATAGGGCATACGGACAAGGTCGGAACGGAAGAAGCGGGTGTCGAGCAGGATCAACTGCACGCGCTTGCCTTCCGGCCCGACGATCCGGCTTTCGTAGATTCCCGGGCGCGATTTCACCTCGTCGGAGGCACCCCAATAGCTTTCATAGAGCCGTTCGGCCTGTTCCTTGAACGCGAAGCTGCCGCCCGCATCGTTGGCGCCGAAATCATGGTCGTCCCATGTCGTCAGCATCGGCACCGATCGGCGGAAACGGTCCCATTCCTGCCGGGTCGAAAGCTTGCGATAGCTCGCCGCCAGCGTCGGGATATCCGCGCTCCAGGTTGCACCGGTATCGCCATAGACATTGTCGCCGATCAGCAGGAAGGCCTGCGGTTTCTGCGCGGCGATGATATCCCAGAAAGCCATCGAACGGTTTTCGTTCTGGCACGAGCCAAAGGCGATACGGGTCAGCACGGTATCGGCGGCGAGCGCGGGATTGGAGGCGGCAACCGGCAATTTCGACTGAAGCCCAGCATAGTAAGGCCGCAGCGCTTCCTGCGCCGTCTTAGGGGTGGGCAAGTCGGCGGTCTCGCTCGCCGGGCCCGTCGCGCATCCGGACAGGGCAAGCAAGGCGGCGGTTGCGAATATCCAGTTGCGAATGCGCATCGTCTTTCCCCTTGTCGGTCACACCGGTTCATGCGCTGCCAGCCCATGATGTCAAGCCCGTGACATTGTGCCGAATGCTCGGGCCCGCTAGAAGCAAATCACAATAGGGAGATATTCATGCGCAAAATCTTGCTCGCCACGCTGCTGCTGACCACCGCCGCCCCGCTGAAAGCCGATACAGGTGCCGAGGTCAAAACCCTGGTCGACGCATATTGGGCGATGGTGATGAAGGAATCGCCGATTTACGCCAGTTCGCTGGGTATCGACGACTATGCCAGCGAGGTGGGCGATTACAGCCTGGCAGGACGCGACCGCTTCACGAACGCCAGCGCGGCTATCCTCAAAAAGCTCGACGCGATCGATGCGAACCAGCTCAAGCCCGCCGACAGAATCGAATATGGCATCCTCAAACGCACGCTTGAGGAAAATATCGAGGGGAACCGTTATGGCCAGCGGGCGATCAATTTTTCGACCTATTCGGGCTGGCACCAGAATTTTGCCGGGATGGCCGACAACCTGCCGTTCCGCAACAAGGCCGACTATGAGAGCTACAACGCGCGGCTGAAGCAATATGCCCGCGTCAATGATGAGTCGCTGGCCGTGGCGAACGAGGCGCTCAAGGGCAAATATGTGCTGCCCTGCGTGGTGCTCGACGGGTACGAAAAGGGCATAGCGGGGCTGATCGTCAAGGATGAGCGCCAGTCGCGTTATTTCCAGCCTTATGCCAAGGCAAAGCCTGCATATGTCAGCGAAAGCGAATGGAATATGCTGGCAGAGCAGGCGGCGGCCACCATCCATGGCATCATTTACCCTTCGCTGCAGAAACATCTGGACTGGTTCACCGCCAGCTACAAACCCGATTGCGCCAAGGCCCCCGGCGTATCTGCGCAGCCGGGCGGCAAAGACTATTATAATTTCCGCATCCGTCAGGAAACGACCACCAACCTGACGGCAGAGCAGATTCACGCGCTGGGCCTGAAAGAGGTTGCTCGCATCCGCGCCGAGATGGTCGAGGTGGCGAAGAAGGCAGGCTATGACAGCCGTGAGGCCTTCATCCAGCATCTGCGCACCGACCCGGGCTATTATGCGAAGACCCCCGAAGAGCTGATGGAAAAGGTCGCGCGGGTGAACAAGATTATCGATGGCAAGATGCCCGGTCTGTTCCACCGCCTGCCGAGGCTGCCTTATGGCATCAAGGAAATACCGGCCGAAATCGCGGAGGGCACGACCACCGCCTATTACGGCCCCGGATCGCCCGCCATCGGTGTTGCGGGCTTTTACTACGTGAATACATCCAAACTCGACCAGCGGCCCTTCTGGGAAATCCCCGCGCTTTCGGTGCACGAGGCGGTGCCCGGCCACCATCACCAGATCGCGCTGCAGCAGGAACTGGAGCTATCCGATTTCCGCAAGAACGGCGCCTTCTTCACCGCCTTCACCGAAGGCTGGGGGCTGTATTCCGAACGGCTGGGGATCGAGATGGGGCTGTATGACACCCCGGCCAAGGATATGGGCCGCCTTTCGTACGAGATGTGGCGCGCCTGCCGCCTTGTTGTCGACACCGGCATCCACGCCAAGGGCTGGAGCAAGGAACAGGCAATCGCCTTCATGACCGACAACAGCGCGATGTCAGCGGCCAATATCGAGGCCGAGGTCAACCGCTATATCAGCTGGCCCGGTCAGGCGCTGGCCTACAAGCTGGGCGAACTCAAAATCCGCGAATTGCGCGAGCTTGCCACGAAAGAATTGGGCGCAAAGTTCGACCTCGCCGCCTTCCACGACACCGTGCTCGGCCAGGGTTCGGTGCCACTCAACGTGCTTGAGGATATGGTGAAGGACTGGATCGCGGCGGAGAAGGCGAAGGCCTGAACGCCATAAGCCGATGCGCCAGCCCAAGATCCTCACCACCATTCGGGATTATAGCTGGGCCTTGTTCCGGCAGGATGCGCTTGCCGGGCTGACGGTTGCGTTGGTCGCGCTGCCGCTGAGCATCGCGATAGCCATCGCCTCTGGCGCGACGCCCGCGCAAGGACTGGTCACCGCGATTATCGGCGGTTTCGTGATTTCGCTGACCAGCGGGAGCCGGGTGCAGATAGGCGGGCCGACCGGCGCGTTCATTGTCGTCGTCTATTCGGTGATCGCCGATCATGGCTATGACGGACTGGTGCTGGCGACATTGATGGCGGGGGCGATATTGCTGGTCGCGGGCTATTTCCGCGCTGGGCGTCTGATCGCGCTGGTGCCGGAGCCTGTCATCAACGGCTTCACCATGGGCATCGCGATCATCATCGCGACCAGCCAGTTGAAGGATTTCCTCGGGCTCGACATCGCAAGGCTGCCGGCTGAATTCCTGCCCAAGATCGCCGCGCTTGCCAGCGAACTGCCCAACAGCAGCCCTTATGCCGTAGGCGTCGCCTTGCTGGCGCTGGTGCTGATGGTGCTGCTCCGCCGCTGGGCGCCACGCTCACCCAGTCTGGTGATCGGGGTTGCGGCGGGATCGGTTCTGGCCGCTGTGGCGAGCCTGCCCGTCGATACGATTGCATCAAGGTTCGGCGAGTTGCCCGCAAGCCTGCCCGTGCCATCGCTGCCTGCATTCAGTCTGGCGAAGGTGCAGGAACTGCTGCCCTCCGCGCTGATTATCGCCTTTCTGGCTGGCGTTGAATCGCTGCTATCAGCCATAGTCGCCGACCGGATGATCGAAGGCCAGCACCGCCCCAATGCCGAAATCATGGCGCAGGGTTACGGCAACATCGCCTCTGCCTTGTTCGGCGGGATGCCGGTGACGGGGGCGATTGCGCGCACCGCGACCAATGTTCGGGCGGGCGGCAAGACACCGGTCGCCGGGATGGTCCATGCACTCCTCATCCTCGCGATCATGCTGGTGGCCGCGCGCTGGGCCGGGATGCTTGCGCTTCCGGCGCTCGCCGCCGTGCTGATGCTGACCGCGTGGAACATGAGCGAGCCTGAAAAATGGCGCGACCATTTGCGCCTGCCGCTCGCCGATAGAGGCCTGTTCTTCATGACGCTTGTGCTGACGGTTGTTGCCGACCTGACGGTGGCTATCGGGGTCGGGGTGGCAGCAGGCCTCGCGCTGCGCCTGCTGGACAATGACAAGAACGACCGCGGCTGGACACCGCGCGACCGTTAGCCGGAACTGCCCAATATCTCATCCCGGTCCGCATCGAGACTGGGTGGATCGGCGAACATCGATGCAGGCGTGGAGGCGTAATGCACCGGGTGCCGCATCGAACGGTAGCGGTACCCGGCCTTTGCCTCGCGCTCTTCGAAAAAGTCGACGGCCTTCAGGTGCGGATCGTCGAAGACATCGGCCATGCGGTTATATTGCATCGCCGGGATGTTGTTGGCATCGAGCAGTTCGACCCACTCGGCGGTCGTCTTGGTCGCGCTGCATTCCTCAATCGTGGCATAAAGCTCGGTCGTGTTTTCCAGTCGCGCCTTGTACGATGAAAAACGCGGGTCCTGAAATACCCCCGGTCGCCCGGCAAGTTCGAAAAAGCGTTCCCACTGATGATCGGCATAAGGCACGATCGCGATATAGCCGTCGCTGGTCGGATAGGGCCGCCGCCGCGGGTTGATCGAGCGGGAGTAAGCAAATTTGCCGTTGCCCGGCGGATAGGTGTTGCCCCACAGATTTTCGACCATGTGAAACCAGGTGAAGCATTCGAACATCGGCACCTGCACGAACTGCCCACCGAGCCCGTTGGCGCGGCCCAGCAGCGCGGCGAGCACGGCATTGGCGGCAAACAGGCCGCTGACCTTGTCCGCCACCAGCGAGGGCGCATATTGCGGGCGACCGCCATCGCGCATTTCGAACACTGCGGCAAAGCCAGAGGCCGCCTGGATCAGATCGTCATAGGCCTGCCGCTTGGCATAGGGCCCTTCGGCACCATATCCGGCGCAATGGACGTAAACGATATCGGGGTTGACCGCTTTCAGCGCTTCATAACCCAGTCCGAGCCGCTCCATTCCCGCCATGCGGACATTGTGGAAGAAAACGTCCGCTTCCTTTGCCAGTTCGAGGATGATCGCCTTGTCCTCCGGCCTGGACGCATCGAGCGCGATCGATTTCTTGTTGCGGTTGAGGCTGGCATAGATCGGCCCCAGATCGCCGGTCGGATTGTCACCGGCCTTGCGCATGATATCGCCGCCGCCCTGCGCATTTTCCACCTTGATGACTTCAGCACCCAGATCGGCCAGTTGCAGCGTGGCAAAGGGCCCCAGCACGACCGACGACATGTCGAGCACTTTCACGCCTTGCAGCGGACCGGTCCGCTCTCCATCCCATTCCAGTTTCGGCCAGCCGCCCACCATATTCTCCTCATTCCACCACTCGTTCATGTCCAGATAATCGGCTATGCTGTAATGTCGATACGGCAAATCAATCGCGGAGAATGAATATGTTGCGCTCAGGACTGGGATTCGGGCTTGTTGCTTCATTGGCTTTGGCAGGATGCGCCTATGGCGATGCCGATACCGCACCCGCGCCGATCCGCGACAAGGAAGCCAAAATCCTTGAAAAGGAACTGAAGGGCAAGGTCGCAGACGAACCGCGCAACTGCATTTCCAACAGCAGCAACGTCAGCGCTATCCGCATCAGCGACGATACGCTGCTCTACCGGGAATCGAGGCGGACGGTGTATATGAACAAGCTGCGCTCGACATGCCCGGGCCTGACCCGCGGCGACGATATCATGGTTGTCGAAACCTATAGCGGGCAGTTGTGCAGCGGCGACCTCATCCGGCTGGTTGACCGCACGAGCGGCATTCAGGGATCGATTTGCAGCCTTGGCGAATTTGTGCCCTACAAAAAGGCGAAGTAGGCTCATCGCCCCGGCGCAGGCCGGGGCCGCAGCAAGTTTATCCAGAGCTGTTTGGGTTAAACCGCCAGCGACCCCGGCCTGCGCCGGGGCGACGTGCTTTTACCTGACCACGACCGTCACTGCCCGGCGATTTTGCGCCCAGGCCTGCTCGTTCGAGCCGAGTGCGTGGGGGCGTTCCTTGCCATAGCTGAGCGTCTGGATGCGCGAGGCATCAACGCCCAGCGAGGCGAGATAGTTTTTCGCCGCATTGGCCCGGCGTTCGCCCAGCGCAAGGTTGTAATCGCGCGTGCCGCGTTCGTCAGCATGGCCTTCCAGGGTCACGCGGGCATTGGGATAGCGCGCCAGCCATTGCGCCTGCGTCTGCAAGGTCGCCTGATCGGCGGTATCGACATTGAAGCGGTCGGTATCGAAGAAGATGCGATCGCCCATCTGCCCCACCGATTGCAGGAAATCCTCCTGGCTACCCGGCACAATGGTGGGACCGGTCGGCGTTGTCGTGTCGCCGCTATTGCCATAAGTGGTGTTGTCGGCGACCGGCGGCAGGTTTTCGACCTCTTTCTTGCCGCATGCGGCGAGCGCGGTGCTGGCAATCAGCAACAGTGCGAAAGTGCGTGCCTTGTTCGTCATCTTGATTTTCCTTTCTTGCTGCCCCGCAAAATCATTCATGGAAGCACCGGCCCCCAGGCCGGGTCGGAACCGTCGACCGGAGTCGGCAATTTCCGCTCATTCCGTCCGGTCAGGTCCACCTGCCAGACGCTTGTTTTACCACTGTTTCTCTCGGTACGGAAGAACTGGATGACGCGGCCATTGGGGGCCCAGGTCGGCGCCTCGTCCTGCCAGCTATCGGTCAGCAGCCGTTCGCCCGAGCCATCGGGGCGCATGACCCCCACTCTGAAATCGCCTGCGATGCGGGTATAGGCAATCAGGTCGCCGCGCGGGCTCCATTCGGGCGTGGCATAGCGCCCGCCGCCATGGCTGATGCGGCGCTGGTTCGAACCGTCGGCATTCATCACATAGACCTGCTGGCTGCCGCCCCGGTCGCTTTCGAAGACGATCTGCCGCCCATCGGGCGAGAAGCTGCCGCCGACATCGATGCCGGGTGCGCTGGTGAGCTTCACCGGCGATCCTCCATTTACCGACACCTTGTACACATCGGTATTGCCCGCCACCGCCATCGAATAGAGGATGGTCTGGCCGTCGGGCGACCAGCGCGGGGCAAAGGTCGGGTTTTTGCTCGCGGTAATCAGCCGCTGCCGTCCGCTATCGATATCATAGACATAGATGCGCGGATTGCCGTCCTGATAGCTCAAATAAAGGATCGACTTGTAGTTAGGCGAAAAGCGCGGGGTAAGCGCGGTCGACTGGCCATTGGTGATGAAGCGGTGGTTCGCCCCGTCCGAATCCATGATCGCCAGCCGCTTGACGCGCTTCCCCTTGGGGCCGGTTTCGGCGATATAGGCGATGCGGCTGTCGAAGAAGGGCAATTCCCCGGTCAGTTTCGAATAGATCGCATCGGCGCATTTATGCGCAGCGCGCCGCCATTCGCGCGGCGGCACGACAAAGCCGAGCCGCGTCAGTTCCTGCCCGAAATTGACATCGTAGAGATAGCAGCCGACCGTAAGATTGCCGTCGCCGCCAACGCGAACAAAGCCTTCGACCAGTTGTTCGACATTGCGGCCCTTCCAGTAATCATATTGCGGCGCGGTGACTTCCTCGATGGTGATCGGGCGGATACCGGCCGGGCCCTGCGGCTCGAACAGGCCGGAATTTCTGAGGTTCGCCGAAATCACCTCGGCAATCTGGCGACCGAGTGTGGCGCTGTTGCCGGCAGGCGTATCCGCCGGGCTGGGTGCGACCAGAGCGGGCACCGCAATACGGCGGACCTTGGCGGTATCGAACTCGACCAGTTCGGGCTCGTCGTCTGCGGCAGGCGCGGCATCCTGCGCCGCTGCAACCGGCGCCAGTGCCACCAGCCCAAGCAGCGCCAGCAAAAAAAGGAATAGATGCTTCAGAAGCCCCTCCCCTTCAGGGGAGGGGTTGGGGTGGGGCATTGCAGCGTTGCACAATGGCTGAGAGTCCCCACCCCCGACCCCTCCCCTGAAGGGGAGGGGAGAATTTTGCATCGATGCTCTTTCCATCATAATCTTATTCCCGTTCAACCCGTTGCGCGCAGCCGCATGGCGTGCGTTTTCCAGATATCGTGATATTCGGGGTCAAGCCCCCGGAAAGGCGATGCCGCACGCACCGCCTGGATAATGCACCGCTTCAACGGCTCAGCCTGCGGACGGTTATTGTCGTTGATTCCCGTCTGCTTGTCGACCCTGACATCGGTGAGGCGCCCGCTGGGTTCGAGGTTCAGCGTCACGAAGGTTTCGATCTGCCGAATGTCAAGGCCGGTGGGCGCGCAGCGCTCGATCTTGTCGCGGATTTGCGGGCCCAGCGCCAGATTGACCTCGCGCTTCACCTCCGCCCCTGCCTTGCGCGCGACCGTGCCCTGTTTGGGCGAGGTGCCCTGCGTCGGCTTCGAATTGCTGCCCGCGCCTTTCACCGCATCCTCAAAGCTTTTGCTGAACGGTTTGGGCGTTGCCTGTTTGGGTTGCGTCGTCTGTTTGGGCTTGGGCTGCACCGCGGCCTGCTTCTGCACCGGTTTGGGGGTCGGCTTGGGCGCTGGCTTGGGCGTCGGCTTTTCAACCGCCTTGGGCAGCGGTTTTTCGGGTGTCTTTTCAACCTTCATCACCGGCGTCGGCTCAGGCTCTGCCGGGGCGGGTTCCGCCGCCGACTCAGCGGGAGCCGGCTCCTCAAGCACCGGATCGGGTGCGGTCGAAACATCGGCGACCTCACCCACCAGCGATACCGATAACGGCTGCGGCTTGGTGATGCGGTCGGCCGTGAAGAATGCGCCCAGCGCAAATGCGCCCAGCAGCAGTGCGTGGCCGCCAACGGCAGTGCCCAGCCCTATCCTTTCTGCACGGTCCATCGTCACTGGGCTATTGCTCCCCAGATGAACCTTCGGTGACCGGCGCTGCGGCAGCCGTGGTCACAAGGCTGACCGAATTGAGGCCAACGCGGTTCAATTCGCCCATCACCTTCATCATCTCGCCATAGCTGATCGTGGTATCGCCGCGCAGCATGATCTGGCGCGGATTGGACGGATCCTGCTCCGCCGCAATCGCTTCGAGCTGCGCCGAAAGTTCGCCCTCGCTGACGGGCTGGCTGTCAAGGAACACCTGCCCTTCCTTGTCGATCGATATGTCGAGCGGCTCGTCCTTCTGGTCGAGTGGCTTCGCGCTGCTTTCGGGAAGCTCGACCGGCACGCCCGAAACCAGCAGCGGCGCGGTGACCATGAAGATGATCAGCAGCACCAGCATCACGTCGACAAAAGGCGTGACGTTGATCTCCGCCATCGGCGCACGGCGATGCCCGCGACGGCCCCGGCGGGTAGCCCCGGAGGAATTGACGTTCATGGCCACAGAAGGACTCCCGGAAATCTGCCTTTGCCGTTCGTGTCGAGCGAAGTCGAGACACAGTGCAGTACCGAGGGGCGTCTCGACTGCGCTCGACGCGAACGGTTCAAAAACGATCCGGTGCCCCTCATCCTTCCCGCTCCAGTTCACGGCTCAGCAGGCCGTGGAAACCATCGGCAAAGCGGCCCATGCGGGCTTCATACTGGTCAACCCGGTGCGAAAAACGGTTATAGGCGATCACCGCCGGGATGGCGGCAAACAGGCCGATAGCGGTGGCGAACAGCGCCTCTGCAATACCCGGCGCAACCACCGCGAGCGAGCTGTTCTGCTCGGCAGCGATGGCTGAAAAGCTGCGCATGATGCCCCATACGGTGCCGAACAGCCCGACAAAGGGCGCAACCGCGCCGGTAGTAGCTAGGAAATTGAGGCGGTTGGCCAGCTTCTCGCTTTCCGCCGCGATTGAGGCATCCATTGCGGTTGCCAGCCGTTCGCGCGTCCCCTGCCGGTCGGGCGTCTTCACCGCAGTCGAACGCCTCCATTCGGCGAGGCCTGCCGCAAACACTCTGGCAATCGGCAGGTCGGATTTGCCATGCTGCTTGTAATAGCCGTCGACATCTTCGGTCTTCCAGAATTCACGCTCAAAGGCCTCGCTTTGGCTGGTGACCCCGCGGATTTTTAGCACGAAACTGACGATGATCGTCCAGACCCAGATACTGGCGAGCGCCAGCCCGATGATCACCGCCTTCACGACAAGGTCGGCGTCCATGAACAATTTGATGGGGGAGAAGCTCGCACCCTGGCTCAATATCAGCAAATCCATTTGGTCTCTTTCTTCTAACCTTTTCTGCCCGCCTTGATCCCCTCAAACGCCTCCAGCCAGTCGCGCGGCTGGCGGCGCGGGCGGCCCTCGGGGGTCAGGAAGGCGGCGGTGACCGCTGCTTCGGTCAGCACTTGGTCCCCGCGCATGACTCTCTGATGAATGACAACGCTCGCCCCGCGGATTTCCTCGACCGTGCTTACGACAAGCAGCGCATCGTCGAAATGCGCAGGGGCGCGATATTTGATGTGCAGGTCGGCAACCGCATAAACACCCTCGCCGCCTTCATAGGCCTCGCGCTGGCCGATGCCCGCGACGCTCAGCATATCCGACCGGGCGCGTTCCATGAAGTGCAGGTAGCGGCTGTGATAGACCACGCCTGAAAAATCGGTGTCCTCAAAATAGACCCGCACCGCAAACAGGTGCCGGGGGCCGTCGAAATGGCCTTGATAGGGCTGTGTGCCGTTCATCGCAGTGCGGCTTAACGCAAGGATTCCCCGACAGGAAGGGGGTTGGTCGGGTTTGTGCACAACTTGTCGTGTGCGGGACTCGGTTGGTCAGCAATTTTTTGGGGCGCCGCCTGCGGCGACGCAAGGCGCGAAGACACGAAGAGGTCACGTGAATTTCGCGCGAAGCGCCTGCAAATCGCCTCGTAGAAATTTAGACCATCCTGAATGGATGGAAAATGCCCTTCGGGCAGGGACGCCCCCTTCGTGCCTTGCAAGCCCGCTCGCGGGCTTGCCCCAATCATCCCAAGGCTATTTGTCGAACAACCCGTCCTGAGCCCCGCTCGGCGGGTTAAGCCCAAGATGCTTCCACCCCGGCGCATTCAACTGTCGCCCACGCGCCGTCCGCGCTATCAGGCCCAACTGGAGCAGATAGGGTTCAACCACATCCTCGATCGTGTCGCGCGGTTCGGACAAGCCCGCCGCCAGCGCCTCGACCCCCACCGGCCCACCACGATAGATATCGGCAATCATGGTCAGGTAACGCCGGTCCATCGCATCAAGGCCCAGCCCGTCGACCTCAAGCCGGTTCAGCGCCGCATCGGCGATCTTGGCCGTGACCAGCTCCTCACCTGCGACATTGGCAAAATCGCGCACGCGGCGCAGCAGGCGCCCTGCAATACGCGGGGTGCCGCGCGACCGCTTCGCCACCTCGCGCGCGCCATCGGGCGCGATATCGAGCCCTAGCAGCTTGGCCGCACGCGTGACGACCAGCTCCAGCTCGTCATGCGTATAGAAATTCAATCGCACCGGGATGCCGAAGCGGTCGCGCAGCGGCGTGGTGAGCAGCCCCTGCCGCGTGGTCGCGCCGACCAGCGTGAAGGCGGGCAAGTCGATCCGCACCGAGCGCGCCGATGGCCCTTCGCCGATCATGATATCGAGCGCGCGATCCTCCATCGCGGGATAGAGGATTTCCTCCACCACCGGATTCAACCGGTGAATTTCGTCGATGAAGAGGACATCGCCTTCTTCCAATGTCGTCAGCAGCGCCGCCAGATCGCCCGACTTGGCGATGACGGGGCCGGAGGTCGAGCGGAACCCGACCCCCATTTCCTTGGCGACAATCTGCGCCAGCGTGGTCTTGCCCAACCCCGGCGGCCCGAAAAACAGCACATGATCCAGCGCATCTCCGCGCGACCGGGCGGCCTCGATAAACACCCGCAAATTCTCCCGCGCCGCCTGCTGCCCGATAAATTCGGACAGCGATTTCGGGCGCAGCGCGGCGTCGACATCCTCGGGTTTGCGCATCGGGGTGAGGTGGGGGTTATCGGTCATTGGTCCTGACTTTCACCCCGCCACAGCAGTCCTTCGCGCACAACGATACAGTGATAGCAGGCTGACCGAACGTTATCCGCATTGTACCATTCGTGCGATCCGCCATTGCTTTCGCAATCGATACCTTTGGGTGATAGTTCCAGTGCGAAGAAAGGTAAACGCTGTCTAATCCAAGTTCGACGACGATAGGGTTGTTTTGAAAAAAAGCAGCTTGAATGGTCATTGAGCCATTTTCCCAAAATCGTCACCCTGAACTTGTTTCAGGGTCCATTTCGCAGCTAAGATCAGCAGGTGAGAGAGGAAAAACAACCTTGCGTCTACATCCTTGCGAGCAAGCTTTACGGCACGCTCTACATTGGCGTGACGTCGAACCTTGTCGGGCGCATGTGGCAACATCGCAACCGCGCGACGCCCGGCTACAGCTCGAAATATTCGGTTTACCGCCTTGTTCACTTTGAACTGTTTGGCGAAATGGAGCCAGCGATCAGGCGCGAAAAGCAGCTGAAAAACTGGCATCGGCCCTGGAAAATCAATCTGATCAACGAACATAACCCGCATTGGGTGGATTTGGCGGTGGGGTTGGGTTTGCCTCCTATTGGGCAGGGCAAACCGAGTGATGGACCCTGAAACAAGTTCAGGGTGACGTTGACTGATGGGTGGAGTAAACCTCACTTCGCCGCCCTTTTCAGCGCCAGCCGCACCAGCGCGTCGAGCGTTGCGCCATCACCCAGTTCCTCAAATGCCAGCGCGACCGCGCCCTGCGCCTCACCGGGTTTGAAACCCAGGCCGGTAAGCGCCGCGACCGCATCCGAAACATGGCTGTTTCCCGCCTTGGCCGCAGCCGCCAGCTTTGCGCCGCCGCCGATCCCGGCCATCGCACCGACCTTGTCGCGCAGTTCGTTGACGATGCGGCTGGCAAGTTTCGGCCCGACGCCGTTCGCACGCGCGACCATCGCACTGTCGCCATTGGCAATCGCAATGGTCAGATCGTCCGCCTCCAGCGCAGAGAGGATCGCCAGCGCCACCTTCGCGCCAACGCCCTGCACGCCGATCAGCAAGCGAAACCAATCGCGTTCCTCGCGGCTGGCAAAACCGATCAGCCGCTGGTCATTCTCGCTCACCAGCATTTCGGTGAACACGGTCGCGAAATCGCCTGCCCCGCCGAGCACCGCCAGCGTCCGCGCGCTCGCCTGCACCAGATAGCCGACACCACCCACGTCGATCACCAAGCTGTCGACGCCCGTTTCATCGATGCGGCCATAAAGTTTTGCGATCATGCTTTCGGTTAACGCCTGCGCGCGCTCCTAGCAAGCAAAAGAGAACATCGGGGGAACGTGTGTGAAATCACGAAAGAGCAAAAAGCTGATCTGCGGCGTAGTCGCAATCCAAAGACCTCTGCGTTCTCTGCGCCTCTGCGTGAGCAAATTATTTTCACGCAGAGGCGCAGAGGACGCAGAGAAGATGAAATGCGCTTCGCGCCAATTATGCCTGCGATTTAGCGGCTTTGCGTCAAATGGTGCTCAACCCCGGATATGATGCGCGTGGGTGACCGCCACCGCGAGCGCATCGGCGGCATCCTCGCCCGCCAGTTTCAGGCCGGGCATCAGTATGCGAAGCATGGCGGCGATCTGGTCCTTGTCGGCCTTGCCGGTACCGACCACCGATTTCTTGACCAGCCGGGCGGCATATTCGGTGACGGGGATGCGCCCGCGCGCGGCGCCGAGCAGCACCACGCCGCGCGCCTGCCCCAGCTTCAGCGTCGATTGCGGGTTCTTGTTGACGAACACTTCCTCAACCGCGGCGCAATCGGGTTTGAAATGGTCGAGGATCGCTCGCAATTTTTCGTCGATTGCGACCAGCCGGTTGGCCAGCGGCAGTTTCGCATCGGTGCTGATCTCGCCATTGTCGATATGACTGAGGCGGTTGCCTTCCTTGGCGATGATCCCCCAGCCGGTGGTGCCAAGGCCGGGGTCTAGACCGAGGATGATCATGCAACTCCCCTCCCGCTTGCGGGAGGGGCCGGGGGAGGGCCTGTCCCGTTCCGTTGGCGGCTCGCTCGCCCACCCCTAACCCCTCCCGCAAGCAGGAGGGGAACTTTCGCTCACCCGAGCTTCGCCATCACCTCGTCGGAAACGTCGTAATTGCCCCAGACGGTCTGGACATCGTCGTCGTCTTCGAGCGTATCGATCATCTTGAGCAGCGTAGCGGCATTGGCCTCGTCGACCTCGACCAGCGTCTGCGGACGCCAGGCAAGCTTTGCGCTTTCAGCTTCGCCAAGTGCAGCTTCAAGTGCCTTCGCCACTTCGTGCAGCGCGTCCATCGCCGTCCAGATGCTGTGTTCGTCCTCGCCGCTTTCGACATCCTCGGCGCCTGCCTCCAGCGCTGCCTCAAACACCTTGTCTGCATCGCCCGCGCTGGCGGGATAGGTGATCAGGCCCATACGGTCGAACCCGTGGCTCACCGCGCCCGAAGCGCCCAGATTCCCGCCATTCTTGCTGAATGCGGTGCGCACATTGGTGGCGGTGCGGTTGCGGTTGTCGGTCAGCGCCTCGACGATCACGGCGACACCGCCTGGGCCATAGCCTTCGTAGCGGATTTCTTCATAATCTTCGCCGCCTGCAGCCGAGGCCTTGTCGATCGCGCGCTGGATATTGTCCTTGGGCATCGACTGCGCCTTGGCCGCATTGACCGCAAGGCGAAGGCGCGGGTTCATGTCCGGATCGGGCATCCCCATCTTCGCCGCAACGGTGATTTCGCGGCTGAGTTTGGAAAACATCGCCGAGCGCTTCTTGTCCTGCGCGCCCTTGCGGTGCATGATGTTCTTGAATTTGCTATGGCCTGCCATGGCTCTCTTCTTTGGCTGGAACGATTTGAAGGCGCGCCCTTACATCAGGAAACGCGCCTTCGGCAAGCCGTGACGCTTATCCCAGTTTCACCGCTGTCCCGCTGGCACTCACCATCAGCATCGAGCCTTGCGAGCCGAGCACTTCATAATCGAGGTCAATGCCGATCACGCCGTCGGCGCCCAAGGCGCGCGCTTCGTCGGCCAGTTCTTTCAACGCGGTTTCGCGCGCGTCGCGTAAGGAGTTTTCATAGGCACCCGAACGCCCGCCGACGATGTCGCGCACGCTGGCGAACAGATCCTTGAAGATATTCGCGCCGACAATGACTTCGCCGGTCACGACGCCCAGATATTGCGCGACGGGGCGGCCCTCGACTGCGGTTGTGGTGGTCATCAGCATTTCGGGTTCCTTTATCGTGGATTCGGAACCTCTTACTTTATTCCGTCCTTCCCGCGAAGGCGGGAAACGCAGTGACCAGAGGTCAATCCATCACCGGAACCAGAAATTTCAACGGCAGGTGATGGGCCCCCGGCTTCGCGGGGGTGACGAAAATTGGTGAGGATGGCTCAAGCCAAGCCCAGCGCCGACTTATATGTTTCCAAAATCGCTTCCATTTCCTGACGGTCATGGGTTTCCATTTTGCGCAGTCGAACGATCTGGCGCATGATCTTGACATCATAGCCCTGGCTCTTCGCTTCGCTGTAAACGTCGCGGATATCGTCGGCGATGCCTTTCTTTTCCTCTTCCAGACGCTCGATGCGTTCGATGAAAAGGCGCAACTGGTCAGCGGCGATATTGCCTTCGGACATTCCGGTCTCCTGTGGTGTTTGATGGGGCGGGCCGCCCCGAATCGATAATCGCTGCGATTAGACGCAGCGCACGCGCTGCGCCATGCCTTAGTTCATTCCGGCGGAAAGGGCTGGCGCTTTCCGCCAAATTTGTGGACCACCCCGCGCCGCATCACGAAATCGACTTTCTCCAAAGCCGTTACGTCTGCAATTGGATCAGCCGCTGTGGCGATGATGTCGGCATCGCGGCCCGGCGCAATCACGCCGATAGGACGATCGAGTTCGGCGGCATTGTCGGCAGTGGCAGATTTGATCGCCTGTGCAGGGGCCATGCCAGCCTTGACCATCAAGGCAAATTCCTTCGCGTTTTCGCCATGCGGGGCAACGCCGCTATCGGTGCCGAACAGGATGCGCACCCCGCCCTTGATGGCACGGGCCATGCTGGCGGCATGCGCTGCCGCAGCTTCCTCGGCCTTGGCGAGTTGCGGAGCCGGTGCATCGCCGCGCCGCGCCTGTGCCAGCGCGGCAATGGGCGCGACCGCTGTCGGCACGAGTGCGGCCCCTTCCGCCTTGAACAGCTTCACCGTCTCATCGTCGATAAAGCTGCCATGTTCGATGCTGTCGACCCCGGCCCGAAGCGCGGCGTCGATACCTTCCTTGCCATGCGCATGGGCGGTGACCTTTCGACCAAAGCTGTGGCCGGTATCGACAATGCTTTTCATCTCGGCATCGGTCATCTGCTTGCCCAACCCGCCCGCAACATTGGAGCGGACCCCACCGGTTGCGGCGAATTTGATCACTTCGGCTCCAATGGAGATTTGGGCGCGGACCGCACTGGCACAGCCATCGGGCCCGTCGCAAACATTGGTGCGTTCGGCGGCAATGGCGTGGGTAAAGGTGCGGTTCAGCCCGTTGACGCCGCCATGGCCGCCGGTCACCGATATCATGGTTCCCGCCGGAATGATGGTCGGGCCGACAATCACGCCATTGTTGATCGCATCGCGCAATGTCGCCGTGGCACGCCCTTCGCCGCCGAGGTCGCGGACGGTGGTGAACCCGGCCTCCAGCGTCAACCGGGCGTTGTTTTGCGCAATAACAAACACATCTTCGACATCACGACTTGGGCCTTCCAGGCGGCTGCGCAGCAGATTGTCATCACTGGAAATATGGACGTGCATGTCGATCAGTCCGGGGAGGACGAACTGCGTCTGAAGGTCAACGAGCTGCGCGTCAGCCTCTGGCGCGACAAACCCGTCGCGCACTTCGGCTATCTTGCCGTCGCGCACAATGATCGTCGATGCGCCGCGCGGGGCCTGCCCCGGCTGGTCGAGCAATCGTCCGGCGTGGATATAGGTCGTGCCGCCCGACTGGGCAGCAAGTGGTGTGCTCGCCAGCAGCAAGGCGACGGCCAGAATTGCACGTTTCATAAATTCCCCTCCCCTCAAGTGCGGTTTTACGAGGTTAGCTGTGCGCTGCATTTTTCGCCATGCTTTCCTGCATCCGCTGCAACTGCTCCGGCGTCGCCTCACCCTGATATTTCGCTTTCCACTCGGCGGGCGGCATGCCGTGGATCAGGGTGCGTGCTTCTTCCTTCGACAATTCCGGTTGCGCCTCCATCACCCAGTCGGCAAGGCAGTTGCGGCAGAAGCCGGCAAGGCCCATCAGCTCGATATTTTCGGCATCATGGCGGTGCTGCAGATGCGCCACCAGCCGCCGGAATGCCGCTGCCGCTGCCTGATCGCTGATTTGCATAGCTATGCTCCCTTTGCCTAATCGCTCCATCCCGTTATGGGGATCGACAGAGACAAAATCCAGAGCGCGAAAGAGCCTTTCCAGATGCAATATCACAAGCCGCGCATGCGCAAGGTCCGTATCCTCGCGACACTGGGCCCCGCCAGCGACACGCCGGAGATGATCGAAAAGCTGTTCCGCGCCGGTGCCGATGCCTTCCGCGTCAATATGAGCCATGGCGAGCAAGCGGACAAAGCACAGTTGATCGCCAATATCCGCGCGCTTGAAAAGGCCTATAACCGTCCGACAACGATCCTGGTCGACCTGCAAGGGCCAAAGCTGCGTGTCGGCACCTTTGCCGGTGGCAAGGTTGAACTCAAGACCGGCGCGGCATTCCGACTCGATACCAACAAGAAAGCGGGGGACGCGACGCGCGTCCACCTGCCGCATCCGGAAATCTTCGCCGCGCTCGAAATCGATGCCCGGCTGCTGCTCGACGATGGCAAGCTGGTTCTGCGCGTCAGCGAAATCAACCCTGACCATATCGACACCATTGTCGAGGTTGGCGGGATGCTGTCCGATCGCAAGGGGCTGAACGTTCCCGATGTCGTGGTGCCGATTGCCGCGCTGACCGACAAGGACCGGTCGGATCTTGCCTTCGCGCTCGAACAGGGGGTCGACTGGGTCGCGATGTCGTTCGTGCAGCGCCCCGAAGATGTCGCCGAAGGCAAGAAACTGATCGGCGGCAAGGCGGCCTTGCTGGCCAAGATCGAAAAGCCTGCGGCAATCAACCGGCTAGAGGAAATCCTTGAGCTGGCCGACGGCGTGATGGTGGCGCGGGGCGATCTGGGCGTCGAACTGCCGCCTGAAAAAGTGCCGCCGCTGCAAAAGAAGATCGTCTCGACCGCACGGCAGATGGGCAAACCCGTGGTCGTCGCCACGCAAATGCTCGAATCGATGATCGTATCGCCGACACCGACCCGCGCCGAAGTCTCCGACGTGGCGACAGCGATCTACGACGGCGCTGACGCGGTTATGCTCTCTGCCGAAACCGCTGCGGGCGCCTGGCCGATCGAGGCGGTGTCGATCATGGACCGGATCGCGCAGCAGGTGGAAAGCGACCCCGATTTCTTCAAGCGCATCCACTTTACCGAAACCCCCGCCGATGCAACCACCGCCGATGCGCTGGCCGAGGCGAGCGGGCGGATTGCCGATACGGTGGAAACCAGCGCGATCGTTTGCTTTACGTCCTCCGGTTCGACCGCGCGCCGTATCTCACGCGAGCGGCCAGCCGTGCCGGTGCTGGTGCTGACCGGGTCCAAAACGACCGCACGCCGGCTTGGGCTGCTATGGGGCGCCTTTGCCGTGACCACCAGGGACATTGGCAGCTTTGAGGAAATGGTCGCCAAGGGCAAGCGCATGGCGTTGCGCTATCATCTTGGCAGCGCAGGTGCGCGGCTGATCATGATGGCGGGCGTGCCGTTCGGTACGCCGGGCTCCACCAATGTGCTGCATGTTGTACGCCTCACCGGGGACGAGTTGAAGGGGCATTGATCCCTTTAGGGAATTAGCAAGCTGCTATCCCCATAGCTGTAGAAGCGGTAATCCGCTGTGATTGCGTGCGCATAGGCGGCGCGCATCGTCTCCAATCCCATCAACGCGCTGACCAGCATGAACAATGTCGATTTGGGCAAATGGAAGTTTGTCATCAGCCCGTCGACTGCCTTGAAGCGATAGCCGGGGGTAATAAAGATGGCCGTGTCGCCCTCGAACAGCTGAACCTGCCCGTCTTTGCTTGCCGCGCTTTCCAACAGGCGGAGCGAGGTCGTGCCGACGGCGATGATACGCCCGCCTTTTGCATGCACTGCGTTGAGCCGCGCTGCCGTTGCGGCATCGATGCGGCCCCATTCGCTGTGCATCTGGTGCGCGTCGGTATCGTCGGCCTTGACTGGCAGGAAAGTGCCCGCACCAACATGCAAGGTCAGTGTTTCGTGGCCAATCCCGGCTTCGGCCAGCTTTGCCATCAACTGCGGCGTGAAATGCAGCGAGGCGGTGGGTGCGGCCACCGCGCCGTCTTTTGCGGCGAACATCGTCTGGTAATCGCTTTTGTCGGCCTCATCGACACTGCGCTTGCTGGCGATATAGGGGGGCAGCGGCATGGTGCCCGCGCGGTCGAGCAACAGTTCGACCGGCTCCTCCCCGTGGAAGAACAGGATGAAGCTGCCATCCTCCAGCCGTTCTTCGGCAGTTGTGGTAACGCCGCCGCCAAAGACGATCTCGTCGCCCGCTTTCAGTCGCTTGGCATTGCGGATAAACGCCTGCCAGCGGCGCAGGTCGATGCGCTTGTGCAGCGTTGCACCAATCTTCGCCTCGCCCCTGCGCCCTTCGAGCTGCGCGGGAATGACACGGGTATCGTTGAAAACAAGGCAGTCGCCCGCGCGCAATCGCCCCGGCAAATCGAGGACATGTGCATCCTCCAGCCGCCCGTCGCCTGACACGCACAGCATCCTTGCCGCATCGCGCGGCGAAACGGGCCGAAGCGCAATCCGCTCTTGCGGAAGGTCGAAATCGAACAGGTCGACGCGCATACGGCGCCTATCCTTGGCTTAATGTCAGTTCAGCGGCTTGCTGAGATCATCCAGCGTGATCTGCGGTTCGGCAGGTGTCGCGGGTTGGGCAAGCGCTGCAAAATTCGGCGGAGCCACATTGTCGGCACCGATCGATGCCTGCACAATCTTGTCGGGCATCGCAGGCGGCTCACCGCGCTGGATCGCGTCGACATACTGCATCCCGGAGGTAACGCGGCCGAAAACCGTATATTTGTTATCGAGCGCGAAACGTGGCTGGAAGCAGATGAAGAACTGGCTGTTCGCACTGTCATCCGATTGCGCCCGGGCCATTGACACGGTTCCGCGCAAATGCGGCATCGGATTGAATTCGGCCTTTATGTCGGGAAGCTGCGACCCGCCCATGCCGGTGCCGGTCGGATCACCCGTCTGCGCCATGAAGCCGTCAATCACCCGATGGAAGATCAAGCCATTGTAAAACCCCTGACGTGTCAGCGTCTTGATGCGTTCGACATGCGCAGGTGCCGTCTGCGGGAACAACTTTATGGTCACCCGCCCGCCCGATGACAGGTCAAGATGAAGGATATTCTCCGCCTCGTCGACAACAGGTGCCGGGGCGGCGACAGAAGTTTCGTCCTGGGCATTTGCGATTCCTGCGCCAAAAAGCGCAACCATCAGAAAAACAACAAAACGCTTCATGTGAGGCGATACTCCCTTAATACGAATTGCGCCTCCTTAGCCATCTGAACTGACCTTGTCATGAACGAAGCGCAATTGTCGCAAAACGGTTGCCATTAGCAGGGTTTCGCGACAAACAGGCGCCGGGTAGCTTTCCATGAGAGGGAATTGCAGATGCGGAAAATTCTAATCACCGGCGCAGCGTGCGCCGCACTTGCCGTTGCGGCTTGTTCGGACAAGGGTGCCGATACGGACGGTGACGGCAAGGTCAGCACCGCCGAGGCGCAGAAAGAGCTTTCCAAGGGCGGTGCCGTGGCGATGACCCCGGGCATGTGGGAAGTGAAAATCAAGTTTGACAGCATCGAAGCCCCCGGCCTTCCCGAAGCCGCCAAGGCCCAGATGTCCAAGGCGATGAGCGAAATGAGCATCAAATCCTGCCTGACCAAGGAACAGGCCGAAAAACCGGGCGCGGATTTCTTCGGCGGCGATGCGGGCAGCAATTGCTCTTTCGAGCAGCTTGACCGATCCGGCAACAAGATGACCGTGCAGATGACCTGCAAGCCGCAAGGCGGGATCACCATCAGCAACAAGATGCAGGGCAGTTTCGAAGGCGAAACCTATGCGATGACCATGGAGCAGAAGACGTCGGGCACGCCAATGGGCGAAATGACCATGAAAGGCCGCATCGAAGGCAAGCGCATTGGCGATTGCCCGGCCTGAAGATGATGTCAAAGGGTGACCAATATCTGGCCGCGCTGACTCTTCTGGTGACGCTTGGCGCCTGCAGCGACAATGCCGATACCAACGGCGACGGCAGCGTTTCACGGGCGGAACGGGCAGAGGAAATGCGCCGCGACGGCTATCTGGCAATGCAACCGGGCCGCTGGCGGATGGCCTTTGCCTTCACCGACATCGATGTGCCCCGATTGGGCGAGCAGGAAAAGGCGAGCATCAAGGCGCAATTGGCCAAGGGTGCTTCGGGCCTGTCGTGCCTGAGTGCCGCAGACGCCGCGAAGCCTGGCCCCGATTTCTTTGGCGGCGAGGGTGCGGAAGATTGCAGCTACAAGCAGTTCGACATCGCCGGAAACCGCGTGAAAATGGCGTTGTCGTGTGGCATGGGTGACTTGGGCAAAGCCAAAATGGACCTCGACGGAACCGTCGGCGATGCCGACTTCCAGTTCGACACCGGGCTGGAAGTGCAGGTTCCAATGGCGGGCAAGATAAAGCTGAAGGGCACAATGACCGGCAAGCATGAGGGCGAATGCCGGGGCGACGAATAATCGCCGCCGCACGGCTGGCGGTGCTGGGCGCTGCGATTGCAGGCTTGAACGCCGCTGCGGCACAAACCACGCTTCCCCAGCCCGCGCAGGTGCGCGTCGACTTTTCATCGACCGCGATCCTGACGAAAAGCGCGAAAGGGGAAGCAGGTGTCGCTGGTCGTCCAGTGCGTGCCGACGATCCGGTGCGGATGGCTTCGATATCCAAACTGGTCACCGCTATTGCCGTAATGCGGCTGGTCGATGAAGGCCGGATCGATCTCGATCGCGACGTCGGCGCTTATCTGGGTTTCCCGATGCGCAATCCGGCCTTTCCCGACCGCCCCGTCACCCTGCGTCATTTGCTGAGCCACACGTCGGGGATACGCGATACGATCGACTATCTGCTGCCGCTCGATGGCCGCCTTGAAGATGTCCTTGCCAATCCATCGGTGTGGCACGCGACTTATGAACCCGGCGATTATTTCAGCTATGCCAACCTCAATTCACCGGTGATCGCAGCCACGCTTGAAGCGGCCACCCGCGAGAGGTTCGACCGGTTGGTGGCCAACAAGGTGCTGCGGCCATTGCGGCTTGATGCCTGTTTCAACTGGGGCGCGGGCTGCACCCCGGGCAGGCGCGCACAGGCGGTGACGCTGCTGCGAACAAATGGCGATCTGGCGCGCGATGCGGCGATTACGGGTGATGATCCCTGCCCGGTTCTTGCCGCAAGCAATGGCAGTTGCGACCTCGCCCGCTATCAATTGGGGAAGAACGGTTCATCATTCAGCCCACAAGGCGGGTTGCGAATTTCTCCGCAGGATCTGGCCAAGGTCGGCCAACTGCTGCTCAACAAGGGCAGACCCTTATTGTCGAGCAAGGCATTTGCCGAAATGACCAGGATGCAGTGGCGGTTCAACGGGCGAAACGGGGACGACGACCTTGGCTATTTCAAAGCTTATGGGCTGGGCGTGCATATCCACCCCGATTCGGGCGGTGCGATCTGGATCGGTCATGTGGGCGAAGCTTATGCGTTGCGGGCCGGACTATGGGTAAATCCCGCTACGAAAAAGGGCTTTGCCCAGTTTGTAACGATGGTGCCTGCAGAAACGCCTATCGGCCATTGCCTTGAAACCTGTCCGTGATAGTCTTCCCGGAAACAGGGAGGATATCATGAAAATCGGACGATTCTTGCTCACCGCATCTGCAGCCCTTGCCGCCGTTGCGACACCGGCGGCGGCCAAGCCTGACTATGCGGGCGATATCAAGGCGGATTATGACAAATCGCTGGGCGCGCTCTGGGATCATTTCCATCGCAACCCCGAACTGTCGTTCCGCGAATATAAAACTGCCGCGCGCATGGCGCAGGAATTGCGCACCGTCCCCGGCATGGTGGTAACGGAGAAGGTCGGGCAGACCGGTGTGGTAGGCGTGCTCAAAAATGGCGATGGGCCTGTCGTTCTCGTTCGCGCCGACATGGACGGCCTGCCGGTACAGGAACGCTCGGGCCTCGCCAACGCCTCGACCGTCAGGCAGGTCGGCGTCGACGGCCTTGAAATGCCGGTGATGCACGCCTGCGGCCACGATGTGCACATCACCTCGCTGGTCGGCACCGCGCGGCAACTGGCGCGGATGAAGGATCGCTGGAAAGGCACCGTGCTGTTCATCGTCCAGCCTGCGGAAGAACGTGTGGGCGGTGCTGCTGCCATGGTGAAAGACGGATTGTACACCCGTTTCCCGAAGCCGAATTATGCGCTGGCCTTCCATGTCGCCGCAGAACTGGAAACCGGCAAGATCGCGGCATCGGAGGGCATCCAATATTCGTCCGCTGACAGCGTCGACATCCGCGTGCCCGGCATCGCAACGCACGGCGCAGCGCCGCATCTTGGCCGCGATCCGGTCTATATCGCATCGCAAATCGTCGTCGGGTTGCAATCGATCATCAGCCGCGAAAAAGGCCCGCTCGATCCCGGCGTGATTACCGTCGGGGCATTCCATGCGGGGCAAAAGCATAACATCATTTCCGAACATGCCGACCTGCAAGTGACGGTGCGCGCCAATAGCCAGGAAGTGCGTGACCAGTTGATTGCCTCGATCGAACGCGTCGCTGTGGGCATCGGTCGTGCCAATGGCCTGCCCGAAGACAAGCTGCCTATCGTCAAGGTGACCGAGACGACCCCGGTGACCGTCAACGATGCCGCACTCGCCCGACGCCTGAACACGGCCATCGGCGATGCGCTGGGCAAGGACGTTGTGATCCCCTTCCGTCAGACCAATATGGGCGCTGAAGATTTCGCATTCTTCGTCGATCCTGCCTTCGACATTCCGGGTTATTATTTCGGCGTCGGCGGCACGAACCCCGAATGGATCAAGGCGGCCAAAAATGGCGGTGCGCCGATTGCCGGGCATCACTCGCCGCTGTTCAAGATCGATCCCGAACCATCGGTGCGGTTGGGAACCGAAGCGATGACGGCAGCGGTGCTCGATCTGCTCAAACCCTGAAGGCCATAAAAGCTGGGCTTGGTAGATCGCCTTTATTTCCCGTTCGTAGTCACGCTTGGGCTGTCGGCGGTTGCCATAGGCGCCGCCCTCTGGATCGGCCCTACCGGCCCGGATGACGCTTTGCTCGCTGCGCGCTGGACGGCGCGGGCGGCATTGCCGCTATTCCTGATTACCTATCTGGCGAGCAGCCTGTATCGTCTTGCGCCCAACGCCGCGACCAGGGGTATCGTGCAGCGGCGGCGGCAGTGGGGCCTGGCCTTTGCGCTTGCGCACAGCATCCATTTGGCCGCTTTGCTCGTCAACATCACGCTCTATCGCCCGAGGCCGCTGGCATCGCTGGCCGGCGGCGCGCTGGCCTATGGCTTCATTTACCTGATGGCGCTGACGTCGAACGATGCGGCGCAGCGCGCGATGGGGCGCTGGTGGAAACGGCTGCACAGCGTGGGGCTGCACTATACCTGGCTGATATTCCTGATCAGCTATGGCAGCCGGGCTTTCCATGAAGACCCGGCCTACCACATCGAAGGGCGCCTGTTTGCGCCCCTGCTGCTGGCTGCGCTCGCCATCCGGCTTTGGCCCAAATATGGGATAGGGCAGCGCGCGCAGCCAGTTTGAGGTCAGGCGGGTTTGGGGGCGTTGCGGCGCTTCGCCAACAGCACATGCAACTTGTCCTTTACGGCGAGCTTCATGCGCTTCAGCCGCTGGATTCGCGCAAAACTCGGCCAGCTGCTGCGCAATTCGGTGCGCAGCTCTTCGTCGAGCTTCTGGTGATATTGCATGAGGCGGAATGTACGTTCCGACATGTCGTTCTCCTCTTGAACGGTTGATGTTCAATCGGAGCTCCGGCGTCGGGCAGGGTATTCGGGGGAAACAGGGACCGCAAACCCAAGCACCGGAGATCCGATGCGGCCGACATCACGTTCCTTCCGAAGAAGCGAGCGTCAGAGGGGCCCGGTCCGCTTGAGCAAATTAGAGCGATTCGCTCTTATATTGCAAGCAAAACCGGATGCCGTTTGTCGAAATCTGTACTCGGTCAGTCGCGCAACAACTCGTTTATCGCGGTTTTGGAACGGGTTTGGGCATCGACCCGCTTGACGATCACGGCACAGGCAAGGCTTGGTCCCGGCGATCCATCGGGAAGCGACTTGCCCGGAAGCGCCCCCGGAACGACGACCGAATAAGAGGGAACCCGGCCGACAAAAATCTCGCCGGTCGCCCGGTCGATGATCTTGGTCGTCGAGGAAAGGAATACGCCCATTGCCAGCACCGCGCCCTGTTCGACGATAACACCCTCGACGACTTCGGAACGCGCACCGATGAAGCAATCATCCTCGATGATCACCGGGCCCGCCTGCAGCGGTTCCAGAACCCCGCCGATCCCGACGCCGCCCGACAGGTGCACATTTTTGCCGATCTGGGCGCAGCTGCCCACGGTGGCCCAGGTATCGACCATGCTGTTCTCATCGACAAAGGCCCCCAGATTGACGAAACTGGGCATCAGCACCACACCCTTACCGATATGTGCACTATGACGGACGATGCTGCCCGGCACGGCGCGGAAACCTGCATCGCGGAAGCGATTTTCACCCCAGCCTGCGAATTTGGAGGGCACCTTGTCCCACCAGTGCGCCCCGCCGGGGCCGCCGGGAATGGCTTCCATGTCGTTGAGGCGGAACGACAGCAGCACCGCCTTTTTGAGCCACTGGTTGACCTGCCATGCGTCGTCGATCTTCGCCGCAACGCGGCGTTGGCCGCTGTCGAGCAGGCCCAGCGCCTCCACGACTGCCGCGCGCACTTCGCCACCAGTGTTGATGGTGATGCCATCACGTTCGTCCCACGCCTTCTCGATGATGGCTTGCAGTGCCTCGCTCATATTGTTTCCTTTGTTCCGGCCAGCCAGTTGGCCACATCTTCAATTTCATGATCGACAAAATGCGGGCGTTTGTCACCAGACTCCGCATCGCCCCCGTGGTTGACCCAAATCGTTGTCATCCCGAGCTTTTTAGCCGGCTCCAGATTGTGAGCTGAATCCTCGACAAACAATGCCGCAGCCGGATCGATGGCGAGTTGCCCGCACAAGGCTTGATAGCTGTCCAGTGCAGGCTTTGGCCTGTGTTCCATGCGGTGGATGTCAAACACATCCTCGAAAATGCCTTCAAGGCCGCGTGCTGCCAATACCCGCTCGGCATAAGCTGCATCGGCATTGGTGAAGATCAGCTTGCGTCCGGGCAGTGCCTCGATTCCGGCGCGAAGGCGAACGCAGGGCTGCAACAGCGACATATCCACGTCATGGACGAAATCCAGATAGCCGTGCGGATCGACGCCATGCTCCACCATCAGCCCGCCCAGAGTGGTGCCATATTTGCGCCAGTAATCGTAGCGAATCTGGTGCGCACGATCTTCGCTGACCTTGAAATAATCCTCGACAAAGGCGGCGATCCGGCCCCGCACCTGCTCCATGATATTATGCTCTGGCGCATATAGCGTCAGGTCCAGATCGAAGATCCAGGTTTCGACATGGTCGAAGTCGTGATGGGCTGCCGGAGACATCGGCGCCGCGTTAACTACAGGTGTCAAATCTCGCAAGGAACAACTG
This sequence comes from Sphingomonadales bacterium, assembly GCA_016720115.1. GTDB lineage: Bacteria > Pseudomonadota > Alphaproteobacteria > Sphingomonadales > Sphingomonadaceae > Sphingorhabdus_B. The sequence continues at coordinate 818,157 of JADJXT010000001.1, read as the reverse complement.
CGTTAATGTTGGCGCAAACGGGCCTTTGGTAATATTGTCGGCGATAGATTTGGGGAGCATGATGACCAACTTGGGCGCAAGGCGCAGCATCGCCATCGGCACGTCGATCGTTTTTGCGCTGAGCCTCTCTGCCTGCGGCAGTGGAGGCGGCGGCGTGAGTTCGACGCCTGCACCCCCGCCGACGGTGACACCGCCAGCTCCGCCACCACCGCCGCCCCCTCCCCCTCCTCCGACGGTGAACTACAATACGCTGGAATATCAGCGCTCCAACGGTGCGGTTCAGGCACAGGCCATTGCTGCCTATAATGCCGGTGCCAGCGGCAACGGGATAATTGCCGGTGTCATTGACAGCGGGGTCGACATCGACAGCCCGGAATTTGCGGGAAAGATCCACGCCCAGTCGGGCGATTTCGCCGGAGCGCGCGGCCTTCAGGATGAAGGCGGCCATGGCACTGCCGTTTCCTCGGTGCTGCTCGGGGCCAAAAACGATCTGGAAACCCATGGCGTGGCTTTCGGGGCAACCCTGCTCGTGCTGCGGACCGACACACCGGGCACCTGTACCGATCCCGATCCGGACGCGGGCTGCACGCATAATGACAACAACATGGCACAGGCGGTCGACCGGGCGGTGGCGGTAGGCGCGCGGGTCGTCAACATGTCGCTGGGCGGTTCCCCGATGAACGGGACGTTGCGCGCCGCCGTTGACCGGGCGACGGCCGCAGGTGTGGTTTTCGTTATTTCGGCGGGCAATGAATTTGACGAGGAACCTGCCACCGCCATCAACCCCGATCCGATGGCGATGATCGCACTCGATCCGATTGCGCGCGGCCAGATCCTGATCGCAGGTGCGACCGATTCCAGCCAGCAGATCTCTACCTTTTCCAATCGTGCCGGAACCGGGCAAAGCTATTATCTGACGGCCCTTGGCGTCAGGGTGCGGGCGCCCGATGAGGCAGGGACGCAATTCTTGTGGAGTGGGACCAGCTTTGCCGCACCCATTGTTGCCGGAGCGGTTGCGCTTCTCGCGCAGGCCTTTCCCAATCTGACCGGACGGCAGATTGTCGACTTGCTGCTGACGACGACGACCGACCTGGGCGCAACAGGAACGGACGGCATTTATGGCCGGGGCGAATTGAATCTCGCCCGCGCCTTCCAGCCGCAAGGGCAGCAGTCCATAGCCGGAACGCCCATCCCCGTGCCTGCCGGGTCGGCAGCCCGATGGGTGACGCAACCGGCAAAGGCGGCCCGCAGGCGGTTATCCTCGACAGCTATGGCCGGGCGTTCAGCGCCGACTTCAGCGGTACTTTGCTGGCGGCAAAATCCACGCCAAAACTGGCCCCGGCGCTCAGCATGGGGACCGAAATGCGCGTGGTTGCAAACCAGCATCTGGCGGTGACCCTTTCCGTCGCCAACCGCCGCGATGGCGTCGGGCCGGACCGGCTGGACCTTTCTCCGCGCGAGCGTTCGCAGTCCCGTGCAATTGCCGGTTCGGTGATTGCGCGGCTGGGCAATGACCGGCAGGTCGCATTGGGCATTGCGAAAAGCAGCGGTGCCCTGATCGACCAGATGGCCATCGATCGCGCAGCAAGCTTCGTTGCCGCCGATGCAGCGCAGGATTCATTCGGCTTTTTCAGCCAGCCGACTTCCGCCTTTGCCTATCGCCAACGGGTCGCAGGGTTCGGATTGACCGTGGCGGGCGAACATGGCGACGTGCGCATTTGGAAGGAATTTGCAGGCGATCCGTTGCGCAGCCGGTATCGCGGTTACGGCTATCGCCTTGCCCGTCTCGGGTTCGACCGCGACCTTGGCGCGCTGCACCTCAAGCTTTCGGGCATAATGCTCGACGAGCGCGAAACAATATTGGGCGGCGGAACCAATATGTGGACCGGCGAAACAGGCGCGCGCAGCTGGTTTGCCGATGCCGGCACCACCTTATCGCTTGGCTCGAATTGGCGGGCGAATGCCGATTATCGACGCGGCTGGACGCGGATTGCAGCCGCAGGTTTGCGCGGCACGGCAGACTGGCTTGAAAGCGATGCGTGGTCGGCGGATCTGACCCGCTTTGGTCTATTTTCGCTGCGCGACAGTCTCGCACTGCGCGTTTCCCAGCCCCTGCGCGTGCGCAGTGGCGGCCTCAACCTGACGCTTCCGGTGGGCTATGATTATTCGACGCTGCAGGCCGGTTTCGGGCAACAATTTGTTTCGCTGAGCCCGACCGGACGGGAGCGCGATATCGAGGCGGCCTATGCCACACCCTTTGCAGGCGGATACCTGTCCGCCAATGCCTTCTGGCGTAGCGAGCCGGGGCATATCGAAACCGCGCCCGACGATTTGGGCGTGGCGCTACGATTCAACCGGAAATTCTGATCAGACGGTAAAGCTCTCACCGCAGCCGCAGCTGCCGGTGGCGTTGGGGTTGTTGAAGACGAAACCGGCAACAAACTCGTCCTCCTGCCAGTCCATATTCGAGCCGACGAGATAGAGCACCGAGCCGCCATCGATGAAAAAGGTGCCGCCGGGGGTTTCGATCCGCTCGTCAAAGGCGTTGGCCTCGCTGACATAATCGACCGAATAGGCCAGCCCCGAACAGCCGCGGCGCGGGGTCGACAGCTTGACGCCTATCGTGCCTTCGGGCGCGTTGCGCATCAGTTCGGCGATCCGCTCCTCGGCGGCCTTGGTCAGCGTAACCGCAGCGGGCAGCAGGCGGCGGGTTCTGGTTTCGGTGGTCATCACAGCATCCCCAGTTCGAGGCGCGCCTCATCGGTCATCTTGTCCGGTCCCCAGGGCGGATCCCAGACGAGATTCACTTCAGCATCGCCAATCCCCGGCACCGCGCCAACGCGCAGTTCGACTTCTCCGGGCATCGATTCGGCAACCGGGCAGTGCGGCGTCGTCAGCGTCATCGTCACCAGCGCATGACCATCATTGATCTCTACGCCATAGATCAAGCCGAGATCATAGATATTGACCGGGATTTCGGGATCGTAAATCTCCTTGAGCGCGTCGATCACCGCTTCCTGCAGCGCCTCATCGCCCTCGGCCACCGGCGCGGGTTTCTGCGCGAGAAAGCCTTCAAGATAATCCTTCTTGCGCTCCAGCTTTTCGGCAGGGCTTTCGGCATCCCCGACGCGCGCTTTCGGCGGCGCTTCGACGCTTTCGACTTCTTCGATCCGGATTTGGTCGTTCATCCGAATATCCTTTTCACTCTTTCGAGGCCGCGGACCAGTGCCGCGACATCGCTTTCATCATTGTAAATCCCGAAGCTCGCCCGCGCGGTGGCGGGGACGCCCAGATGCTCCATCAGGGGCTGCGCGCAATGGTGTCCGGCGCGGATGGCGACGCCTTCCTCGTCCAATATGGTGCCGATGTCGTGCGGATGCACCCCTTCCATAGAGAAAGAGACGATGCCCGCAGCATCCTCGGGCCCGTGGAGCGTGATCGAATTGATCGAGCGCAGCGCCTCGCGCGTCTGGCGGACCAGTTCGCATTCATGCGCGTGAATGGCATCGAGCCCGATGGCGTCGACATAATCGATCGCGGCGCGCAGCCCAATGACCTCGGCGATCGCAGGGGTGCCAGCCTCGAATCGGGTCGGGGCCGGCGCATAGGTCGTTTTGGCGAAGGTCACCCGGTCGATCATCGATCCGCCGCCCTGCCAAGGCGGCATCGCGTCGAGCAATTCCTTGCGCCCCCAGAGCGCGCCGATTCCGGTCGGGCCGTAAAGCTTGTGCCCCGAGAAAACGTAGAAATCGCAATCGAGATCCGCCACATCGACCGGCAGGCGCGGTACCGCCTGGCAACCGTCGACCAGCAGCTTCGCACCAACCTTGTGCGCCAGTTCCGCCGCGCGCCGCACATCCAGCACCGAACCCAGCACATTGGACACATGGGCAAATGCAACCAGAACATGCTCCGGGGTGAGCATCGCCTCCGCCGCATCGAGATCGATACAGCCATCGGCGGTCAGCGGGCAGACATCGATTTCATATCCGGCAAGCTGCCAGGGCACGATATTGCTATGATGCTCCAATTGGCTGAGCAGAATGCGCGGCTGGGACTGTCCCTTTGGGGACTGTCCCCATTGGGACAGTCTTGAGCATTGCGCGACAAGGTTGATCGCCTCGGTCGCGCCGCGCACGAAGACGATTTCGTCCTCCTTGCCGCCGACAAACTCCGCCACCCGCCGCCGCGCGGCCTCGAAAGCCAGCGTCATGTTCGCCGAGCGCGCATAGACGCCGCGATGGACGGTGGCATAATCCTCGCCCATCGCGCGCGCGACCGCATCGATCACCGCCTGCGGCTTCTGCGCACTCGCGGCGGTATCGAGATAATGCCAGTCGCGCACGCCGGGGAACTGATCGCGCAACTCGCGGGCAAGGCCCCCGCCTTCATTTTCCCATCTGCCCAGGGCGCGTTCGGAAACGACCGCCATCAGAACGTCCCCCGCAGCGCCGCCTCGGCATAGCCGGTCATATGCTCGCGCCATTTGGCATCTCCGATCGCGCCATAGGCCTCTGCCACAAAGGCCTGCATCAGCAGGTTGCGCGCCGTCGCCATCGGCAACCCGCGCTGCTGCGCGTAAAACAGCGCCATTTCGTCGAGCTGCCCGATCGCACAGCCATGCGCGCATTTGACATCGTCGGCATAGATTTCGAGTTCGGGCCTGGCGTTGATCGTCGCGGTGCGATCGAGCAGCAGGCCCTTAACGCCGAGCGCGGCGTCGGTCTGCTGCGCTTGCCGGGCGACGTCGATGCGGCCGATCATCGTGATCGTCGCGGTGTCCATCGCGACCCCGCGCATCACCTGGTTCGAGGTCGCCCCCGGCGCGACATGGCGCAGGCGGGTGACGATTTCGGTCACTTCCTCAGCCCGACCGATGCCGACCGCGCCCAATTCAAAATGCGCACCTTCGGCAAGCGTCACGTCGATATCGAGCCGCTTGTAACCGCCCCCGGTGAGCAGGAAAAAGGCCTCGCACCGCGCGTCTGCGGCAATGTCGATCTGGTAACGCTGGATATCGACCTTGCTCGCCGAGCCGGTCGACACGCATTTATAGACCGGATGCGTTTCACCAGCCGCAACTAAGATATGCTGCGCCTCGGGCAAGGCCTTCAGCCCGGCCAGCACCTCAACCGGCGCATAGTGCCATTCCTCATCGTGGCGGGTGGGAAGTGCTATGGTCATTCCGGTACTCCGTCGCCCTGAACCTGTCTCATCTTGCGGTGACTTCGTTCCAGGCACCTCTCCGCGTCTCCGCGTCTCCGCGTGAACAAAAAGAAAGATGATTCGCGCGGAGGCGCGGAGGCGCGGAGATGGATGGGATTGCCTGCGGCGCTGTTCATGCGGCCAGTTCCCGATAGCCCTCACGCTCCAGCTCAAGCGCAAGTTCGGGCCCGCCGCTGCGCGTGATGCGGCCGTCGGCGAGGACGTGGACGAAATCGGGCTGCACATAATCGAGCAGGCGCTGATAATGGGTGATCAGCAGCACCGCCTTGTCGGGACGCCGCATGATGCGGTTGATGCCCTCACCCACCACGCGCAGCGCATCGATATCAAGGCCGCTGTCGGTTTCGTCGAGCACCGCGAGTTTGGGATCGAGGATGCCCATCTGCACCATCTCGTTGCGCTTCTTCTCGCCGCCCGAAAAGCCGACATTCACCGGGCGTTTGAGCATCTCCATATCCATCCCCATCGCATCGGCCTGCGCGCGGGCGAGTTTCAGGAAGTCCCCGCCGGACAACGGCGCCTCCCCGCGCGCCTTGCGCTGCGCATTCAAAGCCTCGCGCAGGAACTGCACGTTCGACACGCCGGGGATTTCAACCGGATATTGGAAACCCAGGAACAGGCCGGCAGCGGCACGCTCGTGGGGGTCGAGTTCCAATAAATCCATTCCCCTCCCGCCTGCGGGAGGGGTTAGGGGAGGGCCCGAGAGGGAAGTGCCGGTTTCAGGCCCTCCCCCGGCCCCTCCCGCAAGCGGGAGGGGAGAAAAGGTCACACTCCCCCCCGTAACCTCATAACCGGGCCGCCCCGAAAGCACATAGCCCAGCGTCGATTTGCCCGCGCCATTGGGCCCCATGATCGCATGGATCTCACCCGCATTGATGGAGAGCGACAGACCCTTGAGGATCGGCTTGTCCGCGACGGTAGCGTGGAGGTTATTTATTTGGAGCATGGCTTATTGCGCCCCTCGCGCTGCGCGGTCAGATCGTATTCGTTGCAGGAGTGACATGAAATTCGGCTTGGCTTGTTCTTTCCATTGCGCGAGCGCGGCTTCACCTTGTGTAGCTGGAACGTCGCGCCGAACCGCTGTGGTCAGGTCGACCTCGATTTGTTTGCACCCATCGACAGCGGCTAAGTAGATCGCCTCGTCTGCTGCTTCCGTTTTGGTAAGACGAACGGCGTAGGTGGTCATGCAACGGTCAAGCGCCTGTGCCAACGTTGAGACGTCCGGTTGCGCTGGCTGAGCGAATGCCGACTGTGCCGCTATTCCCAATATTGCCATGGCAATAATCTCTTTCTTCATCACCCAACACTCCCCTCAAGGCTGATCCCCAACAATTTCTGCGCCTCAACCGCAAATTCCATCGGCAGTTGCTGCAGCACTTCCTTGGCAAAGCCGTTGACAATCAGCGCGACGGCTTCCTCCTGCCCCAGCCCGCGTTGCATCGCGTAGAAAAGCTGGTCGTCGCTAATCTTGCTGGTGGTGGCTTCATGCTCGATCTGCGCCGAGGGGTTGCGGACTTCGATATAGGGGACGGTGTGCGCGCCGCATTCGCTGCCCAAGAGCAGGCTGTCGCACTGGGTGAAGTTGCGCACACCCTCTGCATTGGGCGCCACGCGGACCAGCCCGCGATAGGTGTTGTTGCTGCGCCCCGCGCTGATGCCCTTGGAAATGATCGTCGAGCGGCTGCCCTTGCCATTGTGGATCATCTTGGTGCCGGTATCGGCCTGCTGGTAATTGTTGGTCACCGCGACCGAATAAAATTCGCCGACGCTGTTCTCGCCGTTGAGGACGCAAGACGGATATTTCCACGTCACCGCGCTGCCGGTTTCGACCTGCGTCCAGCTGACCTTGCTGTTGCGCCCCTGACACAGAGCGCGTTTGGTGACGAAATTGTAGATCCCGCCCCGCCCTTCCGCATCGCCGGGATACCAGTTCTGTACCGTGCTGTATTTGATCTCGGCATCGTCCAGCGCGACCAGTTCGACCACCGCGGCGTGGAGCTGGTTTTCGTCGCGCATCGGCGCGGTGCAGCCTTCCAGATAGCTGACATAGGCGCCCTTGTCGGCGACGATCAAAGTGCGTTCGAACTGGCCGGTATTTTCGGCGTTGATGCGGAAATAGGTCGAAAGCTCCATCGGGCAGCGCACACCCTCCGGCACGTAAACGAAGGTGCCGTCCGAAAAGACCGCGCAGTTCAATGTCGCGAAATAATTGTCGTGCATCGGCACCACCTTGCCGAGCCATTTGCGGACAAGATCGGGATATTCCTTGATCGCTTCCGAAATCGAACGGAAGATCACGCCCGCTTTCTCAAGCTCCGCGCGGAAGGTGGTCGCCACCGAAACGCTGTCGAACACCGCGTCGACCGCAACCTTGCGCGCACCTTCGACGCCCGCGAGCACCTTCTGCTCCTCGATCGGGATGCCAAGCTTTTCGTAAACCTTCAGGATTTCGGGATCGACCTCATCAAGGCTTTCAAGCTTCTTCCTCGCCTTGGGTGCGGCGTAATAATAGGCGTCCTGATAGTCGATCGGCGGAATGTTGAGCTTCGCCCAGTCGGGCGGCGTCATTTCCTGCCACATGCGGAACGCCTTCAACCGCCATTCGAGCATCCATTCGGGCTCTTCCTTTTTGGCAGAGATGAAGCGGACGGTATCTTCGGTCAGGCCCTTTTCGGCAAATTCGGTCTCGATATCCGCCGACCAGCCATGCTCATAATCGGCAACCTTGTCCGCCGCCTCGCGCGCCGCCCAATCCCGTTCTTCTCTGGCCTTGATTTCAATATCGTCGGTCATGCCGCACCTGTAATTAACTGGTTCACGCGGAGGCGCGGAGGCGCGGAGGTTTTTTCCCGGCGCGTAGCGCCGCGCAATAATTCCGCACGAAGACACGAAGCCACAAAGATGAGGTGTTTAACAAGCGCCTCTTTGTGGCTTTGTGGCTTTGTGAGAATCAAAAGGGGATATGGTGCGACCGCGCCAGCCATAACATTCTCCGCGTCTCCGCGCCTCCGCGTGAACAAAATCATGACACCAGACTCGCCAGTTTCACATCGGCCAGCGCCCCGCGCACCGCGCTATTTACCACCGCCCAATGCGGCTTGACGTTGCACTCAGGCTCGATCGCGCAGTTGCAGGTTGCAGAGTTGGTGCAGTTGGTCATCGCGATCGGCCCTTCGACTGCCTCGATAATGTCGGCCAGCGTGATGGCCGCTGCGGGGCGCGAAAGCTGGATGCCGCCGCCCGCCCCGCGCGCAGAACGCAACAGGCCGCCCTTGGTGAGGATGCTCACCAGTTTCTGCACGGTCGGCAGGGCAATGCCCGTCTCGTCGGAAAGCGCGGTCGCAGAGGTGCGCACACCCCCGCAATGTCGCGCCGCGGCACCCATTATGACAACTGCATAGTCGGCCATGTTCGAAAGCCGCATTTGCGCGCTCCAGCTTGCTTTCCGCATAATCGGATTGGATTAGTCCGATTTATATGCGCCGGATTGTCGCAAATATCAACCCGGATAGGCTGCAACCGGCAAAAATTGTCGCCAACCGGCGCAACTCATCGGATCGGGCGGACGCGTATCGCCACGCTCATTTGGGTTGCGGGGCGGTTACCGTCTTGGGCCCGGTGTTGCGCGGGCTCGGCGGCGGTTGGTCATCCGCTTCGCCGCTGCGCCCAAGCGCCTGATCGATCCACGCCTCGTCCAGCGGCTCCGGCTCGGTCATTTCCTGCGGAATTCCGCCCGCATCGCCAACGGGATCGCCTTCTATCGGCATGCCGTTTTCGTCGACCAGAATTTCCTCGCCATCCTCGCCCAGCATCATTTCCTCATCTTCGAGCCGTTCGGGGAAGGTGACATCGGTATCGAAATTCTCCACCGGGCGGCGGGCGACGGCGGCACGCATATAGCTGGCCCAGGCAGCGGCAGGCGCGGTGCCGCCCTGCAAATTGCCGACCGCGCGCGCATCATCACGACCCATCCAGACACCGGTTGTCAGGCCGGACGAGAAGCCGAGGAACCAGCCATCCTTGTTGCTGCTGGTCGTACCGGTCTTGCCCGCAACCGGACGGCCGATGGAGGCAGCGCGCCCGGTGCCCGTGGCGACCGCGCTTTGCATCAGGTCGGTCATCGCCCCTGCGACATAATCTTCAACCAGTTGCACCTGCCTTGCGGGCTTGTGCTGGTAGATCACATTGCCATCAATGGTCGTCACCTTGCTGATCGCATAAGGCGTCACGCTCCTGCCGCGCGCGGCGACCGAGGCAAAGGCGCGCGTCATGTCGATGACTCTTGCCTCCGACGACCCCAGCACCATCGCAGGAGTGGTCGAAATCGGCGTGGTGATGCCAAAGCGGCGCGCCATGCTGGCAATGCTGCTGGTGCCAACTTCCTCACCGATCTTGGCTGCAACGGTATTTTTCGAATAGGCAAAAGCGGTGCGCAGCGTGATCTCGCCCGAATAGGTGCCGCTGCTGTTACGCGGCGACCAGCCGCCTATCGTCACCGCCTCATCAACCACCTTGTCTTCGGGGCGGAACCCGGCCTCCAGCGCGGCGAGATAGACAAACAGCTTCCAGGCCGAACCCGGCTGGCGCAGCGCGGTTACGGCGCGGTTATAGTTGCTGGTGGCATAGTCGGTGCCGCCAACCATCGCGCGGACGGCGCCGTCGCGGTCGATCGTCACCAGCGCGCCCTGCGCGCCACGCGGCACACCGGCGCGGATGGCATTGGTCGCCGTGCGCTGCATCCCAAGGTCAAGCGTGGTCCAGACGTCGATGGGCTTTTCGGTTTCGTCGATCAGATTGTCGAGCTGTGGCAGCGCCCAGTCGGTGAAGTAGCGCACGCTGTCCTGCTTCGGCTCTGCCGCAAGCTGGACCTTGGCGGGGTGCACCGATGCCGCCTCTTCGGGCGTTATCATGCCTGCATCCTGCATCACCTCCAGCACCACCCCGGCGCGCCCGATGGCGGCCGTGGCATCGGCTGTCGGCGAATAGCGCGAGGGTGCCTTGACCAGCCCGGCGATGATCGTCGCTTCGGCAAGCGATATATCCTCGGCACCATGATCGAAAAAGCGGCGGCTCGCAGCATCGACACCATAGGCGCCGCCGCCGAAATAGACCTTGTTCAGATACAGCTCCAATATCTGCTGCTTGCTGAATTTCGTCTCCATCGCCATTGCGAGGATCATCTCGCGCAGCTTGCGGCCGATATCGCGGTTATTGTTGAGGTAGACGTTGCGCGCCAATTGCTGGGTGATCGTCGATGTCGCGCGCAGCCCGCCGCCGTCGGTCAGGCTGACGAAAACCGCACGCGCCAGACCATATGGGTCGATACCCGGATGGTAGTTGAAGCGGCGATCCTCGACCGCGACCATCGCATCCTTCATCTCGTGCGGGATTTCGTCGATCGGAATCCAGCGGCCGAAACTTGGCCCCAGCGTCTGGATGACGGTTCCATCCGCCGCGCGGACGCGGATCATCTGCCCGTTGGGCGAGGATTTCAGATCTTCGAAGCTTTCGATTTCGCCGCGCGCAATTGCGACAAAGATGCCCACGACCATCAGTCCCAAAAGGGCGACAACGGTTCCGATTTTGAGCGAAGCGACTGTCCAGCGTTTGAACCGCGACCCTTCGGCTGCACTTTTTCCAGCTTTTGCCATTGGCCGCACTGTTACCGGTTTGCCGGGAGTCCGACAAGCGCGATTAGCAAACTAGTCCGGCTGGAAATCGAGCGAAACGCTGTTGATGCAGTAACGCAATCCGTTTGCGCCGGGGCCATCGGGGAAGACATGGCCCAAATGCCCGTCGCATTTGCCACAGCGCACTTCGATCCGGATCATTCCGTGCGAGGTATCGCGATATTCGGTTATCGCATCGGGTGCCGCCGGTTCGGTAAAGCTGGGCCAGCCCGATCCGCTGTCATATTTGGTGCTAGATCGGAACAGCAATGTGCCGCAGCCACCGCACAGGAAATCGCCGTCGCGTTTTTCGACATTCAACGAACCGCTAAAGGCCCGTTCGGTGCCCGCTTCGCGCAGCACATGATATTGCACCGGGGAAAGGCGCTGCCGCCATTCTGCTTCGCTGAGTTCGAGTTTTTCCATGGCCCCAATGTGTGCCGCCTGCCCTGTAAGGTCAAGTGCGGCGGTTGCGCCGCCTTTCACCGGAAATTAACCACAATCTCCGAAAATTGGTACAAATGTATCGGAACCTGTCTGGCCTTTTCTGCATCGGATTCGCGCTGGCGTTGACGCCGGCCCTATCCGCGCAGGATTTTGGTTCCGATCCCTTCACCCGCGCAGGCGACGGCAAGGCGCGACCGCTCCATATCGAAATCCGCAGTTCGCTCGACTTCAGTCGTGCGACCTCGACGGGCGCGAGCGGCGGCAGCATTGCCATCGATCCCGATAGCGGCGCGCGCACGGTGAGCGGCGATGTGCTCGACCTGGGCGGATCGCCCTTTGCCGGAAGCGCGGTGGTGACCGGTGAACCGGGACGCCCCGTCCGCATCGAAATGCCGTCAACCATCCGGCTGAGCAGCGCGACCGGCGGATCGGTGGAAATCGTCAGGCTGCGCACCAACCTGCCTCCCGCCCCCCGGCTCGACATGTACGGTCGGCTGGAATTTGCCTTTGGCGGCGACCTGTTGCTGAAAGGCAATGTATCCGGCCAGTTTCGCGGGCGGATTCCGATTACTGCGGAATATGAATGAGTTCGCCTCACAATTGCATATTAGACCATGATGACATTACAAAGAATCGTCACCCCCGCGAAGGCGGGGGTCCATCACCGACCGATCAAATTTCTACCGCCGGTGATGGATTGACGTTCCGTCACTTCGTTCCCCGCCTTCGCGGGAATGACGAGCATAGTGTTGGGTAGGCGGTGCGCGTTTACCGCCCCCGCACCGCCGCCCGTGCGATCCGCACCAGTTCTTCCTCAAGCACGGTTTCGGTCAGGTCAGCGCCTGTCGCCATCAGCTTCGCTTCAACATCCAGCAGATGCGCATTGAGCCCGGCGAGGCGGGGTGCCGTCCATCGCTCCACCTGTTGGATAAAGGCGCCCTGCTCCTTCCAGAAGATCGCCCGGTTGGCACGCACGACTGCCCCGGCATTGGCACCTTCTTCCACCTTCGCGCGCATTCCCGTGAGCAGGGCAATGCGCCGTTGCAGCGCGCGGACGATGCGGATCGCCTCGATCCCTACAGCGCGCGCCTCGACAATGGTCCGGCCCAGCGCCTTGGCATCGCCTTTCAGCACCTGATTGACAAGCGCGTTGATATCTTCCTCAGCGGTTTCGGCGGCGAGCGACGAGAGCGCCTGCGGCTCGACCGTCACCATCCGCTCCGGCGCGGATTCATAATAGAGCGAGAGCTTTTCGAGCTCCATCGCCACCAGTCGGCGATCCTGCCCGGTGTAGCGCACGACCTGCGCCGCCAGCGTCCGGTCGATGCGCAGGCCAAGTGCGCCCGCCGCCGCAACCGCCTGATCGATCGCCTCCGCTTCGCTTGGCAGATAACAGATATGGGATAAAGCGCGCGGCGCCCCTTCGACCAGTGTCCGCAGCTTGCTGTTTTTCTTGAGGTCGCCCGCGGTCGCAATCACCGGGTTTCCGGCTTGCTCGGCGGACAGCAGGTTGGCAATCGCATCCAGCCCTTCCTCGCGCGCGAAGTGCAGCCTTATGTGCCGTGCGCCGCCAAACAGCGATTGTGAAGCCGCCTCATCGGCAAGCAGCGCCGGATCGCCGCGCAACTTTGCGCTGTCGATCTCGACCGCCTCGCTGTCGCTGCCCAGCCGCCCGACCATATTACCCGCAATCGATGCAGCGGCGGATTCGTCCGGCCCGAAAACGAAAAACAGCCGGATGTCGCGCCGCGTTTCGATGGAGGCGATGAAGTCCTTCTCGCTGAGCTTGGCACTCATTGCGGGGATTGGGCGTATAGCGACAGCCGCGTGACAATCTGTTCCGCAACCTTTTGCGTCAAATTCTCCAGCGCGGTGTTTTCCGCGGCAATCGTCGCATATTCGGAACTGACAACGTCGATACCCGCATCCGACCCCGCGGTCGCGTCCAGCACCGCCTTGCCGCTTTCAAGATCGACAAGCTGGTAGCGCGCACGCAATGTGCGCCGCTCGCGGGTGACGGTATCGTCGGCGCGCACGCCAAATCCTTCAATCTGGTCATCGAGTTTGACGACCAGCCGGTAGCGGGCGCTGTTGCCATGCGCCGCGCCCAGACGATCGTTCAGCGCATTGCGCATCAGCCAGCCATTCTTCCCCTCAATGGGTTCGACCGCAACCGATCCGAGAAGCGCCGCCACCTGCCCCTGCGATCCGCCGCTGTAGAGCGGCTTCAGGCCGCAGGCGGAGAGCGCGAGGGACAAGGAAAGCAAAAGCCCCGCCGTTCGTGTCGAGCGAAGTCGAGACACCTGTCTGCCCAAATCGGGCCTCTCGACTACGCTCGAGGCGAACGGGCTTGGGGCGTTTGTGTTCATATAACGATATTCACCAACCGGTCGGGCACGACGATAATCTTTTTCGCCGCAGCGCCATCCATCGCACGCTGCACCTTCTCGCTCGCCAGCGCAAGCGCCTCCAGACTGTCTTTGGACGAGCCTTTGGCCACCGTCAGCGTATCGCGCAGCTTACCCATCACCTGCACGGCGATGGTCACTTCATCGTCGACCAGCAAGGCCGGATCATGCTCGGGCCAGGGCTGGCCAGCGATCAGGCCTTCATTGCCGAGCGCGGCCCACACCTCTTCGGCGAGATGCGGCAGCATCGGCGCAATCAGCAGCACCAGCGTGCGGATCGCCGCTTCGCGCGAAGCCGAGGCACCCGCCTTTTCGATATCGTTGACCAGGCCGTGCACCTTGGCAACCGCCTTGTTGAAGTGCAGCTCCTCGATATCGGCGGCGATCCCGGCGATTGCGCGGTGCAGGCTCTTGTCGAGTGCCTTGTCCTCCCCCTCTGCCGGTTGCAGGCCATCGACCAGCCGCCAGACACGGTTCACGAAACGCCAGGTGCCTTCGATGCCGCTTTCGGACCATTCGAGGTCGCGCTCGGGCGGGCTGTCCGACAGCATGAACCAGCGCACCGCGTCTGCACCATATTGGTCGAACATCGGATCGGGATCGACGACATTCTTCTTCGATTTCGACATCTTCTCGATGCGGCCGCGTTCGACGGGCGCACCTTCGAGTGTGAAGGCCTTGTCGCCTTCAAACTTGATTTCCTCGGGCGAAAGCCAGGCCCCGTCGGGCGATTTGTATGTCTCGTGCGTCACCATCCCCTGTGTGAACAGTGCAGCGAAAGGCTCGGCAAAGTCCAGCTTGCCAACCTTCTGCAACGCGCGCGTCCAGAACCGCGCATAGAGCAGATGCAGGATCGCATGTTCGATGCCGCCGATATATTGCCCGACGGGCAGCCATGCCTCTGCCTCGGCCTTGTCGAACGGCTTGTCGTCGGGCTGGCTGGCAAAGCGGATGAAATACCAGCTTGAATCGGCGAAGGTATCGAGCGTGTCGGTTTCGCGCACCGCCGGTTCGTGGCAGTTGGGGCACTTCACATGCTTCCATGTCGGGTGCCGGTCGAGCGGGTTGCCGGGAATGTCGAAGCCGACATCGTCGGGCAATTGCACTGGCAACTGGGTGCGCGGCACGGGCAGCACGCCGCAGAACTGGCAGTGGATGATCGGGATCGGCGTGCCCCAGTAACGCTGGCGGCTGACGCCCCAGTCACGCAGCCGGTATTGCGTCTGCCCCTCGCCCCAGCCTTCATGCCGGGCCTTGGCGATGATGTCGGCCTTGGCCTCATCGACGCTCATCCCGTTCATCCAGTGCGAATTGACGATTCTTCCGGGGCCGGTGTAGGCGACATCGCCGTAGAATGGGCTGCCCTCATCGTCGCCCTCGGCAACGACCCGGATCACCGGCAATTCATATTTGCGTGCGAAATCGAGGTCGCGCTGGTCATGCGCCGGGCAGCCGAAAACCGCTCCGGTGCCGTAGTCCATCAGCACGAAATTGGCGACGTAAACGGGCAGGTGCCAGTTGGGATCGAGCGGGTGTTCGACGCTGATCCCGGTATTGAAACCCATTTTCTCGGCGGTTTCGAGTTCCGCCGCAGTAGTCCCGCCGCGTTTGCACTCGGCGATGAAATCCTGCAGCGCGGGGGCGTTTTCCGCCAGACTTTGCGCCAGCGGATGGTCGGCGGCTATCGCGATGAAGCTCGCCCCGAACAGCGTATCGGGCCGCGTGGTGAACACATCGATGCCGTCGTGCGAGCCGACAAGGTTGAAGGTCAGCCGCAGCCCCTGCGACTTGCCGATCCAGTTTTCCTGCATCAGCTTGACCTTTTCAGGCCAATGTTCGAGCCCGTTCAGCCCTTCGAGCAGATCTTCGGCGAAATCGGTGATCTTGAGAAACCACTGGTTCAGCTTCTTGCGTTCGACCAGCGCGCCCGAGCGCCAGCCGCGCCCGTCGATCACCTGTTCATTTGCCAGCACGGTCATGTCGACCGGGTCCCAGTTGACCTCGCTTTCCTTGCGATAGACAAGGCCCGCCTTGTAGAAATCGAGGAACAGCGCCTGTTCGTGGCCGTAATAATCGGGCTCGCAGGTGCTCAGTTCGCGCGACCAGTCGATGGCGAGGCCGAGCCGCTTGAGCTGTTTCTTCATCGCCTCGATATTCTGGCGAGTCCAGGCCCCGGGATGGACCTTCTTTTCCATCGCGGCATTTTCGGCGGGCATTCCGAAACTGTCCCACCCCATCGGGTGCAGCACGGCATGGCCAGTCATCGCCTTGTAGCGCGCCAGCACGTCACCCATCGTATAGTTGCGCACATGCCCCATATGGATGCGCCCGGACGGATAGGGGAACATTTCGAGGATATAGGATTTGGGGCGCGGGTCGCTGGCCGGGGGCGCGTTGAACACCCCCTGCTCTTCCCAGATTTTCTGCCAGTGCCCGTCCGCCTTGAACGGGTTGAAACGACTATTCATACTACAACGGTTCCATTTTCCGTTCGTGTCGAGCCCTTGGACAAGCTCAGGATTCGAGACACCGTGCAGTAGTTAGGGGCATCTCGACTACGCTCGATGCGAACGGGATTTCAGTAAACTTGGGTCAGCAACCCGATTAGTCGGCAATAGCGCTGCGACGCAGGTCGCGCGCCTTGGTAAGGATGATGCCTTCCAGCTTCTGCACCGTCGCCGCACGTGTGGCAGCGGCGACCCACTGGCCGTTCTGCAGCACTTCACGGGCAGCGGCCACGCGCAGCGCATCGGCCCGCAGATCCTGATCGAGGATCGATACCGTCAGCTTCATGCGTTCGCCTGGGCTGTTCGGGTTCACATACCAGTCGGTCACGATCACCCCGCCTGCGCTGTCGGTCTGCAGCAGCGGCATGAAAGAAAGGGCGTCGAGCGAGGCGCGCCACAGATAGCTGTTGACGCCGATTGTCGTCACCTGGCTTGCCGCCAGATCGGTCTTGGGCCTTTCCTTGCCGCCGCACGCAGCCAGAGCCAGAACCGAAGCCGTGACCAGGACGATCTGGTTAAAACGCATATTGAATCCTCGCGATTTCGCTGTTTGTGCGGACGTCTCTATTCACCTTTGTTGGCGCGGGCAAGCTTTCGCGAAACTGAACCGGAATTGGCTGTGCATATCGCCCGCAAAGGCGCGGATTCTGGTTTCAGTCGCAACCGATTGTTGTGTCCGCGCAACATATTGTCAAAATCTATGGCCATGTGGATAAATTTATTGTCGTCCGTGGATTTACGCTTATATTTCAATTCAGATGGAGTCGTAAGAATACGGACATGAGACGGGGTGTAGCAAATTCAGGCCGCAATGGCCGTCGGGCAGTCGCCTTTCTGGCGGCGGGAAGCCTGTTGCTGTCACCCGTTCTGGTGCCCGCCTTTGCCGCACAACTCTATGATTCCGCACAGGATTCCAGCAGCTGGATGAGCCGCTTCACACCCGCAGGTGTTGACAGCCGCCTCGCCGCCAAGGCGGAACGCAATGCCGTTTCCGGTGGCAAGTTCCGCTTCACGCCAGCCGGTCTCAATCGCCACGGCAGCAGCGTGATGACAGTTGCGGCGCGGGCAGATTCGTCGGATGCGATCTCGATTCGTTCGGCCATTGCAAAAATCGAAGCCGGTTCGAGCAATACCGTTCGCCTCAACAATTCGAACTATCAGTTGACCGCAGCACGCGGCTGGCAGGGCTTCAGGCTTCCCGCCAATGCCGTTCAGCTTGAACAGCCGCGTCTGGCGGCAATGGTCGGTCAGGGCGATTTCAAGCTTGACGATCAGGCGAAGAAGAAACCCAGCCGATTCAACACGGACGTCAGCGTCGGCAAGGTTGGCAACGCAGCTCCCAATCCCCGCGGTTCGGCAGCGGCGGGTGACTATGCCCTCAACGTCGGCGGCAGCTTCTCGATCTCGCGTCGCATCGATGTGACCGCAGGCGTCCGTTACTCAAGCGAACGCGACCGTCTGATGCCCGCTGCCAACAGCAGCCCGGACAACGAAGCCGTCTACGTCGGCACCAAGATCCGCTTCTAATTCGGTTCTCAGCGTTTGAAAGCATCGATGGCTGCCCAGCCGTGAGCGATGGCTTTTGGCAATTTCGCTGCATGGGCGCGGCTCATTCCGCCCAGCGCAATAACCTTTGCCGGTCGGGCGAGGCGGGCAAGCCGGGCGAACTGCGCAGGCCCCAAAGCCCGCTGGCCCGGATGCGACCGCGTCTGGTGCAGCGGCGACAGGAAAAGGACATGCGCGCCGCATCTGCGCGCCAGCCGGATTTCGTGTGCATTATGGACAGGAGCGCTGTGGAACAGCTTCGGATGCCCACCGGTTCGACCGTGGAATCCGTCTGCCTGCCATCTGGAGGCAAGCCGCGCCGTGTCCGCAAGGATCAGCATATGCCCGCGCTGGCTGCAGATATGCCGCAGCCGGACAAAAAACGCACGCCTTGCGCCGGGATCGAGCAGATAATGCCGGAACACGACACCCGAACCCGCGGGCAGGCGGCGCACGGCTGCAAATAACTGGTCGCCCAGCCGCGGATCGGTCATCAGCCAGACTTGCGGTATCGGTTTTCGCAATGGCTGGAATGCAGGCATGGCTGCGGCTATAGCGCGCGGCCATGCCCGATGCGACTCCTGAAAATCCCGCCCGCCGACTGGCCGGAATCGAAACCGAAATCGCCCAGGCGTGCAAGGTTGCTCGGCGTTCGCGCGATGCTATCGCGCTGATCGCGGTATCGAAAACGCGCACGGCAAACGAAATCCGGCCGCTTATCGAAGCGGGTCACCGCCGGTTCGGCGAAAACCGCGTGCAGGAAGCCGCGACCAAATGGCCCGGCTTGCGCGCGGCATGTGCCGATATCGAACTCCACCTGATCGGCCAGCTCCAGTCGAACAAGGCGGAGGAAGCGGTCGCATTGTTCGACTGCATCCATTCGCTCGACCGTATGTCGCTGATCGAAGCACTATCGAAGGCGATGGCCAAAGCCGGAAAACGCGTCCCCTGCTTCGTCCAGGTGAATATCGGCGAGGAAGAACAGAAGGGTGGCTGCGCCATCGCGGATTTGCCCACCTTGCTTGCGGCTGCACATGCAGGCGGCATCGAAATCATAGGCCTGATGTGCATTCCGCCCGCCGATGTCGAACCCGCGCCCTATTTCGCGCTGCTCGCCGAACTGGCAGCGCGCCACGGGCTGTCGCAACTGAGCATGGGCATGTCGGACGATTTCACGACCGCGATCATGCTGGGGGCAACGCATATCCGCGTCGGCACGGCCCTATTCGGCCCGCGCCCGGTTGGCTGATAACGCAAAGCGGACTGCACGACCGGCGGCATAGACCAGCGCCTCGGCCTCCCTGCTGCCAAGTGCTTCTCCGATTGCCGAATCATCGGCGTCGAGCCCACCAGTCAGCGCACCGAAGGCGGGCAGGATCAGCTTGCTTGCGCTGCTCACGAAGCAACGGCGCGATACCAGTCGCCCACGGATTTCCTGCCTGTATTTGGGGTGGAAGTGGCCCGACATCTCCGGGCGGACATCCTTTGGGTCGGCTTCGTGGCGCAGCAGGATGCCGTCAACGCAATATTCGTCGCAGACAAGGCCGCCCCAATTGGCAGCCATGCCGGGATCGTGGTTGCCGACGATCCAGTGCCACTGGAGGCTCGCGGTCATTTGCCTCAACACCGCCGCCGCTTCGGCTTCGAGCCGTTCTTCCCCACCATCGTCGTGGAAATTGTCCCCCAGGCAATAGACGGTTTCGACCGCATATTTGCGAACCAGCCCGGCAAGCTCTTCCAGCGTCGCGCGGCTGTCATAAGGGGGCAGGAACTGGCCGCCCATTGCATAGCTCGATGCCTTTTCAAGGTGCAGGTCGGCCACGAGCAGCGCCCTGCGCGATGGCCAGTACAGCGCCGCCTCCCCCGCCAGTTCGAAATGGCTGCCACCGAAAGAAATGCGCGCTGTCACGTCCGCCGCTATGCGCAAAGCGGCACGGGCTGACAAGCCGGGCTATTTATATTATGGGCGCGCGCATGATTTCCGTTGTCGCGCTTTATCACTTCGCCCCTATTGCCGATCCTGCAGCTATTCGCACTCCGCTTTTCGCTTTTTGCGAGGAACGCGGGATCAAGGGCACATTATTGGTTGCCCGGGAAGGAATTAATGGCACAATCGCGGGCGAGCGCGCTGCGTTAGAGCAAGCGGTTGCGTATATCCACAATTGGCCGGGCTTTGCCGCCATGGAAGTCAAATATTCCCGTGCCGAAGCCATGCCCTTCGGCAAGCTGAAAGTCCGGTTGAAACGCGAGATCGTGACGATGGGCGTCGACGGGATCGACCCGCGGTCGGACGTCGGCCATTATGTCGACCCTGCCGACTGGAATGCGCTGATTTCCGATCCCGAAACTGTCATCATCGATACGCGCAACGATTTCGAGGTGCAGGCGGGCACCTTCGAAGGCGCGATCAACCCGGAAACCATTTCATTCCGCCAGTTCCCCGCCTGGTTCGACGCCGAGGCCGAAAAATTGCGCGCGGCGGGCAAGGTGCCCAAATTCGCGATGTTCTGCACCGGCGGCATACGCTGCGAAAAGGCAACGGCCTATGTGCGCGCACAGGGTTTTGAGGAAGTCTATCACCTCAAGGGCGGCATCCTCAAATATCTGGAGGAAACCCCGGCAGAGCAGAGCCTTTGGCAGGGCGATTGTTACGTGTTCGATGAGCGCGAACTGATCGGCCACGGCCTAGAACTGCGCAAGCCCCTAACAGGCAAGGCGGCTTAGCGGCTGGCGAGCGCCAATCTGCTCGCAGACTCACGGCGTGCACCGCGCGGCAGATCAAACGCCACACGGCGGTTGCCGAAATCGATAATGACCCGGTCGAACAGCTTCAGCGCGTCCATTCCAAACAGGATTGCAGGCCGGTCGGTAAGCTTGAGCGCGTGGAAGGCATAGTTGTCGGCAAAGGTCACCGGCAAGTTCTGGACATCGAAACTACCTATTTTGATGGCCTTGATCTGGCTGAAATCGCCATGCAATTCCTTGCCGGTCACACTCTTCATCTTCACCGGGACATAGTCGAACCGCAAATGCCGTTTGCGCAGCCGATCACGCAGCGCGAAATTGCCCATGCTCGCCTGCGCACCGGTATCGAGGATGATATCGACCTTCACCCCGTCAACCTCTGCGCTCGACAGGATCATGCGCCCGGCGCGTTTCTTCGCGCTCACGACGATCATCCCCTGTTCCAGCTTGCCCGGTCGCTTGCCAAGCGCCGAAGGCAAAACTTCAAGATGCTGGGTACGGAAATCGAGGTAAACCTTGCTGTCTTCAAGGCTGTCTATCCCCAGCAAGCCGTTGCCGCCAAGATTGCCGCGCTCCAGCGCCGGAGCCTCGATGCCCTCAACCTTGTGCGATTGCAGCGCCAGTTCTTCGATATAGAACGAAGGCGCTGTGGCAGGGCCGGTAATCGTTGCCAGCCGCAATTCAGGCCCGGCCTCCAGCGCCAGCTTTTGCGCGAGATCGCCTGAAATCACGGTTCGCTCGGCTCCGGTATCGACGATGAAATCAACAGGCTCGCTGTTGTTGATGCGTACAGGCACGGTCATCCGGTCGCTGCGGTCGATTTCGAACTGTTGCACAACTGACAGCTCTGGAATGATCGGGGTTTCGGATGGCTGTGGCGTTTCCTGCCCTGCAAATGCCCATAAAGGCATAGCAGCCAAGGCCGCAATCGATGTGACTAGCCAATGTCGCATGGCTGTTCTCCTCTGCGACAATATTACGCTTCGACCGGGCAGCTAACAAGCACCGTCTGAATTATTCGACGAACTGCATTCAGGGAGTCATTGCCAAGCCGGCCAGGCTTTCCGCCTCAACGAGCAACGCATCGTCGACCGCCCCTTGCGCAACGCTTTCGCGCCCGATCATCACCATCAGCGGCACCGCCATCGGGCTGACCTTTTCGAGGGCAATGTGCAGCATCGTATCCGCCGCGCGGTCGAGCAGATCGCCCAGCCGCCCGACATCGGTAAGCCGCGCGCGCGCATCGTGCCATGCCGCCTCCAGCAGCAAATGGCCGGGTTCATATTTGCGCAGCACATCGTAGATCAGGTCGGTCGAAAAGGTGACCTGCCTGCCGGTCTTGCGCTTGCCCGGATGCTGGCGCTCGACAAGGCCGGAGATAATCGCAACCTCGCGGAAGGCGCGCTTCAATAGGTAGCTGTTCTCGACCCAGTCGACAAACTCCTCCTCCAATATGTCGCTGGAAAAGAGCGCGGCAGGATCGGTCACTTCCTCCAGACTCCAGACGCCCAGCGCATAATCATTGGCGACAAAGCCCATCGGCTTCAGCCCGCGCACCTCCATCCGCTTGGTCACC
This sequence comes from Sphingomonadales bacterium, assembly GCA_016720115.1. GTDB lineage: Bacteria > Pseudomonadota > Alphaproteobacteria > Sphingomonadales > Sphingomonadaceae > Sphingorhabdus_B. The sequence goes on along the minus strand of JADJXT010000001.1, from coordinate 796,034 downwards.
AGCATTCCCAGCGACTGGTGCGCGTTCCACCCTTCGAACGGATAGACCACCAGATAGTGCCGCCCTTCATGCGGGAAGGTTTCGGCGAGCAATTGGCCGGGCTCGGGCAAAGCGCTGCGCCAATCCTGCATTTCCAGCCATTCGCGCACATCATCCGGAAAGCGCGCCCAGCCTGCCCGGTCGGTGAGGAAAGCGCGCACCCTGCTCGCCAGATGCGTGGTCAACGGCATCCGCGCGCCCATATAGGAAGGGATTTGCGCCGCCTTCTTCGCGGCGCGCACGATGAGGTCAAGATCGCGGACCGCCTCAACCTCCAGCGCCATCCCGGCAAAGATGAACGCATCGCCGGGGCGGAGTTGCGAGGCGAAATTCTCCTCGACCTGGCCCAGACTGCGCCCGTTTTTGAACCGCACATCGAGCATCGGCGCATCGACGATGATCCCTGCGTTGAAGCGGTGCTGCACGGCGAATTTGGGGTGAGCGAGGCGCCACATAAAGCCCCTCCCCTTCAGGGGAGGGGTTGGGGTGGGGCTTGTCAGTCGTTGCGCAACATCGACACCCCCCACCCCCGACCCCTCCCCTGAAGGGGGGGGGAGATACGACACCAGCTTCCGGAACTTGTCATAGGCCTTCAGCGCATAGCCGCCGGTCGCAACAAATTCGATCACGCGCCCGAAAGTCGCAGCGTCAAGCCCGCTATAAGGCATCGCCGAACGCACCTCGTCGAGCAGGTCAGCCTCGGCAAAGGGCGCGGCGCAGGCGCAGGCCATCACATGCTGGGCGAGCACGTCATAGCCGCCGGGACGGAACAGCTCGCCGTCGCGCGCGCCCTCCTGTACCGCATCGAACGCCGCCTGCGCCTCCAGATATTCGAAGCGGTTGCCGGGCACGAGCAACGCCTTGGACGGTTCGTCCATGCGATGGTTCGAGCGGCCGATGCGCTGCAGCAGGCGCGACGAGCCCTTGGGCGCACCCATCTGGATCACGCAATCGACATCGCCCCAGTCGACGCCGAGATCGAGCGACGCGGTGCAGACCAGCGCGCGCAATTCCCCCGCCGCCATCGCGGCTTCCACCTTGCGCCGCGCCTCGACCGAAAGCGAGCCATGGTGGATGCCGATGGGATATTTGGCATCGTTTGCGTCCCACAATTTCTGGAAGATATATTCGGCCAGAAACCGCGTGTTGCAGAAGATCAGCGTGGTGCGGTTCCCGCCAATCTCCTCGATCAGCTGCGGCACCGCATATTGCCCGCTATGCCCCGACCAGGGCACGCGGCCTTCGGGGAGGAGGATTTGCAGGTCGGGATCGGCGGCAGGCTCGCCCTCGACCAGCCGCACGGCATCGATATCGCCATAGGGCGCCAGCCAGGCACGATAGGCATCGGGATCGGAGATGGTCGCCGACAGCCCCACGCGCTGCATCTGGGGCGAGAGCTTTTGCAGCCGGGCCAGCGACAGCGACAGCAGATCGCCGCGCTTCGAATTGGCGAAGGCGTGGACCTCGTCGATGATCACCCGCTTCAGCCCCGCGAACATGAGCAAACTGTCTTCATGGCTGAGCAGCAGCGACAGCGACTCCGGCGTGGTGAGCAATATATGCGGCGGCCGCACCCGCTGCCGCGCCTTGCGCTCCGAAGGGGTATCGCCGGTGCGGGTTTCGATGCGGATGGGCAGGCCCATCTCCTCGACCGGCATCAACAGGTTGCGGCGGACATCGACCGCGAGGGCTTTGAGGGGGGAAATGTAGAGGGTGTGAAGTATGTAATCCGGGTTCCGCTCGTGTCGAGCAAAGTCGAGACACCCTACGGTTGCGTCCGATCCCTCGGCATCTCGACTACGCTCGATGCGAACGGGGTTTGGGGGTTGGACAAGCTCCGAAAGCGTCGGCAAAAACCCGGCCAGCGTCTTCCCCGCTCCGGTCGCCGCAACCAGCAAGGCATGCCGCCCCTCGGTCGCAGCATCGACCATCTCCAACTGGTGCCGCCGCGGCGCCCAGCCGCGTGCGGCGAACCAGTCGGTGATGATGGGGGGCAGGGTCACACGGGTTTAATGCCCGACATTCTCCCCGCGTTCCAGCCCGCTCGCCGCCAGCTGCGCATCGATCTGCGCCATCAGCCGCTCCAGTCCCGCCTCGCTTGAAGCCTCCGCCCGCGCGACCAGCACGTCCTGCGTGTTCGATGCGCGCAGCAGCCACCAGCCATCGGCGGTGTTCACCCGTGCGCCGTCGGTGGCGTTGACGTCCGCACCCTCTGCGGAGAGCCGCGCCAGCACCTCGTCGATCACCGCAAATTTGCGGCTTTCATCGACCTGGAAGCGCATTTCGGGGGTGTTGATCATTTCGGGCATGGCAGAGCGCAATTCGGTGACGCTCTTGCCCAGTCGCGCCGATGCGCGCATCAGCCGAAGGCCGGCATAGATCGCATCGTCAAAGCCGTAATAATCATGCTTGAAGAAGATATGCCCGCTCATCTCGCCCGCGAGCGGGGAGCCAACCTCCTTCATTTTGGACTTGATCAGGCTGTGCCCGGTCTTCCACATCAGCGGTTTCCCGCCAAGCTCGGCCACGCGATCATATAGCGCCTGCGACGCCTTCACATCGGCGATAATCACTGCCCCCGGCACATCGGCGAGCACATCCTCGGCGAAAATCTGGAGCAGCTGATCGCCCCAGATCACGCGACCCTGCCCGTCGATCGCGCCGATCCGGTCGCCATCGCCGTCAAAGGCCAATCCGAAATCGAGGCTTTTCTCCGCGACAAGCCGCTTCAGGTCGACGAGATTCTTCTCTTCGGTAGGATCGGGATGATGATTTGGAAACTGGCCATCGACTTCGGTAAACAGCAGATGATGCTCGCCCGGAAGCAGCTTCACCAGCCGTTCGACCACCGGCCCGGCGGCGCCATTGCCGGTATCCCAGCCGATGCGGAAGGGCCTGTCGGGCGCGGCCTCGGCGATGCGCGCGACATAGCGGTCCATGATGTCGAGGCGCGAGGCGCTGCCCGCCCCCTCGGCCCAATCGCCCGCCGCCGCCATGGTGCCGAGTGTCTGGATATCCGCGCCAAAGAACGGACGTCCCTGGAAGACCATCTTGAAGCCGTTATAATTGGCGGGGTTGTGGCTGCCGGTTATCTGGATGCCGCCATCGACATCGTCGAGCGCGGCCTCGGCATAATATAGCATCGGCGTGGGGCCGAGGCCCACCGATACCGCGTCAAGCCCGCTGTCGGTGATGCCCCGGATCAGCGCTTCCTCCAGCATCGGCGAACTGGTGCGGCCATCATAGCCGACCGCTACCTTTTTCCCGCCCGCCCGGCCCAGAAGCGTCGCAAAACCGCGCCCGATGGCATAGGCATCCTCCGCCCCCAGTGTCTCACCAATGATCCCGCGAATGTCATATTCGCGCAGCGAGGTGGGGTGGAATTGATGCGGCATGGGGAACTCCGGGAGATTGAAGTTAAACCGTAGTCCTGAGCCTGTCGAAGTACGCCTATCGGCATAGCGCGAACCTTGAGGCGCCCTTCGACAAGCTCAGGGCTACGGTGATTGGGATTGCCCCCTAACCCTTTTTCCGTTTCAAATCATCCAGCAAAAGGTCGCGGGCTTCGTTCAATTTACGTTTGCGTTCATCGTCATCGCCGCGTTCGGGATCGTTTTTGGCGACCAGTTCCTTGTGCCGCGCCCTGATCTTTTCGGCATCGTCATTGACCGAAACACCCAGCAGCCAGCGCGCCGCCGCCAGCTCGAATTCGTTGCCGGGCACATGGCGCAGGCGCGAGAGGCGCAGCGTCATCCCGCGGAACCAGAAAACACCCACGCCGACGGCAGGCAGGCCGAGCAGCCACGCCCCGCGCAGCGCCAGCACCGCACCCGCAATCACCAGCGCTAGCGGCAGCAATTGTTTTGGCATCAATTTCCCCGACCACAGCCCCCAGCCGATGCCGGCGGCGACAAGGAGGAGGAACGGGATCATCAGACCAGCTGCGGCTGCGCGAATTCGGGAAGCGCGAGCGCGGAAACCAGCTCACGCAATTCCTGCCGCGCGACGATATGCGCGGTGCCGAGGTTGCCGAGATGCCCCTTGTCGACCAGCGTCAGCCCTGAAGGGAACAGTTCGCGATAGATCACGCGTTCGTTAAGCCCCGGCACCACACGGAAACCGGCGCGTTTGGAAAGCTCTGCAATCGCCTCGGTCATGCGCTGCTGGTTGCGCGCCTCCATATTGTGCAGGCGGTTGCGCAGCACCACCCAGTCGATCGTCGTGCCGTCCGATCGGGCGCGCGCCATCCGCGCCTCCCACATCAGTTCGGCGTAGAAGCTCAGCTTCTTGACCTTGAAATTTTCCGCATCGACGCGGCCCATCAGGTCGAAATCGATGAAGCTGTCGTTGATCGGCGTCACCAGCGTGTTGGCGCGGGTCGCCACGAAACGCGCATAGGGATCGTCGCGCCCCGGCGTGTCGAAAATCAGGAAATCGCTGTCGGCCTCCAGCCGGGCGATCTGTTCCTCCAGCCTGGCTTGCGATTCCTGTTCGAACACGTCGAACACCGGCTGCGGCAACTGGATATCACGGCGCACCATCGTATCGCGGCGGTTTTCGAGGTAGCGATACAGCGTGCGCTGGCGCGAATCGAGATCGAGGCACGCAACCCGCGCACCGCGGGAAGCGAGGCCGATGGCCACGTGAATGGCGGTGGTCGACTTCCCCGTTCCGCCCTTTTCATTTGCAAATACAATATGATGTGCCTTGGCCATCTGGCGGCAGACCCCCGAATTCGAATTTCAACTTGCGCAGCGCCGGTTGCGGCGCTGTATGCGATGACCTGCCATAACCAAGGCCCAAATGCCGTGCAAATCATCAATAGGTTAACCGAGCTTCGAACCGCCACCCGTAAGGCAAAAGCCGGGGATAAGTCGCTGGCACTGGTGCCTACGATGGGCGCGTTGCATGCCGGGCACCTCGAACTGGTTGAAGAAGCCAGAAGGCGCGCCGATGCCGTCGCCGTTTCGATCTTCGTCAATCCGGCGCAATTCGGCCCCAATGAAGATCTGGACGCATATCCGCGGATGCTGGAAGAAGATGCAGCCAAATTGCGGACAGCCGGGGTGGATATATTGTGGGCGCCGCCGGTCAGCGAAGTCTATCCTGAAGGTTTTGCCACCAAAATCCATGTCGCCGGGCCAAGCAGCGGCTATTGCGGCGGCGCGCGTCCGGGGCATTTCGATGGCGTGGCGCTGGTGGTGACCAAGCTGTTCAACCAGGTCGAACCCGACATTGCCTGCTTTGGCGAAAAGGATTTCCAGCAACTCGCGGTAATCCGCCAGTTCGTCCGCGACCTTGATATCAACGTCGAAATAGTCGGCGTCCCCATCGTCCGAGATGCCGACGGCCTGGCACTGTCTTCACGCAATGCCTATCTGACACCGCAAGAGCGCAGCGCGGCATTGGCATTGCCAAAGGCCCTGCAAAAGGCGCGCGAGGCCATCCTTTCGGGCGGCGAAATTGCGGTGATTCTCGCCGACATGCAAAAGGCCATTCTGGCTGGCGGATTCTCCAATGTGGATTATTTTGCCCTCGCCGATGCCCAGACGCTCGCGCCGGTCACCCAATTGACCGGTCGCCCGTTGCGCCTGCTGGCGGCGGCGAAAATCGGCAAGACACGGCTGATCGACAATCTGGCGGTTGAATGACGTTTTTACAATTCGGACCAAAAAAGTTCGATTCGCGTTAACCATTTATTAGCCACGTTCGGGCGAACACTCCCCTCGACAACAGAGGGGATTTTGTCATGGCCAATAGCCTGAAAAGTGCGACATTTTTAATGGAAAGCCGGATAGCGGACGCGGCGCGGGGCAATGCCAATGCGTTGTTCGACCTGGGCGTTGCCTATTCGACCGGAAGCGGCGGTATCGACGTCGACCTGGTCGAAGCACATAAATGGTTTAACCTTGCGGCGCTCAATGGAAACGAGGAGGCAGTCTATTGCCGCGCCGAGATTTCCGATGAAATGACCGCCCGCGAAATCGCCGACGCCCAAAAAGCTGCCCGCGCCTGGCTCAACGAAAATATGCGCCGCGCTGCCTGATTGCCTTCTGGCTGGCTTGCCAGCCGAAGCCCGTAAGGGCGAAGGCTGGTGGAGCCGAGGGGAATCGAACCCCTGACCTCGTCATTGCGAACGACGCGCTCTACCAACTGAGCTACGGCCCCGATCCAGCATCGCAAATATAGGTAACACGGCTGGCAGTTGCCAAGCCCTATTGTTCCTGCCGCGCCTGCCATGCCGCGAAGGATTGTGCCAGCCTTTCCGCCGCTATGTCCCGCCCGGCGCCGCGATCAAGCCCCAGCGATGCAGACAGCGGCCCGCCGAGCAACGAATCCCCCAGCGCCAGCAGCACCAGTTCCATCGTCAGCTTGTGCAAATTGCCATTTTCATGGCCGCCCTCGCCAACTTCGTCGACCATCTTGTGGATCGCTTCGACAACCGGGTTTAACGCGTCTTCATTGCCGCTGAGCAACATCCATGCGGCCAGCGCGCCGGCACCTGCCTTGTCGAAATGATCGAATATCATGTCGACCAGATCGCGCGGCCCGATATCGCCGCCGCGAAAGCGGTAAACCTGTTCGCTGATTTCGCTGCAGATCGTTTCGGCGTGAAAGGCGGCGAGATCGCGCTGCAACCCCGATGCGGAGCCGAAATGGTGGAGCAGGTTGGCGTGTGTGCGCCCGATACGCGATGAGACCGCCTTCAAGGTCACGGCTTGCGGACCTGCTTCGATCAGGATTTCACGCGCTGCCTCCAGCGCCGCAAGGCGGCTTGCCTCGGGAGAGAGGCGCTTGCGCGCGACCGCTTCGCTCTTGATCGGGAATTTTACTATTGACATTGATGTTAATTACCCTAGATGCCCTGCTCTGTAAAGTCTTCCCCATGCACAAAGGGACATGCCGTGAACGCTCCTGTCAAGATCGATACCGAATTAGCTGTGCAAAAAACCGTGCCGACTCCGGTGGATTTGACAATTACACCTCGCGACCGGCGCTTTGGCCGCGCCGAGGATCATGTGCAAGCCCGCTGGTGGCATGGCCGCAATCCGTTCGCCACAGCCTTTTACAACGCCCTCTCCACCACCTTTCCCAAAGGCGAAGCGTTTTTCATCGAAAGCGTGAAGGCTTTCCGCGACGGCGCATCGCCCAAACTGGCCGGGGAAATCCGCGCCTTCACGATGCAGGAAATCATGCACACGCGCGAACATGTGGCATTCAACCGCCGGGTCGTCGACTCGGGCTATGATGTCAGCTTCCTTGATGCGCAGGTCGATCATGTCCTCGACCTGATCAAGACCCGTCCGGCCATCATCAACCTTGCGGCTACCATGGCGCTGGAACATTTCACAGCGATCCTGGCACGCGAACTGCTCGACAATCCAAAGCATCTGGCCGGGGCCGAAAAGGAGGCCGCCGCGCTGTGGAAGTGGCACGCAGTCGAGGAAATCGAGCACAAGGCGGTCGCCTATGATACCTGGTTGCACGCCACCAAAGGCTGGAGCCGTTATCGCCGGTGGAAACTCAAGACGATGATGATGCTGATCGTCACGATGCGCTTCATTCCCGAACGCATCAAGGGGATGCTCAACTTGCTCGAACAGGATGGCATCACCGGTTGGGCGGCGAAACGCGGCATTTTGTGGTATGCGTTCGGCAATCCGGGCATGTTCCGCAAGATATTGGGGGCGTGGGCAGCCTATTTCCTGCCGGGCTTCCATCCCTGGAATGCCGATGAGAAGCATCTGATTGCCCGTTACGAGGCGGAAAATCAGGTGACGGCCTAAGCGCGTGTTAACACCGCAACGCATTGCCAAAGCTGTAAAATCATTAATCCTTCCGCGCGGTTAACCTTTCGCGTTAAACGCTATTTACAGTGCACGGCCTATCATCTGCTGCATGGACCAGCAGACAGAAACAGCCATGCCCGCAACCCAGCGCGACGGCAATCCGCAGGGAAGCCGCCTGCATGTACGCCGGTTTCGTGGGGGCACAACGAAACTGGCTGAACGACATTGGGTGCGCGGCGATATGTATGCGACAGCGTTCCTGAACGCCCTGTCGGTGGTATTCCCGCGTGGCGAGAGCTTCATGATCGAAGCGCTGCATCCGTGGAAAGACCGCACCGAAGGCCAGCTTCGCGAGGACATTTCCAACTTTATCGCGCAGGAAGCCGCCCACAGCCGCGAACATGTCGGCTTCAACAAGGGCATCATCGACGCGGGCTATGACATCGAAGCGCTCGATCGCGCGATCAGGCAATTTGTCTCATTCTTCAGCGGTTGCAGCGAAGTGACCAAATTGGGCGCGACGATGTGCATCGAGCATTTGACGGCAATCGTGGCCGCAGAAATGCTCAAGAATCGCGAACATCTGGAAGGAACCGATCTCGAACTTCGCAAGCTATGGCTCTGGCATGCGGTGGAAGAGGTCGAACATAAGGCCGTTGCCTTTGACGTCTGGATGTTCGCGACCCGTGAGTGGAGCGGCGCGCGGCGCTGGCTGACACGCAGCGCGCTGCTGCTCGCAGTATCGCTTAGCTTCTTCATCAACCGCACGCGCGGGCAGGTCGAACTGCTGCAACAGGATGGCCTGTCAAAGCCGAATGGCTGGTGGCAGTGCATCCGTCACGGCTTTGCAAAGGGTGCCATCGGGCGGAATGTCATGGGGCCGTGGATCGAATTTTTCCGCCCCGGCTTCCATCCGCACCAGATTGACGACAGCGAGCTATTGATACGTGGAGAGAATATGCTCGCTGCGATCAAGCTGGTGACAGAAGGGGCAGCAGGAGATGTTGTCCGCACCGCGCCAGCGACGCAGGACAGGCTTGCTATCAACGCCTAAGCGGCGCGCAAATTTTCCGCCATATTCGGCCAGGTTCGCCACATCGGCACCGCGTCGGTGAAATCGCCGCCGTCGCCCGACAGGTTCTGCTCATACAACACCGATGTCGCGGCGTAGCCCCGGCCCGCGCTGAAACGCTCTTCACGCCGACCGGTCTGGCGGAACCCCAGCTTGCGCAAGACCGCGCCCGAGGCAGGATTGTCCATGAAGTGCGAAGCGACCAGCTTTTTGTGGCCAACGGTCTTCGCAATATCCACCACCGCACGTCCTGCCTCGCTGGCATAGCCGCGACCCCAATGGCTACGGGCAATCCAGTACCCCATTTCGGTTCCGCCATCACGTTCGCTGAGGCCGCAGGCCCCGACGATCACGGGCGCGCCATCGGTGCGCAAATAGAGGATGAAATTCGGGAACCGCTCGTGCGGCTCGTTGCCGACAAAACGCAGCGCATCCTCGAACGAATAAGGCCACGGCGCCCTGGCAAGGTTGCGCACGATGCCCTCATCGGCAATCGCACGGTAGAGCGGGCCCGCATCTTCGGGCCAGCTGGGTCTCAACAACAGTCTTTCGGTTCTTGCGAACATGGTCTCTCTCCTGACCTGACGGCTGCCCCTTGGAACTGTTTAGTGACAGCCTTGTGAAATGTTCCATCCCGAACGGGATGGGGTGCAGGGAGAATGGGGCAAAAAGAAAGGGAGCCGGATGACCCGTCTCCCTTGCGCGATGGGAGGTGTCTCCACTCTCCCCGGGTCATCCAGACGGACAACCCATTATGATTGTCCTATGTTATTCGGCCGCGATCGCCATAGTGTCCACCGACACATATTTGCGGCCGAGTTTGCCGGCGTGGAATCGGACGCGTCCTGCACAAAGTGCAAACAGGGTGTGGTCCTTGCCCATGCCAACGCCAGCGCCCGGGTACACCTTGGTACCGCGCTGACGGATAATGATGTTGCCGCCGATCACTTCCTGACCGCCGAACTTCTTCACGCCAAGGCGACGACCTGCTGAGTCGCGACCGTTACGGCTGGAACCACCTGCTTTTTTATGTGCCATGGTCTAAACTCCTGCGTTCTTATTCGGCTTTTTTGGCTGCAGCCTTTTTCGGCGCGGCCTTTTTGGCGGGGGCGGCGTCTGCCGCAGCTTCAACTTTTTCAGCCTTAGGGGCGGCAGCCTTTTTCGGCGCGGCGCCACCAACGGCGGTGATGCGCAGCAGCGTCAGCGACTGGCGATGGCCCTGCTTGCGGCGATAGTTGTGCCGACGGCGCTTCTTGAAAACGATGACCTTCTCGCCACGTTCCTGCGCAATGATCTCGGCCGAAACGACCAGACCCTTGGCGTCCTTGATTTCGCCACCGTCGCCTGCAAGCAACACATCGTCCAGCGACACGGTGTCACCGGCGTTTCCGGGCAGCTTTTCAACTGCGATCTTGTCTCCGGCGGCGACGCGATACTGCTTGCCGCCTGTGCGCACGATAGCGAACATGGCTTTGTCTCAATCTCTTTATATCTGCTTTTCACCCGGTTTAGCGGGCATTTCCAACGCGCAACAACGGCACACGAGTCCCGAAGGCCCGCATTGGAAGGCGCGCAGCTAGTCGATTGAGTCGGCTTTGTCAACGCACCTTTCGGCATTTTTGGCGGGTTTCGGGCAATGAATGCGCCGAAGCTTGCCTGTGCGCCTTGTGCCGCCTAAACCCGCGCAATGCATCGCGTCAACCGCACTTCACTCGCCCTGGCGGCCTGCCTCAGCCTGCTGGCGACCGCCTGTTCGCTGCCCGAAGGAGAGTTTCCTTCACTGGCGAAACGACCCTATGAAACGGCGGATCCGGTTGCCGAACCGCCAACTGCTCCCGAAACCTTGTCAACCAGCCTCCCCGATTCGCTGCGCATACAGCTGGACGCGCTTGTCGCGCAGCATGTAACGGCGGAGGCGGCGTTTCGCGCCGGGCTTCCCGCGACACGACAGGCTGCGCAATCGGGTGCAGCGTCTGCACCGGGCAGCGAAGGCTGGGTGGTGGCGCAAATGGAACTTTCCCGGCTGGAAAAGCTGAGGGCAGATTCGCTGGCCGCACTCGCCGGACTCGACAGGTTGGTTTCCGGCGAGCGCGATCGGGGCGCAGATGCCGGTTTGGTCGCTCTGATGGCCCCCTATCAGGAAAAGGTGCAACAAGGCGTCGACGCGCAGACCGCAATATTGGTGGAACTGGCCAACCTTCTGGGCTGATCCTCCTGCATAGCTATGTCGCTTGACGGCATCGCTGCACAGCAGCAATCCTGCGGCCCATGAACCGTACAGCGCCCCAGCCGATTCAGCAAAACCCGGATATCCGCTTCCTTGGAAAGATGCTGGGCGATGTCATCCGCGCTTATGGCGGTGAGAAGCTGTTCCGCCAGACCGAATATATCCGCGCGGCCAGCGTGGACCGGCATCGCGGTGTAGGGGGGACGGTCGACACCGGGCTGGAGGCACTCAACCTTGACGATACCATCGCCTTTGTCCGTGGCTTCATGCTCTTTTCGCTCCTCGCCAATCTGGCCGAGGACCGGCAGTCCAATCTGCAGGAAGGCGGTGTCACGCTGGCAGAGGCTGTCGAGCGGCTGCAGGCCGAAGGCATCAGCGCCGAACAGGTAGGCGAATTGCTCGGGCAGAGCCTGATTGTCCCCGTGCTCACAGCGCACCCCACCGAAGTCCGCCGCAAGAGCATGATCGACCACAAAAACCGGATCGCGGCTTTGATGCGGCTGCGCGATGGCGGGCAGGACGTGACCGAATCCGGCGACCGCATCGACGAAGCCATTTACCGCCAGATCGCTCTTCTTTGGCAGACGCGCCCGTTGCGCCGCGAGAAACTGGTCGTGGCCGACGAAATCGAAAATGCCCGCGCCTATATGGAGGATGTCTTTCTTGTTGCCCTGCCCAAGCTCTACGCGCGCTGGGAACATGACCTTGGGGTTCGCCCGCCGTCCTTCCTGCGCCTTGGCAGCTGGATCGGCGGCGATCGCGATGGCAATCCGTTCGTCAACGCGGAGACGCTGGACCATGCGCTGTCGTGCGGGGCGACGACCGTGCTGGGGCATTATCTCGAAAGCGTCCACCATCTGGGCGCGGAAATCTCGATCTCGTCCGAACTGGCGCATGTCCCGCAGGCCGTGCTCGCTCTGGCCGGATCGAGCGGCGATCTTGCCGCCAGCCGCGCCGATGAGCCCTATCGCCGCGCCCTGTCTGGCGTCTATGCGCGGTTGGCGGCGACCTATGTTCAAATCGTTGGCGAAGCACCACCACGACCTTCGCGACTGGAGGGCAAGCCCTATTCGTCACCCGACAGCTTCCGCCGCGACCTCGTCGCCATCGCGTCGGCGCTGGCTTCCGAAGGAAAGGGGGCGCTTTCCAGCGGCGGCGCACTGGGGCGGCTGATCCGTGCAGTCGAAACCTTCGGCTTCCACCTCGCCACGCTCGACCTGCGCCAGAACAGCGACGTGCACGAACGGGTCGTCGCCGAACTGTTGCGCGAGGTCGGTGTCGAAAGCGCTTATCTCGATCTCGACGAAGCGGCACGCATCGCCTTGCTGACCAAAGAACTGGCGCACAACCGGCCATTGGTCGGCATGGCGACGATGCCGGGCGAAGAAACGTCGGGCGAACTCGCGATCCTCCACGCCGCAGCGCATGCGCATGACACCTTCGGGCGCGCTGCGATTACCACCTATATCATCAGCAAGACGACCAGCCTCTCGGACCTGCTCGAAGTCTATGTGCTGCTGAAAGAGGCGGGGCTCTATCGCGTCGATGCAGATGGCAAGACCGAAGCCCCGATCATGGTCGTGCCGCTGTTCGAAACCATCGGTGATCTTGAGGCAGCCCCTGCCATCATGGCGGCATTTTTCGATCTGCCTGCGATGATGACACTCGCGCGTACGCGCGGGCATCAGGAAGTGATGATCGGCTATTCGGATTCGAACAAGGATGGCGGTTACCTCACGTCGACCTGGGGCTTGAATCAGGCCTCGCTGGCGCTTGCGCCGGTGTTTGAGGCGGCAGGCGTCACCATGCAGCTGTTCCATGGACGCGGGGGTGCAGTCGGGCGCGGTGGCGGTTCGGCCTTTGGCGCGATCCAGGCGCAGCCGCGCGGAACGGTCAACGGGCGTATCCGCATCACCGAGCAGGGCGAAGTCATCGCCGCAAAATATGGCACGGTCGACAATGCCGTCGCCAATCTGGAAACCATTGCCTCAGCCACATTGCTCGCCTCGCTGGAACCCGAACCGGTTCCGGCGGCAGATGCCGCGCGCTTTTCCGCCGCGATGGATCGACTGTCGGCCAGGGCCTTTGCCGCCTATCGCGGGCTGGTGTATGAGACTGACGGCTTCACAACCTTTTTCCGGCAAATGACGCCTATCTCCGAAATCGCAACGCTGAAGATCGGATCGCGCCCGTCGAGCCGGACCAGGAGCGAACGGATCGAAGATTTGCGCGCCATTCCCTGGGTGTTCAGCTGGGCACAGGCGCGCGTGATGCTTCCCGGCTGGTACGGGGCCGGGCAAGCGCTTGCCGATTTCGATGACAAGGGGTTGCTGCGCGCGATGGCGCAGAGCTGGCCCTTCTTCCAGACCATCCTTGCCAATATGGAAATGGTGCTGGCCAAGTCCGACATGGAAATTGCCGCGCATTATGCAACGCTGGTCGAGGACAAAGCACTATCCCACCGGCTTTTTGGTGCAATCCGTGCAGGCTGGAATGCAGCGCATGACAGCCTTCTCGACGCGACCGCGCAATCGGCGCTGCTGGAGGCCAGCCCCTCGCTCAACAATTCGATCCGGCTGCGCATGCCCTATATCGAGCCGTTGAATCACCTGCAGATCGAACTGATGAAGCGCCACCGCGCAGGCGAAGACGACCCCCGCATTGCTGAGGGCATCCAGCTGACGATCAACGCGGTCGCAACGGCATTGCGGAACAGCGGCTGAGATTCATCTTCGATCAATGCGCATCGCAATTCGACCAGCGGGAAAATTGCATATTCTTAATCGGCCAGTCGCTGGTATGGCTTCTTCACGTCATCACATCCGGAGCTTTTCCATGCGTGCCACCAGAACTGCCATATCCGCCGTCGCAATCGCCATCGCCAGCCTGGGGGTCGTCGCGCCTTCGGTGGCCCAGACGGAGCACGCCGCACAGCAGGCCGAAGCCGACCAGAATGCTGCAATCATGGTATTTTTCGACGAAATCGATGCCGATCAGCTGGCGCGCTCGCCGTTGAGCAAATCCTATCGCGGCATCAAGGACAGCGACTATGGCAAATGGGACGACGGCTCGGAAGCGGCCGAGGCGCGGGCAATGGATGCCGACCGCTCGGCGCTAAGGGAAATGCGCGCCCGTTTCGATCCGGCCAAATTGTCGCCTGAAAACCGGCTGTCCTACCGCCTCTTCGAAAAGCGCGTAGCGCGCAGCGAGGCAGCGTATAAATATAATGACTACGGCTATATCTTCGATCAGATGAACGGGGCGCAGAGCCAGATTCCCGCTTTCCTGATCAACATCCACCGCATCGACAGCAAATCGGATGCGCGGGCCTATATCAACCGCCTCTATGGCATTGGCCCGGTATTGACCGACGCCATCGGGCAAGCCAAAGCGCGCGCCGCCAAAGGCATCATGCCGCCCAAATGGGTCTATCCGTATGTTATAAGCGATGCTCGCAACGTCATTGCCGGTGCGCCCTTCGGCGATGGCCCGGACGCGCCTTTATACGCCGACTTCAAGGGCAAGGTTGGCAAATTGCCAATCAGCCAGGCCGAAAAGGACTTGCTGGTCACGGACGCTGCGCAGGCCCTGAATGCGTCGGTAAAGCCAGCCTATGAAGCGCTGATCGCCGAAATGACGGCGCAGGAAAAAGTCGCCGGAACCGACGACGGCATCTGGCGCTTCAAGGACGGGGCGGGCTATTATACGCAACTGCTCGGCAACTATACGACCACCGACATGTCGGGTGACCAAATTCACGCGCTGGGCCTCGCGCAGGTCGCGCGCATCCATAAGGAAATGCAGGCGGTGCAAAAACGGATGGGCGTGAAGGGCGACCTCAAGGCCTATTTCAACCATATGCGCACCGACCCGAAATTCTACGCCACCGATGGCGACGAGGGACGGGCGCTCTATCTGACTGAAACGCAAAAGGCCTATGATGCAATCAAGCCGTTGCTGCCCAAATGGTTCGGCGTGCTTCCCCAGGCACCGCTGGTGGTGAAACGCGTCGAGGAATTCCGCGAAAAGTCGGCGGGCAAGGCCTTCTACCAGAGCCCGGCGCCCGATGGCTCACGCCCCGGCACCTATTATGCCAATCTCTACCGCATGGCCGACATGCCGCTGACCGAGGTCGATGCGCTGTTTTACCACGAGGGCGTGCCCGGCCACCATTTGCAGCGCGCGATCCAGACCGAATTGAAGAATGTGCCACCGTTCCGGCAGTTCGGCGGCGTCACGGCCTATTCCGAAGGCTGGGGGCTATATTCGGAGAAACTTGCCAAGGATATGGGGCTCTACACCGATCCGGCGCGCGATTTCGGGCGGTTGCAGCTCGAACTCCACCGGGCGATCAGGCTCGTCGTCGATTCTGGCCTGCACCACAAGCGCTGGACGCGCGAGCAGGCGATCAAATATGTCGAGGACAATTCGGCTGACGCGCCCGGCGGGATCGTGAAAGCGATCGAGCGCTACATCATCTATCCGGGCCAGGCGACCGCCTATATGGTTGGCCGGTTGAAGATCAGCGAACTGCGCGACAAGGCGCAGAAGGCGCTGGGCAAGCGTTTTGATGTGCGCGGATTCCACGACACGGTGCTGAAATCCGGCCCCGTTCCCCTCGATGTGCTGGAAGAGCAGGTCGACACCTGGATTGCCTCACAAAAGCAGGGTTGAACCTAAAGCGGAACCATCCGGACCCGGAGCCCGTCCCTGGGTTTCGGGATCGGCCAAGCCTGCCATTCCGGCGCATAGCCTTCGGCCACCTCGACCCGCACCTGCGTCAGCAGATGATGCGTGAACAGCTTCATCTGCATATAGGCAAAGTGCAGTCCAAGGCACATATGCGCCCCGCCGCCAAAGGGCACCCAGGCATATTTGTGGCGGCCTTTCGAATTTTCGGGCGTGAAGCGCAGCGGATCGAACTTTTCTGGTTCATCCCAATAATCCGCCATTTTGTGCACCGTGGCGGGGCTGATACCCACAGACGCGCCCGCAGGAATGCGATAGCCGCCAAATTCGAAATCGCGCAGCGCGCGGCGCGGCAGCGACGGCACAGGGGGGATCATCCGTAACGCTTCCTTGAAAGCCATCTCGGTCAGTTCAAAGGCGTCGAGCTGGTCAGGCGCAATGGCACTGCCCGCAGGCGCAATCGAAAAACATTCGGCGCGGACCTTTTCCTGCCATTCGGGATGCTTTGCGAGTAGCCAGATCATCGATGTCACCGACGAGGTGATCGTATCATGCGCCGCCATCATCAGGAAGATCATATGGTCGACAATCTCGCCATCGCTCATATGGCTGCCGTCATCGCGGGTCGCGCGGCAAAACTGGCTGAACATATCCTGCCGGTTCGGGTTGCGCCGTCGCTCTTCAATCTGCGGACCAAAATAACCTATCAGATATTTGCGCCCGGCCGCGCCCCGGCCCATCGAGGTGAAGGGGATGGGCAGACGGATCGGCGCAACCGACGCTTGCACCATATCGACAAAGGCCTTGTTCACCTTGTCCGCTTCGGGCCCCAGCGGAACGCCAAGGAACGAACTGGCCGCAACGTCGAGTGTCAGTTGCTTGATTGCCGGATAGAACAGCAAGTCACCGCGCCATTTTGGCAGTTGGTCGGCGAAGATGCGGTTCATGTCGGCGACATAGCCCCGCATCGGCTCCGGCTTGAAGGCGACGCCCAGCGCGCGGCGATCCATGCGGTGATGGTCAAAGTCCATCAGCATCAACCCGCGCGGGAAAAGCAGGTTGAGCAGCGGCCCCCAGCCCTGTTCGGACGAGAATAGCTTGTCGCGATCGAAGAGCATCAACTCATTCGCTTCGGCACCCACCATCGAAACCGTCGGGCTGCCAAATGCGTTGGTGCGGAACACCTTGCCATAGGTCTGCACCAGATGGTTTCCATAACCCACTGGATCACGCAACACCCGCAGCGTGGTGCCGATCAACGGCAAGCCATTTTCGCCGGGAATATGCGAAAGGTCGCTCGCGGTTGCGCGGCGTATCCAGTGCGGATTGGCGGCTTCGCTGGTGGCAAGGGCCATGGAAGATCTCCGGTCTGTTTTGCTTGTATGGTTGAGCACCTTACTGCCATCCGTGTTAATAAGGTGCAAGTGCGCTATCAGACTGGGTTACAAAGCTGAACAGCAGCCAACATCATCATTCAGACGCAATTCAACTGGCGAAGCGCAATTTGCGACTTACGATTGACCGTGCTTGCGAATCGGCCAGCTGGGAAACAGAGCCGACGGGTACATATTGGGGTAAGTCTTATGACGGGAATGCGTGCAAAACTGGCAGCGCGGATCGCAGCACTTGGTGCCGCGACCATGGGGCTTTCGGCGTGCTATTACGACGCAGGCGTCGGCCTTGGCTATTATGACGATGGCTATGGATATTACGATGACGGCTATGGCTGCGATCCTTACAGCGCCTTCGACAGTTATTATGACTGCGACTATCGCGGCGGTTTCTACAACATAGGCTATGGTGGCGGCTGGTATCAGGATTACTGGTATCCCGGCTATGGCTTCTACATCTTCGATCGCGGTGGCAGGCGCTATACCATGCACGACAACCATCGCCGTTATTGGGCGGGGCGCCGCCACGAATGGTATCGCGAACATAATGGTCGACGCGACGGGCATGATGGCCGCAGGGGCAATGACAGCAGGCGTCAGGGCTATAGCGGCGCCAATGGCGCAATCGGCTGGTCGGAACAGAATGGTGGCCGCGTTGAAGAAGGCCGTCCGCGCAACCGCAATCCCAATGCAGTTGGCAATGGTAATTCCGACGTCCGGCAAGGCGATCGTCGCAGCGATGGACGCAGAGGCGATGGCAGCGGGGAACGGAGGCGCGACTGGTCGCAAAATGGACGTGGTGCCGCCCAACAGGTTCCGCAGGCAGCAGCGCCCCAGACGCCGCCACCGGCAGCACGCGGCGATGGTCGCAACTGGCGTCGCAGCGGTGACGGGGCAACCCCGCGCAGCGGCGATAGCGGCAGCCGCCGTAGCTGGCAGGCACCTGCCGCGCCGCAAAGGCAGCAAGGGGCCGCCGCGCCTGCCGCACAACCGCGTGCGGCACGGCCCGCCGGAGGCCATCCGCGCTCACCCCGCAACAATGTGCAGGAAAACTGACTGGCTATCAGACAAGAAAAAGGCGGCCGTGCCGGGGGTGTGGCACGACCGCCATTAACTGGGGACTATGCGGCGCCTGCGTGGATGGCTAACCGCGGTGGACCAGGGCGTCCCCAGAATTTCAGCGCAAATTTTCGCCTTCCCAGCGCCCGAGCTTTTTGCCGTTGCGCCGCGCTTCGATCGCTTCGTCGGCAACGCCGGTCAGATAGTCGAGATGGGCAATCTGGGCCTGCTTGCGCGCAGTGGGTGTCAGGCTTGAAACAGAGGTAACGAGCGATTTTGCATCGCCATCAGTCAGCCCGATAACCAGCGCGAGAAACACCGAAGCAAAGCCGAGCGATGTTATGGCTACCAAAGCGGTATCGGGCGACATTCCATTTTCCTCCTGAACAAAAGACCATTTTTTCTGGTGAAGAAACATATCGCCAACGCTGGTTAACTTCGCACCGAGAGGCGGGGTTAAACGAAAATTAGGCACGAAAAAAATGGGGCGCCGCAATGGGCGCCCCACCAAATTCCGACAATTGACAGGACTATTCGGCGGCAATCGCCAATTCAACCCGTTGCGGACCACGGATCAGCGCGCCGGGATAAACGCCCAGACATTCGCCATTTCTGAAGGTCACCTGTCCTGACTTGATGGTGCACATATAGCCATCAGCCTTTTGCAGAAGCCGCTTGCCGCCTGCGGGCAGATCAAAGGCCAACCAGGGCTTGCCGAGCTTGATCCTGTCCATATCGATGATGTTGAGATCGGCCAGATAACCGGGAGCCAAAACCCCGCGATCTTCAAGGCCATAGAGCACAGCCGTATCCCGGCACTGGCGCTTCACGGCATTTTCGAGGCTGATCCGCTTGCCACGCTTGCGATCGCGCACCCAGTGCTGGAGCATGAAAGTCGGCGAAGCTGCATCGCAGATCGTGCCGCAATGCGCGCCTCCGTCCGACAGCGAGTTCACGGTATCATCCGATTCCTGCAGTGCCTCAAGGAAATCGAGATTACCGTCGGCATAGTTGAGCAGCGGCAGATAGATGAAGCCCGTGCCTTCATTCGCGCACAGCATGTCATAGGCATATTCTTGCGGGCTCACCCCCTTGGCTGCCGACCGCGTGGCGATGCTGGCATCCGCCTGCGGTTCATAGTCGAAGTCGTCATCCATTTCGAACTGCATCGCCCAGCCGGACGAGACGATCCATGCCACACCCTTCAGCTCTTCGGGAACCTGGCTGTAATCATCGGCTTCGGAAAGCAGCTGCGCCCTGAATGCCGGATCGAGCAGCTTCGCCTTTTGTTCGGCCCAGGGCAGTTCGGCAATCGCCTGCCAGCTCGGGCGCAGGCGGAAGGGGTGGACGGTGCCCTGCCATGCCATGATGATGCCATTGCCGCGCAAGGCAATCTGCGCGACGATATTGGCGCCATTGTCATTCTCGGCCCGCATCCGCTGAATCTGCTCGTCAAGCGGCTGTTCCTTGGCGATCGACTGCAAGGCAGCGAAGGTGACCGGCAGCCCGGTTTCGCGGCTCAACTGGCCCATCCAGCCAAACTCGTCCCACTCGCGCATCAGATCGGACGCCATTTCGAAAACGCCATAACCGACGCGCCCCATGCCGCGACCGATTTCGATCAGTTCTTCCGCCGTTGCGGTGGTTCCCGGAACCAGCTCGCCGTCGACCGAACGGTGCAACACAGTGCGCGAAGTTGAAAAGCCGAGCGCGCCCGCACGCACGCCTTCTTCAACGATGCGCGACATTTCGGAAATATCTTCGCTGGTAGGGATAGCCCCGGGCTGTTCACGATCGCCCAGCACATAGGCGCGCACCGCGCCATGGGGCACATGGGTGCCGATATCGACTGTGCGCGGCATCCGCTCCAGCTCGTCCAGATATTCGGGGAAAGTTTCCCAATTCCAGCTCATGCCCTCGGACAAGGCCGTGCCCGGAATATCCTCGACCCCTTCCATCAGGCTGATCAGCCATTCATGGCGGTCAGGCTTAGCCGGGGCGAAACCGACGCCGCAATTGCCCATGATGACGGTGGTGACGCCATGCCAGCTCGACGGGGCCATTTCCTGATCCCAGGTGGCCTGACCGTCATAATGGGTGTGTACATCGACCCAACCGGGCGCGACGACCATGCCGCTGGCGTCAATCTCTTCCCTGCCACCGCCGCTGACCTTGCCGATCTGGCTGATAAGCCCATTGTCGATTGCAATGTCACCTGTGAAGCGCGCTGCGCCTGTGCCGTCGACGATCGTCCCGCCGCGGATTACCATATCATGCATGGCCGACTCTCCTCCTCTAATATGGAGGAAGGCTATCATATTAAGTGTGCGGTTAAACCCCTATTCGGCAGGATGCGCCGGGGCGTTCGTCCTGATCCTTGAACCGAGCACTGCACGCAGCCGGTTGAAGCCGCGCGTGATCGGCGCATTGCGATTCATCCATGCGGCATATTCGGCATAGGCCGGGTCAGCCATCAGATGCTTTTCCTCGGTCTTGGCGCGCCAGTAATAGACCGCGCTGACCAGCGCGAGCAGCGCCGTATTGCGCACCATGTCGGTCATATTGCCGCTGGTCACAAGGAAAGGCAGCGTCGCCAGCCACCAATAGGCATTTTTGCTGACATAGGCGGGGTGCCTGGTCCAGCCATAGGGCCCATGGGTCAATATGCCGCGATGCGTCAGGTTCGAAAATCGCAGGCCAAAGACAACGGTTGCCCAGGCGTAAATTCCGGTCAGGATAACCAGCACTGCCCCCCAGACCCAAAGCAGCGCTGTCTGCCCTTCAAACCAGAACGCCCAGTCGCTGGTGGCGACATGATAGTCGAGCGGCCCGCCATTGTTCATCAGGATGAAGGGCGGGTAGCAGATCAGCGCCGCGACCCAGCCCGATAGATAGGGGTTGGCGGTGCGGATATGCGCATCCAGCGGTTTCATCGTCAGCGCGTAGCCCACGGTTGCAAACTGCACGTCGACGACGAACATCGTCGTGATCAGCGCGTTGGCCAGCCAGACCGGATTGTGCCAGACTTCGGCAAAATTCATGTTCACCAGATCTCGGAATCCCGGCGGCACGATCGAAATCATGAAAGCAAGGAAAAAGCCCTTCACCGCCCAGGCGCGCAGATGGTGGCGAATCTCTTCGCCATCCCAGTCATCGCGCCCAGCAATCCACGCCCCGAAATGCCACCCGCCATCGCGCGGATTGACCATGTACCGGTCAAGCCAGACGACATAGGGCACTGACACGATCACCAGCGGGATGGCGATGAGCGCAAATACTTCCATCGAGAACAGATAGTTCCCCGCCCAATACCAGCGGCACAGCATATAGAGCGCGGCAATCCCTGCCCAGGTTGCCCACAGCCCTGCAATCTTGACGATGCTGGTGTCGAGAACCTCGGCAACCGGTCGCCTCAACGACCAGTCCAGCCCGGTCGAGGGACGCCGGTGCACCTTGTCGACAATGAGCGACCAGAGCACCATCGGCAACGCGCAGGCCGCAACCGCCGCGAGCGCGGACAAAGGCCCGTCCGCCCGTTCCGGCCAACCCGGAAACCCAAACGCGTCAAAGATTGCGCCAATATTGCGCGCGATCACCACGGCCAGCGCCAACCCCGCCAGCCCGGCTACACCGACGGCAGTGCTAACGGCAGAGGTTGGGCGCGTATCAGACGCATGGGTTTCAGCCTTGATCACAGCCTGCGCAAATAGCGGAAAAGGGTTAAGAAAGCGATTGCCTAACCGCCTAAACGCGAACAGCAACCCAGACGATCAGCGCCGCTGCCGGGACCAGCATGGCTTGCGCCAACACCGTGCCTGCAATCCGGCTCATCGACAGCCAGACGATGGTGCGGCGATATTCGGGCTGGCTCACCCGGCCTTCGACGACATCGTCGGTCATCACCGAGAGTTGCGGGTCGATCAGCACGAAGAGCAGGATGGTCGCGAAACCATTGACCACCGCCGACAATTGCGAAGCCGTAACGCGGAATTCGGGGTGAAGGTAACCCGCGTAGAGCGAGGCAATCACGCCTACGGTGAGCAGCGCCTGCGCCACCACATTCATCGCAATCACCCGCCACGATACCGCGGCAGGCTTGGTCCACAGTTTCAGATGCTGGCTGCTCGGCAGCTTCACCGCCTTTGCCACAGTTTTCATGCCTTTGGGCGTCATAGCGCTCCACAGCAATTTGGCGACCGAGCGGTGATGCTGGAATTCATCGATGGCGGCGGTGAACCAGCGCTGCACCGTTGGCACCGCCAGCGCCCCAAGCACCGTCGCGACCGTTGCAGCGAGCAGCACCAGCCGCATGTCCATCAGCAACCGTTCGCCACTGCCGTCGGCAATCGCATTTTCGATCCGCTTGGCAAGGAAGGGGCCGAGAAAACTGTTCGAGGTGCGCGAGACGAGCACGAGCACGTTGAACAAGGCGAAGCTGAGCGCGATCTTGTGCGTGCGCACCCCGGCAATGCGCGCAGCGTAGGCGAGCGCGCCGATCAGGTGGATGACCAGCGTCAGCAGGCAGATGTTGAAAAGCGGCCAATCCATATTCACCCTTATCGTCGTCCTGAACTTGTTTCAGGACAACATGCCAGCGCCGCTTGTTATCCCGAAACAAGTTCGGGATGACGAACCCTTTGGCGTCAGCGCTTCTTCTGAGCCAGCAACCGCAGGCGCAGCGCGTTCAATTTGATGAAACCCGCCGCATCCTTCTGGTCATAGGCGCCGGCGTCATCCTCGAAGGTCACGACCTTTTCGCTGTAGAGGCTGTTGGGCGACTTGCGCCCGACAACGCTTGCGCTGCCCTTGTAGAGCTTCACCCGCACCGTGCCCGAGACATTGCTCTGGCTGTGATCGATGGCGGCCTGCAGCATCTCGCGCTCGGGGCTGAACCAGAAGCCGTTGTAGATCAGTTCGGCATATTTGGGCATCAGCTCATCCTTGAGATGCGCCGCGCCGCGATCGAGGGTGATGCTTTCGATGCCGCGATGCGCGCGGGCATAGATTTCGCCGCCCGGCGTTTCATACATGCCGCGCGACTTCATGCCGACAAAGCGGTTCTCGACCAGATCGAGCCGACCGATACCATGCTTGCGACCCAAATCGTTGAGCGCGGCGAGCAAAGTCGCCGGGCTCATCGCTTCGCCATTCAGCGCAACCCCATCGCCTTTCTCAAAATCGATGGTGATATATTCCGGCGCGTCGGGCGCGTCTTCCGGATTGACGGTGCGCGAATAGACATAGTCGGGGGTTTCTTCCCACGGATCTTCAAGGCATTTGCCCTCGGACGAGGTGTGGAGCAGGTTCGCGTCGGTCGAAAAGGGGCTTTCACCGCGCTTGTCCTTCGGCACCGGGATCTGGTGCTGTTCGGCCCATTCGATGAGGCGGGTGCGGCTGGTCAGATCCCATTCGCGCCACGGGGCGATCACCTTGATATCGGGGTTGAGCGCATAGGCCGACAGTTCGAAGCGCACCTGGTCATTGCCCTTGCCGGTCGCGCCGTGCGCGATGGCATCGGCGCCGGTTTCGGCGGCGATTTCGATCAGCCGCTTCGAGATCAGCGGGCGGGCGATCGAGGTGCCGAGCAGATAGTCGCCCTCATAACGCGCATTGGCGCGCATCATCGGGAATACGAAATCGCGGACAAATTCCTCGCGCAGATCGTCGATATAGATGTGCTGGTCGGGGATGCCCATCAGCTCGGCCTTCTTGCGCGCGGGCTCCAGTTCCTCGCCCTGGCCCAGATCGGCGGTGAAGGTCACCACCTCGCAGCCATATTCGACCTGCAGCCATTTGAGGATGACGCTGGTGTCGAGACCGCCCGAATAGGCAAGGACAACACGTTTGACCGAATCTTTCATGGGAGAACCTTTGCGCAAATATCGTCGCGCGCCGCTAGCAGGGGGCAGGCAGACGTGCAACCCGCCCCAATGCGGTGCCTAGGCGGCGAGCTCCCAAATCTGCCACGTACCAAGCGCCAGAAACAGCCCGGCCGCGACCCAACGCATCGCGTGCAATGAAACCCGTTTCACAAGTTCTTCGCCCAGATAAACGGCGGGCACATTGGCCAGCATCATGCCGAGCGTCGTTCCCGCCGCAACCGCCAGCACCGATTGATATTGCGCCCCCAATGCCACGGTGGCGATCTGGGTCTTGTCGCCCATCTCGACGAGGAAGAAGGCGATGGCGGTCGTTGCGAATACACTGCCCTTGTGGCTGACTTCACCCTCATCCTCGTCGATCTTGTCGGGGACCAGCGTCCACAGCGCCATCGCGACAAAACCCAGCGCCACCGACCAGCGGAACCAGGGAGCGTCGAGCAATCCGGCGATTTGCTGGCCTGCAAGTGCCGCGAGTGCATGGTTGAGCAGGGTAGCGGCGAAGATGCCGCCGATGATCGGCAATGGCTGCCGAAAACGCGTCGCCAGCAAAATGGCGAGCAGCATCGTCTTGTCGCCAATCTCGGCAAAGGCAACAACAGCGGTAGAGGCGAAAAAGGCTTCCATGGGAACTTCCGGGGCCGGGCAGGAAACAGACGCAATGCCACCAGCAGCCCCGCCCAGCCGGAACGGACCGCCGATGCCATTGGTCTCGCCTTGAACCGCCTGGCGCGTTGCGCCTCTTGGCCCCACATGCACCATGGCCTCTCGGCCAAATATGTTGACGCATGTCCCGCTTCGCTATCGAAACGGCTGGCTACTCCCCAGATGACGGGCTAGCCTCTAGGGGAGCAGGCCGAAGGAAGCAAGCCATGGCAAAAACGGAAATCAAGACCAAGCCAACCGAAGTCAGCGTCGATGCCTTTATCGACGCCGTTGCCAACTCCGGCCAGCGCGACGACGCGAACAAAATCCGCGCGATGATGGAGCGGCTTACGGGCGAACCGGCAAAAATGTGGGGGCCCACGATCATCGGCTTTGGCAGCTATCATTACCGCTACGACAGCGGACATGAGGGCGACATGTGCCGCATCGGCTTTTCCCCGCGCAAGGGGCAGACGGTGCTGTATCTGGTGGACGGGCTCGACGGCCATGCAGAATTGATGGCCAGGCTCGGCAAGCACAAGACCGGAAAATCCTGCCTCTATGTCAGAAAGCTGGCGGACATTGACGAAACGGTGCTGGAGGAGTTGTGCGCCCGATCGCTCATCTGGATGGCGGAAAAATATCCACCTGCCTGATTTCATTCGGCTTCGCTGTTCTTACCTCGCCCCGATTGACGATACTCAAACGCGCGCTTTGCGTTGATTCTACGGACCAGCAGCCAAGCCCCGATCGCAACCATGGCGGCGACCAAAGCAACAGCAACCAACACCCTGTCTTCCATTCCAAAATGCCTTGTGTGCAAAGGGTCTACGCCCTTTTTGAATTTGTAAAGGAGGCTGTCTAGCAGAGGATATTTTACATTCAAGTCACAGAGCGCACCGATGCGCGGCTAAATATTCAGTTCGCGGCAATTCCAGCAACCAGCAGGGAAACACCCGTTTCGAAGCGCACGGTATCGAGCGAGTCGGCCATTGCACAATCGCCGCAAAGAAGCTGTCGTTCATCGAGGAGGATGCTGCCTGAAACGGGAATCAGCCAATAGGGTCCAGCTTCGCTGATAGCGGCAAATGCCGCCGCGTCGGTAACATGGTGGAGCCAAAAGTGCGGGCCCGAAACCAGTCTCTGGTTGCCCGATACATGGCCGAAGCAGGTCTCGGCATAAGGCGCGGGCTTTGCCACTGCTACACCGTCTTCCAGATACAGTTCGCGCGGGCGTCCATAATCGTAAAGGCGGTAGGTAATGTCTGCGGACTGCTGGACCTCGACCAATGTGATGCCTGCCCCGATTGCGTGAACCGTGCCTGCAGGGATGTAGAAGAAATCCCCTGCGCTGACCGCCTTCCAGTCGACAAGCTGCTCGATTTCGCCCGACAGCGATGCATCGCGCAGCTCGTCAGCGGTTAACGCTCTTTTGGTGCCGATGCCCAAAACCGCACCGGGCTCGGCGTCGACGATGTACCAGCATTCTTCCTTGCCCGACGGCAATCCGCGCACCTGCGCGTCTGCATCGGACGGGTGCACCTGGATCGACAGTTTTTCGGATGTGAACAACCATTTGACGAGCAGCGGAAGCGCAGCCTGATTTGAACCTGTATACCAGATTTCCCCGATCGAACGGTCTGCAGGCGCACCAAATTCAGGCGGCAAGTCGCGGCGCCCCCATGGTTTTTCAACAAATTGGCGTTCAAGAAACATCGGCAGTGCCTTTAGCAGCAACAGCTTACCATATCCTATCCAACTTTCCGCTTTTGAATCTCCCAAAGTCCCGCTAGGGCGCGGCCAATAAAAAACTCTCCCCGGGCCCCATCAACTTATTGGAGCCAACCATGTCAGAATATGTCAACCGCGCCGGCTTGCAGGTCGCCAGCCCGCTCGCCGATTTCGTTGAAGCCAAAGCGCTGCCGGGAACAGGTGTCGCCACCGATGCCCTGTGGCAGGGTCTGGCGGATATCCTTGCGCGCTTCGTTCCCGTCAATCGCGCGTTGCTCGCCAAGCGCGACGACATTCAGGCAAAGCTCGACGCCTGGCACAAGGCCAATCCCGGCCCGATTGCCGATATGGCGGCCTATAAGGCATTCCTGACCGAGATCGGCTATCTGGTTCCCGAGCCTGTCGGCTTCGAAATCGGCACACAGAATGTCGATGCCGAGATCGCAACCATGGCGGGCCCTCAGTTGGTTGTACCCGCGCTCAACGACCGCTTCGTGCTCAACGCCGCCAATGCGCGCTGGGGCAGCCTGTACGACGCGCTCTACGGCACCGATGTTCTCGATGCCCCCGCCGCTCGTCCCGGCGGCTATGACACCGCACGCGGCGATGCGGTGATTGCTTATGCGCGCACATTCCTCGACCAGGCGGTGCCGCTGGCCGAAGGTAGCTGGGCCGATTGGGACGGCGGCGACCTGCAACTGGCCGATGCATCGGTGCCGATCATCCGGCGCGGCGACGATATCCTCTTGCGCAACAACGGGCTGGGCATCGAAATCGTCGTCGACCGCGCGCATCCGGTGGGCAAGACCGACAAGGCGGGGATCGCCGATGTCATCCTCGAAGCCGCGCTGACCACGATCATCGATCTTGAGGATTCGGTCGCGGCGGTCGATGCCGAAGACAAGGTCAAGGGCTATACCAACTGGCTGGGTCTGATGCGCGGCGATCTGACCGCAAGCTTCGACAAGGGCGGTCGTACCATGACCCGCGCGCTCGACGACGACCGCGAATGGGACGAGGAACTGCTCCACGGCCGCTCGGTCATGTTCGTGCGCAATGTCGGCCATCTGATGACCAACCCTGCGGTGCTGCTGCCCGACGGTTCGGAAGCCCCCGAAGGCATATTGGACGCAGTCTTCACCTCGCTCTGCGCGATGCACGACCTGCTCGGCCTCGGCAAATACCGCAACAGCCGGGCAG
This sequence comes from Sphingomonadales bacterium, assembly GCA_016720115.1. GTDB lineage: Bacteria > Pseudomonadota > Alphaproteobacteria > Sphingomonadales > Sphingomonadaceae > Sphingorhabdus_B. The sequence goes on along the minus strand of JADJXT010000001.1, from coordinate 768,312 downwards.
GCAGCATCTATATCGTCAAGCCCAAGCAGCACGGGCCCGAAGAATGCGCCTTCACCAACAACCTGTTCGATGCGGTCGAAGACCTGCTCGGGCTCGACCGGAACACGATCAAGGTCGGCGTGATGGATGAGGAACGCCGCACCAGCGCCAATCTTGCTGCGTGTATCTATGCGGTGAAGGACCGGATCGTCTTCATCAACACCGGCTTCCTGGACCGCACCGGAGACGAGATGCACACAGCGATGCAGGCCGGGCCGATGATCCGCAAGGCAGACATGAAATCCAGCGCGTGGATTCAGGCCTATGAAGCGCGCAACGTGCAGATCGGGCTTTCCTGTGGGCTTTCGGGCAAAGCGCAGATCGGCAAGGGCATGTGGGCCGCACCCGACATGATGAAGGACATGATGGCGCAAAAGATCGGCCATCCCAAATCGGGCGCGAACACCGCCTGGGTACCCTCCCCCACCGCCGCCACACTGCACGCGATGCACTACCACATGGTCGATGTGTTCGAGGTGCAGTCGGAACTGGCGGGCAAGCAAACCCCTGCCCTCGACGCCCTGCTTACCATTCCGGCAGCGCCGCGCGGTCACAACTGGTCAGCCGAGGAAGTGCGGCAGGAGCTGGAAAACAACGTCCAGGGCCTGTTGGGCTATGTCGTGCGCTGGATCGACCAGGGGATCGGCTGTTCCAAGGTGCCCGACATTCACGATATCGGCCTGATGGAAGACCGGGCAACGCTGCGCATTTCATCGCAGCATATCGCCAACTGGCTGCTCCATGGCGTCTGCACCGCCGAACAGGTCGATGCTGCCTTTGCCAAAATGGCTGCAAAGGTCGATGCGCAAAATGCGGGTGATCCGCTTTATGAAAAGCTGGAGGGGGACAGCATTGCGCTGAAGGCCGCGCGCGCCCTTGTCTTTGAAGGCGTCGCGCAGCCCAGCGGCTATACCGAACCGCTGTTGCACAAATTCCGGCAGGTGAAAAAGGCGGCGGGTTGATCACCCGCCTGCCGCGGCGTCAGAAACCGTAAACCAGCGTCATTCGCGATAAAGTATCGGTGTTCTTCAGCCCCGCCGGTGGGTTGGTTTCGTGGCGGACCTGATAGGACAGCCGGGCCGAAAGCGAACCGTTGATCCGCGCATCGACCGATGTGAGCGCGGTCAGCGTGGATTTGTCCGACTGGGTGAGGATCGACGCCGCCTCATTCAGCGAAAGCGTTGGCGACAGTTTCCAGAACAGGTTGGCCGAGCCCAGCCCCGAAAAAGCATTCTCATCGGCAGAGCTGGTGAAATCGGTGTTGCGCCAGGCAGGGCCGGCCTTGAGGTCGAGTTTGAAACCGTCGGTGTTGACGGGGCGGTATCCGACGCCGCCCGAGAGGATGTAGCGCGCGTCAAAACCCTGAAACGGATCGCGCTCATATTGCCCCAGACCATAGACGAACAGATGCTCGCCAAGCTTGTAATTGGGTTCGATCGCCGCCGAAATCTGCTCGGCACTCGTTGCGCCATTCGAACGCTGATAATCGGCATTGGCGCGCAGATTGAGCCGCCAGTCGGTCGTCTCGCGCGTCAGCGCCAACCCCGCAGCCAAGCCCTTGGTGTCGGAGTTGCCCGCCGACAGAAAACCGCCCAGTTCGCCCTTGCCGGTCCAGTTGCTGAAAAATCCGGCGCGGTCGCGCGCATCCTGATCGGCCTCTGCCTGCGCGGCAGCGGCGGCGGCGATTTTTGCCCGGTGGCCGCTCAGCTTCTCGTCGATTTCGGCTTCCTGCCCCGGCAGTGCCTTGCGGGCAAATTTGGCCACGGCCTCGATTTCAGCCTCGTTGCCCCCGGCGATCGCCTCGTCGAGCATGGCCGCCACGGGCTGGGGAAGCTCGGCAAGCGCGGGGCCGGAAAAGGCAGAAAGCGCCGCGAACACAGCAAATCCCGTCATCCTCATCCGCCTGCTCCTTTCCCTACCATGCCGCCGATCAGCCTTTAGCCGATCGCATCAATAAACCGTTCGGCGTCGAGCGCGGCCATACAGCCCGTTCCGGCGCTGGTCACTGCCTGCCGGTAGATATGGTCCATCACGTCACCACAGGCAAAAACGCCGGGGACACTGGTTTCGGTCGCCTGTCCCTCGGCCCCGCCGCGCACCTTGATATAGCCGCCCGCCATATCAAGATGGCCTTCGAATATGCCGGTATTGGGCTTGTGCCCGATGGCGATGAAGACGCCGTGCAGCTCGACATCCTCGGTCGCGCCATCCTGCGTCGATTTGATCCGCATCCCCGTCACGCCCATGGCATCGCCCAGCACTTCATCAAGCGTGTGGTTCCACCTGATCGTTATCTTGCCCTCAGCCTCGCGCGCGAACAGGCGGTCCTGCAAGATCTTCTCGGCTTTCAATTTGTCGCGGCGATGCACCAGCGTCACATGGCTGGCGATGTTGGCGAGATAGAGCGCCTCTTCAACCGCGGTGTTGCCGCCGCCGATTACTGCCACCGGCTTGTTGCGATAGAAAAAACCATCGCAGGTCGCGCAGGCCGACACGCCCTTGCCCATAAAGGCCTGTTCCGAAGGCAGCCCCAGATATTGCGCGCTTGCGCCGGTCGCGATGATGACGGCGTCGGCGGTGTAATCGCCCGCCCCGCCCGTGAGCACGAAGGGCCGCTTCGAAAAATCGACCTTTTCGATATAGTCATTCTCGATCCGGGTGCCGAAACGCTCGGCATGTTTGCGCATCCGCTCCATCAGTTCGGGGCCCATCACCCCGGCATCGTCGCCCGGCCAGTTGTCGACCTCGGTCGTCGTCATCAGCTGCCCGCCGATTTCCACGCCGGTGACGATCATCGGATGGAGGTTGGCGCGCGCTGCATAGACGGCTGCGGTATATCCTGCCGGGCCCGATCCGATGATGATGACGGGGGCGTGGCGATCGTTCGACATATGGAGAATCCTGCTGCTATTCGCAGCCGGACATAGGGAGCGCACCTGCATAGGCCAAGGCCCTCAAGTCTTTTGTCCACAAAAAGAGGCTTCCCTTAACGTCAAGCGCCAACTATCAGGCGCGCAAATCCGGTTCGAGAAGGGGAGTTCCATATGCCCAAGATTACCGTCATTTCGCGCAATGGAGAAGGCCGCGACGTCGAGGCCCAGAATGGCCTGTCGCTGATGGAAGTGATCCGCGACAACGGCTTTGACGAATTGCTGGCGCTGTGTGGCGGCTGCTGCAGCTGCGCGACCTGCCACGTCTTTGTCGATGGCGCCTATGCCGACAAGGTTCCGGCGATGACCGAAGACGAGAACGACCTGCTCGATTCGACTGACAGCCGCAACGAAAGCTCGCGCCTGTCGTGCCAGATCCACATGAACGACAGCCTCGAAGGCCTGACGGTCACCATCGCACCCGAGGATTGAGTCCGCACCCCGGCTGGCCCGGCGCGGCCTGTTTTCGTTCGGTCAGCCGCGTGTCGCGGTGGTCATCGCCTCGGCAACGATCGGATAGCCATGGCCGTCGGGGATGCAGATGTGCGGCACGCCGTCGCGTTTTTCGACATAGGTCAGCAACAGCTTCACCGGATAGTCCGCGGCATGGGCGGCAGCATCGCCAAAGCATTCAAACTGCGCCAGCCGTTCCAGATTGCGCACCGTGGGGAAGATGGCCTTCACTTCGTCGCGCGCAATCTTGTCCAATATCCCCGACGCGCTATCCCAGAACAACATGCGGTTTTCGGTATTGTCGACCACTGCTGGCAGATGCGCATCCCCTGCATCGAGCAGGTAGAAGCGGGTGTCAAAAACCCGCGTTTCCAGATTGGGCGGGCGCCAGCGTGCCCAGGGCACCAGCTTGTCGAGCTGCGGCGTCCAGCCATTGTCGTCGCAGATTTCCTTGAGGCTCGCCCCGTCATGCAGCGCCGCGCGCGCCTCTGCGCAATCGGCGGCGTCGGCGACGCCTTCAAGAGCCAGAGCCAGCCCTGCTTCTTCGATCGTTTCACGGATCACCGCCAATCGGGCGGCCGCTTCGTGGAGATCAAGCCCATGGTCGATAATCCCTGCAAAAGCCCGGTCATGGTCGTCGACCTTGCCTCCCGGAAAAACGACCATGCCTCCGGCAAAGGCCATGGACTTCACCCGCTCGACCATCAGGATCAGCGGCGGGCCGCCCTCCGGATTGTTGCGGAAAATCACCATGGTGGCGGCGGGGGTCGCTGGCGGCATGACTTCGCCGGTGACGGGGTGGATCAATAATTCTTCAGACATCGCCGCCAATGCAGCATGAAAGCAGCGCGCTGCCAAGCCATGATTTTTTCGCGAAGGGTTTTTGTAACCGGCGCGTTATAGACATGAAGGCACTTCCGCCGAGGACCGGACCCGATGGCCACAACCGCGCAGGCAATTGCGAGCGAGAGCGACGACGCGCTGATGGCGCGGGTCGCCGCGCGCGATTCAGATGCCTTGCGGCTGCTTGCGGATCGCAATGCCGACATCCCCTGGCGCATTGCCTATCGCATGCTCGCCGATGCCACTGAGGCCGAAGATGTGGCGCAGGAAACACTGCTGCGGCTGTGGCAGTTTGCCGGGCGCTGGCAGGCGGGCGGCCCCGGCGTTGCCGCTTGGCTGACGCGCGTGGCGACCAACGCCTGCGTCGACCGCATCCGCCGCCGCCGCTTCGTCGGCGAAGATGCAATCCCCGAGCCCGCCGACGAAAGCCCGCTGGCGGACGAGGCGATCGAGGCAGACGAAATACGCAACGCTGTCGCCACCTGCATCGAGGCCCTGCCCGACCGGCAACGTGCGGCGATCGTGCTGACCTATTATGAGGAAAGGCAGAATAAAATGGCCGCCGATATTTTGGCCATGCAAATCAAGGCGTTCGAATCGCTATTGTTCCGTGCGCGGACCAGTTTGCGCGATTGTGTCGAAGGCAAGGGCGTGACGGCATGACCAGGCCTGCATTCCCCTCGCATATCGCAACTGCGCTCAACCGGCTGACGGTGCCACCGCTGCCGCAGGGTTTTAGCGACCGGCTGGTTGCGCGAATCGATGCGGGCGACCTGCCATCCGATGGACCGAGCGTCACGCCGCCGCTACCAACAGCGCGCCGCGCCTTTGGCGGCACCGGCTGGCGAAGGTCGGGGCGGATCGTCACCATTGCTGCTGCTTTCGGCCTTGCTACCGCTACCGCCGCAGCCTCCGGTTTCTTTGGCAAACCGGTGTATGTCCCGGTGGTCAGCGATGCGCTGGCCAAGGCGCAACTGGTCGAACTGCCTTCGCGAAAAGAGCCCAAAGCTGCGCCCAGGCCGGTAGCAGCAAATGACAGTAAAGCGGCCATCACGACCGAAACCCAACCATCCCCCAACGGCCGACAGGCGGTGCGGGAACTGTATCGGCGGCTGCACTCCGATTCCGAATTCCAGTCACTGCCGAGACAGGAGAAGCTTGCCATCGCACGACGGGAAATCCAGGCTATGCTCGACAAGGGCGAGGCCACGATTCCCGAGTTGCGGCGCGCATTCGTCGAACACCGGGCACTGCAAAACCCGGTGGTCCGTCAGCGCATCAAACGCGAACTGGTGCGTCGGGGGCTGCAAAAACAGGGATCGGATGAAGCCGGGATCCCGGTGCGTGGCGGCGAAGTGGTGGCAGGCACGGTGCGACAACCCGGCAGCGTTGCAGCCCAAAGCGAAGCCCGACGCGATGCCTTCCGCCGGATGCCCGCAGACCAGCAAGCGCGCATCCGCGACCTGCGCGAGCAATTGCGCACAGCTTCCCCCACCGAGCGGCGTGCGATCCGGCAGGAATTGCGGACCATCCGGCAATCGCAGCAAAATGCGCCCGTAGAAGAAAAAATCGAGACAGCGGGCGAAGGGAATGCCGACGTCGCGCGTTGAATGTCTGAAGGCTTCGAAAACGGCTTTCGACAGACAGCAAAGGACATCGACCCATGAAAAAGCTGATAGCGATCACCCTCTCCGCAACGCTTCTGGCAGGTGCGGCATTCGCCGAACCGGTTACCCGAACCTCGACATTCGATGGCCCAAAGGCCAGCAGCACCAAGACAAATGTTCGCGACAAGGAAGCCGGAACCTTCAGTTCCGACAAGGTCACGACCCGCAAGAGCGATGGCGCAACCGCGACCACCGAACGCGACCGCCAGCGCACCGATACCGGCTTTACCGGCAGCGGATCGCGCACCGGTTTCAACGGGCAAACCTCATCCTACGAATATGAACGCACCCGCACTGATAATGGCTGGACTGCGACCGGCAGCGGCACGGGGCCCAAAGGCGGCGCGTACAGCTATACGGGATCGAAAACCCGCACCGATGACGGCTTTACCGCCAGTCGTTCAGCTTCGCGCAATGGTACTGAAGTGTACAATCGAACCGACAGGGTTTCGCGTCCGAACGGCATAGTCACGCGCGATACCAGTGTGATCCGTAAGCAGCGCAAACGCTGATCGGAAGCCCTCTCCCTTCTCGCTTGGTCGTCCCGTTCGTCCACTGCACACCCGGACGGGGCGGCCAGCCTTGCTCATTTTCCCTCCCCACATGCGCTCAATTCTCCCCTCCCGCAAGCGGGAGGGGAACTGCGTTCACCGCCAGCGTAAACTCTCACTCCCTCCCATTGCCACCTTGCCGACAAGCTGGCATCATGGGGGTATCCGCAGTTGATCCGGGGAGAGGCTGGATGGGTATCGTCGAATTGCTGGGGCTGGCCGCAAGCGTCAGCCTGCTATCGGGCTGGCGGCTTTATCTGACGGTGTTCGGCACCGGCCTCGCCATGCATTTCGGGGTGGTCGACTTGCCCGAAAACCTCAAGATGCTCGACGCGCTTGCCAACCCCTGGGTGATCGGCATTGCAGGTCTCGGCGCGCTCGCAGAATTTTTCGCCGACAAGATTGCCTGGCTCGATTCGATCTGGGACGGTCTCAACACGCTGATCCGGCCGCTGGGCGGGGCGTTGCTCGCGCTCGCAGTGGTCGATGCAGGCGATCCGGTATGGCAGGTGATCGTCTTCCTGCTCGGTGGCGGGGCTGCGCTGGCCAGCCATGCCACCAAGGCAACCGCCCGTGCTGCCGTCAACACCAGCCCGGAACCGGTGAGCAATATCGTGCTTTCAACGGCGGAGGATGTAGTGACGGGCGGGCTGCTCGCGCTGGCCTTTGCCAACCCGCTGATCGCTGCTGTTATCGCGCTGGTGCTGCTCGGTCTTGCGATCTGGGGGTTGTTCGCCGCCAAACGGATGCTGGCAAAATTACTCGCTCCGGCACCTCAATCTGGCCCGCCGCCGCAGGCCTAGTCGCCCGTTCCCTGCCGGAAAGTCACTTCGTCCAGCGAACTTCGCACAGGCGCGACAGGATTGCCTGCAACCAGTTGCTGCCGCACTTCAAGACTTTTCTTGCCCAGGCCTGCATAGAGAAAGCCGCCGTCGCGTAGCCGGTCGTACAGCCAGTCGCGCCGGTGCGGCTCGACGACGAAACACCCTTCGCTCGTCCCCGGCTTGCCGCCGCGCGCCGACATCAGGCTATAGTTGAAATAGCGCCGACGCTCCGCCGCATAGCTGTGCACGACAATGTCGCGCTGGCGCATTGCGCTGTTCGACGGATCGAGCCCGTCAAGCCGCAACGACAGGCCGTTGCGTCCGCGATACAGCTCTCCTCCGCGCGCCGCACCCAGCGAGGACATCCAGCTTTGATAAACATTGCCAAAGGCATCGGCATAGCCATCATCATCGGGGTCGGACCCGATGCCGTGCGCAACCACCACCGGCGTATCAATCCCCTGTCCGCTTTCAAGGTCGAGCGCATAAAGCCGCGGTTCGGAGCTGCGCTTGGCAAAATCGACCACCACGATCATCGACGGGCCGCTCCCGCTGCCCCACAGGCAGACATGCTTTTCATAGCTGGCCAGCGTTTCGTCGAGCAGCGAGCGATCAAGCCGGTGTTGCGGCGCGGCGATACTCTCCGATGATTCCTCTGAATAGGCCGAAAGCAGTTTCGCCTTGGCTTCCTGGAAACCCGTGCACGAAAAGCGCTTGAATGCCAGACCGGTTGGCTGCGCGGTAACGACCGTCGCATCCCCTGTGCCCGACTGGAAAACAATCTCTGACTGTGCCATGGCAGGCACAGCAAAGGCAGCAATGCCAAGCATCGCGTCCAAAGCGTTTCGATACGCTACGAATCTGCCCCCAGGTCGCATGTTGTTCAATTTACAGCAAAAGCGCCGGGTTGCAAAACCCTGCGACGCTCGCCATCTCATTTTGGCACGGGCGCACTCTTGCGCTTTGCGAACAAATCTGGAACATACCCACGCCATGAGCCTGACCCATATTTCGGTGCGCGGTGCGCGCGAGCATAATCTCAAAGGCGTCGATATCGATCTGCCGCGTGACCAGCTGATCGTGATCACCGGCCTGTCGGGCAGCGGCAAATCTAGCCTGGCCTTCGACACCATCTATGCCGAGGGGCAGCGGCGCTATGTTGAGAGCCTAAGCGCCTATGCGCGCCAGTTCCTCGAAATGATGCAGAAGCCCGATGTCGAGCATATCGAGGGGCTGAGCCCTGCAATCTCGATCGAGCAGAAGACCACCAGCCGCAATCCGCGCTCCACGGTCGCGACCGTGACCGAAATCTACGACTATATGCGCCTCCTCTGGGCGCGGGTCGGGGTGCCCTATTCGCCCGCCACCGGCCTGCCGATCACGGCGCAGACGGTGACGCAGATGGTCGACCGGGTGATGCAACTACCCGAAGGCACGCGCGCCTATCTGCTCGCCCCCGTGGTGCGAGGGCGCAAGGGCGAGTATCGCAAGGAACTCGCCGAATGGCAGAAGGCGGGCTACACCCGCGTGCGCATCGACGGCGAATTTTATCCGATCGAGGAAGCCCCCGCGCTCGACAAGAAATACAAGCATGACATCGAAGTTGTCGTCGACCGCATCGTCGTGAAGGACGGCATCCAGACACGGCTGGCGGACAGTTTCGAACAGGCGCTGAAGCTGGCCGAGGGGCTGGCTTTTATTGACCTGGCCGATGGAACGGTGGCCGAGGCGATGGGTGCGGCGGATTTTGTACCCACGGCGTTCGGTGAGGCGAGGGCGGAATTTAAGGGCGCGACTCCCCTCCCGCTTGCGGGAGGGGCCGGGGGAGGGCCTGAAGCTGACTCCCCCTCCCCTGACCCCTCCCGCAAGCGGGAAGGGAATCTCAAAGGCACCGGCCTGCCCCCCAATCGCATCGTGTTCAGCGAAAAATTCGCCTGCCCCGTATCCGGCTTCACCATCGCCGAAATCGAACCACGCCTGTTCAGCTTCAACGCCCCGCAGGGCGCCTGCCCCGATTGCGACGGGCTGGGCGAGCGGCTGGAGTTCGATCCGCAGCTTGTCGTCCCCAATGAGGCGCTTTCGCTCAAGCAGGGCGCTGTCGTGCCCTGGGCGAAATCGAACCCGCCTTCGCCCTATTACATGCAGGTGCTGGCGAGCCTTGCGAAAGCCTATGACTTTGATCTCAACACCCCGTGGAACGCGCTCCAGCCCGACCAGCGGCTGATCATCCTCCACGGCACCGGCGGGATGCCGGTCGAGCTGACCTTCATGGACGGGCGCAAGGAATATACCGTGCGCAAGCCGTTCGAGGGCGTGATCGGCAACCTCAACCGCCGCATGTTGCAGACCGACAGCGCGTGGATGCGCGAGGAGCTGGGCAAGTTCCAGACCAGCCAGCCCTGCGAGACCTGTCATGGTGCAAGGCTCAAGCCCGAGGCGCTGAGCGTCAAAATCGCGATGACCGATATTTCGCAGCCCACGCGAATGAGCGTCGCGGACGCGCTGATATGGTTCAGCAGCCTCGACGAAAAGCTCACCGCCACGCAGAGCCAGATTGCCAAGGCGATCCTGAAAGAGATCAACGAACGGCTGGGCTTCCTCAACAATGTGGGGCTCGATTATCTCAACCTCGATCGCACCAGCGGCACCTTGAGCGGCGGGGAGAGCCAGCGCATCCGCCTTGCCTCGCAGATCGGCTCGGGCCTGTCGGGCGTGCTCTACGTGCTCGACGAGCCGAGCATCGGGCTGCACCAGAAGGATAATGACCGGCTGCTCGCCACGTTGCAGCGGCTGCGCGATCTTGGCAACACCGTGATCGTTGTCGAGCATGACGAGGACGCGATCCGCACTGCCGACTGGATCGTCGATCTTGGCCCCGGCGCGGGCGTGCATGGCGGCGAAGTGATCGCGCAAGGCCCGCTCGACACCATCCTGAAAGCCAAGGGCAGCCTGACCGCCGATTACCTCAACGGCACCCGCGAAATCGCTGTCCCTAAAAAGCGCCGCAAGGGCAATGGCAAGAAACTGACGCTGCACGGCGCGCGCGCGAACAACCTGAAGAATGTCACGGCATCGATTCCATTAGGCACATTCTGCTGCATCACCGGCGTATCGGGATCGGGCAAGTCGAGCTTCACCATCGACACGCTCTACGCCGCCGCCGCGCGGCAATTGAACGGCGCGCGGATGATCGCGGGCGCGCATGACAAGGTCACCGGCCTCGAACATTGCGACAAGGTGATCGACATCGACCAGTCCCCCATCGGCCGCACGCCAAGGTCAAACCCCGCAACCTACACCGGCGCCTTCACCAATATCCGTGACTGGTTTGCAGGGCTCCCCGAAAGCGAGGCGCGCGGTTACAAGCCCGGCCGGTTCAGCTTCAACGTCAAGGGCGGGCGCTGCGAAACCTGCAGCGGCGACGGCCTGATCAAGATCGAGATGCACTTCCTGCCCGACGTTTATGTGACGTGCGAGGAATGCCACGGCAAACGCTACAACCGCGAAACGCTTGAGGTGAAGTGGAAGGGCCTTTCCATCGCCGACGTGCTCGACATGACGGTCGAGGATGCAGTGGAGATATTCAAGGCCGTGCCCCCCATCCGCGACAAGATGGCGATGCTCGCCGAAGTCGGCCTCGGCTATGTCAAGGTCGGCCAACAGGCAACGACGCTGTCGGGCGGCGAGGCGCAGCGCGTGAAACTCGCCAAGGAACTGTCGCGGCGCTCCACCGGCCAGACGCTGTATATATTGGACGAGCCGACCACCGGCCTGCATTTCGAAGATGTGCGAAAGCTATTGGAGGTGCTCCACCGGCTGGTCGAGCAGGGGAATAGCGTGGTGGTGATCGAGCATAATCTGGATGTGATCAAGACGGCGGACTGGATCATCGACCTTGGCCCCGAAGGCGGCGTCAAGGGCGGGGAGATTGTGGCGGAGGGGACTCCGGAGGCGGTGGTGAAGGTGGGAGCCAGCTATACTGGGCATTATTTGAAGCCATTGTTGGAACGGGCGAAGTAAGCCCCTCTCTCCTACTCGGCGAAGGCTCCGTATCCTCTCCCTTGAAGGAGAGAGGAATTTAGTGCCCCCTTCAAATCCCCGCACCCCACCCCATATCGGCAGCAACCAACCAGAGGAGTTGCCCCAGATGCGTTTTGCTGCCCTTTCGCTTGCCCCGATCGCCCTGTTTGCGCTTGCCTCCTGCGGTGAAGGCGGGGTGGTGGACGAGAATCTGAAATCGACCGTGCGCCAGTCGCTGGTTTCCAGTTGCGCCGCGACTGCAGAGGGGCAGGTGCCCGAGGGGGTGAATGTCGACCTCAACAAGGTCTGCGATTGCGCCGCCGACAGGCTGATGGCGGGCAAGAGCGTGCAGGAGCTGATCGCCAATCCGCCCACCAGCATGGAAGACCTCGCGCCGGTCAAGGAATGCCTGAAGGAAGTCGGCCCTGTAACGGTCGCGCAGCCTGCGGAAGGGTAAAGCCGCCGCGCGGGGACTGTCCCAAGCGCGGCGCCGTGAATTGTCCCCGGCAGTTCGCGCACCGGCTTTCTCTATTTCACGCGAAGCCGCGAAGGCGCGAAGAAGGCCAACCGGCGAAGCCGCTCAAAATCCTCAACGTCCGAATTTACGGAACAGTTGCGTCTTTAAAGAATGCGCTTCGCGCGGACGAATTCTTCGCGTCTTCGCGTGAACCCCGGTTAAACCCACCGCTTCCCGCACATTCAGCCGATAAAGCTGCGCGCCTTCGTGATTGTCTCGGCCAATCCGGCGCGCATCTCTTCCCAGGCCGACCGCTCGTCCAGCGCATCTTCGGGCAGCGTTTCCTCGATCAGCTCGATCCCCGCCCACAGCATCCCTTCGTACCAGCCGGGCTCGACCTTCAGCGTTTCCTGGTGGTGCGGCACCGAATCATAGAGGATGATGCGGATCTCCTCGGGCCGTTCGAACCAGGTCATCAGGCAATAAAGGACATTGCCGACCATCTCCGCCTCGAGCAGCGCGCGCTTGCCAAGGCCGTGATGTTCGAAACTCGCCTCTGCCGCCGGATGCGCGGCGTAGAAACGCGCCATCAGCGGCGCAGTGATATCGCCAATCTCCTCTGCCGCGCGCTCAAGGCTCTTTTCAACCAGCGCCAGCTTTGCCTGCCTGTCGTGCATCTTCATCCTCCCTTTGCCGGACAGTGGCACAGCCGGGCCTGCTGACAAATTGATATTCGTCAATTTTCGGCCTGTCGCATCCCAGGGGCAATCCACCGCGATGAGTGCTACAATCATTTCACAGCAGGTCAGAAATATGTAACATCATGTTTCAAAGTGGGACATCCCGCTAATATTCCTGCCCATCGGGTCGCAACCGATACTATCCGGGGGAGAGGATATGGCGAAAGCCACCTGAAACGGGATGCGGAAGGTCTGGTCGCCTCGCGTCGTGCAGCCGCTGGCTTTATTGGAATGAAAGGCGTTCGGCAACGAGCGCCTTGATATCCGCCTCGGGCCGCGCGCCATAATGGCTGATGACTTCAGCGGCGCAGACGGCGCCCATGGTCAGGCAATCCTTGAGGCTCCGACCCTCCGCCAGCCCTGCAAAAACACCCGCAGCGAAAAGATCGCCTGCACCGGTCGTGTCGACGACGCGCTCGACATGTTCCGCGCCAACGCGCGCATGTTCGTCGCCGCGATGCGCCTCTGCCCCGGCGGCGCCATGGGTGCAGACCAGCATCGGCACCCACGCGGCAAGTGCCGCCACCGCAGCGCCGGTATCGTCGGTCTGCATCATCGCCCGCACTTCGGTATCGTTGGCAAATAGCAGGTCGAGCAAACCGTCATCCATCAGCGCGAAAAACTCGTCGCGATGGCCATCGACGACAAAGGCATCTGACAGGGTCAGCGCAACCTTGCGCCCGGCATTTTTGGCAATGGCGATCGCGACCGTCATCGCCGCCCGCGATTCAGGCGCGTTCCACAAATAGCCTTCCAGATAGAGCCAGGCTGAACCCTCAATCTTCGTCTTGTCGATCGCGGTTTCGGGAAGGAACTGGGCGGCACCGAGGAAGGTGTTCATCGTCCGCTGCGCGTCGGGCGTGACGAGGATCAGGCAGCGCGCGGTCGGCGGCTGGCCGGGGCGCGCGGGCACATCGAAATCGATGCCGGTGGCCCGAATGTCATGCGCGAAGACATCGCCCAACTGGTCTTGCGCGACCTGGCCGATAAAGGCAGTCTTGTGGCCAAGACGCGCAAGTCCGGCCAGCGTATTCGCCGCACTCCCGCCGCTGATTTCCCGACCGGGGCCCATGGCATCGTAGAGCGATTGCGCCCGCTCTGCATCGATCAGCGTCATCCCGCCCTTGTTGAGGTTCTGCGCAGCGATGAAGGCATCATCGGCATCGGAAATCACATCGACGATGGCGTTGCCGATGGCCAGCACGTCGTAACGGGGTTGCGTCATCAAGGGTTCCTGCAAAGAGTTTGGCGCGCCCTAATGCGACCGAGGCAAAAGGGCAAGTGGCTTGCATGTGTAATACACCTGCACTATCTGGAGGAAATGTTCAGGGCCATCTCGCTCGGCTTCGCCAGCCTTTCGGACAAGGGGATCATGCGCATCCTTGCACGGGTGATGCTGCTCACCCTGCTCGCTTTCGTCATATTGGGCGTCGGTCTGTGGTATGCGATGGACTGGCTGTTCCATGCCCTCGGCTATGCCGATGATGGCGGGCTGAGTGCCGTGGCGGCAATTGCCGTGCTGCTGATCGGCGGGCTGGTGCTCTTTCGAATGATCGTGATCGCCATCATCTGGGTCTTTTCCGACGATATTATCGATATCATCGAAGCGAAGCATTACCCGTTTGAAGCCGCGCGCGGCAAGCGTCCGGGCAATTGGCAGTCGGCACGCATGGGCATGCGGTCTGCCATGCGCGCTTTGGGATATAATCTGGTGGCGCTGCCATTCTATCTGGTCCTGCTGGTTACCGGCATCGGTGCCCCGCTGGTGTTTCTCGGCGTCAACGCGCTGCTGCTGGGTCGCGATCTGGAGGATATGCTGGTCGCGCGGCACGGGCACCACCTCGCCGCCTTCGGCAAAGGTGAAAGGCTGATGCTGGGACTGGCAGGTGCAGCAGGCATGATGGTGCCGCTGTTGCAATTCGTCGTCCCGGTTGTCGCCACCGCGTCTGCCGTGCATATGGCGCATGGAAAATTCAGGGTGACAACCAAGTGAAGAGATTTGCCTCGATCGCAATCGCGACAATGATGCTGACGGCCTGCGGCGGAGCGGACGCCGAGCCCAAACGCCCGCAAAGCACCCCGGCGCCGCTGGATAGACCCGCCGCATCGGCACCGCCAACGCGACCGGCGCTGTCTTCGAAGGGACTGGAGGCCGTTATGGGCAAGGATATGGGAACGCTGGTCCGCATGTTCGGTCCGCCGCGGCTCGATGTTATCGAGGTGCAGGGGCGCAAGCTGCAGTTCAGCGGTCGCGCCTGCATCCTGGATGCCTATCTATATCCCGACGGCAGGAATGGGGCAGAGATTGTAACCCATGTCGATGCGCGGCGCAGCGACGGGGCAGAGGTAGACCGCGCGCAATGCGTCAATGCGCTGATGGCGCGCTGACCTCCCACTCCTGAAGCACCGTTTCATCCGAATCAAATTTGAGTCGAGCACGCTTTTCCAACGAAAATCGGGCAATATCGAGCTGCGCCAGCGCCCAGATGGCTGCACCGCGCACCAGCGGGCTGGCATCGTCGAGCAATTGCACCAGCGGCGGGACGAGGGAGGCATCTCCGCTATTGCCCGCAGCAATCGCGGCATTGCGGACAAAGCGATCACGCCCGGTCCGCTTGATCGGCGTGCCGGCAAACAACTGCCGGAATGCGCCATCGTCGAGTGCAAGCAAACGAGCCAATGGCAAATCCGACAATTCCATCCGCTGCACCAGCGCCTTGTTTACCGAGGCTGTTTCGGCAAATTTGTTCCAGGGGCACGCAGAAAGGCAATCATCGCAGCCATAGATATGGTTGCCCATGGCGCGGCGGAACTCGTGCGGAATCGGCCCTTTAAGCTCAATCGTCAGATAGGAAATGCAGCGGCGCGCATCGACGCGATAGGGCGCGGGAAAGGCGTCGGTCGGGCACGCGATCTGGCAGGCATTGCACGACCCGCAACGATCGTGTCCCGGTATGTCAGGTTCCAACTCGGCGGTCGTGTAGATTGCACCCAGAAGAAGCCAGCTGCCATGTTCGCGGCTTACCATATTGCTGTGCTTGCCCTGCCAGCCCAGCCCCGCCGCTTCGGCCAGTGCTTTTTCAAGCACTGGCGCCGTATCGACAAACACTTTCACCTCGCTGCCCGTTTGGTGGACGAACCATTGCGCCAGCCGTTTGAGCGCGCCTTTGACCACATCGTGATAGTCCTTGCGCTGGGCATATACCGATATGCGCCCCAGTTGCGGCTGCGCCTCCAATAGCATCGGATCGGTCTCTGGCGCATAGCTCATGCCCAGCATGATGACCGACCGCACTTCGGGCCAAAGGCCTTCAGGGCTCGCCCGCTGATCTACGCGGTCGGCCATCCACAGCATGTCGCCATGGCGCCCCTCATCCAGCCATTGGCGCAAACGCTTGCCGGCCGCTGGCGCCAGATCGCCGGGTGCGACGCGGCAATCGGCAAAACCCTCCCCCCTCGCCTTTTCCTTCAGGGCGTTAACCAAATTTGTCTTGTGTCTTTTCACGCGCTGTCCCTATTTCGGGTACCGGATCAGTTTTGGGGCGATTTACCAATATGCATGCAATCGAGGCACGCGGGCTTGTCAAGCAGTTCGACGGATTCCGCGCCGTGGACGGCATCGACCTGAATGTCCCCGAAGGTAGCATCTATGGCATATTGGGGCCGAATGGCGCAGGCAAAACGACCACCATCCGCATGCTGCTGGGCATTATCGATCCCGATGCAGGCACCCGCATTTTGCTGGGATCAGACCGTCCGCTGAGCCAATCGAAGCTGGTCGGTTACCTGCCCGAAGAACGCGGACTGTATCAATCGATGCGGGCTGTCGACACGATCGCCTTCATGGGCGCGCTGCGCGGGATGCCGTTGAAGGACGGTGAACGACGCGGGCGCGAATTGATGGAAGAGGCGGGGCTGGGCTATGCCGCCGATCGCCAGATACGACAGCTGTCAAAAGGCATGGCGCAGACGGTGCAATTGCTCGGCACCATCGTTCACGATCCCAAACTCATCGTGCTTGACGAGCCCTTTTCCGGCCTCGACGCCTTGAATCAGGCAAAGCTGGAGCGGATGATCAGGGCGCAGGCGGAGCGCGGGGTTACGATCATCTTTTCCACCCATGTCATCGCGCATGCCGAGCGGCTGTGCGAACGCATTGCGATTATCGCCAAGGGCAAAGTCAGTTTCGACGGACTGGTATCGACCGCGCGCGACAGGTTGCGCCCGCAGGTGCATCTTGAAACCGAAAGCGTCGATGGCCCGTGGCGCAAAGCGCTTCCGGACGACGCCCGGCATGAAGGCAATTGGTGGCACTTCACATTGCCCGACAGCGGGGTTGAACCCTTGCTCACAGCACTTGTTGAAGGCAAGGCAGGGGTGCGATCACTTTCGATCGAACGCCCCGGCCTGCACGATGCCTTTGTCGCGATTGCCGGAGAAGATGCCGCTGCCGAAATGGATGCCCACACAGCGGAGGAATTGCTATGATCGAGACCATCCGCGCCGCCTTTGTCATCGGCCGCCGCGATTTCACGGCGATCATTTTTTCCAAAGCCTTCTTTTTCTTCCTGCTCGGTCCGATGTTCCCCTTGCTGGTCGGTGGGGCGGCGGGTCTGTTGGGCGGGCAGGTCGCGCGTGACATAGACCGCCCGGTCGTCGGCGTGGCGATGTCAGCCGAAGACAGCCGCCAGTTGCTGGCGGCCCGCTCGACATTGGCGGCGCAAATCGGCGAGCGGCGCTTGCCCGAGTTGAAGCAATTGGCCCAATCCGCACATAATGTGCCGCCTGAGAAGTTGCTGGATGATAAAGCCAACGGGCTTGCCGCAGTGTTGGGCGGCACGCTCGAAAAACCGATACTCACCGGAACACGCGGGCCGATTGAAAGCTACCAGGGCGAAGTCGCGATGCTTTCAGCTTTTGCCATGAATGCCGACGCAATGGCGCTGCCACCCGTCGAAACACGGCTGGTGCAACGCAGCGCAGGCAATGAGAAACAGCAGCGACTGGTTACAGCGCAAGCGACCCAGGTGCTGCTTTTCATGCTGACCATGTTGCTGGCCGGCATGGTGCTGTCCAATCTGGTCGAGGAAAAGGCGAACAAGATTATCGAGATCCTGGCCGCCGCCGTTCCCATGGATTCCGTTTTCCTGGGCAAGCTGTTCGCCATGCTGGCCATGGCCTTTGTCGGCATCGCCGTCTGGACAACAGTCGGCTTCGGGCTTGCGAGCCTGTCCGGACCGGCCTTGCCGAGCCTGCCAACGCCCGCTGTCGGCTGGCCGGTATTTGTCTTGCTCGGCGTGGTCTATTTTACGATGGCCTATCTCATCCTCGGCTCGCTGTTCCTTGGCATAGGCGCAATGGCGGCGACGGTGCGCGAAGTGCAGACACTTTCGATGCCGGTGACAATGGCGCAACTCATCAACTTCTTCTTCGCAATGTACACCGTCACAAAGCTGGGCGAGCCCATCGAGCTGTTTGCCTGCCTTTTCCCGTTCACCTCTCCTTTCGCCATGATCGCCCGTGCGGCGCAGGACGCAACATTGTGGCCGCACCTTCTCGCGGTGGTCTGGCAGGCATTATTCGTGCTGATCATCCTGCGCGTCGGTGTCTACCTGTTTCGACGCAATGTCATGAAGTCGGGCAGTGCTGGTCGCATCAAGGAAACGGGGGGCAAGAAATTGTTCGGCCTCGTCAAGCTTCCGGGTTGATTTGCTGACCGCAAATTAAGTTGCGTATCGAAACGGGATTGACATTGTTGTCAGCAATGGCACTCTCCGCAGCAAAGAGAGGAGTCTGAATATGGCAACTGCCCCTGTGCTCGATACATCGGCAACCGAATCCGGCGAGAAGCTGCCCTGGAAAGTCGTCCAGTGCCCCCATGAATGGGATGTCACCCGTCCGGAAATCTATGTCGAAGATCGCTGGCATCCAATTTTCAAGGAAATGCGCGAGCAGGCCCCGATCAACAAGGTCGAGGGCAGCAGCTTTGGCAGTTACTGGAACGTCACCACGCTGAAGGCCATCCAGCATGTGGAGGCGTTGCCGGATATCTATTCCTCGTCGTTCGAACATGGCGGCATCACGCTGGTCGACGACGAAGCGCTTGATGAGCCGATTCCCGAAGACGAACGCATCGTCATGCCCATGTTCATCGCGATGGATCGGCCCAAGCACACCGAAGAACGCCGCGTCATCGCGCCTGCCTTCACCCCAGGCGAAATGGAACGCATGGCTGCCGATATCCGGCGCCGTACCGGCGAGCTTCTGGATTCGCTTCCGGTCGGCACCGCGTTCGACTGGGTGGACAAGGTCTCGATCGAACTGACGACGCAGATGCTGGCGCTGCTGTTCGATTTCCCGTGGGAGGATCGGCGTCTGCTGACCGAATGGTCGGATTGGGCGGGCGATGTCGAATTGTTCCGCACCGAGGAGACACGCAAGGCACGCCTTGCAAAAATGTTCGAAATGGGTGCCTATTTCCAGCGGCTTTGGGACGAACGCAAGAGCCGCGGCGAAGCGCCTGACCTCATCAGTCGCATGATCCATTCACCGATGAAGGACATGACCCAGTTCGAATATATGGGGAACCTGATCCTGCTGATTGTCGGCGGCAACGATACCACCCGCAATTCGATGTCGGGCTATGCCTATGGCCTGCACAGTTTCCAGGACGAGCGCGAGAAACTGGAAAAAAATCCCGAACTGATCCCCAATGCAGTCAGCGAAGTCATCCGCTGGCAGACGCCGCTCGCGCATATGCGCCGCACGGCATTGCGCGACCATGACCTGTTCGGCGCGCCGATCAAGGCGGGGGACAAGATCGGCATGTGGTATCTTTCGGCAAACCGCGACGAAAGCGTTTTCGACAATGCCGACAAGCTGATCGTCGACCGCGAAAATGCGCGGCGGAATCTCTCCTTCGGCTATGGTATCCACCGTTGCGTCGGCGCGCGCCTTGCCGAACTGCAGATTCGTGTTCTTCTGGAAGAAATGGCCAAGCGCCGGTTACGCCCGAACGTGGTGGCCGAACCCGCCCGCGTCGCGGGTTGCTTCGTTCACGGCTATCGCTCGATGGATGTCGAACTCAGCAAATATTGAGTTCAGGATGAAAGCCTTTGCCTGCGCGCGCCATATCTGTGGCACCGCAGGCAAAAAGGCTGCCGAAAGTCAGGATGCAGATGAGCGACGCGTCCTGAAAGAGCCTATTTCTGCTCGCCAATCCCCGAAAAATCGAGTTCGCCGCTTTTCTTGGGCTCTTCAGGCTGGACGCCTCTCTCGATTATGCCCAAAATTGCGCTGTTGCGACCATCCTGCGCCGCATATTCACGCGCACTCAGCCCGGCAAGGGCATCGCGCTTGTCCGGATTGGCTCCCGATTTCAACAGCAGGCGCACCATTTCCGCGTTGCGTAACTGCACCGCACGGATCAACGGCGTTTCGCCGCTGCGATTGGTGCCATCGACACTCGCCTTGTTCTTGATCAGCCGGGCTGCACCTTCGACAAAGCCCATCTGGGTCGCCAGCATTAGCGGGGTAACGCCCTTCCGGTCTGCCAGATTGGGGTTCGCGCCTTTTAGCAGCAAATAGTTGAGCCAGGTATCATCCTTGCGCGCCACCACGATATGCAGCGCCGTCTCACCGGTCTGGTCACGTTTTGTATTGACGATAACCGAGCCGGGTTCGTTCAGATATTTTTCCGCTTCCGCTCCGTCACGCTCATCCACGGCCTTCAAAAAATTATAGCTGTCCGAAAACTGCGCCAGTACTGGCTGCGATATCAAAGCTGCGGCAATAGCCCCCAGAAGGAAGGCGCGCGATTTGGTTCGAATGAGAAGCATGGCCCCTGTCCTGAATCGAAAGATGCAAACTTGAATTCGCGCCCTTAACAGACCATGGCTGGCGCTGCCATGAACAAAAATGTCACATTTCTTATCACAGCATTTGCACTTGCAGCCTGTGGCCCGTCCAGTGAACAAGCCCCCTTATCGCAGGCGCCGCTTGCGGGTGCCGCAATCGGCGGCCCTTTCACTTTGACCGATCAGGATGGCAAGCAGCGCAGCCATAGCGAATTTGATGGCAAATTTCGCATCGTCTATTTCGGCTACACCAACTGCCCGGATATCTGCACGCCGGACATGCAGCATTTGATGGCCGGCCTGTCGCAGTTCGAAAAGGCCGAACCCCAGCTTGCGGGCAAAGTGCAGCCGCTGTTCATCACCGTCGATCCAAAGCGCGATACGCCTGCGGTGCTCAAACAGTTCGTGTCTGCCTTTCATCCGCGACTGATTGGTCTGACGGGGAGCGATGAGCAAATCGCGGAAGCCGCCAAGGCCTTTGCGGTCCATTATGAACGCGTCGAAGGCTCCAGCGCGGAAAGCTATCTGATGAGCCACAGCCAGACGCCTTTCCTGATGGGGCCGGATGGCAAGCCTCTGGCGCTGCTGCCCGCCGACACGCCCAATACCCAAGCCAATGAAGGCGACCCGAAGCTGGTGGCGGCGGAACTCGCGAAGTGGGTTCGCTGAGTTGAGCGAACGCGCTTTCTGGGAAAAACCGATAGAAGCCCTCAATCGCGAAGAGTGGGAGGCGCTGTGCGACGGGTGCGGGAAATGCTGCCTGCACAAGGTCGAGGATGAGGATACCGGCCGCATTTACCCGACCAATGTTGCGTGCAAGCTTCTCGATCTCAAAAGCTGCCGCTGCGCCGATTACCGGCACCGGCGGATGCATGTCCCCGATTGCATCCGGCTGAACCGGCGGAGCATCGACAGCTATCCCTGGTTGCCATCGACCTGCGCCTATGTGCTGCGCGCCAATGGCAATCCACTGCCCGAATGGCATTATCTGGTCTGCGGCGATCCAGAGGCTGTGCATCGTGCTGGCATATCGGTCAAAGGTCGGGCAATATCGGAACTCCATGCTGGACCGCTTGAAAACCATATTGTCGAGCAGCCTCTCTGATCCGAAGGCCGGTGATCCGGTTGTGGACATAGAGGGGCAGCCGGTTCCTGTCCGCATCAGGCGCACCAGCCAGGCGCGGCGGATCTCGATGCGCGCCGATACAATCAAGCGCGAAATCCGGATTACCATGCCGGTCTATGCGCCAACCGCTGCCGCGCTCGATTTCGTTGCCCAGAAACGACAGTGGATAGCGACGCGATTTGAAACGGCCCCTGCCGTCGCAAAGCTCGGGCATGGCGCCCATGTCGCCTATCTGGGTGAACCGCACCGGATAACCTGGAATGTGGGCAACAGCCGCAGCGTTGCGCGTGTCGAAGGGGCAGAAGGTTTCGAACTGCATGTGGGCGGCCCGGAGGAACTGGTCGGCCCTCGCATCATTCGCTGGCTGCGCGAAGCGGCACGGCCGGTTTATGCCCACGACATCTCGGAATATTGCGGGAAAGCAGGTGAAATCACGCCCGCACTGGCAATCGGCGATCCGCGCAGCCGTTGGGGCAGCTGTTCCTCACGCGGCACGATTTCGCTCAGCTGGCGGCTGATCATGGCGCCGCCCTTCGTCCGCCGATCGGTGATCGCGCATGAGGTAGCTCATATGCGCCACATGGACCACAGCCCGGCCTTTTATGCCTGGTTTGAAGAACTATTTGAAGGCGACAGGAAAGCCGCAGACCGCTGGCTGAAAGCCCATGGCAGCGCGTTGCAGCTGGTAGGCAGGTGATTGGCAATCGTCAAAGTGACTTTAAATATATTGCCTGGTCGGCGATGGACATTCCGCGCTTCCATATTGAGCAATCAACTGTTGAAAAGCTGGGATAATTTCTCTGCAATGAATCGCTTGCAATCCGGTCTGGCATGTATCGCACTCGTATTGGCGTCGGCCGCAGTTGCCGGGCAAGATCCCGCGCCGACAGACCCCATCATTCCGGATGACGAGTTTTCGAGGTCTATCCCGTCGCTTGACGAAACTATGGTCGACGAAGCCGAACCATCGCCAGCCCCGTCCGAGGATATAGAGGATAGCGGCCTTGAACCCCTGAACAATGCGATAGACGAGCCATTGCCATCGCTCGAAACTTTCGAAGCAGAACCTTTGGCAGACGGGGGCGCGGAAGAATCCGGGGATGCCGATGCCGAAGTGCGCTATGCCGTGCAGATTGAGGGGCTTGAATCGGCGGGCGACAATGCCGCCATTTTCGGCCGGATCACCAACCGGTTCCGCGAACTTTCTTCCTTGAGCGTCAACGGGGGCACTGCCGACAGCCGCTCGGCTATCAATGCCCGCGCCCGTATGGACCAGCAGCTGCTGACCGACATATTGGCGAGCGAAGGATTTTATGACGGCAAGGTCAACCTGTCTTCGAAACGATCCGAAACCGGCGACAGGCCGATTGAAATTACCTTCCGCGTCCGTCCGGAGCAGCGCTACCGACTGGGAACCATCGCCTTCGATGCCCCGGTGGAGATCAGCGAAAGCATCATCCGTCCGAACTTCCCGCCGAAGACAGGCGATCCGATTGTCGCCGACGAGATTGTAGCGGCCGAAGCGCAAATCTCGCTGGCATTGCCGCAAAATGGCTATCCCTTTGCGCAAGTCGGGCAACGCGACATCCTGCTCGATGAAGCGCAGGCTACCGGGGATTATAGCTTACCCGTCGCAACGGGCGCAAAAAGCTATTTCGGCAAGGTGCTGACCGAAGGCAATCCCGTGTTCAGTTCAGACCATGTTGCGATACTGCGCCGTTTCAAGACCGGTGAGCTGTATGATGCACGCATGGTCGACGACCTGCGTGAAGCGCTGGTTGCGACGGGACTATTATCTACCGTCTCCATCGAACCGGTGGCCAGCACCGAAACCGCGCCCGACGGCACCGCCTATGCCGACCTTCTGGTCAGGCAGGAAGCCGGCCCGGCCCGGACGATTGCCGCTTCTGCCGGGTATGAAACCAGTCGAGGGTTTCGCGCCGAAGGCAGCTGGACCCACCGCAACCTTTTTCCGCCTGAGGGCTCCCTGTCGGCAAGCGGGATATTGGGTACGCAGGAACAGGCATTGGGGGTCATATTCAACCGCTCCAACGCCGGAAAGCGCGATCGAACAATCGGCTTGTCGCTTTCGGCGCTCCACAAGAATTACGATGCTTTCAGCGCCTATACGGGTCGGCTTGCGGGAACCCTCTCCTATCAGTCGACACCGATATGGCAGAAGAAACTGACCTATTCCGTCGGATTGGAACTGCTCGCCACTTATGAAAGCCTGTTCGAAATCGCGCGGATGGCACGCGACCGGAAACTTTTTTATGTGGCGGCCCTCCCCACCGAGCTGGGATTTGACCGGTCTGACGATTTGCTGAACCCCAGCCGCGGTTTCCGCCTGAACCTGCGGCTGTCACCGGAAACTTCGCTGGGCCAGGGATCGCGTTTCTATCTGCGAGGCATGCTCGATGGCAGCATTTACCAGCCTATCGGCGAATCGCTGGTGATTGCCGCTCGCGGTCGGGTCGGGTCGATCATGGGTACGACGCGCGACAGCCTGCCACCGTCGCGGCGCTATTTTGGCGGCGGCGGCGGATCGGTGCGCGGCTTTGGTTACCAGCAACTCGGCCCGAACGATATTGAAGGCAATCCGGTCGGAGGCCGCAGCCTCAATGAAGCGGCGGCGGAAGTTCGCTACCGTTTCGGGAATTTCGGGGCCGTCGCCTTTGTCGATGCTGGCCAAGTCTATCAGGAGAGCACCCCGCAATTTGATGACTGGCGGTTCGGCGTGGGCGTTGGCGGGCGTTTCTACACCAATTTCGGGCCCATGCGCATCGACGTGGCAACGCCGGTCAACCGCCGCAAGGGTGAATCACGTTTCGCCTTCTATGTGTCGCTGGGGCAGGCATTTTGAGGGCGCTTTGGAAATGGATAGCGGCAATCGCGGCCATCGCGTTGCTGCTGGCAGCAGCGCTGTTCGGCGTCCATTACTGGCTCGATACATCATCCGGGCATCAGTTCATCGCCCGGCAGGTTGCCGCTTATGAATTTGAAAACGGCCTCAACATCCGCATTGGCCGGATCGAAGGGTCGATCTATGGTGAGGCGGAGCTGACCGATATCCGCATCCAGGATGACAAGGGCACCTTTGCCGCTATTCCGAGGGCAAAGCTCGACTGGCATCCGTTCGATTATTTTTACGACAGGCTTTCAATCGACACGTTCATGGCGAAGGAAGCGTTTGTGCGCCGCTTGCCGGAATTGCGCATTATCCCCGATCGTGGCGAACCTTTCTTCCCCGACATCGACATCAGGATAGACCGGCTGCAACTCGATCATATTGTTTTCGACAAATCGATAACCGGTAGCGAACAGGTTCTGGGATTGCAGGCGAATGCACGCATCGTCGACGCCCGGGCGCTGGTCGATATTGCGGCACAAACACGGGAAGGCGACACACTGGCGGCGCATCTAGATGCGATTCCTGACAAGGACCGGCTCGACATGGCGCTGCGGCTTGATGGCCCGGCAGACGGGCTTGCATCGGGCCTTTTGGCTCTCAAAGCTCCCGTCAAATTGCGTCTCGACGGCAAAGGCAGCTGGAACCAATGGGATGGAATGCTCAAGGCAGAGGCGGGCAGCAACCGCCGGGCCGATCTGGTAATCTCCGCCCGCAACGGGAAATTTTCGGCGGCAGGAGACATTGTTCCGGGTGCGACCGACGGCGATGACATGCTGGGCAATCTGCTTGGCCCCAAATTCAGAATTGATCTGGTGGCCGACTATAAAAACCGCGCGGCGGAAATTGTCGGCAATCTTGTATCTGGCAAGAGCAGACTGGACGCCACCGGAACCATCGACCTGGCCGACAGCCTTTTCGACAGGATGGTCATCAATTTCTCGATGCCGGGAAAGGTAAGGCTGTCCAGCGGCATAGACAGTCAAAATGCAACCGGGCGGTTCCTTATCGACGGCCCGATTATCGGCCCGCAAATCGATTATTCGGTGAATGTCGGCCAGTTGCGCTGGGGTGAATTTTCCTTTTTCGGCCTCAGCGCGAAAGGCGTGGCAACCGCCGCAAGCGACTTTTATCGCATCCCCGTTTCCGCCCGCGCCCGGAGGATGACGGGGTTTGATGTTGCCGACAAGCGGATACTCGAAAATATCCGGCTGATCGGGGATCTTGCTTATGCTGACGGACGCTTGCTGAGCGAACGGCTGAGCCTCCGTTCGGACCGCATTTCGGCATCGCTGAAGGGCGCAGCAGACTTTGGGAAAGGCCAACTTGCTGCCAGCATCAAGGGCAATATCGACCGATACCGGATCGAGTCCGTCGGGCTGTTCGATATCGATGCCGACCTTGGCCTCAAAAGCCGGATGCGCGATGACTACGCCTTGTCGGGAACGGTTCGGGCGCGATCGACGCAGTTGTTCAGCGATGGCGTGCGTGATTTTCTGGGCGGGCAGATGCTGGTTCGCGCCGCTATCGGACTTACCGAACAAGGCGTTCTGCAGATTAGCTCTGCGCAAATGACCGCACCGAAATTGCGGCTGAACGACGGAAGCGGCAGCTATGTGATGGATAGCGGTGCCCTGCGCTTTACCGGAAGCGGCTATTCGACCGAATATGGCCCGGTCGGTATCGCGGTAAGCGGGACGCTTACCGAGCCGATCGCCCGGGTCACCGCGAAGCGTCCCGGTCTGGGCATCGGGCTTGCCGACGTAAGCGCCCTTGTAACACGAACCGCACAGGGCTTTTCAGTGCTGTTCGACGCGGCGACCGACTATGGACCGATCGACGGCGATATCGATATCCTGTCTGGAACGCGGAACCTCGTCCTCGATGTCAAACGCGCCAATTTCTCAGGTATCGTCTTTGGCGGCCGATTGCATCAATTGCCATCCGGCCCCTTTGCAGGCCGATTGGTCGGCAACGGTGCAGGTTTTAACGGCACTGCCGAACTGTCGGCACAGGGCCGCTATCAGCGGGCGGTTGTCAGCGCGACCGCGACCAACGCCATACTGCAAGGGCAAAAAACATTGCGCATCGGGCGCGGGATCGTCGATGCCGACATTGTCCTTTTTGAACAGCCGCAGCTGCGTGCCGATGTGCAATTGGGCGATGCTTCGATCGACAATTTGTTCATCGGTGCGGCTCGTGGCAAAATCGACTATCGCGATGGTCAGGGGAATGCGCAGTTCCTTGTCGAGGGCCGCAGCACATTCCCGTTCCGGATTGCGGCCAACGGTCGACTGGAGCCAAAGTTGTGGACCGTCGCACTACGCGGACGGGCGAACGGAATATCCTTCACATCCGCCACACCGGTACGGATTGTGCCGGAAAGGCAGGGCTATGCCCTGCTGCCGTCGAATATCAAGGTCGGCAACGGAACGGTCAGGCTTGAGGGCAGCTATTCCGACACGCTGCAAATCCGATCGAGCATCGAGAATATCAATCTGGCAGTGCTCAACCCGATGTTGCCCGGGTTTGAACTGGCCGGGCGCGCCACCGGCCAGGTCGATTGGACACAATCTTCGGTGAACGCCATGCCCCAGGCGCAAGGGTGGCTTGAGATCAAACGTTTCCGGCGCAACAGCCTTGGCGCTCCGTCGCAGCCAATCAATGTCAGCCTGAAAGGCAGCATCGATGCCAGCGGGGGCGGGGTATCCGCGCTTATCCAGCGTCAGGGGACAAAGGTTGGGCGTCTGCAGTTGAGGCTGGGGGCACCGCCTGTCGGCCCCGGCGACTGGATCGACAAGCTGCTCGATGCGCCACTTTCAGGCGGGATTCGCTATAACGGCCCGTCCGACTTGCTGTTTTCTCTGGCCACGCTTGCCAATCAAAGCCTTGCCGGTCCGGTTGCGGTCGCAGCCGATTTTTCGGGCAATCTGCGCCAGCCCTTGCTGGCCGGATCGCTTCGTTCGGACAATCTTGTCTATGAGAACGAAGCCTATGGCACAAGATTGACCAAATTGCGGCTCCGTGGCGTTTTCAGCAACGATGTGCTGAACCTGACTGAAATTTCCGCCAAGGCTGGTGATGGCACCGTCAGCGGGCAAGGTGTCATCAGCCTGAGTTTCGAAAAGGGTTTCCCGGCCCGGATCGACCTTGACCTCAAACGCGCAAGGCTTGCCCGAAGCGAGTTGATATCTACAGCGGCTACCGGACAGATCGAGGTTACCAACACGCCCGGC
This sequence comes from Sphingomonadales bacterium, assembly GCA_016720115.1. Classification (GTDB taxonomy): domain Bacteria; phylum Pseudomonadota; class Alphaproteobacteria; order Sphingomonadales; family Sphingomonadaceae; genus Sphingorhabdus_B. The sequence continues at coordinate 740,662 of JADJXT010000001.1, read as the reverse complement.
AGCGGCGCGCTGGTCAGCGGCACGCTGGCCCTTCCCGAAACCCGTTTCCGTATCGTTCGCCAGAGTGCGGCAAGCGTGACAACCTTGACGGGAGTCCGGCGGAAATCCGCTTCCGGCCCGACACGCATAACCGGCGATGCCAACCCGGTCAGTTCGCTGCCCTCCAACTGGAAACTGGATGTCAGGCTTGTCGCATCGGACGAGCTTTATATTTCCGGAATGGGGCTTGAGTCTGAATGGAAAGCCGATTTGCATGTCACCGGCACATCGGATGCCCCCCATATTACGGGGGATTTGCAACTGGTTCGCGGCACACTGGGCTTTGCCGGACGTTCATTCGGGATCGAGACAGGACGTCTGACGTTCAATGGCGGAGAATATAGAAACGCGTCGCTTCGTGTGATCGCAGCCGCCGAAGTCGACGGCACGACAGTGCGCCTTGAAGTGCGTGGTACAGGTAACAAGCCGGAAATTGCCTTTTCTTCCACACCCGCCCTGCCGCAGGACGAAATCATGGCGCGCATCCTGTTTGGAAATTCGGTTGCCGAACTCTCGGCGATACAGGCGGTGCAACTGGCCGCCTCGCTCAACAGCCTGCGCGCCGCGCCCGGGGAGCTCAATCCACTAGGCGTGCTGCAATCCGCTACAGGGCTTGACCGGTTGCGGATATTGAATCCGGATGAACAGGCTGGACGGGGGGCAGCCATCGCGCTTGGCCAATATATTACCAACGATGTGTATGTGGAAATCATCACCGACGCGCGGGGCTATACCGCCAGCCAGATCGAGATCAGCCTGACACCGGCGCTGTCGTTACTCAGCCAGTTGAGCAGCTACGGCACGTCCAATGTCAGTGTGCGCTACCGGAAGGATTATTGATGCGGCTTGTTGCGATGTTGATGCTGCTTTTGCTGGCCGGTTGCCAGAAAAGCTTTGAGCAGCGCTATTCGGATGTTGAAAGCGAGGTCAAACAGGACGCTGAGCAGATTGATCGGGACTTGCAGAATGAGGGCCAGCAAGCGGCCAAGTGAAAACAAGGCCTGCGACGGAGCCAGGCAGCAAGCCAGTGCGGCAAGCGATGCGCAAACCTGCAAGTTGCCCGATAGGGATGGGGGGAATGGTGGAGCCTAGGGGAGTCGAACCCCTGACCTCTACACTGCCAGTGTAGCGCTCTACCAGCTGAGCTAAGGCCCCGAATGCCGCACAACAAAGCGGCTATGTATTTCAGAGGCGCGCCTTTACCCGCACTGCCCCTGCATTTGCAAGCGGGAAAATGGACCTGCCAATTCCCCGCCTGTATCCAATATTACTGCTCGTCGCCGTCGTCGTCGGTTCCGGCGACGCCAAGATCGTCATCACCGCCAAGATCGACGTCATTGTCGGGCGAGACATCACCATCGACGGCATCGACATCGATGTCCAGATCGTCATCGCCCAGATCGGCATCGTCCTGCTTTTTCTCGACTTCCTCAAAGGGCAGCGGCTGCTTCGATTTGAGTACCGGTTCCGGATACCACTGGTTGCCGCAATCGATGCACTCGACCGGGTCTTCCTTGGTCAGATCGTAGAATCGCGTGCCGCATTTCGGGCAGGTGCGCTTGGTTCCCCATTCAGCCTTCACCATGGTGGGCCTGTAATCCTTTCAAATTGCGTGAAATGCGGTCTCGCGAAGGAGACTCGCTGCAAAACAGGCGCCGCCCTTGCCACAGCGAAACGCGCCTGTCAAAAATTAGTGTAAGCGTTGACTTGCGGCAGATGGCACAGCAAAGCACCTCGCCATGCACAGCGCCTCTCCACGCCCCGCTTCTTTTGCCTCTCACGGGCCACTTCGCGGCTCGGTCAAAGTGCCGGGCGACAAGTCAATCAGCCACCGGTCGCTGATGCTGTCGGCCCTTGCAGTCGGAGAGAGCCGCGTATCGGGATTGCTGGAAGGTGAGGATGTACTCGCCACCGCGGCCGCGATGCGCGCGATGGGGGCGACGATCGAGCGCACCGGCGAGGGCGAATGGCGCATCCACGGCGTCGGCGTCGGTGGATTGCTGCAACCGCAAAATGCACTCGACATGGGCAATAGCGGCACGTCGACCCGCCTGTTGATGGGGCTGGTTGCCAGCCATGCCATTAGCGCGACATTCATCGGCGACGCCAGCCTGTCAAAGCGCCCGATGGGCCGCGTCATCGAACCGCTGTCGCTGACCGGGGCCGAATTCAACGCCAGCCCGGGGGGCCGCCTTCCGTTGATGGTGCGGGGGATTTGCCCTGCCGTGCCGGTCAGCTATCGCCTGCCGGTTGCCAGCGCGCAGGTGAAATCGGCGGTGCTGCTGGCAGGACTCAACACCCCCGGCATCACCGAGGTCATCGAACCCGTGCCGACCCGCGATCATAGCGAGCGGATGCTGGCAGGCTTTGGCACCAAACTGTCGATCGAAACCGATGCGCAAGGCACCCGCCACATCCGCCTTGTCGGTGAGGCCGAATTGAAACCGCAGACCATCGAAGTCCCCGGCGATCCGTCAAGCGCAGCCTTCCCGATCGTCGCCGCGCTGATCACGCCGGGCAGCGAGGTCACCGTCACCCATGTCGGCATGAACCCGACCCGCACCGGCATCTACAAAATGCTCGAGGCGATGGGCGCGGACCTCACTTATGCGAACGAACGCATTGTGGGTGGCGAACCGGTTGCGGATATCACCGCACGCCATTCGGCATTGAAGGGTATCGAAGTCCCGCCCGATGTCGCGCCGAGCATGATCGATGAATTCCCTGTCTTCTTCGTCGCCGCGAGCATGGCGCAAGGACGCACGACCACCAGCGGCCTCGACGAACTGCGCGTCAAGGAAAGCGACCGGCTGGCATTGATGGCGGCAGGCCTGAAAGCCATTGGTGCGGCTGTCGAGGAGCGCGCAGACGGCCTTGTCATCGATGGCAGCGGCGGCGAACCGCTTGAGGGCGGGGCGACCATCGCCAGCGCACTCGACCACCGCATCGCGATGAGCTTCGCGGTCGCCGGGCAGAATTGCTATAATGGCGTGACTGTGGATGATGTTTCACCGATCGCGACAAGTTTCCCGACCTTTGAGGCGATGCTGGCGGAATTGGCGCAATGAGCGGAACGCTTTCGCCTTTGGCCGCCGACATTATCGGCATTATCGGCAGCATCTTGTTCATCGGCGCCTTCGCCTATGCCAATGTTGCTAAAGAACTGAACAAGCTTTGGTTCAACATCGCCAATCTGGCAGGTGCAATCTTCCTTCTGATTTCGCTGTCGGTGCATTTCAACCTGGCGGCGTTCATCCTGGAGGCGGCCTGGGCCATCATTGCGTTCGTGGGCATCGTTGGTGCCCTGCGAAAGAAAAGCGAACCGGCGGAATGATCATCGCGGTTGATGGCCCCACAGCATCGGGCAAAGGCACAATTGCAAAGGCGCTCGCCAAGCATTTCGGCTTGCCCTTCCTCGACACCGGCCTGCTCTATCGCGCGGTCGGTTATCAGGTGCTGCAGGAGGGGGGCGACCCGGACAATGCGGGCGATGCGCTGAAAGGCTGCGACTTTCCCGATACGCTGCTTGCCGACGATACTTTACGCAGCGAGGCAGTGGGTGGCCTCGCCAGCCGGGTTTCGGTGCATCCCGAAGTGCGCGCTGCGCTCAAAAAACGGCAGGTCGATTTCGCCCACCAGCCGGGCGGGGCCTTGCTCGACGGGCGCGATATCGGCACGGTGATCGCGCCCGATGCCGATGTGAAGCTGTTCGTCACTGCACCGGCACAGGTCCGCGCTCGGCGGCGTTATGACGAGATGGTCGTACGCGGAGTCGATGTGACTTTCGAGGGGATCCTCGCCGATATCCATGCCCGCGACGAACGCGATTTATCGCGCGCCGACGCGCCGCTGAAACCCGCGGAAGACGCGCACTTGCTTGATACCGGCAATTTGACTATAGGCGCGGCCGTTCAAGCCGCAATTACCCTGGTGGAGCAGACGCTTCAGAAGGGTTGAGCGGCGGGGCGCTGCTTTCGCACAGCCCCGTCACCCTGAACTTGTTTCAGGGTCCATTTCGCCTCTGCACCCTTTGGTCTGTGTGGCACGGTGGATGCTGAAACAAGTTCAGCATGACGATAGTGTGATTGGCCAAGCCTCTTAAAACGAACGCTTTATTGGCATGGGGCCAATAGGGCAGTCTGGTCAAAGACCATCGGAACCAACCGATTGGCCGGATAAAGCGTAAGTAAGGAACTCTAACCATGGCAACTTCGCCTAACCCTACCCGCAACGATTTTGAAGCGTTGCTCAACGAATCACTCGGTGGCGCCGAAGGCGGCTTTGAAGGCCGCGTCGTCAAGGGCACCGTAACCGCAATCGAAAACGACTTCGCGATGATCGACGTCGGCCTCAAGAGCGAAGGCCGCGTGGCGCTGCGCGAATTTTCGATGCCCGGCCAGAAGGCCGACCTGAATATCGGTGACGAAGTCGAAGTCTATGTCGACCGCGTCGAAAACATGAACGGCGAAGCCGTGCTGTCGCGCGACCGTGCGCGCCGCGAAGCCGCATGGGACAAGCTGGAAGGCGAATTTGCCGCTGGCAACCGCGTCGACGGTGTCATCTTTGGCCGCGTCAAGGGTGGCTTCACTGTCGACCTTGGCGGCGCAGTGGCGTTCCTTCCCGGTTCGCAGGTTGATGTTCGCCCCGTGCGCGACGTTGGCCCGCTGATGGATATCGCGCAGCCGTTCCAGATCCTGAAGATGGATCGCCGCCGCGGCAATATCGTCGTTTCCCGCCGCGCCATCCTCGAAGAAACCCGCGCCGAACAGCGCTCGGGCCTGATCCAGAACCTGACCGAAGGCCAGATCATCGAAGGCGTCGTCAAGAACATCACCGATTATGGTGCGTTCGTTGATCTGGGCGGTATCGATGGCCTGCTGCACGTCACCGACATCAGCTACAAGCGCATCAACCACCCGTCGGAAATGATCAACATCGGCGACACCGTGAAGGTGCAGATCGTTCGCATCAACCGCGACACCCAGCGCATCAGCCTTGGCATGAAGCAGCTGGAATCGGATCCGTGGGAAGGCGCGATCGCGAAATATCCGGTGGGCGCACGCCTGTCGGGCGCGGTCACCAACATCACCGAATATGGTGCCTTCATCGAACTCGAACCCGGCATCGAAGGCCTGGTCCATGTTTCGGAAATGTCGTGGACCAAGAAAAACGTCCACCCCGGCAAGATCGTTTCGACCAGCCAGGAAGTCGATGTCGTCGTTCTCGACGTCGATCTGGACAAGCGTCGTATCAGCCTTGGCCTGAAGCAGGCACAGGACAATCCCTGGGAAGCATTTGCTTCGAAGCACCCGGTTGGCTCGACCGTCGAAGGCGAAGTCAAGAATGCGACCGAATTCGGTCTGTTCATCGGCCTCGATGGCGATGTCGATGGCATGGTTCACATGTCGGATATCGCCTGGGGCATTTCGGGCGAAGACGCGCTGCACCTCCACCGCAAGGGCGAAACCGTCAAGGCCATTGTCCTTGACGTCGATCCGGAAAAGGAACGCATCAGCCTTGGCATCAAGCAGCTTGAAAAGGGCGCACCGACCGCCGGTGGCGCAGTCTCGTCGAGCGGCCTGAAAAAGGGTGGCACGGTTACCGTCACTGTCCTCGAAGTCCGCGATGGCGGCCTCGAAGTGCAGGCTGGCGAAGAAGGTGCGACCGGCTTCATCAAGCGTGCCGACCTTGGCCGTGACCGTGACGAACAGCGCCCTGACCGCTTCCAGGTGGGCCAGAAGTTCGACGCAATGGTTACCGGTTTCGACCGTTCGAAGAAGCCGAACTTCTCGATCAAGGCTCTGCAGCTTGCGGAAGAGAAGCAGGCCGTCGAGCAATATGGTTCGTCGGATTCGGGCGCATCGCTCGGCGACATTCTTGGCGAAGCCCTGAAGAGCGCCAAGAAGTAAGGCCTAACCAAAGTTCTAGAAAAGGGGCTGTTCCGATATGGAACGGCCCCTTTTTTATGCCAGATCGATTTTACAAATCATCATAATGCCGTTGTAAGCGTGGCGTTTTTCTGTCAACATTCTACCAGTTGAGGTGCAAACCGAGTCTGCGGACCGGGTGTTTGGAGGCATGCGCCATGATCCGATCTGAACTGGTCAAAAAACTCGAAGCAGAAAATCCCGGGATGACCGGCGAAGAGGTTGAACGGATTGTAGACCTGTTCTTCAACCAGATAATCCAGCGACTGGCCGAAGGCGGGCGTGTGGAAATTCGCGGCTTTGGCGCATTCTCGACGCGTTCGCGCAATCCGCGCAGAGGCCGCAATCCGCGTACCGGCGATGCTGTAGACGTTCCCGCAAAACGGGTGCCCTATTTCAAGCCGGGCAAGGAAATTCGCGAGCGGCTGAACAGGTAACAATCACCGACTTTGGCAATACAGCGCTGGTATCAGGCCTTGCGCTGTGCCATGTGGCGCGGGCTGTGCGGACGTGGCGAAACCGGTAGACGCAACAGACTTAAAATCTGTCGCCCCTTGGGCGTGCGGGTTCAAGTCCCGCCGTCCGCACCAGCACCTTGCAAAAGCGATTGACCGGTTGCCCTTGAAACTTGCAGCCACTAGACTCGCCCGATGCGCTGGCTCGTTCCGTTTCTTGCTCTCCTGCTTTGCGCTTGCGGGGCAAAAGACAGGGTAGAAGGAACCACACAGGATACGATTATCCGGTTGATGGAGGCCGATTCTCGCGGTCTTGATCCACAGCTTGTTTCTGACCTCGCATCCACGCGCGTCGCAGCCGACCTGTTTGAGGGTCTGGCACGATTCAACGCCAAAGGAGAGGCAGAGGCTGGGTTGGCGGAGAGCTGGCGGACAAGCGAAGACGGGCTGCAATGGACCTTCACCCTGCGACCCGACCTCGCTTTTTCCGATGCAGTCCCCATTCGTGCCGAAGTGTTTGGCAAGGCCTTTGCGCGCATCAAGGACGAGCAGAGCGGTTCGCCCCACAGTGCGCTGTTCGGAGTGGTCAGATCCATTGCCGCGCGCGATGCCCGAACGGTCGTAATAATACTCGAAAACCCTTTTCCCCAACTCCCTGCCCTGCTGGCACATCCCGCAATGGCCGCGCTCCCCTTTCACAGAATACAAGCAGCGGGCGACAAATGGACGGGCGACCGCCCCCTGGTCACCAGCGGAGCCTATCGACTGGCCGAATGGAGGCTCAGCCAGCATCTCATTCTCGAGGCCAATCCGCGCTGGCATGGCGGCAAACCGAAAAGCGTGCGGATTGTCTGGAAACCGATGGACAATCTCAACTCGGCCATGCGTTTGATAATGGCGGGCGGTGCCGACATTGGCAGTGAATACACACCCTCACGCCATCATTGGCTCAAGGACAAGCATCCTGACATTGTGCGCAATGCCCCTTTCCTGGGCACTTATTATTTCGCGTTCAATACACGCCAACCGCCCTTTGACGATGTCCGCGTCCGGCGCGCCTTGTCGATCGCCGTCGATCGCGAATGGATCGCCACCGAAATGGTGGATGCAGGCAATCTACCTGCCTGGGGATTGTTGCCGCCCGGGCTCAATGGCGGCACAAGCTATACCCCTGATTGGGCATCGCTTTCCCGGGAAAAGCGGATGGAACAGGCACGAAAGCTGCTCGCGGAAGCAGGCTATGGCCCATCCAGACCGCTGCGCTTCGAAATCCGCTTCAACAGTTCGACCGAACATCGCCGCGCCGCCGTGGCCATGGCGACGATGTGGCGCAAACTGGGCGTACAAGCAAAGCTGCTCAACAGCGAAGCCAGCCTGCATTTCGACAGCCTCAAACGCGCCGATTTCCAGTTTGCGCGCTCGGGCTGGATTGCCGACCTGCCGGCGCCCGAAAACTTCCTCGCCGTGCATTTGAGCGATGCCGGTGCCCAAAATTATTCAGGCTATGCAAACCCGGTTTATGATGCAGCCTTCAAGCGAGCGATGGCCGAGCCCGATACACTGCGCCGTGCAGGGTTGATGCGGGATGCGGAAAGGATATTGATGTCAGATATGCCGATCCTGCCGCTCTATTCTTATGCCTCTCGCTCGCTCGTGCGTCCGGTTGTCCGTGGCTGGATCGACAATCCGGGCAACGTCCATCCCAGCCGCACGTTGTGGAAGGCCCCATGAAGCGCGCATTGCCCCTGTTTTTTTGCGCTTCGCTGGCTGGCTGTTCGCAAGGCATAGACAATAATCGCCTTCGTGTTGACGTGGTAGAAGACAGCCCGCGCGAAATCGCTGTCGGGCGGACGCCATTGTCGCCAGCCTCAGCCTATCTACGCAACGCGACGGCGCAGGGACTTGTCGCATTCGATTCGGAGGGCCGCGTTGTGCCGGCGCTCGCAGCGCGCTGGATCGTGACCGATGACGATCTCGGCTATATTTTCAGGCTTCAAAAATCCCGTTGGAACGACGGGCGTGAAATCCGGTCTGACGAAGTCGCAGCTGCCTTGCGGTTCCGGATCGCGGAATTGCGGGGAAGCCGCTTCGGCAATGAACTGGCCAAGATCGACCGCGTCCTGCCCATGACGGGGAAGGTGGTGGAAATACGGCTAGGCGCGCCGGTTCCCAATTTGCTGGAACTGCTTGCGCAGCCTGAATTTGGCTTGATCCACAAATCCAATGGATCTGGCCCGATGATCGCGGAACGGATTTCAGGCAGCCTGCATCTGCGCAACCGGCTGGAAGAAAGCAACGGAGCCATTGGTCTCGACGATAAACGCGTGATACTCGCGGCGCATACACCGTCCCGAGCCCTTGCCCGTTTCGCACTTGAACAGACCGACCTCGTACTGAATGGCAGGTTCGAGCACCTGCCATTGCTGACCGCTACTGAAGGCAATGAGGCGAACACGCGCTTTGATGCCGTTCCGGGCTTATTTGGGCTGCTGGTCACCGGCGACGGCCCGTTCCTGTCAAACGCCGCCAACCGCGAAGCGATAGCCATGGCGATAGACCGGCCACGTCTGCTGACTTCCTTTGGCATCACCGATTGGCGCGAAACCCTGACTTTGGCACCGGAGGCCCTGACCAACCGCGAACAGCTGCCCCGTCCGACTTGGGCTGGTCGGAATGTGCAGGAAAGAAAGGCCAGCGCGCGCTCGACCATCGCAGCATGGGAAGGGGCGAATGGCCCTGTTCGTACTCTGCGCATTGCCATGCCGCGCGGCACCGGAAGCCGTATCCTGTTTGCGCGCATTCGCAGCGATCTGGCCACAATCGGGCTGGACGCCGAACGGGTAACCTATGCCCAGCCCGCCGACCTGATCCTTGTCGATCGCGTAGCCGACATATCGAGCCCTGGCTGGTATTTGGACCAAATGTCCTGTCAGGCAACCCCTATTTGCAGCGAACAGGCGGATCGGCTGCTCGACGAGGCACGCGATGCTCCGGCGCGCGAAGAACGTATCCGCCTGTGGAGCGAAGCCGAGCGCGCATTGATCGAGACACGCAACTTCATCCCTATTGCCAATCCAATTCGCTGGTCGCTCGTGCGCGACGGCCTGCTAGGCTTTGCGCAGAACCCGCGCGGATGGCATCCCTTGCAATATCTCGGACGGGACCCGACATAAGCGAATGAAGGAGGCGCTATGCCCATTTCGCAGAACCAGTTTGAAGAGCTTGCCAAGACGCTGCCCGGAATGGGCAATGACCCGCACTCTGTCCGGCAACGGGTTGACGCGCTGGAAAAACTGCTGGAGCGCAGCTTCGTCATCCCCGGAACAAAAATTCCGTTCGGCCTCGACTCTGTCGTCGGGCTGGTTCCGGTGCTTGGCGACCTTATCACCGCTGCCATGGGGGCGTATATGGTGTGGGAGGCACGCAATCTGGGCATGTCCAAGTGGCAGTTGATGCGCATGACCGCCAATGTCGGCATAGACACTGCGCTGGGCGCGATCCCGCTTGTGGGCGACGCATTTGATTTTATCTGGCGGTCGAACAGCAAGAATTTGCGCATTATCCGCAAGCATCTGGACAAGCATCATCCGGGAACACGTACCATCGAAGGTTAGCCTCCACGCCAGACTTTGATCTGCGCGCTGCCCGGTGCGCCCCGGATGAAAGCGGGGCAGGCCCGCGGTTTGAACTTGCTGTCGAGACAGATTTGGATTTCCTCCAGCCAGCCTCGCCGGTTGCTTTTCACCTTGATCGCCGTTTCAGGCAGCCCTTCATTGTTGAGCGCGAACTCTTCCGCCAGCCGCGATGCCGTTAGCGTTCCGTCTTTCTCACCCTGTCGCGACAGCCGGTCCATATCGGGAAATTCCAGAGCATCGAACAGGAGCCGGGCCGCCCCGAAATAGGTTTCAGGCTTGCGCGCCATGCAGGTGCCATGCTTCGCCCATTGGTGCTGCAACAGCTGGACGGAAGGGGTCATGCAGATATTTTGCGCGACGACCTTGCGAGGCAACAGTTCGGCACGGCGGCACCATTGCGGATAGTTCGGCCCTTTGGCCTCAGGCCAAAGACCATGCAGAACGAAACCAAATTCACCCATCGACAGGCCACATTGCAGCGCGTCTCGGGGATTGTTTTCGCGACCGCGACAATGTTCGCGGCTCCAACTCAATGCGAGGATATAGCCATCGACAGGCGTGCGACGCACCGCACCGGATTTGGGATATTCCGGCTGCGGTCGCGGCAGATTTACTGGCGGGCGGCACTGCCATGCCTGTGCAAGCGCCGGTTCATGCGGTGCCGAAGTCGCAAGCAATGCAAGCGCCGGTAGTGCCAGCGACAGTCTAGACCACATCGAAATCCAGCCCGATATCGGCGGCAGGCGCGCTCTGCGTCAGACGACCGACCGAGATATAGGTTACCCCGGTCTCGGCCTTGGCGCGGATGGTTTCAAGCGTGACACCGCCACTGGCCTCGGTGGGAACCCGCCCGGCCACCAGCTTTACCGCCTCTTTCAATTCCTCGACGTCCATATTGTCGAGCAGCAGGTGCGTTGCCCCGGCGGCAAGCCCCGGCTCTATCTGCTCGATCCGGTCAACCTCCAGGATGATGCGCTCGACACCGGCATCCTTCGCACGCTTGACGGCTTCCGCCACACCGCCAGCAACTGCGACATGATTGTCCTTGATCATCGCCGCATCCCACAGCCCCATGCGATGGTTGGTCGCGCCGCCCATCCGGGTCGCATATTTTTCAAGCACGCGCAGGCCGGGAATGGTCTTGCGCGTATCGAGCAATGTGCAACCCGTGCCGCGAATGGCCATCACATAGCGTCGCGTCATCGTTGCGATACCCGACAGATGCTGCACTGTGTTGAGCGCCGAACGCTCAGCCGTCAGCATCGCCCGCGCCTTGCCACGAATCCGCATCAGATCCGCGCCTGCCTCGACACCATGGCCTTCGTGCGCGAGCATTTCGATTTCGATATCGGGATCGAGATGTTTGAAGAAGGCGGCAGCGATGGGAAGGCCCGCAACAACAATGGCATCGCGGCTGTCCATTGCCCCTGAAAAAAGCATATCGGCGGGAATCACGCTGTCCGATGTCACATCGCGCCCAGTAGGGCCCAAATCCTCGGCGAGGGTCGAGCGGACAAAGGCGTCGATGTCAAAATTTTCGATAAGCGGAATCATGCCATACTCCCCGGAAAACCCTGCAAGTTCGCGTTGGATCGTGCCGAATGCACCGGCGCGAAGCGAGACAGGCTATTCATGACGCCAGCTAGTCCAAAACATATCTTCCAGGAAAGCGAAAAAGGGGCGGCGCCCGGTGTGGGAGCCGCCCCTTCGCTCAGATTCGGGACCAGCCGAACGCGACTATTTGACCGTCACTTCAACCCGGCGCGCCGCAACCTTGTCGACAGTTGCATCGGTGGTGGCTTCCGGTTTCACCAGTTCGATCGCGGCTGCCGGAATGCCAGCTGCCTCCAGTGCTTTGCCGACGCCCTGCGCACGCTGCTTTGAAAGCTCGGCATTGAGCGCAGCATTGCCCGATGGATCATTATAGCCCGAAACCGCCAGCTTGGCCGTCGGGTTCTTGTCGACATAGGCCTTAACATTGGCGGCAGCGGCGGCCAGATCGTTGGTCACAGCCGATTTGCCGCTGTCGAAATAGACGGTCAGCTTTGGCTTGCCATCAACATCGCTCGCCACCACGCCAGCACCTTCGGGCACAGCAGCCGTTGCCGCTGCATCGCTTGCCGCAGCCTCGGCGGTTTCGCCACCTGTTGCCTCGCTTGTCGTACCATCATCGACAGGCGTTGTCGGCTCTGGCGAACAGCTGCGCATCAGGAAGAATATCAGCAGGGCAAGCAGGGCGGCGAGCAACAGCCATTTAAGCCAGCCAAGCCCTCCACCGCCTGTATCTTCATCCTCATAGCTTGAGGCCGCATAAGCAGGAGCCGCTGCTGCTGGTGCGGGCTCAGGCGCTGGTTCGGGTGTCGGCGCCGCCATAACCGGCTCCACAACCCCGGCCGATGCCGCACCCACTGCCGCACCCGCCGCCACTGTGGCCCCCAGACCGGCGGCCGCAAGCGGCGCTGCAGAGCCAGAGGTGCCGCCAAAGATGCTGAGCAGGCCGAAATGCCGGGCGAGGAGATAATAGACGGTGACGCGGTTCTTCGTCCGGTCTTCCTTCATCACATCACCGACGGCGGCAATCGCGCTATCGAGAACATCGTCGCCGTCTGACAGGCCGAGTTTCTTTTTGAGGAAATTTTCGCGGACGCGATCGGTTTCCTTCTTGTCGGAAAAAGCGACCAGCGAACTGTCGCGATTTTGAAGGGCTATACCGCAATAGCGCACAATCGCTTTCACGACCGATTCGTCGGCATCCGCAACATATTTGCGAACATCTGCCAGCCAGTCTTCTGCCATAAACGCTTCCTTCCATGCCTTGTGCCACTTGTCCGCAGCACGGTTAGACCCGCATGGCATAATGCCACACCCCAGGTTCCTGAAAAGCGCGAAGCCTATTTGGCCAGAGCCGAAACGCAAGCGGCGAGCACCTGCGCGACTCCGATTTTGCAAATTTATACAATGATTTTCAGGCGAAAGCGAATCTTTGGGTCACGCCACCGGCTGTTTATGCCGACTTCCTCACCTTGCGCCCAAATCGCCCTGCCCGACGGTTTTTGACGCCATCTCCAGCATCCGGTCGAGGCTCTTCTTCGCGGCAACCCGCACGCCTTCGTCCAGCTCGATCTGCGGCTGCAGATCGCGAAGTGCGAGATACAGCTTTTCGAGCGTATTGAGCGCCATATAGGGGCAGATGTTACACGCGCAGTTTCCGTCTGCACCCGGCGCACCGATGAAATTCTTTTCAGGCAATGCCTTTTGCATCTGGTGGATGATGTGCGGCTCGGTGGCGATGATCACCGTATCGCCGGGCACTTCCTTGGCATATTTGAGGATGCCCGAGGTCGAGCCGACATAATCGGCATGATCGATGATATGCGGCGGGCATTCCGGATGCGCAGCAACGGGCGCGTCGGGATATTGTGCCTTGAGCTTCAGCAGTTCGGTTTCACTGAACGCCTCATGCACGATGCAAACGCCCGGCCAGAGTAACATTTCGCGCCCGAATTTGCGACTGAGATAGCCACCCAGATGCCGGTCGGGGCCAAAGATGATTTTCTGTTCCTTGGGGATCTGCGCCAGGATGGTCTCTGCGCTGCTGCTGGTTACAATAATGTCCGACAGCGCCTTCACCTCGGCCGAGCAGTTGATGTAGGTGAGCGCGATATGATCGGGATTTTTCTCACGAAACGCCTTGAACTTGCCGGGTGGGCAGGCGTCTTCCAGGCTGCACCCCGCAGCCATATCGGGCAGGATCACGGTTTTTTGGGGCGACAGGATCTTCGCCGTCTCCGCCATGAACTTGACCCCGCAAAAGGCGATGACATCGGCATCGGTTTCCGCCGCACGGCGCGACAGCTCAAGACTGTCCCCGACGAAATCGGCGAGATCCTGAATCTCCGGCTTTTGATAATAATGCGCGAGGATCACGGCGTTGCGATCCTTTTTCAGCCGGTCGATCTCGGTAAGCAGATCAATGCCAGAAAGGTTTTCGCGGGTGGGGGCGTTCATTTCCTAACTCCATTCTCCCTTTGCTTTACGGGAGGTCGGTGACGGGTTGCTGTATTTAGCATATGCCTGCCCCGAACCGCTCCTGCAAGCCGGTGGGAGGCTATTTGACAATCTCTTCCAATGGTGTCGATTCATCCCAGCGGGTAGTCACATCGCCGCCCAACTCGTCAGCGAAATAGGTTTCTACCTTCGCATCCAGCCCGACAGCGCGCAGCGGGCTTTCAAAATTCTGCCTGATCGTGCGCTTGAACGCTTCACGCGCCAGCCGCATCGGCACCGGGCCATTGGCCTGCCGGGTCAGTTCGGCAAGCCCCTTGTCGCGATTGGCATCATCAAGCACATCGTCAACATCGGTGAAGGCGCGCAACAGGCCATTTTCGCCATATTCCTGAATGGTCTTGAGGTCGATTTGCGGCGGAGCGGTTTCAACAGGCGGGATTTTGACCCGTAATGTGCCGCTATCGGCATCCCAGCGGATGTCGTCGTCGGCAAGCTTCGCCATATCGACCTCGTACCGCACCAGCCCCTGCATGATCAGCGTCTTCTTCGCACTGAAGCCGAACCGCCGCTGCTCGCTGGTAACGACTGCGGCATAGTTGGCGGCAAAGGCGGAGAGCCGGTTCTGCTCGCGGAGCCCCTTCAGGCTTGCACTGGCAACAGTTTCCGGCGCGGGGCCATCGCGCAATGACTGGAAGCCGTCGACGGCCCACCAAAAGATGAAGATGAGCAAAACCGGTGCGGCCAGCGCAACGCCGCGCATCGCCCAGTTGCGAACCTCGTCCCGGCTCAGGCCGCCAGTTGCCATGCCTCACCATCCAGCGCCACGCGACCCTGTTTTTCGAGATCGACAAGATGTGCAAGCACCGAACGTCCCGCCGCCCCTTTCAGCCGCGCATCGAGCCCCTTGTACATTTCAGTCACCATATCGGGGATGATCTGCGGCCCCTGTTCAAGCAGCCCCAAAATCTGCCGCTCGCGCATCCGGCGATGGCCGATCATCCCCCGCACCAGTTGCTTCGGGTTTTCAACTGCCGGGCCATGCGCCGGATAATAGACCCGGTCATCGCGATCATAGAGCTTTTGCAAGCTCGCCATATAGGCCGCCATGTCTCCATCGGGCGGAGAAACAACGCTGGTCGACCATTTCATCACATGGTCGCCAGTAAATAGTGCACCGCTTTCGACCAGCGCGAAGCAAAGATGATTGCTGGTGTGGCCCGGCGTCGCAACCGCCTCGATGGTCCAGCCTTCCCCTGAAATACGCTCGCCATCGGCAAGGATGCGATCAGGCGCATAATCGGGGTCAAAGGCGCTGTCGGCGCGCGGCCCATCGTCCGCAATTGCCAGGGGGGCACAGCCGATGATTGGAGCGCCAGTGAGCGCTTTCAGAGGGGCGGCGGCGGGCGAATGGTCGCGGTGGGTGTGGGTGCAGAGGATCGCGGTGATCTTCGCATCGCCCACGGCACGCAGAATCGCCTCGACATGGCCTTCGCCATTCATGTCCCCATTTTTCGCGATAAATGGGTCGCCTACGCTGAGTCCGCTGCCTGCTGGGCCCGGATCGATAACTGCAATCTCGTTTCCTGCGCCTACCAGCCAGGTCTGCGTTCCCGTGAAGGTGTAAGGCGACGGGTTCGGCGCAAGAACGCGGCGCACCAGCGGCTCATGCTGTTCGGTTTCGCCTGCGCGGATAGTATCGGGCCAGTCACTCATGGGCCGGTTATGGCCTATCGACAGGCAAAGAAAAAGGGGCGGTCTCTCAAAAAACCGCCCCGCAAAACCAAAAAGGCGGGAGCAAGGGTTCTGTTTGTCAGGAGCCCTGTCAGTCTGCCTTAGTCCGCTTGGGCTTCAAGGCTGCGGATCTGCTGTTCGAGCTTTTCTACAATATCCTTGCGGACGCTGTCGGGAATGTCCTTGTCGCTGCGGATGTTGCTGCGAGCTTCACGCAAACCCTTGATAGCCTCGACGCGAGCAAGCTTTACCTGCCCCTTGCCGCACATGACGAGCCGGACGCGCGACTTGTTTTGGCCGTCAAAGCCGTTGAAAACGGTAGAGACCGGCTGGCCTTCGCTGCAGTTTCTGGTGATTTCGCGAATGTCGATTTCGGGAATGTAGGCCAACGCCATCTTGTGAGCCTGGACGCGCATGACCTCACTCTGACGGCGCGCGGCCTCGGCGTGGCTGCGGGCAATCTCAGCCTGACCACGCGCAATATCCGCCTCGCCGCGATGCTTTTCTGCCTCCCTGGCGGCAACATCCGCCTCGCCGCGTGCGGCTTCAGCGTCAGCGCGTGCCGCCTCGGCTTCACCCCATTTTTCTTCTGCCTCGGCGCGTGATTTTTCTGCCTCGGCAATCATCTTTTCAAGTTCTTCTTCCGACAGTTTCCTGTCGGTGTGGAAGATGAAGGTCTTGCCATCGCGCTGCACCTTGGTGACTTCCTTGCCGTCGCCATCATGCGAAATGACATCCACATTCTCGCCATCCTTGTGCTTGATCCGGATGATCTTCACCTGTTTCCTGACGACAGCAGGCTCGGCAGCTTCGTCCGTTTCGCTTTCCTGCGCGACCACGGCTGGTACAATGGTTGCGGTCAGCGGCAATGTCACCGCCGCGACCGCCAGGATACCCAGCCTGCCAGCCAAGCGGCGACCTTTGCTGGTCTCGTTCATCATCAGTCTCCTCAGTCTCTGGATTATCGTTTTGGGGTTGTTAAGGGCCATCGCAAAAGCGGGCAGCCCCTCGGTTGCGGTACGCGCGAGGGCGCGGCCATAGCTCTGGCGGGTGGATGCGTCGGCACCCGCTACCACGCGCGCGTCGCAGGCAGCTTCCTGATCAAAACGGAATGCGCTCCAGGCCATCCAGGCGAGCGGATTGAACCACATCAGGCACAGGAAAACGAAGGCCGCCATATTGGCAAACAAATCTCCGCCACTGTGATGCGCCAGTTCGTGCGCCAGCGCCAGCTCCCGTTCGCGCGGGGAGAAGGTGCGGGTGAATTCGCGCGGTACGGCAACGTAACGGCGCAGCAGGCCGAAGGCGAGCGGGCCCGGGATACGGTCGGTCTGAATGATACGGATACCATCGATCCGGTCGATTTCAGCGGCGTCGCTCAGCAATTCTTCACGCAGCGCGGAGTAGCGGTACATCTGCACGATGAAGAGAAGCGCTGCGCCGCCAAGCCATAGCGACAAGGCGATCACCGGCCAGTTTATCGCCGGAGAAACGGCAGCACTTGCCGCCACATCGGCCGCCGCGACCATCACGGCATCACCGGCACCGCCAGCCACAGACAGGTCCGATGCGGCAGCGGGCATGCGGATTTCCCTGGTCAGCGTCGGCATGAACAATCGCGCCGCCGGAAGTGCCCAAAGGAAATAGGCCGTGCCCGCGCCGAAATGGCGTGCCACTGGCGCACGGATCAGCAGGACCAGCAGCAACAGCGCGCTGGTGGCCAGAAATGTATCGCTCAGCCACTCCGTCATGATTTCATCTCCCTCAGCAGCTTTTCGATTTGGGCAATTTCATCATCGCTCAGGCTCTGCTGCTCGGCGAGGTGCGCGACTAGCGGCATCAGCTTGCCACCGAAAAACCGGTCGACAAGGCGGCGCGATTCGCGTGTGACATAGGCATCGCGCTCGACCAGCGGCGAATAGAGAAAGCGGCGACCGTCAAGATGATGGCCGACCGCTTCCTTCGCGACGAGGCGCGAAAGAAGGGTTTTCACGGTCGCCAAAGACCAGTCGCGCTGGCGGGCCACCCGGCCGGCAACATCGGTGGCGGTCAGGGGTGCTTCTTCCCAGAGCACTTCCATCACCGCCAGTTCCGCTTCGCTGATACGTTCACTCATCCAGAAATACCTTAGCTATATGCCCCATATTCGACTACAGGCGTAGTCAAGCCGATTACAGATGTAAACCACCGCTTCGACAAACGACATTCGGGTGCGGATGAATGGCCAGGAAAAATTGCGTCAAAATGTCGGCAATTTTTACAGCGCGGAAAAAGTTAACGCCGCCACAACCAACTAAATGATTGTTTTATTTGAATGATGCCAAATTGGCACGGGCGCTGCATATAGATACATGTTCAACACCCACACGCCATGGACGGGTTGGTTGCTTAACTGGTCTCGCACCAACCCGTCCCGGCACTTCCCTTCAAAATTCGAAGTCAAATAACCCAAAAAGTGGCTCTTGCTATGCGCTTAGTCCGTGTTTCGGATCTGCACTGGCAATTGCGGACGGCATCGCCGCAATCCTGTCACGCCATGCTTTAAGGCTGGTTGCATCGTCGGGCATCCCCTGCCCCACCATCGCGCCAAATTCGACCCAGCAGAACAATGCTATGTCGGCGAGGCTGAAACTGTCACCCGCGACAAAAGCCTGCCGTGCGAGAAGCGCATCGGCCTGCCGCAAGCCATCCTGCGCATAGGCCTTGTTCCCCGGTGCCGCTTCGGGAATGCAAAGCATACGGTTTTCGAACATTGGCAGGCCCTCGACGCTGCGAAAGCCGTTCATCATCGGGCTGCCGATGCTGTAGTCGATATGGCGGATCGCCGCGCGAACGGCAGCGCGCGCCTCAGGCGTCGCCCCGACCAGCGGCTTTTCGGGGAAACGCTCGTCCAGATAGTCGCAGATCACCGTTGCTTCGGAAATCAGGCTGCCATCATCGAGTTCGAGCACCGGAATCCCGCCGCGCGGATGCTTTTTCAGCCATTCGCCCTGCCGGTTCTCACCGCCCATGATGTCGACAAAGACGCGGTCAATTTCGACGCCTTTTTCGGCAAGGTAGAAGAGGACAACGCGGGGGTTGGGGCCAACTGACTGGTATAATTTCATCGTCGCACTCTCCTCTTGCGGTCTAAAGTCTAAATCATGATGGCATTAAACAAAACCGTAGTGCTGAGCCTGTCGAAGCACGCCTTACCGACAAGCGCCCTTCGACAGGCTCAGGGCTACGGTGATGTTTGAACGTGATGGCATCATGACTTAGTTTCCATCCATCCCCGCCAATCGCGCAGACTGGTCCTCGGCTATCAACGCGTCAACCATCTCTGCGAGCCCCGCGCCTTCCAGTATTTCGGGCAGCTTGTGCAGCGTCAGGTTGATGCGATGATCGGTGACCCGGCCCTGCGGGAAATTATAGGTGCGGATGCGTTCGCTGCGGTCGCCCGAACCGACCATCGCCTTGCGCGCCTCGGCCTCGGCGCCCTGCGCCTCTTCGCGTTCCTTTTCGTAGATGCGCGCGCGCAGCACCTGCATCGCCTTTTCCTTGTTCTTGTGCTGGCTACGCCCGTCCTGACAGGTGACGACAATGCCGGTCGGTGCGTGGGTGATGCGCACCGCGCTGTCGGTGGTGTTCACATGCTGCCCGCCTGCGCCCGAGGCGCGATAGACGTCGATCTTGAGGTCCTTGTCCTCGATATGGACATCGACCTCGGTCGGCTCGGGCAACACCGCGACGGTCGCCGCGCTGGTGTGGATACGCCCGCCGCTCTCGGTCACCGGCACGCGCTGCACCCTGTGGACACCGCTTTCGAATTTCAGCTTGGCAAAAACCCCCGCGCCCGAAACTGCGGCAACGATTTCCTTGAACCCGCCAACGTCGGAGGCACTCATCGAAATCGGTTCGACCTTCCAGCCCTGCGCGGCAGCATAGCGTTCATACATGCGGTAGAGATCGCCCGCGAACAATGCCGCCTCGTCCCCGCCTGTCCCTGCGCGGATTTCGAGCATTGCCGAACGCTGATCGGCAACGTCGCGGGGGAGGAGGAGGATGGCAAGATCATGCTCACCCGCCTCAATCCGATCGCGCACGCCGTCTATTTCCTCGGCGGCCATCGCTTTCAGGTCGGCATCATCGCCCGCAAGCATTTCCTCCAACCCCGCCAGTTCATCGCGCAATCCGCGCAGCTCGGCCGCGGCCTTGGCGACCGGCTCCAGCTCGGCATATTCCTTCGACGCCTGCACAAAGGCATCGCCCTCCAGCATGCCAGACGCCATCCGCGCCTCAAGCTCGGCAAAGCGCGCCTCGATCTGCGCAATGCGTTGGGGGGAAATGGCGGTCATTTTAGTTCACACGAAGACACGAAGAGGTATTGCACCGCCTCTCCTTCATCGTCATGCTGAACTTGTTTCAGCATCCATCGTGCCACCGAGACCGAAGGGGTGAGAGGAGAAATGGACCCTGAATCAAGTTCAGGGTGACGGCTAGGAGAACCTCCTCTACCACCCCACACTTCGTCATTCCCGCGAAGGCGGGAATCCATCACCTGCCCTGTCGTGCAAACCGGACGCTCAGGGGTTGGCCCCCCGCCTTCGCGGGGGTGACGAGATGTTTGATCAGAAATAATGATCATATTCTTTAGTGTAGAGTGCCAACTCTTTACCTTCAAACCAGCCTTTTAATCCGTCAGGAATCGACAAAAACTCGCCTACAACGGCGTTCCACGCGTCATAAAATTGGGCCTCCGACTGGAAATGTCCGTAACGATAATTATCAAGCAGTTTGACTCTAGCGTTCGCTACAATGGCATCTTGCTCTACTGAGTCATCAAAGATGATCACGATATCTGGATTGAGCTTCTTGGCTCTATCGAACCGCTTTTTCAATGATCCGCTAGCAACTACCTCAATTGCAAAGTTGTAGCGTCTCAAACCGAATGCAATTCGCCAAACGGCGCCATTTAGCTCATCGCTCTCGCTCACCAGTACGATACTTGGACGAGAAGGTTTCGGTTCCCCAATCAACATCGCCAACCGCTCAATCCCAGCAGCCCAGCCAACCGCAGGCGTGGCCGGACCACCCAAATTCTCGATCAACCCATCGTAACGCCCACCGCCGAGTACCGTCCCTTGCGCACCCAACCGGTCGGTGGTGAATTCAAACGCCGTGTGGCGGTAGTAATCGAGGCCGCGCACCAGTTTGGCATTGCGCGTCCAGGCGACCCCCGCCGCGTCGAGACCCGTCGTGACGCTCCCGAAAAAGTCCTGCGCCTCGCCGCTCAGAAATTCGTCGATCCTGGGCGCGGCATGGGCGACGCCGCGATCGTCGGGGTCCTTGCTGTCGAGGATACGGAGCGGATTTTTCTCCAGCCGCGACAGGCTGTCCTCACTCAAGACATTCTTGTGATCGTTGAAATAGGTGATCAGCGCCGCGCGCCAGGCATCGCGGCTGGCGGCATCGCCCAGCGTGTTGAGTTCGAGGGTCACGCCTTCCTTGATACCCAGTTCGTGCAGCAACTGGTCGGCCATCACCAGCAGTTCGACATCCGCCTGCGGTTCGGCAGCGCCGATAATCTCCGCGTCGATCTGGTGGAACTGGCGATAGCGGCCCTTCTGCGGGCGTTCATAGCGGAACAGCGGGCCGTGCGTCGTGACCTTCATCGGTGCGTGCTGCTGCCAGCCATTGGTGAGATAGGCACGCGCGATGCCCGCTGTAAATTCGGGGCGCAGCGTGACCGAATCCCCGCCGCGATCCTCGAATGTGTACATCTCCTTCGAAACAACATCGGTCGCCTCGCCCAGCGACCGCGAAAAGACCGCGGTCGGTTCGATCACCGGCAGTTGGAGCCCCTTGAACCCATAAAGCCGCCGCACGCTTTCAAAGGTCGCCACGACATGCGCGAAGCGTTCCTCGGTTTCACCATACATGTCCTGCGTGCCGCGCACCGGCTGGGGGGTTTGAATCTTTGCCATCTTTGCCTGTTTCCGCACCGGCCCTCTCCCCCACCCGACCACCCACAGGGTATTGTCATTGGGTGGTCGGGTGGGGGAGAGGGCCGGTGCCGCCTCTAACTAACTGCGCGGCTCCCTAGCGGGTTTTGCCCTGCCGTGGAATAGCGCGATTTCTCCCCTCCCGCTTGCGGGAGGGGCCGGGGGTGGGCCTGAAAGGGCACAAGGCTCGTTACGCTCGCCCCCTCCCCTAGCCCCTCCCGCAAGCGGGAGGGGGAACCGAACTTTAGTCCAAACCTCACCATTCAGCCTTCCGTCAGCCGCGATATTCGATTAGGGGCCGCGCCAAACCAGTATAAAGGCCACTCCCATGCGTATCGATCTCATCCCTGCCGGCGACAATCCGCCCGAAAGCCTCAACGTCCTCATCGAAGTTCCCATCGGCGGCGAGCCGGTGAAATATGAATTCGACAAGGCGAGCGGAGCGCTGTTTGTCGACCGTTTCCTGCACACCCCGATGCGCTATCCGGCCAATTACGGTTTCGTTCCGCACACGCTGGGCGAGGATGGCGATCCGCTGGATGCGCTGGTCGTCGCACGCAGCCCGATAGTCGCGGGCGCGGTGGTCAAGTGCCGCCCGGTCGGCGTATTGATGATGGAAGACGATGCAGGCGGCGACGAGAAGCTGCTTTGCGTGCCCGTGAACAAGACTTTTCCTTATTATGCCGATGTCGTGACCTATAAGGACATGCCGCCCATCGTGCTGCAGCAGATCGAACATTTCTTCACCCATTACAAAGACCTGGAACCGGGCAAATGGGCCAAGCTCAATGGCTGGGGCGATGTCGATGAAGCACGGCGCATCATCGTCGAATGCATCGAGCGCGCGAAGGCGCAGGGCATATGAAGGCCGGGCTGTGCGTTCCGGCAATCGCCCTGGCCCTTGCCGGTTGCGCCACGCCGGAAACGCGCATCCGCACCGCGCTGACCGATGCCGGGCTGTCGAAGCCGGTTGCCTCCTGCATGGCCGACAGGATGGTTGACCGGCTGTCGCTGTTCCAGCTCAACAAACTGAATGGCCTCAAAAAGCTGCAGGGCAAGAAGGCCAGCCAGATCACCATCGAAGAATTCGTCAAGCGCACCAAAGCGCTGCAGGATCCCGAGATATTGGGCGTGGTGAGTTCGTCGGGCGTAATCTGCGCGATCAAGGGCTGATTTTTTGTTTCGCGCAGAGACGCAGAGCCGCGGAGATTCAGTTGTTGCGGCGAAGCCGCCTTCAAACTGCCTGTTTCAGTGAAATTTAAGCGTCCGGTGATGGAATGAGCCTTCGGCTCGGAATAGCTCGCTGCGATCTCTGCGCCTCTGCGCGAAACAAAAAATCCGACCGCTCCAGCCATCCCCGACAGCCGCGACGGTACTTGGGGCAACAGCGTCGCGCCGCTGATTCCCTCAGAAGAAATAAGAAAATAAGAAAGAAGGGCGGCAGCCCTTTCATCAATGTTTCGCATAATTGCGAGTGCGACGCGTATTGCGGGCGCTACGCGCCTTATTCCTTATTTCCTTCTTCCTTCTGAGGAAAAATCACCCACACGCCACCGCCTGACTCGAGCGCCTGAAGAGTTCGACGCTACGGCATCCGCTTGACATCGGCATGTTATGTTGTATCATTAACTTGCGTCTATCGGCCCGGACTGGCTGATTCGCAACTGCTCCGGGCCGGTAGCGCACAGCTGCAGGAGAGGAGCTGAAATGAGTTACGCAAGCGAGAGGAAACGCGCCAACCCCGCCAGCATGGCGCTCGCCATCGGGGTCAATGGCAGCATCATATTGGCGGTCGCGCTGTCGCCGGTGATTGTCGAACAGATCAAGCGCGATCCGTTTGTCGGTCGCAGCATCCCGGTCGAACCGCTGCCGCCGCCGGTGGACGAGAAAAAGCCCGATACCGATACAAAGCCGATCAAGGACGATGTCTATGTGCCGCCGCGCCAGACCGATACCATGACGGCCACCAACAACGATATCACCACCAGCGACACCGGCATCGAGACGACCACCGTTGCCGATGGCAAGGGCGGCGGTGAAATCCGGATCCAGGACCCCATCGTCGAACCGCCTGCCCCGCTATTCCACGCCGCCACCCGCGATCCGCGCTTTGCCCGCGATTTCCAGCCCGACTATCCCTCTGGCCTGCTGCAAAAGGAGATTGAGGGCAGCGCATCGATCCGCGTGCTGATCGGCACCGACGGCCGCGTGCGCGAAGCGCAGGTGGTCAGCGCCAGCCATCCCGATTTCGGCAAGGCGGCGGTCCGGCAGGCGCTGCGTTCGTGGCGCTTCCGCCCCGCAACGCGCGGCAGTGTCGCGGTCGAGGACTGGCAGACGCTGAATGTGCGGTTCACGATTGATTGAGCGGCGTTATCTCCCCTCCCGTGTGCGGGAGGGGAACTGCCCTCTGGAATTCCGGCCCCTTAATCCCTACACAGAGCGCATGAGTTTTTTCCAGGATGCATCGCTCAAGGGCGGCGTGGCCGACCTGTTCGGCTATATGCGCGGGCAGCGCGGCGGACGGTTGCTGATCTTGTTGCTCGCCTGCGTGCCGACTGCGACCATCGTTGCGATGTTCTATTTCGACGCGATGGACAAGGCGACCCCGCCGCCGCCGACCGTCACCTATTTCGAAAGCTGGCCCGCCGACCGCTCGGTCGAACAGAGCCTTGCCGCGATCCGCGAGCACCAGAAAACCAAGGACGCGATGCGCGCCCGCGAACGCGAGGCGTACAAGGCGCTGGGCAGCGTCGTCGGCATGGATGTCGAAAAACTCGACGCCGAGGCGCAGAAGGAAGAGGCCGAACGTCGCGCCAAGGCCGAAGCAGACATCGCCGCTCGCGTGGGAGCATCGAAATAGCCCTCGCGACCGAAGACCGGCGCTGGCTCTCCGCCGCGATCGCGCTTGCCGAACGCAGCAAGGGACGGACGGGCAACAATCCTTCGGTCGGCTGCATTATCGTCAAGGATGGCGTGGTGATCGGTCGCGGCTGGACGCAACCGGGCGGGCGGCCCCATGCAGAAGCGGTCGCGCTGGAACAGGCCGGAAGCGCCGCAGCAGACGCTACAATCTATGTCAGCCTCGAACCCTGTGCGCATGAAAGCGCCCGCGGGCCTGCCTGCACCGACGGCCTGATTGCCGCAAAGCCCGCGCGCGTCGTCGGCGCGCTGACCGATCCCGACCCGCGCACCGCAGGCAAGGGATTCGACCGGCTGGAGGCCGCAGGCATCACGGTCAAACGCGATGCGATGGCGGTGGAGGCGCGTGCCGGGCTTGCCGGTTTCGTGACGCGCATCACCCAGCGCCGCCCGCATGTGACGCTCAAGCTCGCAACCTCGCTAGACGGCTGCATCGCGACGGCCGATGGAAGCAGCCGCTGGATCACCGGCGATGCATCGCGCGCGCATACGCATCTCGAGCGCGCCCGCTGCGATGCCATCCTTGTCGGCGCGGGCACGGTGAGCGCCGACGCCCCGCGGCTAGACGTGCGCCTGCCTGGCCTCGAAGACCGCTCCCCCCGCCGCATCATGCTCGGCAGCGGCGAGGTGCCCGCAGGGTGGGAGGTGATCCGTAACCCCGAAGCCATCGCCACGCTCGATTGCAACAGCCTGATCGTCGAGGGCGGGGCGCAGACCGCCAGCGCTTTTCTGCGTGCCGGGCTGGTCGACCGGCTGATGCTCTACAGCGCACCTATCCTGATAGGCGGTGGCAGGCCCTGCCTTGGCGATATCGGGCTGATCAATCTTGCCGATGCCCATGGGCAATGGCGACTGACCGACAGCCGCACCCTTGGCAACGACCGTCTGGAAGTCTACGAGGCGGCATGTTCACAGGCATAGTCACCGATATCGGAACCATCACCACCGCCGAGCAACGCGGCGACCTGCGGCTCGTCATCGCCTGCGGCTATGACATGGGCGGCGTCGATCTGGGCGCGTCAATCGCCTGTTCGGGCTGCTGCCTCACCGTGATCGACAAGGGCGCAGACTGGTTCGCGGTCGATGCGTCTGCCGAAACCATCAGCAAGACGGCCAATGGCCTGTGGAGCCAAGGCCGCCGCCTCAACCTCGAACGCGCATTGAAGGTGGGCGATGAACTGGGCGGGCATATCGTCACCGGCCATGTCGACGGCGTGGGCGAGGTGCTGTCGGTCGAGCCGGTCGGCGATTCGCACAAGGTAACCATCGCTGCCCCTGCCACGCTCGCCCCCTACATCGCGGAGAAGGGCTCGATCACCGTCGACGGCGTTTCGCTGACCGTGAACGGCGTCACCGACGCGAGTGACAGCCGCGCGCATTTCACCCTCAACATCATCCCGCACACATGGGACGTGACCACGCTCACCGACCTGGCAGCAGGCCGCACCGTCAACCTCGAAATCGACGTGCTCGCGCGCTACCTGAGGCGCATGGAAGAAGTCCGCGCAAAATAAAAAAAGGGCGTCCCGGAGGACGCCCATTAGCCCCTGTACGGTGCGACCCGGGGCCTAAAATGGCAGCCAGCGCTGCTTCTTTGAAAACTTCATATAGCCTACATTGGCGCCAAGCCGCAGCCCGGCCCCGACGCGGATCGGGATCAGGACGATATCGCCGCGGCGCAGATAGCTCGCGTTGAACCCGCCCACCAGATAGGCAACGCCCTCGCCCGAGGGGAAACGGCGGTACAGATCCTCGGTATCGTACAGATTATAGACAAGGACAAAGGTGCTGCCCGCATTGGCCCCGGCATCGAAACCGATTGAAGGGCCGGTCCAGTAAACCGGCTTTTGCCCTTCCACCTTGTGATGCAAGGTGCCCGAGCCATAGCGCAGGCCGACGACCAATGCGCCGCCGCCTTCGCGCCCGACGATATAGCCGTTGGGCTGGCCCTGTTTTTTGAGGATATCCTCGATCAGATTGCCCAGACCCTGCGCGCCCTTTCCGAACACGCCTTCTGCCGCGCCGATCAGATCATCTTGCTGATAGGTGGACGGATCACCAGCTGACGGAACGGTAGTCGGCGCAGCCGTGCTTTCCATGCCGGGCGCGATAGTCGTATCGCCTTCGATTGGTGGATCGGTCGGGATGTCGGTGGCAGGCGGCGTTTCCACCTTGGGCGGCGTGCCAAGATCGGCATCGATCGCATCGTTGGGATCGATCGGCTGAATCTGGGCACTGGCGGGGATTCCCGTTACCGGGCTAACCATCAACAGTGCGGCCAGGGCAAGCGCAAGACGGTTCCCGAATTTTTTCAGGGTCTGGCCAGTCATAAGTCGCAATCCTCCAATTTCATTCGTCAGGCTATGGCTTTGGCTAGCCCGCGCACAATGAACGGGCGATGAGTCGAGTCGCTTTCGCGCCCAAACGAGTCGAAAATGCCAATGGAATAGACGCGGAATAGGCATTGCAGCCCGGTTGCTTGCCCGCTATAGGCCCCCGACGCCAATCGCGCAGGAGACGTGGGTGAGTGGCTGAAACCAACGGTTTGCTAAACCGTCGTACTGGTAAATCCGGTACCGAGGGTTCGAATCCCTCCGTCTCCGCCACTTTCCTGCAACAACCGCGACGGTCGCTTTCACCTTAGCGGAAAGGCGCTTCCATCATCGCCGCAATCACCTTTGCCGCATGTTTGAGCGTTGACCCTGATTGCCACATGCGGTGCGGGCGGGACTTGTCGGCAAGCTCGCTTTCGCGCGATGCAATGATGGCGCCGAGCGTCGAGCCCAGAAAAACAAAACGCTCATTCTTCTTTGCGGCGGGCATATCGGGCATCAGCCGCCGTAAATGGACAAGGCAGCGTTGGTAACCGGTGTTCCACCGGCCTTCGAGCGCCTCCATGAAAAAGGCGCGATGCGAGAGGCCGAGCAGCATGAAGAAACGGTTGAAGCTTTCGTCGCCCGGCGCAGCTTCCGGATCAAGCGATGTTTCGATCATCCCCTCGATCACTTCGGTTACGCTGTGCGGCCCGCCATTCGTCTCGCAAGCGTCGAGCCAGACGTTGCGGCGGATATCGATCGTGCGGGCTCCGTCTACGATAAGTTCGCGCACCAGAGCCTCTTTCGAACCAAAATAATAACCGACCGCGGCATGGTTTTTCTGCCCGGCGGCCTCGGCAATCTGGCGCACGGTTACGCCGTCGATTCCGCGTTGGGCAAACAAACGCAGGGCAACGGCCTTTAAATGCTCTGCCGCTTCGCTGCGCGGTTTCGGGGCCATGCTTGCCATCATCTCAGGCTAGGCTTGACTCACATTTACGTCAACTGCATTATCCAATTGGATAAACGGAGAGGATTCGCAGAAACATGATCGACGGAGTCGATCTCGACGCGCTCGAGCGCTGGATGGATGGACAAGGGCTTGGAGAGGGGCCGATTGTCGATGCCGTCAAGCTGGCGGGCGGCACGCAGAATATATTGCTGCGCTTCAGCCGCGCAGGCCGCTTCTACGTCCTGCGCCGCCCGCCCCCCGTCTTGCGCGCCAATTCGAACGAGACGATGCGCCGCGAGGCGCGCGTACTGGCCGCGCTCAAGGGTAGCGATGTTCCGCACCCCGAACTGATCGCGGCCTGCCCCGAAGAGGATGTGATCGGCGCGTCCTTCTATCTGATGGAGCCGGTCGAAGGCTTCAACGCCACACAAGGCTTGCCTGCGCTCCACGCGGGCGACGCAGCGGTCCGCCACCGCATGGGGCTCGCCATGGTGGAGGCTATCGCCGCGCTCAGCCGCGTCGACTATCGCGCGGTGGGGCTGGAAGGCTTTGGCAAGCTCGACAACTGGGTCGAACGGCAGGTCGGGCGCTGGGCCTCGCAACTTGCAAGCTATGCCGAAATGCCCGGATGGACCGGGCCTGACGCGATTCCCGGTGTGGCAAAGGTGGGCGCATGGCTCGATGCGCACCGCCCTTCCAGCTTCCAGCCGGGGATCATCCACGGCGATTTCCATTTCGCCAATGTGCTGTTCCGCAACGACAGCGGCGAACTGGCCGCAGTCGTCGACTGGGAATTGTGCACGCTGGGCGATCCGCTGCTCGACCTTGGCTGGCTGGTCGCGACATGGCCCGAAAATGACAATCCGCACGCAACCGACGTTGCCATCACGCCGTGGGAGGGCTTTGCCTCCCCCGACGAACTGGTCGCGCATTATGCCGCGCTGACCGGGCGCGATCTGGCGGACTTTGACTGGTATGCGGTGCTCGCCTGCTACAAGCTGGGCATCATCCTGGAAGGCACCCATGCCCGCGCCTGCGCAGGCAAGGCACCACGCGAGACCGGCGACCGGTTGCACGCGCACACCATCCACCTCTTCGAACGCGCGCTGCGGCGCATCAGTTGAAAGGACCAAGCTACATGACCAACGACACCGATTTCACCGGCAAGCGCGTGCTGGTTGTCGGCGGATCGAGCGGGATCGGCAACGGCATCGCCCACGGCTTTCGCGAGCGCGGCGCAGAAGTGCATGTCTGGGGCACCCGCGCGAACGCCGCTGATTATGACCCTGCCGACGGATCGGACCTCACCGGGCTCGGCTATACCTGCGTCGACGCTGGCGATCCCGATGCGATCGAGGCCGCAGCCGCACCCTTCGATACGCTCGATGTGCTGGTGCTGTGCCAGGGCACCGTGGTTTACAAGCGCGGCGAGTTTGAACGGCCGGGCTGGGACCGGGTGATGGCGGTCAATCTCGACAGCCTGATGCACCTGTCGCGCAAGTTCAAACCGCAGTTGCTCGAAAGCCGGGGCAGCATCATTATCGTCAGCTCGATTTCGGGGCTGAAAGCCAATATCGGCAATCCGGCCTATGCCGCGTCCAAGGCGGGCGCGATCAGCCTGACCAAGACGCTGGGGCAGGCGTGGGGGCCTGAGGGCATCCGCGTCAACGGCCTTGCCCCCGGCCTGGTCGATACCAAACTGACCAAGATAACCACGCAGAGCCCCGAAAGGCTCGCCGGTGCCCTCGCCAACATTCCACAGCGCCGCATGGGCCTGCCCGCCGACATGGCGGGTGCGGCCATCTTCCTCGCCTCCCCGCTCGCCTCATACGTCACCGGTCACACGCTGATCGTCGATGGCGGGCTTTCCCTCTGAAAGGACTTACCCATGGATTTCGAACATAGCGATAAGGTGAAGGGGCTGCTCGCCCAGATACAGGCCTTCATGGACGAGCATGTCTATCCGAACGAGGAAGACTATCACCAGTTTGTCACCGACCCGGCCAATATCTGGAAAGAATGGCCGAAGATGGAGGGACTGAAGGCCAAGGCAAAGGCGCTGGGGCTGTGGAACCTGTTTCTGCCGCACGAATATGGCGAATTCTCGCCCGGCCTCACAAACCTCGAATATGCGCCGATTGCAGAGTTGCTGGGCCGCGTACCCTGGTCGAGCCAGGTGCTCAACTGCTCCGCGCCCGACACCGGCAATATGGAAGTGCTCGCCAAATATGGTTCGCCCGAACAGCAGGAAAAATGGCTGAAGCCGTTGCTGAATGGCGAAATCCGTTCGGCCTATGTGATGACCGAACCGCAGGTCGCCTCGTCGGATGCCACCAACCTCGAACTGTCGATCAAGCCCGATGGCGACGACTATGTCATCAACGGACGCAAATGGTGGATTTCGAACGCGATGCACCCGCGCTGCGACATCTGGATCGTGATGGGCAAGACCGATTTCGACGCCCCGCGCCATGCGCAGCATTCGCAGATCCTTGTTGAACCCAATACGCCGGGGATCACCATTGTCCGCCACCTGACGGTGTTCGGCAGCCACAATTCGCCCGGCGGCGAATGCGAGCTGCGCTTCGACAATGTCCGCGTACCCAAGGGCAATCTGATCTTGGGCGAAGGGCGCGGTTTCGAGATCGCGCAGGGCCGCCTCGGGCCGGGCCGCATCCATCACTGCATGCGCTCGATCGGGCAGGCGCAGCGCGCGCTCGAAATCATGGCGCGCCGCGCCGACAGCCGGGTGGCATTCGGCAAGAAGCTCGCCGACCAGTCCTCGATCCGGCAGGATGTGGCGAAAAGCTTCTGCGAGATCGAAATGTCGCGGCTGCTGACACTGAAGGCCGCCGATGCGATGGATCGCCATGGCAACAAGGTCGCGAAAGACCTGATCGCCGCGATCAAGGTGGTCGCCCCGCAAATGGCGCAGACCGTGTGCGACCGCGCGATTCAGGTGCATGGCGGCATGGGCGTTTCGGATGACACGCCGATCGCCCGCTTCTTCACGCTCAACCGCTTCGTGCGCATCGCCGATGGCCCGGACGAGGTGCATATGAGCCAGCTCGGCAAGGCGAAGATCAAGGAATATGTCTCGATGAACGAGCGTTGAGGAGGCGCGCATGGCATCGCTTTTCGACCTGACCGGAAAGGTCGCGCTGGTCACCGGCGGCAATAACGGCATCGGCCTTGGCATGGCCGGTGGCCTTGCCGCGCACGGGGCCACGGTGGTCATCTGGGGCACCAACGGCGCGCGCAACGAAGAAGCCGCCGAAAAGTTGCGCGCGCATGGTGGCGAGGTGCGCGCGGCACAGATCGACGTTTCGGACGAAGCCGCCGTTGCGAAGGGCATCGCCGATATCCTTGGCGAATTCGGGCGCCTCGACCAGGCGATTGCCAATGCCGGCATCTCGATCTCGCGCAAGAGCCTGTTCGACATCAGCGTCGAGGATTTCCGCAGGATCGAGGATGTCAACATCCACGGCGTGCTGTTCACGCTGCGCGAGGCGGCACGCCACATGATCGACCGGCACAAGGCGGGCGACAGCGGCGGTTCGCTGGTCGCCATATCCTCGACCTCGGCCATCCACGGCGCGGCGCGCAACGAGCATTATGCCGCCACCAAGGGCGCGGTAGTGGCGATGGCGCGCGCGATGGCGGTCGAACTTGCCCGTTATGGCATCAGCGTGAACAGCGTGCTGCCCGGCTGGACCCGTTCAGGGATGACCGCGGGGCTGCAGGAATGGGACAAGTTCACCGAAGCCGTCATCGGGCGCGTGCCGACCGGCGACTGGCTCGACGGCTCCGATTTCGCGGCCATCGCGGTCTATCTCGCCAGCCGGGGTTCGCGCAACCACACCGGCGACACGCTGGTCATCGACGGGGGCTACACCATCTACTGAATATCGCGAGGGAGAGAGCGATGGGCTGGATCAAAAGCGGCGACCGCATATTGGCAACGGCAGACCTTGATGAACGCGCGCGGCGCGCGGCAACGGTTATCCGGGACTTCGGGGTCGATAGCGGCGATGGCATCGCGCTCTACCTGCGCAACGACATCGCCTATTTCGAGGCAGCTTTCGGTGCGGGGATGCTGGGCGTCTACCCGGTTCCGGTCAACTGGCACTACACGCCGGACGAGGCCAATTACCTGCTGACCGACAGCGCGGTGAAGCTGCTGCTGATCCATGCCGACCTTTACGAGCCGGTCAAACAGGCGATCCCGGCAGGCCTTGCCGTGGTTATCGTCGAAACCCCGCCCGAAATCCGTGAGGCTTACGGGCTAACCAAGACCCCTCCGCCTGAAGGGCTGCCGCGCTGGCATGAATTGCTCGATGCGGCAGCCCCCTTTTCGGGCGATGGCGAAATGGCGCCGAGCACGATCATTTACACATCGGGCACCACCGGGCGCCCAAAGGGCGTCAAACGCCCGGCCTTCACGCCCGAACAGGCAGAGGCGGTCAACATCATGCTTGGCTGGTCCTATGGCTATACGGATGTGCTGGCGGGCAAGCGCGACCCGGCGTCCATTACCACAGCCGTTATCGGCCCGGTCTATCACAGCGCGCCCAACGCCCATTCCTCCTTCTCGATCCGCGTCGGCGCCAATGTGATTATCTGCCCGCGTTTCGATGCCGAGGCGCTTCTTGCCCTCATCGAAAAGGAACGGATCACGCACCTCAACATGGTGCCGATCATGTTCAACCGCCTTCTCCGCCTGCCCGATGAGGTGAAGCGCAAATATGACCTTTCGAGCCTCGAATATGTAACCCATGCCGCCGCCCCCTGCCCGCCGCCGGTCAAGCGCGCGATGATCGAATGGTGGGGGCCGGTGATCTGGGAATATTATGGCTCGACCGAGATGGGCAATGTCACCTGCCTGTCATCCGAAGAATGGCTGGCGCATCCGGGATCGGTTGGCCGCGTGATGCCCGGCGTCACCCTGCGCGTGGTCGATCCGGACGGCAATGACGTTCCCCCCGGCACAGTCGGCGAGGTGATTGGCAAGGGCCGCCACGGCACAGGCTTCACCTATCAGAACGCGCCCGAAAAGCGCGCCTCGATGGAGAAATATGGCCTGATCACGCCCGGCGACATGGGCTATTTCGACGCCGACGGCTTTCTCTATCTGTGCGACCGCATCAACGACATGATCATATCGGGCGGCGCGAACATCTATCCCGCCGAGATCGAGGCCGAGCTGCACAAACTGCCCGGTGTTGCCGATTGCGCCGTTTTCGGCATCCCCGATGAGGAGTTTGGCGAGAGCGTGATGGCGGTGGTGCAGCCGATGCCCGGTGCGTCGCTGACTGCCGAAGGGTTGCAAGCCGAGCTTAAGAAAGTGCTGACAGGCTATAAGGTGCCGCGCCGGATCGATTTTGCCGACAGCCTGCCGCGCGAGGATTCAGGCAAGATTTTTAAGCGCAAGCTGCGCGAACCCTTTTGGGAAGGACGGGAGCGGAGGATATGAACGAAACGATACTGGAACCGGATCTGCCGATCATCGATCCGCACCATCATCTTTGGGACTGGCGCTCGCGCCTGCCATTCCTTCCGGCAGAAATGTCGCACCCGTTCGAGGCGATATTGCGCCAGTCGCCGCGATACCTGCTCGACGAACTGCTCGCCGATACGGGTAGCGGACATAATGTCATCGGCACCGTCTATGTCCAGTGCGGGGCCTTTTACCGGGCCGACGGGCCCGAGGCGATGCAGCCGGTTGGAGAGACCGAATTTGTCAACGGCGTCGCCGCGATGGCCGCCAGCGGCGTCTATGGCCCGACCCGCGCCTGTGCCGGGATAGTCGGCCATGCCGACCTCGGCCTGGGCGATGCTGTCGCCGAAGTGCTCGATGCGCATCTGGCGGCAGGCGGCGGGCGTTTTCGCGGCATCCGTCACATGATGGCGCATGACGATGACAATGCAGTGCTGGGCCCGCTGGCCCATGCCGCGCCCAATCTGTGCGCCTCACCGCAAGTCCATGCGGCGCTCAAGCATTTTTCGAGGCGCAACCTGTCGCTCGATATCTGGGTGGTGGAGCCGCAATTGCCCGAAGCCGTGAGTCTCGCACGCGCTTTCCCCGATATACCCATGGTGATCGACCATGTCGGCACGCCGGTCGGGCTGGGCCGCTATGCCGGGAAGCGCGACGAACGCTTTGCCGGATGGAAAGCCAGCATGGCGGCGCTGGCAGAACTGCCCAATGTCTTCATGAAGCTGGGCGGGCTGGGGATGCCCTTCCCCGGCTTCGATGGCATGGGTCCGGACGTGCGCCCATCGTCCGAAACGCTGACCAAGGCCTGGCGGCCTTATATCGAAAGCTGCATCGAATTGTTCGGCGCGCAGCGCTGCATGTTTGAAAGCAACTTCCCGGTCGACCGCTGGGGCGCCGACTATCCGACGCTTTGGAACGCGTTCAAACGGATTGCGGCGGGCGCCTCGGCGGATGAGAAGGCGGCGCTGTTCGCCGGAACCGCCGCCCGTTTCTATCGTCTGGAAGGATTGGCATGAAAGCCCTGCGTTATTTCGGTGAACGCGACATCCGCCATGACAGCATGGAGGATCCGAAGCTCGAATCCGATCGCGATGCCATCGTCCAGATGACCGCCTGCTCGATTTGCGGCAGCGACCTGCACATCTATCATGGTCACGGCTTTTCAGAAGATACCGGCTTCTGCGTCGGGCACGAAGCGGTGGGCGAAGTGGTCGAGATCGGCCGTGCAGTCACACGGGTGAAGGTGGGCGACAAGGTGATGATGCCGGCGGCGGTTGGTTGCGGGGCCTGCCGATCGTGCCTGTCCGGTGTGGTCAACACGTGCGAGAACAACGCGAGCGGGTGTTACGGGCTTTCGGCGCGGCTACAGGGCGTGCAGGCAGAGGCCTTCCGCGTGCCCGCGGCCGACATGAACGCTGTGAAAATCCCCGATGGCATCAGCGAGGATCAGGCGCTGATGATGACCGATGCGATGGCGACCGCCTGGTTTGGCGCGCGCAATGCCGATATCCGGCCGGGCAACAGCGTCGCCGTCATCGGCCTCGGCCCGATCGGCTTGATGACCGTCGAGGCGGCATTCGTGATGGGCGCGCATGTCGTTTATGCCATTGATCCCATCCCCGAACGCCGGGCCCTGGCAGAGGCCGTGGGTGCGATTGCGCTCCATCCCGATGAAGCGATGGAGCGGATCAAGGAAGACACCAAAGGTCGACGGCTCGATTGCGTGGTTGAGGTTGTCGGCAGCGACGCAACCGTCGATTTCGCCTTGCGTTGCGTGCGGGTGCGCGGGACGGTGTCGGTGATCGGCGTACAGCAATCACGCCGCTTTCCTTTCCCGTTGGAACGTGCCTTTGCTGGCGGGCTGACCTTCCGCGTCGGCACCTGTTCGGTGCCCGAGGAACTGCCCGCGCTGTTCCCGCTCGTGCAATCGGGAAGACTGAAGCCCGAACGCTATATCAGCCACCGCCTGCCGCTAAGCCAGGGTGCCGATGCCTATGACATGTTCGACCGTCGCGAGGCCGGGGCGTTGAAGATGGTGCTGGTGCCATAGCGCCTTTGCCCTTGTGGCTGGCGCGCAGGTCAGGCTAACAGCGCGGGATGACCAGCCTGCATTTCGTCCAGCGTTCGATCCTTGGCCAGAGCTGGCAGTGGCGCGGAAACCGGGCCGATGCCGGTGATCCCGATTTCACCCCCGACGATCTGGTCACCCAGTTGTTGCTGGCGCGCGGCGTGGCGCGCGATGATCTGGAACGACACCGCAACCCCACGCTGCGCGGCTTCATGCCCGACCCGTCGATCTTCCGCGACATGGACGTTGCGGCAGAGCGGCTGGCAGACGCTGTGCAGCGCGGCGAGAAGCTGACCGTTTATGGCGATTATGACGTCGATGGCGCAACCAGCGCGGCGTTGCTGATCCGGCTGTTTCGCGATCTGGGGCTGGAGGCAGGCTATTACATCCCCGACCGCTTGCTCGAAGGCTATGGTCCCTCAGGCGAGGCACTGGTCCGGCTGGGCGAAGCGGGGAGCCGACTGGTGGTCACCGTCGATTGCGGCGCAATGGCTTACGATGCACTTTCGCAAGCGAAGGCCGCAGGCATGGAGGTGATCGTTGTCGACCACCATAAATGCGCCGCCGAGCTGCCTACCGCATTCGCCCTTGTGAACCCCAACAGGCTTGACGAGGCAGATGACGCGGCCGCGCACGGCCATCTGGCGGCGGTCGGCGTCGCCTTCCTGCTCGCCGCCGCCATCGTGCGCGTGTTGCGCGGACGCGGATATTTTGCCGGACGCGATGAGCCAAAGCTGATGGAACTGCTCGACATCGTCGCGCTGGGCACCGTTGCCGATGTTGCGCAATTGAAAGGCCTCAACCGCGCTTTCGTGGCGCAGGGGCTGAAGGTGATGGCGGGGCGGCGCAATATCGGGCTCAACGCGCTCGCGGCGGCAGCGAGGCTCAACCGCGCGCCGACCTGCTCGGACCTCGGCTTTGCGCTCGGTCCACGTATCAATGCAGGCGGGCGCGTCGGCAAATCCGACCTTGGCGTGCGCCTGTTGACCACCACCGATCCCGACGAGGCACGCGCGATCGCGCAGGAGCTTGACCGGCTGAACGAGGAGCGTCGGGCAATCGAGGCACAGGTGCAGGAAGCCGCCGAAGCCGCCATGGCCACGCAGCACAACCGGGCAGTCGCGCTGGTCTCGGGCGAAGGCTGGCATCCGGGCGTGATTGGTATCGTTGCCGGTCGCATCAAGGAAAAATTCGGCAAACCGGCGATCGTGGTGGCGGTGGATGCGGACGGCACCGGCAAAGGGTCGGGGCGCTCGATCAGCGGGGTCGATCTTGGCGCTGCGATCATTTCCGCACGCGAAGCCGGGCTGCTGGTCGCAGGCGGCGGCCACGCCATGGCTGCGGGGCTGACGGTTGAGGCAGGCAAGATCGATGCGCTGTCCGAATGGCTGGATGAACGCCTTGCAGGCGATGTATCCCGCGCCAGCGTGGAAAAAATCCTGTCGGTCGACGCGATGGTCAATCCGCGCGGGCTGAGCCCGATGCTGATCGAAACACTGGAAGCCGCAGGCCCCTATGGCACCGGCTGGCCGGGCCCGCGCGTGGTGACCGGCCCGGTGCGCATCGTGAAATGCGATATCGTCGGCAAGGATCATGTCCGCGCCATCGTTTCAGGCGACGATGGCGCTTCGTTCAAGGCGATGGCATTTCGCCAGGGCGAAAGTGCGTTGGGCCAGCAACTGCTCCATGGCGAACGCGGGCAGAAATACTGGCTTGCAGGGCGCGCGCGCCTTGACGATTGGGGTTCGACGCCCAAGGCCGAATTGCATGTCGATGATGTTGCATTGGCCTGATTCCGGCCAGTGGCTGAAATCTTTGATTCAGGGCCAACTCGGTTCTTGACGAGGGCAAAGCGAATCCGTAAAGGCGCGCTTCCATCTTCGATGGCCCCTTCGTCTAGCGGTTAGGACGCGGCCCTTTCACGGCTGAAACACGGGTTCGATTCCCGTAGGGGTCACCAGTCAAGCGTTTTATCTTGTTGTTTTTACACAATAAAATGCGATTTTTTGAAATTTTATCCCACAATCGTTCCCACATTTTGATCGGGATTTGGTGGAGCAATTCGGGGCGCGATGACATCGCCTCGGACTGTCGATGAACGCCCCAGCGCAGTGAAGCAACAGGATTCGGGGCGCGTTTGACGCGCCCCGATTGGCCTTCACTGCCGGGGCTGCGGTTCGCGCAGGACGATCTGGCCGCTGATCGGGATGACCGAGAGGATGAGCGACAGCCCCTTGCCGTCGCGGTGGGGCCATGCGGCTCCAACCTTGGTCCAGAAACTGTCGTCGCCCTTGTTGGTGACATGCCAGGCTTGGAAGGCCGGGGTCTTGGGTTCGGCTGTTGCTGCGGTTGAAGTTGTGCGTGCCATGATGAAATCCTTTCGTGTCCGTGTGGCTCGTTGCCACCCTCCGCAAAGCCGCGCGATCAAGGTCGGGCGTCATGTCCTACACGGGTGCGCTGGCGCACCGGCGCGGGCCGGACATTGACGCTCGACCGCGCGCGGTCAGGAAAGGGTGAATGAAAACGGGTTGCACGGAAACGAACGACGGTGGCCGCCAACTCGCGCTGCACCGGCCCTGTAAACACCCGCTACCGGGCCTCCGGAGTCGGCGGCTTCAAGGTTACTTCGCATTTCGTGGGCCGCTGAGCCTTGGCCGCCGCGTTCAGGCAATTGGCAATACGCTCGCGGCTGCTTTCGGTCATGCGCTCGAAGTCTGATCGTAACAGCCAGCGATCTTGGTCGGCGCGGGCCTGCAAGCGCTCGCCCGCAAACCACATATCGCCGCCCAAAATGCTCGTCGCGCGCTTTTCAGGCCAATGCCAGCTTTCTGGCGCAGCGGTTATGGCGAAGACCGGCAGGGCGATGGCGACGAAAGAGCCAACGACTGCACCGATCAACCCGGCCCGCCATAGCCAAGTGCGCTGCTCTTCGGCGGTTCGGGCCGATACAACCACGTCGGCGATTCGGCGCTCCGTTTCCCGCATGGTGCTGGTCGCTTTTGCGAGCGCCGAATGGTCGTCCGCTCGTGCGTCGGTGCCAGCCTTGACGATGGCATCGCTCAAGGCTTGGGGCGTCAGCCGCAAAGCGGGCTTCTCAGCCCATTTGGCGAGCTGATCGGCGGTAGCCTGCATCTGCTCGGAAATGCCTTCCAAAGTCTCGGTATAGTCGGGAATGACGATGCTCGCCGGTTCATCGGCGAGCTTCTCGACCGCAATCCGCAACAAGCCGACTTCGCGTTTGAGCTTTCGGAATTCCTTGCTGGCAGGATCGTTGCTTTCGATCTCCGGCGGCTTCGCGGCAATCACGTCTGGTTCCATCGTTCTTCTCCTTTACATACTGATGCCCAAGTCGCGGGCGCGACCGAGGCCGAGGTAATCGTTGAGCTGGCGGGCGATGCCGCCCGTTGCGCTGGCGTGGATGCCAAGCTCGACCTTGCGGTTTCGCAGAAGCGAATCGACTTGCGGGTCGCGCTCCAGCCCTTTTGCCATTGCCCCCATGCTAGCCGTGGTGGCGTCGGCGCGACGATAGTCTCCGGTGCGGAAAGACAGCTCGCGCTGGTGGTTGAGTCGCTGCCAGTCGCTCACAAAGCGGTCGGCGCGCATTTGCGGGTTGGTGCGGATTTCGGCTTCGAGCTGCATGGCGCGGATGGCATTGGCGGTGCGTCCGCTGGCGGCTTGGCCGACAAGTTCCGGTTCCTGCCGGAAGGCAGATGCTAAGTCTCGACCTGCGTTGGCCTTCAAGTTATTGAGGGCGGTATGGGCTTTATCGCGCGCGGCAATCTGGTGCGGCATGGCGTTTAAGCCTTTGGCCTGCGTTCGCCCGATGTCCTCAATGGCACGGGCGTAGCGTTCGACGTTGCGCTGCATGTTGAGCGGGTCAGCCTTTGGCTTCTGTTCGGTCGCAATGTCGCGCTGCGCTTCGGGTGCTGGGCGGAAGTTGGCAAAAATGCTCCGTGCCTTCTCCGGCACGATCCTTCGGACGATCTCGGCGACGCGCTCGCGGAAGGTGATCCCGCGCCGCTCGGCAAAGTCTCTCGCCGGTTCGTAATCGCTCGCCATGTCCTTGCCGCGTTCGCGGCTCAATGTGCGGACAAGTTTCGACTGGTCCGCGAAGTCATCGCGGCCATAGTGGAGGTCCACGCTGTCGCGGTGACGCGACAAAGCGACATAGGCGGAATGGCTGTCCATGCCGGGCGTGGCGAGGACGTGTGCGCGGTCCACCGTCATACCCTGCGCCTTGTGGATCGTGGCGGCGTAGCCGTGGTCGATATGGGAATAGTCCTTTGTATCGAAGGCGACGCTGCGGCCATCGTCGGTGCGCACTGCCATCCGCTGCGGCGACGCCTGCTCGATGGTTCCCAACGTCCCGTTTTTCACGCCCAAGCTGCGCTCATTGCGCAGGAACATGATGCGGTCGCCACTGGCGAACCGCCGCTCGCCACGCTCGGCTTTGACGGTCGCGTCATCGCCAAGCGCACCGGCCTCGCGCATCCGCCCGCGCGCCGCTTCATTCAAGTCGCGCACCTCGTCATTGGTGTGGGTGAGGATGATGCGGGTGTCGTCCGGGCGCGCCTGCCGGTCACGATCCCAACGGTCGATCAGCTCACTACGCGCAGCCTCGCGCGTTTCGGCTGAATGGACCATGCCGCGTTCACCGTAAGCCTGAATCGCAAGCCCCGTGCGCCCGGTGGCAAGGCGCCGAGTGGCGTCCTGCTGCCAGCCGTCATGCTGGCGGCGGACCTCGCTGATTTCGACGCCACCATGCCGTTCGTGGATCGCTCGGAAAGCCGCGCCTGCTTCGATGGCCTGTAACTGTTGCGGGTCGCCAACCAGAACGACTTTTGCTCCGGCATCGGCGGCGCGAGACAGCACGCGCTCCATCTGGCGCGTGCCGACCATACCCGCTTCGTCGATTACCAGCACATCGCGCGAAGTCAGTTGCTCGCGGCCATGACCCCACTGATGTTCAAGGCTTGCGATGGTGCGCGAGGCAATGCCCGAACCTTGCTCCAATCCCTCGGCGGCAACGCCTGACAGCGCCGCGCCGCGAACAGTGTAGCCAGCGCTCTCCCAAGCCTCGCGCGCAACGCCAAGCATCGCGCTCTTGCCGGTCCCGGCATAGCCAACGACGATGCTGAGGCCGCGCGCATCGGTGACATGCTCGAACGCTGCGCGCTGTTCGCCCGAAAGCACCAAGCTGCGTTCCTCGGCGCGCGCCAAAGCAGCCTCGCGGTCGTGTCCATTGACGCGGTGCCGCTCGCGCTCCGCCATCAACTGCGACGCCTGCTGCAAGCGCTGCTCGGTATCGATCATCTGGCGCGATGTGAAGCGGTCGTTGCCGCGTCCGTCCTGACCCAGAGCAATCAAATCTGGCGATCCGCGCACTGCACTAATCGCCAGATCGAATTGCTCTTTCCCGTCGCTGTGCCGATGCACGAACATGGCAAGGTCGCGGCTCGTGAAGGTAGCTTGCTGGTGCGTGATTGCGTCGAGCGCGACATTCGGATTGGCGATGATCCGCTCGCCGTTGCGCTGCGCTATGGCGCGGTGTTCTTCGATCCGTTCGGCTTCAAGGCCGCGAATGCCGATGCGTGAGGCGGCGGGACCGATCTTGTCCTGCGGCTCCAGCGCAATACCTTGCGCTTCCAGACTGCGGTGATCGATCCGCGCGTCGATATCGAGTTCGGCAAGCCGTTCGTTGACGTGGCTTGCCCAGCGCTCGCGCCACTGCTCGACCAGTTCGGCCTTGTTCCAGTCGCGCACTTTCGCGCCGAAGCCATCGCCCTTCACTTCGCGCATGGTCAGCATGACATGCGCATGGGGCTTCGGCTCACCGTCCGCGCCTATATCCCAATGGACATTGAGATCGGCGATCATGCCCTTTTCAACGAACTCGGCTTGGGCAAAATCGCGCGCCAGTTCGATCCCCTGCTGCTTGTTCAACTCGCGCGGAATCGCGAACTCGACCTCGCGCGCAAGCTGCGCGTCTTTGCGCTTCTCCGCAGCCTCGACCGCGTTCCAGAGCTTTTCGCGATCAGCGAACTCGGGCGGCGCGCCCTCGGGCAGCATAACTTCGGAATGGACGACGCCATCCTTGTTGGTGAAGTCATGGTCGCGGTCGAGACGCTCATCGTGCAGCCGTTCGGCTCCGCGATAGGCTGCCGCCGCCACCGCACTGCGCCCGCTCGCGCGGCTGATGACTTTGACCGAGAGGTGGAAGATCGCCATGACGGCAATCCATCTACGCCACCAAGCGCACGTCGGCACGACGTATAAGCGCGCCCTCCCATGATAAAATCCTGTTCGGGACTAGGTGGTTTCAGACTGTCCCAACGCCATTACTGCAAAGCGCAAAGCACAGCTTTATATTCGGCGCATCACCACTCGATGGAGACAATAGATGCGCAAACCCATAGACATCGATTCGGAACTGAAGGTGCTCG
Source organism: Sphingomonadales bacterium (assembly GCA_016720115.1). Lineage (GTDB taxonomy): Bacteria > Pseudomonadota > Alphaproteobacteria > Sphingomonadales > Sphingomonadaceae > Sphingorhabdus_B. The sequence goes on along the minus strand of JADJXT010000001.1, from coordinate 698,689 downwards.
CCGACAAAGCGAAGCAACTGAAAGAGCGCCGCGTCCAACAGCTTGGCGAGCTGGTCATCGCCACCGGCGCGGATGCGCGGGACGCGGAAACGCTCGCGGGCGCGTTGCTTGAAATCAAGGAAACCAACGACGGCGCACGAAAGGAGAGCTGGCGCAAACGCGGCGCGGCTTTCTTTCAAGGCACAGCGCGCAAGCGTGGAACGCGAACTGAACGCTTGTCCGAAGGCGCTCAGGCGACTGACAGCGGCGCGGCATCGGCTTGAAGCGCGAAAGGCCCGCACCGACATGCGCGAATGGCAGGTCAAACGGCGCGAGCGGACGCGGCAGTTGATCGAACTGGGCGGCCTTGTCGTGAAGGCCGATCTGGTCGAACTCACCAACGATGATCGCGCCACGCTCTACGGCGCGTTCCTCACCGTCGCCACCAAGCTGCGGGGCGATGAACGCGACCAGGCGCTGATGCTGTGGAAGCGCAAGGGCAAGCGGGCGTTTGAAGCTGACGCGGATGAAGTGAGCTAAGACGTAAGCGCGGTTCTAAGCAAGCGGGTCCAAAGTTCCCAACCATGCGACGAGCGCGATTATGGCCGCCGCCGTTGCCGCTTCGACAACGACGCTACGACGCATCGCCATAAGTTCGGCGCGGGGTTCGCCGGTTTGCCGGGCGTTTGCGAGTGCCGGGGTCAAGCGCCACCGGTTGAGCGCCGCCAGTGCGAGCATCGCGACGAACGCAGCCAGCTTGGCAAACAGAAGCTGGCCATATGGCCCCGCAAGGCTGTCGCCGATCCCATTCCAGCCGACGATCATCTGACCGTTGACGATTCCGGTGGCGATAATCAGCGCAACGCAAGCGGTTCCAATACGCCCGAACTGCGCAAGTGCGCGCGCCGCAATTGCCGGTCTGCCGGACGATGCTGCACCGTCCGATGACCGCAACAGCCACAGGAAGCACAGGATTGCTCCCAGCCAGATCGCGGCAGACAGCATATGGACGGTATCCGAAACGCGATGCACCGTTCCGGCCACGCCCTCCGTCGCAGCGGCATGGCCCGACCAGACAAGCGTTGAAAGCGACACTGCGCCAAGTACCGCGACGGCGCACAGCCGAAAACCTGTCCGGTCGGTGCGCCAGGCAAGCACCAACAGGGCCGTAACCAATGCCGCCAGCCGCCCAAGTGCGGCACGGCCTGCGTCGGTCTCGCTCACCATCGACAGGAGCATCGTTCCGTCGATCTCAGCCAGCGTCACGCCCATCATGTTGGCACTCATCACGATGAATCCGCCGACTGTGGCGCATAATGCGATGGCCGCAAGGATAGGTAGGACCGCGCCCAATGCCAGGTTTACTGTTGCATCCGCCCGTTCGTTTGACCGCAAGGCATAAAGCGGAAAGGCAGCGATGCCGACAAGCAGCATCTGGCTCGCAAATTGTGCGAACCTGATGCAAATGCCGACCCATTCGGGCATAAGCGCTTACTTGACCTTGAAGCTGAACTCGCTGCCCATGCGGTGGCTGTCCGCGCCAGCTGCCGACCATTTGACGGTATAGCTTCCCGGCACCAGCGCCTTCTTGAGCAAAAGCGTCATCGACTTGCCATCCTTACCCATCTGCGACGTATGCGCCATCTTCATGGGCGGGTGATCTTTCATGCCGGGCATTCCGGTCATGATAACCTCGGTCTTGACCGTCGGTGCGATCAACCTTTCGCTGAGTTTGAGTTCAATGCGGCTTGGCTTTGCAACAGTCGCATTCGCAGCGGGCGTCGAAGCCGTCAGCTTGACATGAGCAAGCACCGCCGTCGGCAAGATTGCGAGTGACGCAGCGGCGACAGCGGGAATAAGGAACTTGAGCATTTGTATCTCCGTGGTGAGCTTTCAGAGGAAATACGCACGGGCAGCAATCGTCCCTCACGCAATGTCGCCTCGCCTGTTATGAGGGGTGAGATCATCCGATGCGTATGAGGATTTAGAACTTTGTCGAGAGTTGCGGTTATGAACGATCTTTTGCCCCATTTGCGCGATGCACCCGTGCCTGACGCATTAGGCGCGCTGGATGATGCGGTGTTGGCTGCACTCGCCACCCGCCGCCGCGAACAAGCGACCGGGCCGCGCCTGCTCGCGCTGGCGGCGCTGCTGTCGCTTGGCACCGGCGTCGCCGCTGGCAGCATATCGGGCAGTCCCGCAGTTGCTGCGCCCCCGCTATCCCCGTTCGCCAGCAACAGCGTGCTGGCACCTTCGACGCTGCTGGACCCGCGCTGAATGGTAGGCTGGAAGCGGATTACGCTGATTGCGGTCGTCGCTTTCGCGGCGGCGTTGGCGGGTGTTTTCATCGGCCGGGCAGTGTCCGATCAGCCGCGCCCTAGCGAAACCGAGCTCCATGCCCTGCTGCACAGCCGGTTGAAGCTCGATCCTGCGCAACATGCCAAGATCGAAGCCATTGAGGCGCGCTTCGCCGTCCGGCGCAAGGCGCTCGAACTGGAAATGCGCGCTGCGAACGCTAGGCTCGCGAGCGCCATTGAGGCCGAGCATGGTTATGGCCCGCAAGTGACAGCGGCGGTCGATCATAGCCACCATGTCATGGGCGAACTCCAGAAAGAGACGCTCGAGCATCTTTTTGCCATGCGCGCCGTCCTCAATCCCGAACAGGCGCGCATGTTCGATGCGACCGTGGTCAAGGCGCTAACCGCCGAAGCCCAGCCTTCACAGAGTAAGTGAGCCTCGATCTCTCCGAATGCAGCGATGCCGAGCTGAGGGCGCTTGCGCTCGGCGGAAACGAGGCTAGCTTCCGCGAATTTCTGGCGCGCTATAAATTGCCGGTCTATCGCCTGATCCGCAGCACCATCGGTGATGCCGATGAAGCGCTGGACCTGACGCAAGAGAGCTTCGTTTCCGCTTTCGCGGCACTCAAATCTTACGATCCGGGGCGATCCTTTCAGACATGGATTTCGCGCATTGCGCTCAACAAATGCCGCGATTGGGCGCGGCGGCGTGCGGTGCGCAGCTTCTTCACGCGGGCAGCCCCGATGGAGGACGGCCTCGCCGTGGCTGCCGAACAGCCCTTGCCCGATGCAGAAGCGTTCGACCGAGCCGAGCTGGCGCACGTCATGCAAGCAATGGCCCGCTTGCCGCACCGCTTGCGCGAGGTGCTGGTGCTGCGAACGGTCGAGGGACTTAGCCAGGCCGAAGCGGCGGAGGTTCTGGGGGTCAGCGAAAAGGCCGTCGAAACCCGGCTCTATCGTGCGCGGGGCCGGTTGGGCGAAATCTTGGGAGAAGATTGAGGGGTGGCGGCAAGGCGTGCGTAAAGAGGATATGGCAACCGACATATCGCTTCCGATGCAAAATCCCATGAATCGCCGCTCGCTGCTCAAGGGCGCGACAATGGCCGGGAGCGCAATGGCGCTTGGCGAGCTGTTCCCGGCTTGGGCGAAGAGCGGGTCACATGGGCTGCACGCTGTTGCCGGACAGCCGGGGACGCTCAACGGCCCTGAAATTGAGCTAAGCGTCGGCCAGTCGGCCTTCCGCCTCGGCAAGAAAACAGGCCATGCCTATACCGTCAATGGCACGCTGCCCGCGCCGCTGATCCGGCTTCGCGAGGGGCAGAATATCAAGCTGGTCGTGCGCAACACATTATCCGAAGACACGTCGGTACACTGGCACGGAATGCTGTTGCCTTTCCAGATGGACGGCGTGCCGGGGGTGAGCTTCCCCGGCATCGGTCCCGGCGAGAGCTTCACTTACGAATTTCCGATGCGGCAGCACGGCACCTATTGGTATCACAGCCACAGCCATATGCAGGAAGCAATGGGCATGTATGGCGCATTGATCGTCGATCCGGCGGGCGCAGACCCGATCAAATATGACCGCGAGCATGTGCTGGTGATTTCCGATTGGAGTTTCCAGCACGCCCACACCAACTTCAAGAAACAGAAGCAGAAGGCAGGCTATTTCAACAAGCGGAAGCAGACATTTGGGGGTTTGCTGAAGGGCAAGGATCAGCCGCTGTCCGAGCGAGTGATGTGGGGCCAGATGCTGATGGACCCGACTGATATCGCCGATGTGACCGGCGCTTACTACCATTACCTGATCAACGGCCATGACAGCATGGGCAACTGGACAGGTATTTTCCAACCCGGTGAGCGGGTGCGGCTGCGGATCATCAATGCGGCAGCGATGAGCAATTTCAACATTCGCATTCCCGGCCTGCCGATGTGGGTGGTGGCCTCGGACGGATTGCCACTGACACCCGTCGAGACTGATGAGTTCCAGATTGCCGTCGCCGAGACATGGGACGTGATTATCGAACCCAAGGAAGCGATCCCCTACGCCTTTATCGCAGAAAGCATCGACCGTTCGGGCCAATGCCGCGCGACACTTGCGCCGCAAATGGGGATGACGGCTCCCATCCCGCCACTACGCGAACGCCCGCTGCTCACCATGAAGGACATGGGCATGGATCATGGCGGGGGCGACATGGCCGGAATGGACCATAGCGCGATGGGGCATGATATGGCGGCGATGGATCATGGCGACATGAACATGCGCGATCCTTCGGTCGCGCCGCAGGTCAAGATGGGGCCGGGTGTCGCCAGCCTCGCGCCCACTCCGCTGGACCGCAATGCCGAGCGCCCAACCGGCCTGGAAAAGGTGCCGCACCGCGTGCTGACGCTCAGCCAGCTCCGCGCGCTCGAACCCAATCCTGACCAGCGCAAGCCGTCGCGCGAAATCGACGTCCATCTGACCGCCAATATGGAACGCTATATGTGGTCGATGGACGGCGTGAAATATTCGGAGAAGACCGAACCGCTGCCCTTCCGCCACAATGAGCGGGTGCGGGTGAACCTCATCAACCACACGATGATGCCGCATCCAATTCATCTGCATGGCCATTTCTTCGAAGTGGTGAACGGCCAAAAGGGCCAATATCCGCGCAAAAATGTCATCAATGTGCTGCCCGGCGCAAAAGTGACCTTCGATTTCACGGCTGACGCAATGGGCGACTGGGCCTTTCACTGCCACATGCTGATGCACATGCACGCGGGCATGTTCAGGGTGGTTACCGTGCGGCATGAGGAGAGCGGCGAATGAAGCTCGCTCTTGCCATTGCTGCCGGTCTTGCTTTGCCGGGTTCCGCCTTTGCGCAGGCGCATCAAGGGCAGCATGACATGGCTGCCGAGCCGGAAAAGCCAAAAACCCCGCCTGCCGAGGCCGACCCTCATGCCGGTCACGATATGAGTGGGATGGAAGAAAACCCGACCGCGCCCGCGCAGGCTGTCGATCCCGCTTGCCCGCCTGAGCACGCGAAAATGGGCCATTGCACGCCCAAGACAGATGCACCCGCGCCCGCTGCCGATCCCCATGCGGGCCACGATATGGGGTCAATGCCGAATGCCGAGCAGGACGGCGAAGTCGGCAGCGCACCCGCCCCGGCCCCGCCGGGCGATCACGTAGCCGATTCCATATATGGCGCGGACGTAATGTCGCAGTCCCGCAAGGAACTGGCCTATGAGGTCGGCGGCATGGGCTATTCGCTGGTCATACTCGATCTTGCCGAAGTCGGCTTTCACAAGGGCCACGAAAGCTACCGGTTCGAGGGCGAAGTCTTCACCGGCGGCAATATCAACCGGTTCGGCGTGAAGTTTGAAGGCGAAGGGGTTTTCGGCAAAACCATCGACGATCTCGAATTGCAGGCGCTCTATTCGCGCGCCATCGCGCCCTATTGGAACTTGCAGGCAGGTATTCGCCACGACATCCGGCCAGACCCGTCGCGCACCTACGCCGTGGCAGGTGTCGAAGGGCTTGCGCCCTACTGGTTCAAAATCAATGCCGCAGCCTTTCTGTCCAACAAAGGCGAGGTCCGCGCGCGCGCGGAAGGCTCCTATGACCTCCGGCTGACGCAGGAACTGATCCTCCAGCCCCGCATCGAAGCAAATTTGTCGTTCCAGGACATTCCGGCAATCGGTGTCGGTTCGGGGCTGACCGATTTCGAGGCGGGCCTGCGGCTACGCTATGAGATTCGCCAAGAATTCGCGCCTTACGTCGGTGTCGAATGGCGCAGGAAAACCGGCGATACGGCCCGTTTTGCAAGGCTTGCGGGCGATGACCCGGATACGCTCAGCGTCGTTGCAGGCGTCAGAATCTGGTTCTGATGGGAAAACGGACGCGCCTTCACCTTGCTGCAAGCCGTGTCCATAAATGGCTGGCACTCATTATCGGCGCGCAGCTCCTGATCTGGTTTTCCAGCGGCGTGCTGATGAGTTTCCTACCCATCGAAAAGGTGCGCGGCGAGCATCTCGTTGACCGCGAGCGCGTTGTCGCCGTTCCTGCTACGCCCGATCTCGTGTCGCCGACCCAGTTGCTCGCATCGGCCAAGGCTCCGGTCGAAAGCATCTCGTTTGTCATGCTTGCCGGTCGCCCGGTCGCGCAGGTGGCGACGGCGGACGGCATCAAGCTGTTCGATGCGGTTTCTGGCAATCCGCTGCCGCCGGTCGATGCGACGCTCGCCCACGCCATCGCCAGCGATGCGTGGAAGGCCCAGGCTAAACCTGACGCCAAGGTCATTAGCGTCCTTGCCGAAAGCCCGGAATATCGCGGCACGCTTCCGGCATGGCGGGTCGCCTTCGCCGATCCCGACAATACCAGCGTCTTCATAGCCGCCGACACGGGCAAAATCTCGGCGGTTCGCACCGGCACATGGCGGCTCTACGATTTCTTCTGGAGCCTTCACATCATGGACTGGAAGAACCATGAGAATTTCAATACATGGTGGCTCCTCACCTTTGCCATTGGAGGTCTTGTCATGGGGCTGGTGGGAACGATCTTGCTAGTCATGCGCTGGCCGATACGCCGCAAGCGGCGGGCAGCATGAAGGGACTGAGCCTCATGATTCTGGCCTTGGCGCTGGTGTTCCGCGCCGCGCCAATCTGCGCAGCCCCACCCGAAGCACCGCACGTCATAATGGCCGCAAATTGCGAGAGCATGGCTGATCAGGGCGCACCCGAGAGCGATCATGACAAGGGTAAGGCAGCACAAATCTGCCATGCCTGCGCCTTCGCGGTTTCCGAGCAACCGTCATCGCTCGGCGCGTGGTTCTGGAAAGCACCGGCGGTCCTAGTGCCGTCACAGCGCCAAATGGCAGGCACAATGCGCAAACCACCGACACCGCCCCCGCGCCTTGGTTCCGCTTCAACATTTCAACATTTCAACATTAATATTGGAGTTAAATCATGAAAACCAAATATCTACTCGGCGCGCTCGCGCTAACCATGTCCACCGCCGCCTTCGCCGCCGAACCGGCACCAGCGCCCAAAAAGGAATGCTGTTGCTGCAAGAAGGACGAACAGGGCAAAATGGCCTGTTGCAAGGACAAGGACGCCATATCCGGCGAACAGGGCCATGAAGGCCATGACATGAAGGATATGAAGCATTGACGAAAGATGCCGGGGGACGGGCAAGCGACCCCCGGCATCTGCCTTTTTTTCTCATTCGAGGAGTCGAATCATGATTACGAAAATTTCGCTCGTGCTCGGAACACTCGCGGTAGTCGGGACGAGTGCCCCGGCCTTTGCGACTGATGCTCCGAAAAGGGGCCATTTCGAATGGCTCCATTCTCCGCAGCCCGGACCAAATAAGTCAAATTTGCCTAATTACCGTCGCATCTGGATTGCGGATTCCGCGCCCGATGTGACGGTTGATGAGGGCCGGTGCATGACGATGGCCTGCTGTAATGCCGACGAGAAGCAGGCGTGAATGAAAAGCTGGAGGTCGGGCAACCGGCCTCCGGTCCTGCCGCTGGTAAATAGCCAAAAGATGTCCCGATCCCAAACATTCACGCCCGCCGCAGGACGCTTTCTGCCAACAAGCGCCTATGACCGACTCCTGGCGTTGCTCACGCGCGAAGCGCGTTGGCGGTCAGCGCTGCTGGAGGCGATTGCACCTGCGCCCGGTGAGCGCATACTCGATGTCGGCTGCGGAACCGGTTCGCTTGCCATCTTGATCAAGCAGGCGGCACCAGACACGATGGTTGTAGGGCTCGACCCTGATGAAGTCGCGCGATGCATTGCTTGGAAGAAAGCGGGGGAAGCGGGCGTAGGCATCGAATGGGAAAGTGGTTTTGCACGTGACGCCGGAAATTATGGCCAGTTCGACAAGGTCGTTTCCAGCCTTGTCTTTCACCAGGTACCGGTCGCCGAAAAGCGAGTTGGTCTTGCCGCCATGTTCGCCGCCACCAAGTCGGGCGGCACCATGATTGTCTGCGACTATGCTGCGCAAGGACGCTGGCTTATGCGTCAGGCGTTCAAGGTCGTGCAATCGGTCGATGGTCGAGCGAATACGCAGCCCAATGCCGACGGATTTCTTGAAGCGGAACTGGAACGTATTTGCGGCAAGCCGATCACCGCTGAGCAATCGTTCGACACGCCAACGGGAACCATTTCAATCTTCAGACTGCAAAAGGAGTCAGTAAAATGAAGGCAACCACCCTAGCGATGGCCATTGCGCTGGTTGCAACGCCAGCCTTGGCCGCGACCGAGGCGGTGATGCACCGCGACCCCGGTTGTGGTTGCTGCGAAAAATGGGCGGCACAAGTCCGCAAGGCATTCGGGCGCAATGTGCGGATCGTCGATGACGCCAATCACCCGGCACTGCAAAGACGGGTTGGCCTGCCTTCGCTATTGGCATCGTGCCACACCGCCCTGATCGATGGTATGGCGTTTGAGGGTCATGTGCCGGTTGCGGACATGAAGCGCGTGCTTGAGGCTAAGCCAAAGGGTGTGCGCGGCTTGGCGGTTCCGGGGATGCCAATAGGTTCGCCAGGAATGGAAGCCCCGGGCGGTCGCGCGCAACCTTACAATGTCATAGCGTTCGGCTCGGGACCGTCCACGGTGTATGCCCGCCACTGAGCCCGTCAGCGCGGCCCCATCGTCTCGATGATCTTGCAATCGGCGACGGTGCCGTGGCTGCAAGAACCTATCACTCGGCTCAATTCCAAACGCAGCGCGGTCAGGTCGCCAATCTTGCGGTCGATCTCGGCCAAATGCGTTTGCGCGATGCCATCGACCGCTTCGCAACTCTGCGATTTGTCATCTGACAGCGTCAACAGCTCGCGCACCGCTTCGAGCGTGAAGCCCAGATCGCGGGCGCGGCGAATGAAGGACAGGCGCGCCAGATGGTCGGTGCCATAGGCGCGATAGTTGGCGAAGGTGCGCGCGGGCGGCGGCAACAGGCCGATTTTCTCGTAATAGCGCACTGTCTCGACCTTGGTCGCGGTGGCGCTCGCCAGTTCGCCGATTTTCATGTCTTGACCCTGTAGTTGCTACAGGGTGTAGATAGCTGTCCGACTCGGAATTTGTCGAGAAGGATTTGAGCGTGTCAGACCATTGTTGCGAAAGCGCCTGCGGGAGCGAAACGGCCAAGGCCGATCCGCGCTGGCGGCGCGTTCTTTGGATCGCGCTAGTCGTCAACGCGACGATGTTTCTGGTCGAAATGGGCGCGGGCGCAGCGGCGGACAGCCGCGCGCTGCAAGCCGACGCACTCGATTTCCTTGGCGATGCGGCCAATTATGCGGTGAGCCTTGCCGTCGTTGGGATGGCGCTCGCTTGGCGCGCCCGCGCTGCAATGCTCAAATCGCTGTTCATGCTGGGCTTTGCCGCATGGGTATTCGGCAGCGCGGTCCTTGCTTTCGTAAACGGCGCATCGCCCGATCCGGCGACGATGGGGGCGGTCGGCGCGTTGGCACTCGCGGCCAACGTCGGCGTGGCGCTCATGCTGTTTCGCTACCGCACCGGCGACGCCAATATGCGCTCGGTCTGGATATGCTCGCGCAACGACGCGATTGGCAATGTCGCGGTGATGCTGGCGGCGCTCGGCGTGTTCGGCACCGGGAGCGCGCTCCCGGACCTGATCGTCGCCGCGATTATGGCGCTGCTCGCCCTGACAGGCGGCGTGCAAGTGCTGCGGCAGGCGCGCGGAGAATTGCGCACGCCCGAACTGGCGGGGCAGTCGTAACGTCATGCTTCAAGCCCTCCCCTTTTTGTCGATCATCGCCGTCGTCGCCGCGACATTACTGCGCGCGGTTGCCATCCGGCGACGCACCGGTGACCGCGCCTTTGCCTTCATGTCTGCCACTGGGATTCAACGCATCGCCGGAGTCAGTTTCGCTTTGAGCGTTGCCGCGTTGGTTCTGGCATCGGCGCTTCCTGCATCCGGCAGTTCGCTCGCCGTTGCCGTGCTGGCTGCAATTCTCGCGCTGGTAGGCTGCTTCATCGTAATCGTTGCCCAGGTCCAAATGGGCCGCGCATGGCGCGTCGGGGTGCGGCAAGGCGACGCACCGCTATTTGTGACGCATGGTCTGTTCAAGTTCAGCCGCAATCCGATCTTTGTTGGAATGATCCTGCAAGGCGTAGCTGCCGCTTTGACTGCAAACGCCGCATGGGCTTGGGCGGCGCTGACGGTCTTCATCGGGTCATGCGCGGTACAAGTCCGTGTTGAGGAAGCGCATTTGGAAGCGAGCTTCGGACAACACTACCGCGAGTTTCGTGCGTCGATCCCGCGCTGGATCGGGATTGGCGGTCGAGCATGACGATGTTGATGCGCGAACGTGCCGAACTGCTGATCACCGCAGAAATGGCTGCCTATCACGCTGCCCGCGCTTCGGGCGACAATACCGCCGCGTGGGTTGCGCTCGAACGTGCGCATATCATCTCGCAACCCTATCTGGGGCCGCATCTCGCCAATCATTGGGCCATGCTCGGCTTCGCTTTCGATTTGCGCGATTGGCGGGAAGCGGCGGGGCAACTTGTCCGGCTGGCACTCGCGCCGCTCGGCGCGCTGACAGGGCGCATTCCCATCGGTAATTCCGGGCGCTCGAATGTGAGCGCGTTCAAGTCGATGCCGATTGCCGACGATCTTCTCGCCAAGATAAGTGGCGGGCGGGAGTGACAGTTTTCTTGCCCCGCCGTGCGGCGACTGCTAACCGCAAGGTCATGCGGGGTCGGACTACCAATCTATTTGTGCTTCTCGCGCTGATTTTCAGCGCGGTGATCGTTCCTGCGACCGCCCACGCACAGGATTTGAGAGAAGTCCATGCCAATGACATGCTAACCAACGTGGACCACAGCGATCACGAAGCCCCCGATCATGATGGCGATTTGCCTTGCCATGCGGTGGTGCATCATCATTGCAGCGTCGCACTTGCCTATGAGGGGCATGCGGTGACTTCGGAGCGGCTTGCAGCGGGTGAGTTGATCCCGCTCGCTACCAGCCCCGCGATGTCTAGTTTCGCACAGGCTCCGCCGACCGAGCCGCCCGCCGCCTGAACCTGACCGCCCGCGCGGCATGATGCCGCGCGACCCGTTCAAGGTTCAGGAGAATTTCAATGATTTCCAGATTGCGAGCGTTACTGCTTGCGGGCGCAATCGCCGCCTGCGGGCAAGCCGCTCAAGCCGAGCCCATCGCGCTCGGCGACGCCCTAGCCCAAGGCGTCCAGACTTCGCCCCGTGCGGCCCAGGCCAAGGCGCTCGCCGACGCCTCCGAAGCGCGGGCGCGGCAGGTGGGCGTTGCGCCCAACCCCGAACTCAGCCTTGAGGTCGAGAATTTTGCAGGGTCGGGCGCGTTTCAGGGGCTGCGCAGCACCGAGGCGACGCTTGCTCTGAGCCAGCGGATCGAACTCGGCGGGAAGCGCAGCGCGCGGCTTGGCGTCGCGCGGGCCGAACGCGATTTCGCCTTCCTGACCTACAAGGCGGCGCTGGCCGATCTCGAACGCGATATTCGCACGGCCCATGCCGAACTGCGCGCGGCGGAAGACCGTGCCGTGCTGGCACGCGACAACACGGCAGCCGCCGAAGAGCTGGCGCGCACTGCGCGGATATTGGTCGATGCCGGACGCGATCCGCCGCTACGCCAGCTTCGCGCGGAATCGCTGCTGGCCGAAGCCAGGGCGGAGCAGGCGCGGACATTTAGCGAGTTGCTGACCGCGCGCCGGCTGCTCGGCAGTCTGATCGGCAGCGACGATCCCGAATTGACCGCGACCGCCAGCGAGGACGCCGCCCCTGCTGCGCCTGCCCCCGACGCTACAAGCCTCAACGAGCAATTGGCGACGGCAGAGCGCGAAGCGGCCCGCGCTAGGGTGCAACTCGCACGTTCGGACGCGGTACCGGACATTACGGCGAGCGGCGGGGTGCGGCGGTTCCGCGAGAGCGGCGATACTGCGCTGGTCGCCGGAATCTCGATCCCGCTTCCCATCCGCGACCGCAACCGGGGCAACATCGAAGCGGCTGGCGCGGAGAGCAACGCCGCCGCGTCCGCACTGCTCCTCGCGCGGATTGATGCCAACCGTGCGCGATATGACGCACGGATGCTCTTGGGCGCTGCCGAGGTCCGCTACGAAGCACTGGCCGGGCTGGGGTTGCAACAGGCCGAGGAGGCGCTGCGGCTCGCGCACATTGGCTACAATGCGGGCAAGTTTTCGCTGATCGAACTGATCGACGCACAGACCGCGCTCACCACCGCCAAACTCAACCTCATCGAAGCGCGGCTCGACCGCGCTCGCGCGCTCGCCGCGCTCATCCGCGCGAACGCGCAGTGAAGGACCGTCTCATGGAAACCGAAACCAACAGAAACAAACTGATCGCAGGGGCCGCCATTGCCGCGCTCGTGCTAGGCGGGGGCGGCGTGATGCTGGGCCGCACCGTGTTCGCCCCGTCTGCCGCCACCGCGCCTGCCGAAGAAGGCGAGCATGGCGAAGAAGGCAAAGAGGAAGGGCATGTCGAAGGCCTCGTCGAGATGGACGATGCCCGCGCAAAGGCGGCGGGGATTGTGACCGAAGCTACGCAGGCGGGTGGCCTTGGTGCCGAAATCATCGCGCAGGGCGTAGTCGCTGCCGCACCGGATGGAGAGGCGGTGCTGACTGCCCGTGCCGATGGCGCGCTGACCAGGGTCGTCAAGCGTCTGGGCGACAATGTGCGCGCGGGCGAGACCATCGCCTATCTGGAGAGCCGCGATGCGTCGGCAATCGCAGCCGAACGCAGCTCCGCTTCGGCAAGGCTGATTGCAGCGCGCTCCGCATATGCGCGCGAGAAAAAACTTTATGAGGCAAAGGTGACGGCGCGGCAGGATTTCGAGGCAGCACAAGCAGTGCTGGCCGAGGCCGAAGCAGAGGCACGGCGCACCCAATCGGCGGCGGGCGCTGCCAAGATTACCGGCGATGGCCGGTATCTTGCGGTGACCAGCCTGATTTCGGGCAAAATCACCAAGGCCGATGCCACACTCGGCAGCTATGTGTCTGCAGGCGCTGAATTGTTCCGCGTCGCCGACCCGCGCAAGATCCAGATCAATGCCCTGGTGCTTCCCGCCGATGCGCAGCGCGTGCAGCCGGGCGACCGCGCGGTCATCGAGCTGCTCGGCGGCGAAACCGTCACGGCGACGGTGCGTGCAGCGACCCCCAGCCTTGACCCGGAAAGCAAGACGGCGACCATTGTGCTTGTCCCGGACGGCTCCGGCCAGCTCATACCGGGCCAAGGGCTGCGCGTGAGGATCATGCCGGGCAATGCGGCAGCCAGTTCGAGCATTGGCATTCCCGAAGAGGCAGTGCAGTCGGTCGAGGGCAAAGACGTGGTGTTCGTGAAAACCGCCAAGGGCTTTCAAGCGACCAACGTCGCGGTCGGCCAGCGCAGCGCCGGACGCGTTGAGATTGTCGACGGGCTGAAGCCCGGCGCCGTGATCGCGACCAAGGGCGCGTTCCTGCTCAAAGCCGAACTCGGCAAGGGCGAGGCGGAGCATTGAGATGATCGAAAAACTTCTCGATGCGGCGATCCGCTTCCGCTGGGGTGTGGTCATCGCCACGCTCATCGTCGCGGCCTTCGGTGCAGCGCAGCTTTTGAAGTTGCCGATCGACGCCGTTCCCGACATCACCAACAAGCAGGTACAGATCAACACCGTCGCGCCCGCTTTGGGGCCGCTCGATATGGAGCGGCTAGTTACCTTTCCGGTCGAAACCGCGATGGCGGGCATCCCCGGCCTTGAGAGCTCGCGCTCGATCTCGCGCAACGGTTTCAGCCAGGTCACGGTCGTGTTCGAGGAAAGCACCGACCTTTATTTCGCGCGCCAGCAGGTTGCCGAACGCTTGACCCAGGCCAAGGAAAGCCTGCCCGACGGCATCGAGCCGCAAATGGGGCCGGTGACCACAGGGCTTGGCGAAGTGCTGATGTATGTCGTCGAGTATGAGCCTGCGGGAACCAAGGCCAATCCGAAGATCGCGGGCAAACCTGGCTTCCAGCCCGATGGCAGCTATCTCTCCACCGACGGCAAGATGCTCACTGACGAGGTCTCGAAGCTCGCATACCTGCGCACGGTGCAGGATTGGGTGATCCGGCCACAGCTCAAAACCGTCGCGGGCGTAGCTGGAATCGACAGCATCGGCGGCTATGAAAAACAGTTCGTGGTCGAACCCGATCCGGCGAAGCTCGCAACCTACCATATCTCCTTCTCGGAACTCGCCGAGGCGCTGGAAAAGGCCAATATCTCGGTCGGCGCGAATTTCGTCGAACGCGGCGGCGAGGCGTTTCTGGTCAAGGCCGATGGCCGCATCCGCACGCTCGATGAAATCGGGCGCGCCACCGTCGCCACGCGCGGCGGCGTGGCGGTGGCGGTGCGCGATGTGGCGAATGTCCGTATCGGCGGCGATCTGCGCACCGGCGCGGCTTCGGAAAACGGCAATGAGGTGGTCGTCGGCACCGCCTTGATGATCGCAGGCGGCAACAGCCGGATCGTTGCCGATGCGGTTGCCGCGCGCTTGGGCGAAGTCGCCAAGTCGATGCCGCCGGGGATCAAGGTCAAGACCGTCCTCGACCGCTCGAAGCTGGTCAACGCGACGATCTGGACGGTCGAAAAGAACCTACTCGAAGGCGCGTTGCTGGTCATCGCGGTGCTGTTCTGGCTGCTCGGCAATATCCGCGCCGCGATCATTGCCACGCTGGTCATCCCGCTATCTTTCCTGATGATGGCGATGGGCATGAACGCCACCGGCACGTCGGGCAATCTGATGAGCCTTGGCGCGCTCGATTTCGGGCTGATCGTCGATGGCTCGATCATCATCATCGAGAATTGCCTACGAAGATTGGCCGAACGCCAGCATCATGAAGGCCGTTTGCTCAGCCTGACCGAGCGGCTGCACGAGGTCTTCGAAGCCTCGCGCGAAATGGTGCGCCCGACCATTTATGGCCAGGCGATCATCTTCCTTGTCTTCGCGCCCTTGCTCACCTTCACCGGCGTAGAGGGTAAGATGTTCTCACCGATGGCGATCACCGTCATGCTCGCGCTGGCGGGGGCTTTCGTCCTGTCTCTGACCTTTGTTCCCGCGATGGTCGCGCTGCTCATTCGCGGCGAGGTGGCTGAGAAGGAAGTGAAGGCCGTCGCCTACGCCAAGCAACGCTATGTGCCGCTGCTCGACAAGGCGGTCGCGCGGCCCTGGCCGTGGATCGGCGCGGGCGTTGGCGCATTCGTGCTGGCGGGCCTCGTCTTCCTGATGCTGGGCCGCGAGTTCATCCCGCAGCTCGACGAAGGCGACATCGCGCTGCAAGGCATCCGCATCCCTTCGACTTCGCTCAACCAGTCGCTGACGCTCCAGCGGCAAATCGAGAAGGCGGCGACGTCGCTCCCTGAAGTCGCTTATATGTTCTCGAAGACCGGGACGGCGGAGGTCGGCACCGATCCGATGCCCGCCAACATCTCGGACTCGTTCGTCATATTGAAGCCTAAGGACGAATGGCCTGCTGGGGTCGATACCAAGGATGAGGTGATCGAACGGCTCGAAGCCAAGTTGAAGCCGATGGTCGGCAGCGCCTTTGAAATCAGCCAGCCTATCGAGCTACGATTCAACGAGCTGATCGCCGGGGTGCGCGGCGACATCGCTATCAAACTCTATGGCGACGATCTCGACGCCATGAGCGCGACAGGCGCAAAGGTCGCCGCCGTCCTCAACACGGTGCCGGGCGCTGCCGACGTCAAGGTCGAACAGACCGAGGGCTTTCCGCAGCTCGACGTGAAGTTCGACCGCGATGCCATCGCCCGCTACGGCCTGACGCTCGAAGATGTGACCGATACCGTGGCGGCTGCATTGGGCGGGCGCGAGGCCGGGATCGTCTTCGAGGGCGACCGGCGGTTCGATATCGTCGTGCGCCTGCCCAATGCGGGCCGCGACGATCTGGACGCGGTGGGTGCGCTACCGGTCATGCTGCCGCAGGAAGGCACGTCGATACCGTTGGGTGCGGTCGCGAGCTTCGGCTTTTCCGAAGGGCTCAATCAGGTCAGCCGCGACAACGGCCAGCGCCGCGTCGTTGTCCAGGCCAATGTGCGCGGCAACGATCTGGGAAGCTTCATCGCCGAAGCGCAAAGCAAGGTCGCAGCCCAAGTGCAACTGCCGCCAGGAAGCGCAATCGAATGGGGCGGGCAGTTCGAGAATCTGCAAGCTGCATCGCGGCGGCTGTCGCTGGTCATCCCTATCGTCTTCGCGGCGATTTTCGGCATCTTGTTCGTTGCCTTGCGCGGGTTCCGTCCGGCGATTGCGGTTTATTCGGCAATCCCCTTGGGCCTCGCGGGAGGCGTATTCGCGCTCGCGCTGTGGGGACTGCCCTTCTCGGTATCGGCAGCGGTCGGCTTCATCGTGCTGGCGGGCGTCGGCGTATTGAACGGCCTCGTCGTAATGACCGCGATCAACCAGCGGATCGAGGCCGGGCTATCGGTCGCGCAGTCCATTGTCGAAGGGTCGCTCGAACGCTTCCGCGCCGTGCTGATGACCGGCATCGTCCCGGCCATCGGCTTCGTCCCGATGGCGCTCGCCACCGGGCAAGGCGCGGAAGTGCAAAAGCCGCTCGCCATCGTCGTCATCGGCGGGCTGATTACCTCGACGATCCTGACCCTCTTCGTGCTGCCCGCGATCAGCCAATTGCTGCTCAAGGGCCAGCACAAGCACCACGAGACAGGCGAATATGATGACGTTGACAAGTTCGGCGGTGAACTACCGGCATAGGAAGGATTGAACGATGGGCGCAGAACACGATCATGGTGGCGGTGGTCACGCCGGGCATAACCACGGCGCGGGGGCCAGCACAAAGCGGCTTGCCATCGCGCTTGGGCTGACCACGACGTTTCTCGTCGCGGAACTGGTCGGCGCGTTCGTGTTCGGCAGCCTCGCGCTGCTGTCCGACGCCGCGCACATGTTCACCGACAGCGCCGCGCTCGCGATTGCGTTGGCAGCAGTCAAAATCGGCCAGCGCCCGCCCGACGACCAGCGCACCTTTGGCTACCGCCGCTTTGAAATCCTTGCCGCTGCGTTCAACGCCATCCTGCTGTTCGTGGTCGCGGGTTATGTGCTGATCGAGGGCATTGGCAGGTTCTTCGAACCGAGGCCGGTTGAGTCGGTGGGGATGCTGATCGTCGCCAGCGTCGGCTTGATCGTGAATCTGATCTCGATGCGCATCCTTGCTGGCGGCAAGGAAGACAGCCTCAACGTCAAAGGGGCCTATCTCGAAGTTTGGGCCGACATGCTCGGCTCGCTGGGCGTGATTGCGGCTGCCATCGCGATCTATTTCACCAAACTCGACTGGATCGACCCGGTGGTCGCCATCGCCATTGGCCTGTGGGTGCTGCCGCGCACATGGAAGCTTTTGAGCGATACCACCCATATTTTGCTCCAAGGCGTGCCGCGCGGCTTCGACTTGAAGGCGATCCGCGGCGCGATGGGCGAAGTGGCGGGCGTAACCGGCGTTCACGACCTCCATCTATGGTCGGTCGCGGGCGACGATGCCAGCCTGACCGCGCATGTCGCGGTGGCCGAAGGTCGCGACGCCGAGGCCGTCCGCAAGGCACTAACCGAAATGCTCGAAACCCGCTTCGCTATCCACCATGCGACGATCCAGACCGAAAGCGAGCCGTGCGGCGATGCGGAGAGTTTGCACGCCTGATTGATGGCAGTCAGTACGACCGGCTCCGATGCGTCTCGCAAATCAGAACTAGCGCCCCAAAATCCTCACGTTCGCCAAGGTGTGCGGCAATCGTGCGGACGCACTCGATGGGCAAGCCATTCTCATGCGCGACCTGACGCAGATAGTCGTCCCGGCACTCCGCCCAGCAAGCCCGATACATCAAAAGCAAATCGGTCATTGTCCCTTCCTTCCAGCTGAAAGCCGCTTGCCAGCGACATCCGGCTCTGCCTTCCGGCGAGGACGGGAGGGGGAGGGAAAACGGGAATCGACGCCCTGGCGGGGCAGCGGGCGCGCAGCGACCGCCACACGGGGGCGTCTATTCCGGTTTGGGAACGAGAGGGCAAAGCCCTTGGCATTCCCTCAAATCGGGAAAACGGAGGCGGTTAGCCTCCCCCCAGCCGCAACGCGGCGCAGGAACGGCACCCTTGTGGGCGGCGCGACGCCGCCGGATGGTGTGCGCGCGGGCCTGTGCGCCAGCGCCCATCCGGCAAGGAGAGAGGCAAGAGTGCCAGCGGGTCAGCGCAAAAATGCCGCGCCCTCAGGAGCGCCAAAGGCGCGGGACAGAGCGCGTCCTTGAACCTTCCCGCTCACTATCCCTGCTCCCGATCGCAACCCGAGTGGGCCGGGACTACCGGCCCGGTCCGCGCCAGCGGATAGAGCGGGTCGCCCAAAGGGCAGCGCAACAGGTGTCGCTACTTTGATCTGTCACGGAGCTAGAGGTCGCGCGCGAATTACAAGCGAATCGGCATGTGGCGGTCGCATCGCAGAAACCGCCGACTCAGACGTTAAATCCGGCCACACCCGGCGCAAATTTGCGTCGAAAGCATCGGCGGATGCGATCAGCCTTGGGAATCCGCTTCCGACAGTCGAAATTCTTTCCGCCGCGCCTTGCCCAACCTTGTCCCTCCAATGCCCGCCGCTGCCGTCTCTAGCCGTCCGCAAGCCGTCATTGCGCGATGCAACTCTTTGCGCGCCTGCGCTTGCATTCGTCGGAAACGCCCTTGCGCGGTCAATTGCTTCGGCCAATCTTCATCTCATGGGGAGCCAATGACTGTCACCGAATGAAAGAGCGTCCCATGTCAAACTCCGAAAAGATTATCCGCCTCAAGACCGTTCTGGCCCGAACCGGCCTCTCCCGCTCGACGATGTATCGCAAGATCAAGGAAGGCACTTTCCCGTGTCAGGTGCGGATCAGCATCCACGGCGCGGGCTGGCGGGAATCGGCCATCAATTGCTGGATCGACGATCCGGTCGGCTATCGCAACGAAAGTGCAAGGCTGTGAGCGAGCCGATCTGCGTCAGGATCAACGACGCCGCCCGCATGATCGGCGTTGGCCGCACCAAGCTCTATGAGTTGATTGCGGCCAACGAGGTCGAGACAGTGAAGCTCGGAAAATCGACGCGCGTCACCACCGCCAGCTTGCGCGAGCTCATCAAGCGGCAGCGGGTAGCGGAATAGCGGTGTCGTCCAGATACAGCGCCCATAGCGCCATCAACTTGCGCCGTTTCTCGAAAAAGTCCGTCCGTCGGTAGGCTGCTTCAACTTTGTTGGGCAGCTTATGCGCCAGCGCCTTATCGGCGACCTCCTTGGGAAAGTCGGTCATCTCCGCCGCCCAATCGGTGAAGGCGGAGCGGAAGCCGTGGACGGTAACGCCCGCGATGCCGTCGTCGCGCAATAGCTTGGTCATCGTCATATCGCTGATCGGTGTTTCGCCATTGTTGCTGAATACCAATCCGGTGTCGCTCGTGCGCGCATGCCAGCGCCCTCGCAGCAAGGCGACTGCGGGCGCTGACAGCGGCACGATATGGGTCTCGCGCGCCTTCATGCGCTCGCCGGGGATGGTCCAGACGCCTTTATCCAAATCGAACTCCGTCCAGACCGCAAAACGCGTCTCGTTCGAGCGGACGGCGTTGTAGATGGTGAAGCGCAGTGCATCGCGGCCCGTGGTCGGCGCTGCGGCTGCCAGCTTCGCCACGAGCGCCGGAACCTCCGAATAAGGCATGGCGGCAAGATGCCCCGCCTTCTCAAGC
Source organism: Sphingomonadales bacterium (assembly GCA_016720115.1). Taxonomy (GTDB): domain Bacteria; phylum Pseudomonadota; class Alphaproteobacteria; order Sphingomonadales; family Sphingomonadaceae; genus Sphingorhabdus_B. Next base: position 678,686 of record JADJXT010000001.1, on the reverse strand, counting down.
TGTCGGGGAAGCCCTTTGCGCACGGAACGCAACGAAACCTCATCCGGCAGCCACCCCTTGATATGTGCGAAGTCCAGCACAGCGCCGATGCGCTGTAGGATGCGCCGCGCAGTGTCAGGAACTTCAAGCCAGATGGGCGTAAGCACCTCAACGACCGCAACGCTGTCCACGGCATTCACGGCGCGCGCCCCAATGATCGGGAAGACATGGTTCTCGAAGCTGGAAATCCAACTGGTCTGCCGCCGGTTCTTCCAACCTGCTTTCAAAGAGTCGTAGCATTCGCGCGCCACCGCCTCGAAGCTCGGGATGACTTTGCGCGCCATCCGCCGTTCGGCAACAGGATCGCAACCCTCACGCACCTGCCGCCGCAAGGCCGCAGCCGCATTGCGCGCATCGGCAAGCGAAACCTCGGTTGCCGAACCCAAGCCATAGTCGCGTCGCTTGCCAGATTGCTGCATCCGCAGCACCCAAGTCCGCGCCCCGCTATCCTTGACCACCAAGCAAAGCCCCCGGCCATCGCAATGGCGACCCGGCTTCGCGTTCTTCACTTTCAATATTGTCAGCGCCATCGGTTCGATTCCTGCCTAATGCGTTCCCACATTCGTTCCCACACTTTGATGGGAATTCAGGCAAATCGGGGCGACCGACCGCGAACACTATACAAGTGAAATCCTTGATTTTACAAGGGACTTAGGGACGCCCTGAAACTGCTTGAGATTTAAGTTATACAACCGTAGGGGTCACCAACATTTCCGCCGTTTTTTGAACGCGGATGGCAAATTTCCTCAATAGTTCCCTAATAAGCGGTTTAAAAATGCCGATGTTGGGCCATGCTGATGGCACTGCACAATGCGGACAATACCCTTTCGCGCCATAATCCAATACCACCCATTTATGTCCCTGCTTGCCAAACCGCTTGGCCATAGATCGCATCATAGCTTTCAACCTCAGCTCATCAATCAATCTCCAGCTTGGGCAACGCTCGAACAATCTTCATCGTCTCAAGGCTCACTGTGATCACGCGCTGGAACAGCTTGAGCGGATAGGCTGGGTCGCCCACTGTCTCGATGGCGTAGCGGTTGGCGTCGTTTACGATGCCGCTGGCTTTGTCCACCTTCACACATTGGCGCTCCATCACCCATTCGAGCGCGGGCTTGCCGTTGACGAAATAGTCATAGGCCTCAAGCGGGATGCCTGTCATGGTGATGTTGCCGTTATAGATGACGGTGCTCTTGTCCAAAGCCGGGCGCTTGCCGCCGAATTTCATTTTCTCGACGCGATAGAATTTTTCCGGGTCGGGGATATGTGCCAGCTCCAGCGCGCCTTGGGCGATCGTGACGGGGAAGGGATCGACGCATTCATAGTCGCAATGCAGATCGCCCAGCTGCCGCCCAGCCTCGGCAAAGGCCCAAAAGTCGCTTGCCTGCTTTACGGCCGGAATGCGTGGCAATTGCTTGGACAGGTTATCGGCAAAGCGGGTGCGATACTCGACTGAATGGAGCAGGCCATATACATAGTAGAAGAGATCATCCTTGGAGATCGCGTCGCCCAGATAGGCCGCTTGGAAATGCGCCAGCCCCGCATCGGTGATGGCATCGCGGCGGCCTGTCTTTGCGGCTGGTGCGGCAGCAAATAACCCTGGTTGAGGATCATCGCCAGCCGACCTAGCCTCACCTCCGTAAAGATGGCGTGGGAAACACTGAGCTGTTTGGATAGTGTGAAAGTTTGGAATGGCCTTCGACATAATTGCTGTAAAGTCATTTTGCGCACCGACACCTGATAAACAAATTATGCGATTTTGGCATCGCACCGGGCGTGGAGTTTGGTGGTGAAGCCACCACGCGATCGGCCAAGCGCCTCGGCTTCCTGAGTCCCCTTTTTATGCCGACTGCACAATGATGTGCCCGGACCACGGTGCTGTCGATCATGTCGGCGGTGGCGTCTCGCTCCGCCAGTTCCGCCAGCGTTTCGAGCATCGCGTCGAACACGCCGGTCTCGACCCATCGTCGGTAGCGGCGGAAGACGCTGTTCCACTTGCCATATTCGTCGGGCAACTGACGCCATTGCGCGCCCGTCCGCGCCATCCACATCATGCCTTCAAAATACAGCCGGTTATCCTGCGCAGGACGGCAGCCCCGACCTCGCTCAGAAGGTAGCAATGGCCCGATCAATGCCCACTCATCGTCCGATAACCCAATCCGCTCGCCCAAAGCTGCCTCCCAAAAGACAGCCTTGAATCAACCCCCGAGCACCATGTCAACCTTTGTCCACGAAACCTAGCATTTGGCGTATGGCCAGATGTGACCTTAGCCGACGCACGCGCCAAGCGAGACGCAGCGCGGCGGCTGATAGCCAGCGGCGTCGATCCTGCTGCAAAAGCAAAACTGGACAAGGTCGCAGCGAGCGTTGCCGCTGCTAATACATTCGAAGCTGTAGCAAAAGAATTGCTCGCCAAGACCGAACGTGAAGGGCTGTCTGCCATCACGCTCAAGAAGAACCGCTGGTTAATTGGCTTCATCACACCGGCTCTTGGTTGTCGACCTATTTCCGAAATAACTGCGCATGAATTGTTGTCAGTGCTTCGCATTGTTGAAACACGGGGCGGCACGAAACCGCCAAACGGATGCGCGCCATTTGCAGCCCTTGAAGCTGCGCGTTGTGGCAAGGGAAGGCGGCAAAGCTTGACTGGCCTTTGTCGTTCTCTGAGAATCAGAAGTGGTAGGAAATGGAAGCGCCGAATGGCCGGAGCTCGCTAGGGTCGCCTGACCATAAGCTGCGGGACTCTTGACGTTCTGGAAGAATTCCAGATCGGGCGCGAAGCACCACGCGACTTGGTCCGACGAGGCGCTGGCTCCGCCGGGTCGAGACGCAAGTGGGGCATGGAGTCTGGGTACGACGGTTAGTCGCCGCTGGAATTGATTGGACAGCGAACGACTCCGCAACAACTGCCTCTGAACTTACGCGGCTGACAGAAACTCATCCCGCAGTTTGAACTTCTGGAGTTTGCCGGAAGGCAGGCGCGGCAGTTCGGCGCGAAATTCGATGCGGCGCGGAATTTTCACGCCCGAAAGGCTGTGGCGCATCCAGCCTTGCAGTTCCTTCGCGAAATCGGGGTTGGCGTCACGCGCGTCGATCGTCTGGATAACCGCAGTAACCATCTCGCCCATTTCGGGATCGGGCAGCCCGATTACCGCAGCATCGGCGATCCGCGGATGGGTGACGAGAAGGTTCTCGATCTCCTGCGGATAGATATTGACCCCGCCTGAAATGATCATGAAATTCTTGCGATCGGTCAGAAAGAGATAGCCCTCTTCGTTGAGGTAGCCGCAGTCGCCGACCGTCGACCAACCCTTTGCGTTGATCGCCTGCGCGGTCTTTTGCGCATCATTGTGATAGCCGAAGGGTCGTCGTACATCCTCTGGCCGACAAGCGTTGCGCTACGGCCAGACTGGCAACGCCATTCACTTCCATCAGCGCATTCGATACCTAATATTCGGTGTCGCTTGTTGCCGCATGCGCTTGCGCCGCTTTCAAACCGCCTTGCTGGACGATAAGTTCGGAACGGGAGGCGACCCCCAGCTTCCTGAAAATACTGTTGAGGTGGATCTTTACCGTGCCTTCGGCCAGATTACAGCGTGCTGCAATATCTCTGTTACGCAAGCCCTGACAGACCAGTTTGACAATTTCGGCTTCACGCCTGGTCAACAGATCGTTGGAGCGCAATGTCCGGCCGGGCTTGTCGATGGAAAAGCGAAGCGCCGATTCAGTAACTTTAGTGTCAAACCATTTGCCGCCGGAAAGCACCGTTTCCATTGCGCTGATGATCGTTTCAGGATCGGTATCCTTAAGCGCGATGCCCGATATGCCCAACCGCATCGCTTCGATCGTCTGTTCCGGATCCACATGGACCGTAAGGAACATCGACGGGACGGTCGGACAATATCGCCGGATGTGACGCAGCACCTTAAAACCGCCACCACGGCGCATGGCTACGTCGAGAATCGCGAGGTCAGGCTTTTTCTCTTCAAGTTTCTCAATCGCTTCGCCGACCGAAAGGGCAGTCGTAATCGAGAAATTACCACTGCTTTCAACATACTGGCTGAAGCCGTGCAGAAAGAAGGGATGATCGTCCACAATCAGGACATTATGCATCGTCGCCCCTCTGTATTGAAATGGCGACAGCGAGGATGGCGCTCTTTTTCAACCCTTCAGCATAGACCGAACCGTTTACGATTCGACACCTCTGGCGCAGCAGCATTAACTTCAATGACATTGATTTCCCCCCCCTTTTTTATCACGCTCCCGATCGCATTGTCGGCCTGGTCGATAGCAGCGATCTGGAGGGCATTCTGGTGGAGCGAAAGCTTGACTGTCAACTGCGTGCTTTGCGCATGGCGTTGGCCATAGCCGCTCTTGCAAAATGCTCGATGTTTATTACCGATTGCTTGTCAACGGGAAGCACTCGCGCTTCGGCTTCCAATCTGGCATCGATTTCCCACTGCATGGAGCGTGCTCGCAGGGCAATATCAAGCGTTGTGACCCGGTTGATCCGATGATCCTCAGTCTCGCGCGTTTCGAGCATGTCCCTGAGGCGATCCCGTTCGAGCGCTAGGTATGTTTTTGCACCGGATGATCCAGCCTTCCCCGATGGAAAAGAATTGTTGCGTTGCGCCGTCGAGGGCAAATTCCGGTTCCCCGGTTGTCGTTAAAAGTTCAATCGGCTTGCCGACTTCATGCTTGGTAAGCTGCACGGGATCGCCCCACTTGAAACAGCAATTGGCAAGAGTGCGAGCGCGTGCACAAGCGTCGCTGGAGCCGCTCAGGCCAGCAACAATAGCGCGGCAGGGGGAACAAACGAACCGCCGCGATCATGTAGGATGGCAAGCACAGCCTCCGCGAGAATGAGCCTCGCCAATGAAGGCCCCAGATCAGGGATCGGGAGAGCTGGCGGATAAATGAGACCGCGCCTTGCGCCTTGGCTCTAAGCCCTCTTGGCGGAAATTCGCAGCCGAAAGATATATGCCTTTAGATATATGACTTAAGTTTCGCCATTGTTAAATAATGGTAAACGAAATCGATAATCCTTGCCGATTTCTGCCGAATCATGCTTACACCTCTGTTAACGAATCAAAAAACAGGATTCACGGGGTCGCCAAACTGATCGGTTTTCGTGCCCGAACCCAAGGGGGGGGTCGGCGCTTTCGGGACTGTAACGGGAGGCAAAAAGTCGATGCAGGACCTTTTGGTCAATTTCAGCATTCAAGCGCCGCGATTCGGTGCGACGACACGAATCCATCTCCTGAATCCGACTCTCATTTCCAATCAACCAACCTCAACCGTTCGGGCATTTATCGTCCGCGCGGCGTTTTTGGCAAACTAGGACGACACCATGGACGTCAACACCAGCAACATCACTCCTATCCTTCCCGCAGACGGCACAGAAGGCGCAGCAGCTTCGGTAGCGGCAGCAGCAAGCGTCTATGCCCAGTTTGCCTTGCAGGCAGCAGCATTGGTACCGGGTCAGGACGGACAACTTGTCTTGCCGTCGGGCGTTTCGCTGAACGATATCCGCGTTGTCGGCCGTGATCTGGTGGTGCGGATGCCCGATGGCACCGATGTCGTCATCCCCGATGGCGCCATTATCGTGCCGCAGTTTGTCGTGGACGGTGTTGCCGTTCCGCCGGTCAACCTTGCCGCACTGCTGATTGGTCAGGAGCCGCAACCTGCGGCTGGTCCGCCGCAGAGCTCGGGCGGTAACTTCTCGCAGGCCCCCGGTGATATCGGCGATCCCTTTGGCCTCGGCGACCTGTTGCCGCCGACCGAACTGGCATTTCCGGAGCCGGAGCAGCGCGAACTGGTACCTGGCCTTGTTGACCGCGACCCTGACGTAAACATTCAGGATGGCGGCCCAGCAGGCAAGGATGTGATCGACAATGTCAGCGAAGTCGGCTTGCCCGGCACGCGCGCAAACGGAAATGTCGAATCGCCCGGCTCGTCAACTGGTAACGGATCCGATTCCACGACCGGTCTGATCATCGTCAATTCCCCCGATGGCATTGCTTCAATAACGATCAACGGCGTTGTATACACCGGTGCTGGCCAGCAGATCACGACCCCGAACGGTGTGCTGACACTTGGAGCGCTTGAAGGCGGCCAGATTACCTACACCTACCGCCTGACCGACAATACGTCTGGGGATACCACAACCGACGTCTTCACGGTTGTCCTGACCGATCCCGATGGCGATACATCGACTGCACGCCTGACGATTGCCATCGCGGATGACGTTCCCGTCGCCCGCAACGATACCGACAGTGTTGCCGGGGGCACATATGGCCCTGAAACGGGCAATGTGCTTTCGGGTTCAGGCACGACCAGCGGCACTTCTGGCGCAGATACGCAAGGGGCGGATGGTGCAGCCATTTCCGGATTCCGTGCTGGAACCGAGGGTGAATTTGTTGCAGTCGGCACGACCATTAACGGCCAATATGGCACGCTTACAATTGGTCCGGACGGCACCTACAGCTATGTCCGCAATACCAATACGCCCGGCGGCGTTTCGGATATCTTCAGCTACCGGTTGACCGACGGCGACGGCGACACTTCGACAGCAACGCTGACGATCAATATCGGCGATGCGCCCAACCGGATCGTCTTCATCCCCGAAATCGGCGAGGGCACGCAAGTTCGTGAGCCGCATCTGCCGGTACGCGATGGCGAGCCCTCCGGTTCGCAGTTCGACGGCAACGCCGAAACGACAAGCGGCACGATCACCTTCAACTCGCCGGATGGCGTGGGCAGCGTGACAGTTTCGGGGGTCACAATCACCCCTGGAGCGCTTCCGCAGCAGGTATTTTCCGATGCAACCGGCACATTGGTGATCACGGCGTATAGCTATGATCCGGTGACCGGAAACGGCAGTGTCACTTACACCTACACTTTGAATGACAACACGCTGGACACATCTGGCAGCACGGTATCGTTCCCGATCGTCGTCACCGACCTTGATGGCGATACGGCCAGCGACCAGTTGGACATCCACATCATCGACGATGCACCGACAGCGCGCAACGACAGTGCGGCACAGGCCAGCGAAAATGCAGCGGTGACGGTGAATGTCATCACAAACGACACCCCTGGTGCTGACAGCGTCAACCTGACGACAGGCGTTGCTGTGGTTCCTGAAACGCTGACCGGGGCCGGTACGCTTGCCTATAACGGCGACGGAACCTTCACATACACGCCCACACCCGGCGAAGAAGGCACAGTCACCTTCCAGTACACAATCACCGATGGCGATGGCGATCCGTCAACTGCTACAGTCACCATCACGCTTCTGGACGATTCCAGGCCGCAGATTGATGTCAGCGGCGAAAATTTCGTCGACGAAGCCGGCCTGCCCGTGCGCGGCAGCGAGCCCGCCGGTTCGAACCAAGCTGCTGACAGCGAAACCACCACCGGCACCATCTCCGTTTCGACCGGCGATGATACGCTGCAATCGCTCGTAATAAATGGCGTAAATGTTACGGCTGGTGGCACCGTCACTGGCGCGCATGGTACGCTGACCGTCACCGTTTCGGCAGGCGCGTACAGCTATAGCTATACCCTGACCGACAACAGCTCGGGTGACGCCACCACCGACAGTTTCGACATTGTGGTGACCGACAGCGACGGCGACAGCGCCGACGACACGCTGGTCGTTACAATCCACGATGACGTACCAACTGCCGTCAAGGATGCCGACAGCATCGCTGCTGACGAATATGGACCGGCAACGGGCAATGTCATAACCGATACCGAGGGTGATGGCGGCACTGATGTACAGGGTGCTGACGGGGTGACCGTTACCGCTGTTTCAGGCACCGCCGATGGCGTTGTCGGCGGCTCGACCGTCGGCCAATATGGCGTTCTCACCCTCAACAGCGATGGTAGCTACAGCTACACCCGGAATCCGGGCACACCGGGCGGTGTTTCGGATATTTTCTCGTACACCATCACCGATGGCGACGGCGATCCTTCGACCACGACGCTGACCATAAGCATCGGCGACAGCCCGACCAGCCTTGACCTGCCGACAGACGGTGAGGCCGGTACGCAAGTTGACGAGGCTGGCTTGCCCGCTGGCTCCGATGCTGCCTCTGACAGCGAATTGACTGCTGGAACAATATCTTACACCGCCCCCGATGGCCCGGCAACGGTCACCATCGACGGTGACGCCGTTGTTGCAGTCGGCCAGACCTTCGCCGGCAGCTTCGGAACGCTGACCATCACCAGCATCACCGCTGGTTCGATCGGCTACGAATATGAACTGACAACCAACACCTCGGGCGATGCCACTTTCGACGATTTCGCTATCGTTGTGGCCGATCAGGATGGTGACAGCACGCCAGGAACGCTGGTGATCGACATCGTGGACGATGTGCCCACCGCACGCCCCGACATCGACAGCGTCACAGAAGACGGCCCGACCGTGGCCGACGGCAATGTCATTACCGGCGCGAATGTTGCAGATGCCAACACCACCGATGGCGTAATCGACACGAAAGGCGCCGACGGTGCAACCGTAACGGCAGTGGCCTTCGGCGCGACCGGCGGCATTGTGGGCTCTGCCCTTGCCGGTACTTATGGCTCGCTGACGCTCAATGACGATGGCAGCTATAGCTACGCCCTCAACAATGACGATCCGCGCGTACAGGGTCTCGACAGCGACGACGTGCTGACCGAAATTTTCAGTTACACCATCACCGATGGCGACGGCGATCCATCAACCGCCACGCTTACCATCACGATCAACGGTGCAGACGACCGGATAACAATCAACGGTCTGAACGGGCAGGGCCCGGACCTGATTGTTGATGAGGACGATCTGGCAGACGGCTCATCGCCTGATGCAGCGGCCCTGACGCAGACCGGCAACTTCACCGTCAACGGCCTTGACGGCATTGCCTCGATCAAGATCGAAGGCACCGAAGCGTTTGTCGGCCAGCAGTTCGCAACCGCATATGGCACCTTCACCATCACTTCGATCTCGGCACCGGCGAATGGCAGCGCGACGGCGATCACCGTCGGCTACAGCTATGTGCTGACTGACAACACAGCGCACGCCAACGAGGACGGGGAAAATTTCCTGACCGAGTTGTTCGATGTCGAAGTCACCGATACCGATGGCTCTACCGACGCCAATCAGGTTGAAGTGCGCATCATCGACGATGTGCCGACCGCAGCAGACGACACCGATGTGATCGCAGGCGGCAGCTATGGTCCGGCGACGGGCAACGTCATCACCGATGCCGACGCAGGCGATGCGGGCGACAGCGATCTTGGAAAGGACATCCAGGGCGCTGACGGCGTGACCGTTACCGCCATCACCGGTTTTGGCGGTGATGGTGCTGTCAATGGCACCACCAACGGCCAATATGGCGTTCTCACCCTCAATAGCGACGGCAGCTACAGCTACACCCGGAATCCAGGCACACCGGGCAGTGCAACCGACATATTCACCTACACCATCGCGGATGCCGATGGCGACACCGACACAGCTACGCTGACGATCACAATCGAAGACGATCGTCCGGTCGTTGGCCCCAACCCGGTAGTGCTGGTCGACGACGACTCGCTCGGGGGCAACGCGGCGAGCACGATCGGCGACGATACTGACCCGCAAAATGCAAGCGGAACGCTGTCCGGTTCGGGCGGCGACGGCGCGCTGACCTGGGCGTTCCAGACAACAGGTGCGCCTGCCGGATTCCAATATGTCGCCGCAGGCTCCAACATATTGGTCCAGCAGGATCAGGGCGGCAGCTGGGTTACCGTTGCAACCGCGACGCTTGTTCCGGCAACTGGCGCTTATACGGTCACGTTGAACAACAACGTCCTTCATGCCGATGGCGACAACGAAAACAATCTGTCTGTAACGTTGAACTACACCGTTTCGGACGTCGATGCCGACTCATCGCCGGGCACGCTGACCATCAATTTTGACGATGACGCGCCCACTGCAACCAATGAACCTGCCCAGTCAGCGGCAGAAGGCGGATCGATCAACGGCACGGTGGACTTTGTCGCAGGTGCCGATGGTGCAAGCGTTACCCATGTTAACGGCACGGTTCTGACCTTTGGCGTCGATGGTTTCAGCCAGTCGGTCGATATCGGCGACGGCTCGATCAAGGTGAAGGCAGACGGCACTTATGTCTTTACCGCCGACAATCCGGTGATTGGCACAGGATCGGCCAACGCGACCTTCACCATCACCGACGGCGATAATGACACTGTCACTGCGACTGCGGCATTTACGATCACCGATGCGAACGTGCCGACGGGTGGCGCGACCCTGGCCTCACTTGACGATGACGGCCTGACGGGCGGCAATGCAGCTAGCACGGTTGACGATCTCGCTGTTCCCAACAGCGATGGAGACAATAATGAGGCGACCTTTGCTGGTACGCTGACCCACAATTTTGGCCTTGATGGCGCAGGCACGGTAAGCTTTGCCGCGCTGGACGGTACAAACGGCACGGTGGGCACCGAAACGGTAACCTATGCCTGGAGCGAAGCTGCCGGCATCGGTACGCTGACGGCCACCGGTCCACGCGGCCTTCTGTTCACGCTCGAAGTGACTCTGTCGACGGGTGCCTATGAACTGAAACTCAACGACAATGTGCTGCACGCCACTGGCCCGAACCAGGAAAACCCGGTCGATCCGACCACGACACTCACCTATGTCGTTACCGACGCCGATGGCTCGCCTGTCAATGGATCGCTGACCATCACCTTTGATGATGACGCACCGACATTGTCGGTCAGCGGCGCGACGACGGTTGTCGAGGGCGCATCGGCTACGGGCACCTGGTCGCAGACCATTGGTGCAGACCAGCCTGGCGCGAGCACGGTTGTCGACTTTGGCGGCACCAGCTACGCGCTGGGTACCGCGATCAACACCGGCAATGGCACATTGACCGTTCTGGCCAATGGCAACTGGAGCTTTGTGGCCAACAACAATCTGGACAATGATCTCAACCCGTCGGTGACCTTCACGGTCAAGGTGACCGATGCCGATGGCGATGTTGCCCAGGATCCGCATACGGTAGCGATCACCGATGGCGCAGGGCCGTCGGCAGGTGGCCCGTTGGCGCTGGCTCTGGATGACCAGAATCTGGCCGATGGCTCCACGCCTGCCAATCCCGACTTCATCTCGGGCACGGTGAGCTTCACGGCAGGTTCGGATGCGCTTACAGGCTTTGCCTTTGCGGACAGCCTTGCCGGCCTTGGCGCCGGTCTCACCTGGACGCGGGTCTCAGGGACGCTGATCGAGGGTCGCGATGGCGGCAACCTCATCGTCTCGCTGACACTGGCCCCGCCCGCCTCGATTGCGGCAGGTGCCAATGGCACGGCAACGGTCACAGCGACGCTGCATGACAATTATGACAGCCACCCGAGCTTCACGGCGGACGATCTGGTCGCGCTTGGCAGCATCGGCGTGGTCGCTTCGGACAATGATGGCGGCAGTGCAACAGCTACGGTCAATGTCACCGTCTCTGACGATGTACCGACATTGTCGGTCAGCGGCGCGACGACGGTTGTCGAGGGCGCATCGGCTACGGGCACCTGGTCGCAGACCATTGGTGCAGACCAGCCTGGCGCGAGCACGGTTGTCGACTTTGGCGGCACCAGCTACGCGCTGGGTACCGCGATCAACACCGGCAATGGCACATTGACCGTTCTGGCCAATGGCAACTGGAGCTTTGTGGCCAACAACAATCTGGACAATGATCTCAACCCGTCGGTGACCTTCACGGTCAAGGTGACCGATGCCGATGGCGATGTTGCCCAGGATCCGCATACGGTAGCGATCACCGATGGCACCCCTGCCCCTAATGCAGCCCCGATTGCACTCGACCTGAACGAAGCCGCGCTTGATACGGCCGGTGCGACCGGCAGCAATTCATCGCTGACCACCGAAACGGACAATACGCCGTCGCTGTCATTTACGGCAGGGTCGGATGCGCTGACCAGCTTCCAGTTTTCGACCAACCTCGGCTCGCTGGTCTCAAACCTTGATGGCGCAGGCACCGACATCGTGTGGGTGCGCGCGGCCGATGGACAGTCCGTCACCGGCCATCTTGGCAGTGCAGCAGGCCCGATTGCCGTAACGCTCACGCTGAGCGCACCCGCAAGCATTGCGGCGGGCGCAACCGGCAATGTTACGGTCACGGCAACGCTTTCTGACAATCTGCCGCATGCAAATGCGCTGTTGAACCAGATCCAGTCGCTTGGCTCGATCCTTGTCGAAGCACGCGACCATGACGGCGATGTTGCCACCGGCCAAGTGTCGATCAACGTTCAGGACGATGTTCCGGCGGCGAACGCAGATACCGACTCGATCGACGAAGGTCAGGCCAGCGCTACTGGCAATGTCCTTTCCGGTGTGGGTACAACCAACGCCCCCGGCAGCGCTGACGTTCCGGGTGCGGACGCTGCGGTCGTAACCGGCGTGGTTGCAGGCAATGTTGCTGGCCCTGTCGCCAATGGCGGCCTCGGCGGTGAACTTGTCGGCTCATACGGTACGCTGAACCTGGCTTCGGGCGGCGGCTATACCTACACGCTCAACAACGCGAACACGGCAGTACAGGCGCTCGGCGTCGGCGACACTGCAACCGAGACCTTTACCTATACGATCACCGACGCAGATGGCGACAAGGCGACCGCAACGTTGACGATCACCATCAACGGCACCAATGACTTGCCAACCTTTAATGCGGCGACGGCAAGCGTTTCGGAAGAAGGCTTTGGCAATGCCAATCCGGACGATAATTTTGCTCCGGACGATACGACCAATGAAACTGTCACAACCGGTTCTATCAACCTGGTCGATGTCGATGTCACGGATGCACTTACGGTCACCTTGGGAACGCCTGCCGGCGCGATTGTCGCCGATGGCGTTCCGTTGACATGGGCGTTGTCGCCCGATGGCAAGACCCTGACGGGCAGCGCAGGTGCGACGCCGATTGTCGAAGTTTTGATCGACGATAGCGGCAATTTCACGGTCAGCCTGTTGCAACCGGTCGACCATCTGACAGCCAATGGCGAAAACGTCTCGACCTTCACCGTTCCGGTTTCGGTAAATGATGGCACCGCGACGGTGACCAACAATACCGGTCTTACCGTGCGGATTGAAGACGATAGCCCGATTGCCAACCCGAACAGCAATTCCGGGGTCGAAGGTGCCGTTATCATCGGCTCCGTGCTGCCGAACGACAGCTTTGGTGCCGATGGCCCGACCGCAACTGCGCCTGCGGGCGGTGTTGTTGGGGTGCGCGCTGCAGGCGGCGACACAACATCACCGGTAACCACCGGCACCGGCACGCAAATCACCGGCCAGTACGGGAAACTGACGCTCAATGCCGATGGTAGCTACAGCTATGATGGCGACCCGAACGTCATTTCTAGCGCACAGTCAGATATATTCGTCTACACCATCCGCGATGCCGATGGCGACCTGGCAACCACGACGCTGACGATCAACCTGACGCCGGTAACACTTGTTGCCGACAACGACACGGTTACCGTCAACGAAGCCGGACTCGACACGGTCAACGATGCTGGGCCGGATACGGTTGCAGGTACTGTCAACGGCAGCAATCCGACTTCGAATTCGGATGTGGCCCAAGGCACGCTGGTGGTTGCAGGTGCGACCAACTATGTCCTGACCAGCGCCAGCGGCGGCAGCTATGGCACGCTGGTGCTGAACAGCAATGGCACCTATACCTACACGCTGACCAAGCCGTTCGATACCACGCCGGATACCAACAACGGCGTGACAACCGAAACCGGCAAGGATGTGTTCAACTACACAGCCACCGACGCAAACGGCAACAGCATCAACGGCACAATCACTGTCGACATCGTCGATGACATACCGGTGGTGGATATCGCCGCTTCCGGTGCCGTGCTGATAGTTGATGAATCGCTGGGCGTGACCGGTTCGACGCAAAATGAAGGCGGGCGCGTCAATAATGACGAAACGCTTGCCGGTGCCGCAGTTGGTGCCATTGGCTATGCCCAGGGTGCAATCACCAATTTGGTGACTGCCAATGCGGGTGCAGATGGCGAAGCTTCACGCGTCTATTCGCTTACAGTGAACAACACGAACTCAGGCCTGATTGACTCGGTTACCAACAGCAACATCGTGCTGGTTGCGGTCAACGCAACCACTATAGAGGGAAGGGTTGGCGGTACCGGCGGGGCAGTCTCGTTCCGCATAACGGTGGATCCTGCAAACGGAACCGCCACGATCAACCAGTTCCGTGCTGTGGAACATAATGACAGCAGCAATCATGACGAGAATGGCGGCAGCGAAGCGTTGATGAATAGCGGCGTGCTTTCAATGGGTGTCGCAATAACCGATGGCGATGGTGATCGCACGAGTGACAGCGCCGACATCTCGCAGGCATTCAAGTTCGAGGACGACGGCCCACTGGCCGTGGCCGACAATAAAGTAACCGTTGTGGTCAATGAGAATATCAACGCCGCCTTTGTCCTCGATTTCAGTGGCAGCATCGACAACGATGAATTGAGCGAAATGCTTAGCGCCGTGAAGGACGCAGGCTACGAGCTTTTTGCCAATACAACGGGCGCTGTTTCGATCCGCGTGGTTCTGTTCGCCTCGGATGCTGCAAGCTACACCCCCGTTACGACATTTGAGGCTTTCGCATCGTTAATTGACTCATTTAACGATCAGTTGCCGGGTGGCAACAGACCCATGGATTCATACACTGATTTTACTGCGGCAATCCAGAAACTCATGGCTGATTATTTGCCAAGTCCGACGGCGAATAATCAGGTATTCTTCCTGAGTGATGGCAATCCGAACGAACAGACCGGGACCGGCGCCTTGGCCAATTCAACCGCGGCTGCCTGGAACACCTTCGTCGACAGCAATGGCATAAACGTTACTGCCATCGGCGTAGGAAGCGGAATCAATACCGGGCCGTTGCAGGATATCGACGTTGACGGCTCTGGAACTCCGATCATGGCCGAAAATTTCGATGATCTGATCGCGACCCTCATAAAGGCAGTGCAGCCGCCGATTTCCGACAATCTTTTGACCAACGATACCTTGGGCACTGATGGGGGCCGCACACAATCCATTACCATCAACGGAATCACCTATACCTGGAACGGCATAACGACAATTACAGCATCGAGCGGCCCTGCAGTTCCGCAGGGAACCACTATCACGGTGCCCACGGCGCTTGGCGGCCAGATGTTTGTCAATTTTGCGACTGGCGGGTGGACCTATACCCCTCCCGAGAACTATACAGGTTCAGCCGACGAACTGTTCCAGTATAGCGTCATTGATGGCGATGGGGACTTGAGCCAGTCAACACTGACCATAGATGTGTCAGCAGTAACTGGTGGCAGCAATTTTGCCAAAAACGAATATATATTCACCAATCAGGGCGGGACGGCTGTAATTCCTGAGGGTGTATTGTTGGCCAATGATACTGCCGGGACAACCATCACCGGAATCGCAAACACCAACGGTGCGACCAGCGTGGTCCAAGGCGGCGGTAACATCACGTTCACTGACACCGGAACTGCGGGGGGATCCTTTGTATATAACGCCGCACTGGGTGCTGCCAGCGATACCGCATATGTAAGGATAAACCAGAACCAGGCCGGGGAAGGTACCCTCGATGGAACCGGCGCAAGCGAAGTGCTGGTTGGCCGGGATGGCACCACCGGCGATACGCTGAACGGCTACGCCGGAAACGACCGGCTATACGGACTTGGCGGAAACGACACGCTAGCTGGTGGTGGTGGAAACGACACGCTGGTTGGTGGTGCTGGAGACGATACGCTGAATGGCGGTGCTGGAAGCGACACAATGACCGGCGGGGCTGGTACCGACACGTTCACGATATCGTCGGGTCAGTCCTTGGCAGTAATTGGCGGCAGTGGAAATAACGGGACCATTAGCGGTTACGACCGAATAACGGATTTCGACACAGTTAACGACATTTTGGATCTGAATGGGACGCCCAGCGCGCCCCCCAGTGTCGGGTCGATGAACAACTCGACGACACTGACTGTTGGCGGGAACACGATCAAATCGCACTCGATCGCCAATGGCATAGTCACATTCGATGACGCCGAGACCTTCGCCACTGCGCTGGTCTTGACATCAGATTCCGATGTTGCCGCCGCCGTTCAGTATCTGCGTGCCAACGACCTCGGCAGCGGTAACAACTTGACAGTTGCCTTCGTTGCTGGCGGGCGGACATTTGTGTACCAGCAGGTCGGCGGATCGCCGAATGCAGCAAATGACATATTGGTCGAGTTGCAAGGGGTCGTGCTGACCAACCTTACCAGCCTGATTTCCTCAGGCAGGGTGAGCCCGGTAGCCCTCGATCTTGATGGCGATGGCGTCGAATTCCTGTCAGCAACCGCTGGCGCCAGATTCGATTTCAACGGCGATGGTGATGCCGAAGCAACCGCATGGGTAAGCGGTGATGATGGCTTGCTTGCGCTGGATCGCAATGGTGACGGCTTAATCAACGATCGTTCGGAATTGGTGTTCGCTCGCGATGGCCTGACCGACCTTGAAGGCCTCGCCGCTGACTATGACAGCAACAAGGATGGTGTGCTTGACGCAAACGATGTCGATTTCGCCAGCTTTGGCGTGTGGCAGGATGCGGACAGCGATGGCGTCACCGATGCCGGTGAATTCAAGAGCCTGACCGATGCAGGTATCGCCAGCATCAAGCTGGTATCGGACGGCAATGCCTACAGCGCAGCGGACGGCGACGTCACCGTGCACGGCACTTCAAGCTACACGACGGCCAATGGCGACAGCTTCGACGTTGCCGACGCAAGCTTTGCAACCGGCGGCGGAGCCAAGGTTGCGGCCAATGAGAATGACCAGCGTGTCCTGGCAGCCGGAACCGGCGGTATCGCCAGCTCGATGGTTGCAGCCGGCCTGGTTGCGGCGGTCGCGACAGCGCCCGAACTGGAAAGCGAACTTTCCGGCAAGGTAGGCGGTGGTGAATTTGCAATCCGCGGCTTCATCGAAAGCGCCGCTGTCGACGGGCAATTCGAGGCTCCGGATCATTCTGCGCTCCTCGATCGTTCGCATGGTTCGGGCAGCTTTGATCGCATCGAGCAGACGGCAGCAGCCAAATTCAGCAGCTATGAGCAGGCTGAGGATCATGCGATTGGCGACATTGGAAGCTTTGGCGGTCACGATAGTGGGTCGCTGATTTCGGAACTGCTGGCTCCGACGGAAATCGAGCATGCAGCCTATGCACGGCCCGACTTCGCCATCGGCGTACAGGTCGATGCGGCTTCCGAAGCCCTGATCGCAATCCAGCAGGGTGACATGTTCGCCAAGGCGGCGATTGAGGAAGTCGTTGCCGATGCGCTTTCGGGCGGCTTTGGCGACGGTGCCAATGTCGACGCGTTGCTGAATGCGTTGGCTGGCCCCGCAAACGATCTTCCACTTCTGGGCAATACTTTGGCCCAGCAGTTGGGCGACCAGCCGGTGTTTGAAGCGCTCAGCTTCGGCACACCGAACGACATGCTCGATCAGTTGACGAGCGCTCATATGGAATTGTCCGCAGCTACTGGCCATCATGGCTGAGCTGCGGACGCAGATTTTACCGAGACCAGACAGGGAGCAAGACCATGAAAAATAAGCTTCTAGCCGCAGGAGGTATCGCGTTAACCATGTTTTCCGGCGGGACGGCCCATGCCCAGGCCAGCCCGCGTTCGCCGCTGAACGACCTCGGAGTTTCCGAGCTGCGGTCGGAACTCACTTCGCGTTACGATGCTGCTGTTACGATGACGCAAGACAGCAATGTCGTGCGTGCGGATGACAGCAAGTTCCTGTGGGCATCCGAAACCAAGGTATGGTGCGGCATCGCCATCGGTTACACCAAGACATCGACCAAGGACGAAGAAAGCACCAACAAATGCGATGCCTTCTACGCCCGGATGACTGCAGCGCCGCGACCGGTCGCCCCGCCGCCCTATGTCCCGCCGCCACCGCCGCAGGCGACCTGCACGGCTTCGCGCGCAACCGAAGTCTTCTTCGACTGGAATGTCGACCTGCCCGCAGGTGAAGCTGAAACAACATTGGCTGCGATCGCCCAGAACCGCGCACAATGCGGCTGGGGGCCGCTGACCATTACCGGCCACGCCGACAAATCGGGCAGCGATGCCTATAATAACGCGCTGTCGCAGCGCCGCGCCAACAACATCGCTTCCGCACTTGAGCGCCTCGGCGTTCCGCGCGGAGACATGACGGTTGTCGCCAAGGGCGAAGGCCAGCCAAAAGTTGATACCGCCGATGGCGCCCGCGAACCGGCAAACCGCCGTGTCGAAATCCTCGCGCAAGATCGCGGCAATTGAGTGGGAGTGTGATCATGAAGAAGAGCATAAAAGCCAAGCTGATGCTTGCGACCCCCGCAGCCTTGCTGTTCGTCCTTTCGGGTACGGCACATGCGCAGAGCGTTGATCTGAAAAGCGCGGTCGAGGTGGCTGTTGAAAGCCATCCCGAAATCAACCAGGCCGCGATGAACAAGGAAGCGATCGAGTTTGAGCGCGAACAGGCGCAGGGACTATTCCTGCCTCGCGTCACGGTTGAGGGTTCGGTTGGTATCCGCCGCCTCGAAAACCCGACCCGCCGGGCGCTTGGGATTGAGAATGACGAACTCTATCCGATGGAAGCAGGCATCCGTGCCGAACAGATTATTTTCGACTCCGGCAACCGTGCCAACGAACTGAAGCGTCAGGCATCGCGCACCGATGGTGCTGCCTATCGCGTTGACGAGCGTTCGCAGTTCATCGCGCTGCAGGTTTCACGCCAATATCTCGACTATCTGTTGCAGCAGCGCATTGTGGCTGCGTCGCAGGACAATGTTGCCTTCCACAACAGGCTGGTGGGCGATCTGCGCGAAGGCGTGACCAAGGGATCGATCAGCATCGCCGACCAGCAACAGGCCGAAGAACGCCTGCAGGCTGCCATGGCACGCCTGACCGAAGCAGAGCAGGATATGGTCAACACCGGCATCGCATTCCGGACGCTGACCGGCCTCGACATCGACAGCACGGCTACCTTGCCTCCGTCGCTGCGCGCCAACCTGCCCGGAACACTACCCGAAGCGATCGAGAAAGTTCGCCTGCAGAGCCCGAAGGTGCGTGAGGCGCAGGCCGATCTTGATGCCGCGCACGCGGTAATCGGCAAGGCGAAAGCCGATCTTGGACCGACAATCTCGCTGGAGGGCAATGCCCGCATCGGCGACGACATTGACGGATTCCGGGGAGAAACGAATGACTTGCAAGCCCGGGTGGTCGCACGCTGGCTGATCTTTGACGGTGGCATAAACCGCGCAAAGGTGCAGGAAATGGTTCGCCGGGCAAGCGAAGTTCGCTTCCGCCTGCATCAGTTGACCCGGGAATCTGAAGAGGATGTCCGCGTTTCGTGGAACGCCTGGACCAGCCAGGGCAAACTGGTCGGCGAACTTGACCGCCAGAGCAAGGTTTCGGACGACCTGCTGCTTTCCTACCGGGAGCAGTTCAATGTCGGTCGCCGCTCGCTGCTTGACGTGCTCGACGCGCAAAACACCCGCTATAATGTGCAGGTGCGTGCCGAAACTGCGCGCTTCGCCGAAACTTTTGCGGAGTATAAGATTTTGGCAGCAGCCAATGAACTGATGCAGGCTTTGGGTGTCGGGGCCCGTCCCGATGCCGAAGCCAATGCCCGCGAGCGGTTCCATGTCGGCCCGACTCCGCCGGCAGAAACTGATCGCAGGCGCTATTCGGACTGACGTCATGATGGATCGCGGAGGGCAAAACAAGCGCTCCGCGATCCGGCAACAAGGTTAACGGTTCG
This sequence comes from Sphingomonadales bacterium, assembly GCA_016720115.1. Taxonomy (GTDB): domain Bacteria; phylum Pseudomonadota; class Alphaproteobacteria; order Sphingomonadales; family Sphingomonadaceae; genus Sphingorhabdus_B. Next base: position 658,795 of record JADJXT010000001.1, on the reverse strand, counting down.
ATTTGCGTCTCAAAATAGTTGTTTTATTTCAGTATTATGCAGTGAAAAATGGCGCAAAGTTGGTTAATCCGGTTTCGACTCCTCAATAGTGGGTTTAGTGGAACCTGCCACGAAGGGCATTGGCCCGGACTCGCTGATGCAAAATGTACAGGAGTTGGCATTTGACGCTGGAAGAGTGGCATAATACTCCGCCGCAAGGTGACGAGTTGCTTGCATGCATCAGCGTGCTGGCGGCGCAGAACGAGCGTCCGTCATCGCCTGCATCTATCCGTTCCGGCCTTGCGTTGGATGAGGCTGGACTTCTGCCCTTCCATCAAGCTGAAACCGCACTGGACCAGATCGGCTTGCGCGGCGAAGCCACAAACCGCCGCCTGCGCGGTTGGCAAGAGCGTGATCTGCCCGCCATCCTTTCGGTTGGCCCGGGCCGTTCGCTTGTCCTGCATGCCGTCAATGGCAAGGCTTATGAAATCCAGATGCCCGGAAGCTCCAATCGTGTCTGGGTTGATTACGAAGCGCTTGAGGCTGTCTATGGCGGACAGGCTGTCATCGTCGATCCCGATCCCAGCCGCGACCGCGAGGGCGAGCGCCCCTGGGAAAAGGTCCGCCGCAACCATTGGTTCTGGCACGAAGTCTGGAAGGTCCGCAAATCCTTCCTCTATGTGATGCTGGCCGCGCTGGTGATCAACCTGCTCGCCTTTGCCCTGCCGCTGTTCACGATGAATGTGTATGACCGCATCATCCCCAACAAATCGGTAACCAGCCTTTGGGTGCTGGCTTTTGGCGTGGTGATTGCAATCGCGGTCGAGTTCGGTCTGCGACTGGCACGCACCCGGCTGGTCGACGAGCTGGGCCGCGCGCTTGATGCGCGGCTGTCGCAACGCTTGTTCGAAAAAGTTCTCAACCTGCCAATGTCCGAACGCAAGGGCAGCACCGGCGCCCTGGCGCGCCGTGTCACCGACTATGAAATGGTCCGCGATTTCTTCGCATCGACCACGGTTGTCCTGATCGTCGACATCATATTCCTGTTCCTGTTCGTTGCGCTGATCGCGATACTTGCCGGATGGCTCGCGCTGATCCCTGTCGTCGCCATCATTGTCATGGCAACGGCTGGTTTCCTGCTGCAAAAATCGATGGGGCAGGCTGCGCTCGACGCACAGGCCGATTCAAGCCTGCAGCAATCGGCGCTGATCGAATCAATCGGCGGCATCGAAACATTGAAGGCCTGCCGCGCCGAAGGCCGGATGCTGGGCCGCTGGCAACGCTATTCGGCTGCGAGCGCGCAAACGCAGGAAAAACTGCGCAACCTGACCGCAACAGCCGTCAACCTCGCCGCTTTCTGCCAGCAGGCGACCAATATCGCGCTGGTCATTGGCGGTTTCTACCTGTTCAGTGCAGGCGCCATCTCGATGGGTGGTATTATCGCCATCGTGATGCTGGCGGGCAAATCGCTGGCACCCGTCGGCCAGCTCGCTTTCCTTATGACACGCGGCCGCCAGGCCTTTGTCACCCTCGCCAGCCTGCAAACGCTGATGGAACAGGGTGACGAGCGCGAGAAAGGCAGCCGTTCGGTAGTCCCGGTCATCTCGCAAGGGCAAGTGGAACTCGACCATGTCGGCTTCAGCTATCCCGAAGCGGGCAAGGAATCGCTTTCGGATATCAACCTGAAGATCAAACCCGGCGAACGCATTGGCCTGATCGGTCGCGTCGCGTCCGGCAAATCGACGCTCGGTCGCCTGATCTGCGGACTCTATGAACCCACCGAGGGCAGCTATCGCATCGACGGGCTGGATAGCCGGCAGCACCATCCCCACGAACTGAGGGCGGCCCTGCGTTTTGTCGGGCAGGACGCCGAATTGTTCAGCGGCACCGTGCGCGAAAACCTTTTGCTCGGTGCACGCAATCTGGATGAGGAACGTCTGCTCGCGGCCGTTGCAGCATCCGGCGCCGATGGCTTCATCGGTCGCGATGCAGCCGGTTTCGACCTGCATATTGGCGAGCGCGGCTCGCGTCTTTCCGGCGGGCAGCGCAGCTTCATGGTTCTGGCCCGCGCGCTGGTCGAGCCGTCCAGATTGCTGTTCCTCGACGAGCCGACCGGCGCGATGGACACGCAAACCGAACGCCATTTCATTGACCGTCTCAACAAGGCCATAACGCCGGACCAGACGCTCATCGTTTCCACCCACCGCAACGCCATGCTCGCGATTGTCGATCGCCTAATCGTGATCGACAAGGGTCGCATCATCGCCGACGGGCCGCGGGATCAGATACTTGCCAAGGCTGGCTTGGCGGGAGAATGACCATGCACGCATCCCTGTTAGACGCGACCAAGGACCACGCAGCGCCCGAAAGCGCCAAAAGGTCAAACCGGCCTGTCCTGATATTCTTCGGGATATTGACTGCACTCGCCCTGCTGGCGGTAACGATGCGCGATACGGATCTGTCGCGGCTGCTGCCGATGCTCGGCCTCGGCGAACCCGCGCAGGCCGCGGCAGTGCCGCAAATGAGCGCGAAAGAGCGCCAGGCCCTGCTTTCGATTACCGAGGAAGCGTTGGAAAAGCCGGAACTGATTGGTGAGGATGCACTTGCCAAGAATGAGGCGCTGCCCTTCTCCGATGCGCCGATCCTTGCGGCCAAGCCGTTTGCGATCCGCAACTATTTCTCGGGTGCAGGGCTAACGGCGCTGCAATGCATGACGCAGGCTGTCTATTTTGAAGCCGCTTATGAGCCGCTGCAGGGTCGCCGCGCTGTCGCACAGGTTGTGCTCAACCGGGTGCGTCATCCGGCTTTCCCCAATTCGGTGTGCGGCGTCGTCTATCAGGGTTCGAACCAGCGTGTTTGCCAGTTCAGTTTCACCTGTGACGGCTCGCTCAACCGCAAACCGTCCGCTGCGGCCTGGGCTGCTGCCGAGGCGGTGGCACGCGAGTCGCTGACCGGCTATGTCGAACGCTCGGTCGGGCAGGCGACGCATTATCACGCCAATTATGTCTCGCCTTACTGGGCCCCCAAACTGACCAAGATTTCGCAGCTTGGCGCACACATCTTCTATCGCTGGCCCGGCAAATGGGGCATGCCCGGGGCCTTTACGGCAAGCTATTCGGGCGTCGAGGGGATCCCGGCGCTCAACAATCTCGCAGCGCTTGGCGAAGAAGGCCTCATTACCGAACAACTGACGGTTGACCAGCAGACCGAGGCGTTGGCGCGTTCAAAGCTCGCACCCGAACTGGTGCCGATGCGCGCTGCCGAAAATGATGTTGGCGGCCGTCTGGACATCAGCAAGGGCTGGACGCTCAGCATACCCGATCCGCGCGAAACCCGCGGCGCATCGTCCGCCGTGACCCAGCGCCAGTCGACCGGTGGTGCGGACGCGGTGAAAACTGCTATGGGTGGGCAATGAGAGCTTTACTCGACTGGTACAGAGGCCAGAGCGGCTCACGCCAGATCATCGTTGCCGCCACCGCGGGTTTCCTGCTGTTCCTGATCTGGGCAAGCTTTGCCCAGATTGACGAGGTTACGCGGGGCCAGGGACGGGTCATCCCGTCGAGCAAGATGCAGTTGGTGCAGGCCGCCGAGCCTGCCTCGATCAAGGATATCCTCGTCCGTTCGGGCCAGCGGGTGCGCAAGGGCCAGTTGCTGGTACGCCTCGACGATACCGAATCCTCCTCGCAATTGGGGCAGATTGCCGCCGAGAACCGTTCGCTCGCTGCACGTGCCGCGCGTTTATCGCGCGAAGGTGGTGCGGGGGGGGACTGCCCGCCCAACCCGGATGGCAGCATTCCGGAAGTATGCCGTCAAGAAGCAGCATTGGCATCTGTACGCGCATCCGCTTTGCGCAGCCGCATCTCCGCCATGGGCGCCGCCGTGGAGCAACGCCGCCGCGACTATGCCGAAGCGCAAGCAACCGTTTCCAGCCTGCGCCAGAGCCTGCAACTCGCACAGAATCAGGTGAACATGCTGGCTCCGCTCGCCGCCAAATCGATCGTGCCGCAGACCGAATTGCTGTCTGCCCAACGCGAAGTCACCGATATCCAGGGCCGCTTGGCCGCCGCCCAGCAAGCCACATCGCGCGCGCAAGCGGCGATTGCCGAGGCGCAGGCGCAAGCATCCGAAGCCGGGTTCCAGTTCAAACAGGAAGCACTTGACGAGCGCAGCCAGATTGCGACCAAGATTGCGGTCAACGAACAGTCGCTGAAAGGTGCCGCAGGCCGCGTCAACCGCGCAGAAATCCGCTCTCCGGTCGACGGCGTGGTCAATGATGTACAGGTAACCACCATTGGCGGCTTCGTGCAGGCCGGTGAGAAGATCATGCAGGTCGTGCCGGTGGGCGACAAGCTGCTGGTCGAAGCGCGCGTAACGCCAAGTGACATTGCCTTCATCAAGGTTAGCGACCGGGCCAACGTCAAAGTTACCGCTTATGATTTTTCGATCTATGGAGGCCTTTCTGGTCGCGTCGTTCAGGTTTCGGCCGACAGCATATATGACGAGGTCGCCAAAGAGGCCTATTTCACGGTGGTCGTGGAAACCGACAAATCCTATCTGTTGTCGGCAGGAAAGCGCTTGCCGATCAGCCCGGGGATGATTTGCGACGTCGAAATCATCACCGGCCGCAAGAGTATCCTCAGCTATCTGCTGAAGCCGCTGATCAAGGCACGCTCGGAAGCGCTACGCGAACGTTAGAGCCGGTTTAGCTGCTGAGCGCAGCGATACGTATCGGTGCAGGCTGAACCGCTTCGGGCTGGGTTGCATAGCCATGCAGCCATGCCTTGCCTGCCGAATAGCTCATTACCGGACGGTAATCGCGGATTGTCGCGGCATCGACAATGCGGTCGGTGTTATTGTCGAGCACCATCAGGCGGTCGCCATTCCGCACGACCAGCAAGGCATGGTCGGCGCGGCGAACCAGATCCTTGGCGATGACGAGAAACATGTCATTTCGCGCCACGCCAGCCGCTTCGAGCAGCTTCATCTTGGCGATCGCATAATCCTCACAATCGCCCTGCCCGGCACGCAGTGTTTCGGTAGCGGTTGCCCAGCGATCGGCAACCTTGAAGCGTACCGAATCGTCGATGAAGTTGACCCGGCGGTTGACCCAGCTGTTGATCCGTTCAATCTTGGCGCCTTGATCGAGACTGCGGGCTTCGCCCACAATCTCGCGCCAGGGGCCTGCACGACCCGACAGCGCAGAGGCCTGTGCGCGTTGCCATTTGCTGTCGAGCGGGGTGCGTCCGACCGAGAGGGCGACGCTGCCAAATACATTGGGTTTGCTGACATCAACCTTGGGCAGCATCAGTCCGGGCTGCATTTGCGGACGGCGTGCGATCGAGACAGCGGCAAGGCGCGACACCCATTGGGTAGCGCGCGAGCGCGGATCGAGATCAGGCTGAGGCTCGAAAGTCGGCAAGCGGGTGTAAGCCATCGCTGCACAAGGTGCTGCCGCTACGGTAGTCGGCCCTGCGGCCGGTGCCAGCATCGCAACCTGCTGAACCGGTACCGGTGCCGCCGCGGCAGCTTGCTGCGCACGAAGCTCATCAAGCTTGCTGCGCGCTCCCCCCAATATCGCCTCTGATTTGGTGGGCGCCAAAGCCGACGTCGCCATTGCCGTATCATAACCGACCGGACAGCTTGGTTCGGTTGTCGGCGGCGGCACGATCAGCGCCCAGGCCGAAGCCGGGCACAGGCCGACCGTCAGCACAGATGTAGCAAGGGCAAGACGCGCGCTGCGCTTCGTTCCGCTGGGAGCATGGATTTTCATGCTGCCCTAAATTGCAGGGAAAGGACAATTTAGCGTTGAACGCTATGGTTGACGATCATGGTCGACGAAGTGCGACGAAAGAGGGTTAACGGTTCTTGGCGAAAATTGTTTAGCGCCGCATTTTGGCCGCGCAGACAGTCAAGCCAGCGCTGCGCCAAATGTTGCAGGCACTCTGGATCCTTACCAGCCGATATTATCCGGCGGCAAATTTATTCGCTTCATTCCAAGTCGGGTAACTATGAATGGCTGCCCTCAACCAGCAGGGCGATGCGCTTGTTCACGCTATCGAAGCCCTAATCGAACTACCAATCAAAACGGTACATCGTCGTCAAGATCATCGGAGAAGTCACCGCCGCCAAAGCCGGACGAGCCACCCTGCCAGCCGCCGCCCGACTGGCCACCGCCACTTCCGCCCGAGGACGAGCCGCCACCGCTGCCCCAACCATCATTGCCGCCGCCCTGGCTGCTGCGCGCGCCATCGAGCATGACAAGTTTGCCATCAAAGCCGCCGACGCTGATTTCGGTGGTATAACGGTCATTGCCGGACTGGTCCTGCCATTTGCGGGTGCGCAACTGGCCCTCAATATAAACTTTCGCACCCTTGCGCAGATAGCGTTCGGCAACGCCGACAAGCCCGTCCGACTGCAGCACCACCTGGTGCCATTCGGTACGCTCTTTCTTTTCGCCGGTCTGGCGATCCTTCCAGTCCTCTGACGTCGCGATGCGCAGGTTCGCAATGCGGCCGCCATTCTGGAATGATTTCACTTCAGGATCTGCGCCCAGATTGCCGACCAAAATAACCTTGTTGACGCTGCCCGCCATGATGTCCCCTCTTTTGGAATAGAATCGCCGTCAGCCAAGGCCGACAGCTACTGCCATCCAGTAGGTAATCCCTGCGGCGACATAGGCAAGTGCAAACAGGTAGACGACCATGAAGGTGGGCCATTTCCACCCGTTGGTTTCCCGGCGTGTCACGGCAATGGTCGAGATGCATTGCGGTGCGAAAACGAACCATGCAAGAAAGGCGAGTGCTGTCGCCAGCGACCAGTCAGCCGCCAGACGCGGACCGAGGCTTTGCGCCGCCACTTCCTCATCGCTCGCGTCGATCGCATAGACGGTTCCGAGTGCCGACACGGCAACTTCGCGCGCGGCCATCGCGGGGATAATCGAAAGCGCGATATCATGGTTGAAACCGATAGGCTCAACGACGGGCTCGATCACCGAGGCAATCCGTCCAGCAACCGAATATTCAACCTGGCTCTCGTTGGAAGCCTCAGGCACTTTCGGAAAACTGAGCAATGCCCAGAGAATGATCGTTGCCGCAAAAATGATGGTGCCTGCGCGGCGCAGGAAAACCCACGCCCGCTGCCACAGGCCGATCATCATGTCGCGAATGCGCGGCATCTGATATCGGGGCATTTCGATAAGGAAACTGCTTTGGCGGCTGCGCGTGACGAAACGCTGGATGACGGCTGCCGCCAGCATCGCGCCGACAATTCCTGCGATGTAAAGGCAGAACAGGACCAGCCCCTGCAATCCGATGCCCGGGCCGACACTGATCGACGGGATGAAGGCCCCGATAATCAGCGTATAGACCGGCAATCGCGCCGAACAGGTCATCAACGGCGCGATCAGGATGGTTGCCAGACGTTCCTTCTGATCCATGATCGACCGCGTCGCCATGATCCCCGGGATGGCGCAAGCAAAAGACGAAAGCAGCGGAATGAAGCTGTGCCCCGACAGGCCGACTGCGGCCATCAACCGGTCCATCACAAATGCCGCCCGGGTCATGTAACCCGATGCCTCAAGCAGCAGGATGAACAGGAACAGGATCAGAATTTGCGGCAGGAACACCACAACAGAGCCCACGCCAGCTATTACGCCGTCGGTCAGGAATGACCTGACGATGCTGTCAGGCAAAGTGCCGTTGATTATTGCGGTCAGCATGCCGAAGCCGGTTTCGATCCAGCCTATGGGTGCTTCCGACCAGGCATAGACTGCCTGGAACATGACAAACAGCAGGGCGAGCAGAACTGCTATCCCGCCCACCGGGTGCAACAGGATGCTGTCCAGCCGCCGCGTCCATTGGCGACCGGCGGCTTCGCTGACGATGACCGAACGTGCAATCTGATGCGCGCGCTTGGTGATTTCCGCGCGGCCCGCAGGAGCGTCGATCGCAATGGCAGGGGCCGCCAGTGTCTGGCTCAATCCGTCCATCAGCGCATCGAGGCCGCGTTTGCGCACCGCAACGGTAGCAATCACGGGCACGCCCAGCTCCGCGGCCAATTTCTCCGCATCAAGCTCCAGCCCGTCACGCGACGCCAGATCGACCATGTTGAGCGCAATAACTGTCGGCAGTCCCTGTCCGATCAGTTCGAGAGCAAAGCGCAAATGGTTGTCGAGATTGCCGGCATCGACCACGACGATCAACGCGTCAGGCCGCCGCTGCCCTTCAAATCGTCCCAGTACAACGTCACGGGTAACGGCTTCGTCGAGGCTGTCGGGTTCAAGACTGTAGGCACCGGGAAGGTCGATCAGTTCGACGGGGCGTCCGTCGGCAAAGGACGCGCGTCCCGATTTTCGCTCGACGGTAACGCCAGGATAGTTGGCAATTTTCTGGCGTGCACCGGTAAGCGCATTGAACAGCGCGCTCTTGCCCGCATTGGGGTTGCCGACCAGAGCGACGAGCGGCACAGCTTCGGTCATGACAATGGCTCACAGGCGATAGCGACAGCGACCTTGCGGCGCAGCGCCACTGTCATCCGGCCAACGCGAACAGCAATCGGATCGCGCCAGAACAATATGCCCTTGTGCAACGATTCGACATTCACGCCGATGTCAAAACCAAGCGAACGAAGGCGATGCCCTTCGGTTTCGGGGATCGCGGTCCAATCGATCGCGCTGATGCGCGCCACGGACTGTTTGGGGAGAGTATCGAGATTCACGGGCACTTTTTGATAATGTTTCGCAATAAAGGCAAGTGCATTCTCTAACGCGGCGGATAACGCAAACGGCCGATGAAGCGCGACAGGCTGGGCATATATTCGCGCCGCTTTTTCGCCTGCGCCTTGGCCTTTTCGAATTGCATCACATTTTCGATCCGTCGATCCAGAAAAGCCCGCGTCTCGGCGAAATTTTCGCTGTCATCATTCACAAACACTGCAAGTGTCGAGGCGTAAACCGCCGACAGCGTCATGCGCTTGGTATAATGGTTGAAATCGGTCGCCATATCGCCCGCAAGGCGCCACATCCGGTCTGCACTGCGCCAGCCTATACGGGCGGCGGCCGCCACATTTTGCGGCAGCGCCATAATTGCCAGCGCACGCCGCTGCCCCTCGCGGTCTGGCGCGGCAATTTCGAGGCGGGTTGCGACAAGGGCCGTAATCCGCTCACGAATTTTCATCGCCTCCAGTTTTTCAGACGGCAGGCGGTGGGCCATTTCGGCATCGACTGAACCGATCCATGCCTCGATCAGCGCCATGGCACCGCCTTTGAGGGACAATTTGGCCAAATCGGCGTCGACGCCAACCTCCATTGCGGCAGACTCGACGGCCTTGTCATTCCAGCCATCAAAAGCAGCGTGCGAGACCAGACGCGGGGCCACAGCCTCGCGAATTTCATCGAGCGTGGGGTCATCGGGAAGCGGTACGGAGGCCATGAATCGCGTCTAGGCCTTTGCCCGGCCTTCGGCAAGGCGAACAAGCACCAGCGCGGCCATAACCATCGTTCCGCCGATATAGTCGAGCGGGGTCATCGCCTCGTCAAATGCCGCCCATCCTGCCAATGCCGAAAGGGCGGGCTGCAACAGCAGGGCCAGCCCGATGATGAGCGGGCTGAAATGCGGCAAGGCATAGGTCAGGAATCCCTGCCCCAAGACCTGGCTCGACAAGGCGAGGATGATCAGCGGCGTCCAGTCGCCGGGCAGGATCTGTTCGCCTGCCAGCCATGCAACAGGAAACAGAAACAAGGCCGCCGAGCCCGAAGCCAATGCCAGCGACGACCAGCTCTCGGTGCTTTCACGCACACGGATCATCGCCAGCAGATAGAAGGTGTAGAACAGCCCTGCGAGCAGGCTCAGCCAGTCTCCTTCGAAATGCTCGGGCGAGATTTCGAAGCTCTGCCCCATCAGCAAAGCCGCCCCGGCAAAGGCGAGCAATATGGCAATGCCCTGCATCGGCGGCGGCAATTTGCGTGCGAGGAAGATGCCATAAATGGCGAGCAGCAAGCTGGCGCAATTGGCAAGCAGCGTCGCGTTGCCCAGCTTGGTCTTGAAGATGCCGATATGCCAGGCGACGATATCGACCGCAAAGAAGAAGCCCGCCAGCAACACCAGCCCCAATAGCCCCTTCGGCATCGACTGGATCCTGAAACCCGCCCGGTAACCGATAAAGGCAAGAAAGGGGGTGGCGAGCGCCAAGCGCCAAAAGCCGGTGGCAATCGGCCCGGTATCCGAAAGACGAACCAGCAGCGGGCCGAACGCAATACACACATTGCCTGCAATCAACGCTGCAAAAGCAAGCGCAGGGGCCTTTTGAAAGATTTGCTTGTCCGCCATAAACCCCCGTTGCAATTTGCAACCCGTATCCGCATGTTACACAGCAAGCAACGCCAATAGGGAAAGCACGCGACCATGACCACAAGCCTTTTTGATCCGATCCAGCTAGGTGCGATCCACGCCCCCAACCGCATATTGATGGCCCCGCTTACACGCGGGCGCAGCGAGGGCGTGCATGTACCGATAAGTGCTCTCAAGGCCGATTATTATGCTCAACGTGCTGGTGCAGGCCTGATTATCGCTGAAGCGACTGGCATCAGCCAGGAAGGCTCGGGCTGGCCTGCAGCGCCCGGCATCTGGTCTGCCGAACAGGTCGAGGCATGGAAGCCTGTGACCGACGCGGTGCACAAGGCCGATGGCCGCATCATCCTGCAACTCTGGCATATGGGCCGTCTGGTCCATCCCGACTTCCTGGGAGGCGCACAGCCAGTGTCATCCTCGGCAACGACAGCCCCCGGCTATGCCCATACGCAGACCGGCAAGAAGGACTATGTCGAAGCGCGCGCACTGCGCCTTGATGAAATACCGCGCGTTATCGGCGACTATGTCCATGCAGCGAAAAATGCGCTGGCGGCAGGCTTTGACGGCGTGCAGATTCACAGCGCCAATGGCTATCTGCTCGACCAGTTCCTGCGCGACAACGCCAATTTTCGTGACGACAACTATGGCGGCTCGATCGAAAACCGCATCCGCCTGACCACCGAGGTTGCGCAGGCGGTTTCGGATACAATCGGCGCGGATCGCACCTCGGTTCGCCTGTCGCCCAATGGCGAGTCGCAGGGCTGCGACGATAGCGATCCTGTAGGCCTGTTCACCGCGGCTGCGGCTGCGTTGCAAAAGGTCGGCATCGGCTTTCTCGAACTGCGCGAGCAGAAAACCTTCGGCAATTTCGGCACCAGCGACGTCCCGCCGGTGTCTCCGCACATCCGCAAGGTCTTTACCAATCCGCTCGTCCTGAACCAGGAATATACGCTCGAAACCGCGCAGGCGGACGTTGCAAGCGGGCTGGCCGACGCCATCAGCTTTGGTCGTCCCTATATCTCGAACCCCGATCTGGTTGAGCGCCTGCGCGCTGGGGCCGAAGTGGCGCCAGACAATTTCAAGACCTGGTATTCGCCCGGTGCGGAGGGCTATACCGACTATCCGAAGCTGGAATCGGTTCCAGTTTGATTGCCATCGCCTGAAAATGGGAGCGGGGCACAATATGCCCCCTCCTTCCCTCCCTACGAAAAGCCATGATGTAGCGTCAGTTGCTGACACTTCGGAAGCTATTGACGGACCGCGTGTAAAAGCGCAGTTTTCCTGCCAAGGGAGATGAAATCATGGCATCAATTCGCAAGATTGCACTTGGTACTGTTGCAGCTGTGGCAGTTGGCGCAGGGCTCTATTGGGGATGGGGCAAGTTCAGCGAAAGCCGCGAAGCCAGCCGCTATGAAGAAATCCAGGCCGCCAACGACAAGGAAGTGACCAGCGGCATCGCGACGAAACTGCTGTGGGGCGATACGCATCTCCACACTTCCAATTCGATCGATGCGTTCGGCTTTGGCACCACACTTGGCCCCGAAGAAGCCTTGCGTTTCGCGCGCGGTGAAGAAGTGAAGTCGACCTGGGGGCTGAAGGCCAAGCTTGAACGCCCGCTCGATTTTCTTGTCATTGCAGACCATTCGGGCGGGCTGGGCGCCACCCAGCGGCTCTACGACGCCCCGCGCATGATGATCCAGGACGAGACACTCTTGCGCTGGCACGACATGATGCACGAAGGCCGTGAGGGTCGGCAGCGCGCGACCATGGAACTGATAAACGCTGCGGGCGAAGGCAAGCTTGTTGGCATCCTGCCGCGCGAGGAGCAGGCCAAGGGCACGATGCAGATCTGGAAGAGCCATACCCGGATCGTCGAGCGCTATAACGAACCCGGCAAGTTCACTGCATTCATGGGCTTTGAATATACGCTGATGCCCAATGGCGACAATCTGCACCGCGTCGTCATCATGCGCGACGGCAAGTCGCGTGCCGATCAGGTCCGCCCCTATGACCCGATGACCGAAGGCACCGAAACGGTCGACAAATTGTGGGACTATATGGATGCCTATGAGAAAAAGACCGGCGGCAAAATGCTGGCCATTCCGCACAACAGCAATGTTTCAAACGGGCTGATGTTCGAAATGGTGCGGCCGGGCGGCGGAGCGATCACTGCGGACTATGCCCGCCGCCGCGCAGCACGCGAACCGCTGGTCGAAATCACCCAGATCAAGGGGGATAGCGAAAGCCATCCCTTCCTTTCGCCCAATGACGAGTTTGCAGGTTTCGGCGATGCCGGCTGGGATATGGGCAATCTGACGATGCAGCGCCGCAAGACGCCTAACATGCTGGCAGGGGATTATGTGCGCGAGGCTTTGAAACGCGGACTCGCCATCGAGGCGAAGACCGGCGTGAATCCTTACAAGTTCGGCCTGATCGGATCGACTGACAGCCATACCAGCCTTTCCACTGCCGATGAGGACAATTTCTTCGGCAAGCATTCGGACGGCGAACCCAATGCAAAACGCGCGTCGCAGGCCCAAAATCTCGGTACGAATGGAGGACGGTTCGGCTGGCATTATATGGCGGGCGGCTATGCAGGCGTGTGGGCGACAGCCAATACGCGCGCCGCGATATTCGATGCGATGATGCGGCGCGAAGTCTATGCGACCACGGGCCCACGCATGCAGGTGCGCGTCTTTGGCGGCTGGGACTTTACCGACAAGGACTGGGCCGGGGACTGGGTGAAGGCGGGCTATGCGCGCGGGGTGCCGATGGGCGCGGACCTCAAGGCAGGCACCGGCAAGCCCAGCTTCCTGATTTCTGCGCTCAAGGATCCCGAAGGCGCCAATCTCGACCGCGTACAGGTCGTCAAAGGCTGGGTCGACGCGTCGGGCAAAATGCAGGAAAAGGTCTTTGACGTGGTCTGGTCCTCGCCCGAAACGCGCAAGCTGGTTGGCGGCAAGCTGGCGCCTGTCGGCGATACCGTCGACATCAAAAAGGCGACCTACACGAACAGCATCGGCGCCGCCGAATTGCGGAGCGTATGGAGCGATCCCGAATTCAATGCGGGACAGCGGGCGTTTTACTATGTCCGCGTGCTTGAAATCCCCACACCGCGCTGGGTGCTGTTCGACATGATCCGCTATGGTGCCAAATTGTTGCCGGAAACCGAACTCAAGGCGCAGGAACGGGCCTACACATCGCCGATCTGGTATAACCCGACGGCCTGATTATTCGGCGATGATCCCGGCCAGCGACGGGTCGGGATCAGCAATTCCCATCAAGCGCCGCATGGCAAGCCGGGCAAGCCGTTGCATCTCGACCTTGCGCCTGGCCGCTGCGAGCGGCACCAGCGCGGCGGAGCGGACGATTTCTGCATCATAAGCATCGGCGACAATCAGGCCGGTGCGTTCGGGCAGAAACGCCTCTCCCTCGATCGGTGAGAAATCGAAACCTGCGGGAACGGCCCAGAAAAACCGGTCGCAATAATCGAGATATTCGGGCCATTTCTGATCGCCCAGCAAGTCAGCACGCGATACCTTGATCTCGACCACGATTATCTCACCCTTGGCATTGACACCCATAAGGTCGGCACGACGATTGTTGCGCAAGCTGACCTCTGGCTGGACCATGATCTGGTTGCGCAGGAAAAGGCGGCTGACGCCACGCGCCACCGCCGCCGAATCGATCTGCAATCCCAAAGCCGTGCTTGCCATTGGCCCTGACTAGAACGAAGCGCGAACAAGATAAAGCCCTTTCTGCCTTGGCAGCAGCCTGCAGCGCCGATAGGAAAAGCGCATGAGCGACAAGACAATAGCCGAACTGGCCGCTGAATATGGCGGTTTCGATCCGCGGATCGCGATGGGTTTCATGGGCAAGGCAGGGCATGGCGGTTTTCTGGGAATGGATTATGCCGACCATGGCGAAGACTGGGTCGAGCTTTCGGTCGATTGGCGCGAAGATCTTGTCGGCAATCCGGATACCGGGGTTCTGGCCTCTGCCGTTGTCATCAGCCTGATGGACAATGCCACCAGCATGGCGATCTGGACCAGGTTGCAGGAATTCCGTCCGCAGGTGACGATGGACCTGCGTGTCGATTATCTGCGGCCCTCGCCCAAAGGCGCGCGCGTATATGGACGTGGCTATTGCTACCATCTCTCCCACAGCATCGGTTTTGTCCGCGGTGTCGCGCACAATGGCGATCTTGACGAACCGCTCGCGCATGTCAGTGGCACCTTCATCCGCGTCGGGGATCGCATCGCATGACCACCCCCGATCCCCGCACCGAATTGCTGCCGCCTTATGCCCGCGCGCTCGACATGACGATCGCAGGGCTGCACAATGGCGCACCGCTCATCGAAATGCCCTTTGCCAACAAGGTGCAGGGCCGCCCCGGCTTCCTGCATGGCGGCGCGATTTCGGGCTTGCTCGAAATGGCCGCAGTCGCCGCCATCCAGCACGCGCTGCACGAGCGCGGCGACGAAGCGACGTTCAAGCAGGTCAATGTCACCATCGATTTCATGCGCGGCGGCACGCCGCAACCGACCTATGCCGTTGGCGAAGTCACTCGTCTGGGCCGAACCATGGCGAATGTAGAGGCCCGCGCCTGGCAGGATGATCCGGCCAAACCGATCACCATCGCTTATCTGCATTATCTGCTGAAACGGAATTGAGGCTCACGCCTCGCCGTGCGTCTCCACCAGCGCGGCGGTAATCGCGTCCTCGGGCGATTTGCCGCCCCAAATGATGAACTGGAACACTGGGTAAAAACGCTCGCATTCGTCCAGTGCGACATCGATGATCGTCTGCGCCTGATCGACACCCAGCAGCCCGTTGGGCGGCAGCAGGCTGCCGTGCCGGAAAAGCAGCATGCCATTGGACGACCAGAGATCGAAATGCCCGATCCAGAGTTGTTCGTTGATCAGACCCAGCGCCTTGTAGACATCGTCGCGCTTGTCGCTGGGCACGGTGACATCGGGCATTACGAGCAATTGCAGCGCATTGTCTTCCTCGCGCCAGATCGCCCTGATCTGATAGCTGGTCCAACTGCCCTTGAATTCGGCGTTGACTTCTTCATCGCTGACAGGCTCAAAATCCCATCCACGCGCTTCGAAAAGCGCGGCGAGCATGTCCAATGGCGCAGTCTCTTCGCGCTCGAACTCGGTAAAATCTTCGTCCTGATTGCGCATCGCGGCCCTGTCGCATTATTATATGCGGTAAATGCCTGTCGGCGGACTCGCGCGCAACAGCCTATGCACCACAAGGTGCATTAGTCTGTGGGACATATGTGGATAAGGGCGCCAAGCCCTTTATTTCCTGGGTGCTGCCTTTGGCTTCGCCGCCGGTTTCGCCGCCGTCTTGGCTTTGCCCGCAGCAGCTTCAAGCGCCGCGACCCTTGCCTTCAACTCCTCGGCTTCGGCACGTGCCGTTGCCGCCATCTGCTTCACCGCGTCGAATTCTTCGCGGCTGACAAGGTCCATGCCTGCGACCCATTCGCGGGTGCGTTCGCGAAATCCTGCTTCGGCTTCACGCCCCATTCCGGCAACCGTGCCTGCGACACCGTTCAGGAATTTGGAAAGATCGTCAAAAATGCGCTTGTCACTCTGCATGGCTCAGGCTCCGATTTCGGAAGTTGCTGCAGGAACATATAGGCGCTCTGCATCGGGGTTCAATCGGTCGATCTGGTAATTGAGGATCGCGGCAAAGCTGAGCCAGGCAAGATAGGGAACCATCAGCCATGCAGCAACGGGGCGAACGCGCCCAAACACCAGCGTCGTTGCAAAAGCAGCCGCCCATATCGCAAGCAGGAGGTAAAAGGCGGCCGTCACCTGATGTTGCCCGAAAAACAGCGGCGACCAGTAAAGATTGAGGGCCAACTGGACTGCGAACAGACCGACGGCAATACCGCGCATACGCGCACCGCGTGCATTCAGGATCATCGAAAAGGCTATGCCCATCAAGAGGTATAATATCGGCCAGACGAGGCCAAAGGCCCATCCGGGAGGTTGCGCATCGGGCTTGACCAGTTCGGCAAACCAGGGATTGCCTTCGCCCGAACCCGAAACCGTGCCCGAGAGGAAACCGAGCAGCATGATCGTCGGGACGACGAACAGGGCCCATCGCAACAAGGACATCCGTAATTGGGAGGGAGAGGCAAGCTGGCTCATTCTATTCCCTTCAGCCTATGAGAATCGGCGAGCCAAAGTCTTACGCACAGCATCCGGAAACGACAAGGCCGCTCACCCGAAAGGGGAGCGGCCTGGCCAAGTTCGCAAATCTTGCGGGGTTTAAGCCTTGCGCGTACCCGAAACCGGCATCGAACCGAAAGCACCTGCCTTGACTTCACCGGTGATGCTGTCGCCATCGACAGTGGCGGTGCAATCAAGCGTCATCGGCATCGGAACGGTCATGTCCATCTTCCAGCTCAGCGTGTTGCCATCGACGCTGCCATTGGCAATGTCCATTGAACCCAGGCTGCCGGCCATTTTACCGGTAAAGCTGTCGCCACTGCTGTTGATGGTGAGAACCGACTTCTGATCACCCATCGGGCTTTTCACGGTCACATCCCAATCGCCGTCAACTGCTGCCATTCTTCTTCTCCTCTTAGATTCTGGGGTTAATTTGCATTGGTGTCAGTAGGCTTAGCAGCTTCACCCTGCATTTCAACCGGCAATCCAAGAGCTTCAAGCTGCGGCTTTACCTTGGCGGCATCGCCGACGATGACCCATGCCATTTTGTCGATATCGACCCTGGATTTGAATTCGGCGGTCAAACCCTCTGCCGTCAGCGCACCATATTTTCCGGCAAGTTTTTCGGCATAGTCAAACGGGCGTTTGAACAGCGCATCGGCGCGCATCTGGCCGAGTACAGCGACCGATTGCTCATAGCTGCCCGGAAGTTCGAGCGTGTTGCTGGTCACGGTCACGTCGCGTTCCGCCGTGGTAATCGGCTTGGCGCCGACAACATCCTTGGCGTGATCGATCAGCACCTTCAGCGAGGGACCGGTCTGGTTGGTCTGCACGGGGGCCATCACCATGAAGGGTATGCGATCTTCGGTGCCGCCGACCTGCGACCGCACGCCGTAGGACCAACCCTTGGTTTCGCGCAGGTCCATGTTGATCCGCGACGTAAAGTCGCCACCAAAAATCTCGTTCGCGGCGCGCAGCGCGACCAGATCGTCACTGCCCTTTGCGTCGAGCACTTCACCGCCAAGGATGAACGATTGCGGCGAATTCGGGCGGTCGATCAACACGACACGCGACCTGGCTTCGGGAAGCGCTGCTGCAAAATTCTTTGCAGACGCCGCCTTGGCCTTGGGTTTCCATTTGCCGAACTGCTTGTTGAGCAGTTTGGTGACTTCCTTGAGGCTGGTATCGCCGACAACGAAGATTTCGGCCTTGGCGGGATGGACCCAGCTCTGGTGGAACGAAACGACATCGTCGCGGGTAAGCTTGCGAACAGCGTCTTCGTCGCCAGTGCCGGTTTGCGGCCCGCCATAAGGGTGCGCCTTGCCGTAAATCAGCTCGGGAAGGGCGCGCAACGCCAGACCCTGCGGCTGGTTCTTCTCACCGGAAATGCGGGTGAGTTGCTGGACGCGAACCCGCTCCAGATCCTTTTCGGCAAATGCCGGGTTCTTGATAACGTCGGCCAGCAAGTCGATTGACGCTGCAAGATTGGGCTTCACCGCACGCAAAGTTGCCACAGTGCGGTCCTGCGTCGATCCGATATTGATGTCGGCGCCCAGCCGCTCTTCGGTCTCAGCCAGCTGGGTCGCGTTCAGTGTCAGTGTGCCTTCGGGAAGCAGATTGCCCATGATGTTCGATACGCCGCGTTTGTCGAGCGGATCGGCAGCATAACCAGCATCGAAGCTGACCGCGATACGAACGGCTGGCACTGCATTGCGGCGCGCAAAATGAACCTTGATGCCGTTCTTAAGCTTGCCGGTTTCAACGGTTGGAAAATCCAGCGCCGGGGTTGCTCCGGGTGCAGGCATCTGGCTGCGGTCAGCGGCAAAGGCTGTTGCTTCGGGGGCATCTGCACCGGGCGCGATGTAATAGGCCGGAGACGAAAGCGTGCCGGTGCGCGAACCGCCGCCTGCCGGAACTTCTTTATAGGCTTCGCGTTCGCCCGGTGTGACGCGAATTTCAAGAACGGGCCGGGTCAGCCATTTCTGCATCGCTGCCTGCACGGTTTCGGGCTTGAGCGCTGCGAGACGTTCCAGTTCGGTCTTGTAATAAGCCGGATCGCCAGCATAGAGCTGGCCCTGCGCCAGGGCGCTCGCCTTTCCGTCGAAGCCGCCAATTTGCTCCAACCCGTCGATACGATCGGCCGCATCGCTGGCGGCCACACGCTGCACCTCATCGGCAGTCGGGCCCTTGGCAATGAAGTCCGCCATGATTTCGTCGAGGCGCTTTGCCACGGCATCGGCATCGCCGCCCGGCTTCACGTCAGCCTGAATCCAGAACAGGCTGGAATGCACAAATGGCAGCACGAAAGAAGATACGGCAACCGCGCTCTGCTCTTCGCGCACCAGCTTGTTATCAAGGCGCGAACTGGCAAGCCCGCCAAGCACCGAAGCGCCTGCACGCAAGGCTGTAAATTCAGGATCGGCGAGGCCCGGCACGACCCAATGGCGGTAAATGCGCGTGGTCGGAACCTTGTCCTGCATATCGATGCGCACCGGCTTTTCCAGCGTGGTGACAGGAGCATTCACCGGCGGCACGTCGCGGCCGCGGGCAATGTCCCCAAACCATTTTTCCACCAGCGGCTTTGCCTGTGCAGCGTTCAGATCCCCCGCAAGCACCAGTACCGAATTGTTCGGACCATAATAGTCCTTGAACCACTTTTTGAAGTCATCCAGCTTTGCCGCCGCAAGATCCTCAAGGCTGCCGATGGTGTCGTGGTGATAGGGGTGGCCGACCGGAAACAGGGTTTCCGAACGCTTGTAATCGACAAGGCCGAAAGGCTGGTTGTCGCCCTGACGCTTTTCGTTCGAAACCACGCCAATCTGGTTCTTCACCGACTCTTCGCTCAACCCGCCGAGAAGGTGTCCCATCCGGTCGCTTTCGAGGAACAGCGCAGATTCGAGCGCGCTGGTCGGCACCGTCTGGAAATAGTTGGTGCGATCGAGCCAGGTTGTTCCGTTCAGATCGGTTGCGCCAATCTGCTTGGTGTACTGAAAATAGTCGCCGGGCGCATTTTCACTGCCGTTGAACATGATATGTTCGAACAGGTGGGCAAAACCGGTCTGGCCCTTTGGCTCATGCTTGGAGCCCACGCCATACCAGATCGAAACCGCGACCACCGGCGCCTTGCGGTCCTCATGGACCAAAACGGTCAAACCGTTATCGAGCGTGAATTTTTCGTACGGAATGTCGACCGTCTTGACGAGATCGGCGACAGGCGCCGGTGCGGTCTTGGCCATCGCACCGCTCGACAAGGCGATGCTTGATACGGCAAGGGCCAGGGTCAGTTTGCGGATCATTTATTTGCTCCCCCAGGGAAAACTTGGGCGCCCTTTTCAGGCGAATAGGGCAGATATAGCGCCGCAAGCAGCGAATCCAATGCAGGTAAACAGCTTTTCGACAAACGGGCCAACGACAACTCTGGCTGACGCCGCTAACATTAATGGACGTCGCTATTCCCCATCTTCGATGCGGCGAACACGCAATTTATCGATCTTGCGCCCATCCATGTCGACGACTTCGAAATGCCAGCCCGAATAGGCGAAGCTCTCCCCTTCGCTGGGCAAGTGCCGCAGCACATGCAAGACATGGCCCGCAGCGGTCGCATAGTCGCGATCGTCGGGCAGCTGAATGTCGAGCGCCTGCGCCATCGTGTCCGCCGACATCCCGCCATCGAGCAGCAGCGAGCCATCATCGAGGGCAACAATATCTGCGGCGCTGCCCTGTTCCTGATCCGATGCAAATTCGCCCGCGATTGCGGCCAGCAGGTCATTGGGCGTTACAATGCCTTCGAAATGGCCATATTCGTCGTGCACCAGCAACATCGGCACTTCGGACCTGCGCAGGATTTCGAGTGCATCCATTGCGTCCAGCTGGTCCGGGACAATTTCGGCCTTGCGCATCATCGCCCTGAGGTCGAGCGGACGGCCTTCGATCTGTGCGGCAACGATGTCGCGCGCCTGCACCACGCCGATAATGTCGTCGACGCTTTCACCCATCACCGGCAAACGGGTGTGTGGCGAATGGAGCAACCGGTCGCGGATCGTTTCGGTACTGGCGTCGGCGGATATGGTGTCAACCTCGGTGCGCGGCGTCATCACTTCGCGCACCGGCCGGTCTGCCAACCGGACAACGCCGGAAATCACCTTATGCTCATGTTCTTCGATGAGCCCGGCATGTGTCGCCTCGGTAAAAACGACCTTCAACTCTTCGGTGGTCAGCGCATCGCGATTGTCACGGTCGAGACCGAAAAGCTTGAAAATGAGCGCGCTCGATTTGTCGAGCAGCCAGACAAAAGGGGCGGCAATCCGGGCCAGCCATTCCATCGGGCGTGCAACCAGCGCAGCTATCCGTTCGGGCGCCACCAGCGCGAACTGCTTGGGAACAAGCTCACCCACCACCAGCGAAGCATAGGTCGTCGCGCCGATAACCAATCCAAATCCAATATTCATGGACCATTTCTCGTTGAACAGGCCCAGCATGGCGATGCGCTCACCGGTTGGCCCACCGAGGCTCGCGCCTGAATAAGCGCCCGCGATGATGCCGATAAGGGTGATGCCGATCTGCACAGTCGACAGGAACCGGCCCGGGTCTTTTGACAGGTGGAGCGCAGCGGCAGCACCGCTGCTGCCGCCATCCGCCATCGCCTGCAACCGCGCAGGGCGGGAAGATACAATGGCCAGTTCGGACATCGCGAACACGCCGTTAAGGGCGATCAGCGCGAGAATGATCAACGCGTCAAGCCAGGGGAATGGGTCGAGGTCCATGGTGTTGCCCCGCACATAGTGTGCGCCCGCCACCCTTGGCAAGACCCATGGCAGTGCCTATGCGCAAGCCAATGTCAACCTTGCGCCCCACAAGCCCAGCCATTGCTTTTGCTGTCGCCGCGGCGGGCGTCGGCACTTTTGCGCTGATGGACGCCGCCATGAAAGACCTGTCGCTGAGCATAGGGGCCTATAATGCCGTGCTCTGGCGCAATCTTGCCGGTACGCTGATCGCAGGCGCGCTGTTCATTGCAACCGGCCAAGGCTGGCCAGCACGTGACAATCTGCGCCTGCATCTGTGGCGCAGCGTCATCGTGGCCGGGATGGCGGTCAGCTTCTTCTGGGCGATAGCACGCTTGCCATTGGCCGAAGCAATTGGACTGTCGTTCATTGCCCCGGTGATCGCGCTATATCTTGCCGCGATCCTGCTGGGAGAACGGATCGGGCGCGAGGCGATGCTGGCATCGGTCGCCGGGCTGGCCGGGGTAGGCGTGATCCTCTATGGAAAATTCAGTGGGCATTATACGAACGATGCCTTGTGGGGAGCGCTTGCGGTGCTCTTTTCCGCCGTTCTGTTCGCCTATAATCTGATCCTCGCGCGCCAGCAGGCGCAGGCAGCGGGCCCCTTCGAGATCGCCTTTTTCCAGAACCTCCTGACCGCATCGGTGCTGGCGCTGGCGGCGCCCTGGTTTCTGGCACCCTTGGTCGCGGCCAAGGCGTCGATGCTGTTGACCGCCGCATCGCTCGCCATCTTCTCGCTGCTGCTGATGAGTTGGGCCTATGCGCGCGCCGAGGCGCAGATCCTGATACCCGTCGAATATACCGCCTTTGTCTGGGCCGTTCTGTTCGGCTGGCTGTTCTTTGACGAGCCGGTGACTGCCACCACCCTGATCGGAACCGCACTGATCGTCGGCGGCAGCCTGATTGCCGCGCGTGTAAAACCTTCGACCGTTAATCATGTCGAAATAGCGTCCGCCTAAGGAAACCGATAGTGGCGTGAGGTTGCACGCAAGGAATAACGGTTGACCCTGATGGAAATCATAACCGCAATTGGCCGGAAAGCGGGGGCATGGGCACATGATCGTGCCGTGCAAGGCATATTGGATACGCCGCCGATTGTCGCACAGGACGATGGGGTCATCCTGTTCTCCATGATCGGCACGGCGGTCTTGCTGCCCTATCTGGTCGCGGTAAAATCCCTGCATCACCATTTGCCGCGCGGGAAGATCGTGCTGCTCGACGACGGGACGCTGACTGCAGAAGACAAGGCCGTGCTGGCACAGCACTGCGACAATCCGGAAATCGTCGTGAAAACCGATGTCGAAACGTCACCCTGCCCGCGCGATAATTGCTGGGAACGTTTGCTGTCGATACTCGACCGGCGGAGCGACCATTTCGTCATCCAGCTTGATTCGGACACCGTTACAACCGGACCGGTTCCCGAAATTGCCGCCGCAATTGATTCCAACCGCAGCTTCACGCTGGCAGGCGGTCTGGACGAAGCGCAGCACGGGTATCAAAGCGCGGCGGAGATTTCGCGCATTTTCCACGAAAACGGGCCGACAACCGATCATGTGCAGGCCCATGCCGAAGCTGCCATGAAGACGCTGCCCGATGCCGACAACCGCCGGTACATCCGGGGATGCGCCGGTTTTGCAGGCTTTGCCAGAAGCGATGACGGTCGCGCCACCGTCTCGCGCTTTTCGCAGGAAATGGACGAACGTCTCGGCCAGACCTGGCGCCAATGGGGCAGCGAGCAGGTGGCATCGAACTGGGTGGTCGCGAACGATCCCGATCCGGTGCAGCTACCCTATGATCGCTATATCAACCATTGGGACGAACCGATGCCGGAAAGCCCGGCATTTGTGCACTATATCGGAACCTATCGCTATCGCTGGGGCAATTATTCGCGCACGACAAAAGCAGCGATTGCGGCGTTGAAAGGCTGAACATCCAGAAGAAGCAGAGCTATATGCGCTATTGCCATTGACCCTTTGGATGACTCGGTTTAATCGCACGATTAAACCACATAAAGGAGTCCTGTCATGGCCACAGCCTATATTGTCGATGCCGTTCGTACCGCCGGTGGGCGGCGCGGTGGAAAGCTTGCCGGGGTGCACCCGGTCGATCTGGGCGCCGCAGTGTTCGATGCAATTGCCGACCGCAACAATTTCGACACCAGCGCGATCGACGATGTCATCACCGGCTGCGTCTCGCAGGGTGGCCAGCAGACGATGGACCTTGGCCGCAATGCCGTTCTCGCATCGAAACTGCCCGACAGCATCCCTGCCGTCACCATCGACCGCCAGTGCGGATCGTCGCAGCAGGCGATGATGTTTGCAGCACAGGCGGTGATGTCGGGCACGCAGGATATCGTTCTCGCCAGCGGCATCGAAAGCATGACCCGCGTTCCGATGGGCTCGGTCGCGACCCTGTTCATGAAGGAAGGCCTCGGCAACTATAAATCGCCGCGCCTCGAAGAGAAATTCCCCGGCATCATGTTCAGCCAGTTTGCGGGTGCCGAAATGATCGTCAAGAAGCACGGCTTCACCAAGGACGATCTCGACGCCTTCGCGCTTGCCAGCCACCAGCGCGCCAAGGCTGCAACCGAAGCAGGCCATTTCAAAAATGAAGTCGTCGGCATCGAAGTTGAAACGCCCGAAGGCAAGGAAGTGCATCTGGTCGACGAAGGCATCCGCTTCGATGCTACGCTGGAGAGCATTTCGGGCGTGAAGCTGTTGCAGGAAGGCGGCTCGATCACCGCGGCCAGCAGCTCGCAAATCTGCGACGGCGCATCGGCTGCGCTGATCGTTTCGGAACAGGCGCTGAAGGATCATGGCCTGACCCCGCGCGCGCGCATCCACCATATTTCAGTGACGGCAGGTGATCCGGTGATCATGCTTGAAGAACCGCTGTTCGCGACCGAAAAGGCGCTGAAAAAGGCGGGTATCAAGATCGAGGATATCGACGCCTATGAAGTCAACGAAGCCTTTGCCCCGGTTCCGCTCGCCTGGTTGAAATATCTCGGCGCGTCGCACGATCGCCTCAACGTCCATGGCGGTGCGATTGCCTTGGGCCACCCGCTCGGCGCTTCGGGTACCAAGCTGATGGCGACCCTGCTCGGTGTGCTCGATGCCAGGGGCGGCAAATATGGCCTGCAGACGATGTGCGAAGGCGGCGGCCAGGCCAACGTCACGATCATCGAGCGGCTTTGATAGCTGTCGCCCCGGCGAAGGCCGGGGCCGCTATCGGTTTACCCAAAACCCATCGAATTGACCTCCAACGGCCCCGGCCTTCGCCGGGGCGACGATCAAGAAGGAAATTAGAATGATACTCGACTCATCCGTCGCAGCAGTCGTCACCGGCGGCGCATCGGGCCTCGGCGCGGCCACCGCACGCGCGCTGGCTGCAAAAGGCGTCAAGGTTGCGATTTTCGACCTCAACGAAGAAAAGGGCAACGCCATGGCCGCCGAACTGGGCGGCGTGTTCTGCAAGGTCAATGTGACCAGCGAAGAAGAGGTCGACGCGGCCTTTGCCAAGGCGCGCGAAGCGCATGGGCAGGAACGCATCCTCGTCAACTGCGCGGGCACCGGCAACGCGATCAAGACCGCCAGCCGCTCGAAAGAAGACGGATCGATCAAGCATTTCCCCGTCTCGGCCTTTGAATGGATCATCCAGATCAACCTGATCGGCACCTTCCGCTGCATCGCCAAATCGGCTGCCGGAATGCTGACGCTCGACCCGCAGGCCGATGGTGATCGCGGCGCGATCGTCAACACCGCTTCGGTCGCGGCTGAAGACGGCCAGATCGGCCAGGCGGCCTATTCGGCATCGAAGGCCGGCGTGGTCGGCATGACCCTGCCGATCGCGCGCGATCTTTCTAACGAGGCGATCCGCGTCAACACCATCCTGCCGGGCATCTTCAACACCCCGCTGCTCGCCGCCGCGCCGCAGCCGGTGAAGGATGCCCTCGGCGCATCGGTTCCCTATCCCAAGCGCCTCGGCAACCCCGAAGAATATGCCGCACTCGCCATGGTGATGATCGAGAATGGCTATTTCAACGGCGAAGACGTCCGCCTCGACGGCGCCATCCGCATGGCTCCGCGTTGATGCACTGCCTGCTCCCGCATGCGGGAGTTTCGAAAGCAGCCAAATGGCTCGCTTTCCATGACACCCCTCTCGCGCTGCGAGGGGGGTTTCTTTTTTCCAAGAGGATGCCCGAATGAGCAATTACACACAGATATTGTATGAGGTTGATAATGGCGTCGCGACGATCACGCTGCACCGGCCCGACAAGATGAACGCCTTTACCGGCACGATGATGAACGAGATGATTTCGGCCTTTGACGACATCGATGCCGACGACAATGTCCGCGCGGTCATCGTCACCGGCCATGGCGATCGCGCCTTTTGCGCAGGGGCCGACCTGACGCCCGAAGACGGCAAGCATGTCTTTGCCAGCGGCGAAGCCGTAAGCGATCTTTCCGATACCCGCGTACGCGATGGCGGCGGGCTGCTGACGCTGCGTATCTATCAGTGCAAGAAACCGGTCATTGCTGCTGTGAACGGCGCGGCGGTCGGCATCGGCGTTACCATGCAGCTTGCGATGGATATCCGCCTTGCCAGCGAAACCGCCCGTTTCGGTTTCGTCTTTGCCCGCCGCGGCATCGTTCCCGAAGCGGCCTCCAGCTGGTTCCTGCCGCGCCTCGTCGGCCCGCAACAGGCGCTCGAATGGTGCTTTACCGGGCGGATTTTTGATGCGCAGGAAGCGCTGAAGGGCGGCCTTGTCCGTTCGGTGCATCCGGCGGGCGAATTGCTGGCCGAGGCGCAGAAACTGGCGCGCGAAATTGCCGACAATACCGCGCCGGTATCGGTCGCGCTCACCCGCCACATGCTGTGGCGCAACGCCGCCCAGCCGCACCCGATGGCAGCGCACAAGATCGACAGCCGCGCCATCTATCGCCGCTCGCGCTCGGGCGATGCCAAAGAGGGCATTGCCAGCTTCCTCGAAAAGCGCGCACCCGAATATCCGGACAAAGTATCCACAGACATGCCAGACTTCTTTCCTTGGTGGGAGGAACCGGTATATAACTAAGCGATTAATTGGGCCGGGTTCAAATCCGGCCCAAATCCCCTGGGGAGGTAAACCGTGGCGACAAACGGTCAAAAAGCAACAAACGCCAACGAAACGCAGGGTGGCGCGCGCCAGCAACTGCTGGAGGCGGCAAGCGAGATCATGCGCGAAGGCGATACCATCGACCTTTCGCTTTCCGAATTGTCGTTGCGTGCAGGATTGAACAGCGCGCTGGTCAAATATTATTTCGGCAACAAGAACGGCCTGATGCTGGCCCTTCTCGATCGCGACATGGAAAAGATCGTGATCGAACTGCGCGCACTGGTGGCAAAGGACATGCCGCCCGAAGAGAAGCTGCGCCGCCATATCAGCGGCGTGATCGAAACCTATTACACCTTCCCCTATCTCAACCGCCTGATGATGCGCATGGTTCGCGATGCAGCGCCGATCGAGGCCGCACGGATTGCCGAGCGCTATCTGAAGCCGCTTTCCGAAGCCTATGACATGCTGATCGAGGAAGGCGTAAAGGCCGGAAAATTCCGCCCTGTGGACCCGCAGCTTTTCTACTTCTCGGTCACAGGGGCCGCCGATCGTTTCTTTGCCGCACGGCTGGTTTTGCGGCACTGTTATGACCAACCTGACATCACGCCCGAAATGCGCGATGCCTATCGCGAACACACCATCGCGCTGATCATGCGGGGTTTGCTGGCGGAATAGGGCGCGATGGCGTTAAATCGGTTGACCCAAAACCGCAATGCTGAGCCTCCTGAGCTTGTCGAAGGGCGAAGCACGCCTCAAGGCTTGCGCTGACCTTTGAAGCGCCGTTGGGCTTCGCCCGCCTGCGGCACCGACAGGCTCAGGGCTACGGTTTAGTTTCCATCCAAACAGGACAAACTCTGAAACTTGCCCTTATTTGGGCTGCGGCAGGGCGCCTTCCTGCAGCTCCTGTTCCGCGGCGGCTTCGACTTCATCCTGCATGCGTGCCTCGCGTTCGGCACGCTCCTTTTCAAACTGCTGGACGCGCTGTTCGACCAGCTCCGCCTCGGCGTCGATTGCAGCCAGCCGCTTTTTGCGTTCGGCGGCAATCATCCGGCCAAAGGCGAGGCCGGGATCCTGTTCCTTCTCGGCATAGGCCGCGTCGATTTCCTTGAGGCCGCAACCGGTGAACCCGCCGCCGCCCGTGGGCGTGCAGCTCATCGTTCCCTCACGGCCGACATATTCATAGGCAAGAACGCGTTTGGCCCAGGCCTCCTTGCGCGGATTGTTGATGTCGTCGCGCAACTGGGTGGGGATACGGTAGCGATCGGCTTCGGACAGGCGGGCGCAGACGTTGATCGCATCGCCGCTGCTTTCCTCGCATTTATCCTCACCGTAGACGATGACCATGTTGATCTTTTCGGCATCGGTTGCAGCAGCAGGCGCGGCTTCGCCTTCTTGCGCAAGGGCCGGGGCTGCGGCACAGGCGAACAGCGTGGCAAGGGCAATGGCGGTCCGGTTGGTCATGGATTCACTCCTCATTTGGCCAGCGGCCTAGATATCTTTGCCTGAATAGGGCCTGAAAGATGCCGCGCGCATTGACGCGTATCAACATCAAATCCGTTTCGAAAGCGCGATGGCGGCACGGCAACCGAGACGGATCGCCGCGCTCAGCAATGGATAGCCGGGCGTCTGTTCGGCCCCGGCGGCAAGTGCAGCCTCCTTATGCTCGACCTCCTCCAGCCGGAATTCCTCGATCATTTCGGACAGCGCGGGATCGCTGTCGCCCAGCTCGGCCAGTTGTTCACGATAATGCGCGTCGATTTCGGTTTCCACCGCCACGGTGCAGGCCATAGCGGCTCTGGGGCCGATCGCTGCGGTTACCGCCCCCAGCGCAAAACCCGCGACATTCCAGAAGGGATGCAGCGCCGTCGGGCGGACGCCGCGTTCGGCCATGATCCGGTCGAACGCGGCGAGATGCCGCTGCTCCTGCTCCGCCATATGCGCAATTTCGCGGCCCATCGGGTGACGGTCCCCCAGCATCGCCAGCTGGCCCGCATAGATGCGCGTCGCCCCGAATTCGCCCGCCTGATCGACTCGGATCATGCTTTCTTTTGCCGAAGCCTGATTGCCAATCATGCCTTTGCTCCCTTGCGCAGCAGCCCGAAAATGGCGAGCGCGCCCAGTGTAGAGATCAGGAAATTATACCCGGCGAGCGATATGCCGAACAACGTCCATGGCGCGATATCGCAGCGGATCAGCGGGGCATTGAGGATGGCATCGAGCACGTCCTTGCCGCTTCCCGGCATTACCGTGGAGGAACAGGTGGTGATGCCTTCCCACCAGCCATATTCGACCCCGGCATGATAGCCGCCGATCAGTCCGCTGATGAGGATTGCCAGCGCAGCGAGCATAACCAACGCCCTGCGCACACCCTGCCGGCCCATGACAAAAGCCCCGAGCGCCAGCGGCAGCGCGGCAAAATGCGGCCAGCGTTGCCACCAGCACATCTCGCACGGATAGAGCCCGCCCAGATATTGCGAGCCATAGGCCCCGGCGAGGAGCCCAAAGGGAAGCAGCAGCGCCAGCCAGCGCGCACGATCGAAACCGGTCATGGGTGGGTGATTAGCAAGCAAGCGCAGATAGGGCAAAGACAGAAAGGCATTTTCTTGTCATTCCCGCGAAGGCGGGAATCCATGGCCTGAAGAGAAGGTTTAAACCGCTTGCCCAGACCATGGATCCCCGATCAAGTCGGGGGTGACACAGTCTTTGAGAGCAGGGGCACTTTTCGAAAGCGAAGCAGGGTTAATTCCGCTTGCCAGACTTCGCTTGAGAGCCTGCAAGCCGGGGGCTGGTGCCGAGGCGTGCGATGGTCTGCATGGCATAATGCAGCTGGAAGTCCTCGATGCCCTGCTTTTTCAGATCATCGGCCGACATCGCAAAGCGCGGATCGTCCTTGCCGTCGGTTTCGAGGCTCTTGTCGTCCGCCAGATTCTCGTTGACCAGATGGCGGCGCAGGTCGGATTCGCGCACCGCGACGCGCTTGCGGTAATCGGGATCGGAAATCTGCGGCACCGCCACATCGGGTTTCACCCCGCCTTCCTGCACCGAGCGGCCCGAAGGCAGGTGATAGCGGGCAACGGTGAGGCGCAGGCCGGTTTCGCGCGAGAGCGGCAGCACATTCTGCACCGATCCCTTGCC
This sequence comes from Sphingomonadales bacterium, assembly GCA_016720115.1. Lineage (GTDB taxonomy): Bacteria > Pseudomonadota > Alphaproteobacteria > Sphingomonadales > Sphingomonadaceae > Sphingorhabdus_B. The sequence goes on along the minus strand of JADJXT010000001.1, from coordinate 629,271 downwards.
AAAGCTGCGTTCGCCCATGACGAGCGCGCGGCGGTGATCCTGCAATGCGCCTGCAACGATTTCGGAGGCAGAGGCCGAGCCGGCATCGACCAGCACGATCACCGGCTTCCCGCCGGCAACATCGCCCTTTACCGCCTGTTCGGCAAACCAGCGGTTGACGACCACCTTGTCGCGCCCGCGTTCCGAAACGATTTCGCCCTTGTCGAGGAAGGCGTCGGACACCTTCACCGCTTCTTCAAGGATGCCGCCGGGGTTGGAGCGCAGGTCGACGACATAGCCCTGCGGCTTGCCGCCCAGCTGGCGTTCTATGCCCTTGATCGCGGCGACCACATCCTCGCCCGTCTCTTCGGAGAATCCGGTGATGGTGATGACGCCGATCTTGTCCTTCACCTCCCACTTCACCGGCTTCAGGTCGATGATCGCGCGGGTGATGTTGACGTCGAACGGCTCGTCGCGGCCGGGGCGGAAGATGGTGAGCTTGATCGAGGTGCCCGGCGTGCCGCGCATCCGGTTGACCGCATCGTCCACCGTGCCACCGACAATCAGTTCGCCGTCGAGATGGGTGATATAGTCGCCCGCCTTTATCCCTGCCTTGTCGGCGGGGGTGTCTGCCGTCGGGGCGATCACCTTGATCGCGCCATCCTCCTGCGTCACCGACAGGCCAAGGCCGCCATATTCGCCTTCGATCTGCGTTTGCAGGTCGCGGAAATTGCTTTCGTCGAGGAAGGCGCTGTGCGGATCGAGGGTATTGAGCATCCCCTGGATCGCGCCCTTCATCAACTGTTCGTCGTCGACCTTGTCGACATAATTGGCGCGCACCTTTTTATAAACCGCGATGAACTCGTCCATGTCGCGCAGCGGATCATCCTTGCGCTGCTGCGCACCGATCGATGTCGACGCAAGCGCGCCAACGACAAAAGCGGTAATTCCGGTGGTGAGAAGCTTGCTCTTCATCGCGCTATTCCTGCTGGCCTGAGTCCATTACGGCAATATCTGCTATATCCCTCGCCCACCATATGGTGAAAGCCCATTTACCACGAAAGAGGGTTAACCGCCGACAAGCGACAATTTTGCCGATAAGTGCATGAACCGTTGCTGACAGCCGCTTCCGGGTCAGCCAATTAGCGCCGCAATGTCGATTGTCCGTCCGTTGCGGCGCAATTCGACCATGATTTCAGGCTCTTCCCCGCCCGTATTGCCGATCAGGCCGCCCTGGCGCACCTGGGAACCTGCCTCGACGCCCAACTGTTCTATCCCGGTCACAAGCGTGGCCCAGCCATTGCCATGTTCGATGATGACGATATTGCCGAAGCTGCGATAGCGGCCCGCAAAGGTCACTTTTCCAGCAGCCGGAGCGACAACCCGTGCACCCGGTTCAACCGCCAGACGGATTCCGCGCTCGCGATAACCCGTCGGATTAAGTTCGCCAAAACCGGAAACCACGCGACCGGCAACGGGCAGGATGAAGGCGCTCGCTGCGGCGGACTGCGCCTTGCCGCCGCCCGGCCTCGGTTGCGGCCCGGCATATTCGGCAAGTTCGGCTGCGATCTGGCCGCTTTCGCGGTCTGCATCGATGCGCTCGACAAGGTCGCGGGCGCGTTCGCCCTGCCCGATGGCGCGTTCATATTCGATTGCAGCGTCAGCATTGAGGCTGAACGCCTTGCCGCGACTGTCATTTTCAAGCGCGGCGAGCGCCTTGCTGCGACGGGCAAGGTCCAGGCGCGCCTTGCCCAGCGCGCCTATCGCAACCCGCTCCTGCTTCTGCAATTCGCGCTGCATCGCCATCTGATCGCGCAGCGCCACAGTGCGCGACGCGATAACCGGCTCGATCGAGGCCATGGCGGCACGCAAGCGGACATAATCGCGGCGGTCACCGGGCCGCGCGAGCAACAGCGATACCGGCTGGCGGGTCATGTTCTGCAGCAGCGCATTGAGGCGTAGCATCGGCGCATTGGCCTGTCCCAACAACGCGGCCTGCGCGCGCTGGCGCCGGGAAATAACGGCGATCCGGGCGCGGGCGGTGGTAATCTGCGCATTGGCCGCGTCGATTTCTGCACCAAGCGCGGCGCGGCGGGCGACAAGCCGGTCTGTAGTCGCTTCGGCATTGGCCGCCTCCTGACGGAGGGTTTCGCTGCGCGCTTCGGCGGCGGCAGCGCGCTCCTTGGCTTCACGCAGGGCATCGACATCGCTCTGGCCAGCTGCCGACGCGGCCAGCAATCCGCCCGATCCCAAAGCTGACAGGAAAAGCCTTTGCCACCTCATATGGCTATCCTTCGCGATGATAGGGGTGGTTGGCAAGTATCGATGTCGCCCGATAAAGCTGCTCGGCAAGCATCGCGCGCGCCATCAGATGCGGCCAGGTCGCCCGGCCAAAGGCGATCAGCCTGTCGGCTGCCGCGCGGTCGGCATCATCGAAACCATCGGCAGCACCCAGGCAGAACCGCACCTCGGCCACGCCTTCGTCGCGCCAGCGTTCTAGCAGTCTGGCCAGATCCATCGACGAGAGATGATCGCCCTTTTCATCGAGCAGCACCGTCCGGCTGCTCCGTTCCGGCGGTGGTATATTCCCACCCCTATCGGGCAATTCGGTAAGTTTGTGCGGCCATGTCAGACGCTTCAGATAGCGGTCGACAAGCTCGCTTTCGGGGGAGCGCCCGATCTTGCCGCGCGCGATAATATGCAGCCGCATGGCGATTCCCCAATCAAAAAATAGGTACTGTCCCTATTTAATCAGGCGTTCGCCACCTCGGGCGCGTCGCCGAAACCCCACATCCGTTCGAGGTTATAGAAGCTGCGCACTTCGGGCCGGAACAGGTGCACAACGACATCCTCGGCATCGATCAGCACCCAGTCGGCGCTGGGCAGGCCTTCGATATGGGCGTTGCGCCCCGCTTTCTTGATTCGCTCGGCAAGCTTCTGCGCCATCGATGCCACCTGCCGACTCGAACGACCGCTCGCCACGACCATATAGTCGGCGATGCTGCTCTTGCCTTGAAGCGGGATGGAAACGACCTCTTGCGCCTGATCGTCGTCGAGCGACTGGAGGATGAGTTTGTGCAGTTCGTCAGGCTGCAGGACAGGTCCCTTTTTTGCAGCCTTGCCGCCGGGGACTGTAGCGAGTTCGATCAAAATTGCTCCTTACAACAAAACCTTGTGGGTGACGCCGTCGATGACGCGCTTTCCTTCATAGTCGCGATGCCAATGGGGGTTGGCCTGGCGAACCGCCGTGGCCGAACGAGGATCGGGGCGAAAGCGCAGAAATACAAGCGCCGGTGTGCTCCACATCGTCCAATATAGCCGCTGGTCCGGACGCCGGACGTACCGCCTGAGCCAGGCCATTGCGGACCCCGCAACAGCATCGTCATCATAACCCGGGCGGGCGATAACCGCAATCGGCATTAGACGGGCGATATCGCGCCAGCGGCGCCAGCGTGTGAAATTTGCCACATTGTCCGCCCCCATGATCCAGATGAAGCGGCGGTTGGGGTAGCGGCGAACCAGCTTGCGCAGCGTATTGATGGTGTAGCGCGTGCCCATCTGCGCCTCTATCGCGGTGGCGCGGATCGGCGCGCGGCGCGCCATTTTCCGGGCCGAGGCAAGCCGCGCCTTGTGCGAGGCCATGTCCTTCGACGCGGCCTTCAGCGGGTTGCCAGGCGAAACCAGCCACCAGATTTCATCGAGTGCGAGCGCATCGAGCGCGAACAGGCTGATCGACCGGTGCCCGCCATGCGCCGGGTTGAACGATCCGCCAAGGAGGCCGGTGGTTGTCATACAAATTGCTGCCAATCGGCTTTGGAATGCACAATCCGTGAGATCATTATTCCCTCCGGCGCAAGTCTGTAGATCAGCAAATATGGGAAGCGCTTGACCGGCCATTTTCGATCAGACTTGCTGCCAGTGAGCGGCCCGGCCTTGGGCGTTGATGCAACAAAACGGGCTGCGGCAACAATTTCTGCCGCGACATTAGGATAAATGTCGCCAGACATGAAGTCAGCTATGCGCTCAATATCCCGACGCGCCTGTTTTGACCATTTTATCGGCTTCACGCAGCTTTCTTACGCGACTTTTTCAAAGACTCCACCCAGGCTTCCATCTCTTCTTGCGTATAAAAATCGCCACGCTCAATCTCGTCAATGCCGACCTGAATGAAATTGTCCATTTCAATCTGCTTGGCAACCGCGCTTTCAATAAGCTTCGAAACGATCCACGAACGACTGCGCTCACGCGATGCTGCCAGACTGTCGATCATGGCCAGCACTTCGTCGTTGACCCTTGCGGAAATGACATTCTGTTTGCTCATGAGTCGCTTGTATCATTTGTATACAAACGATTCAACTTGCGATTTCAGGGCCGTGTCTGTCCGCTTCCCCGTACGATCCATTTATAGGTAGTCAGCCCTTCGAGCGCGACCGGGCCGCGCGCGTGCAATCGGCCTGTGGCAATGCCGATTTCCGCACCCAGCCCGAATTCGCCGCCATCGGCAAATTGCGTCGAGGCATTGTGCATCACGATCGCGCTGTCGACCCCCGACAGGAACTGCGCCGCCGCCGCATCGTCATCGGTGATGATGCTTTCGGTGTGCTGCGAGCCATAACGGGCGATATGCTCGATCGCCTCGTCGACGCCCGACACCATCCGCGCCGAGACAATGGGTTCGAGATATTCGGTGCCCCAGTCGGTTTCGTCGGCCTGCACCGTGCGCGCATCAAGCTCCATCAGCATGTCGTCGGCGCGCACCTCGCACCCGGCATCGAGCAGCGCTGCGATGAGGCGGGCAGGTTCGGGATAATCCTGATCGATCAGCAGCGTTTCGGTGGCGCCGCATATGCCGGTCCGCCGCATCTTGGCGTTGACCGCAATTGCCTCTGCCATGACGGGATCGGCCCCGGCATGGACATAAGTGTGGCAGATGCCGTCGAGATGCGCGAGCACAGGCACGCGCGCCTCCTCCTGCACGCGCGCAACGAGCGATTTGCCGCCGCGCGGGATCACCATGTCGATCTGCCTCTGCGCTTTCAGCAATGCACCTACAGCCGCACGGTCCTGCGTCGGCACCAGCTGGACGACATCGGCGGGAAGACCGGCGGCAACGACCCCTTCGACCATCGCGGCATGGATCGCACGGTTGCTGTGCACCGCCTCGCTGCCGCCGCGCAGGATGACGGCATTGCCCGAACGCAGCCCGAGTGCCGCAGCATCGGCGGTCACATTGGGGCGGCTTTCGTAAATGATAGCGAGCACGCCCACCGGCACCCGCACCCGCTCCATCACAAGGCCGTTGGGGCGTTCGCTGCGGTCAATGACCTGGCCGACCGGATCGTCAAGACGAGCAACCTGTTCGACCGCCGACGCGATGCCTTCGATCCGGCCGTCATCCAGCTTCAGCCTGTCGAGCATCGCAGCCGACAGGCCGTTGGCGACGCCTGCCGCCATATCCTGCGCATTGGCCTTCAATATCGCCGGAGCTGCTGCCCGCAAGGCTGCAGCAGCGGCGATCAGTGCCTCCGCCTTTTGCGCATCACCGGCGCGCGCGACGGTACGCGCTGCATCACGGGCCTTGGCCGTCATCGCGGCGACTATCCGGGCGGTATCTTCACTCATCGCCTTGCCTCCTAAAGCGACAGCCATCGAAGCGAAAGCCGCTGAATCGCGCATTTCTGCGGAAAATCCGCAATCAATATCTTGATTCGCACTATATTCCTGTAAAATAATGTTTTTTATGAACTTCCGCTTACGCTCCAGTATGCACCCAGTGCGGTTCCACAACCGGTTTCATGTAAAAACTCACAACTCACCGCACGACTCCACCAACTCGGCACGAGTCGTCATAAAGCGATTCGTCAGCACCAAAACGCTTTGCTATGCGCCCGCCACCAAACAAAAAACGGGGTGGGTCGTGTCGCAAATGGCCAAGTTCGCCGGTTGGAAAAACCGGTTGGCCGGATGGTTCGTGGATCGCGAGTTTTTCATGCGATCGAACGGGCAAGTCCGGTTCATCAAGATTAGTGCAAAATTGCAGCGCCGGGTCGCGGGAGCGATTGCGGGTGTCGTCGGCATATGGCTTGTCGTCACGCTCGGTATGATGATCAACCAGGTCAGCGTGTCAGCAGAACGCATGATGCTGAGCGCCAAGCAGGAAAAGATCGAAACCGCCGAAGAACGCGTTGCCAAATATCGTAACGACATGGACGCGGTCGCCAGCGACCTGGAAGCGCGCCAGAAGGTCATGGAAAGCGCGTTCGAAGAACATTTTGGCGACATGCCCGCAGCTGACGCCGCTGCCCCCGCGCAAAGCGAAACTGCCGAAACCGCGAAGAAAATCGGCCTTGCCGTTCCCGAAGCCGCACAGCTTGCGCAGCTTGAGGCGCGCCAAATCGCCTTTGCCGAGCGGCTGACGCAAATTGCCGTCGCGCGCTCGCAAAAGGCCGAAGGCGCCATCCGCCAGTTCGGCCTCAACCCCGATCAGCTCGCCCGCGAAGCCAAGCAGGGCATGGGCGGCCCCTTCATTCCGTTCTTTGGAAAGAAGCAGAAGCAGGTTCGCGACCCGCGCTTCACCCGCATGTTGACCGCGCTCGAACGGATGGAAGCTCTGGAAATGGCGCTCGCCGGTATTCCTACCAGCATGCCCGCCGCCGTCGGCCTGATGTCCAGCCGTTTCGGCTATCGCTCCGACCCGTTCAACGGCGGGGCAGCGATGCATGCCGGGCTTGATTTCAAGGGCCCCATCGGCACCCCGATCCTTGCTGCGGCAGATGGCAAGATTACCTCCGCCGGATGGCAGGGCGGCTATGGCAACTGCATCGAAATCACCCATGCCAATGGCCTTGTCACCCGCTATGCCCATATGAGCGGCTTTACCGCATCGCTGGGGCAGGATGTAAAGCGCGGCGACCAGATCGGCCGCATGGGTTCGACGGGTCGCTCTACGGGCTCGCATTTGCACTTTGAAGTGCGTATCAACGGGGCAGCAATCAACCCGCTCAAATTCCTGGAGGCCAATCCCGATGTTCTCGAAATCCAAGCCGTCGCCGGAAACCGCACTGCCGGTCGCGGCACCGCAGGGGCGTAACGGCGTGCGTGGGGGCGGACATACTTTTTCGGTGATCGCATCGGATGTCGAAATCACCGGCAATCTCTCGGCCAAGGTCGACCTGCATATCGACGGCAAGATCAATGGCGACGTGGCCTGCGGCTCGCTCGTTCAGGGCGAAGGCAGCGTGATAGTCGGAAAGGTAATCGCCGAATCCGCGCGGCTTTCGGGCAAGGTCGACGGTTCAATCGAGGCGGGCGATCTGGTGATTGAGGCGAGCGCACGGATTTCTGGCGATGTTGTCTATCAAAGCCTCACCATCGCCCCCGGCGGCATGGTCGAAGGCAAGTTCAAGCACCGCGGCAGCAACCAGCCCAATATCGCCAAGGCGACCATCGACATCAACAAGGTCGAGCCGCTGATATTGGGCGCGGATACCAAGGTCGGCTGACAACAGCGTTTGTCGTCCCGAAACAAGTTCGGGATGACGATACGTTTACAGTTAAACCAAAATCTCCAACGCCGCCCCCTGGCCGAGGAAGTTGGCCGGGCTCGCACTCGCACCATAGGCCCCGGCGCAGAAGATCGCGACCAGATCGCCGACGTCGGCATGGGGCAGCAATGGGCTGTCCGACAGCCGATCGAGCGGGGTGCACAGGCATCCGACCACCGACTGCACTTCGTCGGCGGGCGCATCGAAGTGGGTAGCAATCGCCACCGGATAGTTGCGGCGGATCACGGTGCCGAAATTGCCCGATGCCGCCAGTTGGTGATGGAGGCCGCCATCGGTAACGAGGAAAGTCTCGCCATGGCTGACCTTGCGGTCGACGACACGGCAGAGATAAACCCCGGCCTCGCCCACCAGATACCGGCCAAGCTCGATACAGAAATGCGTGTCCTTGAGGCTGGCGGGCAGCGCAGACAGCGCCTGCCCCAGCGCGCCACCCACGGCATTCAGATCGAAGGCCGCATCGCCGGGGAAATAGGGAATACCGAAACCGCCGCCCAGATTGACCTTGGGCGGTGCAGCCCCGGCGGCCTCCGCCAGTTCCGCCGCGAGCGCCAGCGTCTGCGCCTGCATCGCGATAATCGCCTCTGCATCGAGTGCCTGCGAGCCTGCATAGATGTGAAAACCGCGCCAGTCAGCCCCTGCGGCGACGATGCGCCTGACCAGCGCGGGCACGCGCTCGGCATCGACGCCAAAGGGCTTGGCCCCGCCGCCCATCTTCATGCCGCTGCCCTTAAGGTCAAAGCTGGGGTTCACCCGCACCGCAATCTTTGGGGCGATGCCCAGACGTTCGCCAATCGCGAAAGCCCGCTCCGCCTCGCCTTCGGATTCGCAGTTCAGGGTGACGCCATTGGCTATGGCAAATTCCAGTTCGCGGTCGCGCTTGCCGGGGCCTGCAAAGCTGATCCTGTCCGCCGCTACACCGGCGTCGAGCGCCAGCTTCAATTCCCCACCCGACGCGACATCGAAGCCGTCGACCCGCTCCTTCATCCAGCCGAGCAGCGGCGCAAAGGGGTTGGCCTTCATCGCATAATGGATGCCCAACTGCTTGGGCATAGCCGCGCGCAGCTCGCCGATCCGCGCTTCGAGCGCTGTGACCGAATAGACGAACAAAGGCGTATCGCCTGCCTCTGCGACCAGCGCCGACGCCGTCTTGCCGCCGATGGCAAACTCGCCGTCTTTCGAGGCAAAATAGGGAGGGATGGGGCCGGTTGGTTTCATGCGAAGGGGGATTAGCACAAAGGCGTAAAGCGTTCGATAATTTCAGGCTTCGCGATCCTGATAGCGGAAAACGCCAAGGATCGTCACCACCCCTTCGCCGACCTGATAGGCGATTTTGAAATGATATTTGATAGTCACCAGCCGCCGATAGTCTCGGCTCTCAACCCGCATCCCGATGCGCGGAAAATGGGTCAGCTGGTCTATCGATCTATGGATATCGGAAAGGATTTTGCCGACCGATGCCGGAGCAACATCCTCATAATAAGCAATAATCGAGCGAAGATCGGCCTCTGCCTCGGCACGAAACCGGATGCGGTTCATGCCGAAAATGGCTGGCCGAAAAGATTCTTTATGTCGTCGGGGTGTGCGAATGATGGTTGCGTTTCCGAGACGCGCTGATCGATGATCTGGCGTTCGGCATCGCTGAAATCATATTGATCCGAATAGCTTGCCATGATTTCGGCAAGCGCATCCTCGACAGGGCCCAGCCGGTCGGCAGGCAGCATCTTTGCAAAAGACAGGAATTTGTCGAGCATGGTCATCCGGCGAATATAGCAAGAATATCCTGCCGTGAAAGGAAAAGCGCGCGTTCAGAGCCTATCCTTCAATCCGTCCCTGTCCAGCTTGCCATTGGCATTTTTGGGGAATGTATCGAGCCAGACATAGGCGGCTGGGTGCATGAAATTGGGGAGCGCGGCCTTCATGTGCGCCGCGAGTGCCGCCTCGTCTGCCTCTCCGGTAGCCCGCACGAACAGCACAATTGCTTCGCCCAGCCGTTCATCCTTGCGGCCCAGCGCGCAGGCCTCGGCAACCAGTCCGCTTTCGATCGCGGCCTCTTCGACCTCGGTCGGGGAAACGCGGTTGCCGCTGGTCTTGATCATCGCATCGTCGCGTCCGACGAAATAGAGCAGGCCATCGGCGTCACGCCACACGGTATCACCCGACCAGACCGCCATTCCGCCATAGCGTGAGAATGTCGGCGCGGGCTTGTAACGCAATGCGGTGCGCTCGGCGTCTTTCCAGTAACCCTGCGCGACCAGCGGCCCTGCATGGACCAGTTCGCCATGCTCCTCCGGCTTCGCCTCGCTACCATCCTTTGCGACCACCAGGATTTCGGCATAGGGTATCGCCTTGCCCATGCTGGTTGGGTTGGCGTCGATCAGCGCCGGATCGAGATAGGTCGAGCGGAAGGCTTCGGTGAGGCCGTACATCGCGTAAATATCGGTCTTTGCGCCGAATATCCCGCGCAATGCCTTCACCAGCGAAGGCGTCAATGCGCCGCCGCTGTTGGTCAGGCGGCGCATCGCCATTGTGGCTTCTTCGGGCCAGTCCTGCTCGGCCAGTTGCACCCATAAAGGCGGAACTGCGGCGAGCGTGGTCACGCCGTAGCGGGCGCAGGCCTTGAGCACGTCGCGCGGCGTCAGATAGTCCAATGGCACTACACAGCCACCCGCCTGCCAAGTCGAGAGCAGCTGGTTCTGGCCATAGTCGAAACTGAGCGGCAGCACAGCGAGGGTGACATCGTCATCCGCCAGCCTGAGATATCGCGCAACGCTGACCGCACCCAGCGCAAGGTTGGCGTGGCTGAGCATCACGCCCTTGGGCCGCCCGGTCGAGCCGCTGGTGTAGAGGATGGCGGCGAGGCCGTCGGTATCGGTTTCGACCGGGAGTGGCGGGAACACATCGCCGGGCTGGTCGATGGCGGTAAGGATTTCGCTCTCTTCCCAAACCGAACAGTTCACACCGTCATGCTGAACTTGTTTCAGCATCCATTTTTCAGCTGCACCCACAGGGTCATGAGGAGAAATGGACCCTGAACCAAGTTCAGGGTGACGATATTCTTCTTCCTCAAGGTAGCTGATGAGCTGATCGCTTCGCACCGCACTCGTCACCAGCGCCTTCGCCCCGCTGTCACTCAGGATATGCTTGACCTGCGCGGGTTTGAGCAGCGGGTTGACCGGCACATGCACCAGCCCCGCGCGCACCGCCGCCAATGGCATCAGGCAGGCGAGTTCGGTTTTGGGCAGCCAGGTGGCGATCCGGTCGCCCGCTGTAAAATCTTGCGCCGCCAATATCGCCGCCAGCCGACCGATACGATGATTTAACGACTGATAACTATAGACCTTGTCCTTGATACGCAGCGCGGGCGCATCCGGTGCCCCGCGAAGCGCAAGGTGATCGAGCGGAAAGGCTGGCAAATCGTCGGTCATTGGGTCAAATATCATCGTGTAAAGGGTTAATCGGGGGCGATAATTGGCAGTTAAGTGTGAATATCACGATAATTTCCTGACTGCGCAAGCCGCCGCAGCGGGCGCGCTCGACCGCGAGGCGCAGCCCTGCCTGTTTGATCGTCTCGACTGGCTCGAAAGCCTGCACCGCATGGCATTGCGCGGCAAGACCCCTGCCTTGCTCCAAGCCAAAGGCGGTGAAGCGCAGGGCTGGCTGCCGCTGATGCGGTCGGACAGCGGCCATCTGGTCGCGTTGGCCAACTGGTATAATTTCACCTGGGCACCGATATTTGCCCGAACCGATAGCGAGGTCGAACGACTGGCGCTGCTGCGTGGATTGGCCAGGCTGGCACAAAAGCATGCCCGCCGCATCACGGTTGCGCCCGTGCCCGATGAGGACGGAAGCGCGAGCGAAGTGGAGGCCGCCTTTGCCGCGCAAGGCTGGTCGGTGTTCCGCGAGGTCTGCGACCAGAACCACATCCTTGAGGTAAAGGGCCGCAGCTTCGATGCCTATTGGGAAAGCCGCCCCAGCCGCCTCAAAAACACCGTCAAGCGCAAAGGCAAGACCGGCGCAGTCACGATCCGCATCGAAGGCGACTACAGCCCCGAAAGCTGGCGCGATTATGAGCGGGTCTATGCGCGCAGCTGGAAACCCGAAGAAGGCAGCCCCGAATTCCTGCGCCAGATCGCCGAGCGCGAAAGCGTGGCGGGGGCGTTACGGCTGGGTCTTGCCTATATCGATGGCAAACCGGTGGCCGCACAATTCTGGACGGTCGAAAACGGTATCGCGCTGATCCACAAGCTGGCGCATGACGAGCGGCACATGCCGGCCTCTCCTGGTACGCTGTTGTCGGCAGCGCTGTTCCAGCATGTCATCGATATCGATCGCGTCGGCCTCATCGATTTCGGCACCGGCAACGATGCCTATAAGGCCGAATGGATGGAGGAGGTGCGCGAGCGTTACAGGCTCGAGATGTTCTGGCCGAACCACCCCGCCAACTGGCCGCACATTGCCATTCGCAAATGGCGCGCCTATCGCTCTATTGATTGAGAAACATGCGCATAATCAATAAACTTTCGTCACCCCCGCGAAGGCGGGGGCCCAACTCCGGCAGATTAAATTTCCCCAGCGGGAGTTGGATTCCCGCCTTCGCGGGAATGACGAACTTAAGTGAGGTTTAACAGAATGCCCTTCGTTCCCGACAGCGTTGAAACCACAATCCGCGAACTGCTTGTCGATGTCCTCGGCGTGGCGCCCGCCACGGTCGCGGCGATGACCGACGATACGCCACTGTTCGGCGCGCTGCCCGAACTCGATTCGATGGCGGTCGCGGGGCTGCTGACCGAGATGGAGGATCGGCTGGAGATCATGATCGACGATGATGATATCGATGGCGACCTGTTCGAAAGCTTTGGCAGTCTGGTGGCATTTGCAAAGGCCAAGGTCAGGGAGTGAGCCCGCGCCCCGAATATCGGAGCTATCAGTTTGCGGGGCATGACGAGAATGCCCTGTGTCTTGGCATGGGGGCATCGCGCCGGATTTTGATCATTCCTCCGTTGTTCGACGAGATGAACCGTTGCCGCCGGATGCTGGTGCAGGCGATGCGTGGACTGGCCGATCGCGGCGTTGGCGCTTTGCTGATCGACCTGCCGGGATGCAATGAGAGCCCCGCCGCGCTTGCCGATCAAAGCCTGTCGACATGGCGTGAGGCCGTGACAGCGGCGGCGGCGCAACTGGAGGCGACGCATATCGCCGCGCTTCGCGGCGGCGCATTGGTGGACGATGGCGCACCGCATCTGCCGCATTGGCGGCTGGCGCCTGCCAAAGGCTCCAGCCTGCTTAAGACGATGATCCGCACCCGCATCGCAGGCGACAAGGAAGCGGGCAAGACGACGAGCGAAGCCGGGTTGATCGAAGCGGCGCGGGACGGACCTGTCGAACTGGCGGGCAATGTTCTGGGCCCGGCGATGGTTGCGGAACTTGCAACCGCCGCGCCTGACGAAATCGCCCCAGTGACAGTGCGTGTGCTGGGGCAAGACATTGCGGGCTCCCCCCTTTGGCTGCGTGCCGAGCCTCAGGACGATCCGGCCATGTCCGCCGCACTAGCGGACGATCTCGACCGCTGGAGTGCATCATGCGGCGGCTGACCGGCTTTGACTGCGAAGGCGCCTGGTGCGCCGCGACGCTCGATGAGGGCGAGCGGACAACCGGCCTGCTGATCGTCAGCGGCGGCAATGAAATCCGCAGCGGCGCCCATGCCGGGCAGGCCGCGCTGGCGGCGCATTTCGCGGCATCGGGTTATCCGGTGTTCCGCTATGACCGGCGCGGGGTTGGCGAGAGCGAAGGCGAAAATGGCGGTTTCGAAAGCAGCGCAGCGGATATTGCCGCTGCGGCGGCTGCCTTCCGCGCGCAAGTACCGCAGCTTCAGCGGATCGTCGCCTTCGGCAATTGCGATGCCGCGAGTTCGCTGGCCCTGTTTCACGCCGGGCTGCCTATCGACCGGCTGGTGCTCGCCAATCCGTGGGTGATCGAGGCGCGCGCTGAAGCGGACGCGCCCGCGCCCCCCTCTGCCGCCGCGATCCGGGCACGTTATTGGGCAAGGCTCAAAAATCCGCGCAGCCTGATCGACCTCTTCTCCGGCCGGATCGACCTCGGGAAGCTTGCAGGCGGGCTGGCCCGCGCGGCGCGCAAGGAGGCGCCGACCGGGCTGGCGCAACGCATCGGCGAGGCCCTGTCGACCAGCACGGTGCCCGCAACGCTATTGCTCGCCAGCCGCGACACCACGGCGTTGGCCTTTACCGCAGCTTGGAAAAGCAGTGCCTTCGATGTGGTGCGCCAGCGGGGCGACGTCAATCTGCAAACGCTCGACAGCGCCTCGCACAGTTTTGCCGATGCCGATTCAAAGGCGTGGCTGTGCGAACGGATTGAGGCGGCACTGGCCGACTAGAAATCAGGCAAAAGTGCGTTCGATGAACCAGTAGGCCGAAATCGTGCCGATGCCATAAGCCGTGAGCTGCAATGCGGGATGCAGCAGCGCGGCGGCGAAGCGGCGGAGCAGTTCGAGCGCGGCGAGCGACAGCGCGACGATCACCAGCTGTCCGGCCTCCACACCAAGGTTGAAGGTCAGCAGCGCCGTCGGCACATCGCTTTCGGGCAGGCCGATCTCGTTCAGCGCGCCTGCAAAGCCAAAGCCGTGCAGCAGGCCGAAGCCGAAGGCAACGACCCAGGGGATGCGTTCGGAAAGCCGCGGCTGATCGGGGCGCTTCTTCACAATCTCGACCGCGAGGAACAGGATGGATAGCGCAATCACGCTTTCCACCGGGCGTTGCGGCAGGCCCAGAAAGCCCAAAGTCGTGCCGATCAGCGTGATCGAATGGGCTACGGTGAAGGCGGTCACCGCCTTGGCGATCGTCCAGAAGCCGCTGAGCAGCAGCACCAGCGAAACGACGAACAGCAGGTGATCGTAGCCGAAGAGGATATGCTCGACACCGGTGACGAAATAGGTGCGCGCCACCTGCCAGCTATCGGGCTTCGACCTGATTTCCGCCATCGCCTCCGCAGGCGTCAGTCGCAGCGCCTGCACCGGACGGCCAAGCGGCTGGACCCGCACCAGCACGTCTGTCTGCGATGTTCCGAAATTCGACAGGCCGATGCGGTGCCCCGAAACATCGCCGTTGCACGCAACCTTCGATGTGCTGACCATCGCGATGCCCGATATTGCGCGCGTCGGATCGCCGCTGACCTTGCAATTTTTCGGCAATATCGGCTGCGTCTGCGGGGTCAGCCCGCCGCGCATCGGCGCCTTCCAGACCAATGTCCATTCGCCGCGCGCTTCCTCGGTAAATTCGAGATAGCCGGGCCGCAGTTCGTCGGCGTGCACGGGCACCGCTAGCAACAGGCCCAAAAGGAGCAGCAGGGAACGGATCACGGCTTGGCGATCTTGATCGTATAGCCGTCGAGCAGCGCCTGATAGGCCGCCGCCTCGCGTGCCTTGACCGTCGCGGCGCGCCAGTCATTCTCGACCGCTTGCCGGACATCGGCCAGCTTCGGCTTTTCGGGGGTCGTTACAGACCGGATGCGTACCAGATGCTGGCCGAAGCCCGAGCGGATCGGGCCGGACCACTCCCCTGTTTTCGCATCTGCAAGCGCGGCGGCAAAACCTTCGCCGAAATCGCGGGCAATTTCGCTCTGCAGGGCATTCTGGAGCGAACCCGGCAGCGAGATTGTCGCGCCCAGCTTGCTCCAGTCGCCGCCCGCGGCCAGCGCGGCCTTCACCCGGCCCGCTGCCGCATCGTCCTGACCCAGATAGATCTGGTCGAAACTATAGACGGCATCGCCCGCATAGCGCGCCGCATGGCGATCGAGCCAGCGCTGCAGCGTCGCATCGTCGGCCGCGACATTTTCGACCTGCGCGGCGGCCAGATATTCCATCTTGGCCCGCAGGCGGCGGCGGATGACGGTATCGTCCTCATCGAGCCCCAGCCGCCGGGCCTCGCGATAATAGACTTCGCCCTTGATATGATCGCGGATCAGCCCGTCGATCTCGGCAGGGGTAGGCGGGCGCTGCCATGTCTGCTGCCAGCTCGCAACCAGCCGCGAAACCTGTTCCTCGTCGATTGTAATCGTCCGGCTGGCAGGATCGACCTCTTCGCCGCGCCAGGCGGAAAACAGAAAGACGGCGAGCCCCGCCAGCAGAAAATGGACCAGCGGCTCGCGCAGCAGCGGCTGCAATTTCTCACGCAAAGACATGTCCCTCCCAAGACGCGCCATTAGGACGCGAGAGGCTCATGCCAGCATAAACGGGCCACGCCAAGCCATTGTATCGCAGGTCAGACAACCGCCGCCAGTTCGGATGCCTGTTTGATCGCCCGCTTGGCGTCCAGCTCCGACGCTTCGAAGGCCCCACCGATCAGATGTGCCTTCGCGCCGCCTGCCTGCAGTGCATCGTAAAGCCCGCGCGCCGGTTCCTGCCCGGCGCAGACAATCACCGTATCGACATCAAAGCTGCGCGGCTCGCCATTGACCAGCGTGTGCAGCCCGTCATCATCGATCGACAGATATTCGACCCCGGCGATCATCTCCACCCCGCGCCGCTGCAGCGTGATGCGGTGGGTCCAGCCGGTGGTGCGGCCAAGCCCCTTGCCGACCGCGCTGGTCTTGCGCTGGAGCAGCGTCACCTGCCGGTCGTTATGCGCGACCACGGGTTCGATCCCGGTCACCCCGCCGCGCGGATGGTTTTTGAAATCAATGCCCCATTCGCGCGCGAAAATGTCGATATCGAGCGCCGCCGAGGTGCCTTCATGGGTGATCAGCTCGGCGACATCGAAACCGATGCCCCCCGCCCCCATGATCGCCACCCTCTTGCCGACGCTGGCCTTGCCCTGGATGACGTCGATATAGCGCACCGCCTTGGGGTGATCGATACCGGGGATCGATGGCCTGCGCGGTTCGATACCGGTGGCGACGACCACTTCGTCAAAACCACTCAGTTCCTCAACACCCACACGCTTGCCCAGCTTGAGTTCCACTCCGGTGGTTTCGATCCGCCGTGCGAAATAGCGCAGCGTTTCGTAAAACTCCTCCTTGCCGGGAATGCGCTTGGCGAGGTTGAACTGCCCGCCAATCTCTTCGGCGGCATCGAACAAGGCCACCTTGTGCCCGCGTTCGGCGGCCAGCGTCGCAAAGGCCAGACCGGCCGGCCCGGCGCCGATCACCGCGATCCGCTTGCCTGCGGCAACTTGAGGATAATCAAACTCAACCTCCCGGCAGGCGCGGGCGTTGACGAGGCAGCTGGTCAGCTGGCCGGTGAAGGTATGATCGAGGCAGGCCTGGTTGCAACCGATGCAGGTGTTGATCTCATCCTCGCGCCCCTCGCGCGCCTTGTTGACGAGATCGGCATCGGCGAGCATCGGGCGCGCCATCGAAACGATATCGGCATCGCCGCGCGCCAGCACCGCTTCGGCCACATCGGGCATGTTGATGCGGTTCGATGTGATGAGCGGGATCGACAATTGCTTGCGCAACCGCCCCGTCACCTGCGCAAAGGCGGCGCGGGGAACCATTGTGGCGATGGTGGGAACGAAGCTTTCATGCCAGCAGAAATGCGTGCTGATCACGTCGACGCCTTCGGCCTCCAATGCCTTGGCAAGATCGACCACCTCGTCCCAGGCAAGCCCGCCCTGCAGCATGTCCATCGCGGCAATGCGGAAGATGAGGACGAAATCGGGGCCGACTGCGGCGCGGGTGCGGCGCATCACCTCTATCGGAAAGCGCATCCGGTTTTCCCAGCTGCCGCCCCACTCATCGGTGCGCTGGTTGGTCTTTTCGACAAGGAAGGTGGAGATCAGATAACCTGCCGATCCGATCACCTCGACCCCGTCATAGCCTGCCTCCTTGGCGAGCGCGGCGCAGCGGGCGAAGGCGGCAATCTGTTCCTCGATCCCCGCCGCATCGAGTTCGCGCGGTGCGAAGCGGCCTATGCGCGATTTGACCGCTGATGGTGCAACACAATCGGGCGTGCCCGCGAGCGGCCCGGTATGCAGAATCTGCATACAGATCTTCACCTCCGGATCGGCGGCGTGGACCGCGTCGGTCACCTGCCGGTGCAGCGCGACATCGGCTGGCGTAATCAGCTTGGCGCCCATCCCGGCGGTTTCGTGCGGGCCGATGCCGCCGGTGATGATCATCCCCACCCCGCCCTTCACGCGCTCGACGAAATAGGCGGCAAGCCGCGGCCCGGCATCGGGCAGGTCTTCAAGGCCCGTGTGCATCGAACCCATCAGGATGCGGTTCTTGATCGTGGTATTGCCGATTTTCAGCGGCGAAAAGACATGGGGGTAGCGTGCGTGGCTCATGATTTCTGTCCTGCTGGATGGCTTATTCGGGGGCGTATTCGGGTTTGCGCTTCTCGATGAAGGCGCGCATCCCTTCGGCAAAATTCTTGCTGCCTGCGGTCATCAGCTGGTTGCGGTTCTCGATCGCCATCGCAGCCTCCAGGCTGCCCGCATCGATCGCCATGCTGAGGCCTTCCTTGGTCATCCGCAGCCCCATGGGCGAGGCGTTGAGCAGGTCGTCGACCCAGGGCTGGGCGGCAGCCTCCAACTGATCATCGGGAACCACTTCGGCCACCAGCCCGACGGCAAGCGCGCGCGGCGCCTGGATGAAACGCCCGGTCAGCATCAGTTCGGAGGCAATCGATGCGCCGACAAGGCGCGGCAGAAAATAGCTGACCCCCATGTCGCACGACGACAGGCCGATGCGGATGAAGGCCGCATTCATCCGCGCGCTTTCGCCCGCGATGCGGATGTCGGAGGCAAGCGCGAAAGCAAAGCCACCCCCGCAGGCCGGGCCGTGGATCAGCGAGACAATCGGCTGCGGGCAGCGGCGCATCTTGACATAGACATCGGCGAGCCAGCCCTGGAAACCGAAACCGCCGCCAAAGGGAATGGCGCCCGGATCGCGCCCGCCATGTTCCTTGATATCGAGCCCGGCGCAAAAGGCCTTACCCGCGCCGCGCATCACGACGACGCGGACAGTGCGGTCATGATAGAGCCTGCCGAAATAATCGTTGAGTTCGCCGACCATTTCGGCCGAAATCGAATTCAACGCCTCGGGGCGGTTGAACGTGAGCCAGTCGACCTGCCCGCGTTTTTCGACCGTGATCGTCTTGTACCCTTCCGACATTGCTCCGTTCCCTTCATGCTAAACAGCGTTTAGCACTTGCATAACGAACAGTGTTTACTATGGCAAGGGCCATGGCAGTGTTGCTGACAGACGAACAGGTGCACGATGTGCGCGAACGCATCCGGCAGGTTGCCGAGCGCCAGATCGCCGCGCATGGCATCACCGCGCTGTCGCTGCGTTCGATAGCGAACGAGCTGGGCTGGACCGCCGCCTCGCTCTACCGCTATTTTGCCAGCAAGGCCGAGTTGCTCGACGCGTTGCGCGTGGCGGCGCATAACCGCTTTTCCGAACGCATCGAGGCCGCGCATGACAGCACCGGCGACCTGTGGCAGCGTTCGCGCGCGATTGGCGATGCCTATATCGATTTCGCGATGCGCGAACCCGCAGCCTATCAGATCATGTTCGCCTACGGACAGGAAGACGGCGAGAAATCGGAGGAATTGCGCGCCGCGGAAAGGCGATCGCAGCGCACGCAGATCACCTATGTCCGCGAGATGGCCGATGCCGGTTTGCTGGAGGGCGATCCGGACATGATCGCCCATGCCTATTGGGCGACGCTCCACGGCCTCATCGTGCTGCGCATGGCCGGAAAGCTCGACTCCTCCCCCGGATTCGATGCGCTGCGCCATGCGGCGATGCGGTTGATCACCCGCGGAGCACGGCCTAAATAATCCCGGCTTCCTGCAGTTGCCCGATCCGTTCGGCGCTGAACCCCAGCCGCTCGCCATACACCTCGGCATTATGCTCCCCAGGAAAAACGGGTGCGCGGCGGCGGACGGCAGAGGGCGTTTCGGACAGTTTCGGCATCGGCGCCTGCATCCGCACCGTGCCATGCGCGGGATGCGGCACCTGCACGATCGCTTCACGCGCGGCGAAATGCGGGTCGGCCAGCATTTCCTTCCCCGTATAAACCCGGCCCGCAGGAACCGAGTGCGCGATCATCAGCGCCTCCAGTTCGTCGACGGTCAACGTCTGCGTCCAATCTTCGATCAGCGCATCGAGCTCCGCCTGCCGTTGCCCGCGCGCAACATGGGTGGCGTAGCGCGGATCGGTCGCCAGTTCCGGCTGGTCCATCGCTTCGGCCAGACGGGCGAAGATGGCATCGCCATTGCCACCGATCATGAATTCACCATCGCTGCAACGATAAACGTTGCTCGGCGCGATGCCGGGCAGGATCGAGCCTGAACGCCCGCGAACGATACCCATCACGTCATATTCGACAACCAGGCTCTCCATAACCTGCAATACGCTCTCATAAAGCGCGGCGTCGACGACCTGACCCTTGCCGGTTTCCTGCCGGGTATGGAGCGCGGCGAGTGCGCCCATGCAGCCATAGGTCGCGCACAGCGAATCGCCGATCGAAACCCCCATCCGGCTGGGTGGACGATCCGGCTCACCGACAATCGCGCGCCAACCACCCATCGCCTCGCCGATGCCGCCAAAGCCGGCGCGGCTGGAATAGGGGCCGGTCTGGCCATAGCCGCTCATCCGGACAATGATGAGGCGCGGATTGAGGGCATGGAGCGTGGCCGGATCGAGCCCCCATTTCTCCATCGTTCCGGGCTTGAAATTCTCGATCATGATATCGGCATCGGCGAGCAGCCCGCGCGCCAGCTCTTGCCCCTCAGGCACCCGCAAATTGGCAGTAACCGAGCGCTTGTTGCGGCCGATCACTTCCCACCAGACCTTGTGCTCGCCATTGCCCCACTGGCGCATCGGATCACCCACAACCGGCGGCTCGACCTTGATGACATCCGCGCCCATGTCGCCCAGCAGCTGGCCACAGAATGGCCCGGCGATCAGCTGACCGAATTCGACCACGCGAATGCCCTTCAGCGCGCCCTTATTCTCATTCATCATTCTGCTCCATGTTCGGGCGGGAAAGGCGCCGCATCCGCCAGTTTGGAAGGAAGCTGCTTGCCCATCACCCCGGCCAGCCAGTGTGAGGCTTCGCGGATTGCCGGTAAATCGAGCCCGGTGGAAATCCCTGACCGCTCCAGTGAATAGACCGCATCCTCGGTCGCGACATTGCCTGCGGCACCGGGCGCGAAGGGGCACCCGCCGAGCCCGCCCAAAGCGGCATCGACCACGGCCGCGCCGTTTTCGACCGCGGCCCAGATATTGGCATTGGCGGTGTTGCGCGTGTCGTGGAAATGGACCCGCAACGGCAAGGTGCCGATGGCTGCTTTCACCCGCCGCACGAGGTCTGCAACCTGCCCCGGGGCAGCCACCCCGATCGTGTCGGCCAGTGCAATCTCGACCGGCCCCGATGCGGCAAGTTCGCCCGCCATCGCTACGACCCGCGCGGGATCGACCTCACCCGCAAACGGGCAGCCAAAGGACACGGCGATGGTCACTTGCGCGGTGCGCCCGGCATCCTGCGCCATGGCCATGATGCGCTTGGCCACTTCGACCGAAGTGGCGCTGTCCTGGCCCTGATTACGGATACCGAAGGCATCCGAGGCGATGGCCACTGCGCCAAGCTGGTCGATCCCGCAGGCCAGCGCGCGTTCGGCCCCACGCTCATTGAGCACCAGCCCGATCCGGGTCAGGCCCTCCACTTTGCCCAGCTGCGCGACGACATCCTCGGCATCGGCCATCTGCGGAACCTTGCGCGGGTTGACGAAGCTGGCAATCTCGATCCGTCGCGCGCCATAGCCGATGGCGCGGCGGATCAATTCGACCTTGTCCGCCGTGGACACGATCGTCTTCTCGTTCTGCAATCCGTCGCGCGGACCCACTTCGACCATCTCGACAGCAGAGATCATTTCGCCTCCTGCATGTCAGCCAGACTCTCCGCCATGGTCGCAGCTTCGGTCACTTCTGGCGAGCGATCCAGTCGCGCACGATATCGGCTGCCGCCTGCGCCAATTCCTGCTGGCCGAAATAATAATGGTTGGCCCCCTTGATGACATGATGCTCCTGCTCGCACTTGCTTGCCGCCGCCATCAGGCGCGCAGCGTGGCTGGGTGTGCAGGCATCGTCGGCGGGGATGAGGTTGGCCCCGACGAGGTCGTAGGGGATCGCCTGCGCGTGTATGCGTCACGCGCGGATACTGCGCCTCGGCCTGGTAGAACATCGACAGCGAACCGCCACCCGACCATCCGCCGAGATAGACGCGGTTATAGCCCAGCCGTTCCTTTGCATCGCGGACGGTCGCCGCAAGGTCCATCGCGGCACGCTCCATGATCAGGGCGGTGTCGTTGCCGCGATAGCGAGGGTTGCAGTAGATGGTCGGAATTCCGTTGCGAACCATGGTGCCAACCAATGGCAGCCACCCTCCCCCGCCAATCGGATGCGAGAAGATCACCACCGCGTCGGAATCGACTTCGGGCTTGAGATGAAAATTCTCGACCACCACCTTGCCGATTTCACCGGCGTAAGTGTCCATGAAGGCGCTCTGCTCGCTATAGACGACGAGGTAAGGGATGCGTTCGTACTTCACAGACCTTCTCTTCTCACGCAGCGACGCTGCGGCTGCGGCGATCAATCGCTTCAGCGCCGAACTTGGCTTCTTTCATGGCCCGCGTGCGCCTGGACCATTCGGCGAGAGTGGTATCGAACTTTTTGGTTTCGTTATCAAGGATCGCATCATGATCCTTCATGCGATAGGTCAGCTCAACCTGGATGCCGTTGGGGTCGTACATATAGACCGAACGCACAAAGCCATGATCGACGGGGCCGAGCGCGCTGACGCCAAAGCTCTGGATCCGTTCCTGCATAGCCAGCAGGTCGTCTTCCGAATCGACCTCGAAGGCCCAGTGCATGTCAAAGCTTTCCTTGCGTGCAAACCATTCCGGATCGGCAGAACCCGGGGCATCGAAGAAAGCCAGAAATTCGCCATTGCCCATCCGGAAAAAGAGATGGAGGTACGGATCGTCATCGCCCGAGCCCGGCACCGTTTCGATGACGACGCCGGTCGGGTCAACCAGCCCGAGAACATCGCTGTAGAACCAGATCGTCTGTTCGGCATCGCGGCACCGATAGGCGGCATGATGAACGCCCTTGATCGGACGAGCTTTAACATGTTCAGTCATTTCAAACTCTCCTTCTTATATTCAAAGCTGCAAAGCCGCGCCGGACAACCGGCGTCAGGCAAGCGATTGCGTGTCGTCAATCTGCAGTTCTGCACCCGAAACTGAACGTGCTGCCGACGACAGCAGGTACAGAACGGCACCATCGAGATCCTCGACCGGCATCAGGCGGCGGCGTGGCCAGCCCTCGATTTGCGCCTTGCCCTTGTCGGTTTCGAACCATTCGGCGACGATATCGGTCGGCATATAGCCCGGCAGGATCGCATTGACGTTGATTTCGTGACGCGCCCATTCCTTCGCCAGCGCCTTTGCCAGCATGAGCACCCCTGCCTTGCTGGCGGCATAAGCCACGGCACCAAGATCGGGCGCCTTCCCGAGGATCGACGCAATGAAGATGATCCGGCGCGCCTCGCCCGCCACCGGCCGCCCGCGCCCGATCATTCGCCGACCGCCTTCCTGAGCGGTCAGGAAGGCGCCGCGAAGATTGACCCCGAGGATCGCGTCAAGATTATCCACGCTGAGGCTCTGTGCCGGACCGGCAATGTTTATCCCCGCGTTGACGATGACCGAGTCGACCGGGCCGAACATGTCTTCCGCGCTATCGAACGCATCGCGGATCGACTGCGCATCCCTGACGTCGCACGGCAGGGCTGCTGCCACTCCACCGGCAGCGCCTATTTCCTTGACCAGTGTCGCAAGCTCGCCTCCGCGCCTGGCGCAGCAACTCACCTTGGCACCATGTCCAGCGAGCGTCCTGGCAAGATGCCGCCCCACGCCCGATGAAGCGCCTGTGAGCAGAACATGCCGATTGGCCATTAACATCGTCGATCCCTCTAACCCCGCTCCATTTTCCGGCGATGCCGAGTCGAAGCATTTGCAGGTACGATAGCAGTCGATGCAATATCTGTAAATAAACTTGACAATTTTTTCGCACTTGTCCACCGATCCAGGGCAGTCGATAACGGGCGTTCTGCGCGCAAATCCCTGCCGGGCTGCGCTGGTTCGATACAGTCAGCGCGCGTGGCAAGGGACGATATTGTGAACGAGGAAATGGGAGAAAACAGGCAATGCTGACCCGCCGTGATCTCGCAAAGGGAACCGCTGCAACTGCGCTGGCTTCGCTGGCATGGGGGGAAGCTCCGGCGCGCGGAGCGCAGGCCCCGAACATCGTCTTCATCCTGGCCGATGATCTGGGATTCGCCGATTTAGGCTGTTTCGGCAGGGAGGACTATGCAACCCCAAACATCGACCGGCTCGCAAATTCGGGTACCAAGCTGCTGCGCTCCTATTCCAATTCGAGCGTCTGTTCGCCCACCCGCCTGGCCCTCATCACGGGTCGCTACCAATACCGCCTGCCGGGCGGCCTCGACGAACCGCTGGGGCGCGATCCCAGGCTGGGCCTGCCCCCCGATGTTCCGACCTTTCCTGACCTGCTCAAGCGCGCGGGCTATGCAACCTCGCTGGTCGGCAAATGGCATCTCGGCGGCCTGCCCGAGTTCGGGCCGCGAAAAAGCGGCTACGACCGTTTCTGGGGCATCTATCAGGGCGGCGCCGACTATTTCAGGCACGGCATGAGCATCCGCGGCAAATTTACCCATGACCTGTGGGAGAACGAAACCGAAATTCACCGCCAGGGCTATCTGACCGATCTGATTACCGAGCAGAGCTTTTCCGAAATTGCGCGCCTCGCGAGCGGCAACAGACCGTTCCTGTTGAGCGTGCACTACACAGCGCCGCACTGGCCCTGGGAAGGCATTGAGGACGAGGCCATCGCGGCCGATATTCGCGACAGTTTCCACTATGATGGCGGCAGCAACGCCACCTATGCGGCTATGGTCAAAAGCCTCGACCTGGGCGTTGGCAGGATCATGGAAGCGCTGCGGGCCCAGAACCTCGACGGCAACACCATATTGGTCTTCACCAGCGACAATGGCGGCGAACGCTTCAGCAAGAACTGGCCGTTTCGCGGCATGAAGGGCGAATTGCTCGAAGGCGGCATCCGCGTACCGACAATTTTCAGCTGGCCAGGCCGCGTCACAGCTGGCACTTCCACGGACCTCATCAATATCAGCATGGACTGGGCACCCACCCTGCTTGCGGCAGCCGGAATGGAGGCCAGCAGGAGTATCGCATTTGATGGTCGCAACTTGCTGGGAGACTTGTTGGCGGGCACAGCTGGCCCAGAACGGACGCTGTTCTGGCGCCATTTTGCCCAGCAGCAGAGCGCTGCGACGCGCGGTAACCTCAAATATCTTGCGATGAGCGGCCATGAATTCCTGTTCGACATCGCCGCCGACCCGCGCGAGGTTGCCAATATCCGTCCCCACAGGGAAGCCGATTTCGACGCCTTGAAGGCCGCCTTTGCGGACTGGAACCGGCAGATGTTGCCCTATCCTGTTACTACGTTCAGCTACGAACTGCGCGATAACGGCCATCTGGCCGGTTACTGACAGAAACAGCGGCAAGGAAGCGCCCGGCCGATCGCGATCCCGCAGTAGGTGTCGGCTGCCCCTCTATATCGGTCTGTCATCACCCTGTCCCGTGCGGCTCGCCATTTTAGTCGACAAAGTAACATTAGGGTCCGGACTCATTAGAGCCACCAGATGACGGTGGCGGCGATGGCGATGGTTGCCATGAAGTTTTTGATATTGCGGTCGAAGCGCGTGGCGACCCGTCGCCAGTCTTTGAGGCGACAGAACATGCGCTCGGTGATGTTGCGCTGCTTGTAGATTTTGGCATCGAAGGGGTGCTGGATGCGGCGGTTGCGCTTGGGCGGTATGACGACTTGGGTGCCGCGTTCTTCCAGCCATGCGCGCAGGTCGTTGCTGCAATAGCCTTTGTCTCCGACCAGTTCGGCAGAGGGCGGGATGGCCGCGATACACTGCTTGGCAACGCGCATATCGTGCACATTTCCGGGGGTTATCATCAGCACATGCGGCCTGCCCTTCACATCGCAGATGGCGTGGACCTTGCTGTTCCTGCCTCCCCGTGTCTGGCCGATACCATTGGCCAAGCCCCCCCTTTTGCGCCGCCTGCTGTCCGATGTGCCTTGATGCAGGTGCTGTCGATGAAGAGCCTGTCCGGTACGCCCTCGGCTCCGGCAAGAGCACTGAAGATGCCTTCCCAGATGCCGCGCTCGGCCCAGCGCACGAAGCGGTTGTAGAGTGTCTTTTTGGGACCATAAACCGCCGGACAATCGCCCCAACGCCCGCCACTTTGCAGCGCATGGACTATCCCCGAGAGCACACGGCGATCGTCAACCCGCCGCGCTCCCTTGCCGTTCACTGGCAACAATGGCTCTATCCGGGACCACTGACTATCTGAAAACCAAAAAAATCTGTCATCGTCAATGCCTCCCCACACAAGGCAATGAATCACATCACAGCAGCTTTGCGAATCCGCTTATTGGGTCCGGACCCTAATTACGGTACTGACCGACTTAAATAACGGATAGCGTTTTACTCCCATGACCACCCCCCATCCCACCACCGCCTATAAAATCCTCACCGCCGACCAATGGGCACAGTTTCAGGCTGATGGGGCGTTCCACGGCGCACCGGTGGATCTTGACGATGGCTATATCCACCTGTCCGCAGCCGATCAGTTGCAGGGCACACTCGACAAGCATTTTGCGCAGGCTACCGGGCTGGTGATCGCCGAGGTCGATCTGCTACCCATGGAGATGATTGCAGGAGCCGATTTGGATGATTAAGCTCGCAAAACTGGAAATCCTCGATGGATTGACGCTCCGGCTGACCTTCGCCGATGGGCGCAGCGGGATATGGGATGCCAAGCCGCTGCTCACCTCCAAAGCCACAGCTCTGACGACACCCCTTCTCGATCCAAGTGCGTTTGCCCGTGCCTTTGTTGAGGGAGGTGCGCTGGCATGGCCCAACGGTTTGGAACTGGCGCCATGGATGCTCTACGCAGAAATGGATGCGGCTGGCCTGTTGACGAAAGCAGCGGCCTGAACCGGGCGGTTCCAGGATGGTGTATTGGGGTGCAATATTCTCCTCAGAAGAAAGAAGGAAAGAAGACGCGGGCTGATGGCCGCCTGGTTTGGGCCCTGCGCCGACGCCTTTCTTCCTTTTTCCTTCTTTCTTTTAGGAAAATCCTTCCCCTCTCTCCCCTGAAGGAGAGAGAGAATTTTGGTTCACGCAGAGGCGCAGAGATCGCAGAGATATGGACGGGCGCGGGAGCGCCCTATTATGTTTCACACTAAGACACGAAGGCACGAAGATGGGCCATATCTTTACCGCCCTTTGTGGCTTCGTGTCTTTGTGTGATAAATTATAATGGCGCTGCGCGCCGGGGTAAAAATCCTCCGCGTCCCCGCGCCTCCGCGTGAACCAAAATTCCGCGCTGTCCTACACGCCCCTTGAAAGCTTATGCCGGTCGCTTTTGGAAAAAGGACGACCGATGAACCACCCCTTCCCGCTCCATCACGATGCCGACGCCCGCCTGCCTGCCGCCGCCTATCTGCGCTATGAAAGCCGCGCCGATGGCTGGAGCCCGGGGCGGCAGGCGGCTTTTCTTGCGCATCTCGCCGATCATGGCGTGGTTGAGGATGCGGCGCGCTGTGTCGGCATGTCACAGGGTGGCGGCTATGCCTTGCGGCGCACGGCGCGCGGCTATGCCTTCAATCTGGGTTGGGAGGCGGCGCTGATCATCGCGCGGCGGGTGATTTCCGACCGGTTGATGACTGCCGCGATCAGGGGCGAGGAAGCCCGCTGGGTGCGCGAAGATGGTGTCACCACCTATACGCGCCAGAACACGCGGCTGTCGCTCGCCCTGCTCGACCGGATCAATCCGGCAACCACGCTGGCCGAGGTGATGGCGGTCGCCGCCCGTTTCGACTGGTTCGTGCAGCTTCTTGAGGAAGGGGCGAGCGGCGAAGCACTTTGGGATTTCTTCTTCAACGATGCCCTGCCGCACAGCGAACCGGCGGCCCGGGCCAGGGTAAGGGCATCGCTTCTACTTTCTGAAGAATCTGCGGGTTTTGACGAGGAGGAGGACGATGAGGACGACCCCGACGAGCGGCCAATCGAGTATAAATCGATGGATGGGCCGCCGCGCAATGCGGTTGCGGACACGCCGCTACCAGCGGAAATCGATGTGGGTTTCCCCGGCATCGCTGCCATCGGGGTGGAAGCGGCGTTCGGCGATCCAGCCCTTTCCTTCGCGATCGACGAGCACGACGGTGCTGCATCGCGTTCCATATACCGGCGCCCGGATGAAGATCGGCACACCGCCATCGTCGAGCAGGCTTTCGTCGCGCAGCAGGAGAAACAGCGCCTCGGGCGCGGCATCGCGTTCGATCCAGCGGGCCAGCGCCGCCTCCGCCGTGCTGCGCCGTGGCCAGGGTTCGCCGGGATGGCCATTGGAAAGGCCGTGAATGCCGGGCGCGAGCCGCTGGCGCTGCGGCTCTGGCAGGTTGGACAGCATCATCGTGCCGTCCGGCCCGGTGAGCAGCAGATTGAACGGGTTGAAGCCGGGCAAAGCGGCCAGTTCGGGCGCATCGCCGGACGCAAGCCAATCGCCCACCAGCGCCCCGCGCGATGCCTTTGCCGGATCGGGCCCTTCGGGATTGCGGATGTTGGTGACAACCGCGAGCCGCCCGTCCTCGCTCACCCCCAGCCAGCCGCCGCCTGCCTGCCTGTCGCGCCCGGATATGACGTGCGGCGCCTCTGCCCAGCGGCCCAGCGGATCAGCGGCGCGGGCATGAAATTCGTCGCGGTTACCGGCAAGCACCAGTTTCCAGCGCGGATGGCAATCAAGGGCAATGGCGACAACACACATGCTGCGCCTATCGCCCAGCAAGAGGTGAAAAGCGAGAGGTGGCAGCGAATGGATGCGGGATGGCGGGGTTCAGCGCAGGCTTTCGACGATCAAATCGGCGTTGCCATAGGGCTTGATCAGGTTGCGGGCTTCCTTCCAATCCGCGCGCAGCCATTGCGCCTGCCCCGCGTCATCGAGCAAAGCGGGCATGCTCGCCGGGCCCTTGCCGCCCTCGACCGGCAACAGCGCATGGCAGGGATCGGTGGTCAGCATCGCGACGACTGGCATGTCAGTCAGGTCGCGCCAGATGCCCGCTGCGGCAAAAACCGGCCGCCCCGCGATGCGGCATTGCAGGCGCGGGCTCTTCGGGCCGGACTGCAGCACAAACGAAGTCAGCGGGATCAGGCAGCGCAGCCCGACATGGCGCAAATTGCCGATCCAATAGGGGCTATCCAGGTTGCGCACATGGCTGACCCAGCGCATTGCGCCGGGCGGCGTCATTTCGGCCGACTGGCCCGGCGCCGGATAGCCCCAGTGCATGGGCCGGATCAGTTTGCGCCCGCTGCCGCCCGTGCAGACAATGACAGGCGCAAATTGCCCCGGCAGGATTGGACCACCCGCCCAGGGATCGGGCCCGGCACTCGCCGCAAAGCTGTCGGCAATGGCTTCCGATGGAAGGTCCAGATTGCAGGTGAAGGCCATGCCTCCATTAGGCACAACCTATTACATATGCCAAAAAATATCAGTCGGTCGTCTCGCGGCCTTCCGAGCGTCGATCGCCCCCAGATCGGCGATCCGCGCTGGAGCGCCGGTCATTGCCAGAACGCCTTTCGGGGCCGCTATATTCCGGATCATTTCCTTTACGGCGATCAAGGCCCGAGCGCCGTTCCGGCTTTTCCCTGCGGTCGCCCTGTTGCCGCTTGTTGTCGCTACCACCCATGTCGCTCCTCTACGGCAATGTTGCCCCTGATTGAACCCATGCGACCTTATTATCCACCCAATATCTACTAAAACTAAAGATGTAGTAAAGCCATTTCAGTTGTTTGATTGAAGTCAAGGAACCCTGCCCCAATTCATTGCAGCAATGACATGTTATATTAGGGAGTATATATGTCTGACCTTGCAATCCTGCCCGTCGCCATCTTTGCCGGAATGATGGGTTCGTTCATGCTGGTGATGCTGTTCGCCGTGCTGACCGACAAGGATCCGAACAAGAGTTGAGTGCGGAGGGCGATCAATAGCTGAGCGTGACCCTCACCGCGTCGCCCGCCACCAGCCCTTCCGCCTTGCGGATCGCGGCCTTCACAGGCAGCAGATAGCCGCCATTTTCCTTGCTGGGGAAAACCGAGGTCTGCCAGCTGCTATCGCCGATTGTCGCCGCGACGCGGATCGAACCCCAACCGCGCCGCTGCCCGCCCTCCAGCCGCCGCATCAGCGCGGTGGAACGGATCGCCTCTGCGGCCTCGCCTTCGATGGTAAGGAAATGCCAGCTCGCAGGCGCCTTGTCGGTCTGCCAAAGCCAGATTTTGGCGCTGAAGTTGAGGGTTTCGGTCAAACCACCTCTCCGGCACGGAGAGGACGCAGTCGCGAAGCGGCTGCCGGAGAGGTGTCTGGACGGCGTATCACTGCGTCCGCCGCCGCACCGGCACCGGGATGTTGCAGATATCCGCTCCGCCTGCGGGCACGTTGAAAAACGCATCGCGGCGGTTGGCCCGCGCATCGGCATAGGCGGCGAAGGTCTGGCTCTCGGTGGAAAGATATTCGTAAGCCGGAAGCCCTGTCACCTGATCGCCGATGCGCACCGATACGATCGGGGTGCGTTCGGCTTCGTTTTCATAAAAACCCAGTGCACCCGTGCCGCGCGGCAGGCTGGAGAGATGCTCGATCCCCTCGATCACGCGGCCGACCAGTGCGATATTGCGATCGAGATGCCGCGGCGCATGGCCGATGACGGTGTAAAGCTCGGCTCCACTGCCGGTATCGGGGGAAAGGTTGCGACCGACGCCGACCATGCCGTAGCAATGCGTTGGCCAGTAGCTTTCGAAATCCCCGGCCAACGGCCAGCCGGCAAAATGGAACAGCGTTTCTGAATAAGGGTCGCGCATTTTGGGAGCCATTGCAGCCCGATCCATTTCCGCAATAGCAGACTTGGGCAAGCCATCCTTGTTTCCGGCCACCGGACCAGCATCAACCGGAAATATCCTTTCGAGCGCAGTTTTATACCCGCTTTCCGGCACCACCGCCAAACCCTCGGGCAAAGCCTTCTTCTCGGTCGCATCGCCCCATTGCACGACATAATTGTCCTGCACCCGGTTGATGCTGGTGCCGTCCCACCATTTGGCGGCGGCCAGCTTGTGGATATTGCCGACCCAGCCCTGGCTGAACGGCGGCGGAATTAGCTGGATGACAACGCGGCGCTGCTTCAGCACCTTGCCATCGGCTATCCCTGCAAGCTCCAGTACCAGCAGATCCGAAGGCGCAATCGCAACCCATTCCTCCGCCTTCGCCCTGGAGACAATTTCGGGCGGGGAGGGTTGTTCGGGTTTCGTCTCCTGGGCGGAAAGCGGGAGCGCGGCAAAAGCGGCGGCGCAGGCGAGCAGCAAGGGCTTTTTGATCATCTGCACCTTATTGCAAAGCATAGGCGCTTGCGAAAGCGGCATTTGCGCGATAGGGCGCGCCATCCAGGATGCGGAGACGTGGCCGAGTGGTCGAAGGCGCTCGCCTGGAAAGTGAGTATACGTCAAAAGCGTATCGAGGGTTCGAATCCCTCCGTCTCCGCCACACTGTTCATCTCCCTATATCCCATATGGTCCGAAAAGACCGCAGTTTGGCGGCGTTTCGGTTGTTGCGCTTAACTCATATGTTCTTTATATGTTCATGCATATCCGGTGCACGCTGTGGGGAAGAATGTGGGGATAGGAGTTTGACTGGGACATGGCAAAGCTCGCCGCAATCGGTATCCGCAATCTGAAGCAACCCGGCCGCTATTCGGATGGCAATGGTTTGATTCTCGATATTGGCAAATCCGGACGCGGAAGCTGGATTGTTCGGGTGCAGGTTGACGGTAGGCGGCGTGATATTGGACTGGGCTCGCTATCCAGTCTTTCCTTGGCGCAAGCGCGTGAAGCAGCGGCGCAGATACGCCGCGAGGCGAAGGCGGGCATAGACGTGGTGGCTGCGCGTAAGCGCGAGCAGAACATCATCCCGACATTCAGGGAAGCTGCGCTCAAGGTCCATGCAGAGCATAAGGCAGCATGGAAGAACGGCAAGCATCAGGCGCAGTGGATGCGGA
This sequence comes from Sphingomonadales bacterium, assembly GCA_016720115.1. Lineage (GTDB taxonomy): Bacteria > Pseudomonadota > Alphaproteobacteria > Sphingomonadales > Sphingomonadaceae > Sphingorhabdus_B. The sequence continues at coordinate 597,496 of JADJXT010000001.1, read as the reverse complement.
CGTTGGAAGTCTATGTCTTTCCGGCGATCGGTGACAGCCTTGTAGGTCACGGCTGCAATAGCAGGCGTTCCAGTGCAGTTTGGCTACCTGTTTTGGGCAAATACTCCATCATCCTGAACGGATTTCTCAGCGAAGCAATACGATCACATTCAAGTCATTAAAAAAGCGGCTGCGCGATAAGCAATTCTGTTTGGGGCTGACATCCAGATGACTTCCGCCTAGGGGCCATTCCATGCTCCACCTGCGATTCCTGCTGCGTTCGCATTACCGGCTGGCCATGCTGCTGGTTGCGATGGCGTTGCTGGTAAAAGCGGTTGTGCCGATGGGCCATATGGTCGGGCAATCGAGCAAGGCCTTCACGGTCACGATCTGTGTTGATGGCAGCGGCGAGGTGCAAAGCCGCGCAATCACCGTACCGATGAAGCCGGGGTCGCATGACAATCAGGATGCCTCCCGATCGGGCAAGGCCTGCGCCTATTCGGCAACTTCGATGGCGGCGATGGGCGGGGCGGACGGGCCTTTGCCTGCAATCGCGCTGATCTTCATTCTCGCGCTGGGCCTTGCTGCTGCGCCGTCGCTGCAATTCCGGCAATCCACACATCTTCGCCCGCCGTTGCGCGGGCCTCCGCCTCTGGCCTGACCTTTCCACCCGAATAGTCAGTTTCGTCGATCCGCCTGAAAAGGGGCGCATTGGCATATCCGGAGTATCCCATATGAAATCGAACCATCTTTATCCGCTCGCCGGTCTGGCATTATTGGCGCTTGCCGCGCCGGTCATCGCCCACAGCTTTTCCGTCGGCAAAATCGCCATCGGCCATCCATGGACGCGCGAAACTGCTGCCACGCAGACCGTTGGCGGCGGATTCCTGACCGTCCGCAACAATGGCAAGACCGCCGACCGGCTGGTTTCGACCACATCGCCCTTCGCCACCGAAGTCCAGATGCACAGCATGAGCATGGACCGCGGCGTGATGAAGATGCGCCAGTTGAAGGAGGGCATTGCAATCGCAGCGGGAAAGACGGTCGAGCTTAAACCCGGCGGCCTGCACATCATGTTCATCGGGTTGAAGAAAGCTTTCAAAAAAGGCGCGAAGATCCCGGCAACGCTGAAGTTTGAACGCGCCGGTTCGGTGAAGGTCGAATTTGCGGTGCAGCCGGTTGGATCGACAGCACCAATGGAGGCTGGCCATGTCGGGCATTGAGCAGGAAGGAACGTCCAAGGCGGGGGCAGTCCGCAAATTGCTGTGGGCGATGGCGGCTGTGGCGATGCTGCTGGGCGCGCTGCTCTATCTGGGCCTTGAAAAAAGCGGAGCGGAGAGACCGCCACAGACCGGTGCAGCATTGCCCTTTGGCGGACCGTTCGAACTAACGCGTGCCGACGGTTCGAAGCTGACCGACAAGTCGCTGGCCGGAAAGCCCTATGCGATCTTCTTCGGCTTCACGCGTTGCCCCGATGTCTGCCCGACCACGCTGTCGCGGCTGGCCTTGTGGCGAAAGAAGCTTGGTGGCGATGCTGACAAGTTCAACATAGTGTTCGTCTCGGTCGATCCCGATCGTGACAAGCCAGCCGATATCGGCGCATATGTCGAACTTTTCGGCACACCGATCATCGCGGCCACCGGGACAGATGCAGAGCTGGCGCAAATCCGCAAAGGCTTTGGCGTCTATGCCAAAAAGGTTCCTCTCGATCCGGCAAAGCCCGATGGCGATTATACGGTCGACCACACCGCCGGCATCTTCCTGATGGATGCCAAAGGGCGGCTATCGTCGATCATCGACCACCATGAAGCCGAAGCAACCGCGCTGGACAAGCTGCGCATGCTGGTTGGTTGAGCGGAGGCGCCGCCCGCCATCGAGAGGCTTGCAGGTGCGCCATGGAATCGGCATAGCCACCTGCAAGTCCAAGGAGAGTCCCGACAATGAAAACCCGCGCCGCCGTTGCCTTTGAAGCCAAGAAACCGCTCGAAATTGTCGAGCTTGATCTGGAAGGGCCGAAGGCGGGCGAGGTGCTGGTCGAGATCATGGCAACGGGCATTTGCCACACCGACGCCTACACGCTCGACGGTTTTGACAGCGAGGGCATCTTCCCCTCGGTGCTCGGCCATGAAGGCGCAGGCGTGGTGCGCGAGGTGGGCGCGGGCGTCACTTCGGTCAAGCCCGGCGACCACGTCATCCCGCTCTACACCCCCGAATGCCGCCAGTGCAAAAGCTGCCTTTCGGGCAAGACCAATTTGTGCACCGCGATCCGCGCGACGCAGGGCCAAGGACTGATGCCCGATGGCACCACACGCTTTTCCTACAAAGGCCAGCCGATCTACCATTATATGGGCTGCTCGACCTTCTCTAACTTCACCGTGCTCCCTGAAATCGCAGTTGCCAAAATCCGCGAGGATGCGCCGTTCCAGTCGAGCTGCTATATCGGTTGCGGCGTGACCACCGGCGTCGGTGCGGTGATCAACACCGCCAAGGTGCAGGTGGGTGACAATGTCGTGGTGTTCGGGCTGGGCGGCATCGGCCTCAACGTCATCCAGGGCGCGCGGCTGGCTGGGGCGAACAGGATCATCGGCGTCGATATCAATCCCGACCGCGAGGAATGGGGCCGTAAGTTCGGCATGACCGCTTTCCTCAACAGCAAGGGCATGAGCCGCGAGGATGTGGTCGCCAAAATCGTCGAGATGACCGATGGCGGTGCGGATTACACCTTCGATGCTACCGGCAATACCGAGGTGATGCGCACCGCACTCGAAGCCTGCCACCGCGGCTGGGGCACCAGCATCATCATCGGCGTCGCCGAAGCGGGCAAGGAAATCGCCACCCGCCCGTTCCAGCTCGTCACCGGGCGCAACTGGCGCGGTACTGCGTTCGGCGGGGTGAAGGGCCGCACTGATGTTCCGAAGATTGTCGACATGTACATGACCGGCAAGATCGAGATCGACCCGATGATCACCCATGTCATGGGGCTGGAGGAGATCAACACCGCTTTCGATCTGATGCACGCGGGCAAGAGCATTCGCAGCGTCGTCGTTTATTGAGTTTCAACAAAGGAGAGTGACTATGTTCAGCCATATCATGGTGGGCGCGGACGATATCGACGCTGCCAAGAAATTTTACGATGCGACTTTCACGGCATTTGGCGGCAACCCTGCGGTCGTCGACGACAATGGCCGCCTGATCTACATGCACAATGGCGGGCTGTACATCGTGACGCCGCCGATCAATGGTGAACCGGCCTGCGGCGCCAATGGCGGCACCATCGGCTTTGCGATGACCCCCGAACAGGCCGACGCCTGGCACGCCGCGGGCGTTGCCAATGGCGGCAAGGCGATCGAGGATCCGCCGGGCTGGCGCGAAGGCGGTTTCGGTCGCCTCTACCTTGCCTATCTGCGCGATCCCGCAGGCAACAAGCTCTGCGCCTTGCACCGGGGCTGAATTTTTGGACAATGAAGCGCGCCTCTATGCCGATCTGGAGGCGCGCGGCATTGTCTATAAGGTGGTCGACCACCATGCGGTGTTCACCGTCGATGAAAGCCGGGAGCTGAACGCCAGCCTGCCCGGCGCGCATACCAAAAACCTGTTCCTTCGCGACAATGATGGGCGTTTCTGGCTGGTCACCGTGCCGGGCGAAATACGGGTTGATTTGAAATCGCTGCCCGCCACGATTGGCTCAAAGCGCCTGAGCTTTGGCAAGGCGGAGGATCTGCTGCGCCTGCTAGGGCTGACCCCGGGATCGGTGACGCCGCTGGGCGCGATCAATGACAGCGGCGGCGAAGTACAGGTCGTGCTCGATCGCGAGCTGGCCGAAGCCCGAACCGTCTGGGTCCATCCGCTGCGCAACACTGCCTCGCTCGGCCTTGCCGGAAGCGATCTGGTAAAGGCGCTGGCAGGCTGGAACCATGATCCGCAGATTGCCGATATTCCCCGTTTTGCCGAACCAGCCATGACATGAAGCGGCTCGCCATCATCTGGCACAGCATGACCGGCGGGTCGAAGGCGCTGGCCGAGGCCGCTGCTGAGGGTGCCGGTTCCGCAGAAGGCATAGCAACCTTTCTGCTGCGCGCCGACGACGCCGATCCGCAAACGCTGCTCGACGCCGATGGCTATATCTTTGCCTTCCCCGAAAATCTGGCGGCGGTCAGCGGGGTGATGAAGGCTTTTTTCGACCGCTGCTATTACCCTTGCCTGGGGCAGATCGAGGGGCGCCCCTATGCGCTCATCGTCTGCGCGGGATCGGACGGGAGCAACGCGGTGCGTCAGGCCGAACGCATCGCCACCGGCTGGCGATGGAAGCGCATCGCCGACAGCCTGATCGTCTGCACCCACGCGCAAACGCCAGAGGCCATCCTCGCGCCCAAAATCATCGATGAAGCCGAACTGGCGAAGGCACACGAACTGGGCGCGGCTATGGCAGAGGGACTGGCGCTGGGCGTTTTCTAGCCCTTCTCCCCTCCCGTTTACGGGAGGGGGTGTTGCAATCAGTTCCGTCGATGCTCGCTTTTCACCCAGCGAACGGTGCCGGATGATGCGCGCATCACCACGCTTTCGGTGGTAATCTTGCCATCGCGGGTGCGCTTCACGCCTTCGAGCAGCGAGCCGCTGGTCACCCCGGTGGCGGCAAAGATGCAGTCGCCCTTGGCCAATTCCTCAAGATCGTAGATTTTGTCGAGATCCTCGATCCCCCATTTGCGCGCGCGCAGCCGCTCGTCATCGTTGCGGAACAAGAGACGGCCCTTGAACTGCCCGCCAACGCAACGGAGCGCGGCAGCAGCCAGCACGCCTTCGGGTGCCCCGCCCGAGCCCATATAGAGGTCGATCGTGGTGTCGGGATCGGTGGTCGCGATCACCCCGGCCACGTCGCCATCGGGGATCAGCATGATGCCGCAGCCCAGGGCGCGCAGTTCGGCAATCAGTTTTTCATGGCGCGGGCGATCGAGCACGCAGACGATGATTTCCTCAGCGGGAACGCCCTTTTCCTTGGCAACCGCACGGACATTGTCGGTTGGCGATTTGGCCAGATCGATGATGCCGGGCGAATAGCCGGGGCCGACTGCCAGCTTCTCCATATACACATCGGGCGCGTTGAGCAGGTTGCCTTCTTCGGCAACCGCCAGAACCGCCATCGCATTGGGCCCGGCCTTGGCGGTAATCGTGGTGCCTTCGAGCGGGTCGAGCGCGATGTCGATCTTCGGTCCCTCGCCCGGCGCATTGCCGACCTTTTCGCCGATATAGAGCATCGGCGCCTCATCGCGCTCACCCTCGCCGATCACAACGGTGCCGTCCATGTAGAGATCGTTGAGCGCCGCGCGCATCGCTTCGACTGCTGCGGCATCGGCGGCCTTCTCGTCCCCGCGGCCGATCATGTTGGCGGCCGCCATGGCAGCCGCCTCGGTCACGCGCACCATTTCAAGGACCAGAACACGGTCCATTGCGCCGCTAGATTGCGTCGTCATTCTATTCTCCCAATATATGCATGACCATCGGTTCGCCCTGCAGGCTGTCAGAGCCATTAAGGGCGGCGAGGGTGTCGGTTACGGCCTGTTCACGCGCTTCGTGCGTGACCATGGCAATCAATGCAGAGCCATCGGCGACCTCGCGCTGGATCAGGCTTTCGATGGAAAGCCCGGCATCGCGCATCGCGGCGGCAATTTCGGCGAGCACGCCCGGCCGGTCGGTGACGAGCATGCGCAAATAGGTCTTGTTGATCCGGTGCGCCGCCGTTGCACGCGGCAGCTTTTCAAGCTCAGCGGTCGGCACCGAAAAGGCGGGGCCGGTTTCCTTGCGTGCGATATCGACGAGGTCGGCCACGACCGCAGACGCCGTCGGCCTGTCGCCTGCACCCGCGCCCTGAAAGAGCAGGCGTCCGGAAAAATTGCCTTCCGCGACGACCGCATTGGTCGCACCAGCGACATGCGCGAGCGGATGATCGATGGGGACGAGGCAGGGCTGCACGCGCTGAAACAGCGAGGCACCACCATTTTCGCCATCGACTTCGGCAAGACCGATCAGGCGGATGCGGTATCCCAGTGCCTGTGCCTGCGCGATATCGGCAGCGATGATCTTGCGGATACCGCGAATGTCGACGCCATCGAAATCGATCCGGCTGCCAAAGCTCAATGAGGCGAGGATCGACAATTTGTGCGCGGCATCGACGCCGTCGATGTCAAAGCTCGGGTCCGCCTCGGCAAAGCCCTTGGCCTGCGCATCGGCCAGCACCTCGCCAAAATCGCGCCCGTCGCGCTCCATCGCCGAGAGGATGAAATTGCAAGTGCCGTTGAGGATGCCGTACACGCGGTCGATGCGGTTGGCCGCAGCGCCATCACGCAGCCCCTGGATAACCGGAATACCGCCCGCGACTGCGGCTTCGAACTTTAGCGGCGCGCCTTGGGTATCGGCCAATGCGCCCAGTTCTGCACCGTGATGTGCGATCATCGCCTTGTTGGCTGTGACCAGCGCGCGGCCAGCGCCCAGCGTTTCACGCGCCAGCGTAACCGCCGGGCCATCGGACCCGCCGACAAGTTCGACGACAACATCGACATCGGCAGCGGTCGCCAATTCGCCCATATCGTCGACCCAGCGATAAGCCGACAGGTCGACGCCGCGATCCTTCGAACGGTCGCGCGCGGTCACTGCGGTGATCTGGATAGGGCGGCCTGCGCGGCGCGCGATCAGCGCGCTGTTTTCTTCGATAAGCTGGATGACGCCGGTGCCGACCGTTCCCAACCCGGCCAATCCGATACGAAGCGCGTTTGCCATAGAAACCCTGAATTCCTTTTCGCGCCCGCGCCTAGTGCAAAATCCGGTGCTTGACCAGCCTTAGCTTGCCGTAAAATGTCGCTGTCCCTATAGGCGCGGTATGACCGACCAACCGACCATCCTCATCCTCGCGGGCAAGCGCGACGGGAAACTCGATCCTCTCGCCGAACGCGCAGGCGTCAGCCACAAATGCCGCGTGCCGATCAACGGCAAACCCCTGCTCGAATGGGTGGTCGAGGCGGTCGGCCCTGCCTTCGCGCAAGCCAAAGTCTTTATTTCGATCCACGATCCGGCGGTTATTGCCGACCTGCCCGGCGTCGCTGCGCTGCAGGCAGAGGGGCGGCTGGTGCTGTGCGAGGCGCAGGCGGGCATTGTCGAAAGCGTCGAACATGCGATTGCGCTTGCCGGGGGCGATGCGGCCTTCCCTCTGCTGATCACCACGGCGGACAATGTGCTTGCGGAGAGCGGCTATCTGCAGGGCGTACACCGCGATGCGCTGGCAAGCGAAGGCGATGCCGTCGTCGTCCTCGCCACGCGCGAATCGATCCGCGCCGCGCATCCCGATGGCCAGCGCAAATTTTATGAATTCAGCGATGTCGCGATTTCGAACTGCAATGTCTTCTGGTTGCGCAATGCAAAGGCGCTGCGCGCCACCGAAGCGTTCCGCCAGGGCGGACAGTTTGCCAAGAACCGTGCGCGCATCGCCAAGGCATTCGGGATTTTCAACCTGCTCCGCTTCCGATTGGGTTGGTGGACGCTCGACAAGGCATTCAAGGCAATCTCGCGCCGGTTTGGCGTTCGGGTTGTCGCGCAGATCACCCCGGATGGCGCCTTTGCTATCGATGTCGACAATGAACGGACTTATGGGGTTGCCGAATTGCTGCTGAAGCAGCGCAAGGGTTAGTTTTTAAATTCTGCCTTTGCGCGCCACAGCCGCATCCATTCGGTCGACCCGCGGCATTCTTCCATCGCAAAAGCATCGACAAGGCGGAACATATCGCCGTCCCAAATATAGGTTTCGGCGCTCCCGCAGTCCCCCGATCCACGCCCTTTGGCATAGCTGCTGATCTGCTGGGTTTCTGCGTCCCAACTCGAATTGACCAGCAAGTGGATACCGCCAAGTCTGGCGTCCGCTTCGACCGGGTAATCGAAACGCGCAGGCGAAAACTTCCATTTCTTCCCGTCGCTCGACGTTCCAACGAACGGCGCGGACGAGAAATTATATGGACCGTTGCCGCAACTGAGTATCACCAGTGCCTTATATGTTCCGGCCTGTTTCCCCAGGCTGTACGCCGCATCCTCGGTAACCCCGACGCGGGTTTCGGCACAGGCGGAGCTTTCGACAAGCCCGACAATTGCCCCGGCATCGGGAATCACCTCTTGCTTGCCGATACGCTGCGCCGGGATTGTCGGCACCGGCGCGGTTTTGGGCGCCAGTGTCTTTCGGCCCGATGCGAATAGCGCATTGCGGGTTCGGGCCCGGTTCTGCACGACATCAATATGCGTGAATGCCGCGGCGGTTCCTTTGAGGCTCAGTTCGCCCAGGGGCGCATTGTCCGCGCCGCGCACGACAAGTTTTCGACCATGCCCCATCGCGCGCACCAGCCGCATCGCATCGGCCCCTTGCAGGCGAATCGGATATTCACCCTTGGCCAGCGCGCCGTTGGCGACCGGCCTGCCATCGATCAATATGCGATAGCGTTCGCCCTTCGGCTCCGCGAGCGAGATTTTGACTTCGGTTGTCACGGCGCTGTCGCTTGACCGCACCACCTTGACCGTTGGTATGGAATCGTCCTGACTGTCCCCCAGCAGCGATATGGCTTCGCACGAGAAGCTGTTGTCGCAGGCCGCAGCCCAATCCTTGTGAAAAACCTGCTTGCCCAACTCGATCGGGGCAGCATGCAGCGGGATCGCCAGCAACGCGCCAACCGATAGTGCAGTTACAAAGGGCAAGCTCATGGCAAACACTCTATCTTGAACGTCCACGCTGCGCTAGTGGGCCGCAAACTTTATCGAAAAGGACCGATTCATGCGCACAGTCGCGGTTATTGGCGCGGGCCAGATGGGCTCGGGCATTGCACAAGTCAGTGCAGCGGCCGGATATCATGTCCTGTTATCGGACATTGATCTGGACCGGGCGAAAGCGGGCAAGGAAGGCATCTCAAAAGCCATCCACCGCATGGTCGAGCGCGAAAAGATCGGCGTCGCAGAGGCAGAGCAACTGCTATCGCGGATCGAACCGGTGGCCGATTATGAGCCGATGGCGTCGGCGGGGCTTATCATTGAGGCGGCCACCGAACGCGAAGAAGTCAAACGCAAGATTTTCGAAGCGGTGGGCAAGGTGCTCGGCCATCAGGCGGTGCTCGCGACGAACACATCTTCGATCCCGATAACGCGCATGGCGCAATCCTCGCCCGATCCTGCACGCTTTATTGGCGTCCATTTTTTCAATCCGGTGCCTATCATGGGCCTGATCGAAGTCATTCGGGGTCTCGCAACATCCGAACAGACGCTTGAGAAAGTCAAGCTGTTCGGCGATGCGCTGGGCAAGACGCTGGTCTTTGCCGAAGACGTGCCCGGCTTCATCGTCAACCGCATCCTGATGCCGATGCTCAACGAGGCATGCTTCTCGCTCGGCGAAGGCGTCGCATCAATCCGCGACATCGATATGGCCTGCCAGATCGGCCTCAACCATCCGATGGGCCCGTTGACGCTGGCCGACTTTGTCGGGCTCGACACCTGTTTCGAAATCATCAAGGTGCTGCACGAAACCACTGGCGATCCCAAATACCGCCCTGCCCCTCTGCTCGTGAAATATGTAGAAGCAGGCTGGCTGGGCCGCAAAACCAAGCGCGGCTTTTACGATTATAGCGGCGAAGTGCCTGTGCCGACGCGGTGAATCGATTAGTCTGTTGAAGATTCTGCATTGGCGGCAGCCACCGCCAATGCCCATATTGTGAATATGATCCTGAAAGGAGAATTCGTATGGGAAACAACAGCACCACTGCACTGGCCGCCGCGCTGAACGGGTTGCTTGCCGACTATTTCGCGCTTTATCTGAAAACCAAGAATTTCCACTGGCACGTTTCGGGCCCGCATTTTCGCGAATATCACCTGCTGTTCGATGAGCAGGCCGCCGAACTGATCGGCACCACCGACCTGATTGCCGAGCGCGTTCGCAAGCTTGGCCAGCAGACGTTGACCTCAATTGGCGACATCGCAGCCAAACAATCGGTCAAAGACAATGACAAGGCAGCGGTTTCTGCCGGGGAAATGCTCAAAGAACTGATGGTGGACAACAAGGCCCTGACATCCGCGCTCAAATCTGCGAAGGATCTGGCGGACGACGCGGGTGACAATGCAACCGACGGGCTGCTCGATGACTGGACCGATCAGGCCGAACAAAGGGTCTGGTTCCTTACCCAGACCATCGGTTGAAGCTGAAACGAAAAAGGGCCTCGCAAGAGGCCCTTTCTGTTTGCCCTATTATGCGCCGGATTTATTCGGCGAGGCGTTCGACATTCGTCGCCGAATATTTGCCACGACGGTCGACTTCGATGTCGAATGCCAGACGGTCATTCTGGGTCACCTGTCCAACGCCCGAACGTTCGAGTGCGGAAATGTGCACGAACACATCTTCACCGCCATCGTCGCGCTGGATGAAACCGAATCCCTTCATGTCGTTGAAGAATTTGACGGTGCCATTGGCGCGTTCGCCAGTCGATTCGCGCATCGGGCCACGCTGGAAGCCGCCATCGCGATCACCGCCGCGCTGGAAGCCGCCGCGATCACCGCCACGGTCGCGATCGAAGCCGCTGCGCTCGGGGCGCGGGGCGCGTTCCGGCACCGGAAGCGGATCGCCTTCGATAACCAGATCGGTCGCAGAAACCTTGCCGCCACGATCGACAAGTGTGAATTCAAGCGGCTGGCCTTCGGCAAGACCGGTGAGGCCTGCCTGTTCGACCGCGCTGATATGGACGAACACATCGTCGGGGCGGTCGTCAACCTGAATGAAGCCGAAACCCTTCTGATTGTTGAAGAATTTCACGACGCCCTTGCCTTCGCCAACCACCTGGGCAGGCATTGCAGGGCCACGCGGAGCACCACCGCGGAAACCGCCGCCAGCACCTCCGCCAAAGCCGCCACCGCCACCGCGGGGGCCACCGAAGCCGCCGCCGGAGCGCTCGCCGCCTCTCAATTCGCCGGGGAACGAAGGGGCATCAAACCCGAAATTGTCGTCACCAAAACGATCACGCTTGTCACGGCCGCGGCCACGACGCTTGTCATTGAAACTCATGTTCGAACAGATACTTTCTCGTCGCCCGCCAATTTCCATCCATGTAGAATAGGACGAATATCCTACATTTCCCGCGATATGCCACCGGCTCCGCAAGGGCAGGCTATACCCTATGCACCGAAAGCGCGATAGCAAATAATGCAGCAATCCTAAATCGGCGTAAAAGTCGTAAAACTTGCCTTGGCGCCGTTGCTGGGGCAGAGGGGGGCATCAATATCGCGATAGAGAAAGTTTGAACGCGGATGAGCGTTTTCCTCCACGAAGAAGACCTGCCGGATGGCGTGCTGCAAGGCAGCAGCGCTTTGGCGGTCGACACCGAAACCATGGGCCTCAATACGCTGCGCGACCGGCTTTGCCTGCTGCAGATATCCGATGGCAGCGGCGATGAACATCTGGTGCGCTTTGCGCCGGGCAGCGACTACGCCGCACCCAATTTGCGCAAGATACTTGGCGATCCCGCCCGGCTGAAGCTTTTCCATTTCGCCCGTTTCGATCTCGCCGCGATCGAATATTATCTTAAGGTCACGGCGGCCCCTGTCTTCTGCACCAAGATCGCATCGCGGCTGACGCGCACCTTCACAGACCGCCACGGTTTGAAGGAACTGGTCAAGGAGATGCTTTCAACCGACATTTCAAAGCAGCAACAGTCGAGCGACTGGGGCGGCCCGGTGCTGAGCGAAGCCCAAAAGGATTATGCGGCCAGCGACGTGCGCTTCCTGCACCGGCTGCATGCAGAGTTCGTCACGCGTCTGGCGCGCGAGGGCAGAACCGAAATGGCACAGGCCTGTTTCGACTTCCTGCCACACCGGGCGCGGCTCGATCTGATGGGCTGGCCCGAAGACGATATTTTCGCGCATAGCTAAGCTGCCATTCACCGATCGGAGCGCATAGAGCCGAACATGTCCGAACTTGCCGACAAGGAACGCACGCTGAGGCAGAGATTTGCCGCACCGGGCGGTCGCCACGACCGACTGATAAGGCTGCTGCGTGTCGCTTTGCCGAGCATTATCGGCGTGCTCGTTGCTTTGCTTGTCGTCAGCCCCTTTTCGAACACGCAGGAAATGAGCTTTGTTCTCGCAAAGGACGAAGTGAACCAGGCGCATGAGCGCATGCGGCTCACCAACGCGATGTATCGCGGCGAGGATAGCCGGGGTCGCCCCTTCACGCTGCGCGGCGGCAGCGCGGTGCAGAAAAGTTCGTCCGAACCGGTCATTCGGCTCAGCGACCTGTCGGGCCAGATTTTGATGAAGAGCGGCCCCGCACAACTGGTCGCCGGGCAAGGCTATTACAATCTCGAAACCGAAAAGGTTCGAGTCGAAGGCCCGCTATCCTATACCGGTGGCGATGGCTTCAGCCTGACCGCGAACAATGTTGAATTTGCGATGAAGACCCGCCAGATCGAAAGCTTTGGCCCGGTCAATGGCGCGATGAAGGTCGGCACCTTCCGGGCGGCGAAACTGCGCGCAGATGTCGATGCGCGGATTGTCCGGCTTGAAGGCGGCGCACATTTGCGCATCGACCAGAATGCGATTAGATAGGATGACGATGTCCAGAACTTTCCTGCCAATCATGCTGGCCAGCGCATTGGGAACCGCAGCCCTGCTGTCGGTCGCGGCGCCAGCGCAGGTAATCCGCAACCACAACAGCGGCGCCCCGGTCGATTTCGATGCCGGTGCAATCGAATTGCAGGACCGTGCAGATCGCGTGATCCTGACCGGTGGTGTAACCGCAACCCAGGCAGGCCTCACGATGCGTGCATCACGCGTGACGGCTGCCTACAGCAGCAATGGCGGCATCGACGTCAACCGGCTCGATGCCGCGGGCGGCGTTGCGATAACCAAGGACGATCTGCGCGCAACCAGCGATGCGGCCATCTACGATCTCAATGCCAACCTCATCACGCTGCTGGGCAATGTCCAGCTGACGCAGGGCGCAAACCGTCTCAGCGGCGCGCGCATCGTGATCGATCTCAACGCCGGCCGCTCGACAATAACGGGGGGCGCATCGGCACCGGGAACCACCGGCCGGAATGGTCGGGTTACCGGCACTTTCACCGTTCCACAGCGCAAAAACTGAACCGTTCCGGATCAATCCGGCAGGCCTTCATGCACAAATCCTGCCAATTGCGGGCATTGTCCGCTTTTCTTGACGCTTTTTGCGGTATAAACACAGCCCCGACAGGATAAGGACTGCAACGGAATGAGCCTTGATGAGCCCTTGGGCGATGACATGCACCGGCACGACGCGCCTGTAAGCGCCGTGACCGAAGAGGGCCTGTCCGCAGGACTCGCGGTCGTTTCGATTGCCAAAAGCTATGACAAGCGCGCGGTGTTGACCGACGTGTCGCTCTCGGTCGCCAAGGGGGAGGTTGTCGGCCTGCTCGGCCCCAATGGCGCGGGCAAGACCACCTGCTTTTATTCGGTCATGGGATTGGTGAAGCCCGATTCGGGTCGCATCATGCTCAATGGCGAGGATATCACCGGCCTGCCGATGTACCGCCGCGCAATTCTGGGACTCGGCTATCTGCCCCAGGAAACCTCGATCTTTCGCGGGCTTTCGGTCGAACAGAACATCATGGCGGTGCTCGAACTGGCCGAGCCGGACAGGGAGGCGCGCGAAGCCCGGCTGGAACAGTTGCTCGACGAATTCGGCCTTGTCCGCCTGCGCAGCGCCTCTGCAATGGCGCTTTCGGGCGGTGAACGGCGGCGCTGCGAGATTGCCCGCGCGCTGGCGGCCAATCCCTCGATCATCCTGCTTGACGAGCCTTTTGCCGGGATCGACCCGATATCGATCAACGACATTCGTGACTTGGTCAAAGACCTCAAAAAACGCGGCATCGGCGTGCTGATCACCGACCACAATGTCCGCGAAACGCTCGACATCGTCGACCGCGCCTGCATCATCTACGGCGGTCAGGTGCTGTTCGCCGGATCGCCCGAGGATCTGGTCAAGGATGCCAATGTGCGCAGGCTCTACCTCGGCGAAGGGTTCGAGATGTGAGGGCCAACAGGTGCACGTCAAAATTCACCGTAGCCCTGAGCTTGTCGAAGGGCGCATCACTGCGGGGCGTGCTTCGACAAGCTCAGCACTAGCGGTTTTGGGGCAATTAAGGCGCTAAACCGATGGCCCTAGCCCCCCGCCTCGATCTTCGGCAGACCCAGTCGCTGGTGATGACGCCGCAGTTGCAGCAGGCGATCAAGCTGCTCGCGCTGTCTTCGCTCGAAATCGACGCCTTCATTGCCGAGGAACTGGAACGCAACCCCCTGCTCGAGTTGGCGGCAGGGGATGCCACACCCGAGGGCGATGCACCCCAATTGCCGGATACCGCGCCTGCCCCCGAAACGCTGGGCAGCGACCAATTGATGAACGAAGGCGATTTCGGCACCGGCAGCGAGGCGCTCGACACCGACTTTTCCAGCGAAACCTTCGAACCCGGTGAGGGCGGAGGCGCCGGAGCCGACGGGATGCTGGGGATGAGCGGCATCGATCAGCGCGGTTCCGAATTTGGAGAGGGCCCCGATTTCGACGCCTTCGCCGCACCCGACATTTCCTTGCGCGAACATCTGATGCAACAGGCGGGGGCAAGCGCATCGGGGCGGCAGTTGCTTCTGCTCGAACAGCTGATCGAACATATCGAGCCTTCAGGCTGGCTGGGCGTCGATCTTATGGGCCTCGCCTATCGGTTGGGCGCGCCGCTGACGGAGATGGAGGCGGCGCTGGCGCTGCTCCAGACCTTCGATCCCACCGGCGTCGGCGCGCGCGACCTTGCCGAGTGCATCGCGCTGCAGGCGAAGGAGGCCGACCGCTACGATCCGTGCATGGCGCGGCTGATCGACAATCTCGATCTTGTCGCGCGTGGCAGTTTCGACCAGCTCAAGCGGCTGTGCCGGGTCGATGACGAGGATCTGCGCGACATGCTGGTCGAACTGCGTGGCTATGATCCGAAGCCGGGGCTGCGTTTCGACAGCGACGATGCGGCAGTGGCGGTTACCCCCGACCTGTTTGTAACGGCGCAGGGCAAAGGCTGGGCAATCGAACTCAACAGCGCCAACCTGCCGCGCCTGCTGGTCAACCGCAGCTATTATGCCGAAATGGGTGGCGGCGGCGATAACAAGGCCGCGAACAACTGGCTCAACGAGGCGCTCGCCGATGCCAACTGGTTGATCAAGGCAATGGACCAGCGCCAGCGCACGATCATGAAGGTCGCGCAGGAAATCGTGAAGCAGCAGGAAGGTTTCTTCCGCGAAGGCGTTTCGCGACTGAAACCGCTGACATTGCGCCAGGTGGCCGAAGCCATCGACATGCACGAATCGACCGTCAGCCGCGTCACCAGCAACAAATATCTGCACTGCGCGCGCGGGCTGTTCGATCTCAAATATTTCTTCTCGAGCGGGGTCGGCTCCGCCGATGGCGACGGCGCTTCGGCGGAGGCGGTAAAGGCCGCGATCAAGGCGCTGATCGATACAGAGGCGCCGGATGACATCCTTTCGGACGACACGCTGGTCGACCTGCTCAAGCAAAAAGGCTTCGACATTGCGCGGCGGACGGTGGCCAAATATCGCGAGGCGATGGGGATTGGCTCGAGCGTGCAAAGGCGGCGCGCGAAGAAGATGGGGCGGTAGCGCCTCCGCTTGGTCACATGCTGCGCGGAAGGCTAGATTTCATGTACGGGTTTGAATTTCCTTACATCGCTGCGAGAGTAGCTACCAACGGACGCTTCATAATATAGGTTTCCTGCAAATCCAGTTTCTACTTTATTGAAGCCCCTCTTCGCTTGAACGAGTTTCTTTCCATATCTAGTGTAAGGCCAAGTGGAAATCTTTTTAATATTTGAATTTTTTGAAATTATATGTACTATATAACTAAGCATATCGCTCATTAACGCTTCTCTTACACTACATCTCTTTGAAGAAACCACCTCGCAGATGTACAAAACAGCGGCATCAGGGCTATTGATATCCAAAACATGAGAAGAAGTAAGGTCTTTTTCTTTCAATTTACCAGAATATAGATCATCAAGTGTTGTCGAAGAAATCGTAAATACAGCATAGTATCCCGCTACAAATGTGCTTTTCCCATATGCATTTTTCGTAACAACTTCAGCAACTCTTACAAATTGATTTCTTTCTACAATTTTTTCATATTCTGTATCATCTATGGATAAGCTCTTATCAAACCACTCAAAATATATTTCTTCCGTACTTTCATTGTCTTCCGCTTTGCAAAAACGCAATGTTGTTTTCAGCTTTTCAGGATCAGAGAAAAACTCGGGATCCTCTTCAATCGGTTTTCGTATGAAAGCAAAATATAAAACAACAGCCAATTCTATGGCAATCAACGTCGATACTGCGATAAATGGATGATCTAAAATAATATTTCGATTTTCCGTAGTGAGAGCAAGCGGAATAGCTGCAAGCAGTAGAGTTGCATTGACAACCAGCATCGTACTGATGAAAGCTCTTCGATAATTTGGCGATCTGAACAAAGATAAATCCCTTATCAACCTAGTGCTTTGTCCTATGGCTGAAATCAAAATGTCAATTGGAAATGTTGATGCTCTTCACCCCAGAACCCGCCCCAGCGCATCCTTCCATCCGGCCAACCTAGCCTCGCGCGCCGCTCCGTCCATTGCCGGGCTGAACCTTCCGACTTGCCCGCGCATCGCCGACGCCTCGGCCAGTGAATCATAGAGCCCGGCGCCAACCGCCGCGAGCATCGCTGCACCCAACGCGGTGGTTTCGACGAAATCGGGGCGCTCGACCTCGACCGCCAAGATGTCGGCGAGATCCTGCACCATCCAGCCGTTCGACACCATGCCGCCATCGACGCGCAGTTCGGCCCAGTCGGCACCGTCGGCGGCGAAAACGGTTTTGAGATCGTGGGTCTGGTGCGCCATCGCCTCCAAAGCGGCGCGGGCGACATGCGCCTTCTTTGCGGCGAAGGTCAGCCCGTGGATCGCGGCCCGCGCGCCCGGCTGCCAGTGCGGCGCGCCGAGCCCCGACAGCGCGGGGACGAGATAAACGCCGCCATTATCCTCAACGCTGCGCGCAAGCGGCTCGGTTTCGGCTGAGGCTTCTATGAGGCCGAGATCGTCGCGCAGCCACTGGATCAGCGAGCCTGCGACGAACACCGAACCCTCGAGCGCATAATGGCGTTCGCCGTCCAACTGCCATGCCACGGTTGCGAGCAGCCGGTTGGTCGAACGCGGCAGCGTGCGCCCCGTCTGGGTCAGCACGAACGCGCCGGTGCCAAAGGTCGCCTTGGTCTGGCCGGGTTCGAGGCAGCCCTGCCCGATCAGCGCCGCCTGCTGGTCGCCTGCCATTCCGGTGATCGCGATCGGGGCGCCGAACAGATCGGCATCGGTCATGCCCAATTGCCCCGCGCTGTCGCATATTCGGGGGAGGATCGCGCGTGGCACGCCGAACAGGTTCAACAGCCCATCGTCCCAATCGCCGCTGCCGATGGCCATCAGTGCGGTGCGGCTGGCATTGCTGGCGTCGGAAACATGCGCGCTACCGCCGGTGAGGCGATAGACAAGGTAAGATTCGACCGTGCCGACCGCGAGATGTCCGCCTGCCGCCTCCAATTGCGGCCAGTTGGCGAGCGCCCAGCCGATTTTCGAACCCGAAAAATAGGGATCGAGTAGCAATCCGGTTTTCGCCTGCACATCAGGTTCGTGGCCTGCCGCCTTAAGCGTCTCGCAAATCTCCGCTGTGCGTCGGTCCTGCCAGACGATCGCGCGGGCCAGCGGTTCACCGGTGCGCCGGTCCCAGAATACCACTGTCTCGCGCTGGTTGGTGATGCCGATGCCGGCAATGGCATGCGGCCCACCTGCCTGCGCCACCATCTCGCGCGCACATTCGAGGGTGAGGCCCCAGATTTCCGTCGCATCATGTTCGACAAGGCCGGGCGCGGGATAATGCTGGGTCAGCGGTCGCTGAGCGGTTCCAAGGCAGGTGCCGTCCTTCGCGAACAGCATCGCACGCGTCGACGTGGTGCCTTCATCGATGACAAGGATATGGTCGGTCATGGTGTGCGCTCTCCCTGCGAGGGATGTGCGGGAAGGACAAGGAGGGGTCAAGATATGTCACCCGAAGCACCAAAGAACCGAAGAGGGCAGTTTCGGTTTCCAACTTTGTTTTTTACTCGTCATGCTGAACTTGTTTCAGCATCCATCGTGCAACCGAGACCGAAGGGTGAAGAGGAGAAATGGACCCTGAAACAAGTTCAGGGTGACGGTTGATATTTGATGCGCTGCGATGTCTTCGGTTCTTCGGTGCTTCGGGTGACCCAATAGCTCACCGCTCCTTGGTGGCGCTGAACACCAATTCGGGGTTCTTTTCCTGCTGATACCCCACATCCCATGACGAGCGCGCCATGAAGACGGGGTTGCCGTCGCGGTCCTTGGCCATATTGCCGCCGTTGAACTGGGCAAAGGTTTTTAGCGCCGCATCGCTGCCGTTGAGCCAGCGGGCGGTGTCGTAGGGGGCGGGTTCGAGGAAGGCGTCGACCTTATACTCGGCCTCCAGCCGGCTGATCAGCACGTCGAGCTGGAGCTGGCCGACGACACCGACCACCCAGTTGGAGCCGATTTCGGGGTAGAAGACCTGGATCACGCCTTCTTCGCTCAAATCATCGAGCGCTTTGCGCAACTGCTTGGTCTTGGTCGGATCGCGCAGGATCACCCGGCGCAGGATTTCCGGCGCGAAGTTGGGCAGGCCGGTGAAGCGGACGCCGTTCCTTTCGCTCAGCGTATCGCCGACGCGCAGCGTGCCGTGATTGGGGATGCCGATGATGTCGCCGGGCTCGGCAGTGTCGGCAATTTCACGGTCCTGCGCGAAAAAGAGGATCGGCGAATGGATCGCCACCGGCTTGCCCAGACCCGATGGCGTCAGCTTCATGCCGCGCTTGAAGGTGCCCGAGCAGAGCCGCATGAAGGCGATGCGGTCGCGGTGCTGCGGGTCCATATTGGCCTGCACCTTGAATATGAAGCCGGTCACTTCTCCGTTGTCGGGGGTAATCGTTCCTGCCTCGCTCGGCTGCGGCCGCGGCGGGGGCGCGAATCTGGCGATGGCGTCGATCAGTTCGCCGACGCCGAAATTCTTGAGCGCCGAGCCGAAATAGACAGGCGTCAGATCGCCGTGGCGATAGGCCTCAAGATCGAATTCGGGATAGCCCGCCTGCGCCAGCTCGACCTCTTCAGCGACTTCGGGCGGCAGCGCGGGTGACGGATCGACCTTACCGAGAAATTCGCGGCTGTCGCCTTCGGGGCGCGATACGCCGCCGCTCGCAAAATCGAGGATACCCTCGAACGTGCCGCCCATGCCCACCGGCCAGCTCATCGGGCAGACATCGAGGGCAAGCTTGTCGGCAACCTCGTCGAGGATTTCGAAACAGGCGCGGCCTTCGCGGTCGACCTTGTTGACGAAGGTGATAATCGGGACGCTGCGCAGGCGGCAGACCTCGAACAGCTTGAGCGTCTGAGGTTCGATACCCTTGGCCGCGTCGACCACCATGATCGCCGAATCGACCGCGGTCAGCGTGCGATAGGTATCTTCGCTGAAGTCCTCATGCCCCGGCGTGTCGAGCAGGTTGAAGGTGATGCCGTCCTTTTCAAAGGTCATCACGCTGGAGGTCACCGAAATGCCGCGCTGCTGCTCGATCTTCATCCAGTCCGAACGCGCGCGCCGTGCAGCCCCGCGGGCCTTGACCTCACCGGCAAGATGGATCGCGCCGCCCTGCAGCAGCAGCTTCTCGGTCAAAGTGGTCTTGCCCGCGTCGGGGTGCGAGATGATCGCAAAGGTGCGGCGCGTGGCCCAGGGTGCTGTCGTCATGCGCCGGGCGCATAGCCGGGATGGCCCCAACAATCCAGCCGCTGCTTTTTCCGCAAGGGCGCTTTGAAGGCAACCTTGTCGGAATTGTGAACTATTGCTGTGTTTCAACGTCGAAAATATGCGGACGGACTAGCGTTTCGTTAGCCCGTCCCGCAGCATGGCATTGACCACGTCGGCAACCTCACCGACACCGCGCTCTTCATCCAGCACGCCATAACGCAGCCCGAGAAACACGTTCATCCCCATGATCGCCCAGGCATGGGCTTCGTCAACCGGTCCGGCCAGCTCGCCGCGCGCCACCGCGCCCTGCAGACGTTCCAATATGCGGTCGGCGGTGGTGCCATAATGCGCCCGCCAGGCATCGGGGGCGACAAATTCGGCCTCATCGATGATCCGGTAGATTTCCTTGTGGCTGCGGGCAAAGGCAAGGAAAGCCGTCAGACCGCGCCGTTCGCGTTCGAGCTGATCGCCCTCGCCCGCGACCAGCGGCGCAACATGATCGCGCACCTGCCCCGACATGTGCTTCACCAGCGCGCGGAACAGCGTCTCTTTTGAATCGAAATAGGTATAGAAGCTGCCCAGCGCCACGCCGGCGCGGCTGGTGATGCTGACCACGGAGCTTTCGTGAAAGCCCTTTTCGCCAAATTCGGCAGCGGCAGCGTCCAGCAGCGCACGCAATGTACGTCGACCACGTTCGGTGCGCGGTGCTTTGTCCTCCCCGGTCATTGTTGCATCTATGCCACGCCCGGCAACCATTTGCAAAAATCCTCTTGTCTAAGTTGAAAGATGGTTCAACTTTCAGTATGGAGCAAGCAGAAAATTGCGGAACAGCCGCAACTTCGCGTGGACGGAAGAGAGGATAACATGAAATTCCAGTCAGTTAGCCGTGCAATTCTGATGACCGGCATCGCCTTTGGCAGCGTGGCGGCAGCGGCCCCCGTCAGGGCACAGGACGAAACAACCGCCGAAACGGGTGCGGACAGCGGCGAAATTATCGTCACCGCCCGTCGCCGCGAGGAAAGCCTGCTCGATGTGCCCATCGCCGTCACCGCCTATTCGGGCGAAGCGCTGGCGCAGGCCGGGGCGATGGACATCACCGCCATTTCGGACACCACGCCCAACGTGACGCTCGAAAATTCGCGCGCGACCAATTCGACGCTGACCGCCTTCATCCGCGGCGTCGGGCAGCAGGATCCGGTCGGCGGCTTCGAGGCCGGCGTCGGCATCTATCTTGACGATGTCTATCTCAACCGTCCGCAGGCCGCCGTGCTCGACATTTACGAAGTCGAACGGATCGAAGTGCTGCGCGGGCCGCAGGGCACGCTTTACGGCCGCAACACCATCGGCGGCGCGGTCAAATATGTGACCAAGCAACTGCCCGACGAATTCCAGCTGAA
Source organism: Sphingomonadales bacterium (assembly GCA_016720115.1). Taxonomy (GTDB): domain Bacteria; phylum Pseudomonadota; class Alphaproteobacteria; order Sphingomonadales; family Sphingomonadaceae; genus Sphingorhabdus_B. Next base: position 576,218 of record JADJXT010000001.1, on the reverse strand, counting down.
ACTGCGCGCCACCCTTGGCACCTACAAGCAGGCTGATGGTGTGGTCACCGTCAGCGCGCCAATCGGCGACCTGTTCCGTGTTGGCGGCTCGCTTGCGCGCCTCAGCCGTGGTGGCTTTGGCGACAACCTGACTACCGGTCGCGAGAACTATAACAAGGATGTCTGGGCCGGTCGTGGCACCGTCGAGTTTGGCGGCAATGACGCGCCGGTGCTGATCCGCATTTCGGGCGACTACACCCACGACAAATCCGATCCGCGCGGCGGCCATCGCCTGATCGGTAGCCTGCAATCGAACACGCCCGTACTCGACGATGTTTACGATACGCGCGGCGCGCTGGTGACGCCGGAGCAGGACATCAAGGCCTATGGCCTTGCCATGAACATCAGTGCCAACCTGACCGACAACCTTACGCTGCGCAGCATCAGCGCATGGCGTGAGGATGAAAGCTTTGCGCCGATCGATTTCGATGCGCTGCCCGCTGTCGACGTGGACGTGCCCGGCTATTATGGCAACGAACAGATCAGCCAGGAATTCCAGCTGCTTTATGAAGGCGACAAACTGAACGGCCTTGTCGGCTTCTATTATCTCGACGCGCAGGCGATCACCAATTTCGATGTGCTGCTCTACACGACCGGAAACCTGCTCGCCTTCCCGCAATTCTCATCTTACACTGCGGGAACGGTCAACACCGAAACCTGGTCGGTATTCGGCGATTTCACCTATGATTTCAGCGACCAGTTCGCGATTTCATTGGGCGGCCGCTATACCTCGGACAAGCGCCGTGCGGACATCCTGAAACAACGCCGCATTTTGGGCCCCGATCCGCAACTTGGCGGCATCGCACCGATCGCGCTGGTCACCGATTCCGATTTCGAGGGCGAACGCAAGTTCACCAAATTCACCCCCCGCGCCTCGGTGCAATTCAAGCCCAACGACGATCACCTGCTCTACGCCTCCTTCTCGACAGGCTTCAAGGGCGGTGGCTTTGACCCGCGCGGCAACTCGACCGGCGCGCCCGATACCGATCGCAACGGCGTGCGCAGCTATCAGGAAATTTTCGACTTCCTGACCTTCGACCCGGAAACGGTGAAGAGCTATGAAATCGGCTATAAGGGCTCGCTCGCGGACGGCAATCTGCGCCTTGCGATCACTGGCTTCCGCGCCGATTACAACGACGTCCAGATCCCCGGATCGGTCGGCGTCGACAATAATGGCGACGGGGTGTTCGAAACCTTTGCAGGCATCACCACCAACGCCTCGAAGGCACGCCTGCAGGGTGTCGAGATCGAAAGCTTCGCTTCGCTGGCGCGCGACTTTGCGGGCAATGGCTCGGCGCTCAGCTTCAACGGCACGCTGGGTTATATCGACGGCAAATATCTGCGCTTCATCAACAATCTGGGTGTCGACGTGGCTGATTTCCGCCGTATCCAGAACACCCCGAAATGGACCGCGTCGGGCACGCTGGCGGTCAGCGTTCCGGGTGCTTCGGGCCTGTTCAACGCGCAGACCACTTTGTCCTATCGCAGCAAGACCAACCAGTTTGAAACGCCGAGCCCCTATCTCGACCAGAAGGGCTATGCGCTGCTCGATGCCAGCCTCGTCTGGACGTCAGACGATGATCGCTTCACCGTCGGCATCTACGGCAAGAACCTGTTGGACAAACACTACAAGACCTCGGGTTACCAGTTCATCACCGTCGACCCGACCACGGGTGTCCCGATTCTGAGCGGTGCGGGCAATGTCATCCCCGCGCTCGGGCAGGAAGGCGTGCTGACTGCATTCTACGGCAATCCGCGCCAGGTCTTCGCGACGATCGGCGTCAAATTCTGATCGCCGCCACAGGCAAACAAAAAGGGCCGGGAGCGATCCTCCCGGCCTTTTCTTTGGCCTATTGTTCGTCACCCCCGCGAAGGCGGGGGTCCATCACCGCAGGGTAAAGTTTGAGCGCGGGTGATGGATTCCCGCCTTCGCGGGAATGACGACGATGGTTCAGATTCGTAACATTCCGCCCAGCTTTTCCGCGGCAGAAATAATGCTCATCGAAATGGCGTGTAGTTCCGGATCGGTATAGCTTTTCTCGCCGGGCTGCAGCGTCACCTCGACCGCAAGGCTGACCTGCCCCTCGGGAACGCCCTGCCCGGCAAAGCGGTCGAACAAGCGCACCACGACGATATTCGCCTTGTCGCTGCCCCTGATCGCGCGCACGAGATCGCCTGCGGCCAGACTGTCGGGCACAAGGAAGGCAAAGTCGCGGGTTACTGCCTGCAGCGTGGGCGGGGTATAGGCCGGGCGCATGAAGCCGCTCGTCTTTTTGGCCGGGATGGCATCGAGGTAAATTTCCGCCGCGATCACCACGCCATCGAGACCGAACGCCTTGGCGGTTGCAGGATGGAGCGTGCCAAAGGCCGCCAGGACATTTTTCGGCCCCATGCGCAGCGTCGCCGACTGGCCGGGGTGATAATGGTCGCCAGCTTCCCCCATCACCATCAGGCTGTCGGTGGCAACGCCGGCAGCGGCGAGCAGCGCGAGCACCTCAGCCTTGGCGTCATAGGCATCGAATTTCGCCGCCTTGCCGGTCGCCCAGCCGCGCGCAGTTTTTTCGCCTGCCAGCACGATACCACAGGTCAACCTTTCATCGCTGGTTCCGTCATGGGCGGCCAGATAGCGCCGCCCGATTTCGAACAGCCGCACCGAGGAGGCGCCGCGATCCATATTGCGCTGCGCCGCCGAGAGGAGGCCGGGGAGCAGCGACGGCCGCATGACCTTCATGTCTTCCGAAATCGGATTGGCGAGCACCCACATCCGCTCACCCTGAGCTTGTCGAAGGGCGCCAAAGGCATCGGCTTCCTTCTGCGGCAGGAACGACCAGTTGATCGCCTCGTTCAACCCGCGCGCCGCCGCCGCACGACGCACCTTGCGTTCCAGGCTTTGCTGCGGGGTTGCAGTGGGTTTCGCCACACCCTCGGCACGCGGCAGCGGGGCGGAGACGATGTTATCGAGCCCGACGATGCGCACGACTTCTTCAACCAGGTCAGCCGACCCGTCGACATCGCGGCGCCAGGTCGGGACGGTGACGGTCCAGTCCGGCGCAACATCGAATCCGAGCGATTCCAGTATCGCTTTCTGCCGGTCGGCAGACACATCGATGCCGCCCAAAGCCGCACAACGGGCGGTATCATAGGCAATTGCCCTGCGCTCCAATGGCGGCTGACCGGCACGGATGATCTCGCTCGGTTCGCCGCCGCAGGTCTGGACGATCAGGTCGGTGAGCAAGGCAAGACCATCGTCTAGGAAGGCCGGATCGACCCCGCGCTCGAACCGGCTGCGCGCATCAGAGGTGAGCGCCAGCGCCTGTCCGGTCTTCGCAATCCGTTCGGGGGTGAAATAGGCGATTTCGAGCAGAACGTCGGTGGTATCCTCCGCGCAGCCCGAATGCTCACCGCCCATGATCCCGGCAATGTCGTGCACGCTGCGGTCGTCGGCGATCACCGTCATCTCGGACGTCAGCGCATAATCCTTGCCATTGAGCGCGGTGACGGTTTCGCCATCGCTGGCCCGGCGGGCAACCACAGCGCCGTTCAATTGCGCCAGATCATAAGCGTGCGCCGGACGCCCGCAGGCGAGCATGAGGTAATTGGTGCAATCGACCAGCGCCGAAATCGGGCGCTGCCCGGCGGCTTTCAGCCTTGCCTGCATCCAGTCGGGCGAGGGGCCGTTCTTCACCCCGCGAATGACGCGCCCGTAAAAGGCCGGACAGCCTTCGGGATCATCGGTGCGGATTTCGACCGGGCAGGGATAGCTGCCCGCGATGGACGGCACCTCAACCGGTTTGAAGGTTCCCAGCCCCGCCGCAGCCAGATCGCGGGCGACGCCCATCACGCCCATGCAATCCTGCCGGTTGGGGGTGATGGCAACATCGATCACCGGATCATTTGCATCGGCATATTCGGCAAAGGCCATGCCGACCGGCGCATCGGCGGGAAGCTCGATGATGCCGTCATGGTCGTCGCCCAGCTCAAGCTCGGCAACCGAGCACATCATGCCGTTCGATTCGACGCCGCGGATCGCGGTTTTCTTAAGCACCATGCCATTGGCGGGGACGGTTGCGCCTTCGACACCGAACACGCCGACCAGCCCTGCACGGGCATTGGGTGCGCCGCACACGACCTGCAACGGATTGCCATCCCCCTGATCGACCGTCAGCACCTGCAGCTTGTCTGCCTGCGGGTGCGGGGCCGCCGTCAGCACGCGCGCGACGCGGAAGCCAGCCAGCTTATCCGCAGGGTTTTCGATGCCCTCGACCTCAAGCCCGATACGGTTGAGGCAGTCTGCGACGGCCTGGAAATCGGCATCGGTTTCGAGATACTGTTTCAGCCAGCTAAGCGAGAATTTCATGCGCCTACTCCCCCGCTGAGTGTGGGTACGTCGAGCGCGTTGAACCCGTAATGTTGCAGCCAGCGATTGTCGCCGTCGAAGAAGGCGCGCAGATCGTCCATGCCATATTTGAGCATCGCCAGCCGGTCGACGCCGGTGCCGAAGGCAAAGCCCTGCCACATATCGGGATCAAGCCCGCAGGCCTCGATCACGCGGCGGTGGACCATGCCGCTGCCCAGCACCTCCATCCAGCCTTCGCTGCCGCCGATCACACGCTTGCCGTTGACTACAGAATAGCCGACATCGACCTCGACCGAAGGCTCGGTGAAGGGAAAGTAGCTGGGGCGCAGGCGCAGCACGACATCGTCGCGCTCAAAAAAGGCACGGAGGAAGGTTTCAAGCGTCCATTTCAGATGCCCCAGATGGATGCCCTTGTCGATGACAAGGCCTTCGATCTGGTGGAACATCGGCGTGTGCGTGGCATCGCTGTCCGACCGATAGACGCGCCCCGGTGCGATGATGCGGATCGGCGGTTCCTGCGAGGTCATCGTGCGGATCTGCACCGGCGAGGTGTGCGTGCGCAGCAGCATCGCGCGGCCCTCGGCGTCCTTGTCCGGGAAATAGAATGTATCGTGCATCGCCCGCGCGGGGTGCGTTTCGGGAATGTTGAGCGCGCTGAAATTGTGCCAGTCGTCCTCGATCTCCGGCCCTTCGGCGACGGCAAAACCCATATCGGCGAAGATTTCGGCGAGTTCGTCCATCACCTGGCTCACCGGATGCACAGTGCCGCGCGGCGCTTCGGGCGCGGGCAGCGTCATGTCCAGCCGCTCGGTCGCGAGCCGCTGGTTCAGGATCGCCGTTTCAAAGGCTGCTTTTTTGGCGGCGATGCCATTGGTAACCGCTTCGCGAAGGCCATTGATTACAGGCCCCTGGACCTGCCGCTCTTCGGGCGACATCTGGCCCAGCGTCTTGAGCAGGCCCGAAACGCTGCCCTGCTTGCCGAGCGCATCAATGCGGACCGCTTCAAGCTCTTCGGGCGTGGACGCTTCCGCTATGGCGGCTAAGACTGTTTGCTTTAAGTTTTCCAAACTCACGTTTTCCTCAAAGATTTTGCTGCGGCCGATGGAGGAGACCAACGCGACGCTTTCATCAGTTGGATCATTCGTCCGATTTCTGTCGCCGCTGGTGTATTGCTAATCCCGTTCCAAACCTCGTCGAGCATCTCGTCGAAAGTTACAACCTTGATTGGATTGCCTTCCAGCGCAGTGATAAAATCTTGATGCTCCTCCCAAAGCGCCTTTTCTCCCCGTTTGATGTGCGTGACAGCGGTCCAATACGTGAACTCGCGCGTTCCAGTGACCTCCTGAACCTTATCGATAAAGGCTTGGGACCATTTCTGTCTACAAAGCTCACGATAGCTTTTCCATGTCGGCCGTTTGGGGTTTTTGCGGGTTTCGGCGATACGTTCAATGTCACCGACCAGATCAATGCCTCCTTGCCAAGATTTGCAGGAAACGACGACAACTCGATCCTTTCCTTTTTTCGTGGGGTGAATTCCAATGACGTCAATGTCGCTATGAACGCTGTCTTGCTGCGATTCATACTGGCCGTGATCACGCGCTGGACGAAACTTGACGTTGTGGGTCGTAAGATAACCCGCATGCATGAGACACTCGTCGACGATTTGTTCTAAAATATCTTCTTTCATATCGGTTCGCCTGCATAAGCAAATGGGCGCGAACGGCAAGTGCCGCTCACGCCCATTTGCGCATTACTCGAAGGGGCTAGCTTTAGCCGCTTTCGGCCCCCGCAGCGTTTACGCTGCCTTGGGAAGAGCTGCCTTCGCCTGCGCAACGATGCCGCTAAACACCGCGCCTTCGTTCATCGCGAGGTCGGCGAGAACCTTGCGGTCGAGATCGACACCGGCCAGTTTCAGCCCGTGCATGAACTGGCCATAGGTCAGGCCTTCGACGCGGACAGCGGCGTTGATGCGCTGGATCCACAGAGCGCGGAAATTCCGCTTCTTAACCTTGCGGTCGCGATACGCATATTGGCCAGCCTTTTCGACGGCCTGCCGCGCGATGCGGATGGTATTCTTGCGGCGGCCATAAAAGCCTTTTGCCTGCTCCAAGATGTTCTTGTGCTTGGCGCGGGTGGTTACACCCCTTTTGACGCGTGCCATATCTCAGCGCTCCTTATTTCAAACCGTAAGGCGCCCAGAGGCGGATGTGGCCCGCATCCGAATCGCTGAGCACATCGGTGCCGCGGTTCTGGCGGATATATTTGCCATTGTGGCTGATCAGGCGGTGGCGCTTGCCGGCTACGCCGTGCTTTACCTTGCCTGTGGCGGTGAGCTTGAAGCGCTTTTTGACGCCGCTCTTGGTCTTCAGTTTGGGCATTTCGGTCTCCTTTTGGATGTCCGTTTCAGATGCACATGGCAGCCCTTTCAGCCAGCCCATCTATTCGGAAGGCGCGCGCCTAGCGGGATTCGCGCGGAAATGCAAGCATCAAGACCGATTCAGGGCGCGTTGCCCGCGCCGGGTTTCTGCAACGCCTGCAACGGATCGCCCAGCGCCGCCATGCGCGCGCGCGAGGCCGCACCGATAATCGGGTGCGGGTGTTGCCGGTATTCGCGTGGACTCATCTTGAAGAACTGCCGGAAATCGCGGTTGAAATGGGCCTGATCGTAATAATGCATGTCGAGCGCATCGGACCAGTTGCTGTCCGGATCGCGCATGATGACCGCCAAAGTACGCACGAAACGTTGGCGCCGAAGCAGCAATTTGGGCGGGAAGCCGAAGATGCGCAGCGACAGCCGCTGCAGCTGCGCTATCGACAACTGCAGGCGATCGGCCATTTGCGCAACAGCCGTAATCTCCGGATCGAGGAGCGCCGCATGCGCCGCCCGGATGCGGTCTTCGGTCTGGCCGTCGATCAACGGGCGGTTATCGAGGGCATCGAGCAGGATGGCATTGAACCTGTCGGCCATCTCATCAAGGCTGGCCGACTGATGCGCCGCTTCCATCATTTCTGCAAATGCGACCAGCGTTTTGGCTTGCGCGGCATCGTCCAGCCGATCTGCCCAGATATGTGCCGGTTCATCGATGAACATGCTCCAGCCTGTGGGAAGAAAGCCTATGCTTGCAATCCTCGCGTGCATCGCAGAGAACGGGCCGGCCAGGCTGGTCGGCCCGACAAAGTGCATCGCCGGGACATGGCGCAATTCTTCGCCGACGAACCCACCCAGCATATCGCCAGCATAACAGAAGCGAACGCTGGCCCATTCAGGGTTCATCCAGTCGCGAACAGGCTGGCCATCAAGGCTGTCTATCGCGGTGAAATAATAGGCCGACAGATAGGGCTGGAGCCGCGGGTGCGGCGCGATGAATCGCGTATGGCTGGAGCCATCTGCCCCGGTCATTTTGCCATCCCCTGCATGTAAACTGTCATCGCTTCCGGAAGTTGCGGCGTCAAGTGCTTCCTGCCTCGTTCGCGCCGGGCGGCTGCAACGCCTGCAGCGGCTCACCCAGTGCTTCGAGCCTTGCCCGCGTCGCCGCCTTGCTTATCGGGCGTGGCATCTCAAGAAAGGCCTTGGGCGTCATGCCCATGAAATCGCGAAAATCGCGGGTGAAATGCGCCTGGTCGTGATAGCTGCTGTCGAGCACCTTGATCCATTTGAGGTTGGGAGCGAGCATCCGCGGTGCAAGCGAGCGCAGGAAACGCTGGCGCCGGAGCAACCGTTTTGGCGGGAAGCCGAACACCCTGCGGCACAGGCGTTCGACATATTGGCTGTTAAGATCGAGGCGCGCCGCCAGCCGCACGACGTCGGTAATTTCCGGATCGACAAGCGCCGCATGCACACGTTCAATCTCATCTTCGCGTTGCAGCGCCGGACCGAGGGCTGCCAGCAAGTGGCGATCGAAAACATCTGCTATCTGGCGATGGTCACTCAATCCCTGAATCTCTGGCCAAATAGCGCCAAAGACAGCGAAGGTCGGGTCGACCTCCAGATTGAACGCGTTATTGGCATAACGGTGCGCGCTAGCGCCAATGAACCTGGCCCAACCGGCAGGCATGATTCCGATGCCTGCCATGCGGGCAAAGGAGCAACGGACATGGCAAGCACGGCTGGTAGGGCCGGTTATCGACGCCCGGGGGACGGGCGCAACAGGAGCGGGCACAAGGCTTGCCGGGATCGTGCCTTCAAGCATGAAGCGTACGCTCGCCCATTCGGGGTAAAGCAAATCATCAAGTTCGGTTCTGCCCGGCGTGGCAATCTCGACAAAATAGTAGCTGCTGAAATAGCGCCTAAGCTCAGGCGCGGGCAGAATGAACTTGTAATCACCGATGGAACTTAGTGGTGGCACGCAAGCGCCTCGATCACATCTTCCATCCGCGCCGGATCGCCCAGCGCGATGACATGGCCTTCGGAACCGGCATGCAGCATCTCGCCATTCCAGTCGCACATCAGCCCGCCTGCACCCTCGACCACCGGCACCAGCGCGGCAAAATCGTGCAGCTTCAGCCCTGCTTCGACCACGATGTCGATATGGCCCGAGGCAAGCAGCGCATAATTATAGCAGTCCCCGCCGAACAGCATTCGCTTGTGTGCGGTCTGCGCGGCCAGCGCCATGAAATGATCGCCATCATGCTGGCTGAAATATTGCGGCCCACTGGTAGCGAGCGCCGCCTCCGCCAATTCGCGGCAGGCGCGGGTCGATGCCGGTTTGCCGTTCAGTGTCGTTCCATGGCCTGTCGCGCCGATCCAGCGTTCGCCGCTGATGCACTGGTCGATCACGCCCAGCACCGGCCAGCCATCTTCCAGCAGCGCGATCAGCGTACCGAAAATCGGGCGGCCCGCCATGAAGCTGACCGTGCCGTCGATAGGGTCGATGATCCAGCTACGGCCGGATGTTCCAGTTTTCTCTCCATATTCTTCGCCGATAATGGCATCGGTCGGGCATTCGGCGTCGAGGATTGCGCGGATGGCAGCTTCGGCCGCACGGTCCGCTTCGGTGACCGGCGTGGCGTCAGCCTTGGCCTCATGGTCGAAAGGAGAACGGAAAAAAGGACGGATAACGCCCCCGGCGACATCGGCAAGCCGCCCTGCCAATTCGATCTCCCTTACCCCAATCATGTAAATTTCCCTGCCCTGCTTTTCCAAAAAGCGCAACACGGCTTTACAAATCAGGACGTTGGCAAGAGAAGCATCTCAGTCGAACAGGCTGGAAACGCTGCTTTCGTCGGCGATGCGCTTGATGGCTTCGCCCAGCAGCGGGGCGATCGGTAGCTGGCGGATCTTTTCGCTGTCGCGCGCGGCGTCTGAGGCGATGATCGAATCGGTGATGACCAGCTTGCGCAGGCTGGATGCGTTGACGCGGTTCACGGCCTCGCCCGAAAGCACGCCATGGGTGATATAGGCAACGACATCGGAGGCGCCCGCCGCCTTCAGCGCATCGGCGGCGTTGCACAGCGTGCCCGCGCTGTCGGCGATATCGTCGATCAGGATGCAGAAGCGGTCCTTCACATCGCCGATGATGTTCATCACTTCGGAAACGCCGGCCTTTTCGCGGCGCTTGTCGACGATCGCGAGCGGGGCGTCGTTGATGCGCTTGGCCAGCGCACGGGCGCGGACCACACCGCCGACGTCGGGGGACACAACGGTCAGGCTCTTTTCGTTGTGGCGTGCCAGAATGTCCGTCGCCATCACCGGCGCACCGTAGAGGTTGTCGGTCGGAATGTCGAAAAAGCCCTGGATTTGCCCCGCGTGCAGATCGACCGTCAGCACGCGGTCGGCCCCTGCCTCGGTAATCAGGTTGGCGACCAGCTTGGCCGAAATCGGGGTGCGCGGGCCGGGTTTGCGATCCTGCCGGGCATAGCCGAAATAGGGCAGCACTGCGGTAATGCGCTTGGCCGAGGCACGGCGCAGCGCGTCGATCATGATGAGCAATTCCATCAGATTGTCGTTCGCCGGATGGCTGGTCGACTGGATCACGAACATGTCCTCGCCCCGGACATTTTCGTGAATTTCGACGAAAATCTCGTTGTCGGCAAAGCGGCGGACGCTGGCATCGGTCAGCGGCAGGCCGAGATGGTCGGCAATACCCTTGGCGAGAGGAAGGTTCGAATTGCCGGTAATCAGTTTCATGCGCGCCACCCCTTTTTGCCGCGGTCGAGAATCGCGAGGTCGCCCTAGCGAAGGAGACTTGGGCTGACAATCGCCTTGCCCGCCTCGATTGTGGACAATAGGGAAGAAATATGACCGACACCCTCACCATCGCCATGGCCCAGCTCAACCAGCGTGTGGGCGACCTGAAGGGCAATGCCGATGCGATGCTCGCATGGCGGGAAAAGGCAGGGGATGTCGATCTCGCGCTTTTCCCCGAACAGCAGCTGATCGGCTATCCGGCAGAAGACCTTGTCCTGAAACCCGCTTTCCAGCAGGCCGCCGCGCGCGAACTCGATCGGCTGGCCGCAGCCACGGCGGATGGCGGACCCGCGATGCTCGTTGGTTCAATCCTCAGCGAAGGCGATGCGCTCTATAATATCGTCGCGCTGCTCGACGGCGGGAAGATCGCCGCAATCCGCAAAAAACACGAATTGCCCAATTACGGCACCTTCGACGAAAAGCGCATCTTCGCCAGCGGCCCGCTTCCCGATCCGGTCGAATTTCGCGGGGTGAAGCTGGGCCTGCCGATCTGCGAGGATGGCTGGCTGCCGACTGTTTCCACCCATCTGAAGCGGCAGGGCGCGGAACTGCTGATTTCGGTCAATGGCAGCCCGTACGAGATCGACAAGGACGATCGCAGGCTCGAACAGGTGTTCGCCGCGCGCGTTGCCGAAACGGGGCTCCCCGTGCTGTTTCTCAACCGTATCGGCGGGCAGGATGAGCTGGTTTTCGACGGCAGCTCGTTCGTGCTCAACGCCGATGGTGCGGCAGCACACCGGCTGCCCGATTGGGAAGAGTGCCTGCGCATCACCCGCTGGAACAGGCAGTCCTCCGGCTGGGTCTGCGAAGCAGGCGAATGCGCCGTCTGGGAAGATCATCCCGCCGACATCTATTCGGCGATGGTGCTGGCGCTGCGCGACTATGTTGACCGCAACCGCTTTCCCGGCGTGGTGCTGGGGCTTTCGGGCGGGATCGACAGTGCGATCTGTGCCGCGATTGCTGCGGACGCGCTGGGCCCGGAGCGTGTCTGGTGCGTGATGCTGCCCAGCCGCTTCACCGGCCAGTTGAGCCTCGATCTGGCCGCCGAATGTGCGCAAATGATCGGCTGCCGCCTCGACACCATCCCGATCAATCCGGCGGTCGTTGCCTTTGACGAGATGCTGGCGGGCAGTTTCGCCGACCGCGACGTCGACATCACCGAGGAGAATGTCCAGTCGCGCATCCGCGGGGTGACACTGATGGCGCTGTCGAACAAGTTCGGCCACATGCTGCTGACCACCGGCAACAAGAGCGAGATGAGCGTCGGCTATGCAACCATTTATGGCGATATGGCGGGTGGCTACAACCCGCTGAAGGATGCCTACAAGACGACGGTGTTCGCCATTTCGCGCTGGCGCAACGCGCACAAGCCGCGCATCGGCCTTGGTCCCGACGGACCGGTGATGCCCGAAGCGATCATCACACGTCCACCGTCTGCCGAACTGCGACCCGACCAGAAGGACAGCGACAGCCTGCCCGAATATCCGGTGCTGGACGATATATTGCTGGGGCTGGTCGAACAGGAATTGTCGGTCGACGAAGTCACCGCGCATGGCCATTCGCGCGCAGTGGTCGAGCGGATCGAGCGCCTGCTTTATATCGCCGAATATAAAAGGCGGCAGGCCCCGCCGGGTGTGAAGCTCGGCAGCCGCAATTTCGGGCGTGACCGGCGCTATCCGATCACCAATGCTTTCCGGAGCGGGTGAAGCCTCTCGTGCAAAACGCATTCAAGCCTGAATAAAGCACCTCCCCGGCAGGGGAGGACAGCGTGCGAAGCACACAGGAGAGGAGCGAATTTATCCCAAGCCTCTCCGGCATCGCTACGCGATGCCTGCCTCCCCGTACCGGGGAGGTGCGTCAGGCTCAAGACGAACGGAGAAGGTCGAACAAATTATTCCACGGGCTGCTTGTCGAAGCGGTCGGCGGCACACCGGCGACAACCCCACATTCCAGACAGCGCACCTGCGCGCCCTTGACTCCAGAGAGCATGCGCAGATCCGCCGCAATCCGGTCAAATGCCAATTGCTGTTCCAAAGCTGCACGTCCGAACAGATCGGTCGGAAACTGCGCTTGCGCCGGTTCGGGCATCAACCCGCCGAGCAGCGTGCTGGCAAAATCCGGCTGCGGTTCGATGAAGAGCGGGTGCCATTCATCCTTTTCGAGTCTCGCCAACCGAGCCGCTTCAACCAGCGCATCATCGAGTCCACCCAATCGGTCGACCAGCCCCAATTGCCGCGCAGTGCCACCGGCCCACACGCGGCCCTGCCCGATGGCATCGACTTGCTCGACAGTCTTTTTGCGCGAAGCCGCGACACGCGTCAGGAAATCGCGATAGCCCTTTTCGACCGTCGCCTGCGCCAGCCGGTCAAATTCCGGACTGATCCCGCCCAGCACATCGGGCTCGCCCGAAAGCGGGGTCGTGCGCACGCCATCGGTGGTGATGCCCCATTTGGCGAGCGCCTCCTTGCCCGAAGGCAACACGCCGAATATGCCAATCGAGCCGGTGATCGTCGACGGTTCGGCAAAAATGGCGTCGGCAGGCATCGATATCCAATAACCCCCGCTCGCTGCCAGATTGGCCATTGAGACGACCACGGGAATTTTGCGCTTTTTGGCCTCTGCAATGGCCAGCCGGATTTTTTCCGACGCGGTCACCGAGCCGCCCGGCGAATCGACCCGCAATACCAGCGCCTTCAGTTCTTCATTTTTAAGCGCGCCGTAGATCAATTCGGATACGCTATCGCCCGCAGCCACGCCCGGGCCGCCCTCCCCATCGATGATTTCACCGGCGACGGTAATCACGCCTATCGGTGAGCCATCACGCGAGGGCGCATGCGCGGCAAGCAATATTGCGGGCCGGGTTTCGGCGAAAGAGCCGATTTTTTCATCGCGCCCCTCGCCCACCTTGGCCGCGACATGTTTGCCGAACGCAACCCGGTCACCCAGCCTGTCCACCAATCCGTTTGACAGCGCCAGTTGGGCCAGATCGCCCCTGGCCGCCTCTATCATCGCCGGGGCGTCGGCCAGAAGCGCGTCCAGCTTTGCCTTGGGGCGGGCTTTCGCAACCTCGCTCCGCCACTGCTCCCACACCTCGTCATATAGCGCCTTCATCGCCTGTTCGGCTTCGGGCGACTGGTCAGCACGCATATAGGGTTCGACCGCGCTTTTGAATGTGCCGACGCGGTAGATATGCGCCTTGATGCCGAGTTGGTCGAACAGGCCCTTATAATAGGTTCGCGAACCGCCCGGCCCGGTGGGCAACACACCGCCCAGCGGATCGACCCAGATTTCGCTGGCATGCGCGGCAAGCTGATAGCCATCGTCGCTGTAAGCAGTGGCGAAAGCGTAGACCGCCTTGCCCGCCTTGCGCACCGCCCCGATCCGTTCACCTAGCGCCGAAAGGCTGGACTGGCCACCGCCCATGAAGCGGTCGAGGTCGAGAACCACAGCCTTGATGCGGTCATCCTTCACCGCCAGATCGAGCGCGCGGGAAATATCGCGCTGGCGATATTCACGTATCGGCGCGCGCTGCGACAGCAAGGCGGCAACAGGATCGATGGCAGCCGGTTGTTCGGAGACGAATCCGTCCAGTTCAATCAGCAAGGCCCCGTCGCGAACGGCACCCGGATTCGGGCCCGCGCTGAGCAGCGCGTAGAGGAACCCAAAGAAGACCAGCAGGAAGAGCAAGGCCAGCCCATCCTTGATCGCCACCAGAAACCGCCATACGCCTTTAAGGAATGCCATTATCGAACCTCGACTTTCGGATATCAATCTAGGGCTGAAAGCCGCGCTTTCCAACCACCCATGCGAAAAGGGCCGCTCCGGTGGGAAGCGACCCTTTCCTTGCATGGTCAGCAGCCGGACATGCCGCTGCCGGGAGTGGTATTCATGCTGAAATCAGCAGCCGATCCCCCGAACGGAAATGTCCGACCTCGTAACTGAACCATGAGACATCGGATCACCTCCTTTCGATTGTTGAAAACTGTTTGCGTCTTGCATCTGCTTGCCCTCCGCGACTCGAATTTGAATCAAGCGAATCGTCGAAACAAGTCTTGTTTTTCGAAAATTTTGTGGCAAATATCTCGCCTCTTGCGCGGGGCCGTTCACGGCCCTTTTTTCTTGCGCAAAATCAGCGGCAATCCTCGATCACACGCCCGATCTCTGCCCAGTTCGGAATTGCCATCGGACGCAAGCCTGCAATTTCGATGGCAAAGCGCCCGCGGCTATAGGCAATTGCGTCGAGGATGGCATCGCGGGGCAGCAGTTCGGCAGCGACATAAGGCGGCGCAGTCGAGGCTTGCGATGCGACGAGCGATTTCATCGTAGAGCTTGTGCGAACCACCATTGGACTGCCTTGAGCTGTGCCGGACACCGAAAGGAAGATGCGCGCGCGTGCCTTGTCGCAACGCAGGGTAACCGTCGCATTGGCACCTGCTGGGCCAAACAGGGCAAGCGACCCGCGTGTATCGGCGCGATAGACCCAGGTGCCGGGTTCGATCGGCCAGTCGACCCATTCACCCGCCGGGCGTACCGGCTGCGGCGCGATGACGACCGGAGGCGGAACGGGTTGCGGTTTGGGCTGCGGAACCGGTTCGGGTTTCGACGGCACGCAGGCTGCAAGCGCAAGCAAGGGGAGCAGGATCAAAGGGTTCAACCGCATGGACAGCCTTATGGCCAATCGGCCAGCATTCGGCTAGGCCCCAAATTGCGATGGCCAAACAGAAAATCCGGATAGATCAACTGCTCGTCGAACGCGGCCTCGCCGAAAGCCGGACACGCGCGCAAGCCCTGGTAATGGCGGGCCATGTGATGCTGGGCGACAAAAAGGCCGACAAGCCGGGGTTGCAAGTGGCCGAAGACGCCGAGGTCAGCGTCAAGGGGCAAGACCATCCCTGGGTCTCGCGTGGGGGCGTGAAGCTGGCGCATGCACTCGATCAGTTTGGCATTGATGCGACGGGCATGGTCGCAATCGACGTCGGTTCGTCCACGGGGGGCTTTACCGACGTATTGCTGAGCAAGGGTGCGGTGAAGATCTATGCCGTCGACAGTGGCACCAACCAGCTCGCCTGGAAGTTGCGACAGGACCCGCGCGTAATCGTCCATGAACAGACCAGCGCGCGCATCCTGACTGCCGAACATATTCCGGAACTGGTCGACATCATTGTCTGCGACGCCAGCTTTATCAGCCTGTCCAAGGTGCTCGAACGACCCATGTCCTTCGCTAGGCCCGGAGCCCAAATGATCGCGCTGATCAAACCGCAGTTCGAAGCGGGGCGCGGCGAGGTTGGCAAGGGCGGCGTCGTGCGCGATGCGTCCGTCCATTCCCGTGTGTGCGACGAGATATCGGCCTGGCTTGAAGCCAGTGGCTGGGCAGTAAAGGGCCTTACCGAAAGCCCGATCACCGGGCCCAAGGGCAATGTCGAATTCCTGATCTGGGCAGAAAATAGCGAGGGGTAAGGGTCAGGCCGCCAGCGATCCGGTGCCAAGCGCCGGAAGCGTTGTATCGAACAACGCCGCAACGACACGGGCATAGGGCCTGCCGGCCTCGGTAATTTCAATCTCGCTGCCATCGCGAACCAGAAGCCGACGCTCCTCAAGCTGCCGCAGCGATGCCATTGTTGCCGCGTTGTTCGACAGGCAGCTTGCATCGGTGCGACCGGTGCAAAGCAAGCGTTCGATCAAGCGCGCGCGCATTTGATCGTCGGCATCGCGGACCAGCCCGCGCCGCCCTGCGAGCTGGTGCGCCCCCACGATCTGCCGGTACGCACCTGGATTTTTTTCATTTTGTATGATAGCTTCCGGAAACTGGCTGATTGCGCTGGCGCCAAAACCGATCAGCACATCGGACTGGTCTTCGGTGAAGCCTTGAAAATTGCGCCGCACCTTGCCTTCGGCTGCCGCAATCGCGATTGGATCGTCCGGCAGCGCGAAATGATCGAAACCGATGGGCACATAGCCTTCGGACACAAGTCGTTCATAGCCAATTGCCGCCTGTTCGAACCGCGCCTCGATACCCGGCAGCGCCGCCGCGTCGATGCGTTTCTGTCGTGGGAAAATATGCGGCAAATGCGCATAGCCGAACAGGGCGATGCGCGAAGGACGCATGCGGACGACATCGTCCAGCGTTCCAAGCAGGCTGTCGTTGGTCTGATGCGGCAGGCCGTACATCAAATCGAAATTGATCGACTCGACACCGCGCGCGCGCAGAGAAGCCAGGCAGGTTTCGATCATCTCCACCGGCTGGATGCGACCGATAGCCGCCTGGATTTCGGGATCGAAACTCTGCACGCCGAAACTGACCCGGCTGACCTGCGCCACAGCCAGCGTCATCGCCCATTCGAGGCTGAAAGCACGCGGATCGATCTCAACCGATATGTTGGGACTGATTCCGGCGAACATCGTCACCAACCGGTCGACGAGCCGAACAAATGCAATGGGTTCGATGGCATTGGGGCTGCCCCCGCCAAAGGCGATGCGCTGCAGTTTGCCGCGCCCGCCCAGCATCTTCGCGACCATCGCCATCTCGGCCTCAAGCGCTTCGAGATAGGCGTGCAGCCGCTGTGTTCGCCCGGCCGCGCCGGTGTTGCAGCCGCAATACCAGCAGATCGACTGGCAATAGGGGATATGCGCGTAGAGCGAGATCGGCGTTCCGCTGACCACGGAATTGAGCGCCTGCGCCTGCACGTCCGCCCCTACTGTGTCGGTGAACTGCGTGGCCGGGGGGTAGCTGGTATATCGTGGCACGGGCCGCGCCAAAAGATCCGGGAAATATGGCCACATAATACCCGGAAACTAGGGATTGAAGCCGGGTTTCGCTTTGATCTCAGTCAAGAAGTTCCTTGTCATTGGTCAAGGACATCCGCCGCAGCGAATCTATTGTCTGCACCAACAAATCGAAATTGCAGAGGAATTTGCAATGCTGAAATCTGTACTCGTTCATGTTTATGACGATAGCGGCTTTGAAAACCGCCTGACCGCCGCCCTCGACCTTTGCCGCGCGCATGACGCGCATCTCACATGCATGCATGTGACGCCTTATGGCGCCTATGCGACCTTCGATCCCGCTGGCGGCATGTTCACCAGCAGCGTGCTTATCGAGGAACTACGCAAAACGCAGGACGCACTGCAGCGCCAGGTCGAGAACCGGCTTTCCAAGGAAGATGTCCGCTGGGACTGGCAGGCCTTTGACGGCGATGTTGCGCAGACGCTCGTTTCGGCGTCCTCGCTCGCCGATATGGTCATTCTCGGCCAGGCTGGCCCGCAAAAGGGCGATGTCGCGCATCCGCTGCCTATCGTCGATGCCGTGGTCGTCCATGCAGGCTGCCCGGTGCTGGTCGTCCCCACAGGATGCGACCGTATCGATCCGACGGCACCGGTTGTGGTTGGCTGGAATGCCTCCGAACAGGCGGCGCGGGCGATCCGCCATGCGCTGCCGACACTCAAAATGGCATCTGCCGTGCATCTGGTTTCGATCGGCAACAAGGAAGAGGAATTCCCGCAAACTGCGGCTTCCGAATATCTGTCACGCCACGACATCGCCACCGAGCTGCACAATCTGAAGCCCGGCGTGCGCGATACCGACGATGTGCTGCACCAGTTTGCGCTCGATCACGGCGCAGGCTGCATCCTGATCGGTGCCTATGGCCATTCGCGGCTGCGCGAGACGCTGCTCGGCGGCGTCACCCGCTATCTGACGATGCAGTCGCGCGTTCCGCTGATGCTGTCACGCTGAACTTTTCGAAAGGGAATGCCGTGAATTCCAATGTCGGAAATGCAGACCGCATCCTGCGCATCGTCGCGGGTCTCATCCTGATTTCGCTCGTCTTTTTCGGGCCGAAAACCGCTTGGGGTTGGGTCGGGCTGGTCCCGCTCTTCACCGGGCTATTCCGCTGGTGCCCGGCCTATACGCTGGTCGGCATCAACACCTGCAAGAAACGATAACCCAACGCTCAAAGGGAGTTACATAATGAGCCCCAAAATAAAAATGATATCCACACTCGCTCTCCTGATGGCTGGAATGGCGGCAACTCCCGCCATGGCCGAAGCTGGCGACACTTTCATCCGCGTTCGCGGCATCATGGTCGCACCCAACGAGGATTCGACCGGCATTACCCCGGCATTCCCGACCGAAACCGTTTCGGTCGACAATGCCATCACACCCGAAATCGATATCACCCACATGCTGAGCAACAATGTCGGCATCGAACTTATCGCAGCGACGACCAAGCACAGCGTATCGGGCACCACGGGCACGACAGGGTCCATCGGAAAGCTTGCCTCGACTTGGGTGCTGCCGCCGACCGTAACGCTGCAATATCACTTCGCGCCCGAAGCCAAGGTTCGCCCTTATGTCGGCGCTGGCGTGAACTGGACATTGTTCTACAAGGAAAAGGCATCGAACGGCCTTGAAGCCGCTGTCGGCCAGACCAACGTGAACCTCAGCAGCAGCTTTGGCTGGGCCGCACAGGCCGGGATCGACATCGACCTCAACGAGAAGATGTTCCTCAATTTCGACGTCAAATATATCAAGATGAATACCAATGCCCGCCTGAACACGACCGCTGCCGGAGTGCAGCGCGTGGGCGTGGATATCGATCCGCTCGTCTTTGGCGTGGGCGTGGGCTTCAAGCTCTAACCCCGCATTTTACCAGCTCCTCCCTCTGGAGGCGGGTTCGCAAGAGCCCGCCTCTTTTTTGTGGGGAAGATTATGCGAATAGCGGGAACGGCAACGGCCCGAACCGCCGATAATCAGCAGCAGTCGTCCTGGCGTTCGTCCTGGTTCTTCTTGCGCCGGTCGTTGGCCGCGTGGCAGCCCTTGTTGCAGCAGCCGTGATCGGCTGGCTGGTTTGGATCGGCAGGAATATCGATCCGGTCCATTCCGCCCATACAGTTCGACACCATGATCGAACGTGCCTGCGCGGCAGCAGGCAAGGGCATCGAAAGCGCCAGCGATGCCAGCAATGCAATGCAGGGATTGATACGCCGCTCAATCATCGGCGGGCCCCTCATCATCGATCAGGATGCGCAAGGCAGCACCGTCCAGATCGTCAAACTGCCCGCTGCGCAGTGACCAGAAAAACGCACCCAAGCCCAGAAGGCCAAGGCCGAGCGCGATCGGGATAAGAAACGCAATCCCGGTCATTTCGCTGCTCCTTTCAGCCGCAGCGCGTTGGCAACGACGATTACCGACGATCCCGACATCGCCAATGCCGCAATCAGCGGCGTAACCATCCCCATGATCGCCAATGGAACGGCGATGACATTATAGCCGATGGCCAGCGCGAAATTCTGGCGAACGATCTGCTGGGTTGCACGAGCCGCACGAACGGCGATGGCAACCGGGGCAAGGCTATCGCCCATGAAAACGGCATCGGCGGCACTCTGTCCGGCATCGCTCGCCGATGCCGGCGCCATCGAGGCGTGGCCAGCCGCCAGCGCCGGGCCATCGTTCAATCCATCGCCGATCATCAATACTTTATTCCCCGCGCCCGCCAGTCGCGAAATTGTATCGAGCTTGTCCTGCGGCTGCATGCCGGTCTGCGCGGTCAGGCCGAGCTCGCACGCCACCGGTTGAACGGCCTCGGCACGGTCGCCCGATGCGATGCTGCTTTCGATACCCAGCGCCCAAAGGCCGCCAAGCGTTTCTGCCGCAGCGGGCCGCAGGCCGTCTTTGAATTTCAATATGGTCGTCGGCGCATCACCAACCTGCAATGCGACCGCAAGCGATGCGCCGACTTCCCCCCCAAGGCCCGACGAATCGGGCCGGACAAGGCGCACAGCCCTGCCCTGCAAGAGTGCTTCCACCCCCTGTCCCGCGATTTCGCGGACTTCATCCAGTTGTGCCGCAGCGACATTTTCTGCCTCAAGAGCGCGGCGCACGGCCTGCGACAGCGGGTGGCGGCTGGCGCGTGCAAGCGCGAGCGCAACCGGCTTTGACGCCGCGTCGAGAGCCCCCGCATTGGTGAGTTCGGGACGCCCCAGCGTCAGCGTGCCCGTCTTGTCGAACAGCGCCCTGTCAACTTCGGCCAGGCGCTCAAGCGCGGAGCCATCCTTGACCAAAATGCCCTTTTTCATCAGCGCGCCTGCGGCCACAATCTGCGCTGCGGGAACGGCAAGCCCCAATGCGCAGGGGCATGTGATGATCAACACCGCAACCGCGATCAGCAACGATTGATGCCAGCCCGCCCCGGCCAGCATCCAACCAGCAAAACTGAGCAATGCAAGCGTATGGACGGCAGGCGCATACCAGCGCGCCGCGCGGTCCGCGATGCGAACATAGCGCGATTTGGACTGCCCTGCATCTTCCATCAGCCGGGCGATATCGGCAAGCGCGGTGGACGCGCCGACTGCAGTGATGCGAATTTCCACCGGCGCATCGACGTTGAGCGTACCGGCATGAACCATATCGCCTTCGTCCACAGTAACCGGGACCGATTCCCCGGTCAGCAGCGACAGATCGAATTGCGACCTGCCTTTCGCAATCATGCCATCGGCCGCCAGCCGTTCCCCGGCAGCAACCAGCATGATCATTCCGGGTTTAAGCGCATCGGCACTGATCCAGCTGGACGTACCGTCATCGGCCAGAACCAGCGCGCCCGTCGCCTTATGCTTCAACAAGGCAGATACGCCGTCGCGCGCCCTGTCCCGCATCACGCTGTCAAGCCAGCGCCCTGTCAGCAGGAAGAAGAGCAGCATCACAGCGCCGTCAAAATAGGCATGTGCGCCACCAATGAAGGTTTCAAACAGCGACAGCGCCGTGGTCAGCACCACGCCGATCGAGATCGGCACGTCCATATTGGTGCGCTTGTTCTTCAACGCATTCCAGGCAGAGCGGAAAAAGGGTCGCCCCGAATAGGCAACGGTCGGCAGGGCAATCAGGGCGGAAAGCCAATGGAACAGGTCCTTGGTGCCGCCCGTCGCGCCCGACCAGACCGATACCGACAGCAGCATGATGTTCATCATGGCAAAACCGGCTACCGCCATTGCCTTCAGCAGTTCACGGCTGCTTTCATCGGTAAAGCCGGCGAGTTCATCCCCCAGCGGCTGCGATTCAAAGCCCAGTGCGGCAATCGCGCGCTGGATTTCGGGAATGGAGGTTTCTGGCAAATGGCTGATGGTGACGCGTTTTGCCGTGAAGTTGACGCGTGCGGCGGCAATCCCGGGTGTTTGCGGCAGGCCGGTTTCCAGCTTCGAGATGCACCCGGCACAGCGCATCCCCGGAACCGCAAACAGCGTTTCGGGCAAGGCGGTTATCGATGCGTGGGGTGCGGGGGCGTTCATGGGATGTCGGCCACCGTGCGAAGAAGATCACTGCCCCGACGAACCTCTATGTGCAACAGCGAGCGACCGCTTGGCAGGTTTTCGCGCGAAACATAGCTGCCGTCGCCCTGTGCCTCAAAACGCAGTGCCTGTTCAGGCGCACGGCCAAGCGGGTGCTGCGCCTTGGCGGTTACTTCAAAAGCCAGACCGCTGGCTGCCTTTTCGCTGATCGCCAAACGCACCTTGCCACCGGCCAACCGCGTTGCTTCGACAGCCCAACCGAGTTTGGCCTGCTTTTCGGCCTCGGCCAGCCATTCATTATATTGCTGGCTGGCAACATAGCTGTTGTCGACCACGGTGCCGCCAAAGGTGCCAATGGCGACCTTTGCCATATAGATGTTGACCGCAATCACGATCCCGAAAAAGCCGATCAGGATCGCCGCAATATGATAGCCGGTAAAGGGCTTGCGAGCTGTGTCTTTCATTGTCCTGCCTCCGGCCGTTCGAAACGAACGCTGTCGCTGTCGCCGCGTTCATTGCCCGTCAGTGCAACCGCCTGAATCTCAAAATCGGATCGCGGCGCACCCTCGGTCGAGGCAACAACAAACAGGCGTATCTTTTGCACTGTATCGGGCGCCACCGAAACCCGGACCCGGTCGGTTGCGGTTTCGCGCGATCCGGTGCTGGTCCATGCGACAGCACCCGGCAGCCCCTTGACCACCAGTTCAACCTCGCGCTGGCGCGTTTCCATGTTGCGCACCTTGACCGTGTAGTTGTTACGGATCGATCCGTCCGATAGCTGGACATAGAGCGGGTTGCGATCGTGCTGGACGGTAAGGTCCAGCCGCGTCCGCTGCCCCAGCGTAAACAGCATGGCTAGCCCGATCATGCACCAGATGCCGAAATAGATCAGCGTGCGCGGGCGGAACAAAGTCTTCAGCGTCGGATGGGCCGTACCACCGGCCTTTTCGGTCGCGACATCGTCGAGCGTCAGATAGTCGATCAGGCCACGCGGACGACCAATCTGCTCCATCACGCTGTCGCAGGCATCGATGCACAGCGCGCAGGTGATGCAGCCGATCTGTGGCCCTTCGCGGATGTCGATGCCCGCAGGGCAGACGGCAACGCACTGGTTGCAATCAATGCAGTCGCCAAAGGCACCGGGTTGCGCCTCTGCCTTCTTCACCGAGCCGCGCGGTTCGCCGCGCCATTCGCGATAGGTAACGATCAGCGACTTTTCGTCCATCATCGCGGTCTGGATGCGGGGCCAGGGGCACATATAGACGCACACCTGCTCGCGCATGAAACCGCCGAAGATGAAGGTGGTCGCGGTGAGTACGCCCACTGTCGCATAAGCCACCGGAGCCGCCTGCCCGGTCCAGAAATCGACCGTCAGCGTTGGCGCGTCGGCAAAATACATGATCCACGCGCCACCGGTCCAGAATGCAATCACAAGGTAGATCGACCATTTGGCGAACCGTTTGAAGATCTTCTCCGGCCCCCAGGAGGCCTTTTCCAGACGGATCTGCGCATTGCGATCACCATCTACAAAGCGGTCGACATGCTGGAACAGGTCGGTCCACACGGTTTGCGGGCAGGCATAGCCGCACCAGGCACGGCCCACCGCGCTGGTGACAAGGAACAGGCCAATGCCTGCCATCACCAGCAACCCCACCACATAATAAAATTCGTGCGGCCAGATTTCGATGTTGAACATGTAGAAACGGCGATTGGCGAGATCGACCAATACGGCCTGATCGGGGGCGTGCGGCCCCCGATCCCACCTTATCCAGGGGGTGGCGTAATAGATGGTCAGGGCGACCGCCATGATCGCCCATTTGAATCGCCGGAAAAAACCGTCGACCGCCTTGGGGTAGACGCCCTTGCGCTTTTCGTAGAGCGGGTTGTCCACCCCAATCAGGTCATCAAGGTTGGCCATTGGCCGCCTTAGCCTCCGCTATCGCCGGTGCTGCAACCGGAGCAGCTTCGCCGCCGCCCAATGAGTGGACATAGGCCGCCAGCATCTTGATGGTAGCTGCATCGAGCTTGTCGTTCCAGCGCGGCATCACGCCCTGTCGGCTATATTTGACCGTCTGCGTCAGCGTCGCCTTGTCAGTTCCATAGAGCGAGAGCCCATCGGCGAGGTTCGGCGCACCAAATTCGCGCAGCCCTTTTCCATCATTGCCGTGGCACGATGCGCAATTGGTCGCGAACAGTTCGGCACCCTTGGCATTAGCCTTGGCCTTGCCCGACAGCGACTGGACATGGCCGACAACAGCCGAAATTTCGGCAGGTGTCAGTATGCCGTCAAAGGCAGGCATTGCCGATTGGCGCGTTTCCGCATGGTCCGGGTTCCGGATGCCGTGCGTCAGCGTGTAATGGATGGCGCTAATATCGCCGCCCCACAGCCAGTCGTCATCGTTGAGGTTCGGATAGCCCTTTGAACCCATCGCGCCTGATCCGTGACACTGGACGCAATGCACCTTGAACGCAGCGGCCCCGCCGGCAACCGCGCCCTGATAGAGCTTCTGGTTTGCGACCAGTTGTTCCACCGGAATTGCGGCGAGGGCGTTTACCAGCGGCGCGCGCTTGACATCGGCTGCCTGCATTTCGGCGGCCAGTTCGCCCCTGCTGGTCCAGCCCAGCATCCCCTTGGTCGCGCTGTTTACCAGCGGCCAGGCGGGATACATGATGACATAGGCCAGTGCCCAGATGATCGTCAGGTAAAAGGTCCACAGCCACCAGCGTGGCATCGGCGTATCAAGTTCCTCGATCCCGTCCCATTCGTGGCCGACAAAGGCGGTGCCTGTGGGCTGGTCGATACGTTTATTATGGTCTGTGGGATTTTTAGCCATTGTCGTCATCCCTGAATATCATGTTGGCCGCATCATGATGCGCGCGGCTTGCCCCTTTGCGAAATGTCCAGCCAACAAGGCCGAGAAACAGCAGGACGGTAAAAACCAGCCCCCAGCTGTCTGCAAATGCACGTGCAGCTTCATAGTTCATTTCGCGGCCTCCGCATTGGGCACCTGCTGTGCCGCCGCTTTCTTGTGGTCAACCAGCGTGCCCAGCATCTGCAGATAGGCAACCAGCGCATCCATTTCGGTGACGCGTGACGGATCGCCGTCATAGTCGCGCACCTGTACCTTGGGGTAGCGCTTCTTCAGCCCTGCACTGTCGGCATTGGGATCAGCCTGTGCGACCAGGTCGGCATTTGCTTCTGCAATCGCTTCCTTGCTGTAAGGCACACCCACCCGGCTCAACGCGGTCAGATGCCCGGTCATGTCACCGGCATCGAGATCATGTTCGGCAAGGAAGGCATAAGGCGGCATGACCGATTCGGGCACAACGGCGCGCGGATCTTTCAAATGCTCGCGGTGCCATTCATCCGAATAGCGCCCGCCAACCCGCGCCAGATCGGGCCCAGTGCGCTTCGATCCCCATTGGAACGGGTGGTCGTACATGCTTTCCGCGGCCAGGCTGTAGGGGCCATAACGTTCCACTTCGTCGCGGAACGGACGCACCATCTGGCTGTGGCATACATAGCAGCCCTCGCGCATGTAGATGTTGCGACCGGCCTGTTCGAGCGGGGTGTAAGGGCGCATCCCGTCCACCTTCTCGATGGTCGAGTCGATCCAGAACAGCGGCGCAATCTGCACCAGCCCGCCGACTGCGACTGTCACAAGGGCGAATAGGCCAAGCAGCGCGACATTGCGTTCCAGCTTGCCATGTTCGATGATTCTGAAAGCCATTATTGTTGCTCCTTATTCGGCCGGTACGGCAACCGCCGGGCGGTCCGCTTCAGGATTATGGGGGGTTTCGGTCATCGGCAGTTCTTCGCGCAGCGGCGAACCCGCAATCGTCTTCCAGATGTTGACCGTCATCACCAGTGCGCCAGCCAGATAGAGCAGGCCGCCAAAAGCACGGATCAGGTACATCGGGAACATCGCGTCGACCGTTTCGACGAAGGAGTAGACGAGATAGCCGTCAGCCCCATATTCGCGCCACATCAGGCCCTGCATGATGCCGGAGACCCACATCGCCGAGGCGTAGAAAACGATCCCGGCGCTGGCGAGCCAGAAGTGCCAGTTGACCATGCGCAGCGAATAGAGACGCTGGCGGCCCCACAGGCGCGGCGCGAGATAATAGAGGCAACCAAAGGTCACCATGCCGTTCCAGCCAAGCGCGCCGGAATGGACGTGGCCGATGGTCCAGTCGGTATAGTGCGACAGGCTGTTGACGGCCTTGATCGACAACATCGGGCCTTCGAAGGTCGACATGCCGTAGAAAGCGAGGCTCATCACGAACATGCGCGTAATCGGATCGGTGCGGATCTTGTCCCATGCGCCGTTCAGCGTCATCAGGCCGTTGATCATCCCGCCCCAACTGGGCATCCACAGCATGATCGAAAACACCATGCCCAGCGTCTGCGCCCAATCGGGCAGCGCCGTATAGTGAAGGTGGTGCGGACCCGCCCAGATGTAGAGGAAGATCAGCGACCAGAAGTGGATGATCGACAGGCGATAGCTGTATACAGGACGTTCGGCCTGTTTCGGCACGAAATAATACATCATCGCGAGGAAGCCTGCAGTCAGGAAGAAGCCGACTGCATTATGGCCGTACCACCACTGGGTCAGCGCATCCTGCACGCCTGCAAAGGCGCTGTAGCTCTTCGTTCCGAGCAGGCTGGCAGGCATCGACAGGTTGTTGACCAGATGCAGCATTGCGATGGTGATGATGAAGGCCAAATAGAACCAGTTGGCCACATAGATATGCGGCTCCTTGCGGCGCAGGATCGTGCCTACGAAAACCGCAAGATAGGATACCCAGACCACAGTGAGCCACAGGTCGACATACCATTCCGGCTCCGCATATTCGCGCGCCTCGGTAACGCCGAGCAGATAGCCCGTAGCGGCGAGAACGATGAACAGCTGGTAGCCCCAGAAGACAAACCGGGCGAGACCGGGGAAGGCAAGTCTCGCCCGGCACGTGCGCTGAACCACGTAGAAACTGGTGGCAATCAGCGCATTTCCTCCGAACGCAAAGATCACTGCAGAAGTATGCAGCGGCCTCAAACGCCCGAAAGTCGTGAATTCCAGATTGAGATTCAGAGCAGGGAAAGCCAGTTGCAGCGCGATGTAGAGACCGGCCAGAAAACCGGCAAGGCCCCAGAAAATAGTGGCAATCACACCCAGACGAATAAGATCGTCATCATAAGTGGAGGCCGCTTGCGACGACAGCGCCGGATAGCGCTGGCCGACGAAATCAAATCCCTTCGCGCTGGCAAAGGCAGCAATCAAGGCCGCCAGGCAGGCAATCACCATATGGACCGAAAAGGCCCAATCGGCACTGGCCGCCGCAGCAAGGAGCAAGGCCAAAGCTATGGCCAACCATGCCCCGCCCCGCATCATCAATCTTTCCATGATATTTCCCCGTTACTTTTCCCCCTAAACTGGGGAATTGGCACAAAAGCGCATTGCAACGGCGGTACCAAGCCGCATTGACCTAGGTCAAGCAAGCCGGGTTGCAAATTTTGCAACCCCATCAGGCAGCCGTTGCGATATTTTCCAGCCTGCGGCGGTCTTTGATGACAACGCTGCGCCGATCAGGCAATTCGATGATTTCCGCCTCTTTCAGCTTGGTTAGCTGACGACTGACAGTTTCAATGGTGAGACCCAAAAGGTCCCCCATCTGCTGCCGATCCATCGGCAGTTCGAATTTCTCAAGGAAGGGTGCGATCGGGCTGCATCCCGCCGCGCCGAGGCGATCGGAAATTTCGATCAGCAAGGTCGCAATCCGCTCGCTGGCGGTCTTG
Organism: Sphingomonadales bacterium; assembly: GCA_016720115.1. Taxonomy (GTDB): domain Bacteria; phylum Pseudomonadota; class Alphaproteobacteria; order Sphingomonadales; family Sphingomonadaceae; genus Sphingorhabdus_B. The sequence continues at coordinate 548,561 of JADJXT010000001.1, read as the reverse complement.
CGCCCCAGAAGCATCATCCATTGCCGTGCGCGATCAAGCTCGTCGAGCGTGCGCTGGAGAAGTTTGTGCTGCAGGTCCGGATGTTCTTTGGCAAAGCCATCAAAGGCGGTGCGGGTAAAGATGCAAACCTCGGCATCGGTCAGCGCGGTAACGCCGTAAGGGCTTTCCTTGCCGAACGGCCGACCGATAAAATCCGATGGAAAAACAACGCCGACGATCTGTTCGCGGCCATCCTGTGTGGAAACCGACAGTTTGAGCACGCCCTGGATCACATTGGCGACAACCAGCGATTCATCGCCTTCCCAGACCAAAGTCTGGCCACGCGAAACCATCTGCTTGCGCCCCAATTTGCCAAGCGCAGCCAACTCGTCAGGAACCAGCGCCGAACAAATGGCGCGGTTGCGGACAACACAGGTATCGCAATCGGACATGCTTCCTGCGCTATCCCGGCTTGCCGCTTGGCGCAATCCCAAAACAAAAGAAGCCGCCTTATAGCGGCCTATTATTGCTGGGTGCAGAACGCGACGGTCGAGCGAAATGCGGGTGGTGGCTATTTGGGCAATGTGAAACATGCGCCTTGCCGGATAATTAAGACCAAAACGAGGCCTTGGTGTAGAAGCGGGCACCGTTATAGACGGCGTCGAAGATGATTTCGGCGAGGTCGTCATGTTCAGCGCCGCCCAAAGTTTGGTATGTAGGTGTGGGTCATGGTGCGGCTTCAACTCGGTTAAGCAAGTCTTGATATGAAACTATGTGGCCCACTATCGGAAACGCAATTGTAACGTCGAAGCAAAAAAACGACCTTCTCGTTGGGTTTCAAAACTGGTACCTTTTGGCAGCAGGGCCTTTGGTAATGGGATACCAAGCGCTGACCATTGGCGCGGCACCAGACAAAGTTTGTCGCCGTCAACAATTAGCGCCAATGCAACCTCTGCAATTCCGAACCGCTCCACCAAAAGATTCGCGTTTCGACTGCTACCGCATTGCTGCCGGGAACTGAAAGACTGCGTACCAAAGGTTCGCGTCCATTTTTCACCGTTACCGTCCGGTCTGAGGGTCACGGCAACGGAGATCGTGTCAGCAGCCTTTGGAAATCCGATAAGCGTAGCAATTATCCAGGCAAGTAGTCCTTGTCCGCGCTGCACACTTGCGGTTCCGCTCCACTGCCGTTCATCCAAAGCTCTGACTTCGCCAGGAAGGCTGTCGAAGGCCGAGCCGAGTATATGTCGATAAACTGGCTCCCCCGACCGTTTTTCACGAAAACCCGTGTAGATTGTACGAGCGCCAAACAGCCGGTCATAATCGGAGAGTTCAAGCGCATGCGTTGCCGGGCGCGCACCGGGCTTAGGAGACTGCCCGTTGAGCGACTCACGGACCAATCCCTCGATCGCCATCGAAGGAATGAAGGGACCGTCATCCACCTCCGCCAGCAAATGCCAGCTGCGCTCTACCAGTTCCCCGTTGCTGATGCCCTCTGGGGGCCTCCATTCTGCGGAGGCTTTACGAGGCCCCCAGATTTGGCCCCATCGACTGCAATTTTGGACAATCAGAGGCAGTCGCCGACGATCAGCGAATGCTCTTAAACTAGCGGAAATCAGGGGTTTTTTCAACCGTTCGCGGGTGTCGGCAAACAGGAAATTGGTAGCGGAGGAGGGATCCACTAATCTCGCTTAAGCAGCTGTTAAAATGTCATTTCTCCATCAGCTTCGTCAAAAATACCCCCTGTGATACCCCCATCATGGGACCGTTGCGATGAGCGGAAGTTTGATCGCGGCAAACCGTTCTATTTACCCCGAGCAGTGGGCATTCGCTTTGCAACTTGGCGTATGTCGCAGGCAGCATAGCTCCCACTCACGACACCTGAGAACCAATCCAGATCACTCTGCCGACGACATTGATCGCCTTTCGCTGAACACCGTTCCAGCTTGGATAGGCGGGATGGTCGGTCAGGACAGAAATGCGATTTTTGGTCGGGTCCAGAGCGATCCGCCTGACGAACGTCTCTGATGATCCCCGGACAGCATAGAGCCCGTCGTGAAGGGCATCGTGAGAGCGCAGCCTTTGGATTATGACTTCGTCGCCGTTCTGCAGGGTCGGCTGCATAGCCTCACCAGCAATGGGTAAGATCGCCAAACCTGCAGGCCTGTTGCATAGGCGCCTTAGCCAGGCTTCATCGACGATCCGAGATCGTTCCTGTGGGATTCCCAAGCCCTTGGCCTCAATTACCGGCACAGTGATGACCGAACGTCGCGGAGTTGAAGGGCTCTCCTTTCCCCCGAGCAGTTTGGCAGAAACATCGAAATGCAGAGCCAGCTGAGCGATGTCGCTTTGATCGAGACGCGCGGGCGTACCGCGCTTGATGTATTGCTGGATATAGGCGGAGTTTCGGCCAAGTAGACGCGAAACCGCAGCGTAGGTCTCTTCCCGCTCGCGGATCAAATCATCAAGCGCTTGCCTTGGGGTCATCCTATCCACTCCTAGCATATCCTATTCCACTATCACGCCAGAGCGGACAATTCCTACTCGGCGAGTTGCGCGGGCCAACCTAGGTTGGGCATTCTGGACAGGTTTCGAAGGAGGCGCTGGTTGGCTTATCAGCACTACTGGGTGGGGCTCGATGCGGGGCATCTCGAAACAGCCGTTTGCCTCATCGACGCAAAGGGCGGGATCCTCTTCGAAGCGATATGCGAAACGAAATCTGGACCCATCAGAGATATTCTGCGGAGGTTTGGCGTTGAGGCAGCGCAGTGCCTCACGATCGAGGCCGGCAATGGCACCCAGATGGTTCGAGAACTGCGTTCATACGGATTTCCTGTCCAGGTGGTCGATGTACGCAAATCGAGCAAATTCCTGGCGATCAGGCGGCAGAAAACAGATGTCCACGATGCGCGAGGACTCGCAGAGCTCGGGCGGCTTGGTCGATCGATAGGGTCGCCAGTCTTTGTGAAGCCAATGGAGCATCAGAATATCCGAACACTTATCAATGTTCGAAGAACAATGCTGAAAAACCGCGCCAGGACGGATGCGCTCATCCAATCGATTTTCAGGTTACACGGCGGGAACGTGAAACTCCTGAACGGAAGGGGTGCGCTGGCCGCTGAGGTGAACGACCAGGTGCGGAAAATGCGACAGCACGGGCTTGAAATCGGGGTCAATCTGCAACCGCTAGTTGAAATCTCCGAGGCTCTGAGAGAGCAAATCTCCGCTCTTGACCGGCAGATGCGCGACATCGCATCGAACAATCTTACATGCCGCAATTTCCAGACGATCCCCGGCGTCGGAGCTGTGATCGCGCTTTCTTTCTACAGTGCCATCGGCGATCCACATCGATTTGAGCGGAGCCGTGACGTTGGAGCATACTTGGGTCTGACCCCGACCCTATATCAGTCAGGCGCCACTTCACGCCGGGGGCGTATCAGTCGACACGGGAACAAGCTGACACGGATGCACCTGATTACCGCAGCCACCGTGCTACTTTGCAGGATTGAGATCGAAAGCCGTCTTCGCACCTGGGGCCTCGAGCTGGCCCAGCGGGTTGGGTTCCTGAAGGCGCGCGTTGCCGTAGCCAGGAAGCTTGCGGTGATCATGCTCGGAATGTGGAAAACAGGTTCGCCGTTTCGCCCAGACGGCGCACCTTCGCTGTTCCTCCAGCAGGAGGAGGCAGGCTTGGACCCCGTTCTGATTTCTGGGACGCAGATCTCGTTGTAGGTAATTGGGCCAAGCCTGCCGTCAATTGCGGCGGTCGTTTCAGACAGCGGCTCGTAATGTCGCAAACTTGCATCATTATCCCCTGAAACAGCGTTACGGTGTCAAAATTGACGCATTACGATCCTATCTCGACCATGATAAAACCGGTGGGCTTTTGAGCCGCGCCGCAAAGCGATTGCCGGACGTTAGCGTGAGACCGGAATTAAGGGGAAAGCCAACTTTCGGGCGAGCGCCTCAATTTCGTCGCGCCAAGCTAACTTCTCCTGCCATGACTGACGAATAGTCGAGGCTCCGTAGATGGCACCAGCCAACTGGCCAGTGATTGCCGCAGTGGTGTCTGCATCGTCACCAAGGTTGGCTGCCAGCAACACCGCATCATCGAAGTTATCGGTATTCGCCACACACCAGATTGCCGCTTCAAGGCTGTGAGCCACGAAGCCGCTGCTCGAAATTTGATCTCGCGTCTTCTCGCGCCAACTGCCAGCGACAATGGGCCCGATTACGGGGCCGTATGATCCGCGAGCATTTTCCAGTGCACTATCGAAGTCGGCGCCGAGAATCGCCGCTCGCAGCATGAGCGCATAAACTTCGCACGCTTCAAGACATGCTTCGGCCGCGTGGGTAGTCATACTCTGCCGACGCGCCACTCGTGTCATCACCGCATTATCAGCCCCGATGCCCCAGACCGCGACCGGCGCCAGCCTCATCAGAGATCCATTTCCTGCGGAATAGGGATCGTCCGAACCGGAAATCGGATCCCCGCTCTGTTCAAAACGCGAGAGTGCTTGGCGGGTGGTAATCCCGATATCGAAGCAGTTGCCCGTGGGGCTGTAGGCCCCGTTCTTCCACCATTCGACAAATCGACGTTGTGCTTCTTGCGGCTCGAAGATTGAGCCCTTGGCCGCACTAGCCAGGAGAGCGTCCCCGAGAGCAAGAGCCATCGAGGTATCATCAGTCCAAGTGCCCGCGTCCAGACCGAACGGCCCTCCCCCGACCATATCGGTGATGTGGTCATAGCTATCGCGAGGCTTGAACTCGAGCGTCGTCCCCAAGGCGTCTCCGACTGCCAAACCGATCAGACATCCACAGGCACGATCGTACACGCGCCAAAGCGCGTGCAGATGGTTCTCCTGCGTCCTGGTTTCGATGGCCCCAGGCCGAACCTCTCGTACTCGCGCAATCGCGCTAGCGGCGTCAGCTTCGCCTAGTTCGATTAGCAGCTTCGCTGCTACCGTTCCCGCCCTGCCGAGACCGCCCCGGCAATGGATGAAAACGCTTCGCCCTTCTGCGAGCATACCCCGTACGCGAGGTCCAGCGGATAGCCATCGTTGCTCGAATTCATCACCGGGTGCGGTAACATCAACGATTGGCAGATGAAGCCACTCCATGCCGCGAGCGGTCACTTCCGCTTCCAAATTGGAAACGCCTAGAAATTCGATCTCATGGCTCTCGATTAGAGAGATGACTGCGGCGGCTCCCCAGTCACGCACAGCGTCCAAGTCGACAGCGAGATCGCGTTTCCAAGCGAAGCCGGCAAGCGCAGGCCCCCGTTTGCCCGGACAGAACGATACTCCAATTCGCCCCGTCGCTGCTGACAGCGTCGGGATCTGGATAGGGTCGGTTAAGCTGGTCCGAAGGTTTCGACTCATTGTGCCTGACTAATTTCCACCTACGACAAAATTGGCCGCATCAGAGCGCCCTGCGCATCAAACAACACCTGGGAACGCGTTGACCTCGCGCCAAACCCCGAACCAAGCCGGAATAATCTGTGCGCCTACCTATGGCTCGAACTTCCTTCGCAATGCCTCCGCATGCGCGGCAACCTCAGGAGATGAGGCAGGCGATGCGAACCGCATCAGCCATTCTGACCAGCTTGCCGCAGCAAATCTGACACGGGCACCGCTTACCGCAACGGAGAAAGCTTCGATTTCCGCCCGGTGCTCCGAACGCACAGAGGCTGACACACGCGAAGGCTCGGCAAAAAGATAGAACAAGACCGGCGCACGGCTGATCCGTCGGGCTTCAGTGACCAGCCCGAATGCATGCTTCACGAGCTGTGCAGCATCGAGATAACGGAAATGTGACGGCGCCGATCTCAAGCCATCACGCATAGCGCACCACGGATCCATTGCTTCTCCCCACACTGCGCGATCGTACGCATTGGAGAGGACGGCATGCTTCGTGTCGCGAAATGGTTCGAAGCGTTTGGATTCAACGCCGATGAGGCAACTGTCGGTGACGACGGCAGCATCAAGCCAGGGGTGTCGGCCGCCATTCTGTTGATTTCCGTTGAGATGTGACCCGGGATTTTCATCGAGAAGTGACCCGGGTTGCGGGAGGGTTATTTTCTCCCGGTTTCGGATTTGGTCAAGTGTTGTGTGGTCTCCTTTTTCTGTTTGCTGCTGGCAGCGGATGCCTTGAAGCGGAAGCTGTCATTGCCGGTTTCGAGGATGTGGCAGTGATGGGTCAGTCGGTCGAGCAATGCAGTGGTCATCTTGGCATCGCCGAACACGCTGGCCCATTCCGAGAAGCTCAGGTTGGTCGTAATGACGACGCTGGTGCGCTCGTAGAGTTTGCTGAGCAGGTGGAACAGCAATGCCCCGCCCGACGGGCTGAATGGCAGATATCCAAGCTCGTCGAGGATCACGAGATCGAGCCGCAAAAGCCGCTCGGCAAGCTGGCCAGCCTTGTTCATCACTTTTTCCTGCTCCAGCGCGTTGACCAGATCGACGGTGGAGAAGAAGCGCACCTTTTTGCGGTGATGCTCGACTGCCTGAACGCCCAGCGCTGTGGCGATATGGGTCTTGCCGGTGCCAGGGCCACCGATCAGAACGACGTTGTGGGCTCCATCGATAAACTCGCCGCGATGGAGCTGGCGGATCATGGCCTCGTTCGCTTCGCTGGACGCAAAATCGAAGGTGGCCAGATCCTTGTAGGCCGGGAAGCGGGCGGCCTTCATATGGTAGGCGATCGAGCGAACCTCGCGTTCGGCTACCTCGGCCTTGAGCAGCTGGGAAAGGATCGGAACCGCCGTACTGAAGGCTGGGGCACCCTGTTCGATCAGGTCGTCGGCGGCCTGCGCCATGCCGTACATCTTCAGGCCCCGCAGCATCACCACCACGGCAGCGCTGGCGGGATCATGACGCATGCCTCACCTCCTTGCCACGCAGGGTATCGTAGCGAGCGACATTGGCCTTTGGCTCGCGGTTCAGGCTGAGCGCCTGCGGGGCATCAATCACCTCGACATTGCTCGGCTTATCATCGATCAGCCGATGCAGCAGGTTGAGGATGTGGGTCTTGGTCGGAACGCCGGCTTCCAGAGCCAGCTCGACCGCACACAGCACCGCCTGCTCATCGTGGTGCAGAACCAGCGAGAGGATATCGACCATCTCCCTGTCGCCGCCGGGGTGCCTGAGAAGGTGCGACTGCAACTGGCGGAAGGCATCGGGCATCTCGGTAAAGGGGGCGCCGTTGCGCAGGGCTCCGGGCTTGCGCTGGATTACTGCGAGATAATGCCGCCAGTCATAGACTGTCTGGCCCCGCAGATGATGCGCCCGCGTGATAAGCCGCCGATGTTCGCATAGCACCTGCCCTTCGGCGGCGATGATAATACGGTCGGGATAGATCCGCAGACTCACGGACCGGTTCGCGAAGGATGCCGGTACGCTGTAGCGATGGCGCTCGAAGTGCACGAGGCACGTCGGCGATACTCGTTTGGTATGCTCGACAAAGCCATCGAACGGACGGCCCATCTCCATCAGGCTGGCGAGCTCGGCGGCATGCACATCGGCGATCGTGCCGGGGAGGGTGCCATGCGGGACCGCGCTCCATTGTTCGAGGCAGCGTTCCTCCAGCCATGCGTTCAGCGCCGCAAGATCGGGGAAGGCGGGCATCTTCTGCCACAGCCGTCGCCTTGCGTCCTGGACGTTCTTCTCGACCTGCCCTTTCTCCCACCCTGACGCCGGGTTGCAGAACTCCGGCTCGAACAGGTAATGGCTCGCCATCGCGGCGAACCGGGCGTTAATCTGACGTATCTTGCCAGAGCCGATCCGGTCGACCGCGGTCTTCATGTTGTCGAAGATCCCTCGCTGCGGCACGCCGCCCAGCACCCGGAACGCCTGAGTCAGGGCATCGAACAGCATCTCGTGCGTCTGCAGCGGATAGGCACGGACGATGAATGCCTTGCTGTGCGACAGTTTGGTATGCGCAGCCTGCAGCTTCACCCGTTCGCCCGCGATGATCGCCCAGTCCTCGCTCCAGTCGAACTGGAACGCTTCACCCGGCGCAAATACCAGCGGCACGAAGGTCCCGCGTCCGCTGGTTTGCTGCTCATACTGCAACTGCGCCTTCCACTTGCGCGCGAACGCCGCCACGCGCCCGTAGGATCCGTCAAAGCCCAGCTCCACCAGGTCGGCATGCATCTGCTTCACCGTGCGCCGCTGTTTGCGCGACTTGCCAGCCTCGATCCGCAGCCAGCCTGACAGCTTGTCGGCATAGGGGTCCAGCTTGCTCGGCCGCTCGGGAACCTTGAACTTCGGTTCCACCGTGTCGCTCCGCAGATATTTGCGGATCGTGTTGCGCGACAATCCCGTTCGTCGCCCTATCTCCCGGATCGGCAGCTTGTCGCGGAAACGCCAGCGCCGGATCACACTCAATAAATCCATCTCGATCACTCCATGTTGCCTCCAACCAATCGATCGGAAGCCGTTCAAACATGGGTCAGTTCTCGACGGAAATTATCCCGCTCACCGGGTCACATCTCAACGGAAATCAACAGCTTGTAGATCAGTTCCAGGAGTGCTTCGGCCTTCGCATCTGAACCCTGTGCTTCGGTTGATCGCGCCAACTCGAGAAGGGTCTCAACCTCGGCCTTTTCGAGTTCCCAGCCTCTGGTCTGTACGGCCAGATCCACCTGCGTTTGGCCATCAAGCTCAGACCACTCATCCACGTCGGCTGTCTCGAACAAGGATGGTTGAAGGTCCGGCTGTTCAAGCAGTGCCTGCCGCTTTTCGAGCGTTGTCCGGATTGCCGCGGTGCTCGATGTGACGAGGCGCTGCATCAGGATCATCAGGAAGCCGATATGGCGCTGCTTCGCCGCCATCGCCTGGTTGTATCCATGGCGCACGTAGTCAGTGATTGCCTCGTAGAGTGTTGATTACCGCTGAGAGTTGACCCGGGATTTTCATCGAGAAGTGACCCGGGTAGTTGTTATGTCCCGCGATGCGGGGCTTGGGTCAAGCGGGTAATTTTTCCTTTCGTGTTTTGGGGGTGGCAGAGCTTGCACGGAACCGGAAGCTGTCGTTACCGGTCTCGAGGATGTGGCAATGGTGCGTGAGCCGGTCCAGGAGGGCGGTGGTCATTTTTGCATCGCCGAACACGTCGGCCCATTCGCTGAAGCTGAGGTTGGTGGTGATGACGACGCTGGTGCGTTCGTAGAGTTTGCTCAGCAGGTGGAACAGTAGCGCCCCGCCGGACGGGCTGAACGGTAAGTAGCCCAACTCGTCGAGGATGACGAGGTCGAGGCGCAGTAGGCGCTCGGCAAGCTGGCCTGCCTTGTTTATGGCTTTTTCCTGCTCCAACATATTGACCAGATCGACCGTGGAGAAGAACCGCACCTTTTTGCGGTGATGCTCGACCGCCTGGACGCCCAGAGCTGTTGCGATGTGCGTTTTACCCGTGCCGGGGCCGCCCAAAGCCACGACATTGTGTGCACCATCGATAAACTCGCCACGATGTAGCTGGCGCACCAGAGCCTCATTTACCTCGCTGGATGCAAAGTCGAACCCGGCCAGATCCTTGTAAGCCGGGAACCGTGCCGCCTTGATCTGGTAAGCGATGGACCGGACCTCGCGTTCGGACATCTCTGCCTTGAGCAGCTGGGAGAGGATCGGCACGGCGGCCTTGAACGCGGGCGCTCCCTGTTCGATCAGCTCCCCGACCGCCTGAGCCATGCCATACATCTTGAGGCCGCGTAACATGACCTCGACGGCAGCGCTTGCCGGATCATGACGCCCAAGACCGCTCATGCGCGCAGCTCCCGCAGGTTATCATAGCGGCCGACATCGGCACGCGGCTCCTGTGTAAGACGCAGGGCCTGCGGCGCGTCGATCGGTGCAACCGGCGGCGCCTTGCCGTCGGTCAGCCGGTGCAGGATGTTGAGAACGTGCGTCTTGGTCGGCACGCCTCCCTCCAGCGCGAGCTCGACGGCGCACAACACCGCCTGTTCGTCATGTTGGAGGACCAGCGATAATATCTCGACCATCTCACGGTCACCACCGACACGCTTGAGAAGATGGCCTTGCAACTGGCGGAACGCATCGGGCATCTCGATGAACGGCGCGCCGTTGCGTAATGCACCGGGCTTGCGCTGGATTACGGCCAGATAGTGCCGCCAGTCATAGACGATCCGTCCCGGCAGGTGGTGCGAACGTGCGATAATCCGCTCATGCTCACACAGGATGCGGCCCTCGGCGGCGACAACGATCCGTTCCGGGTAAATGCGCAACGACACAGGCCGGTTGGCGAAGGATGCCGGCACAGAGTAGCGGTTGCGCTCGAACGTCACCAGGCAGGTGGGAGATACCCGTTTGGTGTGCTCGACAAAGCCGTCAAAGGGACGACCCAGCGGCATCAGGCTGGCAACCTCTTCGGCATGAACATCAGCAACAGTGCCGAACAAGCTGCCGTGCTGGATATGGCTCCATTGCATTATGCACTGCACCTCAAGCCATGCATTGAGCGTCTCGAGATCGGGGAAGCTGGGCATCGGCTGCCACAAGCGGCGGCGCGCATCTTGCACGTTCTTCTCAACCTGCCCCTTCTCCCACCCGGAAGCCGGGTTGCAAAACTCCGGTTCGAACAGGTAATGACTGGCCATCGCAGCGAACCGGGCGTTGACCTGTCGCGTCTTGCCGCTTCCTATACGGTCGACTGCGGTCTTCATGTTATCGAAGATCCCGCGCTGGGGCACACCACCCAACACACGGAAGGCTTGGGTCAGGGCATCGAACAGCATCTCGTGGGTCTGAAGCATGTATGCCCGAACGGTGAAGGCACGGCTGTGTGACAGCTTGGTATGCGCAACCTGCAGCTTGGTCTGCTTGCCCGCAATGATCGCCCAGTCCTCGCTCCAGTCGAACTGGAACGCCTCTCCTGGCGCAAACACCAGCGGCACGAATGTACCGCGACCGCTGGTCTGAGCGTCCCGTTGCCGGTCCGCCTTCCATGCCCGCACAAAGGCCGCGACACGACCATAGCCACCGTCAAAGCCAAGGGACACCAGATCCGCGTGCATCTGCTTCGCAGTCCGCTTCTGCTTACGTGACTTGGTCGCGTCAATCCGCAGCCAACCGGTCAGCTTCTCGGCAAACGGGTCCAGCTTGCTGGGTCGGTCAGGAACCTTGAACTTCGGTTCGACCGTGTGCTCACGCAAATACTTGCGGATCGTGTTCCGTGACAAGCCTGTACGCCGTTCAATCTCGCGGATCGCCATCCCGTCGCGGAAATGCCAACGTCTGATCACACTTAATAATGCCATATCGATCACTCCATGTTGCCTCCAAACCTGCGTCCAGAGGTGGTTCAAACATGGGTCAGTTCTCGACGGAAATTTATATCCTTCCCGGGTCAACTCTCAGCGGTAATCAACATTCACGAATGGGGAAAAGTGGAGGGAAGGGAGATAGAATTGTGGCAGGTGTGAGGAGGAAGGTGAAATCTAGTGTAGAATTGCCGCAGCTAGTTCGGCAGACTTCGCGGATTGCCTTTGTGGTTGCTACGGTCGGGTGTTTTGGACTGCCAAGTCAGGCTTTGGCGCTTCAGCAAGAAGGGGGAGCTGAAGTCGAGAAGGTGGAGCAAGGTGAACGGGATATCGTTGTCACCGCGACCAAGCGCGACCAGACGTTGGAGGAAGTGCCAATTGCTGTGACTGTTGTCGGTCAAGAAGAACTGATCTCAAAGGGTATTGAAGACATTACCAACCTTGAGCGCGCAGCGCCGAGTTACGCAGTCAGTACGTCTGATTCGGTGACAGGCGGTCTGGTCCTGCGTTTGCGTGGGGTAGGGACCACGGGCAACAACATCGGGCTAGAAAGCTCCGTAGGCGCATTCATCGATGGAATCTATCTACCGAGGCCGGGTGCAGCTCTCTCTGATCTTTACGATGTGCAGCAAATTGAGTTGTTAAAGGGGCCGCAAGGCACCCTGTTTGGCAGGAACACCTCAGCAGGCGTAATGGTGATCAAGACCAATCCGCCCAGAACAGACATAGTGGAGGGCTTCGTCAACGCCACCATTGGCAATTATGATCTTTATGGTGTGCAGGCTGGCTTCAATGTGCCTCTGGTTCAGGACAAGATTGGCTTGCGCATTGCTGGCGCATATAGAAACAGAGGCGGCTACATCACCAATGTCGTTGGTGATGAATCGCAAACAAGAGACAGGATTTCGATCCGCGGACAGTTGCTGTTCGACCTTGAGGATGCGGGCGAACTCCGGTTAGGAACGGGCTATAACAGAGGCAAAGATGATTGCTGTATGGCAATCTGGACGCAGCGCTCGCCATTCATCGAGGCGAACTCTGCGCCATTCTCTGCTTTCGCACCCACAGCCGGTGCTCCTAACGTAGGGGCAGATGCGGTCGATCCTTACCTCGCCAACGACAATACAAATTTTGTCAATCCGTTCCACGGTTGGAGTATTGCGGCTCACTATGGTGTTTCATTGCCATTTGGTGAGCTGTCTTATCTTGGCTATTACGGGGACTCATTTGCCGACAGTTGTCGCGGTGACTATACCGCATTGAATGTCTATGCGGTCGGCGACTGCCCTGAAATCAGAGCCCTCAATCCTGGAATAGATTTGGATCCACTTAACGGGACCAGCATCAAGTCGACGTCACACGAATTGCGATTGCAAGGCGAGTCATTTGACGGCGCTTTGGATTGGATCATTGGCGCCTACTACTCGCATGAAAAAATCGACCAGAAATACACGTCTTTTTTCTTAGATCAGATGCAGGAAGCGGTTAGCGTTGGGGCTTTGGGTCAGCCTGTATTCAATGAACTGAATTTCGCTGCGGGCGGAGCGAATTCCGTGCTCGATTACGCTGCGCCGCGTGCGCAGCAGAAGGGCGAATCGTTTTCGATTTTTACCCACAATGTCATCGAATTGAGCGATAGGCTAAGCCTTATTGTTGGCGCTCGATACGTGGATGAATCCAAGAATGCTAAACTTTCAGAGCAAGTGCCCGGTCAACACAATGCATGTTTCGGGACCTTCAACAGTCTGGCAGGCTATCTGGCGCCAGGCGGGGCATATCACCCAACTGATGGTTTCTTTGGTGCTGGTGGCCCGGGTCGGCTGGCAACGGCTGTGCAGACCAATTGCTGGATTTTCACTTCACCATTCTTTGATCCAAGTGATCCAAATAGTTTCTTCCAGCAATTCGTTGGCGATCCGGTCACTAGTCCGTTTCTTCAATTCATCCCGCAACCATTTGACCAGAAGTTCGGTGATGACCGTCTAACCTATACTCTAAATGTCAGGTATGAAGTTGCCGATCGGACGTTTCTTTATGGTGGCTACTCTCAAGGCTTCAAATCAGGCGGTTTCAATCTTGATGTATCTTCAGCATCTGGCGGAGCTGACCCGACGTTCCGGTCTGAGAAAGTTGACGCGTTTGAGCTTGGCTTGAAGTCAAGGTTCCTGGGTGGCAGGGCCTGGGCAAATATTGCGTTGTTCCATACCAATCTGAAAGATTTTCAGGTGTTAGAATTTGATGGGACTCGGTTCAATACATTCAACACCGACAAGGCGTTAAGCACGGGGGTGGAAATTGAATCTGGCTTTGACCTTTCAGACGCAGTGACCTTGAACCTCGCAGGTTCCTATACGGACGCGCGCTATCCAAGCGATTGCGCAAGTTTTGACCCCACGGATCCCAATTTCACACCGGCGGCGACTTCGCTGTGCGGGACCAGGTTGACCAATGCGCCTGAACTGGTGCTGATCGGAGGACTTGATTTCAACACCGAGATTGGCAATGCAGGTATGTCAGTGTTTGGCGGCGCAACGGTGCGGTACGAGTCCAAGCGTCGTACCAGCACCCGCCCGACCGAATTGCCGGCCACGGCAGGGGCGTTGACAGAGGATGATGTGCGCGCTGCGGTAGCAGCAGCACTGCCTTTGCCGCAGGACATTCAGCCCGGTAACACGAAAGTCGATCTCAGATTCGGTTTCGGCGCTGCCGACGGGCAGTTCACAATCGAAGCTTGGGCGAGGAACGTTTTTGACACGCGCACCCGGTTTGTCACGTTCAATATCCCGCTAAGAGGATTTGGCGGCTCGCGAGCTCGTGGTGCGTTTGTTCAAGAACCGCGCACCTATGGCGTAACGGCCCGCGCGAAATTCTAGCCGATCCATTAATGAAGAGGAACGAGAGCCAGTTGATATTGGGCAATATCTGTCTGGCTCTCGCTTTATTACAACTGCTGGCTCAATCGAGTTTGCTCAAGAACAACTGGAATATTACGTGAAAGAGTATCCAAACCTCTACATTGGTGGACAATGGGTGTCGCCGCATTCCGACAATATGTCGACTGTCATAAATCCGTCGACGGAAGAAGTTTGTGCGAAGATCGCCAGCGGTGATAAAGCCGATGTAGATGCTGCGGTTAGGGCTGCGCGGGAGGCATTCGATTCATTTTCGCAATCAAGCAGGGAATCGCGCGTCAAGCTGTTGCGAGATGTTGTAGCGGGCATTCAGAGCCGCGCTGACGAATTTGCTGAGGCAATCAATCAGGAGATGGGCGCACCCTTATGGTGGGCGCAGCAGGCTCAGGTTCCAGCTGGAATTGCCCATTTCGCCACAGCGGCTGATGTTCTGGAAAAATTCAAATTTGTGGAAGCGAAGGGCACCACTCACCTCAGACGTGAGGCCATCGGTGTTTGCGGCATGATTACACCTTGGAACTGGCCGCTCAACCAGGTCGCATGCAAGATTGCCGCGGCATTGGCAGTGGGATGCACGGTTGTACTTAAGCCTGCCGAGCAAACACCGCTCGATTCTATTTTGCTGGCTGAGGTCATTGATGCCGCTGGTGCCCCCCCCGGCGTTTTCAATCTTGTCACGGGTTCAGGATCAGTCGTTGGTTCGGCGCTTTCGGACCATCCCGAAGTCGACATGGTCAGCTTCACCGGATCGACGCGGGCTGGGGCAATGGTCGCCAAGGCAGCCGCAGATTCGATCAAGCGCGTTTCGCAAGAGCTCGGCGGAAAATCAGTCAATCTGGTCTTGCCCGACGCTGACTTGCAAGAATCAGTCGTGCGGGCAGTGCGCAGTTTGATGTCAAATGCTGGGCAGACCTGCAGTGCCGGATCAAGGTTGCTTGTGCCAGCAGACAGGCAAGAAGAAGCGATTGCGATCGCCAAGCAAACGGCAGAGTCAATACCGGTCGCATTATCTGCTGATGCAGACGCTCCGGCAATTGGGCCTATTTCCACTCAGCGGCAATATGAGCAAGTCAAGAAGCTTATTGGCGTTGGCATTGACGAAGGAGCGACGCTCGTAACTGGCGGCGTCGAGAGCCCTTCGGGCGCAACCAAGGGCTTTTTTGTTAAGCCTACAATCTTTGCCAATGTAAACAATGCTATGGCTATCGCTCAAGAGGAGATCTTTGGCCCGGTTCTAGTCATCATCGCCTATGAAGATGTCGATCAAGCTGTTCAGATAGCAAATGACTCACCATATGGTCTTTCCGGCTACGTCCAGGGGCCGCATGAGCAGGCGGTTGAGGTCGCATCCAGGATCAGAACGGGGCAGGTTTTCATCAACAACGCACACGCTGATTTCAATGCTCCATTTGGCGGCTTCAAGCAGTCGGGCAACGGGCGAGAATGGGGCGAAGTTGGTTTTGACGAATTCTTGGAGTACAAGGCAGTTCTGGGTGCAGAAAAGTTGGTGCCTGAAGCTGGGGCGCAGGAATTGCCATCGAGAAATGACAATCCCTCGCTTGGGGGCAGCGTTGTAGGCAAACCAAAATTACCGTTTGGCACCCGTATCTCTTACGGTATCGGGCACATGGCATTTGGGATCAAATCCAATGGCTTTGATTACTATTTGCTTGCGTATTACAGTCAAGTTCTAGGTCTGGATGCAAGGCTGGTCGGCATGGCCTTGCTAATCTCACTAGTGTTTGATGCCGTCAGCGATCCGATCGTGGGTTATTGGTCAGATAACACCGAATCTCGCTGGGGGCGGCGCCACCCATTTCTTTTTGCCTCTGCAATCCCTGTCTCATTGAGCTTTCTTTTGGTCTGGTCGCCCCCAGAAGGTTGGTCGGAATTGGCAATGGTCGGTTACTTGTTGGTCCTGTCAATCATTATCCGCACTGCAATATCCTTTTTTGAAACGCCGAACGTCGCCTTGGCTCCGGAACTGACAGAAGACTACACAGAAAGAAGCAAGCTCATTAGCCTAGGGCACTTCTTCGCCTGGTCGGGCGGCAATCTCATGAATGTCGCAATGTTCTTTGTCGTATTTCCGATGTTTGCATCAGCAGCCATGTCCGAGGCTGTTAGCCTGCGAAAACCTTATGAGATCTATGGGATGCTCGCTTCGGCACTGATTCTGGTTGCCATCTTGATAGCCGCGTTCGGCACTCAATCGCGAATTCCCTACCTCAATCAGGCGCCGCCGAAGCGCAACATCACGCTGCGATTGATATTCAAGGAGATTTTCGAAACCCTGTCCAACCGCGCCTTCCTTGCAGTGTTTCTGGCGGCGATTTTGGGAGCGGTTGCATTGGGGCTGAAGGCTTCCTTGCACCTCTATTTCGGCTCCTATTTCTGGGAATTCACAGCGTCCGAGGCAGGCTATCTGTCCCTGGGAATATTTGTATCGGCAGCGATTGGTTATGCGCTTGCCCCCGTAGCGACAAGACATCTTGGCAAGAAGAGGGCTGCCATCATCTTGGGTATGGTGGCGTTTCTGGCGCACCCGATACCCATCTGTCTCAGGCTGCTTGATCTATTGCCGCCAAATGGCGATCCGTTCATTTTCTGGTTCAACCTGATATTTGGAATTGTCGATCTCGGCCTCATCATCTGCTTCAACATCCTTGTCGCTTCAATGCTTGCCGATCTCGCTGAACAAAGCGAGCTGGAAACTGGGCGTCGGTCAGAAGGGGTTTTGGCTGCGTCCATCACCTTTGCAAAAAAGAGTGTTCAGGGGCTTGGGATCTTGATCGCGTCTTTTGTGCTCTATCTGGCGAGCTTTCCAAGACAGGTCGACGCGAGCGCAGTCCCCGACGAAGCCATCTGGAGTTTGGGTGCGTATTATGTGCCCATAGTGACGGGTATTTATCTCGTCATGCTTGCTGTGCTGATGAACTACAATATCAGTAGGGAATCCCACGAGGAAAATTTGCGAGAACTGAAAATGAGAGCCGCTGCAAGTAGCCCTGAATCGCCGAAGTACGACGCTCATCCAGATGCTGGCAGTGATGGCAAGGGTGCAGCCGCAGGAAAGTGACTGGCGCTTGAGCGGCCAAGTTATGACCACACGGTTCTGCCAAGACTAGCGAACTGGCCGCAACTTGATTGGCAGGTTCGACGGGTCGTTTCTCAAGCCCAGGCGTTGCGAAGCGTGATACGAGACGAGGGCTGGATTTATATCAGTTACAGTCCTTGTGAACTGCCGCCCAACGTCCGCAATAGCAAGTGTGTAACCGTGGTGGATCCGTTTACCTACCGGCTGTCGAGGTGCCGGGAAAGTGGCAACACTGATCCGTGCACTTCTCAATCATTTCATCGCGCTTGAGCGAAATTGCACATAATTCGAAAAAGAATGTCAGTGACCATCTAGCTCACCTGCGACTATTTTGAGTTGTCAAAATGAAGTGCCAGATTAGCCCCAACATTGGGATTTTGGACTGCTGCGCAAGTGTGCCTAGTGACTTTGTATCGCTGCACACCAATATGGGTAAGGAACCGAGGGATGCACAAATTCGACTTTGTCGTGGTGGGAGCTGGATCTGCGGGATGCACAGTTGCCAGTAGATTGTCAGAGAATGGAAAGTATCAAGTTGCTCTCCTCGAAGCTGGAGGATCTCATAATAATCCGCTGATTTCGATTCCATTCAACTTCGCCTTCACGGTCCCCAAAGGCCCGCATAACTGGAGCTTCGAAACCGTGCCACAGGAGGGGCTGAATGGTCGGCGCGGATATCAACCGCGGGTCGCGTCCGTCAAGGTGGTGTAATTTCGGCTGTGGCCGTGGGCCATCGTCAGGCGGCTTTGGCGGTGATGTGTAGGGGCTGATTTTCCTCCTCGATCATGGGTTGGTTGAGTTCGGCCATGCCTTCGATCTGCATGTATCGGTGCTGGAGCTGCCACTCGTCGTTCTGCTCCATCAGCACAGCCCCGACGAGGCGGATGATGCTGTCTTCGTTCGGGAAGATTCCGACGACGTCGGCGCGGCGCTTGACCTCCTTGTTGAGCCGCTCGAGCGGATTGGTTGAGTGTAACTTCGTGCGGTGCTGGGTGGGAAAGCCGGTGTAGGCGAGCACGTCGGTTTCGGCCTCGTCCATGCAGGCGCCGAGCTTGGGCCAACGGGTGCGCAACTGGTCGGCGACCTGTCGCCAGACCTGCGTTGCGCTTTTCTGATCGGGCTGCAGGAAGACCTGGCGGATCGCGGCGGCGACGACAGTGTTCTGGCCCTTGGGCACATAGGACAGGGCATTGCGCATGAAGTGCACCCGGCAGCGCTGCCAGGTGGCGCCCATGACGCGGGTGATCGCGCCCTTGAGGCCCTCGTGAGCATCGGAGATGACCAGCTTCACGCCGGTAAGACCGCGCCGAACAAGGTCCTTCAGGAAGTCGGACCAGAAGACCTCCGCTTCCGAGGGGCCGATATGCAGGCCGACGATCTCGCGCCGGCCCTCGGTGTTGACGGCCATGGCGATTATTGCGGCAACGCTGATGATCCGCCCGCCTTCGCGTACCTTGAGATAGGTGGCATCGAGCCAGAGATACGGCCATTCGCCGGTGAGCGGGCGTTTCAGAAAGGCATGGACGCGCTCGTCAATGTCCTTGCAAAGCTTGGAGACGGTGGACTTGGAGATGCCGGTCATGCCCATGGCCTGGACGAGTTCATCGACCCGCCGGGTGCTGACCCCGCCGATCCACGCTTCCTGGATCACCGCAACCAGCGCTTTCTCGACCATCTTGCGGGGCTCAAGGAAGCCCGGAAAGTAGGACCCAGCACGCAGCTTGGGGATTTTCAGGTTCAGCGTGCCTACCCGGGTATCCAGCGAACGGTCGCGATAGCCGTTGCGCCAGGTCGCGCGCTCGCTGCTGCGTTCGTGGCGACCCGCGCCGATCAGGCCATCAACGTCGGCCTCCATGATCAGCTGCAGCACGTTCTCGGCGATGGTGCGCAAAAAATCCGGTTGGCCGCCCTTCGCAGCAAGCTCTTCGATCAGTAATCTGTCCTCGGTCATCGGGAACTCCTCTTCGTCACGGTTGAAGTGTGCAAACTCCACCATAACGATGAACCCGGTGGCCACCAGCGACGCCGCATTCCGGGGTGGGGCATGCCCCACCCCGGAATACACCATCGCCTACACCGGAAATTACACCACGAGCGCGGACGCTAACCAACCGCGCGGCAAGGTGTTGGGTGGTTCTTCTTCAATAAATGCGATGGTATACATACGCGGCGCCAAGGAAGATTATGAGCACTGGGCGGCATTGGGGAATGAGGGTTGGTCATACGAAGAGGTGCTGCCATTCTTTAAGAAGGCGCAAAACAGGGTTAAGGGTGCGAACGAATATCACGCGCAGGGCGGCCCCCTAACCGTGTCCCCTCCGCGCAGCCCCAACCCGCTCAACGACATGTTCATTAAGGCTGGCATGGATTGCCAGCTGCCTTACAATGAGGATTTCAACGGCGAAACTCAGGAAGGCATTGGCTATTATGAGTTGACGCAGGATCGCGGCAAGCGCTGCTCAGCCGCGCTCGCCTATGTTACGCCAGCTGAAAAGCGCAAGAATCTAACCATCTTCAAACAAGCATTTGTCGAGAAGGTTCTGGTTGAAAACGGTCAGGCGACCGGCGTGATGGTCAAGTTAAACGGCAACTTGCAGCTAATCAAAGCCAGGCGGGAGGTCATTCTTTCTTGCGGCGCGTTCCAAAGCCCACAGTTGCTGTTGCTTTCGGGCATTGGCGCCAAGGACAAGTTGGATCCGCATAAAATCAAGGTGGTTCATGAACTTCCTGGTGTCGGAGAGAACCTCTACGACCATGTAGATTTCTGCTTAATGTACCAATCTGACAGCGAGCATGTTCTGGGCAAAAATGCGCGCTCGGTGTTTCGTGTTGCGTGGAACCAATTCAAATATTTTGCCGGAAGGCGCGGTATTTTGACGACGAACTTCAATGAATCTGGTGCCTTCTATTTCACCAATCCGGATGAGCGTTCGCCGGATATTCAGCTGCATTTTGCCTTCACATTGGTCGATCAACACGGACTAAAACGGCACGGCCGCGGCGGATTTAGCTGCCACGTTTGTGTCCTCAGACCCAAGAGTCATGGTAATTTGACTTTAGCCGACGCAAACCCGGCAACGCCGCCGCTCATCGATCCAGCATTTCTAAAGGATGAGCGTGACGTCGCAACGTTGCTTGCCGGAGTCAAACGCGCGCAACAAATCTTACAGGCTCCTGCATTCGATGAGATTAGAGGCAAGCCGGTATATGCGACCGCCAGCAATAATGATGATGAATTGATCGAGGACATTCGAAACCGTGCCGATACGATCTATCATCCGGTTGGCACCTGCAAGATGGGTCCGGACAGTGATCCGATGGCGGTTGTCGATTCATCACTTAGGGTGAGGGGCATCAGGAACCTACGCGTTATCGATGCCTCGATCATGCCTTCTATTGTATCGGGAAACACAAATGCGCCTACCATCATGATCGGCGAAAAAGGGGCGCAAATGATACTCGATGAAGCCGAATCTTACACCTAGCGCAATCGATCAACCAGGCGTCCATCCAGAATTGATGCAAGCTGAAGGAACGCCCCGGTGTGCAATGCGCGCCGCAGATCAGGCTTGAGGACAATGTGCAGACGCCGGGTGTGGAGTTCAACGCTGGAAGGTCGTGATCGTGTGGGCGCAATCACAGACACCAGGTTAGCGTATTAGTCTTGTGCCGATTTGAGCAAAAGTTGCAGCGAAGGATTAGAAAGGTTGGGATCGTGGATAGGGCAAGAGCTATTGCAAAACTTACGGCACCCGGAAGAAAGTATGAACTGCAAAATGTCTGTGTGAATGGAAACGAGGTAAAGTGGTTCGTAAACGCACCCACCTCGCTCAGACAGCTGATTAGCGAAGCGCGCTGCGAGAAGACATTTTTTGTCTATAATGATGAGCGCTACACGTTTGAGGAATTCTATCAGCGTGCGTCAAATCTGGGCAGACGCCTGATCGATGACTATGGAGTCAAACCTGGCGACCGGGTCGCAATTGGCCTTCGCAACTACCCTGAATGGGCGCTCGCATTTGCGGCGATAACTTCTATCGGAGGGATCGTCGCGGGGCTCAATGCATGGTGGGAATCGGACGAGCTTGAGTATGGCATTAGGCATATCGGGGCAAAGGTGGCCATAGTCGACCAGGAACGGCTTGACAGAGTCAAACTCCAAAGTGGTCTTGATTTTCTGACTCTTATTTCGGTCCGTTCAGAGCCATGTGACCGTGCCACACCCATCGATCAGCTTCTGCGTCAGCACGGCGAGCTTCCCGATATCCAAATCGAACCCGATGATGATGCGGTCATCTTGTTTACATCGGGATCGACTGGCCACCCCAAAGGGTCCGTCTCGACGCACCGCAACATCATTGCGGCGCTCTTGTCCTGGGAGCTTGATCTGGCAGTTTTGGCAACAATCCACGGTGGCGCGCCCAAAGGGCAATCGAAGCCGCATTATCCGGACGCAGCCTTGCTTGGCATGCCGCTTTTTCACGTCAACGGACTTCTTGCTGTATTGCTGACCAGTTTCCGCAGAAAGCGGAAGACTGTTGCGATGTACAAATGGGACCCGAATGTCGCTGTCGAGTTGGTTGAGGCAGAAAAAATTGTCAGCTTTGTTGGAACGCCCGCAATGACGGGAGACATTATGCTGGCGGCGCAAAAGCAGGATAAAGATGTGAGCAGCTTGCTCGCCGTGGGTGGCGGCGGATCGGCGCGCGCTGAATCTCAAGTGAAGGGCATTGACGAGACATTCAAGAATGCAAAGCCGTACACCGGATGGGGGATGACTGAAACCAACTCGATCGGCACGTCGATCGGTGGCGAAGAATATCTAATGCGACCATCCAGTTCGGGCAGGGTGAGCGCGGTTCTTGAGCTCGGAATTGTTGACAGCGACGATAACTTTGTAAAGGCCGGAGAGCGCGGAGAATTGCTTGTTCGAGGAACCTCGGTGATTCACAAATATTGGGACCGACCAGATTCGAGCGGCGATTTTCTGGAAGGTGGTTGGTTCAGGACGGGAGATATCGCTTATCTCGACGAAGATGGATATCTCTACATCGTAGATCGGTTGAAACAGATCATCATTCGGGGTGGTGAAAATATCGGTTGCGCCGAGGTGGAATCGGCAATGTTAAACGATCCGGCAATTATTGAGGTCAGCGTTTACGGCGTAGCCGACCAAAGGCTGGGCGAGGATGTTGCGGCGACAATATATGTTGATCGGGAAGTAGACGTCGACGCCATAAGATCAAATCTGAAGCTCAAGATTGCCGGTTTCAAAATCCCAAAGCACATCCGGGTCACAACCGAGCCATTGGTTCGTATCGCGTCCGGTAAGATTGATAAGAAGACGATCCAAAAGATCATCAAAAACTCCTAGATTTGGAGTGACGCAGATGAATATTCCAGGCTGTCACAATGTGACTGATTTTCATCGTCTCGCCCAGCGTCGAATTCCATTTCCAGTGTTCGATTATTTTGACGGCGCGGCCGAGTATGAAATCACGCGATGGCGCAACAGAGAGGCTTATGAGAGCTGCGACTGTTCCCCGTCAGCGTTCATGAGACAGATTAGCGGTTGAAGTTTAGGAGGGTTTTGGTTCTCGTCGTAGTGACGAAGGAACGAACATGAGAACCAAAAGTCGAGGTCGAAGCGCCCTGCCGAGTAGGTTGTAGCTTGAGCAGTGGAATCGCTAGGATGTATTCGCTTTGCGCCAACGACCGGGTGCCATTCCACCGACCCGTTTAAAAGCTCGACAAAAACTACCTGCTTCAGAGTATCCAAGCGTGTAAGCGATCTGCTCTAATGTCATGGTTGATGATAATAAGAGCTGGCAAGCACGTTCAAAAATAACTTCGGACTGGATTTGTCGAAAATTTGTTTCTTCTGTATGCAAACGACGCCTCAGAGTACTCATTGAGCACCCTAAAGCTCGACAAATTTCTGGCTCAGTGGACAGCTTTTCATTTGACATCTGCAGAAGCATTTCCTTGACTCTGTTTTTTGTACTTGAGTGGCGCCTTTCAAGGGTGTTGCTCAGCTTGTCCTCTAATCTCATGCGTGACCAACGGTCATCGAATTTCAATTGCATACGAAACAAGCTGCGATTGAATGAAATTGAATAGTTTTTCTGCCCAAATAGCGTTTCTGTTCCAAACGCCTTTCCAACCTCATCCATATTGTCCGGTCTATCGTTCTTGAATGAAGTTTGGCATGGATATACTTCGGAATTGGTTAACTCTTGGACCCAGGTAACCAGGGCAGCCATGCCTCTTGTAGCTAGAAAGTGTTGACTGAATGGTGGCAGCTTGTGCCCAAGAATCACGAATTTGATGGTGTCAGGATCTCGGACAACGGAAACTTCGTTGATCCACAAAGATATCTTGTAGAATTTGGCGCCAATCGTTAGCGCTTGTTCCAGCGTGCGGCTAGCCATCATGGCGAAACCTAGTGTTCCATAACAGGTCAGGTGTTGGCGCATTCCCAAAATCACGCCGTTGGCAGGATCATCGTCTATCTCCAGCAAGTTTTGAATTGCTCGGAGTTCTTGCCAGACCTGAATTTCGCAATATGGGTCTTCAATATCATCCAGATCTAATTCCGTTCCTTTCAGGATTTCGAGGGCTGGAATGTCGTGTTCGCGCGCGAAATCAACAAGGAGTCTCAACGATGTAACTTGTCGAATATCTGAAAATTCTTTTTGTATGAGATGTGGGTCATTTTCGCGTCACCAAAGTTGAGACCACTTGTCTCCGATTGGAGCGGCAATGACAAGACTTCACCTGACTTCGGATCGATGAACTGGGCCATAGGCGCTGACGGGGAACATTGAGATTGAAGACATTGAAGTGAATAGCGCCTAGTGATCTAGACGCCTTCATTGTTTGTTTTTTGCTGTCGTTCGAAGTTCACAGGTGACAACATGGGGTTTGTGGCGTGCTTTCGCACGGGGTTATAGAATTTCGATGTAGTCGAACTCATCCTGCCGAGCTTCTGCGCGGGTTTTTTATGTCCGCCTTCGGATCCGTTCGCGTTTGAGCAGGTTAAGGAAGCTCTCAGCGAACGCATTATCATGGCAGTTCCCGCGCCTGCCCATTGAGTGCTTGAGATTGTGGGCATGGAGGAGCCAGGTTCATTCGCGGGAGATAAACTGTGAGCCCTGATGGAGTGGATCAGAACTACGTTCTTCGGCTTTCTGCGCCACACCGCTATCAGCAGTGCCTGGCAGACCAGATCAGCGGTCTGCCGACTTTGTATCTGCCAACCAACCACCGCCGTGAATAGAGATCGATCACCACTGAGAGGTAAGCGAAGCCCTCATGCGTTCTGATGAAGGTGGTGTCTGTTACCCATGCTGCGTCGGACGCTGACACTGCAAACTGGCGATCCAACGTATTGTCGATCACAACTGATGGCGTGCCACAATAGCTGTCTGGACGCCGCTTATAGCCAACTTGAGCTTTGATCCCGGCTTGCCATGCAAGGCGAGCCACACGGTTGGGACAGCTCTGCTCACCCTGATCAAGCAGAACATCATGCAGATGCGGTTGCCGTACACCCTGCCACTCTTCCCGTGCCTCGTGGATGAGCTTGGTCTGTCGGGCATCTTCCTGCGCCCTCTGAATCAACTTATGAGACCTGACCCTGGCTGGGAAGTGTCTCGGGATCGACGCTGGAGCCAGACATGCAACGGTTCCTAACAACGAATCACTTCGCAGGCAGCGACCGCGAGCAGTTGAATTGGCTGATGGGCTTCTCGCGCCTGAACATGAGGCCTGTAGCAGCCCGCAATAGCCGAGGTTCTTGTCTGAATTTTCCAATCCAAGGGAGATCCCGGCCGCGCACGAAGTTGAATGAATCTGTCAAAAAACTGACTTCAATGGCAATAGAATAGGTTCGTCGACCCGTTAACTTCTGGTGCTCAAACTGATTTCTGAGGGCATTGAATCATGACTGAGCAAGCTGGCTACTATGGTAAGAGGCGCAAATGATACTCGATGAAGCCGAATCTTACACCTAGCGCAATCGATCAACCAGGCGTCCATCCAGAATTGATGCAAGCTGAAGGAACGCCCCGGTGTGCAATGCGCGCCGCAGATCAGGCTTGAGGACAATGTGCAGACGCCGGGTGTGGAGTTCAACGCTGGAAGGTCGTGATCGTGTGGGCGCAATCACAGACACCAGGTTAGCGTATTAGTCTTGTGCCGATTTGAGCAAAAGTTGCAGCGAAGGATTAGAAAGGTTGGGATCGTGGATAGGGCAAGAGCTATTGCAAAACTTACGGCACCCGGAAGAAAGTATGAACTGCAAAATGTCTGTGTGAATGGAAACGAGGTAAAGTGGTTCGTAAACGCACCCACCTCGCTCAGACAGCTGATTAGCGAAGCGCGCTGCGAGAAGACATTTTTGTCTATAATGATGAGCGCTACACGTTTGAGGAATTCTATCAGCGTGCGTCAAATCTGGGCAGACGCCTGATCGATGACTATGGAGTCAAACCTGGCGACCGGGTCGCAATTGGCCTTCGCAACTACCCTGAATGGGCGCTCGCATTTGCGGCGATAACTTCTATCGGAGGGATCGTCGCGGGGCTCAATGCATGGTGGGAATCGGACGAGCTTGAGTATGGCATTAGGCATATCGGGGCAAAGGTGGCCATAGTCGACCAGGAACGGCTTGACAGAGTCAAACTCCAAAGTGGTCTTGATTTTCTGACTCTTATTTCGGTCCGTTCAGAGCCATGTGACCGTGCCACACCCATCGATCAGCTTCTGCGTCAGCACGGCGAGCTTCCCGATATCCAAATCGAACCCGATGATGATGCGGTCATCTTGTTTACATCGGGATCGACTGGCCACCCCAAAGGGTCCGTCTCGACGCACCGCAACATCATTGCGGCGCTCTTGTCCTGGGAGCTTGATCTGGCAGTTTTGGCAACAATCCACGGTGGCGCGCCCAAAGGGCAATCGAAGCCGCATTATCCGGACGCAGCCTTGCTTGGCATGCCGCTTTTTCACGTCAACGGACTTCTTGCTGTATTGCTGACCAGTTTCCGCAGAAAGCGGAAGACTGTTGCGATGTACAAATGGGACCCGAATGTCGCTGTCGAGTTGGTTGAGGCAGAAAAAATTGTCAGCTTTGTTGGAACGCCCGCAATGACGGGAGACATTATGCTGGCGGCGCAAAAGCAGGATAAAGATGTGAGCAGCTTGCTCGCCGTGGGTGGCGGCGGATCGGCGCGCGCTGAATCTCAAGTGAAGGGCATTGACGAGACATTCAAGAATGCAAAGCCGTACACCGGATGGGGGATGACTGAAACCAACTCGATCGGCACGTCGATCGGTGGCGAAGAATATCTAATGCGACCATCCAGTTCGGGCAGGGTGAGCGCGGTTCTTGAGCTCGGAATTGTTGACAGCGACGATAACTTTGTAAAGGCCGGAGAGCGCGGAGAATTGCTTGTTCGAGGAACCTCGGTGATTCACAAATATTGGGACCGACCAGATTCGAGCGGCGATTTTCTGGAAGGTGGTTGGTTCAGGACGGGAGATATCGCTTATCTCGACGAAGATGGATATCTCTACATCGTAGATCGGTTGAAACAGATCATCATTCGGGGTGGTGAAAATATCGGTTGCGCCGAGGTGGAATCGGCAATGTTAAACGATCCGGCAATTATTGAGGTCAGCGTTTACGGCGTAGCCGACCAAAGGCTGGGCGAGGATGTTGCGGCGACAATATATGTTGATCGGGAAGTAGACGTCGACGCCATAAGATCAAATCTGAAGCTCAAGATTGCCGGTTTCAAAATCCCAAAGCACATCCGGGTCACAACCGAGCCATTGGTTCGTATCGCGTCCGGTAAGATTGATAAGAAGACGATCCAAAAAGATCATCAAAAACTCCTAGATTTGGAGTGACGCAGATGAATATTCCAGGCTGTCACAATGTGACTGATTTTCATCGTCTCGCCCAGCGTCGAATTCCATTTCCAGTGTTCGATTATTTTGACGGCGCGGCCGAGTATGAAATCACGCGATGGCGCAACAGAGAGGCTTATGAGAGCTGCGACTGTTCCCCGTCAGCGTTCATGAGACAGATTAGCGGTTGAAGTTTAGGAGGGTTTTGGTTCTCGTCGTAGTGACGAAGGAACGAACATGAGAACCAAAAGTCGAGGTCGAAGCGCCCTGCCGAGTAGGTTGTAGCTTGAGCAGTGGAATCGCTAGGATGTATTCGCTTTGCGCCAACGACCGGGTGCCATTCCACCGACCCGTTTAAAAGCTCGACAAAAACTACCTGCTTCAGAGTATCCAAGCGTGTAAGCGATCTGCTCTAATGTCATGGTTGATGATAATAAGAGCTGGCAAGCACGTTCAAAAATAACTTCGGACTGGATTTGTCGAAAATTTGTTTCTTCTGTATGCAAACGACGCCTCAGAGTACTCATTGAGCACCCTAAAGCTCGACAAATTTCTGGCTCAGTGGACAGCTTTTCATTTGACATCTGCAGAAGCATTTCCTTGACTCTGTTTTTTGTACTTGAGTGGCGCCTTTCAAGGGTGTTGCTCAGCTTGTCCTCTAATCTCATGCGTGACCAACGGTCATCGAATTTCAATTGCATACGAAACAAGCTGCGATTGAATGAAATTGAATAGTTTTTCTGCCCAAATAGCGTTTCTGTTCCAAACGCCTTTCCAACCTCATCCATATTGTCCGGTCTATCGTTCTTGAATGAAGTTTGGCATGGATATACTTCGGAATTGGTTAACTCTTGGACCCAGGTAACCAGGGCAGCCATGCCTCTTGTAGCTAGAAAGTGTTGACTGAATGGTGGCAGCTTGTGCCCAAGAATCACGAATTTGATGGTGTCAGGATCTCGGACAACGGAAACTTCGTTGATCCACAAAGATATCTTGTAGAATTTGGCGCCAATCGTTAGCGCTTGTTCCAGCGTGCGGCTAGCCATCATGGCGAAACCTAGTGTTCCATAACAGGTCAGGTGTTGGCGCATTCCCAAAATCACGCCGTTGGCAGGATCATCGTCTATCTCCAGCAAGTTTTGAATTGCTCGGAGTTCTTGCCAGACCTGAATTTCGCAATATGGGTCTTCAATATCATCCAGATCTAATTCCGTTCCTTTCAGGATTTCGAGGGCTGGAATGTCGTGTTCGCGCGCGAAATCAACAAGGAGTCTCAACGATGTAACTTGTCGAATATCTGAAAATTCTTTTTTTGTATGAGATGTGGGTCATTTTCGCGTCACCAAAGTTGAGACCACTTGTCTCCGATTGGAGCGGCAATGACAAGACTTCACCTGACTTCGGATCGATGAACTGGGCCATAGGCGCTGACGGGGAACATTGAGATTGAAGACATTGAAGTGAATAGCGCCTAGTGATCTAGACGCCTTCATTGTTTGTTTTTGCTGTCGTTCGAAGTTCACAGGTGACAACATGGGGTTTGTGGCGTGCTTTCGCACGGGGTTATAGAATTTCGATGTAGTCGAACTCATCCTGCCGAGCTTCTGCGCGGGTTTTTTATGTCCGCCTTCGGATCCGTTCGCGTTTGAGCAGGTTAAGGAAGCTCTCAGCGAACGCATTATCATGGCAGTTCCCGCGCCTGCCCATTGAGTGCTTGAGATTGTGGGCATGGAGGAGCCAGGTTCATTCGCGGGAGATAAACTGTGAGCCCTGATGGAGTGGATCAGAACTACGTTCTTCGGCTTTCTGCGCCACACCGCTATCAGCAGTGCCTGGCAGACCAGATCAGCGGTCTGCCGACTTTGTATCTGCCAACCAACCACCGCCGTGAATAGAGATCGATCACCACTGAGAGGTAAGCGAAGCCCTCATGCGTTCTGATGAAGGTGGTGTCTGTTACCCATGCTGCGTCGGACGCTGACACTGCAAACTGGCGATCCAACGTATTGTCGATCACAACTGATGGCGTGCCACAATAGCTGTCTGGACGCCGCTTATAGCCAACTTGAGCTTTGATCCCGGCTTGCCATGCAAGGCGAGCCACACGGTTGGGACAGCTCTGCTCACCCTGATCAAGCAGAACATCATGCAGATGCGGTTGCCGTACACCCTGCCACTCTTCCCGTGCCTCGTGGATGAGCTTGGTCTGTCGGGCATCTTCCTGCGCCCTCTGAATCAACTTATGAGACCTGACCCTGGCTGGGAAGTGTCTCGGGATCGACGCTGGAGCCAGACATGCAACGGTTCCTAACAACGAATCACTTCGCAGGCAGCGACCGCGAGCAGTTGAATTGGCTGATGGGCTTCTCGCGCCTGAACATGAGGCCTGTAGCAGCCCGCAATAGCCGAGGTTCTTGTCTGAATTTTCCAATCCAAGGGAGATCCCGGCCGCGCACGAAGTTGAATGAATCTGTCAAAAAACTGACTTCAATGGCAATAGAATAGGTTCGTCGACCCGTTAACTTCTGGTGCTCAAACTGATTTCTGAGGGCATTGAATCATGACTGAGCAAGCTGGCTACTATGGTAAGAGGCGCAAATGGCATAGCTGGGGATACGAAGACGAGGTCATTTCCCAGGCTGAGGTCAAGGAAATGGCCGTTCGCGTTGGCAAACGCCTGGGCATTGATGAGCCGGTGGTCTTGTCTGATCCAACGCTCGAGGAAATCGAGTTGAGGGAATCGCGGATCTCCATCCCTGCTTCCTTGTCGTCTTTTTGTAATTCAGACAAATGGGATCGCGTTTCTCATTCCTACGGCAAGAGCTTCAAGGACCTGACGCGCATTTTTCGGCGAGATTTTACCAATCCGCCTGATGTGATTGCCTATCCTCGCAACGAGGCCGAGGTTGCCGCAGTTTTGGATTGGTGCGGTGATAATGGCTATGCGGCAATTCCATATGGCGGCGGATCAAGTGTCACGGACGGCTTTACTGCCCCGGAGGATTGCGACGGTTCGGTAATTATCGATTTGGGGAACATGAACCAGGTGCTGGAGGTTGACCCGGTCTCCCGCTGCGCACTTATCCAGGCAGGTACGCTTGGGCCTTCGCTTGAAGATCAGCTAAAGCCGCACGGCCTCACATTGAGACATATTCCGCAATCCTGGGAGTTTTCATCGCTTGGCGGCTGGATTGCGACGCGTTCTTCGGGCCACTATGCTACCCACCTTACCCATATTGACGATATGGTGCAGAGCCTCAGGGTCGTAACGCCGCGCGGAACGATAGAAAATCGCAGATTGCCGGGATCAGGTGCCGGCCCGGATCCCGACCGCCTCTTTATCGGTTCTGAAGGCTCGCTCGGGATTATCACACAGGCATGGATGAAGCTTCAGGGGCGAGTGGTCTTCCGGGCGAATGCGACCATCACCTTTGACACGTTCTATCAAGGTGCCGCAGCCATTCGGCAGATCACACAGGCAGGCCTGTTTCCTGCGAATTGTCGTTATCTGGACGCGCAAGATGCCCAGTTTTATGGCGCTGGTGATGGCACAAAATCTGTGCTGCTGCTTGGCTTTGAATCTGCGGATCATCCCGTGGATGTCTGGCTGGAGCGCGGCGTTGAAATTTGCCAGGACCACGGCGGTGAAGTCGTGACCAAGACCGGATCGGGCGGCGATGCCTTGAAGTCAAGCCGCAGCGGCGCGCAGGGGAATTGGCGCGAGCAATTCCGTTACCTGCCGCGATTGATGCATACGCGCGCTGCGATGGGCGTGGTCAGCTTTACCTTTGAAACGGCCTATACCTGGGACAAATTCGAAGCCGTGGACACGGAAATTATTCGCCGGGTCAGCGAGGCGCAAAAAGCGCTGACCGGCGGTGGCATTGTTTGCCGCAGATTCTCCTTCCTCTATCCCGATGGGCCGGCGCCCTATTATTCCGTCGTTGCGCCTTCCACGCACGAGACGAGCCTTGAACATTACCAGGCGCTTTCCGACGTGGCTTCTGATGCGATATCGGAGCTTGGCGCGACAATCACGCACCACCATGCGGTCGGACGCAGCTTCCGTCCGTGGTACGACAAGGAAGTGGACCCGCTTTTCCGGGATATGTTGGCTGGCGCAAAGAATGCTGTT
Organism: Sphingomonadales bacterium; assembly: GCA_016720115.1. GTDB lineage: Bacteria > Pseudomonadota > Alphaproteobacteria > Sphingomonadales > Sphingomonadaceae > Sphingorhabdus_B. The sequence goes on along the minus strand of JADJXT010000001.1, from coordinate 517,254 downwards.
GATCCAGATTGGATTATGAACCCGGGAATGCTTCTCGACCGTTCGAATCATCTCAAGATCGTCGGATAAGGGGAGCAGGTCGCACGCTATGATCGAACTGTTTTTCTGGCCTACTCCCAACGGATACAAGGCGACGATTGCTTTGGCGGAATTGGGATTGCTTGGCAAAGTTACGCCAATCAATATTCTGGCCGGTGAACAGTTCGATCCGGCATTTCTTAAGATCAGTCCAAACAACAAGGTTCCCGCCATCATCGATCACGATGGTCCAAATGGCGAGCCGGTTGCGATATTCGAATCTGGCGCCATATTGCTCTACCTGGCTGAAAAGACCGGAAAGCTTCTTCCCAAGTCTGAAGTGAAAAGGCTGGAAGCCCTGCAATGGCTTTTCTTCCAGGTGAGTAGCATGGGGCCGATGCTCGGGCAGGCACACCATTTTAGAACATACGCGCCCGAGAAGATCGAATATGCGGTAGACCGCTACACACAAGAGGCCGCTCGCCTTTACAAAGTGCTCGATAACCGGCTGGCGGATCATGAATATCTGGCGGACGAATTTTCGATAGCCGATATAGCTACGTTCACATGGGTCAGGCCCCGAAAAATGCAGGGCCAGGACCTTGAAGATTATCCAAATGTGAAACGTTGGTATGACCAGATCAAGGTTCGCCCGTCTGTCTCTGAGGGCCTGAGTGTTCTGTCCGACAAGATGAAATGGCAAGCTAAGCCCGGTTCCAAGGAATGGAAATCGATGTTCTCCGGCTCGGAGAAAAAGTCAGATTGATCGGTCGGGCTTGCAATGCCTGCAATGAATTGCCCGAGAATCGCCCCACCGACGAGTTCGGGATTGTGAAGCAGGCAAAGTTGCCGGTCACGGCGACATTGATGATTCATCGGCATTCGGACAGAAGCCCATGATTTCACATCATATTTTTGAACAGGATTTGCCGCGATGCCTTATATCAATGTCCAGTTTACCAAGGGCGCTACCAAGGAAGCCAAGCGAGAGATCGTAAAAGGTGTCACAGATTTAATGGTGGAGCACCTCGGTAAGAGGCCCGAGCACGTCCATGTCGTGATTCAAGAAGTTGAATTTGAAGATTGGGGGTTCGCCGGAAAACTCGTTGCGGAGCTGTCAGACTAACTGTACCTGATTGAAAATTGGACCCAATTGGGTGCTGTCAGACTTGCTACAGCTCGTCTCCGATTGACAGAGCCATGGCAAGGTCGCGCTGAGATTAGGCAGCAAGAAACTGCCACTCGCCAAAATCGGCCGTTACTCGCTAATCTAACTCAGCTTCACCAGCAGCAGCTACTGCGTTCGGTGTGCTCTTCCGTCCCCAGCTTAGAGGGTAGGTTCCAGTGTCATGACCTGCACGGGATCGACGGTTTTGAATTCCCAAGACCAAGGGACGAAGACGATGCCGCTCGATTGCCGATCGTGTTAAAGATCGATCGAGTCCGCCGGCAGGAAGAATGGTGTCGCGGGCATCCCACCGGGAGCATGGCTATGGCGGACGTAACACTGAGCGCGACACCCAAAGGCAATGGTTTCCAGGCAACCGTGACCTATTCGAGCGGCGTGTCGATCAGTTCAGCGGAAGCCTTTCCGACGAAGGCAGAGGCTATTTCAGCAGCGGCCATGAAGGTACTCGACATGCCCGATCGGCTGGAGGAATTCGATGCGTCTAACGCCGAGGACTGATGCTGCAGGGAATGCTCGCGCGATGCCTACGGGAGCGACAATACGGGACCCGAGCAAAAAGAAAGGAGGAAGTCCTGACGGACTTCCTCCTTGTGTGTAGCCTCAGAATTCATCGCTCAGCTTTCCAGGCACTGTGTCGATGACCCGGTCCAGCATGGCCTTGGGCAGTGCGCCGTAATCGCCCTCATCGACCGCGATGTAACCTGCCTCACCATCGGTCAGGACATATTGGGTAAAGTAGCTGTGAAGGGACCGGGCATGAGCCTTGTCGAGTGCGGCAACGAAGGCTGCCTGATCTGCCTGGAATGAACCCTGCGCGATATTCAGTGAAGCGTACATGATCTTTCCTCCTGATGTTCGATGCGTCGCATCAGGAGCTGCGAGGATGTGGGTGACGGGTCGGGTCAGGGACCGCGCATAGCGCGGCCGCGAAGCGGCGATGGGGGAAACGATTTTTGCCGGGCTTGCCCGGTAAAAATGGTGGGGCCCCGTCGTCCTTGACGCGGCCCCAAAGCCCGCATCACACTTGGACTTTCTGCGAGAGAGACCTCTCCAACGTCAGCGTGAAAAGCACTGGCATCGCGGCAAAAACCGTTTTCCTACATGGCCCCATGCTGGCACTGTCGCGCGTGGAGGGGACCAACGGCCAGCGAAAGGACAATCTGATGGCCAGGTCCAAACCGAGCGCGCGTAATGCGCTCAAAAAACTGCGCGAGCAGCGCGAAGAACTCGATGCACAGGAGGCCAGGCTCCGTGATGAAGCGGCCGCCGAACTGGGCAAGGTTCTTCTCGAATGCGGAGCCGAGACGATCGAACCGGCGCAACTGAAGCAGCTCATCCGCGCATCGCTTACCATCGGGATCGACGATGCCCTCAAGCGGCTCTCCCCCGCCTGACACTTCAACCGCGGCGGGGTGTGGGCTCGATGCCCCGCCCCGCCGTTCACGCCAGCGAGCACAAAAAAAGGCCCCGATGGCGCGAACCATCGGAGCCTTGTTGTTTGCGGGAAGAACTCAGTCCTCGTCGATGTCGGGCGCACCCTCATTGTTCGACGCCCGGCCTTTGGTGAGGAAGTCCACCTTGTCGGCGATGATCTCGCAGCCGTAGCGCTTGGTGCCGTCCTGGTCTTCCCACTGCGTATAGTGGATGCGCCCCTCGACCGTCACGAGCTGGCCCTTGGTGCAATACTTGGCGACGTTCTGGCCGAGCCCGTTGAAGCAGGTCACGCGGTGGAATTCGCTGTCCTTGGCGGTGTAGCCGTTTTCGTCCTTGTAGGTCTTGCCGTCCTTGCGGGCGGGACGGTCGGTGACGACCGAGATCGAGGTGATGTTGGTGCCGCCTTGGGTCGTACGGGTTTCGGGATCGCGGGCGATGCGGCCAACGAGGATTACGAGATTGGTCATGGTCTTTCTCCTGATCGAGCATTCCGGGTCCATCCCGGCTGCAAACCCGACTAGGAAGCGGCCACGGCGAAGCGCACCGAAGGGAAACCTCGATCTGGTTCGGGTGGTGCGGGCAGCCGGGCGCAGCCCGGCAACTCGGCCGGACCTGATCGGGGTTGCGCGTCTCGACGGGGATGCTTCAGGAAAGGTTTGCTTACAGGCCGGGTTGGTCCCGAGTGCCTTGCACAGGCCAAGCCATGACTTTTCGTATTATCGGGATGCCACGTACCCCTGACCTCGCCTGCCTCGAAGGCGACATCATATCTCGACTACGGACGCTCCTCCCGAAGCGGACGAAAGACCCCCTGAAAACGCACCGCCAGCAGCAGTCTCCACAGTGCCAAGCGGCATAGGCTCTTCCAGACGATGACCCCGCAACATCCAGTCTTGGGGCGTGATTAGGCGCCCCCAATCCGCAAAGGAAGGGATCGCACCCAAGTCCTCGCGGACGTGCTGTTCGCCTACAAGGCGAACGGGCACAACACGGCTATCGGCGTTGACGATAGTAGGCCCGAACAGGGTTTCGAGCATGAAGATGCCTTCGGCATGGTGCCGAAGGGCCCGGTGCCGCGGATCAGCAAAGATCGCCTTCGACTGGTCAAACCATTGGTGGAGCGGGAGGTAATCGTCCACCACCCCTCCCCATTTCCGAACCGACGATAGGGCGTGATAATAGCAATGAGCCATCGCACTTCTCCTAGAGATCAGTCGAATGGTCGTCGGCCGCCGTGTAACGCAGCTGGCAGTCCAGAACGAAACTCGGCGTAGCCACGTCGATGACCAGTTCGCCGCAAGCACCATCATTGATTTCCCATCCGGGATGATGGCGTTCGAGAGCAAGGTAAGTCAGTTGCTCGAGGGCGGAATTGAGGCTCTGGTCGTCGCCTTCTCCAGCACAGTCGATCATCACTTCGGGACACGGAACACTCGCCCCGCCGGCGTTAGAGAAGACGCATTCTTCGACCGCACCGCTGTCGCCGCACCCATCGAAACGGATTTCTACGCGGGCAATTTCGGCATTGCGCAGCGGGGCAATGATAGCTGCCTTGAGCCGTTGGATTTCACTTTGTGCCTGCGCCGCGCGTTCGGCTTGGCGGACAGTAAAGTCCGCCATGATTGCCTGAAAATCAGTCATGAGAAATCTCCTGATATGTGCGGGCAAGAACCGATCGTCTTGCCCACGATATCAGGCGATCTCTTTCCTCTGACGGGCTGCGCCAGCGCCGATGGCGCTGGCGCGATGCCGGACGCATCAGTCGGTATCCTGAGCCGCGCGCTTGGGAGAAGTTCCAAGCGGACCGCGGCGATCGACGACGGTAATCCGACGGGATTTCGCTTCGATGACGAGGCGCTCCAGGACCCCGTTTCCGGGAAAGGCGACGACATAACGGGGGTCAAGCGAGAGCATACGCTCGTTGCGCTTGAATCCTGCGCGTGCCCCCAGGCGCATGTCGAGGGAGAAGCTGATTTGCGGGATGTTGCGTCGTTCCGCCCATGAAGATGCCAGACGGTCAACGCCCTTGGTATCACCGCCGTGGACAAGAACCATGTCAGGAACCCGGTCGTGAACCTTGTCCAGAGTAGCCCAGACATTGTTGGCAAAAGTGAGAGCGTCCTGCTCGTTTGGATGGCGTGTGCGGCCACCGGAAAATATCACCGGCGTACCTTCTGGCATGGCGGCGCGGCGCTTGGCTTCGGACCGGGCTCGGACGAACTCGCGCCCCTCGACAAGCGCGGAAGTCAGCATGGCGCTGTGATTGAAGCGCGAACTCGACACGGGCTTCCACGAGGAGCCGAATTCGTTGAGATAGAGGGCAGCGGCCACTTCGCGCATCTCTTCGAGAGCGATCATGGCCCCTTCGGCACACTGTGCCCGCTCAACCTGGGTCTCGAGTTCATGGGTGTGAATTTCGGATCCATCGGCAGTAGCGAGGAGCGCTCGGACTTCGTCGGTTGCGCGGTCGACTGCGGTCGATTTGCGGGTCGCGGAACGGTGAAACATGTTGACGAACGCCCAGCCGAGGTCCTCGGCATCGGCCTCCAGCGCAGTCCCAGAGACCATCGCAAATAGATCGGACCAGACAGCTTCGAGCGTCTGGACTACCGCATCGTGGACCGGAAAATCATTGGTGGAAACCGGGGCAGGACCAATCGAAAAACCGGAAAGATCGAGGCCGGCAAGTTGGTCAGAAAATGATGAGTGCATGGGTATTGTCCTCCTGACTGGCGTGAGGCTGACGCACCCGCTCATGGCTGCGCCAGCGAGAGCCCGTCAGGGCCAGCTGGAGGCAGTCTCCGCACCCGACAGGGGAAACCTGCTTGGGCAGGCTGGCGCGGGCAGGCCAACGGCCCACAGGGCCGGGCCAACTCGGGCCTGCGCAAGCCGGGTTGCGGAAGACTGGCGGCTGGCCCAGGGCCTTTCTCGCATGGCTTCAGACCATGAGTGCAAAAGCAAGCTTCGTCAGGGAGGACAGGCACCTCGCCACGGTCAAAGTGACTGGCGCATTCAGGCCACCCGTTTTGCGTAAACGCCTTCACCGTTCGACATGTGACCGAGGCAGACGTAGTCGCCGAACAACGCTTCAAAACGCGGGGCGATCTGGGACAGCCAGCGTTGTGCTCTGGGCGATCTGGCCGTGCGCCAATCGGCATCCCAATAGGCGCCATCGTCACGCTCGACGATCCACACCGCGACTAGGCCGGCGTAAACCGACACGCCGAAATCTGCATAGGCATTGCGCATGAGGATGCGGTCTTCGCGGCCTCGCCAACCGTCGTGCGCGATCAGGGAAGGGAATGCCTGCCCTGCGCGCTCACGCAGATCCTCGCGGAGCCACTCATATTCGAAGTCCCAGTCGTCGTCGTTTTCGACTTCGAGCACCGTGAAGGCGACAATGGCCCCGCTGGGGTAACTGACCGATCGGCCCATGACACCCTCCTTCAGGCGGCCAACGCAGCGTCGGCAGACGCTTCGTCGGTATCATCGGCAGAGATCCGTCCTCCGAGTTTGAGCAGAAGCCTTGATGCTTCCTCCGCCTTCGCGGCAGCGGTGAGAATGGCACGGTCATCCTGCTTCAGGAGCTTGAGCCAGTGCTCGATATAGCTCGCATGGCTATCGAGGTGGGTGACTGGCAGACCGAGTTCAGCGCCAAGCATGGCGCTCGAAAGTTCGGCAATGAGTTCCTCGGCAGCGTAAGCTGCAGAACCAAATCGATTCTTGAGATTGCGGTCGAGGCGACTGGCATGGCCGGTCCAATGCGACAGCTCGTGCGCGAGCGTCGCGTAATAGTGGTCGAAGCCCGAGAAGAGATGCGCAGGCGGCATTGTCACCCGGTCAGCCACTGACTCATAATAGGCTTCGTCGCCCTGATGCCGCAGTACGGCCGGAATACGGGCAAAGAATGAGTCGAGTTCAGCCTGACGGCCCTCGGGCTCCACCACCTCAAGCGTCGCGGCGGGATGGAAACGCTCGGGCAGACCTTCGACCTGATCAGCATTGAAAACCGGATAGGCCTTCAGCACACGACGACTTTCGTCGGTTTTTTCGCCGGTGTCGGGTGCTTCGACTTCCTTGGTGTAGCTCTTGTAGAAGATGGCGATGGTGGATTTTTCACCTTTGCGCACCTGCGCGCCCAGTTCTTTGGCCTGATTGTAGGTCATCCAGAACGGCGAGGCGTAACCGCACATGTCGGCAACCATCCAGAGCCAGAATACATTCATGCCGCGATAAGGGACGCCGCACGCCCGCAATGGGCGCGCGACCGGCACACCGCGCCACGGCTTGATCCACGGCTTCGTGCCGGACTCGAGGCGGGCGATGATTTCTTGGGTGATACGGGTAGCAGGCGACACTCCGCCGCTTTGTCCCTTGCGATAGGCCATGTTGGATCTCCTGAAATGGCCTGACGACAGTTCCGTCGGTCAGTGCCGGAGATCCCGGAGCCCCCTCCGCTCTCTTTCCATGAAGGAAGCGGCCCCCCGGCATGTGCCGGAGGACCGCTTCACGGTGGCGAGCAGCCGTTCCTGTCAGGAGGAGGTCAGGCGGCCAGCTCGCTCGGGGGCTGATTGTCGTCGTTGGCGACGAAATCCGCGTCGGGGCTTTGCGCTTCGTTATCGGCAGGAATTTCCGGCTGATCGGCAAAGCGCATGACTTCGGGCACCCAGGCGAGCGCCCTTTCCCGAACTTCGACCTCGGTGATGTAGGTCCCCGCGAAGACGCGCTCGGCGCTCATCGCAAGATCGCCCTTTTTCACCGATGCAAAGCGTGAGGACAGTTCCAAACCGCCAACATCGGTGAGCGCATCAAGGATGACCTGCTTCGAGACGCGGTCGAAGTAGTTTGCCGCGGTCGGACGCCACCATTGCGCCATGTCGATGCCGATCGTGCTGCCCAGATGATCCTGGAACGTGATCTGACGTTCGCCTGCCATGTTGAGGCTCGCCTCGAGCGTGCGAGCGACGACGAAGCCGAGCCATGCTGCGCGGCTTTCATCAGCGAGTGCCCGAAACATCTTGAAGCGCGACGAAGCGTCCTCGCCAGATCGCCAGCTCTCATCGAGACCAGAGCGCAGGTCCGCAAGGGATGCGCTTGCCGGCGCATCCTTCGCTTCGAACCCGACAATCGGACCCGCAGGGACGCCGCCACGCAGGGTCGTGGCCGCGCGCGACCGCCAGTCGTGGGTGTCGGCATCCGCGAGGGTGAAGACCATGATGTCAAGCGAAAGGCCGGGATCCGAGGCTACGTGGAGCGCGAGCACGTCACGACGTTGCATCGCAAGTTCGTCGACCAGGCGCTTGGAAAGCGCTGCACGGCGTTTGCCATCACTGCCGACACTCGCAACGACTTCGACGACATCTTCGTCACCAACGACTTCGATGTCGCGCTCGCCATAGAACACCGGCTGGAGAACCGGTGTGCCGTCGCGCGAGAGAACGAGGATCATTCCGGCATCGGCCTTCAGTTCGGGTGCCAGCTCCGGGGGCTTTGCCCGAATGTCCTGGCATTCGCGCTCGATCGCTTCGATCGTCGCCTCGGCCGCAGCAATTGCTTCTTCGGCGCTGTCTTCGTCTTCAAGAATGGCAGCATGCTCGTCGTACGAGGCATCGAGCTCATCAAGGCGGGCCAGTTCGGCGTCAGTCAACGGAGCCGGCTCGGCTGGAAGTCGAATGAGGCCTTCGACGAGATCGTGACTGGCATAGGCGTCAAGCGTCGGCTTGACCCAGGCAAGACCCTGCTCTGCTGCGAGCGCCTTGGCGCGCTTCTCCATCTCTTGCACGGCGAGCGTTTCGAGAAGCGCGACATCGACCCAGGACTCGCTGTCATCGTCGTCGAAGAGTTCGCGTTCGATCCGGCCACCTGCAGCGATATAGGCTTCGCGACCGACAAGACGGGCCCGAGCATCGCTGCCGCGAACCGTGCCGGAGAGCACCATGCGTCGGATACTGTCGACGCTGGGCGCATAATAGCCCGAAGACGCTTGCTCATAGACGCGAGCCTGAATTTCTTGATCGGAGGTCGCGCCGAAAGCTTTGGCGAGATCGAGAGTGATTTCACCGGATGCCAGAGCATCGAAGACGACAGGCGCGAGAATCGCGAGACGCAGACGGCCTTCGACGAAGCGGACCGTCAGCCCGAAGCGGCGCGCGACATCTTCCGTCGAGGCACCAGCATCAATAAGGGCAGCGAAAGCCTGCGCTTCATCGGCTGGGTTCATCGCGAGGCGATGGAAGTTTTCGGCCAGGCTCGTTTCGACTGCGATTTCCGCATCGTCCTCAAGCACGAGGCAGGTAACCTCGTAGCCCTTCGGCAGGACTTTCTCCTCGGCAAGCGCCAGCAAGGCGCACCGGCGGCGCTCTCCGGCTTCGACCTCGAATTTGCCACGAGCCGCAGGCCGAACAATGAGGTTCTGCAACAACCCATGGGCTGCAATGCTCGCTTTCAGTTCGGAATCTGCGACTGGGTCGCCGTGACGGCGTACATTGCGAGGGGACTGGACCAACTTGGTCAGCGGGATCGTCTTGATCATGGGACTTACTCCTGATTGCGAGCTCAAGCATCGACCATCGACGCTCCTTCGGCTCAGTCAGAAGCAAGCTTCCTTTCCTCTTCTATGGGCGCAGTCGTTGATAAGGAAACCAGTCATTTACTGGTAAGATGGCATGTCACACCAGTATGATGCACGGCCCAACAGACATGTGGAACGAAGACAACGCCATTTACGATGATGGTGAATGGATTACCTGGACTGAGATCAACACACATCTGGCGCGTTTGGAGTTCGAAGCCCGGTTTCCGAACCTCGACGTCGATCTGGTTCCGATCTTTCAAGACTTGCTCGCTGTTGCGCAGAACTATTACGAGCTCACGGGTAGCCACCTTCAGGTGTATGGCGATCTCGGCGAACTCTATGGGGCAATCACTCACGGGCTCAAACTGCACCGGAATTACGCACAAGGATCAGATGGCAAAATTGGCAATCACTTCGTTGAAGTGAAGACGATTACGCCTTTCAAGAGCAACGACACAATTACGCTCAATCTCAGGCGCAACTTTAGCAAGGTCCTGATCGTGAAGATTGATTCTGACTTTGAGGTGCAGGGCAAGCTGCTCGACCGCAAAGCCCTGCCCAAGGTGAAGGGCACTACGTTGAAATTGAGTTGGGCGGATATCGTTTCATAGCTGGATTGCCTTTTGGCCTGCGCGCCGTAGATCTTTCGCTCAAGCAGAACCGACCACCCGAAACACTGCCCCTGTACCCGCATCTCGAACCAGATCGACACCCATTCCGTCCCAGTGGTAGTCGAGGTGACGTCCCTGAGTGGGGTCGGATGCACAGTCCGGGTAGAACAAGCCGACACATTCACCACCCGGATGCCGGATGCTCGGATAGACAAGACCTTCGGCCCCGCCCCCTTTAAGCTCAACAGCGAGGGCTTGCGATGCAGCATAGTTGTCGGGATCAAGTGCGGGATCGCCTGCGGCAAGGCTCCTGAGATCGTGAAGATTGGCGCTTACCGAAAGGATGATCTCACGGAACTGCGAGGTCCAACCTGGCGCTTCGGAAGTGCGAGCCATGAAGCGGACATGATGATGGATTGTCTCGAACAGCGCAGTTTCAAATGCATCCCCCGCGTATAAGACGCCGTAGGTCCCATCGGTGAATCGACTTGGTCGGTCAGTGCTGACATGCGTGAACGGGGCCATCAGATAGGATGCGCCGTTGCCCCCTACCCGGCGGTCAGCAGGTACCAGATCGAGATTGCCGATCGTCGCCATAATGCGGGGATTTGTTTTTTGCTCGGCGGAGATCAGCAGCGGCCAATCTGCAGGGTCTGCGATGTCTTCGAACAGGTCGATCGGTGGAAAGGCACTGCGGATAATCCGTACAGCGTCTTCCCACTCGACCTGGGCAACCGGAATCGCCTTGGGATCAATCACCAGGCACCACGTTCGGCATCAAGATAGCGACGCACCCGCATGATATCGGTCAGTTCGCCGCCAAGCATGACATCGAGCGCACTCGCTCCGGCAAAGGCGGCGTTACCTGCCTTAATCCAGGCGTAGCCACGCTGGGCTTCTGAAAAGATGATCCTCAGCGCCTTGTGGATACCCATCAGGTTGGAGAGCCGCGCCGCGCCATCGCGCGAGACACGGCCTGCACCCTCAGCCTTCCACCGCCGATAGGAGCGAACCGGCATGTCGAGCAAAGTCGCGGCTTGTTCGTCGGTTAGTTCCCATTTCCCAAACAGGTTCAGCACGGCGCGGAACATCGCCGCTGCTTCCTCTTGGGTTACAGGATCGGGCCGGAAGGCGTGGGGGACGGTATCAATTGGTTGCAGAGCCAGCATGACTATTCTCCATATGGCAGCATATACCACTTTGAATGCCATTTGGCAAGATGCATCAAATTTGGCCTGCAAGCCGCGCCAAGACCGCCACTGCGTTCGTCGTCGGGACGAAAAGCCGCGTCTGATAGCGTATGATCTCGGTGAAGCACCCATGTGCCTTGTACCAATCGAGGCGCGACGCCGACCAACCAGCCAGTTCGAGCCGCTGCGCGCCATTCACGAGGCTGCGCTTGAGCGTAAGCGCTTCGCGGCTTTTGATTTGCATCGGTCGCCCTGTCCCGAGCACCGCATCGACGGTCTGCTCTGCCGAAAAGGAATGTTCGTCTTCGAGCCCAAGCGCCTGGCACAGTTCGGGCACGCAATGAAGCGGAACCTCCCGACCTAACAGCGAGCGTCCGTCTCGCGCCGAGATCCGGCTGACCCGAACATAGTCGGAAGGTAGTTTGTCCCACACCGGAAGCAGCAGGCCGGTTGCAAGATGCAGTCGCTCGCGCTTGTGATTTGATGCGGCGTCATCGACCTCCGCCTGCCACAGGCGCTGAAATTCGGTTGGGTCCACCGGTTCCCAATTGCTCTCTTCGAGTTGATCGGCAGTGATGTGTCCGTGCTTCAAGGGGCGGACAAGTTCGAAACGGGCCACCCGTATACCTTCGTCTGTGAGCAGGCTGCGCGCTGGGACAAGCAGCCCGATCCGGCCTGAGCGCGTATTACGGAGAAGCTGCTGACGCGCACGTGAAAAGCCGTAGAGATCCTCGAGGCGTTCGAGACGCAAAGGCTTGAGCGCGCGGGCGATCTCGAGTTCCAGGAGATGCGTAGTCGCGCCCGACAGCGCATCGGTGCGCAGTAGCGTGTCGGTCAGCACCTCGTAATGCTCCACCGGAATGGTCTCGACCCCAATGTCGAGCGTGCCGGCCTGGCGTGCTGCATCGATCCGCGCTTCGACGAGGCCGAGAAACTCGTCAAATACGCCGTTTTGCAGAGCAATCGGCAATGCGAGGATGCGATTGAGCCAGCGCTGGATTGTTGGCAGGTCATCGACCATCCCGCCGTCGGGCCCTTCGACCCTGAGCCCGCTCAATTCCTCAAACCGAGAAAGCGTAACGGCTTCCAGCTTGCCTGCGAACAACAGGCCGAACCAGCGATGGAGCGCCTCCTTGGCGTAGGTGCTCTCGAGATTGTCGGCAGGATCGAAGAGGTTCTGCCCACCTGTCTGGCGCTGCCCTCGGGTCAGTGCCCCGAGACTGTCGAGCCGACGTGCAATGGTCGATATAAACCGACGTTCGCCACGCACGTCGGTGGTCACCGGGCGGAACAGCGGAGCCGACGCCTGATTGGTGCGGTTGGTACGGCCAAGGCCCTGAATTGCGGCATCGGCCCGCCAGCCCGGCTCAAGCAGGAAGTGGACCCGGCGCATCTGGTTCTTTGCCGCAAGGTCGGCATGATAACTGCGGCCGGTGCCACCGGCATCGGAGAAAACCAGAATCCGCTTTGTCCCGTCCATAAAATCTCGCGTTTCGGCCACATTGGCGCGCGGAGAGCGCGACTGGAGCACCTGGCGTCCATCGCGCCCGACGATCAGGCGGCGGGTACGGCCGGTGACTTCGGCGACCTGATCGACACCGAACCGTTCGATGATCGCATCGAGCGCCGTCGCGATCGGCGGCAAGGCACAGAGCTGCTCGATCATGCGGTCGCGCGCGGCAAGCGCCGAACGACAGAGAACAGGAGCACCATTCTCATCACTCATCGGTTCGGACCGGGCATTGCCATTCTCGTCCGTGAACACCGCCATCAACCGAACCGGGAAGCTTTTGGTGAGGTAATCGACCACGTATTCTTTGCAGTCGAGATTTATGTCGAGTGGTTCGCGCGCGGGCGCAGGTTTCCGTGATGAAGACATCGTTTCTACTCCAGATAATTAAAGTGCCTCCAGCACCAACAAGCTGGAGGATCTATGACGTTGCCAAAGACGGTCGTTTCGTACGGACGGCCCAAGCCCTGGACGGGAGACGCTCCCACCTCAGAAGCTCTATCCACCGCCTTCCACTCTTCTCTTCTGGGGAGCGCGGCAGGATCAGCAGCGCTTTACAAAGCTGCCGCTCGCCATTTCCTGTTCTGGATCGAACAACAGGGCATCGCGGTATCGACCGTCGATGACGCTGTCGTCCGACGTTTCGAGAAGCATCGGTGTCGCTGTCAGGGCTTTCCCCTGCACAAGCCTGACCGACCAAGCTTCACCAGTAAAGTCCGGCGTTTCGTCCGTTTCCTGGAGGACCAGGGCGTTATCGACGTGCCCGACGACGTGGACCGCCTGGACACGCTGTTGGCGGATTATGCGGTATTCCTGGTACAGGAGCACTACAGCGCCGCGGTCATCAAGAGCTACCGTTCGGAAGCGGCGCACTTTGCCGCATGGGTCCGCCTTTCTCGTCTGCGGTGGCAGGATGTCACCGACGATCATGTTGCCCTATATGCTGGCCACAGCTGTCGTTGTCCGGTCTACCGCAAGCGCGGGACGCTGGTCGGTCATTTCGGGCCGCTACGCCGTAGCAAGGGAGCCCGGCGCTTCCTTGGTTTTCTTCGCGATCGGAACATTCTCTCGCAAGTCGACCGCTGGGATCACCAGGATGATGCTCTGGCCCCCTACAAGACGTGGCTGAAGGCGCATTGCGGCAGCTCGGCCGAGACGATCCGACGCTATTGCGGCGAGGTGAAGCACTGGCTGCCGGAGCTGACCAAGCCCTCGGAGCTGAACGCGGGCATCATCAGGCGGATCGTCGGTCATCGCATCGCTCAGGCGCCGGGTTCCGCTTCGACCATCACTGGCATCATGCGGAGCTATGTGCGTTTTCTCGTCTCGCGGGGGGAGTGCGAGCCGGCGCTCCAACACGCCTTTCCACCGATCAGGCGCTATCGTCTCGGCACCCTGCCACGCTACATGGATGATGCAACGATCGAGAAGATCATTGCGTCCTGCCAGGCCGATACCGCGGTGGAGATCCGCGACAAGGCCATCATCCTGCTACTGGCCAGACTCGGATTGCGGGCTGGCGATATCTGCCAGTTGCGCTTGACCGATATCGATTGGAACGACGGATATCTTCGGGTGAGCGGCAAGAGCAGACGGCCCGACCGCCTGCCATTGCCACAGGATGCCGGGGACGCGATCCTCGATTATATCGAGCGGGCCCGCCCGCCGATCGCCGAGGAGGTGTTGTTCGTTCGGGTGCAACCTCCTTTTCGGCCGTTCAGTTCGTCGGCTGAGATCGCCGGCATCGTCGCGCGTGTATTGGATCGGGGCGCCATCGAAGGCGTGCCGACGGGCGCTCACGCCTTCCGGCATTCGCTGGCCACACGGATGCTGCGCGCCGGTGCCGGCCTTGAGTCGGTCGGCACGATCCTGCGCCATCGGTCCCCAGCGACGACGGCCATCTACGCCAAGGTCGACGTTCCGATGCTGCTCAAAGTTGCCCAAGATTGGCCCGGAGACAGGGCATGATGAACGCACAGATCGAGCGGTATGTCGCGCTGCATCGCAGTTTCGGCCGCAAGTTTGAGGTGCAGGAGCGATTGCTCCGACTCTTCGCCGCCTATGCTCATGGTTTCGGCGATCGGCACGTCACAGTCGAGCGGCTCCACGATTGGTGCCGGTCGGCGAGTTCCCCAGAACGTGGCTAGGGACAGGTTCGACCATCTACGTCGCTTCTGTCTCTATGCCCATGCTGAGGATCGGCAGCATCAGGTGCCCCCAGCTGGCGTATTCGGGAGAGGGAAGCGACGTCGCCCGACGCCTCACATCATCAAGCCCGAGCAGGTTCAGGCGATCATGCAGGCCGCCCTTGATCTTCCGCCCAAGGGCAAGATTAGCCCACACACCTACCACTATTTGTTCGGGCTGCTCGCAACAACCGGGTTACGACTTTCCGAAGCGCTCGCACTGCAGCGCGAGGATTTCACCGCCGACGGTCTGATCATCCGCAACGGGAAGTTCGGTAAGCAACGCCTCCTGCCGATCCAGCCATCAACACGCAAGGCGTTGGAGGCTTATCTCGCTGTTCGGCGGCAGCTCGGCGCCCACGGCAATGATCTGTTCGTTCACATCCGAGGGCACGCCCCCAGCACAACGCGCGCCTATATAATGTTCGTCAGATTAGCGCGCGAGTTGGGTTTTCGTGGCCCGCCCGGAGATCCCGGCATGCGCGTCCATGACCTACGCCACACGTTCGCCGTTCGGTCGCTGGAGTCCTGTCCTCGCGATCGGGAAGCGATCCGACATCATATGGCAGCGCTCAGCTCCTATCTGGGCCACACGGACTTGGCCAACACATACTGGTATCTCGAAGCAACGCCGGTGCTGCTTCGCGACATCGCTGTCGCGGGTGAGCAGCTTTTCCTGGGAGGTGCAGCATGACCGCGCTCGCTCCCCATCTCGCCTCGTTCCTGCGGGATCATCTTCCCCGCGAGCGTAATGTCAGCCCGCATACGGTGACGACCTATGCGAACTGCTTCGCGCTTTTGGTCCGGTTCGCAGCCGATCGGCTCAGGCGACGGCCAACTGACCTAACGATCGAGGATTTCGATCCCGAGCTGATCCTGGCGTTCCTCGACCATACGGAAGATGCGCGCAAGAACAGCCCCAGAACTCGCAATGCCCGGCTCGCGGCGATCCGGGCGTTCTTCCGTTACGTCGAGTATCGCGTCCCAGCTTGCCTCGACCTGGCGCTGCGCGTTCGTGCCGTGCCGACAAAGCGGACCGACACGACCCTAATCGACTATCTGACACGAGATGAGATTACTGCGGTGCTCGACGCACCTGATCCCCGGTCCCGCCTGGGCACTCGAGATCGGGCGATGCTGCACCTTGCCTATGCCGGTGGTCTGCGGGTCGCCGAGTTGCTGTCGCTGCAGATACAAGACTTTCCAGAACGCTCGCTCACGACGGTTCACATTATCGGCAAGGGCCGACGCGAGCGCGTCTTGCCCCTGTGGCGCGAGACGCAGGCAGCATTACGGGCCTGGCTCGCCGTCAGGCCGCCATGTCAGGCGGTGGAGATATTCCTCAACGCCAAAGGCGAGCCAATGACGCGCGATGGATTTGCGTTCA
Source organism: Sphingomonadales bacterium (assembly GCA_016720115.1). Lineage (GTDB taxonomy): Bacteria > Pseudomonadota > Alphaproteobacteria > Sphingomonadales > Sphingomonadaceae > Sphingorhabdus_B. Next base: position 501,155 of record JADJXT010000001.1, on the reverse strand, counting down.
GGCTGGCCTTGCATGTCGGGACGGCGGCAAAGAAGCAGCCGTCGCTGCTGCGCAAGCGGGTCACGCCTCATGTGCTACGGCATTCCTGCGCAATGCACACGCTCGCTGCGACCGGCGACATTCGCAAAGTAGCGCTCTGGCTCGGCCATGCCAGCATCCAGAGCACTGAAGCCTACCTGCGCGCCGACCCGGAAGAAAAGCTGCAGATCCTCGCCGCACACGGCTCGCCAGCGATCAAGCCAGGCCGGTTCAGGCCTCCGGCTGACCCGCTGATCATGATGCTCAACGACGTTCGGAAACGAGCATAGCTCCGGAGGTCTTTCGCCTCCGACATCGCCCACAACCTTAATTATCTGGAGTAGAAACGATGTCTTCATCACGGAAACCTGCGCCCGCGCGCGAACCACTCGACATAAATCTCGACTGCAAAGAATCGATCTTATCCGGAGATCCAGATAACACATATTCGCGAGGGGAGAGATCGATTTCGAGTGCTTCACGTTCCGCATCGGAGAGATCAGCGAGGCGGCGGTTGAGCATGGCTTCGGCGGTCGAGACAAGTTGCACTACAACAGCGTTGCCGTCGGCAAGTGCCGTATCAATCGCAGGCAGCAGGCTCGGCAGTTTCATGGATAGAAGGAGCTGCGCGAAGAAGCGCTGCTTGGTGCCTTCAAACACCGAAAGCGCAGCCGATTTGGCACCTGAATTGAGTGTCTCGCCACTGTCAGTGTCGACGATCCGCGTTGCCTCGAGAGCTTCGCGCAGGTTGGCATGAATGATTGCCCAGGCGTCTGCATAGGCGTCATAAACCGCTACCTGGTCGGGGGTCAGGCAATGCTCGAGAATCTCGTACTCAACTCCGGCGAATGAAAGTGCCCTCGCCGCGTACAGCCCCAGTGACTTCAGATCGCGCGCAACCAGTTCCATTGCAGCGATACCGCCATCGCGGATATCTGCGACGAAGGCTTCGCGATTGGCAAAAGCCGTCTCGGGACCCCAGAGGCCAAGACGGGTGGCATAGGCGAGATTATTGACGTCGGATGCCCCGGTCGCCGAAGCGTAGAGCACGCGGGCGCGCGGCAGCAGATTCTGGATGCGAACACCGGCAATGCCCTGCTCCGATCCCTTGACCTTACCACGTGAGCCCTCCCCGCCTGCGGCGTTGGCCATCGCATGGGCTTCGTCGAAGACGATGAGCCCGTCGAAGTCCTCCCCTGCCCATTCGAGAATCTGATCGAGCCGGGTCGCGTCGCTTCGACCCGAACGCAGTGTCGGATAAGTCACGAAGAGTATGCCCTCGCGCATCCCGATCGGGACACCGAGCTTCCATTGGCCAAGGGGCTGGACATCGATGGGAAGGCCGCCGAGCGCGCTCCAGTCGCGGCGGGCATCTTCGAGCAGAGCTTCGTTCTTGGAAATCCAGATGTGGCGCCGTTCATTCCTCACCCACCGGTCGAGGATGACAGATGCGACTTGTCTGCCTTTACCTGCGCCAGTTCCGTCACCAAGAAAGTAGCCCATGCGGTAGGCGTGCCCCTCAGCGCTCGCCTTCAAAGCGCAGCCCATGTCGTCGGGCTCGAACCGGCCCGGCAGATCGCGGGCATGCGCGCTTGCGGCATAGATCAGGGTCTCGGCCTGCGCAGCGGATAGGACGCCTCCAGCAATGATACTCGAAGGAAGCTGAGGCACCACTTCAGGCACGGGTGCGGTTATCGAACCCATCGCGACAGATTCGACCAGCGGGGTCGGGTGGGAGACCGCATCCGCAATTGAGATCCGGCTCGGCCGGTAGGGCAAATAATGCCCAACCTGGCTTTCGATCGGCGCAGGTGCTTCGAGCGGAGTAAAATCAAGCGGCAGGATCGACGGCACCGCAGCGGTTGGATGGACCTTAAGTGGAACTGGTTTCGCCCTGTTCGCCACCAGTCGAAGCGGCAATGCTGGCTTGATGCCGATGCTGGGTCCCGCGGGCAGGCTTACCCGGTCAGGGAGCATATCGATCAGCAGATGAAGCTCGGCAAAGTTTGCCGGCTGGGCGATGATCGGGCTGGTACCATCCTCAGCTTTGTCGAGAACCACGAGCCGGGTTGAGATTGAGGTGCCCTGCTTGATGAAACCGCGCTCAATCGTCGCGTTGAGGCGCAACGAGAGGGGACCAGCGATCCCGGCGAGGAACTTCGGAAGCTCGAACCATTCGGGCATCACAGCGACCAGGCGGCCACCGGGCATAAGGCGCTTCCAGGCAGAACGTAAGTGCCGGTCGCCAGTGCGGCTATCGTGGCCCCTCTCGATACCGTGTGAATAGGGCGGGTTCATCAGCACCACGCTCGGACCCACGTCGGGCGTGAGAAGTTCGTCGATCAGTTCCCCGTCAAATCCCGTGACTGTCGCCTCCGGAAACACAGTGCCCAAGCATTCGCGGCGCAGCGGCGATATCTCGTTGAGAGCGAGACGCGCAGCTGCCTTTGCTGCCCATACGCCCAGCATCCCGGTCCCGGCCGACGGTTCGAGAACCAGTTCAGCGGCAGAAATCGCGCATGCCTTTGCAGCCATCCAGGCCAGACGGGGCGGCGTCGCGAATTGTTGCCACTCGATCTGCTCGTCGCTCCGGTTGGACTGGGTCGGGACCAGACCTTCAAGGCGCGTGAAAGCCTCATCGGCAAAGCTGGATGACATTGCAGGTGAGAATTCAGTTGCCTGCGCCAGGAACAGCACCTGCGCCAATTCAAGTGCGGCATGGGCATCGCGTACGGACCAGCGTCCTTCGGCGTCGCTACCGCCGAAGTGATCGGCCATCATTGCATTCACAGTGACCCGTGAAATTGCTTGATCTGCAGCGAGCCGCGCGGCCAGCGCCCTCGCCGCAGCCAGCACTTGCGGCTCGGCGGGATCGGAGAATGCGAAAGCGGTATTTGCGTGTGACATGAGAGACCTCCTGAAGAGGCCCTGGGTTTGTCCGGGTGTCCGTTCGGATGGATCCGCCCGGGGGCCTCACAAGGCCCCAAGCCCGCTTTCCTCTAACCGACATTCAGACCGCAGCTCGGACTGAGCGCATGAGCACATCATTCCAGTCGTCGCCGGTTAGCTCCGGACGCCTGGTGACAATCAGCCGCCCTTCGCAAGCGTAGGCCTCTCGCGCACGCTCTTCAGCAAGGCGCCCGCCCGCATCATTGTCGACAAAGAGATATAGCTGGTGCACCGATTCCGGGATTGTGGCCAAGCCGAAGCGTTCGTTTCCTAGCGTCGCCCAGCAGGGAACCTTGAACATTTGCATCGCTGAGAGGGCCGTTTCGTTTCCTTCTGCGAGGCCAAGGCGTCCCTCATCCGGGTGCGCGAAACGCACCGCCCCAGAACCGGGGCTGCCTAACGCACGCCTGGGCTGATCGAAAGAAGCCAAACTAGTTTTGTCGAGGTCGAGGAAGGAGCGATGCAGCGCGAGAATTCCGGCATCATTGCGCACGGCCGCGACCATCGCGGGAAGAAACCGGACAGCACCCTTTGGCCCCAGAGGCATACGCGGGTGGAAACGCAGCTCCGGCGAAGCAATCGTGATGCCTCTGGACACGAGGTACTTTTCGGCGGGGCTGCCAGCGATGGTCGACGCCTCACGCCAGAGCCTCAGCGCATTGCGATTGGCGACTTCCTCGCGCGGTTCGGCCACGATCGGACCACTCGTGCCGTCGAACAGATCCGCAATTCGTATTCCGAGCCCGGCCATGGCTTCTATCACCGCCTCGTTCGTGCAGCCGGCAAAGCAATGAACAAGAATTGCGCGCTTTCCGAGCGTGATGCTTAGCGAAGGAGTGCGGTCGTCGTGGGCCGGGCAGCAGCACATTCCGCGCGAACGCGACCAGGCACCGCCCAGCTGCTCGACTATCTTGCGCGCGCGGGTTTCCAGTTGCAGACCTTGGAATTGGGATGATCGGTGTTGGTGCATGGGGGCATCTCCATTGTAACGTGCCTCCACCCGCGCAGCCTCCGCTCTGCGTCGCTGACGTTTCATTTTCCTACATCGCATGTTCTATATATGTTCTTTCCCGATTCGACCACCAAAGGATTCGGGAATGAGACTGAAATGGGCAGTAGCCGCAGTGGCAACGGCAGGACTTGGGTTCGTCCTCCCCGCTCACGCGCAGGAACTTGAGCCCACTCAGATGACCGTTGCCTCGGAGTTGACGACCGATGGCTTCCGCGTTGCAGAAGGAACCGATGGCTTCCTTCTCGTCGAACACGGCATTTGGAGAAAGCCTCCAACGGCCTCGTCCGAGCCGCCGGCTACCGATGCGGGTCGAACCTATCCGCCCTATCGATATCCAAAGCCCCAAGGCAGCGCGCCATCGGGCTTCCGTCGGGCAAGCTACCTTCCTCATGTTTACGCTGCTGAGGCCCAATACTCGCTACCAAGCGGCCTTCTCGACGCTCTTGTATGGACGGAATCACGATATAATCCGATGGCCATCAGCAAGGCCGGGGCCGCAGGCTTGGGGCAATTGATGCCAGGGACAGCGCGGGACCTTGGCGTTTCAAATCGCTTCGATCCCAAGGCGAACATCTTGGGTGCGGCCCGATACCTACGCCAGATGCTGGACAAGTTCGGGGTGGTTCATCTGGCCCTCGCCGCATACAACGCAGGTCCAGGTGCCGTCGAGCGCGCAGGCGGTATTCCTCGCAATGGCGAGACACCGGCCTATGTGCGTGAAGTGCTGCGCCATTGGCGCTTTTGAACGGGGGACGTTGTGAGCGTGGGTCGAATACGCGTCTCGGGAATTTTGAGCCGTGGTAGACGCGGGTTGTTCCTGACCACGACAGACGAAGTCGTCTGGATCATCGAGAGCGAAGAACCCGAATGCGAATTCGTCGGATCAGCGGTGATTGTCGAGGGGGTTGTCGCAGGTCGAGATCGTTTGCGCGCAGACTGGATTGGACCGGTCTGATCGAAGCCATAGTTATCAGGCTGCGCGCTTCCCTGCCTTCTTGATGTCGATCACCTTCCCGCCGCTCAGATAGTCAGCCCAGTCCTGCATCATCCGGCGCCGGGGAGCCAGGTATTCAGCGGCATTGTAAGCTCCACGCACGTCGTTTTTCTCCGAATGCGCGAGCTGTAGTTCGACCCAATCCTCATGGTATTTCCTGATCCACATGGGCGGCTTGCCGAACTCGACCAGCTGCTCATTGGCCCAGGTGCTCGCCAAGCCCCGGAAGCCGTGTACGGTTTGGCGACTGTGGTATCCGAGGCGATAGAGCGCGTAGATCATTGTGTTCTCTGAAAGCGGCTTGTTCGGGCCATTACCCGGGAAGAGAAACTCGCCAGGCGCTGCTGCTATCATAGATTTCGCGATGTGCGTTGCCTGCTGCGAGAGGGGCACTAAATGCTCTCGTCCCATCTTCATTCGCTCGGCTGGTATGCGCCAGACGGGTGATTTGCCGCCCAGGTCTTCAAACTCGGATTTGGCGGCGAACCGGAGTTCCTTGGTTCGAACCCAAGTCAGGAGTGCAAAGAGAACTGCATCACGGGTGATCGCGGACCGTCGTTCGCCCTCTTCCTGGTAGGCATGCAGCTTCTCGATAAATGCGGGCAATTCGCTGAGCGGCAACCGGCTCATATGCTTCACTCTTGGTCGCGGCTTTAGCGCCCCACGCAAATGTGTCGTCGGATCATTCGAGGCCAGGCCACACGCGATTGCGAACTGGAAGACTTGCCCCACCCCTTGCTTCGCACGCCGGCTGATATCGAGCGCGCCTCTTGCTTCGATTTTGCGTATCATCGCCAGGACGTCGGGCGCCGTGATTTCATGCACGAGTTTCTCGCCGATGGCTGGAAGGACGTCCCTTTCCATGCGCGACCAGACGCGCTCGGCGTGCGCGGAATTCAGCGCGCTCTTTCGATTTTCATGCCAGCGCTTTGCGACCTCGAAGAAGGTCGCTCCCTCCTGCAAAATCACTTCCCCCTTGGATTTCATTGGATCCTTGCCCTCGGCTAGCAACGCCTTTGCGGCTGTGCGCTTGTCACGCGCTGCAGCTATCCCGAGGTCCGGGTAAGCGCCGAACGAGAGCAACTTCTCCTTGCCTGCGAAGCGGTACTTCATCCGCCACAACTTTGACCCGTTCGGCTGGACGAACAGGAACAAGCCCTCCCCGTCGGCCAGCTTGTAGCCGCGCTCGCGTGGCTTGGAATTTCGGGCCTGAATCTCCGTGAGAGGCATTGGGGGTATCGCTCCTTTCCGATACTCCGCGAAAATACCCCCAAAATACCCCCACACCAAATCTGGCTGCATGTGGAAGACCATGGGCGCATGCGGACGCGAATCACCCGCAACCCTCTGCTTTTCTTTCAATTTTTGGAAAAATGCGGAAGCTAGTGGAAGCTTCCGGATCAAGGGATGGTAGCGGAGGAGGGACTTGAACCCCCGACCTACGGATTATGATTCCGCCGCTCTAACCAGCTGAGCTACTCCGCCAACCTGTTCGCACCGCGCAGGGCGCGGGACAGGACGCGGCCTATAGGCATGCGCGTGGACAGGGTCAATGCCCGATTTATGTGCGCTGCGAACGCAATAACACCCCGGCGGGCGTACCGCCGGGGTGTCGGTTGCGGGCTTCGCAGGACCAGACAGCGAAGCCCTGTGGGCTCGTTCGTCGGGCGTGCGATCAGCGGAGCAGGTTGAGCACGCCTTGCTGGCTCTGGTTCGCCTGCGCCAGCATCGCGGTCGAAGCCTGCGAAAGGATCTGCGCCGCGGCCAGCTTGGTCGATTCGGCGGAGAAATCGGCATCGGCGATGCGCGATTTCGATTCGGACAGGTTGGTCGCGGTCGAGGTCAGGTTGTTCACCGTCGCATCAAGCCGGTTCTGCACCGCGCCCAGATTGGCGCGCTGGGTTGCCACCGTGTCGATGGCGGTGCTGATCGCGGCCATCGAGGTCGATGCGCCTGCCGTTGTCGACATGTCGACAGCGTTCACGCCAAGGCCTGTCGCGTTCATCGATACAAAGGCGATAGACACAGTCTGGCCGGTATCGACGCCGGTCTGGATGTTGAACGTGCCTGCCGCGTTGAACAGGTTGGTGCCGTTGAAATCGGTGCGTCCGGCAATATCGTCGATCTGGCCGAGCAAAGCGGTGACTTCGGTCTGGATCGCAGCACGATCCGACGTGGCGGTGGTGCCGTTGGCGGCCTGTACCGAAAGCTCACGCATACGGACGAGGATGTTCGAAACCTCACCCATCGCGCCTTCCGCAGTCTGCGCCAGCGAGATGCCGTCATTGGCGTTGCGGATCGCCTGATTGAGGCCGCGCACCTTGGCGTCCATGCGGGTGGCGATGGCGAGGCCGGCGGCATCGTCTTTCGCGCTGTTGATGCGCTTGCCGCTCGACAGGCGCTCCATCGCGGTGCCGAGCATGTTGCTGGCAACGCGCGAGCTGTTCTGCGCCCGAAGCGCGCTGACATTGGTATTGATTACAGTCATTTCAGATTCCTTTCCGGATTTGCGGCCCGGACTGCTGCTCTGGGCAGAGCGGCCACGAAAGCTGTAACGGCGCGCGGCGGCAGAGCTTTAATCGGAAGCGTCGATTTTCCGTCAGCCACGGCAACCGACCGCCAGGAAACTCTCGCATTTCATTGTTTTAAATTGTTTTTATCCGCTCTGGCACAGGCATTGCTTTGATCGGGCAGAACCAGACCAGGACAAGCCATGAACCCGATCGACCAGAACCGGCTATTGCAAATGCGCTCCGCCATCGTTGCGCAAAATCAGGCATTGCAGCGTGCAGCGGGGCTCGACGCGCCGCCACGGGCCAACGGTGCCGCCACCTTCACACAGACGCTATCTGACGCCGTGCGCGCGGTCGATGCGCAACAGGCCAGGGCATCCGATCTGTCGGCGGCCTATGAGCGCGGCGAGACGCACGACATTGTCAGCGTGATGGTCGAACGGCAAAAGGCCTCGCTGGGGTTCGAAGCCACGCTGCAGGTGCGCAACAAGCTGCTCTCCGCCTATCGCGACATCATGAACATGCCGGTCTAAGCCATGAGCGAGCAGCAGATCATCCCGGCCGGCGCGCCAACCCCCTTCCTTACCAACGCTTCTGCGGCTCTGGACGGGCGCATAAGCGGCGCGCGCGCATTCCTGCGCCGGCCTGCCACTGTCCGGGCACTGCCCGCTGTTGCGCTTGCCACGGTGCTCGGCCTTTCCGCCGCCGCATGGCTGGTGCTGCAAAGCCCGGCGCAGACCCCGCTTTACGCAGGGCTGGCAGAAACCGACAAGGCGGCGGTCGCCGAAGCATTGCAGGCATCGGGTATCGGCTACAGCCTTGATCCGGCGAGCGGTGCGCTGTCGGTCGATGCCGACAGATTGCACGAAGCCAAGATGATGCTCGCCGGGCAAGGCCTGCCGAAAGCGCAGCCCAGCGGTGATGCCATGCTCGCCGCGCTGCCAATGGGTGCGAGCCGGGCGATCGAAGGCGAAACGCTGCGCGCTGCACGCGAGGCCGATCTGGCGCGAACGATCGAGGCTATCGACAGCGTCAAGATTGCACGCGTGCATCTGGCGCTTGCCGAACCCAGCGTTTTCGTGCGCGAAGAGAAACCTGCGGCGGCTTCGGTGTTGCTCACTTTGCAGCAGGGCCGTTCGCTCGGCGAGGCGCAAGTGCGAGCGATCCGGCATCTGGTGGCATCTTCTGTGCCGGGTCTCACCGCCGAACAGGTGTCGGTGATCGACCAGTCGGGCGCGCTGCTATCCGGGATAGCAACCGCCAACAGCGCGCTGCTGGACCTGCAAGGCCGGATCGAGGCGCGCTATCGCGAAGCACTGATCGGCCTGCTGACACCGGTATTGGGCCGCGAGGCTTTCTCGGTCGAGGTCAATGCCGAGGTCGATGCCAGCGAAAGCCAGGCCACCCGCGAAGGCTTCCCCGAAGACAGCCGTGCGCTCACGCGTGAGGAAGGCAGCAATTCGCGCAACAGCAGCGCAGCGACACCCGCCATGGGCATTCCCGGTGCCCTGTCCAACCAGCCGCCGCCCGCAACCAGCCTGTCGGCCACACCACCCGCAAGCGCCCCTGTTGCTGAAGCGACGGCGCAAGGTTCCAGCGAGGAGAATTTCTCGCGCAGCTTCGCGCTGGGCCGCGAGATATCAGTGACGCACCAGCCGCAGGGGCAGTTGAAGCGCCTTTCGGTTGCGGTGGCGCTGCGCCAGAAAGGCAAGGCATTGTCCGATGCGGAAATCGCCAAGATCGATGCGCTGGTTAAGGGGGCCGTCGGGTTCAATGCCGAGCGTGGCGATCAGGTTGCCATTTCCGCCCGCCCCTTTGCCGACCTTGCCGAACCCGATGTCGCGCCATGGGATGAACCCTGGTTCTGGCCATTGCTCCGCCAGACGGGGGCTGCCTTGGGTGCGCTGGCCGTTGTTCTTTTCATCGGGCTGCCGCTGCGCAAGGCGATGAACAGGCGGGTTGCCGAAGCCAACGAGCGGGCCGCGCTGATCGAAACCCAACTGCTCGAGGCAACCGGGGAAGACGCACGGCCAACGCGCCAGACCCATGGGCAGGATATTACGCTGGCGATGATCGAGGCCGCGCCCGGTTACGAAACGCGTGCGCAACTGGTACGCAGCTTTGTCCAGCAAGACCCCGAACGCGCCGCGCATATTGTGCGCCATCTGATGCAGGAGCGTGGCCGTGGAAACTGATACCGCGCCGGAAATTGGCGGCGCATCGGCAGCCGCAATCCTGATGCTGCTGCTTGAAGAAAAAGAGGCGGCAGATGTGTTGCGCCATCTCGACCCCGAAGAAGTGCGCCAACTGGGCAGCGAGATGTTCGGTGCGGCTGAGGCAGACGAAAGCAGGGTCGATCTGGCTTTGGGACGGTTTGTAACGGGCAGCCGCGAAATATCGGCGCTCACCCCCGGTGCCGACCGCAAGATCCGTTCGGTGATGACCGACGCATTGGGCAATGATCGGGCGGGTTCGCTGCTCTCTTCGATAGCGCCGCAACCGCGACGAGAAACGCTGGAGCGACTGCGCTGGATGGCAACCGAAACCATCGCCGAAGTGGTTGCCGCCGAACATCCGCAGGTCGGCGCCGTGCTTGTCTCGATGCTCGCGCCCGAGATTGCCGCCGCCACACTCGCCAGCCTTTCAGGCGAGCGGCAGGCCGACCTGCTATGGCGCGCGGCACGGCTGGGGCCGGTACATGCCGAAGCGATCGACGATCTGGAGATAATTCTGGCCACAGCCGAAGCCGCGTCGGCCGGGGCCGAAATGCTGGAAATCGGCGGGCAAGGCGATGTCGCAAGGATCGTGAACAACCTGCCCCGCGCAGTCGGCGAAGAGCTGCTCAAGGCGATGCGCAAGAAGGACAAGCAACTCGCCGCCGCAATCGAGGACGAAATGTTCGTGTTCGAAGATCTGAACCAGCTCGACGCCAAATCATTGGGGGCGGTGCTGCGCGGCGTGGAGGCCGCAACGCTGGCGCTCGCCCTGAAGGGCGCAGATGGCGCACTCGCCGACCGCTTCCTCGCAACCATGTCGGCACGCGCCGCCGATACCATCCGCGACGAGCTGGCCGAAATGGCTCCCGTCAAACGCGAAGAGGTGGAGGCCGCACGCAAGGCCATTGTCGCAGTGGCCCGCGCCATGGCTGCATCCGGCGAGATCATGCTGGGCGGCAAGGGGGACGACTATGTCTGAGGCCGGGTTCGTGCCGCTGGTCGATCCGGCATCCGAAGCTTCTGGTAGCTTTCGTATCTGGGCCGAACCGGTTGGCCGCATCACCGAAGAACCGGCGGACCAATATGCCCGTGGGTTGGCGGAAGGCCAGATGCTGGCGGAGACGGCGTTCGCCGAGGAGCGCGGGCGCCTTCTGGCGCTGGTCGCCGCGGCCAACGCATTGCAGCCGCTCGAACCCGAAGCGGTGCGGAGATTGATTTGCACGACTGTCGAGCGGCTGGTCCGCGAAATTGCGGGTGCAGCCCCGATCGATCCGGACCATCTGCGCCATCAGGTCGACGAGGCAACGCAGCTTGCGGGAAACTCCGGAAATGACGCGGTGTTGCGGCTGTCTCCGGAGGATGCGGCTCTTCTGGCGGACGCCGATATCCATTTGCCAATCATTCCCGATGCGCTGCTGCCCCCCGGCACACTGCGTTTGGAAAGCGACACCTGCACCATCGAACATGGGCGGGCCGTGCAGCTTGAGGCCTTGGGCCTGCAATTGGGGCATGGAGAGGGCAGGCCATGACGCTGGAAGCAACGCAAGCGCTGTTGCAGTCGATCAGGCTGCGCAACATCCCGCCGCGCCATGTCGGCAGGCTGGCCGCGCATGAAGCGATGGCGCTTGAAATCGAGGGCTTTCCTGCCCCGCTCCTCACCCCCATCCGCATAGCCTGCAGCGATGGCACTTCGGTTTCCGGCGAAATTGTCGGATTTCGTGGCCATCGGAGCTTGGCTTTGCCGTTGCAGGCCAATGTCCCGCTGGCGGTCGGAGCGCGCATCGTCGCCGATGGGCAGGCAGGGCTCGCGCGATGCGGGCAGCCACTGCTGGGACGCGTAATCGATGCGATGGGACGACCGTTGGATGGCATCCCCTTGCCCGCGCTGCCCGACGCCTGGCCACTCGCCGGTATCAGCACCAACCCCCTTGATCGCGGGCGGGTTACGCAGCCCTTCGATTGCGGTGTCAGGGCGATCAATGCCTTGCTTGCAATGGGCGAAGGCCAGCGAGTGGCGCTGATCGCCGGTTCGGGTGTCGGCAAATCGGTGTTGATGGGGCAGATGCTGGCCGGGGCCGATTGTGATGTCGTGGTTGCCGGGCTGATCGGCGAACGTGCCCGCGAAGTCAGCGATTTTGTCGAAGCGCGCTGTGCGGGCGAAATGCGCCACCGAACGATAGTAGTCGCGACAACCGCCGACGAGGCACCGTTGCTGCGTATCAAGGCAGCGATGCGCGCCACTGCCATCGCCGAATATTTCCGCGCTCAGGGCAAGCGGGTGTTGTTGCTGGTCGACAGCCTGACCCGCATCGCGCACGCCCAGCGTGAAATCGGCCTCGCGCTTGGCGAGCCGCCCGCGATGAAGGGCTATCCGCCCTCTGCGCTGGGGCTGATCCCGCAACTGGTCGAACGTGCCGGGAATGATCGCAAAAGCGGCGGTTCGATCACCGCGATCTACACCGTGCTTGCCGATGGCGGCGACATCGACGATCCGGTGGTCGATGCGGCGCGCGCGATTGTCGACGGGCATATCATCCTGTCGCGTACCCTCGCCGAAGCAGGCGTTTATCCCGCCATCGACATAGGCCGGTCGCTATCGCGCACCATGGCCGATACCGTCGATACCGCGCACCGGTCGGCAGCGCAGCGTTTTCGCCAGCTCTGGTCGACCTATGAGGAAAATCGCGACCTGATCCTGATGGGGGCCTATGCACAGGGCAGCGATCCCCTGCTTGACGAGGCCGTCGCCCGACAGGCGGAAATGCGCGGATTCATCGCGCAGCGAGAAGATGTGCTGGTTCCCTATTCGGATAGCCGCACTGCCTTGATCGAAGACTTTGGCACATGATTCGGCAATCGCAACGCCTGCGCCGCGTCTTGCGCAAATATGCGCTCGACGCCCGCCTTGCCCGAATCGCACGCGCCAAGGCTGAGCGCGAGCGTGCCCATCTGCTAGAAACCTTGGCACGCATCCGTTCAGCCCAAAATGCCGTTTCCTGCGGCGTGGCCAGTCTGAACGGAAGCGAAGCCGCAGCCCTGGGCGAATGGAGCGAGCGACTGTTGCATGCAGACGCCAGCCTGCAACCAGCAATCGACCGCGCAACTGTTGATTGCGGCGAAACGGGCAGGGTCGCTCATCAGGCCAAAGGGCGGATGGAGCGGATCGAGGAACGGATTGCGCAAGCCATGCGAACGGAAGAGCAGCAATCGTCGACCCGATCCGAAAGCCGGTTGGCCCGGCCCAGAACGGGACGGAACCGTCAGCCATGAACCCGCTAACGGCGATAGGTGCCATCAAGCCGGAAGCAGCATTGCCGACGAACAGCGTCGCCCCGGCTGCACAACTGGCATTTGAAACCCAGATGACCTCGGCATTGAACGCAAACGATAGCGCGTCTGCAAAAACTGCGCCGCAGGGAACAGAGACTGTGAAAGGCGAAATCGCTTTAGATTCATCCATTTCGGTGGTCGCCATTGTCCGCGCAGCCCCACCCGTCGTCACCACGCATATCGCCGTCGATCCAGAGCAAAAGGCGGCAGAGCCAAATGAAACGCCCCAACCCGCGCAACCAGCCGGTGAACCGCAACTGCAGGCTATCTTCGCAACATTGCCCGTTGCGCCTTCCCCGACGGCTGCAATCGCCCAACCGCGACAAATCGACAGGGTCGGCCATATTGCCGGTAAGCCGCCCCTGCCGGCCGAAGCAAAGCCAGCGGCGGAGCCGCTTGCTCCAGCGACAATTGCCGGGCCACTGCCCTTTGAAACCGTCGCGCTGTCCGCGGTTATGGAACTCGCCCAAAAAATGAAATTGCAACCCGAAGCGCCGTCGCTGGACCTGCATTCAAACGACTGGGCGGCACGCCTGTCGCATGAAATCCTCCACGCCCGCGACAGCGCCGCTTCGGAACTAACCTTCCGGCTGACGCCCCGGCATCTTGGCACGCTCGATGTCGGGCTGGCCGAAACGCCATATGGGCTACTCGTCGAACTGCGGCCGTCGAACGAAGAGGCAAAGGCCATCATCGCGCGCGAAGAGCCCCGGCTGATCGAGGAACTGCGCCAGCGCGGCGTGGCAGTAGCCGACCCTGCACTCCAATCCGGAGCAAGTGGCGATGGTCGACATAACCGAAACGGTGCAATTCCCCGCCCGTTTCTGTCGTTCCCCGATCCGGACCGTAATTCAGTCGAGGACCGGGATCGACAGGGCGGGCAAGGGCAGGGCCGCTTTGCCTGAGCCGCAACCAAGGATGTGGAATGAGTAAGAGCGACAAGGACCAGGCCAAAACGGGTGGCAAGAAAAAGCTGCTGCTGATCGTCGGCGGCGCGCTGTTGCTTGCGGGCGGGAGCGCAGGCGCGGCGATTTATGCCACCGGCGGCTTCGCACCCAAAACCACGAAAGAAGACCTGAACCGGCCCAAGCTGGTACTGCGCAGCGAAGAGGCAGCCGAGCCCGCTGCAGAGGGCGAAGCCGCCGCCGAAGCACCGTTGAAAGAAGGCACGGTTTCGGTTCCCAATGACCGGATCAAGGTTGATCCGGCCAAATATGAAATCACCTATTTTCCGGTTGAGCAGCCGTTCACCGCCAACCTTGCCGATGGATCGGGCTTTATCCAGATCGGGATCAGCCTGGCGACCTATTATGACGGCAAGGTCATCGCCAACATCAAAAGGCAGGATGTGCCAATCCGTTCAGCGGTGCTGATGGCGCTGTCCGAACAGGATCCTGCCGTGCTGTCGACCGCGCAGGGCAAGCAGATGCTGCAACGCGAACTGACGCAGGCGATCAACAGCGTGCTTCGCCAGAAGGAAGGCTTTGGCGGGATCGACAATGTCTATTTCAACAGTCTGGTTATCCAGTGACGAGGGCCGGGCCTGCCGCTGAAAAGCTGGACTTGCTGGCTGCAACGCCAAGCCGGAATTGCGGCAACGGCAGCGAGCTTCCGGTCGCTCGGCTTGCCGACACTCTCACTGCCTTGTTCAAACGGCTGGCTGTGCAGCCCGAAGGAATTGCAGTCGTTCCCACAATTGGCGACGGGATGCCGGACGAGCACTGCATCCGGTTCACCTGCAAAAACGAAGCTGGACACCCCGGCGCGATCATCGACATGCCATCCACATTGCTCGAACGACTGTTCGTACAGATTTATGGCGGGGATCGCTTTGGCGCACCTATCGACCCGCCGAGCGGAACCCAGCAACGCTTTGCCCAGCGGCTTGGAAATCAACTGTGCGAATGGCTGGGCGCTGCGCTTCCCGATCCATCAAAGCAGCGGTTCACGCAGGCCGAAGCCCGTTTCGGCAAAAGTCCGGGTGCATCTGATCGAATAGGCATCGAAGCGCCGATCGCAGTTCAATTTGAAATCACGCTTTCCGGCAGTGCGCCCTGCAAAATGCACATCGCCATCGCGGCCAGCTTGATCGCGGCCAGCAGCGCACCACCGTCGCAGCATCGGCATTCGATCCACCCCACCGAGCGAAACCAGATGATTCTCTCGCGCACCGGTCATGTAACACTGCCTGTCCGGTCCGAAATCGCCATTGCCCGCATATCAGCGTCACGCCTGCTGGCACTGCAGCCGGGTGAAGTGCTGCCAATCGTCATGCCCGCTTCGATTCCCGTACTCGTCGGCGAGCGGCCCTTTGCCAGCGCCAGCATGGGTGAATGGCAGGGAAGCGCCGCTCTGCGCATCGAAGCCCTTAACGAAAGCCAAAATCCATGAGCGACATGAGCGAAGCCCCGACGCTTGGGCGCCCCCCAAAAGCGGCCAGCCCGATCGACCTTCTGGCGGGCATTTCGGTCCGCCTGTCGGTCGAGGTTGGATCAACCTTCATGACGCTGTCCGAGCTGGCGGCGCTCGAACCCGGCAGTGTCGTTGCGCTTGACCGCAAGGTCGGTGAACCGCTCGACATTTGCGCCAATGGCAGCCTGATCGCACGCGGCGAGATTGTCTCGGTCGATGGTCGTTACGGCATCCGCGTCACCGAACTGGTGAACGCGCAAGGGCGCGGCTGATGCTTGAATATCTGTTGCGTCTGGCGCTGCTGCTGCCGCTGGTCGGCGGGCTCGCCTGGGCCTCGCTCTGGATGTGGAAGCGGCTGCAATCGGGCCTGCACGGCACAGCGCCGCAACAGCGGCTCATCCGGTTGGTCGAAATCCTGCCGGTCGGCACGGGAAGCAAGCTGGCGGTCGTCGAATTTGGCGGCAAACTGCATTTGCTCGCCATCGGTCGCGGAACTGTGACGGCCATCGCCATCGACGACAGGGGCGATTTCGATGCAAGCTAGATTTGTCTGGATCATCGGCCTTTTCGCCCTGTTCGCGGCCTTCCTCCCCGAAGCGGCGCTTGCGCAAAGCAGCAGCGGCGCGATGGACCGGGCGCTTGGCGAAATTGCCGGGAATGGCCGCCCGCTGTCGCTGTCGCTGCAAATCCTGCTGCTCATGGGGCTGCTCACCATATTGCCATCATTGGTGCTGATGATGACGAGTTTTACGCGGATCATCATCGTGCTGTCGATCCTGCGCCACGCGCTGGGGCTGCAACAGACCCCGCCCAATCAGGTGCTGGTGGGCCTCAGCCTGTTCCTGTCGCTGTTCGTGATGCAACCGGTGTTGTCGGACATAAACCGCACCGCGCTTGCCCCTTATGGCGAACAGCAGATCGGTATCGAGGAGGCGGTTTCGCGGGCGGGCACGTCGCTGCATGGCTTCATGCTCGCCCAAACCCGCAAGGGCGATCTGGCGCTGTTCACACGGCTCGCCAAGGCGCCCCCGCTGGCAAGCCCGAAAGAGGTGCCCTTTGCAATCCTGCTCCCTGCTTTCGTCACCAGCGAACTCAAGACCGCCTTCCAGATCGGTTTCCTGATCTTCCTGCCCTTTCTGATTATCGACCTGATGGTGGCATCGGCATTGATGTCGCTGGGCATGATGATGCTTTCGCCAACCATCGTGTCGATGCCGTTCAAGCTGCTGCTGTTCGTGCTCGTCGACGGCTGGGCTTTGACGATGGGGTCGCTGGCCGCCTCCTTCCCGAGCGGCTGAGATGGAGCAGGATGCCTTTCTTGCATTGGCGCAACAGGCGTTGTGGGTGCTGGCACTGGCCTCTGCCCCGATCCTGATTCCGGCGCTGGTCACCGGCGTGCTGCTCGGCATGGTGCAGGCGGCAACGTCGATCAACGAGCAGACGCTGAGCTTTGTGCCCAAGCTGATCCTCGTCGCGATCTGCCTCGCGCTGTTCGGCGGCAGCATCATGGTATTGCTCGCCGATTTCACCCGCGACATGTTTGACCAGATCCCGTTGCTGCTGCGCTAGGCCATGGGCGGCTTCGCATTCGGCAATATCGAGGCGACGTTGCAACTTTGGTTGCTGGCGATGATCCGTCCCGGTTCGGCCATGCTCGCAGCGCCCTTTTTCGGGGCAGCCAATGTGCCTGTCCAGTTGCGGCTGGTGCTCGCATTGGCCCTCGCCTTGCCCGCCGCATCGCTGATTGCGCCGTCCATGCCTGCCGATGGACTCGTCTCGCTGTCGGGTCTGGCGATGATGGCTGGCGAGGCGCTGGCTGGCCTCGCCATGGGCTTTGCGCTGCAGATCGGCCTCGCCGCCGCTTTGCTGGCGGGCGAGGTGATCAGCAACATGATGGGCATCGGCTTTGCCGCGATGGCCGATCCGGCGACCGGCCAGCCCAGCCCGGCTATCGGGCAATATCTGTCGATGCTGGCGCTCGTACTGTTCCTCGCTGCCGATGGCCATTTGCTGTTTTTCGAACTGGTCTTTGAAAGCTATCGCACGTTGCCGCCGGGTGCTGCGTGGCTTTCGGTCGCCACACTGAAAGGAATGGTCGATTTTGGCGGGCTGGTGTTTGTCGCGGGCCTTGCCGTTGCGATGCCGCTATTGTCGGCACTGCTGATGGTGCAGGCAGTGTTCGCAATGGTCTCGCGCTCGGCCCCGACGCTCAACCTTTTTGCTGTGGGGTTGCCGGTGACCCTGTCGGCGGGGACCATCCTGCTCGCCATGGCGACTCCTGCAATGGCCGAAGCTCTGGTGCGGACGATGGCCGAGGCTATGGCCGAAGCGGCCCGCATTGCGCAAGGCTGACCGATGGCCGAAACCCCCGACCGCGACCAGCAGACCGAAGCCCCAACCCCCAAAAGGCGCAAGGATGCGGCGGAGGAAGGCGATGTCCTGATTTCGCGCGAACTGGCATCGGCGCTGGTGATGCTGGCCGGGATCGGCTGGCTGGCTCTGGCGGGAAAATGGCTGGCCAACGCCGCTGCAACGATGCTGCAAAACGGCCTTGGGCTTGAACGCAGCCATTTTGCCATGCTTGACCTGTCGGCCCATATTGGAAATTTGCTGACCCCTCTGCTCCTGCCCTTCGCCGCTTTGTTGCTTGCCAGCCTTGCTGCGGCGATTGCGGGGCC
This sequence comes from Sphingomonadales bacterium, assembly GCA_016720115.1. Classification (GTDB taxonomy): domain Bacteria; phylum Pseudomonadota; class Alphaproteobacteria; order Sphingomonadales; family Sphingomonadaceae; genus Sphingorhabdus_B. Next base: position 483,033 of record JADJXT010000001.1, on the reverse strand, counting down.
TGCTGTGCTGGGTTCGCTGGGCTGGCGCAGCAAGGCTATGGCATTCAAGGCCAACCGGCTCAGCCCGCTTTCGGGGATCAAGCGCATCTTCGGGATGCAGGGCCTGATCGAACTCGCCAAGGCGTTGGCCAAGGCCGCGCTTCTGGGCGGTGTCGGCTGGTGGTTGGTCGCCGATGAATTGCCGAAGCTGTTGTCCTTGTCCGCCACTGACCCGCGCATGGCATCGGCACAGCTTGGCGACAGCCTGATTTCGCTTTTGCTGGCGCTATGCCTTGCGATGCTGTTGATCGCCTTGCTCGATGTTCCGATGCAGTTTTTCCAGCGCACGCGCCGGCTACGCATGTCGCGCGAGCAGGTGAAGGAAGAGCTGCGGCAGAGCGAGGGTGCGCCCGAATTGAAGGCGCAATTGCGCGCGCGGCAGCAGGCGATCCTCAGCCAGTCGGCCCGCAAGGCGATGGGGGAAGCCAATGTCCTGCTCAACAACCCCAGCCATTTCTCGGTCGCCTTGCGCTATCGCCCGGGACGTGATGCCGCGCCGGTGGTGGTGGCGCGCGGACGCGACGAAGTGGCGCTGGCGATGCGCGAGCTGGCGAGCGAACGCGAGGTGCCGATGCTCGACTATCCGGCGCTGACACGCGCGCTCTATTTCACCACCCGCGCCGGGCAGGCCATCCCCGAAGATCTGTATCAGGCCGTGGCGATCATCCTGGCCTTCATCTTCCGGCTCGACCGCGAAATCGGAATGCGGATGCAGCAGCCGGTCGTGGAGGTGCCGATGTCAAAACGCTTCGATGCGAATGGGAAGCGGGACACGACCTAAATCCTGTCAGAAATGGGCCGTTAAACCATCCAAAGGAACACAAACATGATCGGTAATATCGCCAACAGCCTCGGTTTCGGATCGGGCATCGATGTCAGCCAGCTGGTCAACGACCTCGCCGCTGCCTCGCGGGCACCCAAGGTCGAACGCTTCGACACATTGGCAAAGGCATCGCAGGCAAAAATCAGCGCGGTTGCGCAAGCGCGCGCCGATCTGGACAGTTTTGCCGACACCCTCGCCAATCTGGTTTCAACCGGCAGCCTTGGCAGCCAGCCAACGGCATCGGACGATAACGCGCTGTCCGTGTCGGCACTGCCCAGTGCGCAGCTCGGGAAGCTGGCGGCGGAGGTCGAAATTCGTCAACTGGCGCGCGCGCAAACCACGCACAGCGGCCTTATTGCTTCGGCGAGCAATCCGGTCGGCATGGGTAGTTTGACGCTGTCAGTGGGCGGGGTCGCGCATGCGATTGCCATCGATGCAACCAACAACAGCCTCACCGGCCTCGCCGATGCGATCAATGCGAGCGGTAGCGGGGTTCGTGCCAGCATTGTTGCAGACCAGGGCCAAATGCGGCTGGTGCTGAAAGGCGAGACGGGTGCCGCCCATGCCTTCGCGCTGGTTGCCGATGCCGGGGCGGATCCCTCGCTGGCGAAGCTCGCCGGATCGGGTCTTTCCCAGTCGCAAGCGGCAGCGGATGCAATCCTGCGGGTCGATGGCGTCGAATATAACCGCCCCACCAACACCGTCTCCGACATCGTCCCCGGCATATCATTGACGCTGAAAAAGGCCGAAACCGGTGCGTTCATTTCGCTCGGCTCAACCCGCGCTGCCGAGGCGCTCAAGCAGACAATCGCCGATTTCGTTACGGTCTTCAACCAGTTGCAGACCAGTCTCAAGGAAGCGCGGCAGACCGTCGGCGGCGCAGGCAATTTGCGCGCGCTCGACCGGCAATTGACGGCGCTGGTGGGCAAAGCGCTGACCGGCAATAGCGGGATCAACAGCCTTTCCGATATCGGCATCAAGACAGACCGCAGCGGGGCGCTGATCCTCGATACCGCCAGACTCGATGCCGCACTCGCGAACCAACCCGACGCGGTGGAGGCATTGTTCAACCCACCGCGCGATGCGACCCGAACGAGCCTGACCGACCCGGGCCTTGCTTTCGCGCTCGACGAAATCCGCGACGCCGCTCTCACGCCGGGCGGAACGCTGGAAAGCCTTGGCAAGGCCTTGCAGGCCGAGGCATCAACCCTCACCAAAAACCGCGAGCGGATGGAGGCGCGCGAGGAAGCCTATGCCGCCCGGCTGGAGAAACAATATGCGACGCTCGATGCTCGCCTCAGCGCATTCAAGGCGACGCAGGCCTATCTCGAGCAGCAGATCAAGCTGTGGTCGAACGAAAGCTAGGCAATGCCCGATGTGAACTACAGCCAGGCCAGCGCCCACTACCGGGCGCTCGCCCTGACGGGACAAACCGAGCGTGCGAATCTCCATGCCCTGGTCGCGATGCTCTATGACGAATTGCTGCTGTGTATCGACGTGCTTGCGGTGCGCGCCAAGCGCGAAACCGGCCTGATCGATGATGCGCAGGCACATCGCGCACGCGGCATCATCATAGCCCTTCGTGCCGGACTCAATTTTGAATCGGGCAGCGATCTGGCATTCATCCTCGACGGTTTATATGCCGCACTTGCCACCGAACTGGAAGAAAAGCTGGCGTCGCCTGACCCGGTCCGTTTCACCGAACTGCGCGCGGGCGTTGAATCGATTGCCTCTGCCTGGCGGGCAATTGCCGAAAGCTAGGGTCAGTACTTGTTAGGTGAGCAACAAGGCGGCCGCATTGTTCAGCGCATGCGCAAGGATGTTCACCCGCAACGAGCCGGTCTTGTGATAGAGGATGCCAAATACGGCCCCCATCGCCATCAGCGCAGGAAAGGCGTGATAATCCATGTGCACGGCACCAAAAATGGCCGAGGCCCCCAATATCGCGCCCCAGGCGGGCAGCCTTTTCGCCAGTGCATTCTGCACCAGCCCGCGGAACAGGATTTCCTCAAGAAGCGGCGCAATTCCGGCAATCGCAACGAACAGCATCACCGCGTTGAGCGGGGTGTCGGGCAGCGCCGCAAACATCTTGCGCAGCGCTTCCTGCACCTTGATGTCGGGGATGACATAATTGGCGTATACATGGTTGAAGGCGAGGCCAAGGGCGATAAGGCCGATGGCCAAACCGACGGTCTGCATCAGGCTCAACCGGCTCCAGCGCATCAGCCCTATCCGGGCGGCGCGATTCTCCTTGCCCAAATGCAGCCAGAAAAGGCCCAGCAGCACGAGACTTGAGGCCACCAGCGACAGGATCGTAGGCGCGGCAATGAAGCTGACATCGCGGGCGAGCGCCATCGCATCGCGACCGCTTTCATCCATCCCTATGGCTATGCCAAGCGCCAGCACGCCCGCAACGATCTGCAACAGGAGGAAGACAACGACCCAACCCAGCGCTCCCAAAATTGTCGGAAACCGGCTGTCTGGATGGCTGGCGTCGTGCAGTTCTTCGTTCATCATCCCCCCCAAATTTTCAAATGCGCCGTTTGGCTATGCGAGGCGACCAGTAAAAGCAATCACACCAGCCCCATTTTCATCAATTCGCCCAGCATCTTGGATGGCATTTCATCGCGGCCATCTGCATCTGCCGAGCCAAGATCGGGCGGCGCATCCTTGCCATCCAGATAGCGCCAGCCCTGATGCGCACGTTTGGGGATACTGCGGACAGCGATGAGTTCGGGGCGCAGGCGTATCCATGTCTTCCCCTGCCCATTGTCCATGAACCCCAGAATCTCGCTACGCCCGACCAGCATGTGGTTGACGATCCAGTAGAGCGAGCCGCCGACCATCTCTTCGTGCCGTTTGGGCAGATAGCGCGTGGTCAGCCTTATCTCGCCAGCTTCGGCATAAGCCTCCAGCCGCTGGCGCAGATGTGCCGGGCTTTCGGCACCAAATGCAATTTTGGTCATGTGGAGCGGCATGGCTGCTATTTGGGAGCCGCAAAGTCAGCCCGCAAGACCGGCAAACACCGCAAGTCCGAGGAAGATGAGGAAGCCCATCGAATCGGTTATCATCGTCACGAAGATCGAGCTCGACACCGCAGGGTCCTGATCGAGCCGGTCGAGCAATACGGGGATGGCAACACCAGAAAGCCCCGCAATCAGGATGTTGAACAGGATCGCCGCGGCAATCACCCCGCCCAGCGTCCAGTTGGCAAATACCAGCCCCGCGCCGATCCCGGCGATCACCGCCACCGTCGCACCGATCAGCACCGCGACGCGCACCTCGCGCCAGATCGAGCGCACCGTGTTCGACTGGGTGAGCTGGTTGGTGGCAAGCGCGCGCACCGTCACCGCCAGCGTCTGCGTGCCTGCATTGCCGCCGATCGAGGCGACAATCGGCATCAATATGGCCAGTGCCACCATCGTTTCGATGGCCGCGCCGAACTGCGCGATGATGAAGCTGGCAACCATCGCGGTGCCCAGATTGGCGATCAGCCACAGCACGCGCGCCTTGTAGCTGTCGGCGATCGGCTCGTTGATGTCGCCCTCACCCGCACCCGACAGGCGCAATATATCCTCGCCTGCCTCTTCCTGCACGATGTGGACGACATCGTCCGCCGTGATCACGCCGACCAGCCGCCCGGCCTCGTCGACCACCGCAGCGGAAATCAGCGCATATTTCTGGAAGCGCAGCGCAACTTCTTCCTGGTCCATATCGACTGGAATCAGCGTCTGTTCGCGCTTCATCACATCCGAAATCGAAATGTTGCGCGGGGTGCGCATGATCCAGCTCAGCTGGCAGGTGCCGATCGGGCGATGCGCGGGATCGACAACGAAAATTTCCCAGAATTCGGTGGTCAGATCGGGGTTTTCGCGCAGATAATCGATCAGCTGGCCGACGGTGATATGTTCCGGCACCGCGACCAGTTCGCGCTGCATGATGCGTCCGGCGGATTCTTCGGGATAGGAGAGCGCATCCTCGATAACCGCGCGATCTTCGGGATCGAGTTCGGCGAGGACGGCCTGCTGCTCCTCCTCCTCCAGATCCTCGATCATCGCGACCGCGTCGTCGGTCTCCATCTGCTCGGCAAGGTCGGCGATCTGCGCCGCGGGCAGCGCATCGACGATATCGTCGCGCACCCAGTCGTTGATTTCTGCGAGCACATCGGCGCTCAGCAGGTCCCCCAGCGCAATGGCAAGGTCGCCGCGATCCTCGCGCGCGGTCAGCTCGAACAAGTCGGCAATGTCGGCGGCATGCAGCGGCTGGGCAAGGCGATAGGCCTCTTCCCTGTTGCCGCGTTCGACCGCATCGAGCACCAGCCGAACGAAGTCGGCTTTGAGGCGATTATCTTCGTCGAGCGTTTCTTCTGCGGTTTCGACAAGGGGGAAAGCAGGATCGGATTCGGCAGTCATCGTTCCCCCTTTGCTGCTGATTGCTGCGACCGCGCTCCTCCTACGCCCGCGCGGAGAAAATGCAATTTACTTTTGGGCAGGCAGGCCTATTGCGGCGGCCAAGATTCACACAAAAGGATTCCCTCGAAATGGCCGATACCCTAACCCTGCACCTGTCGACCGGTGATGTCGTGATCAAGCTGCGTCCCGACCTTGCGCCCAACCATGTCGCACGCATTGTCGAGCTGGCAGGCGAAGGTTTTTACGACGGTGTGAAATTCCACCGCGTAATTGACGGTTTCATGGCGCAGGGCGGTTGCCCCAATGGCACCGGAACGGGTGGATCGTCCAAGCCCAACCTCGCACAGGAATTCAACGACGAGCCCCATGTTCGCGGCGCCTGCTCGATGGCGCGCACGATGGATCCGAACAGCGCAAACAGCCAGTTCTTCATCGTCTTCGACGATGCGACCTTCCTCGATCGCCAATATACCGTATGGGGCAATGTCATCGAAGGCATGGAAAATGTCGACGCCCTGCCCAAAGGCGAGCCCCCGCGCGAACCCGGCGTAATCCAGTCGGTGACTGTCGCTTAAATCCTCAAATCCGGAAGGTGCCGTCCACGACGGTGACGCAGTCACCGCCGACATGGACGGTATCGCCTTTTATCGTCATGCGGACATGGCCGTCGCGGCCTATCTGGCGACCCTGGCTGGCGGTGTAGTCGCTGCCCGACGAAACTTGCCCGGCTTTAAGGCGGTAGGCGGCAACCGCACCGTTGCCACTGCCGCACACCGGGTCTTCGGCGACGCCATCGGCAGGCGCAAAGCTGCGCACGACAATGTCGCCATCGGGCTTTTCGGCATAGACGGTAAGGCCGGTGGTCGCGTGGGCACGATCATAATCGGCAAGCATCGCCAGGTCGGGCGCGAGCTGCTCGACCACCGCAGCCGATGAAAGTTCTGCAATCACCCAGCGCGGGCCGACATTGACGATTTCGGGCGCGCCGTTGATCGCGCCTGCACCCAATGCAGCAGTCAGCTTTTCCGGTTCAGGCACCACCTCATAAACATGGCGCGGCAAGCGGAAGGACAGTGCGGTTCCCGCCTGGCTGACTTCGACCAGCCCGACGGCGCATTGCTGTACCAGCTTGCCGTCCCTTGGCGTCGCCAGCCCGGCCTCGATCACCGCATGTGCCGTCCCCAGCGTGGGATGGCCTGCGAAGGGCAGTTCGCTTTTCGGCGTGAAAATGCGCACCGCATAATCCGCCGCCGGATCGGTCGCAGGCGTCACGAATGTGGTTTCGGACAGGTTGGTCCAGTTGGCAATCGCCTGCATCTGTTCCGCCGACAGCCCTGCGGCGTCAAGGATCACCGCAACCGGATTGCCCTTGAGCGCGACTGCGGTGAACACATCGACCTGCTTGAAAGGCCTAATGGCCATGGTCGCCATGATCTTCGCCCTGATATTTGATTGTTTCGCTCGGGATATAGCCGAGATCGTCCTTGTGCCCTTCGGGGTCCGGGTGGATCAGAACCTCGACATCCGGAAACGCGCGCTTCAGCTCGGCCTCGATTTCGTCCATCACCCGGTGTGCCTGCAGCACGGTCATCTGCGGATCGACCCACATGTGAAACTGGCAGAAGTCATGCGCCCCCGCTGATCGCGTCCGCATGTCGTGGATGCCCTTCGATGCGGGGTGACGCATCGCCACCTCCAGGAATCGCTGGCGTTTTTCGAGCGGCCATTCCCGGTCGAGCAACTGGTCGAGCGCGAGGCGTGCGGCCCGCCACGCCCCCCAGAGCAGCCAGCACGCTATCGCAATACCGAATAGCGGATCGGACCCGCGTACATTGAACAACGCATCGAGCGCCAGCGCAGCAATCACCGCAATGTTGAGCAGCAAATCGCCCTGATAGTGCAAATGATCGCCGTGGATCGCAACCGAGCCGGTCTTCCGGATGATATGCCGCTGATAGGCCAGCAGCGCCAGCGTTGCGACGATGGCAACAAGCGAAACCCCGATGCCCATTTCGGGATGCTCGGTCGGTGCCCCGCTGCCGAAACGGACAATGGCGCGCCAGCCGATGAACAAAGCCGAAACCGTCACCAGCATCACCTGCACCAGCGCGGACAAAGCCTCTGCCTTGCCATGGCCGAAGCGGTGGTCGTCATCGGCGGGCTGCGCGGCATAGCGCACGCTGAACAGCGTCAACAGCGAGGCCAGCAGGTCGAAGCCGGTATCGGCGAGCGAGCCGAGCAATGCGACAGAGCCGGTCTCCAACGCCGCCCAGCTTTTCAGCGCCGTCAGGAACAGCGCCATCGCAACGCTGGCGATGGCGGCCTTCGCCGTCATCGCGCCATGCGCATGATGATGGTCGTTATGTTGCAGCCCCATATCGCGTCAGGGGTACAGCATCTGCTTGCGCCAATCATTGCCGTCGCGTTCGAAGGCCCAGCGTTCGTGAAGGCGGAATTCGCGGTCCTGCCAGAATTCGATATGGGTGGGGCTGACGATGCTGCCCGACCAGTGCGGCGGGCGGGGCACGTCCCGCCCTTCAAAGCGCGCCTCCATCTCTGCGAACCGTGCCTCGAAAGTCTGTCGGCTGTCGAGCGGACGCGACTGGTCGGACGCCCAGGCGCCGAGCTGCGAGAAACGCGAACGCGTGGCGAAATAGGCGTCTGCCGTGGCGTCGGTCACGCGCGTTACCGGGCCTTCGATGCGCACCTGGCGGCGCAGCGATTTCCAGTGAAAGAGCAATGCAACATGCGGGTTCTCCGCCAGCTCTGCGCCCTTGCGGCTCTCCAAATTGGTGTAGAAAATGAACCCGCCCTTCCCGTCAGCATCGGGGCCATGCCCTTTCAGAAGGACCATGCGCAGCGAAGGATGACCGCGCGCATCGGCCGTCGCCAGCGCCATGGCATTGCCGTCATTGGGTTCGCTGTCGCGTGCCTCTTTGAACCAGGCATCGAAAATGGTGTAGGGATCTTGGCTTTCCATATCGCCCCGATAGGCTAGACTGGCGAGACAAGGAAGGGGGGACTGCCATGCAACTGCCATGGGAGGCGATTTTTGAGGCCACCAATATCTACGCGATGATCTGCTGGCTGGTGCTGCTCTTTGCTCCACGGCGCGAACAGGTTTTGCCGTTGTTGTTCATGGCCGGGTGCGGCCTGCTGGCCCTGACCTATGCCGTGCTGATAGTCGGGCTGATGAGCGGAACGCTCGATCCGGATGGGCCGCGATCGCAGGATTTTTCGTCGCTTGCTGGCGTGATGGGCTTTTTCGACAGCAAGGGCGGCGCGACGGTCGGCTGGATCCACTATCTCGCATTCGACCTGTTTGTCGGCATCTGGGCCGCGCGCAACGCCGACCGGCGCGGCATTTCCCGCTGGATGCAGATCCCGGTGCTGCCGTTCATCTTCCTGCTTGGTCCATTGGGGCTGGTCCTGTATCTGGCCTTGCGCGCATTCACTGGAAAAAGCGTGGAAAATGCGGTTGCGCCGAGTTGACTCGCGGCGCTGTAATGCCAATCTAATACAGAGAGTTTGAATACAGGGACCAGAATGGCCGATCCATATTCCACATTGGGCGTTTCGAAGGGCGCGGACGAAAAGGCGATCAAGAGTGCCTATCGCAAGCTCGCCAAGGAACTGCACCCGGACAGGAACCAGGATAACCCCAAGGCGGCCGAACGCTTTGGCGAGGTGACGCACGCCTATGACCTGCTATCCGATCCGCAAAAACGCGGGCAATATGACCGTGGCGAAATCGATGAGAACGGCCAGCCGCGCTCTCCCTTTGGCGCAGGCTTTGGCGGCGGCAGCCCGTTCGGCGGTGGCGGACAGCACCCGGGACAGGGCGGGTTCGAATTTGGCGGCGGTATCGACCTTGGCGATATTTTCGATGGTCTTTTCGGCGGTGGCGCTGGCGCACGCCCGGGCGGGCCGCGTCCACAGCCCGGCCCGCCGCCAAAGGGGGCCAATGTCGCCTATGAGCATCTTGTATCGTTCACCGATGCCGCAAAACTGGAACCGCAGCGCTTTACCCTGCGCGATGGCAAGACGGTGGAATTCAAACTGCCCGCAGGGATCGTCAGCGGCCAGCAGATCCGCATCCCGGGCAAGGGTCAGCCCGGCCCCGGCGGCCATGGCGATGCAATGGTAACGCTCAAGGTGGGCAAGCATCCCTTTTATGAGCGCGACGGCGACAATATCCGGCTCGACCTGCCAATCAGCTTGAAAGAAGCGATCGCGGGCGCCAAGGTGAAGGTGCCGACGATCGACGGCGCGGTCATGCTGAGCGTGCCTTCGGGGGCGCAATCGGGCACCACCATGCGCATCAAGGGCCGCGGCTTTGCAAAGAAAGGCGGGGAACGGGGCGACCAGTTGGTAACGCTGCACATCCGCCTGCCATCGGACATGGCAGCGCTTGACGCTTTGGCCGCAGCCTTGCCCGACGAACCCGGCATCCGTTCCGACCTTGGTGTCTGAGCACTCCCCTCTTTCGCCCGAGGCGCGCGCGCATGATCCGCGCCCGCATGCAGAGAGCGAGGACGAATGGTTCCACCATCTCGATCCGTTTCATCAGGCCAGGGAAGTCGTGCGCCGCGTCGTCGTCGGCGTGTATAGCGATGGCTTCGTCCATGCGGGTAATTTCGCCTATCTGTCGATCGTCGCGCTGTTCGCCTTCTGCATCGTCGCAGCGGCCATAGCCGGTAGTCTGGGCCAGACCGAATCGGGGCTTGCCCTGATTGACGCCTTTTTTGAAACCGTCCCCAAAAGCGTCGAAGCGGCCCTGGAAGAGCCGGTGCATGCCGCCATGTCGGCGCGTTCGGGGCCGTTGCTGTGGCTCAGCGCCGCCGTCAGCCTGTGGACCACCACCAGCCTTATCGAAACCATCCGCGACGTGCTCCACCGTGCCTATGGCACGCAGCCCGAACGCTGGTTCTGGCAATATCGTCTTGGCAGCTTTGTCGTTATCGTCGCTGCGGTGATTCTCGCGATGATGGCCTTCTCCGCGCAGGTGCTGGTGGTCGCCATCGAAGATCTGGTCTATCGCTTCATCCCCGCCGCTGAAGGCGCAGCGGACTATTTTGCTTTGGGGCGGATCATCCCCTTCGCGATCCTCTTCCTCGCCATTTACACCATCTACCGCGGCCTTGCCCCGCGCAAATATCGCGGGCGGCTTTATCCCAAATGGCCCGGTGCCGTTCTGGTCAGTCTGTGGTGGGTCGGATGCACGATGGTTTTGCCCTGGTTCGTATCCTCGATCACCAATTACGACCTGACCTATGGCAGCCTTGCCGGGGTGATGATCGCACTGATTTTCTTCTATCTTGTCGGCCTCGGAATGGTCACCGGCGCGCAATTGAACGCCGCTCTGGCCAACACTACCGAAATTGGCCTAAGGGGTGGTTCGGGTTCAGAAAAAGACATTCAGGAGTTCACCGATACATGACTGGTTTGATGGCAGGAAAACGTGGCCTCATCATGGGCCTCGCCAATGACAAGTCGCTCGCATGGGGCATCGCCCAGCGGCTGAAAGCCGAAGGCGCGGAGCTGGCAATCAGCTACCAAGGCGAAGTCATGGAAAAGCGAGTTCGCCCGCTCGCCGAACAATTGGGCTGCGATTTCCTGATCGATTGCGACGTATCGGATATGGCCAATCTCGACGCCGCCTTTGCGCAGCTCGCGGCGCGCTGGCCGACGATCGATTTCGTCGTCCACGCGATCGGCTTCACCAACAAGGAGGCGCTGCGCGGCAGATATTTCGACGTCACGCTCGACGACTTCCTGATGACGATGAACATCAGCGTTTACAGCTTCACCGCCGTTGCCAAACGCGCCGCCGCGATGATGAAGCCCTATGATCCGGAAACCGGCGAAGGCGGCGGATCGATGCTGACGCTGAGCTATTATGGCGCCGAAAAGGTGGTGCCGCATTACAATGTGATGGGCGTCGCCAAGGCCGCGCTCGAGACTAGCGTCCAATATCTCGCCAACGATGTCGGGCCGGACGGCATCCGCGTCAACGCAATCTCGGCGGGCCCGATCAAGACGCTCGCCGCATCGGGCATCGGCGATTTCCGCTACATCCTCAAATGGAACGAGTTGAACTCCCCGCTGCGCCGCAATGTGACCATTGACGATGTGGGGGCCTCGGCGCTCTATTTCCTGTCCGACCTGTCGGCAGGCGTGACCGGCGAAACCCACCATGTCGATGCCGGATACCACACGGTTGGCATGAAGCAGGAGGATGCTCCTGATATAGCGCTGGGCTGATCCGGAAAGAAGGAGGACAGGAATGTTTGCAGGGCATAGCAACGAACTGGTTCTCCTCCTCGCCGGATCGGCGGCCATTGTCGGCCTGTTCGGCTATCTCCACGCCAAGCGCTTTTGGGAGGGGCTGCCGCCGGTGCTCGATGGCTTTGTGTCGGCTGCGGGTTTCCTGTTCGTGATCGCCGCCTTTGTCTTTGGCGGACGCTTTGGCGGTGCCTATAACCACCCGCATGCCGGGCGCGTGCTGGCGGTTGCCGCCGCGGTCATCGTCTACCGCGCATTGCGCACCTGGATCGGCAAGGAACAGGTGAAATATCGCAAGGTCAGGGTGAAACCGCCCGAAGACGCATGATCATCCGCCCGCTTGCACCGGCCGATTTCGATGCGGTCGACAATGTGCATCGCGCAGCCTTTGCCAGCACTGCCTTCGGCCATCAGGGTGAGGCCGATCTGGTCCGCCAGATCCATGCCGATGGCGATGCGCTGGTTTCGCTAGTCGCGGAATCGGAAGGCCGGATCGTCGGCCATACATTGTTCAGTCGCATGGAGGTCGAGGCCGATGGTATGCCGCTGCAGGGGGCCGGTCTGGCACCGGTCGGGATATTGCCCGATCTGCACGGCGCAGGCATCGGATCGGCTTTGATCTGGTGGGGTCTTGAAATGCTGCACGGGCAAGGCATCCAGATCAGCTTCGTGCTGGGTCACCCGGATTATTATCCGCGCTTCGGCTATAGCGCCAAAACTGCCCTCCCCTTCGCATCGCCCTTTGCCGGGCCGCATTTCATGGCGCTTTTGCTGGACAAAGGCGTGCGACTTCCCGAAAGCGGGCGCGCACGCTATGCACCGGCATTCGGGCCCGAGAGGTAAGATGAGTTTCAACACGTTCGGCCATGTTTTCCGTTTCACCACCTGGGGCGAAAGCCACGGGCCGGCGCTCGGCGCGGTAGTCGACGGTTGCCCGCCGGGGATTGCGCTTTCCGAAGCCGACATCCAGCCCTTCCTCGACAAGCGCCGCCCGGGCACCAGCAAATTCACCACGCAGCGGCAGGAACCCGATCAGGTCCGCATCCTCTCCGGCATCTTCGAAGGCCGCACCACCGGCACCCCGATCAGCCTGATGATCGAGAATGTCGACCAGCGGTCAAAGGATTATTCGGAGGTCGCCAAAGCCTATCGCCCCGGCCATGCCGATTACAGCTACGATGCCAAATATGGCTTTCGCGACTATCGCGGCGGCGGGCGCAGCTCTGCGCGCGAGACGGCTGCGCGTGTCGCGGCGGGTGCTGTCGCCCGTGCGGTGATACCCGAGGTCGAAATCCTCGCTTATGTCGTCGAGATTGGCGGCGATGCCATTGATCGCGCCAATTTCGAAAAGGGCCAGATCGGCAAAAATCCGTTCTTCTGCCCAGATGAGGCGGCTGCGGGCCGGTGGGAGAGACTGGTCGATGAAGCGCGCAAGGCGGGATCATCTTTGGGCGCGGTCGTCGAATGCGTGGCCACCGGAGTGCCGCCGGGCTGGGGCGCGCCGCTTTATGCCAAGCTCGACAGCGAACTGGCCGCCGCCATGATGGGCATCAACGCGGTCAAGGCGGTCGAGATCGGCGCAGGCTTCGAAGCGGCGCGCTTTCGCGGTGAACAAAATGCCGATCCAATGCGCCCCGGAACCAACCAGCCGGTGTTTCTCGCCAATAATGCAGGCGGCATTGCAGGCGGCATATCGACCGGGCAGCCTGTGGTGTGCCGCGTCGGCTTCAAGCCGACCAGCTCGATCCTGACCCCAGTCGACACCGTGACCCGCGAGGGCGAGGCGACCGAAATCGTCACCAAGGGCCGTCACGATCCGTGCGTCGGCATTCGCGGCACGCCGGTGGTGGAGGCGATGATGGCGCTGGTACTTGCCGACCAGAAACTGCTCCACCGCGCGCAATGTGGTTAGAGTATATTCTGTTTAGATTGAAACCAGACCGTAGCCCTGAGCCTGTCGAAGGGCGCTTCAACGGTCAGCGCAAACCTTGAGACGTGCTTCGCCCTTCGACAAGCTCAGGAGGCTCAGCACTACGGTTCTATCTAAACAGGACAACTCTAGACCGATTATCGCGCGAAAATCTCTGGATATCGCGTAACTGTAGACAGGCAATCAAGGCTGCTGCAAACGCCTCCCTCATATTTTGGGAGGGGCCAAAATGGCGTTGAGCGCAAAACTGATCGCTGCCTTTTTGCTGGCCGCACCTTTCGCAGCGAAGGCAGCCGCCGATGCCGATCTGGGCAGCGGGCACGCAAGCTATTACAGCAATGAATTTGCCGGTCGGCGCACGGCCAGCGGTGAAATGTTCGATCCCTCTGCCTTTACCGCAGCGCACCGGACGGTGGCCTTTGGCACGCGGGTGAAGGTCACGCATCTTGGCAATGGCCGCGAAGTCATCGTTCGCGTCAATGATCGCGGCCCTTGGGGGCGCGGCAGGATTATCGATTTGTCTTACGCTGCCGCCAGAGAACTGGGCATGCACCGTAGCGGCACAGCCCAGGTCAAATTGACACAGATCCGGGACTGAACCCCTTCTCAGATAATTGTTTTGGCAAGCACCTTGTCGGTGAGCCCGGCATCGTCGACAGAGCCGACAAGCACAACCTGCCCATCGGCATCGCGGCGCGCGACGAGGACGACAAATTCTTCGCTGCCATGGGCAAACTCGGCAAGGTCGCGTGCCCGTGCGTTGCGCAGGCGCGGGCGCGGATCGACCGATACGGGTTTGACATGTTCCCCCTTTTCGACCTTGCGCGCGCGACGTTCTGCCTGAACGACACCTTTGAGGCCGCCCTCATGCCTGGCCAGCAAATCGGCCAGCCCGCCCGCAGCCACAGCATTGCGATGGGCATAATCGAGCGCGGCGGCAAATTCGGTAAGGCGGGTTTTATCATAACCTGCGCCGAAGATCAGCTTGACCACCGGCGTCATCGGCGCCCGATCCTGGACGGTTATCCCGTTGTCGGAGAGCAGATCGGCATAATCTGCCGGAAAACGCTCTGCGGCGAGCGAGAAATCATAAGCCCTGCCGATGGCGCCATAAAGCGCGTCACGGCTGCGTACATCGGTTTCGCGCGCCAGATCGGCGCTGCAACGCGCCGCATCCAGCCAGTCTGCCAGCGAGGAATCCGAACCGGGCTCGCTTGCGACAATCTCTATTTCATCCGCATGGGCGGACGGTGCCGGGGCATCGGCAAAACTGGCATCCAGAACCAGTTCGTCTTCGACGGGCGCGTCCTCCAGCGCATTTTCCAGTTCAAGTTCATCCGCCGAAGGGCCGTCGGCCCAGACGGGAACATGATCCTTGCGCACCGGCACAGCGGCCAGCGCAGCTTCGACTTCGGCCGCCAGCGGCGCGGTGATATCAGCCGGCGCGGCTTCCTTCCAGTTGATTACGCCGTACAGGAAATCGATCGTGTCGTCGTCCGACGAGTAAGGCAGCAATATGCCGCGATACATGATGTTCGCGCCGCGTTCATTGACGAATTCCGCCTCGAAGCCGATCGGCGCACGGTTTGCGATGATCTGCAGATAATGGTCGGTAATCCGCGACAACAGCGAGCGTGGCGGCACCTGATCGAGATAGGTGATGTCATCGGTCAGCCCGCATTCGTTGCGCAAGGCTTCGCCCAGATACTGGATCGACGGATTCTCAACGCCCGACGTGAAATCGAGCAGAACCGAATAATCCCTGAAATCCTCAACCGAATCGGGATCGAGATCTTCGATATTGGGGTAGTTTCCTTCGCCCAGATGCGATGTCCAGAAATTGTACGCGCGCACCTGCATGCGCCGTTCGTCGCCCGAAATCACCGGCGGCGGCTCGATCGCGGCGTCTTCATTCTCTTCGTCAAAACTTGCATAAGCGGGGCCATCGGCGCCAAACTGATCGCCGTCATATGACCCAAAACCGCGCAAATTATCCATTTTCCGGTCCTATAATAAGGATCGCACCTGTTGCTTCCCGCCCCTCTATGCGCCGAGATGGTTAATATGCCGTTAGCGGCGTTACATCGCGAAACATTGTTCAAACAAGGTCTGACAGCCGCATTCGCAGCCTTGCCAGCGCCGCTTTCTTGATCTGGCAGACACGCGGTGCGCCGATGCCCAGAATGGCACCTATTTCGTGCAGGTTGCACTCCTCGACGAAAAACAGTTGCAGCACCATCGCCTCGCGTTCGGGCATGTCGGCCAACTGCCGGGCAAGGATGGTGCGCATCTGCTCCGCCTCGATTTTCAGGTCAGCACCCTCACCCGGATCGGCAAACCAGGGGTCCTGATCCGAATAATGCTCATCGATGCTGCTCTGTTCGACCGGCTGGCTGCCCGCCTCAAGTTCGAGATAGGCCGACAAGGTCAGCCCCATCGCCTCTGCCATCTCGATACTGTACGGATGGCGCAGATAATGTTGTTCCAGACGCGCCCTGGTTTCGGCAAGACGGCGGCGCCCGGCTATCGCCGACCGGCTCATCCGCGCTTCGCGCCGCAGCTGGTCGATCATCGCACCGCGGACACGCATAGAGGCGTAAGTCGAAAAGGCATGTCCGCGATCCTCGTAACAACGCGCTGCTTCGATCAGCGCAACAAGGCCGGTTTGAACCAGATCCTCCAGCTCTATCGAGGCCGAAACGCGCGAATGGACGTGCCAGGCGATGCGGCGCACCATCTCGCCATGGCTGCGCACCAGCGCTTCGGCCGGGTCGTGGCGATAGGCCGATTGTACTTCGGCGCGGCGGCCGAACTTTTCCGGGGGGATATGCAACATCTTCAATGGTCCTTTTCGGTGATGTCGGGAGCAGGAAGCGCGGCATCGCCGATCGCATCGCCAACGGTGGCGATGATTTCGACGGGCTTGGCTTCGGGGATTTCAAGGAAGGAGAGCACGGCAACATCGGCAAATTGCGCACGCAACAGCCGCGCCATGGCAGGTCGGCACAGCGGGGCGACGATCACCGCAAAACCGCGCGCGGCGAGCAGGAGCGGTTCCACCGCTTCGCCGATGCTGGCGACGATCCGGCGGGCCAGTTCGGGCTCGATCGGCCATGCCGCGTCGGGCGCAGCGCGCACCGACTGGATGAGCAAAGCTTCAAGATCGGGGGCCAACGTCACCGCGAGCAGCGGCATTTGCGCGGGCGATATGGTCTGGACGATCAGCCCGCCCAGCTGCCGCCGCACCGCCTCGGTCAGGTCGCCGGGGGGCATATCCGGCTTTCCTGCGGCTATCATCGCCGAGGCCAGCGCGCGGAAATCGCGCAACGGCACCCGTTCGGCAAGCAGCGAGCGGCAAAGCGCGGCGATAGCCGCCAGCGAAAAGGGCTGCGGCGTAAGGCCCTGCGCCAGTTGCGGATACCCGGCCTTGAGCGTTTCGACGAGCGCCTGCGCTTCATCAAGACCGAACAGTTCGGTTGCCGAGCGTGCGAGCAACTGGTTGAGGTGCGTCGCGATGACTGTTGCCGGATCAACAACCGTGTAGCCATTGGCGACAGCATCGATCTGCCTGTCCGCCGCGATCCAGAGCGCATCGAGCCCGAAGCTGGGGTCTTTGCATGCACGACCTGCGACCGGTTCAAGCGTGTCACCGGCGGCGAGCGCGAACAGGTCGCCCGGCCAGACTTCATCCTCGCCCACAACCACACCGGCGATGCGGATTCGATAGGCGTTGCCGGGCAGGCTGAGGTCGTCGGCAACCTTGACGGGCGGCAACACAAATCCAAGCTCACGCGACAGCTGGCGACGGACGGTCGTGATCCGCGCCATCAGCGGGGCGTTTTTGCGCTCGTCGACCAGCCCGACCAGCGCATAGCCGAGTTCGAGCGCGACCGGCGCGGTTTCGCAGACATCTTCCCACGCGATCCGGTGCGGTTCGGAGGCGACGGCAATCGGGGCAGGCGCTTTGCGTTCCGCCTGCTCGCGATTGCGCAACAGCCAGCAAATGCCACCAGCCACGCCAGCCGCAGGCAAAACGACCAGCTGCGGCATTGCCGGGATCAGGCCGAGTAAAGTCAGTATCGCCGCAACCGGGGCCCAGGCGCGCCATTGGCCGAACTGGCTGCCGATCTGGCCGCTGAGGTCGAAGGGTGAGGAAACGCGGGTAACGATCGCTGCAGCGGCAATCGAGAGCAGCAAGGCAGGAATTTGCGCGACCAACGCATCGCCGATGGCGAGCGTGATATAGGTCCGCGCAGCATCGCCCAGCGACAGTTCGTGGCTGATGACGCCAAGGATGAGGCCGCCGATGATGTTGACAAACAGGATCAGCAGGCCGGCAACCGCATCGCCCTTCACGAATTTGGAAGCGCCATCCATCGAACCGTAGAAATCGGCCTCGGTCGCAACCTCCTGCCGCCGTGCCTTGGCTTCGTCAGGTGACAGCAATCCGGCGTTGAGATCGGCGTCGATTGCCATCTGCTTGCCCGGCAGTGCATCGAGCGTGAAGCGCGCCGAAACCTCTGACACGCGCCCCGCACCCTTGGTAATCACCACCAGGTTGATGATCATCAGCACGGCAAAGACGAACAGCCCGACGACATAATCGCCGCCGATCAGGAATGCGCCAAATGCCTCGATCACATGCCCCGCCGCCGCTGCGCCCTGATGCCCCTGCACCAGCACCACGCGCGTCGACGCGACGTTGAGCGCGAGGCGGAACAGCGTTGCGAGCAGCAGGACGGTTGGAAAGGCGGAAAAATCGAGCGGCTTCGCCGCCGAAAGCGCGACCATCAGCACGGCGAGGCTGATCATGATATTGGCGATAAAACCGATATCGAGCAGCAACGCCGGAACCGGCACCACCATCAGCAGCACCAGCGTAAGGATTGCGCCTGGCAGCGCCGCAGCCGTGGCGAGCGATTGCCAGAGCGACGGTTTCATGCGCGCGCCGCCTGCATCATGGCAAGCTTGCGATAGGCATCATGTGCGAAATCGAGCGACAGCCCCTTCGGCATAGCTTCGATCGGGCGCAACTCCATTGCCGCACCGGTCGGCGGCGCAGCGTTCGCCGTTTCGTGCCATGCGCGGTTGGGCGTGAGCGGAGACAGCGCACCTTCACCCCCGAGTTTTTCGGCAAAACGCCGCCTGATCGCATCGAGCGAGCGCGGCGCGCCTTCGCTATCGAAAAATATCGGCCGGTTGGCGGCGGCGGCTTTCGGGAGAAGCGGAGCAGCCGGATCGTCCGGATTGGCCGCCCAGGCCTTGAGGAAACTTTCCGCTCCCGATGCGCCCAGGAAATGCGCAAGATAGAGATCGACCGGTTCAACAGGCCGCCCCAGCGCCCCGGCAAGATGCGCCCGGTTGTCGGCGGCGAGTTCGCCAGCCATCAGTGCGGCTGCAGCGGGATCGCGGCGCAATTCCAGTATCGCTTCGCGCAACGCAGGCTCGGCAACCCGATATTGCCCCCGTCCCGTCGGCACAATCGCGTCGGCGGCCCAGCCGAAACCATGCTCCGCTCCATGGCTGTCGAGCGTCGCCAGCCAGGTCTGCGTTGTGAACTGGTAAAGCCCGGTTGCACTCGACGTTGCGGCCTTTGCGTCAGGACGCAGCCCGCTTTCGATCCGCGCCTGATCGAGCAGAAAGCCGAAATCGACCCCAGTGCGGTTGGCGGCATCGTTGATCGCACGCCACAGGGTTCCGGAAATTGCTGGCGGGTTTGAAAGGGCGCTGGTCTGGCTCATGCCCTGCCATCAGCAATGGCTGTGCCAGATTGCCTTATATTTCTGAAATATGTCCCTTTTACATGCTCTTATGGGTGCCGCCTGTGCTGCGAATGCAGCGCAAATCAGCCACGCGGTCAATATTCTGACGCGTCCAATGTGCCAGGAGGTTGATCCGGATGGCAGCCGCCTGGTTCTGCTGCAGCGCGCTGCGCAACCGTTTGGCAGCCAGCGCATCGGCAGGCCAGGATTCGACATTACGAAGCCGGGTGACTGCTGCGGCAAGCGCCTCGCTCGCGCGCACGATGGCATCGACATCGCTCGCGTCGATCGCGGTAATCAGGTCCGACTGGCAATCGAGCACGGCTTCGATGGCTTCGACACTCATCCACCGGTCCAACCAAAATGGCGCAGCATCGCATCTGCGATTTCCTGCGCATCGGCGCTATAGCTGCCGGTGGCAATCGCCTGCCGGATTTGTGCGATCCGCGCATGATCCACCGGCGGCCCGCCAGACGCCAGAGCGCGGACCAGATTCGTCAATTGCGCCACTGCCACCTGCGAGGCGGCGCTTTCCTGCCTTTCGGCCATGCCTGCCGCCGGGGCGGAAGGGCGCGCCATTGCCTCCATCATGCGGAGCGGACTGAAGTTTACCGGCTGCGTCATCGCCTGTTCCCCGAAAATCGCCTGTCGACTTTCCGACAGCATGTCAGGTCAATTAACGGTCGCGCGCATGGGTGATTTAGTCGGCCAGAACATTAAGCCGCAACCTCAACGTCAACCGCTTGTTTACCTGTGTGGATTATGACGCCGAACTTGGAATATCCAATCAGGCGGAGCATGGACGTCGATGACGCATCCGGCGGATGAAATTGTAAACTGGGCCACTTTCGGCGAGACGCGCAGCGTGCTCGGCGAAGCCTTTGTCCGCGTGCTCGGTTATTTCCGCGAGGACGGCATCAAATCGGTCGCCGCGATCGAGCAGGCGATGCGCGAACGCGATTCGGCCAAGCTGGTGCTGCCTGCCCATACGCTGAAAGGCGAAAGCTGGCAGTTTGGTGCAGAGCGCCTTGCTGCATTGACCGAAGAAATCGAGGTCGCAGCCCGCCATTATGTCGAAATCCGGCAGGGCCCCGAAGAACTGGTCGAAAAAGTCGTCCAGTTGCGCCCGCTGTTCGAATCGACGCTAACCGCGCTCGAAAATGAGGCCAGCCCATTGGTCGAACGCCGCGCGCAATTTGGCGCCCGCACTTTCGGCCAGACCCAGTTTGGGCGGCTCTGACACCCGGCCTTTAGGGCCCCTAGCCGTCCGCCGGTTTTGACTGCAACTGAATGTAATTCTGGATACCCATCTGATCGATCATCTCGATCTGCGTTTCCAATATATCGACATGCTCCTCCTCGCTTTCGAGGATATCGTTGAACAGGTCGCGGCTGACAAAGTCGCGCACTTTCTCGCAATGCTCGATGGCATCCTTGAGGAGCGGGATGGCTTCAACTTCCAGTGCGAGATCGGCGCGCAGGATTTCCTCCACCGTCTCGCCGATCTTCAACCGCCCCAGCATCTGGAAATTGGGCAGGCCTTCGAGGAACAGGATGCGTTCCGCCAGCTTGTCGGCATGCTTCATCTCGTCAATCGATTCGTGACGCTCCAATTCGGCCAGCTTGGCAACGCCCATATTGTCCAGCAGGCGGTAGTGCAGCCAATACTGGTTGATCGCGGTCAACTCATTCTTGAGCGCTTCGTTGAGAAAATCGATGACCTTGCTATCGCCCTTCATGGCACTGCTCCTGATATTTGAAGCAACCAGAATAGGCTGATTGCGCGCATTCGTGAAGCAGGAAAAGCGCCGAAATTGGCGCTGTTACACTTGAATATGCTGGCGCTATTGCTACGCGGTTGCAGGCTTTATGCTGATCACATCCTTGGCGAAGGACAGGCACTGCCCGCATTTGGGCTTGCGACCGAGCCGGGCATAGACATCTGCCGGCTTTTCGCTGCCGCAACGCACCGCGGCGCGCAGGTCTTTTTCACGGATGGCATTGCAAACGCATACGATCATGGATTCGCATCTAGCGTTAATGCGAATTGGTTGCAATAGCACTTATGCGCTTGCACTCATTTTTTCAGCGATTGCAGCCCGCCCCGTGCCAGGCTGCGCCACAGCCATTCGAACGGGCCGTAATGGTAGCGCTCAAGCCAGGGCTTTGACCAGAGCAGCATCAGCGCCCAAGCCCCGATCACGAACAACCACAGGCTCGCTCGACCAATCTGGTTGTAGAGGCCGAAGCCATAGCCGTAGAAAATTGTCGTCATCACGATGCTAGTGCCCAGATAGTTGGTGAAGGCTGCCCGCCCCGCGGCGGCAACGCGGCCAATCAGCGCCGATCCCGCCGCAGACCGGATCAGCATGACGAGCAGCGCGGCATAACCGATCGTCATCAACAGCCGCGGGATCATGCTCCAGGCGAGGAAATTGGCCAGCGTCGTGATCAGGTCATAACCGGTCGCTGCAACCCAGAAACCCAGCCCGGCCGAAATCGCAAGGCCGGGGATCAGCAGCTTTTTCGCCCAGCGCGCATAGTCGCCATCCTGCCATTCGCCGGTGAGGAAACCATTCTTCTTCATCGCCATGCCGAGCATCATCAGCGGCAGCGTTTCGGCAAAGGACTGCGGGATCAGAACCAGAAGGTGCCACACATCGCCCCAACGCCGCGCGACTATGTCGGCATAGCTTCCGGCGTAGGCGGCGATTTCAGCGCTCGCGTCGACGCGCAATTCCGGATCGCGCATCACCTCCTGATATTGCGCAACCATCGAAGGATCGGCCCCCGGCTGCGTCGCCATGAACTGCAGGAACTGCAGCCCGCCAAATTGCAGCGCGTAGAGCACGAAGCCGAGGCCGTAGATGATCAGCGCCCATTTGATCAGCCGAGTGGCCTCCCATTTGCGGAACAGGTAAGCGATGCAGCCGATGACGGCGTAGAGGAACAAAATGTCGCCCCACCAGATGAAGAGATAATGGGCGAGGCCAAAGAGCAGCAGCCAGAGCATCCGTGCATAATGCACCTTCGCGGGACTTTCGCCCTTCGCCTCGGCGCGTTCGATGATCAGCGCCATGCTCGCCCCGAACAGCAGCGAGAACAATCCGCGCATCTTGCCATCGATGAGAATGAAGGAGAAAAGCCAGCTAGCCTTGTCGGCCATGCTGTCTCCGCCATAAGTGCCAGGGGCGACATAGGCCCATTCGGGCAGCGCAAAGGCGACGATATTCATCGCCAATATCCCCATCACGGCAAAGCCGCGCAGCGCGTCGAGTGTGATGTGGCGGCCTGCAAGCGCTTGGCTGGACATGATTTTCCTCCCCTGTATTATGTTGTCAATACAGCTTCGATGCAGCCACGTCCAGTCGCTATTGCCAGTCGCTATTGATAGTGAATCGCTAACCTGCTATTTACATTCTTGTCGGTAAGACATCCAAAACAACTGCAACATAGGTAAGATGTTCATGGATCAGGCAATTCCCCTTTGCGACCCCACCCGCACCGATTCGGGTTTTCGCCCGCGCAAAGCGCTACATCATTTTCGCAAGCTGATTGCCGACAAGGAAGATACCGAGCAGGTATTCCACATCATCGAGGCTTTGCGCGACAATCGTTTCGCCCGTTCGGCAGAGCATTTTTTCGCCACCGCGACAGGAAAGCATATCCTGCAGAATAAGGAATATCTGCCGCATCTGCTCGACGATCATGAACGTCTGCGCAAACTCCCGATGGGTTCAGTGGCGCATGCTTATTGCGACTTCATGGAGAAGGAAGGGCTTACTTCGCAAGGTCTGGTCGACGAATTCGAAAAGTTCCAGAAGGGCAAGCCGCGCTACGACGACATGCTCGAGCGTTACAGCAACCGTTTGCGCGACACGCACGATCTGTTTCATGTGCTGACCGGCTATGGCCGCGATGCCCTCGGCGAGCAATGCGTCCTCGCCTTTTCGTACAGCCTGAACCCCAGCTGGGGCGTGCTTTTCCTCGCCTGGGCCGGCGCGCGCGAGTTGAAGAAAACCGTGTCGACCGATGCCCCCATTTACGCGGCAGTGCGTGAAGGACAGCGCTTGGGCCGCATCGCAAAAAGCCCGGCGCACGAGGATATCGAGAGTTTGCTGGCAATGCCTTTGGCGGAAGCGCGCAAGAAACTGAACATTGCCGAGCCGGTAACCTACCAGCGCGCGCATGCCATCATGCGCGGCGAAGGCATCGACCCCTACGATCTGCTGGGCCAGCAAAAGGTTGCTGCCTGACGGTCAGGGGTCCGTCCTGACCGGGGCTCAGACTTCCATCCAGTCCTTGAAAAAGCTTTCATGCGCGCTGCTCAGAACGGCCAGTGGAACCGCCGAACCGTTCACGCTTATGGCATCGCCGCTTACCGTGCCGATCGGTTCGAATGGCACCTTGTCCCGGTCGAGCGGCCTGTCGGCGGGATAGGTCACCAGATAGCGTGACTGGGTTTCGTTGAAGGCAAAGGCTGTATCCATCGCGGCCAGTTCAACGCCGATACCGCTGGCCAGCGCCATTTCCGCCACCGCGACCAGCAGGCCGCCGTCTGAAATGTCGTGGACGGCAGTGACCGCCCCATCGGCGATCAGCTGGCGCACGATTTCGCCGTTCAACTTCTCGTCGGCAAGGTCGACAAAGGGCGGATCGCCAGCTTCCTGCCCGTGGATTTCGCGCAGCCACAGCGACTGGCCGAGTTCGGGATAATTGGGGCCAATGACGGCGAGGATTTCCCCCTCGGCCTTGAAACCGATGGTTGCCATTTTCGACACATCATCGAGCAGGCCAACGCCGCCGATTGCAGGGGTCGGCAGAATCGCGCTGCCGCCGCCGGTCGCCTTGCTTTCATTGTAGAGCGAGACGTTGCCCGAAACGATCGGATAGTCGAGCGCGCGGCAAGCATCGCCCATGCCCTCCAACGCACCGACGAACTGCGCCATGATTTCGGGCCTCTGCGGGTTGGCGAAATTGAGGCAGTTGGTAATCGCGAGCGGCCTTGCCCCCACCGCGCAGATATTGCGCCAGGTTTCCGCCACCGCCTGCTTGCCGCCTTCATAGGGGTCGGCATAGACGTAGCGCGGAGTGCAGTCGGTCGAGATGGCCAGCGCCTTTTTGTGCCCATGCACGCGCACCACAGCTGCGTCGCCGCCCGATTTTTGCGCGGTGTCGGCACCGACCTGGCTGTCATATTGCTGCCAGATCCATGCGCGCGATGCGAGGTCGGGTGAGGCCATCAGCCTGAGCAAGTCCGCGCCCAGATCGGCGGATTGCGGGATATCGCCCAGCGGCTTTACCTTGGCCCAGGCCTTATATTCCTCGCGGCTCATCGCAGGGCGATCATATTGCGGTGCATCGTCGGCAAGCGGGCCGAGCGGGATATCGCACACCACTTCGCCATTCCATTCGAGCACCATATGGCCGGTTTCGGTGACTTCGCCGATTACTGCGAAATCCAGTTCCCATTTCTCGAAGATCGCCTGCGCCATCGGCTCCTTGCCGGGCTTCAGCACCATCAGCATCCGCTCCTGCGATTCGGAGAGCATCATCTCGTAAGGCGTCATCCCGGTTTCGCGCTGCGGCACCTTGTTCATGTCGAGCCGGATGCCGCATCCGCCCTTCGACGCCATTTCGACGCTCGAGGAGGTGAGCCCCGCCGCGCCCATATCCTGGATAGCGACAATCGCGTCGGTTGCCATCAGTTCAAGGCACGCCTCGATCAGCAGCTTTTCGGTGAAGGGATCGCCCACCTGCACCGTCGGGCGCTTTTCCTCGGCATCCTCGCCGAAATCGGCAGACGCCATCGTCGCGCCATGGATGCCGTCGCGCCCGGTTTTCGATCCGACATAGACGATCGGATTGCCGACCCCTGTCGCCGCCGAATAGAAAATCTTGTCGGTATCGGCCACACCCACGGTCATCGCATTGACCAGGATATTGCCGTCATAGGCCGGGTGGAAATTGGTTTCGCCGCCCACGGTCGGCACGCCCACGCAATTGCCATAACCACCGATGCCCGCGACCACGCCCTGCACCAGATGCTTCATCTTGGGGTGATCGGGGCGCCCGAAACGCAGCGCGTTCATGTTCGCCACCGGCCGCGCGCCCATGGTGAAAACGTCGCGCAATATGCCGCCGACGCCGGTCGCCGCGCCCTGATAAGGCTCGATATAAGAAGGGTGGTTGTGGCTCTCCATCTTGAAGATCGCCGCCTGCCCGTCTCCAATGTCGATAACGCCCGCATTCTCGCCCGGGCCACAGATCACCCACGGCGCCTCGGTCGGCAGTTTCTTGAGATGGATGCGCGAAGATTTGTAGCTGCAATGCTCCGACCACATCACCGAAAAGATGCCGAGTTCGACCAGATTGGGCTCACGCCCCAGCGCGTTCAGGATGCGCGCATATTCTTCTTCATTCAGGCCATGGTCGGCGACGACTTGCGGGGTGATCTGGGTCATGCGCGGCGCTTTAGCGTTGCGTGCCGCCTTTAGCCAGCCTGTTTGCGGCCTTCGCTGCGATAAACCCACCAGGCGGCCAGCGTTACCAGCCCATAGGCAAAAAAGGCGAGCAGGCTGGTGCCGGTTGTCACCTCTGCCTCGACCGGTCCGAACCAGTTGATGGCTTGCAAGAGCAAAAGAATGGCCGCCAGCAGAGCGAGCGGTACGGTTTTGGGCTTGGCCACTTTCGCATACAACCACAACGAGCCGAAGGTCAGCACCAGTTCGAGCGGCATTTCGATGGCAGGATGGTTCCACAGCCCCAATCCCAACTTTGGCGGGCTGCCCGCGAGCGTCAGATCGGGGACATGCACCAGCAGGTCGAGAAACCAGTGTGACAACACAACGATAGCCGCGATGATCCCCGCTGCCCGGTTTTTCGAAACCAGCGAAACCAGGCCCCCGAACAGGATCGCAAAAACCGCTGAACCCAGCAGGCTGTGCGTATAGGGCATGTGATAGAGGTCCATCGGGTTCATCACCGAAATCCCGGGCGTAACCCGCATCTTTTCAGCGCCCGTCAGCAACAGTCCGAAAAAGGCCCAGTCGACAAGCTGCGCTCCAATGAACAGCACCGGCAGGCTGGGCGCATCCTTATGGCGCGCAGCGATTATCGCAGGTGCAAAATGTCCGATAAACATGGCTGGTCCCTCCCCTTTCGGCGGAGCCTAGCGAGGCGAATGCGATGCGCAAGAAAAAGGGGCCGTTCACGCGGCCCCTTTCCCGGTTTGGATTCCAACCAGCGTCAGTTGCTCTTGCAGGTCTGCGCACCCTTGTCGGCGAGTTTCAGATTGATCTGCTTGCCACTGCCCGACAACATTGCGCTGCCGTCCTCGGACTTCAGCGGACCAGCGGGCGTCTCTGCCGCAGGGGCAGCCACGCCATCGGCGGGCGCCGCAGGCGCTTCCGCCTTCACGCGCACGGCAGCAGCGGTCTTGTCACCCACGCGGATATCGGCCGCTTCGTTCTTGCCGAGGAAGTCGACATGCACGATGGTATTGTCGGCGCAGCGATAGGTTGCCTGCGAGGTGATCGCCGGCGGCATTTCTGCAACGGGCGCTGCGGATGCCTCTGCAGACGCATTGGCATCGCCTTCGGCGGCGGGGGTTTCGGATTTGTTGCATGCCGCAAGCGCCAGCATGGACAACGGGGCGATCAGGAGAAGCTTTTTCTTCATAGGTGCAAGACCTTGCCCCAGCTTTGTTTCAGCGGAAAGTAAAATCGCGCCCTTTTTTCGATGAAGCGAAATGCTTGACCGGCAGGCTGCTGCGCGCCAAAGCTGCGGCATGCCTTCCGATAGCCCAGAACCCAGCTTTGAAGAGGCGCTGAAAGCGCTGGAAGAGATCGTCCGCAAACTGGAAAGCGGCGAAGCCTCACTCGACGAATCGATTGCCTTGTACGAACAGGGGCACGCATTGCGCGCCTTGTGCCAGTCGCGTCTTGATGCGGCGCAGGCGCGTATCGAGCAGATCGTGCTTGGGGCCGACGGCGCACCCGCCGGCACCCGTCCCTTCGACGCAGACTGAAAGTGACCCAACTGCCCATCCCTGTGCTGGACGAGGCGATTGCGCAGGTCGCGGGTGAAGTCGATGCCCTTTTCGGCGAACTTCTGACGGTGCCTATGGATGCCCGCCAGCGTCTTTTTGAAGCGATGCGGCACGCAGCGATCGGCGGAGGCAAGCGTCTTCGCCCACTTTTGGTTGTCGCAACTGCAAGCATTTTCAACGTCGCCCGCAGCTATGCGGTGCGTGCGGGGGCGGCTTTGGAATCCATCCATGTCTATTCGCTGGTGCATGACGATTTGCCGTGCATGGATGATGACAACATGCGCCGCGGCAAGCCGACGGTGCATCGGGCCTATGACGAGGCGACGGCAGTGCTGGCGGGCGATGCGCTGCATGCGCTGGCCTTTGAAATCCTGTCCGACCCGGCGACCCATCCCGATCCGTTCATTCGCAGCGAGTTGATGGCGACGCTGGCCAGGGCGAGCGGTCCGGACGGAATGGCGGGTGGCCAGATGATGGATCTGGAAGCGGAAAAGGCGAGTTTCGACCTGCCCACCGTCACCCGGCTGCAAGCGTTGAAAACCGGTGCCCTCATTGCCGCAAGCGTCGAAATGGGCGCGATCCTGGGCCATGTGCCGCCGGAGGGGCGCGTCCATCTGCGCGGTTATGCCCATGACATCGGCCTTGCCTTCCAGATTGCCGATGACATCATGGATGTCGAAGGCGACCCTGAGGCAGCCGGTAAAGCGCTGCGCAAGGATGCCGATGCCGGAAAGGCCACGTTCGTCTCGCTTATGGGCCTTGAACGCGCCAAACAACAGGCGGAAATGCTGGTTGATCAATCGGTCAGCCATCTTGCGGGCTATGGCCGGGAAGCCGATTTGCTTCGCGCCATCGCCCGCTATGTACTCGAACGGGACCGCTGAGGGAGGAAGAAAATCATGAAGCGTATCGGCGTCTATCCGGGAACTTTCGACCCGATCACGCTTGGCCATATGGATATCATCGCGCGCGGAGCGAAACTGGTCGACGAACTCATCATTGGCGTAACTACAAACATCGCGAAATCGCCAATGTTCAATGATGACGAGCGCATAGCGATGGTCAAGCGTGAGGTTGCCGCCATTGGCAATAGCAATATCCGCGTTGTCGGATTCAATTCGCTGCTGATGGATTTTGCCGATGCCCAGGGCGCTGCGGTTGTCATTCGCGGCATCCGCGGCGTCACCGATTTCGAATATGAATATCAGCTCACCGGCATGAACCGGCAATTGAACGCGCGGGTTGAGACGGTGTTCCTGATGGCCGATGTTTCGCTGCAGCCGATTGCCAGCCGTCTGGTGAAGGAAATAGCACTCTATGGCGGCGATATCTCCAAATTTGTGACGCCCAAGATCCGGCAGGAAGTCATCGCACGCGTTGAGCAATCGGGAGGCAAAGGCGGCTAGACCTTGTCCTGTTTAAAGAGAACCGTAGTGCTGAGCCTGTCGAAGCACGCCTCAAGGTTTGCGCTAACCTTTGAAGCGCCCTTCGACAGGCTCAGCACTACGGTTCAGTTTCAATCTAAACAGGGCAAGCGCTAGGTCGCTTCGTCGGGCAGTTCCAGATATTCTTTCGGAACCTTGATCGCATATGTCGCGAGCCAGACTTCGCGCACAAATGCCGTGAGCGCCCCTGCAAGCAGCACAAGCGCCAGAATGAAAACGGCAACGATCGTTTCAACTGCCGAATAATCGGTTAGCCCCATCAGAAACAGCAGGCCGATCATCAGGCAGACGCAAACCGCAGCCAGCACTGCCAGCAAGATTGACCGGCCCACAACCCACATGCGCTTTTCAAGCAGGCGCAACTCGCGGACGACAATTACAAGATCCTTGCCGCTGGCCTGGGCGTGCTTTTCCACAAGGTCGCGTGACCGATCGACAATGCGCGACAGTCGTCCGGTCAGCACGTTCAACAGGCTGCCGACAGCCACCAGCAGGAAAGCGGGCGTCAGCGCCGTTTGCACCACACGGATGACCGCCTCCAGTTCAACGCCCCATTGACCATGTAGCGGCGGGTTCACGCGATTTCCCTGTCGGCAACCATGTCGCGCAGGTCTGTCTTCAACAGTTTACCGATATGGCTGCGCGGCATTTCTTCGATCTGGAAGAGCGCGGACAGGCGCTGCGTTTTACCCAGCTGTTCGTTTGCAGCAGCCAGCAACGCGTCGGTATCGAGTATGACACCCTTGCCACCAGTCACGAACCCGACAGGCGTTTCGCCCCAGCGTTCGCTCGGCACCCCGATGACGGCGGCTTCCTCGACGCCGGGCAGACCGAGCAATATGCCCTCCAGATCGACCGGATAGATATTGAACCCGCCCGAAATGATCATGTCCTTCGAACGCCCGAGCAGTTCGACAAATCCGTCAGCATCGACACGCCCGATATCGCCCATGCGCTGCCACACGCTGCCATCCTCCGGATCGAGCCAATAACCTTCGCGCGTCTTTTCAGGCTGGTTCTGGTAACCGGACATCATCGTTGACGAGCGCCCGACCAGCTCGCCGATTTCGCCCGCGGGCAGGCGGTTTCCGGCCTCGTCGATGGTGAACACCTCGCTGCCTTTCCACGGGATGCCCACGGTGTGCAGCTTGTCGGGATGCTCATGCGCCTGCAACAGGCAGACCACGCCGCCTTCGGTCATCGAATAGATTTCGACAAGACCGCCCGGCCAGCGTTTGAGCACATCGGCCTTGAGCGCGGGGGCAAAGGGCGCGCTGGTGCAATATTTCAGCCAATAGCTCGACAGGTCATAATCGTCGAACTTCTCATATTCCATCAGCCGCTTATACTGGACGGGCACCAGCATGGTGTGGGTGATGCGATGCCTTTGCGCGCGCTCCAGATAGCCGACTGTGTCGAATTTTGGCATCATGTGCAGCGTGCCGCCATAAGCCAAAGTCGGGATCACCAGCGCCAACGTCGTATTCGAATATAGCGGGGTAGAGGCGAGCGAGGCCGCTTCGGGGGCGCCATAGCCGGTATTGGCACCGACACAGGCATGCAGCCAGCGCATCTGGCGCGAATGGATGATGCCCTTTGGCGTGCCGGTCGTCCCGCTCGAATAGATGATGTTGAACGGATCTTTGGGGCCGCACCCATGCGGTGCCGCTTGCGCGCCTTCCTCGGCCATCCATCCGAAAATATCGGGATTGTCGCCCAGCGGCGCGTCGAGCATGATCGTCTTTACCGGCGGCAAATCCCGCCCGGCCAGATCGGCCAGCTTGGGCGCGTCGATGAACAGGTGCATCGCGCCCGAATCCTTGAGCATCGCCTCCAGTTGCTGCGGCGTTGCCGAAGTGGTCAGCGGCGCCGCGCACCCGCCCGCGCGGATGGCCCCCAGATAGGCAAGCGCATAGCGCACGGTGCTGGTGCCGAGGATCGCGACCGCCTGCCCCTTTTGCAAGCCATCACGCTGCAATTGCGCGGCAATCCGCTCGACCAGCGCCGCGACCTCGGCCCAGGTCAGGCTTTCGGTGCCATCATTCAGCGCGACCCGATCAGGCCGCTCGCGCCCCCATGCGACCACCAGTTCGCTATAGTCACCATAGGGTTTTTCCAGTTCGGCCGTCGGGTCGAATGTCATCGCGTCTCTCTCCATTTTCTTTATGGGAGAGCTAGTGCCAGATTTTTCGTTAGAAGAAAGAAGGAAAAAAGAAAGAAGGGGTCCGCGTCACCCCAAATCGTTGTTTATGATACGCCGCGCACCATTTTTGAAATATTCTTCGCCGAAATTTATCAGCAGCCCGATGGGCTGCTGGAGCAGTTTCACATAAGTCAGCGTCTGCCGGATATGAACACCGGAAAGCTTGTCGAGTGCTTTAAGTTCGATAACCAGCCAATCATCGACAAAAAGATCTACGCGGTATGCATCCGTAAAATGCACGCCATCAATCAAAATGTCGACCGGCTTTTGCCGGTCGACTTTCAATCCTGCTCGCTCAAGCCGGAGCGCGAATATTGTTTCATAAACTGACTCCAACAAGCCCGGCCCAACCTCCCTATGGATCCGCAATCCAATGTCGTAAACCAACGCGATCGTCTGTTCCTTCTGCCCAGCCACGCCGACACCTTCTTTCTTTTTTCCTTCTTTCTCCTAACGAAAATATTCCCGCCGCCCTGACAAAGGCAAACGCCTCAATTGCCTAGGCAAATATATGTGGAAAAAGGCCCCAAAAGCTCGCCTTTGACAGCACCTTCGCCTATAGTCCGCCGATGAGTGAAAATACCCCCAGCGGCGATAGCGCCGCCAATCCCAACCAGAATGAATATGGCGCAGACAGCATCAAGGTGCTCAAGGGCCTTGATGCCGTGCGCAAGCGGCCGGGCATGTATATCGGCGATACCGATGACGGCTCCGGCCTGCACCACATGGTGTTCGAAGTTTCGGACAATGCGATCGACGAGGCGCTGGCCGGGCATTGCGATCTGGTGCTGATCGAACTCAACCCCGACGGCTCGGTTTCGGTCGAGGATAATGGCCGCGGCATCCCGACAGGAATGCACAAGGAAGAAGGCGTGTCCGCGGCCGAAGTCATCATGACCCAGCTGCATGCGGGCGGCAAGTTCGAGAATACCTCGGATGACAATGCCTATAAGGTTTCGGGCGGCCTGCACGGTGTCGGCGTGTCGGTGGTCAACGCGCTGTCCGAATTCCTCGAACTTACCATCTGGCGCGACGGGCAGGAGCACTGGATGCGCTTCGAGCATGGTGATGCAGTTGCGCCGCTGAAAGTCACGGGCGATGCACCGCTGGTCGATGGCAAAGCCAAAAAGGGCACCCGCGTCACCTTCATGGCGTCGACCGACACCTTCAAGAATGTCACCGAGTTCGATTTCGACAAGCTGGAGCACCGCTATCGCGAGCTCGCTTTCCTCAATTCGGGCGTGCGTATCCTGTTGCGCGACAAGCGCCATGCCGATGTGATCGAGCATGACCTCTATTATGAAGGCGGGATCGCGGCCTTCGTCAAATGGCTCGATCGCAACAAGGCGGCGATCATTCCCGATCCGATTGCCATTTCATCCGAACGCGACGGCATCGGCATCGATGTCTCGCTCGAATGGAATGACAGCTATTACGAAAATGTCCTCTGCTTCACCAACAACATCCCGCAGCGCGACGGCGGCACGCACCTTGCGGCCTTCCGCGCCGCGCTGACCCGCACGATCAACAATTATGGCGAGAAATCGGGCATCCTGAAAAAGGAAAAGGTCAACCTGACCGGCGAGGACATGCGCGAAGGCCTGACCGCGATCGTTTCGGTCAAGCTGCCCGATCCGAAGTTTTCGAGCCAGACCAAGGACAAGCTGGTTTCCAGCGAAGTGCGCCAGCCGCTCGAAAGCCTGATGGCAGACAAGATGGCCGAATGGCTGGAGGAAAATCCCGGCCATGCCAAGGCGCTGATCCAGAAGATTGTCGACGCCGCCGCCGCACGCGAAGCCGCGCGCAAGGCCCGCGAACTCACCCGGCGCAAGGGCGCGATGGATATCGCCTCGCTTCCCGGCAAGCTGGCCGACTGTCAGGAACGCGATCCGGCCAAATCCGAACTGTTTCTGGTCGAAGGTGATTCGGCAGGCGGTTCGGCCAAGCAGGGCCGTGATCGCCATTATCAGGCAATCCTGCCGCTCAAGGGCAAAATCCTCAATGTCGAGCGGGCGCGTTTCGACCGGGTGATTTCCTCGAAGGAAGTCGGCACCCTGATCCAGGCAATGGGCACCGGAATCCGCGACGATTTCAACCTTGAAAAGCTGCGTTATCACAAGATCGTTATCATGACCGACGCCGATGTCGACGGCAGCCATATCCGCACGCTTTTGCTCACCTTCTTCTATAGGCAGATGAAACCGATCATCGAGGCAGGCCATCTCTACATCGCCCAGCCGCCGCTCTACAAGGTCGCCAAGGGACGCAGCGAACTGTATCTCAAGGACGATACCGCGCTCGACAATTACCTTGTTGAAACCGGGCTGAACGGCCTTGTGCTTTCGGGCGCCGCCGGTCAACGCAGCGGCAATGATCTGGCGGCGCTGGTCGAACATGCGCGGCGGATGCGCAGCCTGATGGCCTATGTGCCGCGCCGTTATGATCCGGCAATTGTCGAGGCTATGGCACTGAACGGTGCGCTTGCGCCCGATCTGGATGGCGCCACACGCGATGCCGTGGTCCAGAAAGTTGCGAACTGGCTGGATGTCCAGGATCCCGAAAGCGTCTGGACCGGTCGCGTCTCCGAAGAGGGCGGCTATCATTTTGAACGGCGCTGGCGCGGGGTTTCAGACCATCATATCATCGAGCGCAGCTTCCTGCTGTCTGCCGAGGCGCGCAAGCTGCACAAGCTGGCGCTGGAAGAGGCGGACAGCTACACCGTCCCGGCGCGGCTGGTAAAATCGGGATCGATTGCAGCCGAGGCCGCACCCGATGCCGGCGACGAGGAAGAAGCGACAACCTCGGTGAAAAAGGCGAGTGCAGACAAGCCCGTAACGCGCCCGTCCGAATTGCTCGATGCTGTGCTGGCCACCGGCCGCAAGGGCCTGTCGGTGCAACGTTACAAGGGGCTGGGCGAGATGAATGCCGAGCAATTGTGGGAGACCACGCTCGATCCCGGCGTGCGCTCCCTGCTGAAAGTCACGATCGAGGACAGCCAGGAAGAGGGCGAGATTTTCGAAAAACTGATGGGCGACGTCGTCGAACCACGCCGCGATTTCATTCAGGAAAATGCGCTGAACGTCGCCAATCTTGACGTCTGATTGTCATCCGGGGCCTCTTCCGTCCTGCGTTGGAATGCTCTCCGGATGATGGAAGGAAAGTCTTGCTGGAAGAACAGCGAATGACGCTGCGGCTGTCTAGCGGTGTTCGCCTTGAGAATCCATCGCGCGCAGTGCCGGGTGGAGATCGCGGCAAGCCAGTTCGAGCGCCGTCCACTGTTCGGCGGTTTCGCGCAAATCTCCCGCGGCCAGCCTGTCGAGATATTCCGCCTTGCGCTGCGCCAGATCGGTCTCGACGGCATTGGCGTCATTATCGTCCGACAACATTGAATGCGCTGTCGCGGCAAAATCGCGCGCAATCGCCTTTTGCGCATCCCCCGACGCCGCACTCTCGTCACGGGCAAGCCTTTCCCCTTCAATCGTGTGGAAGGCAGCGCAGCGCAGCAGCGAATCATAGGTTTCCGCGTCAGACGCCTGCATCAGGAAAAGGAAAGGTAACAGCATCATGCCCTCGCCCTAGCGCGACCGCATGAGCGGAAACTGAACGACCGGCGTCATTTCGTTTCTGGCGCGAAACCGGCCGCGTCGGCAATGGCCGTTGCAGTCGGTTCGAACTGGGCGCACGCCTGCTTCAGCTCTTCCATTTCACGCTTGTGCTGCTCCGGATCGACCTTGACGGAATCCTCATAAAGCCCGGTAACCGTTTCCTCGATCTTGGTTTCGGCTGCCGTGGGATTATCTTCGGGCAGTTTGGCATAGGATGCGAGCAGGAACAGGATGGCCTTCTGCTCGCCGAACTTCGCCTCTTCGCTACCCGGTGTCGCAATCGATGCCATATAGACATGGTAGGCGGCACAACCAGCGGCGGCATCAAACAGTCCGGCATCGACAGTCTTCTGGTCGGTGGCCGCTAGTTCGGGCTGCGCGGCAGGTGCGGGTTCGGCAGCAGCAAGCGCAGCAATCAGGAACAGCGTTGCTGGCATTGAGATTCCTTTCAGTCCGTTGCGATGTGCGGGGTGCGTGATTGCCTACGGATTGTCAATCAGCAGCGACGGCGGCTGCCTGCCATTCGGGAAGCTTCAGCGTCCCCATATTCTCGACCCGGCGCAGTTCGACGGCAAGGCCAAGTTCGGGATATGCGGCGCGCACTTTTGCCGGATCGGCATCGGATGCAGGAACAACCACCAGTCGGCGGTTGACCTTCTGCCGCCAGTTCATGCGCGCGGTATTCTCCTGCCCAACATAACAGCCCTTGGTGAACGACACCCCGTTCAGTTCGGCAGCATTGGTTTCCAGCCACAGCGTCGCGTCGCTGCCGAGTTCGGCAAGGCCTTCGGGTACGCCAAGCGACAGGCGATGCGCCCGATAAAATGGGCTGATGTCGGCATCGTCGTCGGCAACCGGTGCGATCCAGCGCACCCCCAGTTCCGGCAAGCGCGGGTCGACCGGGCGGTCAGGCGCTGCTGCGGCCCAGAACACACCCAGCGCCGCGTCAACGGCAATCACAATTTTGCGCCGTAGCCGATAGAGCGAGAGCCTGCGCACGAGCGCCTCGGCCTGTCCGGCTTCGCAATCGATCAGCACGTCCGACTGCCCCGAGCCTGTCGAAGGGTCGGCCCACAAAAAGAAATCGAACAGCGCCTTTCCCTGCGGCGTCAGCAATCCGGCCCACAGCGGCAGTTCGGCTTGTGCATCGTTGGTCACCAGGCCTTGAAGAAACGCGCGCACATCCTCGCCCGCTTCCTGGGGAGACAGCCTTATTACGGCGCGGTCGAACAGGCGGGGTGCAGACATGGGTGACAGATAGGGAGCCACGCGCCTAAAGGGAAGCCATGACCGTGACGACTCTGACGATCCGCCGCCCCGACGACTGGCATGTGCATCTGCGCGACGGAGAGATGCTGAAAGGCGTGCTGCCCTACACCGCGCGGCAGTTTGCCCGCGCCATCGTGATGCCCAACCTGTCGCCGCCGATGACCGACGTTGCAGGCGTGAGCGCCTATCGCGACCGCATCCTTGCCGTGCTGCCGGAGGGGCTGGATTTCACCCCGCTGATGACCTGCTATCTCACCGACGGCACCGACCCCGACGAAATCCGGCGCGGCCACGCCAGCGGTATCTTTACAGCAGCGAAACTCTATCCCGCGCACGCCACTACCAACAGCGCGCATGGCGTTACCGCGATCGACAATATTTGTGCCGTGCTGGAGGTGATGCAGGCAATCGGGATGCCGCTCCTCATCCACGGCGAAGTGACCGATCATGATGTCGACATTTTCGACCGCGAGGCGGTATTCATCGAACGGACGCTGGACAGGATCGTACGCGAATATCCGGACCTGCGCCTTGTCTTCGAACATATCACCACCGCCGAAGCGGTTGATTTCGTGCTCTCCGCGCCCACGCATGTCGGCGCGACGATCACGCCGCAGCACCTGCACATCAACCGCAACGCCATGCTGGTCGGCGGCATTCGTCCCCACGCCTATTGCCTGCCCGTTGCCAAGCGCGAAAAGCACCGGCTGGCGCTGCGCAAGGCAGCGGTTTCGGGCAATCCCAAATTCTTCCTTGGCACTGACAGCGCGCCGCACGCGGTCGCGGCCAAAGAGTCGGCTTGCGGCTGCGCCGGCATTTTCAATGCGCCTTATGCGATCGAAAGCTATGCGCAGGTTTTCGAGGAGGAAGACGCGCTGGAAAAGCTGGAAGGCTTTGCCTCGCTCCACGGCCCGAATTTCTATCGGTTGCCCCTTAACGAAGGCACAATCACCCTCGAAAAATCGCCTGTCGAAGTGCCGCTCTCGGTCGATGCCAATGGCACGCCGGTATCGCCCTTCCACGCAGGCGAAACGATCGGCTGGAAACTGCTAGCCGCCTGATCGCATTCGGCGAAAGGCATCGATGCTGAACAGCGCAATCGCCGTCCAGATCAGCGCGAAACAGGCCAGTCTGGTGGTATCGAGCAGTTCGTCATAGACGAAGACGCCGAGCAGGAAGACGATGGTCGGCGCCAGATATTGGACGAATCCGAGCGCGGTATAGCTCATCCGCCGCGCTGCCGTGGCGAACAGCAGCAGCGGGATAACGGTGATCGCGCCGCCAGCCGCGAGCAACGCCTCGGTCCCGATGTCGCGGAAACCTCCCGCTTGCGAAACGCTCCAGATACACACCGCCAGCGCAATCGGGCCGAGCAGGCACAGCTCCACCGCAAGCCCCGGCACCGATCCGGTCGGCGCAGTCTTGCGCACGAGGCCGTAGGTGCCAAAGCTGAACGCCAGCGACAGGCTGATCCAAACGGTCTCAAGCGAGCCCGCAAGCAATATGGCGACCGCCAGTGCGGCAACGGCGACCGCCCAGCCCTGCAGTTTCGTCAGCCGCTCGCCCAGAAACAACCGCCCCAGCAGCACATTGACCAGCGGATTGAGATAATAGCCGATGCTCGTCGCCAGCACACGGTCGGTGGTGATCGCCCAGACATAGACCAGCCAGTTGATCGCAATCAGCACCGCCGACAGCATCATCGCACGGCGCGCCTTGGGGTTGGAAATCGCCGCAACAAATTCGCCCCACTGATTGCGGAAATAGAGGATGACGAAAACCACCGGCACCGACAAGACGATGCGGAACGCCAATATGTCAACCGCCGGAACATGCTTCAGCAGCTTGAAATAAACGGGCAGAAACCCCCAGATCAGATAGGCCGAGAATGCGTAGGGAAGCCCGCCGCGCTGCGGCGCCTGCTGGTTGGCGATGGTCATGCGTGCGGCTGGCGGATCAGATAATCCCGCCGCCTAGCCACAGCCGGATGGCGCAAATCGCAACGACGACAAGGCAGAAATTGCGCCCGCTATTCTTTTCGGAGGCAAAACCGAACGCCACCCCTGCGCCCGCAATCACGATGATCAGCCAGTTGAGCCAGCCGAGCAGCGGGAAGAAGGCGGGAATGGCGAGAACAAGAGCAATCAGCCCGAGGACAAAAGCGATGATATTTGCCATGCGCCAAGGATAGGCCTGCGCCCTTGCAATGACAAGCGCCGATGCAGCGCCACGCTTTTCGCGTCCGTCAGCTCGCGCGAAACCGCAATGGCAGCGTCTTGAGCCCGCCGACAAAGGTCGAATTGGCGCGCTTCGGCTCGCCTGCCAGTTCGACCGATTCCAAACGGTCGAGAATCTCTTCGAACAATATCCGCATTTCCAGCCGCGCGAGGTGCAGCCCCAGGCACTGGTGCGCGCCCGCGCCAAAGGCGATGTGGCGGTTCTGGTCGCGGGTGGCGTCGAATTTACGTGGCTCTTCAAATTGCGCCGGATCGTGGTTGGCGGCGACATAGTTGATCATCAGCCAGTCGCCCTTGGCGATCTTCACGCCCGCTATCTCGACATCCTCATTCGCCATGCGCATGAAATGCTGCACCGGCGTGGTCCAGCGGATCGCTTCCTCGACAATGCCCGCCACAAGGTTGCGGTCGGCCTTCACCCTTGCGAATTGTTCGGGATCACGGGCCAGCGCCAGCATCGCCCCCGCCGTGCTGGCAGAGGTCGTGTCATGCCCTGCGGCGGCAACGATGATGTAATAGCCCGCCAGATCGAGCGGTTCGAGCGGCTCCCCGTCTATCGTAGCGGTGGCGAGGATGGTGGCGACGTCGCTGCCGGGGTTCTGCCGCCGTTCCTCGGCCAGCTTCTCGAAATAGGCCGTGAAATCCTTCACCGCGCCCAGCACGATTTGCGATATCTGCTCGGGCGGCAGATTGGCCATGCCGGTCTTGTTGAGATCCTCATCCTGCCCGCCGAACATCTGCTGTGTCAGGAACAGCATCCGTGGCTCATCTTCTTCGGGCACGCCGAGGATCTGCATCACGACATGCAGCGGATAGGGTGCCGAAACCAGCGGCACGAAATCCGCCTCCGGCCCTGCGGCGATCAGGCGGTCGACGGTGTGTCTGGCGAGCTCCTTTATCCCGGCTTCGATTGCCTTCAGATTCTTGGGCATGAACCATTTCTGGGTCAGCCGCCGCAGCTTGGGATGCTTGGGCGCATCGAGCGAGACGAGCGACTGCACCAGATTGGGCGACCCACCGGTAATCTGCCGCGCCAGTTCCTCGCCCGCGCGGTTGGTGAGCACGGTGGGGCGCGGGCTGTTGAGGAAGGTCGCATTGTCCTTGCTGATCCGCATCACGTCTTCGTGGCGGGTGATCAGCCAGAAGGGGGCATGATCGTCGGTCGGGCTTTCGATGCGCAACACCGGGGTTTCGGCGCGGATCGTGTCGAACAGGTCAAGCAGCGGGTCCCACGCCGCATAGGATTTGGGATCGATCACCGCGATTGCGGTTTCCGGCTTTGCCACAGGTGCGTTCATCTCATCCTCCCCTTGTGCCGTAACCTCAAACGATCCGGCTTTCCTTATTGCCCCAATATTCGTCGCGCAGCAGCCGTTTGTAGAGCTTGCCGGTCGGGTGGCGGGGCAGTTCTTCGCGGAAATCGATCTGGCGCGGCATTTTCACGCCCGACAGGCTGGGGCGCAGATAGGCCTTGAGTTCGTCCGCCAGCGCGTCGCCCGCATCGCTCCAGTCGAGCGGCTGGACGATCGCGACAACGCGTTCGCCCATATCGTCATCGGGCGCGCCAATGACGGCAGCGTCGGCGACACGCGGATGATGGACCAGCAGATTTTCGATTTCCTGCGGATAGATATTCACCCCGCCCGAAATGATCATGAAGCTCTTGCGGTCGGTGAGGTAGAGGAAGCCCTCTGCATCGACCTTGCCGACATCGCCGAGCATCGACCAGTTGGCATGTGTCGGGTGGCGGCTTTCAGCGGTCTTTACCGGATCGTTATGATAGCTGAACTGCGATTCGCTCTCGAAGTAAACGACGCCTTCCTCGCCCACCGCCACTTCCTCGCCATCCTCGCCGCAAATGTGGATGATGGCGTTGAGCGCGCGACCAACCGATCCCTTGTGCGCCAGCCATTCCTCGCTGGTGATGAAGGTGAAGCCATTGCCTTCGGTACCGGCATAATATTCGCGCAGCACCGGCCCCCACCAGGCGATCATCGCCTCCTTGACCGGAACCGGGCAAGGCGCCGCCGCATGGACCGCACATTTCAATGAAGAAACGTCATATTTGCCGCGCACCTCCTCGGGCAGCTTGAGCATCCGCACGAAATGCGTGGGCACCCATTGGCTGTCGGTGATCTTGTATTTCTCGATCGCGGCCAATGCCTCTTCAGGATCATATTTTTCCATCACCACCACGGTGCCGCCAAGGCGGTGCACCGCCATGCACCAGCGCAGCGGCGCGGCATGATAGAGCGGAGCTGGCGACAGATAGATGCTGTCGCCGGTAAAGCCGAACGCGCCTGCCGCGATCATCGCGAGCGGGTTGACCGCAGCGATGTCGGCGTCTTCGGGCAGCGGCAGGCGAACGCCCTTGGGCCGCCCTGTCGTGCCCGAACTGTAGAGCATGTCGGTGCCGGCCCGTTCGTCGGCGACGGGCTGCGCAGGCATTTTTGCCAGTTCGCCTTCGAGTGGCGTCCAGCCTGCCCGCTCACCACCGACGATATAGCGCTTCACCGGCGATTCGATCGCTTCGAGCGTGTCGCCCAGATAGTTTGAAGTGAACAGCGCCTGCGATCCGCTGTCTTGCAGGATATAGTCGATCTCGGGCGCGGTCAGCCGGTTGCTGATCGCCACAAACACCAGCCCGGCGCGCTGCGCGCCCCATGCCAGATCGAAAAACTCCGCCCGGTTTTCCATGCACATCGCGATCGTATCGCCATGGCTAAGCCCCAGCGAGCGGAAGAGCTGCGCCGCGCGGTTTGAATTGGCGTCGAGCTGGGCATAAGTCACCACCTGGCCCGAACCGGCCATGATGATGGCGGGCTTGTCAGGGTTGGCGGCGGCATGAATCTTGGGGTGCATCTCTCTCTCCGTTGCAGCGCTTCGATACGTCTGTTTTCAGCAGCGCAATCTCACAAAACCAACTTCGTCACCCCGCGAAGGCGGGGGGCCATCACCTGAGTTCGGAATTTATCTCACCGGTGATGGAATAACGATCCGCCACTTCGTTCCCCGCCTTCGCGGAAATGGCAGACGGAAAACAATCGGGCCAAATTCAGGAATCACGTACCCGTCCAGTTGGGCTTGCGCTTTTCGGCAAAGGCAGCCGCGCCTTCGCGGGCGTCGTTGGTGGCGAAGAGGTTGCCGAGCGTCTCGGTCTGCTTCTGCCACATTTCGGCTTCGCTCCATTCGCCGGACTCAACAATCACCTGCTTCGATTTCTTGACCGCCAGCGGCCCGTTGTCGGCGATGCTGCGCGCCAGTTCGATGGCTGCGTCCAATGCCGTGCCCGAAGTCAGACGGTTGACGAGGCCGAGTTCATAGGCGCGCTTTGCGTCGACAAAATCGCCGGTCAGCGCCAGCTCCATCGCGATATGTGGCGGGATTTTCTTCGGCAGCCGCATCAGGCCGCCCGCAGCAGCGGCAAGCCCGCGCTTCACTTCGGGGATGCCGAATTTGGCATTTTCATTGGCAACAATCATGTCGCAGGCGATGGCAACTTCGAGGCCACCCGCCAGCGCATAGCCATCGACCGCAGCGATCAGCGGCTTGGCCGGTGACTTCTGTGTAATCCCGCCAAAACCGCGTCCGGCGACGAACGGGGTTTCGCCGCGCAGAAAGCCCTTGAGATCCATACCCGAACAGAAAGTGCCGCCAGCCCCGGTCACGATGCCGACGCGCAGGTCGTTTTCGGCATCGAGCCGGTCGAGCGCGGCAGCGATCAGTTCCGACGCCGCCTTGTTCATGGCATTTTTGGCGTCGGGCCGGTTGATGGTGATGATCAATATGCCGTCGCGGGCTTCGACCAATGCGTCGCTCATCTGCAATTCTCCTATTTCGTCTTGGGAAGGCCGAGCACATGCTCGCCAATGATGTTGCGCTGGATTTCGCTGGTGCCGCCGCCGATGGTGGCGGAAAAGCTGTTCAGATAGCTGCGGTGCCAGAAGCCACCGTCGACGGCATTTTCATCGCCGACATAATAGCCCGCTTTGGTGCCCTGAAACTGCAGCGCAAACTGGGTCAGCTCGCGCACCAGCTCGGTCCGCGCCAGCTTGTTGATCAGCGACAGACCCATCGGGCGATCCTGGTTGAGCGGCGCCATGCGGCGGCGGGCATTGTTGAGGTTGAGTGCTTGCGCATCGATCAGGAATTCAACCAGCCGGTCGCGCATCACCGGATCATCGAGCAACGGCTTTCCCCCGCGGTGCGCGCTGCGCGCAAGATCGAGGATTTCCATGACGTCCATTTCCTTGGCGAACGAACCGCCCGCCAGATTGACCTTCGCCCCGCGCTCATATTCGAGCGTCTTCATCGCGACGATCCAGCCCTGCCCCTCTTCGCCCATCCGGTCCGCTGCCGGAATGCGGGCATTGTCAAAGAAGGTCTGGACGAACCCATATTCACCGGTCAGTTTCTTGATCCGCCGCGTTTCAATGCCGGGAATCTTCATCGGCGAAAGAAAATAGCTGAGCCCGGCATATTTGTTCGGCGCACCCGGATTGGTGCGCGCGAGCAGGATCATCATATGCGCCCGATCGCCCAGCGAGGTCCAGATTTTCGAGCCATTGACCACATATTCGTCGCCGTCGCGCACCGCGCGGCATTGGGCATTACCCAGATCGGAACCGTTATCGGGTTCGGAAAAGCCCTGGCACCAGATTTCCTCCGCTGCGAGCATCGGCTTGATATAGCGTTTTTTCTGCGCCTCGGAGCCGATATCAAGGATCAGCGGCCCGGCCCAGCCATTGCCGATGGCGTTGAGCATGATCGGCGAATCATATTTCTTCATGATCCGCGTGGCGATCCGCTGATATTCGGGGTGCATTCCGCGCCCGCCATATTCGGCGGGCCAGCTCATCCCGATATAGCCCGCTTCATAGACCTGATTCTGCCATTTCTGCAGGAAATCGAACTGCTGGTCGGTCGACACTTCCATGAAGGTCAAAGGCAGCATGAACCCCGGATCGGCGATCGTATGCTCGCGGAACCAGGCGTCACACTGCGCCTCAAAATCGGCAAGTTCATTCGCGCCAGGTTTGGCCATCGCTGATTCCTCTCTCAAAGTTTAATTGCGCGATTAAATCGCGAATTGCAATGCCTGTGCTGCGTTTTTTTGATGGCATTTCCCGGAATGCAGGCCGTTGCGTTCTTACAATTAATCCGTCCCCGGCCGGTATATCCAACTGCTCAGGGACTTAAGGCATAGGGGGACAGGGGATATGCACAG
The DNA here is from genome assembly GCA_016720115.1 of Sphingomonadales bacterium. Taxonomy (GTDB): domain Bacteria; phylum Pseudomonadota; class Alphaproteobacteria; order Sphingomonadales; family Sphingomonadaceae; genus Sphingorhabdus_B. The sequence goes on along the minus strand of JADJXT010000001.1, from coordinate 439,746 downwards.
GTTGGTGGGCTTTGCCGCGCTCGTTGCGGTATCGACAGGGGCATCGGCGAAGGACGAAGAACCGGCGCTGGCATTGTCGAAATGCGATACAAATTACGGCACCATTGCGGTCGTCGATGGCGATACGCAGGGCTGGACAAAGTTTGGCTTGGGCAGCCCGCGTGAGCTGGTCAATGCGCTGGCACTCGAATCGGGCTGCTTCACGCCGCATAACCCGGCGAGCGGCGAACCGGCTTCCTTTCTGATGAACGTGATCGCGGGCGACAAGGAAGAGGTCGACAAGAGCATCGATCTCGCCAAGGCTGCGGTGACCGAAGGGCTGGTGCGCTCTGGCGCCGTCGGCGGTCTGGTCGGCAATGTGCCGCTTGCAGGGCCGCTGCTTGGCATGTTCGGCGGCCTTGGCGGCAAGAAAAAGACAGTCGCCGCCGGTATTCGCGTTGTCAGCCCGGCCAATGGCCTGACGCTGGTCAGCGGCAGCGGCGAGGTGAAAAAATCCGCGCTCACCTTTGGCGGCGCGTCCACCTGGGAAAATGGCATCAATGCGGCTGGCTATGGTTCGAGCAAGGACGGCAAGATGCTGGCCGAGGCTTTCATGAAAGCCTTCAATGCCGTCAGCGGTCAGGCATCGATACTGGCCCAGTCGGCGCCCGTCGCGACCAAAGCGGCTTCAGGTGCGACCGTAGCCGTCGACACCAATATGTTTGCAACCGCCAGCAAGGATGCAACGGTGATCCGCGCCATACGTGCTGGAACCAATTTGAACCCGACCGGCAATCGCGAAGGCCTGTTCGTGGAAATGACCGATAATTACGGCTCAAAAGGTTGGGTGTCCGTCGAAGACCTGCAATAGCGACCCATCTGCGTTCGACGGACACCCGTGCGGCCGTGCCCCAAAAGGCACGGCCGCACTTTTCGTAATGACTATTTGAAAAGGCTGCCCAAAATCCCGCGCACCAGCGATTTGCCGAAACTGCCCGCCAGCTGCCGACCGACCGACGTCGCCGCCGATCGCGCCGCAGATTGCACCATCTTCTCGGCCATGCTGGGCTTGGCCACCTCGCGCGCCTGACGCGCTGCTTCGCGGGCGGCTTCCTTGGCAGCCGCGGCTTCCTGTTTGGCCCGTTCCTTGGCGGCAATCGCATCGGCCTTGGCCTGATCTTCGGCGGCCTCGGCTGCCTCGGCAGCGGCCGCCGCCTGGGCACCCTTGGCGGCAATGATTTCCTCTGCGGATTCGCGGTCGATCAGATCGTCATATTTGTCGCCAATCGCGTCGGTCGCAATCATCACCCCGCGTTCCTTGGCGTCAAGCGGGCCGGTGCGCGATGCGGGCGGCTTGATCAGCGTGCGTTCGACCGGCGTCGGCGCGCCATCGGCCTGCAGCACCGAAACCAGCGCCTCGCCAACCTTCAGCTCTGTAATCGCAGTCGCGACGCCGATTTTCGGATTTGCCCGGAAGGTCTCCGCCGCCGATTTGACCGCTGCCTGGTCACGCGGCGTGAAAGCGTTCAGCTTGTGCTGGACGCGGTTGTTGAGCTGTCCTGCAACCGTGTCAGGGATATCGATAGGGTTCTGCGTGATGAAATAGACGCCGACGCCCTTTGAACGGATCAGGCGGACGACCTGCTCGATCTTCTCGACCAGTGCCTTGGGGGCATCGCTGAAGAGGAGATGCGCCTCGTCGAAGAAGAAAACCAGCTTCGGCTTATCCGGATCGCCGATTTCGGGAAGTGTTTCAAACAGTTCGGAAAGCAGCCAGAGCAGGAAGGTCGAATAAAGCTTCGGGCTCTGCATCAGTTTTTCGGCGGACAGGATGTTGATGATCCCGCGCCCCTTGTCATCGCAGGCGATGAAATCGTCGAGGTCGAGCGCCGGTTCGCCGAAGAACCGGTCGCCGCCCTGTGAGCGCAGTTGCAGCAGCGAACGCTGGATCGAACCCACGCTCTGCTTTGACACATTGCCATAGGTTGTGGTCATCTCTTCGGCACGCTCGGCGATGTTGACCAGCATCGCCTGCAGATCGTCTAGGTCGAGCAGCAGCAGCCCATCCTTGTCGGCAACATGGAAGGCGATTGTCAGCACACCTTCCTGCACCTCGTTCAGATCCATCAGCCGCGAAAGCATGAGCGGGCCCATTTCCGAAACCGTGGTGCGCACAGGGTGGCCATTTTCGCCAAACAGATCCCAGAATTGCACCGGATTGTCCGAATAGACCCATTCGCTGTCGCCAATCTCTTTTGCCCGGTTGGCAAAGACATCATGGTTCTTCTGGGTCGCGGCGCCCGCCATTGCCATACCGGCCAGATCGCCCTTTACATCGGACACGAACACCGGAACGCCGTTGCGCGAAAAGCCTTCTGCCATCACCTGCAGCGTGATCGTTTTACCGGTACCGGTCGCGCCTGCGATCAGGCCGTGCCGGTTGGCCCGCTTCCAGTTGATTGCCTGTCGCGCACCTTCTGCGGTTGAACCTATGAAAAGGCCGTCGTCGGACATCAAAAATGCTCCCCGGAAATGAAATCGATTGTTTGACGACAACTACGCCCGCCCGTTCAGGTCAAGTAATATCCGTTCCTATAACCTTGGATTTAGAAGCCAACGCTTTGTCGGATGAGCGGAGTCAACTGGCCGCAAAGCGCGGTGCAGGTGCTTTTCCCGTTCATTTTTGGCCGCTAGTCATGGTTTGTAAAATTTTCAGGGGTATGTGGGTGCACATGTTCGCAAGATTGGGTTTGATTTTGTTGCCGGCAGTCGTGCTTTCCGGCTGTGTTTCCGCACCCGCCAGGACGCCGCCGCAGGCCCAGACCAAACCGCGCGTGATTGTCACCCAGCCTGCGTCGCCGCCGGTGCAGCGTCCGGCACCGCGCCCCGCCGAACCCGTCAAGGTCGTCCGCGCCAGCCTGCCCGACCAGCTGGTCGCCGAAATCGACACCGCCTGGCGGCAGTTTCCGGGACGCACGGGCATTGCCGTGCAGCGGATCGACGGAGACTGGGCAACAGGAAAGCGGCTGGGCGAAATGTTCCCGCAGCAAAGCGTTTCCAAAATATGGGTGGCAATGACCATCCTCGATCAGGTCGACAGCGGAAAGCTGCGGCTTGACCAGACGGTTCGCATCACCACATCCGACCTCGCCGTATTCCACCAGCCGATCCGTGACCGTGTGGTTGCGAATGGCGCGGTTGAGGAAACCATCCTCAGCCTTATGGAGCAGGCCATAACTGCCAGCGACAACACCGCAAATGACAGCCTTTTGCGCACCGCAGGCGGCCCGGAAGCCGTCCGCAACTTCATCGAACGCAAAAAGCTGGGCAAAATCCGTTTCGGCCCCGGCGAAAGATTGCTGCAAAGCCAGATCGCCGGCATGAGCTGGCAGCAGGATTATTCGATGGGCAGGCGTTTCTACACTGCCCGGGCTGCATTGCCGATGGAGCGGAGGAAGGCTGCACTGGATGCCTATCTCGCCGATCCGGTTGATGGAGCCGCACCCGATGCAATTGCGAGCGCGCTGGCCCGACTGGCGAGAGGCGAATTGCTGTCACCCGCATCAACCCGCATGTTGCTCGCGATGATGGAGCGCACCAAAAGCGGGCCCAACAGGCTCAAGGCCGGGGTGCCGCCGGGCTGGCGCTTTGGCCACAAGACAGGCACCGGTCAGGAACTGAACCCGGTGTCGACCGGGTATAACGATATTGGCATCATGACTGCGCCCGATGGGACGCGCTATGCCGTCGTGGTCATGATTGCCAGCACGACATCGCCGATACCGGATCGCATGGCGATGATGCAGGCAGTATCACGCGCCGTCGCGGCCAATCACCGCTGAACGGTCATTTATCGACCTGATCGGACAAGGCGGGAGGATTTGCCTGTTCTTCCTCCAGCCGCGCTGCGGCTTCATCGAGCGCTTCAGCGTCTTCAACGCTAACCCCGCCGGGCCCCGGATCGGTAGGCGCGGGTCCGCACGCAGACAGCAACAATAAAATTGGCAGGTAACAACGCATCGTCAGATGCTACATTTGGCCTTGCACGAGTGCAAAGAAAAAGGCTGCCCTGCAATGCAGGACAGCCTCTTACAATTTCTAGCTGAAAGCTAAGAAGCTATTACTTGGCAGCTTCTTTTGCAGCTTCGCCAGCAGCAGCGGCAGCGTCGCCAGCCTTGGCAGCAGCGTCACCAGCAGCAGCAGCGGCATCCTTGCCAGCTTCAACAGCTTCGCCAGCAGCAGCTGCGGCGTCACCGGCAGCAGCTTCTGCACCAGCAGCAGCGTCGGTAGCAGCTTCAGCGCCAGCAGCTGCGTCGGTAGCAGCTTCTTCTGCACCAGCAGCAGCTTCTTCAGTGGTAGCTTCTTCAGCGCCCGAGCAAGCAGCCAGAGCCATTGCCGAAGCGAGAACGAGAGAAACAGCAATCTTTTTCATTTGGGAAATCCCCCTAACAAAGAACTTCAGAAAACCTGACAAGCAGCATGCATTGTGCATAGCTTGACTTGCGAGGGCTGCACTAGCGGCTTCAAACTTCCAACGCAATCGGGTTTTTTCTACAAAATGCGTAGAGTGCGCCCGTTTGACCGCATTTGACGACCAGCGGTTCAAAAATATGTCACAATTGCGCCAATTGACATCATATAAAGATTTCTTTATATGCAGTGCCGATGACGCCCTTGCTCAACATAATGCGCGCGCTTGCCGATCCGACGCGGATGCGAATCACGCTGTTGATACGCCAGTTGGAGCTTTCCGTCAGCGAAGTCGTGCAGATTTTGGGGCAAAGCCAGCCGCGCGTTTCGCGGCATATCAAGATTCTCGATGAAGCAGGGATCGCCGAACGGCGCCGCGAGGGCGCTTGGGTGTTCCTGCGGCCCGGCCCGATGCTGTCGCATCCGGCAATTGAACCCTTGTTCCGCCTGCCGGGAACCGAAGATTCGAAACCCGTACTGCGCGATCTTGCGCGACTTCAGGAGGTTCGCTCCGCGCGCACCGAAATGGCGGCAAGCTATTTTGACGCGCATGCCGAGCAGTGGGACCAGATCCGGTCGCTGCACATCGCCGAAGCCGAGGTAGAAGCGGCAATGCGGGCGATATTGGGCGAATACGCCATTGGGCGCGTTCTCGATATCGGCACCGGCACCGGTCGCATGATCGAACTGTTTGCACGCGATGCAAAGCGTTTCGTTGCCCTCGACAATAGTGTCGAGATGTTGCGGCTGGCCCGCGCCAAACTGGCTGGACTGCCCGATGCCGCATCGGTTCAGGCGCACACCGAAATCGTGCTGGGCGATTTCAACGGCCTGCCCTTCGCTGACGAAAGCTTTGACACCATCCTTTTCCACCAGGTGCTCCATTATGCCCAGCACCCCGAAAGGGCGATCGCGGAAGCGGCGCGGGTTCTCGCACCTGACGGGCGCTTGATGGTGGTCGACTTTGCCTCCCACGACCTTGAGGAACTGCGCAGCATCCACGCCCATGCGCGCCTTGGCTTTTCCGATGAGAGCATGGCGCGCGCCTTTGCAGCGGCAGGGCTTGTTCCCGCCCGCACCGAAACCCTTGCAGGCGGCAAGCTTGCAGTGAAGATCTGGCTGGGTCAACGCGGCCAGGCGGTAAGTGAATCTCCCAAACTCAGGATAGTTGCATGATATTGTCGCTCGACCAGATGGCCGAATCGCGCCGCGCCCTTGCCAGCTCGCTGTTCGCGGGGCTGCCCGGCGATGCCGAGATCAGCTTCGAATTCTTCCCGCCCAAGAGCGAGAAGATGGAAGAGCAATTGTGGGACGCAATCGTAACGCTCGCTCCGCTGGCACCCCGCTTTGTATCGGTGACCTATGGCGCAGGCGGTTCGACGCGCGAGCGGACGCACAACACGGTTGCCCGCATCGCAAAGGAAACCAGCATCCCGGCGGCGGCGCACCTCACCTGCGTCGATGCCACACGCGACGAAATTGCCGAGGTCGCCAATGCCTATTGGGCGGCAGGCGTCCGCCATATCGTTGCGCTGCGCGGCGATCCGCCCAATGCTGGCGGGACATTCGAACCACACCCGCAGGGCTATGCCAGCGCGGCTGAACTGGTCGAGGGGCTGCGCAAGCTCCACCCGTTCGAAATTTCGGTCAGCGCCTATCCAGAAACCCACCCCGAAGCCGCAACCGCGCAATCGGATATCGACTTCCTCAAGCGCAAGCTGGATGCAGGGGCGAGCCGTGCGATCACGCAATTCTTCTTTGAACCCGAAACCTATTTCCGCTTCCGCGATGCCGTGGCGGCGGCAGGGATCGATCCTGAAATCGTCCCCGGAATCATGCCGGTTTCGAATTTCGCCGCAATCCAGCGCATGTCGAAAATGACGGGGACTGCAATCCCCAACTGGATGGCGCACCTGTTCGAAGGGCTCGACGACCATCCATCGGCCCGCCAACTGGTCGCCGCAACCATCTCCGCCGAAATGTGCCGCCGCCTTTATGCCGGCGGGGTGCGCCAGTTCCATTTCTACACCTTGAACCGGGCAGAGCTGAGCTATGCCATCTGCCACCTGCTCGGCAAACGACCGGTGAAAACCGCGAAGGAGGCAGCGGCGTGAAACAATACCTCTCCTCCGAACACTTCGTCATTCCCGCGAAGGCGGGAATCCAACTCCTGCCGTATAAACTTACGCCACGGGGGTTGGACCCCCACCTTCGCGGGGGTGACGAAGATTGGGAAAATGAGCGCTATGACATCTAGAGAAGAATTCACTGCCCGCTGCAAGGAACGCATCCTCGTCTTCGACGGTGGCTATGGAACCGCGATCCAGCGCCACAAACTTGAGGAAGCCGATTATCGCGGCAATCTCGATCTGACGAAGGACCAGAAGGGCAATAACGATCTGCTCTCGATCACCCGCCCCGATATCATCGGCGCGATCCACGACGCCTATCTGGAGGCGGGTGCGGACATGATCGAGACCAACACCTTCAGTTCCACCCGCGTCGCGATGGCCGATTATGGCTGCGAGCATCTGGTCCGGCAGATCAATCTCGAAAGTGCGGAGCTAGCGCGGGCCTGTGCAGACAGAGCGGAGGCGAAGGATGGCCTCAAGCGTTTCGTCGCCGGATCGATCGGCCCAACCAACAAGACGCTGTCGCTCTCCCCCGATGTCAACGATCCCGGCTATCGCGAGATCGACTTCGATACGCTGAAGGCCGACTATCGCGAGCAATGCGATGCGCTGATCGAGGGCGGGGTCGATTTCCTGCTGATCGAGACGATCTTCGACACGCTGAATGCCAAATGCGCGGCGATGGCGGCACAGGAAGCGGCGGCGGCATCGGGGCGCGACGTGCCGCTGATGATCAGCATGACGATCACCGACATGGCGGGGCGCAATCTTTCCGGCCATACGGTGCAGGGTTTCTGGAACAGCATCCGCCATGCGAAGCCGCTGACCATCGGGCTCAACTGCTCATTCGGCGCAGACCTGCTGCGGCCCTATCTCGCCGAACTGGCCAAAAATGCCGATGCGCTGGTGATGGCCTATCCCAATGCCGGCCTGCCCAACGAACTGGGCCAGTATGACGAACTGCCCGAGCAGACCGCGAAGCTGATCGAGACATGGCTCGATGACGGGCTGGTCAATGTCGTCGGCGGCTGCTGCGGCACCACGCCCGCGCATATCGCCGCGATCGCCAAGGCAGTTGCCGACCGTGCGCCAAGGGTCGCGCCGGATGTGCCGGTCGCGACGCGGCTGGCCGGACTGGAGCCATTTGTGATGGCGGCTTGAAGCCGGATAGAAAGACTAAGTCACCCCCAACTTGATTGGGGGTCCATGGTCTGACGAGTAAGTTTAAACCGCCGTATCAGGCCATGGATTCCCGCTTCCGCGGGAATGACAAGATTAGAGTGACAATGAACCAGCAAGCCAACACCTCTCGCCCAACCGGCTCCGCATTCGTCAATATCGGCGAACGCACCAACATTACCGGATCGGCCAAGTTCAAGAAACTGATCCTCGCCGACGATTATGACGCCGCGGTCGAGGTCGCGCGCGATCAGGTCGAAAATGGCGCGCAGATCATCGACGTCAATATGGACGAAGGGCTGCTCGACGCCGAACTGGCGATGACCACTTTCCTCAAACGCATCGCCGCCGAACCCGATATCGCGCGCGTTCCGGTGATGATCGATTCCTCCAAATGGAGCGTGATCGAGGCGGGGCTGAAATGCGTGTCGGGCAAGCCGGTGGTCAACTCGATCTCGATGAAAGAGGGCGAGGATGCCTTCCTGCACCACGCGCGCCTGTGCATGGCCTATGGCGCTGCCGTCGTCGTGATGGCCTTTGACGAGACAGGGCAGGCCGACACGAAAGAGCGCAAGGTCAGCATCTGCAAGCGCGCTTATGATTTACTGACTGGCATCGGCTTTCCGCCCGAGGACATCATCTTCGATCCCAATATCTTCGCCGTCGCCACCGGCATTGAGGAGCATAACAATTACGGCGTCGACTTCATCGAGGCGGTGAAGGAGCTGCGCGTCCTGTGCCCGCATGCCCATTATTCGGGCGGGCTTTCCAACCTGTCGTTCAGCTTTCGCGGCAACGAACCCGTCCGCCGCGCGATGCACAGCGTCTTTCTCTACCATGCCATTCCGGCGGGTCTCGACATGGCGATCGTCAATGCAGGGCAGCTCGACGTTTACGACACGATCGATCCCGAACTGCGCAATGCCTGCGAAGATGTGATCCTCAACCGCGACGACGGTGCGACCGAGCGGCTGATCGCGCTCGCCGAAACCTTCAAGGGAACCGATGCCGCCGCCGAAAAGGCCGCCGCCGAATGGCGCGGCTGGGATGTGGTCAAGCGGCTCGAACATGCGCTGGTCAAAGGCATCGACGCGCATATCGTCGAGGATACCGAAGAGGCGCGCCTCGCGATCAACGCACGCGGCGGTCGCCCGATCGAGGTGATCGAAGGCCCGCTGATGGAGGGGATGAATGTCGTCGGCGACCTGTTCGGTTCGGGCCAGATGTTCCTGCCGCAGGTCGTCAAATCCGCGCGCGTGATGAAAAAGGCGGTCGCCCATCTTTTCCCCTTCATCGAGGCGGAGAAAGACGAAAACAGCAAGGGCAAGGGCCGCATCGTGATGGCGACGGTCAAGGGCGACGTCCATGATATCGGCAAGAATATCGTCGGCGTGGTGCTGCAGTGCAACGGCTTTGAAGTCATCGACCTTGGCGTCATGGTGCCGTGGCAGGAGATATTGAAGGCCGCTGTCGAAAATGACGCCGACATGATCGGGCTGTCAGGCCTCATCACCCCCAGCCTCGACGAAATGGTCACCGTGGCCGAGGAAATGCAGCGGGCAGGGATGACGATGCCGCTGCTCATCGGCGGCGCCACGACGTCAAAGACGCACACCGCGCTGCGGATCGAGCCTGCCTATTCGGGGCCGACGGTGCATGTGCTTGACGCCAGCCGCGCCGTGGGCGTTGCCTCTACTTTGGTCAGCGATACGCTCGCGGAAAAATTCGTTGCCGATACGCGCGCCGATTATGCCCATATCCGCGATGCCCGCGCAGGCAAGACCGCAAAGCCGCTGGCAACGCTGGAGGAAGCTCGCGCCAACGCCTTCGAGATCGACGAGGCCCTGAAACCGCCCGCGCCCAGGCAACCCGGCGTCCATGTCTATGAAGACTGGCCGTTGGATGATCTGCGCAACTATATCGACTGGACGCCCTTCTTCCGCACCTGGGAACTGCACGGCAATTACCCCGCGATCCTCGACGACGCGGTCGTGGGCGAAAGCGCGCGGCAACTGTTCGCCGATGCTGAGGCGATGCTCGACAGGATCATAAGCGAGAAATGGCTGCGCGCACGCGGCGTTGCCGGGCTGTGGCCCTGCGCGCGGGAGGGGGATGATGTGGTCGTTTACGTCGACAAATCCTCCCCCGCTGGGGGAGGAGGCAGCGAAGCTGCCGGAGGGGGAACGAATGGCGGCACTGCCCCCTCCGACGCGCTCCGCGCGCCACCTCCCCCAGAGAGGGAGGATTATGATCACATCCGCCTGCCCTTCCTGCGTCAGCAGGTGGCCAAGCGCGAGGGGCGCGCCAACATGTGCCTGGCCGATTTCATCAGCCCCGACGGCGACTGGATCGGCGGCTTTGCCGTCACCACCGGCCACGGCATCGGCACCAAGCTCGCCGAGTTCAAGGCGCACATCGACGATTATTCGGACATCATGCTGAAGGCGCTTGCCGACCGGCTGGCAGAGGCCTTTGCCGAACGGATGCACGAGCATGTGCGCAAGGAGCTGTGGGGCTATGCACCCGACGAGCAGCTGACCAACGAAGCGCTGATCCGCGAGCAATATCGCGGCATCCGCCCCGCGCCGGGCTATCCCGCCTGCCCCGACCACAGCCTGAAACCCATATTGTTCGACCTGCTCGACGCCACGCACCACAGCGGCATCACCCTGACCGAAAGCTTCGCGATGCTGCCCACAGCGGCGGTCAGCGGCTTTTACTTCGGCCACCCGCAATCCGAATATTTCGGCGTCGCACGGATCGGCGAGGATCAGGTGACCGATTATGCCGCGCGACGCGGGCTCGGTATGGACAAGGCGCGGCAATATTTGCGGCCGAATTTGAATGAGTGAGCCGACAAGCACTATCATCACCAAATTCCGGCTTCGTCACGCGCTTTTGAAATTGGGATTGATTAGAGTGGCCTCGGGCTAAATTGAATCGGCAAGGACTGTCCCTTTAGGGACTGTACCTAATGGGACACTCCTTTGTTTCTCGCAGAGACGCGGAGACAGTTTGCGAAGAGGGTTTTGCCCCGATTTCTCTGCGTCTCTTGCTGACTTCGACGTCGGAAAGCAGAGCCGCAGAGAAACGATATGGCGCTTCGCGCGCGAAACCTCTGCGCCTCTGCGAGAAACAAATTATTATGTCGCGCCCTTCGCGTGAATAGCCATGTCCCCGAAACGGACAGGCTGGGTCAGCTGTGGTTAACCCGCTGGCGGGAATCACAGGAAACGGGCAGATTTGCGCGAAAGCCAATCCGAAAGTGCATATATGAACCGAGCTTCGCTTTTCCTTATCCCCGCCATTGCAGCCATGGCCACCGTCTCGGCAACCGCCCAGCAAGGCATGGCACCATTCCAGATCGCCGAAACCGGACGCACTTATTCGCGCCTTGCCGATGCCGTTGAGGCAGTGGGCGAGGGGCAGGCGACGATCATCATCGCACCCGGCACCTATCGCGAATGCGCGGTGCAATCGGCGGGGCATATCTCGTTCAAGGCCGAGGCGCCCGGCCGGTCGATCTTCGACGGCGGCATTTGCGAAGGCAAGGCCGCGCTGGTGCTGCGCGGGCAATCGGCGGCGGTCGACGGGCTGGTCTTCCAGAATATGGCCGTGCCCGATGGCAATGGCGCAGGCATCCGCCTTGAAAAGGGCAATCTGGCCGTCACCCGTTCGGTCTTCCGCAACAGCGAGCAGGGCTTATTGACCGCGCAGGATCCTGCAGGAGAGATCGTCATCGACCAGACGACGTTCAGCGAACTGGGCCGCTGCGACCGCGGGCTATCCTGCGCGCACAGCATCTATATCGGCGATTTTGCTTCGCTGACCGTCACCCGCAGCCGCTTCGAACGCGGCAATGGCGGGCATTATGTCAAAAGCCGCGCCGCGCGCGCGATCATCCAGAACAATGCCTTTGACGACACGCGCGGGCAGGCGACCAATTACATGATCGATCTGCCGGCGGGTGCGACCGGCATGATCAGCGGCAACGTCTTCGTGCAAGGGAAGGACAAGGAAAATTACAGCGCCTTCATCGCCGTCGCCGCCGAGGGCCGTGTGCGCAGCAGCGCAGGCCTTGCCATCAGCGGCAATGATGCCAGCCTTGGCACCGGCGTTGACAGGAACACGGTGTTCCTTGCCGACTGGTCGGGCGATGCAATCGTGCTCGGCGCGAACCGGCTGGGGCGCGGGCTCAAACCATTCGAGAAACGGTGAGTTTGTGTATAGGGACAGTCCCCATGCGGGGACAGTCCCTCAGTGCGGCCTAGCGCCCCTGCGCGCGCCAGCGGCGGACGACGCGTTCGAGCAGTTCTTCCTCGCCCCCCGTTTCCTGCCACAGGACCGAGAAGAGCGGATCTTCGGACGCCGGACGCTTTTCTTCCTCCAGCGTATCGAGCGCAACGCGGATCGGGATACTCACGCCCTCGCCGCAGATGATACATTCGCGGTTGCGCAGCGCGGGGATCGAATCTAGGAAGCCGCGCGCCCCTTCGGGCATTGCGGCGCGGACATAGGCCTGGTCGCGATCGTTGTTCAAACGCATCGAGATGATCGTGCCGCACTGCGACAGCACGCCTTCGGCAAGGTCGGACGGGCGCTGGGTAATCAGGCCGAGCGAAACGCCATATTTGCGGCCTTCCTTGGCGATACGTTCAAGGATGGTGCGCACCGCGCTTTCACCCGCAACGCGGTCTGACGGAATGTAGCGGTGCGCTTCTTCGCAGACGAGCAGGATAGGGCGCTGCGGTTCGTTGCGCGACCAGATGGCATAGTCGAAAACCAGCCGCGACAGCACCGCGACCACGGTCGAGGTGATATCCGAAGGCACGCCCGATACGTCGATGATCGAGATCGGCTTGCCGTCGCTGGGCAGGCGGAAAATCTTGCCGAGGAAATCGGCCATCGTGTCGCCGACCAGCATTCCCGAGAACATGAAGCTGTAGCGCGGGTCGGCCTTCAGCTCCTCGATCTTGCCCTTCAGGCGCATGAACGGCGCAGTATTGGTCGCCTTGTCGAGCTTGCCCATCTCGTTCTGAATGATCGAAGTCAGGTCCGACAGCAGATAGGGGATCGGCGCATCGACCGTCAGCTTGCCGATGCTTTCGGCGAGCCGGTTTTTCGAGCGCGCCTGCAACAGGCATTTCGCCAGAATGTCGCAATCCGCCTGCCTTTCGTCACCCGACGAGGTGACGAAAACTTCGCAATGCTCGGCAAAGTTCATCAGCCAATAGGGCATCGCCAGATTGTTGACATCGTAGAGCGCGCCATTGCCCCGGAAGGCAGCGCTATATTCGCCGTGCGGATCGACCATCACGATATGGCCTTCGGGCGCCATGTCGCAAATCTTGTGCAGGATGAGCGCGGCGCTGGTCGATTTACCGGTACCGGTCGATCCAAGCAGCGCGAAATGCTTGCCCAGCATGGCGTCCACATAAAGCGAGCCGCGAATATCGCGGGTCGGGAATACGGTCCCGATGTTGACACTGGCGCGACCGTCGGCGGCATAAACCTGTTTCAGGTCCGAACTGGAAACGGCATAGACTTCCGATCCAGGCACCGGGTAGCGGGTTACGCCGCGGCGGAAGTTGAAGATTTTGCCGGTCAGCCGCTCTTCATCGCCTTCACCAAGGAAGTCGACCTGGGCGAGGATGGTTTTGGCGTCGGTAAGGTCGAGCCGCTGGGTGCGGATGTTGGCGAGCAGCCAGAATGTGCCGACCCGGATCTTGATCTGGCTTCCCACCTGCCCCGCCATGGCGATCGACGGATCCTGATGGTCAACCAGCGAGTTGATCAGTTGCGCACTAAGGCTGACCTGCGAACCCGAACCGGCAATTTCGATAACAGTACCGATGCGGTGCAGCCCGCCACCGGCAGCCTGATGATTGCGCTGCGCCTGGCGGACGCCAAGCTGTTCCGAACTTTCCTGACGGTTGGCCGGTGCGAAAGATTGCGGCGCAGGCTGCGATGCCGCAGGTGCAGCCGGAGTGGCCATTTGCGGAGGCGTGGCGACAGGCGAGGCCTGCGGTGCAGGCGTTATCGCCGGGCGAGGGGGTTGTTGCGCCTGTTGATAGGGTGATGGCGGCGCAGCAGGCCTCGGAACGGGCGGGTAAGATGGCTGCGCGGCGGAGGCCGGGTTCTGCTCCTGCTCGCCGGGCTGATAAGGCTGTCCTTGCCCGAAAGTGCGGCCTGAAAAATTGTCGGTCATTTGGTCACCCTGTTGTTAAGGATGCCAGACTAGGTCGGTGAGGTTAATTTTCAGCTAAAATGCAGGGCTTTCGGGCACCGCCGCCGCGCCTAGAGCCGCCCGAAAACATAGCCCGCAAACCAACCCAGGAATAGCGAGACGAGCACTGCAAATGCGCCATAGAGCAGGCCATATTCCTGCGCCATGATGGTCACGAAGCGTTCGAAGCCGGTTTTGCTGATGACAACGGTAACGCTGTCGTCTGCAACGATCACCCGCCCGTTGCGGATAAGCAGCGTTTCCGCCACATAGCGTCCCTCGGGCACGCTCGACGGCAATGTCAGCCGCGCACGGTAGAGCACCTGATCGGTGATATCGACTTCGCCTGGTGCCTCGGCAAACAGACCGTCACGGCGGTTGAGATCGACCAGACCGCTGGTAAAGCGCCGCACCTCGCTTGTCTGAATCTCGCCGGTTGGCGACAGTTGCAGCCGTTTCAGCCCCAATTCGTAAATCGCGGCTGTCCGCGCATCGACAATCTTGTCAATTGGGCGCGACGAGGCGATTGCGTAATAAGCAGGGGCCGAGCGGAAATCGATGCTGTCGGCATTGACCCACATGCCGGCCACCTGCTGCTTTTCGCGCAGGATAATCGGCCGGGTCGGCCCACGCAGCACGACCGCGACATCGACCTGCCCTTCGGGTGCCACCCCGCGCGGATAGATGATGGCACCGAACATCAGCAATTCTGCCCCGGTAAAGCGCGACTGGATGTTGATATTCCGCTGCGAAACGTCAGGCACAAGCTTGGGCTCGCTCGCCGACTGCGCCAGTGCCGGAAACGGCAACAGCAAGGCGAGGATCAAGAGCAGCCGCGCGATCACAGATACTGCACCGTATAGATTTCGTCGGGCCGCCAGCCGAGGCCCAGCCCCATGCGCAAGGCAACGATCAGCACGATGGCCGCCAGCAACAGCCGCAGATAATCGGGCCGCATCCGTTGTGCCAGCCGCGCGCCGATTTGCGCGCCGGTTACGCTGCCGATCAGCAGGAAGATGGCGAGCACGATATCGACCGCGCGCGTCGTCAGGCTGTGCACCATCGTCGAAGACATGGTGACGAAGAGGATCTGGAACAGCGAGGTGCCAACCACGACATTGGCGCTCATCCCCAAAATATAGAGCATCGCGGGCACCATGATGAAACCGCCGCCGACACCCAGCAGCATGGTCAGGATACCGGTCAGGAAACCAAGGATCAGCGGAGCAAGCGGTGAAATGTAGAGGCCCGAGCGATAGAAACGCCAGCGACCGGGCAGGTTGGCGACCAGCGGATGGTGGCGCCTTTTGCTGGCCGCAACCGGCTTTCCGCTGCGCTTTGCCGAAACGCTCTGCCAGGCATCTTTCGCCATCAGGCCGCCAATGCCGCCGAGCAGCAGCGTGTAGAGGATGTTGATGACAGTGTCGGCCTGCCCCCATGCTTCGAGCAGTTCGAACAGCACCGCGCCGAACAGCGTGCCCAAAAGCCCGCCGACCACCAGCACCGCGCCCATGTGAAAATCGACCCCGCCGCGCCGCATATGCGCGAACACGCCCGATACGCTCGCACCCGTGACCTGTGTCGAGGCCGATGCCGCAGCCACCGTTGGCGGGATGCCGTAGAAAATCAGCAAAGGCGTGGTCAGAAATCCGCCGCCAACGCCAAACATGCCCGAAAGCATGCCTACCGCGCCGCCGAGCAGGATGATCACAACGATGTTCACCGACAGCCCGGCTATAGGCAGGTAGATATCCATCGCGCCGCGCTAAATCCCTTCCCCTGAACACCACACGAATGGCGTCGCGGACAAGACCCTAAACCGATTTTGCGGCGCGATAAAGGCGTCTGGCCGGATATTACGGGCATTTTTCAAGATGCCGCACCTGTGATGTATTTCACGGACAATGAAGCCTATCGCTGCCATTCAAGGCAGCGGTTCAAAACAGGAGGAACAGGCCAATGGCAAAGCTGTTTTCGGTGGCATCGTGGAATGTCGAGCATTTCAAGGGGGACGGACCGGATTCGGCGCGCGTCGATCGGGTGGTGGAATTTCTGGCCGCACAGAAACCTGACATTTTCGGCATGTTCGAAGTTGAGGGCAAAACCGTTTTCGAAACGCTGGTCGAGCGTATGCCCAACTATACCTTCCAGATCACCGAGGGGCAGCAGACGCAGGAAATCCTCATCGGCGTCAAACGCACGATAACCTCGCTGATCACCCAGCGTACCGAATATAAATCGGGGACGACCCATATGCGCCCCGGCCAGCTGGTTTCCTTCATGATAGGGGAGGAAAAATATGCCGTGCTATTCCTGCATCTTGCCAGCGGAGTGGCACCGCGCGGAATGCGGCTGCGCGATGATATGGTGATGCGCGCGATCGACTTCAAAAAGACGCTCGACAAGCAGGTAGCGCCGGGTGCGCGCGCCAATTATATTTTCCTCGGCGATCTCAATTCGATGGGGCTCGAATATCCGGGGCACAATATCCCGAGCGCCGATGAACTGAAGAAGTGGGACAAGGAAGCAAGGAAGGCGAAGTACAAGATGCGCCGCCTGCCGAAAACGCATGCCAACAGCTGGTCGAACGGCAGCGGATCATCGATTCCGGATTCGCCGCTCGATCATGTGTTCGCCGCCGATCACCTGACATTCAAGACCTTCACCGGCGAATACGGCACCCCCGCCGAGGTTGCCGTGCGCGGCTGGACCGATGCCGCGACGTCTGCGGCAAAGGACAAGTGGATCAAGGATCATTCAGACCATAGCCTCCTCTATCTGGAGGTGCATGGCTAAGGCCTGAAGGCTTTACCCCAACCGCGCCAGCGCTGCACTCAGCCTTTCGACTTCGATGGCCTTTTCGGCATGGTCGGCGCGCGCTTTTTCAACCGCCTCGGGCTTTGCCTTTTCGACAAAGGCCGGGTTGGAAAGGCGGCCTTCCAATGATTTGGCTTCCTTCGAAGCCGCCTCAATGGCCTTGTGGATCCGCGCCCGTTCGGCATCGAGATCGATGATGCCTTCGAGCGGAATGACGAAGGTGGCTTCATCCACCACGATCTGCACCGCGCCGCCCGCAGGCGCCTCGGCATTCGCGATGGAGTCGAGCCGCGCCTGCCGGGCGATCGCCGCTGCTTGCCGCTCGATCCAGGCCAGCGTTTCGGGCGCGGCATCGCGCACAAAGGCATTGAGCCGCGCGCCGGGTGCGATGCCCAGTTCATTCTTGGCACTGCGCACTTCGGTGACCAGATCGATCAGCCAGTTGATTTCGGCGCCTGCGGCAAGATCGAGGTCAGCCTTGGGTTCAGGCCATTTGGCCAAGATCAGATCATAATTGCGGTCGCCCATCGCATGCCACAATTCCTCGGTGATGAAGGGCATGAACGGATGGAGCATGACGAGGATCTGGTCGAACACCCAGCCTGCCACGGCGCGGGTTTCGCTTGCCTCCGGGGACTGTCCCCGCATGGGGACTGTCCCCAATTCCGACGGCGAGGTTGTGCTGCCGGGGACAGTCCCTGAAGGGACAGTCCCTTCTTGCGGCGGAGACAACACAGGCTTCACAAGTTCCAGATACCAGTCGCAGAAGGTGCCCCAGGCGAACTGGTAGATCGTATCGGCCATCGCATCGAAACGATATTCCTCGAACGCCCTGTCAAGCTTCGCCAGCGTTTCGACCACCTCGCCGATGATCCATTTGTTGACCGCAAGGCTCGCCTCCGGCGCGCGCAGCGTGGTTGATGCACCGATGCCGTTCGACTGGCAGAAACGCGCGGCGTTCCACAGCTTGGTCGCGAAGTTGCGATAGCCTTCGACGCGGCGCTCATCCATCTTCACGTCGCGGCCCTGGCTTTCCATCGCCGCCATGAAGAAGCGCAGCGCATCGGCGCCATATTTGTCCATCAGGATCAGCGGATCGACGACATTGCCTTTGGACTTGGACATTTTCTGCCCATCCGCCGCGCGCACCAGCCCGTGCAGATAGAGCGTCTTCCACGGAACTTCGCCCATGAAGTGCATCCCCTGCATCGCCATGCGCGCATCCCAGAAGAAGAGGATGTCGAAGCCGGAAATGAGGACGTCATTGGGGTAGTGGCGGGCCAATAATCCCTCTCCCCTTGCGAGCGAACTGCCTTGGGGACTGTCCCCGGATGGGGACTGTCCCTTTTGGACAGCGCTCTGCGGCCCGGCGGCAGGGACAGTCCCCTCCGCCTCAGGCCAGCCCAGCGTGGCAAAAGGCCAGAGCGCCGAAGAGAACCAGGTGTCGAGGACGTCTTTGTCCCGCTCCAGAGTGAAGGGCCTACAATCCTCAAGCTTATACGACTCGGGAGCGAACGTTACGCGATTTTCATCTACTGTATAATATTCAGCAGCCGCTCGCCTTGCTGCGTCTTCATCAGCAGCAACAATCAGATGTTCTCTGTTGAACACACTGCTGAAGAATTCGAGATCAATGTCATCACTCCGATCGACGCTTGCCAACCTTGCCACTTCTTTTTCCGTCGCTTCCTTGGTGGCGCAGTACCAAGCCGGTATCCTGTGCCCCCACCAAAGCTGCCGCGAAACGCACCAAGGCTGGATATTCTCCATCCAGTTGAAGAAGGTCTTCTCCCAGCTTTTGGGGACGATTTCGATCCGTCCGTCGCGCACCGCCTGTATCGGCGGCTGGGCGAGGGTTTCGGCATCGACATACCATTGGTCGGTCAGCCAGGGTTCGATCACCACCCCGCCACGATCGCCGAACGGCGTCTGGATGGTGCGCGGTTCGGCATCAAGCTCGGTTTCCTCGCCATCTGCCGACTTGACGATATGCGGGACGAGGCGACCCAGCGCCTTCATCCTTTCGACCACAGCGGTCCGCGCATCGAAGCGATCCATGCCAACCAGATCGGCAGGAATCAGCCCATCCGCCGTCTGTGCAACGCGCGCCTCGGCATCGAACATGTTGAGCATTTCGCCGGGCTTCATCCCTGCGCGCTTGCCAACCTCGAAATCGTTGAAATCATGTCCCGGGGTGATCTTCACTGCGCCCGAGCCCAGTTCGGGATCGGCATGTTCGTCTGCCACAATCGGCACGCGGCGGCCGGTAATCGGCAGTTCGACAAATTTGCCTATCACGCTCTTGTAGCGCGGATCGTCGGCATTCACCGCGACCGCCATATCAGCGAGCATCGTTTCGGGGCGGGTGGTAGCAACGACGATATGGTCCGCGCCATCATCGAGGCGAACGCCATCGGCCAGCGGATAGCGGAAGTGCCAGAAATGGCCCTTTACCTCATGCGTTTCGACCTCAAGATCCGAAATCGCGGTTTTCAGCTTCGGATCCCAGTTCACCAGCCGCTTGTCGCGATAGATCAGCCCCTGATTATACAGATCGACAAAGACTTTGGTGACCGCCTTGTTGAACCCTTCATCCATGGTGAAGCGTTCATTGGCCCAGTCCATCGAACAGCCCAGACGACGCAGCTGGTTGGTAATCGTGCCGCCGCTTTCGGCCTTCCACTCCCACACCTTTTCGACAAAGGCTTCGCGGCTGTAATTGGTGCGCTTGTCCTGCTTCGCCTCAAGCTGGCGTTCGACCACCATCTGCGTCGCGATCCCGGCATGATCGGTGCCGACCACCCACAGCGCATCCTTGCCCTTGAGGCGGGCGTGGCGGATCAGTATGTCCTGCAGCGTATTGTCGAGCGCATGGCCGATATGCAGGCTGCCGGTGACATTCGGCGGCGGATTGACGATGGTGAAGGGCTGCGCGTCGGGCCGGTGCGGGCGATAGGCGCCGCTCTCCTCCCAATGCTTGCCCCATTTGGCCTCGATGCCCGCAAAGTCGAATGTCTTGTCGATAGTCATGGAGCCGCGCCTTACCCGCGCTTTGGGCAAAGGAAAACCCCTAGGAATCGTGCGCGCACTTGCGCCCGATTGCTGCACCCGCTAACGCCGCGCGCGTCATGCATTATATCAGCACCAGGGGAAATGCGTCGAACCTCGATTTTGCGGGGGTGACGCTGGCGGGGCTCGCAAGCGACGGCGGGCTGTACGTCCCCGGCGCATGGCCGAAATTCACGCAGGCTGAAATCGCCGCAATGCGCGGGCTTTCCTATGTCGATCTCGCTGCGAAAGTGATGGCGCCGTTCACCGCAGGCAGCCTGACCGAAGACGAATTGCGCGAACTCTGCGCCGCCGCCTATGGCAGCTTTGCCCATGCGGCGGTGACCCCGCTGACCCAGCTCGACAGCCAGCAATGGCTGCTCGAACTGTTCCATGGCCCGACATTGGCGTTCAAGGATGTCGCGCTGCAGCTGCTCGGCCATCTGTTCGAGCGCTTCCTGACGGGCAGCGGCAAGGCGCTGACGATTGTCGGCGCGACTTCGGGCGATACCGGATCGGCAGCGATCCATGCCGTGGCGGGCCGCGAGAATATCGAGATATTCATGCTGCACCCGCATGGCCGCGTTTCGGACGTGCAGCGGCGGCAGATGACCACGGTGCTCGCACCCAATGTCCACAATATCGCCATCGAGGGCAGCTTCGACGATGCGCAGGCGATGGTGAAGCGGATGTTCGGCGATGCCGAAGTCACCAGCGCAATCACGCTGTCGGCGGTCAATTCGATCAACTGGGCGCGGCTGATGGCGCAGGTGGTCTATTATTTCTGGTCCGCACTGCAACTGGGCGCACCGGATCGCAGAATCGCCTTTTCGGTGCCGACCGGCAATTTCGGTGATGTGTTTGCAGGCTATGTCGCGGCGCAAATGGGGCTGCCGGTCGAGCGGCTGATCGTTGCCACCAATGTCAACGACATCCTCCACCGCGCACTCGCCAAGGGCGACTATTCGGTCGGCACGGTGACGCCGACCGCCGCCCCGTCGATGGATATCCAGGTGTCGAGCAATTTCGAGCGGCTGCTGTTCGACCTTGAAGGCCGTGACGGCAGCACCACGGCGGCGCGGATGAAGGTATTCGAGCAGATGGGAAAAACCGCGCTCTCCGCCGACATGCGCGGCAAGGCCAGCCTGTTCAAAAGCGCGCGCGCCGATGCCGACGAAATGTCGGGCGCGATGCGCTGGGCTTATGAGAAATGCGCCGAGGTGATCGATCCGCACACCGCGATCGCGCTGCACGCCGCGCGCCATGCGGGTATCGCGGCGGATATCCCGGTGGTGACGCTGGCAACGGCGCACCCGGCGAAATTCCCCGATGCGGTCGAGCGGGCGACCGGCCTCCGCCCATCGCTCCCTGCGCGCGTCGGCAATTTGTTCGACCGCGAGGAACGCTTCATCGTGCTGCCTTCGGATTATGCCGCGGTGCGCGACCATGTGCTGGGCCATGCCGCTCGCGCCTGAAAACATGGGAGCCGTTCGTGTCGAGCGCAGTCGAGACACCCATCGGTTCTGCGCCACATCACGGCAACTCGACTACGCTCGATACGAACGGAATGGGTCGGTGGTGTACGATGGTTGAACCCGACTTCGTCACCCTCGTCAGCGAACCGAGGCCCGATTACACGCTGATCGACAGCGGCAATGGCCGCAAGCTCGAAGCCTATGGCGCTCGGCGCTTCATCCGCCCAGAACCGCAGGCGATGTGGGAACCGGCGACCGCCGACTGGCAGGCCGATGGCGAATTCATCCCCGGATCGGATGAGGATGGCGGCGGCCGCTGGTATTATGACAGGCCGGTGCCGCAGGACGGCTGGCCGCTCAAATGGAATGACGAGGTCAGCTTCACCGCAAGCTGCACCCCGTTCCGCCATCTGGGCTTCTTTCCCGATATGGACCCCGTCTGGCGCTGGATGCGCGGGCAACTGGCTTCTCCCCTCCCGCCTGCGGGAGGGGTCGGGGGAGGGCCTGAGACGCAGCCTGCCCCTTCAAACCCTCCCCCAGCCCCTCCCGCAAGCGGGAGGGGAGACATGCCGTGCATGAACCTGTTCGGTTACACCGGCGTCGGCACGCTCGCGCTCTCGGCTGCTGGCGCGCAGATGGTGCATGTTGATGCCTCGAAAAAGTCCGTCGCACAGGCGCGCGAAAATGCCGCGCTGTCGGGCATGGCCGACCGCCCGATCCGCTGGATTGTCGACGATGCCGCGAAGTTCGTCGCGCGCGAGGTGCGGCGTGAGCGGCGCTATGACGGCATCCTCCTCGATCCGCCCAAATATGGCCGCGGGCCCGATGGCGAGGTGTGGCGGCTGGAGGAAGATCTGCCCGGCCTGATCGCCAATTGCCGCCAGTTGCTCGACGCCAATTCGCGCTTCCTCTTCCTCACCGTCTATGCCGTGCGCATGTCGGCCATCGCTTTGGGCAACCTGCTGCAGGCGCATTTTGCCGACCTGCCCGGCAAGGTTGAGTTTGGTGAACTGGCTGTTCGGGAAGAGGCAAGGGGGCTATTGCTTCCCACAGCCATTTTTGCACGCTGGTCGCAACAGGATTAAGATGACAGACTTACTCACCCTCGAAGTGCACGACCTGCACGTCAATGTGCTCACCGGCATCTACAGCCAGGAAACGCACCTGCCGCAGCCGCTGCACATCTCGGTCAGCGCCGACCTTGAGGTTGCGCCGCATTATGCCCCCGATACGCCGCTGTCGGCTTCGAAAAACTATATGGCGATCAAGGAGGCCGCGACGGTCTTTCCCGAAGGCGTGCACTTCACGCTGATCGAGGCGGTGGCCGACCATATCATCGACCGGCTGTTCGCCTCCGACCCGCGCGTCCAGAATGTGACGGTGAAGATCATCAAGCTGGCGATTTCGGAAGACGGCGAATCAATCGGCATCACGCTGACAAGGCATCGCAAGTGACACGCCCGCTCGCGCTCGTCACCGGCGGGATGCGGCGGCTGGGTGCGGTGATCGCGGCGCGGCTGGCCGATGCCGGATACGATCTTGCGCTCACCAGCCATGGCGACGGCAGGGCCGTTGCGGAACTGGCAGCGGCGCTGGAGCGCAATGGCAGCGACTGGAAGCATTTCGCCGCTGATCTTGCCGCTGACGGAGCGCCGGAAAAGATAATGGCCGATGCAATCGGGCATTTCGGCAGGGTGCCCGACCTGCTGGTCAACAACGCCGCGATGTTCGGACAGGATGGCTGGGAAACGCTTTCGGCAGAGACACTCGATGCGCATTTCCGGCTCAACCTGTTCGCGCCGGTGCTGCTCAGCCGCGCGCTGGTGCAGGCGGCGGGCGAAGGCGTGCGCCCCGCGATCGTCCATATCGTCGACCAGCACATCACCAACCCCAATGGCGACCAGCTGAGCTATACGCTGTCGAAACAGGCGCTCGCCGCCTCGGTGCGCAGCCTCGCAGCAGCCTTTGGCGAGAGGGCAAGGGTCAACGGCATTGCCCCGGGGCTGGTAATCCCGACCGGCGAATATGACGATGCGCAAATGGAGCGACTGAACGGCATGATGCCGCTGGGCAGCCTGCCCGATGCTGCGGCGATTGCGGATGCGTTATTGTATCTCGCTGCGGCGGAGCACGTCACCGGCCAGATAATTTTCGTCGACGGCGGCGCGCATCTGCGCAGCTACCCGCGCGATTTTCTGTATCTTTAGGCTTAGGCGCGGCACCCGCCCGCTCTAGCGCACCCGCCAGACCTTCAGGCCCTCGCCCCTGTCGGGCATGGGTTCGAGCCAGTCAGGCGACTTGCCTTTTACCAGTTGCGCCCACAGCCCGCCGGGATTGCGCTTTGCATAGCCCTTCATTTCGGCCTCGCCGGGGCAGGCAACGATGTGCGTCACCTTGCGGCGCCGGACGATTGCCCGGCTTTCAGCCTCGGGCAACCGGTAGATATCGATATGGGCGCGCATCCCCTTTTCGTTGCGGTGATGGCTCGATGCCAGAACGCTGTGCGGGGTGGTCAGCAGGATCGAAGGCCCGATATCGAAAGGCGCGATGATATTGGCCTTTGGAAGCGCCGCCAGCGCCGCCACCGATTCGACCGATTCGCACTTTTCGGCAGCCAGCGCGGAAGGCTGACGGTCTGCGGCGGCTTCGGCGGCCACCTTGCGCGACAGCAGCGATGCGGCTTGCGCGATGAAGACGCCCGGCATCAGCAGCAATATCATCGCCGCGACCATCCCCACCCGCCGGACAGGGCGGGCCTCCGTGCGGTAGCGTGCGAACAGACGGGCAATGGCGATGGCAACCAGCGGCACGGCCATCAGCGTGGCGACCGAAATGGTGCGGAAGACCAGCGCCGCAAGCAGCGCGGAAAAGACCAGCAGAAAGCCAAGATTGGCAAAGTCCGCCCGCCGGTCCTCAGCTATCGTCCGGGCAAGGAGAAGCAATGCAACGCCGCCCGCCACGGGCACGCCCATCAGCGACAGGGCGATTGCCGGTTTCTGGTGCCAGACCGGCATACCTTCATTGACGCGCACATACCAGTAATCGCGCACCACCGGGTCCATGGTCGAAAAGGCACCCTGCGCGCACATTGGCGCCTGCCACACAAGGATGCCGAGCGCCGCCGAGCCTGCAACCGCAAGCGCCGCCAACCGCGTCCAGCGGTTCGCCGGCAAGGCAAAGGCCGAGGGCGCGATGACGGCGCCTGCCGCGACAATCGCGAATATGTGCGCGGGCGAAATCGTGTCACAGTAATTGGCGGCAGACAGCCCGGCGAGCTGCGTGCCAAAGAAGAGGCCGACGCTTCCCGCGAGGAAGGTGCCGACCGTATATCCCAGCCGCCTGCCATCCTCTCCCGAGAAGGCCCAGCGCCAGCCGAGCAGCCCGAAAAGGGCGGCGGCGACCGGAGCGCCTTCGAGCGAGATGTGCAGCCAGACGGCGAGCGCCAGCCCCATCGCGATCCCCGCCTTGCGGGCCGAGGGCCAGAACAGCGTCCACAGCGCGAGTGCGGCGCAGACAAGTTGCCAGCCATGATGATCGATCCGCATCGGGCGGAGTTGCATCGAAATGGCGGGCGACACCATCGTCATCACGACAGCCACCCCCCCTGCCATCGGGCCGCCCAGCCGCAGAGCGACACGGCCCAGCACATAGGCGACGAGGCCGAAGCACAGCAGCGGCACCACCGTTCCCGCTACCATCTCCGCACCGGCCTGCCCAACGATCGGCGCGAACAACAGAACCAGCGCGGCAAGCGGTAGCTCGATCAGCCGCGACCAGTGCATCGGCCCGCCTTCGGGCGCGTTCAGGCGATATTGCGTATTATCGAACCAGCTTTGCCCGGCAAGAAAATCGCGCAGTTGCACCATGCGCAACTGGTCGTCGGGATCCCAGCCGGCGCGGCTGACTATGCTTCCCCAGCTCGAATAGATCAGGATGGCAGACAGGCCGAACCAGGCGACAACCGCCCATCGGGGCATAACGGTACGGGCAGTTAGTTGCGTCACGAATTTTCCCGATCAGGGCATTTGGCTGGGGGCAGGCTTGTGGCGCAGATACAGCCATGGAACCTTACCGGCGTCAAACTGGGTACGATGGTGCCGGTCGAAATAGGGCGGCATATGATCGCCGACGATCAATATGTCTGCCTCTGGAAAATCAGAGGCGGCAATTTCCTTCGCAAGCGCCGAGAAAATATCATCATAAATCGCAAACTGCCTGCAGATCTGCGGATATTCGCTTTTCAGCAGCGGCGAAACACGCTCGCAATTATCCACGTTGAGGTTCAGTCCTGCAGGAACTGGCAGGTGCGAATTGAGCGTCAGCCAGTACAGGAAAGTCGGCTTTTCTGCCGCCTTCAGCTGCGCCGAAATCTGCCGGGGAATGTCACGATCGCAGGCGCCCGGAAAAACCCCCCCGCACTTCTCGGAACCCGCAGCCACCATGTCATTCTTGAACGCCATCTGCTGGAAGCCGATATTGGGATACCATTCTTCGCGCGCGAAGAATTTCGGAGTGAAGCTGTGCATCGCCAGCGTGTGATAGCCCTTGGCGGCCAGTTTCGCCGGAATGCAATGCGCATCCTTGCGGTCGACAAGGTCGTAATAGTCGCCCCAGCGCCCGCACAATTCGCGGATTTCCCCGGCTGTGGTGCTGTTGTAATAGGGCGCTGATCCCCGGTCGAAATCGAACTTTTCCTGCACGGCCTTGTCTTGCAAAAGCGGCGCAAACATCAGCCGCGACATTTCTGGATTGCCTTGCGGAAGGCCCATGGCTTCCACCACTACCAGCACCAG
The DNA here is from genome assembly GCA_016720115.1 of Sphingomonadales bacterium. Classification (GTDB taxonomy): domain Bacteria; phylum Pseudomonadota; class Alphaproteobacteria; order Sphingomonadales; family Sphingomonadaceae; genus Sphingorhabdus_B. The sequence continues at coordinate 413,627 of JADJXT010000001.1, read as the reverse complement.
GTGCCGTTTTCCGTCCGCACGTGCCACAAAGCCGCTGCCGTTGGTGGCCGAATCAAATGTTGCCCCGGCAGGCGCAGCCCTGAAATAATGGCCGCGCATATCCTTCCCCATCCAGAGGTCGACCCCGGCCAGCGCGAAGAACAGCCCGCCCGCCCCTGCAATCAGCAAGGGTCGTGAAAAATGTGCCTCACGCTTCAGCAAGCGCCAGCCAACAACCATGATTGCAAGGATTGCAATGGCGGCGCCGATATAATCATAGGAATTGGCCGGTTTGATCTCGGCAAAGAATTTCAGCGAATAAAGCAGCGACGAGATATCAAGATTGAACAATCCGCCGATGAAGCGTAGTGTCGAATAGATCAGGGCACCGGCGAACGCAGCATAGCGCAACCAGAAACTGGCCCGCATCACGACAAGGCCCAATATCCCTGTATAGACGATATCCATGTGGCGCGGCGGCGCGCCGGAAAACCACAGGATTGCGAAACCGGCATTGACGAGGACAACCCAGACAAGCAGCCATCGGCCAAAGCTTTTCAACTGTTCGTCCACGCCCCAGAAATCAGGTCGCGCGCTTTGTGCGGTCAAGGCAATCACCGGAACACGCCCCATTTGCGCAAGCCATAGACAGCGAAGAAGCTGATGCCCACTGCGACCGCCTTGGAAGGTATGGGGTGCACCCCGGCGCGGCCAAGAAGTTCAACGGTGACAACCGTGATGCCCAGACCGGCCAAGGCAGATCCGGCAAACAACGCACGCTGGATGTGCAATGCGGTGCCAACACGCGCCTTGCCGGTGAAAACCAAATTCGCGCTCACCAGCCAGTGGACAACAATCCCCGCACAATAACCGGTCGCCGAAGCCAGCGTCGGATCAACCTTTACCGCAACGAGGCTGGAAAACAGCGCGACGTCGAAGGTGAGGGCGATCACGCTGGCTACAAGGTAGCGGGTGATGGTGAACCGCTGCCAGAACTGCATCGCAGAGGCGAGGGCCCGCTCCATGAAACTCAGGCCGCCTTGTCGATCTTGCGGATTTCGGTTTCAGCAGCAGGTGCCACTCGGGTCGGGACATCGCGTTCCGAAGCGAGCGCGGCAGCCTGGTCCTCGGTTACCTGCACCTTGGCAGCAATCCGTTCCTGTTCGCCCTCGTCGCCCGCCTCATGATATTCGGCGTCTTCGTTGACGTTCCATATATTGTAGACGCGCGCACCGGCCTCGATATTCTCGACCGTCAGCATCGCGGTCATCATCGCATGATCCTGGTTGTTGTAGCGGTGCATCCCGTTGCGCCCGACCATGTGCAGCGTCGGATATTTCGATTCCAGTTCGCTGCGCATCGCCTCGACATTGGCGGCATAGCTGTCGTCATAGACCGGATAGGCCTTTTCCTGACGCACCACCGCGCCGCCGATGACATCATCGGGGTTGCACAAGCCGAGAATCGCCATTTCCTTTTTGGCGAGTTCGACCAGATCGTCATCGCTCGACGACCAGAGGCCATCGCCTTCGAAGCAGAAATATTCAAGGCCGACGCAGGCGATCGAAGGATCGGGCACCATTTCGGGCGACCAGCTGCGGAAATTCTGGACGCGACCGACCTTCACCTTGCTGTCGTGGATGTAGATCCAGTTGTCGGGGAACAGGTCGTCCGACTTGATCATCAGGGCGACGGTCAGGAAGTCGCGATATTTGAGGTCCGATGCCTGCAGCGAGGTTTGCGGCAGCGGATGGATGCGCGCCGAAAGCTCGCGCATCGGGGCGCTGCTGATGACGTGCTTCGCGGTGATCACCGTTTCGCTACCATCGGCTTTGGTTGCCGACATGCGCCAGTTGCCGTCGGCATCCTGCGCCAGTTGCTTGAAGCTGTGCCCCATCAGCACGCTGTTGCCCTTGGCGACAACGAAATCGCGCGCCGCATCCCACATCATGCCCGGGCCAAGCCGCGGATAGCGGAAGGTTTCGAGCAGCGTCTTGGTTTCCATGCCGTCATTGGGCTTTTTGTTGAGGCCGAGGCTGCGTTTCAGCCCGTCGATCACCGCCGCACCGAGACTCAACCCCTTGATGCGCTGTGCCGCCCAGTCCGCCGACATTTCATCGCACGGCATCCCCCATACCTTCTCGGTATAGGTTTTGAAAAAGATCGAATAGAGCTTCCAGCCGAACTGGTTAACCGTCCAGTCTTCGAAGCTGCGCACCCTGGTGTTGGGAAAAGCCTTGGCTTTCACATAGCTTGCCATGCACAGCGTCGAACGGATGATGCCAAGGTTGAACAGCGCCTCGAACGCGCGCAGCGGATAGCTGTAGAATTTGCCTTCATAATAGATGCGGCTCATGCGCGGGCGCTGGATGAAATCATCGGGAAGGATTTCGTTCCACAGGTCGACCACTTCCTTCGATTTCGAAAAGAAGCGGTGGCCGCCAATGTCGAAGCGATAGCCGTCAACTTCCACGGTGCGGCTGATGCCGCCGACATAGCGCTCGTCTTTCTCGATAACGGTGACGCTGTGGCCCTTTTTCGACAGCAGATAGGCCGCGGTCAGCCCTGCAGGCCCCGCACCGATGATTGCAACGTCTGCCAAACCCTGTTTTTGCCCCGACATTTTCGCATTTCCTCCAGCGAATGTGTGCTTCAGGGAAATCTCTGAACGAAAATGGATAATGAAAGGTTAATGGCGCCAGCCATCCGCAAAGCGCGACACAATATTGCTGCGCCGCAGTAATTTCTTGCTTTTTCCTGTATCGTGGCCTATCTGGCCGCCAGGCGCATGAGGCGCGCGGAGTTGTCCGCCGCAGTATCGACAGCGTGAGGGCCTGCATCAAGGCTCCGTCGATCGAGAGATGCGCACCGCCAAGAGGCTTCCCAATTCACGCGGGGTGGTTTCCAAGGGGTCGGCCCACTGCCCACCCTTAAACCCGCTTTTGCGCCGACCTTAAATGGGGACAGTATATAATTAATCGGTATCGTTGCGCTTGATCGCTGCCTGCTCGGATTAATTATATACTGTCCCATTTAAAGCGCGCGCGTTTTGCATATATTGAAAGAAAATAATGTCTTATTTTGACGATCTGGGCCTTGCCCAGCCCATCCTGAAGGCGCTTGCCCAATCGGGATATGACAGCCCCACGCCGATCCAGACGCAGGCGATCCCGCCGCTGCTCGAAGGGCGTGACCTGTGCGGTATCGCGCAGACCGGCACGGGCAAGACGGCAGCATTCGCGCTGCCCTCGCTCCACCATTTCGCGACCAACATCAAACCGCGCGTGCCTTATGGCTGCCGGATGCTGGTGCTCTCGCCGACGCGCGAGCTGGCCGCGCAGATTGCGGAGAAGTTCCGCGACTATGGCAAATATCTGGGCCTCACCGTCCAGTGCGTGTTCGGCGGGATGCCGATCTTCACGCAGAAGAAGAAGCTTCAGCCCGGCACCGACATCCTCGTCGCCACGCCCGGCCGTCTGCTCGACCTTATTGACCAGCGTGCACTGAGCCTGAAGGATGTCGAGATCTTCGTGCTCGACGAAGCTGACCAGATGATGGACCTGGGCTTCATCCATGCGCTCAAGCGGATCGACCTGCTGCTGCCCAAGAAGCGGCAGAGCCTGTTCTTTTCGGCCACCATGCCAAAGGCGATTGCCGAACTGGGCAACCGTTTCCTCAACAATCCCGTCCGCGTTGCCGTGACCCCGGCGGCGACCACCGCCGAACGGGTCGAGCAATATGTAACCTTTGTCGACCAGCGCGAAAAGCAGGCGCTTTTGAACCATCGGCTGAAGGATGAGAGCATCGACCGCGCGCTGGTCTTCACCCGCACCAAGCATGGCGCCGACCGCGTCGTCCGCCATCTGGCCGGCGCAGGGATCAAGGCCGCCGCAATCCACGGCAACAAGAGCCAGGGCCAGCGCACCGCCGCGATGCAGGGTTTCCGCCACGGCCATCTGAAGGTGCTGGTCGCGACCGATATCGCCGCGCGCGGCATCGACGTTCCGGGCGTCAGCCATGTGTTCAATTACGAACTGCCCAATGTGCCCGACCAATATGTCCACCGCATCGGCCGCACCGCGCGCGCAGGCGCGGACGGGATCGCGGTCAGCTTCGTCAGCGATGACGAGCGCGGCTATTTGAAGGATATCGAAAAGCTCACCAAGGTGCGCCTGATGCAGGTCGGCCTGCCCGAAGGTTTCCGCCAGCTGGTGGCCGAAATGCCCAAGCCGGTGGTTGCCAAGCGCGAGGACCAGCCGCGCCGTCAGGGCGGACGCCCCGGTGGCGAGCGCCCGGGTCAGGGCCGCCCTGCGGGCCGCAAGCCGCGCCCGCAGCAGCGCGAAAGCCAGCTGATGAGCCGCGACGGCTATGGCCGCGATGAAATAACGGTGCGCGACGACCGCCGTGAAGATCGTGCCCCGCACCAGGACAACCGCCCGAAGCACAAACGCGGCGGCCCGCCGATCAGCGGCGCATCGCATGGTCGCGATGGCGCCAGAGACGGAGAGCGCCCCCGCAACTATGGCCCCAAGCCCTCGGGCGTGGGCAAGTTCAAGGGTGCGGTGAAGCGGGCGCGGTAAGGCCAGCACGTCACCTTTCAAACATTCGTCACCCTGAACTTGTTTCAGCATCCATTTTTCAGTCTCGACCGAAGGGTAGCTAGGCTGGATGGACCCTGAAACAAGTTCAGGGTGACGGTCATTTTTTGTTGTGAGGTCAGCCCTCAATGCCGGAAATGGCGCATTCCGGTGAAGACCATCGCCAGCCCCGCTTCGTCGGCGGCGGCGATGACTTCTTCGTCGCGCATCGATCCGCCCGGCTGGATCACCGCCGTCGCCCCCGCCTCAACTGCGGCCAGCAGGCCGTCGGCGAAGGGGAAGAAGGCGTCCGAGGCCACGGCTGAACCGACGGTGCGCGGGTTTGCCCAGCCATAGGTTTCAGCCGCTTCGCGCGCCTTGATTGCGGCGATGCGCGCGCTGTCACGGCGATTCATCTGGCCAGCGCCGATGCCTGCCGTCGCGCCATCCTTGGCATAGACGATCGCGTTCGATTTCACATGCTTGGCAACCGTCCAGGCAAAGCGGCAGTCGGCCAGTTCCTGCGCGGTGGGTGCACGCCTGGTCACCACCTTGAAGTCGCCATCGGGCACATGGCCATTGTCGCGCGATTGCACCAGCAGCCCGCCGGTAATCGGCTTCACCGTCAACCCGCCGCGCTTTGGATCGGGCAGATCGCCGGTCAGCAGCAGCCGCAAATTCTTCTTCTTCGCAAACACCGCCTTCGCCGCATCGTCGGCAGCAGGGGCAGCGACGACCTCGGTGAAAATCTCGGTAATCGCTTCCGCCGTCGCGCCATCCAATGGCCGGTTGACCGCAACGATCCCGCCAAAGGCCGAAACGCTGTCGCATTCGAGCGCGGCACGATAGGCCTCGATCAGCGTATCGCCGCTGGCAACGCCGCAGGGGTTGGCGTGCTTGACGATCACCACCGTCGGTGGCCCGTCGCGAAACTCGCTGACCAGCTCCAATGCAGCATCGGCATCGTTATAGTTGTTGTAGGACAGTTCCTTGCCCTGCACCTGCTCGGCCTGCGCGATACCGCTGCTGTGCGGGCCAACCGGCAGATAGAGCGCCGCGCGCTGATGCGGGTTTTCGCCATAGCGCAGCTCCTCTGCGCGATGACCATTTACCGCGAGCATATCGGGGAAGATCTGCTGCTGATCGGCAAAGGCGAACCACTGGCTGATCATCCCGTCATAAGCGGCGGTTGCGGCATAGGCCTTGGCCGCGCATTTGCGGCGAAAATCATAGCTGGTTGCCCCGCCCGATTCCTCCATCTCCGCGACCAGCTCGTCATAGTCGGCGGGATCGGTGACGATAGTGACAAAGGCATGGTTCTTCGCCGCGCTGCGCACCATCGAGGGGCCGCCAATATCGATATTTTCGATAATCTCGTCGCGGCTCGCACCCTTGGCGACGGTCTGGGCAAAGGGGTAAAGGTTGACGACGACCAGATCGATCGCGCCGATGCCATGCTCCTTCATTGCGCCGACATGCTCGGCATTGTCGCGCACCGCGAGCAGGCCACCATGCACCTTGGGATGCAACGTCTTGACCCGCCCATCCATCATTTCGGGAAAGCCGGTGAGATCGCTGATGTCTTTGACCTTCAGCCCGGCATCGCGCAGCGCCTTTGCCGTACCGCCCGTCGACACCAGTTCGACATCGCGCCTGGCAAGCGCGTGCCCCAGTTCGACAAGCCCGCTTTTGTCCGACACCGAAAGCAGTGCCCGCTTTATCTTCACATCAGTCATTCAGAATCATCCCAGGAATTTTAGCGCCCAGCCAATGGTAACACCGCCCCTTGGCGCCTTCACGCCAATCACGAGCTGGCGGGTGGGGTTTGGCCGGCCATTTTCGTCCACCCATAAACTTTCATCGACCTCGATGGTGCCGAGCGCGGTCATGAAGGTCCAGCTGCTGCCATCCTCCATCCGCATCACCACGCTGCGCCGGTCATCGGCGAGCAGCAATTCGATGTCCGGGCCCAAATGGAAGCGCAAATGCGCCCCGACTTCCTCGCGGCCCTTATATTTGGCATGCGGCAGGAGCGTATCTTCACCGCGCAATTCCATCCCGTCGGAACGAAGGATCAGCACGCGGTTGTGAATGAAGCCGTAGGAGCGCGCATAGCCATCATGATTGGCCTCGATCCGGGTTGCCTTGTCGATATCGCGCCGCTCAAGCTCTACATCGACGACGCCCCCGCCCAATTGCCCCTTTGAAAGGAGCGCGGTCGAATTGCTGTCGTCGACACAGAATGTCGAATGCGCCGCCGTTGTCCGCAGGCCGCGTGCCAATGCCCCCGGGATACTCGCACCGGCCAGCCCGGCCCCGCCGCAATTGATGATGATCCGCTGTTTGCCAAAGCTGAATTCGAAAGCCAGCGTCGAGGCACAGCCCACCAGCGCCTGCTTGGCGTGCGGCGGCGGCCCTGCATCGACCAGCAACACCGCCTGCCCCGCGCTGACGCGCTGATAGCCCCAGTCGAGCGCCTGCCGCAACGGACGGGCCCGCACGCCGCTTGCCTGCACAAGCGCTTCGATATGTTCCGCCCCGATATGACCACAGCCCTGCCACGCACCGAGCCCGCCATCGGCATGCGTCAGCCCCAGCAGCGCAGGGATGTTGCGGTTCAATGTGTCGGTGAGGAATTCGGGAATCGCCTCCTGCCGCGCGATATAGCATTGGCGCAGCGAGGAAAGCAGCGCGATCAGATCGGTCAATTGCTGCGGCGCGCGCGACAGCACCCCGCCATCGGGGAACACGAGTTCGGTGAGCGCAACCTCAAGGCTATGCTCGCCCATCGCCCGCCGCGCCTTGCCTTCGGGCAGCAGCAGCGAGGCGGCAACCACGCCCACCCATCCGCACACCTTGTCGAACGGCTTGGTCGCGCGGATCGCAGACTGGTCAAGGTGCCGGGCGGTGCGGGCAAAATGGTTGAGGATCTTTGACCGATAGACCAAATCGGTGCTGGTCAGCAAAAAGGGCGCAGCGCTCGCCATGTTCAGGAAGCGCCAGGCGCTGTTGTCGATACGCCATGCGGGCATACGCGGCTTTTCGCCATTGGCGGCAAGCCATTTCTCGGCAATCGAGGATGCCAGCGGCGCACCTTCACCGCGATTGACCGTGACGGAAAGATCGCGCAGCCAATCGAAACGATGAATATAATCGGCAAAAGCCGGTGGCAGCGCCATTTTCTCATAATCGATCGCGTCGATCGACTGTTCCATCCCCTGGAACAGGAATTTGCCGATACGGATCGCGGTCCCGCGCGCTTCGTCACCCGGCAACGGATTGGTTGGCACGGCGAGCAATTTCATCGGCAGCTTGCCGGTAATCCGCATCTTGTGCAGCGGGGTGCGCCAGCTCAACTGATAGAGCATCAACGAAACGCGCGCGGCCAGATTTTCGAGGCGGCCTGCCGGACGCACGACCAGCGCGTTGGCACCAATCTTATCGTCCGGGCGGTCGGCTTCGGCCATCAGCCTCTCAAAGCGGCGATATTTGTGGCGTAGGCGGCAGGTCCGCCCTTGAAGGTGGCAGTTCCGGCAACCAGCGTATCCGCACCCGCCGCTATCGCGAGCGGCGCAGTTTCGACAGTGATCCCGCCATCGACCTCAAGGCGGATATCCTTGCCGGTCTTGTCGATCATCTTGCGGATCGCCTCGATCTTGCGCAGCTGGCTGGAAATGAAGCTTTGCCCGCCAAAACCGGGGTTCACGCTCATCACCAGCACAAGGTCGATATCCTCGATGAGGTAATCGAGCATCTTGGCGGGGGTGTGCGGATTGAGCACGATGCCTGCCTGCTTGCCAAGCGACTTGATCAGTTGCACCGTGCGGTGCGGGTGCGGCCCGGCCTCCGGGTGGAAAGAGATGATGTCGGCGCCCGCGTCGGCAAAATCCTTCACATACTGGTCGACGGGCGCAATCATCAGGTGGACGTCGAACGGCTTTGCGCTGTGCGGACGCAGCGCCTTCACCACCGCCGGGCCGATGGTGATATTGGGCACGAAATGGCCGTCCATCACGTCGACATGGATCCAGTCGCACCCTGCTTCGTCGATGGCGCGCACTTCTTCACCCAGCCGTGCGAAATCGGCGGACAGGATCGAAGGGGCGATACGGATGGGAGCGCTCATGGCTGGCGCTTAGCGGCACTGCGCAGCAGGGGCAAGGCATCGCCCCTGTTACTCACAGCTAATCCACGGGTTTATCCACCGCGTTGTCGCGCAAACAGCTCGGTGCGGCCGATTGCTTCGTCGCTGGCCTGCAGAAACCGAAAGCCCAGCTTCTCCGCAACGGCGCGCGAGGCACGATTGCCGGGGTCGATGATGCAGCGAACTTCCGGTGCTTCGACATGCCCGTCGGCCCATTTCAGCACCGCCGTCATCGCTTCGGTAGCGAGCCCCTTGCCCCAGGCTTCCGGAATGAACGCCCAGCCAGCTTCGGGTACGCCTTCGAGCTCCGCAATGCCGCGTTCAAACGAGGCAAGCCCACCGTTACCAAGAAATTTGCCGGTGGCGCGGTCGAGGAACGACCAATAGCCATAGCCCATGAATTGCCAGAGCGCGGCGGCAGCGAGGAACTTGCCCCAGCTTTCGGTGCGTGTGCGCGGCTGTCCGCCGATAAATGCCGTCATCTGCGGATTGGCCCAGGCCGCGGCATAGGCCTCCCAATGGTCGAGGCTCAATGGCGCAAGGATGAGGCGGTCGGTGGTGAGCGTCGGCGCTTGCATATGGCGACCCTATTGCGCGCGGGTGAAGCAGGCAATGAAGAAGCCGTCGAGCCCGCCTCTGTCGGCCAGCATCCCCGGCAGCGTGCGGATGGTGCCGTCCTTGGGCGCGATGCCTTCAGGAAGCAGCGCGGTGTCGATATCCGCCTTGGCGTAGTTGCCATGGCGCGCCAGAAAGGCATCGGCCTGCGCCTCTCCCTCTTCGGGTTCGAGCGAGCAGGTTGCATAGACCAGCCGCCCGCCGGGCTTGACCATGGTCGCCGCCCTGTCGAGCATCGCCGCCTGCAGTTCGACCAGCTCTGCGACCTGTTTCGGCCCGATCCGGTGCAGCACATCGGGATGGCGGCGGAAGGTTCCAGTAGCGCTGCACGGTGCATCAAGGAGCACTGCATCGAACTGCGCTTCGGGTTGCCACGTCAGCACATCGCCAATGTCGGATTTCACCTGAAGGCCGGTGCGCTCCAGATTGGCCGCAAAACGCTCCATCCGCTTTGCCGACTTGTCGAGCGCGGTGACGTGCCAGCCCTGGCTTGCGAGCTGCATCGCCTTGCCGCCCGGGGCGGCACACAGGTCAAGCGCATCGCGATGATTGCCCTGCCCCAGCAATCGTGCGGGCAGGCTGGCCGCCAGATCCTGCACCCACCATGCGCCTTCGGCATAGCCGGGCAGCATCTCGATCGCCGAACCGCGTGGCAGGCGAATATGGCCGGGGGCGAGGCTGGTGCCCTCCAGTTCCTGTGCCCATCTGGCGGTTTGCGCGGGGTCGGCAAGGGTGAGGTCGAGCGGCGGCGGTTCGGCCAGCGCGACGCGCGCAGCCTCCACCCTATCCGCACCCCAGGCCGCTTTCCAGCGATCTGCCACCGGATGCGTCAGGCTTGGAGCGTCAGCCAATTTCGGTTGCAAGCGCCACAGCGAGCCCAGTACGCCATGCACCAGCCGCCGCGGTCCCTTGTCGAGCAGCGGCAGCGCGGTGGCAATCGCGGCGTGCGGCGGCGTTCCCAGCCGCAGCATCTGCGCCAGCGCCATGCGCAGCACCATGCGCGCCTTGGCGTCCTCCGCCAGCGGCAGCCGCGTCTGGCTGTCGATCAGCAGGTCAAGATCGGGCAGCCAGCGCAGCACCTCTTGCGCGATCGCGATCGCCAGCGCCCGGTCCGAAGGCTCCAGCCCCTTGGCCATCGCGCTCGCCGCCTGATCGAGCGGCTGGCCGGTGCGCAGGCAGGCGTCGAGCATCCGCAGCGCGGTACGGCGGGCGGCAAGCCCGGTGGCGGTGGTGGGGCGCGTATTCATCGCGCCCCGCTTAGGCTTTGGTCTTATGCACTACAATCGAAATAGCAGCGCTTTGTCACCCCCGACTTGATCGGGGGCCCATGGCCTGACAGGCAGGTTTAAACCTGACTTGCAGACCATGAATCCCCGCTTTCGCGGGGATGACCAATGTTGAAGCGTTCACCTGTCTCCAAGCGGATCGAGCGCGCTGCGGCGCGGGGCCGATCCCATCAGGGCAGCCATAGCTTCCAGCTCGGCAATCCTGTTTTCGGTCGCCGGGTGGGTCGAGAACATTTCGGAGACATGCGTGGGCACGATGTAAAGCTGCGCCGCCGAGGGGTTGCGCTCGCTCACCGGATTGGGGATCGCCTGCGCCGCACCCGAAATCCTGGCAAGGGCGGAAGCCAGCGCCAGCGGCTTGCCCGATATTTCCGCGCCGGTCCGGTCCGCGCCATATTCGCGCGTGCGGCTGATCGCCAGCTGCACGATCATCGCGGCGAAAGGTGCAATCAGCACAGCCAATAAGGTAGCGAGTCCGTTCCTCTCACTGTCGCGGAAGAAAAGACCGAAATTGGCGAGCATCGACAGCGCACCCGCAATCATCGCGACCATGGTCATGATCAGCGTATCGCGATTCTTCACATGCGCCAGTTCATGCGCCATCACACCCTCGACCTCGTCGCGGCTGAGCATCGACAGCAGGCCGGTGGTCGCGGCAACGGCGGCGTTTTCGGGGTTGCGACCCGTGGCAAAGGCATTGGGATGCGGGCTGTCGATGATATAGACGCGCGGCATCGGCATATTGGCGCGCCGCGCCAGATTGGCGACCATGCCGTGGAAATTGGGCTCGCTCGCCGCATCAACCTCACGCGCATTGTGCATCTTGAGGACAATCTTGTCGGCATTCCAGTAAGTGAACAGGTTCATCCCCGCCGCAATTAGCAGCGAGAGGACCGCTCCGCCCGAACCGCCCAGCGTATAGCCAAGCGCCATGAACAGCGTGGTCAGCGCCGCCAGCAACATTGTCGTTTTGAGCATATTCATCTTGATATCCTCCGTATGAGGGCCAATGTGGGGGGACGAAGACCCGCTTTCAAGAATGGCAGAAGGAGCCTCGCCATGGGCAAGCGCCCGCCGCATGTGAAACCGCCAGTCTATCTGTCGAAAAGCCCGCCTGTGCCCGAACCCAAGGCTGTCGAGCACAAGCCCCTGCCCGATGCGGAACGCCCTGACCCGGTCCGCTACGGCGACTGGGAGCTGAAAGGCATCGCAGTCGACTTCTGATTAATCACGCGATTAAATCGGTGCTTGCGCTTGGCGCGCGGGCCTTTATGCCTTTCCCACGAGCAGGATGTGAGGAGAGGCATGTATTATTCCGAGCTGCGCCAGGTGCGCGATGAGTTGACCGGTCCGGGTGGCCCGTTTGAAATCGTCAAAGCCGATATCCTCGGCAACCGTATCCGTACTTACAAGAATGCCCCGCCCAGTGTCCGCGAAGTGTGGCTTTCAACAGCGCTGTTCGCCGAGCGCCCCTACCTCATCTACCAGGATGAGCGGCTGACCTATGCCGAGGCGCATGCGCAGGTGAATGCGGTTGCCGCATGGCTGGCAGCGCAGAGTGTGCAACCCGGCGACCGGGTCGCCATCGCGATGCGCAATTATCCCGAATGGATGCTGATTTACTGGGCCTGCGTCGCCAGCGGCGTCACCGTCGTCGGCATGAACGCTTGGTGGACGCCCGAGGAAATGGCCTATGCGCTTAACGATTCGGCGCCGAAGATCCTGTTCCTCGATTCCGAACGCCTTGCACGCCTGCGCGAGATCCCCGAACTTACCGGAACGGTGCAACTGGTCGGGATACGCCTTGACGAAACCCCGCCCGACGTGATCCCCTGGTCGGACGTTATCGCGCGCGATGGGGCGATGCCCGATGTGACCGTCGATCCCGATTCGGATGCGTGCATTTTCTATACCTCTGGCACCACGGGCTTTCCCAAGGGCGCGCAACTGACGCACCGTGGCTGCGTCGCCAACCTGTTCAACATGCTGTACGCCGCCGCTTCCTCCGCATTGGCGGTAGAGCGGGCAACCGGCGTCGCCCCCCCGGCAACGCCCCCCGTCCCTGTAACTTTGGTGACCACACCATTGTTCCACGTCACAGCGAATAATTGCGCCGCCTATGGCGTGACCGCTGCCGGCGGGGCGCTGGTGCTGATGTACCGCTGGGATGCAGGCGATGCACTGAAGATCATCGAATCCGAGCGGGTTACGGGCATGAGCGGGGTGCCGATCATGGCGCGCGAGTTGATCGGCCATCCCGATTTCCCCAATACCGATACCTCCAGCCTGCTCGCCCTTTCCGGCGGCGGGGCGCAGGTTCCTCCCGATCAGGTGCTCAAGATCGACGAGGCGGTCGAAACAGCACGGCCAACCACGGGCTATGGCATGACCGAAACCTGCGGCATCATCACCTCTATCGGCGGCGACTTCTACGTTGACCGTCCCGCCAGCGCTGGCCCCGCCATGCCGGTGTACGAGGCCAAATGCGTCGACGATGATGGCAATGAAGTGCCACTCGGTGAGGCTGGCGAATTATGGGTGCGCGGTGCCGCCGTCATCAAGGGCTATATCAACCGCCCCGATGCGACCGCCGAATCGATCACCGATGGCTGGCTGCACACCGGCGACATCGCGCGGATGGACGAGGATGACTTCATCTATATCGTTGACCGCAAGAAAGACATGGTGCTGCGCGGCGGCGAGAATGTCTATTGTGTCGAGGTCGAGGCGGCGATCTATCGCCACCCGGCGGTGGCGGAATGCAGCGTATTCGGCGTTCCCGACGATCGGCTGGGAGAGGAAGTCGCCGCTGCCATCTTCCTGAAGGCGGGCGAGACGCTCGATGCCGATGGACTGCGCGAGGAAATGGCGAAGCATATCGCCAAGCACAAGCTGCCGCGCTTTGTCTGGTTCGTGGATGAACCTTTGCCGCGCAATGCGAGCGGCAAGTTTTTGCGCCGCGAGTTGCGGGATACATTCGCCGCAGAGATGGCCTGAAGGCGTCTGGCGTCAGTGAAAGTCGCGTGATTTTGGCAATATCCGCACATTGCGCGGATGACCGGCGCTGCGGCCCGGTGCGCGCTGGCTTGGCGCGCGGGGCATTTGCGGCCGGGTAACCTCGTCGGCATGTGACAATTGCGGGTCGGCGCGGTGGCTTTCGGAGAGATGGTCGAGGCGGTCGGTGCAATCGACGATGCGGCTTGCCATCAGGTGGACGACATTTTCCTTGCTGCGCTGGATTACGCCCTCAATCCGCATCAGCCGCGATGCCATCACCGCGCGCCGCTGCTTTGCCATGTCGCGTGCCCAGAGCAGCGCGTTGACCACGCCGGTCTCGTCCTCGATGGTGATGAAGACGGCATTGCCCTTGCCCGGTCGCTGGCGAATGAGGACGATGCCTGCACAGGCCACGCGCCGCCCGTCAGGCGCGGCATTGGTATCGGCGCAGCTTAGAACGCCTTCGCGGGTAAAGCCTTCGCGCAGAAACTGCATCGGATGCGCCTTCAGCGACAGGCGCAGCATCTGGTAATCGGCGACCACTTCCTCCGACAGCGGCATGGCAGGCAGTTGCGCATCGGGCTCCGCGCCAAGCTCCGCGGCATCGGCAAAGGCAAAAAGCGGCAACTGGTCGGGCGGTGTCCGCCGCGCTTCCCACAAGGCATCGCGCCGTCCCTTGCCGAGCGAGCCAAAGGCATCGGCATCGGCCAGCTTGCGCAGCGCGGCAGGCGGCAGTGCAGCACGGCGCGCAAGATCCTCGATCGAGGTGAAAGGCCCGGATGCACGGGCGGTTTCGATCGCCTCGCCCCATGCCTGACGGAACCCGTCTATCTGGCGAAAACCGAGGCGAAGACCCCACCCCGACCTCTCCCCTAAGGGAGAGGGGCTTTTGATTTCAATCCCGTTATCCCACCCACTCACATTCAAATCGACCCCGCGCACCTTGACCCCATGTTCCTGCGCATCGCGCACCAGTTGGGCGGGGGCATAAAAGCCCATGGGCTGTGAATTCAAAAGCGCGCAGGTGAACACCGCCGGATGATGGCATTTGAGCCAGCTCGACACATAGGCCAGCCAGCCAAAGGCCTGGGCATGGCTTTCGGGAAAGCCATATTCGCCAAACCCCTTGATCTGGTTGAAACAGCGTTCGGCAAAGTCGCGGGTATAACCGCGCGCGACCATCCCTTCGATCATCATCTCCTCATAGCGGTGGATCGTGCCGACATTGCGGAACGTCGCCATCGCCCGCCGCAAGCCATCGGCCTGCGCAGGGGTGAAGCCCGCTGCGACAATCGCCAGCTTCATTGCCTGTTCCTGGAACAAGGGGACGCCCATCGTCTTTTCGAGCACATCGCGCAGTTCGACAGGATTATGCGGCGGCGCGGGTGAGGGATAGTCCACTCTTTCCTCTCCGTTGCGACGGCGGAGATAGGGATGCACCATCCCGCCCTGGATCGGGCCGGGGCGGACGATCGCGACCTGGATGACAAGGTCGTAGAGGTTTTTGGGTTTCATCCGCGGCAGCATGTTGATCTGCGCGCGGCTTTCGACCTGAAATGTCCCGATGCTGTCGCCCTTTTGCAGCATGGCGTAAACCTGCGGGCATTCGGTGGGGATGGTGGAGAGGGTGAGGAAGTCCCCCTCCCGTTTACGGGAGGGGTTAGGGGTGGGCCTGCATGACGTCTCAACCAACTCAGGCCCCTCCCCTGCCCCTCCCGCAAGCGGGAGGGGAGAAGATGCATTCAGCATATCAAACGCCTTCCGGATGCAGGTCAGCATCCCCAGCGCCAGCACATCGACCTTCATCAGCCCCAGCGCGTCGATATCGTCCTTGTCCCATTCGATGAAGGTGCGGTCGGGCATCGCGGCATTGTGGATCGGCACCAGCTCATCCAATCGCCCCTCGGTCAGCACGAAACCGCCGACATGCTGCGACAAATGCCGGGGGAATTCGAGCAGCTGGTCGACAATGGTTTTCAGCCGGGCGATTTCGGGATTGGCCGGATCGAACCCGGCTTCGGTCACCCGCGCGTCGGGCACATCGCCGCCCCAGCTGCCCCAGATGGTGCTGGCGAGCCGCGCCGTCACATCCTCGGTCAGCCCCAGCGCCTTGCCAACCTCGCGGATTGTGCTGCGCGGGCGGTAATGGATCAACGTTGCGGCAATCCCCGCCCGCTCGCGGCCATAGCGATTATAGATATACTGCATCACCTCCTCACGCCGCTCATGCTCGAAATCGACATCGATATCGGGCGGCTCATTGCGTTCTTCGGAGAGAAAGCGGGTGAAGAGCAGCTTGTTCGCCACCGGATCGACCGGCGTGATGCCCAGAAGATAGCAGACCACCGAATTGGCCGCGCTCCCCCGCCCCTGGCAGAGGATTGGCGGATCAAGGCTGCGGGCATGGCGGACAATATCGTGCACGGTGAGGAAATAATAAGCATAGCCCTTGGCGCGGATCAGGTGAAATTCCTCATTGATGGTCTTGCGCCAGCTGGCAGGCAGGCCATCGGGGAAACGCTGCTGCGCCGCCGCCATCACCATATGCTCCAGCCAATCCTGCGGCTGCCAGCCGGGCGGGACCGGTTCGTGCGGATATTCATATTTGAGGTCATCAAGGGTGAAGTCGATGCGCGACAGGAAATCCTGCGTCGCGGCGATGGCTTGCGGATATCCCCGAAACAGCCGCGCCATCTCCTCCGGCGGTTTCAGGTGCCGCTCGGCATTGGCCAGAAGCCGTCGACCTGCACTCTGGATGGTCACGCCTTCGCGGATGCAGGTGACGATATCGTGGAGCACGCGCTGGTCGGGCGTCGCATAAAGAGCATCGTTGGTGGCGATCAGGGGGATGCCGACAGCTTCGCTCAACCCAGCCAGTTCAGCAAGCTTGCGCGCGTCATCTCCACCCCGCGGCATGGTCGCGCCGAACCAGAGGAGTGGTGTTTTTGCCTTTAGCTGGCGAAGGCAAGCTTCTTCTTCGCGTCTCCGCGTCTCCGCGTGATCCAAATTTTGTTCACGCGGAGACGCGGAGGCGCGGAGGATTATGAGTTGTATCTCCTCGCACCATTCCAGCAAATCTTCCAGATAGAGGATGCAATCGCCCTTCACCGCACGTCGGTTGCCAAGCGTGAGCAGCCGGGTCAGCCGCCCCCAGCCATGGCGGGTCGTCGGATAGGCAACGATATCCGGTGTATCGTCAGCAAAGACCAGCCGCGCGCCCACCACCAGCCGGAAATCGGGCATTTGCGCGCGCACCTCGCGCCAGGCGACATGCGCACGGACGACACCCGCAACACTGTTGCGATCGGCAATACCGATGCCGCTCATCCCCAGCAGCGCTGCACGCCACACCATATCCGCCGGATGCGAGGCCCCGCGCAGGAAGCTGTAATTGGTCGTAGCGACCAGTTCGGCGAAGCTCGCGTTCATGCAAACAACCCGTGCATGTACCATTTGGGCAGGGCCTTTTCTTCATAAAGGCCGTGGCGGAAAATCCAGTAGCGGCGGCCATGCACATCCTCGATGCGATAATAGTCGCGGGTTAACTCCCCCTCCCGCTTGCGGGAGGGGTTAGGGGAGGGACTGTCTTTAGCTTCAGGCCCTCCCCCGGCCCCTCCCGCAAGCGGGAGGGGAGAAGCTGGAAGATGCCACCATTCGCTCGCGATCCGCTCCGGCCCTTCATAAAGCCGCACCTCGTGCAATTTGCGTTTCCAGCGGAAACGGTGCGGTGGGCCGTCGGGAACCTCGGCGATCACCTCGACCGGTTGTGGCGGGTCGAAGAGGAAGATCGGGCGCAGCGGCGGCTCGCCTGCACGCGGGGCGGGCCAGCGCACCGGTGCCGGGCAATGGATTGCAGGCAGTGCAAGTTGCGCCTGTTCGGGGATATGGCTGTCCTGCGGCACCAACCGCCTTATGCTGCCGGGGCCAAGCCGCGTGCTCAGCCGGGCGACCAGCTCGGCAAGTTGACCATCGGCCTTCTCGGCATCATCCAGGGCGGATTGGGTCGCGGCGAGCGGCTCCGTCAACGGGATATGGAGCAACAGCCGGTCATAGCCGAAACCCGGGTCGAGCGGGTCGGCAAGCGCAGATATCCGCTCATCAAACAGCCGCAGCACCAGTGCCGGATCACGCGTCGGCGCGCTGGTTTCGATTGCGAGCCGCCGTTTCGCACCATCGCTACGATCCAGCGTCAGGCGAAAACGCCGCCCGCCCAGCCCGCGCTCCTCCAGCACCCGCGCGCCTTCCGCCAGCAATTCGGCAAAGGCCGCCGCAACCGCCCGTTCATGCGCGACAGGTTCGGCAAAGCGGCGCTCGAAACGCAAGGGAGCCTGATGGCGCAGCGGGGAACCGGGGCGCTCCTCCTCCCCCAACAACCGTTCGAGCGCGCGCACGGCTTCCATCCCGAAGCGCGCCGCGAGCGCTGCCCTTGGCCGCGCCGCCACTGCACCGATGCTGTTAAGCCCTGCGCGCACCAGCCCCAGCGTGGCCTCTTCATCGAGGCCCAGCGCCGCCACCGGCAATGCTCGGATGGCGCTGGCTTCGTCCGTCACCGGAAGCCGGGCGTAGCGGGCAAGCGCCAGTGCGGCATCTGCCGTAACTGCACAGGCGATACGCGCCGCCATGCCGCGTTGCTCGACATGGTCAGCGACCGCCTCGGTCAGCGCCGCCTCCCCGCCCCACAAATGCTCGCAGCCCGCAATATCGACTACGATAGCATCGGGGGGATACGGCACGATATGCGGCGAGAAGCGGGTGCACGATCGCGCCAGCAGATCGAGCCAATGCCGGTCCGCCGCGGCATCGGCCTCGACCACGATCAGCCCGGGCACGCGCACCCGCGCATCGGCGAGCGCCATTCCCGGCGCCAGCCCCTGGCGCTGCGCAGCCACATCCACCGCCGCGAGCCGCAGCGCATTTTTCTGCCTGGCGACAAAGACCAGAGCCGCGTCAGGCGGCGCGCTGGCCGAGGCGCACCGGTCCGGTTCCTGCTGCCGCAGGCGATCTGCGGGCAGGTATGGAAACCAGAGCGCCAGCCGCCGCTTCGGTAAAGATGCGTCGGTCACGGTCCCACTCCAATTGCCAGCCAAGGCCGCAAGGGCCCGAGCGCTGGCGCAACAATTCGATGGCGAATACGGGCGCGCCAGGGGCGTTGGCCGAAAGCGCGCGCGAAGGCGCCGCTGCCACCCGCCAGCGCGTTTCGGCCGCACTCGGCACCGGCTCCGCCCCGCTGCACAGCAGGAAGAGCGTCGTCCCCGATTTCTCGGCAGCCAGTGCGAGGCGGCGGCTCGCGGTCAGGTCCAGATCGGGAAGGCTCCCTTGCGTTTCGACAACGACCGCACCCAATGCCCCACTACGCAGCCCGTCGACGGCAGCCTTGAGCAGTTCCTTCGTGTCGGCAATCATGGCAAAAAGGCAGGCATCAGACCGCCCGCCCAGTTCCGCACAGCCATTGGCCTGCACCACGCCCGCCTGCTGCACCGCGCGGCGCGAACGCAGCCAGAGCGTAGCGCGCGCGCCACCCTCGCCTCCGCCCATGGCCGCCAGAAGGGCTAGCGCGAAACCGGCCGTCGCCGGTGCATCCTCCCCCTGCGCGGCATAAAATTCATGCACGCGCCCATAGGCCAGCCCGCCTGCCAGCGCCGTATCGAGCGAACCCACCCCGCTTGCCCACCGCCTCAGCCCCCGCTGCGGGTTACAGAAGGCATGCTGCGGCCCGACCCGCAAAAGGCCAGTTTTGCCCTTGAGAGCAGAAAAAAGAGAATCGCCGACTCGCATTTGTTCATATTATGTTCTGTTTTGAATAGAGGTCAAGCAGAGGTCATCGCGACAATGGCGCCCAACCTTGCGGAAAGGGCTGCCGGATAACCCGGCAGCACAGCCGTTAACGGGTCCAGATCCCGCGGGTGTCGATAATCATGGCAGAAGTATTGGGCTTCAACGCCCGGAAATATTTATGATCGACCAGCAGCACATGCAGATCGGCCTCTGCCGCATCGAGCATGGAAACCAGCCTCGCACCATTCAACGATTCCGGCAGCACTTCGATATTGGGCTCCACAACCAGTACCGAACCCGGATGGCTTTGCGTCAGGCTTTGCACGATCTCCAGCGCCGGGCTGTCGCGCAGATCATCGATATCGGGTTTGAACGCAATGCCATAGCAAGCAATGCTGAGGTCTGCCGCGCTTCTTCCGGCAGAGGATTCCAGAATCTTGCAGGTTTCAGACCGGATCTTGTCGAGCACCCAATACGGTTTGGCATCATTGACTTCGCGCGCGGTGCGGATCAGCCGCGCCTCTTCCGGCGCCGAGGAAACGATGAACCAGGGATCGCAGGCGATGCAATGCCCACCGACTCCCGCACCCGGCTGTAACACATTGACGCGCGGATGGCGGTTGGCGAGCTGGATCAGTTCCCAGACACTGATGCCAAATTTGTCACAGATAATCGACAATTCATTGGCAAAAGCGATGTTCACATCCCGAAAGCTGTTTTCGGTCAGCTTTGCCATTTCCGCTACCCTCGGGCTTGAGGCGGTAACGCACTCTCCGGTAACGAAGACGCTGTAAAGCTGCGCCGCAAGCGCGGAGCAGCGAGGCGTCATGCCGCCAATCACGCGGTCATTGGAAATCAGTTCCTGCATCACCTTGCCGGGCAAAACCCGTTCGGGGCAATGGGCAATGCGGATATCGGACAATTCGCCCGCTTTCTGGGGGAAAGTCAGGTCGGGCCGTGCCTGCGCCAGCCATTCCGCCATCGCTTCCGTCGCACCGACCGGCGAGGTTGACTCCAAAATCACGAGATTGCCGGGTTCCAGTACCGGTGCGATCGACCGGCAGGCGGCCTCGATGAACCGCAGATCAGGCTCATGATTGTCGCCCTTGAACGGCGTCGGCACCGCAATCAGAAATGCCTCGGCAGGTTCAGGGGCAACGGTTGCACGCAAATAGCCTTGTGCAACGGCTGCATGAACCACCATGTCCAGGTCAGGCTCGACAATGTGGATCTCGCCCCGGTTGATGGTATCAACCGTATCCTCGTTCACATCGACGCCGATGACCCTGATCTTGCGCGACGCAAACATCGCGGCGGTCGGCAAGCCGATATAGCCAAGGCCAATGATCGAAATAGTGGAGAAGCGGTTCAGGTCCATCGGATTCGCAAGCTGGTCTATTGTTCCGCAGCATATTGCCGGATCCGGTTTAATATCCGGTCAACGGCCTTGCCATCTCCATAAGGATTGTGCGCCACGCTCATCGCGTCATAGGCATCCTGGTCATCCAGCAGGCGGCAGACTTCGGAAACAATCAGTCTGGTATCCGTGCCAACCAGGCGGACGGTACCGGCCTCGACCGCCTCGGGCCTTTCCGTGGTATCGCGCATGACCAGCACCGGTTTGCCCAGTGAAGGGGCCTCTTCCTGCACCCCGCCGGAATCGGTCAAAATGACATATGCCCGGCTCATCAGATAGACAAAGGGCAGATAGTCCTGGGGTTCGATCAAATGCACATTGGGAAAGCCGCTCAATCTTTCTTCCACCGGTCCTTTGACATTGGGATTGAGATGGACGGGATAGACGATTTCGACATCATCACGCGCTGCGAGACTGGCGAGTGCCTCGCAGATACGAAGAAATCCATCGCCAAAGCTTTCCCGGCGATGGCCCGTTACCAGAATCATCCGTTTGCCCGGATCCAGTTGGAAACGCTGTTCAAACCCGGCCATGCGTTTGGGATCGCTCTCCAGCCGATCAACCACCTCCAAAAGAGCATCGATTACCGTGTTGCCCGTCACCAAAATAGCGGCATCGGGGACCGCTTCGGCGAGCAAATTGCGTTTCGATTGTTCGGTCGGCGCGAAATGCAGGCTGGCGATCGCGCCAGCTACCTTGCGGTTCACCTCCTCCGGCCAGGGCGACAAAATGTTGCCGGTTCGCAAACCTGCCTCCACATGTCCGACAGGAATCCGTCGGTAATAGGCCGCCAGAGACGCTGCCAGAGTGGTGGTGGTATCACCGTGGACCAGCACCAGCTGAGGCTGGAAATCGTCCAGCACAGGCGTCAAAAGCTTCAACACGCCCGCAGTAATATCTTCAAGCCCCTGGCCCGGCTTCATCAGGTTCAGGTCGTACTCCGGCTTGATCGCAAACAGATCGAGCACCTGATCCAGCATTTCGCGATGCTGCGCGGTAACGCAAACTCGTCCGTCAATATCATCGGCAAACGCCAGCGCCTTGACCACAGGCGCCATCTTTATGGCTTCCGGGCGCGTTCCAAAGACGCTCAGGACTCGATATTTCTGCTTGCTGTTCAATTCCATAAGCCTGTCTGACTAGAGAGACATATTCTGTGCCTGCGTCTAATGCGTCCAACCCGATTTCGCGAGTAAAGTTTGTTCATGAAGTTCAATTTTTGCTTGAGCAGTCAGCTCCGCGCTATCTTGGAGCGGGCAATTCGCTCAACGATACCTATCCTATAAAACCATTTATCAATAGCGACTTAGCCATTGTGCATTTTGAAGCATGATAATAATGGTGCCATCGGCTTTGAGCATCCCCAATGCAGAGGTAATATGCCGCCCCAAAAGTTGAATTTCGTCGCCGATTTGGGGCTGCATATGGGCATTGCAGCCGCCCTATTTGTGATTACCCTTCTGTTTTACGGTGCCTATTATCCGATCCATCAAGATCTAGCTGGCAGTGCACTATCGGGTCGTCTCTCCATCGTCTTGGGCGGCGCGTTCCACAATTACGGCATCTATTTTCCGCCAGTTGAGAAGCTCTGGTTTTCGCTGGGAACGCGAATTAGCGATGCGACCGGGACACGACTCGATCTTGTTGTCGTTGCAATGGCTGGCGCAGCGGTACTCTTTAGCGCAGCGCTAGCATATTATATACGCCGCACCACAGTCGGTGCATCGCCCGCGTTCTTGGTCATTTCAGTGGCTGTTCTTGCTGTTTTGCCAATACTTTTCAAAAATGTCTTTGGACTGCGCGAGCATATCGTCGTGGCCGGACTCTGGCCATATTTGATCCTGCGCGTTTCCGACCCAAACTCAAAACGGATAGGTCGGCCCTTGAGAGCAATATTGGGTCTGTGGATAGGCTTCACATTACTTTTCAAATATCTATATAGTATGGTAGTTGTGCTGGTCGAACTTGCCGATGCCGGCCTACAACGCAAACCAAGCTCGCTTTTTCGAACCGAGAACGTCGTGGCTGGTTCCGTCGTTTTCCTTTACCTGTTCTTATGGCTGGGTCTCGATCCAGTACAGCGCGCAACATTTGGCGCTATGTTCAGCGCTATCGATGCTGCGCTGGTTGACCCGACTGCAAACTGGATCAAGGCAGCGGTCAACATGTTGCCAGCGTTTGCCCTGTTGTTTGTCTCGCGGATATTTGGCGCGCCGATTCGGGACACGTTATTGTTTTTTGCCGCCGCAACTGGTGCGGTGATCGCTGCTTGGGCGCAAGAGCGCTGGTTTTCCCACCATCTCTTCCCGATTATAATGATCTATGTGATGTGGTGGTGGGCCAATGCAAAAAGTTTCCGACTGTGGGCCAATTTTGCGCTTGGGCTGTATCTGCTGTTTTCCATTCAAACACAATTCCGCGCAACACTGGAATATCACGACCGTCTGGATGAACTGGAAAGGGCCATCAGCGAAAGCGGCCAATCGGTAGCAGGTAAAAAAGTCGCGCTCCTGAACGCTCATCCGTCACCCTATAACGAATATATCGTCATGCACGGTGGACTTCGGTGGACGCCGTTGATGAACAATGCCTATGTTGCTGCTGAACTCAAGCCGTTTGATAAGCATGAGAATGTCGGAAAGTTACTGCCCCCAATCAAGCTGAAAGAGCCTGGTCGAAAAATGCTGCACAATCAAATGCTGCAGCTTTGGGAAGATACGCCCCCTGATGTGCTGATCGTCGACCGCACTTCCCGTTGGCCTTTGCGGCACATTGCAATCGACTGGAACCAGGCACTCTCAGAAGATTCAAGGTTTAATTCCATCCTTCAGCAGTATCGCCCAGTGACTACCTACAATGGACGCCATATTCGATTTACATATTATGTCCGCGCCGATTAAGGTCGCCATCCGCGCCGATGCAGGCGCAACTGTCGGCATGGGGCATTTTGCCCGGACATCAGCCGTGGCCAATGCCTTGGCAACGAGTGGCGATACCGAGATATTGCTGGTCACAAATGCAGAGGGCGCTTCTTATTCAGAGGCATATTTCCCGGTTGAGACACAGGTTTTGGTATTATCTCCGGCGGAGGTCGACCCGGTGGCAACGATGCAGGCTATGGATCGACACGGTTGGCACCCAGAGGTTCTGCTCCTCGACCAATATGGTTGGGTATCGCAATGGGAAGTCGAGACTGCCACCGCAGAGAAACCGCTTGTGGTGCTTGACGATCTCGATGCGGCGGACGCTGCGGACATTATCGTTCGACCGCACGGCAGTGTGAGGCGGAAACGCCAAGGCATCCTGCTCGCCGGGTCTGCCTACCTGCCTCTGTCTCACCATATCGTGCAGTTGGCAAACGGTACCCGGCCGAGCAGCCATACGCGACTCCGGCTCAACATCTGCTTCGGCGGCAGCGATCCTACTGGAGAGACGGCCAAGGCGCTGGAAGCTGTTGCAACTCTGGATCAGATGGACGTTGATGTTGTGCTCGGCCCTGGGGCGCGAATTGACCCGGCGTTGTTCGACCCCATCTCACAGTTGCCGCACATAAACCTGCACAGACAGCCCTCCCAGAAAGACGTCGCCGAACTGATGGCTACAGCCGATATAGCTCTTGGGGCGGGCGGGGTGATGTTGTGGGAGCGCCTATGTCTCGGACTTCCATCGCTTGTTATATCGACTGCGGAAAACCAACTGCCACAAATTAAAACCATGGTGGCCGCTGAGGCTGTATGCTATCTGGGTCATTATTCAGAAGTAGATGCCGCATCAATCGCGCGAGGCATTTTGTGGCTTGTGTCCGATGAAGCGCTCCGAAAGAAGCTGTCAGACCTTGGCCCCCAAATTGTCGACGGACGGGGAGCAATCCGCTTAGCCTCATGGATAAAGGCGCTGGCATTGGATTTCAGGAACGTGGAGGCTGGGGATGCTCGTGATTTGCTGGATTGGCGAACCGATGAGCGGAACTGGCAGCACAATTGGGATGGCTCGGAAAAACCTCAATTTGGCGCTCACGTCACTTGGCTTGGCGAGCAGCTAGTCGACCCAGATTGCGTTTTTCGTGTCTTCACACGAGGTGGTGAACC
Source organism: Sphingomonadales bacterium (assembly GCA_016720115.1). Taxonomy (GTDB): domain Bacteria; phylum Pseudomonadota; class Alphaproteobacteria; order Sphingomonadales; family Sphingomonadaceae; genus Sphingorhabdus_B. The sequence continues at coordinate 388,749 of JADJXT010000001.1, read as the reverse complement.
AGTCGGCGTAGTTCGATTTGATCTTAGTGATGGCGGTGCCTGTGCCTATCTATCCATTTATCTCGTGCCCGCTTGGCACGGAAGGCGGATGGGCTTGCCCCTGTACTGCGCTGCTGAACGGGCGCTGCACCTATCACATCCGTCGGTTAACCGCATCGTTAGCAAAATCCACAGTGCAAATACGGCATCCGAAAGGCTGCATCGAGATGCCGGGTTCGATATTCGGCAGTCGACCGAGCGGCCCGATTGGCTTGATGCTGCGAAACGCATTGACTGACCGCTTCGTCCTGCCCAATATTAAGCGGAACTCTCCGCGTCAAAATGGCGTGCAACGATCTCTATAACGTCAACCATCGGATCGACAAGTTCGGGATGGGCATCGAGCAGTTCCAGCAGACGTTGATAATCCTCCGCAGTATCAAGTGTTATGCTCAGATGATCCAGGGGGCGGGCGCAGGCATGCCCCACAAGCCGGAAACGATCAGGGTTGCGATAGAAATAGGGAGTTACATGTTCTCGATCATAGGGGTCGGTCGCGATTTCGGATATCTCGAGCAAGCTGTCACCACGCATGATTTCACAGTCCAAGCCTATTGGAAAGCTACGCTCAGGCCAGTTGGTCGACATATAATCCATGCAGGAAGGATCGAATGCGGCGAGCATATCGTCCAGGATTCGTGGTGAGAATAGCGGGCAGTCGCTCGTTACACGTACGACGATGTCCGCGCTGGAGGCCCGGACCGCACTGGCATAGCGCGTCAATACGTCACGCTCAGGCCCCCTGACGTAAGACCAACCTTTCTCTCCGCAATAATTGGCGATAGCGTCATCGCCGGGCAAAACAGACGTTGCGACAACAACGCCGTCAATGCGTTCCGTCGAGGCGACCCTAGATACAACATGGTCGAGAACCGGCCGTCCGGCTAGTGGCTTCAGAACCTTCCCCGGCAGTCGCGACGAACCCATCCGGGCCTGCACAATCGCTATATTACGCATACAAAAGTGCATCTCGCAGGCAGGCAACCACCCTATCCTGATCGTCGTCTGTCATCAGAGGATAGATCGGCAAGCTGAGGCAATTTTCATAATAATGTTCGGACTGCGGGAAGTCGCCAGGTGCGAAGCCCAGTTTGCGGTAATAGGGCTGGGTATGGATCGGAATGTAATGGACATGGGCTTCGATGCGTTCACCGCGCAGCCTGTCGAACAGCGCCCGACGCGTAATACTTGCTTGCCCCGGATCAAGTCGCACTACATACAGGTGCCAGGATGACCTGTCGGTTGCGAGCGGCAGGTGCAAAGGCAGGCCGGAAAGCTGCTCTGCGTAGCGCCGTGCCCGTAAACGACGCGCCGCCATGAAGGCATCGATTCTTTTCATCTGGCTAACGCCAAGGGCAGCCTGAATATCGCAGATCCGGTAATTGAAACCTAGCAGGTGCTGTTCATAATACCAGTCACCGTCTTCCTCACGCATATGAGTCATCATGGCGGAGTCCTTGGTAATCCCATGACTGCGCAGCATGGCCAGATCACGAGCGAGCGAGTCCGACCAGGTAACAATCATTCCCCCCTCGCCGGTGGTAATCGACTTCAGGGGGTGAAAGCTGAAGGTTGTAGCCACACTTTGCGGATGGCTGCCAACCTTGCGCATTGGATCGTCTTCATAGGCTGCGCCAAATGCATGAGCCGCATCCTCAACCAGCGCGACCCCATATTCGGCACATAATGCTGCAACGCGATCAAATCCAAAGCTGTGCCCAGCAAAATGAACGGCAATCAATATATCGGGCTTGCGGTTTGCAGCGCGGGCTTTTGACAGCTTTGCTTCGAGCGCGACCGGGTCGATTGAGCCGGTTTGCGGGTCGATGTCGACGAAATCGACGTCCGCGCCCATATAGCGCCCGGCATTGGCCGAAGCGACAAAGCTGTTGGGGGACGTCCATAAAAGACCGCCCGGCCCAAGCCCGAGGCCTTGGCAAACAAGATGGAGTGCGGCCGTCCCATTCGAAACGGCGATCGCGTGCGCACAGCCGACATAGGCAGCCGCAGCCTCCTCAAAGGCCCGCGTTTGCGGACCTTGCGTCAGGAAATCGGAACGCAGGCAATCGGCAACGGCGGCTATGTCGGCATCGTCGATTGTCTGGCGGCTATAGGGTATGCGGCTGCGCACGTATTGTCCTGTCGATCAGGCGTCAAAAGGCATTGCTTGCTCGATCATCGCACGCAACGCTTCGGCCGAAATATAGTCCTCATTATTTAGCGAGTTATAGTCGAAGTCACCTGCGACAGGCTTGCCCTTCTCTCCATTCGCCGCTGTCAGATAGTCAACATCAATGCGGTTGAACTTGAACGACGGTTTGACCACGAAATGCCGTTCGAACTCTATGGTTTGCCAAGCAGTATCCGGCAGGCAAAGCACTTCGTGCAGTTTTTCGCCCGGACGAATGCCAACCACTTTCTGCGGCATGTCAGGTGCGATGGCCTCCGCCATGGTCCCGATGGTTGCAGACGGGATACGTGGAATGAAGGTCTCTCCACCCCACATGCGCGCGCCGCAATCAATAACGAAATCGACACTTTGCTGAAGGGTCAGCAAGAACCGGGTCATGTTGGGATCGGTAATCGGGAATTCCTTGGCTCCTTCTGCCAGGAGTTTCTGGAAAAGCGGAATGACTGAACCGCGCGATCCGATGACGTTGCCGTAACGCACCACCGAAAGCCGCGTGTCGCGCTTGCCAGCGAAATTGTTCGCAGAAATGGCAATTTTCTCCGCTGTAAGCTTGGTGGCGCCATATAGATTCACCGGCGCCGCGGCCTTGTCGGTTGAAAGCGCGATCACTTTCTCGACGTTGTGTGCCAAGGCCGCGGCGACCACATTTTCCGTTCCGTGAATGTTGGTTTTGATCGCTTCGGCGGGATTATACTCGAGCGCGGGCACCTGCTTGAGGGCTGCCGCATGAACCACAATATCCACGCCTTCCATCGCCTGCATCAAACGATCCCGATCACGAATATCGCCCAAGAAGTAGCGCAGTGCAGGGTCGTCATACTTCTCCTGCATTACCGATTGTTTGAACTCGTCGCGCGAAAACACGATGACACGACGCGCGTTATAGCGCTCGAGGAGCGTCTTGATGAAACGGCGACCGAACGAACCGGTACCACCGGTTACGAGAATGCTTTTATCGTGAAACAACGGACTTAACTCCCCCTTGGAAATTGGTGAAACGAGCGACAACGATCATTCCGCTTATCAGGAATGTCGCGCCAAAAGAAACTACTGTTGCAAGCATGATACCGCGGATTCCCATTTCCGGCGCCCAGCGCACGCTAAGCACAATGTTCAGGGCAATGGTAAGCGCACTGCACAAGGACATCACCCGTATATCCTTGTCATAGTGAAGGTATTTCATGTTGTGAACAAAGAAGCCCTGCAAAACGATAGCTATCATTATATAGCGCAGCAGCGGAATTGCGCTGTGGAACGCTTCGCCAAGCAGGATCGGCGCGACCACCAGCGATATGAAATAAAAGGCAACAGCTGCAATCGGTGCCAGGATAAAATAAAGCATCGAAATCGAAACGACTTCGCGCATCCCGTCTTCCGAAGACGCCTTCAGCTTTTTGAACAGCCAAGGAGTCCAAGCGAGCACAAAACTGTGATTTACAATCCAGTAGGCTGACGCAAACAGCGCGGCGACGCCGTACATCGCGCTGGCAGAAACACCAAGATAATGGGCCGCCACAACCTTATCGGTCATGGCAACTGCCATGATGACCATGCCGGCCGGCCAGTACACCACACCGAACGAAGCAATGTCCCGATAAAAGGAACGCTGCGGCACACGGAAGAAAATGGAAGGGCTATACCCTAGCGAGCGCAAGGATAGCAGCGTCGCGATCCCCATGCCGATCATGCGTCCAAGAACAACACCACGCCAATCCCAGCCAGCATAAAGAAATGCCGATATCAGCAGCATGCTCAATACCGCCTGTACGACCTGGGTCATCAAGAAGGCCCGGCGACGCTGGTGGAACTGCAGCAGGGCAAGCGCAGTATAAAATACTTCAAAGAGGAAAGCGGCGATAACCACACTGACCAGCCAGTTGGCAGGGAATTTTGTAGCCGACGCCAGCGGGCCGCTGAATGCGAATGTAATGGCTGAAACTATGGCAGCCATCGTGAGCATGATGAACAACACGGTGTGCGTGAACTGATCGAGCTGTTTCTGGTCAAAGTCCAGAAAGCGCATCCGGATAGCATCCTGAGTCGTCAATCCGACGATCGGGCGCAAAAATGTAGCGTAGGTAATAAAGAGAACCCAGATGCCATATTCGCTCGGGTTGAGGGTGCGCGTCAGGATAGGCGCTAGCAGAAACGGCACCAGCGCCTCTATGCTGTTTGCCACAGCATAGAAAAGCGACTGCATCACCAGATAGCCCTTTTCCCGCATTTTGAACAAGCTGTGTTTCATCGACGACACGATTGCTATCCCAGTCCCACATCGGTTGCTATGATTATGGCTAACAGTTCGTAAACCCAATTTGTTAACAATTACCTGCGATATAGGGGTCAAGTCGTGATGCCAGCAGTTTGTTGGAACCGCGAGCTAGGCTTGGAAGAGATATCGTGGACTATACTAACTTCAACTGGACGGAACTCTCCGAATACGAGCCCCTTGAGGCAACGTGCGAGGCCACCCTCGAGCGCCCTCGCGAGCGTTACAATCTGGCAGTGGCGCTGCGGATTATCCGTCGCATGGAAACGTCTGCAACGCGTGGCGCGGTTTTTACCGAGATAAAGAACAAGAATCCACTCTACCGGATAGTCGACGCACTCTATGCAGGCTTGGACTCAAAAGTTCTGAAGCCATTGGTTCTGTTTCTGTACATGCTGAAATGCGCCGTTTCGATCGGCCCACGCGATTCCGGCAATGCTGCGGCGATCGCGATTGCCAATTTTGATAACGAACGCCATACAATTGAGCGCTTTGCTGCTTTCGTGCCAGGACAAGAGATACATCGCCTGTCTCTGAAACGAGGGCATATCCTGAACAAGGGTCAATTTCGCACGGCAATAAATTTTACGCGACGAGCGGTCCGATTATGGCCATTTCTTTCACAACTCGCGCAGGCATATAGTTTCATGCCATCGGCCCGCATTGCCAGCGGACTAGCATATTATATCTGCTTCTCACTGCTGTTGGAGCAGAACACCCGACTGAAGGCGGTGATTGTTGCAAGCAATTACAGCCCCGAGGCGCTGGGGCTTGCGGCAGCAGCCCATAAGGCTGGGCGCAAAGTCATATATTTCAACCATGCACCTGTTCCGGCGAATGGGGCATTGGTGCCGCCTGTGCTCGCCGATTGCGCGGTATTTTACGGTGACGCGATCCGAAGAACTTATGAACGCCACAGCCGGTGCAGCGCGGCCGTCGTGCTAGTAGGGCAGCCTGGAGCGGCCCGCCCGATGGAATGGCGCGCATCCATACAAAAGGTCGGCATTTTCCTGACGGCGCTTACGCGCCCGGAAACGGTTTCGGCACTGGTTGAGGCGATCAGTGTCTGCCAGCCGCAGCCTGAGATATTGATACGCAACCATCCCGTTGGCCTGCTCAAGTCCGATTTTTCTGATCTTGTTGCGCGTTACAACAATCTCGAAATTACCCTTGGAAACCCTCTCGATGAAGAGATCACCGCCTGCGACCTGGTTTTCTGCGGCAATAGCGGTGTTGCCATGAATATACTGCGGGGTGGACGGCCTGTTGCTTATATGGATGCTCTTGATGCCCTCAACTATGACTATAACGGTTTTGTAGAGCAGAATCTGGTGTATGAAACGGATGGCTGGAACAACGATCTGTATTTCCAGCTGCAGGCATTCTATGCGAACTCCGGCTGGCGCGCGGTTATGCGAAGCTACGATGCCTCTTACGGCACCGATAAAACCGCGCTTGAACAGGCTGCGGCAGTAAAAATTCTGTCCTATCTCAGTTAGAGACGAGTTCGAGGCTGAGCGGCGAACCATATGCAATAGCGCGCGTCGCCGTCTTCCCGAGAACCGATTTGAAATGCTTGCTATGCAAGCCAAGCCCCGGCCGGATGCAACGGATATTCTCTGTGGTAAACGCCTCGCCTGCTTCTATGTCGGCAACGACATAGATTGATCGGCGAAATTGGGACGATTGCGCCTCTGCTGCGCTGGCCGGGCCAAATTTGGCTTTCCCCAATGCAGACCAGGCATCGTTGATTGCATTGACGTAATCGCGCAGCTCTTCAGGCGTAGCTGAAAAGGCGGCGTCAACCGAACTATTGTCATCCGCAAGCTTGAAATGCTTTTCAAAGACGCATGCACCTAGCGCGACTGCAGCGATGGCGGCCGTATTTCCGATTGTATGGTCCGACAATCCGATCTGACAATCGGGAAAGGCGGCCCTGAGCGCCGGAATGCGCCTCAAGTTGCTATCTTCGATAGCTGCGGGATAGTTGCTGGTACAGGCGAGCAAGCAGACCGGACCAGAAGCTGCGTTCCGCAAAGCTTGGGTGGTCTCTCTAATATCGTCCATCGTTGCCAATCCGCACGACACGATGATTGGCTTTTTCGTTTCGGCGACTTTTTCGAGCAAGGGAATGAATGTATGCTCGAAAGAGGCAATCTTATAGCAAGGCGCATCGAGCGCCTCGAGAAAATCGACGGCCGTTTCATCAAAGGCGCTTGAAAAGGAATGAATGCCCTGCCGGCGCGCTTCTTCGAACAATTGGGCATGCCATTCCCAGGGCATATGCGCTTCATCGTAAAGGTCATGGAGCGTGCGTCCGCTCCACAAACTGTCCGGGTTCTCAATGCGAAATTCGGGGCGATCGCATTTGATGGTAATGGTGTCCGCCGTGTAGGTTTGAAACTTTACCGCACTTGCCCCAGCTTCTGCAGCGGCAGCAACCATGTCGAGCGCCCGGTTTAGTTCGCCACCGTGATTGGCCGAAACTTCGGCGATGACATAAGGCCGTTCGGACGGTGAGATATGGCGGTCTAGTATGTGCATGTTTCATCCTAGGGGTAAGATTCGGTATTGCAACGATGAACGAAAGTGTCGCACGCGCCGCTGAACCGGATCATATGTAAGTTTGAACAGCTAACTACAAAAATTGGACTTGTCCGTCCAGCATCTGGCTGGTGTCGTATCGGTTTGCGACCCTGCGCCAGTTCTTGAGCTTGTTGAACAGGCGCTCGACGAGGTTGCGCCAGCGATACTTTCCCCGGTCGTGCGGCGCGGGCGTTTTGCGATTGCTTTTGGCGGGGATGACGGCCTCGACCCCGGCCCTGGCGATCTCGTCGCGGATGGCATCGGCATCATAGCCCTTGTCCGCCAGGAACGCCTCGATCTTGTCGGTAATCATCCGGAAGAGCGGCGCAAAACCATTGATGTCGTGGGTCTGGCCGGGCGTCAGTACGAAGCCGAGCGGGCGGCCTTTGGCATCGCACCGGGCGTGGAGTTTGGTGGTGAAGCCACCACGCGATCGGCCAAGCGCCTCGGCTTCCTGAGTCCCCTTTTTATGCCGACTGCACAATGATGTGCCCGGACCACGGTGCTGTCGATCATGTCGGCGGTGGCGTCTCGCTCCGCCAGTTCCGCCAGCGTTTCGAGCATCGCGTCGAACACGCCGGTCTCGACCCATCGTCGGTAGCGGCGGAAGACGCTGTTCCACTTGCCATATTCGTCGGGCAACTGACGCCATTGCGCGCCCGTCCGCGCCATCCACATCATGCCTTCAAAATACAGCCGGTTATCCTGCGCAGGACGGCAGCCCCGACCTCGCTCAGAAGGTAGCAATGGCCCGATCAATGCCCACTCATCGTCCGATAACCCAATCCGCTCGCCCAAAGCTGCCTCCCAAAAGACAGCCTTGAATCAACCTCCGAGCCCCATGTCAACCTTTGTCCACGAAACCTAGCAGAGGGGTGCCATTTCTAAATGGCGCTTACACCCCCGATACCAGGCCAACATAGCCCGATCCGATCATCGCGATTTTCATTATGGATTTCCTGTGGGATTCTAAAGTTCAACGCTCATAATAATCGCGATACCAGCGTACAAAGCGCTCCACGCCCTCGCGGAAAGGCGTCTGCGGCCGGTAGCCGGTCAGTGACTGGAGCAACGAGGCATCCGCCCAGGTTGCAGGCACATCGCCCTGCTGCATGGGCATATAGTTGCGGATGGCCTTCTTGCCGATCTCGACCTCGATGGCATCGATGAAGTCCATGAGGCGGACCTTTTCCGAATTGCCAATGTTGACGACGCGGAAGGGGGCGGCGGGGCTCAGGCTGTCACCGGTCGCAATGTCCTCCGGCTTTTCGAGACGCTGTGGGACTGCGTCTATGAGGCCCGCAATGCCGCGAACGAGATCCTCGACATAGGTGAAATCGCGCCACATGTCACCATTATTGTAAATATCGATGGGCTTCCCGTCGATGATGTTACGCGCGAATTTGAAATAGGCCATGTCCGGGCGGCCCCAAGGCCCATAGACTGTGAAGAAGCGGAACATGGTGATGGGCTGGTTATAGATATGCGCATAGCTGTGCCCCATCGCCTCGTTGGCAAGCTTGGAGGCAGCGTAGAAAGTGAGCGGCGTTGCGACGCGCTCGGTCTCGGTGAAAGGCATTTGGGTGTTCGCGCCGTAAACGCTTGAAGTCGATGCCATCAGGAGGTGCTCAACACCCACCATTCGTGCAGCTTCCATTACATTGAAAGTTCCGACAATATTGGCGTCGAGATAAGCGCGCGGATTGTCGATACTGTAGCGCACGCCGGCTTGCGCCGCCAAATGGACGATTACATCCGGCTGGAAAGACAAAATGCTCGATTGAAGCTGCTCCTGGTTCTCGAGCATCGCTTCAGTTGCGGAAAAGCCTTCATGCTGGTTGAGCATCGCATGACGGCGTTGCTTGAGGCTCACATCATAATAATCGGTCAGGCCATCATAGCCGTCGACGATGTGCCCCTGCGCGAGCAGGAGTTCAGCGAGATGATAGCCGATAAACCCAGCCGTGCCGGTAATGAATATGCGCCTGCGTTCCATCAGCCTTGCCCTTCAACTGGCTGGAGAAACAGCGACTGAAGCGACCGTCGCCTCAAGGCCTGTTTGCCCTTTGCCGCCCGACGCGATGAGGTCGAGGAATTGTACGGGGCAATTTGCGGGCACCGCCAATTCTGCGCGAAGCGAAGCGTTGATGCTGTCGATCGTCCAAACTGGCGCAGACGGTATGGCCGGGCAGCGCAATTGCCAGCGGAGGAAACCGCCATCGCCGCGGTCGAGGTTGGTAAGGCGCACCGAAAACAGATACTTGCCCGGTTTCAGGTACAGCAGCTTTGTGGCAACCGGTCGCGTCGTTGCTGAATTGGCATAGATCGCCAACATCGTCTGCCTGTCACCAGCATTGCCTGTAAAGCCGCCGCCCGCATCCGGATCCTCGAGCAATTGCCAACCAATGGAGCCAAAGCGTGCATCGCGGTCGCTGTTATCAAATGTGGTACTTGCTAGCCGAGCCGGTTTTGCACCTGGCATCTGCAGGTAAAGCCGACGCGCATCGGCGAAGAAGCTCTCGGCTACCAGCCTGCCGAGCAGACCCAACTCCTGGTTCTTTGCGCTCTCTTCGTCAACCAGACCGCCTGTCTCGACAACCAGATCGACCAGCGCCGGCAAGTTCTTGCTGTTGTTATTGGCGAAAAAGAGAAAAGCGGGGCCCCAGCCATTTTTGGCGCGGATATAGGGCTTGAGCGCAACCCGAATCTCGCGATCTTCGATGGCGTTCAAAAGACGCGGGAATAGGATCGTTTGCGTGTCAGGCTTGGTGCGCAGCGCAATGTCATAGTGAACCAGCGTCTGTGCTACATCACCCTTACGGGCCGATGCCTCAACCAACCAGAGTTGTGCTCCCGGCTCGCGGCGTGACAATTTGGCAGCCATGCGAGCATAATTTTCTGCCGTCTCAATGTCGCCCTTTGCGTCGGCGACGTAGCCAAGAACTCGCAAGGCCTTGGCATTTATAGCCTGATTTTCCAGTGCCTTAAGTGCTAACAACTCAACTTCGCGAGGCGGACTCTTTGGATTTGCGAAGAAGATCTGGTCCGCTCGCGATGCAAGAGCCATGCTTTCATTCGGCATAGCCATAAGCGCAGCTTGCGGCGCCTTGATCCGGGCGACGCCGGATATGGCAAGTGCCGCCGCAAACCAGGCGCCGACCAGACCAAGCGCGCTCAAGGCGACAATGCGCCCGATGCCAATCGAATGGAGACCTGTCAAAATGGCATTGGGTTTCTTGGGGCGAGCCATGTGTCAGGTCCCTCCCCGATCGGTCGAACCCGATATTGACCGCTCGCGACCGCTTTCGGTGAACCATAGTGCGAAAATTGCAAAAACGCCCATCATTGTCGGTGTTCGCAAAGGATAATCAGATATGCTGGCGATGGCGATCATGGCGATGCAAACAGAGGCAAGTCGGCCAAAAGCGACATATCGACGTCCCCTATCGGCGTTGCGCCAGAGATTGTAGCTGCGCCAGAAAAATGCGGCAGAGGCGAGCGCCAGACCGATCACGCCCGCCAAACCGAAGGTGACAGCTATTTCCACCCAGTCATTATGGGCACGATTGAGATAGGTAGCGTCGAGCAAATAGGTCGGCTCGATGATCTGGAAAGCCTCAACAAAGGAACCGGAGCCCGAACCCCAGGGGAAATATTTCCAGAAAAGATCGAGCGAGACGACCCAAAAATCTGTACGGCTATCCTCCCCGGACGCTGCAGCAAAAAGCCTTTCGATGGCCTCTGCACGCGAAAAGAAAAAGGTAAGGAATCCGAGACTAATGACAGCAAGGCCCCCAAGGATCGGAACCACCTTTATCCGATCCGGCGAGCCTCTGCGAACGGTGCGAACATCGGTCGGGCGACGGTAGAGGAGGCAGGCACCTAAGATGCCAATGACCGCGCTCACCAGTCCGGAACGCGAACCTGTCACCAGGATCAAGGGAACGAGAACGATGGCGATTGCTGCAGCGACCAACTGCCGCAAGCGCACCTCGTCATTCGTTCCTTTCGCCGTCGATGCGAAGAGCGACAACATTGGAAACAGACACGCCAGCAAGGTCGCGGCGTGATTACGGTTGGCGAACAGGCCCACGGCCGAGCCATTATTCGTTATCCTGTAAAAATATAGCGCGCTCTGCGGATCGCCGATTGCCTGCAACAAACCCAAAAGCCCCGAGATGCCTGCTAACGCTATGAGAAGCGGCAGCAGGCGGAACAAATCGTCGCGATTGAGCTGAATGCCGAGGAGAAGCACGGCGAGCGGGACAAATAGCGACAGCAAGGCATGCCAGCCATTCATCGGCGCCAGCGCCAACGGCCGCCAAATGTCGGACAGCCCAGCCAATTTCTCGACGTCGACCAAATCCTGCCTGCCTGCGAGCGACTGCCATAACGCAGGAGGGAGCGGAATCACATGCAGGAGCGCCAGACCAAAAACAGCTACAAATGAGCCCAGCAGCCACTTACGCCCTGCCGGATGCTCCTGCCGCAGTGTCATCAACGCCATTGCGCAGACAATGACTGAAGCGGGTCGCAGAATCACCAGCGACTGAACATCGGTGCGCGATGCGCCTCCTGTTGCGAAGAGCAGCACGAGAAACGCACCCAAGACCCAGAATAGTGGAGACGGCTTACCGCCAGAGGAACGGATATTGGACAAAACGGACCTTGTCTGCGCTGCGAGAAAAACGGGATCAGGCAACGCAACTAAGTTGTGCGATGAAATTTGGCAAGGGAGGCCAAGGTGGCCAGCCTGTTAGCCCCGGTTCATAAAAGTGCGGATAAAAAGGGTAGAACTTAGCCATTCTTTAAGCTAGCTCGCTCCGCAAGCATGCACAGGCCCAATCCGACCAATATTTGGGCTGCAAGAACATAATATAGCTTTGAAACAAGGACGGAAATGTTGCAATCCACACCCCCGGCGTTAGCGACTGGTCAAGTGGCAGGTGCGTTCGGAAATGCGCAAGGTGACGAGGCGACAAGCCTCGCTCCGCCAATCCTGCTCCAATATTGGCAGGTCGTGCTGCGCTGGAAATGGGTGATCGCGGGCATCGTAGCTGCTGCTGTTGCAATCGGCCTAGTCCTGACCTTGCTGGCAACGCCTCAATATACGGCGACATCGCGCGTTGAAATCAGTCGTGACCAAAAGAAAGTTACCACGATTGAGGGGCTTGAATCGCAAGATGCCGGTCGCGATCTTGAATTCTACCAGACGCAATATTCGCTGCTCCAAGCCCGATCACTCGCCGAACGTGTCTCGCGCCAGTTGCGCCTTTCCACCAAAGATGAATTCTTTGAGGCGCATGGGGTTAGTCCGGATGACAATGCCTTGTTTGCGAACAAATCAGGTCAACCGCTCAACAATGCAGAACGACAAAAGCGAGAAAAGCTCGCTATCGACGTTCTCATGAAAAACGTCTCGATCTCGCCAATTCGTAGCTCTGCACTTGTCGACATCAGTTACACCAGCGCATCACCTTCACTATCTGCACAGATTTCAAACACCTGGACCGAACAGTTCATTGTCCAGAGCATGGACCGTAGATTTGCTTCCACCGCGGACGCACGCAAGTTTCTTGAGGGCCGACTTGCTGATCTGCGCGCCCGCCTCGAAACGTCGGAACGCGATCTCGTAAACTATGCCGAAACTAAGGGCATTGTTGCCCTCGGCAAGAGCAAGAGCGCCGATGGTCGAACCGAGGTTGAGCGCACGCTCGTGTCGAGTGATTTGGAGGCGTTGAACAGCGCACTTGCCGCGGCAACGGCCAATCGCATTACGGCTGAAAGCAGAGCGCAGCAGCGCGGTGGTGGCGCCAATGCGGAGGCTCTGAATAATATTGCGATTGGCCAACTGCGACAAAAGCGTGCCGAGGTTGCCGCTGAATATGCCAAGATGATGGCTCAGTTCGAGCCGGGTTATCCGGCTGCAGTGGCTTTGTCCGAGCAACTAAAAGCACTTGATGTTAGTATCGCACGCGAAGAAAACCGGGTACTCACCAGCCGTTCATCTGAATATCGCGAGGCCCTTCAGCGCGAAGCCGACCTCAAAAGCGAAGTTGACGACCTGAAGGCCCGCATGAACCGGCAACAAAAGGACAGTATCCAGTATAATATCTATCAGCGCGAGGCAGATACTAACCGTGAACTCTATGACGGCCTCCTGCAACGTTACAAGGAGATCGGCGTTGCCGGTGTTGGCGCCAATAATATCGCGATCGTCGACACGGCAAAGATCCCGGAAAAGCCTTCTTCTCCGAACTTGCTTTTGAATCTTGCTATCGCATTAATTGCAGGTGTGGGATTAGCAGCAATTGCAACCTTTGCCCTTGATCAGGTCGACGAAGGCTTACGCGATCCAACTCAGGTCAATCGACTTCTACAAGTTCCACTACTCGGCAGTGTTCCAGATACTGAGGAAAATGATGCGCTCGAGCTCTTGAAAGATCCTAAATCGGCTCTGTCCGAAGCGTACCTGAGTATCCGTTCGAACCTCGCCTTCTCGACAGACCATGGCGTTCCTCGTTCGCTCATGGTCACCAGTACGAGGCCTGCAGAGGGCAAAAGTACGTCGAGCCTTGCGATTGCGACTGTTCTGGGGCGGACAGGAAAGAAAGTGCTACTTCTCGACGCCGACATGCGTTCGCCTTCAATGCATCAATTTATGGGGCAAACGAACAAGATGGGGCTAAGCAATTTTCTTGCAGGCGAGAATGATTGGCGCCCATTAGTCCTCGATACGGGCGTGAAGGGCCTCCATCTGATGCCGGCTGGTCCCACACCTCCCAGTGCTGCAGAACTGCTAAGCAGCGATCGCATGCTAATGCTCGTTCGCCAGCTAACCGAGCATTTCGACCATATTGTAATCGACTCCCCGCCGATCCTAGGCTTGGCGGATGCTCCGCTGCTTGCACGCGCTGTTGAGGGCTGTGTGTTTGTAGCTGAAGCGGAAGGAGTTGCTGTGCGCGGCATCAAGGCTTCGCTTGGTCGCTTGCAATCGGTGCATGCGCATGTTCTTGGCGTCGTTCTTACAAAGCTCAGGAGCAAGCAGGCTGGCTATGGCTATGGCTATGGCTATGGCTATGGTTATGGACAGCGCGACTGATGTGTCGCATTCGGCTTCTGAAAAATTTCCGTTAAAATCCGAAGAACTTACAAGTCAATTTCCATGATGGAGCCGATAAACTTATCAACCATGTATACAGCGGAAAATTTTGCCGTTAGCGTCCGCGCTCGTGGTGTAATTTCCGGTGTAGGCGATGGTGTATTCCGGGGTGGGGCATGCCCCACCCCGGAATGCGGCGTCGCTGGTGGCCACCGGGTTCATCGTTATGGTGGAGTTTGCACACTTCAACCGTGACGAAGAGGAGTTCCCGATGACCGAGGACAGATTACTGATCGAAGAGCTTGCTGCGAAGGGCGGCCAACCGGATTTTTGCGCACCATCGCCGAGAACGTGCTGCAGCTGATCATGGAGGCCGACGTTGATGGCCTGATCGGCGCGGGTCGCCACGAACGCAGCAGCGAGCGCGCGACCTGGCGCAACGGCTATCGCGACCGTTCGCTGGATACCCGGGTAGGCACGCTGAACCTGAAAATCCCCAAGCTGCGTGCTGGGTCCTACTTTCCGGGCTTCCTTGAGCCCCGCAAGATGGTCGAGAAAGCGCTGGTTGCGGTGATCCAGGAAGCGTGGATCGGCGGGGTCAGCACCCGGCGGGTCGATGAACTCGTCCAGGCCATGGGCATGACCGGCATCTCCAAGTCCACCGTCTCCAAGCTTTGCAAGGACATTGACGAGCGCGTCCATGCCTTTCTGAAACGCCCGCTCACCGGCGAATGGCCGTATCTCTGGCTCGATGCCACCTATCTCAAGGTACGCGAAGGCGGGCGGATCATCAGCGTTGCCGCAATAATCGCCATGGCCGTCAACACCGAGGGCCGGCGCGAGATCGTCGGCCTGCATATCGGCCCCTCGGAAGCGGAGGTCTTCTGGTCCGACTTCCTGAAGGACCTTGTTCGGCGCGGTCTTACCGGCGTGAAGCTGGTCATCTCCGATGCTCACGAGGGCCTCAAGGGCGCGATCACCCGCGTCATGGGCGCCACCTGGCAGCGCTGCCGGGTGCACTTCATGCGCAATGCCCTGTCCTATGTGCCCAAGGGCCAGAACACTGTCGTCGCCGCCGCGATCCGCCAGGTCTTCCTGCAGCCCGATCAGAAAAGCGCAACGCAGGTCTGGCGACAGGTCGCCGACCAGTTGCGCACCCGTTGGCCCAAGCTCGGCGCCTGCATGGACGAGGCCGAAACCGACGTGCTCGCCTACACCGGCTTTCCCACCCAGCACCGCACGAAGTTACACTCAACCAATCCGCTCGAGCGGCTCAACAAGGAGGTCAAGCGCCGCGCCGACGTCGTCGGAATCTTCCCGAACGAAGACAGCATCATCCGCCTCGTCGGGGCTGTGCTGATGGAGCAGAACGACGAGTGGCAGCTCCAGCACCGATACATGCAGATCGAAGGCATGGCCGAACTCAACCAACCCATGATCGAGGAGGAAAATCAGCCCCTACACATCACCGCCAAAGCCGCCTGACGATGGCCCACGGCCACAGCCGAAATTACACCACCTTGACGGACGCGACCAATTTTGCCGATCGATTGAAATACAGACTTCATTGTTTAAAAATAGGACAGGTATAGAAACTTATGCAAGCTTCCTGGTTTGGGCTGATCGGTTGCGGAGGATGGGGCCGGAACTTGGCCCGTAACCTTCATGACTTAGGCGTTCTTCGCTGGATTATTGATCCGTCCCCTGCCGCTGCTAATATAGCGCAAGAGATGGGCGTAAGCTATTCCGCTGACATAGACTCTGCGACGCAGGATACATCTGTTTCAGGCATTGTGATAGCTTCGCCGGCAGAACAGCATTTCAGACATGCCATGGCTGCGCTGTCCGCAAACAAGCATGTTTACGTTGAAAAGCCGATCGCGACGTCCCTTGATGAGGCGAATGAAATGGCCAGATTTGCCCATGATCGGAGGCTGATATTGATGGTAGGCCACCTTATGCACTACCATCCTGTATTCAATGAACTGGTAGGGCTTGTTCGTGCAAATCGTATGGGCACAGTAAAGCATGTTGTATCACAGCGACTGAACCTTGGGGTTTTGCGCAGCGAGGAGAACGTGATGTGGAGTTTTGCTCCGCACGACATATCGATGGTACTCGGTCTGCTAAATGAGTTGCCAACAAGGGTTGCCGCGATTGGAAACGACTTTCTCCAGCCTGGAATTATAGATGTTTCTACGATTCATCTAGAATTCGAAGGTGGAAAAACGGCAGAAATTTCATCACGATGGCTCAACCCTGAAAAGGTTCAGAAATTGGTCGTGATTGGCGACAGCGCAATGGCGATTTTCGATGATCGGCAATCTTGGGACCAAAAACTTCATTGGTCCGAATATTCTGTGGACTGGAAAGAAAGTAGGCCGTTCGCGTCGCTGAAATGCTCCAAATATTTGCCAGTTGAACAGGATGAACCGCTCAAAGCTGAAATGCAGCACTTCCTTGACTGCGTGGCGAGTGGTTCGATCCCGCGGACAGATTCCAAGGAGGCGATCCGCGTTCTGACCGTGCTTCAAGCGGCCCAGTCGTCAATCGATCAAAAAGGGAATTGGGTGAATGTACAGCGCTGAAGATAAAACAATTATTCACGAAACCGCTGTTGTCGATGAGGGCAGCGAAATCGGAAGAGGTACAAAATTGTGGCACTTCAGCCACATCTTGCCCAACACAGTCATCGGCAACAATTGTTCGATCGGGCAGAACGTTGTGATCGGCCCGGATGTCCGCGTCGGCAACGGATGCAAGATACAGAACAACGTTTCCGTATATAAGGGCGTATCGCTTGAAGACGACGTCTTCTGTGGACCGTCGATGGTTTTCACAAATGTTCTGACACCGCGGGCTCATGTTGAACGGAAAGACGAATTTGCTTCGACGCTTGTCAAGCGGGGGGCTACATTGGGCGCCAATTGCACTATCGTATGCGGCAATACGATTGGTGAATTTGCAATGGTTGGAGCAGGGTCCGTCGTGACCAAGGATGTGGCACCGCACGCATTGGTGATTGGTAATCCTGCACGTCAAATTGGCTGGGTTAGCCACGCTGGCGAACGATTGGGCGATGAGTTGAAATGTCCGCGCACTGGAATGCAATATGTCCTATCGAACGGGAAACTTTCGACCGTTTGATGCGACGCGTCGACAAACTTCATTCTTTTTCCAACTCCTGACGTCGAGGCGTTAATGACAATTCTTGTTACTGGCGGTGCCGGCTTTATAGGCAGTAATTTCGTGTATGACTGGCTTGCCGACCGGGATGAGGCTGTCGTCAATCTGGATTTGCTGACATACGCCGGAAATCGTTGGAACCTCAACGGGCTTTTGGACGAGCCAAAACATGTTTTTATTCATGGATCAATCGGTGACGCCGGGCTCATATCGTCGTTGCTAGACCAGTACAGGCCTCGCGCCATTATAAACTTCGCGGCAGAGAGCCACGTAGACCGGTCCATTGCCGGTCCCGCGCAGTTCATAACAACCAATATCATAGATCTGTTCCAGCTACTCGAATGCGTGCGCAGCTACACCAAGCAACTGGGAGAGAGTAACCGCGATGCGTTTCGGTTTTTGCAAGTCAGTACCGACGAGGTCTATGGCTCGCTGGGCGCCGACGAACCGGCCTTTTCCGAAACACGGAGATTCGAACCCAACAGTCCGTACAGCGCAAGCAAGGCAGCAGGCGACCATTTGGTTCGCGCTTGGCATCATACATATGGCATTAATGTGCTAACAACCAACTGCAGCAACAATTACGGTCCTTTCCAATTTCCCGAAAAGCTGATCCCGCTGATTATTTCAAATGCACTATCTGGGAAAAACCTGCCAGTTTACGGAGACGGCAAACAGGTGCGTGACTGGCTTTATGTCGGCGATCACTGCAGTGCCATCATACGGGTGCTGGACGAGGGCATTCCCGGCAAGACGTACAATATTGGCGGACAGTGCGAGAAGGAGAATATCGACGTCGTTCGAACATTATGTCAGTTACTTGACGAACTGCAGCCACGTTCCGACGGACGGAGCTACGCCGAACAGATTTCATTTGTTAAAGACAGGCCCGGCCACGATCGGCGCTACGCGGTCGACACAACGCGGGTTGAAGCTGAAATCGGCTGGCGTCCATCAGAGACATTCGAGAGCGGGCTTCGCAAAACCGTTGATTGGTATCTGAAAAATGCGAATTGGCTGGATCACGTTCGATCGGGTGCATACCGAGAATGGATAGACGCTCAATACGGGGCTGCAAAATGACAGAACGGCGCGGCATAATATTGGCAGGGGGCAGCGGCACGCGCCTCCATCCGATCACACTGGGCGTGTCGAAGCAGCTACTTCCAATATATGACAAGCCGCTGATCTACTATCCGCTGTCGGTTTTGATGCTTGCTGGCATCAGGGAGATACTGGTCATTACGACCCCGGACGACCAATCGAGTTTCGTGCGCTTACTGGGTGACGGTTCGGACTTCGGCGTAAAGCTCGACTACGCCGTCCAGCCGCGGCCGGAAGGTCTGGCGCAAGCGTTCGTGATTGGCGAAGATTTTCTCAACGGCCATCCTTCCTGTCTAGTGCTCGGAGATAATTTTTTCTTTGGCCAAGGCCTCAGCTCCTTCCTGCGCAACGCTGATGATCGGATTGTAGGGGCGACCGTTTTCGGATATGAAGTCAACGACCCAGAACGGTTTGGCGTGGTTGAAATCGACAGGAACCGAAAGGCAGTTTCTATTGAAGAAAAGCCGCTACATGCGAAAAGCAACCTCGCAGTGACCGGTCTGTATTTCTATGACGAGCACGTTGTAGATATTGCTAAACAGGTTAAGCCGTCTGCGCGGGGTGAACTCGAAATCACCAGCGTCAACCAAGTTTATCTCGAAAAGGGACTGCTAAATGTCGAGATTTTGGGCAGGGGTTTTGCTTGGCTGGATACGGGGACCATCGACAGCTTGCTGGAAGCATCCCATTTTGTCCAGACTATCGAGTTGCGGCAGCAACACAAGATCGCCTGCCTCGAAGAAATCGCATTGCGCAACGGATGGGTGTCTGCCGAGCACGTTGAGGAACGCGGCAAGAAATTGGCAAAAAACGCATATGGGCAGCATTTACTGCGTCTTTTCCAGCGCAACCGATAAGCGGCTCGCACCATGCGGAGGGATTTCGTAACAAGCGCCTTTGGAGTTGGCGCAGGGCAATTTATCCTTTTTGCTGCAACGCCCTTGCTCACGCGAGCTTACTCGCCGCAAGAGTTTGGTATTTACGCGGTTTCTTTTGCCATTGCTGGCGTTTTCGCAACAATAGCTGCGCTCCGGTTCGATCTGGCACTATCTTCGGCAAGCTCGCCCGATGTAAGGGCGTTATTGAATTTTGCGCTCTGGCTGCCGCTGGTGACCGTCCCTGCGCTATCCTTGGTGTTGCTTGGGTTACAGCAGATTTTCACATTTGCCATGCCGCTCGACACATTCGAATTAATCATTGCAACGGCAGCGACGTCAATCTTCCAAGGCATGGTACTTGTTACATGGGCATATTGTACAAGGCTCGGCAGGTTCCGGACTTCGGCAGCCTTGCGCATATTGCAGTCGGCCTCCTTTGTTGCCGCCGCGCTCTTCTTATTCAACAGTCTGGTTTATTCCATGCTGCTTAGCTGGGGCGTTACGATCTTGGCCATGCTGGCAATTCTGCTTCGTGAAAAGTCATTGTCATTTCACGGCGGTTCTCTTGCTCAAATAAAGAGGTACCGACAAATTTCCGTGGTTTCGACGCCGGTGACACTCCTCGACTCGCTCACTCTTGCAATGCCTGTTATATTTATCGGAATTGCATTCGGCGATCAAAGTGCCGGGCAGTATTCCCAAGTGCAAAGATTAATAACTGCTCCGTTGATGCTATTGGCAATGTCGATATCTCCAATATTTCTAAAGCATGGTGGAGAAGCTTTTCGAAGTGGTAAATCGATACTATCGATCGCAAAAAAGATATTTATTGCGATCGCTTTGCTAGCATTATTGTACTCAATAGTAGTATATTTTACTGGAGAAAAAATTATTTATTTGTTTATGGGAGATATCTGGAGAACAGAAACACAATTTATTATTCTTTGTTTATTACCAATAGTTTTTCGATCTTGTATTTCACCATTTTCTGGAATATTTCCTCTCGTAGGAAGAATTTTTATTGGATCATCCTGGCAGATTGTATATTTTACATCGACGGTATCAATTATTTTGTGGAGCTACAATCGACTAGAAATCAATGAATTTCTTCTGCTGTTCTTGTTGCACGAGTTTCTGCTCTATTCATTATACCTTGCCTTTATGGTAGTAGTTGCTAGGGGGGCTGACAATGAAAAAGAGCGGCAAGGCTCTGGTTTGTAAATGATTGAGCCGGATGATCGGTTCAGCAAGATAGTGAGGGTTGCCACGCAATGTGCGGTATCGCTGGCGGACACTGGCGCAATTCTGAAGAGAAGCTGACCGATCGACTCGACCGGGCGGCCTATGAGCTGCGGTTACGAGGCCCAGACGACAGCGGTCGCGAAGTGAATTGTTCCGCGGCGGGCGTAACAGCATTTGTGCACGCGCGCCTGTCAATCATAGATCTGTCAGCAGGTGGGCACCAACCAAAGCTGTCGCCCGACGGCCGCCATTCGATCATTTTCAATGGAGAGATTTACAATTATCGCGAATTGCGTTCGGCTTTGGTCGGCCTTGGGCATCAAATTGGAACCAATTCCGATACCGAAGTGCTGCTTGCCGCATGGCGCGAATGGGGTATCGAATGTCTTCGCCACTTGAACGGCATGTTTGCCTTCGCGGTTCACGACCGTAAGCTCGGCAAGTTGACTCTTGTAAGAGACGGCTTTGGCATCAAGCCTCTCTTCTATGGCATGAACAAGGACAGGGTCGTTTTTGCCAGCACGATTTCCGCCTTGCGCGCCTTGGCTGCGCAGCGCGTGGAGCCAAATTTGCAGCGATGCTACGATTACCTTGTCCACGCTGACTACGACAGCAATGCCGAAAGTTTCATCGCGGGTTTCTACCAGCTTGAACCAGGCCGGTTGATCGAAATCGACTTGGAGTCTCTGAAGTCCAGCGGGCCGATTGCCTGGTGGACGCCGCCTACATCCTTGGAAACCCCGAAAACTTTCGAAGAAGCAGCACTTATGGTGCGCGAACAGTTTCTCGAAAATGTCAGGCTGCATTTGCGAAGCGACGTCAGTCTAGGTGCGGCCTTGTCGGGCGGAATCGATTCATCCGCGGTTGTTTGCGCGATCCGACACCTTGAGCCTTCGGCTTCGATCAAGACCTTCAGCTTTATTGCTGACGATCAGAGTATATCTGAAGAGCATTGGTTGGACATGGTCAACGCCGAAGCCGGTTGTGTGTCGCACAAGATTAGGGCGACCGCCCGGGATCTCTGGCGGGATCTCGACGACATGATTCAGGCGCAGGACGAACCATTCGGTAGCACAAGCCTATATGCGCAATATCGCGTCTTCCAGCTTGCACGAGACAATGGCGTTACCGTAACTCTGGAAGGCCAAGGTGCCGACGAGCTATTGGCCGGATATACAGGCTATGCAGGCCACCGGTTGCTGAGCAAGCTCGAAACAGGTGAGATATTGGGTAGCATGCGCTTTCTCGCTGATTGGGCAAAGTGGCCAGGCCGCAGCATCGGGCAAGGTGTCATGGAATTTGGGCGGGTCACATTGTCAGATTCGGTATATGGAGAAGCCCGACGATATTTCGGACGTAATTTCCAGCCAGACTGGCTCAACGTTGGAATGTTAGAAGAAGCAGGTGTCCATTTCATTGAGACAAGGCCGCTCAGAAGCCGCCGATCCAAGGGGCGCCGGGTGATTGAGCAACTGTCGCATTCGCTCCAGGGGCGGGGGCTTCCTGCATTGTTGCGTCACGGCGACCGGAATTCGATGCGATTTTCCATAGAGAGCCGCGTTCCCTTCCTCACGCTGGATTTTGCCGAGCTTTTGCTGTCACTACCCGAAGATTTTCTCATTTCCGAGCGGGGAGAGACGAAATCCGTTTTCAGGCATGCAATGCGAGGGATCGTTCCCGACGCTATCCTCGACCGGAAGGACAAGATCGGTTTCGCAACGCCCGAACAGCGCTGGCTGCTGGAATTGGCGCCAAAGTTTCGAGATTGGTTGAAGGAAAGCGCGCCAGAGGTGCCCTTTATCAAATCCGATGAACTGATTAATGCATTCGATGCCATCGTAGCCGGCAAGCACAGGTTTACCTGGCAAATGTGGCGCTGGATCAACTACATCCGGTGGTATCGCTGGCAACAATTCTCTGCTTAGTCCCGGAAAGCCGTAGGAGCAAAAATTGAAAATCGTGACGATCGTCGGCGCCCGGCCGCAGTTCATCAAGGCAGCACCGGTCTCCCGGGCCTTTTCCCGGCAATCCGGCATTGTCGAATGCATCCTACATACCGGACAGCATTATGACGCAAACATGTCCGGCGTTTTCTTTGAGGAACTTTCCATACCGGCTCCTGCACATCATCTCGGAATAGGCGGACTGTCCCATGGCGCAAATACGGGCAGGACCATTGAAGCCATCGAGACGGTTCTGCAGGATGAAAAGCCTGATTGGGTGCTGGTTTACGGCGACACCAATTCTACACTCGCAGGCGCCATAGCTGCCGCCAAGCTGCATATCCCGATCGCCCATGTCGAAGCCGGATTGCGGTCCTTCAACATGCGTATGCCTGAAGAGGTGAACCGCAGGCTTACTGATCATTGCAGTAGCCTGTTGTTCACGCCTTGTAAACAGGCCGGCGTGAACCTGCAGAACGAGGGAATAGCGGGCAATAATGTCCTCAATGTGGGTGACGTCATGTATGATGCCGTGTTGATGTTCGCCGATATGGTGGAAAGGCGGGAGAGCCAGCTCGAAATATTCAATCTCGAACGCAATAATTATGTGCTTGCGACCATTCACCGCCAGGAAAACACCGATCATGAAGATCGCATGATCGCGATCATGGAAGGTCTCGGCGCCTCCCCATACCCTGTTGTCCTTCCGCTGCATCCGCGCACGCGAGCCACCATGACAACAATGAACTTACAGCTTCCCCACAACATCCGGGTAGTCGATCCTTTGGGTTATCTACAAATGATCGATCTTGAGCGCAACGCTGCACTTATCGTGACTGACAGTGGCGGCGTTCAAAAAGAGGCGTATTTTCATCGCGTTCCGTGCATCACGCTTCGCGACGAGACCGAATGGACGGAGCTGGTCGAACTCGGCTGGAATCAATTGGCGTCCCCGTCACGCGATGACTTACGGGCGATTATCACTGCTGGCGGAACAACCGGTCGCAACGACGTTCTGCCTTATGGAGACGGGACGGCGGCCGATCATATTGCTCGTGCTATGGCCCAGCACTGAAATCGCTGCTAAGCACGGGTCTTGCGACCCAGTTCACAGCTCGGCTCAGTTACGGAAAAATTTGTTAAATGCAAGTCTGCCACTTCAGCTCGGTACATAAAGTCAATGACATCCGGGTGTTTCGCAAGCAATGTACGACATTGGCACAAGGTGGCCACGATGTAACCCTTATTGCTTGCCCGGCAAAAGTTGACGGCGGACCGGTCCGGATCGTTCCGGTCAAGCCGCCCAAAAACCGGATTGCCCGGATGCTCTTCCACAGTTACCGGGTATATGGGCTCGCAAGGCGCGAGAATGCCGATATTTATCATTTTCACGATCCTGAGCTGCTCCCTTATGCGCTCTTGCTGAAGCTTCAGGGGCGGCGGGTAATCTACGATTCGCATGAATGCCTGGTCGAAGACCTAGTAACCAAAGAATGGATTCCGCAACTGCTGAGGCGGCCGATGGCATACGTCTTGGAGCAGATAGAAAATTTCGTAGGCGCGCGCCTCAGTGCAATTGTTGCCGCAACGCCGCACATCGCCCGCCGTTTCCAGCCGGTAAACGCTGCTACGGCCGCAATAAACAATTACCCTCTGTCGACCGAATTCGATCACCAGCACAAAGATGAGGCAATAGAGCGCGACGGCGTATGTTACGTTGGCGCCATAAGTTTCATCCGCGGAATCATGCCACTGCTGGATTCGCTGGACGCGACCGATGGCAAGATCCGCTTTCGACTTGCCGGCTTGTTTGCGGACGAAAGCGTCGAACGTGCATGTCGCAACCACCGAAACTGGTCCCGCGTCGAATTTCACGGGCAAACCGACCGCCAAGGGGTGGCCGACATTTATCGGCGATCTTTCGCCGGGATCGTCAATTTCCTTCCCGCTCCCAATCACATTCATTCACAGCCGAACAAGTTATTCGAGTATATGTCGGCCGGCATTCCCGTGATCTGCTCCGACTTTGCGCTATGGAAATCGGTAATCGAAGACGGGGAATGTGGATTGTGCGTCGATCCGGCATCGTCGGAGGCGCTCGCTGCAGCGATCAACATTCTTGCAACAGATGAAAGCATATGCACCCGTTTTTCCAGAAATGGGAGGAGGTTGATCGAACAAAACTTCACTTGGGAACGCGAAGGCGAAAAGCTATTGGAACTATATGGAAAGCTTCGCTAGTACTTTAACGCAATCGCGATTTGTTCCGTCGGCTCCAGTGAACGGCTCGCATCGTACTGCCCGAAGAGTGTCGGTAACGGAGCGGCTTACGTCTCTCATATTGATAGTATTTTTATATACGTCCTACTGTATACTTTTTCGTAGCGTAATCACCCCAGTGTATTTTTTTGGAGGATTTATTTACAATCCAACAAGTTTTTTCATATTCTCTCATATTCTACTGTTGTTAGCAGGTATTTTTACTAATATTAGACCACAGAAAATGGTTGATGTCTTTGTACTGCTATCACTCATCTTTATACTGGCCCCGGCAACTGCGCTTGCTTACTTACAAAGTAACGATGAATATTTTCTCTTGACAATGTACGCGGCAGTATTCTTCGTTAAGCTTATGGCACCGATTATTGAGGAAGCCATCCCGAAAAAGCGGGCGCGCGAGTCGCTTGGAATGAAATATCATGTAAACTTCTATGCTATATATTTCTTTACACTGTCTATTCTACTGTATTTGATCATACATGTTAGGGGATTTTTTAACCTATCCTTCCTAAATGTCTATGATTACAGGCTAGATTTCAACGAGTCTCTAGAGTTTCCATTAAACTACCTCTTGCCTATCGCAGCAGGCGCATGTTTAGGATTTATAACTTCAGTATCAATTGATCAAAGAAGATGGCTTATTGCTTTGTCTGCATTTATTATTGGAATTCTTTTCTTTGGATTTTCGTCTCACAAAGCATTTTTATTCTATCCTTTATTTTCTGCTTTTGGATATTTTGTTATAAAGCTTCGTCATGTCGGGACTTTCCTCATATTGGGAATTGTTTTTCTTGGCGTATTGACGCTATATTCGACTGGCGCTTTAGCGAATATATTGTCGTCGTCTTTTGCCAATCGCCTTATTTTCATTCCGGCCCAGATACACTTTTTTTTCTTCGACGAGTTTTCCCACATCGGCGCCCAGTTCTGGGCTGAAAGCAAATTCAGCTTAGGGCTGGTGAAGACCAATCTTCCAACCCCTGCCGTTTTCTACATCGGAGAAAAAATGACGGGATTGACCGACGTCGGGGCGAACACCGGTTGGATTGCGAACGGTTACATGAATGCGGGATATTTCGGCATTGCGTTTTATGCCATGCTGCTTTCCTGCATTATTGCCGTGATCGACTGGTTAGGCGGAATTTACGGTCGTGCTTTTGTTGTGTCGGCATTTATCATCCCGATTTTCAGCGTGATCAATTCGATCGATCTGCTCGCCGGACTTCTTACCGGCGGCCTCATGGCGGTTTTTGTAATATTCTTTGTCTTCTTGCGTCCCGCCGATCAGCCACTGCGGGGGCGCGTGTGAACGAAAAAAACACTACTGCGCCCTTGGTGAGCGTAGTTATTCCAAGCTTCAATCACAGCCAATTCATCGAACAAACCATTTGTTCGGTGCTCAGCCAAACTTATGCGCGATTGCAGCTGATCGTGGTCGATGACGGTTCTTCCGATGGTTCCGCGCCTCTTCTTCAGCGCCTTTCGGAAAAATTGAAGTTCGACCTCCTCATCCAGGAAAATCGTGGCGTTTGCGCAACGCTCAATCGGGGAATCCGTGAGCGGGCCCGCGGTGAATGGATCGCTATACTCGGATCTGACGATCTCTGGCGAAGAGACAAGATCGAGTTGCAGATGCTGGCGCTTGCCGCACAACCAGGATCGAAGTTTTGTTACGCGCAGGCCCGTGCATTCATGGACGGTTCGCTGCCTGAAACAGGGCGTATTTTTCCGCGCCGTGTATTTGACGGACAATTGCTGAAGCGGGTGTTTTTCCGCCAGCATGTACCAGCTGGAACGATGTTGTTCTCCCGGAACTTGTATGACAGCCTCGGCGGCTTCGACGAAACCCTCCGCGAGGAGGATTGGGACTGGGTAATACGCTGCGCAGCCAGCACCCGGTTTTCATCCGTCGCAGAGCCGCTGCTGCTTTACCGGCTACATCCGGAAAGCACGATGCGAAAATCCGATCCTGTAGTTCTGCTGCACCAGAAACTGCTGCTGCTGAGCAAAAATTTCCGATTGGTCAGTCCTTTGTATTGGCTGACCGCAGTGCTTACCCATTTTGTTTTCAACCTGTTGATACTTCCGATAAAAAGGAAGTTTGATGCCTGATCCGGCATCGGATGGAGTATGACCATGTCTTTTATCCATGCATCCGCCGATGTAGCTGATTGCATGATCGGGGAAGGCACGCGCATTTGGCAGTTCGTGGTTATCTTGGTCGGCGCGCAAATCGGGCGCGACTGCAACATTTGCTCTCATGTTCTGGTCGAAGGCGATGTGACGGTGGGCGACCGGGTGACGATCAAGTCAGGCGTGCAGCTCTGGAACGGCTTGCGTATCGCCGACGACGTGTTTGTGGGTCCGAATGTGACGTTCACCAATGACCGGATGCCAAGGAGCAGACAGCATGACTTTGTATTAGAGGAAACCATCATCGAGCACGGCGCATCCATCGGAGCTGGAGCGGTCATCCTACCTGGAATTTGCATCGGCAAAGGGGCAATGGTCGGCGCCGGTGCGGTCGTCACCAAGAATGTCGAGCCTCATAGCCTGGTCGTCGGGAATCCCGCACGGCACGTTCGATATCTGGACGACGAAGCACTATGACGATTTCCGAGTGCAAACTCGTCGATCTGCCTGGGAGCGCAGATGACCGGGGCAAACTCGCATTTGTCGAGCCGCCCAGTACCATTCCATTCGAAATTCGGAGGGTCTACTACCTGTTCGACATCCCGTCGGGAAAAGAGCGGGGTGCACACGGCCATCGCGACCTGCAACAATTGATGATCGCGGTATCCGGTTCATTTTCCGTTGTGCTGGACGATGGGAAAGAGTGCAAGACATTTCGACTGTCGAAGCCTGACCAAGGTCTATACATCAGCAAAATGATATGGAGGGATCTGAAGGATTTTTCGGAGGATGCGGTTTGCCTTGTGCTGGCATCGGAACGCTACGCCGAAGATGATTACTTCAGATCATATGACGAATTTTATAGAGAAGCTACACCATGACCGTTAAGTTCCTCGATCTGAAGGCGTCCTTTGAAGAGGTCCAGACTGAAATAGCGGACGCCGTCCTCGCAACACTGCAATCGGGCCAATATATCGGTGGTCCGGAAGTCGAATTGTTTGAATCCGAATTTGCCGCCTATGTGGAGGCAGACCATTGTGTGGGCGTGGCAAATGGCATGGACGCCATATTCCTAGCTTTAAAGGCGTTGGGCATTGGTCCAGGTGACGAGGTGATCGTGCCGTCCAACACGTTTATAGCCACATGGCTGGCGGTTACGCAATGTGGCGCTGTCCCGGTCGCGGTTGAGCCCGATGACCAGACATATAACATCAATCCGGCATTGATCGAGGATGCAGTGACGGAGCGGACTACTGCGATTGTCCCGGTTCACCTGTACGGACTGCCCGCCGATCTTGATCCCATATTGGCGATCGCACGCAAACATGGTTTGCGCGTCATCGAGGATGCCGCACAGGCGCACGGTGCTCGTTACAAGGGGCGCCGGATTGGCAGTCACGGAGATATTGTTACTTGGTCCTTCTATCCCGGGAAGAATCTGGGGGCATTTGGCGATGGCGGCGCGATCAGTACAAACGATTCGGAACTCGCGGATCGTATTGAGATGCTCCGTAACTATGGGTCGCGCCAGCGATACTATAACGAAGCGGTCGGCTACAACAGCAGGCTTGACTCGCTGCAGGCTGCGGCTTTGCGGGTAAAGCTCCGTTATCTCGACATGTGGAACGAGCGTCGCCGAGTATTGGCCAATATATATTCGGAAGCGCTGCGCGAAACCTCGCTTCGTTTGCCCGTTCTTCCTTCCTGGGCCGAGCCTGTCTGGCACCTTTATTGTGTACGCCACATCCAGCGTGACGGATTGCGTGAATACCTCTCGGCCCGCGAAATAGAAACGTTGATCCACTATCCGGTGCCGCCCCATCGCCAGAAGGCTTTCGAGCACATGAATATCGGAGAAGGCGCGTTCCCGATTACCGAGGCAATGGCCGCTCAACTGATCAGTCTCCCGATCGGCCCGACCATGAAAGCGCATGATGCCCGTCGCGTCGCGAACGAAATACGAAGTGCGCTGGAACTTATGTAGGATCGCCAATGGAAGTCATTCAGCCCGAATATTGCTTGCGGTCGGCCGTCGAGTCCGACCTGGAATCGATCGCGAAGATCCATCTGATAGCCTATTCGAAAAGCCATTTTACCAGCCTGTTACCTGCCGCGGTGCTAATTTCCTATTACGGGATTTTCCTGCGGGGGGGTGTCGAAATTGTCGTGGCAACAAAAGTCTCGAATCCGAATGACATAGTGGGATTTGCCGTCTTCGGACGGCAAATCCCACTATTGATTGCGTCCTTCAAGCGGCTTCATCGGCGCGACATCGTGCGCGCATCTCTTGCACACCCCCTCACATCAATTCTGAAATTGCTAAATCTGCTCGCCAAGCGCCGTTCGCCAAACGCCGACCATTTGCCGTGTGGTTTTTTGCTGCTTTCGATAGCTTCCAGTCTGCCTAGAGCTGGGATTGGCGGAATGTTGTTGGATGCCCTTTCAGCAAGGGCGTCCGAACAGCACGAAGACACAGTGGGGCTATACGTAAATTCTGATAATATTGGCGCAATGAATGCTTATATAAAAGACGGATTTCGATTTGTATGCCTCATTCACAATCAATATTATTTGGAAAAACTAACGTAGAATTATATTCTTCAATGTCAGAAAAATGATTTTTATATCAAAGAACAAGGATTTTTTCTTTGAATATTTGTTGTAAAGTCTAAATTTTATTGGCATTATTATATCGATATATGCCTTTTCTATATCTTCATAGTTTTGAAGAATTTCTTGCTCGTTCCGAAATTCAATCGCAGCAAGATCAGTGATGCCCGGCTTCATGGAAAGGATGATCTTCCTCTGCCTGTCGGGGTATTTTTCCATAAAGTATGGAACCTCTGGTCTTGGTCCCACAATCGACATGTCGCCTTTGAGAACGTTGACGAGTTGCGGAAGTTCGTCCAATTTCCACTTTCGCAACAGTCGGCCCGGGCGCGTTATCCGGCTATCTGACGCTTGCGTCACCTGGGTACTCGCTTGGCTTTTTGTAACGGACATCGTCCGAAATTTGAGTATTTCAAAGGGGCGTCCATTTTGGCCGACGCGAACCTGTTTGAAAAACAAAGGGCCTTTGTTATCGTCTTTCCAGATCAAAATGGCGGACAGCACGAACAACGGCCATAGCACAACGATGCCAGCCGCCGATGCAAGGATATCAAAAAGTCTTTTGACCATCGTTTTCACCGTGTGAAGAACGACCGGACAGCATTGATGACGTTGGTGATTTCTGCATCACGCATATCGTCAAAAATCGGCAAGGAGATACTCGTATCACCGTGTCGTGACGAGACAGGAAAGCGCGCGTCGTCAAGATTGTAACAGCTCTGCCAATAGGTCATCCGATGAAGCGGCCAATAATGAACCGAATATCCGATGTCGGATGAGGATAAATGTTCGGCCAGTTCGTCGCGACCTGTTTGAGCTTCGGCAAGCACCCGGATCGGGAACAGATGCCAGGAATGGACGTCATCGCCGCTGGTCGGAGGCAATTCGATGGGTAGCTCCGAAAGCGCCTTGATGTACCGTTCAGCGATTGCTTGCCGTTTGGCGCGTTTATTCTCCGCGTTCTTCAACTGCTCGCGACCTATTGCCGCCGCTATATCTGTAAGATTATATTTGAACCCGGGAGCGATCACATCGTATCGCCATTGCGATGATGTGCCCGTGAAACGGGCGAAAGCATCGCGGTCCATGCCGTGTAAGCGCATCACCCGGCATCGCGCCGCCAACTCTCTATCGCGCGTCACGATCATTCCACCTTCGCCGGTGGTGATGGTCTTGTTTGCGTAAAAAGAAAAAACGGTCGCTGAGGTGTTCAGCGAGCCGACGATTTTCCCATGATGCGTCGTTGGAAAGCTGTGCGCCGCATCTTCCAGCACTTGCAGGCCATAACGGTCCGCTATTGCTGAAAGACGGCTTATGTCAGCCGCCAGCCCGCCGAAATGCACCGGAATAATAGCTTTTGTCTTTTCGGTGATCGCTGCCTCGACCAGATCGGGATCAATACACCTCGTCTCGGGATCGACATCAACGAACGCCGGGTCCGCGCCCAGATAGCGTACCACTTCGGCGGTCGCAGTGAATGTCAGGCTCGGCACGATTACCTCGTCGCCACTGGTTATGCCCATCGCTTCCAAGGCCAGGTGCATGCCAGCGGTGTTCGAATTGACAGCAATCGCTTCAACATCCCCGCCGATATAGTCGGCAAACTCCTTCTCGAAATGCTTGGTTTCACCACCGGTCGTCAACCAGCCAGACTGAAGAATGCGGTCGACAGCTGCTCGTTCGGCATCGCTGACGTCCAGACGAAAAAACGGTACCGCCATCTTAGGTCCTCATATTCCAGCTCAGGCCAGCACAATCGGAGCCGAACGATCGACCCGGGCCATCGCGTTGCGGGTGTCAACAATCAGGTTGGCGTGCGAGGCCACCAAGCAATAATCGACATTGTCGTGGTCCGTACAAATCAGGACGGCGTCAAAGTTCGCAAGCGACGAAGCCGTTAACTCCAAACTTTGCCGACCAGCCATGTTTGCATGTTCGCGCATGTGCGGAATGACGGGAACGAAAGGATCATGAAATTCGACGGCTCCACCGCGCCGTTCGATCTCTTCGATCAATGTAAAAGCCGGGCTCTCTCGAGTGTCCTCAACATTTTTCTTGTACGCAACGCCCAGCATTAGGATCTTTGAACCAGCCAGCGCTTGGCGGCAGTGCTGTCCCAGCGCTTCGACCAGGCGATCAACCACAAGATAGGGTGCGTTGGTGTTGATCTCGCCGGCCAATTCGATGAACCTGGTCGCGACATGATATTCCCGGGCTTTCCAGGTTAGGTAGAAGGGATCGATCGGAATGCAATGTCCGCCCAAACCGGGCCCTGGATAAAAGGGCATATAACCAAATGGTTTGGTCTTTGCAGCATCAATGACTTCCCAGACATTGATGCCCATCTTGTCGTAAATTACCTTCAACTCATTGACCAAGGCGATGTTGACCGACCGGAAGATATTCTCGGTCAGCTTGACAGCTTCGGCCACTTCGCAGGTCGATACGGGCACCACGCGCGCAACTACCGCGCTATAAAAAGCAAGGGCGATGTTAACGGCATCGTCCCCGTCACCGCCCACGACTTTGGGAATGCTGGCAGTGTGAAAGTCAGGATTACCCGGGTCTTCGCGTTCCGGGGAATAGGCCAGGAAGAAATCGGTGCCTGATTTCAGGCGTTTGCCCTCGAGAATCGGACGCATCACGTCCCTCGTCGTGCCCGGATAGGTTGTCGATTCAAGCGATATTATCTGGCCGGGCCGGATATGTTCAGCGATTCTCTGGGTCGTCCCGGTGACATAGGAAAGATCAGGCTCGCGATATTTGTTCAACGGCGTGGGGACGCAGATGATGATCACGTCGCATTCACCCAAACGGCGATAATCATCGGTTACTTCGAACCGCCCCGATTGGCGCATCTTGCTAATCGTCTCGTCACCGATCCTGCCGATAGGGGACCGGCCGCCATTTATCCCGTCGATCTTTGCTTGATCGACATCGAACCCCAGGATCGGAAATTTGGCGTCATAAGCGGCGACGGCTAGCGGCAGCCCGACATATCCCATGCCGATAATGCCGATGACGCTGGTTCGATTGTCGATCTTGCCTCGCAACTGCGCCGCAAGCGATATGGGTTGTTCGCTACTCATTCTACAAAAATTCCCTTTTGAGAGGTTTTAGTTTGATAGCGCATTCAGCAACGATAGGCACACGGTCTCAACGTCGTCGGGCTGCCAATAGGGATTCATCGGAAGACTCATAACCTCGCTGCTGAGGCGCTCGGACACAGTGAGAGAGCCCGGCCCGTTGCCATATTGGGCATAGGCAGGCTGCAGATGCATCGGTAACGGATAATAGACTGCGGTAGGAACGCCGTCGGCCGAAAGCTGCGTTTGAATTTGCTCCCGCTTGTGCACGCGTACGGTGTATTGTGCCCATGCAGAAATCACGCCGTCCGGCTTTTCCGGCGTCCGGACCGCCGCACTGAGACGTTTATGATAGGCATGTGCCAGAGCGTTCCTATTTTCGATTTCCTCGGCAAAGATTTCCAGCTTCGCCAAAAGGATGGCGGCTTGAATCGTGTCCAGTCTGCTGTTCATGCCGACCCGCACGGTTTCATACTTCGCTTTCCCCTGACCATGTACTCGAATGGAGCGCATCGCTTGGGCCAAGTCGTCGTCGTCGGTGAAGATTGCCCCTCCATCGCCATAGCATCCCAGTGGCTTCGCCGGAAAAAAGCTCGTTGTTGTGATCGGTGCCAACGTGCCGACTTTCTGGCCCGATGCGGCGACGGCACCATAGCTTTGTGCGGCATCGGCAATCAGTGCCAGTCCTTCTGCACGCGCAATCGCGTTCAGCGTTTTCCAATCTGCCGGCAGACCGAAAAGGTCCACGGCGATAACGGCCTTGGGATTTGCACCGCGCTGTCGCGCCGCCGCAATTTTCAACTTCAAATCATCACAATCGATGTTAAAACTGCCTTCTTTGACATCGACAAAAATTGGTACGGCGCCCAAGATCAATATGACTTCTGCAGTTGCAGTATAAGTGAAGGACGGAACAAAAATCGAATCGCCTGGACTAATTCCCTGTGCCATCAATGCAATTTGAAGAGCATCGGTTCCATTGGCTACTGCTATTGCATGCTTCGCACCGCAAAATTTTTGTAGTTTTTCTTCTAGGATGCGAACTTCTGGGCCCATGATAAACTGCTGATGATCGAGAACGGCAGCTATATTCTTATCGATCTGCGAGCGAAGCCGTGCCGCCTGCTCAGAAAGCCCCGTAAATGCTATTTTAACAGCCAAGTTTGCCTCCAATTGTTTTTATAGAAATGTTCAAGCTGAAAATTTTTACCTAATGTAGAAGGATTACAGCAATGTATAAAATTACTGGAACATTGTGATTACCTAGCAAGTGTCGGAACAAGTATTTTCATATTTTCAATGATAGTATCGATATTGTAATCTTGCAAAAATTGCGAATCGGATTTCAGAAAATCCTCTACCCTCTGAACATCAGGTAAAGGCTCTCTAGCGCGCATTATGCGAGGATGGGGTGTCGGTAGGGGAAGATCCGCCAGTAGCAATTCTTCGTACAGCTTTTCGGCCGACCTTAGACCAGTGATTCGTATTTCTATCCCGTCATCCGTGACGCCGTCTTTCACCTGCAGACCGGAAAGTTCAATCATCCGCCGGGCGAGATCGACGATCTTGACAGGTTCGCCCATATCGAGAACGAACACATCTCCGCTTGTCGCCATGGCTCCCGCTTGGATTACGAGTTGCGCTGCCTCGGGAATTGTCATGAAGTAGCGCGTCACTTCAGGGTGCGTCACAGTTACGGGGCCACCGGCGGCGATTTGCTTTCTAAACAACGGCACTACTGATCCGCTAGATCCGAGTACATTGCCAAATCGCACCATGGAAAACCGGGTCGAGGAAGATTTCTCGGCCATGACTTGTAGCACCATCTCAGCGATACGCTTGGTCGCTCCCATTATATTGGGTGGACGAACGGCCTTGTCAGTACTGATCAGCACGAAATCGTCTGCCCCATATTTTTCCGCCAGTTCAGCAACGATACGCGTGCCAAAAATATTGTTACGAACACCTTCGTTTGGGTTGGCCTCCACCAGTGGCACATGTTTATATGCTGCGGCGTGGTACACCGTAGCGGGCGAATAAAGGCGAATTATTTCTTCTATCCGAGCGCGATCAGTCACCGACGCCAGGACTGGCACTATTGCGGTGTCGCATTCCGCAGGTTTCAGGGCCGCTAACTCTTGATCGATCACGTAGAGGTTAAACTCGCTATGGTCGATTAAGACTAAATGAGACGGGTTTTGAATCAAAATTTGCCGGCACAGCTCGCCTCCAATTGATCCACCTGCACCGGTCACAAGAACGCATTTACCTTCAATGCACTTGGCCATTAAGGAGGACTCAGGCGGCACTGGATCTCGGCCTAGCAAGTCTTCAATCTGGAGTGGCCTCAAGTCATTAATCGTAACCTTGCCATCTGCCAGTTCGAATATGCCGGGTAAGGTTCGCACCGTCACGTCATGACCGCGAAGACTGTCGACAATCTCGTTTCGACGCTTCCGCGAAAGCGACGGAATTGCGAGCAAGACATCATTAATTGCTAGATCTTCAAGAACATCCGCCAGTTTGCTTGGTGAAAAAATTGGCTTGCCGTTTAAAGAGTTGCCGTGAAGCGCCTGATCATCATCGACAAACGCAACCACCTGCATTTCGTGACTGCTCGCCAATCCGCCTGCAAGCTGGCGCCCCGCAGATCCGGCTCCATAGATTAGCACACGCCGCCGTTGAGAGCTGCCCAGAATGGCCGCATATCCACCGCCAAGCCAAAAACGAGCAGCAGCGCGTGAGGCTCCGACCGCGATAAAGAGAAGTATGGGCTGAAGAAAACCGGTTGTCCGCGGTACTAACGTTATGCCGATGACGGAAAAAATGAGTGAGTAAATTGCTCCGTAAAGGAGGCATGCCAATGTCACCGCACTTAAGGCATACCATCCTACATAGCGGAAGATTGCTCGATATAATCCGAACCTGACAAATATCGGGATGGCGATAAATATCGCGGCCAAATAAGATAGCCATTGGTTGCCGATGGGATAAATCCAGGCGTCCAGCCGCAACCGATACGCCAAAGCTACCGTGAAAAGACACAACACTATGTCTACAAAAATTGCGATTGCTCGTTTTTGTATTCTCGGTAGTTCAAGAAGTGTTTTCGAGAGGTTTTCAGCGAACGACATTGGCATCGGATCAGTCC
Source organism: Sphingomonadales bacterium (assembly GCA_016720115.1). GTDB lineage: Bacteria > Pseudomonadota > Alphaproteobacteria > Sphingomonadales > Sphingomonadaceae > Sphingorhabdus_B. The sequence goes on along the minus strand of JADJXT010000001.1, from coordinate 352,949 downwards.
GTTAGCGGTTAAGGTGAACCCTAGCAACTTCGTTTCCTACGGCACAAGCAACCATTATCCGCTGATACAATTGTATTGACCTGTATCCCGCACCCGAAATCAATAGACTTTGCTCACTGGGTGTTCCATTCATCTCCAAACATCTTGTTCAGTAAGCCCTGGATAACACACTGAAAAATCCGCATGCCTCCCAATTTCTCTGCAACCGCCAGCGCTATTCCCGGCGCCATTTCGGTCGAATGGACTGGATCAACCAATTTGCTATTGACGTCCCTATTAGGCGTCATGCGATCACCCTTTCCCGCAAGTAATTTTCCAACTCCATTTGCTCCTGCGGCGTCAGCCGGAGGCCGAGCTTGGTGCGCCTCCATAGAATGTCTTGGGCATCGCGGGCCCATTCGTTGCGTACCAGATGGTCGACCTCGCATTGGGTCAGGCCGTGGCCGAAATGCAGCCCGCAATCCGTCAGCGTCTTTGCGCTGCCCAATATGGCGTAGGTATCAAGGCCATAGCATTTGAACAGGCGATCTGCCCAATCGGGTTCGAGGAAGGGATAATGATCCTGCAGTTTCCGATATTCGCTGGCGGTCGCGGCGACATCGAAATTGCCGCCGGGCAGGGGTTTGGCCGCTGTCCAATGGCAGTTTTGCGGCAGGGACAATCTTGTTGCCAACAGATCGACCGCTTCTTCGGCGAGGTGGCGGTAGGTTGTGATCTTGCCGCCAAAAATGTTGAGGATCGGTGCACCGTCCCTGGCTTCGCTGAGGTCAAGCCGATAGCCGCGCGTCGCGGCCTCGGGCTTACCCGATCCATCGTCGACTAGCGGTCGAACGCCTGAATAGGACCAGACAACATCTTCCGGGCATATGGGTGTCCGGAAAAAATGGCTTGCGCCTTCGCACAGATAGGCAATCTCCTCCGGGCTCGCTTCGATATGGTCCAGACCGTCTTTGTGATCTGCATCGGTGGTGCCGATCAGTGTGAAATCATGCTCGTACGGAATGGCGAAGAAGATGCGGCCATCGGGAAGCTGGAAGAAATAGGGATAGGGATGTTCGAAAATCCTGCGCACGACGATATGCGAACCCCGCACCAGCCGCATGTCGTAGTCCGCCTTGTCCGGGCTGTGGCTGAGCACTTGCAGCACCGAGGGACCGGCGGCGTTGACAATGGCGCGTGCCTGGAATGTGCGTTCGCCTGCCTCGATGTACCAGACGTCTCGCTTGCGGTCGAGCCGGGTTACCGGACAGCACGTCACTACATCGGCACCATGCGCAGCAGCATCGCGGGCGTTGAGCACGACGAGCCGTGCATCGTCGACCCAGCAATCCGAATAGACAAAGCCGTTCACAAATTCGGGCTTCAAGGGTGCACCTGCCGGGTGCCGCGAGAGTTTCACACTTTCCGCCGCGGGCAACCGCTTGCGCGCGCCCAGATGATCGTAGAGAAACAGGCCCAGCCGCAACAACCATCGGGGACGCAGGCCTTTTACATGCGGCAGGACGAAGCGCATCGGCCAGATGATATGCGGCGCGATTGCCCAAAGCGTTTCGCGCTCGCTCAACGACTCCCGAACCAGCGCAAATTCATAATGTTCGAGATAGCGCAGCCCGCCATGGATCAGCTTGCTCGATGCCGACGAAGTTCCGCTTGCCAGATCCTTGGCTTCGAGCAGCAGTACGCGCGCGCCGCGTCCCGCCGCATCACGGGCGATGCCACATCCATTGACTCCGCCGCCAACGACCGCGACATCGTATATTTCCATCGCTTGTATCCGACTTTCCCGTGCTGGATCGTATCGGCTTCGTGCATATGCGGATAGCGGAGGCGGATAAAGGCCTCAATGCCCAAGCACGCCGGTGCATCATGCGCCGCTTTCCAATTGGGCAGCAATCCCCTAACTGGCTTGGCACATATGCTGCTCAAAATTCGACGCAATTGATCTTCGAGAGATATGACCGAGACATCCTCCTTTGACCTGAACCGACCGCCCAGGCCGCGTCCCGATTGGGACGCCATTCCCTATGGCGGCGATCTGTTCGGTGAGATCCATCTTGCTGAGCACAGCAAGCCCGCAGATCAGATCGATACAAAGGAAAACCTGTTGCCCGGCCTCGTCATTTGCGGGGTCGCCTCTGCGGCGGCGGCATGGCTTTCTGAACATTACCACTTCCCGATCATCCTGCTCGGCCTGCTGGTGGGCCTGTCGCTGAGCTTCATTGCCCGGGACGCGCGAACGCATTCGGGGCTCGACTTCGCCTCGCGCACCTGCCTGCGCTGGGGCATTGTTGTCCTTGGTTTTCAGGTGACCTTCATGCAAATCGGCGCATTGGGGGTTGTTCCCTTCCTTGCCCTGGTTGTGGTGATGGTTCTGACCCTGCTTGCCGGTATCGCCAGCGCGAGGCTCTTTGGCCAATCGAGCTATGCCGGGCTCTTGGCAGGCGGGGCGACGGCGATTTGCGGGGCAAGCGCGGCGCTCGCACTTTACGGTGTGATCGGAAGGGATCGGCTGTCGCAGGCGCAATTCGCGCTAACACTTGTCGGCATTTCTCTCGCAAGCGCACTTGCCATGTCGGTCTATCCGATCATTGCATCCTATCTGGACCTGAGCGACCAACAGGCGGGCTTCCTGATCGGTGCGTCGATACATGATGTGGCGCAGGCCATCGGCGGGGGCTACGCCTTTTCCGACGCTGCAGGAAGTTATGCGACGATCGTCAAGCTCGCGCGGGTTGCCTTGCTCGCCCCGATTGTCGCGCTGGTGACGCTCGCTATTGGAAGCGCCGGCGCACCTGCGGGACAGGCCCGGTGGCGTCGCTTGGCCTTGCCGTGGTTCATCACAGCCTTCCTCGCAACCGTTGCCCTGAACTCGCTTGTCGAGATACCGGCAATGGTCGCCGATTATGCCTTGTCCGCATCCAAGGGGCTGCTGCTGCTGGCAGTTACCGCAACCGCAATGCGGAGCCGGATGGACCTGCTTCTGGAAATGGGCTGGCCCGCAATCATGCCGGTGCTGGGCGCGACACTGTTGAGTTTTCTCTCTGCATTGGCGTTTGTGACGATATTATTCTGAGCGAAGCGGCAATCGCAAAACAACAGCCCGCAGATTGACGGTTCCCGATCCATGGAGGATGCGGCCCTGTGCAGCAGCACGCAGGCCGCTCATCCGCATTTGGAATAGCCGCATTCGAGGCATTTGTTGCACCCTTCCTCGCGGATCATCCCGATGGCGTTGCATTGGGGGCATATGGGCCCGGCGGGCGCGCCGATCACCGCCTGTCTTTCGGCCTTGGGAATCACCGGCAGGTCGAGCTGCCCCGGAGCAAACTGCTCGAGATGCCGTTCGATGACACCGCCGATCGCCGCGAGCAGCGAGGGCACATATTTGCCGTTCATCCACGATCCGCCGCGCGGATCGAACACCGCCTTCAGTTCGTCGGCAACGAAGGAGACATCGCCGCCGCGCCGGAACACCGCCGAAATCATCCGCGTCAGCCCCAGCGTCCAGGCATAATGTTCCATATTCTTCGAATTGATGAAGATTTCGAACGGGCGCGCCGCGCCGTCGCTTTCGATATTGTTGATGGTGACATAGACGGCATGGGCGCTGTCGGGCCATTTGAGCTTGTAGGTCGTGCCTTCCAGTGCCTCCTCGCGGTGCGCAAGGCCGGGCTGCACCGCAACCGGTGCCTCGACCGGCGCGACGCTGAGCACCGAGCCTGTGACCGCATTGGGCCGGTAGGTCGTCAGTCCCTTGCACCCGCGCCGGTACCCCTCGATGTACACGTCGGAGAAATCGTCGAACCCGATATCCTCAGGCACATTCACCGTCTTGGAAATCGAGCTGTCGATCAGCGCCTGCGCGGCGGCCTGCATCCGGACATGCGCACCGGGATCGAGCGACTGGGCGCTGACGAAGAGCGAATCGGGCGGCACGGCATCGCCCTTCACCTGCCGCCACGCGCGCAGGGCATAATCTTCCACCGTTTCGTGCCGCGCCGAGCCATCGGGATTGAGGATGCGGCGCTGATAGGAGTAGGCGAAGACGGGCTCCACCCCGGAAGAGACATTGCCCGCCAGCAATGATGTCGTCCCGGTGGGGGCGATCGACGTCAGGCAGCCATTGCGCAGCCCGTGCCGGGCGATGCGTTCGCGCAGCTCGCCGCCGAGCGCCTGCAGATTGGGCTGTTCGAGCATCGCCGGGTCGTAGAGCGGAAACGCCCCTTTCTCCTCCGCCAGCGCGGCGGACTGGCGATAGGCGGCGTCGCGGATGATGGTCAGCCAGCGCTCGGTCAGCGCGATCGCGCCGTCGCTGCCATAGGCCTGCTCGCAGAAGAGCAGCGCATCGGCAAGCCCGGTGATGCCCAGCCCGATCCTGCGCTTCGCCTTCGCCTCCGCCTCTTGCTCCAGCAGCGGGTAGCGGCTGATATCGATGATGTTGTCGAGGAAGCGGACGGCGGTCGCGGTCAGGTCGGCCAGTGCGCCTTCGTCGATCTGCGCGCCATCCTCGAACGGATTGTCGACCAGTGCCGCAAGGTTCAGCGAGCCGAGCAGGCACGCGCCATAGGGCGGGAGCATCTGTTCCCCGCATGGGTTCGATGCGCTGATCGTTTCGCAATAGGCCAGGTTGTTCTGCCGGTTGACCCGGTCGACAAAAATCACCCCCGGTTCGGCGACGTCGTAGGTCGCCTGCATCAACCGCTGCCACAGCGTCCTGGCGCCGATGGTGCGGAAGGTTTTGCCGTCGAAGACCAGCGGCCAGTCGGCATCGGCCTCCAGCGCCTCCATGAAACTGTCGGTGACCAGCACCGAAAGGTTGAAATTGCGGAAGCGGGCGCCGTCGCGTTTGGCCTCGATGAAATCCTCGATATCGGGATGGTCGATCCGGAGGCACCCCATCATCGCGCCGCGTCGCGCGCCTGCCGAATGCACGGTGCGACACATCGCATCCCAGCAATCCATGAAGGACAAGGGCCCGCTTGCATCGGAGCCGACGCCCTTCACCTCGGCCCCCTTGGGCCGGATGGTCGAAAAATCCATGCCCACGCCACCGCCGCGCTGCATCGTCAGCGCGGCCTGCTTGAGATGCTCGAATATTCCGTCAAGGCTGTCGGGAATCGTCCCCATCACGAAACAGTTGAACAGCGTGACATCGCGTTCGGTGCCTGCGCCCGCCAGTATCCGGCCGGCTGGAATGAACTGCATGTTGGCGATGATGTCCTCGAACCGGGCCTGCCAGACAGGGCGCTCCATGTCGGTTTCGCCTGCTGCGGCAGCGGCGGCCACCCGCGCCGCCGTGGCCGCGAAATCCTTGTCCGCAGGCAAATCACCCCTGCCGCCGAAGCGGTATTTGGCTGCCCAGATTTCCCTCGCTATCGAAACATCGAAAAACATTCACGCCTCCGCTTGCCCCTTTTGGGGTCAGGATCAGGCGCACATTCTAGGCAACGCAGCGACACGCCAATTGACATAAATCAATCCACCTGATCACTATCAATTGGCATGATGTGTTATGCACAGATATCTATCCGGCACTGCGCGTCCGACAATAGACAGCGTCGACTTCACTCCGCACGCATATCGCCTTTGTTTGATGGCGCTGCAAATTGACGAGGTAACAATATGCCTGGAGGTGCGGGTAGTCACTGGCAACCATTTCTCTGCGTGATTTCCCTGTTATCCAGGGAATTTCCTCCGCGATGACAGGAAGGCATTTCCATAACAGGGAGAGCCTTCCGTCATTTGAGGTGAATCGCCACCCATTTATGATGTGTGTGAAAGACGGGAGGCAGTTTATCGTCGAGGAAAAAGCCGAACTCGTCCGGCACAACTACCCCCGCCATCTCGAACCGGGTTCGGTTGCTGCATCGGTCAAGGAACTTGATTCCGCTTACAAACACCCCCCGTTGAGCGATTGATCAGCGAGTGGTTACTGCGCACGAACGGACACTCCAAAAACATAATGCGTTTGGATTCGACACAGGGCAGGTTCGCAGCGTAACAGGCGCATAGGAACTGCGAACGGGGCGAGGGGAGCACAGATATGAGACATGTCCGAAGCATTGTCATGGCAACGGCACTTGCGGCGAGCGCGATGGTTCCGCTGTCGCCCAGTCCGGCCCAGGCCCAGACTGCGGCGGAAGACCAGCAGGAAGCCGAAGCTTTCGCGCTGGGGTATCAGGCCTACATCACCGGCGCGGTCTATGCGCGGTCGCAGATATTGATGGAGCGGGACATCAATCCCAATGCGCCACTCAACGCGCCGCTCAACCGATTCAATATCTATCCCGATCTTGCGAACCCCGGTTCGGCAATCGACTTCACGCCGAACAACGATACGATTTACGGTCTGGCGTGGCTGGACTTGCGGCAGGGCCCGGTGCTGATGACCATTCCCCAAGTGCCGGATAGATACTGGGTCGTCCAGGCCACTGACTGGGCGCTGAACAGCCTCGACTATGTGGGCAGCCGGGTCGGATCGCAGGCAGGCACTTATGCCTATGTCCCGCCGGGTTGGAACGGTACGCTGCCCGACGGCGTAACCCGGATCGAAGTGACCACGACCGGCGTGTTCCTGCAGGCCCGCGTGGTCGTGGTGCCGGAAACCAAGTCCGATATCGGCAAGGCCGTTGCCATGCTCAAGACCTTCTCGCTCAAGCCATTGAACGCTGATGCGCGCTATCTTGAAATTCCGGCAACGACGCCGCCGCCCGATCCGAAGCTGAGCAACCCGCTTTGGCAGAACCTCGATTTCTTCAGCCTGCTCAATCGGGCCTGGGCCTTTGCAGGTGTCCGCGAGCAGGATCGCGAAGTCGCCGGGCTCGCCAAGTCGCTTGGCATCGGCCCTGGACAGACGTTCAATCCGGAGGCTTTGACCGAAGCGCAAAAGCGGGGCCTGCTGCGCGCCGCACGCGCTGCATTCAACCGCGTGCGCTTCCACGCGCGCGAATTCGGCACGATGAGCAATGGCTGGCGGGTGTCCACCGCGATCGGTCGCTATGGCGACAATCGCTTGCTGGCTTCGGCGGTTGCCCTGACCGGCTATGGCGGGAACATTGCCCAGGAAGCCATGTACCTCCCCACCTTTGCGGATAGCAAGGGCGCGGCGCTGAGCGGCGAAAACCGCTACACCATCCACTTCGCCGCCGACCAGCTGCCGCCGGTCGATTCCTTCTGGTCGGTGACGATGTACGAGGTTGAGAACAACCAGCTGGTTGCCAATCCGATCGGCCGTTACGCGATCGGCGATCGCACACCCGGTCTTAAACGCAGTCGCGACGGATCAGTCACGCTGCATATCCAGCACGATCGCCCGAGCGGGCGTTCGGCCTCGAACTGGCTGCCCAGCCCCGACGGCAAGTTCTGGATGATCCTGCGAATGTACGGGCCCAGGCAAGCCGTGCTGGATGGCAAATATGCTCCCCCGCCTGTGGTGAAGGCGGAGTAGCGCTTGTCCTTTGCCGCGCTTCGTTGGTCTTCCCGGCACAAGACAGCGCCCCTCGTTTCTGCGGCCAGAGACTGGCGTCCGTGATTAAACGGCAATATGCTTGGAGGTGCAGGCAGTCACCTGCAACCAGTCTCCGGGTGATTTCCCTGTTATACAGGGAATTTACAGGGAAATTGGCGCGCTTTTCGTCGATCTTGGCCGCAAAGGTCCCAGGAAACCGGCAGTTTTCGTAGGGTTCAGATGCAAATTCCCTACAAAAATAACAGGGAAAAGCACCTCGCAAATTTAACCCTTGTGGCGCACCAGCAATTCGCCGGTCCGCGCGCGCGCACCGTCAGGTTGTCAACGGTCCTGTCCCCAAAACAATTTTTCGTCCCCCTTGGCGCACACATTCGAAGAACCAGGTAAAGCAGATCGCTGCCAGCATCGAGCGATTTGGTTTTGTAAATCCGGTGCTGATTGGCGATGATGACACGATCATTGCAGGCCATGGCCGCGTCGAGGCGGCTAAACTGTTGGGCCACAAGTCGGTACCGACTTTGGCACTATCGCATCTCAGTAAAACCGAACACGCGCCTATATCCTGGCCGACAACAAACTCGCGCTCAATGCGGGCTGGGATAGTGAGCTTCTGGCGATCGAGTTCCAGGGTTTGCTCGACGAAGAGTTCGACCTCGATCTCACAGGTTTCGATATAGCCGAAATCGATTTCATCATCGAGGATGCACAGAACGCCAACCCGGATACAAAGGATCCGGTCGATGACGAGATCCCGGATATTGCTGGCCCAGCCGTTACACAAATGGGTGACCTCTGGATACTGGGCAAACACAAGCTCCTATGTGGCGATGCGCAGGACAGCACTTGCTTCGGCCGATTGATTGGCAATGAGCAGGTCGACCTTCTATTCACCGACCCACCCTATAATGTGAAAATTGATGGGCATGTCTGCGGGCTTGGTTCGGCCAAACACCGCGAGTTCGCCTTTGCCTCAGGCGAGATGAGCGAGAACGAGTTTACCGGCTTCCTCAAAACCACGCTCGGCAATGCGAGCAGCATCATGCGCGACGGGGCGATTGCCTATCCGATAAGGATGGACCTTGCCTAGCGCATAGCGGTTGCTGCGTTCGCTCCACCGGCCAAGGGAGCGATGCGGGACATTGCTCCCTCGGCATAGACGAGGGGATCGAACTCGTCGCGGATGCGGACGTCCAGTACCTTGCCAATGCAGATCGAATGGGTTCCAAAACCGATTAGCTGTTCAAGTCGGCATATGAACGAAACTTGCGCGTCTTTCAGATAGGGCGCGAGTGCATCGGAACAATCCCAGTCGCCGATTTCAAACCGGCGGGCGCGTTGCTGTGGATCGGCAAAGCTGTTTGCGATGTCCGAATGGCAACTGCGCAGCACATTGACCGCAAAATACGACGTTGCAGCGATTGTCGCGTGAATGGCGGTTGCCTGGTTCAGGCAGACCAGCAAGCTTTCGGGATCGGCAGACAAGGAGGTGACGGACGATACGGTCGCGCCCGCCGGTCCATCCTCTCCATAAGCGGTCACGATGCTGACTGCAGCAGCCAGACGTCGCATTCCCGCCCGGAATGCATTGGCGTCCATGGTCTTTCAGGCCTGGCGCGCCGGCGGTTCGTAGGGAGGCAGCCCTTCATAGATGCTGTCGGGCGTCGCCAGCATCTTGGCATATTGTTCCTTCGGATAGTCAAGATGCGGCTTGGCTGGATCATAGGCTGGCTGGGCCACATTGGGGGTACCGCTATAGGGGGCCGGGTTGACCATCGCTGCCGCTTCCTCTTTGGAAACATCCAGCCCGGCAAGAATTTCCGGATCGACCCAAGTGGCTGCATCGAGCACCCGATATTGGGTCGCGATTTCCAGCGTCATGTTTTCCGGTCCGGCAAAATAGAGCGACTTGCAGAAGCCGTGATCGATCGGGCCAACAATCGGTACGCCATGGCTGCGTACGCGATCGCGCATTGCGTAGAGCGCAGCCTCATCCGGAACCCGAAAGGCGATATGCTGCGCCACACCCGGAGCGCAGGGGATCTCGCCGCGCCCGGCATGGGTGACGCCCATGGTTGTCGGAATCTTGTCGCCACCGGGCACATGCACCAGGCTGAACAGGCTGTCGTCGCTCATCCGCAGAAAGGCGTGCGATGCGCCTTCAACACCGTGCATCTCGAAAATGGCAACCAACGGGAAGCCCAAAACCTGAGTGAAGAATTCGAGCTGCTTCTTCATATCCCCGGCCATATAGGCGATGTGGTGCACCCCGACGGGATGCTGGTTTGCGGTGCTCGTCATCACTTGTTCTCCTTGGTCTCGAATGGCCTTGGTCTCGAATAGGTTGGCGGAACTCAACCCGCCTTGGCAATTTCGCGCAGTTCCTTCTTGGCGACCTTGTTGAGCTCGGCGCGCGGGAATTCGTCGAGGAACACTATGTCGACAGGCACCTTGAACCCGGCCAGTTCGTGCTGGCAGGCCGCCAGTATGGCTGCGCGCAGTGCATCGCCCGGGGCCGGTGCAATGACGAATGCCACCGGCACTTCATCCAGCATCGGATGGGAGCGGCCGACTACGGCTACCTCGCCCACCCCCGGCACGGCGGCGATCACGGCTTCGATTTCGCTTGCGGCGACATTTTCGGCACCGACCTTCAGCATGTCTTTTGCCCGATCAGCGAAGCGCAGATGCCCTTCCACGGTCTGCCAGACACGGTCGCCCGTGTCGAACCAGCCTTCCGCATCGAAGCTGGCTGCGGTTGCTTCGGGATTGTTCAGATATTCCAGAAACAGCGCCCGTCCCCGCTTGCCCCGGATCTTCAGATTGCCGGTCTCGCCCGGGATTACGGGATTGCCCGAATCGTCGACCACCTTCAGTTCATATTCGGGCGCCGGCATGCCCATTGAGCGTTCGGGGGCGGGCAGTTGGGGCGGGGTCCAACTGCCATGGGTAACCGTTTCGGTCATGCCCCATGCCCCGACAATGGTGAGCCCCAACCGCGTTTCAAGGTCACCGAGATTGGCGGCACCGACAACCCAGTGACGATAGCTATGGCGTTCAGGAATACCTTGCGCGACCACGGCCTGGACCGCGAAGGGGATCACATTGCCCCATGTGCAGCCGTGCTCGACGGCTAATGGCCAGAACCGGCTGGCCGAAAATTTCGGCTGCAGCACCATCCGGCTACCCGACCAGACTACCGGAAAGTGGCCCCAACTCATTGCATTGGTGTGGCAGAGCGGCGTGAAGACCATGGCGCAGTCGTCCGTCCGCAACTGGTTGTGCGCAGCACCGATCTGTGCACCCCACAGCACATTTGCGTGGGTCCAGACGACGCCCTTGGGCCTCGATGTAGTGCCCGATGTATATTGCACCGATATCGGCGTCATCGGATCTAGGGACGGAAGCTCCAGCGCCGCACCATCGGCACGCAGACTGCTAAAGGGCAGGATGCCGGACGGCATGTCCAAATCGCCACTTTCGGTTGTCGGAATGGCGGCGATCCAATCCAGCCGCGCACCGGTTTGCGCCAACAATTCGAGATAGCCGTGCTCGACGACAGCCGCCTTCACAGCCGAATGTTCGATGAAATAGGTCATCTCGCCAACCGCCGCGCGTGGATTGGTGGTCACCACGACCGCGCCCAGCATCGCACAGGCGTACCAAGTCAGCAGGAATTCCGGGCAATTATTGGCGTGCAGCAAAAGGAAATCGCCATGGCCGATGCCACGCGCCCGCAGGCCGGCCGCGACATTGCGGGCGTCGGCATAGAAACGCGCGTAACTCCAGGTTTCGCTCTCGCCGCTAAACGGTTCCCAGATCAGGAAGGGCGCGTCGCCGCGGCGCGCAGCCTGCGAACGCAACAGCCAGTGCACATCCTTCTCGGCATAGGGATCAAGCGCGGAAGAATCGAACAGGCCCATTATATCAGCGACCCTCGAAAACCGGTTTGTACGCAGCAGGATCCGGATTGGAAAGCCACATCGCCAGCGCGCCTTTGACGTCTTCGCTGTGGATCACCTTGCCCAGTTCGACCGTTTCACGGGCGAGGAATTCAAGCTGTCCCTGGCTGGTGCCGACATTGACCAGCGCCTTCACCCCGCGCAGTGCCAACGGCGCACGGGCCGCCATGTTGGCAACGAAGGCGGCGACATCGGCATCAAAAGTTTCGGGCGCATACAGGCGCGAAATCAGCCCGAGTTCGAGCGCCGTGGCCGGTGACATGAATTCGCCGTGGAGCAAAACGTCCAGCGCGCGCGCACGCCCGAGCAGCCGTACGCAGTGCCATGCCCCGCCACCTCCGGGAACCAGACCGAAACTGGTTTGCGGCAGGGCGAAAGAGCCTTCGGGGTGATCCATCATCAGGCGGAAATCGAAAGAAAGCGAAAACTCGCAGCCACCGCCGCCCACCACGCCATTGATCGCCGCGATGGTCACGGCAGGCAGGTTCTGGATCCGCAGTGCCAGTTCGTGGATACGGCTAAGCGACGAGGGAATGGCGCGGTAGATTTCCAGCAACTCCTCGGCCTGGGAAGGGCCTCCGTCCGTCTGGTCCTTTGCCCCCTCGGCATAGGCCTGCATTTCGTTCAGGTCCATCCAGCGCAGGAACACGCCATTTTCGCCAGTCACGACGAAAACCCGTACGTCCGGATCAGCCTCAATCTGGGTCAGCAGGTCGTGGAGTTCCGCCAACATGCGTGAATTGAGCGTCTGCAAAGGCGGATTGCTCATCTGGCATGTGACCACATGACCATCCCGGCTGACTACAAGGTGGCGATATTCCATTGATGTACTCTCCTTGCCAGTCTGCTGGCTACATCTCCTGACCTAAGCAATAGTCCAACGCACCGGCAATATTGTCAACTAAATTTACTGCTTTTCCGATTCAAGTCTTTCGTTGACAGCTGGTGGGTGCTGGCGGCAAGCAGGATCAACACATAAATTGACAAACAGGACAAAAGACATGGCTCAGACACTTACCACCCGGACAATTTCCAACGAATTGGCCGAAACGCTGATGCGCGGCGCCGTTGCCAAAGCGGAGGCGATGGGTGTGCCGATGTGCATCGCCATCACCGATCCGTCGGGAACGCTGGTGCAGTTTCTCCGTATGGATCGTGCCCCGCTGCTCAGTGTAAACACCGCTCAGGACAAAGCCTATACTGCAGTGTCGTTCGGCATGGCGACACATGAATGGCACGAATTCATCAAGAACGATCCGCCGCTTCTGGACGGGATTGTCCATACACCGCGCTTGGTCGTGTTCGGTGGCGGCTATCCGGTAAAGATCGATGATGAATTGGTCGGCGGCATCGGCGTCAGCGGTGGCCATTATTCCCACGACATGGAAGTGGCGCAGGCCGCACTGGCAGCTGCAGGGCTCTGACCGTCAGGCCCTGAGGCCGCGTACGATCAGATCTGCGGCGCTGGTAATCAGTCGCGACTGCGCCTCTGGTTCGTTGCTAAGCCGCTCGTCCACTGCTTCGACGAGCGGCCGCAAAGCGACCAGGGCACCCGCCCCATGCGCCAACAAGGTGAAGGGTACGGCGATATGCACGGGCCTGAACAGGCCGCTGTCGCGCCCTTCTTCCAACAGCGACGCAACGGGCCATTCGCGGTTACGGAAAAAGGTTTCCACGATGTAATCCAGCCGGGCGCTGTTGCGCGAACCTTCGATATTCATCAGCTGGATAATCGCCGGATAGGCAGCGAGCGTTTCAAGGAAATCGACGCAGGCGGCGTGAAGCCGTTGATCCAGTCCGGCCGATTTCGGAAGGCGCGTCTGCAATGTCACCATGCGGTGGTGCAGGCGGTCCATGCCCTGTTCGACCGCGGCCGTCCAAAGCCCCTGTTTGGATCCGAACCTGGCATTGAGCAGACCATGGCTTATGCCACAGGCGGTTGCTATCTCGCGGAGCGAAGCGCCTTCGTAACCCCTCTCGGCAAAGGCCTCGAGCGCTCGGTCAAGGCAGGCTTCGTCATCGACGGGGGACTGTTCGGATTGTGATGGCCGGCCTGGTCTGCGTTTAACTGTCTCTGTGGTCATAACCCCCGATAACACATTCCTGAAAGAATTATTAGACAAATGGATATTTTATTGTCATGTCAGGAAAAATATCAATGGAGTTGACAATGCCTGCTACCGATTCCGAGCTGATCCAGCGCGCCCGCGATCTGGCCCCTGCTATCCGCGCCCGCGCCATAGAGGCGGTGGAACTGCGCCGCCCGGTCGACGATTCGATACGCGAACTGGCCGAAGCAGAGCTGCTGCAGATCTTTGTTCCCAAGCGCTGGGGCGGATCGGAAGCCAGTCTTTCGACGATGATGGATGTGGTCGAAATCATCAGCGAGGCTTGCCCCTCGACCGGCTGGATCACCGCATTCTACATCAGTCACAACATCTATGTCGCCAAGTTTCCGGAAGCGGTGCAAGAGGAACTGTTCGCGCCCCGCGGTTATGTTACCCTGCCGGCGGCATCGGCGGCCGATATGAAGGCGCGCAAAGTCGATGGCGGCTGGGAAGTCAGCGGACGTGCAGCCTGGGGATCTGGTGTGATGCACGCCGACTGGGTACTCATGAGCGGCATGTCGGAAGATGGCCCGCGATCGTTCCTGATGTCGGTGGATGCGGTGGAAGTGCTGGATACCTGGCATTTTGCAGGCATGGCGGGCACCGGCAGCAACGATTATGTCGCACGTAACGTCTTCGTGCCGGATTCGCACGCGATTACAGCGGCAGAATTCCATGGCGGGGCCACCGACGGCTCGCGCATTCACGCAAATCCGCTGTTCTCGATTCCCTTTCTGATTTCCGCATATTGCACGATCCTGCCGGTTATTACCGGCAGCCTGAAGGGTGCTCTGCACGCTTATGAAGAGATTGTGGCAAAGCGGGTCCGCAATTTCAGCGGGGTGGTCATCAAGGACCAGCAACATGCGCATGTGACCTTGGGCGAATTGCAGATCGCTACCCGGGCCGGAAGCGCACTGGCGCGGTCGGTCTATCGTCAAACTGAGGAGATTCTGTCGTCGCGACCCTTCAGCTTGCAGGATCGCATCGAAGCCAAGGGGCAAACCGCCTTCGCTTCAAAGCATTGCCGCGAAACCGCCAACCGGATGATGGCTGCCGCCGGGGCATCCAGTTTCCACCTCGACCAGCCGCTGCAACGTATCTGGCGCGATATCAACACGGTCTGCTCGCATGCATTCTGGGATTGGGATGTCACCTGCGAAGTCACCGGTCGCGACCATCTCGGTTTGCCGGTCAACCACCCGCTGGTGTGACGGCAATAACGCAAAAGTTGACAATTACGTTGATAAGTGGTCCATTGGCAATGCTGTCAATCAGATTGACTTGTGTCGACCCACAATAAGGGTCGACCCACAATAAGGGAGGAAGAGGATGAGAAGTGTTCAACGCATGCTGACGGGTGTGGCCGCATGCGCCATCGCAATTACGTCGAGCGGGGCAGCATTTGCCCAAGATGCCGAAGATTCGGCAGGTCTCGGTGAAATCGTGGTGACTGCGCAAAAACGCGAAACCCGGCTTGAAAAGACGCCGATGACGGTCAACGTTCTCAGTGGTGACCAGCTTGCCACCATGGGCGTAATTGAAATCAAGAGCCTTTCGGCCAGCGTCCCCGGCTTCACCATGCACGAATCACCGGGCAACCTCAGCGGCGTCAGCGTCCGTGGCGTCGGCACCTCGGCGGGTAGCCAGGTGTTCGAACAATCGGTCGGCCTGTTTGTCGACGGGGTATATCATCCCCGCGCCCGCCAGTATCGAGACGCCCTGTTCGATGTCGAACGGGTTGAAGTCGTCAAAGGCAGCCAGGGCGTGCTGTTCGGCAAGAACACTTCAGTCGGCGCCGTCAGTGTCATCTCTCGCGGGCCTGGCAGCCAGACGGGCGGTTATCTGCAGGGGCAAGTCGAGGGCATTTACGGCAGCTATACGCTGGAAGGCGCATTGGATGTCGTGCCCACCGATACACTGAAACTGCGCGTTTCGGGCCAATATGACAATCAGGCCGGATTTGTCGAAAATATCACCTTGGGCCGCAGGGAGGCTTCGGGCGACCGCTATGTCGTCCGCGGTATCGCCGCTTGGGAACCATCGGACACCCTTTCGGTAAAAGCGAAAGTACAGTTCAGCCGCCTCGACATGACGGGCAACGCCTTTGAATTTGTTGCCGACCAGAATGTCGCCGGTCTGCAGGCGCTGGGCGTCCGCGACAGCGGGCTGAAAAATTACGTCAAGTACGAAGACGCGGGCGCAGTAGGCGATCCGATGGACTATCAGAAGAGCCAGGACCACTCGCTGGAAATCAATCTTGATCTGGGTGGGGACCACACGCTGACGGCGACCAGCGGCTATTCCCGTTTTGACATGGTCAATGGCTTCGATTCGGATTCGACCCCGGCACCGACGCTGTTCTCCCAGTTCAACGAGAATTTCCGCCAGTTCACGCAGGAAATCCGGCTCACTTCGCCGACCGGCCGACCGATCGAGTATATCATCGGGGGTTATTACCTGCACTCGACGACGAAGTACGATTATATCAGCTACTATGACAACTTCCCGGTTCTGGGCGGACTGTATGGCACTACGGGCCAGCGCTTCAACCAAAAGGAAGATACTTTTGCCGGTTTCGGGCAAGTGACTTGGCACATGGCAGACAATCTGCAGCTGAACGTCGGCGGCCGTCTGACCAGCGACAAGAAGGACGCCGATTTCCAGCGGCGGCTGATCGACGATTTGGGCCGCCCGCTCGGATTGGTTGCGCTTGCCGGCCCCACGCCGCTTTACAAGCAGAGCGTCAAGGACGACACCTTCGATTTCTCGGGAACGCTCAGCTACAACCCGACTGAATCGTCGACGATCTACATTTCGGGCGGTCAGGGCAACAAAGGCTCGGGCTTCGTCAACCAGGCCGGTCTCGGGGTCCAGCACCCGACACCCTTCGTGGTTCCGGTTGAACGGGTTACCACCTATGAAGCCGGTGTGAAGGGACGCTTCCTCGACGGTCGCGCTTACCTTTCGCTCGCGGTCTACCACCTCGACATCAAGGATTACCAGGACAGCTTCTACAATTCGACCGCGCGCGCCTTCCAGGTTCGCTCGCTCGATGCGAAGAGCAGCGGGGTGGAAGCCGAAGGCCAGATCAAGCTTTCGGACGTCCTGACCGCTTATGGCAACTTCGCCTGGAACCCCGAGGCAAAACTGGAAAATGGCGAGCGGATGCAGCGAGCGCCCCGTTTCACCTCGACATTGGGGATGCGCTTCAACACCGCATTGTCGGATCGCTTCACCCTTTCGGGCTTTGGCCAATGGGTCCATTCGGATTCGATGCTGCACCAGCCTGCATCGGCACCGGGCGACAATTCGAGCCACCCCTATGACCTCGTCAGCGCGCGGCTGCAGCTCACCTATGAACCGGCGCGGCTCAGCTTCTTCCTCAACGGTGGCAATCTGACCGACGAAGTCTACCGCACCTTCTCATTCGGTAGCCCGATCGGAATGGGACAGGTGGGCGCGCTGAACGATCCGCGCACGATCACCATCGGTATCCGCAAGGAATTCTGATAGCCGGATACTGGCGGCCGGCCCTTCCCAAGGGTCGGACCTCCATCGCCCAAAAGCAAAGCGCCCCCATGCAACCGCACGGGGGCGCTTTGCTGTTTTGGCAGACGGCAATCAGCCGTTCAGCCGGATCGGCATCGCCTTCATCGCGCGCACCAGATTGGAGCGGATATAGCTGGGTTCACCGGCCAGTTCATAGCCGGGAAACGCACCCAGAAACGCCTCCAGAATAAGCTTCAGCTGCATCAGGGCGAGGCGCGAACCGAGGCAGTGATGCACGCCATAGCCAAAGGTCAGGTGGCGCGAAGCGCCCTCCCGGTGAAGATCGAGGCGATGCGGATCGGCAATGACTTCGGGGTCGTGATTTCCCGCGCCATATAGCATGGCGACACGCTCGCCTTGCCGAACCAACGTGCCCCCGACCTCGACGTCGCGTTTGGCTGTCCGGGCCATCTGGTAGACCGGGCTGAACCAGCGCAGTATCTCCGTAAGCGAGCGGGCAATCATCTGCGGATCGTTCACCAGCAACTGCCTCTGGTCGGGATATTTCGCCAATGCCCAGATCGCTCCGCCGAGCGAGCTGCGCGTCGTTTCGTTGCCGGCGGCAATCATGTTGGAAAAGAAGCTCTTCTGTTCGATTTCGGTCAGCGGACGCCCGCCAACCGTGGCATGCGCCACCCGGGTCATCAGATCATCCTGCGGGTGGCGACGACGGCGTTCCAGCAGATCCCAGCCATAGTCGAAAATTGCCATATAGCGCTCGTTCGCTTCGGCAAGGGTCGGCGAGTAATCTGGATCGTCTGCACCGAATACGGCATTGGTGAATTCGAAAACCCGCCATTCATCTTCTTCGGGCACGCCCATGATCGCGCAGACAGTCTTGATAGGAACGATCGCGGCGACCTCGGTGACGACGTCGACCTCGCCGCGTCCTTGCAGGCTGGCGATCAGCGCCTCGACCGAAGTCCGGATCCGTGCTTCAAATTTGCCCAGCGCAGAGGGCATGAAGGCCGAAGCAACGATTTGACGAAAATCATTATGTTCGGGATTGTCCATTGCCAGCATGAAGCGTGACAGAACCTTGCCGATTTCCGGATCCATCGAGCTGAAGCTGTCGGTCGGGATTCGAAAACCGAGCGCCGACGTGAAATTTTCCGCATCGAGGGAAACCGACCGTATATCGTCGAACCGGGTCAGTGCCCAAAATGCGGGTTGCTTTTCGGATCCGGGGTGGCGCCAGACCGGTGCTTCCGACCGCATCTGGTCATAGGCATCGTGCGGATGGCCGTTGCGAAAGCTGTCTGGATTGATGAGGCTGAAATCGGGTGCGATTTCCATGACTGCCGTTCCCCTCACAACAGGTCGGCGGGCGTGGTCGGGAAACCCAGCTCTACCTTACCGGCAAGCACGGCTGTGCGATCCCAATCAAACATCACATGACCGCGCATGACCTGAAGGTCACGCAACTGTCGCTGCAATGGTGCGCTCGTCATGCTGGCACTCGCCCCTGCCGCTGCTGCGAGCGTGTTAACGGCAGAATTGGCAAGGCGCACGATTTGCGCGGCCGCCAGCCGTAGCCATACCTGCGTCTCAATCGCGGCATCGGAACCCTGCGGACCGATTCGTTCGATCACCCGGCAGGCTTCTTCCCAGGTCAGCCGGGCAGCGCTGACATCGGCCATGGCTTCGCCCAGACGCATATGCGTAGTTTGCATTTCGCCCTGACGTGCACCGCCACTAAAGGCTTGCAGCTTTGTCTTCATGCGTTCGCGGAAGTAATCCAGCGCCGCCTCTGCCGCCCCCAGCGCAGGCGTTGCCGCAACCAAGGCAAGCCCCGCCCGAAGCGGATAGCCAAGCGTCGAGTCAGGGTGCAGCACCTCACCCGGAGATGCGCCGGCCGCCATCATCGGCGCGGCGAGCGTCATATGCTCCGGCACGAAAATGTCGCGCACGATAACCGCCTGGCTGCCGGTTGCTGCCATGCCCGAGACATACCAGACATCGTCAATCTCAACTGATTCGACCGGCATGGCGCAGAAAACGGGCATCATGGTTTCGCTATTCAGGCCGTTGACCAACACCCAGTCGGCATGGTTGATCCCGGTAGCCCACTCCCAACGGCCGGAGACAATGAAGCCACCCTCGACAGGTACCGCCTTGCCGGTAGGCGCGAGTGGTGCAGGCGCCAGCGGCATTTTGCCATCGCGGAAGAACGCGGCCTGCGCCTCTGCACCGAATTTGCAAAGCATCCACGCATGGAGCGCCAGAAAGGAGAGTGTCCAACCGCTGGATGCACAGCCGCGGCTCAGTCGGCGCACGACGTCCATGAATTCGCTGAAGCTGCTGCCCTGACCGCCTACCCCTACCGGGGCAAGGATCCCGAAAAATCCCGCATCCAGAGCTTCCTGAACCGTTTCTTCGGGGAGCGTGCGGTGCGCCTCGGCCTCGACAGCGCGAGCCGCCAGCCGCTCGGAAAAAGCATCGGCCCATTCGGGCCATGGCTGATCTTGGTTGGTGCCGGGTTCCGATCTTTGCATTGTCATGTTCCTCTCCAGTTCGGATTCCGGGCGCACCCGGAAACACACAAGCTGCATAATGGCGTTGTAAATCGATTATTGTCAATGTACTTTACATTATTGGCTCGTGACCAATCGATCAGTTGCTTCGCGCTTGCGCCACGCAACGAAGCGCGCAAGGAAGGAGTGATGAACAGCAATCTTGTCATGCTTGATCTGATGCGGGCCTTCATGTGGTTCGATGAACAGTTGCGCGCTCGCCTGAAGGACCGTGGATGGGGTGCGGTTTCGCGGTCGCAATCGCTGGTGCTCACCCATATCGCCAATGGTGCATCAAGGGCCTCGCGCATTGCCGAATTTATGGGTGTGTCGCGGCAGGCGATGAGCCAGCTGCTCAACGAAATGGCGGAGGCAGGCTTGATTGAATTTGCGCCAGACCCGAAGGACCGCAGGGCGCAACTGGTCCGCTTTGCACCGGGTGCCTCCAAAATCCGCGAGGATGCGCAGCAGACGCTGCGCGAACTGGAGAGCGAGATGGAAGCCAAGTTGGGCAAGGCCCAAACCATTGGCCTTCGGGCTGCGCTCGCCAAATTCCCTTAAGGGCCTTTCTACTCGATCCGCAGCATCCTTCGCCTCGGGAGTATCTGCCGAGGCGGTATGGAATTCAACATAGATGGGGGTAGAAAATGGATATCGATTTGGTTACTCTGTTATTTAATCTGGCCTGCATCCTGCCCCGGCTTTCTGGAACCCCTTCATGCAATCGGCTTATCTGATCGTTTCCCTTCTCCAAGGTTTCTACTGGTTCGATACCGGCCTGCAGAGCTATCTGCGCACACGAGGCTGGCCTACGCTTACCCATTCGCAATCGATGGTGATGATGAGCATCACGATCGGATTGACCAGACCGGTTGAGATTGCACGTAGCCTGGGAATCAGCCGTCAGGCTGTGCATATCACCCTGTCCCAGATTGCCGAACTGGGCATGATCCGCTTTGCCTCCGATCCGAGCGACAAGCGTACCAAGATTGTCGTTTTGACCGATATTGGCGAACCAATGCGCCGCGATGCGCAAGCCGCCGTGACTATGATGACCAAGCGTCTGGCTGAACGCATCGGGCAGCCCCAATTGGCCGGAATGATCGCCGCATGCGCGCTCGACTGGGGCGATCCGATCGACTTTGAAGCGGAAGCAGCTAACCAGGCCGGATAACGGCCCGTTGATTGACCGGTCAGCAGCAGCTTACACGTCGCTAACGGCACCTTGCAACGTGTTGTAGTGAGCGCGCAATTCGGCTTTCAGCACCTTGCCGATCGGGCTGCGTGGTAACGGCTCGCTGCGCAACTCCCAGGTCTTTGGGCATTTATAGCGCGCCAGGCGCTGTTGGAGGTGCGCCAGCAAATCTGCGGGGTCCGGCTGCATGCCCTCCATCGGAACGACGATTGCGTGCACACGCTCTCCCCAGCGTTCGTCCGGCAGACCGATAACCGCACATTCGCGTACCTGCTGGTGAAGGCTCAGCGCATTTTCGACTTCGATCGAATAGATATTTTCGGCCCCGGAAACGATCATGTCCTTCAGCCGGTCGGTGATCGTGATGAACCCGTCTTCATCCATGAAACCGGCATCCTGCGAATGCATCCAGCCGTCCCGCAAAGCCGAAGCGGTTTCTTCAGGACGGTTCCAATAGCCCGCCATCACGCAGGGCCCGCGACCGACGATCTCGCCGACCTGTCCGCGCGGTACTTCATTCCCCTCCGCGTCGACTATTTTGACTTCGAATCCGTAGCCAGGGATGCCCGCCGTTCGCAGCTTGGAAAGGCCGGTTTCGATGCAGTGATGCTCAGGCAGCAAAAAGGTAAGCGAGGGCATCTCGGTCATCCCGAAACCCTGAATGAATGCCACACCCGGCAGTCGCTCCTGCGCGCGCGCAATCGTGGCGGCCGGCATCGGCGATCCCCCATAGCCCAGCATTTTGAGCGAGGACAGGTCGTGGGCGGCAAGGTCCGCATGGGTCAGCGCGTCGATGACCGCCGGAACCGTAAACACATGGGTCGCACGGTGGCGCGTGGTAAGATCAAGGATGGTGGCGGGATCGATCCGCTGCGCAAACACATGCGTGCCGCCGGTCATCGTTACAGAGAATAGTCCGATATCGGCGAGATGGAACATCGGCGCGCAATGCAGGTTCACGCATAGCGGATCGAAGTGGATCATCATGATCAGGTTGTTCGCCACCGACACAAGATTGCGATGGGTCAACATGACGCCCTTGGGTAAGCCGGTCGTGCCGCCTGTGTAAAAAACCCCCGCAAGATCGCCGTCGGAACGGCCCGCATCTTCCAGCGGCGCCAGCAGGGCCGCGCGATGGCGCAGGCTGCCCCCCGCTTCGTCCAACTGTTCCACCAACAGGTTCGGACATTCGGCGGCAAGCGCTTGCGCCTGCTCTTCGAAACCGTCGCCGACCAGCAGAGCCTTAGCACCCACATCGCGCAACTGGAACTGCAGTTCGGGAACACTAAGCCGGGTGTTGAGCGGGACGATGACCGCACCAGCCCAGAATATGGCGAAATAGGCGTCGAAATAATGATCGCTGTTCGCGGCCAGCACAGCAACGCGATCATCGTTCGCAATGCCCAAGTCACGCAACAGGGCGGCCATGCGGGCAACATCGTCGGCCACCTCTGCCCAGCTCCGTTGTCGGGGCCCGTCGATGGTGGCAATGCCGTGGGGGCGGATGCGCGCCGAACGGTGGACGCCCTGAGTCAATTGCACGTCTAGCCGAGCCCTTCCCAGTCAACCTGCCACGGCATCTGCCTGGCGGGCCTGAATTCCGTTTGTTTCGCAGACAGCTAAACAGGTTGATCTATATTGTCAATTTAATTGCCTATTAATCAGCGGTCGCTTCAGATGATGCCGCGCGCAGCGAAGTCTTGCAGTTGCTCCGCGTCCAAATCCAGCTGCCCGCCATAGATCTCGGCATTGTGCTCCCCGGGATGGGTCGGCGCCCGACGGCAGATCGCCGACGGCGTGTCGGAAAACTTGGGCATCGGCGCCTGCATCCGCAACGTTCCATGCTCCGGATCGTCCACCGCCACGATTGCCTCGCGCGCGGCAAAGTGCGGATCGGCCAACATCTCTGCGCCGGTATAGATCCGTCCGGCCGGAACCGAATGTTCAATCATCAGCGCTTCCAGCTCGTCGACGGTCTGGGTTTGTGTCCATGCATTGATGATGTCGTCAAGCTCGGTTTGGTTATCGCCGCGCGCAACGTGGGTCGCATAGCGCGGATCGCTGGCCAGTTCCGGCTGGCCCATCGCCATTGCCAGGCGCGCGAAGATTGCGTCGCCATTGCCGCCGATCATATATTCGCCGTCGCTGCAGCGATATACATTGCTGGGCGCTATCCCAGGCAGGATCGATCCCGACCGCTGCCGTACAATACCCATCACATCATATTCGGGTACAAGGCTTTCCATGACTTGCAGCACCGCTTCATACAGCGCGGAATCGACGACCTGGCCCTTGCCCGTGCGTTCCCGGGCCCGCAGTGCAGCGAGCGCTCCCATGCAGCCATAGGTTGCGGCCAGTGTATCGCCGATCGACACACCCATGCGGCTCGGCGGTCGATCAGGATCGCCCACAATCGCTCGCCAGCCGCCCATCGCCTCGCCGATACCGCCAAAGCCGGCACGGCTGGAATAGGGCCCGCTCTGCCCATATCCGCTCATCCGCACGATGATCAAGCGCGGGTTGATCCCGTGCAGCGAATCGGGGCCAAGCCCCCAATTTTCCATCGTGCCCGGCTTGAAATTCTCGATCATGATGTCTGCGTCGGCCAGCAGGCGACGGGCCAGATCCTGCCCTTCGGGCACGCGCAGGTTGGCGGTGACCGAGCGCTTGTTGCGTCCGATTACCTTCCACCACACTTTGTGCTCGCCATTGCCCCATGTCCGCATCGGATCGCCCACCACGGGGGGTTCGATCTTGATTACATCGGCACCCATATCGCCCAGCAACTGCCCGCAAAACGGACCGGCAATCAATTGGCCCAGCTCAACAACCCTAAGGCCAGCCAGTGCCCCTGCATTCTTGTTCGTCATCATTCGCTTTCCGGTTTTGGTAAACCGCCTCCGCGGGCCAGCATCGACGGCATCGGCCATTTGCGGGACACGCTAGGGATTGACGAAGCTCGCAACCTCGATTCGTCGCGCGGGCCGACTTCGACGAATTCGATGGTGCGCGGCGTAGTATCGGTCACGATCATCGCTGCTTCTTGACCCAGTCCCTTACAACTTCGGCGGCCTTCTGGGCCAGATCGTGCTGGCCGAAATAATAATGGTTGGCGCCTTGTATTACGGTGTGTTCGATCTCGCACTTGCTGGCCGCCGCCATCAGGCGCCCCGCATGGCTGGGCGTGCAGGCATCGTCGGCGCTGTTTTCGATTACCAGCATCGGGCAGGAAATGCGCGCCGCGCATTTCAGGCCATCGGCGTTGGAATCATCATAGGACCATTGCGACAGCCAAGACCGTAGAGTGGTGAAGCGCGCCAATCCGACCGGGCCGTCATTGACGACAAAGGGATCGCCGAGCATGCAATGGTTTGGCTGGCGGTCGTTCGGATCGACTGCCGGGTCAACCCAGCGCGGGTCGGCCATGGTACCTTGTACGGTAAAGCAACGCTCGTGAACCTCGAGACCCTTGGCCTTGAGTTCGGCCAACTGCTCCTTCACCCATTTGGTGATGCGGCGGTTGCGGGCAATCTGGCGTTCGCGGAATTCCGCGACGAACTCGGCCGAAAATGGCGGCTTGGGGCCGTTCGGGTCGTAGAGGTTCCATTCCGGATTGCGATCCCACGGGCGACTCTCATCCTCGATCGACGGGTCCATCCATTCGGTCAGCGTCAGGTTGCGCGACAGGTGCGCGGCCAGCAACAATACACCATCGGCCGGGATCATATTTGCTGCAGTCAAATCACAGGGATCACCCGCCGGCGTATGCGTCACGCGCGGATCCTGGGCCTCGGCCTGGTAGAACATCGACAGCGAACCGCCGCCCGACCAGCCGCCGAGATAGACCTTCTTGTAGCCCAGTCGCTCCTTCGCATCGCGAACGCAGGCCGCAAGGTCCATCACCGCGCGTTCCATGATCAGCGCGGTATCGTTCCCGCGATAGCGCGGATTACAGTAGATTGTGTGGACACCCATTTTGGCAATGGTGCTGACCAGCGGCAGATAGGCACCGCCGCCAATCGGATGCGAAAATATCACTACGGCATCGGAGGGTTCTTCCGATTTCAGCAGATGGCATTCGACGGATACCTTGCCGATTTCGCCGCCATAAGTGTCTTTGAATGCGCTCTGTTCGCTGAACAGGACCAAATAGGGAATGCGTTCATACTTCACGGGATACTCCTTCAGGCTGCGGGGTGTGGCGGCTGCGGCGATCAATCGCCGCAGCCCCGAATTTGGCGACCTTGGCGGGCCGGGTACGCGCCGTCCATTCGGCCAGCGCGGCATCGAACTTTGCGGTGGCATCGCCCAGAATCGCATCATGGTCTTTCACCCGCACGGTCAGTTCCACCTGGATGCCATTGGGGTCGTACATATAGACCGACTTGACGAAACCGTGATCGACCGGGCCCACCGCACTGACGCCATAGCTGTTAATCCGCTGTTGCATGGCCAACAGGTCTTCTTCCGAGCCGACTTCAAAAGCCCAGTGCATGTCAAAGCTTTCCTTGCGCTTGAACCAGTCCGGATCGGCCGATCCCGGTGCATCGAAGAAGGCCAGATATTCGCCGTTACCCATCCGGAAGAACAGGTGCAGATAGGGGTCGATTTCCCCGGTTCCGGTCACTTCTTCCAACACGATGCCCGTCTTGTCGACCAAGCCCAGAACCTCAGAATAGAACCAGATGGTCTGCTGCGCATCGCGACAACGATAAGCCGCGTGGTGAACGCCCAGTATGGGGCGAGGTTCGATCTGTGTCGCCATGGAGTGCATTCCTTTCCGATTAGGCAAGCGATTGGGTGTCATCTACAGTCAGGTCGCTGCCCGAAACCGATCGGGCCTGCGGGGAGAGCAAAAACAACAGTGCCGGGTCGAGGTCACTGACCGGCATCAACCTCTTGCGGGGCCAGCCATCGACCTGCGCCTTGCCCGCATCGCTGGCAAACCAGTCAGCCACGATGTCGGTTGGCATGTAACCGGGCAGAATCGCATTCACGTTGATTTCATGCCGCGCCCACTCAAGTGCGAGCGATTTGGCCAGCATCAGAAGGCCGGCCTTGGTCGCCGAATAGGCCGCAGCACCCGCTTGCGCCCTTTTGCCAAGGATCGAGGCGATGAAGACGATCCGGCGCGGTTGCGATTCCTTCGGGGGTCCGCTGGCAATCATCCGGCGCGCCCCTTCGCGTGCGGTCAGGAAAGCCCCGCGCAGATTGACCGACAATATCTGGTCGAGCGCATCGACCGGCAGCCTTGCCGCAGGTCCGGCATGATTGATACCGGCATTGACAATCACCGAGTCGATCGGCCCGGCGGCCGCCTCGCCCGCGTCGAATGCCTGCTCGATCGATGCCGCATCGGACACATCGCAGGTCTGCGCAGTGGCCTTGCCGCCAGCTGCTTCTATTTCGGAAACCAGCGACTTGAGGTCGGCCGAACGCCGTGCGCAGCAAATGACATGCGCGCTCTCTGCCGCCAGAATAGTCGCCAAATGACGCCCCACACCCGACGATGCCCCCGTCAGCAGAATGTTGCGACCTTGCAACATCAACCATCCTTTCGCCATGCCAGCGGCGCTGCCACCACCGGTTCGCAGCCTCGATAGGACAGCCAATCAGTCAATGCAATTGACAATATTTGGCCGATGACGACACTTGCCACTCGACTCCTGCCGTAAACGAAGCATTGTTTGCTGTGCGCATCGCGGTAACGATGACGCACTAAACAACTGAGCATCCCCGATGGTCAGGCCTTGGTCAGTAGGGGCGGCATGGCGCCGTTCCTCTTGAACCAAGGAACAACGATCATGATAAAATCTGCAAATGACGCGGGCGCTAATGCAACCGCATACACTACGCGGCTAAAGCCGCAAATATGGGAAAAAGTGGCGGAAATGCGATAGCGGAAGCACTCAAAACCTACGACAGTTTGGGTGCTGTCGAATGCTGTATGGTCCCCAGAAATGGCGGAATTTCGGGGACTCTGGAGGGCAGTTTTGATACAACTGAATGCTATATGGTCCCCAATCGGCTCTTGCCCGGGAATCGGGCCTATCTTGATGGCAATCTGGTTCGCCGGAATCTGCCGCTTACGGCTCGCGAATATGTCATCTGGGACAATGAACTTGCAGGCTTTGGCCTGCGCGTGCGGCCGACTGGTAAACGCTACTGGTTCGTGCGCGTGCGCCAACGCGGTAAGCATCGGCGCGCATCACTAGGCTGCACAGAAGATGTCGATGCGCTGACTGCGCGTGGCGAAGCGCGGAAGCTTTTGGCCGAAGTCGCCCTCGATGGACTGCCCCAACGCATCGGCGTCAAAATCGCTCCGGTAATGTCGGAATATGTCGAAGAATTCTGGAACGACTATGCCCGGCATTGGAAGCTTTCGACCCAGAAGCGCAATCGTGACGCATTTAGGCGGCATATCCTTCCCGACTTCGGAGCAATGCGGATCGACCTCATCGGCAAGGCCGAGATCACCCGTTGGCGCGATAGTTTTGCAGATGGCAGGGGCATGCGGTTCAATCGTTCGATTCCAGTGCTCGCTGCGATGTTCAAATATGCCGAGCAGCTTGGTTACATCCGCAAAGGCTCCAACCCGTGCCGAGGCATGCCGCGCTACAAGGCAAACAAAAAGGAGCGCTTCCTGAGTTCGCTCGAATTCCGAAGACTCGCGCGTGAACTAGAGGCCGATGATGCGGCCTATCCCGCCCAAGTCGCTATCGTTAGGTTGCTCCTCTTCACAGGCGCTCGCGTTAGCGAAATCCGCGACCTGCAATGGGATTGGGTGCAACTGCCGCGCCTGCTCTTGCCCGACAGCAAGACCGGCCCCAAGACGATCTACCTCAACAGTCAGGCCGTGCGCATTTTTGATGGGCTTTCTCGCCGAGGGGATAACCCGTTCGTCTTTCCCAATGCGAAGGGGAATCGACCGATCCAGCTTGATCCTTGGTGGCATCGCTTCCGTCGCCGCTGCGCCTTGCCCGATGTGCGGATACATGATTTGCGCCATAGCTTTGCTTCTGTTGGCGTTCGTGAAAACGTCGCGCTGGCAACTATTGGCAGTTTGCTCGGTCATGTTTTACCAGAAACAACCGCGCGCTATGCCCACCTTGCCGATGATACCATAGCGCAAGCTGCGCAACGCGTGTCCGGCGGCCTTGCGGGAACGCTGGGGCTGTCAGCATGACAAGTCTGACACTCAAACAGGTGGTCGAAAAGGCGTTAGCCGAGGTCGGGGCCAGCCCGCGTCTCGCACGAAAGCCCAAAGGAAGAGCACGGACCACAACCTGGCTCAGGGTCGAGCATGGCTTTGGCATCCGTCATTATCCCAGCGGGCGGCATGTCTACATCGTCCAACTCCGCATGGCTGGACGAATGCGCACCGTCACCATTGGACCAGCCACGGTCCTGACCCGTCACCAAGCAATGATGGTCGCACGGCGCGTCATTGCCCATGCCCGCGTCGGCAATGATCCGGCGACCAAGAAGCAACAGGTCCGCAACGCACCGAACATGGACGACTTCATCGCAGAATATTGGGAGAAATGTTCACCCAATTGGAAACCATCGACTGTTGAAACCGCGAGCGGCTATCGTCGCTGCCATATCGATGGCGCGTTCCCGGACGCATTTGTTGACAGCCTGACCGAATCCGAGGTCACCAAATGGTTCGTCGCCTTGACTGACCGGTCGGGGCCGGGTGCGGCCAACCGCTGTTTGGAGATATTGCGCGCCGCCTTCAACAAGGCTGAAAGCTGGGGCTACCGCGTCGAGAATTCCAACCCGTGCGTTTCGGTCCGCCAGAACAAGCGCAACCACCGCACACGCTTTCTGGCAAACGACGAACTAACCCGCCTTGGGGCATTGCTTGCAAGCGCCCGTGAAGGCGAAGACCGCGTTGAGCAGGTCAATGCCACTGCGGTCACGCTGCTGATCCTCACTGGTTGCCGCGTGGGCGAGGTGCTTGGGCTTCAATGGGGTGATGTGAAGGGCAACCGCCTGTTGCTGCGCGACAGCAAAACAGGGCCTCGGACCGTGTGGCTGGGCGACGAGGCGCGTGACCTCATCCAGTCACTGCCCCGCGTAAATAACAACCCTTGGTTGTTCTGGAACTGGCGTTTCCACAAGCCCATCAAGACCATCACCCATGTCTGGGACCGGTATCGTCGCGAACTGAATTTCAAGGATGTCCATCTACACGATCTGCGCCACACCTTTGCGAGCCATGCCGTGATGGGCAAAGAGAATCTCCAGATGATCGGGCGATTATTGGGTCACGCCACTGTCAAATCAACCGCGCGCTACGCCCACTTCGATGACGCGCATTTGCTGGATGCAGCGGAGATCATCGGCGCATCCATCGAGCGCGCCATGTTGACCGGCTCTCACGCTTCAATATTGCCACATCCCATGAAACATGATATCTCATAGGATATGTACAGAGTCGTTCTCGATACCGACGTCATCGTGACGGCGCTGCGCAGCGCAACCGGTGGCAGCAATGCTGTTTTAAGTGCTGAAACGGCCAGAGCAACGGCTTGTCCACGGCCTTGGCCTGCGCGACATTGACCGTTTTCTGGCTGCCTTGGCAGCAGCCTGTGAAGCGGTCGAGGTCAGCTTCCAGTGGCGACCGCAATTGTCGGACGCCAATGACGAGATGGTTCTGGAAACAGCGGTCAATGGTCAGGCCGATGCGCTCATCACGCACAATGTGCGTGATTTTGTGAAGGGCGCGGAAAGGTTCGGGTTACGCGTGTTGCGGCCCGGCGAGTTTTTGAAGGAGTTACGATCATGAACAGAGCATCCTACCCGCTCAAACTGCCAGCCTCAGTGAAGGCCGCCGCTGCGCGTCTTGCCAAGGAAGATGGCGTATCGCTCAATCAGTGGATTTCTGTCGCGATTGCGCAGAAGATCGGGGTTGTTGAGACTGCCGCTGACTTCCTCTCGCGTCGGGCTGGGAAAGCTCGGGCTGCGGATATGTTGCCGTTTCTCGACAAGGCGAAGCGGGAAAATCCGCCGGTTGGGGATGAGGCTTGAAGCCAGGTGTGGGGAATTCTGCTTCTCGGCGTTGCTTCGGCAAAATTGCTTGCCAAGACTGGCGATCACCCAAATAAGTGCCTGCATAGGTTCGGAACTCGGTGACAAGCGTGGCACCACACGCTAGTCCTTGAAGATCATTCGACGCAACATTGCGTCACCCTTAAATCGCTGGTCAAACGCATCCTGCGAGGTGCAGGAAAATATAGTAGAATGAATGCTGTAGAAATTGAAGAAGCAGTATCGGAACTTGCAAGCAAGCCCTTTGATCGGGCCGATTTCGCGTATCAATTTCTAGCTGCCTTTGGGAACAAGGAAACTACCATAAAGCGCCTGCGCGCTACAGGTGGCTCCAACGCCTCGGATGTTCTTGGTGGCATTCTCCAGCGTAACAACATTCACTTGGCGACGTGCGCGACGGGTGAGGTCGATGCGACGTTGAAGGCGTTGCGCGACAGTCCGAAAACCGCGTCAGCCAAGGCCAAGTTCATCCTCGCCACGGACGGCGAAACGCTCCAGGCGGAGGACGTCACCAGCGACGATCCGCCCATCGCGTGTGAGTATGCCAAGTTCCCCGATCATTTCGGCTTCTTCCTGCCGCTGGCAGGCATCACCACCGTCAAGCAAATCCGCGAAAGCTCATTCGACATTCGCGCCACGGGACGGCTCAACAAGCTCTATGTCGAGCTGCTGAAAGACAATCCTGAATGGGCGACCGCCGAGCGCCGACCGGACATGAACCATTTCATGGCGCGGCTGATCTTCTGCTTTTTCGCGGAGGATACCGACATCTTCAACGGCACCGGCCTGTTCACAGCGACGACCGACCAGATGAGCGAACGAGATTCGTCGAACACGCATGACGTCATCAGCGAGATGTTCCGCGCGATGAACACCAAGATTGCCGATCGCGCGGATGCGAAATTGCCGCGCTGGGCCGACGTGTTCCCCTATGTGAATGGCGGCCTGTTTTCTGGTAGCACCGAAGTGCCGCGTTTCAGCAAGATTGCCCGATCCTACCTGATCAATATCGGCAGCCTCGATTGGAAAAAGATCAATCCCGATATTTTCGGCAGCATGATTCAGGCTGTTGCCGATGATGAGGAGCGCGGCGCACTGGGTATGCACTACACCAGTGTTCCGAACATCCTGAAGGTTCTGAATCCGCTTTTCCTTGATGACCTGCGCGCGCAGTTGGAGGAAGCGGGTGACAACGGACGCAAGCTGCTGAACCTGCGCAACCGCATGGCGAAAATCCGGGTGTTCGATCCCGCCTGCGGTAGCGGCAATTTTCTTGTGATTGCTTACAAGGAAATGCGGGCGATTGAGGCGGTCATCAACCAGCGCCGCGATGAGGAAGAACGGCACAGCGACATTCCGCTCACGAACTTTCGGGGCATAGAGCTGCGTGACTTCCCGGCAGAGATTGCGCGCCTTGCGCTTATTATCGCCGAATATCAGTGCGACGTGACCTATCGCGGGCAGAAAGAGGCGCTGGCGGAACTGCTCCCGCTGAACGCGCAGAATTGGATCACTTGCGGCAATGCGCTGCGGCTAGACTGGCTGAGCATCTGTCCGCCGACCGGCACGGGCGTGAAGCTGCACGGGGATGATTTGTTTAATACCCCGCTCGAACAGGCGCAAATCGACTTCAAGAATGACGGCGGTGAAACATACATCTGTGGAAATCCGCCATATCTGGGAGCCAAGAAAAAGTCGGCCAGTCAAACTGATGACATGGACGCTGTTGGCCTTCCTCAGTCGGTTGATTATGTAACTGCCTTCATTGCAAAAGGCGTGGAGTATTCTCGACATTCTCTGTCCGAAATCGCTCTCGTTTCGACAAGTTCAATATGCCAAGGGGAACAAGTCTCTGATTTCTGGCCTGGAATTTTACAGGAATGCCGCATTTCCTTTGCCTACCGCCCATTCCGTTGGGCAAACTCCGCCGCGAATAACGCGGGTGTATTCTGCACGATCATTGGCCTTGACCGCAATTCCGCGAAAAGGGCTCGCTTATTTGATAATGATAGCGAAAAGGTTTGCGATCAAATTTCGCCTTACTTGATAGAGGGCCCGCCTGTCATTTGCACACCGGCCCGTGACCCACTCTCCGGCGCAGCCAAAATGGTGATGGGAAGCAATCCAGTGGACGGGCGTCGTCTAATCTTTGAGAAGGACGAAGCCGATAGGATTGTCGCACAGGACAACCGCGCGGAAAAGTTCATCAAGAAATATTTCGGAACGAAAGAGCTTGTCAATGGAAACCCTCGGTATTGCCTTTGGATTAAGGATACAGAGATCGACGAAGCCAAAGCGATAGAACCTATTAACCAACGGATATTGGCATGTGCTGAGTATAGAAAAACTGCGGGCAGAGATGCTCAGAAGACAGCAAATCGGCCGCATTCGTTTTGTTACACCACCTATCGGTCCGAGACGCACATAAACGTCGGGAAGGTGATTGGGGAGAAGTTTGAATTTGTCCCCGCCGACCTGAAAGAGGCAGGTTCAGTCACAAGCGTTGATGCACTTTGCATCTATGGTAAAAGCTTGATTGAGTTTGCGATTGTGGTTTCCAAGCTTCACATGGTCTGGGCTGAGGCTGTGTCCGGAAAAATGGGCAACGGCATTCGTTACGGCGCGACCGTAGTCTATAATACCTTTCCCAATCCTCCGCTGACGGGGAATGAAAAAGCCGACCTTATCCGTTGCGCAGAGGGCATCTTACTCGCTCGCGAGACCCATTTTCCCAAGACCATCGCTGAACTCTATGATCCCGATGATATGCCCGACGACCTCCGCCGCGCGCATGAAGCAAACGACGAAGTGCTTGAGCGCATCTACATCGGGCGGCGGTTTAAGAACGACACCGAGCGGTTGGAAAAGTTGTTTGAACTCTACACCAAGATGACGACGAAGGGGAAAACGGCATGATGGCGGAAGCTTGTATCGGGCGCATGACCGCAGAAGAATCGGACGAACTATGCTGAGGCGAAACCGCTACGGACTCAGACTCGACGCCAATTACACCGAGGATGTTGTCGGATTCGCACTTGAGTCCTTCTTGGCTGTTATGACATTTCCCCGTCGCCGATTTTCCATCGAGCCTTTCTCCCGCGCAAAAGAACGCTGGCTAGGCGCTGATGCGCGGCTGCACGGTGAGATTCGAGGGTTTCGGCCATTTTACATGCAGTTTAAAAGGCCATCTGCATATCCGGATTTCAGCTCGGCTGGCATCATCAAGGACAGAAAGGCTCTCAACCGCCAAGTGTCGCCGCACGCGCTGTACTTCGACCTGCGAAACAAACAACCGCATCACCGGGATTTCCAGCACAACATATTGCTGCGGCTTCGTCGACGGCTTCAATCGACAGGCCTTGGTGACGCAGCTTATGTTTGCCCTCTCTTCCTCGACCGCTCTGCTTACAGAACGCACCTGCATTGGTCCGGCTTGTCACATCGGTTTCGATTTTGGCATCGTGATCCATGGGATTTGGAAGACGTCTTGCTAGACAATGGGGGAAACACGATCCGCTTCGACAACATTCCCGTCCTTGCTGAACACATTACCGTTCCGCCGCACGTTACCGTCACTACCGCCAATCATCGTTACAGTTTTACAGAAGCGGGGACAGAGCTGTGTTTTCATTCGCCTGAATACCTGCCCGATGGTGCATCCAATCTTGCCCAATTTCTTATGGCATTGTCCGAAGGCTTTCTGGATCGCGGCAAAAAGATCAGTACAGACGCAGCAAACGAAGAACTGGAGAACCTGATCAAAGCTGCTGAAATCGGCAGCCCAGATGATCTTGGCTTCAAATTTGCTGATGGTGGCGCACCCATCGCAAACTGGCTCGAATGGGGCGATTATTTGCGCCATGAATATGGAATAGAACAGTATGCGTTCGTTAGTTGGGAGGCTTAAGAGTTTGAATGATATAAAACCTATCCCCGCAGTCTCATTTCAGACAGCACGAACAGGCGAATCGGCCAAACCCAACGAAATGGGTATGCGCCAGATGCAGGAACGCGCCTATGCCAAGCGCGGCGAGCAATATTTGCTGATCAAATCGCCGCCCGCATCAGGCAAGTCGCGTGCGCTGATGTTCATTGCGCTCGACAAGCTGCACAATCAAGGCGTCAAACAGGCGATCATCGTCGTGCCGGAAAAGAGCATCGGCGGCAGCTTTGCCGACGAGCCGCTTTCGAAATTCGGCTTTTGGGCTGACTGGACGGTGAAGCCGCAATGGAATCTGTGCAACGCACCTGGCCCCGACGAAGAGCGCGTTGATCCTTCCAAGGTTCGCGCCGTGGGGCAGTTCCTCGCCAGCGATGACAAGGTGCTGGTTTGCACCCATGCGTCATTTCGCTTTGCGGTCGAGCAGCTTGGCATTGAGGCCTTCGACAACCGCCTGATCGCGGTGGACGAGTTCCACCATGTTTCCGCCAGTGCTGACAATAAGCTGGGAAGTCAGCTTGGCGATTTCATCCACCGCGACAAGGTGCATCTTGTCGCCATGACGGGCAGCTATTTCCGGGGCGATGCCGTTCCCGTGTTGATGCCCGAGGATGAGGCAAAATTCGAGACCGTCACCTACACCTATTACGAGCAGCTCAACGGCTATGAGCATCTGAAATCGCTCAACATCGGCTATTTTTTCTACACGGGCCGCTATCTGGGTGCGATTGAGGCCGTGCTTGATCCATCGCGCAAAACCATCGTGCATATCCCTTCGGTCAATTCGCGCGAAAGCACGAAGGACAAGATCAAGGAAGTCGAAGAGATCATGGAATATCTCGGTGACTGGAAGGGTGCCGATCCCGTGACCGGCTTCCATCTGGTCGAGTTGCCCGCCGATGAAAATGGGAACGTCCGCACGATCAAGATCGCCGACCTTGTGGACGACAGCGATCAGGTGAAGCGCTCTAAGGTTCTGGCGGCTCTCAAAGACCCCGCGCACAAGAATGACCGCGACCATGTGGACATCATCATCGCGCTTGGCATGGCAAAGGAAGGCTTTGACTGGATTTGGTGCGAACATGCACTGACCGTTGGCTATCGCTCCAGCCTGACCGAAATCATTCAGATCATCGGTCGCGCAACCCGCGATGCGCCGGGCAAGGAAGTGGCGAGCTTCACCAATCTGATCGCCGAACCCGATGCGTCCGAGGCCGCCGTGGTCGATGCGATCAACGACACCTTGAAAGCCATTGCGGCGAGCTTGCTCATGGAGCAGGTGCTTGCACCGCGTTTCAATTTCACCCCGAAGGATAACGGGCCGCTGCCCGACTTCAAATATGAAGGTGGGTATCAGGAAGGGCAAACGAACGTCGGTTTCAACGAAGAACGCGGCCAGTTCCATTTCGAGATCAAGGGGCTTGTGACACCCAAGAGTCCCGAAGCAACCCGCATTTGCGCCGAAGATTTGAACGAAGTCATCACCGCGTTCGTGCAGGATAAGTCCGCTCTTGAGCGCGGTTTGTTCGATGGTGCGCACGTTGGCGGCGAAACCTTGGCGGAAGAACTGACCCAGCTCAAAATGGGCAAAATCGTGCGTGATCGTTACCCCGAATTATCGGGTGAAGATCAGGAGGCGGTGCGCCAGCACGCGGTTGCCGCGTTGAACCTGACCCAGAAGGCCAAGCAGCTTGCGGGCAGCGGCGATCCTGGAGCAGGCGACATTGATGATGGCGAGGCGCGCTCCAATACAGCGTTGATCGAGGGCGTTCGCAAATTTGCCATTGAGGTGAAAGACCTCGATATTGACCTGATCGACCGGATCAATCCCTTTGAAGCGGCCTATTCCGTTCTCGCCAAGGCGATGAACGAAGGGACGTTGAAGCAGGTTGCCGCCGTGATCGGCAAGCGCAAGGTTAGCATTCCCTATGACGAAGCCCGCGACCTGGCCGTCCGCGCTTTGCAGTGGAAAAAGGAACGCGGACGCGCGCCCGAGATCACTTCGCAAGATCCTTGGGAAAAGCGCCTTGCCGAAGGCGTTGCCGCCCTCGCGAAATTCCGCGCCCAGCAGGCAGCTCAAGAGTCCGCCAATGGTTGATCTGTCGGACGACGAATTGCTCGCAGAACTCGGCGTTAGCGTCGAGCAAAAGGCTGCACGCGCCTATACGCCGCAGCAGGAGCGGATCATCGCGGGCTTTGAGGACATTCTCAAATTCCACGATGAGCATGGCCGCGCGCCGCAGCACGGTGAGCAGCGCGACATATTCGAGCGACTTTATGCAGTGAGGCTCGATCGCCTGCGCGAGCTTGCGGATTGCCGTTCGCTGTTGGCGGGCCTTGACAAGCACGGTTTGCTTGAGGCGAATACGGATGCCAGCCACATCGTTCCCGATGCGCTGGATGATGATGCGTTGCTCGCTGAACTAGGCATTGATCCTGGCGGCGATGATGACATCACACAGCTTCGCCATGTGCAAACACGCGAAGAACGGCAGGCCGCCGAAGAGATTGCCAACCGCGAACGCTGCATTGATTTTGCCAAATTTCAGCCACTGTTTGCCGATGTGCAGCTCGAACTTGATTCAGGCGTTCGTAGCACCCGCCCTTTCGTAAAGGACGCCGGATTTCTGAAAGCCGACATCGGCACGGGCCAATTTTTCATCCTGGGCGGTCAGACAGCCTATGTGGCTGAGGTTGGCGAGACCATTAAGGCCCCAAATGGCGAGTTCGACGCTCGCTTGAGGGTCATCTATTCCAATGGGACGGAGAGCAACCTGTTGCGCCGCTCCCTGCAACGCGCGCTTTACAAGGATGATGCAGGGCGGCGCATTACCGATCCAGCGGCGGGGCCGCTTTTCTCTGACAATGCGGGCGAAGACGACACCGAAAGCGGGACAATCTATGTCTTGCGGAGCAAGTCCGACCATCCCCAGATCGCCCAGCACCGTGACCTGATCCACAAGATCGGCGTGACGGGTGGCAGTGTCACGACGCGTATTGCGGCAGCGGAGAACGATGCAACCTACCTGCTGGCCGGCGTCGAGATCATCGCCGAATACAAGCTGTTCAACATCAACCGGACGAAGCTGGAAAGGCTGATCCACCGATTTTTCGCTGACGCCGCATACGACATCCAAATAACTGATCGCTTTGGTAAGCCTGTCCGACCTCGCGAATGGTTTCTCGTGCCGCTCCATGTGATCGACGAGGCTGTTGAACGGATCAAAGACGGCACGATCACCGAATGCCGATACGATGCCAAGGCCGCTCGCTTGGTTCATACCTCCCTGGGAAATTTGTCATGAGCAACGTCAATGTCCGTCGTTTGGTCGAGAATATCCGTTCTGGCACCAATATCTACACGCCCATTGTCGAACTGGTGGTAAATGCCATTCAGGCGATTGACGAGAAAAAGATCGCGAAGTTTGGATTGGTCGAAATCGAGACCGTGCGTGATGGCCAATCTGACATGGTGGACAAGCTCGAATCTGTCGACGGCTTCAACGTCATCGATAACGGCATTGGCTTCAACCGGACGCACCGAGACTCATTTGATACGCTCTACACCGAGCAAAAAATTGGCGATGGCGGCAAAGGATTCGGTCGCTTCACCTGCCTCAAATATTTTAGCAAGGTTGAGGTTAGCAGCGTATTTGAAGAAGGCGACGAATGCTTCCAGCGGTCCTTCAAAATGGGACTGGATAAGGAAATAATAGTAGCAGAGGCGATTGAGACCATCGAGCGGATCGGCACCGGCTCATTGGTCAAAATCTCAGAAATCAAATCGGTGAAATTCCCGGACAAAGGCCTTGAGATCATTGCTCGTGTCATTGTCGAAAAGCTGCTGCCCTATTTTGTTGAAAGGGATGAGGCTAAAAAGTGCCCCCGCATCGTAATTCGGGAGGCAAAGAAGCCTGACACCAATATCGTGCTCAATGACTATCTGGGCAAAGCGGAAAGCCAGATCGTTGAGATGCCTGTTACCAACGGCAAATTTTCATTGCCCTCGCCCGATGGCTCCAAGGAGTTTGAGGTCCGCGTTTTCAAATTCTACTCACCACGAGAAAGCAAAAGCAAAATCAGTCTGGTGGCACATCGCCGTGAAGTGACAGAAACGACCTTGCAAACCTACATTCCGGAGTTTGCCGAAGAATTTTATGAGCCTGTGGCGGATGGTCGAGATCGCAATTTTCTGATCAAGGCCTATGTGTTTGGCGATTATCTGAACGACAATGTTTCGCTGGAAAGAGGCGAATTTCGCTTCCAAACAGAAAGCGATTTGCTGGGAGGAATCGCCCAGAAAGACATCGAGTACAAAGCTGCTGAAATTGCCCAAGCCGCTGTCGGATCAGAGATCGCCGCCCGCAAGGAGCGAAAGCAGCAGACCATCGAGCAATATGTCGCGACGGAAGCGCCCTGGCATCGTTTGACGATAACCGAAGCCGACCTGAGCGACCTGCCTTATAAGCCTACCAAGCCGCAAATCGAGGCGCATCTCCAAGCCAAGAAATTTGAAAACGAACAGCAAACCCGCACCCAGGTTGCCGCGCTCTTGGCGGACGACAGCCGCAACGATCTGAACGGCAAGGTCGAGGATTTGGTCAAACGGATTTCTGAAACCAGCAAGAGCGACCTCATCCACTATGTCTCCATGCGGAAATGCGTGCTCGATATCTTCGAAAAATCACTCGAACGTGACGAGCACGGCAAATACAAATCCGAGGGTGAGGTGCATGACATCATCATGCAGCGGAAAAAGGACTCCGATGAAATCGATTGGGAAACCCACAATCTTTGGATGTTGGATGAACGCCTGAACTTTGCCGCTTACGTCTCCTCCGAAAAGCCAATCAATGCGGGCAATGGTAGCCGCACCGACATCACCATTTTCGATAAGCGGGTGGCATTTCGTGGTGAGAATGAGGCGAGCAACCCGATCACCATTTTCGAATTCAAAAAGCCGTCAAGAGACGACTTTGCCAATCCCTCATCCAAAGAAGATCCCGTCCAACAGATCATTCGATACGTGAACCAAATCCGCGACGGTAATTTCAAAACCCCCAAGGGCCGAGAGATACTGGTAAACGAAAACACCCCCTTTTACGGCTATGTCGTGTGTGAGCTGACGCAGAAGGTGAAGACTTGGCTGGATCGTGAAAAGAATTTTACGCCAATGCCCGATGGGCTGGGCTGGTTCACCTGGTATCCAAATAACCGCCTCTACATGGAGGTTTTGAGCTGGGATAAAATTTTGAAAGACGCTGAGATGCGCAACAAAGTCTTTTTCAACAAACTGGGACTTGAATAACTTTCGGGCGCTGCCTTTGGCAGTCCGCACTATGCGCTGAGCAAACCAAGCCCCTTATCCTTCCGCCCACGCGACGCGTTGGCCTGGGCGATGGCGACAACAGATCTGGCGATACCGATAGCCACCTGACGGACGAGGTTCTACTGGACGATCTCCGCAATAGCCAAATCGGTCGAATGATCACCCGCGGGCCGAGAATTTCTGAGGGCGAGCGCTAGACTGGCAGTCGTCAGCGTACCGCCGCATGTTTCGCATGTACGGCTTGCCTTTCTGCCGTATGACTGATCTCACCATCTAACCAATCAACCCGAAGCTCGACCGGGCGGAGACGACATGATCAAGACCATCGCCG
This sequence comes from Sphingomonadales bacterium, assembly GCA_016720115.1. Taxonomy (GTDB): domain Bacteria; phylum Pseudomonadota; class Alphaproteobacteria; order Sphingomonadales; family Sphingomonadaceae; genus Sphingorhabdus_B. Next base: position 313,497 of record JADJXT010000001.1, on the reverse strand, counting down.
ACCTTCTGCGCGAACTCATGGTGAAGGAAGCCGCCGAACTCGACGAGGAAGCGGTCAAGCATGGCCCGACGATCGGCACCATGTATGAAGGGCTCGCCCGCGACATCCTCGATCGCGTCATCCCCGCTGAGATTGACGTTCGCGTCGTCGACGGCTTCGTCGAGGGGATCGACGGAACGCTCAGTGCGCAGATCGACGCCATGATCGTCACCGGTGTGGGTCGCCAGATCCCCTATACCAGCAATTTCGTCTGGCCGATTGCGGACGTGATTGCGGTGTTCGAGGTAAAGAAGACGCTTTATGGCAACGATCTGGCCGACGCCTTCGAAAAGCTCCGGACCATCAAGCGCATGTCGGAAGCCCATGTGCAAAACGGCACGAGCGGCGTCAAGGTAGCCGCCGGTCCGAGCTTCCGCGCCTTTGCCAAGGCCACCGGCCACTATCCCGCATCAATCGAGGCTATCGACGCGCTGCCCGATGAGTTGAACTACATCTACCATACGATGCTGGCCGACCAGCTCGCCCCGGTGCGAGTGATCCTCGGCTATCATGGCTATGTCGACGAGCAAGGCCTGCGAAAGGGTCTGCTCGACTATCTGCAGGGCCAGGGCGTCGCGGCCGGCTTCGGCGCGTCCTCGATGCCCAACCTGATCATTGCGCGCTCAAACTCGATCCTGAAAATGGACGGGCATCCCTATGTCGCGCCGTTGCGCGACGGCTGGTGGCACCTGCTCGTCTCGAACGCCGAAAATCCGCTGCGGCTATTGATCGAACTGCTGTGGACCAAGTTGGGGGACCGGTTCGGTGACATCTTCCCGGGCGATGACGATCTCGAGCTTGAGCGGCTCGCCCCGTTCCTCGATGCGCGCCTTCAGCGCGAGGACGACAAGCTTGGCTGGGCCTATGACTATCACCCGCTGAGCAAAGAGGAGATGGTCGCAACCCCGGCGCCGAACTGGGATCCCGAAGCGGTGGACATCTGCGAGATCGTTATCACCCAGCAACTGGCGCGCCACGGTTCGATCGACGTGCGCGACGAGAAATTCCGCAGCTATGTAATCAGCGAAGGAATCGACCCCGACGCCCTGATCGCCGACATGGTGGCGCGCCGGATGCTGGCCTGGGTCGATCAGTATAATTTTCGGATGATCGATGCCGGGACCGTGTTCATGGGGTTCATGCCGAGCGGAGACGGCTTTTCGACCACCGATGCCGATCACCTGATGCCATGGCTGACGCGCGAGCTCGGCAAGAAGAAATAGCCGCCCGCGGCGTACACAGGAGAGATAAGTTGCGGCCAACGCCATTCACCAGACCAACCATCGTCGCGGCGGCCGAGATGCTCGAGCGCCACACCCAGGCGAGCTTCGACACCATGGTGTTGCGACTGGCGCTCGAGAACCAGATCCCCGAAGGCGCGGGTCTCAGCGTCGCCAAGAAATGCGGCCTGGTCGCCCGTGCGGTGATCGCCCGGCCTGACCTCGTGGTCCACACGCTCGACGGCAGCGTGACGCTGACCGAGGCGCTCGTGCGCGAAGCCGTCGCGCTGGTTCGCCCGCGCTTCGCCTCGCCGGCGCAGGCCGCGTTGCTGCGCGGCCTCGCCCGTGACGGCTATGTTGTCGAGGAGGACGAAGAGACGCATACGATTAGACTGAGGGCGGCGCTGCCCCAGGAGATCGCACTTCCCGAAACCGATGATGAGGTCCGTCGCCTGCTGCGCCAGCTCGGCTTTCAGGTGCCGGCCGGACATCTCGACCAGGCGATCGAAGCCCATACCCGCGGCGATTGGGCCGCCGCCAATGCCCAGTTGCGGACCTTCTTCGAGAGCCTTTTCGAAGCGATCGCCTTCGCGGTGGATCACGCGGCAGCATCCAGTTGCGCGAACTCGGAAAACCGGCGCGCCATGCTCGCCGCCAAGGGGTTCCTCGCCATCGACCGCAACGAATGGACGCAGGACGGCAAGAGCTACATCAATGGCCTGTTCAAGATGCTGCACACCGACGGCTCGCATCCGGGTCTGTCCGACGAGGACCATTCGACCTTCCGGCTGCACCTTGTTCTGGTGAGCGCGCGGACCTTTCTGCGACGACTCACCTACGGACTGTAGCTAGTTTGCCTCATCGGGAGGAGGCCTCTAGCCACGCTAATAGTCGCGGCGACGTTGGGATTTAGGGTGCGTCGGCGAACATCCGCTATCGGACTTTGACTTTCAAAAGCTGCCAGTCCTGAAACGGCCCAGTCGCAGTCAAGGTTCGAGGTCGACCGTCGGGAAGTTGGATGTCGGGTTTTGGCGAAGAACCGGCCGATAAACCCCTCGCAAGGGAATAACCGGTAAGTCCCAATCCTAGTCATTCTTGTTCGCTTGCCGCTTCATGAACTGCTGGAAGGGCGCGGATGATGACGGTCTCGTAAGGCGATTGCTGGGTGAACTGCACTCAAAGGAGAGACGCACATGAAGCCGCCCAAGACCCTCCAAGGTTTTGGTGTCAGGCCAGCAGAGGTTGCCAAGCCACGACGTTGGCGAAGTGAGTGCACTTCAGAGGACGATTAAATCAAAGCCGTCACCGCCCAAAAAAACATCCCCTTTCATGAACTGATCCAAGCCCCTGACCGGACCCGGTCAGGTCTGCAACCCGCACTCATGCGGACCGTGTTGCTGCGCTTCGCGCCGCTGCCCGCACCACTCCTGTGAGCGGGGTTTCCCTCGCTGCGCTTGGTGCAGTCCTGGCCATGCCCGGTCTTATCGGGGCTCAGTCAAAGGGATGGTCCCTTGGACGGTTTGAAACAGCTTCGAAAGGTCAATCTCATGAAGAACACAGTCACTCTCGTCGGTTTCGTTGGCAACACTCCCGAAGTCCGCACCACCCAGTCAGGGGCTTCGATCACCACAGTCTCCCTTGCCACATCACGCAGCTTCAAGGACGGCGAAGGCAACCGCCAGACCGAAACCGAATGGCACCGGATCACCTGCTTCAACGGCGTCGGCAAATGCGTCGCGGAGCACGTCGCCAAGGGCGCAATGATCATGGTCACGGGCCGCATCCATTACACCAAATGGACCGACCAGAATGGCACCGACCGTTACGGCTGCGAGATCATCGCCGAGCAGGTCGACTTCCTCGCCAAGGCCAAGGAAGCCGCCAAAGATGAACCCAAGAAGCGGCGCGCCAAGTAGCGCCGCCCCGGTTCATCCGAACCTGAAAATCAATGGCTCCGGCGGGAAACCGTCGGGGCCATTTTCATTTCTTCCACCCTCTCAGTTTCAGGCTCAATAAGGTCGAAAGCGGTGCCGCTTTCGGCGTTGAGAAGTTTGCATGCTCGTGAATGCTATTTGGTCCCCAATTCGGATCAAAGGCGGAACATTGGACTGGGTCAGAGGAGCGCCATATCACTCGCTCGATTGCCGCAGAGGCGGTGAGACCCGCGGAAAACGGGTCTTTTTATGCCATTTCAGCCAAGCCCAAAAAACTGGTTTTGAGGCTGGAATTATACGGAATTGACAGGCACACCCTACACGCGTGGACATGTTCATCGGGATGGAGTGGCGAAGCATTGAGCTTTTCGAGTTGTCGATGCGACTTGCGAATGAGGTCAGCCAGCAGTCGCCGTCGCTCGCTATCATCGATTATGTAGCGAGGTGCGGATTGCGTACTGCCACGCCGGGCTGCGGTGCCGTTGATGGTAAAGACAACATGATGCCCATCGATGGAAGCGGTAGGATCGATCTGCTGTGCACGGTCCAGAACATCCTCATCAATCTCGTCCGCGCCAAGAAGAGCGGCCAGCTCCAGCTGAACCCTAAGCTTGGCATCCCTGAAGGGCGGCATCAGTAGTGCCGTCAAGCACCAAAGCTTCAATTCCGTTCTTCTCGTGCATGAGAAGAAGCTCAACCTCAGCTTCAATCGCAGTCTGACTTACAGCATCCTGCTTGTCACAAAGAGCAAAAGCACGTTTGCTCAAATCCCGAAAAGCTTGGCCATGCCAGCAATTTTGGAGTCGCTGCCTGGGTACGGTGTGCCGGGTCAACCCGGTTCCGTACTGATGGTACGAAACCGGAATACCAGATTACATGGCCGGACAGAATTTCATGAGATATCCAACGGATTGAGCGCCAAAAGCGGCGTTCGAGCGATAAAATTTTTGGTCAAGGAAGGCGAGCGATCCGCTTCTAAATCCACGTTTGTTCGTGAATGGGGACCAAATGGCCATCAATAGGGCTGTCATGATATCATGGGATTTTGGCTCCGAAGGACGCGATCTGTTTGGACAATTGCCGACCTGTATGAGTGCCTGAAGGCTCTGCCTTCCTCAGTCCACAAGAAGAACGAAAACGGTGAGGACCGGGTGGCGATCTTCGCCGGGAGATATCGGCCACAGCATCGACAACGGCCCTCACTGGTGCCCCCTCCCGCCTGAGATCAGAAGGTTTGAATCCGCCTCCGAAGCTCCGTAAGCCAGAGTCCACCGGCGCTCGGTCATCGTTTACGATGACCGAGCGCCGACTCGCATCACGTTTTTCAACGGCGTTAACTTAAAGCAAATTATGGGTGATAAGCAGACTTGGCGTCCCGTCGCCGTTTGCAGCCGCCTTCATAAAAAAACATCAGGTCCGCGCCCAGATGCCGGGCTTTCTCGTGCGCTTGCGGCGCAGCTGCGACGGGGCGAGCCTTCAGCATGTCCCCGGCGTCCTTCTTCATCTGATTGCAGTTGGCCCTGACATCGTTTGCCGACCAGATCGTGTCTGCATTCATTCCTGCAAGCTCGTCCACATAGCTACATGCCGTGATGAGGCTGCGTGCCCAGCCTGGAAGGAGGATGCCTTCGCCACCGGTGCTGTCGCGGGTCACTCCCTGACACAAGCCCTTCACCCGCTGGCGGCCTCCTTCGGAAGTTTCGCCCGTGCGCCATGCGGCGTGAAGAGCATCCAGAACGCCGTCGATTCGACCTTCGTACTTGGTCCAGGCCGAAGCTTCATCAGCCTGTGCTATTGCGGGCATCAGACACAGGGAGACGGCGAGGCAGGCGGTAATCAGCTTCATGTCATTTTCCCCAATGAACGAACGGCGCAATGTCGGCAGCCAGAGAAGTCGCCGACCCAATTTAAAGGGATTTCTGTCCTTCACAATACCCTGTTCGGGGGTGGCGCGAATCCCTGGTACGTTCTAATCTGCTAAGCGGGGCTGAAGCAAGGGGCGGAATTACATCATGGAATCGCGTCTGACACCGGCATCCGCGATCATTGGTCTGGTGCTGGCCGCACTGTTGGCAGGTGCGACTCTGTTGCATGCGGCGATCAGTCGCCCGGCGCTGGGCGTCGTATTTACGGCAGACCAATCAGGCGCTGTCCGGGTAGCGCCCGCGCCGGGCGATGATCAGGCCACGATCAGTGCGTCACGGGTGATTGCCATCCGAGGGAATAATGGACGGACCTTCGCCATCGAGGCAGGTGACCTGATCGAAGAGCCGGATACGCTGGCAACCTATGCGGATATGCGGCGCTTCTTTGCGCGCCAGACGGCACTCACTGACATCATAGACGGCAAGAGCGTCGGAATTGTAGTCATCGACGAAACAGGAAGTACGCGAGAGACGGCCGTTTCGTCGGAACCGCGGCGTCCCATCCGCGATCTTCCGTCCGCTTTCTGGGTCAGGTCGCGGTAGGTTTGCTGAGTTTCCTGATCGGTGGCTGGGTCTGGGCACTGCGGCGCGACGATCCGGCTGCGGGTCTGTTTGCCCTGGCGAGCTTCGGCATCATGGTCTTCACGTTTCCGGCCGCGCTTTACAGCACCCGGGAACTGGCGATCGACGGCAGCCTCTTCTATGCGCTCTCGGCGACGAATCATGGAGGCGCGCTGCTGTTCGGCGCGGCGATGATCGCCTTGCTCCTGCGCTATCCCAAACCGCTTGTTGCCATCCGATGGCTCTGGGCACCCTTCCTCGTGTTTGGCTTGTGGTGGCTGGCTGACACTGCCCAGCTTTTCGACGGACCACCCACCGGTTCGCATTTGCCTACCTTGCTGGAGATGATCGGCATTGTGCTGGCAGCGGCGGCGCAGTATTGGCGATCGTGCGGCGATCCCGCGGCCCGCGCGGTCGTGCGCTGGTTCGGCCTGTCGGTTGCAGTCGGGGCCGGGGCGTTCGTGTTCACAGTTATCGCGCCCAGCCTGATCGGGCTCACCCCGAGTTTGCCGCAGGGCTTTGCCTTTGCTTTCTTCCTCCTGATTCATGCGGGCATGGCGATCGGCGTTGCCCGGTATCGCCTGTTTGATCTTGATCGCTGGGCGTTCCGCATCCTGTTCTACATGACGGGCGCAGCACTGCTGATCGCGGTGGACGCCGCCCTGATTTCGTGGATCGCCCTGGAGCGCGCGCCGGCCTTCGGCCTGGCACTCATCATGGTCGGGTTCCTGTACTTGCCCCTGCGCGACACGATCGCTCGCAAACTGCTGCGGCGTGGGGAGGCCAAGGCAAGCTTTGACGACATGCTCGGCGTCGCTCTCGCACCGGACGAGCCGGAGCGCCTGGACCGCTGGCGCGCACTGCTGGAGGGAGTGTTCCAACCACTCAGGATCACACCGGCGAACCGGTCGCGAAGCCCAGGGTCCTTGATGACGGCGCTGCGCTGGCGATCCCCGCCACCGGCACACTCCCCCGCTGCGACTGGAACACGCGATGAATGGGCGCGGCCTGTTTTCTTCACGCGAAGAGACAAGAGCGCGCGAACTATGTGCTATGCTGGACCACGCCATCGCCAGCCGCCTTGCCTATGAACAGGGCGTAGCCAAAGAGCGGCAACGCATCACGAGCGACATGCACGACAATATCGGGGTGCAGTTGCTTGGCGCGCTGCATAGCCGCGATACGGCGCGTAAGGACGAGCTGATCCGCGATACGTTGGCTGATCTGCGCGAGATCATCAACAACAGCGCGGGCGAGCAATTGACCCTTGCCGAACTGATGGCCGACCTTCGGGTGGAGATCGCCGATCTTCTGTCTTCAGCCGATATCGGGCTGGTCTGGCAGATGGATACCCAGGCCGAACTGCCGCCGCAATCGGTAGCGGCCATGCGTTCGATCCTGCGCGAAGCGGTCGGCAACGCCCTGCGCCATGCCGAAGCTTCAAACATCGGGATACGTGTGAGCAATGCGGCGGACGGACTTGTCCTGCTGGTAGCGGACGATGGCAAGGGCTTCGACCCGGAGACTGCGCGGACGGGCAATGGTCTGCGCAATATGCGCTCTCGCGCCACCGCGCTGCACGGGACGATGACAGTCGCCCGCGGGGCCGCGATGGGGTTGCGCGGCACGATAATCGAAGTGCGCTTTCCGCTGGAAGGCATCACGGCATGAAATCGGTGTTGATCCTGGAAGATGTCTCGGAAACCCTGACCTGGCTGGGAGAGATCGCGGTCGAGGCGTTCCCGGGCTGCCAGGTTACCGGCGTGTCCAGCCTCCGCGATGCCCGGTCCGCAATGGACCAGCGCGTATTCGATCTCGCCCTGATCGATCTGCGCCTGCCGGATGGTTCGGGGCTCGACGTGCTGCGGCAGCTGCGGGCAGATTGTCCCGATACGATCTGCATCGTCACGACAGCGATGGCGGACGACAGTTCAATCGTTGGCGCCCTTTCGGCGGGAGCTTCGGGTTATTTGCTGAAGGAGCAGATGCGCGAAGGGATCATCCGACAGTTGCAGCAGGTCAAGGAAGGCCTGCCGGCACTGTCGCCGTCGATCGCGCGGCGGATCATGGAGCATTTCCGTCGCACCGGCCCGGCGGTGGAGGAAACCGGTCGCCTGACCCTTCGCGAACAGGAAGTGCTCACCCTGATCGGCCGCGGGATGCGCAACGCTGAAGTTGCCGCCGAGTTGAAACTCAGTGAAAACACGGTCTCGGGTTACATCAAGGCGATCTACCGCAAGCTGGGTATTTCCAGCCGCGCCGAAGCATCGTGGCACGCCGCACAACTCGGCTTGTCCACGCGCGAGCCGGGCAAATAGGACACACGCCTCTCATGGAAAGGCAGTCTTACATCTCTTTCCAATAGCGATGACCTTTACCGCCCGGCCTGCCAATACTCATCCCCCGACACCCCCTGAACCGGGGGTGCATTGACTTACGCTTCACGATTACGGGCAAAGGGATCGCATTTGTTCCACGAGACGTGAAGGGGAAATCTTAAATGACCGGCAAGTTTGGGTTCGACGCTGCATTGAAAACCACCACCATGGTTGCCGGGACGCTGGGAACCGCGGCGATGCTGGCGGCCATGCCTGCCCCAGCATTCGGGCAGGTCACGGGGTCGGAACAGATCCCGGGCAGCCCGGACGCAGCCGAGAATGGCTCGCCCAATGACGCGACCTCCGTCAAATTCATCGATATTTCCGGGGACGGCACGACGGCCCTCGGATGGCATAACATGGTGGTCAACAACAAGTCGGTCGTCGAGGCGTGGGTCTTTACCCCGACCGCTGCGACGAAGCTCGCAGCGCCCACCGGCTATCTGCACTACATCGGCTACGGCATTTCGGATGATGCCTCGGTGGTCGTCGGCGAAGCCAAGCCGACCGCGCACTCGGATTTCACCGGCATGGTCGGCGTGAAGTGGCTGAACGGTACGCCCACGATTCTCGAACAGCCCACCGGTGCCGGAAACTACAAGGCGGTTGCCGTCAGCGGCGATGGCAATGTGATTGGCGGTCAAGCCCTCATTTCCGGCTTCAATATCCCGATCCTGTGGACCGGCTCCGCCGCGCCCGAACAACTGCTTCAGGCCGGCACGACGAGCCCGGTGCAGAACGGCACCACTTTCCTGGCTGAAATCACCGGTATTTCGAGAGACGGCTCGGCCATCGCGGGTATCGGCGGACCCGGTCAGCAGCGGGACGCCGCCGGGGCTATCGTCGGCCCCAACACCCAGGCGCTGCGGTGGACCCGCGCGACCGGGTTCGTGGCACTGGGAACTCTCGCCAGCCACTCCGCCGCCGGCGCAAGCAGCTGGGCGCACGATGTTTCCGCCGATGGCGGCACGATCGTCGGCTGGTCGCAGCAGGGCGGCGTCTCGGGCAACGACCTCTACACGAACGACAACCAGCTCGCGATCCAGTGGACGCAAGCGGGAGGCATGACCGCGCTGGCCAAGCTGGCGAACCAGGTTGCGTCTTTCGCCTATGCCGTGAATGCCGATGGCAGCGTGATCGTCGGCGAAGCGCTCGTCCCGAAAACCGTTGCAAACTTCACGATCAATGAACGCAACGCCGTCCGCTGGTCCGGCGGCAATGTGCAAACGGTCGCGGCATGGCTCGCGGCCAACGGCGTGAATAACGGCGAGAACCAGTACCAGGAGGCAGTTGGTGTCAGCGACGATGGCAATGTGATCGTCGGCTACGGAATCATCAACGGACACAAGCAGGGCTTCCTGGCCAGAGGAGCGGTCGCGACACCGACGCCGACTCCCACTCCGACACCTACCCCGACGCCGACGCCCACTCCGGTGCCCACGCCCACGCCGGCACCCACCCCGACGCCAACGCCAACGCCAACGCCAACGCCTACCCCGACGCCCACTCCAGTGCCCACGCCCACGCCGGCACCCACCCCGACGCCAACGCCGACGCCCACTCCCGGAACCGGGGTCATCGGCCTCGACGATTTCCGGGAAACGGTTTTGCAGACCGCGCCGAACCGCCAGGTGCAGGGGGGCTTGGCCTGATGATGTGGGGAGCACATCACCGCATCCTCACCGATTATGTGCAGCCCGGGCGCGGCTGTGCTTGGGCTGTGCTCGATTACCGGCGCGATGGCCGCAACGATGTGGATTCCGTGCTGGCAGAAGCCGGTGCCTGCGTCGATGCAGGCCCGCTGCGGCTAGGCGCGGGGATCGGCTATGACCGTTCCGACACCGACCTTGCCCTGGGCGGCAAGCAGAAGCTGGAAGGCTGGCACGGCGTGGCCGAGGCCGACCTGCGGCTGGGCCAGAGCGGCGCGGTGCTGAGCGCGACGGCCATCTATGGCGACTGGAACGTCAACCTGCGCCGCGCCTATCTCAATGGCGCGAACACCGACACCAGCAGCGGCTCCACCGATGCACGGGGCGTGGCCTTGCGCGCCCGCCTCGACTGGTTCGATGTGGTCGGCAACGACAGTTTCGGCCTTACGCCCACCCTCAGCTACACCTGGAGCCGGGTGACGGTGGATGGCTATACCGAAACCGGCGGCGGCTTCCCCGTCACCGTCGGCCGCTCGGTTGACGAGACTTCGGAAGGGCGCATGGGCCTGACCGGTCGCTTCACCCTGGCCGAGCCGACCACGCTGCGTCTGCGCGGCGAATACATCCACCGTTTTGATCGGTTCGATGGCGGTCCCGCGTTCCAGATCATCGGCACCGGTATGGGCGGCGTTACGGGGCTCTATGCCGTGGATCGCGACCACGCCCGTTTAGGCGCAGATATCGATCAGCGGATCGGACGTAGCGGCGTGCTCTCGCTTTCGGCTCACAAGGTCGTTGGCAACGCGGGCGGCAATCCCTTCTCGGTCAGCGCCTCGTTCCACTTCGGGTTCTGATCCGGCAGTTCCTGCGCGTGGACCCGCCGGATCAGCGCGCAGGAACTCATTCAGAGGAACGACGAGCGGTGCGCATGGCAGAACCCAGCTGGCAGGAATGGATCGTCGGCAACCTGTCCGCTGGTTGCGACCCAGCAGACATGCAGGCACGAATGACCAAAGCAGGATGGAGCGAGGCCGATGCACGGGCCGCGCTTGCAACCGGCATTGCCCAGCTGTTTCCCGGCCTGCAGCCATCAGCCCTGGCCCTGCCGGTCGTGCCGGACATGGGGACGATGTGCTGCGGCGGACGCGACATTAGGGTGATCCTGCGGCTCGCCAGTCCCGCCGTTGCGCTGTGCGAGAATGTGCTGTCGCCCGCTGAATGCACCCAATTGCTCGAATATGCCCACGCACGGGGCCTTGCACCTTCCACCGTCGTCGACGAGGCAAGCGGGGATAACGTGCCGCACCCAGAACGGACCAGTTCCGGCCTGATGCTGCGCCGCGGCGAAACGGCATTGATCGAGCGGCTGGAACGCAGACTTGCCGAGCTTACCGCATGGCCGGTCGCCAATGGCGAAGCGTGTCGTCGGATAAAATCTACGCTCAGGCGCAGCAATCTCGTCTATATGCTTGGGCATTGCCAGCTCCATTCAATTCATGGTTGGCTGCGGTCCGTAATCTCTTGACGGACGAATGGTGTAGTACTCGAACGAGCAGTCTCGCGCCCGTTAGTCGACGACCGGGTGATTATTCGGAACTGCTTGCGTTCAACCAATCTACAAACCGAACTGTGTGCGATGTGGGACACTACGCGTCATCCGACTTGCTTGCTTAAAAATGTACCAAGGAAGTCTCCAAACCGTCACGGCCGTTTCAGCGCCAGAGATTCTGCCCAAAAGCCCGCAGAATTCCTTAGAAAAGTCTCTTGTCAGAGACCGGCAATCCGCCTTCATTCGAGCCAAAAGCGGCGCGTTTCCGCGACACTTTGCGTCAACCTAAGTTATTGTTTTTCCATGGAAATATGCTTGGAGGTGCGGGCAGTCCCCGGCAACCAGTCTCTGAGTGATTTCCCTGTTATACAGGGAATTTACAGGGAAATCGGCGTATTTTTGGCCGCCCAAGGCGCTGGCGACGCCTTAAATCCGGCCATTTTCCTTAGGTTTCGAGAGAAATTCCCCGCGAAAATAAGAGGGAATTCCCGTCGCGATAACAGGGAAAGCATTTTTCCATAACAGGGAAAAGCACCTCGCAAATTCAACCCTTGTATCGCGCCAGCATTTAGCTGCACCGAATTCCTGCACCGTCAGGCTCTCCACAGTTCTGTCCCCCAAACAATTTTTCGCACCCCTTGGCGCACACATTCGAGTAGACTAGTATTCCACTTATGTTCCACGCCATTGGAACTGGGCCGAAACCCTCGTGAGCGGGGTTCGGGTATGCGCTTCCAGCTCACAGCAAAGGAAAAAGCCAATGATTACCAAATCTCGAACATCAACCATTCCCATAATTGGAGACGATAATGTCAGATTCCCAAATCGAGGTGCGCCACAATTATGATCGTGCCATCGTTGAACGTAGAATTGAAACACTAAAACCCTATGCGCGCAATGCGCGTACACATTCGAAAAAACAGGTAAAGCAGATCGCTGCCAGCATAGAGCGATTTGGTTTTGTAAATCCGGTGCTGATTGACGATGATGATACGATCATCGCAGGCCATGGCCGCGTCGATCCCCAGCCCCAGGGTGCCACCGACAGCAACCTGAACTAAGCCTGCGACGAGCAATGTTGTGGCGGGAAACGCCATGTTGCCAGAGCCCCGTGCGACGGATGCAAGCATGTTGGTCGCCCAGATGGGAATGATCGCAAACGCCGCCACAGTTGAAAAGGCGAGGGCTTCGGTAAGAACCTGCCCCGATCCGCCCAAATTTCTGAAAATAATGGGGCCACCGAGCAGTATCGCCAGCGTGAAGAACAAGCCAAGGCTAAGACCAATCGCAAGGGCACACAGTGCGAGAGCTTGAGCCCGGTCATGATCACCGCTGCCCAATGCGCGGCTGATCGCGCCCGAAACGGTGCCCCCCATTGCACCAGCCGATAGCATCTGCATCAACATGAAGAATGGGAATGCCAATGCAATCCCGCCTAGCGAAGCTACACCCAACGATCCGACATAAGCGGTTTCTGCGATCGACACGATTGCCGCCGAACACATCGCAATCAGGTTTGGGAAACTAAGGCGGACAAGCGTCGCGAGGATTGGCCCGTCACGGAGCATCGAAGCGCGCGCATCGCTAATAACGGTTGGTGTCCTTACTGCCGTCGGGCTCGAAATGGTCACGAAGCTGCCTTCTCATGAGCCACGCGAACGACGACTTTACCTCGCGCTCGACCCGAGGCAGAGCGTTCAAGCGCTGCAGCTGTATGAATGAAAGGGTACTCCTGATCGATGATTGGGCGGATCGCGCCTGCGTCAACCAAATTGGCGATCTCAGAGAGTTGACCCCCGTCGGGATGCATGAAGAGAAAGCTGTAATCGATCCCCAATTGCCGGGCCTTGCGACGGATTTTTGCGCTGGTGAGCCTCACAACCTGGCGAACAATCCAGTTTGCTCCGATTTCCTCTGCGAAGGTCGGATCAGGCGGCCCCGAAATCGAAATCAGCTTGCCACCGGGCCTGAGCACCTTGAGAGACCGTTCGAGTATTTCAGCGTCGAGCGTGTGGAGTACGACATCATAGTCGTTTAGCTGCTGTTCGAAAGCATCCTTACGATAATCGATAACGACGTCCGCGCCGAGTTTCTTGACCAATTCAACGTTGGCAGTGCCCACAGTCGTCGCAACATGTGCGCCAAGATGTTTGGCAAGTTGTATAGCCACGGTTCCCACGCCTCCCGATCCGGCATGAATCAAAATCCGCTGGCCGGGCTTTAGCTGCGCTCGCGCGATTAGGGCCTGCCATGCGGTTAAAGCTACAAGTGGCAGAGCCGCAGCCTCAAGCATGCCAATGCTGGCGGGCTTGAATGCCAAACCCTCTTCTGCGACTGCAATTCTCTCCGAAAAGGTTCCGATCCTGTCACCCCCCACACAGGCGAACACGGTATCGTCAATTTTGAAGCGCGACGTGCCTGGTCCAACTGCGGTCACAATTCCGGCAAGGTCATGGCCCAGTATCAAAGGCATATCGTAAGGCAAGATTGCTTTGAATGCGCCTACACCAATCTTTACGTCAATTGGGTTGACGCTCGCCGCCAAAATTTGAACGAGCACCTCGCCGGGACCGGCGACAGGTTCCGGCATTTCGTGCAGTGTTATGGGTGCCCCGTAGCCATCGATCGCATATGCCTGCATTGAATCAACTCCGGTTTGTCATTCTCACGGCTGTAGTTGCCCAGGGACGCTGGCTGGTGGTTCGGCATCGAACAAAAGCAGAGTAGATGAGGCTGTGGCGCATAGCCGACCGGTACCATCGTGCAGTTCAGCCTCGGCGAAAGCGACCCTTCGGCCAGCTGAAACAATGCGGCCGGTGGCTCGAACCGTTCCACTGTCTTCGGATAATCCACGGATGTAGGAAATCTTGAGTTCAAGTGTTGTGTGGCTACGGTTGGGTTCGAGTGTGGAATGTGCCGCCATTCCGCAGGCGCTATCGAGCAGCGTTGCCGCATAGCCGCCATGTACGGAACCAAGCGGATTATACACGCTGCGATTGGGCCTGCCTTCAAACACCACACGCCCCCGCTCGACTTCGACCAATTCAAATCCGAGTGTTTGGCCCATCGGTGCCTTGATCCCGCGTGCAAGCATTGCCTTGAGCTGCGCCAGGCCATCCAAGGCGCTGTTTTTTGGTTCGGTCACAACGGTCACCAGACTTCATGGAATGGGCGAACTTCGGCCAGGAACGACCAAGCGTCCCTCGGCTGATGCGCAAGATGGTAGACCTCGCTCGCAATCGATTTGGGTGAGATGAAGAAGTCATCAGGTCTGTCAGGCTGGAGTTGGCGCTGCCAGGGGACATCGATCGCAGCGTCGATGACTAGGTAAGCGACGTGGACGCCTTTGGGGCCGAGATCGCGCGCCAGGGATTCAGCCAATATGCGCTGGGCGGCTTTCGTCGGAGCAAAGCCTGCAAATGCTGCGCGTCCCCGCTGCGCCGAGGTGTTGCCGGTGACTATGATCGCGCCTTCTCCAGCCGCCACCATTGCAGGGGCAGTTAGTTTGGCGAGATGGAACAATGCCATGGTGTTAATCTGGAAGTTCCGTTCGAGCGTAACGGCCCTTAGCTGCACAGGTAATGGTGGTAGGTACGTTACCGACACGTTCCATAACCGCCAGGATCTGCATCGGCTTCAGCTGGATCGCGACGTCCATTTGCTGCAATTGCGTGAATGCCAGGTAGCTGTAAGGGCTACGAAAATCATAAAAAAATTCGACATTTTGTGTCATGATTTGGTTCTTTCTGAAGGTTCGAGGAGGCGACGAACTGAATCATCTGCCCCGGGTCCAGGCCGGAGCATGGCGCGATCGGGCGGTACGGCCTGGCCGGTTTCGGTATCGACAAGTGCGAGCATCAGCGGTCGACCAGTTTCACGGTCTATGGTTTCGACGGTCGGTGCTCCAAAGCCGGTTGCATCCCAGCGATCACCCCATTCACGCAATGCCAAATTCACCTTCCAGAGATCCCGGCCCATCGGAGTCAGGCGATAATCATCACGTGGCGGTCGTTCCTGATATCGAACCCGCTCGACTATGCCTGCTTCCACGAGGTGCTTGAGCCGCGCGGCTAGTGTCGCAGCAGGGATCCCAGTACTCGTCCGAAAGTCGTCGTAGCGACGTAGGCCGAGCGATAGATCGCGAATGATCAGCAGCGCCCAGCGATCCCCTATCAGCTCCATTGCCCCAGCAATTGAACAGCGCATGCCGGAAAAGGATTTCACCTTCACCGGGCGTCTCGCTTTCCGTCTATTAGCGGAGCAACCTTTTGCTCGTTCAAAGCCCTTACATCCTCTCGAAGCCGCCGCGCTTCGATCCCGGCCGGATCTTCGATGTCCTTCATCGCCCTCACCCAACTTTGCAAGCGATCTGATATCCTCATTGCTATACTCCTGATTAGTCGACGTTCTTACGACCCAGCGAATCACAATAGTTACTTCAATAATTGAAGTTATATCAGCTGAGCTTCAAAGCGCAAGAGCAAAACAGCCGGCTGCGCTACTGAAGGAGCACGGAGCGAACTTCGCGCGAGACACCGCATATCGAAACATGGAAGCGCATACCTCACGTCCAGCGACAAAAAGCCGGCCGTTCAAATTTTTGCACGGGACTATGATAGAAACATTGGCAGCTTAGCGACGTCGTCGAAACATCGCAGCACTTCCGGGTCGGCCAACAATGCCAACCTGCGCATCATGCACGAATGTCGCAATCCGCAACAAAAGTGATCTGTTTTCGGAAATCTCAATGTCTCAATGCGGCCAAGCGCTGACCATGTTCGCAAACTTTTTGGTCACCATATTCATCTACACCATCCGTAAGAGGGGCATCACCGGAAGGCAGGTGTCATGGATCAAGCAACAATCGCAACTTGGGGTGGCTATCATGTCATCGGGCCGAAGCTCCCGCTAAAATTGAAGGAGATATGGGCTGTCAGAATTCGGTTGCAGATGTCTATGCTTGTGGACCTTTTCATTGCAGCCGAAGAAGGAAAGCAGATTTCGGTTTCAAGTCTGTGCATTGCCTCGGCCGTGCCAATGACGACTGCTTTGCGCTGGATCGCGATACTCGAAGCCAAACGACTTATCGAGCGGAAAGCCGACCCGTTGGATTCGAGGAGATATTTCCTCTCAATTTCGCAGGACGTTCGCGATAAGATGAGAGATCACTTTGAAACGCGATATCTCTAAAGTGCAGCGGTGCGACCTTCCATCAATCGCTGGTCGCGCGCTGAGCCGACCGGTCGTGGTGGATGGTTTGGAGTAGCTGTCGGCAGCATTTGACGTGCTCCAAGCCCTGAATCCGACATCGACGTAGCTGACTGTCTGCTATCCCGATTTCATGCACGTGAAGCAAACGTACCGGCCTGTCCAACACAGCCGCGGTTTGCCCAGCGGTCGAGTGTCGCTATCCGCGATAGCGACGATTGGTTCGCAACAGGCCGAACGTCTCAGATCGGCCAAATAGCTGTCATTGGATTGCCGCAAACAAGTGGCAGCCTCCGATGGATCAATCTTCCACCGGGACTCCATAATGTCGGCGACTCCTGCCAACGGTTCTCCCAAAACCGTCACGGCCAAATTTAGCGTAGAGACTCTGGCCAATTCAGGTCGAATCTAGGCGATGTCTTCTTCGGCCAGAGACCGGCGAATAGCGAAAGACGCGTGACGGAATCCCTGAAAAGGGCGGCTTTCCGACCGGAGACTAGTTGCTGCGGCTTGGAGACAATATGCTTGGAGGCCCGAGCCGGGTTTCGCAAACTTCGGTTCGATGCCAGCTTTCAATGTCTAACCCATGAAATCGGCCTGACGCAATTCCTTGGCGTTGCGGCCTCTTTGTCTAACCGCTTGGGCGCGGTCCAATGAGCATTCAGATCATGACAGTGGTCTGGGAATTGGACCTGCCTGACAGTGAAAAGCTCGCGCTGCTGGCCCTTGCCGACAATGCGAATGACGAGGGCTATTGCTGGCCTTCAATGGCAACGCTTGCAAGGAAGTGCAGCAAGTCGGATCGCACCGTTCAAAGGTCGATTCAATCGCTCGAAGAAAAGGGACATCTGACGCGCGAAGAGCGGCCCGGCAAAGGCGTTTTATATCGCATCCACCCCCGTCAGGATGTCACCCCCGACACAGTGTCACCCCCGTCACCGTGTCCCTCTACCCCCGACATGGTGTCGGACAAACCATCAAGAACCACCAAATCCCCCCAAACCCCCCAAGCTGCCAGCGATCAAACCCGTGATCGTGGTGACGAGCATTGGCGCATCCCGCCTGGTCGAAGCTGGACGGAAACGGGGGCTATGCTTCGTCAGTTGCATCGCAAGCCTGGGCAGCGGAAGCGCCGAGAGCGCGCGCCCAATCTGCAAGTGGATCAAAGTTCGGCACCGGTGCAAACCGTCAGAAAGGCTGTCAAAGCCAAATCACGGGAAGATGATCGATCGCACGAAATTCGGAATTTGCTCCAAGCGCAAATGGGCAATCAGGTTTACGAGCATTGGCTATCGAATGTTGCCATTCTGATCGAACCGACTGGGCTTACGGTCGTTGCCGCCAGTCCGTTCCAATCCAGTTGGATCGAAGAGAACCTTTCGGTCAAGCTGTCCAAAGCAGCGGAGAAGGTCGCCGGTATTGTCGGAGCCAGGCCGCGCTTCGAAGTCGAAAGCCGGGCGCATGGCTGACTGGCCTTACAACACACAGGCTTGGCAGCGGCTAAGGCGATTGAAGCTGGCCTCCACCCCGCTTTGCGAGGGATGTGCGGAGATGGGCCTTATTAGACCTGCGAACACGGTCGATCATCGTGTTGCTATCAGTGACGGCGGCGCGGCATTGCCGTCATTGGACGGATTGGCCGCCTATTGCCCGTCCTGCCATTCGGCAAAGACCGCAAGAGGGATCGAGGCTGGTGCGGTGCATACGCGCAAACCACGCAAGGGATGCAACCCAGATGGCTCGCCTTTGGACCCCAAGCATCCTTGGCATAGCGCCAGCAATTCCAACGGAAAGCAGCCGAAAAAATCGCTTAGGGCTGACGCTTCAAGACCAAGGGGGGACACAAAAATAGAGTTAGTTTCATCCGGGTCGGGGCAAAGCCCCGGGCCGGATGGGCTTGATGATGCACTGGACGGCCTGTGGGCTTGAGAGGCCCAGGAGCCGCAAGGCAGCTTGCCGCCGCTGGCTTGGGAAGGCCGAGCGCACCTGCCCCGCTATTCGAGGGGTGGGAGCCAGCCAGCGCGTTCCCGCTGCAACATGAATGGCAAGCCGAGGGTTTGACCCGGTGCCAACGGGTGATCGCATTCATCGAAAGCCTGCCCGTCACAAAGGGCTTTGGTGCGGGCGAGCGCATTTGCCTGGATCAATTCCAGATCGACTGGATCGAGGGCATCTATCAGGATGACGAAACCGGCGAGCGGGCCGTGCGCACTGGCCTGTTGAGCGTTGCGAGGGGTAACGGCAAAACTGTCATTTGTGCGGCCCTATGCCTTGCGCATCTGATCGGCCCGGAGAGCGAGCCGCGCGGCGAGTGCTACAGCGCCGCCGCAACACGCGATCAATCGGCGCTGATTTTTGCCGAGATGGAAGCGATCATCCTTGCAACCCCCTGGATGGCGGCACGGCTCAATCTGCAACGCTTCCACAAGCGGATTGAGGACAGCCTAACCGGCTCAATCTACCGGGCGCTGGCCAGCGATGGCGGCTCCGTTCATGGTTTGGCATCGTCTTTTGTCGTTTGCGATGAGTTAGCACAGTGGAAACGGCGCGAGCTTTTCGACGTGCTCCGCACTTCGCTAGGCAAACGGCGCGAACCCCTCATGCTGGTGATCGGCACACAGTCGCCCCATGCTGAAAACGTCATGTCCGAAATGGTCGATTATGCGGGCCGAATTGCATCGGGCGAGATTGAGGATCGCAGCTTCCACGGCGCGGTCTATGCCGTCCCCGATGATGCCGACCCGTTCGACCCGGCAAATTGGCCGTTGGCAAATCCTGCGCTGGGCAAGTTTCGATCCGAACGCGAATTGCGCGATGAGGCCGAACGCGCGCGGCGGATGCCGACATTCGAGCCTGCCTTTCGCAACCTATATCTTAACCAGCGCGTCGATGCAGAGCCGAAGGCAATCAATCCGGCAGAATGGGAGGCATGTGGCGCGCCGGTCGACGTGACGGCGCTAGCGGGGCGGCGGTGCTACGGCGGGCTCGACCTTTCAAGCACCCGCGACCTTTCCGCATTGGTTCTTTACTTCCCCGATGATGGCGGCGCGGTATTGAGTTTTTCATGGTGCCCAAAGGACAATCTAGCGGAGCGTGAAGAGGTTGACCGGGTGCCTTATCGCACCTGGGCAAAGCAAGGGCATATAGCGGCAACGCCGGGACGGGCGATCGACAAGCGGTTTATCGCGGCGGCTCTAGGGCAGATAGCAAGCCGGTTTGACGTTCGCGGCATTGCCTTCGATCGCTTCGCTTTCGTTGACCTACAAGTCATCCTGAACAGTGAGGGCGTCACCTTGCCATTGGTTGAATGGGGGCAAGGTTTCCGGTCTATGGGGCCTGCGGTCGATGCCTTTGAAACCGCAATGCTATCGGGCCAGCTTCGCCATGCTATGCACCCTTTGCTCCGCTGGTGTGCGGGCAACATGATTTACGAAACCGACCCGGCAGGCGCACGCAAGCCGAGCAAAAACCGATCGATCGACCGTATCGATCCAATGGTGGCGCTGATTATGGCCTGCGGCTTGGCGAGCCGGGATGAGGGCGAAAAGGTCTACCAAGGGGGCGGCATTTCATGGCTTTAGCAGATACCTTTTTCGCCAATGGTCCCAATAAATTTTTGGGACCGGCCATTAGGCTCACATGTTTTCACCCTCATCCTTATACGTGGACTGCTGTCTCAATTTGTATTGACATTTTGTGCCCCGCAGTCCACAAACGTGAAAATTGTGGAGATTGTTAGAATGGCCCCCCTAAAAGAACGAAAATTGCGTTTTTCTGGCGTGGTTTATGCGGTTGACGCGAGCCCGAAGGCTTTGCGCAAGTGGCTACAGCGTGAGCAGGTCGATCTCATCACGCCCCGCACTGAAGGCGGATGGAATTATTTTAGCATGGGTGACGTTGCAGTCTTAGCGCTTGTCCGCAGCATCGTCAATTTTGGTGTGGGTGTCGAAACCGCAAGCCGCCTTGCTCGCTGCATCTTGCTGGAAATCCAAGGCGAGCATTGGTTCGATCCGGCTATTGCTGCGAACGAGCAGCCCGCAAGTGGGTGGATGTTTTGGACCAATCGCGCGGTCTTAATCTTCCCCGACGAACGTGGCGAACATTGGGATATGAAGGTCTGGAATATGTGGCAGGCTTTCCCCCAAGATGCGCCTGCCGCCGCGCTTATCATAAAACCTGAGGAAGTTCTGCGCCGTGCTCTGGAGCGCGCCGCAGACAACGCAGACTGGACCGACGACAGCACTCCCCAGTTTTTAAGCGAGAACATCCTTGCGCCTATTGGCGACAATTCGTCACGCCGCGATGCGTCAGTCGAGAGCGAAGCTGCGGAGCGGACAGACCGTTAAGATGAGAGTTTCCAACCCTGGAATGAGGCTGACGCCGTGCGGCCAACAACGGGAAGCCCGATGCGTAGGGGCGGATGAACGACGCGCTTCGATCGTTCAATCGGGCAACACGGCAAAGCAATCGCCAACGTCGAGAGACAGTCGGCAATCTCCGTGCCTGGGCGAAAGCCCAGGCCAGACAGAAAGGCAATAGAATGACCAAGTTGAACGAATTGCTCGAACGCCGCGCCGCCGCGCTCGACACCATGAGGGCGAATGAGGAATCGGGCGGCGAGGCGTTCGACAAGGCCAAAGGCGAGTTTGATACACTTACTATCCAGATCGAGCGGGCAAAGCTGATTGACAATGCCGAGCGGCAAGAGCGCGGCCGCCCCATTTCGGGCGACGGCCATCTGGAAACGGAATTGCGCCAATTTTCCGTTCGTCGCGCCATCGCCGGGGCTGCCGGTATGGAAGGCGTTGACTGGGGCCGCGAACGCGAAATGCAGGCCGAGCTTGCCAAACGTGCGGGCCGCGCACCGCAAGGCATTTTCATTCCGACCGAAGCATTGGAAAGCCGCGCTACGGTTGCGAGTGGCAACGGCGCTGCCCTTGTGCCGGTCGATCATCGACCCGAGTTGTATATCAGCGCGCTTGCTGCGCAAAGCGTGGTTCGCGCAATGGGTGCAACGGTCCTGACGGGCCTGTCCGGCGACCTGGATGTCCCCAAGGAAGGCGCTAGCCCGCAGCCGGGCTGGAAAGCCGAAAACACGCCTTTCGATAGCGGCGATGCCAGCTTTGCCAGTGTCGGCCTCAAGCCCAAGCATTGCGGCGCGATTACCGAATGGTCGCGCAACATGATCCAGCAAAGCAGCCCTGAAATCGAAGGCTTGCTGCGCAACATGATGGCGCGGAATATCGCTCTTGCTGTCGACAAGGCTGCCATCAATGGTAACGGCGCTAACGAGCCTACCGGCATCCTGAATACCGTTGGCATCCAGACACAGGCTTACGCCACGTCGCTGCTGCATACAGCGGCGGAAATGATCGCCAAGGCCGATATTGCCAATGTCATGGCAAAGCGAGCGTTTCTGTCGACCCCCGGTGTCCGCAAACTGGCAATGCAGGTTCTGGACGGGCAGCAACGCCCGCTTGGCGTGGACACCATTTTCCACAAAGAGCCGGTTTCGTTCAGCAATCAGGTGCCGACGAACCTTAATCCTACCGCCAACAAGCACGGCCTCATCTATGGGGACTGGTCCGAGTTGCTGATCGGCGTCTGGTCGGAAATCGACATCCTTATCAACCCGTATGAAAGCGCCGCCTACGCGCGGGGCAACATCTCCATGCGGGCAATTGCGACCGCTGATACCGCCTGCCGCCATCCCGAAGCATTTGTTTCGGCCACTGGAGTCGCGGTGGCATGACGGGCGCGGCAACCCTTTCCATCGCCATTGAGCGGCGGGCGTTTCCTGAAATTCGGGCGCTGGCAGGCCAGCGGCGGTTGGAAGGTTATGCCGCAACCTATGGCAGCGAAGCGCACCTTGGCGACATCGTGGAAACGATCGAGCCGGGTGCGTTTAGCGCCGCTCTTACGGGCGATATTCTTGCCCTTATGGACCATGACCCGAGCCGCGTTCTCGGTCGCACCAGATCCAACACGTTGCGACTTTCCGAAGATAGCCGGGGCTTGGCCTTTTCACTGGACTTGCCCGACACGCAAGCGGGCCGCGATATTCTAGCCTTAGCCGAGCGCAATGATTTAGGCGGCATGTCGTTTGGCTTTGTTGTGCCGCAAGGTGGCGAAAGCTGGACCGGCAACCGGCGGAGTCTGCGCGCGATCGACCTGCGCGAAATCTCTGTTGTCAGTGCATTCCCGGCTTATCCCGATACCAGCATCGCTCTGCGGTCGCGTGAGGCCGTTACAGGCATCGCGGCGCGCCGCCGTGCAATCCTTATTGCGGAGGGGCAGTCATGCTAAAGCATGTAACACGCTATTCGCGGGCAATCGCAAGCCGCCTTGGCTTTGAGCAGCGCAATTTCGATCCTAGCTGGAACGCAGTGTCGCCGGGGTTGGGTGCGCCCGCTGCTGTCAATGCCCGCGCATCCGAGAATATCTCTGCGGTCTATGCCTGCACATCGGCAATCAGTTCCGCGCTCGCCTATATCCCTGCCCTGGTTTATCGCCGCGATGCGCAAGGCAACCGGATTGAGGCAATCAATCATCCGCTGACCCGATTGACGCGGGTGGGCGTCAATGCCCAGATGACATGGCCGGAATTTGTGGAGCATATTGTTGCCTCCGCACTGTTGACAGGCAATGGGCTGGCCGAGATCAAAACCAATCAGCGCGGGCAGGTTGTGGCGCTGGAATTTATCCCTTGGTCGCATGTGTCTGTTGAACATCTATCCAGCGGCAGGCTTGCTTATGATGTCAGCGACCCGCTGGGCAAAGGCCGGGCCAGGCGACTGTTGCAAGGTGAAGTGCTGCACTTGCGTGATAGGACCGATGACGGCCTTATTGGGCGTTCCCGACTGTCCCGCGCTGGTGAGACCGTGGCGGGCGTCGCGGCGGCCAACGCTTTTGCCAAAGGATTTCTTGATCGTGGCGGCTATCCTTCGGGCATCCTGTCATTCCCTGGAATGATGAAACCCGAGCAACGCGAAGCTCTACATCGGAGCTTTACCGAGCGGCATACCGGGGCCAATAATGTCGGTCGCGTTCTGGTGCTCGACAATGGTCTCACCTGGACTACGGCTGCAATCTCGCCCGAAGACGCCGAGTTGTTGGAAAGCCGCAAATTCGGGATTGAAGAAATCTGCCGGCTGTTTCAGGTGCCACCGCCGCTGGTGCAGGATTACAGCCACAACACCTTTACCAATTCCGAAACGGCGGGCCGCTGGTTTGCCCAGTTCACCCTTGCGCCCTGGGCGCGCAAGCTGGAGGCCGAGTTTGCGCGCAGCCTGTTTCCTGCCAATTCCGGGCTTGAGTTGGAATTTGACCTTTCCGGCTTTCTGCGCGGCGATCCGCAAACCCGCTGGGCAGCGCATAAAATCGCCATCGAAACCGGCGTTCTGGACGCCGATGAGGTCCGCCACATCGAAGGCTGGAATCCGCGCAAGAAAGCGGAGACTGTCTTATGACGCAGACAGCTTCCCGCCGTTCCAATTTCAAGCAGGCTGATGCGACGCGGGCGTTGCGCGCCGCGCAAAAGGCAGGCTTGAAACCAAGCGGATACAGGATCGACCCTTCTGGCGCGATTATCGTGATGCTGAATGACAGCGCACCTGCCAGCCATGCCACCGGCAACCCTTGGGATGACGAGCTGATGCCATGAACAAGCGCCGGTCGAAATCCAATCGCTTCCTGCCCGAATACGTGTCGCGCTTCAAAGATCGGCACGGCAAGGAACGCTTGCGCTTTCGACGCAAAGGCTATCCCTCACAATATTTCACCGCGCCGCTGGGCACCGAAGCATTCCGAGAGGAATATCATCGCTTCAACAGCGCCGAGGCCATCGCGGAAGCGGTTGAGACCGCCAGGGCAGCGCGATGCACACCAGGTAGCATTGGCGACCTGTTGCGGCGCTACGTTGCCGTGCCGGAGCGGCTAGGCCCGAGTGCCGTCACTCAAATCAAGGTGCGCAACATCTTGGAACGCTTTGCCGAGGGCAGGGACGAGCGGCCTGTCAAAGGCATCAGGTTCGAGCATATCGACGCCATCGTCGCCAAAGCGCGCGTGAAGGGTGTGGACGCCAAAGGCCGCAAGGTTGGCGGTGTGGAAGCGGCGCGCAAGCTGCGAAAAGAGTTGCGCCGTTTCTTCACCTTTGCGCGCAAATTAGGGTGGATCAACGTCAATCCGGTTGACGACTCGCAGCCCGTGAAGGTTTCACCGAACGAACGATCGACCGGCTTTTACACCTGGACCGAAGAGGACATTACCAAATATCGGTCACATTGGCCGCTTGGCAGCAAGCAGCGTCTTGCAATGGAATTGATGCTCTGGACCGACCAGCGCAAGGTCGATGCCATTCACCTTGGCCGCCAGCATGTCCGCAACGGCAAGTTCGCAATCCGGCAATCCAAAACGGGGAAGCTGCTGACGCTGCCCATCGCACCGCCGCTTGCCGCTGCGATCGAGGCCATGCCCGCTTCCGATGCTTTGTGCTTCCTGATTACCGAATGGGGACGGCCTTTCTCGATCAAAGGTTTTGGCGGTTGGTTTCGTGAGCAATGCGATGCGGCGGGCTTGCCCCAATGCACCGCGCATGGGCTGCGCAAAGCCACAATGCGGCGCATGGCCGAGTTGGAAATGCCCAACAAAACAATGAAGTCGGTAAGCGGCCATTCCAAAGATGATGAGGTCGCACGATACACCGAAGCGGCCAATCAGGAACGGCTCGCCGATGGTGCAATAAAGCGCCTTGTGGAATGGGAAATGTCTAACCCAGTCCCAAGGTTAGACGCGAATGAAGGGTAATGCTATGATTTCACTTACAAAAAGTGAAGGATTGGAGGCCCGAGCCGGAATCGAACCGGCGTGCAAGGATTTGCAGTCCTCTGCGTCACCACTCCGCCATCGGGCCTCGCGCTGCGACAAAAAAGCGTCACATGTGGTGCAGGAGCGCGTCCCTAGCGGGTGAGATTGCGCTTTGCAATCCGGATTCGCGACCATTTGGCAACAGGCGGGGAACAAAGCAAAGGCGTTTGCATGGCAAATTCGACCGTTTGTCCGAAAGCGGCTTGGACTTTGCGCGTGCGCTGACTAGAAGGGATTCGAAAAGCTGTGTTGTATCGACAATACAGTTATGCCAGAAACATTTTGAACCAGAATATAGCGGCAGCGGAAGGTCTTATGCAGTCAGCGCAATCGGAAACCACCCGTCGGCACATGATCGACAGCCAGCTGAGAACAAACGGCATCACCGAGGCATGGATCGTGAAAGCGATGGGCGAGTTGCCGCGTGAAAGGTTCCTGCCTGCGGAAAAGGCGGCCTTTGCCTATCTTGACCGTGCGGTCCCGCTTGGCAATGGCCGCATGCTCAACCCGCCGCTGGCAACTGCAGAGATGTTGCAGGCTGCCGAAATTTCGGGGAACGACATTGTGCTGCTGGTGGGAGCAGGCACCGGCTATATGGCGGCGCTGCTGACCGGCCGGGTCAAAAAGCTGGTCGCGCTTGAATCCGACTCCGCGCTCGCAACTGCATCGCGCGACAATGTTGCCGGACTGGATATTGTCGAGGGTGAACTCAGCAAGGGTACGAAGAAAGAAGCGCCATACAGCCTGATCATCATCGACGGTGCAATCGAGCAACTGCCTGCTGCGATCGAAGAGCAGCTTTCTGAACGCGGCCGGATTGTCACGGGGATCACCGAAGGGCCGGTACGGCGGTTGGCAATCGGCACGAAATATGGCGGCCACATATCGATGCGCGCTTTTGCCGACATCGAAATAGCCCCGCTTCCCGGCTTTGAACGCGCGCGGGAATTCGTGTTTTGAGCGGTTCGGCACGGACAATGCGGTCGTTTGTGCTGGCGACGGGCGCTGCGCTGGCGCTTGGCGCTCCGGCGATGGCGGATACGTTGCGCGATGCGCTGGCGGAAACCTATCAGACCAACCCGACGCTGACGGGCGCGCGCGAAGGCCAGAAGGCGGTGAACGAGGCGGTTCCGATCGCCAAGGCCAGTGGCCGCCCCGATGTGCTGGGCAGCGCGACCTACACCGAATTGTTTCCCCGTTCCAATGGCACCAACTTCACCCCCGATCGGGTGCTGAGCGGACAGGCCGACGTAACTGTGCCACTTTACCTGGGCGGCGCAGTGAAAAATGCCGTGCGCGCAGCGGAAAACCGGGTTGAGGCAGGCATCGCCGGATTGCGAGCGACCGAGAGCGCGATTTTCTCCGCCGTTGTCGGCGCCTATATGGATGTGATCCGCGACGAGGCGATTGTCGACCTCAACCGCGCACAGGTGGGCGTGCTGCAGGTCAATCTGGAAGCCACGCGCGACCGGTTTGAAATCGGCGACCTGACCCGCACCGATGTGGCCCAATCGGAAGCCCGACTTGCGCTGGCGACGAGCAGCATGGAGGCGGCACGCGCGAACCTCATTCGTTCGAAAGAAATCTATATCCAGCTTGTCGGCAAGGCGCCCGGGAATTTGGAGGCCCCGCCACCACTGCCCAACCTGCCCGATTCGCCCGATTCGGCGGTTTCGGTGGCGCTGGAGAACAATCCTGACCTGATTGCATCGAAGGAACTACGCGAGGCCGCCCGCTTTGATCGCAAGGGCGCAGAGGCCAGCCGTCTGCCGCAAGTGGCGGGCTTTGGTTCGGGCAGTTATTCGAACAATTTCGGCAGCATCGATCCGGGCGCACTTGCCCCGTTCGACAAGACCTCAACCTCTGCACAGGTCGGCGTTCGCGCGACATTACCGCTTTATCAGGGTGGACAGCCCGCTGCGCAAATCCGCCAGGCACAGGCGCGCATGGGGCAGGCGATCGAGCAGGAAATCGCCGCCGAGCGCGAGGCGATCGCCCAAACCCGCGCGGCTTATGCCAGCTGGAAAGCGTCGCAGGATGTGATCGCGGCTTCGGAACGGGCGGTATCGGCGAACGAATTGTCGCTTGAAGGCACGCGCGCGGAGAACAGCGTCGGCAACCGCACGATTCTCGACATATTGAACGCCGAGCAGGAGCTGCTCAACAGCAAGGTGCAGCTCGTCACCGCGCGTCGCAACGCCTATGTTGCCGGCTTCTCGCTGCTCGCCGCGATGGGTCGTGCCGAAGCGCGCGATCTGGGCCTTGAAGGCGGGCCGCTTTACGATCCGGTCGCGGAATATGATGCCGTCAAAGACAGCTGGAACGACTGGGCATCGCAGCCTGACCCGACCACCAAGGCCACCCGCACGGTTGACACACCTGCGCAAAAGGCAGAAATAGAGCCTCTTCCCAAATATTGAGGGAATCAGAGGGGCTGATACGGGGCGGATGATTATGGCGGGCGATCGAAACGAACCATCGATGGAAGCAATCCTGTCTTCGATCAAGAAGATCATTGCCGATGAAGACCGCTCGCGCGCCGTCAGCCCGCGTCGCCCCGCCCGCGAATCGCACAATGACGAAACCGAGGACGATGTTCTCGAACTGACCGAAGCGGCGAGCGATGAGCGCGAGGAAGAGCTGCTCGACACCGGCAAGGCGCAAAGCCTGCGCCAGAGCTTTTCGGTGTTGCAGACGCTCGCCGAGCCCGGCGTGGCCCCGCAAATCGTGCGCACGGGCGAAACCTCGCTAGAGGCGCTGACCCGCGAACTGATGAAGCCGATGCTCAAGGAATGGCTCGACGCCAATCTGCCCGCACTGGTTGAGGCGATGGTCGCGCGCGAAATCGAACGCATCACCAAGAAGGGCTGATGCGCCTTCCTGCTTTGCTTGCGCTGGTAACCGCCGCCATAGCTCCAGTTTCTGCACAAAGCGCACCCACAGTCGATCAATATGTCATCGCTGGCCGCATCGTCGATGTCGCCGGTGGCAAGGTGCTGACCGGGCATTGCATCGCGATTGCGGGCGAGAAGATTGCTGCTGTCGAGCCTTGCAGGGCGCAGCCTGAAAACATCCCGACCATCGACTGGTCGGCCTACACCGTCCTTCCCGGCTTGATGGATCTGCATACCCACCTCGCCGATGCGGGGCAGAGCGCCGACCTGGCCCTGCCGCTCAAAACTTCGCCCGCTGCCACCGCGCTGATCGGGGCGAAGAATGCGCGCGACACGCTGATGGCGGGATTCACCACGGTGCGCGATGTGGGCACCTATCGCGGGTTGACCGATGTCGCGCTGAAGGATGCAATCAACCTTGGCCGCGTGCCGGGCCCGCGGATGTTTGTCGCGGGAGCCTATATCACCAAACCGGGCGGCGGCGGTGAATTGAACGGCGTGGTCGATAATGAAAAGCTGCCAGAGGATATGCGCTACGGCGTTTCGGTCGGTCCTGAACAGGCGGCGGCCAATGCCGACTTTCTGATCGATGAAGGTGCGGATTTCCTGAAACTGATCGCCACCGGCGCCGTGCTCGCCATCGGCACCGAGCCGGGCGAACCCGAATTGAGTGTCGAGGAAATGAAGGCGGTCGTCGATTTGGCGGCCAAACGCGGCGTCTATGTGACCGCCCATGCACACGGCGCGCAGGGTATCAAGAACGCGATTGCCGCCGGGGTGCGCTCCATCGAACATGCCAGCCTGATCGACGATGCGGCGCTGAAACTGGCAAAAGCCAACGACACCTGGCTGGTGATGGACATCTACAATGGCGACTATATCGACGATATCGGCACCAAAGAGCGCTGGCCCGAAGAATATCTGCGCAAGAACCGCGAAACCACCGATGCGCAGCGGCAAGGTTTTGCCCGGGCGGTAAAGATGGGTGTCAAGCTGGCCTATGGCACCGACAGCGGGGTCTATCCGCACGGGCTGAACGCACGGCAGTTCAAATATATGGTGCGCTACGGGATGACGCCGATGCAGGCGATCCAGTCCGCCACCATCCGCGCCGCCGAACTGCTGGGCAGGGAACAGGAACTGGGCAGTATCGCGCCCGGTCGCTTTGCCGATCTGGTGGCGGTGAAGGCCGATCCGCTGTCAGATATCAGCGCGCTGGAGGCCATCGACCATGTGATGAAAGGCGGCGAGCTTATCCGTTAGCCGCGTTTGAACGGCCCCAGCTCGCCCAGAAATTCCTGCTCGCGCTCGACCGCCCGGCGTTCGCGGATGAGGTAATCACCGACCGCCTCACGAAAACCGGGGTCGGCGATATAGTGCGCCGACCATGTCGTCACTGGCAGATAGCCGCGCGCCAGCTTGTGCTCGCCTTGCGCTCCGGCCTCAACCCGCGCCAGCCCATGTTCAATCGCGAAATCGATTGCCTGATAATAGCAGAGCTCGAAATGCAGGAAGGGGATGTCTTCGACACACCCCCAATAGCGGCCATAGAGGCAATCGGGCCCCAGCAGGTTGAGCGCGCCCGCCACCGGCTGGCCGCCCCGATGTGAAAGGAACAGGACGATGCTGTCGGCCATGCTTTTGGCAACCAGATCGAAAAAGCCGCGCGTCAGATAGGGGCGCCCCCATTTGCGCGCGCCGGTATCCTGATAGAAAAGCCAGAAAATATCCCAATGTTCGGGCAGGATCTGGTCGCCGCGCAGAATTTCGATGTCGACCGCAGATTGCGCGGCAGCCCGCTCTTTCCGGATGGCGCGCCGCTTGCGCGAGGCGAGCGTGCCGAGAAAATCATCAAAACTGGAATAGCCATCATTGGCCCAATGAAATTGCGTGCCCGAACGGATCAGCCAGCCCGCCTTGCGAAGCAGATCGAGCTGCTTGTCGTCAACAAAGGTTGCATGCGCCGACGACAGGCCGTTTTGCAGCACCACGCTTTCCGCCGCGCGAAGAAGTTTGAGGGCGGTTTCATCATCTTTGGCCAAAAGGCGTGGGCCCGGCACTGGCGAAAAGGGCGCGGCGATCTGCAGCTTCGGATAATAGCGCCCACCCGCGCGTTCATAGGCCTCGGCCCAGGCATGATCGAAGACATATTCGCCCTGACTGTGCGATTTCAGATAGGCCGGTAGCGCGCCTGAAATCGCGCCGGCTGCATCCCGAATTGTGATTGGGGTCGGCGACCAGCCGGTTCCCGGCCCAACGCTGCCCGATTCCTCAAGCGCGGCGAGGAAGGCATGGCTGACAAAGGGGTTGGCGCTTGTGTTCAGCGCATCCCATTGCGACGCATCGAGTGCGGATACGCCTTCGGCAATCTGGGCAGTAACAGAGCTCGAACCGTTGTCGTCATCCATCGTTAGGCCGTTACATCAACCGAGTTCGCGGGGGTCGTTGGTGCGTTGGGTGACATGTTTCCAAGCTCACCCAACGCACCAACGACCCCAACGATTTTACGCATTGTTCGAACCTCAGCTGCGAACCTTTATGATGGCATCAATTTCGACAGTCGAATCGAGCGGCAGGACGGGCACACCCACAGCACTGCGCGCATGCTTACCCGCGTCGCCAAACACCGCCTCCATCAGATCTGATGCGCCATTTGCAACCTTGGGCTGGCCGCTGAATTCAGGGGTGGAAGCAACGAAAGCACCAAGTTTGACGATCCGTTCAACCCGGTCAAGCGAACCCAGCGCCTTTTTCATCTGGGCGATGAGCATCAGCCCGCAACCCTGTGCGGCGAGAACGCCTTCTTCTTCGCTGCGCGTATCGCCCACTTTGCCCGTCATCAGCTTGCCATCAACGAACGACACCTGACCGGAAATGTAGAGCAAGCCGCCGGCTTCAACCGTTGGAACATAGGCAGCAACGGGCGCGGCAGGTTCGGGAAGGGTGATGCCAAGTTCGGCAAGGCGGGCTTCGATCATACAGGTTCTTTCTGGCTTATGGGGGCGGGGCTGCCGGTCAGGAGCTTTTCGGTAATCCACTCTTCGGCCTCTTGCCAGAGGTCGATGCGGGCATGCGCCGATGGCGACGCCTTGACGCGCGGCCACAATATGGGCTCTCCGACAAATTGCAGCCGCCAGACGTGAGGCAAGGTTTCGGCAACCGATTCATGCTGGTGATCAAGATCATCGACGAACACCGCGACGCTGGGATTATAGCTTTCGACAATCCGCGCCAGCGCCTCACCCTTGCCGCCCTGGTTGGTGTACACCGGTGCGTCGATGCCTACCGCGCGCAATTGCTCGACACGCGCTGCATTGTGCTGGTCCATCAAATTGGTGAGGATGACGATATCGGCATGTTCCGCCATCCGGTTGATGGCCGCAACCGCACCATCAATGGGTTGTTGCCGGTGCATCTCGGTCAGGAAAAAACCGTTCAACAGGTTCCATACATGGCCGCGTTCGACCTGTGTGCCATCATGCTTGTGGCGCAGCGCCTCGCCCCAGTCGCCATGGACCAGATCAAAATGGATATGATGCGCCTCATCGAGCCAGTCGCGGAAGGGCACGACCATGTGCAGCAGCACTTCGTCGCAATCGGAAATCAGCAAGGGGCGGCTCATGCTTCCAGCTCCGTTCGGGCGCGGACGAGCGCCTCGGGTTTCACATTCATATGTTCAGCAGCAGCAATCAGGTCCGGCTCATGCGCTTCGAGGAAAGACAGGATTGCCGCCAATGTCGATTTTTCGGATATGTCGTGGCGCAATATATCCGGGGTAAGCCCGGTCAGCGCCAGCATCCGGGAGGCGCGGTCGGCATCCGACAGAATCCAGCCCAGCGCACCCAAAGCCAGCGTCGCCGGATCGGCTGGCATCTGCGCAACGCTTTTCGCATTTGTTTCGAGCATGGCTTTCGCTTAAGCGAAAGCGACGGCGCTGCCTAGGCAGCAAAATTGCCAATGCCAAAGGGAAAAGCGTGAGCAAGAAGGTTCTGATCGTCGAGGATAATGAGCTGAACCTCAAATTGTTCACCGATCTGCTGCGGGCGCACCAGTTCGAGGTTGAGGGTTTGCGCGACGGGCGCGAAGCCTTTGCCCGGATGCGCGGTTTTGCTCCCGACCTTGTAATCATGGATATCCAGATGCCGCATGTCAGCGGGCTCGAACTGATCGAGGCGATGCAAAGCGAAGCCGATCTCAAACCAATTCCGGTTCTTGCGGTGACGGCCTATGCCGGCAAGGGTGACGAGGAGCGGATAATGGGCGCAGGTGCGCGTGCCTATCTGTCGAAACCTGTCGGCATGGTCCAATTCCTTGGCGCTGTAAGGGCGATAACCGGTTGATACAGGCCCTGTACCGGTGGCTGTTGCTGGCATTTGCGTTACTGGGCGCGCAATTCGTCGCGGCACAGCAATTGAATGTTCCCGGCAAGCTGGTTGCCGAAACCGAATCGCCAGCGCCAGGAAGCTCTGTCACCCTCGCCTTTCTGTTCGAACCTGAGCCCGGTTGGCACGGCTATTGGGAAAATCCCGGCGATGCCGGGCTGGGACTTCAACTGGAATGGAAACTGCCCGCAGGGGTGACGGCCGGAAAACCACGTTTCCCGGTGCCCAAGCCGCTGCTGATCGGCGGGCTGATGAACCATGTCTATGATGAGCCGCACGCGATATTGGTCGATCTGGAGATTTCGTCCGATGTCGCGGTTGGGACGCGGCTGCCCGTTTCGGTCGCGGGCAACTGGCTGGGCTGCACAGACACGATCTGCGTGCCGCAACAGGGCAGTTTCGAAATCCGGATGGTTTTGGGTGACGGCAAGATTGGGCCGGAGCAGCGCAGGCAATTTGACCAATGGCGGGCGGCAATTCCCGTCCCGCTCGACCGGCCGGCCCGTTATGCCATCAAGGGCAACAGCTACAGTCTCGCCATCCCCTATCCGGCAACCGCTCCGCTTGACCGCCCCTATTTCTTCGCGCTGACGACCAACAGCATCCGTTATGCCGCACCGCAAAAGGCCTGGCGAAGCGGCAACTGGCTGGTCATCACAACCGAGGCGCAAGCGGATGCCGGGCCGATTGAGGGCCTTTTGCGGATTGGCGACGGGCAAGGCTTGCTGATCCGCACAGCGGCAGGTGCTATTCCGCAAGGCGGTGACAGGATTGAAACGCTGGGGGCTGACGACGAGCGGGCCCCGACCGGCCCGGACCTGCCCGCTTTGCCCTTGCTGCTGCTTGGCGCGTTGCTCGGCGGGCTGCTGCTCAATCTGATGCCCTGCGTTTTCCCGATTCTTGGCCTCAAGGCACTGGCGCTCGCCAAGGCCGGGGGCGACGAGCGGGAGGCAAGGCGCGATGCACTGGCCTATAGCGCCGGTGTCATAGTCAGCTGTCTGGCGCTGGGCGGCATCATCCTGTCGCTGCGGGCCGCGGGTGAAGAAGTGGGCTGGGCCTTCCAGTTGCAGGAACCGGCTGTCGTGTTCGGACTGCTGGTGTTGATGGTGTTGATAACTGCCAATCTTCTGGGGCTTTTTGAATTGCCGGGGTTTGGTCTTGGCGGAGCCCTGACACAAAAATCGGGCGTTTCAGGGTCTTTCTGGACAGGCGTGCTGGCGGCGATGGTTGCTACGCCATGCACAGGCCCGTTCATGGCCGCAGCCATGGGGGCGGCCATACTGGTGCCGACATTGGAGGCGATGGCGCTATTCGCAAGCCTCGGACTGGGAATTGCCTTGCCCTTCCTGCTGATTGCCTATGTGCCGCAATTGCGTGCCATGCTGCCCAAGCCCGGTCCGTGGCTTGGGCGGTTCCGGCAGTTGATGGCCGTACCGATCGGACTGACTGCATTGGCCCTGCTATGGCTGCTGTGGCGACTGGCCGGGGACGGCGGCCTTTGGATCGGCAGCCTTGCCATCGGTGCAACACTGGCGCTTGTCTTCGCCTATCGCGCAATACAGGCGCGCTTGCCCTACGCTCTGATGCACCTTTTGCTGGCCTGTGTTGCCCTTATAGCGGGTGGGGCATATCTGCTTCCTGAATCCGGAAATGCGGTCGATAAGCCCAATGTAGCCTTTCCCGGGACTGAACCGTTCGACGGCGCGAGGTTGGCGGAGTTGCGGGCGCAGGGTGTGCCTGTCTTTCTTTACTTCACCGCCGACTGGTGCGTGACCTGCAAGGTCAACGAAGCAGCTGCCATCAATCGCGAAGAAACGACCCGGCTGTTCAAGGCAAAGGGTGTGAAGGTCATGATCGGCGATTTCACCAGGCGCGATGCGGCGATAGCCCGCTTCCTTGCCGCACATGGCCGCTCCGGTGTCCCGCTTTATTTATATTACCCCGTAAAAAGGGAGGCGGAGGAACTGCCGCAGATTCTGACGCCGGATATCATCCGCCAACAAGTCGATCGTTGAGCAACCCAAAAAAGGGGTTTGGGGGCAGGCCGATGTTGAGGTGCTGCCTTTGATAAGGCAACGCGGCCTGCCCCCGCCCCATGACAACGGGTTGCGACCCTAAAAGGACCCGTCGTCGATCTCGATATATTTGGTGTGGTTTGCACCGATGACCGAAATTCCCTTTTTTCCGGTAATGCCGGACAGGGGAACCGACCGCTCGACAATGTCGTCTCCGCCCTCGATGCCAGTGTCATTCGCTGCACGTCCTGCGCCAACGGCGACAACTTCAATCGCCCAATAATCGGGGCGGTCGTGATAGATGCGTGGCGCAAGGCGCAATTCAAAGCTGGTTCCCGGCGTGCGCGCCGAAACCCACAAATAGAGCGAATCCTGAAAAGGCACGCGGCGCAGTTCCGCACGGTCGAAATCGACAATCTTTCCGTTGGGCACGCTCGAAAGCGAGCCGCCAGCCAGGCCACTCATAAGTCATTCCAAACAAAACATAAGTTGCTTTCGCACTGGCAAAATAAATTGCTGTCCGTGCGACATATAATTACTCTTTTAACTTATTTTATGCCGGAACGCCACTTATGCAACTCGTGAATCAATGTAACTTTAAGTAAGCGACTGTTCTTCAGCCGGAAAAAATTTACGTATTGCTATGCGCAACCGGGCCTTGCCACGCGGCCCGTCGCCAATCATATCGCGCGCATGCCCGAAGCATTCCCTTTTGCGCCGAACAGGATCGGCGCGCCGCAGAAACTGGCCCATTGGTTGTTTGCAGTGGCCTTTCTTGTTTTCCTGATGGTGATTGTTGGCGGGATTACCCGTCTGACCGAATCGGGACTGTCGATCACCGAATGGAAGCCAGTCACTGGTGCCATCCCGCCACTCACCGAAGCGCAATGGGTGAGCGAGTTTGAGAAATACAAGAAAATCCCCGAATATCTGGAGATTAACGGCCCCGCCG
This sequence comes from Sphingomonadales bacterium, assembly GCA_016720115.1. Classification (GTDB taxonomy): domain Bacteria; phylum Pseudomonadota; class Alphaproteobacteria; order Sphingomonadales; family Sphingomonadaceae; genus Sphingorhabdus_B. The sequence goes on along the minus strand of JADJXT010000001.1, from coordinate 277,926 downwards.
GAATGACGCTGGCCGAGTTCAAGTTCATCTTCTTCTGGGAATGGGTGCACCGGCTGCTTGGCCGGGTCATCGGCCTTGCGTTTGCGCTGCCGCTGGCCTGGTACTGGCTGCGTCGCCAGATACCTTCTGGCTATCATGGCCGCCTGCTTGCCCTGCTCGCACTGGGCGGCCTGCAGGGGGCGATCGGCTGGTGGATGGTATCGTCGGGGCTCAGCCAGCGGACCGATGTCAGCCATTATCGGCTTGCAGTGCATTTGCTGACCGCACTCTTCATCATGGGCGGGCTCATCTGGACCGCGCTCGATCTGAAGGCGCTGGCGCGGTCTGCGGCCAACCGTCCGGCCCGCCTCACCGGCTTCAGCTTAACCATATTGCTGGTGCTGTTTATCCAGCTGCTGTTCGGCGCGTGGGTGGCTGGCTTGAACGCGGGCTATGTTTCGAACAACTGGCCGCTGATGAATGGCCGAATCTATCCCGAAGGCGTGGATTGGAGCCAAGGGGCATGGTTTGCATTGACCCATGACCCGTTCCTTACCCACTTCATCCACCGGTGGTGGGCGTGGGTCGTGGTTGGCGCACTGGTCGTCATGGCACGCCGCCTCAAAAAAGCGGGCGCGAGGCCGGTTTCGATTGCGATCCATTCAGCATTCGGAACACAGATACTGTTAGGCATTGCCACGATATTGACCAGCATGAACATCGTGCTCGCCATCCTTCATCAGGCGGTGGGCGCGTTGGTGGTGGCGTCAACCGTGTGGGGGGCGCACCGATTGGGCATGGACAGGGGGCGTTGAACAGGCGATGGCGGAGCTGGCGATAGTCTATGCCGTTTTTCCAAGTGCTGGCGAGGCGCATGATTGCTGTCGCAATTTGCTGCAGGAAAGGCTGGTTGCCTGCGCCAACCGCCTCGCACCTGTGATTTCGCATTATCGCTGGGAAGGCGAGATCGAAACCAGCGAAGAGCATCCCGTGATTTTGAAAACCGCGTTGGCAAGGCAGCAGGAAGTAATCGATCGCATCGCGCAACTGCACCGGCACAAGGTGCCCGCCATTCTGGCCTGGCCTGCAGCTGCTGCGCATCCCGCCTTCGCGCTATGGGTCAACAGCGAAACTTGCGCTTAGGGTATTATTTTACCCGCTCGAAAACGCCCGCATTTGCTTGACTATTGGGGCGCGACAGGCCAATAGCGCGCGTCCGCTGAACCGGATTCGATTCTGTTTCAGCACCAAATCCCTATCGGAGGTTCGAACAGCAGCCATGAAAACGCTGTCCAAAGTCACGAAGTCGATCCGCCCGCAGGACGTCCAGAAGGATTGGCATATCATCGATGCCGACGGTCTGGTTGTCGGGCGCGTTGCGACGATCATCGCCAATATCCTGCGCGGCAAGCACAAGCCGAGCTTCACCCCGCACGTCGATTGCGGTGACCATGTCATCGTCATCAACGCCGACAAGGTGAAGTTCACCGGCAAGAAGCTGGGTGACAAGGTTTACTATCGCCACACCGGCTATGCCGGCGGCATCAAGGGCGTCACCGCTGCCAAGGTTCTCGAAGGCCGTTTCCCCGAGCGCGTGCTCGAAAAGGCTGTTGAACGCATGGTTCCGCGCGGCCCGCTCGGTCGCCAGCAGATGCGTGCGCTGCACCTCTACAACGGTACCGAACACCCGCATGACGGCCAGCAGCCCAAGGTACTCGACGTCGCTTCCCTCAATCGCAAGAACAAGGTGGGTGCATAATGTCCGACACCGTAGAATCGCTCGCTGATCTCCAGACGTTGGGTGCCGAAGGTGCGGCTCCGGCTGCGCCCGCCGCGCCGCTGCGCGAAAAGGAAGTCGATGCGCAGGGCCGCAGCTATGCAACCGGCCGCCGCAAGGACGCCGTTGCCCGCGTGTGGCTGAAGCCCGGCACCGGCCAGATCGTGGTCAATGGCCGCGACCAGACCGTCTATTTCGCACGCCCGACGCTGCGCCTCGTCATCAACCAGCCGTTCGACGTCACCGAACGCGTCGGCCAGTATGACATTGTCGCCACCGTCAAGGGTGGTGGCCTTTCGGGCCAGGCGGGCGCCGTGAAGCACGGTATCGCCCAGGCGCTGTCGAAATTCGAACCGGCGCTGCGCAGCGCGGTCAAGGCCGAAGGCTTCCTGACCCGCGACAGCCGCACCGTCGAGCGCAAGAAATACGGCAAGGCCAAGGCCCGCCGCAGCTTCCAGTTCTCGAAGCGTTAATCCGGTTCGATCCGCAAATTTGCAAAAGGGCGGCCTTCGGGCCGCCCTTTTTGTTTGTTCGGGGCCGACCGTTGCAAATGCGCCAAAGCGCCGTCCATAGTTAATATTTCCTTTGGAACTTGCTGCGATAGCTTCCGGACAACGCAATTCGGGGCGAACGATGGACAGATTCGGCAAATATCGCGATCTTTTCGCCATTCTTCTCGATCTCAGGAGCGAGATGGAAACGCTGCGCCGCAGCGCAAGCGGCGAAAACCGCTCCATCCTCCTCGCCCAATTGCAGGCAGTTGTCGGCGCGAATGTCGCAATCATGCTGACCGCCATCATCTTCTACATCGGCACCGCCGCGCTGATGCTGGCGGCGACCATGCCCTATTTTTCGATTGTCGGCGCACCATTCGTATTGCTTTCACAATTTCTGATCTTCAGGTTGCACCTGACGCTGAAAAACTATGACATCGAAACCGACGAAGACGGCCGCAAACTGAAAGGCTTGCGCAATCGCTTTGTCGAATATGTCGGTATCGGCTCAATTGCCTGGGCGGGGCTGATCTGCGACCTTTGGACGATACCTGGCGAGATCAACCATGTGGTTGCGGGGGGCGCAGCCTTCGGGCTGATCGGTGTCGGCGCGCTGACATTCCTCTGCCTGCCACGTTCGATGTTTGTCTGGCTTGTCGTTGTAACTGCGGGCGCCCTTGGTGGCCCACTGCTGTCCGATCAACAGCTGCCCTGGTACTTCTTTGTTGGCACAGCCATATATGGTTTTGCGTTGCACCGCATTGCGATGCGCCAATGGCGTGCATTCCTGAAGTCGATCGACGATGCCCATGCCTTTGCGCATGCGCGGGCCGATTTTTACGAGCAAGAGCGCGAGCGTCGCGATGAAATCGAAGCGGAGCGCAAGCGCATGGAGCAAGTTGAGGCAGAAATCCGCGCCAAGGCGGACAGCCAAAGACAGGCAGAAATGGAGCAGCTGGCGCACGAGTTCGAACGCTCGGTCATTATGACGGCAGACTCCATCGGCTCCGCCATTCGCGCTGTTGGCGAGTCGGCCGAACAGCTGGCGAAAATCGGTGCCCAAACGCGCAATCGGGCGGACGCAATGGCGATCATGGCCGAAAATATGAGCACCGCTATCCAGATGGTCGCAGGTGCAGCGCGCCAACTGGGCGAGGCAACGCAAGCGATTTCGGAGCAGGTTGACGACCAGGTTGATGCCGCCAACGCCGCCACCGGCAGCAGCCGCATGAGCAGCAGCGCAATCGGGGCTTTGGCCAAGGATGCGGACAAGGTCGGGGAAATTGCAGCCATTATCGAAGACGTCGCCAGCCGGACGAACCTGCTTGCACTCAATGCCACGATCGAGGCGGCCCGGGCGGGAGACGCAGGTCGCGGCTTTGCTGTGGTTGCGCAAGAGGTAAAGTCACTCGCCAGCCAGACGCATCAGGCCATCGCCTCTGTTTCCGGAACCGTGGCAAATATTCGCGGACAGATGGAAACGACCGCCGAAAAGGTCGGGTCGGTGGTCGAGAAAATCGACAGGGTCCACCAGGGGGCGGGCAATATTGCCGCCGCCATTTCGCAGCAGCAGGCGGCTACGCGCGAGATCGGCGACAATGCAGAGCATGCCGCACGCAATGCCGAAGAGGTCCGTTCGCAAAGCCAGGAAGTCAATCAGGATGCGTTGCGCGTCGGCGAAGTCGCAGACGAAATGCATCAGGTGATGCGTGAAATGGAATCGCGCGCGATCTCGTTACGCGAGGCCAGCGCCGCATTCCTGCAGCGTTTGCGCGTGGCCTAGTTCACCCCAGCCGCGGTTCGAGCGCTGCGGCGATCCGGTCCATCGCGCCCTGCATCCATTCGCCCAGTTCGGCATCGCCGACGCCATCCAGCCGGACCACTTGCGGCATCGACAGGCCCACCCGCAGCGTCGCGCCCCAGCGGCCATCGGCAAGCTTCACGCAGCGCACCGGTTGCCCCAGACGCACCCCGTCAGCCGTCATCGCCTTGTGGATTGCAACCGCCGCATCGAAATCCAGCGTCCGGCTGATTTCTCCTGCACTGTTGTGGCACAGATCCAGGGTCACCAATGTCTGCATCTCGATGGGATGCTCAAATTCTTCATCTGCGTCTTCAGCGGGTGCGGCGGCTACCTTGCGCGCCCGCAACCGCTCCGCCAGCTTGCCAGCCGCCTGATTAAACGCCGAAACGACCCGCGTGACCCTTGCGATGCTCAGTTTCTGAAACCGTTCAAGCTCGAACAGGGAGGCTGACAGCCGAAGCGCCAGTCCCGCATTGCCACTGTCCGGCAATGCTTCGGCCCCAGCCCATCCGGCAGGGATTTCGGCACGGCTAAAGACCGTTGCCATACCGGCAGCCAACGGGGCCGCAGCAGCGACCATTCCCGCAGGCAGCAGGGCAAAACCGCTGAACGGCGGGCCTCCCATGAACTTCGAACCCGTCAGGAAAACGATGATGTCGCGCGCCAGATAGTCGTGGATCGCCTGCGTCGTGATCCGCGCCTGACATGCATCGACGACAAAGGCGACGTCGCCTTTGAAGCGAGCTTTCAATCGATCGATATCGTCGAGATGCGGCAGGACCAGACCGGTCTTCGATCCGTGCACCACATGCACCAGCGGATAGCGGCCTTCGGCGAGCGCCCTGGCAATCGCAACCTCCATCTGGACGGTCAGCATATCGCTATCGAAAGCTTCGCCCTCCGGATTGCGCACAGGGAAATCCCCCATCTCGATGGGCGGCAAGCCTTCGATTTCCTGCCCCGGCTTCACATTGGCAACGAGCGCGGTTTCGTTGGCGAAATAGCGCCCGGCTGCACTGTGGATGCAACCCGATCCCACTTCGTCAGCACCGAGCAGCAGGTTGGCCATGCCATTCGGTTTCCGCCCGGCAATGGCGAGCAGCGCGACATATTCAAGATCGGTTCCCGAGGGGGCAAAGAAAATGTCGGTTCCGCCTGGCAAGCGATAGGCGGCGGAAATGCGGCCCCGCAACCTGTCCAGATAGGCCGTGTAGTCACCGCCCGATTCGAGCCCCGCTGCACCGCCTGCAAATTCGGTTTCAAGAAATGCCATGGCATCGGCGCTCAGATCATTCGCGGTCGAAGATGCAAAGGCGAGCACATCGCGCGGATAGGGGGCGCTGTGATAACGGTTCAATCCGCTTTCCGGATCAAGCACGATACGCGCGTCGCCGCCTCTGGTCATCCAGTCGGCCAGTTCGGAAATTTTCATAAGCGCGTAACCGGCCCTTTGTTTCCCTTGATGGCCGCAGCCTATAGCCCTGACGCCGCAATTAGGAAATTGCGAAATTCGGCAAAGCGACTATGAGCGGCGGCGAAGAGGGGCAGAGCCCGTCAAAGGACCATGGATATGACCGAACCCACCCGCCTTACCGCCGAAGCCCGCAAGAATTTGCGCATCCTGTTCATCGCCAAACATGCGTTGGGCGACGGTAGCCTGCACGGCACGGACGGGAACCATTCGCCTTATCATTATGAGATGAAAACGATCCTCACCGGCCTGTTCGAGAGGCTGAGCGTCGCCAACAGCTATGACGCGCTGTTCACCGACCCGGGCGTCGATTTCGTCTGGCCGATGCTCAACCGCGGGGGCTTTTTCAATTCGGAAATGCTGTGTCCGCTGCTCTGCGAGCGGCTTGGTGTCCCCTATCTGGGCGCCAACCCGATCCTGCGCGGGCTGGCCGATGACAAGCATCTGACCAAGCTGGAAGGCAAGGCGCGCGGCGTGCCAACCTGCGACTGGGCAGTCTATCGCGCCGGTGCCCCGGTGGAGGAAGCCCGCTGCCCCAAAGGCAGCCGCTTTGTCATCAAGCCGAACAACAGTTCGGCCAGCTGGGGCATTGGCGATGCGACCGATTGGGAGGGTGTCAGGGAAGCCGTATTGCGCATCCATGCCGAAGGCCATGACGCGATCGTGGAGCCCTTCATGAACGGCAGCGATGTCGAGGTGCCGGTGATCACCAAGGATGGCGCGCCCTTTGTGATGCCGCCAATGCTGTTCAAGCAGAATGATCCCTCGCATCTGCGTACCCATGCCGAAAAGCGCGACCTTGTCGAACGTGAGCATAAATATACGCTGGTGCCGTTCGAAGGCGACGAGGCGTGGGGGAAGATCAAGGCGATGACGCTGAAGTTGGCGGAAATTTTCCGTCCGTTCGATTTCGGCCGCTTCGAATTCCGTTTCAACGAGGAAACCGGCGAGATCAACCTGCTTGAGGTCAATTTGCAGTGCAACCTCTGGTCGGAAAAGGTCTATGGCCGTTCGGCAGTTCTAATGGGCTGGAAGCAGGAAGACCTTATTGAAACCATCGTGGCCGAAAGCCTGATCCGCCGCGGATTGATGGCACGAGGATAGGGTGGAGTCAAAAACCTGCATTCAACCGCACGGTTAAAAATTGCATTTGCCTGGGCGTGCCCGCTTGGTTAGGGCGTTCGCAGATTCAGTATCGGGGTAGAAACATGGCCGAATTCACTTTGCCGAAGAACAGCAAGGTCCAGAAGGGCAAAACCCATGCCGCGACCAGCAATGGCACCGCGCGCAAGTTCAAGGTCTATCGCTACGATCCCGACAGCGGAGAGAATCCACGTTACGACACCTTCGATGTCGACACCGACAATTGCGGCCCGATGGTGCTCGACGCACTCATCAAGATGAAGTCGGAGCAGGACAGTTCGCTTACCTTCCGCCGTTCGTGCCGCGAAGGCATTTGCGGCTCGTGCGCGATGAACATGAACGGCAAAAACGGCCTCGCCTGCACCACCGCGATCGAGGACTGCAAGGGCGATGTCACCATTACCCCGCTGCCGCATATGGAAGTGGTCAAGGATCTGGTTCCCGACCTGACGCATTTCTACGCCCAATATGCCTCGATCAAGCCATGGCTGCAGACCGTTACCCCGACCCCTTCGGGCAAGGAACGTCTGCAAAGCCCCGAAGACCGCGCCAAGCTCGATGGCCTGTATGAGTGCATCCTGTGCGCCTGTTGCTCGACCAGCTGCCCGTCTTACTGGTGGAACAGCGACAAATTCCTTGGCCCCGCAATCCTGCTGCAGGCCTATCGCTGGCTCGCCGACAGCCGTGACGAAATGACCGGCGAGCGGCTTGACGATCTGGAAGATCCGTTCCGCCTCTATCGCTGCCACACCATCATGAACTGCGCCAATGCCTGCCCCAAGGGGCTGAGCCCTGCCAAGGCGATTGCCGAAACCAAGAAGCTGATGGCGGAGCGGCAGATTTGAACGACGGCATCGAAGCCCCGCTACCTGCCGGACATTTCGATGCACAGGCGCAGGACGACGGCTGGCTGAGCTGGAACCTCAACGACAAGACGCGGTTCAACGCCTTTATCGAGCCGCTGGCCGTCCGCCCCGAAGCGCCGCTGCCCGATGGCCGCCCACGCGCCCGGGTGCGGATGCACCCCACGCGCAAGCACAGCAATCTGGGGGACAATGTCCATGGTGCGGTGACCTTGTCGCTGATCGACGTGGCGCTTTTCGCCGCCGCGCACCAGTTCGGCTCGCTCAATGCCGGTTTTTCGGTGACGCTCGATCTCGGCACCCAGTTTATCGGTGGGGGTCGGATCGACGAACCGCTCGATGCGGTGGTAGAGCAAGTGCGCGAAACGGGCCGGCTGATCTTCCTGCGCGGCATGGTGGTGCAGGGCGCGAATGACGAACATATCGTCGCCTCTTTCTCAGGCACGATCCGCAAGGCATCCCAAGACAAAAGATGACCGGACTGCTCGCTGCCTATCAAGCATTGGTCGCGGCGGGCGAACTCAAGCCGGATACGGATCAGGCGCAGGCCGCCGCCAAACTGGCTGACATCCAGCAACAACTTGAAGCCGTCCCGCCGCGCGGCAGCACCCTCTGGCGTTTCCTTGGCAAGAAGCCCGAGCCGGTACGCGGGCTCTACCTCTGGGGCGGGGTCGGGCGCGGCAAATCGATGCTGATGGATCTGTTCTTCGACAATGTGCAGGTGAACCGGAAGCGGCGCGCGCATTTCCATGAATTCATGCTCGATATCCACGCCCGGCTGAAGGTAGAGCGCGAAAAAGAGAAAGGCGATCCCATCCCGCCTGTGGTCGCCGCGCTGGCCGACGAGGCACGACTTCTCTGCTTTGACGAGATGGTGGTCAATAATATGGCGGACGCGGCGATCATGTCCCGCCTCTTTGTCGGGCTGTTCGATGCGGGTGTTACGGTAATCACGACATCGAACCGCCATCCCGACGATTTGTACAAGGACGGCCTCAACCGCCAGCTTTTCCTGCCTTTCATCGATCTGGTGAAAGTGCGGCTTGACGTCATGGCACTCGACGGGCCAACCGACTATCGCCGCGACCGGCTGGGGCAAGCGCGCACCTGGCTGGTTCCCAACGGACCGGAAGCGACCAGAGAGCTGTCGGAAACCTTTTTCCGGCTGACCGACTATCCCCCCGAAGATCGGGCGCATGTGCCCTCAGCCGAAATCGATGTGGGGGCGGGGCGGACGATGCACGTGCCCAAGGCGCTGAAGGGCGTCGCGGTTTTTTCGTTCAAACGGCTATGTGCCGAAGCGCGCGGCGCGGCAGACTATCTGGCCATCGCGCGGCGGTTTCACACGGTTATCATTGTCGGCATTCCGGTGCTGGGGCCGCATAACCGCAACGAGGCCGCACGTTTTGTGACGCTGATCGATGCGCTGTACGAATATCGGGTCAAGCTGCTCGCGGCGGCGGATGCCGCACCCGATGCGCACTACCCCGAAGGCGATGGCCGCTTCGAATTCGAACGCACGGTATCACGGCTGATGGAAATGCAGTCGGAGGAATATCTGGCCGAAGGGCATGGTGCACGATAGGCTGCGGTTCGAGGAGAAATATATGAAACGGCACATAGCGGCACTTCTGGGCGCAACGCTCCTGTGTTCGGCGGCGCAAGCGCAAGACGCACAGCGTGCGGCGGAGCGCGATCTGTTTGCCAAAATCGTAGAGATACCGACTGTCGAAGGGCGAACCGCAGAGTTTGGCAGGTTGACGGCATTGCTCACCGCAGAATTCCGCAAGGCAGGCATCACCAATGTCGTCGTCAAGGACCATGACGGCACCCAGACACTGATCGCACGATGGCCCGCAGCCAAGCCCAGCGGCAAAAAGCCGATCCTGCTGATGGCGCATATGGATGTGGTCGAGGCGAAAGAGAGCGACTGGAAATATCCTCCGTTCAAATTCCGCGAAGAAGGCGGCTGGTATCTCGGGCGGGGCGCCAACGATAACAAAGCTGGGCTCACCGGCATATTGATCGCGCTGCAATATCTGAAGGCCGAGGGTTTTCAGCCGACACGCGACCTGATCATTCTCTTTACCGGCGATGAGGAAACCACCGGCAATGGCGCGCGGCGTGCGGCGACCGAATGGCGTTCACTGATCGACGCGGAATATGGGCTTAACAGCGATGCGGGCGGTGGATCGGTGTTCAAGGATGGTCGGCCTGAGCTGTTTGCGATGCAGATCGCCGAGAAAACCTACGCCGATTTCAAGCTGACCGCGACCAACAGGGGCGGACACAGCAGCGCGCCGCGCGCGGACAATGCCATCTACGCGCTATCGAATGCACTGACCGCCCTTGAAGCGCACCGGTTCCCGCCGATGATCAACGATGCGACGCGCGCGGGCTTTTCCCTGCTCGCCGAGAAGGATGGCGGGCAATATGGCGAACTGATCAAACGCTACCTCGCCGATCCCGGTGACCGGGAGACGGCGGATCTGGTCGAGGCAAATGATCCGGGAAGCACGCGGACGCGCTGCGTGGCGACGATGCTGTCGGGCGGGCATGCGCCGAATGCCCTGCCGCAAAGGGCCGAAGCCAATGTCAATTGCCGGATCTTCCCGGGCGTGAAGGTAGAGGAGGTGCGCCAGCAGCTCCAGTCGCTGGCCGGGCCGGACGTTGCTGTCACGCTAGTCGAGGGATCACAGACCCCCGAAACCGCGCCCACCCCGATCCGGCAGGATGTGCTCGACGCCTATAAGGCTGCGGTGGCGACGCGGTTTCCCGGGGCGCCGGTCGTTCCTTACCAGTCGGCGGGCGCCACCGATGGAGCCTTTTTGCGCGCCCACGGCATCCCGGTATATGGCTTTGGCGGGCTTTGGGGCATAGTCGGCGAACGCGAAGGCGCGCACGGGCTTGACGAGCGCGTCTGGGCCGAGGGCTTTCATGGCCAGATCCCGATCTGGATGGACATGCTGAAGCGCGTTGCAGGCTGAAAATATACAAAGTCGACACCAAGGAACGGGTCTCTTGGATGCTCTAATGCAACTGCGAACTATTATCATAAAAAGCCTTAACTTCGGGTCTTTATAGGGTTGCCGTAAGGTTCGAATCGGCCTAACGCGCCCCTAATTCCCTAAACGGCACGCCCGTGCGGATGGTGCGTGTCCCAGGCCCAAAGGAAGGATACAGGTAATGGCCCGCAAGAAGATTGCGCTTATCGGCGCTGGCAATATCGGCGGCACGCTCGCCCACCTCGCTGCACAGAAAGAATTGGGCGACATCGTTTTGTTCGATGTCGTCGAAGGTGTGCCGCAGGGCAAAGCGCTGGACCTCTCGCAGTGCGGCCCGATCGAGGGCTTTGACGCCAAAATCACCGGCTCAAATGATTACAAGGACATATCGGGTGCGGACGTGATCATCGTTACCGCCGGTGTCGCGCGCAAACCCGGCATGAGCCGTGACGATTTGCTCGGCATCAACCTGAAGGTGATGAAAGCCGTTGGCGAGGGCATCAAGAACAACGCGCCCGACGCCTTCGTCATCTGCATCACCAATCCTTTGGACGCAATGGTTTGGGCGCTGCGCGAATTTTCGGGGCTGCCGCATAACCGCGTCGTCGGCATGGCAGGTGTGCTCGATTCTGGCCGCTTCAGCCATTTCATCGCCGAGGAATTCAACGTCTCCGCACGCGATGTGACCACCTTCGTGCTCGGCGGGCATGGCGACACGATGGTGCCGGTGGTGCAATATTCGACCGTCGCGGGCATCCCCGTCCCCGACCTCATCAAGATGGGCAAATCAACGCAGGAACGTATCGACGCCATCGTCAAGCGCACCCGCGGCGGCGGCGGCGAGATTGTCGCGCTGCTCGGCACGGGCTCTGCTTATTATGCCCCCGCAACCAGCGGCATCGCGATGGCCGAAGCCTATCTGTTCGACCAGAAACGGCTGATGCCCTGCGCGGCCTATGTCGACGGCAAATATGGCCTTGATGGCCTTTATGTCGGCGTACCCTGCATCATCGGCGCAAACGGCGTTGAGGACATTGTCGAAATCGTACTCGACGATGAAGCCAAGGGCAATCTGCAGGTCAGCGTCGATGCGGTCAAAGAACTGCTGGTGGCGTGCAAGGGCATCGACGGAGGGTTGGCATGACAATCATTCTCGGCATTATCGCGTCTCTGTCGCCGGTAGCGATTAGCGCTGAGGCTATGTCTTCACCTCAGCCGAAGCTGCAAGAAGAGGACGAGCGCTTAGCGACGACCCCTGCCACGCTTGCAGAAATCATACAGACTTGCGGCAAGTTCCTGCGGTCCGAAATCGACGCGAACAGCTTGGCCGCCGGGGGCTGGAAGAATCAAGATGGCGCCTTGGTGTTACGTCTGCCTCGCGGCTACACTGACATGAACGCGCGCGGTTGTCGAGGTTCCCATACAATATCGAAGAAACATAGCGCCGAGCTGAAGTCTACGATTTCTACCACTCTTGGTACATCGGCGAGTGAGGATCCGCGCGGCGCGGTCACATGGTCGAAAGATGGCGTTCTAACTACGCTCGCCGTTTCCGGCGGTCGCGAGGCCCATCCGACCTTCTCGATAAATTTTGCAGTTCGTTTGGCGGGAGAGCGTAATTGAGCATACTGGTCAACAAAAACACCAAGGTCATCACCCAGGGGATGACCGGCGAAACCGGCACTTTCCATACGCAGGCAGCGCTTGCCTATGGCACACAGATGGTCGGCGGCGTGACCCCCGGCAAGGGCGGCACGACGCATATCGACCTGCCGGTGTTCGATACCGTGGCAGAGGCGGTGCAGGTGACCGGCGCCGATGCCAGCGTGGTCTATGTTCCGCCGCCATTCGCCGCCGATTCGATCCTTGAAGCCATCGACGCGGAAGTTCCGCTGATCGTCTGCATCACCGAAGGCATTCCGGTGCTCGACATGGTTCGCGTCAAGCGCGCGCTTTCGGGTTCGAAGTCGCGGCTGATCGGCCCGAACTGCCCCGGCGTGCTGACCCCCAATGAATGCAAGATCGGCATCATGCCGGGCAACATCTTTTCCAAGGGTTCGGTCGGCGTCGTTTCGCGTTCGGGCACGCTGACCTATGAAGCCGTGTTCCAGACCACCAATGAAGGCCTGGGCCAGACCACCGCTGTCGGCATTGGCGGCGATCCGGTGAACGGCACCAACTTCATCGACGTGCTCGAACTGTTCCTTGCCGACGAAGCCACCAAGTCGATCATCATGATCGGCGAAATCGGCGGCGATGCCGAGGAGCAGGCCGCACAGTTCCTGATCGACGAAGCCAAGCGCGGCCGCAAGAAACCGATGGCCGGTTTCATCGCCGGACGCACTGCCCCTCCGGGTCGCCGCATGGGCCATGCCGGCGCGATCGTTTCGGGTGGCAAGGGCGATGCCGAATCGAAGATCGCTGCGATGGAAGCCGCAGGCATCCGCGTTGCCGCTTCGCCGAGCGAGTTGGGAACGACACTGGTTGAAGCGTTGAAGGGATAAAAATCCTGTCTCCTTGGGAGAGGATACGAAGCCTTGGCCGCAGGCTTAGGCGAAGTTGGTGAGGGGCTGTGTGCCCTCAATAGGCCAGAACCCCTCACCCAGCTACGACTAACGGGCAAGCCCGTAAGTCTTCACATCCCTCTCCCGGTGGGAGAGGAAAAAGGTGAGAAAATGGGTTACGAAAACCACGAATTCGAATCTGCCAAGGAACCCGAGCGCGGCCCCAGCTGGCAGCGCCCGAACTGGCGCGTCGGCGAGACCGACGAGCTGACCGGCGCGCTCGATCCCACGCAGATGGCGGTCGAGATCAGGGCTGCTGCGAAGGCAGCGGGGAAGCCGGTAAGCAATGGTGATGCCGTTGCCGCGGCGGGCGATTCGATCCGTGCGATGATGCTGGTGCGCACCTATCGCGTGCGCGGGCATCTGGCCGCCAATCTCGATCCGCTGGGCCTTTCGAAGCAGGAAATCCCGGCAGACCTCGACCCCGCCTATCACGGCTTTACCGAAGCCGACCTCGACCGGCAGGTCTATGTCGGCGGCACGCTGGGCTTTGACTGGGTGAGCGTTCGCGAACTGGTCGCCACGCTACGCGCCAATTATTGCGGGCCCGTCGGCCTTGAATATATGCACATCGCCGATGTCGAGGAGCGCCGCTTCCTGCAGGAACGCATGGAGGGCAAGGACGCCGCCATCGCTTTCACGCCAGAGGGCAAGAAGGCGATCCTCGCCAAGGTGATCGAAGCAGAGCAATACGAAAAATTCCTCGCGCGCAAATATGTCGGCACCAAGCGCTTCGGGCTCGATGGCGGTGAGGCGATGATCCCCGCACTCGAAGCGATCATCAAATATGGCGGCCATCTGGGCGTGCGCGAAATCGTTTACGGCATGCCGCATCGCGGCCGCCTGAACGTGCTCGCCAATGTGATGGCCAAGCCCTATCGCATCATCTTCCACGAATTTTCGGGCGGATCGGCCAACCCCGAAGATGTCGGCGGTTCGGGCGATGTCAAATACCACCTCGGCACCTCGACCGACCGCGAGTTTGACGGCGTCAAGGTGCACATGTCGCTCGTCCCCAATCCCTCGCACCTTGAGGCGGTGAACCCGGTGGTGCTGGGCAAGGTTCGCGCCAACCAGGCGATCCGCGACGATCTGGGCAAGCATGAACAGGTGCTGCCGGTACTGCTGCACGGCGATGCCGCCTTTGCCGGGCAGGGCATTGTCTGGGAATGCCTCGGCTTCTCGGGCATTCGCGGATACAATACCGGCGGCTGCATCCATTTCATCGTCAACAATCAGGTGGGTTTCACGACCTCGCCGCAATTCGCCCGTTCCTCACCCTATCCGAGTGATGTGGCGAAGGGCGTGCAGGCCCCCATCTTCCACGTCAATGGCGACGATCCCGAAGCGGTGACCTTTGCCTGCAAGATGGCGATCGAATTCCGCCAGCACTTCCACCGCGACATCGTGATCGACATGTGGTGCTATCGCCGCTTTGGCCATAATGAAGGCGACGAACCCGGTTTCACCCAGCCGCTGATGTACAAGGTGATCAAGGGCAAGCCCGGGGTGAGCGAAGTCTATGCCGCGCGGTTGCAGGCCGAAGGCGTGATCGATGCCAATTGGGCTGCCGAACACACCATGCGCTTCACCCAGATCCTCGAACAGGAATTTGAAGCAGGCCAGACCTACAAGGCCAATGATGCCGACTGGTTCGGCGGACGCTGGGCAGGGCTCAACAAGCCCGCCGACCCCGAAACCGCGCGCCGCAATGTTCCCACCGGCATTTCCAGGAAACTGATGGACGGGCTTGGCCGCACGCTGACAACCGTTCCCGAAGGCCACACGATCCACCCGACGCTCGGACGCGTGCTGGACGCCAAGAAGAACATGTTCGCCAATGGCGAGAATTTCGACTGGGCGACGGGTGAGGCACTCGCCTTCGGGTCGCTGCTCTCCGAAGGCTTTGGCGTGCGCCTGTCTGGCCAGGATTCAGGCCGCGGCACCTTCAGCCAGCGCCACGCCGTCTGGGTCGACCAGACCAATGAGGAAAAATATGTCCCGCTGTCGACCGTGCCGCATGGCCGGTTTGAGGTCTATGACAGCCCGCTCTCCGAATTTGGCGTGCTCGGCTTTGAATATGGCTTTGCCGGGGCGGACCCCAAGACGCTGGTGATGTGGGAAGGCCAGTTTGGCGACTTCGTCAACGGGGCGCAGACCATCATCGACCAGTTCATCGCGAGCGGCGAATCGAAATGGCTGCGCGCCAACGGACTTGTCATGCTGTTGCCGCACGGGTTCGAGGGGCAGGGGCCAGAACATAGTTCGGCACGGCTCGAACGCTTTCTGCAGCTATGTGCCGAGGACAATATCCAGGTCGCCAACTGCACCACACCGGCCAATTTCTTCCACCTGCTGCGTCGCCAGATGCACCGCAGCTTCCGCAAGCCGCTTGTCGTCATGACGCCGAAATCGCTGCTGCGGCACAAGCTGGCGGTTTCAAAGGCGGAGGATTTCCAGGGCGAAAGCCATTTCATGCGCATCCTTTCGGACCCGTCGGCACCTGCGGACAAGGATGTGAAGCGGCTCGTGCTCTGTTCGGGCAAGGTCGCCTATGACCTGATGGAAGCGCGCAACGCGGCGGGCGACACAAACACCGCAATCGTCCGCCTTGAGCAGCTTTATCCCTTCCCGGGCGAGCCGCTGGTGGTGCGCCTGAAGCGCATGACCAATCTTGAAGAGGTGGTCTGGGCGCAGGAAGAGCCGCAGAATAATGGCGCATGGTTCTTCGTCGAACCGCTGATCGAGGAATGCCTGGCGCAGGCGGATACCGGGCCGCAACGTGCCCGCTATGCCGGACGCAAGGCCAGCGCTTCGCCCGCCACCGGATTGATGAAGCGGCACCAGGCCGAGCAGGCGGCGTTGATCGCCCATGCGCTTGGCCATGGCGTCCGCGACGAAATCCGTCGCCAGCGCACAACAAAAAAGAAATAAACTCCCCCCAAGGAGCGAATGATATGAGCACCGAAGTCAAAGTCCCCACCCTCGGCGAATCGATTACCGAAGCCACGCTTGGCCAATGGCTGAAAAAGCCCGGCGATGCGGTGAAACTCGACGAGCCGATTGCCAGCCTTGAAACCGACAAGGTCGCGGTCGAAGTCGCCAGCCCCGTGGCCGGAATCCTTACCGAGCAGCTTGTGAACGAGGGCGACACCGTCAATGTCGGCGCGCTGATCGCGCTGATTGGCGATGAAACCACGGCAGCGGGCAGCGATCCGATCGTGCCGCGCACCGAATCGGCCAAGCCGGTCGACGAGCAGAAGGTGGCGCAGGATACCGCGCCTGTAGCGGCTTCGGCAGACCTGACGCTGTCGCCTGCGGTGCGCCGCCTCGTGCTCGAACTCGGCATCGATCCGACCAAGGTGAAGGGCAGCGGCAAGGATGGCCGGCTGACCAAGGAAGACGTGCTCGCTGCGGCCAAGGGTGGTGCACCGACATCCCCGTCGACCCCGGCTGCCGCGCCTGTAGCTGCCCCTGCCCCCGCTGCGGCGGTTGCGGGCGAGCGCCGCGAGGAGCGCGTGCGAATGACGCGGCTCAGGCAGACCATCGCCAAGCGGCTGAAGGATGCGCAGAATACGGCAGCCCTGCTCACCACCTTCAACGATGTCGACATGTCGGCGGTGATGGAGGCGCGCAACCGCTACAAGGACAGCTTTGAAAAGAAGCATGGCGTGAAGCTCGGCTTCATGAGCTTCTTTGCCAAGGCCGCCTGCCTCGCGCTCAAGGATTTCCCGGCGGTCAATGCGCAGATCCAGGGCGATGAGATCGTCTATCATGACTATGTCGACCTCTCGGTTGCGGTTTCGGCCCCCAATGGCCTTGTCGTCCCGGTGGTCCGCAATGTCGACCAGCTCGGTTTTGCCGATATCGAGAAAGCGATCGGCGATCTGGGCAAGCGCGCCAAGGATGGCGCCTTGACCATGGAAGACATGGCGGGCGGCACGTTCACCATTTCGAATGGCGGGATTTTCGGCGGCCTGATGTCCACCCCGATCATCAACCCGCCGCAGTCCGCCGTGCTCGGCCTGCACCGCATCGAGGATCGCCCGGTCGTGCGCGACGGCCAGATCGTCGTCCGCCCGATGATGTATCTCGCATTGAGCTATGATCACCGCATCATCGACGGCCGCGAGGCGGTGACCGCATTGAAGACGATCAAGGAAGCGATCGAGGACCCCACCCGCTTGCTGATCGACCTGTAAGGAACAGACCATGGCAGATTTTGACCTGATCGTTATCGGCGCAGGCCCGGGCGGCTATGTCGCCGCCATCCGCGCCGCGCAGCTTGGCCTGAAGACCGCGTGCGTCGAAAGCCGCGAAACGCTGGGCGGCACCTGCCTCAATGTCGGCTGCATCCCGTCCAAGGCAATGCTGCACGCCTCCGAACTTTATGCGGAAGCTGCAGGCGGGGCACTCGCCAAGCTGGGCGTGAAGATCGACAAGATGAGCCTCGACCTCGAAACGATGCACGGCCAGCGCCGCGATGCCGTCAAGGGCCTCACCGGCGGAATCGAATTTCTGTTCAAAAAGAACAAAGTCGAATGGATCAAGGGCCACGCCGCCTTCACCTCCGCCAATGCGATCGAGGTTGCGGGCAAGAGCTACACGGCGGACAATTTCATCATCGCCACGGGTTCGTCGGTGACTCCGCTGCCCGGGGTCGACGTCGATAATGCCAAGGGCATCGTCGTCGATTCGACCGGCGCGCTCGAACTGGCCAAGGTACCCGGCCATCTGGTGGTCATCGGCGGCGGGGTGATCGGGCTCGAGCTTGGCTCGGTCTGGCGGCGCCTCGGTGCAAAGGTCACCGTGGTCGAATATCTCGACCAGATCCTTCCCGGCATGGACGGCGATGTCCGCAAGGAAGCGAACAAGATCTTCAAAAAACAGGGCTTCGAGTTCAAGCTTTCGACCAAGGTTACCGGCGTTCAGGTTAAGGGCAAGAAAGCCACGCTCACCGTCGAGCCTGCTGCGGGAGGCGCGAGCGAAACCATCGAAGCCGATTGCGTGCTGGTTTCCATCGGCCGCCGCCCGAACACCGATGGCCTTGCGCTCGACAAGGCGGGTCTTTCGGTGAACGCGCGCGGACAGATCGAAACCGACCATGATTTCCGCACCGCCGCCCCCGGAATCTGGGCGATCGGCGATGTCGTTCCCGGCCCCATGCTCGCGCACAAGGCCGAGGATGAAGGCATTGCCTGTGCCGAGAATATCGCCGGACTGACAGGCATCATCAACCATGATGTCATCCCCTCGGTGGTGTACACCTTCCCCGAAATCGCAGGCGTCGGACTGACCGAGGAAGCGGCCAAGGAGCGGGGCGAGGTCAAGGTTGGCAAATTCCCGATGATGGCGAACAGCCGCGCCAAGACCAACCATGAGCCCGATGGTTTCGTGAAGGTCATTTCCGATGCCGCGACCGATCGCGTGCTGGGCGTCTGGTGCATAGCCAGCGTTGCCGGCACGATGATCGCGCAGGCCGCCCAGGCGATGGAATTCGGCGCCACCAGCGAAGACATTGCCTATACCTGCCACGCGCACCCGACCCATTCGGAAGCGCTGAAGGAAGCCGCTATGGCGGTGCAGGGCAAGCCGATCCACATGTGATGGAAGGTGGCGGCGTCCAGATCGCTCCGGTGCTCATCGCCGCGCTCGACCTGCTGGGCATTGCCGTTTTTGCCGCGTCGGGCGCGCTTGCCGCAGCACGGCTGAAGCAGACGCTCGTCACCTTTGCCTTCTTCGCGCTGGTCACCGGCGTGGGCGGCGGCACGGTACGCGACCTGCTGATCGGCGCACCGGTATTCTGGGTGCAGGACTGGCGCTTTCCCGCCGCCTGCCTCGCCACCGCGCTGCTTGTCTGGATGACCCCGGTGCGTATCTGGAGCCCGCGCGCGCTCGACTGGTTCGATGCCGTGGGGCTTGCAGTCTATTCGGTCTTCGGCGCGTGGAAATCGCTCAGCCTTGGCATCGATCCGCTGCCCGCGATGATGATGGGGGTGATCACCGCCTGCGTGGGCGGGGTGATCCGCGATATGCTCGCGGGCGAACCGTCGATCCTGTTACGGCCTGAAATCTACGTCACCGCAGCCGCGCTAGCCTCTGGCAGCTTCGTTATCCTGCTCTGGCTGGGCGTGCCATTGGCTCTAGCCGCATTGATAAGCGCAATTGCAGGCTTTGGATTGCGCGCGGCGGCAATTGCCAAGGGGCTCGCCATTCCGGCCTATAAAGGGTGAGCGCATGAAATATCTCACGCTGCACAAATGGCATGTCTGGCTGGGCTGGCTGGTTGGTTTTCCGCTCATCCTGTGGACCGCGTCGGGGCTGTTCATGGTCGCCCGTCCGATCGAGGAAGTGCGTGGCGAACATTTGCGCGCAAAACCCGAACCGATTGCTGCAATTGTGCCAAAAGCACCCTTTCTGGGCGGGCGGGCGGTCGAAAAACTGACCCTCGAACAGCGGGCCGACGGTCCGGTATGGCTGATCCGCTACAAGGATGGCGCAGAGCGCAGCGCCGATCCGGCAACCGGCAAATTGCTGCCCAAGCCCGGTGCAGCCGATGTGCGCGCGCTCGCGGAGGGCTATTATGCCGGGGATTCGACGATCAAATCGATCCAGCTATTTCCGGCAGATCGTGAACCGTTGGAGCTGAGGCGCGGACACTCCGCCTGGCAGGTTGCGCTCGCCGACGGCACCAATCTTTATATCGATGCCGAAAGCGGCAGCCTTCTGGCAGTCCGCACGCCGCAATGGCGCTGGTTCGATTTCATGTGGGGGCTGCACATCATGGATCTGCAGACGCGCGAAGATACCAGCCACCCGATCCTGATCGGCTTTGCCAGCCTGTCGCTGCTGAGTCTGCTGATGGCGTTCTGGCTGCTGATTGCCCGCCAGCGCAGAAAATCCGCAATGGGGAACGCAAAAACAAACGCCCGCGCCGGGGATTTCCGGTCGCGGGCGAAGCAGCAGCAGGTTTCGGGTCGCTGAAAGCCTGTTGCTTGGGGAAAAATGAGGCGGAACCAATAGCCCCCTGCCCCCCCCAACGACTCGTATTTTACAACGACTTAACCGTGCGACAAAGCGAATCCCTGGCGCGACGAACCGATTCCCGCCATGCGACGGGATTCAAACGAGAATATCTTCAAAAATATCGTTAATTCTGCCGCCAAATCGAGGCGTGTGGTCAGCCGACAACGGTATCGGACGGCGACTCGATCACTACGGCCTTGCTCTCATATCGCTCGGTTTCAGCGCTGGCCGGGCGGACCAAGGCGATACCGGCAATGCCCAGCGCGAAACCGCCGACAAGGCTCAGGAAAAGTTCCGAACGGAAAAAAGCGATCAGTCGGTTCATAAGCGGGCTTCATATATCGAGTCGAAAAGACGAGCCGCCGTTACAGCGACATCGCTGCATTCTCAACCATGGCGCTGGTTAAGCCCGGCTTAACAAGCCGGAATCTGCGGTCAAACGAGAGCTGCGCACGCCGACTGGATTCGGGTGCAAGCCTCCTTGAGCGCATCGGTCGAGGTCGCATAGCTGATGCGGAAACCCGGCGAGAGGCCGAAAGCGGCACCATGCACCGCCGCGACATTCCAGTCCTCCAGGAAATAGTCGATCAGATCGGCATCGGTTTCGATTGTCTTGCCCTTGGGCGTGGTCTTGCCCATCACGCCGCTGGCGTCGGGATAGACGTAGAAGGCGCCTTCGGGCGTCGGGCAGCTGAGGCCGGGCGCGTCGTTGAGCATCGCCACCACCAGATCGCGGCGCTCCTTGAACTTGGCGTTGCGCTCTTTCAGAAAATCCTGCGGGCCATTCAATGCCGCCGCAACCGCATATTGGCTGATCGAACAGGGGTTGCTGGTCGATTGCGACTGCAAATCGCCCATCGCCTTGATCAGCCATTCGGGGCCCCCGGCATAGCCGATACGCCAGCCGGTCATCGCATAGGCCTTGGACGCGCCATTCATCGTCAGCGTGCGATCATAGAGATCGGGGCAGACCTGCAGCATCGTCGCAAAGGGTTGCTGCGCATACCAGATATGCTCGTACATATCGTCGGTGAGCAGCATGACATGCGGGTGCCTGAGCAGCACTTCGCCCAGCGCCGTCAATTCGGCTGCGGTATAGGCAGCCCCTGTCGGATTTGACGGCGAATTCAGAATCAGCCAGCGCGTCCTGGGCGTGATCGCCGCATCGAGCTGCGCGGGCGTGATCTTGTAGCCCTGATCCGCACCCGCCAGCAGAATCACCGGCGTGCCGCCCGCAAACTGCACAATGTCCGGATAGCTGACCCAATAGGGCGCAGGGATGATCACCTCGTCACCCTTGTCGACCGTTGCCACCAGCGCGTTGAAAAGCGTATGCTTGCCGCCTGCATTCACCGTGATCTGCCTGGTCGTGTAATCGATCCCATTGTCGCGCTTGAACTTTGCCTGGATCGCAGCCTTCAGTTCCGGGATACCATCCACGGCGGTATATTTGGTCTTGCCCGAACGGATCGCTTCGATCGCGGCATCCTTGACGAAATCGGGCGTATCGAAATCGGGCTCACCTGCCGAAAGGCCGATAACGTCCAGCCCGCGCGCTTTCATTTCCAGCACACGGCCCGACATGGCGAGCGTGGGCGAGGGCGCGATGCGGCCAAGGGCGGCGGAGAGCCTGTCGATCATTTGTTGTTCCCGAGACAAGATGAGGCGAAGCAAGATTGCGCGCCTGCCCCTAGAGCGAGCGTGGAAATTACGCAACCCTTCTGGCGGGAATCAGGCCGCGCAAGCTGTTCCCGATGAGGAAGCCATCTGCCAGGTCCGCAACGGTCAAGTCCGCCTCAACCGCGCGCCCGTTCTCGATCAGCTCGCGGCGCAGCACAGAGGGCAATAGACCACGCGATAGCGGCGGCGTGAGCAAACGCCCATCGCGCTCGACGAACAGGCAGGTGAAGCTGCCTTCGGTGAGATAGCCTTGCGGGTCGACAAGCAGCACCTCATTCGTTCCCGCAGCTTTGCGAGCCTCGTCGTAAAAAGCCCGGTCTGTCGTCTTGTGCCGCAGCCGGAAATCCTGACTGTCGACCGGCAGCGGGGCGACGGAAACCTGCCAGCCGTCGACCGGAGCAGGTGCATCACCAATCTCGATTGCCAACGCGCCCTTTCGCGAGGCGAGCAGTCTTATCCTGGCGTCATGATCGAGATGGAAGGTCGCCGCATGCAGCCGGTTGCGCGCTTCGTGCCGGTCGAATTCAAATTCCAGCGCCTGCGCACTTGCCTTCATCCGTTCCAGATGCAGCTCCAGCCGCAAAATGCCCAACGCCGGTTCGAAACGCATCGTTTCGATCAAATCAAAATTGCGACGCTGCACCCGCGCAAATTCCCCCTTCGCCAGGCATTCGGCCCATTCGGCTACAACCGCTGAATCCGCTACCACCCCCGAACCAAGCCCCAAGCTTGCCTGCTTGTCCGCTTCGTTCAAGTGAAAAGTGCGGATGGCGACGTTGAATGCGGCATCGCCATTGGGATCGATACGACCAATGGAGCCGCAATAGATGCCACGCGGGCTTGCCTCCACCTCATCGATAATCTGCATCGCGCGGATTTTGGGGGCACCGGTTATCGACCCGCAGGGGTAGATGGCGCGCAGCAGATCGATTGCATCCTTGTTGCCATCCAGCTCGGCTATGACCGTCGACGTCATCTGGTGCACCGTGGGATAGCTCTCCACCGCGAAAAGCTGCGGCACCTTGACCGATGCCGACTGGGCGACGCGCGACAGATCGTTGCGCAGAAGGTCGACAATCATCAGATTTTCGGCGCGCTGCTTGGGATCTGTGCGAAGCTCGTCGGCCAAAGCCATATCGGTATCCGTATCAATGCCGCGCACCGCCGTGCCCTTCATCGGCTTGGCCGTAACCCGGCCATCGCGCAGCGCGAAAAACAGTTCGGGCGAAAAGGAGAGGAACCAGTCCTGCCCCGTCCAGATCACCCCGCCATAGCCAGCCGCCGCGCGCGGACGGATCGCGGCATAAAGTGCCAATGGATTGCCTGCATAAGGCGCGCTGGCCCTGAAGGTGAGGTTCGCCTGGTAGATATCCCCCGCCGCGATATAATTCTCCACGGCATCAAATGCCTCACCATAGGCTGCGCGGGCAATCGCGGGCCGTACTGCGCCCAGCCAGCCGCCATCCGGTTCGGGAAGCAAAGCCGGAAGCTTCTTCGCCGCGATTTCTACATATTCATCGAAAATTCCGAACCAGCATAAGGGCGTGGGCGATTGCCGCCCCGCAAGCCTGCCCGACAATTTCGGTTCAAGCGCGAAACCGGCTTCATAAGACAGGAAGCCTGCAACGTGCAGACCGGCCTTTTGCGCAGCGCGTATCTCGTCAAACGCCCGCTCCAGTTCGGCGCCATCGGTTGCGGCGATCGTTTTGCGCGGTGCCCGGTACAGCCGGGCAGGCGAAGCATTGTTGCGCCGGGCATCGTCAAGCAGGACAAAGGGCGCAGACGCGTCGATCATGGTGCATCGCTATAGCGCTTCGCTGGAAATGCGAAAGGGTTGGAGCAGGTGAGGGGGAGTCGCAGACGAACGCGCATGTGCGCGGACAATCGAACCAGGCCCGTTCGCAGATCGGGCTGGAGCGGGTGAGGGGAATCGAACCCCCGTCGTCAGCTTGGGAAGCTGCTGCTCTACCATTGAGCTACACCCGCGCGATTCGCCCGCCTAGATAAGCGCGGAAAACCACGAGCGCCAGCCTGCTATCGCCAATCTGTTACGACAGGTCTTCGGGGCGGTTGATGTTCCTGAGTGCAACATCGAGCTTCACCCGCTGCGCACCGGCATGATCGGCGAACTTGTACACCGAACGATTTTCGGAACCCGAAAGCCAGTCGAGCAGCAGTTCGCGCAGCGATACAGGCCACAATCCGACAATCGGCATGTCCGCCACAATCGCAGGCCCTGTGCCCAGCCGCTGCGCAAGATCGGCAGGCAGCCCGATCACGTCGCAACCCGAACTTAGCACCGCATCAAAACCATGACGCCATGCCTGATCAAGCGCACCCGCCAGACCGCCGAGCGGGCCGATCCCTGGCTCTGGCAAATCGGCGACCTTGGAAAGCCCCGGCCATTCGCGCCCCGCCACCACCAGGGCGGCAACCTGCGGCCGCAGGGCGTCGGCAACATGGTCGAGCAGCGCCCGTCCTTCGAAAAGCGCCTCGGCCTTGTCCGACCCGAAGCGGCGCGATTGCCCGCCGGCGAGGATCGCGCCCAAAACTCTCATAAGCGCAACCTCATTTCAGCCGCTGTGCATGCCAGGCGAGATGGTCTGCCATGAAGGTCGAGATGAAATAATAGCTATGGTCATAACCCGGCTGCATCCGGATCGTCGCCTTCTGCCCGGCCTTTGTGCATGTTTCTTCGAGGAGATGCGTCTTCAGCTGGTCGGCGAGGAAATTGTCAGCCTCACCCTGATCGACCAGCAGGTCGGGCAGCCGCGCGCCGCCTTCAATGAGCGCACAGGCATCATATTCCGCCCAGGCGTCACGATCCTGCCCGAGATATCCGCCCAGCGCCTTATGCCCCCACGGCACCTGCGACGGGGCAACAATCGGCGCAAAAGCCGAGGTCGAACGAAAGCGCCCGGGATTGCGCAACGCAATCGTCAGCGCGCCGTGCCCGCCCATCGAATGGCCCATGATTCCCTGCGCCTCCATGTCGGCGGGAAAATGGTCGGCCACCAGTGCGGGCAGTTCGCGCTCGATATAGCTGCGCATCCGGTAATGCTGAGCGAAGGGGGCCTCGGTTGCATCGACATAGAAGCCTGCGCCCAAACCGAAATCATAGGCGCCTTCGGCATCGTCGGCCACACCATCGCCGCGCGGTGAAGTATCGGGCGCGACAAAGATCAGCCCCAGTTCGGAACAGGCACGTCGAAACTCGCCCTTCTCGGTCACATTGGCATGGGTGCAGGTGAGGCCGGAGAGATACCAGATCACGGGCAGTTTCGTGCCCGCTTCATGATCGGGCACAAAGACCGAAAAGGTCATCCGGGTTCCGGTTTCGGCAGAGTCATGCGCATAGACGCCCTGCGTTCCGCCAAAACTGCGATTGGTCGATAGTGTTTCGATTGTCATGCGGCATGCCAAAGCCTTTTGCGGCTATCCGGTCAAGTCAGTTGCTGGTGGCGATCCGTTGCGAAGGCTTGAGCACGATCTGGCCCAGATCCACCATCGGGCTCTTGCGATCGAGCGACGCGGCAACGCTGATTTCGGGCTGGACGCCGACAATGCCCGCCGCAACCGAACCGACCCGCAGGCGATATTGGCCATAAGGCACGCTTTCGAACAGGAAGAAGCCGTCATATTCGGCACGCGTGATTTTGACGACGCGCCCGGCCTTGTCGAGCAGTTCCAGATCGACACCGTTCATCGCCTTGCCGCCTTCCTTGATCAGATAGCCGCTGATTTCGCCGGCTGAGACGAGCGGAAGCTCGACAATGATCGGCACGCCGGGGCGCGGGGTAACCACCATGCCGCTCGTCGCTGGCTGTACGAACGGATCGGGCAGGCTGCCCGCATCGATCCCGATCAGGATCGGTACATAAGGCTCCAGTCCGCCAATCAGGGTTTGCCCTTTCTCATCGGTGGCCTTGCCGCGCCCGTTGAGGCCAGCTGTAATTTCTACTGCTTTTTCAACAGGTTCGTCCGGTTGCCGGATGCCATCGGCGTTCAGATCCTGATAAACCAGCACCGCCGCCTGACCGCTTGACGCCAGCTTGTCCGACGACATGTGGAAACCCTTGCCATGCGGGTTCGGCCCCATGCTGAAAGCAACACTGAGCTGCGCGGCAACCGCGCCATCGGTTGCGCCCATGACCTGTCCGGTCAATGCGAACTTGTCGAAGTGCCGCGTATAGCCAAATGTTGCCCGCCCGCGCCTGTTGCTCGCATCATAGCCAAGCTCGGCACGCCAATTGGCCTTGTCGTCCGCGCGCCATTCGCCGGTGATCCGCGATTCCTTGAAGCCGGTATCGCCCATCAGGCCAAAGCGCGCTTCACCGCGCAGGCGCAATCCGCCGACACGGCCACTCAGACGCAGCAAGGCATCGAGCTTTTGCGGAGGATCGGTGCCAAAGGCGAATTTCATCTGTTCCCAGATCAAATCGGTGGATGCACTTATATTATTGATATTAAAAGATAATCTTGCCTTAGCCTCAAGCGAGCTGTTGCCGTTCAGCCATTCGCGATAGGTCGCACTCACGCCATAAGGTATGGATTTGCTGCCCAGTTTCAGGCTGTGATCGACCGACAGCATGTGCTCGGCACGCAGGCCGGGCAGATATTGCTCGCTGCGGAATCCGCCGAACAGCCAGATCGACTGCGCGCCGACCATTGCCTGGCCGAACTGGCCGAGCATCTGGCCACGGACGGCATAGCCACCATCAATATTGGCCGCACCGGCGATTTCGATAAGTGTCGGGCCGACCGCCCGGCGGATCATCGCCTCTGCATAACTGTCCCGACGCCCTTCATAGATGGAGCTGATCGCAGAAGCACCGATTGACGTCTTTGCGTCAAGCCCGCGTTCGATGCCAAAACCGGCGCGCAACCCGTTATAGGGCTGATCGTCGCTATTGCCGAAATTGAACAGGTCGCGTCCGGCATCCTGCACACCGGCCCAATAATAGGTTTCGCGCGGCGGGATCGAGTTCGCCCCGACCGGGATCATGCGGACGTCGCGCTTGATCTGCCCTTGCGGGCCATAAAGCACAACTTCCATGCGATTCTGCCCATAGAGCAGCGGCACGTCGAGAAATTCATAGCGCCCGTCACCGCGGCTCTGGAAATAGCCGATCAGCTGGTCGTTGCGGTAGAGTTCGGCATCCCAGCCATCGGGCAGTTCGCCACGAAAGCTGGTGCGGTCAAAATTGTCGGGGCGCGACAGCGGGCGGTTGGTGACAAACAGGCCGCGCCCCGGTGTCGACTGGCTGCCGACAAAGGAAGCGGGTAGGTTCACATCGCCCACGCCGAAATGCGTCGCCTTGAACGGCCCGAGCAGATCGCCATCGGCGCTGGTGCGGTAGGCGCGCACGCGGAAGCTTTCGGGAACACCCTTTTCGTTGGATGAAAGGCGGGCATCGAACGACGCCCCGACAATTTCACCGCTGGCGAAGATGTCGTAGCGCGCGTTGAACTTCGACGGCCCCTGCGCTTCCTTGGTAAATCCGGTTGACGCCACGACGTCGACCGACGGTGTGCGCCAGAAACGGTAGGCGTCCTTGGCCTGCGGCAGGCTGCGCAGGTCAAAAGTCACGGCTGGGCGGACCTTGGCAGCGCGCTCCTTGCGTTCTTCGGCCAGTTCGAAGGGCAGCTTGCGATCGGCTTTGACAACCAGCAAGGCATCCGACAGATCGGGCGTCAGCGATACATCGAGCCAGCGGCTGAGCGCCTTGCTGTCGACGCACCAGCCCTCGGGCGTGTCATAAACGTCCGACGCGGTGAGCGCCGAACTTTTGTTCATGATTTGTACTCTGTTGGCTTCGCGGTCGAGGGTGAAGGTCCGGCTTTCCTCAAACAACCAGCCAGTCGCGCGGCGCGACTTTTTGTCGAGCCGGACCGGAAGGTCGAATGCAATGATCAAATCGGCGAAATCGATGCAGGTGCCGGCATCGGTCTGGTAACCGCGCACGCCATCGCCAACACGAAAGCGCCCGACGCGGACGTCGAGCAGCAACTGATCGTCGTCATTGGCTTTCCACCCTGCCGCAAACGCAGGAGCCACCGGGGCCAGCAAGGCTCCGGTGGCGACGGCCAGGGCGATTATTCCCCGGCTCAGTCTGGAAAGAAACGACTTCATGGTCGTTGCCGTTCTGGCTCAGCCCCGTTCGCTCAGCGCACCACGGTCCGCAACTCGGCGATCATCCCGCCGCCATTTTCGGGCGTGTCGTGATAGGCGATGATCACCTCATTGCCACGGATGGCCGCAGCCTCCTCGTCGCTGAGTTGTAAATCGACCTTGCGCTTGCCGATTTCGGGATAGATGGCGATGCCTTTTTGCACGACGATGGGCGTCGCCTGACCAGGCTTGGTCACGCGGAATTCGCCATAGACCGATCGGCTCCCCTGGCGGGTGGCATCAAGTTCAAGTACCGGTCCATCCTCATCGCGGCTCATGCGAGCGTTGGCGAGTGCCGCCGTAGCCCGCAGATCGCCTTTGCGCACGATGATGGGAATGGTGATGCCGTAGAGCGGGATCAGCTGGATCTTCAGCTCGGTACCCGCCGCATCATCGGTAACGGCGTTTGTCTTCGGAATCGCCCGAAACAGCATATGCACGCGATACTCGCCGTCGGGCAGTGTATCGGCGGGGTTCAGGCCGACACGGATCGATTGCGGCTGGTTGGGCGGCAAAGTCACGCGACGCGGCGCGTAGCGAACGAGCGATAGCGCCGCTTTCTCCGCATCGTTGGTCGCCGCCGGATCGATATCCTCAAGACGGCCATCCTCCCCCATCCGCTTGATCTCTAGCGAGATGCGATAGGTGGTTTCTTCCGTACCAACATTGTTGAGGATGACTTGCGTCCCACGCTTGCCATCAAGGATAACGCGTGTCGGGGCCACCAGCAAATCGCCTGCGGCCCGCGCGGGCGCACCCGAAATGGCGGCTATCGCAACCAGACCACTTAACATGGCAGTGGCTATATTTCGGCAAAACTTCATGTATTTAACCTGTCTCATCTGGTCCAATCCGGATGGGAAACGCCGGTTTCCCTCCATTTCGGACTTAACAGGACATGGTTACCAAGCCGCTAACGATAGCGGTGCGGGCAAGGAAAAACCCCGACAAGCGCTGGGCCTGCCGGGGTTCCTGAAGTCTCGCTGCAGCGCGAAGCTGCGGCGTTGGTCTTATTGATATTCGGCGGTCACGTCGAACGTGCCGGTGTAGGTGCCCGAAGCCTGGTTCGGATTCAGCGAGATGGTGCCGCCAACATACACCGTCTGCAACGAAGAAGAGCTGAAGGTGATGTTGTTGTTCGACAATGTCAGACCCGACAAAGCGATATTCGCACCCGGGCCGGTCAGCGGGGCAGCGTTGCCGACGGTAAGGTCGATGAGTTCACCATTGGTAGCCTGCGTCACCTGAAAGCTGCCTGCTGAACCACCGCTAATCGCAATAACGCCAGTGGCGACGGGAATGGCTGCGGCCGAAGCGCCGAGGGTCACGGTGCCGCCAGCAGCCGAAGCAGCAACAACACCAAAGTTAAGGGTGGAAACAGCCGACAACTGCACAGCAGAGAGAACCTGAACGGTTGCATCGGCCTGTTCAGTGGCTGCATAAGCGGCATTCGAAACCATGCCGGTTGCGACTATAGCGCCAGCAAGCGCAAGCTTCATCTTGTTGATCATGTATCTGGTCCCTTTTTGCGACGAACTAAAAAATTTCGGAATGCCCCACTGCATTCACTGTCGCTTTTGCCAGCCGAATCATAAGATGTTGCTGCAACGCATGGTTAACAGCGGCAGTCGCCATTTCCGTATTACTCATTGAATTTATTGAATTCAGTACGTTAACGATTTGCGTTTCGCGCAAAAAAACACACACAAAATATAGAACTTTAGTCAGAATTGCTCGCCTGTCAGCCGCTGGCACAGCATATCCAGCTGATCGAGGCTGCGATATTCGAAGGTCACCGCTCCTGCCCCGCCCTGCCCCTTGTGCGCAATCCTGACCTTGAGTCCCAGCAGGTCACCCAGATGCTGTTCGACAGCGCGGATGTCGGCATCATTGCTCGACGCTTCGCTTATGCGCGGTTTGGGCGCCTTGCCCTCTTCTATCCGCGAGCGGCGAACCAGCGCTTCGGTCTGGCGGACGGACAGGCCCTGTTTGACAACAACCGCCGCAAGCCGCGCGCTGTCTTCTGCACCCAGCAGAGCGCGTGCATGGCCCATCGACAATTTGCCCTCGATCACCAGTTCGCGCACCAGCGACGGCAGTTCGAGCAGGCGCATCATATTGGCGACATGGCTGCGCGATTTCTCGACAATGGCCGCCAGTTCGCTTTGGCTGTGGCCGAAATCCTCGCACAGCTTGCGATAGGCGTCCGCCTCTTCGATCGGATTCAGGTCCTGTCGCTGGATATTCTCGATCAGCGCGATTTCGAGCGTTTCTTCGTCGGAAAGCGCACGCACGACCGCCTTGACCTGGTGGAGTTGCGCGCGCTGCGCTGCACGCCAGCGGCGTTCGCCCGCGACAATCTGATAGCCGGAGCCGTGGGGGCGTACCAAGATTGGCTGGATCAGGCCGTGCCGCTTGAGGCTGGCCGCGAGTTCCTGCAGCGATTCTTCGCTGAAATGGCGGCGCGGCTGTGCGGGATTGGGATGGATATCGGCGACCGCTATCGTCGAAATGCCGTCTGACCGCTGCGCCGCGTCGCCAGCGACCGACACACCGCCACCCGCAACCCGGCCCGCGCTGCGGTCGAGCGACACTTCGCCCAACAGCGCGTCGAGCCCCCTGCCCAGCCCCATTTTCTTGCGGTGAGGTTTTTCGCCCTCGCTCATGCTGCCATCTCCTGCGCGGGCAAGCGGGCGAGCAGTTCGCGGGCAAGGTTCATATAGGCCTCCGATCCGGAGCAACGATGATCGTAAATCAGCGCAGGCAGGCCATGGCTGGGCGCTTCGGACAAGCGGACATTGCGCGGGATCACCGTTTCGAACACAAGATCACCCAGGCAGGACCGCACATCCTCCGCCACCTGATCGGTCAGGCGGTTGCGGCGATCAAACATGGTCAGCGCGACGCCAAGGATAGAGAGCGACGAATTGAAGCGGTTTTGGATACGCTCAACAGTTTGTAAAAGCTGACTTAATCCTTCAAGCGCAAAAAATTCGCATTGCAGCGGGACGAGGATCGAATCTGCCGCCACCAAGGCGTTGATCGTAAGCATCCCAAGCGAGGGCGGGCAATCTATCAGGCAGACATCCCAACGCCCTTCCTCCTCAGCCAACGCCTTTTGCAGCTTGTGCGCCCGATCGGCATGATCGACCAGTTCGACTTCGGCACCCGAAAGATCGACCGTCGCAGGCAGAATGTCGAGTCCGGGAATCATCGTTGCCGATACCGCTTCGGAAAGCTGCGCCTCGCCCATCAGCAGATCATAGCTGCTAAACGCGCGATCAGCGGTTTTCACGCCGAGCCCGGTCGAGGCATTGCCCTGCGGATCCAGATCGATAAGAAGGCAGCGGCGCCCGCAAGCGGCGAGCGCTGTCGCGAGGTTGATCGCCGTCGTCGTCTTCCCGACGCCACCCTTCTGGTTCGCAATGGCGATCCGGATCATCTCTTCCGCCGTCCTTTCGCTGGAACACCGGGCTTTTGGCCAGCCCTGGTTCCACGCACTGTGCCCACCAATATTCCCGCTTCGGGGTCGGTCACGCTGGGCTGGACCGAAAAATCCAGTTCCCATGCCTTGCGGGCTTCCTCAAGTTCATTAACCGCATTTCGGCCCTTTGGCAGCAGCCATTTGGTCTTATCTGTGGAAAATCGCGCGGATAAATCGAGCAATTTGGGCAGAGGCGCAAAGGCGCGCGCGCTGATGACACCAAAATTGGCGGTTTCGACCCGTTCGACCGGCATCCCGGCCACTGCCGCGCGGCTTTCGAGGCCCAGCAGGGCGATCGTGCGATTCAGATAATCGATCCGTTTGGCGCGTGATTCCACCAATGTCACATGCCAGTCACTCAGTAGCGCCACAACAAGGCCGGGAAAACCAGCGCCCGAACCAAGATCAATCCACTTGCCTGCCGGCACTGGTGCAAAGGCCAGCAATTGGGCGCTGTCGACAATGTGGCGGGCCCATATTTGATCAAGCGTCGACGCCGAGATCAGGTTCTGCCCTTCGGCTTCTGCCTTAAGAAAGGCGACGAAGGTTTCGAGCTTGCCCCATGTTTCACGTGAAACATCGAAATGCGCACCCAGCCAATTGCGCGCTTCCTCCTCGGTCATGCTATGCTGCCCGCTTGTCGCCCGACTGGGCACGTTTGGCATGTACGAGTATCGCTGCGAGCGCAGCAGGGGTAATCCCCCGGATACGGCTGGCGGCCGCCAATGTTTCAGGCCGCGCCGAATCGAGCCGCTCGACCATTTCGTTTGAAAGCCCGGATATCGCCCGATAGTCGATAGACACGGGAATCGTGATACGCTCATTGGCAGCCAGATCGCGCAGCTCCGCCGCCTGACGATCGACATAGGGGGCATAGCGGCCATCCTGTTCGACCTCCGACACCACCTCGTCAGCCCAGCCCATGCCCACATCACCATAGGGCGACTGTGTTTCACGTGGAACATGCAGCAGCTCACCCAGGCGAACCTCCGGAAAGCGCAACCATTGGAGCATCGCCATTTTGCCCGAATCGCGCTTCACCGCGATGCCCGACTGGATAAGCTGATCGGCTGTCAGATCGGTTTGTGTAAGCTCCAAAAGCCGGGCCTTTTCATCGGCATAAGCCAGATAATGGCACTGTCTTTCAGGCGACGCTACCCCTGCCTCAATCGCCAGCGGCGTAAGGCGCGTGGCGGCATTATCGGCGCGCAGACGGAGGCGATATTCGGCTCGCGCAGTGAGCATCCGGTAAGGCTCGGTCACGCCATGCAGGACGAGGTCGTCAACCATCACCGCGATATAGCTGTTCGACCGGTCGAGCGCAGGCATTTCCCGGCCCAGAACCGCGCACGCCGCCCCCATCCCTGCGACCAGGCCCTGCGCGGCTGCCTCCTCATATCCGGTAGTTCCGTTGATCTGCCCGGCACAATAGAGGCCCTCAAAGTCACGCACGCTTAATGTCCGGTCAAGCGCACGCGGATCGATATGGTCATATTCCACCGCATAGCCGGGCACGACCATTTCGACCGCCTCCAGCCCCGCCATCGAACGCACCATCACCAGCTGCACATCGGTGGGCAGCGAAGTCGAAATACCGTTGGGATATATGAGGGGACTGTCGAGCCCCTCCGGTTCAAGGAAAACCTGATGTCCCTCGCGGTCGCCAAAGCGGAAGATCTTGTCCTCGATTGACGGGCAATAACGCGGCCCCTGCCCCTGGATTGCTCCACCGAACAACGGCGAACGATCAAGACCGCCCCTAATAATCTCATGCGTTTGCGCATTGGTGCGCGTGATCGCGCAGAAAAGCTGCGGGACATGCCTGCGAGGCGTCATCGCCGACATTGTCCAGCTTTCGCCGTCCGACGGCTGCTCATCGAGAACCGCCCAATTGATCGTCCGGCCATCCAGCCGCGGCGGCGTTCCGGTTTTCAGCCGCGCCATGGGCAACCCGGCCCCGCGCACCTGCTCGGCCAGCTTCAATGCGCTTTGCTCTCCGATGCGCCCACCGGTCAGCCGCTCTTCCCCCCGAAACAGCGTTCCGCCGAGGAAAGTTCCAGTACACAATATGACGGCCTTCGCCGCCAACACCGTTCCGTCCGACAGATCGAGGCCTGCAATTTTGCGATCGCTGCCCGGCGCGAAACGAAGCGCCGCAGCCTCGCCTTCGATCACTGTCAGATTAGGCGTTGCCGCAACCTGCCTGTGAATCGATGCCTTGAACAATTTCCGGTCAGCCTGGATACGCGGGCCCTGCACCGCCGCGCCTTTGGAGGCGTTGAGCATACGATAGTGAATTGCCGCATCGTCGGCAGCGCGCCCGATCAGTCCGTCAAAGGCATCGACTTCGCGGACAAGGTGACCCTTGCCCAGCCCGCCAATTGCCGGATTGCACGACATCGCGCCAATTGTGTCACGGGCAAAGCTGACCAAAGCCGTGCGCACACCCATGCGTGCAGCGGCGGTGGCCGCCTCCACACCCGCATGCCCGCCGCCGATTACGACAACACCAAAGTCCGTATCTGCCCGATTGTTCATTGCCGCCGCGCATAGCGCACCCGATGCAAAGCGTCAAAATCTGTCGCGGTGTTCCACGTGAAACATAGTCATCAAAGGTGAAATAGGCACTATTTGCCGATGCAAAACCGTCCGAACAGCGCATCGAGCATATCTTCGGTGCTCGCCCGCCCGGTCAAGGCGTCGAGCGCGAGCCGTGCCTGGCGCAATTCTTCCGCCATGATCAATGGGTCATGCGCCTTGCTCGCATGCGACAGGAATAGCGCAGTATCGCGCAACAAGTGCCGCTGGCGCTGGTTGAGCGCGAAGGAATCGGGTGGAGGCAACATGTCCCAACCTTTGGAAACGAGCAGCGCCGCTAACTGCGCCATCCCCTCGCCTGTCTTTGCCGACACAATTAGTGCAGCCGATTTGCGGATATGACCGGCCATATCTGCCTTGGCCTCAACTTCGATCAGTTCGGGATGCTTTGGCCCTTCGCCTTCGGCGCCGAGCCACAAAACCATGTCAGCACCGGCTATCGCCTTTGCCGCCCGCTCGATACCAATCGCCTCGATGCTATCGCTGCTGTCGTCGCGCAGCCCGGCTGTATCGGTAAAGAGGAATGCTATGCCTTCCAGCGCCACCGGAACCTCGATCAGGTCGCGCGTTGTCCCCGCGACATCGGAAACAATCGCCGCCTCGCGCGCGACCAGCGCATTGAGCAGCGTCGACTTGCCGCTATTGGGCGGTCCAGCAAGGACGACACGCAATCCATCACGCAGTTTTTCGGCCGAAGGATATTTCAGATGAGCGTGTACGGCGTCATGAAGTTTCACGCATCCTTCTGATATATATGAATAATCCTGTTCACCAATATCGCCTTCGTCGGAAAAGTCGAGCTCGGCTTCAAGCATTGCGGCCAGCCGCAGCAACGCTTCGCGCCATGCCTCGACCTGTTGGCTGAATGCGCCGCCAGCCATTGTGGCAGCCACCCGACGCTGCCATTCGGTTTCTGCAGACAGAAGATCCGCCAGCCCTTCGGCTTCGTTGAGATCGATCCGGCCATTGGCAAAGGCGCGACGGGTGAATTCGCCCGCTTCGGCACGGCGCAGGCCGTCCATTTCTCCAAGCGCCGATTCCACCCCGCGCACCACGGCTCGCCCGCCATGCAGGTGAACCTCGGCCAAATCCTCACCCGTCGCGGTTGCAGGGCCGGGGAAGCAGAGAAGCAGCGCCTGGTCGAGAATATCTCCGCCACAGTTCCGCAGCGTTCGAAGCGAAGCCCGGCGCGCTTCAGGAAGTTCTCCCGCCAGTGCGCGCACAGCGTCAAACGCCTTCGGCCCGCTTATCCGGACCACGGCGATCGCTGCGGGCGGCGCACCGCTGGAAAGCGCGAAGATTGTCTCGGGCTTGCTATTCATTGTTTGCAGATGGGCGGAAAGCTTGTGGCC
Organism: Sphingomonadales bacterium; assembly: GCA_016720115.1. Lineage (GTDB taxonomy): Bacteria > Pseudomonadota > Alphaproteobacteria > Sphingomonadales > Sphingomonadaceae > Sphingorhabdus_B. The sequence goes on along the minus strand of JADJXT010000001.1, from coordinate 242,514 downwards.
AGCAAGAGTTTCACGCGAAGAATAAGAAGATTTTCAAAATGGCATTGCGAACCGACACCTCGCAGGATCAACGTCCGCGTTTATTAGAGGCGCTTCGCGCACCTCCAAGGGTAAAGATCTTAAGAATCTCCCTATTCTTCGCGTGAAACAGATTACTTCTTGTTCTTGCCGCCCATACCGCCACCAGCCAGCCCGCCCATCAGGCTCTTGATGAAGTCCATGCTCTGGTCGCCCATCGGCACCCAGTTGCGGATCATGCCCTGCACCATGTCCGGGGTCAGGCCTTTGTCGGCGACTGCCTTCAGCTTCTCAAGATAGACGTCGTGCACCTCGGAAAGATCGGGCAACCCCATCAGGCGCCGGACTTCTTCGGGGGTCGTATCGACTTCGATGTTGAATTTCATGGCTGGCCTCCCTGCTTTTCGGCTAAATTACCCGATTGTCCGCCACACTATAGTCGCATAAGCGAAAGGGGCAATTTTTTGATTTCGGGAGAATGACCATGGGTGAGATGACCAAGATCCGCGCATATGATGAAGATGCCCAGTTTGGTGCCTATGTCGCCCGGCCTGCTGGTGAGGCGAAGGCCGCGATCATTGTTATCCCCGAAATCTTCGGCGTCAATCCGGGCATAAGGCAGAAATGCGATAAATGGGCAGAGGTCGGCTATCTCGCGGTTGCCATCGACATCTTCTGGCGATTTGCGCCCGGTGTCGAACTCGATCCCGATGTCGAAGCCCAGTTGCAGGAGGCCTTCGGCTATTTCGGCCAATATGAACCCAATGACGGGGTCAAGGATATCGAAGCCGCCATCCACGCCATCCGCCGCGGCGAAGTGGGTGCGCCCGCGGTGCAGAAAGTCGGCTGTGTCGGCTACTGCCTGGGCGGACGGCTCGCCTATATGGCAGCGGCGCGCACCGATGTGGACGCCTCGGTCGGCTATTATGGCGTCATGATCGATACGATGCTCAATGAAAGCCACGCCATCGCCAACCCGCTGATGCTGCATATCCCGACTGCAGACCATCTTGTCGGGCCAGAGGCACAGGCAGCGATCCACGCCGAACTCGACCAGCATCCCAAAGTCGTCTTGCACGACTATCAGGGACTCGATCATGGGTTTGCCGCAGAAATGGGCAATCGCCGGGATGAGGCGGGTGCAAACCTTGCCGATTCAAGGACGGTTGCGTTTTTCCGTGAACATCTGGGCTGAATCCCGAGCCTACATATAGGTCTGGAACATATCCTTATATTCGGGTTTGAGTTTGTCGGTGATGTGGCTCGGCGCTGCGATGTCGAACGCATATTCGCCCTCGACATAGGGGCCTGCCGAATAAGGCGGCAGGGCGAAGGCAATACGCGAATAGCCATTGCCGCCCAAATTGGCCGGATAAGCAATGCCATGTTCGAATGGATCCACGCATTCGCCAAACAGATCATCGCCGGGCGTCGGTTCGCCGCGCATACCCAGCCTTTCGGCATCGAGCATGGCGCAATAAGCGGGTAAAATTGCCTTCTTCGCATCTTCGCTGTCGGCGAACAGGTCAAGCAAGGTAACTTCCGCCTGTTTCACCTTGTCCCACAGGATGGCATCGCTCCAAAACATGCCATGCGCGCCGCCTGAATACACATAGTTTGAAGACAGCAGGACAATCAGCCGACCGGTTTGCGATTCGATTTTCCAGTCGGCCTGCGATTCGAGATTGTTGGCCGCCTGTTCACCCCCAAGGGCTTCGACATCTTCCTGAAACTGTGTTTTCCGTTCAGACTTGCGCTTTTCCAGCAAGCCCACAAGCTTTGTGTGTGCCGACAACTCCGCTGGATAGTCATAGGAAAAGCCACCCGACGCTTGTGCTAATGCCGGGGCCGGAATGGAAGCCGCAATAACGAGCGAGACAAAAAAGGTGGTAACCGAAATGCGCATATAACAAGCCCCCTTGCTTTGATTTCAGAGGGTTATGCGCGCTCCAACCTGAACACCAGATTACGCTTCACACCCTCCCATTCATTGGCAAGGATCGAATAGACGACTGTGTCGCGGACGCGGCCGTCCATGATGCTGTGATTGCGCAACAGCCCATCACGCTTCGCGCCCAGCCGTTCGATCGCCCGCTGCGACGCGAAATTGAAATGGTCGGTGCGGAACTGCACACAGACGCAATCCATCACCTCGAACGCATGGGTGAGCAACAGAAGCTTGGCTTCGCTGTTGACCGGCGTGTGTTGGGCGCGGGCCGCGTAAAAAGTGGTGCCGATTTCAAGCCGCCGGTGCGGGGCATTCATCCGCATATAGCGCGTTGCACCGACGACCTCGCCGGTCACCTTCTCGATGACAACGAATGGCATGACCCGGCCCCATTCCTGTTCGCGCTCGGCCCGGTCCAGATAGCTGTCGATCGAATCGGGGCCGGGAACGGCGGTGTAGAACAGCTCCCACAGCCTGCCGTCACTCGCGGCCTCGACAATCGCCGGTCCATCGGTGCGGACCATCGGTCGCAACCGGACATGGCGGCCCTCAAGTACCGGTTGCTCGGTCCAGGGGCCTGCCATATGGGCTGCCTCAGCCGCCGATCAGCGGCGCGACAAACTTGCCAAGGCCCAGTTGCGGGTCAACCCAGCCATCATAGATCATCTTGACCGCAACATAGACGATGACGGCAAGGCCGATCCAGGCGATCCATTTATAGCGTTCGATATATTTGGCGATGATGTTCGCCGCGACGCCCATCAGCGCAACCGCAAAGACAAGGCCGACAATCATGATGCCCGGATGGTCCTTCGCCGCACCTGCGACCGCGAGGACATTGTCGAGGCTCATCGAAACGTCGGCAACGGCAACCGCCCAGGCGGCACCGACAAAGCTTTTCGCGGGCTTGATGCCCGAATCCTCGTCACCCTGGACTTCAGGCGAACCGGGGGAATCGGTTGCATGATCGACCGCAATGTCGCGATACATGCGCCAGGCGACCCAGAGCAGCAATATGCCGCCCGCAAAGATCAGCCCGACAATGCCAAGCAGCCAGGTGACCATCAGCGCAAAGGCCACGCGCAGCACCAACGCCGCGATCACCCCGATGGCAATCACCTTCTTGCGCTGATCGGCGGGCAAGCCCGCAGCCAGCGCGCCAACGACAATCGCATTGTCACCGGCAAGCACGATGTCGATCATCAGCACCTGCACGAACGCAGAAAAAGCCGAAGGCGAAGTGATGTTCGAGAAATCCTTGACGATAGCCGCCCAGATTTCGGCAGGGCCGCCCAGCGACGGTACGGCAGAAGCGCTGGCAAAAAACAGTTCAATCACAAAGGATCTCCGAAATAGTCGACGCTTGGCATAGAGTCATAGAAAGGATGGAGCAAGGCCCGCCATTGCTGATAGCGGTCGGATTTGCGGAAACCGTCGCGGTGATCGGCAACCGATTCCCAGCGGACGAGCAGAAGGTAAAGACCTGACCGTTCGACCGCGGATCGCACTTCGATATCCAGAAAGCCGGGCGATGCTTCGATCAATGGTCGGGCTTGCGCCATCGCCGCCTCGAAGGCCGGTTCCTGACCTGGCTTCACCTGCAACAGCGCATGTTCGATTATCATGCGCCGCCCGGTTTACTGGTTCATCGAATCGAAGAAGTCTTCGTTGGTCTTCGAATCCTTCATCTTGTCGAGCAGGAATTCCATCGCATCGACGGTGCCCATCTGCATGAGGATACGGCGCAGCACCCACATCTTGGTGAGCTTGTCCTTTTCGACCAGCAGCTCTTCTTTGCGGGTGCCCGATTTGCCGACATCGAGGGCAGGGAAGATGCGCTTGTCGGCGACCTTGCGGTCGAGGACGATTTCGCTGTTGCCGGTGCCCTTGAACTCTTCGAAGATCACCTCGTCCATCCGGCTGCCGGTATCGATCAAAGCCGTGGCAATGATCGAAAGCGAACCGCCTTCCTCGATATTGCGCGCTGCGCCGAAAAAGCGTTTCGGGCGCTGCAGGGCATTGGCATCGACACCGCCGGTCAGCACCTTACCCGACGAAGGGACAACCGTGTTGTAGGCGCGGCCAAGGCGGGTGATCGAATCCAAGAGGATGACGACATCATGCTTGTGTTCGACAAGCCGCTTGGCCTTTTCGATGACCATTTCGGCAACCTGGACGTGGCGGGTGGCGGGCTCGTCAAAGGTCGAACTGACAACCTCGCCCTTCACGCTGCGCTGCATGTCGGTGACTTCCTCGGGACGCTCGTCGATGAGCAACACGATCAGGAAGACTTCGGGATGATTGTCGGTGATCGCCTTGGCGATATTCTGCAGCAGCACGGTTTTACCGGTGCGCGGCGGCGCGACGATCAGCGCGCGCTGCCCCTTGCCCTGCGGGCTGACGATATCGATCACGCGCGCCGACTTATCCTTGATCGTCGGATCGGTCGCGTCGAGCGTCAGTTTCTGGTCGGGATAAAGCGGTGTGAGGTTGTCGAAATTGACCCGGTGGCGCACGGCATCCGGATCGTCAAAATTGACCTTGAGCACCTTGGTGAGCGCGAAATAGCGCTCGCCATCCTTCGGTGCGCGAATTTCACCTTCAACCGTATCGCCGGTGCGCAGGCCATATTGGCGTACCATATTGGGCGACACGTAAATATCGTCGGGGCCGGCAAGATAATTGGCGTCCGGGCTGCGCAGAAAGCCGAAGCTGTCGGGCAGAACCTCGATCGTGCCTTCGCCGGTAATCTGCTCGCCATCTTCCGCCATCTCTTTCAGAATAGCGAACATCAGATCCTGCTTGCGCAGGGTCGAGGCGCCCTCAATCTCCAGCTCTTCGGCCATCGAGACGAGTTCGGCAGGTTTCTTGTTCTTGAGTTCTTTTAAATGCATGTGCGTGTTCCGCTGGAAAATAGACTGCCGACATAAAAAGCTGTCGGCTGGATAGGAAAAGGTCGGTGGCGCGTTGTCGTTGGAAAAGAGGAATGCGCCTCACGCCCAGGACGGGCTTGGCCTTCAATTAGGCTTTGAGGGCCAAATAGTCAATGCTGGTCAGAAGGGTTCGGGCCGGTCAGAACGGCCTGGCGACCACCAGTATAACGATGATCGCCGCGGCAACCCCCGGCACTTCGTTGAGGACACGCAATTTCTTGCCCTCGATCGGGCGTTCACCCGCGGCCAGTTTCTTCGCATAGCCGACCATCCAGCCATGATAGGCCGAAAGCCCGAGAACAGCGAGCAGCTTGGCATGAAACCAGCCTTCGCTCAGCGCCGAAATATGCCAGGCAAGCAACAGTCCGACGACCCAGACGATGACCATTGCCGGATTGAGGATGATCCGCACCAGCCGCCGCTCGCGTTCAACCCAGCGCACGGCTTCTTCCGATCCTTCGGGGCTTTCCTGATGATAGACGAAAAAGCGCGGGAGCATGAACAGCCCCGCCATCCAGAAAATCACGAAAATGATATGCGCTGATTTGAGCCAGAAATAGAGCAATGCGATGGTTTCCGTCATTGTTGTTCAGAACCTCCAACTTCGTCATTCCCGCGAAAGCGGGAATCCATCTCCTGAGCTTGCGGTTTACACTGCTTCCCGGTTGGAAACCGACCGGGCAGGAGTTGGGCCCCCGCCTTCGCGGGGGTGACGAAGGAAGGGATAAAGCTTTAACTTCCGCGCACCAAGTTAAGCAGCTTTTCGACATGCGCAATGGGGGTGTGCTGCAAAATACCATGGCCGAGGTTGAAAATATGCGGGCGCGCATCAAAAGCACCCAATATCCTGGCAACAGCGGTTTCCAGCGCCTCGCCACCAGCCATCAGCGCCAGCGGATCGAGATTGCCCTGCACCGGCAGGCCTTCGGGCAGCACGCTGTTTGCCCATAGCGGATCAACTGTCTCGTCAAGGCCCAGCGCATCGGGGCGGACTTCGCGCGCATAGGCCACAAGCTTGGCACCGGCGCCCTTGGGAAAACCGATAACCGGCGTATCGGGATGCCGCGCCTTCAACGCCGCGACAATCTTTGCATTGGGGGCAATGACCCAACGCTCAAACTGCGTCGGGCTTAGCGAACCGGCCCAGCTGTCGAACAGTTGCACGGCATCGACACCCGCCTCGATCTGCTTTGACAGATAATCGATCGTGGTTGCGGTTATGGCGTCAATCAGTTCACCGAACTTCCGCGGGTCCGAATAGGCAAAGCTGCGCGTCTCTGCATGATCCTTGCTGCCTTGCCCGGCCACCATATAGGTCGCAACGGTCCAAGGGCTGCCTGCAAAGCCCAGAAAGGTGGTTTCGACGGGCAGGGCGGCCCGCACCTTGCGCACCGTGTCATAGACCGGCTCCAGGCGTTCTGGCGCAGGTGTGAAATCGCGCCAGTCATGGTCGGCCAGCCTGGGCGCCAGCCGTGGGCCCTCACCGGTTTCGAACCACAAATCCTGCCCCATGGCATGCGGCACAACAAGAATATCGGAAAACAGGATGGCCCCGTCGAAACCGAAACGCCGGATCGGCTGCAAGGTGATTTCGCAGGCGGCATCGCTATCATAAGCAAGTTCAAGGAATCCGCCCTTCTGCGCGCGCAACTCCCGATATTCGGGCAGATAGCGACCGGCCTGACGCATCAGCCACATTGGAGGCACATCAAGCTTTTGGCCACGCAATACGGCGAGCAATTTTCGGGTGGGCTGTTCGGTCGCCATGCAGGAATCCAACAAATAAATAATAGATATAAGGATGATGTAATATGATGCGCTGTGGGCAAGTGTGGGCCTTAGGCACATATCTATCTTTTGCCAACATATTGACTCTGCGGCCTGCCTGAATCCTGACGATTCGGGATTCACTGTCCCCGTTATTCACAGGCTGTGGAATGGGCTTTCCGGCTGTGGATGGACTGTGCCCGAATCCGATAGAGAGTCAGGATGCAATCGGCATAAAAGCCATCCCCATTTTCATCCCTTGATTTATCCCCAAGCAGCCCACAAAGCTGTGCGTGAGGGACTTCGAAACTTGCACAGCCGCATCCATCTCCATCTGCTTTCGGATTCAACCGGCGAGACGCTGGAAAATATTGCCAAGGCGGCGCTGGCGCAGTTTGATGAAGTCGATGTGGTCAAGCATTTCTGGCCGATGGTGCGTTCCGAAGCCCATCTCGACCGCATCCTTGTCGACGTCGCGGCCAATCCCGGGCTGGTGCTGTTCACCCTTGTCAATCTTTCGATGCGGCAAAAGCTGGAGGATCGTTGCCGTTCGCTGGGGCTGCCGACGGTGGCAGCGCTTGATGCGGTTACCGATGCGCTGTCGGGAATTCTCGGCCAGCAGGCAAAGGCAAGGCCCGGGCGTCAGCACGCGCTCGATGCCGCCTATTTTGCCAGGGTCGAGGCCATCCAATATACGATCGCGCATGATGACGGGCTCAACCACCATGAATGGGAGGGGGCGGATATCGTGCTGGCGGGGGTGTCGCGTACATCGAAGACGCCGACCAGCATCTACCTTGCCAATCGCGGCTACAAGACCGCCAATATTCCGCTGGTTCCGGAATCGCCTCCGCCTCCTGCGCTCTACACGCTCAAGCATCCGATGGTGGTCGGCCTCGTCACCAGTGCCGACCGGCTGGTGCAGGTGCGGCGCAACCGGTTGCTGTCGCTCAATCAGGCACCCGACACCGATTATGTCGCCGAAGACAAGGTGAAGGCCGAGATCGCCTTTGCCCGGCGGATATTTGCCGACAATGGATGGCCGGTGATCGATGTCACCCGCCGCTCGATCGAGGAAAGCGCAGCGGCGATCATCAACCTGTTCAACGAACGCAATGCGCAGGAGACAGCATCGACGGTGGAGCAGGGATTTTGACCCGGCTCCTCCTCGCCTCCACCAGCAGTTCGCGAAAGCAAATACTTGAAAAAGCAGGATTATTTTTCGACGTCATGGCGCCGATGGTTGATGAAGGCGCCTTAAAGCTGGCGCTGGAAGCCGAAGGTCTGGCACCATGTGACCTCGCCGATGCGCTTGCCGAAGCCAAGGCCGTCAAGATTTCGGCGAAACATCCGGCGGCGTTGGTTATCGGCGCCGATCAGGTTCTGGCTGTTGATGATGGCGGATTGTTTGACAAGGCCGAAACGCCCGAGGTCGCGCGGCAGCAATTGCGCATGCTGTCCGGAAAGGGGCACCGTCTTTTCAGCGCGATTGTGCTTGCCGTCGCAGGGGTGCCGGTCTGGCGCCATGTCGGGATGGTCCGGCTCTCCGTAAGGCCGCTTTCGGACGAGTATATTGCCGATTATGTCGCGCGCAACTGGGACGATATTCGCCATTGCGTCGGCTGCTACCAGATCGAAGGCGAAGGCGCGCAACTTTTCACGCGGATCGAGGGGGATTATTTCGACATCATGGGATTACCGCTTTTGCCCTTGCTCGCGTATTTGCGCGAGCGGAAGGAGATCGCATCATGACTATCTATGCCGAAGTCATCGGCGATCCGATCAAGCACAGCAAATCGCCGCTGATCCACGGCTTCTGGCTCGGCAAGCTGGGCATTGTTGCCGAATATCGTGCGCATCATGTGCTAGCCGACGGGTTGGGTGATTATTTTGAATCGCGAAGCCGGGATCCGGATTGGCACGGATGCAACATCACCATTCCGCACAAGATCGCCGCGCTTGATTTTGTCGCCGATCCCGGTGGTGTGCGCCAGTCGATCGGCGCGATCAATACGGTGTTCCGCGGAGAGAAAGGCGAACTGGTCGGCACCAACACCGATGCCGCCGGGTTTTTCGCCCCGATATCCGAAGACGAATGGGCGCATCGCGACGCGATTGTCATTGGTGCGGGTGGGGCGGCGCGTGCGATCCTGTTTGCGCTGGCGCAGGCCGATATCGGTTCGGTGACGATCCTGGCGCGCAGCCCGTTAAAGGCTGCCGCGCTGCTCAGCCATTTCGGGCTCAAGGGGCAGGTGCTTAAAATGGACGCTGCGCTGCCCCCCGCCGACCTGCTGGTAAATTCGAGCCCGCTGGGGATGACCGGCCAGCCGCCGCTCGAAATCGACCTCTCGCCGCTTCCTGAAGATGCCGTAGTATATGACATTGTCTACACACCGCTCGAAACGCGCCTGCTTGCACAGGCGCGGGCGCTTGGGCTGGATATGGTAGACGGGCTCGATATGCTGATCGGGCAGGCCGCGTTCGCCTTCGAATTGTTCTTCGGCCAAGCGCCGCCAGCAGATTGCGAAGACGAATTGCGCGCGTTGTTGCTCAAATGACTGACATTCTGGCACGCCCGCTCATCCTTGGTCTGACCGGCTCGATTGCCATGGGGAAATCGACCGTGTCGCAGATGTTCGTCGATGAGGATATTCCGCATTTTGATGCCGATGCGGCGGTGCACAGGTTGCAGGGGCCGGGCGGCGCGCTGGTTGCCGCGATCGAGGCGGAATTTCCCGGCACCACCGGCCCGCAAGGCGTTGACCGACTGAAGCTTGGCCCCATCGTGCTGGGCGACAGGGAGAAGCTGGCGAAGCTGGAAGGCATCATCCACCCGGCGGTCGGCAAGCTGCGCGCCGAATTTCTGGATGCGCACCGCGATGCGCCGATGGTGCTGTTCGATGTGCCGCTGCTTTTTGAAAAAGGCGGGCATCAGGGCGTAGATAAAATCATCGTCGTATCCGCGCCTGCCGACCAGCAGCGTCGCCGGGCACTGGCGCGCGAAGGCATGACGATCGAGAAATTCGAACATATCCTTTCATTGCAAATGCCCGACGATGAAAAGCGCAAACGCGCCGATTTTGTCATCGATACCGGCACCAGCATCGCCGACACGCGCGAACAGGTAAGAAATCTCATTAAAAATTTGCGCGCCAGCCTTGCAGACTCGGGCAAATAGGCCGATATGAATCTGTAGAATGCGAGAGATTATTTTCGATACCGAAACCACCGGTTTCGATCCGCTGACCGGAGACAGGATGGTCGAGATCGGGTGCATCGAAATGGTCGGGCGGGTGATGACCGGCGCAACCTTCCACTGCTATTTTAATCCCGAACGGGGCATGCCCTCTGCCGCCGAAGCGGTACACGGGCTTTCGGACAAATTCCTCTCGGACAAGCCGCTTTTTGCCAGCCAGGCCGACTCGCTGCTCGAATTTCTAGGCGACAGCCCGCTGGTCGCGCACAATGCGAGTTTCGACTTCGGTTTTCTCAATATGGAGCTGGAACGGTGCAGCCGCGCGGCGATCGATATGGGGCGCATGGTCGACACCATAGCGATTGCGCGAACCAAGCATCCGGGTGCGAAACTCTCGCTCGATGCGCTTTGCACGCGCTATGGCATTGATCGCAGCCATCGCACCAAGCATGGCGCGTTGCTCGATGCCGAATTGCTCGCCCAGCTTTACATCGAGCTGACCGGAGGGCGGCAAATCGGCCTTGGTTTTGCCGATGCAGCAGGGGCGGGTATCGAGATCGAAGCCACCCGCATTTCGCTCATTCGCACCGACAGGCCTTTTCGCGCACCGCGGCAGCACCAGTCCTTACCCGAAGAGCTGGAACGCCACCGCGCATTTGTCGCAACTATCAAGGACGCGCTCTGGACCGAAGAGGAACGGCGCGCGCATTCGCACAATGATTGACCGCCGTTCCTTCCAGAACGGCATGAATAAGGAGAAGAACCATGGACATAAGGGTTTCGGGCCATCAGTTGGAAACAGGCGAAGCGCTGCGAACCCATGTCGAAACGCGGCTGGGGGCGGTTGCCGACAAATATTTCTCGAAATCGCTTTCGGCGCAGGCGACATTTGGCCGCGCGCCGCATGACAGATTTTCCTGCGACATCATCGTGCATGTGATGCAGGGGCTGATCCTGAAGGGACGCGGTGAGGCTGCCGATGCCCGCACCTCGTTCGACGGTGCTTCCGAAAAGATCGAAAAGCAGCTGCGCCGCTATATGCGTCGATTGCAGGATCGCCACTCGCAGACCGCGCATGCGTTAAAGCAGGAAGAGGCGGCGTACACCGTATTCGATGCAGGTGACGTCCAGGCCGAAGCGCCTCCGCCCGAAGCACCCGTGATCGTCGCCGAAATGAGTGTCGACATCCCTGAATCGAGCGTTTCGGACGCCGTTATGCTGATGGATTTGCGCAACACGCCGGCGCTGCTCTTCAAAAATGCTGGCACTGGACGGCATAATATGGTTTACCGCCGCGAAGACGGCACGATCGGGTGGGTTGAACCGAAATCCACACCCTGACATCGGCCCAAGTCAAAGCATATTCACTTTAGGGATCAATGATTTGAATATTGCTTCGGTGCAGGTTCACCGGTGCAATGGGGTAAACTGATGATTCGTATTACGACCCGGCTGGTCGATGGCGCGGTACTCGCTGACATCGAATGCGCCGACAAAAATTGCCTGCTCGACACCGTTTCGAAGCTGGCCGCCGAAAATTACGGCGTCGATGCGTCTGTGGTCCATGAAGGGCTGCTCGAACGCGAACGTTTGGGGCCGACCGGCTTTGGCGGCGGCACGGCGATTCCGCATTGCAAGGTCGATGGCCTCGATTCACCGGCAGGCGTTTTCGTGCGCTTGGCAAAGCCTGTCGAATATGGCGCGGTGGATGACGAACCGGTCGATCTGGCCTTTGCGCTCTTCTCCCCCGTGCATGACGGGGCTTCGCATCTGAAGGCACTGGCCGAAGTATCGCGCATGTTTCGTGACGAGGCGAGCTGCGCCCAGTTGCGCGGCGCAAAGGATGCAGGCGCGCTGTTCGCACTGCTAAGCCCGATCGAGGAGCGCGATGCCGCCTGACGGCATGCGCATGGCCTTTCCATGATCGAGCCCAGGCTCGCTTCGCACATATTGGTATCCGGCCTGATCCGTCAGGCGGAGGCGCACGGTGCCTTCGCCGCCGTGTTGCGCAAAGGCGACCGGACGGCGGGCGCCATATTGCTTTTGCGACGCGAAAAAGGGCAGAATCCGGCCCTTTTTGAGCGTTTTCCAAGCCTTGATGGGCCTGCTCAATGGACGCAGATAACCATGGAAGATATTGAAATAGAACAGAAAATATCAGATTATCTGGATCGTCGCGCCGGCCGTGACCCCGATATCTGGGTTTTGGAACTGGACGTCCCGTCTGCAGAACGCTTCACCGCCATATTGGCATCGATGAATTGACATTGCTGCGCCGCACAATAAATGCGCGCGCACGGATAGCGAAGGTTGCCCGAACGTTCTGGGGTGGAACAGGGCAAACACGCAAGTCGGACGTGGAAGATTTGACGCAACCATAAGCAAAGTACCAACCGCGCGTCATTGGCAACACAGCCGCACAACGAACAGACATAATGAAATTCCTCCTCAAGACCGCACCTGCTGCGGTTGTTTCGCTCACGCTACTCGGCGGAGCTGCCTATTCGGACGCCGGTTTTGCATTCGGTGCTTCAAATGGCGAAAAATTGTCAGCGCAGACGATCGCGATTGATCCGACCGTACTTGCAGCAGACAAGGCCGCGTTGACCGCGGCGACCACCGGCAGCGTTTCGGTGACCAAATTTCCAAATGGCAATGTTGTTTTCGCTCCGGGTACCGGTATCGCGGCTGACGAAATTCGTCGCGACGAACCCGCAGCCGAAGACGAAGAAGTCCTGAAAGCGGACAGCCTTTCCGAACTGGTGCGCGCGCATGGCGCAGCCGACGACCTCAACACTGAAGAGCGCTGCCTTGCCGGTGCGGTTTACTTCGAATCGAAGGGTGAATCGCTCGAAGGTCAGCTTGCCGTTGCCCGCGTTGTAATGGCCCGCGCCAAATCGGGTCGTTTCCCCACATCGCTGTGTGGCGTTGTCTATCAGAAGAGCCAGTTCTCCTTCGTGCGCGGCGGCCGGATGCCTGCCATCAATACCGGCAGCCTGCACTGGCGCAACGCCGTTGCGATCAGCCAGATCGCGCTGGATGACAGCTGGAAAAGCCCGGTCGAAGGCGCGCTGTTCTTCCACGCACGCCATGTATCGCCCGGCTGGCGCCTGAAGCGCATCGGCTCGATCGACAACCATATTTTCTATCGCTGATAGCTGTCAGCTGAAATCGAAAGGGCCGCATTCCGGAATGGATTGCGGCCTTTTTCTTTGTCCTAGTCAGGCCGGGACAATTCCACACCGCGATCACGGGCGGCTTTCAGCGTGTCATTCACCAGTTGCTGCAATCCGGCATCGAATATGGCCAGCCCGGCCGCAGTCGTCCCGCCCGGGCTCGTCACGCGTCGCGCCAGCTCTTCCGGGCTGGCATCGGCGGCGACTGCCAGGTCGACCGCGCCATCGACCATCGACTTCGCCAATGTAGCCGAAACCGCTGGATCAAGGCCCAGTGCTTCCCCGGCTTTTGCCAGTGCGTCGATAAACCGGTAAACAAAGGCCGGGCCAGAGCCAGCCAGTGCGGTGACAGCATCCATCAAGGCTTCGTCGCCGATCCAGACTGGCGTACCCAACGGGCTTAGCAGTGAATCGATATCGGCGCGCAGCGTTGCATCGCCTGAGGTTTCGAACAGACCGAGCGGCGATTTGCCGAGCGCGGCTGCAAGATTGGGCATCAGCCGCACGATGGATCGACCGGGCAGTGCCGACTCCAATGCTTCAATCCGGACCCCAGCCATCACCGAAAACACCAGTGCCTTTTCCGTGAGCACCGATTCAAGCTGGCGGGAAATTTGTGTGAAGATCTGCGGTTTGACCGCTGCCAGGGCCACGCTGACCTTCCGCCCCACCTGCGACGCATCGGTAAAATGCGCCACCCCGACCGGAAGTGCCTGCGCCATCGGATCGACGACAATGAAGGAGGCGGGATCGACACCGCCTGCTATCCAGCCATCGAGCATCGCCCGGCCCATATTGCCGCAGCCAAAAAGGAGCATCGGGGCATCGCGCGAGATTTCAGTCATCACCCGATCCGTGGCCCAGCCGCAGATGGATGACAAGACCCGATGGCGGTGTGGGCGGGGGTGCACCGACATGGCGCACCGCATCGGCCCTTGCCCGGTTGACCAGATCCTCACCAATCGGGCCATCGATGAAGAGATGATCGGCCTGACCAAGCAGCCGTGCAGCCCGCAGCGTCAGTTCTTCCGGATCGGACGAGCCAAGCTCGATGCGGATGATGCCCGATGCAGGCTGGGCATCGCCTTGTTCGAGCCAATGTTCAAGACGATCGGCGCTGTCCGGATCGAGCGGATCGAGCAGTCCGCCCGGTACCAGTGCGGCGTCGATTTGGCGGCGGCGGTCTGCCGCTTCGGGCCAGCGCGTCCGCAACCTTTCGCGCGCCGATTGCAATTGTAACGCCAGTTCGCCGATGCGGGCGGGCAGCATCCGTTCCACGGCCTGCCGCACCATCTTCGCCAGCCCCGCAGAGGCGCCGCCGGTGCCGATTGCGACCAGCAGCGGATCGCGATCGACTATGGCGGGTGTGGTAAAATCGCACAGGTTGGGCTGGTCCACCACATTGACCAGCAGGCCCCGTGCTTTAAGCCCCGCTGCGGTTTCGGCAGCGACATTGCGGTCATCGATGGCAATAAAGGCAAGCCGCGCATCGGCATTGGCTGCGCTTACACAGATTCCGCCAGCCCGCTCGATCAACCGCCTTTTGGCGTCCGCTGCGTCGCCTTCACCCAGCAGGATGACCGGCTTGCCGCGGATCGAGACGAAAAGCGGCAGCTGGTTCATGGCTCAATCAGGCGAGCCAGTCAGGGACATGTTCGGCATCGAGGATCGTTGCGGGCATGATCCGTTCCGCCACCACGGCGTAGCGATTGCCGCTTACCAGCACCTCGGGAACCAGCCCGCGGCTGTTGTAGGTGCTGGCCATGGTCGCGCCATAGGCACCGCAGGTGCGGAACAGCGCCAGATCGCCTGCCTGCACAACATCGATCTCGCGCGCCATGGCAAAGGTATCGCCAGTCTCGCAAACAGGGCCGACGATATTGGCCGTGAAGCGCGCACCATTTGGCTCGACTGCTTCGAAATCATGCCAGGCATCGTAAAGCGCAGGGCGGGCCAGATCGTTCATCGCGGCATCGACAATCACAAAAGGCACATTGCCCGATCCGGGTTTGACGCGGATGACTTTGGTGACGAGTATACCGGCATTGCCGCAGATCACACGGCCCGGTTCGAACATAAGCTGGACATTCCAGCCCTTGGTCGCGCGGGCGACCATTTCGCCATATTCGTCCGGGTGCGGGGGATTGTCGCCTTCCTTGTAGCGGACACCCAGTCCGCCGCCCAGATCGACATGGGTGATGCTGTGGCCTGCATTGCGCAGGTCCGCGATCAGCTTGCCGATCTTGCCAAAGGCGGTTTCCAGCGGTTCGAGGTTGAGCAACTGGCTGCCGATATGCAATGCAACGCCGCGCATATTGAGGCCCGGCAACGCAGCCAGCCGCGCATAGATTGCCTGCGCCTGGTGCAGGCCGAGCCCGAACTTGTTTTCCGCCTTGCCGGTTGAAATCTTGGCATTGGTCTGCGCGTCAACATCGGGGTTGATGCGCAGCACGGCATCGGCGCGCTGGCCGAGTGTTTCGGCAATCGCGGCCAGTTCGCGGCCTTCTTCTTCGGATTCGATATTGAACTGGCCGATGCCTGCCTTCAGCGCGGCGACCATTTCCTCGGCGCTCTTCCCGACGCCGGAAAAAACAATGTCCTCTGCCGGAACGCCAGCCGCCAGCGCGCGGTTCATTTCACCAGCCGAGACCACATCGGCGCCATAGCCTTCACCGGCAAGAACCTTGAGTACGGCAAGGTTGGGGTTGGCCTTGATCGCAAAGGCAATGTGCGGGTTTTCGATGCCTGCCTTGGTCAGTGCCTCGCGAAATACCTGCGCGTGGCGCACCAGCGTTGCTTGCGAATAGACATAAACGGGCGAACCCACCTCGTCGGCAACACGTGTCAACGGGACGCCTTCGGCGTGCATCACGCCATCGATGATCTGGAAATGGTCCATAGAATAAGGTTCAGCCAGGCTTCTTCGGATCTTCCGCGGGGGATTCCGCAGGCGCGTCGCCATTATCCGCTTCTGCGCCGGGTGCAAGGTCAAAAGGGTCGTCGCGGCGGCGCTCCGACCGGCGCATCAGCTCATCGCTGCGCCCCGGACGGGTTTGGATCGAGGGGGTCGACAGTTCCTCGGCGCCCGGCACCTCGCTCTGGCCATAGGCCTTTTCGGGCATCGTCTGCCCTGCCTTGGGCTGCAGATCGCCGACTTTGCCGCAAGCGGCGAGCGCAAATGCGAGCAGCGCGGCAGTGGCGAATTTGCGCATGGCGATCATAGTCCCAGTTCCTTTCGGGCAGCCTCGACGGCTTCCTTTACCCTAAGCGGGGAGGTGCCGCCAGCGCTGGTGCGGCTGCGCACCGATCCTTCAACCGAAAGGTCGGGCAGGCTGGTTCCGGCCAGCCGTGTGTCGATGGATGCGAGATCTTCGGCAGTCAGCAGTTCCAGTTCGCCGCCCCGGGTCTCGCACAGCTTCACCGCGCTGCCGGTGATATGGTGTGCCTCGCGGAAGGGGATGCCATGTTCGCGCACCAGCCAGTCGGCAAGATCGGTTGCGGTGGAAAATCCGGTGGCGGCAACCGCGCGCATACGGGCGGTGTCGAAGGTCACGCTTGATACCATGCCCGTCATCGCCGCAAGGCAGAGATCGAGCAGGTCGTGCGCCTCGAACAGCGGGGCCTTGTCGTTCTGCATGTCCTTCGAATAGGTCAGCGGCAGGCCCTTCATCGTCACCATCAGG
Organism: Sphingomonadales bacterium; assembly: GCA_016720115.1. Classification (GTDB taxonomy): domain Bacteria; phylum Pseudomonadota; class Alphaproteobacteria; order Sphingomonadales; family Sphingomonadaceae; genus Sphingorhabdus_B. The sequence continues at coordinate 225,793 of JADJXT010000001.1, read as the reverse complement.
CTGGTGAAGGCCCCGATGATCCGCCCGGCATGGCCGCGCACCAGCTCGGCGGCATCGGGGTTGCGCTTTTGCGGCATGATCGAGCTGCCGGTCGACCAGGCATCGGGCAGCTTGACGAAGCCGAAGGGCTGCGAGGCCCAGAGGATCATTTCTTCCGCCAGTCGCGACAAATGGATCGCCGCCTGCGCCGCGCAGGCCAGATATTCGACGGCAAAGTCGCGGTCGGAAACGCCGTCCATGCTGTTCGCGGTCGGCGCGTCGAAATCGAGCGCACGCGCGGTTGCGTGCCGGTCGATCGGGAAGGATGTGCCAGCAAGCGCAGCCGAGCCCAGCGGCGACTGGTTCATCCGCTGTGCGCAATCGGCAAAACGGCTGCGGTCGCGCTTCGCCATTTCATGATAGGCTAGCAGATGATGGCCCAGCGTCACCGGCTGGGCGACCTGCAAATGGGTGAAGCCCGGCATGATGCTTTCGGCATGTTCGCCCGCGCGTTCGACCAGCGCAGCCTGCAGCGCGGCGAGCGCCTTGTCGACCTCTGCGCAGGCACCGCGCACCCAGAGGCGGAAATCGGTCGCCACCTGGTCGTTGCGCGAACGCGCGGTGTGCAGCCGCCCTGCCGCATCGCCAATCAGTTCCCTGAGGCGGCTTTCGATCTGCATGTGGATGTCTTCAAGCTCGATATGCTCGGGCACGCCCTGTTCGGCATATTCGCGCTCAATCTGTTCAAGACCGACGAGAATCGCCTCAACATCCGTCGCCGAAAGGATGCCCTGCGCCCCCAGCATCGCCGCATGCGCCTTGCTGCCCGATATGTCCTGCTGCCAAAGTCGCTTGTCGACGGGGATGGAGGCGTTTATCTCGCGCATCACGTCTGCAGGGCCTGCGCCGAACCGGCCGCCCCATATGCTGCTGGAGTCTGATGTGCCGCGGGTAATGATCCTGTTCCTTCTCTTGATCGGGCCGCTGTTTCTGGCGGCTTGCGATAGGGAAACTGCGCCATCGGGGCAAGCGGAACCCGCCAAGGGGCAGGAGTCGTCCAAATCCGGCTTTGGTCTTGAAAGCAAGAGCGGGCTGAAAGCCGAGCTTAGCTACCAATTTGCCGGACGTGCGGCGCCCAACGCCAGCTTTACCGGTGCCGATGGCCGCGAAGTCGCGCTTGGCGACTATGCCGGGCGCCCGTTGCTCGTCAATCTGTGGGCGACATGGTGCGCGCCGTGCAAGGCAGAGATGCCGACGCTTGATGCCCTGGCGCAACTCGAAGAAGGCAAGATTACCGTGATTGCGGTGTCGCAGGATCTGCAAGGGCGAAAGCCGGTGCGCGCCTTTTTCGATTCGGCGCGAATCGTCAATCTTGAACCCTTTACCGATACCGACAATGCGCTGTCATCGTCGGTCGGCGGTGCCATCGCGTTGCCGACAACGATCCTTTACGACAGCCAGGGCAAAGAGGTCTGGCGCATTATAGGCGGGGTCGAATGGGATGATGCCGAAATAGCGAGGCTGCTCGACGAAGCCGCCTGAGCGGCGTTCACATCAGGATCGGGCGCGGCTTCGGGCAGTTGCAGTTGCGATTGGGCTGGCCCTCGGTCATCGAACGGACGGCAGGCTTGCAGTTCTGCTGGCGCGTATCGTTCGCGGTGTCGCGCTGGCTCTTGTTCTTCAGCAGGATGGTCGCACCGGCTTTTTTCGCAGTGAAGGGTGAGGCGCTGAGCGTCGCATGCGCGGGGCTGCTCAAAAGCGCAGATGCCAGCAACGCGCCACCAAAGACAGTTTTGAAACTGATCCCTCTCATCGGCACAGAATGCGTCCCCAAAGCTTGCTGCAAGATGAACGGCAAGGTCATGGTCCTGTCCTGGTGGGCGCTAACGGGCTCGAACCGCTGACCCTCTCGGTGTAAACGAGATGCTCTACCAACTGAGCTAAGCGCCCCAGCAGGACCAGCGCCGCCTTTGCCAAAGCTCTGCCGCCAAGGCAAGTCATATCGGCACAGCGACCCGATCGGCAATTGCCTCGAAATAATCCTTCAGCTTTGCAGACATGGTTTCGGACAGTTCGATATAGACCCGGCGGGCGTCGTGCGGATCCTGTCGCCGCACCAGATATCCAGCCTCGGTCATGTTGGTAATCCAGCGGAGCGCTGTGGTCGGCGGCACGGCGGCGGCGATGCACAGGCTCGATACCGATACCTGCTGCTCCTCCTCCTGCGCGGCAAACAGGTCGAGCAAAATGTCCCAGCCGGGGTCGGCGAACAGATCTTCGCCCAACAGGCGTTCGCGCATCCGGCGCCGCTTGATGATCTCGCGAATGTGCCGGGCGCCGGAACGCGCATTGGCCGTGGCCGCATGCGGCAGTTGCCTGAATGTGTCGGGGCTGGCGTGGCGAAAGCCCACTGGCTTGTCGTGCACCGTCGATCCGCCTGCCTTGTCCTGCTCTGCGATATGCGCCAGCGTTCGGGCGAAGTCAGCAAGTTCGCTGCTGATGCGGTGCAGCGCGCCCAGTTCGCCCTGCGCGCCATCGCGGGCGCTATCGCCGAAACGCTTTGCCTTTACCAGCCGCATGGCGCCGGACAAAATCGGGATTGCCTGCCAATCGGCCGAATCGACGAAGAAATGGCAGCGATCCGTGGGAAGCGCGGCAAAGGCTGCTTCAACGCGATCGATCGGGGCCCAGACCAGAATTTCAGCTTCATTGTCATCGACATAGCACCGGATTTCTTCCCAATCCGCCGGGGCTAGCTCTAAATTGGAGCAAAGGTCGATCAGCAGATAGTCGACCGCTTCGCCGCATGTGCGGATCTGGCAGCCGCATTGTTCCACCAATTGCTTCAACTGCGCCGTGCGTGTGGGCGAGCCGCACAACACGGCAGCCTTGCGCAAAGGCGCGGTATAATCGATGATGATCATAACAGGCGGTCCATCAAGCCGGGTGACGCCTCGCGCCGACCCTTGTGTACCACCACCCGGCATCACATCTCTCCAATATGGAGCAGATTGTCCACCCTGAATCTGGCCCGAATCCTGCTTTGCCTTGCTGCGCACTGCGGCTAAGCAGGCAATATGCGAACCAGTGACGTTTTACTGCGCCGGTTCGACACCTATTTCAGGAGTGCGATTGTGAACAAAGGAATCAAGACATGGCCCTTATCGATTTTGCTGATGGCGGGAACGGCGATGCCGGCACTTGCTGAGGCGGCAAAGCCCGTCGCCGCCCCGGCTGCGGCCAATGTGATGCTTGATCCGTGGACCGGCCCTTATGATGGCGTGCCGCCGTGGGACAAGGTGAAGCCCGCCGATTTCCCCGCAGCCTTTGAAGAAGCGATGAAGCGGACCAAAGGCGAGTTTGAGGCGATCCTCACCAATCCCGCACCGGTCACTTTCGATAACACGATCAAGGCGAACGAACTGGCAGGCGCTTCGGTCAGCCGCCTGTTCTCGATCTGGGGCGTGCACAGCTCCAACCTGTCAAACCCCGATATCCGCAAGATACAGGCGGAGTGGGAACCGAAGATCAGCGCCTTCTTCAACGAACTTCAGCTTGATGCGCGCTGGTTCCAGCGGGTGCAGTATCTTTATCAGGAGCGCGAAAATCTGGGTCTCGACAAGGCGCAGATGCGTTTGCTTGAGCGCACCTATGACGGCCTTGTCCGCAACGGAGCCTTGCTCAACGCGGAGCAGAAGGCGCAACTGATCGGCTATGAAACCGAGATTGCCAAGAAATTCTCCGACTTCCAGAACAAGGTGCTGGCCGATGAGGAAACCTATATCCTGCTCACCGATCCTGCCGATGTCGCAGGCCTTCCCGACAGTTTTGTCGCGTCGCTGAAGGCAGCGGCAGAGGCCAAGGGCAAGACAGGCTGGGCGGTTGCCAACACCCGTTCCGCAATCCAGCCCTTCCTTGAAAATTCGCCGCGGCGCGATCTGCGTGAGAAAATCTGGCAAGCCTTTGTCATGCGTGGCGACAATCAGGACGCCAATGATACCAACGCGACGATTGCCGAGATACTGAAGCTGCGCCAGCAGCGCGCCGAACTGCTGGGATTCGAAACCCATGCGCATTACCGCATGGCGGACACGATGGCGAAACAGCCTGAAAAGGCGATGGATCTGATGATGAAGGTCTGGCCCGCGGCAGTTGCCCGCGTGAAGGAAGAAGTCGCTGACATGCAGGCGATCGCCGACAAGGAAAAGGCTGGCATCACCATCGAACCCTGGGACTATCGCTATTATGCGGAAAAGGTCCGCAAGGCGAAGTACGACCTCGACCAGAATGAGCTGAAGCCCTATTTCCAGCTCGACAATATGGTCGCCGCGATGTTCGATGCCGCAGGCAAGCTTTATGGCATGAGCTTCACCGAAAATACCGGTACCGTTCCGGTATTCGAACCCGAAGTGCGCACCTTTGAAGTGAAGCGCGACGGCAAGGTCATCGGGCTGTTCTATCTCGATAACTTCGCCCGTGCAGGCAAGCGTTCAGGCGCGTGGATGACCACCTATCGCGACCAGTTCAGGCTTTCGGGCACAAACAACCTCACGCTGGCGTCGAACAACAATAATTTCGTGAAGGGCGCAGGCGGCAAGCCGACGCTCATCAGCATCGACGATGCGTCGACGCTGTTCCACGAATTCGGCCATGCGCTGCACTACCTCAATTATGACATCACATGGCCCGGGCTTGGCAACACGCCGCGCGATTTTGTCGAATTCCCCAGCCAGGTGAACGAGAATTGGCTGCTGACGCCCTATATTCTCAACACCTATGCCAAGCATGCGGAAACCGGAGAGCCGATTTCGCAGGCACTGGTCGACAAGATAAAGGCGAGCGATACCTTCAATCAGGGATTTTCCACGGTCGAATATCTGTCGAGCGCGATCCTCGACATGATGCTGCACCACCGCAAGGAGGCAGTCACCGACCCGCGCGCCTTCGAGAAAGAGGCACTCGCCAAGATCGGTATGCCGAAGGAAATGGTGATGCGGCACCGCCTGCCGCAGTTCAACCACCTCTTCTCCTCGGATGGCTATTCGGCAGGTTATTACAGCTATCTCTGGTCCGAAACGATGGATGCCGACACATGGGCAGCCTTCACCGAAAAGGGCGATGTGTGGGACAAGGAAACCGCCGAACGTTTCCGCTCGATGTTGCTTTCAACCGGCAATGAGTCTGACCGTATCGAGGCCTATCGCGCCTTCCGAGGTCGCGATCCGGATGTGAAATATATCATGCAGAAACGCGGCTTCCCGCTGCCTGCGGAAACAGCGAAATAAGATGCGAAGGGCGGGGGATTTCCCCGCCCTTTCCTTATTTGATCGCCGCCAGCTGGTATAGGAAATCGGCATAGCCCATTGTCGCTTCGACCAGTCCGGCAACCTTGGGGTTGCTCGATTCGATCAGATAATATTCGTCCGGCGCATGTGCGCCTGATCCATGCCCCATGCCGAAATGCCCTGCGGGGATCGATACTGGCGGCGCGGTAAAGGTCGCCCCCGGCCAGCTGCCGGCAAGCCGTGGGTTGAGCGTGGCCTTCGCCCCGGCGCGGCTGTAGGTCGCCAGCATCGTCCTGACGAGGCGGCTGTCCTCCGAAACCTCGGTGGGATCATATCCGCCGCCGACATTGATTTCGACATCGGCAAAACCATGCTTGTCGAGATGTGCGCGCAGCTTGCGTTCGGCTTCGGCGCGGGTCTGGTTGGGCACCAGCCGCAGGTCGAGCTTGGCAACCGCCTTGCCTGGAAGCACGGTCTTGCCGCCCGGGCCGGTATAGCCTGCGACCAACCCTTCGATATTCACCGTCGGCTCCTGCGCCAGCCGCGTCAGCGCCTTGTCATAGGGCAGGTCGTCGATCCAGTGGGTCACACCGAGCAGCTTCTTCTGCTGGGCCTCGTCCGCCGATCTGGCAATTTCGCCGATCAGGGCCTTTTCCCGCTCGGTGAGCGGGCGGACATTTTCGAACCAGCCCTCGATCGCCGGGGTGTTGCCATCGGGCGTCACCAGCGTTTGCAGCGCCTGCACCAGACGCCAGCTGGGCGAATCGACCATTGCCTTCAGGCTGCTGTGAATATCGCCCGTCGGCCCGCGACCCCATTTCTCGCCAGAGGCCACCAGTTCCAGTTCGACAATGCCTTTGGAGCCGAGATTGAGGCTGACATTGCCCTGGCCGTCCTGCCAGCTTGCCGGGATGAAAATCCCCTCGCACTTGCGCAGCGCGGCAAGGACGTTGGGCTTGGTGGCAATCTGCCTGAAATGGGGCGATCCGATCTCTTCCTCGCCCTCACAGACGAGCACGATGTTGACCGGCAGTTTGCGCCCCGCCGCGCGAATGGCGTGCAGCGCGGCAAGGAAGGTGGCCTCGGGCCCCTTTTGGTTGACCGCACCGCGCCCGACAATAGCCCTACCCAGACCGGGCTTGTCGACCATCCGGCTTTCCAGCGGCGGGGAACTCCATTCGGCGGGGTCATACTGCTTCACATCATACATGAAATAGATGCCCAGCGTGCGCTTCGCCCCGGCGTCGAGAGTGGCGAATACGCCCGGATGGCCATCTGTCGGCACAATCTCGACATGCTGGAACCCGGCATCGCGCGCAAGCTCGGCCATATAGTCGGCGCCCTCCTTCATGCTGCGATTCTCGGCGGCGATCGAGGGCAGGGCGATCCAGTCGCGGATGCGTTTCAGCGAGGCATCGCGCCCGGCCTCGGCAGCCTGGCGAATCGCATCCATGTTGGAATCGGCGGCGATCAGGCTGGTGGGCCGCATCAGCATTGCGCCGCCTGCCAGTATCGCGCTGCCGCGAATCATACTCCTCCGGCTCGTCGCTGTTTTGAAATCCTGCATCATGGCGCCCCTTTCCGTGGCGGGATTGTGCCGGTGAAGCGCACCAAAAACAAGCGATCATGGTGGCCGGGCCGGAGCCTCCCGATTCCGCTTGCGCGCTGCAGTGTTTGATATAAATATGATATCATATTAAATTGGAGGGCATCATGTCTGATTCGGTTTCATTGAACGCCAGCAAGGAACGCGGCGCTCGCACGTACAGCGGCTATCTCATGTTCGCTATAGCTATGGTTCTTCTGGGTGTTTTCATCTGGTCGATCTTCAACGCCATCGAAATGCAGGGCGGGTTGGGGAATATCGGCGCGTGTATCGGCTGGTTCGTTGCCTTCACTATCGCTTCGTCGGGCTTCTATATGTTACAGCCCAACCAGGCATCGTCGATCACCATGTTCGGCTCCTATCAGGGCACCGACCGCAAGGAAGGGCTGCGCTGGGTCTGGCCGTGGATGAGCGCAACCAAGATTTCGGTTCGCGCGAACAACCTTATTTCGGAAAAGATCAAGGTCAATGACCTGCGTGGCAACCCGATAGAGATCGCGGCGCAGGTTGTCTGGCGCGTCACCGATACCGCGCAGGCGCTGTTCGATGTCGATGATTACAAGGCTTTTGTGCTCGCGCAGATCGAGGCGGCGGTGCGCACCATCGGCTCGCGCTACCCCTATGACGATATCGAGCACAAGGAAGTGACGCTGCGCGGCAACCATGACGAGGTCGGTGCCGAACTGCGGACCGTGCTGATGGAGCGGCTGGCGGTTGCGGGTATCACCGTCGACGAATGCGGCTTTACCCACCTTGCCTATGCGCAGGAAATCGCCGGTGCGATGCTCCGCCGCCAGCAGGCCGAAGCGGTGATCGCCGCGCGCAAGAAACTGGTCGAAGGCGCGGTGACGATGGTTGAAATGGCGCTGCACCAGCTTTCGGAAAAGGATGTCGTGCATCTCGATGACGAGCGCAAGGCGGCGATGGTATCGAACCTGATGGTCGTGCTCTGCGGCGAACGCGACACCCAGCCGGTGGTGAATACAGGCTCGCTGTACCAGTAGCACCCGATGCCCCCGCCACCGAAAAAAGCCTTCCCGCTCCGCCTCGATCCGGCGCTTTACGCCGCGATCGAGCGGGCGGCAGCGGGCGACTTCAGGAGTGTGAACGCACAGGTTGAAGTGCTGCTCCGCGAGGCTCTTGAACGGCGCGGTGTCAAGGTGGGCGTCAGCGAAGCACCCAAGCGTGGGCGCCCGTCAAAGGAGGATTGAAATGCGTTCGCACAGTTGCCCCAAATGCCAGGCTGCGATGACCGAAGGCTTTGTCGCCAGCGAGAAAAGCGGGATGCCGACGGTGGCCAGCTGGATTGAGGGCGCGCCGCAAAAGGGTTGGTGAGGCAATGTGAAGACCCCGGGAACACCGATCCCGGTCGCGACATGGCGCTGCAACCGCTGCGGGTTTCTCGAAAATTATGCACGGACATAGTCGGGCTGGAAGGAGATAGCACATGCTGCATCATTTTATGGAAAAAGGCCCATGGTTCCGGGCCAAAACCTATGGTTATGGCGCCGGGCTTCCGTTCAGGTGGCAGGGCTGGGTTTTGCTGCTTTCCCACATTGCGCTGATCGCTGGCCTTACACTGGGCCTCGGTGATGACTCGCGCTGGATGATCCCCGCAGTCCTCGTGGCGGCATTTGCTCCGTTACCGATCTATGCCGCCAAAACCGAAGGCGGGTGGAAGTGGCGCTGGGGCGGCTAAGCTGCCCCCAGCTTCGCCCAGGCGAGGTTGGCATATTCGCACAGCAACGGCCGCGTTTCGCGCGGATCGATGATATCCTCGACGTTGAATTTCTCGACGGTCCGGAAGGGTGAGGTGACGGCGTTCAGCCGTGCCTTGATCTCGGCAAGTTTTGCCGCCGGGTCATCCGCTGCCGCAATCTCCGATTTATAGGCCGCCTCCAGCCCGCCTGCGATCGGCAGGCTGCCCCAGTCACCGCTCGGCCAGGCAAAGCGATATTGGAAGCGCTCACCGTTCGACATCGCGCTGCCCGCGATGCCATAGGCGCGGCGGACGATCACGCTCGCCCAGGGGACGGTCGCCTTATACACCGCGTTCATCGCCTCGACACCATAGCGGATCGTACCCGTCCGCTCGGCTTCCAGCCCGACCATGAAGCCCGGATTGTCGACCAGATGGACAACTGGCATGCGGAATTGCTCGGCCAGTTCGACAAAGCGCTTCACCTTCTGGCTGGTCAGCGCCTCCCATGAACCGCCCAGATAGGTCGGATCGCTGGCCAGCACCGCCACCGGCCAGCCGTCGAGCCGGGCAAAGGCGGTCATCGCGGCGCGGCCCCAGCGGCGCCCCATTTCGAACACGCTGCCCTTGTCGAATACCGACGCCATGACGGCGCGCATCGAATAGACCTGCTTGTCTTCGCGCGGGACGATCGAGAGCAGCTTTTCATCACGGCGGTCAACCGGATCGTGCGGCGCGGTGCGGGCAGCGAACTGGCCAACCTGCGAGGGCAGATAGGACAGAAAGGCGCGAGCATAGGCAAAGGCCTCGTCCTCGCTTGATACTTCCTCGTCGACCACGCCGTTGCGCGCGTGAATCTCGCTGCCGCCCAGCTCTTCCTTGGACAGCTCGTCCCCAATCTGCGCCGCGACCACCGGGCCGGCGGCGAAGAGCTGGCTCAGCCCCTTGACCATGATCGAATAGTGGCTGGCGACGGTGCGCGCAGCCCCCATCCCCGCCGTTGGCCCAAGTGCGAGCGCGACCACGGGAACGGTTTCGAGATTCCTGATGATGTCTTCCCAGCTCGGTGTGACCGGAACATAGGTGAAGCCGGTGTCTTCCAACGTCTTGACCGATCCGCCACCGCCGGTGCCGTCGATCATGCGGATAAGCGGCAGGCCCATGGTATGGGCCATTTTCTCGCACTGCACGAATTTGCGATGGAGCGCCGCATCGGCTGCCCCGCCGCGCACAGTGAAGTCATCGGCGCTGGCCACCACCGGGCGACCGTCGATATTGCCCCGGCCAAAGATAAAGTTGGACGGGCTGAAATCTGTGAGATCGCCGCTCTCGTCATAGCTGCCACGCCCGGAAATCTTGCCGATTTCGCGAAAGCTGCCTGGGTCGAGCAATCGTTTCAACCGCTCGCGCGCATCGAGCTTGCCCTGTGCATGCTGCCGCGCGAGCTTTTCCTCGCCCCCCATTTTCTCCGCAAGTACTTCGCGTTCGCGCAGATGCTCGATCTCTTTTTCCCAGCTCATGTCGTTGGCGTGCCGCTTTCCTTGAGCTTGCGGACCGCTTCATAGGTCAAGCGAACATGGTCCTGATAATCGAGGTCCGAATGGATGAAGGCGATGCGGCCGTCCTGCGCAATGACGAAGCTTGTCCGGTTTGTCATGTCGATCGCAGGCATCTTGACGTCATAAGCCTTGATGATTTCGGGCGTGGCCCGGGCGACGGCGAACTTGTCGCGGCAGGCTTCGCGCGAGAATTTGGACAGTTCTTCGATGCTGTCGGCGGAAAGACCGACCACATTCGCTCCCAGTTTCGCAAAATCGCCGCTGCGTTCGGCAAATTCATGCGCCTCGGCGGTGCAGCCAGAGGTGAAAACCTTGGGGAAGAAATAAAGCACCAGCGGCCCCTTTTTCAGCTGTTCGGCCAGATCGAGCGTGAACGGCTTTCCCGCAAGCGCGCCTTGCGTTGTAAACATTGGCGCTATCGATCCGACCACAGGTGCTGATTTCTGCGCTTCTTCTGTGCCCGGCTTGTCGGCTGTTGCCGTCGGCTGCTGGCAGCCCGAAAGCAGGGCCAGCATTGTCGCAAGCCCAAGACATGTGTTTCTCATCTCCAACTCCTCCGGCCCAACTCCTGCGGTGAGGCGTTCCGGAGCGAAGCATGAACCATGCGCTGCCGCCTGGCAATGCCGCTTTCCCATGGCGCGGCAGGATTCGGGGACACCCGCATGCAACCGCCGTTGCCGCTGGCGGCATCCTCGCCTATATCGGGCACCATGTCTTCAATCCGTCCCTGGCGCGATATATCGCGCCGTCAATCCCGACAGATCATGGTCGGCAATGTTCCCATTGGTGGCGATGCCCCGATTGCGGTGCAAACGATGACCAACACGCTGACCAGCGATGCCAGGGCGACGATCGACCAGATCCGCCGCTGCGAGGATGCGGGTGTCGATATCATCCGCGTCTCCTGCCCCGATGTGGAGAGCACTGCGGCGTTGAAGCAGATCGTGCGCGCGGCGCATGTGCCGATCGTCGCCGACATCCATTTCCACTACAAACGCGCGCTGGAGGCGGCGGATGCCGGCGCGGCGTGCCTGCGCATCAACCCCGGCAATATCGGCAGTGCGGAACGCGTCAACGAAGTGGTCAACGCGGCCAAGGCCAATGGGTGCGCGATCCGCATCGGCGTAAATGCGGGCAGCCTCGAAAAGGATCTGCTCGAAAAATATGGCGAGCCTTGCCCGGAGGCGCTGATCGAAAGCGCGCTCGATCATATCAAGCTGCTGCAGGATCGCGATTTCCACGAATATAAGGTGGCGGTGAAGGCGTCGGACGTTTTCCTCGCGGTTGCTGCCTATATGGGGCTGGCAGAGGCGGTCGATTGCCCGCTGCATCTCGGCATTACCGAGGCGGGCGGGCTGATCGGCGGCACGGTGAAATCGGCGCTCGGGATCGGCAACCTGCTCTGGGCCGGTATTGGCGACACGATCCGCGTGTCGTTGTCGGCGGAACCTGAAGAGGAAGTGCGCGTCGGCTATGAAATCCTCAAGACCCTCGGCCTGCGCACCCGCGGCGTTCGCGTGGTCAGCTGCCCAAGCTGCGCGCGGCAGGGTTTCGACGTGATCCGCACCGTGCAGAAACTCGAAGACGCGCTCCAGCATATCAAGACGCCGATGTCGCTCTCGGTGCTCGGCTGCGTCGTCAACGGCCCCGGCGAGGCGCGCGAGACCGATATCGGCATCACCGGCGGCGGCAACGGCAGGCATATGGTCTATCTTTCGGGTGTCACCGATCATCATGTCGAGGATGACGACATGATTACCCATATCGTCAAGCTGGTCGAGGCCAAGGCTGCCGAGATTGATGCGGGAACCGCCGTCAGCATGGATACGCTGCACGGCAAGGCGGCTTAACAAATTGAAGGTGGGCGCTGAATTTACCCCCGCTTAATCCTGTGCTGCTAACACGCTCCCATGGATTCCAAACTGCTTCTGCCGCTTTTTGCGATCGCGATCGCCGTCGGCTGGTTCTTTCCGGGTGGCGAAACGGTGGCTGGAAAGGCCGGTGGCAGCGCGTCGGCGAGCGTGGCGAGCGCACCGGCGCAGAATGACGGCAGCTTCGATCCGGTCACGCTCGACCGGCGCGAAGACGGGCATTTCTATGCGACGGCCGATATTGGCGGTACGCCGGTAACCTTTCTGGTCGACACCGGGGCGAGCATGGTCGCGCTGACCGGCAACGACGCCCGCGCGCTTGGCCTGAGCTGGAGCAACGGCGACCTTCAGCATGTCGGTCGCGGGGTGAATGGCGACGTTTTCGGCAAGCCGGTGATGCTTGAAAATGTCGCGATCGGTGATGTCGAACTGGGTTCGGTGCGCGCGGTGATCATCCCCAACGGGCTCGACATTTCGCTGCTGGGTCAGTCCTTCCTCGAACGGATCGACAATGTCCGCATCGAAGGCGGGCGGATGACGCTGGGCTAAGCTCTAGAGTAGTTCCGGGCCAAATTGAATCGGCAAGGACTGTCCCTTTAGGGACTTTCCCCAATGGGACACTCCTTTGTTTCTCGCAGAGGCGCAGAGAAACGATATGGCGCTTCGCGCGCGAAACCTCTGCGTCTCTGCGAGAAACAAATAATGGGGACAGTCGCTGGGAATTGCCTCAATCTAGACCAGAAAGCCTCTAAGCCTGCCGTCGCAGCAAAAAAACCGCATGTTCGGCGAGCAGATTTGCCATCCCCGCACCGCGTGCCTTTTCCCCGGCCAGATACCATTCGCCATCGATGGCATAGCCGCGTTCCTTCACGAAACTTTTGAAATCGTCGATCGTCACATGGTGGATGTTTGGTGTGTCGTACCAGCGGTGCGGCAGCTGTTTGGTCACCGGCATCCGCCCGCCAAACATGTGCGCGAAACGGATCTTCCACTGGGCAAAATTGGGGAAGGAGACAAAGGCCTGCTTGCCGATGCGCAGCAACTGGTCGAGCACCAGATCGGGCCGCCTTGTGGTCTGTAGTGTCTGGCTGAGCACGGCATAATCGAAGGCGTTGTCGGGATAGTCTGCCAAATCGGCATCGGCATCGCCCTGCACCACAGCGAGTCCGCGCGTGACTGCGTTGGCCACATTGACCGGATCAATCTCCATCCCGCGGGCGTCGATACCCTTCCTATCGCGAAGTGCAGCCATCAGCGCCCCATCGCCGCAGCCAATATCGAGCACACGGGCACCTGCAGGGATGGTGTCTGCAATGACGGCAAGGTCGGGCCGGAGTGCGGTCATGATGCGGCTTTCAACAGCTTTGCCGCCTCGGGCGACAGGCGCTCCATATAGCGATCAGGGCGCAACAAAGCGTGGAATCCGACTTTCTCATAAACGCCATGGGCGTCAGCCGTGACCAAGCCGATGCGACGGATGCCGCAGAATGCCGGGTGGTCGATAAACCAGCCCATCATGCGCTGGCCCAGCCCCTGTCCGCGCGCGCTTTCGTCTACCCAGACATCGGCAATCCATGCGAATGTGGCGTGATCGGTGATCGCTCGCGCGAAACCGACCTGTTCGGCCTTCCGATAAACACCCAAGCAATGCGATCTTTTGATCGCGCGCTCGACCAGGTCGCGCTCAATTCCGGGCGACCAATAGCTTGACGCGAGCCATCCATGAATACGCCCGATGTCCAGTCGCGCTGTGTCGTCTGAAAGTTCGAAGCTCATAGCCCGCCCGCTTTCAGGAAGCCGTCGACGATCCGGTTCATCTCTGGCGCGTCGAGCAGGAAGGCGTCGTGACCGAAGGGGCTCGAAAGTTCGACAAAGCTGGCGGCGGCTCCTGCAGCGTTCAGCGCCTGCACCACGCGTTTGGATTCGATGGTGGGGTAAAGCCAGTCGCTGTCAAAACTTATCAGGCAGAAACGCGTGCGCGTGCCCTGAAACGCGTTGGCCAATATGCCGCCATGTTCTTCGGCCAGGTCGTAATAGTCCATCGCGCGGGTGATATAGAGGTAGCTGTTGGCATCGAAACGCTCGACAAAACTGAGCCCCTGATAGCGCAAATAGCTTTCGACCTGGAAATCGGCGTCGAAGCCGAAGGTCTTGGCTTCGCGGTCCTGCAATTGCCGCCCGAATTTCTCGGTCAGGCCGGCTTCGGAGAGATAGGTGATATGCGCGGCCATGCGCGCGACTGCGAGGCCGGCGTCGGGCTGGTCGAGCGAGCCATAATAGGCACCGCCTTGCCAATTCGGGTCGGCCATGATCGCCTGCCGCCCGACCTCGTGAAAGGCGATGTTCTGCGCGCTGTGGCGGGCGGTGGAGGCAATCACGATCGCCGACTGCACGCGATCTGGAAAGAGCGATGCCCAGGTCAGCGCCTGCATCCCGCCCATCGAGCCACCGATGACACAGGCGAGCCGTTCGATACCCAGATGGTCGAGCAATATCGCCTGCGCGCGCACCATGTCGGCGATGGTGATCACTGGAAAGTCCATGGCATAGGGCTCGTTTGTGCCGGGATCGAAACTGGCAGGGCCCGATGAACCCATGCAGCTGCCAAGAACATTGATGCAGATAATGCAATGGCGTGCGGGATCGACGGGCTTGCCCTCTCCCACCAGCCGGGTCCACCAGCCGGGCTTGCCTGTCACCGGGTGGGTCGAGGCGACATATTGGTCGCCTGTCAGCGCATGGCAGATAAGGATCGCATTCGACTTGTCGGCATTGAGCGTGCCATAGGTTTCATAGGCAAATTCGACCGGCGCAAAGGCGGCGCCGCTGTCGAGCCGCACCGGCCCCAGCAGTTTCGTCCGCCTGTCGAGGCCAAAGCGCCCATCTTCACCCATAAGCGCGCAATATCAGTGCGGTGGTTTGTGGCAAGAATTTGTTGGTTCGCGGCATGAAAGCCTCGTTTCGTTTTTGCGTTAGGAGAAAGAAGGAAAGAAGAAATAAGGGGTGCACAGCAACCCCATTCAATCCGCTCTTTAATGAGTATGCGTGAGTTTGAAATTGGAGGGCTGACGCCCTTCTTTCTTTTTCCCTTCTTTCTCCTAACGAATCCCGAGCCCCGGCTTTCTGGCCAAAACCGATATCGGCGCAGAACCCTGCCCACACAGGTTGCGCCGAACTCGTCCCGCAGCTATGGCGCGCGGCATGACACAGCCTGCAGCAAAGCCCTGGATCAACGCCATTCACGCCTACACGCCAGGCAAGGCGAAGGGCGATGACGGGCGCGTGCTGATCAAGCTGTCGGCAAACGAAAATCCGCTGGGATGCAGCGATCATGCCGCCGCCGCTTTGGCAGAGGCGCGCTCCACACTGGCGCGCTATCCCGATCCGGCTGCGCACGCGCTGCGTGAGGCATTGGGCAAGGCTTACCGCCTCGAAGCAGACCAGATCGTTTGCGGCACCGGTTCGGACGAACTGCTTAACCTGATCGCGATGGGCTATGCCGGGGCTGGGGACGAGATCATCTATGTCCGCTATGGCTTTGCGGTCTATGATATCGCCGCGCGCAAATGCGCGGCGACCGTGGTTGTGGCGCCCGACAAGGATTATGGCACCGATGTCGACGCGCTGCTGGCGCTGGTCAATGAAAAGACCCGTGTCGTTTTTGTCGCCAATCCCAACAACCCGACAGGCACGCTCTGCAGCGATGCCGAAATCGCGCGGCTCCATGCCGGGCTCCCTGCCGATTGCGTGCTG
Source organism: Sphingomonadales bacterium (assembly GCA_016720115.1). Lineage (GTDB taxonomy): Bacteria > Pseudomonadota > Alphaproteobacteria > Sphingomonadales > Sphingomonadaceae > Sphingorhabdus_B. The sequence goes on along the minus strand of JADJXT010000001.1, from coordinate 210,041 downwards.
GTGCTCGACCAGGCCTATGGCGAATATCTGGAGGATGACGGCCCTGCCGCGTTCGAGCTTGCCCGCCGCAACGCCAATGTCCTTGTTACCCGCACCTTCTCCAAGATTTACGGGCTCGCGGCCGAACGCGTCGGCTGGGCCTATGGCCAGCCCGGACTGATCGAGACGCTCAACCGTATCCGCGCCCCGTTCAACGTGACCAGTGCCGGGCAGGCGGCGGCGATCGCCGCGCTGGCCGATACCGATTTCGTCGCAAACAGCCGCAAGCATAACCTCGTTTGGCGCGACTGGATGGCAGGTGAAATCGCTTCGCTGGCGAACCATGGCCTGAAGGCAATCCCGAGCTGGGCCAACTTCCTGATGGTGATGTTCGAAGGCCATGTCAGCGCCGAGACGGTCTATAATGGCCTGATGGACGAAGGCTATATTGTCCGCTGGCTGCCGGGGCAGGGACTTGCCAACGGCCTGCGCATCACCATCGGCAGCGAAGCGGAAAATCGCGGCGTGATGGCCGCGATGCGCAAGATACTGGAACAGCAAGGCTGATGCAGCCCTTCGCGCGCGTCTCGATCATCGGGCTTGGGCTCATCGGCTCTTCGGTCGCGCGCGCGGTGAAAGCCGCCATGCCCGACGTCAGGGTAACGGGCTTTGATGCAGACGCGGAAGTGCGGGCGCGTTCGCGCGAACTCGGTTTTTGCGACGATGTTGCCGATACTGCGGGAACGGCGGTTATCGACGCCGGGCTGGTCATATTGTGCGTGCCGGTGGGGGCAATGGGCTCGGTGGCCGAAGCGATGGCGGCTGACCTGCCTGCCGACGCCATCGTCAGCGATGTCGGAAGCTGCAAGCAGAGCGTCACCGAGGCGCTGGCTGCCGCGCTGCCGCACGCGACGATCATCCCCGCCCATCCCGTTGCCGGTACCGAAAAAAGTGGGCCCGATGCCGGCTTTGCAACCTTGTTCCAGGGCCGCTGGTGCATCCTCACCCCGCCTGCCAATGCCCCCGAAGCGGCGGTGGCGGCGCTATCGGCCTTCTGGCAGCGGCTGGGGGCCGATGTCGAGATCATGGATGCGCGGCACCATGATCTGGTGCTGGCGGTAACCAGCCATTTGCCGCACCTCATCGCCTATACCATCGTCGGCACGGCGGACGATCTGGGCGAGGTGACGCAGAGCGAGGTCATCAAATATTCGGCCGGCGGCTTCCGCGATTTCACCCGCATCGCCGCCTCCGATCCGGTGATGTGGCGCGACGTTTTCCTCAACAACAAGGAAGCCGTGCTCGAAATGCTCCAGCGATTCAGCGAAGACCTGACCGCGCTGCAACGCGCGATCCGCTATGGCAAGGGCGACGAGCTGGAGGCGCTCTTCGCCCGCACGCGCGCCATCAGACGGTCGATCGTCGAGCAGGGGCAGGATGACGATGCCCCTGATTTCGGGCGCAAGCATTAGGGCTGTAACGGGAAGCGCGAGGCCATGCAGAAGCCATTGGCTGTGGCTGAAATGACGCGTTGGGATTCCTTTAGAAGAAAGAAGGAAAGAAGAAAGAAGGGCGTCAGCCCTTCAACAACGATTTCTGCGCGTCATCGCCCCGATGCGGTTGATTGAGGTCGCTACGCGACCTCTTATTTCTTATTTCCTTCTTTCTTCTGAGGAAAATTTCACAACCGCTATCAGCACCGCCTAGCGAGAGCGGCTTTACCGACGGGAAAAGCTCAACCGTTCAACGCGTTGATCGCCGCGTGCACCCGGGCCTCGATCTCTTCGCGCGGCAGGCCGGGGGGGATGGTTTCACCAACCTTGTAGGTCATGGTTCCGCTCCGCCACCATGGCTTGCCTTTGGGCGTCAGCAAGCCGCTGTTCACGGCGATCGGCACCACCGGCATGCCGAGCAGCTTGTAGAGCCCGGCAAAGCCTGACTGCAGCGGTGGGCGTTCGCCATGCGGGACGCGTGTACCTTCAGGGAAAATCACGATCGGGCGGTTCTCGGCCTGCATTTGCCGTGCCAGCACGATCATGGCACGCAGCGCGCTGGCGCCTGCCTCTCTGTCGACCGGAATCATGCCATAGGCTTTCGCCGCCGTCCCCCAGCCGGGAATGTCGAACAACTCGCGCTTGGTGATGACGGCAGGCAGGCGGAACATGCGCGGCATGTCGATGGTCTCGAACATCGCCTCATGCTTGATTGCAAACAATACTGGTTCGGTCGGCAGCACGCCGTCGACTTCGGTGCGGATGGCCAGCAGCCAGCGTGCGCAGAAATGGTGGTAGCGGCTCCAGCCGTGGACCGCCTTTCTAAGCAGGGCAGTCGACGTGTAGGCGCCTACCAATGCGCTGACCACGTAGAAAACCGAGCCGATATAAAAGACGATGGCAAAGAGAAGCGAGCGGAGCAGGAACATCGGGTTACACCCCGACCAGCGCGGCGGCGCCTCTCAGCCAATATTTGTTATATTCGCGAAACAGCACATAGAAACTGGGCTTTGTCGGAACGGCATCGGCCAGAATTTCGACATCGTCGGGCAGGGCGATCTTCAGTTCCAGCAAACCCCTGCGCATGTGCCAGTCGTGCGTTACAACGCGCAACGTCTTCACCTTGTTGCGGGCGACCCAGCGGGCGGTTTCCAGTGCGTTGGAACGCGTGTCGACCGCGCGAAAGCCAAGGTCGATGCAACAATTGAACAGCTTCATCGGGCGCTTATATTCGGCGGCCAGCTCGGCGGGCTTCACATCAAGGTCAACGCCGGAAATCAACATCCGCCGCGCCTTGCGCTTCTCGATAATCTCCAGCCCGCGGTCGATCCGCTTTGGCCCGCCAGTCAGAACGACGACCCCGTCGGTTGCATCAAGCTCCGCCGGTTGCGGCAGGAAGATTGCAAACCACATGAAGCCGAGCATCCAGACGAGCAGGATCGAGGAGAGGAGGCGTCGTATCATAACATCTTCTTGAGTGTCGAAAGCACGGTCCAGCGGGCCATTGCCATCGACAGACCAGTAACCGCGAGCGGTATCAACAGCAAGAGCGGCCAGCCATAGAGCGGAACCGAAGCGCCGGAAAGCAACCCGGGCTCCAGCGCCGCGAGCCGCTCACCCAGCAGCAATACCACTGCCACCGCCGCCGCCAGCCCGAGGGCGCCGCCAAAAAGCGCATCGAGCGCGACGCGACGCTGGAATAGTCGCGCGACCTGCAGATCGGTCCCGCCCATCATGTGCACAATCTCTATTGTGCCCTTGTGCGTGTTCAGCGCGCCACGCACCGCCAGCGCCACCGTTGCAGCCGTTGCAAACAGGAGCAGTGCGACGATGGCGATCGCGACCCACAACATCGAGCTGACAAGGTCAAACCAGGGCTTGAGCCACTGTGCATTGCCGTCGATGCGCACCGAAGGCGCAATCCGCTGCAGCTCGCGCCGCAGTGCCGAAAGGCGGTCGGGTGCAGGTGCAACGCTGAACTCCACATCGATCAGCGCAGGCACCGGAATGTCGCTGTCTTCCGCGACATCGCCCAGCCATGGTTCAAGCAGTGCGCGCGCCTCGCTTTCGGGAACAATCGTGACATCGCTGACGCCCGGCAAATTGCGCAGACGCGATGCCACCTGCCGCTGTTGCGATGTTCGCGCGCCGGGATCGTTTTCCAATAGCTGCACCGTCGCCTGTCGTGAAAGCGACTGGCTGCCCAAGCTGGCAGAATGTGCGAGCGCGAGCGCGGCAGCGGCAGCAAGCAGCGACAGGAACAGCATGATCGCCATGACCCAGGGCATGGGGCCGGTGAAGCGTCCGTCCGGAATCAGCTGGCGTTCGTGCGGGTTGGCGGCAAAGGGCAGTTTCATATGCGCGCCCTAGTTCCGCAACACCAGGGGGCGCGGCGGATGCCTGAGTGCTCCGGTGGGATCGGAAAGCCGCCCCTTGTCGAGCCGCATCATTTGCGCGCCCTCGATTTCCTGCAGCAGGTGGATGTCGTGCGTTGCCACAACGACGGTTGTGCCGAGCCGGTTGAGCGCGGCAAACAGCTTTAACAGGCGCAGCGCCATGTCCGGGTCGACATTGCCCGTTGGCTCGTCCGCCACCAGCATTTCAGGCCTGCCGATAACGGCGCGCGCGATGGCGACGCGTTGCTGCTCTCCACCCGAAAGCGTCGCGGGGCGCGCAGACGCCCGCTCGGTCAGGCCGATCCATTCGAGCATCTCGTTGACCGGCCCTTCAAGGTCGCGCTCCGATATTCCGGCGATGCGCAGCGGCAGGGCGATATTGTCAAAAGCGCTCAGATGCGAAACCAGCCGGAAATCCTGGAACACCACGCCGATGCGACGGCGAAAGCCGGGCAGGCGGCTGCGCGGCATATTGGCCAGATCTTCACCGAACATGCGGATCGCCCCGCGGCTGGGGCGGTGGGCCAGGTACAGCAGTTTCAGCAGCGACGTCTTGCCTGCGCCCGACGCCCCGGTCAGGAAGTAAAAGCTTCCCGGAAACAGCTTGAAACTGACATCGGTCAACGTTTCCGCACCGGTGCCATATCGCAGGCCTACATTGTCGAATTCGGCAACGCTTTGCATCGGGCAACCGCATTGCACATTAACCCCAACTGCGCAAAGGCTTGTTTGCGCGACAGGATGCCCGCGCCTGACGATAAAGCGCGCTCCGTCCACAGCATAATTGCTGGATATGCTTGCATCGCGTGAATCGCTGATGTTTATGATTGGGCCATGCTGCTCGTCTGCCCAGAATGCCGCACCCGTTATGTCGTTCCTGACAGCGCCATCGGCGCGAACGGGCGGCAGGTCCGCTGCGCGAATTGCCGCCACAGCTGGTTTCAGGGCGGGATAGAGCTGCCGCCTTCACCTCCCGCCCCCACCATCGTGGCCCCACCCGTTGCCGCTTCGCCGCCCGCCGACCCAACAACGAGCGTAGCGCCCTCTACACCAGAGTCGGCACCAGCCATGCCTGAAGAGGCGAAAGCGGAAGAATCCGTTGCGCAGCCGGGCTTTTCCGCTTTTGAGGATCGCGACGCATCTGCACCAGATCTGCCGCCTGCGCTGGAGCGTGCCGAAACCGCCGATGCTGTTCCAGTTCCTGCCCCATCGGCGCCGCCCGAGCCTTATGTCCAGCGCAGCCAGTTCGCGCATGAGCCGCCCTTCCGTCCGCGCCGCAATCCGGCAAAGCTGTGGACTTATGCGGGGATTGCCTTTGCCCTGTTGATTGCAGCGCTGGGCGCGGCAGCCTGGCAATTTCGCTGGCTCGACAACAGTTTCGGTACGGCGGTGGCCGAACCCGATTTGAAAATTGTCCTGCACGACAATCTGGAGCTTGGCCGCGATGCGGACGGTTCGCCCTATTTCATTGCCAGCGGCTCAATCGTGAATCCGACCGCGCAGGCGCAAAGAGTGCCCGAATTGCTGGTGACATTGAAGGATGCCAGCGGTCGGCCTGTCTATAGCTGGACGATGAAGGCGCCGGTGCGGACGCTCGCTCCGGGCGCGAAAACCGATTTCAGCCAGCTGCGCCGCGATGTTCCGCTTGCCGCGTCGCGTATCAGCGTTGGCTGGGCTCTGGGCAGCTGACGCCTGCCTGCTTTTCCTAATAGAAGTCGATTTGAGGCGCGCCCTGGCGCGTGCCCAACTGGCGCCGGGGGGCATCGCTGCCGCGCTCTGGCATTCGTGATACGTCAATTTGCTCCAGCCGGATGATGGTTACCGTCGCCGTCGCGATCGCCTGAATGCGCGCGGGCGTTTCGGGCGTCGAACTGCTGGCTGCAGCGGCAAGGGCGAAGATCCATCCGGCCATCCTTCAGCTTTAACGATTTGTTAACCCTCGGCGGCAAGGGGCAAAGAGGGTTAACGGCGGCGTCCGACATCGTGATTTCCGCTTTGCACGGCTGAAAGCGGAAAACCGCCCCAAATCGCGACATTGTTCGTGCCGGAAATTATCGCGCAATTGCGGTTGCGCCGCCCAAAGCCTTTTGCTAGTGGCGCTCGCCTACCTGTCAGGGCAGTGCGGTCGTGGCGGAACTGGTAGACGCGCAACGTTGAGGTCGTTGTGGCCGAAAGGCCGTGGAAGTTCGAGTCTTCTCGACCGCACCAGACAGTCCCTGATGCCGTTCACAGGAACGATGATTTTTCCAGATCGACGGAAAATGGCCGCATTCCGCGCGCTGTCGAATGCGATGTCTTGCCGTTGGGCGAAGAAATTTTTGCATTTTGCAAACTTGCTGATAGCATGAAGATGGCTGAGGAGAGCCATTGCAATGGAAATATGGGCCGCGCCCAAAACCGCGATAGTGATGCCGGTCGACAGCAGCCATCCGATCGTGCTCGGCCATGCGGACCAGAGTAACTTCGCACGCGCCTTTCCCGCCCGGATCGGCAGCTACGGATTGAAGCGATGAGCGCGACCTGCCTGTCCCCCGACCGCCGCAGCCGCCCGCAGGACGATCCGATCATCCGCGTTGGCTGCCTCGAAGGCTATCGCACCTTGCTGCTGGAATTCGGCCACGATCCGCAACTGGCGCTGCAAAAGGCCGGAATCGAGCCATCGCTGCTCAACTATCCGGACAGGACCATTTCCGTCCTCGCTTACAGGCGTGCGCTCAATATCGCTGCCGAAATAACAGGCACCCGCCATTTCGGCCTGCTGCTATCGCAGCGGCAAACTTTCGAGAAACTGGGTGCCGTCGGTTATCTTGTGCGCCACGCCCCCGATCTCAGAACGTCGATCGAACGCCTGATCCTGCACTTCCGCACACACGACACGGGCTCGATGACAAGGCTCGAAGTCGACGGCGCTTATGCCTATTGGCGGCATGGGCTGGAGGCGGTAGTCAATGATTCCGCAGTCCAGCAAACCGAGCTTGCAATCGGCCTCGCCTGCAAGTTCCTCCGTTCAGCCTTGGGCGAAACCTGGAATCCGCTGGCGATCTATTTCGAGCATGTCGCGCCGCGCGATACCCAGCCTTTCAGGGCCGTTTTCCGCTGCCCCGTCCATTTTGGGCAAACATTGACCGCGCTGGAATTTCCCCGCACCGATCTCGACCGGCCGCTGCGCCAGTCCGACGCCGGACTGTTTCACATATTGGAGCAGCATGTTGAGCGGATAGAGGAGGGGTTGGGTAACGATCTGTGCGGAAAGGTGCGGCAAATCATCCAGCAGAAAATCGAGAGCGGAGTTTACCGGCTTGACGAGGTTGCAGCCTCGCTCGGGCTGCAGCGCCATGCGCTGCAGCGGCGGCTCAAGGCGGAAGGCGCCAACTTTCAACAGCTTCGCGACGATGTCCGCTTCGAAATAGGGTGCCGCCACCTGCGCGAGACGGACACCCCGATCTCCGAAATTGCCGGAATGCTGGGCTATGCCGAAACCGCAGTCTTCACGCGGGCCTTCGCGCGCCGCGCCGGCCAGTCGCCGCGCGCCTGGCGGCAGGCGGCGGCGCGCTGAGGCGCCTCAGCCCGGCGTGTACCAGATCGGCGAGGAATAGGCGCGCTCCTGCGTGACCATCGGCACATAATCGGGCATGACTATGCCGAATTTCTTCGCATCATAGGCCGTCCAGCGCGGGGTCGGCACCTGCAGCACGCGGACATAGTAGAATGCCTTCTGCCGCGGGTTGAACTGCGGATCGCGCCATGCCGTGTAGAGCTGCGCTGCCCCGACGCTGTCGTCAAAGGTGGTATTGGGGACGTCGACCGTACCAGGCCGGATCGGCGACAGCTTTCCGTTCTTGCCGATGCTGCGCGTGTCGGGATGGCTCCAGACGACGTCGAAGACCTTTTCGTGGGTTTCGCCATTCGCGTCGATCCAGCCCTTGACGATCTGGACACGGTCGAGGCTGGCGGCATTGGGATCGCGCATCGCGTGGACAAGGAAGGTCGGCGCGCCGCCGCCATTTGCAGGTTTGAGGTCGCTGCCCATCGGAACGCCGCGGCCATAGCCCGCCGCAGCGATATCCCGGCCATCGGCATCGCCCTTGGCGAAATCCCAGCCGCCGAAGAAGCGCAGGCGGATGCGCGGGCCGGTGGTGGCGTAAATTTCCTTGCGCATGAAGGCGTCGAAAATCTCTTCGCGTGTATTGTTGCGCGCCCAGACCGCAGCATATCCGGCAGAGGCCATCATCCATCCCGGCACGATGGCCTCTCCGCGACCGCCGACAGCATCCTTCCAGCGGGTCGGGCTGGGCTCCATTTCCGCGCTGTGCTTGCCCCAGAAATTGTCCTCATCGACAGCCGAGAGGCCGGTATGGGCATCGGTCGAACCAAGAAAGCCGAATTTGTACGGGTTCACGCCATAGCGTTGTTCGAGCATCAGTCCGCGCTTGAGCGCGGAGCGCGCATATTCGCCCGCGAACATGTCCTTCGTCTTGGGGACACCGCTAAAATCGATCTTGTCCCAGGTTTCATAGGCGGCAAATTCGTCGTCGCTCGACAGGAAGGGATGGGTTTCGCCATCGCCCTTGATCTGCGTGATCTCGTAGGCAGGCTCCCACCGCGCACGCGCCTTCACATATTCGGCGGTCATGGGCTCGCCGAACTCTCGCTCGGTCAGGGGGAACATGATGCCGTTCGAGATATTGCCGTTATGCGCCACGGCCAGCACCCGTCCGCCGAAATTGCGCTCATAGGATGCCAGATAATCGTAGAGGTCCATCGGCTCGTCTGTCACCACAGAGGATAAAGGCATCACCTTGCCGACCTTGTCCGGACCGTCGCGGAACATGACGACGCGGTGCAGATTCTGGCCGCCCCTTTGTGCCGTCCATTCGAAACCCATCAGCGCGGTGAACTTGCCGGGCCGATTGGCACGCTCCGCCGCTTCGATCGTCTTTTTCCAATAGGGCGCGCGGATTTCCGCACTGTCGAGCACGGACGGGTTGTCCGGCTCGGTCTGGCGCGGCTCGAGATCGAGGCGGTCCTTGCGCGGCAGATCCAGCCTGCTGCGCCATTCGCGCAGCTTCGGATCGGCCGTCAGCAGGGGATTTCCGGCACGCAGTTCGTCGAACGAACCCAGATAATCGGCGTGGTCGGCAACCATCAGGAAGTCGAGCGGCGTCTCCAGCCGGGCGGTCATGCCGTTCGAGGCCGTCACCGCTTCGCCCTTTGCGAAACGGTAGGCGTCGTCCGGAGACAGCCGGGCACCGAAGGTATTGGCATCCATCGAATATTCGGTGTGCAGATGGATATCGCCCCAGAGCAGCTGGTCGGGCTTGCCTTCGGCTTTGGCTGCTCCTGCCGCCGCGACCGCTTTTGTGTCGGTGGTTGCGGAATTTTCCATCGACGCGCTGCACGCCGCAAGCAGCGTTGCCATCGCCAGACTGGAAATCATGGTTGCTTTAAGGCGCATCGGGCCGTCCCTCCCCTTCAATATCTGCGTAGCAGATGCCACGTCTGCACTACAGGAAATTGACTTTTCGAAACAGAGTTGCATTCAAGATGTCATTTGGCCCCGGCATCACTTGCTAGGTCCAAATTTACGGTAATGCGCGACGGCGCGATTCCATCGGGAGAGAGACATGAATGGTGCAGAAGCCCTGATCGACACCCTTGCCGCATCCGGCGTCGAGGTCTGTTTCGCCAACCCCGGCACATCCGAAATGCAGCTGGTCGCCGCGATCGACCGGCAGCACGGGATGCGCGCGATCCTCGGCCTGTTCGAAGGCGTCGTCACCGGGGCTGCCGACGGTTATGGCCGCATGGCTGACAAGCCTGCGCTGACGCTGCTTCATCTGGGGCCGGGCCTCGCCAACGGCCTTGCCAATCTGCACAATGCGCGGCGCGCAGGCTCTCCCATCATCAATGTCGTCGGCGACCATGCGACCTATCATCTGCAATATAATTCCCCGCTGACCAGCGATCTCGAAGGCGTTGCGCGCCCGATGTCGCACTGGCTCAAATTCTCGAAATCGGAACGCGATCTGCCGCAGATCGGTGCCGAAGCCTGGAGCGTCGCCAGCAGCTATCCGGGGCAGGTTGCCACCGTGGTGGTGCCCGCCAACCACGCCTGGACCGAGGGTGCGGTGACCGCCGCCCCGACGGCGGTTCCAGCCGCGCAGCAAACTCCGGACGATGTCATCGGCGATGCCGCAGCGGCGCTGCGCGATACCGACGGCCCTGTTGCCCTGTTTCTGGGCGGCCGTGCGCTGCGCGAAGGCGCGCTCGAACAGGCCGGCCGCATCGCCGCCGCGACTGGCGCGCGGCTGCTCTGCGAAACATTCACCGCCCGCCTTCAGCGCGGCGCGGGCCGGGTCGCGGTCGAGCGGCTGCCCTATTTCGGCGAGCAGGGCGAAGAATATCTGAAGGACTTCAAGGCCATCATCTTCTGCGGTTGCGAACCGCCGGTGTCGTTCTTCGCCTATCCCGGCAAGCCCAGCTGGCTGTCGCCCGAAGGGGCGCAGCTGGTGCGGCTGGCCTCGTTCGAGGAAGAGGCCGAAAGCGCCCTCACCCGCCTTGCAGACAGGCTGGGGGCTCCCGCGCAGCCGGCACTGGTGCAGCAGGCGGCGGTGCCATCGATGCCCGAAGGCAGGCTCGATCCAACCAAGGTGGGTGCCGTCATCGGGGCGATGCTGCCGAAGGATGCCATCATATCCGACGAAGCGGCAACCGCCGGACTGATGATTTACCCCTCCACCGCGGGCGCGCCGCAGCATGACTGGCTGATGCTGACCGGCGGGGCGATCGGCCAGGGCCTGCCGGTGGCAACCGGCGCGGCGGTCGCCTGCCCTGACCGCAAGGTCATCGCGCTGCAGGCAGATGGCGGCGGGATGTACACCCCGCAGGCGCTATGGACGATGGCGCGCGAAAATCTGGATGTGATCACGATCATCCTCAACAATGGCAGCTACGCGATCCTCAATATCGAGCTGATGCGCGTCGGGGTCCAGAATCCGGGGCCGAAGGCGTTGTCGATGCTCGACCTGCGCAACCCCGCGCTCAACTGGGTTTCGATCAGTGAGGGCATGGGCGTGCCCGCAGTCCGGGTGGAAACCGCCGAGGATTTCAAGGCCGCCCTTGAAGAGGCACTGGCCCATAAGGGCCCGCGTCTGATCGAAGTCATTCTGTAGGGGAATCTTCCATGTCTTCGCTCAATCTCGTTCCGGCCAGCGTCGAGGATTTCCGGCGCAGGGCGGCAAAGCGGCTTCCGCGTACGCTGTTCGATTATATCGATGGCGGGGCGGGTGCCGAGGTGACGCTGCACGACAATGTCCGCGATTTCCAGAAGCTGCGCCTGTCGCAGCGGGTGATGCGCGATATTTCCGATACTCGCACCGATATCGATCTGCTGGGCGAGAAGCTGGCCATGCCGGTGATCCTGGCACCCGTCGGCATGGGCGGGATCATGGCCCACCGCGCCGAGGTGCAGGCGAAGCGGGTGGCCGACAAATTTGGCATTCCCTTCACCCTCTCGACCGTGGCGATCTGCCCTGTCGATGAAGTCGCCGCCGTCAGCGACACTCCCTTCTGGTTTCAGCTTTACATGCTGCGCGACCGGGGCGTGGTTCTGGAGATGCTGCAGCGCGCATGGGATCATGGCGTGCGCACGCTGGTCTTCACCGTCGATCTGGGTGTGATGGGAACCCGCTATCGCGACATCCGCAACGGCATGGCAGGCGGCGCCAGCCTTTGGGGCAAGATACGTGGCGGCCCGGTGGAATATGCCACCCATCCGCACTGGCTATGGAATGTGGCGCTGCGCGGCGGGCCGCTGAAATTCGGCAATATCGCCAAATACGCGCCCAGCGCCCGCTCGCTTCCCGATTTCAAGACCTGGGTCGACAGCCAGTTCGATCCCTCGGTCGACTGGAACGATATCGCCTGGCTGCGCGAGCAGTGGAAAGGCAAGCTCGTCATCAAGGGCGTTCTCGATCCGCAGGACGCGCTCGACGCCCGCCGGGTGGGCGCCGATGCGATCGTGGTTTCCAACCATGGCGGCCGCCAGCTCGACGGTGTTGCCTCGGGCGCGACCATGCTTCCGCAAATTGCCGACAAGATTCAGGGCGATGTGCCGCTGATCGTCGATGGCGGGGTGCGCTCGGGGCAGGATGTGGTCAAGGCGCTGGCGCTTGGGGCAAAAGCGGTGATGATCGGCCGCCCGTGGATCTATGCGCTCGCCGCGCAGGGCCAGGCAGGGCTGGAACGGATGCTGGCGCTGTTCAAGGCCGACATGCACACCGCGCTCGGCCTCAGCGGTTATCCATTGGCCCGCGATGTCGATCGCGGCGCGCTGCTCGACCATGGAAAGAACCTGTCATGAACGCCGAATTTATCGAGTCCCTGCGTGAGATATGCGGGGATGGCGGGGTGATTGCCGGGGAAGATCTGGCAACCCGCGCGGGGGACTGGCGCGGCCTGACGAAATGCGGTGCAGGCGCCGTGGTCCGCCCGCGCTCGACCGAAGAAGTCTCGCAGATCATGAAGCTTTGCCACGAGCACGGGCAACCGGTCGTGGCTGCGGGCGGGCTTACCGGGCTGGTCAACGGCACCGATGCCACGTCCGACCAGTTGCAGATATCTTTCGAGCGGATGCGCGACATCATCTCCGTAGACCCGGCCGGCCGGACCATGACAGTGGAAGCCGGGGTACCGATGCAGGCGGCGCAGGAGGAGGCGCGCAAGCATGGGCTGATCTATGCGGTCGACCTTGGCGCGCGCGGATCGGCCACGATCGGTGGCAACATTTCCACCAACGCCGGCGGCAACCAGGTCGTCCGCTACGGCATGACGCGCGACAATGTGCTGGGGCTGGAAGTGGTGCTCGCCGATGGCACGATCCTGTCATCCTTGAACAGCCTGCTCAAGAACAATGCCGCCTATGATCTGAAGCAGCTTTTCATCGGCAGCGAAGGCACGCTGGGGCTGGTCACCCGTGCCGTGCTGCGCCTGCATCCCGCGCCACTCACCACCTCCACCGCGCTGCTGGCGACCGAGGATTTCGCGCAGGTGGAAGAGCTTTTCCGGCATGTTTCGGGAAGACTCGGGCCGATGCTGACATCGTTCGAGGTGATGTGGCAATCGCACTATCGCATGATAGCCGTCGACAGCGGGCGACATCAGTCGCCGCTGTCGGGCGAGCATGGCTATTACATCATAATCGAGGCATCGGGCATGGATCCGGACCGCGATGAGCCATTCTTCACCGAAGTGATGGGCGGGCTGATCGAGAAAGGGCTGGCGTCCGATGCCGTGATCGCATCTTCCGACAGCCAGCGGCAGGCAATCTGGTACATTCGCGAAGATGTGGAGGGCATTTTGAGCGCCATGGCGCCCGGGGTGACTTTCGACATCAGCCTGCCGATCAGCACGATGGAAAGCTATATCGACAATCTCGTCGAAGCGGTGAACCGCGAATGGGGCAGTGATTCACGCGTCATCACTTTCGGGCATCTGGGCGATGGCAACCTGCATCTCGGGGTGGCCCCGCGACCCTGGAGCGAGGAAGCGCACCGCCGCACCGAAGAACTTGTCTATCGCCCGCTCGAGGCGATCGGCGGCTCGCTGTCGGCCGAGCATGGCATCGGCCTGCAAAAACGCGACTGGCTGCATGTCTCGCGCAATGCAGGCGAACTGGCGGTGATGAAGCTGCTCAAGCGGACACTCGATCCCAAGGGTCTGCTCAATCCGGGCAAGGTATTTGCCGACGCCCAAAATTAAGACTTACAAAAGAGGAAATTTATGCCTGCCGATCCCGATACCCTGTCCGGCGAACTCTATCATGCGCTGCGTCATTGTGCGCCGATCCCGCTGTTCAGCCAGCGGCACCCGGAGCTTGATATCGACGATGCCTATCGCATTTCCTTGGGCGTGCTCGAACGGCGGCAGGCGAGCGGCGAGAAGCTCGTCGGCAAGAAAATCGGCCTCACCGCCAAGGCGGTGCAGCAGATGGTCGGGGTCGACGAACCCGATTTCGGCTTCCTCACCGATGCCATGCAGTTCGCCGATGGCGATACGGTGACCATCGCCGGATCGATGCTGACGCCGATGGTCGAGGCAGAGATCGCGCTGGTCATGAAATCAAGCCTGCCGACCGAGGGGGTGACCCCTGAAATGGTGCTGGAGGCGACCGACTATGTCGCCGCTTCGCTGGAAATCGTCGACACCCGCTTCGACACGCCACGGATCACCATCGTCGATACCGTCGCCGACAATGCGAGCAGCGCGCTGTTCGTGCTCGGAGAGGATCGGGTCGATCCGCGCAAGATTGATCTCGCGGCTGTCCGCTGCACCCTGTCGTGCAATGGCCAGCAACTGTCCGAAGGTGTTGGTGCGGCGGTGCTCGGCTCGCCCCTGATCAGCGTCGCGTGGCTCGCCAACCGGCTCGGTGCATTTGGTGTGGCGCTCGAGGCAGGCGACATCGTCCTGCCCGGATCGCTCGTGCCCTTTGCGCCGATCAATGCGGGCGACAGTTTTGTTGCAGAATTCACAGGCATCGGCAGCGTCACCGCCAAATTCGCCTGAACGGGAGAAACCAGATGAAGAACCTGTCCCTTGCCAAATGGCGTTCCGGCGAGCATTCGATCGGCGCGTGGGTCAACCTGCCCGACCTGCATGTAGCGGAAAATCTTGCCCGCATGCAGTTCGACTGGCTGTGCTTTGACCTGCAGCACGGGCTGCTGTCCTACTCACACCTGCTCGCCCTCATCCCCGCCATTTCGGGAACGGATACCACGCCGCTGGTGCGGGTGACGGACAGCAATGCGGGCGGCATCGGCCGCGCGCTGGATGCCGGCGCGCATGGCGTGATCGTGCCGATGGTCGAGACAGCCGAACAGGCAGCCGCCATCGCCGCCGCCTGCCGCTACCCGCCGCAGGGCGTGCGCTCCTGCGGCCCGTTGCGCGGGACAATGCTCGATGGATTCGATTATCTGGCCACCGCCAATGCCGAAATTGCCTCCATCGTCATGATCGAGACCGCGAAGGGGCTGGAGAATGTCGAGGCAATCGCGGCGACCGAAGGTCTGTCCGCTTTGTTCGTCGGCCCGGTCGATCTTTGTTTCGGGCTGGGCATCACACCGGGCGATTTCGGCAATCCGGCCTTTACCGGTGCCATCGCCCGCATCGTTGCCGCAGCGCGCAATGCCGGGATCGCGGTCGGCCTGTTCGGGTTTAGCCCGGAAACGGCTGCTGCGGCGAAGGCGCAGGGCTTCGACTTCGTTTCTGCAGGAACCGATGTCGCCTTCATGCGGCTGGGCGCAACCGCTGCACTGGCGACGGCCAGCGGTGTGGCCGGAGAAGCCAGAGCGGGATACTGACCCTCGCGCGCCTGATATTTTTGACTTCACAGCGCAGCAACCATTCCGCAAAGTCAACACTGGTGCAGGCGATGCGGCATTGTCTGCAGCCTTAGGCTCGCGCGCGGGTTCGCTCCCGGCTGCGAGAAGGAGGGGAGAAGGACAGATGAAGGCGTTGCACTGGTTTTCGGCTATGGCGGCCTGCGCGGCCCTTGCCGGGTGTTCTGGCGGGGCGGATTATTCGGGCAATCCTGGCGGTGATGTGGACACGGCGCGCATATCAGCAGCCGGGAAAACCCCGGGGGACTGGCTTAGCTATGGCGGCGGCTATGAGGAGCAGCGCTTCTCGAAACTTGCCCAGATCACGCCGGAAAATGTCGGCAAGCTGGGCGTCGCCTGGAGTTACGACCTCAAGACATCGCATGGCGTCGAAGCGACCCCGATCGTCGTCGACGGGGTGATGTATGTCACCGGCGCATGGTCGATCGTTTCAGCCCTCGATGCCAAGACCGGCAAGGAATTGTGGGTTTACGATCCGCAGGTGCCCAAGGAAACGCTCGCCAAGGGTTGCTGCGATGCGGTCAACCGCGGGGTCGCGGTCTATGAAGGCAAGGTTTTTGTCGGCACTTATGATGGCCGCCTCGTCGCGCTCAATTCCAAGGATGGCTCGGTCATCTGGGAAAAGGTCACCGTAGACCAGTCGAAGCCCTATACCATCACGGGTGCACCGCGCGCCTTCAAGGACAAGGTGATCATCGGCAATGGCGGCTCCGAGCTGGGCGTGCGCGGCTATGTCACGGCCTACAACACCAACACGGGTGAGGAAGAGTGGCGTTTCTATTTCACGCCGAATCCGAAGAAAAAGCCTGATGGCGCCGCTTCCGACAGCGCGCTCGCCAAATTCGCCAACGCCAGCTGGGGCGATAGCGGCGCCTGGACCACCCAGGGTGGCGGCGCGACGGCGTGGGATTCGATGATCTATGACGAGGTCAACGATCAGGTGATCGTCGGCACCGGCAATTCCTCGCCCTGGAACGGCAAGATCCGCGATCCGGAAGGCAATGGCGACAATCTGTTCGTCTCCTCAGTCCTCGCGCTCGATGCCGATTCGGGCGAGTATAAGTGGCACTTCCAGGAAACGCCGCGCGACATCCTTGATTATACTGCGGTGCAAACGCTGATCCTCGCCGATCTGCCAGTAGGCGCAGAAGGAAAGAGCAAGCGCGTCATCATGCACGCGCCGAAGAACGGCTTCTTCTACGTGCTCGATGCCGCGACGGGCAAATTCGTCTCGGGCAAGGCCTATTCGGCGCAGACCTGGGCCACCGGCCTCGACGCCAATGGCCGCCCGATTGAAAATCCCGCGATGCGCCAGTTCGACAAGAAGCCATTCCTGGCCGTTCCCGCCCCTGCCGGCGCGCACAACTGGAACCCGATGGGCTTCAGCCCCAAGACGGGGCTTGCCTATATCCCTGCCAACAATATGGCGCAGATGGTTCAGGAACGTCCGGGCGGGATCAAGGAAACGCTCAAGTGGAATGTCGGCTATGATATGGCTGGCGGGCTGCCACCTGCCTATCCTGCGGGCGCCCTTCCCGGCATCCGTGCATCGGTGAAAGGCGAACTGATCGCCTGGGATCCGGTGACGCACAAGCCGCGCTGGAAGCGCGAATATCCCACCCCCTTCAATGGCGGGGTGCTGACGACCGAAACCAACCTGCTGTTCCAGGGGGACACCATGGGCACCTTTCGGGCGTTCAATGCAGCCGATGGCAGCGAACTGTGGTCCATGAACCTCAAAAGCGGTATCCAGGCCGCGCCCATCACCTATGAGATTGACGGCGAGCAATATGTTGCCATCGCCACCGGCTGGGGCACGAGCTGGGCGCTCAACTGGGGCTTTGCCTGGGACAAGGCAGCCGCGCCCGACATTGGCCGCGTCTATGTCTTCAAGCTGGGCGCGAACGGCAAGATCGTCGATCCGATGCAATATGTCATCGTCGAAGAGCCCAAGACCAAGAGCTTTGGCACGCCCGCCCAGATTGCGGCAGGTTTCCAGAACTATTCGGAAAACTGCATGGTCTGCCACGGCCCGCTGGCGATCAGCTCCGGCGTCACGCCCGACCTGCGCTGGAGCGGCGTATCTGCCGACAAGGACAGCTGGAACCAGGTGGTGCGCGAAGGCATCCTTGCGGGCAACGGCATGGTATCGTTCAAGGGCCAGCTGACCCCCGAAGAGGCCGAGAGCATCCGTGCCTATGTCCTCGACCAGGGCTGGATGGCAGTGCGCAACGGCGACGTGCGGAAAGCCAGCAAATGAAGATCAACGCGCTCGACCATGTGAATATCATCACCGATGACCTGCATGGGACGGCGCGTTTCTTCGTCGATCTTTTCGGCCTCGATGTAAGGGACGCGCCCGCACCGCTGAAACCGGAACTGGCACAATGGCTGTATGACGATGCCGGGCGGGCGATCTTTCACATCAATGCCACCGAAATGGAACAGGCCTTCAAGCGCGAAACGCCTGCAGGCCCGGTGACCGGGGCCATCCATCATGTGGCGTTGAACTGCAGCGGGCATGACGGCTTCGTGCAGCGCCTCGAAGAAAAAGGCATCGACTTCCGGCTCAATGTCCTTGGTTCGATCGGTCTGCGGCAGATATTCTTCCACGAGCCGAACGGCGTGCTGCTGGAGCTGAACTTCTTCGGCGATTAGGGCGTGGTGGCTTTACATTGAACCACCAACTTCGTCATTCCCGCGAAGGCGGGAATCCATCTCCGGACGTAGAAATTTCACCCGCCGGTGTTGGACCCCCGCCTTCGCGGGGGTGACGATTTTGTGTAGTGCCATCTTGTTCTATACGGAACTGTAGCCTGAGCCTTTCCTCACGAACTCAAGTCCAACCCTTTGTGGCTTGAACCCGCAGCGATTATTCCCCGCGCGGCAACGGCACCGGATCGATCGCCTCGCCAGCTGCAAGGAAGCGGGCGATGTTGGCCACCCCGCGCTGGACCATGTCGGTGCGGCATTGGGCCGTGGCGCTGCCGATATGCGGGGTCAGCACGACCTGTTCCATCGCCAGCAGCGCTTCGGGAACGACCGGTTCCCTGTCAAAGACATCGAGGCCGGCGGCGGCAATCTGTCCGCTTTCGAGTGCGGCGACGAGCGCAGCCTCATCGACAAGCGGTCCGCGTGCGGTGTTGACCAGCACCGCGCCCTGCCTGCACGCGGCGAGCGCCGCCGCATCGATCATTCCGCGCGTCTGATCGGTCAGCGGGGCGTGGATCGAGACGATGTCGGCATCGGCCAGCATCGCGTGCAGGTCGGCACAAAATACCGCGCCGAGTTCCTCCGCTGCGGCAGCACTCTCGCTCCGGCTGTGATAGAGCAGCTTCATCCCGAAACCGCTGGCGCGGCGCGCAACCGCCTGCCCGATGGCGCCAAAGCCGACAATGCCCAGCGTTGCCCCATTGACCCGCGTGCCGACAGGCGGCGGCGCAGCGTCGGCACGCCATTTCCCCGCGCGCAGATAGCGCTCGCCTTCACCCACGCGGCGGCAGGCGGCGAGGATCAGCGCGAAGGCAAGATCGGCGGTATCTTCCGTCACCACCGGCGTGTTCGAAACCTTCAGACCACGCGCAGCGGCAGCGGCGAGGTTGATATTGTCATAGCCGACACCAAGGTTGGCGATCAGTCTGACGCTGCCGGGCAAGGCCGCGATCAGCGCCGCATCAACCGGATCGACCGCCGTGGCAAGATAGGCCACTGCGTCTTGCGGCACGGCATCGGCAGTGGCGGCATGGATAAAGCGCACACGCTGCCCCGCCAATTCCATTTCCGGCAGCGGCAAGGGGCGGCTCATCGCGATCGTTGCGACCACGGGTCAGGCGCCTTCCGGTGGCAGGCGGACACCGCCCTGATCGGCGCTGGTGGCGAAATGGGCATAGATTTTGAGCGCGTTCGAAACATGCCGTTCGCGCAGCCCTCTGGGCTTCCAGCCCATTGCATGTGCGTCCTCCTCGGCCCGGCGCCGTTCCAGTTCCGCGTCATCGACCAGTAGGTTGATGCGGCGTCCCGGAATGTCGATTTCGATCTGGTCGCCTTCCTCGACCAAAGCGATCCCGCCACCGGCAGCGGCTTCGGGGGAAATGTGGCCGACCGAAAGGCCCGAGGTCGCTCCCGAGAAGCGCCCGTCGGTGATGAGGGCGCAGCTCTCGGCCAGCCCGACACCCTTGAGGATCGTCGTTGGCATCAGCATTTCCTGCATCCCCGGACCGCCTTTGGGGCCTTCGTAGCGGATCACGATGATGTCGCCCGGCACGATCACGCCCTTGGTCTGGATCGCCTTGACTGCGGGGTCTTGCGAATCGAACACTCGCGCCCTGCCGACGAATTTCAGCATGTGCGGTTTGACCGATCCGGTCTTCACCACGCAACCGTCGCGCGCTATGTTGCCGAACAGGATGGCCAGCCCGCCTTCCTGGCTGTGGGCATGGTCGATATCGCGCAGGCACCCGCCCGCACGATCGAGGTCAAGCTGCCCGCGCGTATCGTGCGACAGCGCCTGCGCCCCGGTTCGCCCCGACGCATCGGCCGAATACCATTGCTTCACGGCTTCGTCGTCGGTGCGCAGCACATCCCATTTTTCCAGCACGTCGCCCAGCGTTCCGTCAGGTTCGGCAAGATGCCTCGCAGATGTGTCGATCTTGCCCGCCCGCTCCAGCTCACCGATGATGCCGATCACGCCGCCTGCCTTGTGGACGTCTTCCATGAAATAGTCGGATGTCGCAGGGGCGACCTTGCACAGGAAGGGCACTTCGCGCGAAAGCCGGTCGATATCGGCCATGCTGAAATCCACGCCGCCTTCCTTGGCGATTGCCAGCAGGTGCAGGATGGTATTGGTCGAACCGCCCATCGCGATATCCATCGCCATTGCGTTCAGAAAGGCTTCGCGCGTCGCTACCGCGCGCGGCAACACCGCCGCGTTGCCATCGTCGTAAAACCGCTTGGTGATGTCGACAATCGCCTGCCCGGCACGGCGATACAGCGTTCCGCGGTCGGCATGGGTCGCCACCAGCGAACCGTTGCCCGGCAGCGCCAGACCAAGCGCCTCGGCAAGGCAGTTCATCGAATTGGCGGTGAACATGCCGCTGCACGAACCGCAGGTCGGGCAGGCATTCGCCTCCACATCGTCGATCCGCTTGGCCAGTATATGGCTCTGGTCGAGCGTGGCGACCACCGTGTCGGTGGCATCCATGCGGTATGGCTTGCCATTGACGTCGATCCGGCCGGCCTCCATCGGCCCGCCCGAAACATAGATTGTCGGCAGGTTGAGCCGCATTCCGGCCATCAGCATTCCGGGGGTGATCTTGTCGCAGTTGGAGATGCAGATCAGCGCATCGGCGCAATGGGCGTTGACCATATATTCGATCGAATCGGCAATCAGATCGCGGCTGGGAAGCGAATAGAGCATCCCGTCATGCCCCATCGCGATGCCGTCATCGATGGCGATGGTGTTGAACTCGCGCGGGATACCCCCCGCTTCCCAGATCGCATCGCAGACTATGCGACCGATGCCGTTCAGATGGACATGGCCGGGCACAAATTCGGTAAAGCTGTTGGCGACCGCAATGATCGGCTTGCCGAAATCGCTCCCTTTGACCCCGCCTGCACGGAACAGCGCACGCGCGCCCGCTGCCAGTTGCCCTGTCGTCACCTTGTCCGAACGATATGCCATGATCCATCCAGTCCCAATATTGCTATTCCCGCTTTCCTATGGGACCGGTAAATGGGCAGTTGAGTTTTCGGAACAGAATGAAGTTGCGAAAAGTCAAACGGCAGGGGGCGGTATCGGGCCATCGATGCCGCTACAGGCAATGCTGCATCATCCACGCGAGGGAGGAAGAATATGGACCTCAAAATTGCGGGCAAAACCGCCCTTATATGTGCATCGAGCGACGGTTTGGGCTTTGCCTGCGCAAGGGCGCTGGCCCAGGCAGGCGCGCGCGTGGTGATGAACGGGCGCGACGATGCAAAGCTTGCCGCGCGAGCCGATGCCTTGCGCGCCGAAACCTCTGCCGAGATCATCGCCGTTGCCGCTGATATGGGTTCGGAGGAAGGTCGGGCCCGGCTGCTCGATGCAGCGGGCAAGGTCGACATTCTCGTCAACAACAATGGCGGCCCGCCGCCCCGGCCCTGGCGCAAGCTTGATCGCGATGCGATCATCGCCGGGATCGACGCGAATATGTGGGCAGCAATTGCCATGATCCAGGCGGTCATCGATGGCATGGTCGAACAGCGTTTCGGCCGTGTCGTCAACATCACCTCTGCCGCGGTCAAGATGCCGATGGCGGGGCTGGAGCTGTCGACCGGCGCGCGCAGCGGGCTGACCGGCTTTGTCGCCGGAATTGCCCGCGACGTCGCCCACGCCAACGTCACCATCAACAACCTCTTGCCCGGCGCTTTCGAAACCGCGCGAATTCACGCGCTCGCACGCAGCATATCGGCTGAAAAGGGCATCCCGGTCGAGCAATTGGCCGCAGCCCGGGCGCAGCAAATCCCCGCACGCAGGCTGGGCGATCCGGAGGAATTCGGCGCGACCTGCGCTTTCCTCTGCTCGGCAGCCGCCGGTTATATCACCGGGCAGAATGTGCTGATCGACGGCGGTGCCTATCCGGGTGTCAACTGACAGGCGCCGCGCCACCGATCCCCAACCCGCAACAAGGAGATTACAGCCTGTGACGCAAGCAGACAGCGAAGGGCCAAAGGCCTATTATCTGATCGAGATCGCCATCCACGATCTTGAACGGTACAAAAATTACCCGGTCGGGGTCGAGCCGCTGATAAAACGCTTCGGCGGGCGCTATCTGGTTCGCGGCGGGGAAGCCGTGTCGCTCGAAGGCGATGCTCCGGCAGGACGGATCATCGTCCTCGAATTTCCCAGCATGAAGGCGGCACAGGACTTCGCCAATTGCGACGAATATCCGGCGGTGGCCGAACACCGGATGGCGTCATCCACCTCACGCATCATGCTGGTTGAAGGTTTATAGCCATATCCGGACGTTGCGCCTTGGCGCGCGTTTGTCCCTGTGATGCGTCTAGAAGGTATAGCGCGCGACGATCCTGACTTGCCTTGGCATTACCGGATGAACATGCCGGTCCTCGACCCCCTCGGCGGGTTCTCCAGCCAGACGGGAAGCGTACCAATAGCTTATGTCCGGTTCCTTAGCGTCGAACAGGTTGAGTATGTCCAATCCAATTCGAACTTTGCCCTTTTCCCAATAGCTGCCCACATTGACCAGCGCGGTTGCTTGCGATCGCCGGGAGCCGTCTTCTATCAATGGAGCACTGGCAAAATATCGCAATAATGCCGTTGCGGTTACGCGTGAGGAGAGTTTCCCGCTTATATCGGCGCCCAGCACAAAGGGCGTTGCGCCGGGAATGTGATCCTGCCCAGCGGCAACTCCGCGAAACCGCGCTCGCGTCCAGGAGGCGGTGCCATCGATCGTCACGCCGTCAAGCGGGCGCCAGAATAGCGCAAGCTCGGCTCCATAGCGGCGTGAGGCATCATTGGGCTCGGTTGTTCCGGCATCCCCCACAAAAACCAACTCCGACGCCAGATCGAGCCAGAAGCCGACCAGCGAAGCAGTGAGGCGCGGGCGTTCGATCCGCGCACCCAGTTCAGCCCCGCGCGATCGGGCGAATACGGGCACCCGGTCTGCCAGCGCCCCGCTTGCCGGATCAACCCGGATTGTAGCCCCGCGGACGTCGTTGGAATGATAGCCCTCGCCATAATTGGCATAAAGTTCGACTCCCCGGCCCGCTTGCCAGGCGAGGGCAGCCTTTGGTGTCACGATCGCCGCCGAACCGCTTCCGGAGTTTAATGCCAAATCCGACTGCACATCATATGCGATGGCATCGCTGCGCAGTCCGACAACCATGCGCAGCGCGGGCGCCAGCAGCAGCTCCGCCTCGCCGTAAAGACCGCCGCCGAATTCATCGACGCGATCTTCGCGGACGGTGCCAATCACCTCACCCAGGGCGGTGTTGTAAAGGCCGACTTTTCCCATCCGGTCCCAGCGCGCGTCTGCCCCGATGCGCCAGGTAACGCCGTCACCCTTGATCTCATGATTCAGCGAGCCACCGAATACGCCGCGTCGGTCGATCTGACGGAATTGATCGCCATTGACCGGATCGTCGAGAAAATAGGTAAAGTTGGAAGTAAGCTGCAGGCGCGACCCGATTGCATAAGCCGAAACCCGGGTGTCGCCGAACTTGCCATTGAAGGTAAGCGCAATACGGCCGGAGCGCCCGCCAAGGTCGGGGTCGATGAAGCCATTGCGGGGGATCAGGCCAGAGGCGATTGCGCGTTCGGGCACCTGATCAGTCGAAACCCAGCTGTTGGTATAGCCGGAAAGACCGAGCGACCAATTGGCAGCAGAATATTTGACCAGTCCGTTCACTTTGCGCTGCCGCTCATCAAGAACCCAGGGGCCGTCGGACAGGGTGGCATCAAGTGCGCCGAGCATGACGCCATCGCCAAGATCGGCGCTTCCGGCAATCAGGCCACGCCAATAGCCGAACGATCCGCCGGTCAACTCGGCCATAGGGCGGGCAAGCCGCGACTTGGTCGTAAACCGCATCGATCCAGCCGATGCGAAATCCCCGTTTTCGGCGTGATAAGGCCCCTTCGCATAGTCGATCCGTTCGACCATTTCGGGGATCAGGAAGTTGAGGTCGAGATAGCCCTGCCCGTGCCCGTGGGTGCGCATGTTGATCGGTGCGCCATCGACATGCCCCGCAAGGTCGGTGCCATGGTCAAGGTTAAATCCACGCAGAAAATACTGGTTGGCTTTGCCCGATCCCGAATGCTGGGTGGCGATCAGGCCCGGGACGTTTTCGGCAAGCTCGCCAACGCGGCTGATCGGACGGTTCTCAAAGTCTGCATAACCGACGATGCCTTCCGAACCGCTGGTTGCGATTCCGATCTGGTCCAGCGCGCGGCCATAGACGACGATTTCGCCTTCTGCCGGAGGAGGTAGAGAATCTTCGGCCAGTATTGGCGTCGATAAAAGCGAACCCGCAAGGAGTATGGACAGTCTAAGCATGGCGGCGCGATATATAATCGGCCAAGGCGATACAACAGGGTGACTTAAATCGACCAATTCCGGTTAGCATAATGTCGACCATATGTGGCAACGGCCGGAGAATGAAGCCGGTTTTTCGTCATTACGAGCCGCTTCAAACGGACGAACCGCTTCCAGAACCTCATAGGACTTTATGTCAGCGATCGGGCGGTGCCCCAGTTTGCGGTCAACGATTTTCAGAAACCACTCGCGTTTGCGAATTGTTGCTTCTGCAAGCCCATCCCTGCGATTACGTTCGATAAAGGCAAGCGCTACGGACCGGAATGTGTTGGAGGCTGAAATTTTTGCCCGATGTTTATCCTGCCGCTTCTTTTCGCTGGGATCGATGCCATTCGCTACGAGCCGTCTGGCCTCATCGCGCTTTTCACGAGCGTCTTTCAAACTCACTTCAGGATAGCGACCGATCGCCAGCTTCTTCTCGATTCCACCGTTAATTCGATATTTGTAGCGCCAGAGTTTACCTCCTGAAGGCGTTACCTCGACATAGAGCCCTTTCTCATCGGTCTTCTTATAAGACTTGGCTTGGGGCTTGAGTGCTCTAAGTTCTGCGTCAGATAGAGGCAATGTGGGAGCCTTTCTAAATCGCAGAATATAAAAGGCCCCCTAATCCTGCGAATGCGGGCGAGCAGGTGCAAACAGCCCTGAACACGTTGAAGGCCTACTCTATTGATATTCTGGGGATTTTGCAACGTGTAGCGGGCAGTCGCGAACAGGCCAGTGGTGCGCTTACGTGACTCGAACACGATGCATAACCTAATATAATTCAACAGCAATATCGATGGCTATTCTAAAAAAGCCCCCAAAAAGGCCCCTCCAGTGATCTGCCGACACTATGGCATTGCCTGAAACTTTTGGATGGCTCGATGTAATGCGGGCGGGCCGACAGCTGCTCCTTGACTCGATGGAGCGCCCATACCCCAACCGTGTCGCCCAACGAGCGTGCCGCAGGCAACGCGAGGCCGGGATGACGGAAAGTTGGGGTGATCGATCAAAGAAGCTTTTGAACCAAAGAAAACATACAAACCCCATCCAACTCCCCCAACGTTCAACTGTTCTCAGGTTGAACGACGGAGAGGGATAAAAGCGGTTTTTGATGCTTTCCTTCAGTTCCCTGCCCGTTCTCCACTCCCGGCTTTTACCCACCGGTGCTCGCTTCGCTGCGCGCCGGCTGGGTAAGCCTTCGTTCCAAACGGCCAAGGAACTGAAGGGGGAAGATGAAGAGAGGAATGATCGAAGCGGGATCGCATATGGCCAAAACCCGTAGCCAAGTCTGACACCACTTCATGGGTGGTGACCACCCCCCAACACAAAACACCCCCCCCGGGGTCGTGTTCCGAAACACAATGATACCCCCCCTTACTTTGATCTTAGTTCCAGTTGATCGGAGGTAAGTTCAGGTGAACACAAAGAAACTCCAACTGAGTTGAACTTTGTCAGCATTGAGTGAGAGAATGTTGAGATACCACAGGGATAGACCACGGCTTACCCTGCAGACACTCCGGATTTCTTTTCTTGGTTCAAAAACCAATGAAAGGAAACTCAATGTATCTCGTATTTGACACAGAAACTACCGACCTGCCGCGCCCCAATCTCGACCTTGGTCACCCTTCACAGCCACATCTCTTGCAGTTTGCAGGCATATTGTTCGACGAACATGGGACCGAGCTGGACCAGTTATCAACTCTGGTTCGACCAAAGTCAGGTGCTCTGCTCTCCACTCAGGCTTTCTCGGCACATGGCATAACATTGGAACGCGCTTTCCATCTTGGCATGGAAAGTCTTGAAGTGTTCCGATGGTTTGCATCGGCAGCGCGAAAGGCAAGGTGCATAATTGGCCACAATGTCCAGTTCGATCTCCAGATCATGGCAATCACTGCTGCCAAAGTCGGAGAGAGCAACTGGAAACTTGCATCGAACACTTACTGCACGATGGCGCATGCAGCGCCACTGGTAAACCTGCCACCGACACCCCGAATGGTTGCAGCCGGGCGCTATCACCCCAAGTCACCCACATTGGCTGAATGCATGCAGCATTTCTTCGGTGAAGATCTGGCCAATGCCCATGATGCAACAGCCGATGTCAGGGCCTGTGCCCGGATCTTCCAGCACATGATCTCGATGGAGAAGCTGGTCTAGGAACCAGGGAGAAAGCTCAAGGCTCTACCGCCATCAACTGACTGGGAAACGGTAGAGCCAGTTCCTTCACTGGCTCGCCATCAAGCCATCGCTGATAGTCTTGCGGGTGCAGGATCACAGGCATGGCCTTGGGATGGATAGCACCAACCAGCCGGGGCAGCGCCGAGCGCAGGCGCGACCCCATCTCGATCGGCTTTTTCGGGAACGCCATTACCAAATCGCGTGTCGACACACGCTTTTTGGAACACGGAATGTCCCGTTGCCAAATCCCAATTTCTAGGAGTCCCGGTTCGCCGTATCTGGTGCGCGAGTTCCCATTATCTGAATGCGCTCTAGCTCAGCGCGAAAACGAGCCAGTTGCTCTTTCGTCAGCGAAATCGCGAGAGCCCCGAGGTTTTCTCGCACGTGATGGATTTTTGAGCTTCCGGGGATGGGGACAATGAAGGGCTTTTGTGCAATCAGCCAAGCTAGGGCGAACTGAACTGGAGTTACACCAATGTCGTCAGCCCAGCGACGTACAAGCCGAACCAGTTCCATGTTCTTGGTAAGTGCAGCTGGAGCGAAATATCCAACGCTTGCGTGTCGATCTTCATCTGAAAATCGTGAATACTCATTGTAGCGGTCGGCCAACAGTCCACGAGCCGTCGGGCTCCATGGTACGAAGCCAATGCCGAGCTCCTCGCAAACTTGTAGTGCAGCCACTTCAGGGACGCGCTCGACTAACGAGTACTCGTTTTGTAGCGCTGCAACCGGATGCACAGCATGGGCGCGTCGAATCGTCGCAGGAGCAGCTTCGGACAATCCAAATGCACGAGCTTTGCCCTGCGAGATAAGGTCACTCACCGTCCCTGCAACGTCCTCCACCGGCACATTGGGATCGACCCTATGGAGATAGAGCAAGTCGATGTGGTCTGTTTGCAGGCGAAGGAGCATCCCGTCCACGGCCTGTCGAATATGCTCAGGCCGTGCATTCCGATTTCGCGAATTAGGTGAACCATCAATCTGAAAGCCAAATTTGCTCGCCAGCACGACATGGTTTCGGATCGGTTTTAATGCCTCCCCAACGATTTCCTCGGATATCAGTGGACCGTAAACCTCGGCTGTATCGAAGAACGTGCATCCCAAATCGTAGGCGGTACGGATCACACGCACCATGTCCTTAGGATCAGGCGCCGGATTGTAGAATCCCGGGGCCATGTTCATACATCCTAAGCCCATAGGTGAAACATTCAGTTGCCCTAGGCGACGAAACGATGAAGCGGGACCGTGGCGAGGAGATCGGGCCGCTGCGCCCAAGCTGGAAGCAGCACCGACGAGTGCCGCTGCACCAAGAAGGTTTCGGCGATCGATGCTTTAACCGAGCCATAATCAGTTCCTTTGCCTTTGCCCAAATTGGCGGGGCGCGGACGCCAAATTTATGCCCCCGCTTAGTTTCGAGCTAAGAACCCGCTAATCATCTCGTTAATCCAATTCGTCACCGGTCAGCGTCACGACATGGAGGAGGTTTGTCGAGCCCGGCGTCCCGAACGGCACTCCGGCGAGCGCTACCAGCTTGTCCCTGCCATTAGCGAAACCGTGTCGCAGCGCCATGCGCTTGCCCTTAGCGATCATCTCTTCAAAGCTGCCGATGTCCTTGGTGGCGACAGCGTGCGCGCCCCACAGCAATGCCACCCGGCGGGCAGTGTTTATCGAGGGAGTGAGCACCAGCATCGGCACGCTAGGCCGCTCGCGCGCCACCCGCCGCGCGGTCGAGCCAGAACCCGTGAAGACTGTGATTGCCTTGATCGGTACGGTATCGGCGATGGTCATACAGGCGTGGCTGAGCGCGTCCGCGGTGGTCTGGTCGGGCGGCGTATCAAGGAAGCGTACGCGCGCCTGAAAATCCTCGTCGGCCTCCACCTGAGCTGCAATCTTGTCCATGATTGTGACTGCTTCCTGCGGCCACTGACCCGCCGCGGTCTCGGCACTCAGCATCACCGCATCTGCGCCATCGTACACGGCGTTGGCGACGTCAGAAACCTCGGCGCGGGTTGGTGCGGGGCTTTCTATCATGCTTTCGAGCATCTGCGTCGCCACGATCACCGGCTTACCAGCGGCGCGCGCAAGGCCGACGATTTTCTTTTGCAGCGGTGGTACCTCCTGAGGCTCGAGTTCGACGCCGAGATCGCCGCGCGCCACCATGATGCCGTCGGCCAACTCGACGATCTCCTCGATGCGGCGGATCGCGCTCGGCTTCTCGATCTTGGCGCAAATCGCAGGGCCAGTGGCGCCGATCAGTTTCTTCGCTTCGGCAACATCCTCCGGTCGCTGAACGAAACTTAGGCCGATCCAGTCGACACCCTGCGCTACGGCGAAGCTGAGATCGCGGCGATCCTTCTCGGTCAGCGCCGGGATCGGGACCTCGGCGTCGGGCACGTTGACGCCCTTGCGGTCGGTGAGCACCCCACCTACCTCGGCCTTGCACTCGATTTGTTCGGCATCCGCCTTCACCACGACCAGCCGGATCTTGCCGTCGTTGATCAGCAGCCGCTGGCCCTTTTCCATCAACCCGAACAACTCCGGATGCGGCAACTGGACGCGGTTCTCGTCGCCAGGTGCATCGCTGCGATCAAGTGTGAAGTGAGCGCCATGGCGGATCAACGCTTGCCCGTTTTTGAACTGGCCGACGCGCAATTTGGGTCCCTGCAGGTCGGCGAGGATCGCGATTGGGCGGCCGAATGTCTTCTCCACCGTACGGATCGCAGCAATGGTTTGGGCGTGGACCGCATGCTCGCCGTGGCTCATGTTGACGCGGAAGGCGTCCGCTCCGGTCTTGAACAGCGCCTCGATCATTTCGGGATCGCAGCTGGCAGGGCCGACCGTGGCGAGGATCTTGACCTTGCGGGCGCGGGGTTCGAACTTCATTCGCTGGTGACAGAACGCAGCCAGCAATGCGCGACGCTATCGTTGTCCGGCGTAAGGCTCACGTGAAGTCGATTGAAGGCCGATTCGGGCAGCCAACCTTGATTTATCAATGCCATTCTGCATTACCCTCCTTGACCATCGATAAAAATGGTCAAAAACTTTTACCTAAAAGCGCCGGCGATTGCAAGTTAATGTCGCAGTATCTGTGTCATAGTTGTCAAGTGCCGCCGTTCACAGGGCGCTCATCGTTCAAAAAAGGAGAAAAGGCTTGACCGATAGACAAATTGGTATAGATTACTATCCAAACTACGACTGATGTGGATCAGCGGGTTGGGATCAGCTGATTTGCTGCTGGTCGAGGATAGGGAGGATAAAAATGGTTAATTGGTCATGGCGGAGCGCTTTCTTCACCACTGTAAGTGCGGTTGCACTGTGCCAAACTACTGCGGTTCGGGCGCAAACCGAGTCCGAAGTGCCGTCGAGCTCAAGCAGCGAGGCTACTGAATCGGCACCTGTCGAAGCTACTGAAGAAATCGAACTCGTTGTCACGGGTAGCCGCATCGCCCGGTCAACATTCGACACCCCCACTCCCATCACTGCCATTGGCGAAGAACAGTTGGAGCAGAAGGCCGCGACAAACGTTGTCGACCTTTTGCGAGATGTTCCCGCACTCCGGCCCAACCGTGTAAACGGCAGCGGGCGAAACATCGGTCTCAGCACCTTCAACATGCGTTCGCTCGGGTCGACGCGAACGCTGCTTCTCATCGACGGCCAGCGAGTGCTGGACAGCAGTCCAGTCGCGGGTGGGTTTGACATTAACATCATTCCCGCTCCCCTGGTCGAACGCCTCGAAATCGTCACCGCGGGTGCTTCGTCGGTCTACGGCTCTGATGCGATCACCGGCGTCGTGAACGTAATCCTCAATGACAACATTGAAGGAGGAAAGATTGACGCGCAGTACAATATTTCAACACATGGCGACATGAGCCAGATATCCGTCAGCGGGATATACGGCCTTAAGATTGGCGATCGCGGTCGCGTTGTTGTAGCCGGTTCCTACTTTAACACGCCCGACATCGTCTACCAAGGCGCGCGCGACTGGGGGCGTCAGGGTTACGCGCTCGTTCCGAACGCCGCATACACACCAACCAATGGGCAGTTTCGCCAGCTGATCATTCCCAATCAGCGTTATTCGTCCATGACCGCGGGTGGCGTGATCACCACCGCAGGGCCGCTTCGTAACATTCAGTTCGGACAGAACGGCGCGCAGAGTCTTTTCCAGCAAGGCACCAATGTTGGCAGCGTTTGGATGACCGGTGGCGATGGCATCATGCCGCAGCCTGACTTTGCCATGATTCAGGTTGCGTCGGAACAGTATAGCGGCTTCGGGCGGATTACTTACGACCTCACGGACGACGTAACCCTTCGTGCTGATATTCTTGCCGGACATACCAAGGCAAGGGGGACTAACAACTGGAACTACAACAACGGTGACATCACAATTCGCCGCGACAACGCCTACCTGCCAGCCAACATCCTGACGGCAATGATCGCCAACAATATCCAGACGATCCGAATTGGTCGTTACAACCCCGAGACGGGGATAAACACAAACACCACCGCTAACGACTATTTCCGCTATGGCCTTGGCCTGACGGGCAGTTTCTCAGACGTCTGGAAGTGGGAGATCGCAGGGAGCTATACCCACGCAAAGTCAACCAATTTGGGAGCGAACAACCGCAACAACATAAACTGGGGCCTTGCGCTTGACGCTGTCATCGGCCCGAATGGAACGCCGATTTGCCGCTCGACGCTTACAAATCCGAACAATGGCTGCGTCCCTGCCAACGTTTTCGGCATTAACTCACTGACCCCCGCCGTGGTTGCCTATGTGACCGGCACCTCGTCGCAGATATCCAAATCCGACAGCAGCACTTTCACCGCCGGCGTCACCGGCGAATTGTTCAATACCTGGGCTGGTCCGGTCAAGGTCGCCTTTGGTGGAGAATATCGTAAGGATACTGTCAATAGCGTGTCCGATCCAATCTCGGACATCAGTGGTTGGCGTCAGGGCACTTTCGGCTCGTATCGGGGCGAACTGGAGGTCAAGGAAGGCTATGCTGAAATGACCATCCCGCTTGCACGGGATTCCGGATTTGCAAGGAGTCTCGATGTCGATCTCGCAGGCCGCATTGTCGACTACAGCACGTCGGGTACGACCGCAGTCTGGAAGGTTGGTGCTAACTGGTCGATCAACGATAGCATCCGTCTGCGGAGCACCTATTCGAAGGATTTCAGGGCACCCAAGATCAATGATCTATTCTCGAAAGCCAATCTGCGGGCAGGTCAGACCGTGATCGACTTCATGACCAACGGCAGCGTGAACGTGAATCTTTTGCAGGGTGGGAACCCCAATCTCGAGCCGGAAACGGCTTACACGTTCACGGCTGGCATTGTCCTGGAGCCATCGTTCATTCCTGGGCTGCAATTCTCGGCGGACTATTTTAATATCGAACTGCGCGACGCGCTAATCACGCCGGGCGCTCAAGAGGTCGTCGATCGATGTGGGCGGGGCGACCAGACCTTCTGCGATGGGATCACGCGGGATAGCACTGGACAGATTACGCAGGTGAACGCGACAGCCTTCAATGCACAGACTTTGAAGACGAGCGGGGTAGATTTCGAAATGAACTATCGCGTGCCGGTCGGCGAGGCTGATCTCGGAGCCCGCATAGTTGCGACCTACACCGACAAGCTGGTCGCATCGACGCTCGGCGGGGATGTCGATACGGCAGGGCAGCTGACGGGAACCTACGCCACACCCAAGTGGCGCGGTTCTGCGACCCTTACCTACGACCGCGGCCCGTTCAATTTCCGCGTGATGTTCAACTTCGTCGGTCCGGGCAAATACGATAACAACTACGGCAGCTTCGACCTGAACAGGAACAAGTATCCTGCTTACCTCTACACCGACCTGTCGACGCAATACGAGGTGACCGAGGCACTTCAGCTTTATGCAAAGGTCGAGAACCTCTTTGACACTGATCCACCATTGTTGTCTGAAAACACAATTACCGTTGCCGCTGCAGCGTCTTCCCAGTTCTACGATCAGCGCGGTCGGGTGTTTGGGATAGGTGCTCGCCTTCGCTTCTGAATCGATCCGATAGCCGTTTGAACGGATCGCGCTGCCTCACGGCTTTGAGCGGAGTATGGTCGATATGGTGAATGGTAGTTTGCATAGGCGAGAGTTGATGCGCCGAACCGGGATTGTTGGCCTCGCCATCGCCGGCGGAGCTTTCAATGCAAGCGCAGCGGTTCAGGTTGGATTTGGGTCAGCATCTCCGAAGGATTGGGCGAAGCGACCATTTCGCCTCGTCCAGACAAATTTGCGCGAACCAGATGTCCGCGATGACGCTCGCAAGGTCGTTCGTGATATTCGCGAGTATGGGGGGAACGCAATTCTGACGAACATCGGGGGTATCGTCGCCTTTTACCACAGCAAGCTTGAATACCAATATGTGAACCCGTTCCTCAAGCCAGGTCAGGACTATGTTGCCGAAACGATCGCGGCAGCTCGCGAAGAAGGTTTGGCAGTAATCGGTCGATTCGATTTATCGAAGACGATGAAGAAGGAAGCGTATCAGGCGCATCCCGAGTGGTTCATGCTCAATCGCGATGGCACGCCGCGAGTTTACGCGGATATTTACACAGCGTGTCCTAACGGATCGTGGTATCAGGATTATGGGCTGCGCATTCTCCGGGAAGGGATGGAGCGCTATGATGTTGACGGGGTCTTTTTCAATGCGTCGAATCCCTATGGTACCACCGACTACGGAGGCGTGAACCGAGGCAATTGCGCCTGTCAGAACTGTCAACGCCGATTCCGCGAGATGTACGGAAAAGATTTGCCCGCAGTGGAAAACTTCCTCGATCCGAACTGGGCCGAATATCTGGAATTTCAGGAGCGCACTTCAGACGAACTCACGCAGCGCATCTACGCGGAATCGCGAAAGATCAGGCCGCACGCGGCGATCATGGGCCGCGGGAACGTGCACTGTGATGTCCTACGCAACGAAGTCCAGCGCCGAGTGGATCGCGATCCACCTGAATGGCCCTATCAAGCAGGAGAACACCTGCGCGAATATGCGGCGATTGCGCCTGGAAAGCCAACGTGCGCGACTGCCACTGCGCATTTGGACTATCCATGGCGGCAAGCGCTGGAGAGTGGGCCCGCGCACATGTTACGGTTTGCGCAGTCCTTGGCAAACGGTGGGTCGCTTGATCTCTACTTAATGGGCGATTTCGACGATCAAGAAGACAAGCGCTTCATTCCTGCAACCCGTAATCTGTTCCACTGGTATGCAAAGAACGAAGCGCATTATTCCAACCTGCAGCCAGCGTCGCGCGTCGCACTTTATCACAGCCGGCGGCAGGACAGATGGGGTGGCTCACATAAATCCGGGAGGGAGGCCGAGAAGGCGTGGAGAGGCGTATATAGTGCCTTAGTCGATCAGCGTATTCCCTTCTGGATGGTGGATGATCGACGTGTCGCCGACGGTACGACAAAGCTGTCTACGGAAAGCTATGACGTCATTATACTTCCGGGTGTCACCATTCTGACCGATGCAGAGGCCAATGCCTTGGATTCATTTGTACGCGCTGGCGGTTTAGTAATCGCTACCGGCCAGACCGGAGGTTATGACAAGCTGGGTGTGGCGCGAGCGACCATGGCAATGAAGACCTCTCCGATAGCTCGGTGGAACGGGGTCGAAGATGCGCACGGATGGACATTTGACGCATCGCAAGCGAGTAGTGTTGCATTGACCGGTCCAAAAATCCCGGCGACCGGAGATTACTATCGTGCCGAGCTGGTACCGGAAGCCGTCAATCTCCTTCCGCGCGCTCCCGACCAGCGTTTCGGACCGCCCGAGTTCAGCTATGCAGATTTAGGTGCGAAGGGCGGTACAGAGCCCGGAATTCTATCGCGAAGCGTCGGCAATGGCTGTTCAATCCATCTCCCCTGGCACCCAGACAGCCAGTACTATCGCGACGGAATAACGGATCATGCACGCCTGTTTGGCGGCCTTGTCGAGGCTTTCGCGCCACCAGCGCCTGTCCGTCTTGAGGGGCCAGGAGCCGTAGAACTAACCCTTATGCGGCAGCCGTCCAGCGGTCGCCTAGTGGCGCACGTTCTGAACTATTCCGGGCAGCGTAATGGCCTCTATGCCGAACCTGCGGTATTGCGCGATCTGCGACTTGGCGTTCGTCAAGGTGCGTCCGCAGAAGCCCTAGTCGCTGGCACTAATCTGCAGGCAGGCGCACCGGACAAGGACGGATATCGCTGGTTTGTACTGCCACCGATTCGGTATTTCGAAGCAGTAGTTATCACCGCCTGACCCCCGTCAGGCAAAGCAAGAGGGTACGTATGAAGGTTGGTTTCATCGGGTTGGGAATCATGGGGCGGCCGATGGCAGGCCACATCCAGTCTGGAGGGCACGAGCTCCGTCTCAGTTCCCACCGTTCACCTCTTCCGGAAGAACTGCTGACCGGCGGTGCTGTTGCCTGCGACACGGCTCGCAAAGTCGCGGAAGACTCCGATGTTGTTGTTCTTATGCTGCCCGACACTCCCGAAGTCGCAGATGTTCTTTTTGGCGAAGGCGGCATAGCCGACAGCCTCAAGCCGGGCTCGATGGTTATAGACATGAGTTCAATCGATCCGATCGAAACACAAAGCTTCGCCAAGCGCATCATGGCCAAGGGTGTTGATTACCTCGACGCGCCGGTTTCAGGAGGTGAGGTTGGGGCAAAGACGGCCAGTTTGACGATAATGTGTGGCGGCGATCCAGAAGTGTTCGCGCGTGTCCTGCCGCTCCTCGAACTCATGGGGAAAAACATCACCCTCGTTGGCGATGTTGGAGCGGGTCAGATCGCCAAGGTTGCCAACCAGATCATCGTGGCTCTCAACATCGAAGCGGTAGCCGAAGCGCTACTGTTCGCCGCGAAGGCTGGCGCTGATCCTGCCAAGGTGCGCGAAGCGTTAATGGGAGGCTTCGCCTCATCACGCGTGCTCGAGGTTCACGGCAAGCGAATGATCGACAGGGCCTTCGAGCCAGGGTTCCGAATCAGGCTCCATCAAAAAGATCTGAACCTCGCCCTGTCGAGCGCCCGAACGCTTAGCATGGCGTTGCCGAATACGGCGACGGTACAGCAGCTGTTTAGCGCTTGCATTGCGCGTGGAGGGGCGGATTGGGACCATTCTGCAATGGCACGAGCCCTCGAAGTCCTGGCGGACCATACAATCGCCGGAAACTGAAGCCGGAGCAACATAGTCAGAAAGAGGAGAGCTTGATGAGTAAGACCGTAGGTTGGGTTGCAACTTCGCGGCGACAGGTTTTGGGTGGCCTCACACTGACAGCACTGGCTGCAGTTGGTGGAGCGCCTGCGCTTGGCCAACGTATTCGCGGTTGGAGTGGACCCAAGAAGTGGTGGACGGAGGACTATCGCATTGTCCAGACCAACCTCCGCGAGATCGATGCGCTCAAGGATCCGCGTGAGATCGCCAAGGCAGTGAAAGATTTCGGCGGTACGGCGATCGTATCGAACATCGGCGGGATCGTCGCCTTTTATCCGACTAAGCTGGAATATCAGCACACCAACCCGTTCCTCAAAACGGATTTCGTCAAAGAAATGATCGCAGCAAGCCACGCCGAGGGGCTTGCCTATCTTGGCCGTTTTGACACCTCGAAAGCGCTGAAGCCGGTCTATGACGCACATCCGGACTGGTTCAGTGTGTATCGCGATGGCCAGCCGACAGAATTCGCTGGGACATACCAAGTCTGTCCAAATGGTGGTTGGCTGCAAAACTACGCGTTAAGGATCCTTCGGGAGGCTCTTACCGCCTATAAACCTGATGGTGTCTTTTTCAACGGGGTTGGCTTCGGCGTCAATGACTACGCTGGTCGGGACAGAGGCTTCTGCGTGTGCGACAACTGCAGCGCGAAGTTCCGCGCGATGTACAATCTGGAGTTGCCGAAGGCATTCAACTTCGGTGATCCGAATTACCGATCCTATCTCGAATTTCAGGAGATTGTGCTCGCCGACATCTTTAAAAGGATGAACGCGCTTGCTGACGAACTAATCCCAGGCACTCCAATCTTTCGGGGCGAAGACTATAAGGAAGTCGGGAGAGGAGAGCTCCAGCGTCGCATTCGCCGCCCGGCACCAGAGTGGCAGTATCAGGCGGGTGAGCAGGTCCGCCGAGCTAACGCGCATGATCCCGGCAAGCCCTTCTCGTCGACCTCAACAGCGCACATCGACTATCCTTGGAGACAGGTCACTGAGACGGCGGACTATCACGTCAATCGTTTCGCACAGATGCTTGGCAACGGTGGTCGCCTCGACCTCTATTTGATGGGTACGATCGCAGATCAGGATGATCAGAGCTATCTCCCTCCCCTGTCAGACCTTTTCAAGTGGGAGGCTGCCAATACCGAACACTATTCAAAGGTCTCGCCGGCCGCGCGGGTCGGATTGTATGAATCCGAGGCAAACACACGGTTTTCGGCAGCAACGCCTTATGCTGACTACCGGATTGGTTCGGCGCGTGGAGCCTTCTCGATGTTGGTCGATTCCCGCCTTCCGTTCAGGTTCGTGAACGGCGAGCGCGTTGCCGATGGAACCACGAAGCTGTCCGACTTTGACATCATCGTCGTACCCCACGTCTGTTGCATTTCCGACAGTGAAGCTGCTGCACTAGATGCTTTTGTCGCGCAAGGCGGCCTCCTTATCGCCTCTGGAATGACCGCCGGCTTCGACGGAGAGGGGCATACGCGGACCTCGATCCCGCTCGCCTGCTTCCCCATCACTAGCTATGGCAAGCCTCAGGACGCGCGAGGTTGGGTGCTCGACTCCGCGAGGGGCGCCCTCAAGCACTCGCCAAATCCTACTCCAGTAGATGCGTTCTATTTCGGTGGCCCCTTGCGCGAGGGCGCGGAAGACTTACTACCGTTCATGCCGGACATTCGGTGGGGACCGCCGGAATATAGTTACATCGAACCGGGCGAGAAAAGCCGATCCGCGCCGGGATTGCTCGTCCGTAAGCACGGCAAGGGCCATGCCGTTCACGTCCCGTTTCTTAACGAATGGCAGTACTACCGAGATGGTCTCGAAGTGAGCCAGGACCTACTCGCCGCTATTGCTGCACGATACGCACCGGCCCAGCCGTATGTGCTCGCCGGCAAGGGTGCGGCAGAGTTGACCGTGTTGCGAAGTGGTGATCGTAATATGCTGCTCCACGTCATCAACTATGCGGGTCAGCGGAATGGCCGTTATGAAGCACCGCCTGATCTCCACGGCCTCAGCATTGGTGTGCGTGGCGGTCCGCAGTCAGCCCGAACGCTTGTCGGGGGGCAGGCCCTTTCTGCGGTCCAGAGAGCAGGCGATGATAGGACTTGGTTCGAATTACCGCCAGTGGGGGCGTTCGAAGCAATTTTGCTGAGCTGAGGCGGAGCGCGAGTTTTGCCGCTGGCGCAGTTAGCTATAACCCTGTATTCTTAATCTCGGTCCTCTCTCCTCGAATGGCAAAACGAATGACTACCCAATCGATCAAACCCGCCAAGCTGGCAGATGCTATTGCTGAGCATGTCCAGCAGATGATCCTTGAGGGCTCGCTGCAGCCCGGCGAACGCCTTCTGTCCGAAAGGGAACTTTCGGCTAAACTCGATGTATCTCGGCCATCATTACGTGAGGCGCTCGACAAGTTGATTGCTCTTGGACTGTTGACGACGAATGCCCAAGGCGTTGCGCATGTTAGCGAAAACATCGGGAAAAGCCTTCGCGATCCGTTAGTGCTGTTGATGGATTCGCCAGATGCGCGCTTTGATTGCCTTGAACTGCGGTCCGTGGTTGAGGCAGCAGCAGCGGCATTCGCTGCCCAGCGGGCCTCGGACGTCGATCGAGATGCCATCCGTGGATGTTTCGAAGCGATGGTTGCCGCACACGATGAGCAAGACGTTGACCTTATCGCTAAGACTGACGCAGAGTTTCACTTCGCAATCTATGAGGCGAGCCACAACCTAATGATGCTCCATTTCATGCGAAGCATTGAAAGCATTCTAAGGTCAAACGTCTATCTAAATCGCAAAAATCTCTATGAGCATCGTACGCAGAAAGATTCGCAGCTTCATGAGCATCAAGCGATTTATGAGGCGATAATGGATCGGGATCCAGAGCGCGCGCGTGCCGCTGCGGCGGGTCACATGAACAATACCATGAAAACCCAACGCGCAATATACGACGCCGAGCTTCGGCTGGAAGCTTCTATACGGCGCCTTGCCCGTAATGACCTAGTCGCAACACGCAAGGCTCGAGCGGCGCTTTGATCGCGAAGTCAGGTTGGTTCTCAAGTATGGTTGCCAATTTCCCTTACGAGCAGGCGGCGACGGTGAAATCCACGATACCGAGAGGGCCGTAGTCGGCACGGTACAAGCCGGGAGAAAGCCAACCGCGCTCACCGATTTTGCCGGTAATAACCAAGTCGCCAGGCGCAACGCGTCTGCCCGACTTGATGATCTGGCGAACTACCATCGCCAAGCTTTCCCATTGATTATCGAAGGATTCTCGACCCGTTCCCGACGCCACTCGGCCTCCCGCACGCGTCATGGCAACACGCAAGCTGTCGAGATCGATGTTCCTTGGGGAATGCTCTTCCCCAACTACATATCGAGATGCGGAGATATTTGATGCAACCATGTCGACGGCTGAGTACTTGTCGGGATTGCGATAAGCTATGTCTGGCAAATCGACGACAGGAATGACATTGCCAACCGCATGCCGCAAAGTATCTATATCTGGGTCGGCGGCTGCCACATCACGGGTGAATAGGTAGCCAATCTTCAATTCGAAAGAGGCCTTCCGGTATCCGCAAAGCAAAGCGACTCCACCACTTTCAATGCGCCCGGAGTGGAACAATGCACCGGCAAGTGGTTCGGTCACGTTCCTTGCCTTCAGCGAAGCTTGCGACATGAGACTGCCCCGATAGCCCACAACGCGATCGCCGCGAGCAACGCGTCGAGCAATTAGCCTACGCTGTAGTCCATAGGCCTCCTCCAAGGTCGTCTCGGGCGCCGTGTCAGTAATCGGCGCAAAGGCGACGGCCTGACGTTCGGCTGCTTCCACGCCTGCAAGATATGCTCGATCTATAGCAGAGCCGGTTGCGCATGAGGCTGCAACGGTTGCAATCAGTGCAACTGTTATCGATTGAAGTTGGCGCATCAGGCCGGGATCATCCAAGCGAACACATGCTGCTGTAGCATCACGATGATGCCAAGCACGAGCGTCAGAAACACGCTATGCTTGAAAGTTCTCGCCAAGATTGCCCCTTCCTGTCCTTTCAGGTCTGTTGTCGCTGTGCCGGTCGAGATATTTTGCGGCGAGATCATCTTGCCAAGCACTCCCCCTGACGCGTTTGTCGCAGCCATCAACACGGGGCTTAGGTTGAGCTCTCTTGCGGCGACCACCTGGAGATTGCCGAACAGAGCGTTCCCAGAAGTGTCGCTTCCCGAAAGGAACACTGCCAACCAGCCGAGGAAAGCTGAAACCAGCGGAAACAGGATCCCGACTGAGGCGACACCTACACCCAAAGTGTAAGCGATGCCGGAATAGTTCATCAGGTAGGCAAGTCCGACAATGGTCATTGTCGTAATCAACGGTAGCCGCACTTGACGAATCGTTTGTTCCAGAGCCGCCCGAAATTGCGACGGCTTGAGGCCAACGAGGGCAGCCGTGATTAAGGTTGAGACCAGGATTGCAGTACCAGTAGCCAGAGGCTGAAAATTCCAAACTGCTGCGTACGGTTTGCCATAGGTCGTGATGAAGACCTCGTTATGCAGGCTTGGCCACTCGACCTTGATTTCCCCGATCAGATTAACCTTGAAATGCACCCACACTATCACGACCACGGACAGTACGATCCACGGTAGCCAGCCCTGCCATCCACTGAGCGCCGAGTGTGCCGGCTGTGCCTGTACTTCCTCGGCATCAGAAGTCAGACGCAGGGCAAAAGCTGGATCGGGCGCAACCTTCCACATCTTCACGAACAAGAGTGCGGCACCCAGTGACGCCAGAGACGAAAGAACGTCGGTGAGCGCGTAACCGATGTAGTTGGCAGATAGGAACTGGACAGACGCAAATGAACCGCCGGCCACAAGTAGAAGCGGCCAAACGCCTCGGACAGCCCGCATCCCGCCAAACACGATGATCACGTAGAATGGAAGAATGACCGCAATCAACGGAAGCTGACGGCCGATCATGGCGCCGAGCGCGACGTCGTTGAGCTGAGTGACGGCCGCGAGTGTCGTCACGGGGGCCCCAAGTGCGCCGAAAGCCACCGGCGCCGTGTTGAACATGAGCGTAAATACGATGGCGTCCATTGCCTTGAAGCCAAGCGCTACTAGCAATGCCGTCGTGATCGCGATCGGTGTACCGAACCCTGCGACGCCTTCGAGCAGGCACCCGAACGAGAAACCGACCACGACCAGCACAACTCTTCGGTCATTAGGCAGATTATCAACCATCCAGGTTCTAAAGGCGTCGAACCGGCCTGAGACCACTGCGATGTTGTAAAGCAGCAGCGCATTCACGACGATCCACATGACCGGCCAGGCTGCAAAGGTTGCGCCTGCCGCGATGCTGTTAAGGGCGAGGTTTACGGGCATCTTCCATACGGCGACCGCGAGAAGCAGGGCCACTGCAACGCCGGCTATTGATGCCTGCCAAGCCGGGCGCCGCATAACCCCAAGGAGAACGAGCACAACTACGATCGGCAGTGCTGCCGTCAGGAAGGAGAGTGCTAGGTTATTGCCTACTGGCGTTATGAGCTGATGGAACATTCCTCTCCCTTTCCCCGGAGCAGTCTTCGTGCTGCCCGGGCGCTGGTTACACCATTTTTTTAGAAATGGTAAGAAAAAATTTCCACAAAAATATGTCGATTCCGAACTGTCCATATTCATGCCCAAAGCCAGATTGGTCGCCTGCAGTGCGAGCTGCTAACACCGTAGGCGCGCGACGTGAAAATGAGTGCGATTCGGCAGGCCAAGGTAGCAGAAATGGTAATTGGTAAAAAACTCTAGCCAACATGGAAATTGGCGTATATC
Organism: Sphingomonadales bacterium; assembly: GCA_016720115.1. Classification (GTDB taxonomy): domain Bacteria; phylum Pseudomonadota; class Alphaproteobacteria; order Sphingomonadales; family Sphingomonadaceae; genus Sphingorhabdus_B. Next base: position 168,496 of record JADJXT010000001.1, on the reverse strand, counting down.
TATAACGTGAAATCGGAATCGGACTTGGGAGGTATGACATGCTTGGCGTTGAATGCATCCTTTCATGTGCCAGGTTTCTTCTCCCGGTGGTTCGAAGGGCGCGATCATGAATTTATTGGATCCCGCCGTGGCGCGAACGGGTTCGGTCGATGCGCGAGATCTACTCAAGCGCATGTTCGAGGCGGCGGTTGGAGCCGCTGATCCGCTTCGTGTGCTTGCAGAGCATCTGCCCGAAAAGCCCCGCGGGCGCTGCATTGTAGTAGGAGCGGGGAAAGCCGCAGCCGCCATGGCAATCGCTGTTGAACGTGCTTGGCCAGATGTCGATCTGACAGGATCGGTTGTGGTGCCTTATGGCTATCACCAGCCGAAAACCAACTTTCGGACTCAACGAATCGAAATTCTTCAAGCAGCGCACCCGGTACCGGATGCCAATAGCGAGATTGCCGCCAGACGAATGCTCGAGCTAGTCCGAGACCTTGAGCACGATGATTTGGTCCTTTCACTCATTTCGGGGGGCGGTTCCGCCGTGATGTCATTGCCGGTCGAGGGGCTAAGTCTACAAGACAAGCAGGGCGTAAACCGTGCTTTGCTTGCGTCTGGACTCGATATTCGCGCGATGAATGCAGTCCGACGTCGCCTTTCCGCAATAAAGGGAGGGAAATTGGCCCGCGCGGCTGCACCGGCGCGTATTGTCACTCTGGCGATTAGCGACATTCCTGGTGACGATGTTTCAGCGATCGCGTCGGGTCCAACAATCCCTGATCCAGATGCAGGACGGGATCTGACATCGCTCGCGAAAGCGCTGAAAGGCCACATAAGCGACGCTGCGTATCGAGTGCTTACAGCTCACCCTCCGGCGATTGGAGGAACGGAGCCTAGCGATGTTCGACTAGTTGCAACTCCGCGTCAAAGTTTGAACGCCGCCGCTGACATTGCGCGAAATTTAGGCATAGAGGTCGTACAATTAGGAGACGATCTCGAGGGAGAAAGCCAGGATCTCGGTCGCGAGATGGCAGCGCGTGCAGCTCAATTAAGCGGTCCTTGCGTACTAATATCGGGTGGGGAAACCACAGTCACGCTTTCCGGACAAAAGGCTGGTGTAGGTGGCAGAAATACCGAGTTCGCACTCGCCTTCGCTTTGGCTGCGCAGGGTATGCGTGGGGTATGGGCGTTGGCTGCAGACACAGATGGTGAGGACGGAGCAAGCGGTGGAGGTGCCGGAGCTATCGTATCTCCAGATACGCTTTCGCAGGCGGAGAAGTTAGGAATCGATGCCGTCTCCTATCTAGCGGGTCACGATAGCGGGAGTTTTTTTGCGGCGCTTGGCGATTTGCTGGTGAGCGGCCCGACTTGCACCAACGTGAACGATTTTCGTGCGATCCTTCTCCTCGGTGATAGGCGCTAGTGCCTTGAGGACCAGACCATGAACTCAACGCTGAATTCAAAACATCAACGACAGCGCTCTGGTTTCCGGCAGGTCGATCCCGTGATTGCCGAGGCCATGAAGGCTGTCGTTTCCGAACACGTCAACGAACGTCGCTCGGCGCAGCTCGGACTAAGCTACAACATATGGTGCAAAATCAGGTCCGGTCAGCCGATCCGTAGTTCATTGGCAGAGCGGCTGGAGTTGCGCGTCCAAAAAATCTTCGATGGACCCGTAGCGTCTTCTGATATTCACTCGGCGAATACGAATGAGTTTGTCGCTGCAGATTGTGTGCATCGCGGCTTGCTCGACGAGCAGGCTCGCTTCGAAGCGTGTGTGGCGCGTGAGTTGTATGGCGACCTCGATTTCTAATGCATTTGGAGGATTGAGTTGATGGCGGATGATCAGGCATTGCCGCGCACGACACGCCGCGCGGTCTTGGGTGGAATGACTCTGAGCACGTTGGCGCTCGGGGGTGGAATGGCCAGCAAGACGCTGGCTCAAACCGTTGGTTTGGGAGGCTTTATTCCCCGCCACTGGTACGAACACGACTACAGAATCGTTCAAACAAATCTTCGCGAGATCGACGCCCTCGAAAGCCCGAGAGAAATCGCAAGGGCGGTTAAGGACTTCGGTGGCAACGTAATTGTCTCAAATATTGGCGGAATCATCGCGTTCTATCCGACTGACCTCCAGTACCACTATAAAAACCCCTATCTGAAAGGCGATTTCGTCGGGGAGATGATTGAGGCTTCGCATGCCAACGGCATGGCCTATCTCGGGCGCTTCGATCTCGCGAAGGGCATGAAGCCCGCTTTCGACGCCCATCCCGAATGGTTTTCGTTGCGTCGCGACGGCCTGCCGCGCGAGTACAACGGCACGTACCAAGCATGCCCCAATGGCCAGTGGATGCAGGAATATGGTATCGAAATCCTGAAAGAGGCGCTGACACGCTATAAGCCGGACGGGGTGTTCTTCAACGGCGTCTATTTTCCCTCGACCAATTGGTACAATTCCAAACCCGAGGGCAATTGCACATGCGACAATTGTCGGCGCGCATTCAAGGCGATGTACAATCGAGACCTGCCTAAGGTCGATGATGCTACTGACCCGGCATGGGTCGATTACCAGAACTTCCAGCGGCGGGTGCTCGCCACTCTTCAGCAAAAAATTGACGCTGCCACAGCGCCACTCTTGCAGGGGGCCCCAATCATGGGGCGGGCGGTTGTCGGGCGAGGCGAACTGCAGCGAAGCGTTCACCGGCCGGCACCGGAATGGCCCTACCAGGGCGGCGAACAATCACGCCAGTACTTGGCAGCAAATCCCGGTAAGCCATGGTCCGCCACTTCGGCTACCTTTGTCGATTTCTACTGGCGCCAGATTACCGAAACCGCAGCAAACCATGAATTGCGATTGGCCCAGGTGATGGGCGTTGGGGGCAAACTTGACCTCTATTTGATGGGCACGTTGGCAGGCCAGAAGGAGCCTACTTGGCTGCCACCAGTCTCCCGGCTATTCAAATGGCGTGCAGCTAACGCTGCTGGCTATGAGGGCATGACGATAAACTCGCGAGTTGGCCTGTACGATTCTGGTGCCACGCGGGCGATCACGGGCGGCTCCGATTTCTTCGGAGGGTTCGATACTCCATTCCGCAAGTATCAGCTTGGAGCAACTCGTGGCGCGTATATGATGCTCGTAGACTCACGCATACCCTTTCAACTGGTCAATGACGCCCGCGTTGCTGACGGCAAAACCTCTCTCGCAGGCAAGTTCGACGTGCTCCTGCTTCCCAACACTATGGTCCTGAGCGCGGCCGAAGCGGAGGCAATCGACGCGTTCGTTGAAGGGGGTGGCTTGCTTATCGCGACGGGGCGTCCGGGCAGCTATGGTCCCGACGGAAAGCCAGTCGTGGCAGTGCCGCTCGCATCCCTTCCGACCATGCGCTATGACGAACCGCTAGACGGGGAAGGCTGGTCGCTTGATCCAGAGAAAGGTGCTTTAGCAGTCACTGGTCGGGTGCCGATCGAAGCGAACTATTACGTCGGGATGATTCGCGAGGGTACGAGCGATCTCATACCGTTCGCACCGGACCAGCGATACGGTCCGCCCGAATTCAGCTACGCACCCCCCAATGCAACGACACGCAAGATTCCAGGCGTCGCTGTGCGCAGTCATGGCAAAGGACACGCGGTTCACATCCCTTGGCACATCGACTGGATGTACCACCGTGATAGCCTACCCGTTCATCAAGAAATAATAGCCAAGCTGATAGAGCGCTACGCGCCAGCACCGGAGTTCGTCTTGGTCGGGGATGGCGCAGTCGAATTGATGCAAATGGGGCGGCAGAATGGTCAGTCGCTGGTGCATATCATTAACTACGCCGGGCAGCGCAATGGACGATACAACGTCCCGCCTAAGTTGGCCAACCTGCGCCTTGGCGTCAAAGGTGTGAGCGGCACAGCGCGTGCCTTAGTGGCAGGCGTTCCGTTGGATGGAACAATGTCAAATGGACGAACTTGGTATGACCTGCCACCGCTTGGTGCATTTGAGGCAATTCTAGTCTGACCAATCTTCGGGTCACCGTTCGGTGCAGCCAGATCGTTAGTTGCTGAGGATCGCTTGGAGCAATAGTGCTGCAAGCTACAAGTCAATGGTGCTCAGAGTTATTACGGCAGGTTTGTGCCTGGTTTAATCCATTCGGCAGCATGTTTTGCAAACGACGTAACCGTTCGCCTATACTCCGCCAATTTACGCAGCAATCAGTGCCATAGGCGCTGACAGAGGACAATTTAGTTCGAGCTCACTTCTGCTGTATCGGTATGTTTCCCGTCTCGATGCAAATCGCGACGCAGCTGCATTAGCCGATCTAGTTCCTTCGAACTCAGGTCCACGCCTCTCCTGAGTTTGTTCAATATACGCAGGTCCCGATTGGTTTGACGCACGAGCTTCAGTTGCGCTTCAGCCTCCGCTGTCCGATTGCCATGCTTGAACGCATTCTTGTTTCCCTTTGGAGCGCCAGGATTGGTACCTCCGTGCATTCGGCATCGTTTCCTGCCTTTGACGGCTAGGGTGCGACACGGAGCTCCTGAGCGGGTTTTAGCGCCGCAACGGATGGTGGCATTATTTGAAGTGGGTTCCATGGGATTGTCCGTTCGTGCATTGAGAAGGCGCGGGAGCTCCGCCGATATGCCTGCAAAGTTGGATCGAAGTTCAACTTAGAGGCCTATGCTACGGATGAACGTAACAAGCGTAACATCCGTAGCATTGGCTGTTTTCCGGGGCTTACGAGCTATCAGGATCCGGAACAGATCCGTCACAGCCGTCACCTATCCGTAACGCCGCATCCTGCTCATCCTCGCATTCCTGCGATTCTTCGCTGTCTGCTACGGATGGAACGGGTGTTACGGCATCTTGATCCAATGGCAGATATCGCTTCCAAGCATCATGGAAGGATTCCAGCTTGTAACCCTTACACGTTGTCGTACTTTCGCGAATGGTATCCGATTTGATGCCGTAGGGACGTAAGAAGCCTGCCAACTTCCGAGCATCTATCTTCTTGCCGCTGAGATCTCCCCATGGGGCTTCATCGTCAGCGAGAAGAAAATGGATCAGTTCATTCGTTGACACTTGTTTTCGATCGCCAAAGCATGTTCGAATTTCAGCAAGAAGCCTGACACCCAGCGGAAGCTCGGCCTCCAGTTTTTGGTTTGTAACCAGTTCCACAGCTACAGCTCGAGCAATATCCGGCCAGCGCCCACCCGCAAGGTCTGCTACGACGGTCATCGGCCCCCATATGTCGCGATTTCGATCTTTAACGCCATCAGGCAAAACGGGGTCATACGATTTTGCTTGGCTCAGAACACTCGCCGCCCACAAGGCCAATTCATCGAACAACAGGCCCGCTTCCGGCTCGTGCACTGCTGGCCGAAAAGTCTCAACCTTTTCATTCGGTAAGCATTTCCGCATCCGAAAGATGATCGATCGGCTCATGATTGTTTCAGGCAGTGTCCCCAGGCCACCCAAAGCAGCTGGGCAGAACAGCGGAAGCTCTTCGGTGTATGTCTTGCCCTTCTCGGAGAAGCACACTCCACGAACCGCACCACGCCGGTAGCCTGAGTTGAACACCGCACGAAGATCTTCGCTGCCCCGGGCAGTAGGCCCGAATATAGTGTCGATCTCATCATACAGCAGTGTCGGTTCGACCTCTGAATCCCTAATCTTGCGGGTGATGTAGGCCGGAGTTGACTGCACGCAAAATATCGCACGAGCCACCAGCATCGCTGTCATTTCCAGTAGTCGTGACTTCCCGCTGCCGGGATCTGATGACAGCACTGCCAGACGTGGTGTGGTAAAGAAGGCAGGTAGCAAATGCGTGTGCCCAATCCACAACACATGAGCATAGCTCGCCGCTTCCGACGGGTAGACGATGAACCGAAGCAAGAATGCTCGGATCAAGTCCAAAAGAGCCGCCCCGTCAATTGCACTGACCTTGGTGGTACTTTCTTCTGGCAAGCATTCGTCGTTCGAGTTATCGAGCGATACCGGAGTCACAATTTCGGTATCCAAAGGGTCGGACGCTGTTGGAGCAGCTCCGGCCTTTTCGCTTTCTTGGAGGTAGGTCATGCAGCACCTCCACTGGCATTTTCAATAAACGCTTTAATGCTGTCCAACTTCACAAGTCGACGGGTGCCAATCTGGATCGATTCCAGTTCGCCCGAGTTCAGCATTTCATAGGTCTTGGTTCGCCCAATACCGAGCGCTGTTGCGGCATCGGAGATGGAACAGAGGTAGGGAGTTTGCATTAAAATTTCTCCAGCACTCGGCCGCGGCACTGTGCTGCGGTTATTGACAAGTGCTGGCGTTCTTTTGCGAAATTCCAACCAGTTCCATAATAGCAATTACTAACAAAACCAATTATGTTAGTACTCAACTATATAATATTTATTGTAAATTTCTCTGGCCTTAACCCATAGATGACCGTCGCTAGGCAGTGGCCGCTTCTCTCGCTGAAGCCAAAATTCGATATTACGTTTGATAGCTGCCTTCGAGACATCGCTTGATGGGCTTCCAACTGGAAACTGTTCAAGGATGAACGCCTCAATTTGCTCCCATTCAGGGTCGCGTCCGTCAAGGTGGTGTAATTTCGGCTGTGGCCGTGGGCCATCGTCAGGCGGCTTTGGCGGTGATGTGTAGGGGCTGATTTTCCTCCTCGATCATGGGTTGGTTGAGTTCGGCCATGCCTTCGATCTGCATGTATCGGTGCTGGAGCTGCCACTCGTCGTTCTGCTCCATCAGCACAGCCCCGACGAGGCGGATGATGCTGTCTTCGTTCGGGAAGATTCCGACGACGTCGGCGCGGCGCTTGACCTCCTTGTTGAGCCGCTCGAGCGGATTGGTTGAGTGTAACTTCGTGCGGTGCTGGGTGGGAAAGCCGGTGTAGGCGAGCACGTCGGTTTCGGCCTCGTCCATGCAGGCGCCGAGCTTGGGCCAACGGGTGCGCAACTGGTCGGCGACCTGTCGCCAGACCTGCGTTGCGCTTTTCTGATCGGGCTGCAGGAAGACCTGGCGGATCGCGGCGGCGACGACAGTGTTCTGGCCCTTGGGCACATAGGACAGGGCATTGCGCATGAAGTGCACCCGGCAGCGCTGCCGGTGGCGCCCATGACGCGGGTGATCGCGCCCTTGAGGCCCTCGTGAGCATCGGAGATGACCAGCTTCACGCCGGTAAGACCGCGCCGAACAAGGTCCTTCAGGAAGTCGGACCAGAAGACCTCCGCTTCCGAGGGGCCGATATGCAGGCCGACGATCTCGCGCCGGCCCTCGGTGTTGACGGCCATGGCGATTATTGCGGCAACGCTGATGATCCGCCCGCCTTCGCGTACCTTGAGATAGGTGGCATCGAGCCAGAGATACGGCCATTCGCCGGTGAGCGGGCGTTTCAGAAAGGCATGGACGCGCTCGTCAATGTCCTTGCAAAGCTTGGAGACGGTGGACTTGGAGATGCCGGTCATGCCCATGGCCTGGACGAGTTCATCGACCCGCCGGGTGCTGACCCCGCCGATCCACGCTTCCTGGATCACCGCAACCAGCGCTTTCTCGACCATCTTGCGGGGCTCAAGGAAGCCCGGAAAGTAGGACCCAGCACGCAGCTTGGGGATTTTCAGGTTCAGCGTGCCTACCCGGGTATCCAGCGAACGGTCGCGATAGCCGTTGCGCCAGGTCGCGCGCTCGCTGCTGCGTTCGTGGCGACCCGCGCCGATCAGGCCATCAACGTCGGCCTCCATGATCAGCTGCAGCACGTTCTCGGCGATGGTGCGCAAAAAATCCGGTTGGCCGCCCTTCGCAGCAAGCTCTTCGATCAGTAATCTGTCCTCGGTCATCGGGAACTCCTCTTCGTCACGGTTGAAGTGTGCAAACTCCACCATAACGATGAACCCGGTGGCCACCAGCGACGCCGCATTCCGGGGTGGGGCATGCCCCACCCCGGAATACACCATCGCCTACACCGGAAATTACACCACGAGCGCGGACGCTAACCCCATTCAGACTCTGGGGGGCGACCGGTGCTGCGCTTTGACGTCGCAAATTTCGATCGATGGAGTTCAAGTGAAGGAAATATTCGCCCCCGGATTCGTTCAAAGTCGTTGCTGATGGATTCGGAAACATTGGGTGATGTCAGTAAAAACCCTCCGCTCGCTACAATGTCCTCAAGATCTAAGATGGCAGTGGAGACCGAATTATGGATCAACAGATAGGCCTGAGGGGAAGAAGAGATCGCTGACACATGCTCAACCGCCTCTGAGACAAACGTCAGTATAAGCCGCTCAGCTGCTCTATTGGCCTTGTTTTTCATTGCAGTTGAAAAAGTTAGAGTGCCTTCCTCGCTACTGCAGATCTTGAACATCTTCGCTTTCAGATGATCCTTGGCCGACTCAGTCAGCTCTGCCAGTTTTGATTGGATTTGATTAGAGATGTCGAACTTAAGGGGTGTATCCATGCGCCGCCGATGGCAGCAGATGACTGAGAAGTCGACACTTTTTGGGTTTAGAAATTGCCTGTTTATCCAACCGTTACTCTAGCCTTCAACTCATCCAGATAATCGCTCCACCATTGAGCCATTTCAACCCGCTCTCCCCAGTATGTTCCCCGGTTGTAAGCAGCGCGAACGCGATCTTTGTCCTTGTGTGCGAGAGCCCTCTCGACCGCATCCGGCGACCAGTTTTTGTCTGATTGGTTCAGCAGGGTGCTGGCCATTGCTCGAAAGCCGTGAGCTGTCATTTCATCGCCAGTGTAGCCCATTCGACGGATTGCCGCATTGACGGTATTCTCGGACATTGGCGACTGGGCCGAGCGCAAGGACGGGAACACATATTTGCCATGTCCTGTTATGGCATGAGCTTCCTTGAATAGCGAGATCACTTGGGTAGACATCGGCACCACGTGCTCTTCTCGAGTCTTCATCTTCTCTGCCTTGATCCGCCAAATTGCTTTTTCAAAATCAATCTCATCCCATTCCGCGCGGCGCAGTTCACCAGGGCGTACGAATAGATGTGGCGACAGCTTCAGAGCTATCTGTGTTGTCGGGAGACCCTCGTAGCCATCAATGGCTCTTAACAACTTGGCTGCTTCCTCAGGCTCCAATATTGCACCAAAATGCTTTGGCTTGGGTTTCGCCAGAGCGCCGCGTAGATCCCGTGTCGGATCGGTTTCGAGATACAAATTGGCTACACCGAAACGAAACACTTGCCCTATGAACTGAAGAGCGCGGTGGGCCTTCTCATGATTCTTCGCCGTCTCGAAGGGCCTCACCGCTTCAAGAACTTCAAAGGGCTTAATATCTGCGATTGGACGGTGCCCGATTTTTCGCTCCACAATTTTGAGGAGCCACTTGCGCTTTGTTACGGTTGCGTCTGCAAGGCCATCACTTCGGTTGCGGGCAATGAAAGCCAGGGCAACAGATTTGAAAGTGTTGGCGGCCCCGATTTTGGCTTGGTGCTTGTCGTGCCTCTTCTTTTCGGCTGGGTCGATACCATTCGCCAGCAAGCGCTTGGCTTCATCGCGTTTCGCCCTAGCGTCCTTCAATCCCACTTCGGGATAGCTACCAAATGACAACTTCTTCTCACGGCCATCCTGGGTACGATATTTGTATCGCCACAGACGGCCGCCTGAGGGAGTGACTTCTAAGTACAAACCCTTTTCGTCGGAAGCTTTGTATGACTTTTCCCGAGGCTGGAGGGCTTTGATCGCTGTGTCGGTCAACGGCATGATTGGGGGCCTTTCAAAAGAATGAACCAAAAGGCCCCCAAAAAGAGCCCCCAAATGTGCCTGACTGCTGACGGACACGGGCGACCAAATGCGAATGAGCCAAGGAAATCTATGTTATATTTCCGTAGCTTTTGCAACCATTGGCGAACGGCGATGTATGGGGAAATGGTGCCGCTTACGTGACTCGAACACGTGACCCCATCATTACGAATGATGTGCTCTACCGACTGAGCTAAAGCGGCGACGGGCGGGCGATTACCAGCGTGCGGGGCGTAAGACAAGCCCTGCGCGCATAATCGCCCTGCGCTGTCTTATTTCCCGGTCCAGTTGCCGGGGCGCTTTTCGACGAAGGCGGCCATGCCTTCCTTCTGGTCGGCGCTGCCGAACAGGCCGTGGAACAGGCGGCGTTCGAAGACGACGCCCTGCTGCAACGTGGTTTCAAACGCCGCGTTGACCATTTCCTTGGCCGCGATGGCGGCGAGCGGGGCCATCGAGGCGATGGTTTCGGCGGTCTTCAAGGCTTCGGCGACGAGATCGGCCGCAGGCACAACGCGTGCCGCCAGCCCCGATGCTTCGGCTTCGGCAGCATCCATATTGCGCCCGGTGAGGCACATTTCCATCGCCTTTGCCTTGCCCACCGCACGGGTCAGCCGTTGCGATCCGCCCATGCCGGGGGTGACCGCCAGCTTGATTTCGGGCTGGCCGAATTTTGCATTGTCGCCTGCGATGATGAAATCGGCCATCATCGCCAGTTCGCAGCCGCCGCCAAGTGCCCAACCGGCCACCGCAGCGATCCACGGTTTGCGCGTCGCGGTAACGCGGTCATAACCGGCAAAGAAATTGCTGCCATACATATCGGCGAAGCTTTGGGCCGACATTTCCTTGATATCCGCGCCCGCGGCAAAGGCCTTTTCGCTGCCCGTCAGGACGGCACAACGCTGGCTGTCGTCGGCGTCGAATTTTGCAAAGGCATCGGTCAGGTCGGCCAGCACCTGGCTGTTCAATGCGTTCAGTGCCTGTGGGCGATTGAGCGTAATCAGGGTGACGGCACCCTTTTGTTCGACAAGGATGGTTTCGTAACTCGCGCTCTGGCTGGTCATAGGGGCTTCCATTCTTCATTGGCAGGCAAGGGTGCGAAGATGGCGTCGAGCAGTTCCTCGCTTACGCCTTCTGCCGTTGCCGGGTTCCATTTGGGATCATTGTCCTTGTCGACGATGACCGCGCGCACGCCCTCGGCAAAATCGGGGCGGATGAGAACGCGGCTGCCGATGCGATATTCCATCGCCATATTGTCGGCAAAATCATCAAGGCCCGCGCTGGTCGCGAGCTGGCGGAGCGCGACCTTGCAGGTCTGCGGCGATTTGCCGCGCAAGATTGCCAGCTCCCTCATCGCCCAGCCGCTGCCATCGGCATCAAGGCTGGCGAGGATATCCTCATAACGGTTCGAAGCGAAATGGCGGTTGATGTCAAACAGGTTGCCGACGATGCGGGCCTCCGGGGCCTTGGCCGACAAGGTGCCCAGCAGGCCGTCGATGCGTTCGACATCTTCCTGTGCAATGCGCGCCTTGGCTTCGGCAAGGGCTTCGGCGGAGAGATAATGGGTCGCAAGCCCAAGCTCCAGGCATTCCGCGCCATCCAGCCGGGCACCGGTCAACGCGAGGAACTGCCCGACCCGGCCTTCCAGCCGCGACAGATACCAGCCGCCACCGACATCGGGGAAAAGGCCGATGCCGGTTTCGGGCATGGCAAAACGGCTATTCTCGGTCGCAACGCGGAACCGCGCAGGCTGGCTGATGCCCACGCCGCCACCCATCGTGATCCCGTCCATGAAGGCGACCACCGGCTTGGGATAAGTGAACAGCAGATGGTTGAGCTGATATTCGTCGTGGAAGAATTTGCGCCCGCTCTCGCCATTGTCGTTGAGCGCCGAAATGCGCAGGAAGGCGATGTCGCCGCCTGCACAGAAACCGCGCCCCTCGGCATGGTCGATGATCACGCATTTGACCTTCGCGCTCTTCTTCCATTTGACCAGCGCGGCGGTCATCGCATGCACCATGTCGAGCGTCAGCGCATGGATCGCGCCAGGGCGGTTGAGGCTGATTATGCCTGCATGGCCCTCGATTCGGGTGAGGATATCATTGGTCATCGACGCCCCTATGCCGATGCCTGCGGCCAGAGTCGATAGGCTGGCGTCGACGGCGTGGCTTCAGGGCTTTGGCGTCAGCTGAAAACCGAGCGCCTGGATTTGCGGAGTCGGCGTGGGTGCCAGCAACACATTGCCTTCGATCGTTCCTTTGGCGCACACCCAGCTAAATCGCCCCGAGAGGTTGCCGGTTGCGATCAAGGTGGCGTTGCTGTCGCACCCTCCGCTTTTGGCAGACAGGCCTGCCAGATATGTCCGCCAGTTGGCGTCGCTGCGGTCCATGGCAAAGTTCATTGCCAGAAACCGCCCTTCGCCTTCGACGCCGCCCGCCGCCCAAATGCGTTTCGCGGCTGCGTAAGCCGTGTCGAGGGCGGGGGTTGCAGGCACCGGGCGGTTGACGACATAGCCGGAGCGGGACAGGGCCGTGGCCGCATCCCAGACCGGCGCGGTCGGCCCGGCATAGGTCCGGTTGGTCAGCGCAAAGATGCCCACGCCTGCCTCGGGCATCAGCAGAACATGGCTGCCATAGCCGGGAAACCCGCCGCCATGGAAAAGCACATTGCCCAGCACGCAATCGTTCGCTGCCACCAGCCCAGCACCATAGATCGCCGACAGTCGGCAGCTATCGCCTTCGCGACCGGGACGACGGCGGCCATGCAGCATGCCGCCGCCATATTGCATCGCGCGGACGGTTTTGCGGTTTGCGGCTTCGCTCTCGCTGGCAGGCCATGCCGAAAGCAGGAACCCGACCCATTTTGCATAATCGTTTCCTGTGGTGACGAGCCCGCCCATCGCTCCGAAGGCGCCATGCGGCATTACCGGTTCGGGCGACCAGGCGTCATTCTCCCAACGATAGCCCATAGCGAGCTTCCCTGCGGGCACATTGCGGACTTCATAACGGGTCGATGCCATGCCCAGCGGTTTCAGCACCGTTGCATCGACGCGGCTGGCATAATCCTGTTTTGACACATTGGTGACGATGCGGCCCAGCAGGGCATAACCGAAATTGGAATATTCATATCGCGTGCCAGGCGCGGTCGAAAAAGGCACGCCATTTTCCAGCATCCGGGTGAATTCGGCCTCGGGCAGGGGTTGCTGCCTGTCTCCCCACGGGTCGTCGGTCACGAAACCTGCGGTGTGATGCAGCAGATCGCCAACGGTTATTCCCTCGGCCCAGCCTTTGGTTTGCGGAACATATTTGCCTACCGGATCGTCGAGCCGCAAACGGCCTTCGTCGCGCAGTTTGAGGATCGAGTAGCCGGTGAAGGCCTTGGTCATCGAAGCGATGCGAAAGGCGGTGTCGGGTGTAACCGGGCTGCGCGCATCCAGTTCCTGCACACCCATCGCCTTCACATGGACCAGCTTGCCGTCCTTGACGATGCCCCAGACAAGGCCGGGCACATGCGCTTCGTCCATCCATTTGGCGAAACTGCCATCGAGCACCGCGAAATCGGTGTCCTGCTCTGTGGCCGGAACGGCGGCGAAAGCGGGGGTTGAAACTGCGGCAGAGGCGAGCGCCAACAAGGCTGCATGGAAAGCTGATCTGTTCATGGCGGCAAGCTAGCGCGGCTGCGCCATGGGTCAAGCATGCTGCTTTACCGGTTGCCCGCTGGCAGGACTGTCCATAGTCTGAAAAAAGAAGGAGTTTGCCCCATGCCATCCGATAATGCCCGCCGAGCGGTTATTCGCACCTTTGGCGGCCCCGAAGCCATCGAACTGGAAGATGTGGTGATGCTGCCACCGGCACCCGGAGAGGTGCGGATGCGCAACACGGCCATCGGCCTGAACTTCATCGACACCTATCATCGCAGCGGCCTTTATCCGATCGAATTGCCCAGCGGGCTGGGCGTCGAGGCGGCAGGCGTGGTCGAAGCGGTGGGCGAAGGGGTTGCGGGTTTTTCGATTGGCGACCGCGTTTGCACCTTCGGGCCCGAGCGCGGTGCCTATTGCACCGCCCGCAACGTCCCGGCTGCGGCGTTGCTCAAAACGCCCGATGATATTTCGGACGAACTTGCTGCTGCGGCCCTGCTCAAGGGCTGCACCGTCGAATTTCTTGTCGAGCGCTGCGCGCAGGTGAGGCTTGGCGAAGCGGTGCTGGTGCACGCCGCCGCAGGTGGTGTCGGTTTGATGCTGGTGCAATGGCTGAAAGCGGTCGGTGCGCAGGTGATCGGCACGGTCAGCACCGCGGAGAAAGCCGCCCTCGCAAAAGAGGCCGGGGCCGACCATGTGATCCTCTACGGCACCGAAGAGGTGGCGCCAAAGGTGCGCGGCCTGACGGGCGGGCAGGGCGTGCGCGTCGCGTTCGATGGTGTCGGAAAGGATACATGGGCCGCCTCGCTCGATTCGGTGGCGCGGCGCGGGTTGATCGTCAGCTATGGCAATGCCAGCGGCCCGGTCACCGGGGTTGCGCTGGGGCAACTGGCGGCGAAAGGCTCGCTGTTCGTGACGCGCCCCGGCCTTTACGATTATTACCGCGATCCCGCCGAAGGCGCTGCGGGCTGCGCGCGGATGTTTGCCATGCTGGCCAGCGGCGCGATCAGCGTTTCGATCGGCCAGCGTTACCGGCTCGAAGATATCGCCCAGGCGCATCGCGACCTTGAAGCGCGCAAGACAACGGGGTCGACCATCATCCTGCCCTGATCCGGACGCAAGGCGGCCGATGCGGCCGTCGCGAATCTGTTGATCTGCGGCGCTTGTGCGCGCATGATCGCCACGGGGCGGCGTCTGGGGGGCGGCGCCTGGCGCTGCGGAGGGGAGGACCGAACGGCGATGCTGCCATTATTTGTGGCACTATCCTATGCGCTCGCGCTGTTTGCCTTTGCGTCCTGGGCGGATCGTTCGGGTGGCAAACCGCTGTTCCAGCGGCTCCGGCCATCGGCCTATGCCCTCGCGATTGCGGTCTATTGTACAAGCTGGACCTATTATGGCGCGGTGGGCAGCGCCGTCACCGATGGCTGGTCGTATCTGCCCATCTATCTGGGGCCAATCATCGTCTATTTGTTCGGCCATAACTTCCTGAAAAAGCTGGTCGATGCTTTCAAGGCCGAAGGTGCAAATTCGCTGTCGGATTTTATCGGCGGCCGGTTCGGAAACAGCCGCGGTGTCGCTGCGATGGTCACCATTCTCGCGCTGCTGGGCAGCATACCCTATCTGGCCCTGCAATTGCGATCATTGAGCACCACCTTCGGGATGATTTCGGGTGAAGGCGTACAGAACCCCACCATGGCATTCGCCGCGTTGGGCCTCGCGCTTTTTGCCATTGTCTACGGCACACGCCGCTACGATCCGGCAAGCCGCAACGATGCAGTGCTTTTTGCGGTCGGGTTTGAATCATTCTTCAAGCTGGGGGCTTTGCTGATCGCCGGGGCGCTGGCCATCCTGTTGCTTGCCAGTCTGGATGGGGCGCGGGTCCGCCCGGCGTTCGACCATCTTTCCGCCAATTTCGCACCGACGCATGTGGACGCGGATTTCTTTGTCATCACAATGCTTTCGATGGCGGCAATTTTCTGCCTGCCCCGGCAGTTTTACGTCACGGTAATCGAGGCACGTTCGGGGGACGACATCCGCCGCGCGCGTTGGCCATTCATTGGCTATATGGTGCTGACGTTGCTGGTCGTGCTGCCCATTTCGGCAGCCGGTCTTGCCATTCTGCCCGGTGGCATCCGCCCCGACACTTTCGTGCTTGAACTGCCCATTGCCCAGGGGCTGGACGGCCTGGCGCTGATCGTGTTCCTTGGCGGCTTTTCGGCGGCGACTGCGATGGTGGTTGTGGAAACCATTGCGCTGGCAACGATGGTTTCAAACGATCTGTTTGCGCCTTCGCTTTTGCGCAACCGGCATTTTGCCAAGGAAGGCGAACTGGGCCGGGTTCTGCTCATGGTCCGCCGCGCGACGATCATCGCCATCATGGGCTCCGCGCTGATCTGGGCGCTGGCCATCCAGGACAGCCAGCGGCTCGCCTCGATCGGACTGGTTGCCTTTGCGGCGATGGCGCAGTTCGCACCCATCCTGATTCTTGCCGTATATGGTGCCAACCGTGATGCGCTCGCCGCCAAGGCAGGCCTCGGTGTCGGTTTGCTGCTATGGTGCTATACATTGGCCATGCCGCAGGTGTTGCCGCCCGCGATGCTGGATCGCATGGCCGGAACGATGCTGAATCCGGTTGCCCTGCTGGGGATCGACGGGTTGAGCCCGATCAGCCACGGGACATTGTGGAGCCTTGGCGCCAATCTGGCAGTCTTTTCGCTGGTCACGATGCGTCGGGTGCAACCCGCTGCGCTGCCTTCGCTGTTTCGCGAGGTTCAGTCCGAAACCGGTGCCGTGGCTACCATCGGCGAATTGAAAACCCTGGTCGCCCGCTTTGTCGGTGCCGAGGTGGCAGACAGTGCTTTCGGAAAAACCGGCCCGTCCGAGCCGATCGACAGGGCCACAGCGCGCAAGGCCGAGCGGCTGATCGCAGGCGTCGTCGGGCTGCCCTCTGCCCGCGCATTTTTAAGCTCTGCCTTGCACGGCTCCGAACTGACCCATGCCGAAGTTGCGCGGCTGCTGGACGATACCGGCCAAAGCCTGCGCTTTTCGAAAGGGCTTTTGGCGGCAACGCTGGAGAATATCGATCCGGGCGTCAGCGTCATAGATCGCGACCTCAATATCGTCGCGTGGAACAGCCGCTATCTTGAACTTTTCGATTACCCGCCCGGCATGGTGCATGTCGGCACGCCGGTTGCCAATCTTATCCGCTACAATGCGGAACGTGGCGAATGCGGGCCGGGGGAAGTCGATTCGCATGTCGAAAAACGGCTGGGCCATATGCGGCGCGGGCAGCCGCACAGTTTCGAACGCGTCCGCCCTGACGGCCGGGTGCTCAAGACCGTGGGTGGCCCGATGCCGAGTGGCGGCTATGTCATGTGCTTTACCGATGTTACGGCGGAGGCGCAGGCGCTTGCCGAAGTCGAAAAGGCGCGCGTGGAACTCGAACACCGGGTTGAGGAACGGACCAGCGAACTGAGCGCGGCCAATCTTGCGCTGGCCGACGCCGATGCGGAAAAGACCCGCTTCCTTGCCGCTGCCAGCCACGATCTTTTGCAGCCGCTGCACGCAGCCCGCCTGTTCTCGGCGGCGTTGCGGCGCGGCAGTGCTGATGCGCAAATGGCGTTGCTGCAGAAACTCGATCGCTCGATTGAATCGGCGGAAACGCTGCTGCGCTCGCTGCTGGACATTTCAAAGCTGGATGCGGGCGGAATTACGCCGAAGGTGGAGCCGTTCCGCCTGCGACCATTGATCGTCGAACTTGCTGAAACCATGGCGCCGCTGGCCCATGAAAAGGGGCTGGCGATCCGCATCGGGCCGGGCGATGCGACGGTTGAAAGCGATGTCGGTCTGTTGCGCTCGGCCATCCAGAACTTCCTGTCGAACGCCATCCGCTACACCGACGCGGGCGGTATCGTCATCGGCGTCAGGCGGCGTGCAGGTGATGCGCGGATCGATGTGATCGACAGCGGGCCGGGTATCCCCGACGACAAGCATGGCGCGATTTTTCGCGAATTTGAGAGGCTTTCCAATTCGGGCGATGTCGGCATCGGGCTGGGGCTGGCGATTGTGGAGCGCACGGCCAGACTGCTCGGCGCGCGGATCTCGCTCCGCTCAAGGCTGGGAAGGGGCAGCCGGTTCAGCATCTCGGTGCGCCGTTCAAATTGCGAAGTGCCGGAAATCCCGGCTGCGGCAAAGCCGACAGGTGGGCCTGCGAAGGCGCATGCCATCCTTGTCGTCGACGATGATCCGGCCAATTGCGATGCGCTGTTCAACTATCTGCAGCCCTTGGGGCACCGGGTCGATATTGCCTCGGATGCCAGGGCGGCTTTGGTGCTGGCTGATCAGGGCAGTTACGATATCGCGCTGGTCGATTTCAACCTCGGGCCGGGGATGGATGGGATAGCGTTGGGCGAACAGCTATTGGTCATCCAGCCGCTGCTGCGGGTCGCGCTGGTTACGGCGGCGCGCCCCGAATACTATGAAGGGCGCGCGCAGGCGCTGGGGCTTCGGATATTCCGCAAGCCGCTGGTAATCGACGCGCTCGATGGCTGGCTGGCAGAGGTGCGGTTCGATATCGCCGCTGAATAGGCGTTGCGATATTGGTTCAATGTTCGATGGGAAGGCCCAGGGCTCTTGCCGCCAGCACGGCTTGCGTCCGGTTTTGCACGTCCAGCTTTTTCAATATTGCAGTCATGTGCGCCTTTACCGTCGCTTCGCTGACGCCAAGGTCATAGGCAATCTGCTTGTTGAGCCGCCCCTTCATCACGCCCAGCAGCACCTTGAGCTGGGTCGGGGTCAGCGATGCAATCTGCGCCGCGACCGGATCAAGCGCGGTATCCTGCGGCGCTTCAATCCGCTTTCCGGCGAGTGCATCGGCAATGGCCTGTTCGATAAATAAGAGGTCGGCATCCTTGCCGATGAAGCCAACCGCACCAAAGCGCACGGCATCGCGTGCGGCCTGCGCTGCATCGGCGCTGGACACCACCAATATCGGTACGCCCGGCTTTTCGGCGTGCAGCAGCGCAACGCCTGAATAGCCCTCTGCACCCGGCATTTTCAGATCGAGCAGGATCAGCAACAAATCGTCGGCGGCAATCGCTTCGGCAAGCGCCGATGGCAGGTTGGCGCATTCGGCCTGTCGGGCATCGGGGCGCACATTCGCCGCTGCCATCGCCAGCGCCTGCCGGAACAGCGGATGATCGTCGGCGATGAGGATGGTGCCGGTCATGCCGCTAGGGAACGTGTTCCCACCAGATTGTCAACGACCGAAGGATCGGCAAGCGTCGACGTGTCACCCAGGCTGGAAACGTCGCCCTCGGCAATCTTGCGCAGGATGCGGCGCATGATCTTGCCCGAACGCGTCTTGGGCAGGCCGGGTGCGAAGTGGATGACATCGGGTGTGGCAATGGGGCCGATTTCGTGCCGCACCCATTTGACCAGATCGGCACGGACTTCGACCGATTCGGCCTCGTTCGCGTTGAGGGTGACATAGGCGTAGATGCCCTGTCCCTTGATGTCGTGCGGATAACCCACCACCGCGGCCTCTGCCACCTTGGCATGGGCCACCAGCGCGCTTTCGATCTCGGCGGTGCCCATGCGATGGCCCGAAACATTGATCACATCGTCGACCCGGCCGGTAATCCAGTAATAGCCATCCTCATCACGACGGCAGCCATCGCCGGTGAAATATTTGCCGGGATATGTGGTGAAATAGGTCTGGAAGAAACGCTCATGATCGCCCCACACGGTGCGCATCTGCCCCGGCCAGCTGTCGAGGATACATAAATTCCCGTCGGTCGCACCTTCCAGCGGATTGCCGTCGGCATCGACCAGTTCCGGCTGCACGCCGAAAATCGGCCGTGTTGCAGAACCGGGTTTGAGCGCATTGGCGCCCGGTAGCGGCGTGATCATCGCGCCGCCGGTTTCGGTTTGCCACCAGGTATCGACGATCGGGCAACGGCCTTCGCCAACCACATTGTAATACCATTCCCACGCTTCGGGATTGATCGGCTCGCCGACGCTGCCCAGCAGTTCGAGCGAGGCGCGCGAAGTTTGCTTCACCCACTCGTCGCCCTCGCGCATCAGCGCACGCAACGCGGTGGGCGCGCCGTAAAAAATGCTGACCTGATAGCGGTCGACAATTTCCCAGAAGCGGCTGTGCGTCGGATAGTTGGGAACACCTTCGAACATCACCGTTGTCGCACCATTGGCCAGCGGCCCGTAAACGACATAGCTGTGCCCGGTGACCCAGCCGATGTCGGCGGCGCACCAGTAGATCTGGCCGCGTTTGTAGTTGAACACATATTCGTGCGTCATCGATGCCCAGACCAGATAGCCGCCGGTGCTGTGCAGCACGCCCTTGGGCTTGCCGGTGGAACCGGAAGTATAGAGGATGAACAGCGGGTCTTCCGCATTCATTGCCTCGGCTGCGCAGTCTGCATCCACGGCCGCGCGCGCCTCATGATACCAGACATCGCGATCCGGCTGCATCGCGGTGTCGTTGCCGACATGGCGGACGACAAGGATTTTCTGCACAGAGGTGCAATGCCCGATCGCTTCGTCAACATTGGCTTTCAGCGGCACCAGCTTTCCGCCGCGCATACCTGCATCGGCGGTGACGATGATATTCGAATCGCAATCCTCGATGCGCCCGGCGAGCGCTTCGGGTGAGAAGCCGCCGAAGACGATCGAATGGATCGCGCCGATCCGCGTGCAGGCGAGCATCGCCATCGCCGCTTCGGGGATCATCGGCATGTAGATGGTCACCCGGTCGCCCTTGTGCGCACCCAGTGCTTTCAGGACATTGGCGAAACGGCACACTTCGGCGTGCAGTTCGGCATAGCTGATGCGGCGCTGCTGGCCGGGATCATCGCCTTCCCAGATAATCGCCGTCTGCTCACCGCGCGTTGCCAGATGCCGGTCGAGGCAATTGGCCGAAACATTGAGCGCGCCGTCCTCAAACCATTTGATGCCGAAATCGGCTTCGTCAAAACTGGCATTCTTCACCTTGGTAAAGGGCGTGATCCAGTCGATACGCTGCGCTTCCTTGCGCCAGAAGGTGTCGGGGTCGCTGACCGATTCGGCATATTTTGCCTGATAGTCTTCGTCCGTGATCAGGGCTTTCGCCGCCCATTCGGCGGACACGGGGTATAGATTCGCCATCGCGCCTCTCCAGTCTGGCATTTTCTGTTTGCGGGCAAAATACGCCTTTCGGGTGTGGGCAGCACCCTAGACCAAAGTCGAAGCCGGTTTCGACCAAGGTCTAGGTTTCGTGGACAAAGCTTGACTGTGGACTCGGTCGCTGATTCAAGGCTGGCTTTTGGAGGCAGTCTTGGGCGAGCGGATTGGCGTTACGGACGAGGAATGGGAAGTGATCGGGCCGCTTTTGCCGCCTGAGCATGGTCGTGGATGCCGCCCGGCACAGGATAACCGCCGCTATTTCGAAGGCATGATCTGGATCGCGCGGACCGGCGCGCAGTGGCGGCACCTGCCGGATGAGTATGGCAAGTGGAACAGCGTGTTCCGGCGCTATCGACGATGGGTCACAACCGGCGTGTTCGATGCCATGCTCGAGACGCTGGCCGAACTGGCGGGGCGCGACACTGCCGCCGACATGATCGACAGCACGGTGGTCCGGGCACATCATTGTGCCGTCGGCATAAAAAGGGGACTCAGCAAACCGAGGCGCTTGGCCGATCGCGCGGGGGCTTCACCACCAAGCTCCACGCGAGGTGCGATGCCAGAGGCTTGCCCCTCGGCTTCGTGCTGACACCGGGGCAGGCGCATGATGTGCAGGGCTTTGCTCCGCTGTTCCGCATGATAACCGACCGGATCGAGGCCTTCCTGGCGGATCGGGGCTACGATGCCGATGCAATCCGCGAGGAAATCGAGGCCGCTGGCGTCGAGACGGTGATCCCGGCCAAGGCCAACCGGCGCAATCCCGCCCCGCACGACCGCGCGAAATACAAGTGGCGCAACCTGATCGAACGCCTGTTCAACAAGCTCAAGAACTGGCGCAGGGTGGCGACCCGCTATGACAAAACCAAGGAATCCTACCTCGGCTTCGTCGCTCTCGCCTCAGTCAAACTCTGGATCCCCTTTGTCCACGAAACCTAGCTACCGGTTTGCTCCGGGACTCGCGACGATGGCATCCTCGACAAAAAAGTGCCGTCCAAACGGCCGGGAGAGGATAATGATAAGCAACAAACTGCAAGGATATTTGCTGACGGGGGCGGCTTTGGTCGCGATGCTGCCCTCCGCCGCGCTCGCCGATACGGCGAAAGAAAAAGAACTCGAAGCCCGGCTTTCCGCGCTCGAGCAAGCCTTCGGGTCGCTCCAGGGTGAACTGCAATCGACGCGCGCCGAAAATGCCCAACTGCGGGAAGCGGTCGCGCGCAACGAAAGCAAGACCATAGAGGTTGCAGCCGTCGCGCAAGCCGCGCAGGCGGCTGCAACCAAACCGGCCTCTGCGCCCGCAGATGGTTTCACCGTTGGCAATGGCGCGACCCGCGTGAAAATCGGCGGCTTCCTGAAAACCGTGGCAACCTTCAGTCGCTGGAGCGATGGAGACGCCGCCGCAAACAGCCTTGGCCGCGATTTCTATCTGCCGCAGACCATTCCCGTCGGCGGTGTGCGCGAATCGACCGACAATGATTTTTCGGCAAAGCAGACGCGGCTCTGGCTCAATCTGGAAACCCAGGTCGCGGGCCATATGCTCAAAGGCTATGTCGAAACCGATTTCCAGACAGCCACAGGCACGCAAGGATCGGAACGGACCACCAATGGCTACAATCTCGCGCTGCGCCGCGCCTATGTGCAGTTCGACAAACTGACCGTCGGGCAGGACTGGAGCACGTTCCAATATGTCGGCGCCTTGCCCGAATCGACCGATTTTGTTGGCCCGACCGAGGGCACGGTCTTCGTGCGGCAGCCGCTGATCCGTTATTCCCTGCCAGCAGGCAAAGGTCTGACGCTGCACGTCGCGGTCGAAAATCCGGAGACGGCCAGCGCCAATCAGGGTGCGCCTGCGCTGATCGAAAATGATGACGACAGCATGCCCGATTTTGCAGCACGGCTGGCTTATTCCGGCAGCTTTGGCGAATTGTCGCTCGCAGGTCTGGTCCGCCAGCTGGCGGTGGACAATGGCGCGATCCATGATGAGGCGATGGGCTATGGCGTCAGCGTTGGCGGCAAGATCAATCTCGATACGGCCAGGCGTTACGACCTTCGCTTCATGGCTACCTATGGCAGCGGCATCGCGCGTTATGTCGGGATCAATTTTGCCCCCGATGCAGTGCTGGCGTCGGGCGTCAACAAGCTGCGCCGCGTTGACACGCTCGCTGCGCTGGCCGCGCTCCGCCTTGGCTGGACGCCAAAGCTGCGTTCCACGCTGATGGCGAGCTATCAGGATGCCGATTATGCGGGCAGCCTGCCGGTCGCATCGCTCGCCAGTTTCAACAGTTCGGCCTGGAGCCTTGCCGGCAATCTGTTCTGGTCGCCGGTTCCGGGCCTCGACCTTGGTGTCGAATATCGCCACGGCCAGCGCGAGCTGGTGAGCGGCGCCGACGGCCAGCTCGACCGTTTCGAATTTGTAGCGAAGTACAGTTTCTGATCTGAATTTTTGAGAGAGAGTGGGAGAAAAGCAATGGCTACGACATATGACGCCATGCCGAAGCACCACGAGGCGACCCAGAGCGAAAAGCTGGTCATCACCGCCTCGTCGCTGGGCACGGTCTTCGAATGGTATGATTTCTACCTTTACGGCCTTCTGGCCACGATCATATCGGCACAATTCTTCTCGGGCGTGAACGAGACCACCGGTTTCATCTTCGCGCTGGCGGCGTTTGCGGCGGGCTTTGCCGTGCGGCCGTTCGGGGCGCTGGTGTTCGGACGGATCGGCGATCTTGTCGGCCGCAAGAACACCTTTCTCGTCACCATGGGGTTGATGGGCCTGTCGACCTTCGTCGTCGGGCTGCTGCCTTCCTACGCCTCGATTGGCGTTGCGGCGCCGATCCTGCTTGTCGTCATGCGCCTCGTTCAGGGCCTTGCGCTCGGCGGCGAATATGGCGGTGCGGCCACCTATGTTGCGGAGCATGCGCCCAACAACAAGCGCGGGCTCTACACCAGCTTTATCCAGACGACAGCCACGCTCGGCCTTTTCGCCGCGCTGCTGGTCGTGATCGGCACCCGCACTGTCATGGGTGAAGAGGCGTTCAAGGATTGGGGCTGGCGCATTCCGTTCCTCGTCTCGATCGTCCTGCTTGCCGTTTCGATGTGGATCCGCATGCAGCTTGCCGAAAGCCCGGTTTTCCAGAAGATGAAGGATGAAGGCACCACCTCGAAAGCTCCGCTTACCGAAGCGTTCGGCCAGTGGAAGAATGCAAAATGGGTGGTCGTCGCGCTTTTGGGTGCGGTCGCAGGGCAAGCGGTTGTCTGGTATACCGGACAATTCTACGCGCTGTTTTTCCTTGAAAAGATGCTGCTCGTCGATGGCGCAACCGCGAACATCATGATCGCGATTGCGCTCGCCATCGGCACGCCCTTCTTTATTTTCTTCGGCTGGCTGTCGGACAAGATCGGGCGCAAATGGATCATCATGGCCGGCTGTGCGCTTGCGGTGCTGACCTATTTCCCGACATTCCATGCCCTGTCCAACGCCGCCAACCCGGCGATGGCAAAGGCAAGCGTTGCGGCGCCGGTTTCGGTTACCGTCAACGAGAATGATTGCTCGCTGCAGTTCGACCCGATCGGCAGGAACAAGTTTGACAGCAAAAGCTGCGACATCGCCAAATCCTATCTGGCGAAGAATGCGATCAGTTACAGCGTGGTCGATGCCCCTGCCGGTACGGTCGCAACCGTGAAAATCGGCGAGAAGGTGATCACCGCGCCCGATCCGGCAAAACTGACGGGCGACGCCAAGGGTGCTGCCATCAAGGCATTTGGCGGCGACGTGATCGGCACCTTGCAGGCCGCGGGCTATCCGGTGAAGGACAACCCGGCGGCGGCGAAGGATGAAAAGGCGCCGAAAAAGATCCTGTTTGCCGATCCGGCGCAGATCAACAAGCCTGCCGTGATCGCCATCCTGACCTATCTCGTCCTGCTGGTGACGATGGTCTACGGCCCGATCGCCGCGCTGCTGGTGGAATTGTTCCCGACGCGTATCCGCTACACATCGATGTCCCTGCCTTACCATATCGGCAATGGCTGGTTCGGCGGTTTCCTCCCCACCACCGCATTCGCGATGGTCGCCGCGACCGGGGACATCTATTACGGCCTATGGTATCCGATCGTGGTCGCCGGGCTGACACTGGTGGCGGGCATATTGTTCCTGCCCGAAACCTTCAAACGCAACATTGATGATTAAGACACCCAACCGGGTGTAACCTAAGGGGCGGCCAACCAGCCGCCCTTTTTTGCCAGCAGTGCAGGTGCCCCCCTGTGCGGGATGGCATTGCGCCAACATGGCCGCAACTGCCCCTGCACAGGACATCAGTACGAATCTGTTTGGAAAACTGGAGCGGGCGAAGGGATTCGAACCCTCGACCCCAACCTTGGCAAGGTTGTGCTCTACCCCTGAGCTACGCCCGCTCTGGCGGCTGGAATCGGGTGATGTCCAGCGGGTGAGGCGCGCCATTAGCAGGCGATTTCGGGGGCCGCAACCCCTTTAATCACAGTAAAATTGCTTTGCTTTTTGGGGCCCGTGCGGCGCACTATCTTGGCATATGGCTGGCGCACCCCACATAAGGCGCGCGCATGATTCGAATATCGGGAGCAGTAAATTGGCCAGCATGGGTTTGACCACCGAAGAGCAAAAGGCAGTGCAGGCATTTCGAGACGAAATTGTCGAGCCGTCGATGACCAAGCTTGTCATCCTCGATTTCTGGGCGGAATGGTGCGGGCCGTGCAAGCAGTTGACGCCGGTGCTGGAAAAGGTGGCGGCGGACTATGCCGACAAGGGCGTCGTGCTCGCCAAGGTGAATGTCGACGAGAACAAGTTTATCGCTGCACAGTTCCAGATCCGTTCGATCCCGACGGTCTACGCGATGTTCCAGGGACAGCCGGTGGCCGACCTGACCAGCGCCCGCACCGAGCCGCAACTGGCGGCGATGCTTGACCAGTTGCTGGCCAAATTGCCGATAAAACCCGGCGCCGTGGCAGATGCAGGGCCCAGCCTCGACGAGGTCGCCGCAGCCGGGGCGCAGGCGCTGGCCGAAGGCGCGAATGAAGAGGCCTATGCCATCTTCACCGAAATTCTGGGTGTCGATGCGGAGCATAAGGCCGCGCTTGCAGGCATGCTCGAAGCGCTGGTCGCGCTCGATCGCAAGGACGAGGCGCAGGCCATCCACGCCAGTCTGAGCGAGGAGCAACGTGCCGATCCGGCGCTGGAACGTGTGGGCACGATGCTCGCCATCGCCGCCGAGGCACGCGATCCCGAAGAGGTGCGGGCGCTGAAGGCGGCGGTCGAAACCGATCCGGCCAATCACCAGGCGCGTTTCGATCTGGCCAATGCCCTGATGGCGGCGGGCGATCGCGACGGAGCGGCGGAGGCGCTGCTTTCCATCATCGCTGCAGACCGCGAATGGAATGATGGCGCGGCGCGCGGGCGGCTGCTCGAAATATTCAGCATGATCGGCCTTGAAGACCCCTGGGTATCGGCAACGCGGCGCAAGCTTTCCGCCATATTGTTCGGCTGATGCCAGGTTGATGACGGCCAAGCGGATCTCGATCTTTCCCTTGTCGGGCGCAATCCTGTTGCCCGACATGCAGTTGCCGCTGCACATTTTCGAACCGCGCTATCGGGCGCTGGTCGGCGATGCGCTGGCACGCGACCGCATGATCGGCATGATCCAGCCCAAGGGCGGCGGCGATGGGCCGGACCTGTTTTCCGTCGGCTGCCTTGGCCGTATCGGCGATGTCGAGGCGCTGGAGGACGGGCGCTATAATATCGTGCTCGAAGGGTTGCAGCGCTTCACCCTGCTGCGCGAACTCGATGTGACCACGCCTTTCCGCCAGATAGAGGGCGAATTGTGGGAAGAGGATGAAATCGGCGAAACGCTCTCGCTTGGCGAACGCGCCGCGCTGGAGATGGAATCGCGCCGTTTTGCCGATGCACAGGGCTATGCCGTCGACTGGAACGCCGTGGGGCAGCTCGACGATTTCTCGCTGGTCAACGTCATCGCGCAGATCGCGCCTTTCGACGGCGCGGCCAAACAGGCGCTACTCGAATCAAGGGGGCTCGCCGCGCGCAGCGAGCTGATTATCCAGCTGATGCAGTTTTTCGGGCGGCACGACGGCTCGGACGACCGGGTGACTTTGCAGTAACGCCTAGCCGCCGAAGCTGGCGCGCAAACCATCAATCACGAACTGCGCGGCCAGCGCGCCGAGCAGCACGCCGAGCAGCCGGGTGATCACCGCCTCGGCTTTCGCGCCCAGAACGCGCATGATGGGGCCGGCGGCGACCAGAGCGATCAGCGTCAGCAGCAGAACTGCGGCCAGCGCGCCGAGCACGACCAGCGAGCGGTCCGTGCCCTCATTCTGGCTCATCAACAGCATCACCGAGGCGATTGAGCCCGGCCCCGCAATCATCGGCATTGCCATCGGGAAGACCGAGACGTCCTCTATCTCCGGCGTTTCGATGATCTTCTGCGCGCGCTCCTCGCGCCGCTCGGTGCGCTTTTCGAACACCATGTCGATCGCGATCAGGAACAGCATGACGCCGCCCGCGATGCGGAAACTGTCAAGCTTGATATGCAGCGCGCCGAGCAGGTCTTCGCCGAACAGCGCGAAGACGAAGAGGATGATCGCGGCGATGAATGAGGCGCGGATCGCCATGCTGCGCCGCTGCTGCGCGCTCGCGCCCTGGGTCAGGCTGGCATAGATCGGCGCGCAGCCGGGCGGGTCGATCACCACGAAAAAGGTGATGAAGGCGGAAACGAACAGGTCGATCATGGTTTTGGTGCCGCAACCTTGTCTGCGATCACGGTGTCGAACGCCTCACCATTCCACAACCGTACCACCACCGAGCGGCTGCCATCGGGCATGACCAGCCAGGTGAAATTGAGGCTCTGGTCGCGCGACAGGCCCATTTTCATTTTCGCGCCTTCAGGGGGCGCAGATAGCGGAGCGCTTGGCTGGCCCTTGCAACTGGCGATGCGGGTTTCGATCATTTCGGGCGCGGCGCGCGGCGCGCTGAGCGCATCGCCATGGTCGGCCACCCATTTCCATTCGCCCTTGCCAATATAAGAGGGCGGCGCCTTTTTCGGGCGCTTTCCCTTTTCATGCCATTGCCAGACCGTGGTGAAATAGCCGACCGAACCATCGGGGCGCTGCCAGCCGCCTGTGGCAACGCCGGTTTTGCCGTCGCACGACATGAAGGCCTTGTGCGGCTGCCATTTGGGCGTGACCGGAACGTAGTTTTTCTGTTTGAGCGCGTCTGCCAGCAAGGTGGGCAGGGGCAGGAAAATGATCGCATCCTTCGCGCCGGTTTCCTGTTGCGCCGCGCGGAAGCCTTTTTCCTGCGCCAGCCGGTTAAAGGCAATTTCGGCAGCGATGATCGCGCTGGGGTTTGCGCTGGGTGCCACGGCGCTGCGCGGCATCGGCTGTGCGGCACATCCGGTGGCGAACAAAGCGGAGGTGGCGAGAACAAGAAGCAGGGATTTGCCGGTCATCCCCGGCTCATAGCCCTTCGGGGTCGGCAAGGCCAGCCCGGCGGTGCGCGGCGACCAGTGTGTTGCGCAGCAGGCAGGCGATGGTCATCGGCCCGACGCCGCCCGGCACCGGGGTGATCGCCGAAGCCAGATCGAGCGCACTCGCATAATCGACATCGCCGACAAGCCGGCCCTTGGCCTCGCCCGCTGCGGGTTCGAGCCGGTTGATGCCGACATCGATCACCACCGCGCCGGGTTTCAGCCAGTCCCCTTCACCATTTCCGCGCGCCCCACCGCAGCGACGACGATATCGGCCTGCTGGACGCGTTCCTTGAGGTTGCGGGTGCGGCTGTGCGCGATGGTGACGGTGCAGTTCTCGGCGAGCAGCAACTGCGCCATCGGCTTGCCGACAAGGATCGAACGACCGATGACAATGGCATCCTTGCCCGACAGATCGCCTATATGGTCCTTCAAAAGCATCAGCGAGCCAAGCGGGGTGCAGGGCACCAGCCCGGGCAGCCCGAGCGCGAGGCGGCCGGTGCTGATCGGGGTCAGCCCGTCGACATCCTTGTCGGGGGCGATCGCATCGACCACCGCCTGTTCGTCGAGATGCTTTGGCAGCGGCAGTTGCACGAGGATGCCGTCGACGCTTTCGTCGGCGTTGAGCTGCCGCACCAGCGCGATCAGATCTTCCTGCCCGGTGTCGGCGGGCAGGCGATGCTCGAAACTCGCCATTCCGGCGGCGATGGTGGCCTTGCCCTTGGACGCGACATAAACCGCACTCGCCGCATCGTCGCCCACAAGAACGACGGCCAGGCCCGGTATGCGACCGGTTGCCATTGTAAAGGCAGGCACGGCCTCAGCTATGCGCGCACGCAGGCCTGCCGCGAACGCCTTGCCGTCGATAATCGTCGCGTCGCTCAAAGTGCACCGCTCATATACAGGTCCGAATAAAGCCCGCCGAGCAGCATCTGGATGATGCGCAGGCCGATGATCAGCACGATAGGCGAGAAATCGATCATCCCGGTGTCTGGCATGATCTTGCGGATCGGCTTCAGCAGCGGATCGAGGATCAGGTTCAGCGAATGCCAGAGCGAGGCGACAAAATTGTTCGACAGGTTGACGACGTTGAACGCGATCAGCAGGCTGAGCACGAACTGCACGATCACCACGGTCGAAACGATGGTGATCAGGTAACCGATGATCTGGATAAGCGCGAGGAGCATCTTGAACTTCCGAATAGCGAATGATGCGCCCGATTAGCCGAGCCGGGGCGCTGTATCAACAGTCTAGAACACCCTGATTTCGTCATTCCCGCGAAAGCGGGAATCCAACCCCTGAGCTCACAACCTTCACGACGGTCGCGGTGGCAGAGCCGGAAAACCGAAATCGACCGCAAGATCGCGCCAATCCGGATTGTTCGCCTCGATCAGGTCAATCTTCCATTGCCTGTTCCACTTCTTGATCCCTTTTTCGCGCAATATGGCATGTTCCATGGTTCCGGCCTGCTCATACCAAACCAGCATTTTCGCACCTGTTTCAGCCGAGAAACCACCGAAAGTTTCTTCGCGATGTTGCTGGATGCGCTGCATCAGGTTGGAGGTGACGCCGGTGTATATCGCGCCGTAACGGCGGTTTGCGATGATGTAGGTGGTCGGCTGGAAATCGCGTTTCAAAATTCAGCCTCAGGGGTTGGATTCCCGCCTTCGCGGAAATGACGAATTTTTTTCGATAACTATTTATGCACCAATGTCCCCGCACCGCGCGCGGTGAAGATTTCCAGCAAGCTGACATGCGGCACGCGTCCGTCGAGGATGACTGCCGCCTCGGTGCCGCCTTCGACTGCGGCGATGCAGGTTTCGAGTTTGGGGATCATCCCGCCGGTGACGGTGCCGTCGGCGCGCAGGCCTGCAATCTGTTTGGGGTCGAGGTCGGTGAGCAAATTACCCGCCTTGTCGAGCACGCCTGCAACGTCGGTCAGCAGGAAAAGCCGCGCCGCGCCCAGCGCCGCCGCAATCGCGCCAGCCATCGTGTCGGCGTTGATATTATAGGTCTGGCCGTTCGCATCGACGCCGATCGGGGCGACCACGGGGATCATTCCGCTGCCCGAAATCGTGTCGAGCAGGCTGCGGTCGATATGTTTCGGAGTGCCGACAAAGCCAAGGTCGACCGCACGTTCGATGTTGCTGTCGGGATCGCGGGTGGTGCCTTCGACCTTTTCGGCAATCACAAAGCCGCCATCCTTGCCCGAAATGCCCACGGCGCGACCGCCCGCCTGCGCGATCCAGCTCACCAGTTCCTTGTTGATCGCGCCCGACAGCACCATTTCGGCGACCTTGGCGGTCTCGGCATCGGTAACGCGCAGCCCGTCGATAAACTGACTTTCGACGCCCAGCTGCTTGAGCATCGCGCCGATCTGCGGCCCGCCGCCATGGACGACGACGGGGTTGATGCCCACCGCCTTCAACAGCACCACATCCTCGGCAAAATTACGCGCCGCTTCGGGATCGCCCATCGCATGGCCGCCATATTTGATCACGAAGGTCTTGCCCGCATAGCGTTGCATATAGGGCAGCGCCTCGGTCAGCGTTTCGGCCTTGGCGAGCAATTCCTGCATCTGGGCGGGATCGGGTGCGTGCTTGGTCATGATGGCGCGCGGGTTAGCGCCCCATCGCCTTGCGCGCAACTATATTGCAGGCTCAGGCCGTCTTGCCGTCCAATCGTTGCCCAAGCTTGACGCAGGCCGTGATCAGCAGCGGCACGAACACCACCACCAGAGTCAGCTTCGCGATGATCTGGCCGGTCATGATATCGACGATCGGCATTGCCTGCCCGGTGCCCGGATCGACCACGCCGTAAAAAGCGATGGTGATGAACAATATCGTATCGAGCGCCTGCGAAAGCAGCCCGGCGATCAGCCCGCGCAGCCATGCGGCGCGCCCGCTGCCTTCGCCTTTCAGCCGGGTAAAGACATAGACGTTCAATGTCTGCGAAATGCCGTAGGAAATCAGCCCGGCAAGCTGCAGGCGTGCGCCCTGGCCGAGGATGGCTGCAAACTGCTCCTGCTGCGTCCAGAAGGGCGCAGGCGGGATGCGGATGACGATGAAGATCAGCGCCATCGACAGGATCAGCGGGATGAAGCCATAGCGGACCAGCCTGTCGGCGGCATCCTTGCCGTGCAGCTCTGCGACTGCGCTGGAAAGCACCACCAGCATCAGGAAAGCGAAAATCCCCGATTCGACATGTAGCGGTCCGATTTCGGAAATCTTGGTGCCCAGCACGCCCGCCAGCACCACCAGCCCGCCATAAAGGAGCGAATAGACGAACAAGGATCGCGGGATCATCGTTCCTGTCTGCGGACTGTCGGTCATGGCTTTGCTCCCCCGTTTCTGGTGTTCGGGCATGGGTAGCGTCTAAATCGGACGGCGCAAGCAGGTGCGGCTTTCTATTCACAGCATTTCGTCACCCCGAACTTGTTTCGGGGTCCATTTCTCCGCATAGACCTTCGCGGTCGATAGGTTTGGGGAGACCGAAGAAATGCAAATCCTGTTGAGTCTGGCCGGAATGGCGCTGATCCTGCTGATCGCCTTCCTGCTCTCCTCCAACCGCAGGGCGATCCGCCCGCGCGTGGTGCTGTCGGCCTTTGCTTTGCAGGCTGGGCTTGCGGCGCTGGTGCTTTACGTCCCGTGGGGCAACCGGGTTTTGCAGGGGGCGGCCACCGGGGTTTCCAACCTGCTGGGCTATGCCAATGAAGGCACCAAATTCCTGTTCGGCGGGCTCGCCACCGATCCGCTGGGGCAGAATTTTGCGATACAGGCGCTGCCGGTCATCATCTTCTTCGCCGCCTTCATCTCGATCCTCTACCATCTCGGCATCATGCAATATGTGATCCGCTGGATCGGCGGGGGTCTGCAAAAGGTCACCGGCATATCGAAGGTCGAAAGCCTGTGCGCGGCATCGAACATTTTTGTCGGCCAGTCGGAATCGCCATTGGTGATCCGTCCCTATCTGGCGACGCTCAACCCAGCCCAGCTATTCTGCGTGATGACGGTCGGCATGGCGGGGGTCGCGGGTACCATCCTTGCCGCCTATGCCTCGATGGGCATCCGCATCGATTATCTGATCGCCGCCGCCTTCATGTCGGCGCCGGGCGGAATCCTGATGGCCAAGCTGATCATGCCGGACGATCCCAACGAACCGGCGGTTGACGATCCCGATATCGCGCTCGAAATGCACGAGGATGAAAAGCCCGCCAACCTCATCATGGCCGCCTCGCAAGGCGCGCAGACCGGCGTGAGGCTGGCGGTCGCGGTGGGTGCGATGGTGCTCGCCTTTGTTGCGCTGGTCGCGCTTGCCAATGGCGTATTGGGCGGCCTCGGCAATCTGGTGGGCCTCAAGGGATTGAGCTTTCAGGGCCTGTTGGGGCAGGTCTTCGCGCCGGTGATGTACCTGCTCGGTGTTCCCTGGAACGAGGCAGCGACCGCTGGCGGGCTGTTCGGCACCAAAATCGTCCTCAACGAATTTGTCGCCTTCATCGATCTGGGCGCACTGAAGACACTTTCGGCACCTACCGTCGCTATCGTGACCTTTGCTCTTTGCGGCTTCGCCAATTTCAGCTCGATCGCGATCCAGATGGCGGTGACCGGCGGCCTCGCCCCCAACCAGCGGCCGATGATCGCGAAGCTGGGGTTGAAGGCACTAGCGGCAGGTTCGCTCTCCAACCTGATGAGCGCGGCGCTGGCAGGGCTGTTTTTGTCGCTCGCGTAGCGAGAAAAAATGTAAAGAAGGCGGGAAGATAATAAGGGGTTTGTTTGAAAGCTGCCCCCTTCTTTCCTTCCCGCCTTCTTCACATCCAATCTGCGATTGGAATCAGCTTTCCCCGGCCAACCCCTTCAGTTCGTATAGCAGATCGAGCGCCTGCCTTGGCGTGAGGGTGTCGATGTCCAGCCCGGACAGCTTGTCGCGCACGGCATCGACCTTGGCTTCGGCAGCATCGAGGGCAGCGCCGAAGAGGGGCATGTCGCCCAGCCCCGCCGCCAGCCCCCCGGTTTCGGCACGGCCTTTTTCCAGTTTCTCCAGCACTTGCGCCGCCCGCGCCAATACCGGCGGGGGCAGGCCGGCCAGCTTGGCGACGGCGATGCCATAGCTGCGGTCGGCGGGGCCGTCGCTGACTTCGTGGAGGAGAACGAGATCGCCCTTATATTCCTTGGCGTGGACATGGTGGAGCGACAGCGCGTCGAGCGTGTCTGCCAAACGCGTCAGTTCGTGATAGTGCGTCGCGAACAGGCAACGGCAGCGGTTGGTTTCGTGGATGCCCTCGACCACCGCCCAGGCGATGGAAAGCCCGTCATAGGTTGATGTACCGCGCCCCACCTCGTCGAGGATGACGAAGCTGCGCTCGGTCGCCTGCGCCAGGATCGCCGCTGTCTCGACCATTTCGACCATGAAGGTCGAACGGCCGCGCGCGAGATTGTCCGAGGCGCCCACACGGCTGAACAGCCGGTCGACCAGACCCAGCCGCGCCGAGGTTGCGGGCACATAGCTTCCCGCCTGCGCAAGGATGACGATCAGCGCATTCTGCCGCAGAAAGGTCGACTTGCCGCCCATATTGGGGCCGCTTACGAGCCACAGCCTTTTGTCCGGCGCCAGCGCACAATCATTGGCGATGAAGCGTTCGCCGGTTCGCGCCAGCGCGCTTTCGACCACCGGATGCCGCCCGCCCTCGATATGCAGCTCGTTGCCGGGCCCGAATTCGGGCAGGCACCAGCGCCCCTCCGCCGCGCGTTCGGCAAGCGCCGCCGCCACGTCGATCCGCGCCAGCGCATCGGCACTCGCCGCAATCGCATCGCGGCGCGCGAGAACATGGCCGGTCAGTTCCTCAAGATGTGCCGCCTCTGCCGCCAGCGCATGGCCAGACGCCTGGCTGATCCGCAGCGCCTCTTCGTGCAGTTCGGGCGAATTGAAACGCACCGCACCAGCCATCGTCTGGCGATGGGTAAAGCCGCTGCCCGCCGCCATCAGCGGATCGGCATTTTTCGCAGGCACTTCTACGAAATAGCCGAGCACGCCATTGTGCCGGATCTTGAGCGCGGCGATCCCGGTCGATGCGCGATAGCGCGCCTCCATCGCCGCCACGGCTGCGCGCCCGTCGCGCCCCGCCGTCCGCAGCGCGTCGAGTGCGGCGTCATAACCCTCGGCGATATAGCCACCCTGCGATGTCTCGGTCGGGGGTGACGGCACCAGCGCGCGCGTCAGCAGGTCGACCATCGTGCCATGCCCGTCGAGTGTCGGCAGCAGGCTCTCAAGCAAAGCTGGCCGCTCGGCCATCGCGCCCAGCCGCTCGCGCAGGATTCGCGCGCCATCGAGGCCGTCTCTTATCTGCCCCAGGTCGCGCGGGCTTCCCCGCCCCGCAACCACGCGACCCAGCGCGCGGGCAATATCGGGCAACTGGCGCAGCGCAGCGCGCGTGCTTTCGCGCAGCAAAGGCGCATCGTGGAACCATTGCACCAGCGCCAGCCGCGCCTCGATCGCGCCCTTGTCCATCAACGGGGCGGAAAGATCGGCGGAAAGCTGCCGCGCGCCCGCGCCGGTGATCGTGCGGTCGATTTCGGCGAGCAGTGAGCCCGCTCTTCCGCCGCCATTGGCCGAGCGGGTAATTTCAAGGCTGTCACGCGTCGCCTGATCGATCAGCAGATATTGCTGCACCTCGCGCCGCACGGGCATTTTGAGGAAGGGCATTTTGCCCTGCCCGACATGCTCCAAATAGGCGAGCAACCCGCCTGCTGCCGCCAGTTCGGCACGGGGCAGCGCGCCAAAATCGGTGCCACCGAATTGCGCTGCGAGCGCGCTTTTGCCCGCCATGCTGTCGAACCCGTCCCTCGGCCGGTCGATCGTGCCATAAGGTTTTGCGCCAAAACCTTCGGGCGCCACGATCTCGCTTGGCCCCAGCCGCGCCAGTTCAGCCTCGAGTGCCGAAGCGGAAATGCTGCTGACCTCGAAATAACCGGTCGAAATGTCGGCCGCGGCAAGCCCGATTTCACCGCCCGCCTCCCCCAGCGCGACCAGCATGTTCGATGCGCTGCTTTCGAGCAGGCTGTCTTCGGTCAGCGTCCCCGCGGTCACGAACCGGATGATGTCGCGCGCGACCAGCGCCTTTGATCCGCCGCGCGCCTTTGCCTCTTCTGGTGTTTCGGTCTGCTCGGCGATGGCCACGCGATGCCCGGCCTTGATCAGCCGGGCGAGATAGCCTTCGGCCGCATGGACGGGCACGCCGCACATCGGGATCGGCTGCCCGCCATGCTCGCCGCGCGTGGTGAGCGCGATGTCGAGCGTTTGTGAAGCAGCCCTGGCATCTTCGAAAAACAGCTCGAAGAAATCGCCCATGCGGTAGAAAAGCAGGCAGCCATCGGCCTTTGCCTTCAGCTTCAGATATTGCGCCATCATCGGCGTCGGCGTTTCGAGGCCGGGCAGCGAGGCATTTTTGGCAGGGCGCGAGTCCATGTCAGCCTGATACCGGCTTGCCGGGGCAAGGCAAATGCTGCGCCTATCCGAAACTGTGGAAACTTCAGCGACTGTCTGTTCCCCCCTCCCGCTTGCGGGAGGGGCTGGGGGAGGGCCCGACCGAACAGGCGACAATCCAGGCCCTCGCCTGCCCCCTCCCGCAAGCAGGAGGGGAATATTTCGTTGCGCCGCCTGCCAACCTGCCGCTAGGGCAAGTTGATATTCCAATAATCAAGGCAAGTGATCCATGAGTGACAGCGACGTTCCCTTTACCGCCCGCGAGGCATTGCAATTCCATGCACAGGGACGTCCGGGAAAGATTGAAATCATCGCCTCCAAGCCGATGGCGACGCAGCGCGATCTGAGCCTGGCCTATTCGCCGGGCGTCGCGGTGCCAGTGCAGGCGATCGCCGACGATCCGGCGACGGCCTATGATTATACCGCCAAGGGCAATCTGGTCGCCGTCATCTCCAACGGCACCGCGATCCTCGGCATGGGCAATCTGGGGGCGCTTGCGTCGAAGCCGGTGATGGAGGGCAAGGCAGTCCTCTTCAAGCGCTTTGCCGATGTCGATTCGATCGATATCGAGGTGAAGACCGAGGATGCGCAGCGCTTCATCGATGCGGTCGAACTGCTCGAGCCCAGCTTTGGCGGGATCAACCTGGAAGACATCGCTGCGCCTGACTGCTTCGTGATCGAACAGACATTGCGCGAGCGGATGAACATCCCGGTCTTCCATGATGACCAGCATGGTACTGCGATCATTTCCGCCGCCGGGCTGATCAATGCCTGCCTGCTGACGGGTCGCAACCTCAAGGACATCAAGGTCGTCTGCAACGGCGCGGGCGCGGCGGCGATTGCCTGTACCGAGCTGATCAAGGCGATGGGCGTGCCGCATGGCAATGTCATCATGTGCGACCGCAAGGGCGTGATCTATCAGGGCCGCACCGAAGGGATGGACCAGTGGAAATCGGCGCACGCCGTTCCCACCGAGGCGCGCACGCTGGCCGAAGCGATCAAGGGGGCGGATGTGTTTCTCGGCCTGTCGGCGGCCAATGCCATGTCGAAAGACATGGTCAAATCGATGGCCGACAAGCCGATCATCTTCGCCATGGCCAATCCCGATCCCGAAATCACCCCGCCCGATGCGCTGGAGGCGCGGCCCGATGCCATCGTGGCGACGGGGCGTTCGGATTATCCCAACCAGGTCAACAATGTCCTCGGTTTCCCCTTCATCTTCCGCGGTGCGCTCGATGTGCGCGCGACGACGATCAACGAGGAAATGAAGATCGCCGCCGCCAATGCGATTGCCGAACTGGCGCGCGAGACGGTGCACGAGGATGTGGCAGCGGCCTATGGCGGCAATGCGCAAAGCTTTGGCCGCGATTATATCATACCCGCTCCGTTCGATCCGCGCCTGATCGAGGTTGTATCGTCGGCGGTCGCCAAAGCGGCGATGGACAGCGGCGTCGCGCAAAAACCGATTGCCGATATGGACGCCTATCGTGCCTCGCTGCGCGCACGGCAGAACCCGACCACCTCAGTGATGGCGCAGGTTTACGAGACCGCCCGGGGCAAGCCGAAGCGGGTAATTTTCGCCGAGGCTGAGGAAGATGTCGTGTTGCGCGCTGCCGTCCAGTTTCGGCAGGATGGGTATGGCACCCCGGTGCTGGTCGGGCGCGACGCGACCGTGCTGGCCCGCTTGCAGGCGATGGGCGTTGCCAACCCCGAAAGCTATGAAATCCACAACAGCGTATCGAGCCCGCTCGTCCCCGCCATGGTCGACCGGCTCTATGCGCGGCTCCAGCGGCGCGGTTATCTGCGCCGCGATATCCAGCGGATGGTCAACCGCGATCGCAACATTTTTGGTGCGCTCATGCTGGCGATGGATCAGGGTGATGCGATGATCACCGGCATCACCCGCACCTTTGCGCAGACGATGCGCGAATTGCGGCGGGTGCTCGATCCGAAAAAGGGTGAGATACCTTTCGGCATCCACGTGCTGGTCGGCAAGTCGCACACCGTTTTCATGTCCGACACCACGGTCAACGAACGGCCGAGTGCGGAAGAACTGGCCTATATCGCCGAACAGACCGCGCAGGTCGCGCGCCGCATGGGGCACACCCCGCGTGTGGCCTTCCTGTCTTATTCGACCTTTGGCAATCCTGCGGGCAACTGGCTGGGCAATATCCGCGATGCGGTGGCAATATTGGATCAGCGCAAGGTGGCCTTCGAATATGAAGGCGAAATGGCACCCGACGTTGCGCTCAATCCGGCGCTGATGGCGAACTATCCCTTCTGCCGTCTTTCAGGCCCCGCCAATGTGCTGGTGATGCCGGGGCTTCAGTCGGCGAACCTTTCAGCCAAGCTGCTGCGCGAACTGGGCGGCGATCAGGTGATCGGGCCGATGCTGGTCGGAATGGAAAAGCCGGTGCAGATCGCTACCATGTCGTCAAGCGCGTCGGAAATCGTCGCGCTGGCGGTTCTGGCCTCGGCTGGCGTGGCGCAGTGAGGCAGGCTCTAGGGCTGCCCGCTTGAGCTGCCCGCGCCGGGCGCGCCGACGGCACCGATATTGCCGAACAGCTCTTCAAAGAAACTGGTGTCGCGGCCCAGTGTCGGCGTCTTGTCGCCCTCAGGGCTCAGCATTGCGACATTTTCCAGCCCGCGCTGGTTCACGGCAACCACATTGCCCGCATTGTCAAACTGGATATGCAGGATCGTCTGCGCGGTAGGGCGCGGGTTGCGGAAGGCCAGCTGTTTGGTATCGCGGGCGAAATAATACCAGTCATTGGGGCTGAACTGACCCACAAAGGTAGGACGACCGAGCGTGCCCTGCACCGAATCCTTGTTGTCGACCCCCGCCTGCACCGAAGAGATCAGCACGCTATCGCCGATATAGCCCTGGTGCGCACGGAACTGCGTGCATCCCTGCGCAAGCAGCGCAGTGCCCAGCAAAACGGCAAATTTGATCGCGGTTGAAATCCGGTTCTTCGGCATATTGGGGCCTTTTATGTCTTTAATCGGCATTGCCATTGCATCCTTGGGCGGCAATGGCAATATCCATCGCGAAATGAACCGCGGATGAGCGCAGATGCGCCGCCGCTTATGTCCGGAGCAAAAAGCCAAGTGTCGTTGTTACGCCGCCTTTTCGGCCCCGCAGAGCCCGATCCACGCGAGGCTCTGCGTCCGCTTTATGATCAGATCGTCGCGCAGGCGCGTCGGCCGGTTTGGTATCTGGATGGTGGCGTTCCCGACACGGTCGACGGTCGCTTCGAAATGGTTTCGGTGACATTGTCGCTGGTGCTGATCCGGCTGGAAAAGGATTCGGCGCAGGCGCAAGCAATGGCTTTCCTGACCGAAATTTTCATCGACGACATGGATGCCCAGCTGCGTGAATTCGGCGTGGGCGACATGGTGGTGGGCAAGCGTATCGGCAAGTTGCTGGGTGCCTTTGGCGGTCGTCTTGGTGCCTATCGCGAGGCTTTGGCCGACGGTGCATCGCCGGACATGCTGCCCGAGGCGTTGCGACGCAATTTGTACGGCGAAATTGTCCCGACGGCAGACCAGCTTGACCTTGTCGTGCAGGGCCTGCGTCAGGCGTCGACCATGCTGGCGCAATGCGATGCCGCAGACATAATGGCGGGGCAGGCCAAATGGTGAGCGCGCCTGCCACCCCCGAATTCAGCCGCGCCATCCCCTTGTCGGAAATCGGGGTCGGGGCGAAGCCGCGCCACATCGAAGCCGATGAAAAGGAACGCGCCGCCCTCGTGCGGCGTTTCGGCTTGCTTTCGCTCGATCTGCTGGCTGCCGATGTCGCGGTGCAACCCGACGGTGCAGGCTATCTGGCCGTGGGCAGGTTGCGCGGCAAGGCGCTACAGGCTTGCGTCGCAAGTGGGGAGCCGGTGCCAGCCTCGATTGAGGAAAGCTTCCGGATACGTTTCGTGGCCGAGGCATCTTATGATGCGGACGCCGAAGTGGAGTTGGACGCCGACGATTGCGACACGCTGTTCCATGACGGTCGCGCAATCGATCTTGGCGAAGCCGTTGCCGAAAGCTTTGCCCTCGCGCTCGACCCCTTCCCGCGCAGTGCAAACGCTGACGCAGCGTTGAAAGCCGCCGGGGTGAAGGATGAGAGCGAGGCCGGGCCGTTCGGCGCACTTGCGGCGCTCAAGGACAAGCTTGAAAAGAAATAGGCACCGGATTGTTCAACGCTCGGCTTCGCAGGCTGATCGATCCGGCACTTGAACGGATGCCGAATAATGATGTCACCCGAAGCACCAAAGCACCGAAGACTATGTAGCGCTGGGCGAAGCCCTTTTTATTAACCCGCAACGCTGCGCAACCCCCAAGGTTTGAACATTACCATCTCTTCGGTTCTTTGGTGCTTCGGGTGACATCTACTGACCCGTAAGATCGCAATCATGTCGACCGTTTACCCGGCCTGATCCCGACCCAAAAATGGCGCTGCCACTTCCGCCGGAACCCGTATCAGCCGCCCCGACGCACGGTCTAGCATTGCCCATGTCGTATTCGCGCTGACAATAACCTTGCCTGCTCCGTTCACAAACTCCACCCGCCGATCAAAGGTTGCGCCGCGCGGCGGCTTTTCGATCCAGGTCCGTCCCGTCACGCTGTCGCCCAGCGCGACATTGCCGCGATAGTCGATCTCGTGCCGGGTCACGACCCAGATATAGGCATCGACATGCGCCGGGTCGGCAGTGACTGCCCAGTGCGCGGTCGCCATATCCTGAATCCACCGCACCCACACGGCATTGTTGACATGGCCAAGTTCGTCAATGTCTTCGGGGGTGGCGGTGAAAGGGAGGGTGAAGGGCGCGCTCACTTCGCGTCAGCCACCCCCATCTGCCACACCAGAAACGCCGCTTCCTCGGCATTTTCGCGCAAGCGTTCCCAGCGCCCTGATTTGCCGCCATGGCCTGCACCCATATTGGTTTTGAGGAGCAGCACATTGTCGTCGGTTTTCATGGCGCGCAGCTTGGCGACCATCTTGGCGGGTTCCCAATAGGTGACGCGCGGATCGTTCAGGCCGGCGGTCCACAGCATCGGCGGGTAGGCCTTGGCCTCGACATTGTCATAGGGC
The DNA here is from genome assembly GCA_016720115.1 of Sphingomonadales bacterium. Classification (GTDB taxonomy): domain Bacteria; phylum Pseudomonadota; class Alphaproteobacteria; order Sphingomonadales; family Sphingomonadaceae; genus Sphingorhabdus_B. The sequence continues at coordinate 127,889 of JADJXT010000001.1, read as the reverse complement.
GAATAGCTGCGGATATAGTCGAACGCGGCCTTGTCGGTGATCGGGTTGCCCCATTCGGGCCATTCGCCCGGCGTCAGCGGCAGATCCTTGTCGAGCATCGTGTTCAATACATCGACAAAGGCGACATGGCTGACCACCGCGCCAAAGATTTCGGGCGCCTGGTTGACCACCGCGCCCATCAGCTCGCCGCCCGCAGAGCCTCCGGATGCGGTCAGCTTGCCCTTGCCGGTATAACCCATGTCGATCAGCGCCTTTCCGGCATCGACAAAGTCGTTGAACGTATTGGTGCGCTTGGTCAGCTTGCCGTCGAGATACCATTGATAGCCAAGGTCGTCGCCGCCGCGGATATGTGCAATGGCATAGGCAAAGCCGCGGTCGAGATAGCTCAGCCGGTTGGCGCTGAACCCCGGAGGCATGGCATAACCATAGGCGCCATAGGCATAAAGATGGAGCGGCTGGCTGCCATCCTTTTTGAAGCCTTTACGGTACACGATCGACACCGGCACCCTGGCGCCGTCGCGCGCGGCGATCATCACCCGCTCGGTCACATATTGGCTGGCGTCATAGCCGCTGGGGATTTCCTGAACCTTGAGCGTTTCGAAGGTGCCGGTCGCGACGGTGTAGTCGAACACGGTGTCAGGAGTGACCATCGATTCATAGTCAAGGCGCAGCTTTTCAACCGCATATTCGGGATTGTCGCCGAGCCCCGCGACATAGCTCGCCTCCGGAAAGCTGATAGGCAGCGCCTTGGTCGGGTTGTCGTAACGGCGCACCTCGACCTGATCGAGGCCGTCGATCCGCCCTTCGGTGACGAAGAAATCCCGGAACAGCGAAACCCCGGTCAGATAGTGCCGGTCCGATCCGGCGATCAGCGTTTCCCATTCACCGGGTCCTTTCAGGCTGGCGGTGGCGACGCGGAAATTGACGTGATCGTCGTTGGTGAGGATGTAGAGCGTCCCGTCGCGGATATCGACGCTATATTCGCGGCCCACCTTGCGGGGGGATACCAGGATCGGTTCGGCGGCCGGATTGTCGGCGGGCACCAGCCGCACTTCGCTGGTGACATTGTCACCGGTGGCGATGACGATCCAGTCTTCCTGCGCAGTCAGGCCGACGCCCACGCCAAAGCCGATATCGGCTTCCTTGTAGAGCAGCTTCGCCTTCGCCGGATCGTCACCCAACCGGTGGTAATGGGCATTATCGGTGCGCCAATTTTCGTTGGCGAGGCCATAGACCAGCCCCTTGCTGTCCTTGGTCCAGACGATGCTCGACAGCGTGCCGGGGATGATGTCCTTCAGTTCCTCACCGGTTTCGAGGTTGCTGATGTGGAGATCGAAGCGTTCGGACCCGTTATCGTCATAGGCATAGGCGAGCAACTTGCCATCGGGGCTGACTTCGGCGGCACCGAGGCGGAAATAGTCCTTGCCCTCGGCCAGCACGTTTTCGTCGAGGATCAACTGGTCGGCACCGCCCTTCACGGGCTTGCGATAATGCTTGCGATATTGCGCGCCCTCATCGAATTTCGACCAGTAAATGTAATCGCCGTCCTTTTGCGGCACCGACGAATCGTCTTCCTTGATCCGCCCCTTCATCTCCTGGAAAATCGTCTCGACCAGCTTTGCCTGCGGCGCCATCTGCGCCTCATAATAGGCGTTTTCCGCCTCGAGATGCGCAAGGATCTCCTTGTTCTCGATCTTCGGATAGCCCTGGTCGCGCAGCCAGTGATAGTCATCGCTGATCGTCACGCCATGCACGGTCGTGCTGTGGGGGCGCTTTTCGGCGATCGGGGGCCGGACGGATGTTGCGGTCTTGGCGGTCATGCTGTCTTTCTTCATATCGTCTGCCAGCACCGGAGCGGCGCTGATGCAGAGGGCAATCGGGGTTGCGAGTTTCAGGAGCAGTTTCATAAGGGCGACGTCCTCACTATATGGGACGGACAATTAGATTCAGGAAGCAACCATGTCCACCTATGAAGCCCGCCTCGCCGCCCTGCGTGTCCAGTTGAAAAAGGAACAGCTCGACGGCTTTGTCGTTCCCATTTGCGACGAGCATATGAGCGAATATGTCGGCGAATATGCGCAAAGGCTCGGCTGGTTGACCGGCTTTGGCGGCTCTGCGGGCAACGCCGTGGTGCTGTCGGAGGAGGCGGCGATCTTCACCGACGGGCGCTATACGCTGCAGGTGCGCGAGCAGGTCGACGGCCGGAACTGGCAATATGTTGGCGTACCCGAAACCAGCATTGCCGCATGGCTGAAGGCGCATGCGCCGCAAGGTGGACGGATCGGCTATGATCCATGGGTGCATACCAAGGGCTGGGTCGAAAATGCCGCAGCTGCCCTCAAGGCCAAGGGTGCGGAGCTGGTGCCCGTTTCGCGCAACCCGATCGACGCCGTCTGGGATGACCAGCCATCGAGGAGCGCGGCGCACTTGGTGGTGCATGAGGACCGCTATGCCGGGCAGAACAGCGCCGAGAAACGCGCACAGATTGCCGAATGGCTGACCACCCGCAATCTCGACAGCACCGTGATTGCCGCGCTCGATTCGGTGGCGTGGCTGCTCAATGTGCGCGGCGCCGATGTTGCGCGCACCCCGGTCGCGCTCAGCTTCGTGCTCGCCCATGCCGATGGCACCGCAGACCTGTTCGTTGCGCCTGAAAAGGTGAGCGATGCCGTGCGCGCACATCTGGGCAATGCCGTGCGCCTGCACGCACCCGAAGAATTTGTGCCCGCGCTGAAAGCCATGGCGGGCAAGCGTGTTGCGGTCGATCCCGAACGTTCGGTTGCCGCGATCTTCGGCGCGCTGAAAGACGGCGGGGCCAGCATCGTCGAGCTGCGCGACCCGACCATTTTGCCAAAGGCGCAGAAGAACCCGATCGAACAGGCGGGGCACCGCGCCGCGCAGGCGCGCGATGGCGCGGCGCTGAGCGGCTTTCTCCACTGGATGCACGCCACCGCGCATCAGGGCGGGCTCACCGAACTCTCGGCGGCCGCGAAGCTGCAGGATTTTCGCGTCGCGACCGGCCAGCTGCGCGACCTGAGTTTTGACACGATTTCGGCCACCGGCCCCAATGGCGCGCATTGTCACTACAAGGTCGACGAGGCGTCGAACCGCGCGATCGAGCCGAACAGCATCTACCTCGTCGACAGCGGCGGGCAATATCTCGACGGCACCACCGACGTCACCCGCACGATCTGGGTTGGCCCGGGCGAGCCTACGCCTGAAATGAAGGACCGCTTCACCCGCGTGCTCAAGGGCCATATCGCGCTCGCGCTGGCGGTGTTTCCAGAGGGCACGCGCGGCGCGCAGCTCGATACGATGGCGCGCGCGGCGCTCTGGCAGGGCGGCCTCGATTACGCCCACGGCACCGGCCACGGCGTGGGCAGTTTCCTCGCGGTACACGAAGGACCGCAGCGGATCGGCAAGTTCACCGGCTCGCAGGCGGGCACCGATGAGCCGCTGCTCCCCGGCATGATCCTGTCGAACGAGCCCGGTTATTACAAGGCAGGCGAATATGGCATCCGCATCGAAAATCTGATCCTGGTCGAGGAGCGGCAGATCGCGGGCGCGGAAGGCACCTATTACGGCTTCGAAAACCTCACCTGGGCGCCGATCGACAAGACGCTGGTCGACACCAGCCTGCTCACCCGCGACGAGCTGCGCTGGTGGGACGACTATCACGCCCGCGTGCTGGAGATTGTCGGCCCGCAGCTGGAGGGCGAGGCGAAGGACTGGCTGGCGGAGGCTTGTGCGCCGCTTGGGCGGGGGGTGAGCTAAATCCCCTCTCCCATGGGGAGAGGACACGCCGCCTTGTGAGCGCAGCGAACTAGGCGAAGTTGGTGAGGGGGTTGGACCTTCCGATAGCACTCAACCCCTCACCGCTGCGACTAGCGATCGGAGATCGCAAGTCTCGCTACCTCTCCCCATAGGAGAGGGGAGTATGCTACCGGATTTTTGTGAAAGCTGTGACACGAAATGCCCGCCGTCTTCGGCGCGATATGACGGAGGCGGAAAAGCGGCTTTGGAAACATCTGCGCAACCGCCAGATGGAAGGCTGCAAGTTCCGACGACAGGAGCCGGTGCAGAACAGAATTGCGGATTTCTTGTGCATTGAGGTGAAACTAATCATCGAGCTCGATGGCGGGCAGCATGGCGAGCAAATCGAAGCTGATGCGGAACGAACGAGGCAGTTGGAAGCGGCGGGCTATACGGTGCTGCGGTTCTGGAGCAGTGACGTTCTGGCGAATACAGACGGTATGTTGCACGAAATTCGTCGCACGCTGTTGATCGCAAAGGGTGAATGATAGCCCCTCTCTCATGGGGAGAGGGATGTGAAGACTTGCGAGCTTGCTCGCTAGTCGTAGCTGGGTGCGGGGTTGTGCGCTTTCGACACTAACGAACCCCTCACCAACTTCGCCCAAGCCTTACGGCAAAGGCTTAGTATCCTCTTCCTGTGGGAGAGGGAGTTGCCCAATTGACAAACCCCGTTCACAAATTAGCCTCCCCCAACAGGAGAGCCCCCTATGCAGATAACCCCATCCGGCCAGGCGTGCGGTGCGACCGTAACCGGTGTTAACCTGCGCCAGCCGCTATCCGCCGATCTGGTGGGTGCGATCCGCGCGGCGTGGCTTCAGCATCATGTGCTCGCCTTTCCCGATCAGGATTTGACCGACGACGATCTCGAACGCTTCACGCTGCATTTTGGCGGCTTTGGCGATGATCCCTTCATCGCGCCGGTGCCGGGGCGCAAGCATGTGATCGCGGTCGAGCGGCTCGCCGATGAAACCTCGCCGCTGTTCGCCGAAAATTGGCATAGTGACTGGAGTTTCCAGGCGCGGCCCCCGGCGGGCACCTGCCTTTTTGGCATCAAGATCCCGCCCGTCGGCGGCGACACGCTGTTCGCCAACCAGCATGCGGCGCTCGACGCGATGCCCGACAGGTTGCGCGCCCGCGTTGAGGGGCGCATGGCGATCCATTCGGCGAAGCGGGCTTATGCCCCCGATGGTGCTTATGGCGAGGGCGACAAGGCGAAGCGTTCGATGGATATCCGCCCGTCAAAGGCTGCCGAGGCGACGCAGCTGCACCCTTTTGTCCGCGCGCATCCCGAAACCGGTCGGCTGGGGCTGTTCAGCTGTTTCGGCTATATCATCGGCTTTGAAGGCATGGACGATGCAGAGGCGTTGCCGCTGCTCATCGAGCTTTACCAGTATCAGGGGCAGGAGGCGTTCCAGTATCGCCACAAATGGCAGCCCGGAATGCTGCTGATGTGGGACAACCGCTCGGTCCTCCACGCCGCGACCGGCGGCTATGACGGGCACCACCGCCTGCTGCACCGCACGACAATCGCGGCGGCCTGACGCGGCCTGTGGGCGCTTCAATTTTCCTACCCAAACCCCTTCCACCCGCTATACCGGTTGCAAAGAACAACCGATAAAGAGGAGAGCAGCCCATGCCCGAGACCCCCAACCAGACGCTGTCCGAATATGTCCCGCCAAAAGTGTGGGGGTGGAACAAGGAGAATGGCGGGCGCTTTGCCAATATCAACCGGCCGGTCGCAGGGGCGACGCATGACAAGGAAGTGCCGGTCGGCAAGCATCCGCTGCAGCTCTATTCGCTCGGCACGCCCAATGGGGTGAAGGTGACGGTGCTGCTCGAGGAACTACTCGCACTGGGCCATGCAGGCGCCGAATATGATGCCTGGCTGATCAATATCGGTAGCGGCGACCAGTTCGGTTCGGGCTTTGTCGAGGCCAACCCCAATTCGAAGATTCCGGCGCTGGTCGACCGGTCGGGCGCGGAACCGCAGCGGGTGTTCGAATCGGGGGCGATCCTGCTTTACTTGGCCGAGAAATTCGGCGCCTTCCTGCCCACCGACCCTGCCAAGCGCACCGAGGCGCTGAGCTGGCTGTTCTGGCAGATGGGCAGCGCGCCCTATCTGGGCGGCGGGTTCGGCCATTTCTATGCCTATGCGCCGTTCAAGATCGAATATTGCATCGATCGTTTCGCGATGGAGGTGAAGCGGCAGATGGATGTGCTCGACCGCAATTTGGCGGAGCGCGAGTTTATGGCAGGCGACGAATATAGTATCGCCGATATCGCGATCTGGCCCTGGTACGGCGCGCTGGCGATGGGGCTGGTCTATGAGGCGGGCGAGTTTCTCGACGTCGCCAGCTACAAACATGTCCAGCGCTGGACCAGACAGATAGCAGCACGCCCGGCGGCGCAGCGCGGGCGGATGGTCAACCGCGTGATGGGCGATCCCGCCACCTGCCTGCCCGAACGGCACGATGCGGGCGATTTCGAAACGCGCACGATAGACAAGCTGGTCGCGGCGGGGGAGTGGCCGAAACCTGCGTGATTCAGGGTTTCGCGCAGAGGCGCAGAGGCGCAGAGAGTTACACTTGCGGCGAAGTCGCCCTCAATCCGATATGGCGACGGAAATTTCGCTGGCTGAAGTTGATGAGCCTTCGGCTCGGCTAGAGTTTGTCCTGTTTAGTTAGCACCGTAGTGCTGAGCCTGTCGAAGCACGCCTCAAGGTTTGCGCTGACCTTTGAAGCGCCGTTGGGCTTCGCCCGCCTTCGGCACCGACAAGCTCAGGGCTACGGTTTGGTTTCAATCCAAACAGGACAAACTCTAGCTCCTCTGCGTCTTTGCGCGAAACCAAAAAGACCGATCTTGACACCCGTATATGTTCCATTAATGTTCCACGCATTGAAGGAGGCGAGTCGATGATCGGATATGTGACACTGGGAACCAACGACCTTGCGCGGGCGGCGAAATTTTATGACGCCATTGCTGCAGAGCTCGATACGCCGCGGATGATGGAATTTGACGGCTTCATCGCCTGGGGAAAGCCGGGCGGCGCGGCAGGCATCGGCCTGACCAAGCCTTATGATGGCAATCCCGCGACGGTCGGCAATGGCGTCATGGTCGCGCTCGAGGCGAAGGACAAGGAACAGGTCCACCGGCTCTACGATATCGCGCTCGCCAATGGCGGCACCTGCGAAGGCCCGCCGGGACCGCGCGGCGATGAAGGCTTTTACGCGGGCTATTTCCGCGATCCGGACGGGAACAAGCTGAACGCCTTCACCATGTAAGAAAGCCAGTGCCTGGATTCCCGAAATTTTCGATTTTGCGGGAATCCAGGGAATCTCAGCGCGTCTTTCTGGTGGAAATGCGTGGGTAGGAGATGCAGCGATGACTGTCCGGAAACTGGAAACTTTCCCGCTCCATCTGGGCCTCGGCGCGACCGCCATTCCCCAGCCCGAATTCACCGGCGGGATGGACTGGTACATGGCCTATGGTGACCGCCATGATGGCGACGATGCCGAAGGTCGGCTGGTCTCGATGCACCGTTTCAGCGAAAGCTGGCCGAGCTGGGAAATGCACCCTGCCGGGGACGAGGTTGTGCTTTGCCTTTCCGGGCAGATGGTCTTGCATCAGGAATTTCCCGATCAGCGGACGACAACGGTTACGCTCGGCCCCGGCGAATATGCCATCAACCCGCCCGGCGTCTGGCACATCGCCGATATAGATGGGGAGGCGACCGCGCTGTTCATCACGGCGGGATTGGGCACCGAACATCGGTCGCGCTGAGGGCGGAAGGCGCTTTCTCCCCCCTCCAGGAAGCGGGGCGCCGCGGGCGTGGCGTAGCCACAGTGGCCGGGGGAGGTTCCGACCGAACGCGAAACAATTCAGGCCCTCCCCTAACCCCTCCCGCAAGCAGGAGGGGGATCTGAAGCATGGGGCCGCCATGTCCATTTCCATGCCTCCTTCAGCACCAACTCTGGTCAAAACAGCATTCCTCGCCTAAGGGCGGGCCATGCATTTCCTGGATCAGGCGAAAATCTACATACGCTCCGGCGCCGGCGGGCCCGGCGCGGTCAGCTTTCGCCGCGAAAAATATATCGAATATGGCGGCCCTGACGGCGGCAATGGCGGCAAGGGTGGCGACATCGTTTTCGAGGCTGTGGCAGGGCTCAATACGCTGATCGACTTCCGCTATACCCAGCATTTCAAGGCCCCGCGCGGGACGCCCGGTGCGGGCCGCGATCGCTACGGTGCGGGCGGCGAAGACCTTGTGATCAAGGTTCCCGTCGGAACGCAAATCCTCGCCGATGATGATGAGCGAAGCTTGCTCGCCGATCTCACAAAAGTCGGCCAGCGCATGACCTTCCTCAAAGGCGGAATGGGCGGTCGCGGCAATGCGAGTTACAAGACCAGCACCAACCGCGCGCCGCGCCAGCACCAGCCGGGCGAGAGCGGCGATGAAATGTGGGTCTGGCTGCGGCTCAAACTTCTCGCCGATGCCGGGCTTGTCGGCCTGCCCAATGCAGGCAAATCGACCTTCATAAACCAGGTGACCAACACCAAGGCAAAGGTCGGGGCCTATGCCTTCACCACGCTGCGCCCGCAGCTTGGCGTTGTCAGCCATAAAGGCCGCGAATTTGTGCTTGCCGACATTCCGGGGCTCATCGCCGGTGCGGCGGAAGGGGCAGGCGTCGGCGACCGTTTCCTTGGCCATATCGAACGCTGCCAGATACTGATCCACCTGATCGACGCGACCGGCGACGATCCGGTTGCGGCCTGGCACATAGTTTGCGACGAACTCGAAGCCTATGGCGCAGGCCTTGAAGACAAGCCGCAAATTGTTGCGCTCAACAAGGGCGACTTGCTCGACGAGGAACTGATGGCCGATATATCGGCGCAGCTTGAGGCGGCCGGGGCGCAAGAGGTGATCGCCATATCGGGCGCCACCGGACAGGGCGTTGACAAGGTGCTCGACCGCGTCATTGCGGCGCTGCCCGAAAAGAGCAGTGTCGAGACCTCCAGCGGTGACAATGAGGAAGGCGAATGGTCGCCCATCTAAGCTCAGCTACATGCCCGCTTCTGGTGGTAAAGGTCGGCTCGTCGCTGCTGGTCGAACCGGATGGAGCGGTCCGTCGGGCGTGGCTCGAAACGCTGGTTGCCGACATATCCGCACGCCACAAAGCCGGGCAGAAAGTCGTGGTTGTCAGTTCGGGTGCGATAGCGCTGGGTGCGCGACGGCTGGGCCTTGAAAAAGGCGGTCGTGCCAGCCTTGCCGATGCGCAGGCCTCTGCCTCGGTCGGGCAGATTCTGCTGTCGGGCATCTGGGCCGAATTGCTCGGCGCACAAGGGCTGACCGCTGCCCAGATGCTGGTGACGCTTGACGATCTGGAGGATCGCCGCCGCTACCTCAACATCACCGCGACGCTGGACCGCTTGCTCGGCGCTGGCGCAGTGCCCGTCATCAACGAGAATGACAGCGTTGCGACGCAAGAAATCCGTTTCGGCGACAATGACCGGCTGGCGGCACGGGTCGCACAAGCCGCGGGTGCCGATGGCGTCGTCCTGCTGTCCGACGTCGATGGGCTTTATGACCGCGATCCCAGGGATCCGGATGCCCAACTGGTTGCCGAAGTGGCAAAGGTCGATGGCCGCATCCGCATCATGGTGACCGGCAATTCCTCCTCGGGAATGGGGTCGGGCGGGATGGCATCGAAACTGGACGCCGCCGATATCGCCACCCGCGCGGGGATCGGCCTCGCAATTGCCTCCGGCCTGCGTGAACACCCGCTCGCCGCTTTGGAACATGACGCGCCTTACACATGGTTCGCACCTCGCGAAGGCGGCAGTGCGCGCAAAAGCTGGATCGGCGGCAGGCTGTCGGTAAAAGGCAGCGTCATCGTCGATGCCGGTGCCGCAAAGGCCCTGCGCGGCGGGGCAAGCCTGCTGCCGGCTGGTGCGACGGGGGTGGTCGGCGAATTCAGGCGGGGCGACGTCATCGATATCGTCGCTGTTCATGGCGAGACACTGGCGCGCGGGCTGTCCGAATATGATGCGGTCGATGCCGCACAGATTTGCGGCAAACGATCCGGCGAGCTGGAGGCCATTTTGGGCGCAGTCCCCCGTCAGGTGCTGGTCCACCGCGATCAGATGGTCCTGCTCTGATGGCAGGCAGGGGCGTGGTCGCCCTTACAGGCGCAACCGGTTTTGTTGGCCGTGCAACGCTTGACCGCTTGATCGAAGCAGGATGGCATGTCCGCGCGCTCACACGCCGCAGTCAGCAGGCAAGGCCGGGCATAACATGGGTCGAAGGCGCGCTTGATCGGCCGGAAAGCCTGGCCGAACTGTGCGAAGGGGCAGAGGCGGTCCTGCACATTGCAGGCGTCGTCAATGCGCCGGATGCCGCAGGATTTGAGGCAGGCAATGTCATGGGCACCGCCAATCTGCTGAACGCAGCCAGAGAGCTTGGCATAAGCCGCTTCGTTCATGTCTCCTCGCTGTCGGCCCGCGAGCCGCAGCTTTCGGTTTACGGCGCCAGCAAGGCAAAGGGTGAGAAGCTGGTGGCAACCAGCATGCTCGACTGGACGATCATTCGTCCACCCGGCGTCTATGGCCCGGGCGATACCGAGGTGCTGGAAATGTTCAAAATGGCGGCTAGAGGCTTTTGCCTGCTTCCGCCTGCGGGCAAGGGTTCGTGGATCCATGTAGACGATCTGGCCCGTTTGCTGGTCGTGCTGCTGCCACGCCATGAAGATGCGACGGCCCGTCTCTTCGAGGCCGACGATGACGAGCCGGGGGGCTGGGAGCATCGCCGCTTTGCCCGCGCGATTGGATGGGCCTTGGGGAGAAGGGTTGCGACCATAGCGGCCCCGCGCCCGCTGCTTTTCGCCGCTGCCTGGGGCGACCGGATGGTGCGCGGCGCGAAAGCCAAACTCACCCCCGACAGGGCAAGCTATATGAGCCATCCCGACTGGGTTATCAGCCGCGATGCGGCGCCCCCGGCGGCGCTCTGGACGCCGCTGATCGACACGCGCGAAGGCCTGAAGCAAACGGCGCGCTGGTATAAGGCCGAAGGGTGGCTCTAGACTTTGGCCATAAATCGCCCTTATGCGGCCTTATTCGCCTGCCAATGGCGCGACAATATATAGTTAGGGAAGATATATGACCGACCGCAGCGAAATGTTCGACAAGCTGAAAAGCCTGATCGAGCCGTTCAACAAAAAAGGCGTTGAGCTGAGCGACGCGACCACCTTTGCCGGCGATCTCGAATGGGACAGCCTGACCGTCATGGATTTTGTCGCCGAGGTCGAAGACACGTTCGACATCGTGATCACCATGAACATGCAGGCCGAGATCGAAAATGTTGGCCAGCTCGTCGATGCGGTGATCAAGCTTACGGATTGACATGACCGACCTGTTTTCAAAATTCGACCCATTGATCGAACAGCGTGCGGCGCTGCTTTCGACCGGCGTAACCGATCCGTTCAGCCTGGTGATGGAAAAGGTGCTCTCGCCCACCGTCGCGATCTGCAACGGGCGCGAAACGATCCTGCTCGGCACCTATAATTATATGGGGATGACCTTCGACGAGGATGTCATCGCCGCGGGCAAGCAGGCGTTCGACGATTTCGGTGCTGGCACCACGGGCAGCCGCGTGCTCAACGGCACTTTCGATCCGCACAGGGATGTCGAGGCGGCGCTGCGCGAATTTTACGACATGGACCATGCGATGGTCTTTTCGACCGGCTATCAGGCCAATCTGGGCATCATCAGCACCATTGCGGGCAAGGGCGATTATATCATTCTCGATATCGACAGTCACGCCTCGATCTATGATGGCTGCAAGATGGGCGATGCCGAAATTGTTGCCTTCCGCCACAATGATATCGAGGCACTGGAAAAGCGGCTGAAGCGGCTTCCCGCCGAAGCAGGCAAGCTGGTTGTGCTTGAGGGCGTCTATTCGATGATGGGCGATGTTGCGCCGCTGAAGGAAATGGTTCGCATTTCCAAAGAGGCGGGCGCGATGGTGCTGGTCGACGAAGCCCATTCGATGGGCTTTATCGGGCAGCATGGCCGCGGCGTGGCTGAGGAGCAGGGCTGCATCGACGATGTCGATTTCATCATCGGCACCTTTTCGAAAAGCGTGGGCACCGTGGGCGGTTTCTGCGTCTCGAACCATCCCAAGTTCGAAATCCTGCGTCTGGTCTGCCGCCCTTATGTATTCACCGCCGCCCTGCCGCCGAGCGTGATGGCATCGAGCGCGGCATCGGTGCGCAAACTGATGCACGGCAGCAACAAGCGCGCGCATCTCTGGGAAAATTCGAAGACGCTGCACAAGGGGCTGCGCGATCTCGGCTTCCAGCTCGGCACTGACGAGCCGCAATCGGCGATCATCGCAGTCATCATGCCCGATCTCGAACGCGGCGCGATGATGTGGGAGGCGCTGCTGAAGGAAGGGCTTTACGTCAACCTCGCCCGCCCGCCTGCGACGCCTGCAGGGATGACGCTGCTGCGCTGCTCGCTTTGCGCCGAACATACGGCCGATCAGGTGCAGGATATCCTTGGCCGCTTTGAACGGGCGGGCAAGGCTGTCGGGATCGTGTAAACGCGGTGCAGCGGGGGGAGCGATGATGGAAACGCAGTATATATTGACCCTTTCCTGCCCCGACCGGCCGGGGCTGGTTGCGGCGGTCAGCTCCTTCCTCGCCAATAATGGCTGCAACATCCTCGAATCGCAGCAGTTCAACGATGTCGACGGTCGCCGTTTCTTCATGCGCGTGAAGTTCGAAGTCCTGCCCTCCGCACCTGATATCGCGACATTGCGCACGGCCTTTTCGGGCATCGGATCGGCGCACCAGATGGACTGGCAGATTCGCGAAGCCGATACGCCGCGCAAGGTGCTGCTGATGGTCTCCAAATTCGACCATTGTCTCGAAGACCTGCTCTACCGCGTGCGCGTCGGCGAGCTGCGGATGGAGGTGGTGGCGATCATATCGAACCACCCGCGCGACCTTTCAAAGCCATCGCTGGTCGGCGATATTCCCTGGCACCATCTGCCGATTACCGCCGAAACCAAGCCGCAACAGGAGGCCCGGGTAAAGGCGCTGGTCGACGAAAGCGGGGCCGAACTGGTGGTGCTTGCCCGCTATATGCAGATATTGTCGGATGATCTTGCGCAATTCCTGTCGGGGCGGTGCATCAACATCCACCACAGCTTCCTTCCCGGGTTCAAGGGCGCGAAGCCCTATCACCAGGCACATGCCCGCGGGGTGAAGATGATCGGCGCGACCGCCCATTATGTCACCGCCGATCTCGACGAAGGCCCGATCATCGCGCAGGATGTCGAATCCGTCAGCCATTCCGACACCCCAGACGATCTGGTCGCGAAGGGCCGCGATATCGAAAGCCGCGTGCTCGCCGCAGCGGTGCGTGATCATCTGGAGGACCGGGTGCTGCTCAACGGCAGCCGGACGGTGGTTTTCCGCAGTTAGATCGTGATGACATTAAACCGGTTTCATTCAAAACCGTAGTGCTGAGCCTGTCGAAGCACGCCCAGCAGTGAAGCGCCGTTGGGCTTCGCCCGCCTGCGGCACCGACAGGCTCAGGGCTACGGTTTAAAGTAACATCATCCCGCTCTAACGCACTGCGCCTTTGGCCAGAAGTTTCGGGACAAGCACCAGCGCCGCCACCAGCGGCCATTTGCGCTGCCAGGGCTTGATCTCGATCTGCGTCCCGGCATGGCGGTTGATCTTCCACGCAAGATAATCGATCCCGCCCGAATAGGTGAAGGCCGCCTTGGCAAGCCGCGCGACCGAGAGCAATTTGCCTTCGATGCGGCGGCGCGCCCAGTCACCGCTTTTGGCGCCAGCGGGAATGGCCGCGACCGCCGCCGCCCCGAAGCGCGCATAGCGTTCGGGATCGGCATCGATCACCGATTGCGACCGGCTCTTGCGCTCCGCGCGCAGTTCGACCGAATAGGTCAGCGCAAAGGCGCGCCGCCACCAGTCGAGCGGGGCTTCGCCCTTGACCGGCCCGGCCGCCGCCAGCAGCGTCGGCGCCGCGCGTGCAACGGCAGCGACGGCCTTTGCCTCGGCGTCGGCATCCGCGCTCCATACCAGCCGCGCCGGTTGGGCAAAACGCGCCCAGACCGAGACGTTGCGCGTTTCCGGGCCGTTCAGCCGGTAAAAGTCCGCCTCGCTCAGCACCGCAAATTTGGCGATCAGCCCGTCCTGTTCGAACGGAAAGACATTTGGCGGGACAAGCTGGTTGGCGCGCGCCAGCCAGCTTTTGCCATAGGCTGCGCGATAATCTGACACGATGAGGTAGAAATCGAGCATCAGCCCGTCGAGCTGGCTTTCGCGCAGGCAACTGCCGTAAAACAGCACGGCGCGCGCAGCGCCCGGATATCGGGCCGCCAGCGCCGCCGCCATGGCACGCACGCGCGGGTCAACCGGCTGCGCAAGTTCTTCGGTGACAAGCTGGGTGAGCGAGGACATCGGACGGCCTTAACGCCTTTTTGCCGGTTATGCGATTGCCTCAGGCGGCAAGCTTGAGGAACGGCACCGGCGGGGTGGAGCGCAGCACGATCGGCCGGTCGCTGTCGGCTTCGAACACTTCGCCATCGAGGATCACATTGCTGCGCCCGCCATCGATGCGGATGATGTCGCCGTTCGAAATGTGGATTCCCTCGACGCGCCCCTTGCCAAGCCGCCCGGCGAGCGAGGCGAGTATCATCCGCACCAGCACCCACGGCTTGTAATCGACCGCCATCAGCTTGAGGTGCCCGCTGCCCTCGGTGCGCACGCGCCCGCCGAGCAGCAGTTTTTCGAGCGTGGTGACAATCAGCACCGAAAAACGGCCCTTAAGCTCTCCATCGCGGATCAGTGAAATACGGATCGCCTCGGACCGTTTTGGCAGGAAATCTGCCTTCAGCCCGAACAGCACCGAGAAAATGGCCGCAATTGCGGCAATAACATGGCTGATCCCGTTGGGCAGGCCCAGCGGATAGATTTTGTTCCGGCAATAGAGAATCGTCTCCGCCAGATAGGCGCCGCCCAGGAACATGCCGATCACCGGACGGGCATTCTCGCTGCCCTCGGAAAGTGCGATCAGTTCGCGCGCGACGACATGGCCGGACAAATCGCCTTTTGACAGTTCCAATATGTCTGCGAGCGCCTGCAGCGGATCGCCGCTGGCACCCAGATCGAGCGCGATAAGGTTGGTCTTGCCATTGGGCAGCACCGCCACCGGGGGCGGCGTGCCTTTGAAATGCCCGCCATGATAGAGCTCGGTCAACGCTGCCTGCACGGTGCCGTCGCCGCCATTGACGACAAGCACCCTGGGCCTGACGCGCGCGATCATTTCAAGCGCGCGGGCGATCTGGCCGACTTCCTCCACCTCATAGTGAAAGATGTCAGGGTTCTTCGCGCAAAAGCTCCGCACCTGCGGCAACAGGCTCTTGTTGCCGGTCGAGTGCGGATTGGAAAGAAGCGCGACGAGAGCCAAATTACACCCTGGATTCCCTTACATATATTTCATGTTGACGGTGATCGTAGTTACGCCAGAACCCGCATAAAAGCTGACCTTTCCGACCGACGGCTTGCCGAGATTGAGGATGTTGATCGAAGGGTTGTTGGAAAACCCTCCGCCATCCGATGAAATGTCGGTGCTGCCATTGCCATTCTTGTCGTGACGCACGGCGATCGCATAGTTGCCGACTGTAGCGACGGGCAGGCAAAAGCTCATCGATCCTGCGCGCGCACCCGATTCGACGCGGTGCAGCCAGCGACCCTTGGTCAGCCAGGCCGCCTTGGTTGCGGGATAGCTCTGCACCCGTACCTTGCCCGATGATCCCTTGACGCCATTGACGATGATCTTCACTGCAGGGCCCTGATCGGCGCCGCAGCGGCTCATATCGTTAGAAATAACGCTTCCAGCCGAGGCCGTACCCGTCATGGCGAGCGCGGCGGCTGCGAATGCGGCAATGAAACGTGCCATTGCTGTTTCAACTCCGTACCTTAAGTGTTGGTCAATAAACGACCAACGATATTGCTCCTGATCCTGATCGGGTATATCGGGACGATTTGCGGCCAAAATAGGGTGACAGGGCGACCACAAGTTGAAATTTTTGACCGCCACCGATCGTTATATCGCACGACTCGTCGCGCTGCCGCTGGTCGGCACGCTGGTAATCGCCGCGATGCTGTTGCTGCTCGACAAGATGCTGCGGCTTTTCGATTTTGTCGCTGCTGAGGGCGGGCCGGTTAGCATCGTCTGGCGGATGCTGGCGAACCTGATCCCTGAATATATGTCGCTGGGTATTCCCATCGGCTTGCTGCTGGGGATATTGCTGGCTTTCCGCAAGCTCGCGACATCGTCGGAAATAGACATTTTCCGTGCAGTCGGGCAAAGTTACTGGCGGCTGCTGCGCGTGCCCTATCTATACGCTATCGCATTGGCATTGGTGAACTTTGCCATTGTCGGCTGGGTCCAGCCCACCTCTCGCTATCTGTATGAAGAGCTGCGTTTCGACCTGCGCTCGGGTGCATTGGGGGCGTCGATCAAGGTTGGCGAGTTCAACAATCTGGGCGATAATCTGACGATGCGGATAGAGGAAAGCCGCAATCAGGGTAATGATCTTTCCGGCCTGTTCGTTTTTGCCGAGAACAAGAAGGGCCAGTCGATTTCGGTCACGGCGGAAAAGGGGCAATTTCTGCGCACCGACGATCCCGATACGATCATCCTGCGGCTGACGAGCGGCACATTGGTGCATGATGCGCCCAATTACCGCAATCCGCGCGTTCTCAGCTTTTCCAGCCATGATGTGCCGATCGATTTGCCGCAGATCGAGCAGTTTCGCGGGCGCGGCGGCAAGGATCGCGAATATACGCTGACCGAACTGGTCAAGGTAGGCAACGATGCAGGAAGGCCGAAGGCCGAACGCAATGCGGCCTGGGCCAATTTCCATTTTCGCATGGTAGAGGTTGCGATGATGCTCCTCCTACCGCTACTCGCGCTGGCGCTGGCCATTCCGCCCAAGCGCTCGACCTCGGCACTCGGGGTCTTCCTGTCGATCGTAATGGTGGTGACCTACCACAAGATCAACGAATATGCCGAATCGATGGGGGCGCTGGGGTCGGTGCATCCCGCGATAGCGCTGTGGCTGCCCTTCCTTGGCTTTGCGGGGCTGATCCTGTGGATGTATTATGTGATCGCGCAGGTGCCGGGTGGCCAGCCTATCGGCGCGCTTGAGGTGTTTGCGGCGAAGGCAGGCAAGTCGATCAAGAAGCTGTTCCGTTTTGGCCGACGCAAGTCGCGCCTGCTGCTGCAGGAGGCATAGGCGGTGCGGCTGCAATTTTTCCCTTCGCGGCAAATCGGCTGGTACATGGCGCGGCTGTTCCTCGTGCGGACCTTTGCCGTATTGCTGATGCTCGTACTGGTGTTGCAGACACTCGACCTTCTCGGTGAAAGCGGGAAGATATTGGCGGTTGCCGGTAATAGCGAAGCCGATCTCTGGCGCTATGTCGGGATGCGTGCGCCGCAGATCATTGCCCGTTTCCTGCCCTTTTCCGTGTTGCTTGCTACTTTGATCACCTTTGCGACACTCAGTCAGAATAGCGAGGTTATCGCGATGAAGGCGGCGGGCCTTTCCGCCCACCAGATCCTTGCGCCGATGCTGGCTGCGAGTCTGCTGGTTGCCGGTGTTTCCTTTGCATTCAACGACACGGTTGTGGCTCCGGCGACTGCCAGGCTGAAGGTTTGGCAGGATGTTGAATATGGTCCGGTTCCCCTGGATAACGGGGTGCGCACCAATGTCTGGGTGCGCGAGGGCCGGGATCTGGTTCAGGTGCGCACCGTTTCGGGGAAAGGTGCCGATACCAAATTGCAGGGCGTTCGCGTTTATCAGCGCACTGACGGCAGCCTGAAACGGGTTATCCAGGCAGAAACAGGCAGCCTTAGCGACGGTGCATGGAAGCTTGAGAATATCGAGATTTTCGATGTGGCAAAGGCCGAACAGCAAAAGCTGCCCGAACTGGTCGTCGGGCGCGGGATAGAGGCGGAACGGTTCAATCGGCTGAAGGTTGATGGCGATGCTTTGGGCTTCCTGCCGCTGATGCGGGCGATCGACGACCTCAAGGCGGCGGGGCGGAGAACCGACACGCTGGAAGGCATATTGTGGCACAAGATTTCCGGGCCGCTATCGGCGCTGTTGATGCCCCTGCTGGGGGCAGTCGCGGCCTTCGGCCTTGCCCGATCGGGCGCACTTTTCCTGCGCGCCGTAATCGGCATGGCTTTGGGTTTTGCCTATTTCGTGGCCGATAATTTCGCGCTGGCGATGGGCAATCTCGGGGCTTACCCACCCTTCATTGCTGCCTGGGCGCCTTTCCTTTTGTTCCTGCTAATCGGTGAGACGGTGCTCGTCCGCACCGAGGAATAATGAGCGGGCCGCAGGAAGAGGCGCTGGTCGAGGCGCAGGCGCAGACCATCGATCGCAGCGATGTCGCCAAAGGGGCCGGGCTTGCCGCAGTCGCGCGGCTCGGCGCGCTGATCGAGGTGGTTTCGCAACCGGCCTATACATGGATGTTCGGGCTGGCCGGCTATGGCGTTTATGTCGTGCTCTGGGCAGCGGTGAACATATTGGCGAACCTGCTCGATCTGGCGCTGGGGCAAGCCTTGCAGCGCATCGTGCCCGCCAGTTCGAGCCGCGAGGAACAGCATGGCGCGGTGCGTTTTGCGCTGGTGGTGGGCACAGGACTCGGCATCCTTGCTGCGCTGGCGATCTCGCTTAGCGCCCCGATGCTGGCTGGCTCGGTTGCCAGCGCGCCGGGCGATGCGGCGAAGCTGCCGCAGGCAATCGCCATCTTCGCCTGGAGCCTTCCGCTCTGGATTTTTGTCGAAACTGCGACAGCAGCCGCGCGCGCGATGCGCGCCTTCGGCCCTGAAATCCGCCTGCGGATATTCTGGGAGCAGGTCGCCCGGCTGATCTTTGCCGCAGGCTTCTTTTTCGCCGGGTTGGGGTTTGAAGGGCTGCTCTTCGGGCATCTTGCCTCGCTCGGGCTGACTGCATGGTTGAGCTGGAAATTGCTCGCCCGCTATTATGACCCCGCCTTGCTGTTGCGCGCGCCCTTGCCGCCATCGCTGCGCGCCGAAACGCTGGCCACCGGGCTTGCAATGTTGCCTCCGGCGCTTGCCCGCCGTGCCTATAATGATCTGCCGCCAATCCTGCTGAACGCGATGGTTCCCGGCGCAGGTGGTGCAACGGCGGCAGGGCTGTTCGGGATTGCGCGCAAGGTCGCGTCGATACCGTTGATCGTGCGCCAGTCCTTCCTTTATGTCCTGGCCCCGTTGGCTTCGGCGCAGGCGGCGGTCGACCGGAAAGAGATTGCGCCGCTATACAGTTTTGCGACACATATTTCGTTGCTTCTCGCGGTGCCGCTGGCGGGCTTCCTCATCCTGATCGCCGCCGATTTGCTGACTGCCTTTGCTCCGGGGTCGGAGGCGGCATTGCTGGTACTCGTGATCCTGCTCGCTGCGCGCGCGGCAGAAGCGGCATTGGGCCCGGCGACCCCGATAGTCGAGATGATCGGCCATCGCGGCCTTCCGCTTGCCAACAGTCTTGCCGGGCTGGCTATCTGGCTGGCGCTGGGCATCTGGCTTGTCCCGGATATGGGCGCGACCGGAATGGCGATTGCAGTGTCGGCGGCAGTGGTGCTGACCGCGCTGCTGGCGATTGCCGAACTATATTGGGCCGATCGGGTTTCGCCATTCGGGCACGGCTTTTTCCGGGCATTGCTCGCCGGTGCTGGCTGTATCGCCCTGCTTTGGGGCGTTGGCGAATTGCTCGCGCCTTTCGGCCAGCGCATCCGCGCGCTTTCGCTCTTTGCACTTTTCTGGCCTTGCTTGTGGCTCGCGCTTCGTTGGGGCTTGCTGCCGGAGGACAAGCAGGGGCTGGGCGGGCTGGCGGTCAAACTGCGGCTGTAACCGGTTGCCCTGTGCGCAGTTGCGCAGCATAAGGCCGCCAATATCGGACAGGGAATGGATTTATGCAGGCAGGCGAAGTGCGCGTCACACCGGTGGCAGGGAAAAAGGCGCTGGCGGAATTTGTCGACCTGCCCTTTCGTCTCTACGCGAACGATCCCAATTGGGTGCCTCCGCTGAAGGACGAGGTTTACGGCCTCCTGACTCCGGGCAAGAATCCGTGGTTTGAACATGCCGAGGCGCAGCTTTTCCTTGCCCGCCGTGCCGGACAGGTGGTCGGCCGGATTTCCGCCCATATCGACCATCTCGCGCTCGCACAGCCCGTCGAACAGGGCATGGGCCCCGGCACCGGCTTCTGGGGATTTTACGAGGCCGAAAGCGCCGAGATCGGCAATGCCCTGTTGGCCGAGGCGGAAAAATGGCTGCGTGCCAAGGGCATGACCAAAATGCTCGGGCCAGTCAGCTTCGCGATGTGGGATGAACCGGGCCTGCTGATCGAGGGACATGACCATCCGCCGACGGTGATGATGGGTTTCAACAGCGCCGACTATCAGGAGTGGATTGAGGGCGCTGGGCACCAGAAGGTTGAGGATCTCCTCACCTACGCGCTGCCAATCATCGAAGACTTCCCGGAACTTACCCGGCGAATTGTTGCAATGGGGGAGAAAAGCGGGAAAATTCACATCCGCCGCGTCAACAAGCGCAAGTTCGATCAGGAAGCCGCGCTTATCCTTTCCATCCTGAATGATGCGTGGAGCGACAATTGGGGCTTCGTCCCTTTCACGCCCGCCGAGGTTGCCTATGCGGGCAAGAAACTGAAGCCGATCGTGTTCGAAGACCTTATCCGGATCGCCGAAATCGATGGCGAGCCGGTGGCCTTCATGATGACCGTTCCCGATCTTAACGAGCAGCTGGTGAAATATGGCGGCTCATTATGGCCGTTTAATTGGGCGAAGCTGCTTTGGTGGCTCAATGTCGGAAATCCGCAGGTGACGACAATGCGCGTGCCGTTGATGGGGGTGGTAAGGAAGCTGCAGGGCACCCGCACTGCAAGCCAGCTCGCCTTCATGCTGATTGAGTATATCCGCCGCGATGCCATTGCCAAATTTGGCGCGACGCGCGGTGATTTTGGCTGGGTTCTGTCGTCGAACGGACCGATGGTCTCGGTTGGTGAGGCCGTGGGCGGCAAGGTGAACAAGGTGTACCGGATCTACCAGAAAGCGCTTTAAAGGCTGCGTCCTGCCCTTCCGGCGAGTTCCACCGCATAATGCCACGCGACGCGTCCCGACCGGCCACCGCGCTGGTGGGCGAAGGCAAGGGCATCGGCTTCGTCCCACTCAAGGCCGAAATGCGCGGCATAGGCCGATACCATTTCCAGAAATGCAGGCTGGTCGGGATATTGGAAGCCCAGCTTGAGGCCGAAACGGTCGGCGAGTGCGAGCCTGTCGTCGGCAACGTCGCGGGCATTGACTGCAGCATCCTCTTCATCCTGCCGCCGCTCGACGATGTTGCGCCGGTTCGAGGTGACATAGAGCCGGACATTGGCGGGGCGCGCCTCGGAACCGCCTTCGAGCATCGAGCGCAGGCGGCGCGGACCTGAATCGTCGCCCTCGAACGCCATATCGTCGATAAAGAGGATGAACCGCCGGTTCGCCTTCCCGAGCAGCGCGAACAATTGCGGCAGGCTGGCCAGCTGGTCCGCAGTGGTTTCGACCAATGCCAGTGGCAGGCCCTGCGCCTGCAAGCCACCGGTCACCGATTTGACCAGTGCGGATTTCCCCATGCCGCGCGCACCCCACAGCAGCACATCGTGCGCGGCATGCCCCTGCGCATGGCGACGGCTGTTTTCGGTGATCGCACCCTTTTGCCGGTCGACGCCGACAATCAGACTTTCGGGCAAAGGTGCGAAACTGGCGATAGCGGCGAGGGCATGGCCGTCCCAGTGATAGGCCGGATGCGCTGCAAGGTCTGCGGATGGCTGCGCGGGTGGCGCCAGCCGCTCAAGTGCCTCGGCGATGCGGCGAAGGGTTTCGTTGTCGGTCAGGCCGCCAGCCCTTCCGCATCGAGGGCGTAGAGCAGCTCCGCCCCTGCCATCGCGCTGCCCTTGAGCGAGAGCGCCTCGGGCGCCATCACCTCGAGATAATAGCGGCAGGTGGCGATCTTGGCCTTCAGGAACGGCGTGTCGCCGCCCTCTGCCTCTGCTGCTGACAGTTGCCGCGCCATCAGCCAGCCGCAGGTCGCCACCGCCATCATCGTGGTGAAGGGATAGCTGCCCGCGAGCCTGTCGTCGGTCGAGGCCGATCCTATCATCCATTCGGCAACCTCGGCGCAGGCGCCAGCGAGCGCCTTGAGCGCGGGGTGGTGGCCTGCTTCCTGCCCGATACGCGCGAGATGTTCGCGCACCGCATCGCCGCCGCGCATGCCCAGTTTACGACCGACCAGGTCAGCCGCCTGGATCCCGTTGGTGCCTTCGTAGATCGCGGCGATGCGGATATCGCGATAGAGCTGCGCCGCGCCGGTTTCCTCGATAAAGCCCATGCCGCCATGCACCTGAATGCCCAGAGAGGCGATTTCGCTGCCCATGTCGGTGCCATAGGTTTTGGCGAGCGGGGTGAGAAGGTCGACCATTTCCTGCGCGCCTTCAATGCCCAATCCCGCCCGGTCGACGAAACCGCTGGCGCAATAGAGCAAGGCGCGGATTGCCTGCGTCCCCGCCTTCATCCGCATCAACATGCGGCGGACGTCGGGGTGTTCGACAATGGCAACCGAGTCGCGGCTGGTTCCGCCTGCCCGCGCCGACTGGACGCGTTCGCCGGCAAAGGCGATCGCCTTTTGCGTCGCTGCCTCTGCAATCTGCACGCCTTCAAGGCCGACATTCAAACGGGCGTTGTTCATCATCGTGAACATCGCGCGCATCCCGCCAAATTCGGGGCCGATAAATTCACCGATGCAATCGCCTTCGTCGCCAAAGGCCAGCACACATGTGGGCGACGCATTGATCCCCATTTTGTGCTCGATCGATACCACCTTGATGTCGTTGCGTTCGCCGAGTGAGCCATCGGCATTGACACGATATTTGGGGACGAGGAACAGCGAGATGCCCTTGGTTCCGGGCGGCGCATCGGGCGTTCGCGCAAGCACGAGGTGGACGATATTGCCCGCCATGTCATGATCGCCGAAGCTGATGAAGATCTTCTGCCCCTTGATCTGGTAGGTGCCGTCGCCGCGCGGGGTTGCTGTAGTCTTGAGCGCGCCTACGTCCGATCCGGCCTGTGGCTCTGTCAGGTTCATCGTTCCGGTCCATTCGCCGGTCGAAAGCCGGGGCAGGAACATTGCCTTTTGCGCTTCGGAGCCATGATGGTTGATCGCCTCGATCGATCCGACCGACAGGATCGGGCAGAGCGCAAAAGCCATATTGGCGGCACCGAGTGAATCGAGCGCAACGGTAGCAAGGCTGAAGGGCAGGCCCTGCCCGCCAAAGTCCGATGGCGCGTTGATCGAACCCCAGCCATTGGCGACATAGGCCTTATAGGCATCGACAAAGCCTTCGGGCATCACCACCTGTCCGTCGATCAGGCGCGCGCCCACCATGTCGCCGATGCGGCGCAGCGGATAGAATTCTTCGGCAGCAAATTCACCGATACCGCCGACAATCGCCTCGACCATATCGGGGCTGGCATCGGCAAAGCGTTCATGCGCCGCAAGCTCTTCGATGCCGGTGATATGCTTCAAGACGAAAAGCTGTTCGGAAATAGGTGCTGTATAGGTCATTTTGGGGCCTGTTGCTTGCGGGTTTCCCGGCCTATAGCGCGGGATGATGGCAGGCTCAAATCCCTTAGGTCATGGCCGGATAGCAAAGGCCGACTCCGCCGCAATCGCCGAGGCGGTTGCGGCGGTGCGCGCAGGCGATGTGGTCGCGATTCCTACCGAGACGGTGTACGGACTGGCCGCCGACGCTTCCAATGCGGCGGCGGTTGCCAATATCTACCGCACCAAGGGGCGGCCCGATTTCAACCCGCTGATCGTGCATGTGCCCGATCATGCTGCTGCCGAGCAACTGGCGCAGTTTGACGAGCGTGCCGCGATGCTGGCCTTCCGCTTCTGGCCGGGGCCATTGACGCTCGTCCTCCCCCTGCAACCCGATGCGCCGGTAGCAAGGGCAGTCACGGCGGGCCTTCCCACCATTGCACTACGCTGTCCCGCGCACCCGGTGATGCAGGCGGCCCTCCGGCAAAGCGGCCTGTTCCTTGCCGCGCCTTCGGCCAATCGCAGCGGAGGAATCAGCCCGACTCGTGCCGAACATGTGGCGCGCAGCTTTGGCGACAGCATGCCGCTGATCCTCGATGCCGGCCCGTGCAGCGCGGGACTTGAATCAACCATCGTCGCGGTGCGTGAGCATGGCTGGCAGTTGCTCCGGCCCGGCCCGGTGACTGCGGCCGAGATCGAAGGGCTGCTGGGCGAGCCGCCTTTGCCGGTAACCGAGGCGAAAGTCGAAGCTCCCGGCCAGCTTGCAAGCCATTACGCGCCGTCAAAACCCGTCAGGCTCAACGTCAAAAAACCCGCGCCGGGCGAATGGCATATCGGGTTCGGCAAGATAGAAGGAGATCAGAATTTGTCGCCCGACGGCGATTTTGCCGAAGCCGCCGCGCGCCTGTTCGATGCGCTGCACACCGCCGATGCAAGCGATCGCGCCGCCATCGCCATCGCCCCCATTCCCGATGAAGGGATAGGCGTTGCGATCAATGATCGGCTGCGCAGGGCAGCGGCATGAAATTGCTTGCCGCGCTTTTTGCGGCGTTGGCGCTCATCGGGGCGCTGGCGACGGCACAAAAGGCGGCATCCGAAGATCCGGTTGTCGCCGCTTACCGGGATCTGGTTGCCAAAGACCTTCGCCTCGCAACCATCGGCTACCATCTGGCCAGCGGCAGTGCGGCCTATTGTCGCAACAGATGGCGCAATCCCGGATGGGTGCTCCATGACGAACGCCAATATCCCGACCTTGGCGTTGCCCGCCGGGCGTTCACTTTCCGCCAGCCGGTCAGCATTGCCGCTCTGGTCGAAGGCGGGCCTGCGAAGCGCGCCGGGCTGGCGGCTGGGGATGGGTTGTTCGGGGCCGATGGAAATGTGGTCTGGTATGGGCCGGCACCCAAAACCCACCAGCCATCTTCGGACCGGATCGACGGCCTGCGCGAAGAATTCGCAACCCGGCTTTCCGAAGGCAGGCCTGTCGCGTTCAAGTTCGACACCGCGACAGGTCGCCGTGATATCCTGCTTGATCCGCCCGAGGTTTGCGCCTCCGATTTCTGGGTTGATGTCCGCGCAAAACGCGATGCGGGTGCCGATGGTGAGAGGGTGCGGGTAACCAGCGGGCTTGTCGACTATGTGCTCGACGATGACGAGCTTGCCGCTGTGGTCGCGCATGAGTTGGCGCACAACCTGCTCGATCACCGCCCGCGCATCAACGCAGCCAAAAGCGGCAAAACCAAAGTCATCAAGGCAACCGAGGCGGAGGCCGACCGGCTGTCGGTCTGGCTGATGGCCAATGCCGGCTATGATCCGGAAGCCGCGATCAGCTTCTGGCAGCGTTATGGCAAGGCGACCGGGCTGGGCATATTCAGTGCGCCCACCCATTATCGCTGGCAGACACGGGTCGCGATGTTGCGCGAGGAGATTGACCGGATGGCGTCGCTGCCTGCCGTCAATGGCCGACGCGAACCGCCACTGCTGGCGGCACATCGGGCGGAGCAATAAATTGCATTGCGAAAAGCAATCGACTGTTCCCATGCGCCTCTGATTCCCCTACCAAGTGCATCAAGGGAAATAAACGGAGGGAACGTGGTCGGTCGCGCACATCGCCTTGCTATCGCGGCATTTTTGCTGTCGACTATTCTCCATGGTTGCGGCGAAAAGGAAGCCGACAAAGCCGCGCACAGCGAAGAGGTCTTTCCTGTCCAGGTGATGACTGTGCAGCCAGGCAACATGCTGCAGACGATCAGCGCTGTGGGCACTGTGCGCTATCGCCGCGAAACCCCGCTGGGTTTTACCACCCCGGGCAAGGTCGCAACCGTGCGTTTTGAGGAAGGCGACTATGTGAAGCAAGGCGCTTTGCTCGCCGCGCTTGATACCACCAGTGTTGGCGCGGACCTGAGTGTTGCCGAGGCCGAGCGCAGCCGCGCGCAGGCCGAATTCGAACGTATCAAACAGCTTTATGCCGAAGGGTGGATTACCAAGGTGCGCTACGAAGCCGCTGAAGCGGCTGCCAAGGCGGCAAGTGCCCGCGTCGCACAGGCCGGGTTCGCACGGGGAACGGCGCAACTTTACGCGCCTTCGAGCGGGGTGGTCCTCACCCGTAACGTCCAGCCGGGGCAGGTGGTTGCAGCCGGAACACCGGCATTGATCCTTGGCGAAGGCGATGACGGTTTCGTTTTTCGTGCGCCTGTGATTGATCGCAGCGCGTCCCGCTTGCGCGTAGGCATGGCCGCTGAAATCAGCTTGCCTGCCTTTGGTTCCACGCCGGTAACCGCGACGATCAGCGAAATTGACGGTCGCGCAAATCAGGCGACCGGCGCCTTCACAGTGCAATTCAGCCTGCCTTCGTCGGCGCAGCTCAAATCCGGCCAGATCGGCACCGCCAGCATCAAATTGCCAGCCGCAGAGGATGGTTCGCTGCAAATCCCCGCCAGCGCAATTTTCGGCGTCCGGGCCAATGAGGGGCTGGTCTATATTGTCGATGCCAAGACCGAGCGGGTCGAAACACGCAACGTCGCAATCGAACGGATCACCGATGGCGCGGTGATCATAACCGGCGGGCTCAAACAGGGCGATTTGCTGGTCATATCGGGTGCGGAAAAACTGCGCACGGGTGCCAAGGTTCGCATGACGCGGGCGCCGGGCTGATATGCGCCGCAAACCGGGCAGGGCAAGCGCAGATGAACGTCACTGAATTTGCCATCCGCCGCTGGCAGCTGACGCTCGTATTGTTCAGCCTGCTTTGCGCGCTCGGCTATTCGGCCTTCACCTCGATCCCGCGTGCAGTCGATCCGCATTTCCCGCTACCCGTGGTGGTCATCACCGCGATCCAGCCGGGTGCCGATGCCGAGGAAATGGAGCAGACGGTTGCCAAGCCGATCGAAGAGCTGATGCAGGGGCTGGAGGACGTCAAGGAAATCGTCTCGGTCAGTAACGACAGCAGCTCCGTCATCCGGGCGGAATTCGACTGGTCGGGTGATCCCGACCGTTATTTCAACGACACCGTCCGCGAAGTCACTGCAATCCGCAGCCGTCTGCCTGCCGACCTTGCGCGGCTCGATTTCAAGAAGATGCGGACAACCAACGCGTCGGTGCTGCAGATTGCGCTGGTTAGCGAAACGGCGAGCTGGCGACGCATGGAAAAATATGGCCGCGACATATCCGAGGCGTTTTCGCGCTATATGGCGGTGCGTGAATCCGAAGTGCACGGGCTGTCGCAGCCCGAGGTAAGTGTTGCGATCAAGCCGGAACGGCTCGCGGAACTGCGCCTTCCGGCCAGCAGCTTGGCCGATGCGCTGAAACTGGGCGGCGCCGATGTTTCGAGCGGCGCGGTTATCAGCGGCACGCGCCGGTTCAATGTCGAGGCGGGAGGGGCGTTCAAATCGCTCGACACCATCCGCAACCTGCCGCTTCGGTCCAATGAAGGCACCATCCTGCGCGTGGGCGATGTTGCCGATGTCTTCTGGGGCGCGGAAGAGACGCGCGCGCGGGTCTATCATAACGGAAAGCGGGCGATCTGGATCACCGCGAACCAGAAATCGGGCACCGATGCCACCAAATTGCGCAATGCGTTGATGCAGGAACTGGAAAACCAGAAGAAGGTGCTGCCGCCCGATATCGATGTCGTGCTGCAGTTCGACCAGAGCCGCGATATTGCCAAGCGATTGGCAGAACTGGCGCGCGATTTCTCGCTCGCATTGGCGCTTGTCCTGATCACCCTGCTGCCGCTCGGCTGGCGTGCGGCGGTGATCGTGATGGTGTCCATTCCGCTGTCGCTCGCATCCGGGCTGGTTGCGGTCTACGCGATGGGCTTCAACCTCAGCCAGCTGGTCGTCGCCGGCTTCATCCTCTCGCTGGGCTTGCTGGTCGACGATTCGATTGTGGTGATCGAAAATGTCTCGCGCCATTTGCGCATGGGGAAGAATCGTACGCTGGCGGCCATTGAGGGCACCAAAGAGATCAGCCTTGCTGTGCTCGGTTCGACCGGTGTTCTGGTGTTTGCCTTTGTCCCGATGCTCTTCCTGCCCGAAGGCGCGGGCAAGTTCACGATGAGCTTCATCGGCACGATCATCTTCACGGTGACGGCATCGCTGGTCATCTCGCTCACCATCATCCCCTTCCTCGCCAGCCGCCTGCTCAAGCGCGACGGTGATGAACATGGCAATCCGCTGCTCCGCTGGCTGATGGAAAAGATTGACCGTTTTTACCGACCGGTGTTGCACAAGGCGCTGGAAAATCCGCGGCGGACGGTGTGGGGCGCGCTCGCCTTCACGGTGGGGGCGTTCGCGCTTGTTCCCGTCCTGGGTTTCAGCCTGTTTCCAAATGCCGACTCTTCCTATTTCCGCGTCACCGTGCAGGCCGAGCAGGGCACCAGCCTTGATGAAACCGGACGGATTGTCCGGCAGGTCTCGGAAATTCTTGCAAAGGAACCTTCGATTGAAGTGCGCGCCGAGAATGTCGGGCGCAAGAATCCGTCGGTTTTCTACAACAGCTTTGAATCGGCGGAGACCAGCACGATCGGTGAAATTCTGGCGGTGATGGACGAGTGGCGCGGGGAGCAAAGCATGGCGATGGTCGAGCGCCTGCGCGAAAAGCTCGACCAGATCAGCGGCGCACGCGTGAAGCTGGTGCTGTTCCAGAACGGCGCACCGATAAACGCCCCGGTCGAATTTCGCGTTGTCGGCCCCGACCTCAACGTCCTGAAGGAGCTTGCCGGAAAGGTGCAGGCAGTGCTGCACGATGTGCCCGGGACGCGCGATGTTGTGAACCCGGTTGCAACCGACCGGCTCGATCTCGATATGCGGATCGATGAAGGCAAGGCCGCGTTGCTTGACATCCCGGCCGGATCGCCGCGCCGGATCATCCGCCTGGCGCTTTCGGGGGAGCGGGCCGGAACCTTTCGCGACAATGAAGGTGACAGCTATCCCGTCACCGTGCGTCTGCCGTTGCAGAACACCCAGCCCGTATCTGCGCTCGACCAGATCTATGTCGCGACACGCAACGGCGCGCCCGTTGCACTGGGGGACATTACCGATCCCCGACTGGTTTCGGTCGCCCCGTTGATCACAAGGCGCAATCTGGAGCGGACGGTTGAGATCACGGCACAGACCCAGGATGGAGCCTTGCCGTCGAAGATCACCCGCGCCGCCAAGGCCGAGCTGGACAAGATCAAGCTCCCGCTTGGCTATGCCATCCGGGTGGGGGGCGAAGCAGAGAAGATCAACGATACTTTCTCGGGCTTTGGCCCAATCATCCTGATCGCATTGTTCATCATCTTCGGGATTTTGGTCGCTGAATTTGGCGAGTTTCGTGAAGCGCTGGTGGTGGCTGGCGTGATCCCGCTTGGCACCTTTGGCGGGCTGATTGCCCTGCTGGTAACGGGCAACAACCTGTCCTTCCTTGCGGTTATCGGATTCGTCGCGCTGATCGGGATCGAGATCAAAAATTCGATCCTGCTGGTCGATTTTACCTCGCAACTGCGGCAGCGCGGGCTGAAGCTGCGCGACGCGATCGAGCAGGCGGGCGAAGTGCGCTTTCTGCCCGTTCTGCTCACCTCGGTGACCGCGATTGGCGGCTTGCTGCCTCTCGCGCTCTTCGGGGGCAATCTCTATGGCCCACTGGCGATCGTGCTTATCGGCGGGCTTATTTCCTCGACCCTCTTGTCGCGCATCGTCACGCCCGCCATGTATCTGCTGGTAGTGCGCGGTCGTGAGGAAAAGAAAGAGGCCGCGCGGCAGGCAAAGGAAGCGAGAAGTGGCTGAGGCGATATTTGCAGGCGGATGTTTCTGGTGCACGGAGGCTGTGTTCAAGCAGTTGGGCGGTGTGAACAGCGTTGAGAGCGGTTATATCGGCGGCGACGTCGAAAACCCGACCTACAAGGCGGTGTGCAGCGGCGCGACCGGCCATGCAGAAGCGATCCGCATCGGCTTCGATCCCGAAACCATCGGCTATGCCGACCTGCTCGACATCCACTTTGCGACGCACGATCCGACCCAGCTCAACCGGCAGGGGAATGACATCGGCACGCAATACCGCTCGGCCATCTTCCCGCTGGATGACGAACAGCGGGCAGAGGCGAAGGCGGCCATCGCCCGCGCGCAGCCCGATTGGCCCGCACCTATCGTCACCACTGTCGAAGGCCCGGCCACATGGTATCCGGCGGAAGATTATCATCAGGATTATTGGGACGGGGAAGGGCAGCGCAATCCCTATTGCCTTGCCGTCATCCCGCCCAAGCTCGCCAAGCTGAAAAAGGGCTTTGCTGCAAAGCTGGTTTCATAGACAATTAACCATGTTTTGCTATGGTTTAGGCCATGACGCACAAACCCATCCGCAAGGCTGTTTTCCCGGTGGCGGGGCTCGGCACCCGCTTCCTTCCTGCGACCAAGGCGATCCCCAAAGAGATGCTGCCGGTGGTCGATCGTCCGCTGATCCAGTATGCCGTGGACGAGGCGCGTGAGGCGGAGATCGAGCAGATGATTTTCGTCACCGGTCGCGGCAAGAGCGCGATCGAGGACCATTTCGATATCGCCTATGAGCTTGAGCGGACGATGACCGACCGCGGCAAGGATATTTCTGTCCTTGAACCGACGCGGCTGGGCCCCGGCAACTGCGCCTATGTCCGCCAGCAGGAGCCGATGGGGCTGGGCCATGCCATCTGGTGCGCGCGCGACATTGTTGGCGATGAACCCTTCGCCATCTTCCTGCCCGATGAATTCATGCACGGTTCGCCCGGCTGCATGGCGCAGATGGTGGCGGAATATGAAAAGACCGGCGGCAACCTGCTCAGCGTGCTTGAAGTGCCGCGCGAACAGGTGTCGAGCTATGGTGTGATTGACCCCGGCGCCGCCCAAGGCAAGCTGACCGAGGTTAAGGGCTTGGTCGAAAAGCCCAAAGTTGAGGCGGCTCCCTCAAACCTCATCATATCGGGCCGCTACATCCTGCAGCCCGAAGTGATGCGTGTGCTCGAACATCAGGGCAAGGGCGCGGGTGGTGAGATCCAGCTGACCGATGCGATGGCGCAGATGATCGGCAAGCAGCCATTCCACGCCGTAACCTTTGATGGCGCCCGCTATGACTGCGGCTCGAAAACCGGCTATATCGAGGCCAACCTCGCCGTCGCGTTGTCGCGGCCCGACATGGCCGACGAGGTCCGCGCGATTGCGCAGCGCCTCGTCGGGTAATCGCCATCAAGTGGCGGTCTTGTTGAGTTCCTTGTAAACAAACCCGCCAAGCAGTCCGCCGAGGATCGGTGCGACCCAGAACAGCCAGAGCTGTTGCAGGGCCAGCCCGCCAACCACCAGCGCCGGACCGGTGCTGCGTGCCGGGTTGACCGAGGTATTGGTCACCGGGATCGAGATCAGGTGGATGAGCGCGAGCGTGAGGCCGATTGCGAGCGGTGCGAAACCTGCGGGCGCCTTGGCGTCGGTCGCGCCCATGATCACGAACAGGAAGAAGAATGTCAGCAAAAGCTCGATCAGAAAGCCCGTCATCACTGCATATCCGCCGGGCGAGCCTTCGCCGAAGCCGTTGGCAGCAAGGCCGTTGGTCGCCAGCGAATAATCGGCCTTGCCTGTTGCGATGACATAGAGCGTGAAGGCAGCAGCAATCGCGCCGAGCGTTTGCGAAATCACGTAAAGCGGAATGTCTTTCGCATCGAAGCGCCCACCTGCCCATAGTCCGAAGGTGACCGCAGGGTTCAGGTGGCAGCCCGAAATATGGCCGATGGCGAAGGCCATGGTGACAACCGTAAGCCCGAAGGCGAGCGCCACACCCAAAATTCCGATCCCGACTTCGGGAAAGGCGGCTGAAATCACCGCGCTGCCACAGCCTCCGAGGACCAGCCAGAACGTGCCGATAAATTCGGCAATTCCCCGTTGAACATTGCTCATCAACAACCCCCTCCTTCGCCGCATTTTGTACGGCGGGTGGAGCATATCACCTTTTGTCTGAATTCAGATGTCAAAGCGTCTATTGTCCAGCGACAGGACATTCGGCGTGCGCTATTCACGCTGCGGTCTGGAGGTTTTGCATGCGTTCCTATTTCCTCGTGCCGTTGGTCTTTCTGCTTTCAGGCTGCGTCGCCTCTGTGGTGGGGGACGTTGTGACGGCTCCCATCAAGGTTGTGTCCAAAACGGCCGATGTCATGACAACCAGCCAGTCGGAAGCCGATGAGAAACGCGGGCGCGAACTTCGCAAGCAGGAAGAGCGGCTAGGCAAGCTCGCGCGCAAACGCGATGAGGCCCGCGAAGATTGCGCAGATGGCGATCGCGAAGCCTGCACTCAATTTGATGCGCTCGAAGCGGAGATTGCTGAGGAAAAGGACCGCGATATCTAGGTCGACTATCGCTCGTTGACTCAACAAAAAGCCCGCCGAAATCGCTTCCGGCGGGCTTTTGTTTGCTGGCGGCGAGGAACTTATTCCTCGGTTTCGCCTTCGAAATCCTCGACGGTTTCGGGAGTATGCTCCATCATGCCGATCGGATCGTCACCTAGCGCCGCCTCGGGGCCTTGCGCCAGTTCGGCGGCATGTTCTTCCTCGGCGGTTTCCGGCGCGATCAGGCTTTCCTGCAGCTTGCGATAGCTGGCGCGCAGCGCAGCGTCACGGCTGGAGGCGGCCACGCGAATGCGGTTCATGGCTGAACCGGTACCTGCGGGGATCAGGCGACCGACGATGACATTTTCCTTCAGGCCGGTGAGAACGTCCTTCTTGCCCTCAACTGCCGCTTGCGTCAGCACGCGGGTGGTTTCCTGGAACGATGCCGCCGAGATGAAGCTGCGGGTCTGCAGCGACGCCTTGGTGATGCCAAGCAGGACCGGGTTGCCTTCCGCGGGCTGTTGACCCGGCAGCAGCTTGGCATTGATCGCGTCCATTTCCTCACGGTCGACCTGTTCGCCGGCGAGCAAAGTGGTGTCGCCACCATTGGTGATCTCAACCTTTTGCAGCATCTGGCGAACGATCACCTCGATATGCTTGTCATTAATCTTCACGCCCTGCAGTCGATAGACTTCCTGGATTTCCGCGACCAGATATTCGGCCAAGGCTTCCACGCCCATGACTTCGAGGATATCGTGCGGGTTCGGCGAACCGGCAATCAGGTTGTCGCCCTTGCGGACGAAATCGCCTTCCTGCACGTCGAGCACCTTCGATTTCGGGATCAGATATTCAATCCGATCGCCTTCCTCGGGCACAATCGCGATCTTGCGCTTCGCCTTATAGTCGCGGACGAATTCGATCCGGCCCGAAATCTTGGCAATGATCGCATTGTCTTTCGGAACACGCGCTTCGAACAGTTCGGCAACGCGCGGCAGACCGCCGGTGATGTCGCGGGTCTTGGCCGACTCGCGGGTCACACGGGCAAGAACGTCACCGGCCTCAACCATCTGGCCATCTTCGACCGACAGCATCGTGCCGACAG
This sequence comes from Sphingomonadales bacterium, assembly GCA_016720115.1. GTDB lineage: Bacteria > Pseudomonadota > Alphaproteobacteria > Sphingomonadales > Sphingomonadaceae > Sphingorhabdus_B. The sequence continues at coordinate 94,440 of JADJXT010000001.1, read as the reverse complement.
CGAGGAGGTAGCGCGCCGCTTCACCGCTCTCATCATCGAGCAGGGTCAGGCGGGGACGCAGATCTTCCTTCTTGCCACGCGAAGCACCGCGATATTCGATCACAACGCGTTGTGCGATGCCGGTGGCATCGTCGGTCTGTTCGATCAGGGTCTTGCCGTCGAGCAGGTCCTGGAACTTCACGATACCCGGCTTTTCGGTGATCACCGGCATGGTGAACGGATCCCATTCGGCCAGGCGCTCGCCTGCCTTCACCTTGGCGCCGTCTGCGAATGCCAGCGTCGCGCCGAAGGGCAGGCGATGCGTTTCGAGTTCACGGCCATCCTTGTCCGAAAGCACCAGTTCGCCGTTGCGCGCCATCGCGATGCGGCGGCCGCGCTTGTCGACCAGCGTCGGCAGGTCGCGATAGGTGACAACGCCGTCAACCGAAGCATCGAGGTTCGACGTTTCGTTGAGCTGCGCCGCACCGCCGATGTGGAAGGTACGCATGGTCAGCTGCGTGCCCGGTTCGCCGATCGACTGCGCCGCGATAACGCCGACAGCCTCACCGATATTGACCGGAGTGCCGCGGGCGAGATCGCGTCCATAGCAGGTGCCGCAAACGCCGACCTTCGATTCGCAGACCAGCGGGCTGCGGATCTTGAGCGCCTGCAGGCCGATTTCCTCGATCTGCGTGATCGCGGCTTCGTCGAGCAGGCTGCCGGTCGGGATGGCAATTTTGCCATCGGGGCCGACAATGTCTTCGGCAGTGGTGCGGCCAAGCACGCGTTCGCCGAGCGAGGCGATGGTCGAACCGCCCTGCACGATCGAGCGCATTTCGAGCGCGCGTTCGGTGCCGCAGTCGATTTCCACAATGGTGCAGTCCTGCGACACGTCGACCAGACGGCGGGTCAGATAACCCGAGTTCGCCGTCTTGAGCGCGGTATCGGCAAGGCCCTTGCGCGCGCCGTGGGTCGAGTTGAAATATTCAAGAACGGTCAGGCCTTCCTTGAAGTTCGAGATGATCGGGGTTTCGATGATCTCGCCCGACGGCTTGGCCATCAGGCCGCGCATCCCGCCCAGCTGCTTCATCTGTGCCGGCGAACCACGTGCGCCCGAATGGGCCATCATGTAGATCGAATTGATCGGCGCTTCACGGCCATTCTCGTCTTTCGGTGTTGCCTTCAGCTTTTCCATCATGACGCCCGCCACCTGGTCGCCGCAACGGCTCCAGGCGTCGATCACCTTGTTGTACTTTTCCTGCTGGGTGATCAGGCCGTCCTGATATTGCTGTTCGAAATCAGCCACGATCGCCTTGGTCTCATTGACCAGTCCGTCTTTCTCTTCCGGAATGATCATGTCGTCCTTGCCGAAGCTGATGCCGGCCTTGAATGCGTGCCGGAAACCGAGTGCCATGATCGCGTCGGCAAAGAGGACGGTGTCCTTCTGGCCGGTGTGGCGATAGACCTGGTCGATAACGTCGCCGATTTCCTTCTTGGTGAGCAGGCGGTTGACCACATCGAAGGGCACGGTGTGCGACTTGGGCAGGCATTCGCCGATCAGCATCCGGCCCGGGGTGGTCTGGTAACGCACCATGCGCTCGACGCCATCCTCGTCCGTTTGCGGAACGCGGCTGGTGATCTTCGAGTGCAGGGTCACCGCACCGACTTCCAATGCCTGGTGGACTTCCGCCATGTCCGAAAGGATCATGCCTTCGCCCGGCTCGCCTTCGCGGTCCATCGATAGATAATAAAGACCCAGCACCATGTCCTGCGAAGGAACGATGATTGGCTTGCCGTTGGCGGGGCTGAGGATGTTGTTGGTCGACATCATCAGCACGCGCGCTTCGAGCTGGGCTTCGAGGCTCAGCGGAACGTGGACGGCCATCTGGTCACCGTCAAAGTCGGCGTTGAACGCCGAGCAGACGAGCGGGTGCAGCTGGATCGCCTTGCCTTCGATCAGGACAGGCTCGAACGCCTGGATGCCGAGGCGGTGGAGCGTCGGTGCGCGGTTGAGCAGAACCGGATGCTCGCGGATCACCTCGTCGAGGATGTCCCAGACTTCCTTGCGTTCCTTTTCGACCCATTTCTTCGCCTGTTTCAGGGTCATCGAAAGACCCTTGGCGTCGAGGCGCGAATAGATGAACGGCTTGAACAGTTCGAGCGCCATCTTCTTGGGCAGGCCGCACTGGTGCAGCTTGAGTTCCGGCCCGGTCACGATGACCGAACGGCCCGAATAGTCGACGCGCTTGCCGAGCAGGTTCTGACGGAAACGGCCCTGCTTGCCCTTGAGCATGTCGGACAGCGATTTCAGCGGACGCTTATTGGCACCGGTGATGGTGCGGCCGCGACGGCCATTGTCGAACAGCGCATCGACCGCTTCCTGCAGCATGCGCTTTTCGTTGCGCACGATGATGTCGGGCGCGCGCAGTTCAATGAGGCGCTTCAGGCGGTTGTTGCGGTTGATAACGCGGCGATAGAGATCGTTGAGATCCGAGGTCGCGAAACGACCACCATCGAGCGGCACCAGCGGGCGCAGTTCGGGCGGGATCACGGGGATGACGTCGAGGATCATCCATTCGGGGCGGTTGCCCGAATCGATGAAGCTTTCGACGACCTTCAGCCGCTTGATGATCTTCTTGGGTTTCAGCTCCGACTTGGTGGTCGCAAGCTCTTCCATCAGGTCGACGCGTTCCTGTTCGAGGTCGAGGTCCATCAGCATCTGCTTGACGGCCTCGGCACCGATACCGGCGGAGAAGGCATCCTCACCATATTCGTCCTGCGCCGAAAGCAGTTCGTCTTCGGTCAGCAGCTGAAATTTCTCCAGCGCGGTCAGGCCGGGCTCGGTGACGATATAATTTTCGAAATAGAGCACGCGCTCAAGCTGCTTCAACTGCATGTCGAGCAGCAGGCCGATGCGGCTGGGGAGCGATTTCAGGAACCAGATATGCGCGACCGGCGCGGCCAGCTCGATATGGCCCATGCGCTCGCGGCGCACCTTGGTAACGGTGACCTCGACGCCGCACTTTTCGCAGACGACGCCCTTGTACTTCATGCGCTTATACTTGCCGCACAGGCACTCATAGTCCTTTACGGGGCCGAAGATGCGTGCGCAGAACAGGCCATCGCGTTCGGGCTTGAACGTGCGGTAGTTGATCGTTTCCGGCTTCTTGATTTCACCGAAAGACCAGCTGCGGATCTTTTCCGGCGACGCGATCCCGATCTGGATCTGGTCAAAGGTTTCCGGCTTGGCGAGCGGATTGCTGAATTTGGTAAGATCGTTCATCTTTTTGCTCCATTTCCCCTCCCGCTTGCGGGAGGGGTTAGGGGTGGGCATGTGTTACGTTGCGGTGGGATTACAGGCCCACCCCCTGCCCCTCCCGCAAGCGGGAGGGGAGAGACAGCCTACTCCGCCGCTTCCGGCAGATCGTCTTCCTCATCGTTGATCGACTTCAGATCGACATTGAGGCCGAGCGAGCGCATTTCCTTGACGAGAACGTTGAAGCTCTCCGGAATGCCGGCCTCGAAGGTGTCGTCGCCCTTGACGATCGCTTCGTAGACCTTGGTGCGGCCGACCACGTCGTCCGACTTCACCGTCAGCATTTCCTGCAGCGTATAGGCTGCGCCATAGGCCTGCAGCGCCCAGACTTCCATTTCCCCGAAGCGCTGGCCACCGAACTGCGCCTTGCCGCCCAGCGGCTGCTGGGTGACGAGGCTGTAGGGACCGATCGAGCGGGCGTGGATCTTGTCGTCGACCAGGTGGTGCAGCTTGAGCATGTACATATAGCCCACGGTCACCTTGCGGTCGAACTTGTCACCGGTGCGTCCATCATAGAGGTCGCTCTGGCCCGAAACGTCGAAACCGGCGCGCTCAAGCATGTCAGCCACGTCCTGTTCCTTCGCACCGTCGAACACCGGCGTACCCATCGGGACGCCTGCGGTCAGATGCTCGGCCAGCTCAACGATCTGGGCGTCCGAACGGCCCTTGATCTCGGCGGCGTAATTGTCGCCATAGACATCGGCCAGCCGGTCGCGCACCGCCTGCGGCGCAGCGCCTGCATCGGGGTTCGGATTGGCCGCGCGCCAGTCTTCCAATGCCGACTGGATCTGCTTGCCAAGGCCGCGTGCGGCCCAGCCAAGGTGGGTTTCGAAGATCTGCCCGACATTCATGCGCGAAGGCACGCCCAGCGGGTTGAGCACGAAATCGACCGGCGTTCCGTCGGCGAGGAAGGGCATGTCTTCGGCCGGCAGGATGCGGCTGATGATACCCTTGTTGCCATGGCGCCCGGCCATCTTGTCGCCCGGCTGCAGCTTGCGCTTGATGGCCACGAAGACCTTGACCATCTTGAGCACGCCCGGGGCGAGTTCGTCACCACGTTCGAGCTTTTCCTTGCGGTCCTCGAACTTCTCCTGGATTGCCTTGACGGTCTCGTCATATTGCGCCTTCACGGCTTCGAGATCGGCCTGGACCTTGTCGTCGGTGACCGCGATCTTCCACCATTCATGACGCTCGACTTCGGCGAGATTCTCGTCCGAAATCTTGTCGCCCTTCTTGATGCCCTTGGGGCTGGCAGCCGCGGTCTGGCCGATCAGCATGTCCTTCAGGCGGTTGTAGGTGGCGCGGTTGAGGATCGAGCGTTCGTCCTCGCGGTCCTTCGCAAGGCGTTCGATTTCCTCGCGCTCGATCGCCATCGCACGCTCGTCCTTGTCGATGCCGTGGCGGTTGAACACGCGCACTTCGACGATGGTGCCCGAAACGCCCGGCGGCAGGCGGAGCGAGGTGTCGCGCACGTCGCTGGCCTTTTCACCGAAGATCGCGCGCAGCAGCTTTTCTTCCGGGGTCATCGGCGATTCACCCTTGGGGGTGATCTTGCCGACCAGAATGTCGCCCGGATGCACTTCGGCGCCGATATAGACGATGCCCGCCTCGTCGAGGTTGCGCAGCGCTTCCTCGCCGACATTGGGGATGTCGCGGGTGATGTCTTCGGGCCCAAGCTTGGTATCGCGGGCCATGACTTCGAATTCCTCGATATGGATCGAGGTAAAGACGTCGTCCTTCACGATGCGTTCGCTGATCAGGATCGAGTCTTCGTAATTGTAGCCATTCCACGGCATGAAGGCGACGAGCGCGTTCTTGCCGAGGGCCAGTTCGCCCAGTTCGGTCGACGGGCCGTCGGCGATGATATCGCCAGCCAGCACTTCGTCACCCACCTTCACCAGCGGCTTCTGGTTGATGCAGGTCGACTGGTTCGAACGCTGATATTTCTGCAGCGTGTAGATGTCGACGCCCGACTGGCCCGCTTCGACCTCGCCGGTGACGCGAACGACGATACGCGTCGCGTCAACCTGATCGACGATGCCGGTGCGGCGGGCACCAATCGCAGCGCCCGAATCGCGCGCCACGGTGGCTTCCATGCCGGTGCCGACAAAGGGTGCCTCTGCACGCAGCAGCGGCACCGCCTGGCGTTGCATGTTCGATCCCATCAGTGCGCGGTTGGCGTCGTCATTTTCCAGGAAGGGAATGAGCGAGGCGGCAACCGAGACGAGCTGCTTGGGGCTGACGTCCATCAGCGTGATCTGGCCGCGCGGCGCCATCAGGAATTCGCCGGCTTCACGCGCCGAAATCAGTTCGTCGACAAAGCTGCCATCGGTGTTCAGTTCGGCGTTCGCCTGCGCGATGGTGTGCTTGGCCTCTTCCATGGCCGACAGATAGACGACCTCTTCGGTCACCTTGCCGTCGACAACCCGGCGGTACGGGGTTTCGATGAAGCCATATTTGTTCACCCGGCTGAACGATGCCAGTGAGTTGATCAGGCCGATGTTCGGGCCTTCGGGCGTTTCAATCGGGCAGATGCGGCCATAGTGGGTCGGGTGGACGTCGCGGACTTCAAAGCCCGCACGCTCACGGGTAAGGCCGCCCGGGCCAAGTGCCGAAACGCGGCGCTTGTGGGTGACTTCCGAAAGCGGGTTGGTCTGGTCCATGAACTGCGACAGCTGCGACGAACCGAAAAATTCGCGCACCGCGGCGACCGCAGGCTTGGCGTTGATCAGGTCGTTGGGCATCACGGTCGATACGTCGACGCTGCTCATCCGTTCCTTGACCGCACGCTCCATGCGCAACAGGCCAACGCGATACTGGTTTTCCAGCAGTTCGCCTACCGAACGCACGCGGCGGTTGCCGAGATTGTCGATATCGTCGATCTCGCCCTTGCCGTCCTTCAGGTTGACCAGTTCCTTGACCACCGCGAGGATGTCTTCGGTGCGCAGCGTGGTCAGCGTGTCTTCGGCATCGAGGCCAAGACGCATGTTGAGCTTGACGCGGCCAACCGCCGACAGATCGTAGCGGTCGGGATCGAAGAACAGGCCCGCGAACAAAGCTTCGGCGGTTTCGCGGGTCGGCGGTTCGCCGGGGCGCATCACGCGGTAGATCGCGTCGAGGCCCATGTCGCGATTCTCGGCCTTGTCGGCCTTCAGCGTGTTGCGCATCCATGCGCCAGTGATGACGTGGTCGATATCAAGCAGTTCGATCGAATCGAACCCGGTCTTGTCGAGCGCTTCGAGATTTTCGGCGGTGATTTCGTCACCCGCCTCGACATAGATGCGGCCCGTCTTGCCATCGACCAGATCGAATGCCGAATAACGGCCGAAGATTTCCTCGGTCGGAATCAGCAGGTCGGTGAGGCCGTCCTTGACTGCCTTGTTAGCGGCGCGCGGGGTCACCTTCTGGCCTGCGGGGAAAATCACTTCGCCCGACTTGGCATCGACAATGTCGAAGCTCGGCTTCGAGGCGCGCCATTGTTCGGCGTTGAAGGGGATTTTCCAGCCACCCTTGGCGCGCGCGAAGGTCACGCGGTCATAAAAATGGTTGAGGATTTCCTCGCTGTTGAGGCCGAGCGAATAGAGCAGCGTGGTAACCGGCAGCTTGCGCTTGCGGTCGATGCGGACGTTGACGATGTCCTTCGCGTCGAATTCGAAATCGAGCCACGAACCGCGATAGGGGATGACGCGCGCGGCGAAGAGATATTTGCCGCTGCTGTGGGTCTTGCCACGGTCATGGTCGAACAGCACGCCCGGCGAACGGTGCATCTGCGATACGATCACGCGCTCGGTGCCGTTGATGAAGAAGGTGCCGTTCTCGGTCATGAGCGGCATTTCGCCCATGTAAACGTCCTGCTCCTTGATATCGAGAACCGAACGCGCTTCGGTTTCGGGGTCGACTTCGAAGACGATCAGGCGGAGCGTGACCTTCATCTGCGCCGAGTAAGTGATACCGCGCTGGCGGCATTCCTCGACGTCATATTTCGGGTCTTCGAGTTCGTAATTGACGAAGTCGAGTTCGCAGGTGCCTGCGAAATCGCGGATCGGGAAGACGCTGCGCAGCGTCTTTTCGAGGCCGGAGACATAGCCGATCGACGGATCGCTGCGCAGGAACTGTTCATAGCTCTCGCGCTGAACCTCGATGAGGTTCGGCATGTCGATCACTTCGTGAATGTCGCCGAAAATCTTGCGGATGCGCTTGGAGCGCGACAGGGCGGTGGATGCGCCCAGCGATGCGGTAACCGCTGCTTTAGCCATGTGAGTTGCTCAGCCTCGTCTAGATCATTTTATGAGCGCAAGGGCCCCGACAGCGAAAAGGCCGCATGGCATCGCACCCGGATTCGGGATGCTGCCAGCAGCCTTGGCGCGTCAGAAAACCCTATCTTTCAATTCGTTGGAGGCAATGCGCGTTTTGCCCCGATCCCGAAAGACAGGGTGGATGAGAAGGCTTATAGGCTTTGGCGCGTTTCCGGTCAAGCGACCGAGGCGATCAACCGTTCCATCGCCGCGCCCGCCTTTCGCGCTGCCCGCCGCAAATTCGCGCTGAAATCCCCGGCGCTTTCGCCATCGGCGTCGTCGGTGACCGCCTTGATCGCGCACCAGGGCAGCCCCAGCGCTTCGGCGGCCTGCGCGACCGCGGCGACCTCCATGTCGACCAAATGGGTGCCAAGCCGCTCGGCAAGCGCCTCTGCCGTTTCAGGACATTCGAGGAAGGTATCGCCGCTGGCGATCGCCGCATGGGGCAGGCCGAGGCCGGGATCTGGCATGGCGGCAAAGCCATGGTCGCGGGCCTCGCCCATCGGCCAGTCGCCTGCGCGGTAATGGACAAAGCCCGCTGCCTGTCGGGCGCCATAATCATGCTGGATGGCGCGTGCGATCCAGAAGCAATCGCCTTCGACGGGGCCGATCTTTCCGCAGGTGCCGGTCATTGCAACCAGTGCGGTATCGGGGGTGACATGGCACCCGACCGCGAATGCCGCATTGACCTTGCCCAGGCCGCAGGTGGCGATGGTAACATGCGCACCCGCCAGTTCGATCTGGCGCAAGGGCATGGGGCCGCCGTCGATCACTGCGCCCTCGCCGGGGCAGAAGGCATCGGCCTCTTCGGGAAGCGCGGCGAGGAGGAGGATGCGATGGGACATAACCCTGTTCACTTCTTTCTGTGTCATCTCCGCGAAAGCGGGGTTCCATGGTCCGGGGGCGACATTTAAACCGAAAGGTCAGGCTATGGACCCCCCGATCAGGTCGGGGGTGACATTGTTTTTGCCGGCTAATCGGGTTTTGTATCCTTCGCCAGTTTCAATGCCCGTCAAAGCCGATCAGCGCCGTGGGCACAACGCCTGCGGCGCGCAATTTCTCCGCCCCGCCCAGTTCGGGCAGGTCGACGATGAACAGCGCCTGTTCGACCACGCCACCCGCCTGCCGGATCAGGTTGATACCGGCCAGCGCGGTGCCGCCGGTGGCGATCAGATCGTCGACCAGCACCACCTTCTGCCCCGGCAGTATCTGGCCGGTGTGCAGCTCGATCCGGTCGGTGCCATATTCGAGGGCATAATCGACGCCGATCTTCTCGCCGGGCAGCTTGCCGGGCTTGCGCAGCATCAGCTTGCCGAGGCCCAAGGCATAGCTCAGCCCCGCCGCGACAATGAACCCGCGCGCCTCTATGCCAGCAATCAACCGGGTATCGGGCGCAACCAGCGCTGCGAGCCGGTCTATGGTTGTGCGAAAGCCCTGCCCGTCGAGCAGCAATGTCGAAACATCGCGGAACAATATGCCCGGCTTGGGATGGTCGGCTATGGTGCGGATGAGCGCGGCAAGATCGGCATTGTCGGTCATGCGGGCTGAATGCCCCGACCGGTTTGAAAGCGCAAAAGAAAAAGGGCGGCCCCGAAGGACCGCCCTTCCCATTTCCCCCGTCGGGGAAAAGTCGATTATTTGAGGTCGACGGTACCGCCGGCAGCGGTGATCTTCGCCTTGATGTCTTCGGCTTCAGCCTTCGACACGCCTTCCTTGATCGCCTTCGGAGCTGCTTCAACAAGAGCCTTGGCTTCGGTCAGGCCGAGGTTGGTGATCGCGCGGACTTCCTTGATGACGGCGATCTTGTTGCCGCCGTCGCCGGTCAGGATGACGTCGAATTCGGTCTGCTCTTCAGCAGCCGGAGCAGCAGCGCCAGCAGCCGGAGCGGCCACAGCAACAGCAGCAGCAGCCGAAACGCCCCACTTTTCTTCAAGAGCCTTGGCAAGGTCAGCAGCTTCCAGAACGGTCAGCTTGCTCAGTTCTTCTACCAGCTTTTCAATATCAGCCATTTCAATAACACTCCAATTTCTATGCAATTACCATACGCGATCGCTCGCCGCGCAGGGGTTGAAACAAATTATGCGGCTTCCTTGGCGGCGTACGCGCCAAAAACCCGTGCCAGCTGTCCTGCGGGCGCAGAGACGACCTGCACAACCTTGGTAGCCGGGGCCTGGACAAGGCCGATCAGCTTGGCGCGCAGTTCATCGAGCGACGGCATCGAAGCCAGCGCCTTGACACCTTCGACATCGAGGACGGTCTCACCCATCGCGCCGCCGACAATTTCAAGCTTGTCGTTGGTCTTGGCAAATTCGACGGCAACCTTGGCGGCAGCCACCGGATCTTCCGATGTGGCAAGCGCAGTCGGACCGGTCAGCAGGTCGCCGAGCGGTGCATACTGCGTGTCGTTCAATGCGATTTTGGCAAGGCGGTTCTTGGCGACCTTGTAGCCGGCACCCGCTTCGCGCATCTTGTTGCGAAGGTCGGTCGACTGTGCGACGGACAGCCCGAGATTCCGGGTGACCACGACAACCGCGGCTTCGTTAAAGGTTGCGTTCAGCGCAGCAACCGCTTCGGTCTTTTCAGAACGGTTCATGCATTACTCCAATCACAGGGCCGATCCGGAGAAAGGCCCAACACGAATGTGCATCACGCCCGAAGGCGCAATACGTTGGGTCCGTGGGGAAGGGTCAATGCCGTGCGCGAACGCAAACGGCGCAGACGCTTGGAGCGTCGAAATGATCTATCCCCGTCTAGGCTGGAAATTAAGACCGGCAAATTCCGGTCACCAACTGTCTCGGACGGTGACATGGAGGGCGAACCCTCCGGTCGGGGGCGGCCATTAGCAGCTATGCGGCCAGTGTCAAGCCGCGAGCGTGCCGAGCGCCAGCCCCGCACCTGCGCAGATTGCCAGCGTGCGGATGATTCCCCATTTGAAACCAAACAGCATCAGGCCGTTTCGGCCAGCGCCCTCTTTTCCGCTTCGGTCGCGGCCCGCGTGGCGATCACGCTTTCGGCCTTGTCGGCCATTTCGGTCCAGGTATCGCGCGCAACCAGATGCCGTTCGCGGACATTGGCGAGCGTGGCGCGCTCGGCTTCGCGGGCGGCCTGTGCGGCGCGTTCGCGGTAAAATTCAACGGTAGCCATGGGGACGGCTCCTTTCGGGTTCAGCGGCGCATGTTGCGCGGGCCGGGGCCGACGCCCGGGGTGCGCTCGCGGAAAATGATGCGCCCTTTCGACAGGTCATAGGGTGTCATTTCGACATGGACGCGGTCGCCCACGACGGAGCGGATGCGGAATTTGCGCATCTTCCCCGCCGTGTAGGCGATGATCCGGTGCTCGTTTTCCAGCACGACGCCAAAACGGCCGTCGGGCAGGATTTCATCGATCACCCCTTCGAGCGTCAGCAGCTCTTCTTTGGCCAAGCTCAGTCAGCCGCCGAAAGGTTGACGGCGGCTTTCTTGCCGTCGCGTCCAGCTTCGACTTCGTAATTGACGCGCTGGTCCTTATCGAGGGTCGACATGCCGGCGGCCATCACGGCTGTGATATGGACAAAGCTGTCATCGCCGCCGCCATCGGGCGCGATAAAGCCATAACCTTTTTCGGTATTGAAGAATTTTACGGTGCCTGTGGGCATGGGGCGTTCCTTTCACGAAACTATTGTCCGTGCGGCAACAGCGCCGCGCGGGGAAGCCAGGGTCGTGTGAGAAAAGACGTTGCGCGTGCCAGGCTCGTCCGATGGATATGGCCCGAATTGCACCTCAAATTTCCGTCGCGTTCGACGATAGCGCGATGCAGTTAGCAGAAGCGGCGTAATATGGCAAACGGCCTTGCGGCGCGGCGCTCTCTACTCCATAAGTTGAGAATGCTGTCGCAGAAAACCCGCTACACGATCCGTGCGCTGATGCACCTGGCGGACAAGTATCAGCAAGGCCTGGTGCCGCTCAACGATATTGCCGAGGCGCAAAACATCCCCGCCAAGTTCCTGACCGTGATCCTGTCGGAAATGAGCCGGGCCGGATTGGTGGTGTCGCAACGCGGGCGCGACGGCGGCTATGAACTGGCATTGCCGCCCGTTGACATCAGCTATGGCGACATCATCCGCATCAGCCGCGGCTCGCTCGCGCTGGTCCCCTGTGCCAGCCGTTTCGCGCACGAAAAGTGCAAGAACTGCCTGGAGGAAAGCGAATGCCGCACGCGCGCCTTGATGCTCAAGGTGCGCGACGAGACGGCCGCGGTTCTTGACCGGATCACGCTGGCGGACCCGATCGACATGGGTGTGATGGCGGACTGATCCGCCATTTTCGATTCAACTCGCAAAACTTTCTTTTGGCCGCCGCGAAGCAAAATTTGAATTGTCAACTTAATCGGTTGACTATAGCCGGTAGCTGTTCAGATCAGGAGGACAGCCATGGCGAACGCCAATGAAGACCAGACCAGGGAAAGCCGACAAGGCGATTTGCCGCCTGCCTTGCAGACGGTACTCGACGCGCTTGACAGGCTGAAATTCGGTGCAATCCAGTTGACTGTGCACGAGGGCAAACTCGTCCAGGTCGACGTCACCGAACGTCAGCGCTTTTCCAATTGAACCCGAAAACCTGAACTCTCCCGGCCCTGTCAGGGCCAAATTTGCAGACCGGACGACCGGATGCATTTCCTTTTCCAAACTCATTCCATGACAGGACTGGAACATGCACCGATCATATCCGACGGCGACTGCCGTTATCGCACTTTCTATCGCTGCCCTCATTCCCGCTTCGGCACTTGCCGAAACCGCTGGCTCCGACGTCGAAGCTGCGCTCGACGATGAGCAACGCACATCGGTTGGCACGGGCGACACCGACGAGAGCACCGACATTGTCGTGACGGCGCGTCGCCGCAGTGAATCGGCACAGGACGTGCCCCTCGCCGTCTCGGTCGTCGGCGGCGATCATATCGACAACACCGGCAGCTTCAACGTCGGGCGGTTGCAGCAACTGACGCCGACGCTGCAATTTTATTCCTCCAACCCGCGCAACACTGCGGTCAATATCCGCGGCATCGGTGTTCCCTTCGGGCTTACCAATGACGGGATCGAGCAGGGCGTCGGCATCTATGTCGACGATGTCTATTTTTCGCGCGTTGCCTCTGCGACCTTCGACTTTCTCGATGTTGCCCAGATCGAGGTGCTGCGCGGGCCGCAGGGCACGCTCTACGGGAAGAATACCACCGCAGGCGCGATCAACATCACCACCAACCAGCCGACCTTTGATTTTGAGGGCAAGGCGGAGATCAGCGTCGGCAATCTCGATTTCAAGCAGGCCAAAGCGGCCATTTCCGGCCCGCTTTCGGACAAACTGGCCTTTCGTCTGGCGCTGTCTTCGACCAGCAGGCGCGGAACGATCTACAATGTGGCCACCGACAAATGGATCCAGTCGCAGGATAATCTGGGTCTGCGCGGCCAGCTGCTCTGGCGGCCGACGGATGGGCTGGAGGTCACGCTGTCAGGCGATTACAGCCAGCAAGATGCGATATGCTGCGGCACCGTTTTCGTTCGCACCGGCGCAACGCAACGCCCACTCAACCGCCAATATGCGGCATTGGCAGCAGCGCAAGGCTATCAGGCTGCCAGTACGAATCCTTTTGACCGGCTGACCGACGTTGATGCTTCGCTCAATGCAGGCAACAAGATCGGCGGCGCGGCGGTGCGGGTTAACTGGGATATTGGCGCCGACACGCTGACTTCGGTCACGGCATGGCGCTTCTGGGACTGGAAGCCGGAGAATGACCGCGATTTCACCGGCCTGCCAATCGTCACCAAGTCGCAAAACCCGTCCCAGCAGGACCAGTTCACCCAGGAGTTCCGCTATAATCACAGCAGCGACAACTATGATTTTGTGCTCGGTGCCTTTGGTTATTACCAGCGCATCGACACACAGGGCACAGAGCAGCATGGCCCGGCCTCCAGCCGCTGGAACATCAACCCGTCCAGCGCGCTTGCCAGCAATCCGGCGGTGCTCGACGGGCTGACCGCCCTCAACACGCAATATCTGAAGAACACCAGCCTCGCCTTGTTCGGCCAATTGGGCTGGAAAGTCAGCGATGCCTTCTCGATCCAGCCGGGGGTCCGGCTGAACTATGACAAAAAGGATGGCTTCTACCAGCGCCGCGTTTTCGCTGGCGACGGTTCACCGGTTGTCTTCGGCCCGACCGATGCGGTCACGACTGCGCGGCTCGCAATCTTCGCGCCGCAGGAAATCGCACCCAAATTCAGTGACTGGAATTTCAGTTACGATCTGACCGCAAGCTACAAGCCTGCCGATGATGTGCTGCTCTATGCGACCTATGCCAAGAGCTTCAAATCGGGCGGGATCAATCAGAATGGCCTGCCTGCGGACGCCGCGGGCAATCCGCTGCTCGGGACGGCTACGGTAAAGCCCGAATCGGTCAACCATTTTGAAGCCGGTTTGAAGGCGGAGTTTCTTGACCGCTCGGCGATCTTCAACCTGTCGATCTTCCGCACCGACATCGGCGATTATCAGGCCAATGTGAACAATGGCCAGTTCGGCGTGCTGCGCGGCTATCTCGCCAATGCGGGCAAGGTGCGTTCGCAGGGCGTCGAGTGGGATTTCTCGATCCGGCCGGGCGAGCGGCTCAACGCCTATGTCAACGGCACCTACACCGACGCAACCTATCGTAAATTTGTCGATGCGCCCTGCCCGCCGGAACTTTCGGGCGGAACGACCGCCACCGGCAGCCAGACGCCGGGTGCGCCGGGTACTCCGGGCGGCCTCAGCCCTGCCAATTGCGACATTTCCGGGCAGCGCCTACCGGGCGTTTCGAAATGGTCTTTCTCCTTCGGGGCAGAGGCAAATGCGCCTGCGACGCTGTTCGGCGAAGAAGGGCAGTTCTACCTCGGCTATGACGGCAGCTATCGCTCGCGTTTCTCATCCAACCCGTCGCCTTCGGACTATATCTGGATTGATGGCTATGCCCTGTCCAATGTCCGCGCCGGCTTCCGCAGCGACGATGGCGTCAACCTTTTCCTTTGGGTGCGCAATCTTTTTGATGTCGACTATTTCGAGCAACTTACGGTAGCCAGCGGCAATACGGGACTCATTGTCGGCCTTCCCGGCGACCCGCAGACTTATGGTTTGACGCTATCCGCTCGATTCTGATGCGACTGACAGCAGAGAGGACAACCTCATGTTAGAATTACTGAACCAGATCGATTGGAATGCGATAGCACCCTATATTGCCATCGGCTTTGCTGCGCAGCTGGTCGATGGCGCGCTGGGGATGGCCTTTGGCGTGATCTGTTCGACTCTGCTGATCAGCGTGATGGGTGTTGCCCCGGCGCGGGCTTCGGCGGGGGTGCATCTGGTGGAGATGTTTACCACCGGTGCATCCGGTGTCAGCCATGTCCTGCACAAGAATGTCGACTGGAAACTGTTTGCGCGGATTGCGGTGCCGGGGGTGATCGGCGGCGCGCTGGGGGCCTATGCGCTGTCAAACATCCATGCCGATGTCGCACGGCCGATTGTCATGCTTTACCTTACCTGCCTCGGCTTTTACCTGCTCTACAAGGCTCTGACTTACCCGCAAATGCCCAAGGCGAAGGACGCCAAGGTCACGGTGCCGCTGGGCCTGATCGGGGGGTTCCTTGATGCTTCGGGCGGGGGCGGCTGGGGGCCGGTGGTGACATCGAATCTCCTCATCCAGGGCACCGATCCGCGCAAGACGGTGGGCACGGTGAATACGGCGGAATTCTTCCTGACCTTCACCGTCTCTGCGATGTTCCTGTTCACCATCGGTATCGAGGCGTTCACGCAGGTAACCGGCGGGTTGCTGGTCGGCGGGCTGCTGGCAGCGCCACTGGGCGGCTATGTCGCCAAGCGGGTTCCGCCCAAGACCTTGCTATTGATGGTTGGAACAGTGCTGACGGCGACCAGCCTGTTCAGCCTGTACAAGGCGTTGAGCTGATTATCAAAAACCTCGTCATTCCCGCGAAGGCGGGAATCCAGCCCCTGCCGCATAAATTTACACCTCAGGGGTTGAGCCCCCGCCTTCGCGGGGGTGACGAAGTCAGGAATTGAGGCTCAGCTTGCATTCGCCCGTGCATTAGGCTTTCACTCCCTCCAACAGGGGGGAGCACACAGCATATGCCACTGGCCTATACCGGATATGACTGGGCGGTGCTGGGCGCCTATGTCGCGCTGCTCACGCTCGCCGCCTGGTGGTCGACGCGCAATCCGGCCAAGGCGGAGGATTATTTCCTCGCAGGGCACCATGCCCCCGCGTGGCTGGTTGCGGTGTCGGCGCTGTCGACGATGCAGTCTGCCGCGACCTTTCTCGGCGCCCCCGATAACAGCTATCGCGGCGACTGGAGTTACCTGACCAGCAATTTCGCGGCGATCATCGCGGCTATGTTCGTCGCCCGGCTGCTGATCCCGCGCTATTATGCGCTCGGCGTCACCACGGTGTACGAGCTGCTCGAGATACGCTTCGACCGGACGGCGCGGCGTGCGGCGGCGGGGATGTATCTGGTCGGGCGGGTGCTGGCGAGCGGGGCGCGGCTCTACCTCGCGGCGATCGCGGTTTCGATGATCATCTTCCTCGATGTCGACCCGCTGCATATCGGGATCGCCTCGGCGGTGCTGGTGGTGTTCGGCATCGTCTTCACTTTGTTCGGCGGGCTGAACGCGGTGATCTGGAGCGATCTGGTGCAGGTGGTGCTTTATGTCGGCGGGGCGCTGATCGTGTTTTTCCTGCTATGGAACCGCATTCCTGCCCCGACGGCAGAGATCTGGGTAGGGCTGCGCCATGCCCCCGATGGCGTGGACAAGTTGCGGCTGTTCGACTGGTCGTTTGACTTGTCAAAGCCCTTCACCATCTGGGCGATCCTGACCGGGCTGGTGCTGCTCAACATCGGCAATGCCGGGCTCGATCAGGATACCAGCCAGCGCTTCCTCGCCTGCGAGGATGCCAAAGCCGGGAACCGCGCGCTCTATCTGTCGATGTGGATGACGATACCGGTGGTGGCGCTGTTCATGGGCATCGGTTCGCTGCTGCACATCTTCTACGAACGTCCCGAGCTGATGGGGGCGAGCGCCAGTGCGATGCAGGGCTTTTCGGGCGAGAAGATCACCATCTTCATGGCGTTCATCCTTTCCGAAATCCCGCCCGGGGTGCGCGGGTTGATTACTGTCGGGGTGATCGCGGCGGCGGCGATCAATTCGGGGCTGATTGCGATGTCGGCGGTGCTGGTCAGCGATTTCTACCGGCCCTGGAAAGAACGCCACGGGGCGCAGGTGGGCGAGCATCATTATGTCAACGCCGGGCGCGGCGCGATGGTGCTGCTTGCGCTCGCGCTGTTCGCAATGTCGGTGCTGTGCTTTTTCTGGCAGCGCTATAGCGACCTGCCGCTGCTCGAATTCGTGCTGGGGGTGATGGCCTTTGCCTATTCGGGGCTGCTCGGCGTCTATGCGACGGTGCTGTTCACGCATCGCGGATCGACGGCATCGGTGATCGCCGCGCTGGCGGTGGGCTTCGTCGCTATCCTGCTGCAACAGCATTATATCGTCGACAGCCTTGGCCTGCCGCCCGCGATGAAGGGCCTCGCCTTCCCCTGGCAGCTGTGCATCGGCGCAGGCCTTGCCTTCCTGACATGCGTTGCGGGCAAAGCAAAAGGGCCAAGGTTGCCCCCGGCCCTTTCGTATGGTTCTGTCGGCTTGGCTTAGGCGCCTGCGACGTCCGCCACATCGACCTTCAGGCCGGGGCCCATGGTCGAGCTGATCGCGATCCGGCGGACATATTTGCCCTTCGAACCCGACGGCTTGGCCTTGATGATGGCATCGACCAGCGCGTCGAAATTCTTGCGCAGGTCCGCATCGGAGAAGCTCTTCTTGCCGATGCCGCTGTGGATGATGCCCTGCTTTTCAACGCGGAACTCGACCTGACCAGCCTTGGCGGCGGTCACGGCAGCGCCAACGTCCATCGTTACGGTGCCGAGCTTCGGGTTCGGCATCAGGCCCTTGGGGCCGAGCGTCTTGCCGAGGCGACCGACGATGCCCATCATGTCGGGCGTCGCGATCACGCGGTCGTAATCGAGGTTGCCCGCGAGCATATCTTCCATCAGGTCTTCGGCGCCCACCTTGTCGGCACCGGCAGCGGTTGCGGCTTCGGCCTTGTCACCGCGTGCGAACACGGCAACCTTCATGTCCTTGCCCGTGCCTGCGGGCAGCGAAACCATGCCACGGACCATCTGGTCGGCGTGACGCGGATCGACGCCGAGGTTCAGCGCGACTTCGATGGTTTCGTCGAACTTGGCGGTGGCCAGTTCCTTGATCGTCTTCAGCGCTTCGTCAACGCCGTAGAGCTTTTCCGCGTCGAGCGCGGCGAGGGTTTTTGCCTTCTTGGTCAGCTTTGCCATGATCTCAGCCCTCCACCACTTCGAGGCCCATGGCCGTAGCCGAGCCTGCGATAATCTTGACCGCCGCGTCCATGTCGTTCGCGTTCAGGTCTTTCATCTTCAGTGTTGCAACTTCTTCAAGCTGCTTGCGCGTGATCTTGCCCGCGGTCACCTTGCCCGGTTCTTTCGAACCCGACTTGAGGCCGAGCACCTTCTTGATGAGGAAGGTTGCCGGCGGCGACTTGGTCGCGAACGTGAAGCTCTTGTCCGAGAAAACGGTGATCTTGGTCGGGATCGGGGTGCCCTTTTCAAGGTCGCCGGTCGCGGCATTGAACGCCTTGCAGAATTCCATGATGTTCACACCGCGCTGCCCCAATGCAGGGCCGATCGGCGGAGAGGGGGTTGCGGCGCCCGCGGGCACCTGCAGGCTGATATAGCCGTCAATCTTCTTGGCCATGATGGCCTCCTTTCATTCTATCCCCGCCGAAGCCCGCAAGGGCGAAGGAGGGTCAAATTAAGCGGTCAAACAAGGGCCTTCGCACAAGGCTTCGGCCCTCTCCCGCACGGGTTTCCCGAATCCGTAAAGATTAAGGAAGTCGGACCGTTAGCCCATTCGCATCCAAAAATAAAGCGGAAAACCGCGGCTTTCGGATTCAACGACCGGTCCGTCAGGCAGGGGGCTTGTACCGCAGCAACCCTTCCTGCACCACCGAGGCGATCAGCGTGCCGTCGCGTGTGTAGATATAGCCATGGTTGATGCCTCGGCTGTTGCCGGTCCAGCCGCTGTCCATCACATAGACGAACCAGTCGTCGACGCGCACATCGTTGTGGAGCCACATCGCATGGTCGAGGCTGGTCGAAAACAGCCCCGGCGTGGTCCAGTTGAGGCCATGGGGCAGCATCGCCGAGGACAGCAGGCCCATGTCCGAGGCGAAAGACAGGAAGGCCCGGTTGAGCAGCGGGTCGTCGCCAATCGGGCCGCGCAGGCGGAACCACTGGTAATGCTGCGTCGCCTTTGCCTTCGGCGGCGGACGGAAGCTGCGCATTTCAAAGGGGCGGGGACGTGCCATCTGCTGGAGCAGCCGGTCGTCCATATTCGGGTTGACCGCGATGAAATCCGCAAAATCCCAGCATTCCTCTGGTGGCAGCAAAGCCGGCATGGGAACCTGATGCGCCAGCCCGGGATCGGGAATCTGGAACGAGGCGGTGAGGTTGAAAATCACCTTGCCTTCCTGCCGCACCACCACTCGGCGGTTGGCAAAGCTTCGACCGTCGAAATCGCGATGCACGCGGAAATGCAGCGGTGCAGTTTCCTGTCCACCGCGCAGGAAATAGGCATGCAGCGAATGGATCTGCTTGTCGGGTTCAACCGTGCGCGCGGCGGCCATCAGGGATTGGGCGACGACCTGTCCGCCAAATATCCGCGCCCGGCTGGTGCTGGGAAGCGCGGGGAAGATGAATTCGTCGGGGGCTTCGTCTGGCTCCAGATCGAACAGGCGGCGAACGCTGGCGACCATTTCCTCGGCCGGAACCGAATCGAACAGCGCGCGCGCCTGTTCGATGCGCGCGACAACCTCGGGTGAATGGGCACGGGCAGTCATCCGCGTGCCGCCGTCACTTCATCAATTCGACTTCTTCGAAATCGAGTTCGACCGGCGTTGCGCGCCCGAAGATCGAGACCGATACCTTGACCCGGTTCTTGTCGAAATCGAGTTCCTCGACCACGCCGTTGAAGCTGGCGAACGGGCCGCTCATCACCTTCACCTGATCGCCGATTTCGTAATCGACCGCGACGCGCTTCTTGGGCGCGGCTGCCAGTTCTTCCTTGGTGTTGAGGATGCGGGCGGCTTCGGCTTCGCTGATCGGCTGCGGCTTGTTGTTCGCGCCGAGGAAGCCCGTCACCTTGGGGGTGTTTTTAACGAGGTGATAGACATCGTCGTTCATGTTGAGCTTTGCCAGCACATAGCCGGGGAAGAATTTGCGTTCGGCCTTCACCTTCTTGCCGCGGCGGACTTCGGTGACCTGTTCGACCGGCACTTCGACCGATTCAACCAGCGCGGAGAGGCCCTTGCGCTCGGCCTCGGAGAGGATCTGGTCGCGAACCTTGTTTTCGAAACCCGAATAAGCGTGGATGATGTACCAGCGTGCCATGTCGTATCTGTCTTTCGGCCTGAACGTTCGTGGAATTATTGCGCGAGGCTCAACAGGCCCTGCACGACCATGTTGAAAAAGGCGTCGACGCCAAGGAAGAAGATGGCAAGGATGATCGTCATGATCAGCACCATGATCGCCGTTTGCGTGGTTTCCTGACGGCTCGGCCATACGACCTTGCCGATTTCCGCACGCACCTGACGAATGAATTCACCGGGGCTGGTTTTTGCCATTGTCCAAATCCTGTAATCGCGCCCACCGGATAGCCGCCATCGCTCTCGGTTTCAGGCCGTGAGCGATATAGGTTCCGATTTCGGAAAGACCAGTCCCTTAGCGGTGATTGCAGAGAGTCGCAAGCGGGAAGCTGATACTGCGCTGCGGCGGCGGCGCGGGCAGCATAAACTGCATGTTCATTGTCACCAAAGTGTCACCAAACTATCGTCAAGCTTTCATAAAGCATGGCTAGCGGCGCCTCATCACTCACGCTGAATGGGGCCAAGACATGCAATTCCAACATCATCAATCCGGTCGCGCTTGCCATATCCGCGGGCTGCTGCTCGCAGGCGCCGCCCTGCTGGCATCGCCTGCACTGGCGCAGGAAGAGGTCGCCCCGGTCGATGACAGCGGCGAAGGCATTCAGACCGCACGCGAGATCGTGGTGCAGGGGCAGATCGGCTATCGCAACCGCGATGATGCCGCAGAGCCGATCCTTGTCTATGATGAACAATATTTCCAGCGCTTCGAACCGCTGACTGCGGGCGATGCGCTGAAACGTGTGCCTTCGGTCACCTTCCTGTCGGACGTGATCGAAAGCGACGGCGCACGGCTGCGCGGGCTTGAACCGGGCTATACGCAGATCCTGATAAACGGCGAAAAGGTGCCCGGCTCCAATGCCGACCGGTCCTTCTTCCTTGATCGTATCCCGGCAGAGTTGATCAAGCAGGTCGAGATCGTCCGGTCCTCGTCGGCACGGCGTACCGGCGATGCAGTCGCCGGCACGCTCAACATCGTACTGCGCGACGGATATCAGCTCGATGGCGGCTATGTTCGCGGCGGGGCTTTGTTCTTCGATGATGGCGAGGTGAAACCCAGCTTCGGCGCGGTTTTCGGCGGGGCGCTCGGGCCGGGCCGTATCCTGTTGGGCGCCAATGTCCAGGGGCGTTACAATCCCAAGCTGAAATCGAGTTTCCGCTACGGCGATTCGCCGGAAAACAATCCCAATTACGCCACCGACGATTTTGACAATCGCGAAGACCAGACCGACACCCGCGACGGCACCGATTATGCCTTCAACGCATCCTACGACATCGACGGCGAAACCACCGATTTCGAACTCAGCGGCTATTATGTGCGCACCGACCGCACCGAAACCGAACGTTCGCTCGAATATGATCATCCGACGAATATCAACGGCCCGATCCGCGGCACGCCGCCGGGCAACCTGACCGTCGACAATTCGAACATCAACCGCATCGAACAGGAAAATTACAGCATTGCGGGCAAATTGTCGCATCGCTGGACGCTCGGGGAAACACGGCTCAAGGAAGGATTCGCCCGCTTTCACGACGCGCAGGACGAAAGCGAGAACGAGATCGAATTCGACCGCGCGGTGCCGCGTTTCACCGGCGATTTCACCGAAAGGCGGATCACCGACAAAGAATTGTCGCTGACACTCGAACATGCGTTCGAACTTTCCGACGCAGTGAAGCTCACCATCGGCGGCTTCCTGCAGAACAAGGATCGTGACACCAGCATTGCGACCGACCGCAACCGGTTCAACCTGACGGCGGCGGCGCATGGCTGGGATCAGTTCACCAGCATCCCCGACGATCTGGCGACGGCGCATGACCCGCTGCTCGCCACCCCGGGCGGCCTCAGCCGCATAGCCGAGGATCGCCGCGATCTTTTTGCCGAATTCGAAGGCAAGTCGGGCAATTTCTCCTTCCTTGCAGGCTTGCGGTACGAGACGACCGATTTCACCGTCGACGATCTGACCGCAGCGACGACGCAAGACAATGATTATTCCTTCCTTCTGCCATCGGCCTCTATCAAGCTGGAGCTGGCTGGCGGCGGCCGGATCACAGCCTCAATCGCGCGCACCAACCGTCGACCGCGGCTCGATTATCTCTCGCCTGCATTGCTGGAGGCGGAACTGGGCGACAACGACCTGCTCGGTAATCCTGCGCTGCGCCCCGAAACCGCCTGGGGCGGCGATCTGGGCTATGAGCAGCGGATCGGCCGCACCGGCGTCGTGGGGGTAAACCTCTTCTATCGCAAGGTCAGCGACCTGATCGAACTCGCCAATACCGGCACCGAGGGTTCGGAAGGCCCCGGAACTTTTGTCTTGCAGCCGCAAAATGCCGGTGACGGCAAGGTCTATGGTATCGAATTTGACCTTTCGACCAACCTCGGCTTCATCGGCCTCGAAAATACCGGCATCTTCGGCAATCTTTCACTGCTGGACAGCGAAATCACCGACTTTGCGGGCCCGCGCCGGTTCAATGGCCAGTCGAAATATGTCTATAATTTCGGCTTCATCCAGGATCTGCCGAAATTTGGTGCAGCCTTCGGGGCGACCTATCGCAAACAGGGCGGGGCGTTCGACCGGATCGTTGCGGAAGAAATTTCCACGTCCTACGGTGCCGATCTCGAACTGTTCGTCGAGAAACGGTTCGGCCAGAATTTCACCATCCGTGCGGTCGGATCGAACCTGCTGAACGGCAAGAAGCGTGAGCGGTTCAACAAGTTCACAACTATCGCGGACCAACTCGCGCGCGACTTTGACGAATATGAGGTTGAGGCGGAAGAGGCGGGGCCGGTGTTCCAGGTCATGGCAAGGCTGGCCTTCTGATGCGCCGGGCGATCGCGGCATTGGCGCTGGCCCCCTTGGTCGGCTGCGCATCGACGGGCGACGCGCCTGAAATTCCGGTCGCGCAACTGATGGCGAACGCGCTTCCGGCGCAATCGGTGCAGGCCAGGGCGGAAACCACGCCGGTCGGCACTGCCGACGATGCGGCCGACGATCCGGCGATCTGGCGCCACCCCACCGATCCGGCAAAGAGCCTGGTCGTGGGCACCGACAAGAAAGCGGGCATCCATGTCTTTGACATGACGGGCAAGGCGGTATCCTTCACGCCTTCGCCGCGCCTCAACAATGTCGATTTGCGCGCCAATGTGCCGGTGAACGGAAAGATGTCGGTTCTGGTGGTGGCAAGCGACCGGCGGGACGCGGCCAACGCTGCCGCCGCGTTGTTCATACTCGACACCGACGGGCGCAAGCTGGTTCCGCTCGGTAACCTCCCCGTCGGTCCGGGCGAGGCCTATGGCATGTGCCTGTGGCAGCGCGCAGGCGACGGACAGGTTTACGCATTTGTGGTGCTCAAGGATGGCCGCATCGATCAGGTGGAACTGGACCTTCGCGCGGAACAGCCCAAAGGCCGGGTAGTGCGCAGCATGAAGCTTGGTACGCAGTCCGAAGGTTGCGTGGTCGATGACCGGAGCGGCCTGCTCTATGTTGCAGAGGAAGATGTCGGCCTGTGGCGCTTCGACGTGCGGCCCGATGGCTCGAACACGCCCGAAAAACTGGGTCGCGCCGATGGCAAGCAGCTGGTCGCCGATGCAGAAGGCCTGGCGATCGCGCCGTCGGGCAAAGACGGCGGCTATCTGATCGCATCGAGCCAGGGCGACTATGCCTATACGCTCTACCGGTTGCAGGATGGCAGCTATGTCGGTCGCTTCCGTATTGGCGATGGGGCGATAGATGGCGTGCAGGAAACCGACGGGCTGGAACTGGCGCTCGGCGAATTCGGGGCCGACTATCCCGGTGGCCTGTTTGTCGTGCAGGACGGGGACAACGCCCCGGAAACGCAGAATTTCAAATATGTCGCCTGGGCGGACATATTGAAGGCGCTCGACCTGAAATAAGATGTGGCCCCGCGCGGCAGCCACCGTGCGGGGCGCATGCCGACGCCACGGCCTGTGCGCGATGCAAATCATGGCTTGAAGAAATGGCAGGGGTGACAGGATTCGAACCCGTGGCCCTCGGTTTTGGAGACCGATGCTCTACCAGCTGAGCTACACCCCTGCAGATTCGCATCTGCGAAGAAAGGCGCCCTTAGCGCCTGCAAAGGAAAGGGGCAAGCGCGCTCTCGCATACCCACCCCTTTTTGCGCGATTTGGCCGGATCAATATTTCAGGCCTTCCTTATGGCCATGCTTCTGGGGCTAGAAGCTCATCTCGCCATAGACTTGCGAGATATCGCCCGCCCATTCGTGCGTGTATTTGTCGAGCAGCACCTCGGCGGGTGTCTTGCCGCTGGCGACCACTTCGCGCAGCGGATCGAGGAAGCCGCTTTCATTGTCGCCGCCGCTGCTCAGGCGGTTGCGTGCGGTGAGGCCTGCCGACGCAATCTCGACGATGCGCCCGGCAATGTCGCGCAATGTGCCGCCGCCGCCAATCGGCGCATCGAGCCCGAGTTTCGGCACCGATGAACGAAGCAGCTCGCGCTCCTCCATCGTCCAGTGCTTGACTTCATCCCACGCCGCATCGAGCGCCGACTGGTCGTAGAGCAACCCGACCCAAAAGGCGGGCAGGGCGCAGATCCGGCTCCACGGCCCGCCATCGGCACCGCGCATTTCAAGGAAGCTTTTGAGCCGCACTTCGGGGAAGGCGGTCGACATATGGTCTTCCCAGTCGGATGCTGTCGGCTTCTCGCCGGGCAGGGCCGAAAGCTCGCCCTTCAGGAAGTCGCGGAAACTGTGGCCAGCAGCGTCGATATATTTGCCATCGCGGTAAACGAAGTACATCGGCACATCGAGCATATAATCGGCATAACGTTCATAGCCAAAGCCGTCTTCGAAAACGAAGGGCAGCATTCCGGTGCGCGCCGGGTCGGTATCCGACCAGATGTGGCTGCGATAGGAGAGGAAGCCATTGGGCTTGCCTTCGAGGAAGGGCGAATTGGCAAACAGCGCGGTCGCCAGCGGCTGGAGCGCCAGCGAGGTACGGAATTTGTGCGCCATGTCTGCCTCACTCGAATAATCGAGATTGACCTGAATGGTGCAGGTGCGCAGCATCATGTCGAGCCCCATGGAGCCGACGCGCGGCATGTGGCGCAGCATGATCTCGTACCGGCCCTTGGGCATGATCGGCAGGTCCGAACGCTTCTTGTCCGGCCAGAGGCCAAGTCCCAAAAAGGCCTTGCCGGTCTTTGCACCGATCGCCTTCACCTGCTTCAGGTGGCGGCCGGTTTCGGCGCAGGTCTGGTGCAGGTTTTCAAGCGGAGCGCCGGACAGTTCGAGCTGGCCGGCGGGTTCAAGGCTGACGGTGCCGTCCGGGCCCGACATGGCGATCACATTGTCGCCCTCATAGACCGGCTCCCAGCCAAATTCGGTCAGCGCCAGCAACAGGTCGCGGATGCCGCCGGGTTCGGCATAGGAAGGCGCGTGATGGTCGCCCGTGCAATAGACGAACTTCTCATGCTCGGTGCCAATGCGCCAGCGATCCTTGGGCTTTTCGCCCTTGGCCATTGCGGTAATCAGTTGATCGCGATTTTCGATCAAAGGATCGTTGCGATTCGAAACTGTTTTTGTGCTCATGGCGAGGCTTTACGAGCCGCAACAAGGCTTTGCCAGTATTTTCGACGCAGGCCGGGCAGGGTTTGGTCGCTAATTCACCGTTGCACTGAAAACCAGCGCGAAACTCGAAGCGCTGAGCAGCGAGGCCCGGCTGACGGCCACCGTTCCGGCAGAAAAGGAGGCGCCGATAGGGTCGGTTTCATCGGCTCCGATCGCATTGTCATCCTCTGCGGTCGCTGCGGAGCCGCAGTTTGATCCTGACATCATCGAACCGGCAACATAGGTCATGTTCGCAGGGATGGCGTCGGTTGCCGCAATGGCGGCAGCGGTTCCGGGGCCGGCGTTGGAAATGGTGATGCAATAGTGCACCACGGCCCCGGGGATCGCTTTCGGGTTGGTTCCGCTGATGCCGTCGCTGATCACAGAGCTGATTTTGGTTACGCCGATGCTTGCCGGAGCGGCTGTCAGGAACAGGTCTGACTGGTAAAAGGTGCCGGAATCCGCGTTCAGGCTGTCGCAGACTTCAAGCCGCCATGTGCCCGCTGCCTCCTGCCCGTTAAACGCCGATAACGCCTGGAACGGGCGAAAGGTCCGCTGATAGGGCGGGACAGTGGTTCCTGCCGTTGCGCTATCGTTGTTTGATGTGTGGCTTGAAATCGGATTGCTGGCGGCATCGTCGAACAGGACGTTCACATTGTTGCGGGTGGTGCCAATATTGTTGATCAACTGCACCCGCGTTCCTGCGGGCGATTGCAGATAGAATCGCACGTCGCCGCGATAGGTGTGCGCCATCAGAACCCCGATATTGACGTCGGCGACCGTGTAGATTTGGCTGACCGCAAAGTTCCTGACCAGGGGATTGGTGCACGGCGTCACGCTTTCGTTCACCGCTCCATCGGTCGAATTGGTATATTGCAACTGGGCCCAGGCGGTCTGCGGGAAGGCGCAGAGCGCGCCCAGAAAGAGGCACAGTTTCCAACCTCGCCCGACCGCATTGTGCTCCGGGGCCCTGACGGCGTCAGGCGAACCGCGCCGCGTCGCAATGTGCCGACGGCTGGACATGGCCTTTATATAGGCCAATTGGGTTAATGGCCCGCTAAGGCGTATTGACAAATATAAGCAATGGCTTGGGGTTTGTGCTTAGTCGACGGTGGTGTGGAAGATCATCGCAAATGTCGCACCGGCGGCGAGCGATCCGGTCGATCCGGTTACAGTCGTCCCTGCGATGCTCATTCCGAACGGGTCGCCTTCGTCAGTGCCGCTGTTGCCATCATCTTCCGGGGTGAAGGGCCCGCTGCAACTGGTTCCCGATGCAAGGCTGCCCGTTGCGTATGTCACATCCGCAGGCAGAGTGTCGGTTGCCGATATGTTGGTTGCCGTGGCTGACCCCGTATTGGTGACAAGGATGCAGTATCGCACCGTCGCCCCCGGGATTGCCTTGGGATTGGAGCCGCTGACTCCGTCTGAAATCACCGAGCTGGTCTTGACCACGCTCAGGCTCGGGTAAACGATGCTCAGCTCGTAATCCTCGATCTCGCCAAAGCCGTGCAATCCAGAAGATGGTGCGGAACTGAGGGAGGAGTATCGGAAACGGGCAATTGTCACCGTAGTTCCTGTCGAGCCGACAGGTGGCGTAACGGCAAGTGCGATTACGCCATTGACGATGCCGTCGCTGTCGCCTGCACCGCCATCGACAATGTCGGTTGCAACCTTTTCGCCTGCATCGGCGAAGTCGCCGTCGTCGTTGAAATCGATCCAGCCCGACAGGTAACCGCCGCCTGAAACCTGGAGGGCCATGGACGATGCAGCGCCCCAGAACATTGAGGGTATGGTAACGCCATCGTCAACATCTGCCGATGCGTTCGGGCTGTTATAGGCCGCTGATTCGTTCGTATAACCTGCCCCCATGCGCAGGATCGGAATGGTGCGATGGTTGGCCGAACCATAGCTCGTGCCGGTCAACGGTGCGTCGGAATAGTCGAACGGGGTGAATATGCCCCATGCCGCCGCCGTGCCGCCCGCGCCCGTCAGCGTCATGTTCAAGGTAATCGACGATCCCGTCGTTTCCACCACAGCAGAACCATATGGCGTATTGGTGGGATCATAAATCGTTGTAGTCGAACCGGCATTGATAACGGTGACGGGACCTTGCTGCTCAACCGTCTGCCAGGCAGTGCCGTTGGTTGTCGCCTGAATCGATTCAGCCGATATGGCACCACCTGCATCCTCGGCATCGGCGAGCACATAACGCAGGCTGACCGGAACCCCGTTGAGTGTGGCTGACAGCGCAAGATTGAACTGCGGATCGTCTCCATCGACTGCATTGCGCAGGCCGATGGGGTTCAGGCCGCTATACATGTCGTCGAGTTGGTCGCCCATCCAGCTTCCGGTGGTATAGGTTCTGACGGGGCCGGTCAGGCTGCTGACCTGCCCGGTGATAACCAGCCCATCGCCTGCATTCCAGCTCTTGTTGATGACCGAGCCTGCCGGGAAGTTGCTTGTCGCCCCGCATGACCAGTCGAGCCAGAATATCTGGTTGAGATAGGCGCCCGTTCCGCTCGTCGCATAACCCGATCCGGTTGCGGTTGTCCCGATGGGGCAATTATAGATGCCTGCGGTTGTGAAAGAAACCGAGGCATAATCGTCTTCGCTGGTCACGCCGTTATTGGGCGTGGAATCGGGGTCAGTCAGGCTGCTGGCGGTGATCTGGGCAATATTGGTGACTGTGGTCGCGGCGCTGCCCGTTGCCGTGCCGTTGATGGTGATGCTGGCCGATGCGCCGGGTGCCAGGCTGCCGACGCTCCACACGCCGGTGCCGTTATTATAGCTTCCGGTGCCGCCGGCGCTGGCAAAAGTGAAGCCCGATGGCAGCGTGTCCCGCACCGTAATTCCGGTTGCCGTAGCGGTCGATGTGGGGGATGCCGCGCTGGTCACCGTCAACGTATAGCTGAGCGAAGCGCCTGGCGCCGGCGATGCATCGCTGACGGTTTTGGACAGCGAAAGATCGGCCCGCTGGGGGTAGATGGTGACCTGATAATCCTCTACCTCGCCGACTGTCCCGCGGCCGGTAGGGCCGACCCCGGCTGTGGGCGACCAGCGGAAACGGGCGAATCGCGTAACTTGGGTTGTCCCCGCTGGCGGTGTTACCGACAAACGGATGACACCATTTGTCAGACCGTCGGTATCGCCCGCCCCGCCATCCACGGCATTGGTGGCAATCTGGTCGCCTGCAGTTGCAAAGCTGCCATCTCCGGCCCAGTCGATCCATCCCTGCAGCCGCCCGCCGCTTCCCGTAACGGCGACGTCGATGGTTGAAGCCAGTCCGCGGACCAGCGTTCCGAAAGTCGCGCCATCGTCATTTCCGTCCGATGAAGCGGTTGCGTTGGCGATCGGGCTGGGCGTTACCGGCGTGCCATTGAGATTGGTCACTGCGGCGTTTTCCACCGTCACCCCGGCGCCCAGATAATAGCCGCCAATGATATGGCTGGCAGCCGCTGTCGGATCGAAGCTGGCAGGCGCATCGCCGAAATCTTCATCGATCGATGCGGTTATCGTCCAGCCATCCGCATTGGTTGCGGTGCCGCTGCCTGCCATCAGCAGATCGAGCTGGAACGTGACCGATGTGAGCGTTCCAGTGAGCCGGACGCTTCCGCAACCGGCGGCGTTGGCTGTCGTGCAGGTAGGCTGGCCGTTTACGGTCAATGCACGGATTTCATCCCCACTGACGATGAAATTGCTGTTGCCGTTTGTCGCTGAAAGTATCGGTTTGGCCGATGCGGTCCAAGAAGTCATCACCAGCGAGGTGTTGAACAATGTCGTCCCGCTGCGATTGGCGCCGAGCCCGGAAATGTGGATTACAGGATCGCGCACCGGGGCACTGAAAGTCAAAGTAATCGTTCCGCGATTGGCACATCGTGGCGTCGCTGTGGAACACCCGGTCGGCAGGACGTCGACGTCAACGGCATCGGTTGTCGCTAAAATCGCTGGAGACAGCATGGCTGATGTCGCCCCGCCGGTTGCGTTCAACGGGTTGGACGGATCATAAACCGACGCATTGGTTCCAGCTACCGTAACAACCATCGTGGTTGTGCCGGGGAAAGTTTTGGTTACCGGATTGGTGCCGCTGCTATTCGACGGTGTCTGGTTGGCGCTGGCAACCGAAGCCAGTGCGCAAAGCAGGCCCAACAGCGCCAGCCAGGCCCAAAATCTAGGGGCGGACCGGTTTCTGTCAATCAGGGTTGTAAATGAGGTTGACGAATATCTATGCACAGGATGGCGATATCCGCAATTGCTTTATTAATCATAAAGAATGGGCCATTTCTGCGCGCTTCAAGATGTAAAATCATCCATATCGGTTCGGAAAAGTTACCATGATTACTTCACGTTAACCGGATCATTCTATGGTGCCTGCTTCTCTCGTCACCCAAATGGGCCCAAAAAGGATGATTGGATACCTGGCTTGATCCAACTCGCCCGACACTTTCTGATGCTGGTCGCGATGTTTTTGGCGGTGTCGGCCGCACCTGCGCTCGCGCAAAGCTGTGCACCTGCCACCATGCAGGGGACGGCGCCGCAGGGCTGGGAGACCTATTGCTGGCTCGATTTCAGCACCTACAACGATGCCACCGCACGTTCGGCATCGGGCCAGAATTTCAGCTTCTCGCTATCCGATGGATCGACGCTTTCGTTCAATCTGAAGGCCACGCCGACAGGCTCGACGGCGTTCAGTTCGGTGGTCGCGCCTTCGTGGAGCGGCGCGGCGGTCGGGAATAGCGCGTTCATGGGGATTCCGGGCCGACCGATATTATACACGGCGTCGGCGGGATCCAAGTCGCTCGTCTTTTCAGGAATTACCATCACACCGCCGCCCGGTGCGCCTGCGGTGACGCTATATTCCTTTGTCGCCGCCGATGCCGAATCGACCAACAATGGCGAAAACCTCGAATTCGTGACCAACGGCACGGGTTGGACGATACTCGACCAGGTCAATCCGATCAGCGGCAACACCTATCCTGCGATCAGCGGGGTCGGCACCAGCACCTTCACCGAAACCGGTGTGGCCGGGACGGTGGGCGGTTATATCGTCGGGTCGACCAGCCCTACCCAGGTCACCGCCAACATGCAGGCAGGCGGGCTGCAAGGGGCGATGTTCGCAGTCCGCTTTGCGTCGATGCGACTGCGCAAGTCGATCATCGGTGCCCGCGTCGATCCGTCGGACCAGTTCAATTTTCGTGTCAGTGCGACATCATCAGGAACCACGCTGGCCAGCGGGATAACCTCCGGAACAGGCAACGGCCCCTTTGCGGCAGCGCCGCTGTCGCTGGCATCGGGCCTGTCGCTGACGCTTTCGGAAACAATGGCGTCGGGCAGCGTGAGTGCGCTTTCTAAATATAGCGGCCGCCTGACCTGCACCAACGGCGCTACCAGTTCGTCCACGCCGTTGCCGAATAATGTGCAGACGACCAGCTATGTCTTTGGCGCGCTGCAATTTGGCGATGCGATCAACTGCACCTTCACCAACGCCGCCCACCCGCATATCCGGCTGCGCAAGGCGATGGGCTCCGGCGGTCGACGGTTCAATACGGACCAGTTCACCGTCCGTATCAACGACGGGGTAACGGTGGTCGCTTCGGCTACAACCACCGGCACAGGCTCCACCGTTAACGGCGGCAATACCGGCCTGGTCCAGCTCAATGCCGGGACAGCTTATGCGCTCGACGAAATCATGTCCGGCCCGGGAAGCCTGAGCCAATATACGCAGGCGCTTTCGTGCACCAATGCCACAAACGGGGTAACGTCCAGTTTCCCGACCACAATGCCGGGGAACATCACTCCGGTATTGGGGGACGTCATCACATGCGTGCTGACCAACACACGGCTTTCCGGAAATGCAACGCTGGTCGTGACCAAGACGTCGACCGTGCTTTCTGACGGCGTGAGTGGCTCGAACCCGAAGGCGATTCCCGGCGCGCGCATCCAGTACACGATAACCGTCAGCAACACCGGAAACCTCGCAGTCGATTCGAACAGCATCGTGATCGTCGACCCCTTCCCGCCCGAATTCACTTTCGATGCCTCGACGCCGATGACGATGAATGTCGGCAATAGCGGGCTTGCCGCCTTCAACCAGTCGACAATGGTGACCTATTCGAACCAGCCGGGCGGCGGCGCACCCTATACCGCGCCATTGGGCAGCGGCTATAACAGCAACCTTACGGGATTGCGGTTCCAGCCATCGGGGACGATGCTGGGTGCGAACAGTTCCGGGCCGCGCACCTTTTCCTTCACTTTCGTCGGGCGGGTCGATTAGCCCCAGTCGCCGCAGGCCGCCATCCAGACAGAAATTCCCGCAACCGCCGCTGTGTCAGCGCGCAAGATGCGCGGGCCGAGGGATACCGCGATGGCCTGCGGTAATGCCCGGATTGCCGCATTTTCTTCATCGCTGAACCCGCCTTCGGGGCCGATCAGGATCGCCGCCTTGCTGTGGGCCCGTGCCTGCAAAACCGAAATCAGCGGCGCGCCGCCGCGTTCGTCGCAGAACAACAGGGTCCGGTCCGATGGCCAGTCGCGCAACAGCGCATCGAGTTTCGCCAGCTCGCCGATTTCGGGCAAAGCCGTGCGTTCGCATTGCTCGGCTGCCTCGATCATCTGCGTCCGCAGCCTTTCGGGTTTCAGCTTGTCCGCCACGCAACGCTGCGTGAGGACAGGGGCGAAGCGGGCAACGCCCAGCTCGCAGGCTTTCTCCGCGATCCAGTCGAGCCGGTCTTTCTTCACCAGCGCCTGGCAGAGCCAGAGATCGGGTGCCGCTTCGCGCGCGCGCAGTTTCGCTTCGACGGTGACGACAAGGTCGCGCTTGCCGGTTGCCGCAACGGTCGCCAGATATTCGCCGCTGCGATCATCGAACAATTTGACCGGCGCGCCTTGCTTCACCCGCATCACATGCAGCAGATAATGCGCCTGTCCGCCTTCGATACGCAGGTCACGCCCTTCGGAGAGCGCCTCGTCGACGAACAGGCGCGGGGTCGATTGCGGAGGCGCAATGCGATTCAGCGGGGCCGGGGTTTGAACCATGATGTTAAAACGCCATTCCCATGTCACCCCCGGCTTGATCGGGGGGCCATGGTCTGCATTGCCGGTTTAAACCAACCTGCCAGACCATGGATCCCCGCCTTCGCGGGGATGACAAAAGGCTGTTGTTGTGTCGAGCAGGAATTTCGCCTTTAAGAATGGCCGTGAAAGACACAACCACCCCACCCGACACGGAAATTCAAGGCCTTGTCCGCCTGCTGCCCGCGCGCCTGCGGCCTTTTGCCCTGCTGGCGCGGTTTGACAGGCCGATCGGCTGGTGGCTGCTCTTCTGGCCGTGCATCTATGGGCTGGCGCTGGCGGGCGGGGCGTTCAGGCACTGGCATCTCGCGCTGTGGATGCTGCTCGGCGCGATTGCGATGCGCGGGGCGGGGTGCGTCTATAACGATATTGTCGACCGCGATCTGGACGCCAAAGTGGCGCGCACCGCCAGCCGCCCGCTGGCGAGCGGTGCAGTCAGCCTGAAAGCGGCGTGGGGATGGCTGCTGCTGCTTTGCGCGGTCGGCCTGCTGGTGCTTGTCCAGTTGCGGATTGAGGCGATCTTCGTCGCATTATGCAGCCTCGCGCTGGTTGCCGCCTACCCCTTCATGAAACGCATCACCTGGTGGCCGCAGCTCTGGCTGGGGCTGGTGTTCAGCTGGGGCGCGCTGGTCGGCTGGGTGGCGGTAACGGGCGGGGCGGATGCGGCGATGCTCTGGCTCTATGGCGGCACGATCTTCTGGGTGGTCGGCTACGACACGATCTACGCGATGCAGGACCGGGAGGATGACGCGCTGGTCGGCATCCGTTCGACCGCGCTGCGCATGGGCGAACATATCCGCAGCGGGGTTGCGCTGTGCTACCTGCTGGCGCTCGCCGGTTGGGGCATGGCGATCTGGAGCGTCCGGCCACAAGGGCAGGCGCTGGTCGCGCTCGCTCCTGCAGCTTTGCACTTGGCATATCAGGTCGCAAGCCTCAATAAGGATGGAAACAATGCGCTCGGCCATTTCCGGTCGAACAAGGTGACAGGGCTGCTCGTCGCGCTCGCCTGCCTTGTCGTTGGCGTTACAAGCTAAAACGCAAGGAGGGGTTATGGGCAACCGTCGGCTGGGAAAGAGTGCGATTGTCGTTTCCGACATCTGCATGGGCACGATGACCTTCGGGTCGCAAGCGGACGAAGCGGTCGCGCACCGCGTGCTGGACATGAGCCTCGATGCAGGCATCAACTTTTTCGATACCGCCGAAGGCTATCCGGTGCCGCCAGACGCCAAATGGGTCGGGCGGACCGAGGAGATTGTGGGCCGCTGGCTGAAGGGCAAGAACCGCGACGCGATCATCATCGCCACCAAGGTATCGGGGCCCAGCCATGTCTGGTTCAAATCGCCCAAGCGCGGCGGGATGACCGCGCTCGACCGGCGCCAGATCAGCGTTGCGATCGAAGACAGTCTGCGCCGGTTGCAAACCGACTATATCGATCTCTACCAGACGCACTGGCCCGATCATGGCACGCCTTACGAAGAAACGATGGAGGTGCTCGACGAGCTGGTGCGCGCGGGCAAGGTGCGGATCGTCGGCTGTTCCAACGAAACGAGCTGGGGATTGATGAAATCGATCCAGACCTCGGAACGACTCGGCGTTGCGCGTTACCAGACGATCCAGAACAATTTTTCGATCAACAACCGCCGCTTCGAGGATGAACTGGCGCAGGTGTGCCGTCAGGAAGGCGTCAGCCTGATCCCCTATTCGCCGCTGGCGGGCGGGGTGCTGTCGGGCAAATATCAGGAAGGGGCGCGGCCAGAAGGCGCGCGCTTCACTCGTTACATGGACATGCTCGATTCGCGTCAGGCGACGATGGCCCGCCGCTTTGCCGGCCCGCGCGCCCTGGAATCGACCGCGAAGATTCTGGAAATTGCGAAAGAAGCCGGGATGTCACCAGTGACGCTTGCGACCGCCTGGTCGAAACAGCATGATTTCGTCGCCTCGACCATCGTCGGCGTCAGCAGCGTGGAGCAATGCGCCGAAATCTTTGCTGCGAACGATCTGATCCTGCCCGACGATGTGATGAAGGCGATCCACAGGGTGACGAAGGAAATCCTCTACCCGATGGGATGAGGGTTACTCCGCCGCCAGCAACTGCTCCGCTCCGCCCAGATCGACGCTGACGAGGCGCGAGACGCCCTGTTCGACCATCGTTACGCCAAACAGGCGGTGCATCCGGCTCATCGTCACGGCGTTGTGGGTGACGATCAGGTAGCGGGTGTCGGTCTCGCGCGTCATCGCGTCGAGCAGGTCGCAGAAACGCTCGATATTGGCATCGTCGAGCGGCGCGTCGACTTCGTCGAGCACGCAGATCGGGGCGGGGTTGGTGAGGAACAGCGCGAAGATCAGCGCGACTGCGGTCAGCGCCTGCTCGCCCCCCGAAAGCAGCGTCAGCGACTGCAGCTTCTTTCCCGGCGGCTGGGCATAGATTTCGAGCCCCGCCTCCAAAGGATCATCGCTCTCGATCAGCGCGAGATGCGCCTGTCCGCCGTTGAAAAGCGTGGTGAAAAGGCGGCGGAAGTGTTGGTCGACCGCTTCGAATGCCGCGAGCAGGCGGGTGCGACCTTCGCGGTTGAGGCTGCCGATCGAACCGCGTAGCCGGTTGATGGCCAGCGTCAGCTCCTCGCTCTCACCCTGCCCCTTTGCGATTTCGGTTTCGAGTTCGGCGAGTTCGTCGGCGGCGATCAGGTTGACCGGGCCAATCCGTTCGCGGTCGAATTGCAGCTTTTCAAGGCGGCCCGATTCGGCAGAGGCATCGCCGAGTTCGCTCTCTTCGAAGCCATGTTTTTCCGGCAGCAGCGGCGGTGGGCATTCGAATCGCTCGCCCGAAATCCCCGCCATTTCGCGGCGGCGCGCATCCTGGTTTTCGGCGCGCGCCTCGGCTCCGGCTCGCTGCTCGCGCGCCGAGGAGACGGCTTCGGCAGCGGTGGCAAGCTGCGCCTCAAGCACCTTCAGCGCAGCTTCGCTTGCCTGCTCGGCGGCCTGCAGCGCCGCCAGCTTCTCGCCAATCGCCGCCTTGTCTGCCGCAAGTGTCGTAAGCTCGTGCCCGATGATATCGGGTTTGCCTGCAATGCCCTCCAACTCTCCGGCGATCTCGGCGCTGCGTTTATTCATTTCGGCTATGCGCCGTTCGGCCTCGCCTGCCCGTTCCTGCCAGCCGCGAATTTCGGCCTGCGCCACCGCGCGCCGTTCGCGCTGCTGGGCGATTTTCTGGTCTAGGCCGGAAAGATCGGCCTGCGCGCGGACGAACAATTGGCGCAGCATATCGCCTTCGCCGGTCAGGGCCGCAACCAGCCCGCGTTGCTGTTCGCCATCGGGCAGTTCCGCACGCACCTTTTCCGCCGACTCAAATTCGAGTCGCGATTGCGTGGCCTCCTGTTCGGCCAGTTCGCTGCGCTCGGCGAGTGCAATGGCGGCCTGCTGCGCCCGCGTCAGTGCGTCTTCGGCGCGGTCGGCATCGCGCAGTGCCTGACGCAGCGCGCCTTCATTTGAAGACTGCACAGAGGCGAGCCGACGCGCGTCCTCTTGCGCGGAACCGATGCGCTCGGCCAGCATGTCGAGCGAAACGGCCTGTTCGGTGACTTTTGCCTCTGCGGTCGGGATTGCTTCAAGCAGCGCTTCAAGCCGGTTGGCACGTTCCAGTTGCTCAGCCGCAGCGGCGCCGTCATCCTCAGCGACGAAGCCATCCCAGCGCCGCAGTTTTCCATCGCGGGTTACAAGGCGTTCGCCGATCTCCAGCATCGCGCCATCATCGCTGTCGACCACACGTACCATTGCGAGGCGCAGCGTCAGTTCGCCCGGGGCTTCGACCACATCCGCCAACCTTTCACCAGCCAGCTTGGGCGGCGCGGTGGTAAAGCCCTGCCAGCGTCGTCCGGTAACGCCACCGACCGAAGCGTTCAGATCATCGCCCAGCGCCGCTGCCAACGCGCGTTCATAGCCGGGCTTGACCTTGATCCGGTCGAGCGCGCGGTTGTCGCTGCTTTTGGATGTTGCGCGTTCGAGGGCATTCTTCTCGCTCACCAGAGCGGCGAGATCGGCCTTTGCGCTGGCAAGCTGACTTTGCGCCGCGTCGCGTTCGGTGACAAGCCCGGCGCGCGCCGCCTCTGCCGCGTCGATTGCCATGGCCTGCCGTTCGAGTTCGGACTGCAGCCGCGCGGCTTGAATTCGCGCCGCGTCGCGGACGGTGGCGAGTTCGGCTTCATCGCCTAGCGCCGCGCGTTCGACATCGAGCCGCGCCTTGTCGCGCTCGGCGCGTTCGATGCGGGCGCGGGCGTTCGACAGCGCAGCCTCGGCCACGCGCAATTCGGCTTCGGCGCGGGCCTGTTCGGCGACCGCTTTGGCCAGCTTGACCTCGCTTTCGCGCGCCGCGCGTTCGGCCTCGTCGAGCGTGCGGGTCAGGCGCGGGCGTTCGTCCTCGCTTGCCTTGATCGCCTCGGCGAGCGTTGCGGCTTCGGCTTGCAGTCGTGCCAATGCTTCGGCTGCATCATGGGTCAGCTTGCCTTCGCGCGCGCCATCCTCTTCGATGCGGCGGCCCTGTGCGGCAAGATCGGCCTGCCGCTGGATCAGCCGGTCGCGCTCGCCGGTCAATTGCACCAGCCGGTTGGAAAGATCGCTCGCCGCATCGCGTGCCGCCATCGCCGCCGCCCGGTCCTCTGCCAGCTTGCGGACCGCTTCCTGCTGCTGGTCGGTCAAACCGCGCTGGCGGACGGACGCCGCCTCGACCACCTTGCCCGCAGTGTCCGCTTCGGTCCGTGCGGCTTCCGCTGCCGATTTGGCCTCTCGCCAGCGCACAAAGATCAGCCGCGCTTCGGCCTGCGTGATCTCGCCCGACAGCTTGCGATAACGCTCGGCCTGCCGCGCCTGCTTTTTCAGGCTCTGTGCGCGCGCATCCATGTCGGAGAGGATGTTCGCCAGCCGGTTGAGGTTGCTCTCCGCCGCGCGCAGTTTCTGCTCGGCATCCTTGCGGCGGACGTGCAGGCCGGAAATCCCTGCCGCCTCCTCCAGCATCATCCGCCGTTCCTGCGGCTTGGCAGAGATGATCGAACCGATCCGTCCCTGGCTTACCAGCGCGGGGCTGTGCGCGCCGGTGGCGGCATCGGCAAAGATCAGCGCGATATCCTTGGCGCGGACATCGCGGCCATTGGCGCGATAGGCGCTGCCTGCGCCGCGTTCGATCCGGCGAACGACCTCCAGCTCGGCATCGTCGTCATTCGCGATGATGCCGGGGATATTTTCATGCGCGTCATGCTCGGCAAGCAGGGTGACTTCGGCGAAATCGCGCGAGGGGCGCTGCGCAGTGCCTGCGAAGATCACATCTTCCATGCCGCCGCCGCGCATCGATTTGGGCGAATTTTCGCCCATCACCCAGCGCAATGCCTCAAGCAGGTTGGATTTGCCGCAGCCGTTGGGGCCGACAACGCCGGTCAGCCCGGCCTCGATATGCAGCTCTGTGGGCTCAACGAAGCTTTTGAAGCCTGTCAGTTTGAGCCGTTTTATCCGCATGCCGCGTTTGCTACTACGCTAGGCTTGGGGACTGTCCCCGCATGGAGACTGTCCCTGATTGCACACACGATCCGCAGGGATAAGGGACAGTCCCCGTGCGGGGACAGTCCCTGGAATCGGTGTGTCCAACGGCTTGCATCAACGCGCGCCTGCCTCCTGCAGCTTGCCCTTGACCTGCGCCCATGCCGTCACGTCGAGCCGCGCGCCGTTGAGGTAAAAGGTCGGGGTGCCCTGGATGGTGTATTTCTTGCCATATTCGGCGGTCAGATCGGCCAGTTTCTGCATTTCAGCAGTGTCGGACATGCACGCCCTGCTCTGGTCGCGCGACACGCCGCGCTGCGCGAAGAACTCGATGATGCCCACAGCGTCGGCCAGTGCAAAGAAACGTTCGCCGCCTTTCAGCGAGCTGATTTTTGCCTCCAGTGCCTTGTCGGTGCCGATCTTGTTGGCGTTTTCGAACAGCGTTTCCTGGAAATCCATGAACTGCTCGGTCAGCGGCAACATCGCCTCATTGGCGCCGCAACGGGTGACGCGCGCGGCCATCAGGTCGAATTCATCGCGTACGAAGTTACGGAATTCATACGAAATCTTGCCATTGTTGATGAAATTGTCGTGCAGGTCGGCGCCCGAATCCTTCGCGAACTGCGCGCAGACATGGCAGGTGAGCGAGGCATATTCGACAAGCTTGATCTTCGCATCGGGGTTGCCGATCAGATAGCCGCCCTCTGCCGTCTTGCTCACGACATCGATCCACTGCTTGCCTGCGGGCGCGGCGACTGCGGCGACGGGTTCGCCCTTCGGTGCCTCGCCGGTGTCGCCGCCGCCGCATGAGGCGAGGGCCAGCGCGGTGATTGAGGCGGTGAGGATTTTCAGACTGCGCATTTTTTCATGTCCTTTGCGGCGTTGAAATTCAGGGGGTGAGATGGGCTTTGACGGTCGCGAAGTCGTGACCTTCGATGACCTTGCCGTTGACCAGCAGGGTGGGTGTCGAATTGATGTTCAGCTTCTCGGTGGCTTCGTCGGTCATCGCGATGATCGTGTCGAACGCGGCCTTGTTCGACAGGCAGACCTTGCCTTGCGCCACAGTCACGCCGCGCTGCGCCATGATCTTGTCGAGGCCCAGTTCGGTATAGGCGCCCAGCATGAACTGCATCGTACTGCCGCCTTCAAGATGGGCGAGGGTGGCGTTGGTCAGTTTGGAGCCTTGCGCCCATTGCGCCTGCGTTGCCATCAGGTGCCGGTGATTGCCGAAGAAGCGGCCCTTACCGCCGCAGCGCGCCAGCATCGCCGCCGTCAGGTCCAGCGGGTCGCGCACCAGATTGCGGATTTCAAAGCTGACTTTGCCGGTCGCGACAAACTGTTTCTTGATTTGCGGCACATCGTCGGTTTCGAAATGCGCGCAATGGCCGCAGGTGTAGCTGGCATATTCGACCAGCTTTGTCGGCGCGGCGGGGTCGCCGATGATGTAGCTGCCTTTGGGTGTGGCGCTGAAGGTCAGCAGCCAGTTGGTTTTGGCAGGCGCGGCCACCAACGCCCCGCCGCCAAGTGCAGCGGCAGCCAGAACGATCAGCGATGTACGGAGAATGGTCGGGAATCGGGTGGCCATATTCGCCTCTGAATTGGACCGCTGCATCTGCATTCACTCGCCCTCTTTGGCAAGGCTTTTTGCCAGATTCTGGAGCACCGCCTGCAATTCGGGATCGGCAATTTCGCGCAAAGATTCGCCCAATTCGGCAGAGGGCGCGCGGAGCACCGGGGCAGCGCTGACCTTCGGTCGCGGTTCGGCCCGTTGCACCTGCCCGTGCCGCATCTTCACCTTCGCCACAGCATCATAGCCGAAGAAGCGGTTCACCCGT
Organism: Sphingomonadales bacterium; assembly: GCA_016720115.1. Taxonomy (GTDB): domain Bacteria; phylum Pseudomonadota; class Alphaproteobacteria; order Sphingomonadales; family Sphingomonadaceae; genus Sphingorhabdus_B. The sequence continues at coordinate 54,271 of JADJXT010000001.1, read as the reverse complement.
TCGATGATTTCGGGCAGCACATGCTGGATCATCACCGCATGGGCACCCTCGACCACAAGCTCGAGCGTGCCGCCCGCTTTCTGTCCGGCGGGAAAGCGGATCATGTCAGGGGCCGTCACATCGGCATAGCGCGCACCGACAATTTCATCCCAGCGGCTGACGACCGAGCTTTGCACAAAGCCGAAGCGGCGGAAGGCGGCCCGGCCAATGTCGGGGACCAGATCGGATACCGCGCGGGCCTCACCCCCGCGCCGTCGCTCGAAAACCGGCTTGGCAGGGGCTTTTGCCTTTTTGGGTGCGGTTGATGGCTTGCCTTCCTCCATCAGCCGGTTATCGCATTTTGCATGGCTTCCGTCCAACAGCGCGCGCAATATTCTGGGGATATCGCCAGCGCGTTGCTTGCTTATTATGGCCGGAACGCGCGCGATCTTCCCTGGCGTTCGCCGCCGGGCACGCCGCCCCCCGATCCCTATCAGGTCTGGCTGTCGGAGGTGATGCTGCAACAGACCACGGTTGCGGCGGTCATCGGCTATTTCGAAAACTTCACGCGCCGCTGGCCGGATTTCGCCTCGCTTGCTGCGGCGGAGGATGCCGATGTGATGGCGGCCTGGGCGGGATTGGGCTATTACAGTCGCGTGCGCAACTTGCTGAAATGCGCGCGGGCGGTGGTTTCCGATCATGGCGGAGCGCTGCCCCGGACCGCCGCCGGGCTGGCTAAGCTGCCCGGCATCGGCCCCTATACGGCAGCGGCAATCGCTGCGATTGCTTTTAATGAACGGGCCGCCGTGGTCGATGCCAATGTCGAACGGGTGGTGGCGCGATTATTCGCCATCGAAACGCCCTTGCCCGCTGCCAAAGTGGAAATCCGTGCCGCAACCGATGCCATCACGCCAGCCCGCCGACCCGGCGATTTCGCGCAGGCGATGATGGATCTCGGCGCCAGCCTCTGTTCGGTCCGCAACCCGCAATGCCTGATCTGCCCGCTGCAAGCAGACTGCGCCGCACAGAAAGCAGGGATGGCCGAAACACTGCCCCGCAAAGCAGCCAAAAAGGCCAAGCCCGACCGCGCGGGAACCGCCTGGTGGATCGAACGTGACGACCATGTATGGCTCGTCCGCCGCCCGGATCGCGGGATGCTCGGCGGGATGCGAGGCCTGCCCGACGATCGCTGGAATGCCCGCGCCGATGGCGACTCGCAGCCGCCTTTTGCTGCCGACTGGAAAGCTGTTGCAGGCGAAGTCGTGCATGTCTTCACTCATTTCCGCCTGACGCTGCGCCTTGCCGCTACGGCAGCGCCGATAGACGAAAACAGCTTGCCGCCGGGCGAATGGTGGCCGCTGAAATCATTGGACAGCGCCGGTTTGCCGACCTTATTCAGCAAGGCAGCAAAACTTGCCGTCAGAGCAAGCCGGAAAGTTTAGAGGAGTGAGCATGTCCGAGGCCCGAACTGCATTGATGAACCCCAACCGCCGTGGCTTCCTTTCGATGGCCGGGCTCGGCGCGATGGCAACGATGCTGCCGACCCCCGCCTGGAGCTTCCTCGCGCAGGAATATCCGACGCTCAAATCGCAGGTTGAAGCCTATGTTGCGGGCAAGAAAGCGGCGGGCGTGGTCGCGGCCATCGGCCACGGTGCCGCCGCGCCCGAAATTGTTGCTGCGGGCACATTGGCCATTGGCGATCCTACGCCGGTTGATATCGATACGCTGTTCCGCGTCTATTCGATGACCAAGCCGGTCACCGGAATGGCGGCGATGATCCTTGTCGGCGACGGCAAGATAAGGCTCGATCAGCCGATTGCCGATTTCCTGCCCGAATTTGCCGAGATGCGGGTGCTCACCAGCCCAGACAGCAGCATGGATTCGGTCCCTGCAAAAACACAGATTACGCTGCGCCATCTGCTCACGCACACCGCCGGGCTGGGCTATTCGATCATCACAAAGGGGCCGCTGCTCAAGGCCTATATGGATAATGGCATCACCCCCGGCGCGATCAGCCGGATGCCGATCCCCGGCTTCGAACCCGGCGCGCCGACGCCCGACCTCAAAACCTTTGCCGAGCGGGTGGCGAAATTGCCGCTGATTGCCGAACCGGGTACCAAATGGAGCTATTCAATCAGCCTCGACCTGCTCGGTCGGGTAATCGAAGTGGCGAGCGGCATGGAATTCGAGGCGTTCCTCAAGGCGCGGCTGTTCGATCCGCTCAAGATGAGCAGCAGCTATTTTCAGGTGCCGCAATCGGAAGTGAAGCGCTTTGCCACCAACTATGCCGTGTTCGGCGGCGCGCTGATCCCGATCGATCCGGCGGCGACCAGCGTCTATCTCGACAAGCCCGCCTTTGCCTTTGGCGGGGCCGGGCTGGTCTGTTCGGCGCGCGATTATGACCGCTTCCTTGCGATGCTGTTGGGCGGTGGCGAGTTGGATGGCGTGCGGGTGATGGCCGCCGAAACGGTCGCACTTGGCATGTCGGACCTGCTGCCTGCTGGCGTCAGCACCGACGGCACCTATGCCCATGGTGCAGGTTTCGGTGCAGGTGGGCGCGTCGGCCGGGGTGCCTATGCGGGCGTCTTTGGCTGGGGTGGCGCGGCGGGCACAATCGCTTTCGTCGATCCGCGCCGTAAGGTGCGCGCAACCGGGATGATCCAGTACATGCCTTCGAACGCGCAGGGTTTTCACGATGATTTCGGCAAATGGGTTGTTGCCGATTTGCAGGGTTGAATAAATGACCTTTCCAGCCGTTCGTGTCGAGCGAAGTCGAGACACCGTGCGGTACCGAGGGGCATCTCGACTGCGCTCGATGCGAACGGAAATAAGAGGTAAGGCAATATGAACCCCGGTTTCACAGGCTCCCCGCTCGACCGCGCAGACCGGCTGCGCAACGATGCAGAGGCGTTCAACGCCGCGCTTAATGACTGGCGCGCGCGGGTGCTCGGGCTCGACGGGCTCGATCCGGTTGTCGCCAGCGAGGGCGGATTGAAATGGGTTTCGATGGCCGAGGTCGACGTTTCGGTCGAACTCATCCTGCTCGGCCTTGCCAATGGCAAGCCGCATTTCGTGCCGCTGGTTGAGGCCTCGGGCGGGATGGCCCGCTCGCCTGCCGTGTGGCGCGCGCTGTCGATGCTGCCTGCCGAGGATGCGGCAATCTACGGCACCGCGCGCAGCCTGATCGACTGGCATAACGGGCACCGCTATTGCGGGCGCTGCGGCGGGTCGACCAAGGTCTTCCGCGCCGGTTGGGGGCGGCAATGCACCGCCTGCGATGCCGAACATTTCCCGCGCACCGACCCTGTCGTGATCATGATCGCCGAATATGAAGGCAAGGCGCTGCTCGGGCGGCAGGCGGCATGGCCGCAGGGCAATTATTCGGCGCTGGCGGGTTTCCTCGAACCCGGTGAGAACATCGAGGAAGCGGTGCGGCGCGAGATATTCGAGGAGGCCGGGATCACCTGCGGGGCGGTGCGCTATGTCACCAGCCAGCCCTGGCCGTTCGGCGGTTCGCAACTGATGATCGCCTGCGTGGCCGATGCCGACAGCGACGAACTCACCATCGACTATAACGAGCTTGAAGACGCGATGTGGGTAACGAAGGAAGAGGCGCGCGCCGCGCTCGCCGATGCCCCCGGCAAGCGTTTCGGCGCACCGCCGCCTTTTGCGATCGCGAACACGCTGTTGCGCCGCTGGGCGGAGGTCGATTGATATGACAGTCCAACCGCTCCGCATCGATATTGTTTCCGACGTCGTCTGCCCGTGGTGCATCATCGGTTACAAGCAGGTCGAAAAGGCGCTCACGCTGCTGCCCGAGCCGGTCGAGGCCGAATTCCACTGGCATCCGTTTGAGCTGAACCCCGACATGCCGCCCGAGGGCGAGGATGCCGGACAGCATATTGCGCGCAAATATGGCCGCAGCCCGGACGAGGGGAAGGCGGTGCGCGAACGGATCAAGAATACAGCCGCCGAACTCGGCTTCATCTTTGGCGATATGGGCGCACGGCGTCTCTACAACACCTTCGATGCGCACAAGCTGTTGACGCGCGTCGGCAGCGAGCATGGCTGGCAGAAGCAGACCGAATTGAAGCTCGCGCTCTTTTCCGCCTATTTCCAGCAGGGGAAGGATGTGAGCGACCGCGCCGTGCTGCTCGATGTTGCCGAAGGCATCGGCCTCGATCGCGCCGCTTGCGAAGCATGGCTTGCAGATGAAATTTTGGCGCGCGAGGTGCGCGGCGAAGAAAGCTATTGGATCAACGAGAATGTCGCTGGCGTGCCTGCGATCATTTTTGACGACAAATATATGGTTCCCGGTGCGCAGAGTGCGGAAACCTTCGCGCAGGTGATTGGCAAGGTGCTGGCGAAGCGAGTGGCGAACTAAACTTCTTATTCGTCACCCCCGCGAATGCGGGGGGCCAACCCCGAAGGCTGAAATTTGGAGGTCAGGAGTTGGATTCCCGCCTTCGCGGGAATGACGAATGTCTGTGTTGACGTCTTTGTTCAAACAGCCACCTGCACCCCATATTTGCGCATTTTCTCGATCAGCGTGGTCCGCTTGAGCGTCAGCAGCCGGGCGGCTTCCGAAACGATTCCGTCTGCCAGTTCGAGCGCCATGGTGATGCGGTCGAGTTCGATCGCCTCGATCTCCTGCCGCAGGTCGATCGGCTGCTCCTTGCTGGGCGCAACGGCGGCAGGCACGAACGAGACGGGCGCCGTGGCGATGCGCTCGCGACGGCTTTCGAGCGGGGGTGTCGCGTTCGAAAGCAGCAGGTCGACATCGTCAGCGTCGATAATCTCTCCGCCATAGAGCACGCCTGCGCGCTCGACGACATTGCGCAGCTCGCGGACATTGCCCGGCCAGCCATGCGCCATCAGTCTGTCCAGCGCGCTTTCGTCGAACCGGGCGATCGCCCCTGCGGGCTTGCCCTTCTGGAAATGGCGGACCAGCAGCGGGATATCTTCGGCGCGTTCGGCAAGCGAAGGCACCTGGACAAGCACCACACCCAGCCGGAAAAACAGATCCTGCCGGAAGCGGCCATCGGCAATCGCGCTGTCCATGTCGCGGTGGGTGGCCGAAATGATGCGCACGTCGACCGGGGTGCCACTGCTGCTGCCGACGCGGGTGACGACGCGTTCCTCGAGCACGCGCAACAGCTTCACCTGCATGTCGAAGCGCATGTCGCCGATTTCGTCGAGAAACAGCGTGCCCTTGTCCGCATTTTCGAAATGGCCGGTGCGCCGGCTGTGCGCGCCGGTAAAGCTGCCCTTTTCATGCCCGAACAGTTCGGATTCGATCAGCTCGCCGGGGATTGCGCCCGTGTTGATCGCGACAAAGGCTTTGTCGCGCCTTGCGCTGGCGGCGTGGATGGCCTGTGCGACCAGTTCCTTGCCCGACCCCGAAGGCCCGGCAAGAAGCACCGACACATCCGACGCCGCCACACGGGCGATCATCGCCCGCAACCTTTGCACGGCCGGGCTGGTGCCTATCACCAGTGAAGCGATTGCGCGTTCATTTTCCGCCGTCAAAACTGCCATATCTGCCCCCGAAGTCCTGCGGATTTCCCCGCCTTTCCGATGCCCTCGAACTGCGGCGCAAATGGTTAACGACTGGTTTTCGGAAATAGTATAACTAATTGAATTATATGTATTATATCCAAATCGGAGGGAATAGGAGGCAGAAATGCGTAGCTCAGATCATTCTGGATGATCCGATCCGGACCAACTCTATTCGCGCGCCCAGCCCAGGGTAATCGACATTCGCCGGTTGCGCGGATCGAACCGGTCCTTCGGAACATAGGGTTCGCGATCCGCAACGCCTTCGATTCGGAGGAAACGATCCGGCCCGACCCCCTTTTGCGCAAAGATCGCGCGGGTGATTTCCGCCCGCTCTGCCGACAGCCTCCAGTTGTTCATCCCCTGCCCGCGCGCATAGGGCGCCGCATCGGTATGACCGCGGATGATAAGGCCGTTGGGCAGTTCGCGCACCAGCATTGACACTTCGTCGAGGAGCCGCATCGCATCGGGCGTCATCTGGTTGGTGCCCGAAACGAACATGCTGAAATCGGCCTCGTCGACCAGATCGATCCGCAACCCCTCGCGCGTTTCGGTGAAACGGACATTCTTTGCCAGGCGACGCAGCTCGCGGCTGTCCTGCATCTTCTTCGCCAGCGCCTGTTTCAGTTTCTCGAACCGAGCCTTGTCGCGCTCCTTGCCCGACGCTTCCTTCGGCCCGCCCTTGGCGTCGCGCGGTATGGTTATCGCCTTTGTCCCGGTCTGTGCGGCACGATGCGGGTAATCGTCCGCCGCAACGATCGAATCGCCACCGAACATTCCGTTCGATCCGGCGCTCTCCTGCTTGGTCTTGACCAGCGTCGGCGCGAAATAATCTGCCAATGCCTTGCGCTGCTTCTCGGTGGTGGCGCCCAGCAGCCACATCAGCAGAAAAAAGGCCATCATCGCGGTGACGAAATCGGCATAGGCGACCTTCCACGCGCCGCCATGATGCGCCGCATGGGGTGCTTCATACACCTTTTTGACGATGACCGGGCGCACAAGCTGGTTGGCGTTGGCAGCCATCAGCGCGCCCGCATCCCGTCAAACACCTCGGCAAAACTCGGCTGGTTCGAATGCTCGATCCCCGACCGCGCAGCTTCGATTACCAAGGGTTGCGGATGGCCGTGGAGCGAGGCGATGATGATCTGCTTGACCGTGTGGTAGATCGCGGCATCGCCCTCGATCACCTGCTTCGCCCGGTTGGCAAAGGGACCGACCAGCCCGTAGGCGAGCAACACGCCCAGAAAAGTCCCGACCAGCGCGGAACCGATCATCCCGCCCAATATTTCAGGCGGCTTGTCGATCGACCCCATGGTTTTGACAACGCCAAGCACTGCGGCGACGATGCCCAATGCGGGCAGAGCATCGGCAAGGTTCTGCAAGCCATCGGCGGGCGCGGTGGCATGATGGTGGTGATTCTTGATCGCATTGTCCATCACCTCCTCCACCGCATGCGGATCGAGCGCGCCCGATGAGACGACGACCAGCCGCAACGTGTCGCAGATCAGATGCACCAGCGTCTGGTCTGTCAGCAGTTTGGGATATTCGGCAAAAAGCCCCGACTCCTTGGGGTTTTCGATATGCGGCTCAAGCGCGACAGGCCCTTCGGTGCGCAGCAGCTTCATCAGCTTGCCGACCAACAGGATGCAATCGAGATAATCCTGTTTTGCATAGCGCGGCCCCTTGAATACTTTGGTCAGGCCGCCGCCCAGCGCCTTCAACTCCTTCGTTGAATTGCCGATAATCAGCGATCCGATGCCCGCCCCGCCGATGATCAGCATTTCATGCGGCAATGCGTGCATTACCGGGCCAAGATTGCCGCCGGTGAGTGCAAAGCCGCCAAAGACCATCGCGATCAGGACAAGGATACCGATAATCGCGAACATTGTGTCTGGTCCTTTCATCCAACCCCCGCCTTCGCGGGGGTGACGAAGGAAAGGGCTCTATGTCTTGGTTAACGACCGAGGCGACCAAAGATTGCGCTTTATCAGCCCAGAATATCAAACAATGTCCGCCGGTTGATCCGCGCAAAGGCCGCTTGTGCAGCCTCCAGCGTGATTGTTTGCGCGTTCAAACGAGCGATTGCGGTTGTGAGGTCGGTATCTTCCAGAGCTGACCTCTCCGCAGCAATGCTTATGCTTCGGTCGGCTCGCGCCTCTGAAATGCGATCGAGCCGGGCAGCATTGATGCCGATCTGAGCTTGCGACGTTGCCATCTGGTCGATCGCGCCATCAAGCGCAGTCAGGGACATGGAAATTGTCGGAGCACTGCCTGCATCTATGGCAGTCGCGGCATCGCGGATATGTTGGGCAGCGGACCGCCCGCCGCTTTCGAACAGCGCGGCTTGGCTGGGGATCGGCGTAAAAAGCGAATTGCCATCGAAGCGCATGATGCGCGCGCTGCCGTTTGCGAACAACGGTTCGCCAAGGCTGGACTGGCTGGCTGCCAGCGCGTCAAGTTCGCCTGCCAGCGCATTCAGTTCAACCGAAATCGAGGTTCGGTCTGCTGGCGTCATTGTTTCGCTCGACGCGGCGAGTGCCAGCTCCCTGGCCCTGCCCAAAAGGTCCGACGCGGACTTGAGAATGCCGTCGGCTTGCGCTGTCAGTGTCCGGCCCAACTCGATATTGGCCTTCCAGGCACTGTCGTTTGCTTGCGCCGTCCGCAGCGCGGCGACCCTTGCAGACGCGACGGGATCGTCGGACGCGCGCTGGATGCGCTGGCCTGTCGAAACCTGGATTTCCGTTTGCGCAATATCCTGCGTCAGCCGCGATTGGCGGGCGATTTCGCGGGTCATACGGTTGCCGGTTGCGTTGATCATGGCTTTGGTCCGTCAGAATATGTTGAGAATGGACTGCATCGTTTCGCGCGCGACCTGCACGGTGCGCGCAGCAGCTTCATAGGCCTGCTGGAAACGGAGCAGTTCGGCCGCCTCGCGATCGAGATCGACTTCGCCAACCATGTCGCGTGCCGCGAAAGCACCGTCGCGGCGCGTTGATGCGGCGGCATCCTGCGCGCGTGCGCTGGAGGCTTGCTGTGCTTGCTGGCTCACCAGCGCTGCCCATCCGGCCTCTACGCCGGATGGCCCACGAAGGATCGCCAATTGCAGAGCTTTGCCGTTGCCCGAACCTGTATCAGCCGCTGCAACGGCGTCGGTCGTGAGGGTAAGAGCCGTAAGCGTTGCTGCCGCGTTTCCGGACAATAGAGCCGCACCCGGATTGCCGTTGCCGTCGAAACCAGCCTGATGCCAACCATTGAGGTCGCTCGCAAATTGCGCCGCAAGGGCATCGAGGTTCGAATGTTGCGCGGCGATGTGATCGGCACCTTGGGCGAGGCCGGCCAAGGCACCGGAGGTCGGGACCAGCGCACCGCCCGGTGTGACCGAATATGCGAGCTGCCCGCTGGCCAGCATAGAAACAGAAACTGTCGAAACCGAACCATTGGCGACGAGCGGGGAGCCGCCATCGCTGGCCGTCAATGTCGCCGCGCCGCGCGCGTCGAAACTGCTGGTCGCAGGCAATGCCGAAGAAATACGGTCGACCAGCCGGTCACGCTCATCAAGCAGCGTCGCCTCATTGGTCGAACCGGCGCGGGCCCGTCGCAGGCCCAGATTGACCTGTTCGAGTGCGGCAAGATCGGTGTTGAGGGCATCGACCGTGCCGGACGCCGATTGCGCTACGCCGCTTGCCGCACTGTCCATTGTAGTGGCCGTTCGGCGAAACGCGGTCGCGGTATCGTCCACCGACTGCAGGAAGATCGCACGCAATGTCGGGTTTGCCGGATCAGCGGCGAGCTGGTCGGCGGTAGTGAAAATGCGGGTCAGGCTTTCCCCGATGCCGCCGACACCATCATCCAGCGCGCGTTCGGTGGCGTCAATCGCGCCCATTCGCGCACTGCTACGTGTCGAATCGCCCGATGCCGTGCGGGCATCCTCGATCAGCCATGGATCGACCGAGCGGCGAACGCCGACTGTTTCGACACCGCCCGGTCGAATGCTGTTGCGGGAAAGCACGATATCGCCCGCCGCCGGGGCTTCGCGCAGTTCTATCGTGCGGCGCGCGTAACCGGCTGTCTGGGCATTCGCGATATTATCGCTGACAGTCGCCAGCGCGCGCGAATAGGCACGCAGGCCGGAAGCGCCGATATTGAGAAGATCGCTCATGGCTTGGCCTCTTGCAATTGCCGTTCGATCATCGCCGCGATCCCGATTGCCCCGCGTTGTGCCAGTGCATCAGCGGTGCTGGCGTCGGCCAGTTCGCGATAGGTCGAATTGGCCGATGAGCCAAAAATGTCATCGGCCAGTTGGCCTTTGCGCATCTCGCCGATCAGCTGGCGGAGCATCACTGCCTCAAACGCAACCGCGGCTTTACGCAGATCGGGATCGACCTCCGGGGACTGCCCCCGCACGGGGACTGTCCCTGTTGCGTTGGGTGCCGATTTCATCATATGATCACCAACTCGGCGGTCAGCGCGCCTGCCTGATCGAGTGCCTCTAGGATGGCGACCAGATCGCCCGGCGGTACGCCGATGCGGTTGATGGCATCGACGATCTCGGCAAGATTTGCCCCGCCCTTGATCAGGAAGGCCGGATGGGCTCGATCTGCCACGCTAATGTCACTCGCCTGCTCGACTGCGGTTTCGCCGCGGCCGAATGGCGCAGGCTGGACGACGGCAGGGGCTTCATCGACCTTCACGATCAGCTTGCCATGCGCGACTGCCGCCGGGCCGACACGAACGGCGCCGTTGATGACCACCGTCCCGGTGCGGGCGTTGACGATGACGCGGGCGCGCGGCTGGGCGGCTTCGATATTGAGCGTCTCGATCAACGCGATCATCCGCGTGCGCGCATCGCCGCCTTGCGCGGCGCGGATCTGAACAGTTGCGCCATCCAGCACTGAGGCCGTGCCATTTCCAAAGGTCTTGTCGATGGCATCGGCGATGCGGCCGGCATTGGTTGCGTCGAACAGGTGCAGATTGAAAAGCAGATGCTCGCCAGCGGTAAAGCCGGTGTCGACAGCGCGTTCGACCGTTGCCCCTCCTTCGATCCGTCCTGCGGAAGGGATGTTGATCGACAGTTTCGATCCGTCTGCTGCATCGACACCCAGGCCGCCGACGACAAGATTGCCCTGCGCCATGGCATAGATGCGTCCGTCGGCACCATAGAGCGGCGCCATTACCAGCGTGCCGCCGCGCAAGGATTTGGCCTTGCCCATTGCGGAAACGGTTATGTCGAGTCGCTGGCCAGGTTTGGCAAAGGGCGGCAGCTCGGCTGTAACCAGCACAGCGGCGGCATTTTTCAGGCTGGGATTCACCCCCGGCGGGATATTGAGTCCAAAGCGCGAGACAGTGCCCTGCACAGCCTGTGTTGCATAAATCAGGCTATCGTCGCCGGTGCCATTGAGGCCGACAACGATACCATAGCCAGTCAACTGGTTGGCGCGCAGACCCTGGAACTGGCCCAAATCTTTGACCCGCTCTGCGTTGGCGGGGGTGGCGAGAAGGAGCGCGAGCAGGAGTGCGGCGGCCCTTCTCGCCACCCGCAAACGGGAGGGGAGAGAGCGGCATAGTAGCTTAGAGAACAGCCCCAACATTAGAACGGGCTTATCTTTGAGAAGAAGCGCTGCAGCCAGCCCTGCTTGCTGGCGCGTGCGATTTCGCCATTACCGGTGTAGCGGATTTTCGCATCGGCGACCCGGCTGGACGGGATGCGATTGTCGGCGGAAATATCGGCAGCGCGAATGATCCCCGAAAACTGGATTCGATCATCGCCGCGATTGAGGGTGAGCGTTTTCTCACCGCGCACCAGCATGGTTCCGTTGGGATAGACGGCGGCAATTGTCACGCTGATCTCTCCGTTCAAACTGCTTGTCTGGGCGGCCTCGCCCTTGCCTTTGAACGACTGATCGCCGCCCATATTTATATCTGTGGGCGAAAAAAGATCGAGCGGGCCGGTGACTGGGGGAGTGACGCCGATCGAGCCATTGCGTCCGGTGCTGGCGCTGTTGCTTTTCGATGCCGACATACGTTCGACCAGCTGGATGGTGACGATATCACCCACCGCACCTGCGCGATTTCCCGACGTCAGCGGTGTATAGCCGTCGCTCTGGAAGATCGCACCGTTCGCAGCAGGTTCGGGTAAGGGGGCAGGAGCGGTCGCCGCGAACGCGTCGGGTGGCAGTTTGTCTTTGGCGGTGGCTGGAGAGGCGAGTGCCATCAGGGCGAGTGCGACCCAGTTCCCCTCCCGCTTACAGATTCTGTGCAGCATTGCGCATCATTTCGTCTGCGGCCTGGATCATCTTGGAATTGACCTCATAGGCACGTTGCGTTTCGATCATGTCGACCAGTTCCTCGACAACGTTGACGTTGGAGCTTTCGAGCGCACCGCTGCGCAGTGTCCCGCGGCCTTCGGCACCTGCGGTGCCTATCTGCGGCGCGCCCGAGGCAGCGGTTTCGACAAGCAAATTATTGCCGATCGCCTGCAAGCCGGATGGGTTCACAAACCGCGCGGTTTCGATCTGGCCGAGCACAGTTGCTTCCGCCTGCCCGGGCACCGAGGCTGAGACGGTGCCGTCGGCAGCAATCGCAACTGCACTTGCGCCATCGGGTATCTGGATTTGCGGGCTGATCGGCATGCCATCGGGGGTCACGATCGTGCCCTGCGCCGAAAGGCTGAAATTGCCTGCCCTTGTATAGCCGATCCGTCCGTCGGGCATTTCGACCTGAAAAAAGCCCGCTCCCTCGATCGCGACGTCAAGCGCATTGCCGGTGGTCGACAGCGTTCCCTGCAAATCGATGCGCGCGGTGCCCGTCATCTGAACCCCGGTGCCGAGGTTGAAACCGACCGCATAGAGATTCTGCGCCGAAGAAGGCGAACCCGGCGTCAGCATGGCCTGATAGGCCAGCGTTTCGAAATTTGCCCGGTCGCGCTTGAACCCGGTAGTGTTCACATTGGCAAGATTGTTCGCGATCACCTGCATCCGGAAATTCTGCGCATCCAATCCGGTGCGCGCGACGTGAAGTGCGCCGATGCCCATATCCTTCTCCTTATTGTGGAAGCTGCATCAACTCTGCGGTCGCGGCATCGAGGTCGCGCGCATCGCCGATCATCTTGAGTTGCACATCCCAGTTGCGGCTCGCCTCAATCATCTCGGTGAGCGCCAGCGTGGCGTTGACATTCGATCCTTCGAGCGCGCCGCTTTTCACCCGCGCCTCCGGGTCTTCGGGCAGGATGCCGCCACCCGGAACACGGAACAGTCCGTCGAGGCCCTTCAGCACCGTCGAGCCGACCGGGCTGGCCAGTTTGAGTCTGGCCACCTCTTGCGGAGCCTGCGGATCGCCGCCTTGCGGGACAACCCATAGCCGACCGTCCCGGTCAATATGGACGCTGTCGGCGGGCGGCACGATCACCGAGCCTTGTGTTCCGAGCACCGGATGCCCGTCGCCAGTGGTGAGAAGCCCGCTTTCGGCGAGCTGCAAATCACCGCGCCTGGTATAGGCTTCCTCGCCGTTGGGCGCCTGCACGCCGAGCAACGCGCTGCCCTCGATAGCGATGTCGAGTTCCCGACCGGTGGAGATCACCGTCCCGGCGTGCATATCGGCGCCGATCACTTCTTCGCTGGCAACTGCACGGCCATCGATTTGGGGCCCTCGCAGCCAGATGGCCTGCGCTTCGGCCATTTCGGTGCGAAAGCCCGGCGTCGAGACATTGGCAAGGTTGTTCGCCGTCGCCGTCTGCCGCGCTTGCGCGCCACGCAGGGCAGTCAGGCTGGTGTAGATCAGGCGGTCCATCGGTCAGGACTTAGCGGATACTGACGATGGCCTGCGTCATGTTCGACGCGGTTTCGATCGCCTTGGCGTTGGCCTGGAAGTTCCGCTGGGCGGAAATCAGTGCGACCAGTTCTTCGGTTACATCGACATTGGCGCGTTCCAGTGCGCCCGAGCGGATTGTCCCCAGCGGGCCATTGGTTGCGGCGTCGATTGCGGGTGGTCCGCTGTCGCCGGTCGACTGCCAATGTCCGTCACCGACGGGGCGCAAACCTTCCTGTGCGGTGAAGCTGGCCATCGCGACCTTGCCAAGCACCTCGTCCGAACCGTCGGCATAGGTGGCGGTCACCAGACCATCGATCCCGACCGAAACATTGACCAGCGCCACGGTCGGATTGCCGGGCGCATTGGCGGGAAGGACGAAATCAAACGCGTCCGCCAGCGTATTGCCGGTAACATTGCCGCCAGCATCGACGGGAAGCAATTGCAGTGTCGATCCGACGGTATCGACCACTTGCCGGTTGGCGTTGACCTGGAACGCGCCGTTGCGGGTATATGTCACCGCGGCGCGTGGCGGGTCGCCCTGGGTCACGAAAAACCCTTCACCGGCGATAGCGAGATCGAGCGTCTTGTCGCTCGCCTCAAGTGTGCCTTGCGTGAACTGCTGGACCACGGCGTTGAGGCGCGCGCCTTGTCCGGCAATCATCTTTGTCGTCTGCGTTGGGGCGCTGGCAAACAGATCGCCAAATTGCGCGCGACTTTTCTTGAAGCCTGTCGAGCCGACATTTGCGAGGTTGTTCGAGGTGACTGAGAGGTCGGTCTGCGCGGCCTTCAGGCCCGAAAGCGAAGTGTAGAAAGACATGGATTGGTTCCTTTCAATTTCATTTTCAATCCCATCCTCAATTCGTCACCCCCGCGAAGGCGGGGGGTCCAACCCCTGTGGTGCAAATTTCAACGGCAGGAGTTGGATTGACGTTCCGTCACTGCGTTCCCCGCCTTCGCGGGAATGACGAAGTAAGGACTACGGATCCGGCATCACAGTCGGCAAAGTCGTCGCACGAATGTCGCCCAGCAATGCGGTTTGCGCCGCGATCTGATCGGCAATGCTACGCAGCGAGGCATTCATTTCTGAAATCCCGGCAACGCTCGAAAACTGCGCCATCTGGGCAACCATCGTCTGGTTATCGACCGGGTCGAACGGATCCTGCTGTTGCAGCTGGGTTGACATCAGCTGCAGGAAATCGGTCTGGTCGAGCTTGCGTTCGCCCTGCCCCTGCGGGACAACAGGCATGTTGAGTGAATTTGTTTGCTGAATTGCGGTCATCGTCATTGTCCCAGTCTGAGGGTTTCGGAAATCAGGCCCTTTGCAGTGGAGAGGACCTGAACATTATTCTGATATTGCCGGGCGGTTTCGACCATCTCGACCAGTTCGGCGGCGCTATCGACTGCGGCTTCCCAGACATTGCCGTCCTTGTCGGCAAGGGGGTGGGCGGGGTCGTGGCGCTTGGTCGGCGTGCTTGCGGTCTGTGTTACCTGATCGATAATGACGGTTGCGGTTCCGGCCTCGCCCATCATGGTGCGAAAGACGGGCTTCATCGCGCGATAGGCGCTGGCCTCGCTGCCCGATACCGATCCGGCATTGGCAAGATTTGAAGCCGTGGTGTTCAGCCGCACCAGCTGCGCGGCCATTGCGCGCCCGCTAATGTCGAAAAGCGACAGATTGTTGCCCATGCTCATTCTCCTCTCAGCGCGCGGCTCAGCGTGCTGATACGCCCGTTGAGAAAGGCGAGGCTCGACCGGTAGGCGAGTGCATTTTCCGCAAAGGCGGTCTGCTCGGTCGCCATTTCGACGGTATTCCCATCGAGCGACGGTTGCAGCGGGATGCGGTAGGAGATCGCACTTTCTGTCGACTGCCCTCGCTCAGCTTGCGACAGCGCCTTCGAAAAATCCATGTCGCGCGCCTTGTAATTGGGCGTCGCTGCATTGGCGATGTTCGAGGCAAGCATCGCCATTCGCTGGCTGCGCAGTTGCAGTGCGGCGGCGTGCATGCCGAACAGTTCGTCGGATGGCATAAGCCGTTCCTTTCATCCATTCACCCAAACGGGCTCTCGATCGGAAACAGCAACGGCTGTGCCAATTTGCAGAAAACAGCCTGAATTCAATGCCTAGAGCATGTCGCAGTCGATGCGTCGCCCAAACCTGCCGGATTATTGACAGTGCAGCAGCATGGGTCGCCGGAAAGGCTTGTATCACCTGCTTTGGCCCTAAGTGGCACGAGCGTTGCTGTAGCGGTCATACATCAATGGAGACTTGCAATGACGATCTTGCTTCCGCTTTTACCGTTGCTGGCCGCAGCGCAGCCCGCTCTTGAGGATATTCGAGCGCTTGACGTGCGGCTCTCACAGGCGAGCTTAGGCCAATCTGCACCGATCGACCCCCGCCTTCGGCTCGCGCGCTGCCCGCAGCCGCCGAGCATCGAGCCGGTGCAGCAATCAGGTTTTGAAATCACCTGCGCGCAATTGGGCTGGCGCTTTCGCGTACCATTGGTGCGCGGCGCGCAACGCGACATGGCAAGTGGGACGCAATCGGTTCTCGTCCAGCGCGGCGAAAGCGTGCAGGTTGTGATTGCGGGTGAAAGCTACAGCGTCAATTATCAGGCCGTTGCCATTGAAGCCGGACAGTTGGGGGATGCCGTGCGCGTCAGATTCGCCCCTGGAAACAATATCCTCGTAGCGACAGTTTCAGGGCGGGGCAGGGTGCACATTGCCGATTGAAATGACGCCCTAATCCTTGTCGGCGAAGGGGTTTTTCGACGAACGGAAATTCATCCGCACGGGCACTGCGCCGAAGCCCAGATCGCGGCGAATGCCGTTGAGCAAATAGCGGCGATAGCTGTCAGGCAACTGGTCAGTGCGGTTGCCGAAGACGACAAAGGTCGGTGGGCGGTTGCGTGCCTGCGTCACATAACGCAGCTTGATGCGCTTGCCACCCGGTGCCGGGGGTGGATTGGCGGCTACCGCTTCTTCGAACCAGCGGTTGAGCTGGCCCGTCGGCACGCGGCGGTTCCAGCTTTCGCGCGCTTCAAATGCGGCCTTCAGCATCTGGTCGAGCCCCTTGCCTGTCGCGGCGGAAACCGCGAGCACAGGAACGCCCTTCAACTGCGAGAGGCCTTCGTCGAGCGCAGCCTTGATGCCGTTGAACAGGCTGGAGGCATGTTCGGCCACATCCCATTTGTTGATCGCGATGATCAGCGCGCGGCCTTCCTCGATCACATGATCTGCAATCTTCAGATCCTGATGTTCCAGCCCCTTGGTTGCGTCGAGCAACAGCACGACAACCTCGGCAAAGTCGATTGCCCGGCGCGTATCGGCGACCGACAGCTTTTCCAGCTTCTCCTGCACCCGCGCGCGCTTGCGCATCCCTGCCGTGTCAATGAGGCGGATACGCCGTTCGGTAAGGTCAGGATCGGAGGGATTGGGATCGTGCCATATCCAGTCGATCGCAATGCTGTCGCGCGTGATGCCGGCTTCGGGCCCTGTCACCAGCCTGTTCTCGCCCAGCAGCTTGTTCACCAAAGTCGATTTGCCCGCATTGGGCCGACCGACAATCGCCAGTTGCAGCGGCGCATCGGGGGCTTCGACATCGAAATGCTCTTCCTCGCCCTCATCAACATAAGGGAGCAGTGCCTGGAACAGGTCCGCCATGCCCTCTCCATGCTCGGCGCTGATCGCTACAGCCTCCCCAAAGCCGAGTGAGAACGCCTCCATCAGCGTGTCGTCGGCCTTCTTGCCCTCTGCCTTGTTGATGACGAGGACGATCGGCTTGTCGCTGCTGCGCAGCCAACGGGCAATTTCCTCGTCGAGCGGGGTGACGCCTGCGCGCCCGTCGATGACGAACAGCGCGGCAGAAGCGCCTGCAAGCGCAGCTTCGGTCTGTTGCCGCATCCGCCCCGGCAGGGTGGCTGCATCGTCATCTTCATAGCCAGCCGTGTCGACGATCCGGAATTTGAGGTCGAACAGCCTGGCATCGCCCTCCCGCCGGTCACGCGTTACCCCCGGCTGGTCGTCGACCAGCGCGATTTTCTTGCCGACAAGGCGGTTGAACAAGGTCGACTTGCCAACATTCGGACGTCCAATAATCGCGACTGACGGCAGCATTGGGAATTACTCCTGAGAACAATAACACCGTAGTGCTGAGCTTGTCGAAGCACGCTTCCCAGCCAGAAGCCGCGGTTGAAACCTTGAGGCGCCCTTCGACAGGCTCAGGGCTACGGTTTGCTAATTGACCCGTCTAGGCGCACTTTCATTTTTAACGGAACGCGGTCAGGCGTCCACTATCGTCGAGGATGTAGAGCGTGTTGTTGGCAACCACCGGGGCAACCGAAACCGGCGCATTGATGTCGACCAGCAGGCTCGCCGAGCCCTCGCCAGCGGAAACCGACCAGATCTGGCCTTCGCTGTTGGCGACGATGAGGCGGCCATTGGCGAGTACCGGGCCGCGCCAGGTGATAACGCCCTTCTTGTCTTCCTCGTCGCGATAGCGTGGCAATTTGGAAATCCAGCGGATCTTGCCGCTCGCGCGCTGGACGCAGAGCAGCTTGGCGTCGCTGGTCATTACAAAGACCCATTCGCCGGAGACGACAGGAGTGGAGATGCCCGCAATGTTGATTTCCCAGATACGCTGGCCGGTTACCAGTTCATAAGCCGCCATGCGGCCGCCCTGGCCGAGCGCGAACACCCGACCGCGGTCGATCACGGGATCGGCGTCGATGTCGGTCAGCGTCGAAACGCTGGTAGACATGGCAGTGCGCGACAGCGTGTCGTTCCAGACGGTGCGGCCATTTTCGTAGCGATAGGCCGCGAGTTCACCGGTCGAATAGCCGGCGATGACGGTTCCCTGCGCTGCTGCGGGAGCGGCGACTCCAAAGATTCCCGATGCGCCGACGGGGCCAGCTTCGTTCCATTGCGATTCGCCATCGCTCATCCGCACGGCGTAAATCTGGTTGTCCTGCGTCATCACATAGGCGTTGCTGTTCGACAGGGTCGGGGCACCGCGCAACGGCCCTGCCGGACGCTTGGTCCATTTGATCGCGCCATTGCTGGCATCGAGGGCTGCAACGTCGCCGACGCCATTGGTGGCGAAAACGGAGGTGCCATCGGTGCTGACGCCGCCGCCAAACCGCGAAGGCTTTCCATCTTTGTCGACGGCAAGCGCTGTGGTCCATAATTTCGATCCGCTGGCGGCATCGAACGCGCTGACCACGGCGTCGGTATCGATGACATAAAGCTTGCCATCATGGATGACGGGGGTTGCGGCGAGCCGCATCCGGTTGCTGGCGCCCGCTATCTGGGCGCTCCAGGCACGCTGGGGCGCCTCAGCCAGCATCAGATGGCCGGGGGATTTGGCAGCGTTCCCGCCTGGTTGCGACCAGTTCGCGTTCGTCGCGACGGGCGGCAGGATTACGGAAATACCGGCCAGATTTGGATCCGCCACAGTATCTGCCTCGGTGCCCAGAATGTCGATCCGCTTGCCGATGGTGGGCGTGTCCTTCTTGTCGCCGCCGCCAAGCGCCGAGCAGCCACCAAGCAGCGCAACGGCTACCAGCGAAGAGAATATGATCGCTTGTTTCTTCACAGACTTACTTGTCCTTTCCTGCATCCGCTGCCGCAGATGCACCGGTCGGCTTTGCGTCAAGCTGAACGGTATCCACCCCCAATGCCCCGGCCATCTGCTGCGCCCGTGCGCGCAATGTCTGGGGCAGATCTTCCTGCTTTGCAATCTGGGCGAAAATGGGGCCAGCCAGATTGTCCTTGCCCATTTTCATGTAGCTGATTGCAGTCATCTCACCTGCACTGCCGAACCAGGCGGTGCCGGGCTTGGCAAGCGGCTTCAGCCGGTCGATCACCTGCTGCGGTGGCAATGTGTCGAACTCGACCGTTGTCTGGCGGATTAGTGCAAGATCGCGCATCGGCTGGGGCAGGCTTTCATCGCCCGCCACCTTGGCATAATCGGCGATGGCCTTCTTTGTGTTGCCCTCTGCGGCAGTGATGTTGGCGAGCAGGATCTGCGCCATGGCGCGATAGCCGGGCTGTTCGGCTTTGGCCAGTTTGCCGAAATCGGCCTTTGCGGCTGCGACATTGCCGCCCTGCAATTTTTCGACAGCCAGGATGAATGTTTCGCCCTGCTTTTCGGCGGCTGCGGCCTGCTGGTTCTGCCAATAGATCCAGCCGCCAAATGCCGCGAGCCCGATGACAAGGGCAATGGCCAGCCAGCGGCCATAGCGTTTCCAGAAATTTTCAAGGTCGCCCGCACGGACGGCATCGTCGACTTCGCGCAGAAAAGCCTCATCGGTTGCGGCGCGCTTGTCGGTCGGGGGTAATGCCAAAATGGCCTCCTGTAACTTATACTTGTCGCGTCCTTAGCCATGGATGGCCGGAGTTTCCAGTGCGAAGGTGGCCAGCGTGAAGGGAGGTTCAGCCTATTCGGGCCGGTATAGCTGATCGGCGCTCGGGAATGTGCGGGAGCGAACGTCCTGGGCATATTTCTTGACCGCGTCTTCGACATGATCCTGCATCGCACCAAAACGTTTGACGAATTTGGGTACGCGGTCAAACAGCCCCAGCATGTCTTCGGCGACCAACACCTGGCCGTCGCATTTTGCCGAAGCCCCGATACCGATTGTCGGGCAGGCAACTTTTTCGGTAATCTCGATGGCGATGGGTTCCATCACGCCCTCGATAACCAGCGCGAACGCCCCTGCTTTTGCCACTGCCTCGGCATCTTCGACGATCGAGCGCGCTTCGGCGGCGCTCTTGCCGCGCACGCCATAGCCGCCAAGGATGTTCACCGCCTGCGGGGTCAGGCCGACATGACCCATCACCGGAATGCCCCGCGCGGTGAGGAATTCGATGGTCGGCGCGATCACCTTGCCGCCCTCAACTTTCACACCAGCAGCCCCGGTTTCCTTGAGAAGCCGCGAGGCATTGGTGAATGCCAGCTCTGGGGAGGCTTCGTAGCTACCGAAAGGCATGTCGACGATGACGGCGGCGTGATAGCTGCCGCGCACCACCGCCGCGCCGTGCAGCGCCATCATCTCCATCGTCACCGCCACAGTGTGCGGCAGGCCATAGATCACCTGCGCCAGCGAATCGCCAACCAGCAGCATGTCGCAATGCGGGTCCATCAGCTGCGCCATGCGCACGGTATAGGCCGTCAGCATGACCAGTGGCTCACCGCCCTTGCGCTGCCGGATGCGTGGCACCGTCAGGCGCTTCATCGGCTGCGGCGTTGGATTCGCACGGCTGGTGGAAACGGGCAGGGTGAGCGTTTTGGGCGTCGTGGACATGGCCCGGCGCTTAGCCGCTAAAGCACAGCGGCAAAAGCGCGAATGGCGATGAGGTGAATAATATTTGACTCAATGTTAAGTATATATAACATAAAGTGCGAATCACATAACATGGAGGTTGCAATGTCGTTCCGCGAAAAAATGCACTGGATTGCCTTTGTCGCTCTCTTGCTGGCCTTTGGCTGGTATTTCCTCACTTATCCATGGTCCATCGTACACACGCCTGAAGGTGTAGGGGCGGTGGCAGGCATGCTCGTTCCGGTCACAATCTTCATCATCGGCCTGATGACGGTTTTGTCTGCGGCGATCGCCATTCGCAGCCCGAAAGACGCCAATATAAAAGAAGATGAGCGTGAGAAGAATATCCATCTCAAGGGCACTCATATGGCCTACTATCCACTTGTGTTGGGCGTTTGGGCGAATCTGTTTGCGATTTTCCATCACATCAGTGCGGCGGGCAGGCTCAACCTTTTGATCGCAACGGTTGTGATTGCCGAGCTGGTTCGCGTGGGCGCACAGCTTTATTATTATCGCAGGGGGTATTGAGCGATGCCGCGCCTCCCCTTTGACAACGACATAAAGACGCTGCGCTTCATGGCAGGCGAAATGACGCAGGGTGATCTGGGCGACAAGGTGGGCGTCACCCGCCAAACCATCGCCGCGATCGAGCAGGGGAAATATTCCCCCAGCCTTGAGGTTGCCTTCCGCATAGCGCGGGTGTTCGGAAAGCCATTGGAAGAGGTGTTCCATTGGGCTGAGACGGGAGCATGATGGAAACCCGCCGGTCTTGGTTCCAGTCGGATGGGGTGTGTTCCGATGGGAGAAAGAAGGAAAGAAGAAAGAAGGGCGTCAGCCCTTCATTCAGATAAGCTGCGTTGAAATCGGACGCGATCATTATTGTTGGCGCTACGCGCCTTCTTTCTTCTTCTCTTCTTTCTTCCAGGAAAAATATGGCACGACCCATCCGCGCCATGCACCGTGAAAGAAGAAATCAGGCGGCCAGATCAGCTTTCACAAAATCCGCCGCCCGTTCGCCGATCATGATCGACGGGGCATTGGTGTTGCCCGAAACCAGCCGCGGCATGATGCTGGCATCGGCGACCCACAGGCCTTCGATCCCGCGGGCCTTGAGGCGCGGATCGACCACGCTGTCGGCATCGCTGCCCATGCGGCAGGTGCCGACCGGGTGATAGATGGTGTCCGATACTTCGCGGATCCGGGCTTCGAGCGCCGCATCGTCGTTGTAGTCGATGGGGCGCCGGTCGCGTGCTCCCATATCGGATAAAGGCGGGGTTTCGGCGATGCGGTACATCAGCCGCGCCGCATCGCGCAGCAGCGAGAGGTCGCGTTCGTCGCTCAGGAAATTCGGATTGATGGCAGGGGCAGCCGCCGGGTCGGGCGATTTCAGTTTCACCCAGCCCCGGCTTTCGGGACGCAGCACGCAGGCGTGGAGCGAAAAGCCATGCTCTTTCAGCTTGTCGCGGCCATGGTTCTGGATGATCGCGCGGATGAAATGATACTGGATATCGGGCGCTGGCGCGTCGGGCCGGATTTTGACGAAACCGCCGCTTTCGGCAAAATTGGTCGTCAGCATCCCGGTGCGACGCAGGCGGTGCTCGAAAAAGGCTTTCGCGACGGCGAAAGTGCCACGCAGCGATCCGCCAAAGAGCGAGACATCGTCAAGGTCATAGCCCACCAGATAATCGCAATGGTCCTGCAGGTCGGCACCGACCGCTGGCTTGTCGACCCGCGTTTCTATGCCATGTTCCTGCAGGTGCGCGCCGGGCCCGATGCCGGAAAGCATCAGGATTTGCGGGCTGCCAAAGGCTCCTGCGGACAGGATGACACCCGCTTTGGCGCGCAGCACTTCGCGTTTGTTGCCGAAACGCACCGCAACTCCGGTGGCGCGACCATCTTCGACGATGATTTTTTCGACCAGCGCGCCTGTGCGGACGCTGAGGTTCGGGTTGCCTGCAAGCGGCTCGACAAAGGCACGCGCGGCAGACCAGCGTTCGCCCTTGTGCTGCGTCACCTGGTAAAGGCCGAAACCTTCCTGCTTTGCGCCGTTAAAATCGTCATTGCGCGGAAGCTGCAGCCGGGTAGCGGCCTCGACAAAGGCTTCACCCACCGGGCTGGGCGCAATCTGGTCGCTGACATGCAGCGGACCGCCCTTGCCGTGGAAATCGTTAGAACCTCGCGCATTGTCTTCCTGCCTGCGAAAGACCGGCAATACGTCGCTCCACGACCATCCGGTGCACCCCAGCGCCGCCCAATTGTCATAATCCCAGGCATTGCCGCGGATATAGACCATGCCGTTGATGGCGCTTGAACCACCCAGCCCGCGCCCGCGCGGCTGGTAGCCAATACGACCGCCAAGCCCCGGCATCGGTTCGGTGTCATAGGCCCAGTTGCTGCGTTTGGGCATCAGCGCGAGCAGGCCGGGGGTGCGGACGAACAGGTCGTCATTCCTGCCTCCCGCTTCGACGAGGCAGACCCTGAACCTGCCGCTTTGGGCCAGCCGACCGGCAGCAGCACTGCCCGCTGATCCCCCGCCCACAACGATAATATCGAACTCGTCCATACTGACTCCTTTGACAGTAGGACTTAACCGGACGATTAAATTTGGCAATCGCTATTCGGCAGGGGTTGCCCGATTTTGCTGCTGGGCACGCCAGCGCGCCTTGATGCTGTCTGATGTGTCGCGGCTGCCATCGTGGCTCCAGCCCGGCGGGCGCCACATATAGCCCATTTTGTGTTGCCAGGGTGCGGACCAGACGTCCCTGGCGATCCCGATCCATTCGTGAAACACGCTGTAAAGCAGGTTGAACGTGCCCAACTGCCTGACAATACCGTAGCGGATTTTCTCTTCGTCGGTTTCGGGCGTGAAGCTGCCGAACATCTTGTCCCAGATGATGAAGACCCCCGCATAGTTTGCGTCGAGATAGCGCGGGTTGGTGGCGTGGTGGACGCGATGATGCGATGGCGTGTTCATCACGGCCTCGAACCAGCGCGGCATCCGGCCTACCGCCTCGGTGTGGATCCAGAACTGGTAGATCAGGTTGATGCCGCCGCAAAAGGCGATCATCGCCGGATGGAAGCCGGCCAGCGCGAGCGGCATCCGGAAAATGAAATTGACTGCGATGAAGCCGGTCCATGTCTGCCGCAACGCGGTCGACAGATTGTAATGCTGGCTCGAATGGTGGTTCACATGGCTCGCCCACAGCCAGCGGACACGGTGCGCGCTGCGGTGGAAGACATAATAGGCCAGATCGTCGAGGACGAAACAGGCGATCCATGCCCACCAGGCCCAGCCGATGTCGAACAGGCGATGCTCGTACAGCCAGAGCATCATGGCGAAAACCAGCCCGCCGGTCAGCGCACCTGCAACGGTGCTGCCGGTGCCGAAAGCGAGCGAGGTCAGCGTGTCCTTGGGCTCATATTTTTCAGGCGCTTTCCTGCGCGCCCACAGCATCTCGACGACGATCAGCAGGATGAAGACGGGGACGGCATAATCGACCGGATTGAAGAGTTCGGGCATCGTGCGGTCCTATACCGCTATGTGGCGCAGGCCTGCGGCCCAATATTGCGCATCCTTGCCAAGATTGAGCGTGACCTTGCCGAAGGTCTTTTCGCTCGTCCCGATTGTCAGGAAATTGTGGTCGAGCCTTGATTCGCTGTGCCTGTCGAGCAAGCGGGCGACAAAGGCGGCACCATGACGCCGGATCAGCATGTGGTGGCCAGCGGCGTCTTTCATCAATGCGCCGATGCCGGCCCTGTCGATGATGATGTCGGTCGGTACAAATCCGCATATCGCTTCATCGGCGAGGGCGCGGGCATGGGCTTCGTCGCGGATGCGTAAGTCACCGCCAAGGTTCAGGCCGCGTGCCAGCCAGAACAGGAAAAGGATCGCAACAATCGATCCGCCCAGCTTGGCCAATTCGATTAATGCGCCGTCCAAGGCTCAGGCCCTCGCCTTCAGCATATCCATCAGCGGACGAACCGGGCTGACATCATAGCCTGCCTTGGCTGCCATATTGGTCAACGCATCGGGATCGCCACCCTGGCTGGCTTCGGACAACGCCCATAGCAAGGTCGAGCGCGTGCCTGAGCGGCAATAGGCTAGCACCGGCCCCTCGGCTTCATCGAGCGCCTTGGACATGGCGACGACTTGTGGCTCGCTGAAACCGGAATGGGTCACGGGGATCGCAATATAATCGATGCCTGCCGCCTGCGCCGCCGCCTCTATTTCCGCGCCGGGAACCTGATCGTCGCTCTCGCCTTCCGGGCGGTTGTTGACAATCAGCGTGATGCCCAGATGCGTGGCTTCCTTCACGTCATCCAATGTGATTTGCGGCGATGCGTAGATGCTGTCGGTGAGCTTGCGAAACATGGGCTTATCCTTCCGCTGCTTTCCTTATTACAGACAGGAAAGCTTCGCCATAGGCTTCAAGCTTGCGTGCACCGACGCCGCTGATCATCGCGAAATCGGATGTGCTCTGCGGGCGCCGCTCGGCCAGTTCGCGCAGCGTGGCATCGTGGAAGATGACATAGGGCGGCACGCCCGCGATTTCGGCCAGCTCGCGCCTTTTGGTGCGCAAGGCCTCGAACAATGGATCATTGACCGGATTGGCCTCGCTGCGGCGTTCCTTGCGGGTCTTTGGGGGAACGACGATCTCCAGTTTCATCTCGCCCTTCAATATCGCCCGCGCCGCGCCCGCAAGCAGCAGCCCGCCATGCTCGTTGGCGGTAAGGTGTCCCTGCGCCTGCAACGCGCGCGCGACCGGCTTGATCAGTCTTGCCTCCTCGCCCGAGACGATGCCGAAAACGCTCAGCCGGTCATGCCCGCGCGCCTCGATGCGATCGTCGCTGCGGCCGGTGAGGACTTTTTCGAGATGCCCGACGCCAAAGCTCTGCCCGGTGCGATAGACGGCGGAGAGCAGCTTCTGCGCAACCTCGGTCGCGTCGACCACGCCGGGGGCATCGAGACAATTGTCGCAATTGCCGCATTGCGCGGGCGGGTTTTCGCCGAAATGGCGGAGCAGCACCGCGCGGCGGCATCCGGGGGTTTCGACCAGCGCGGACAGCGCGTCGATCCGCGCTTTTTCCGCCAGCTGGCGCGCCTCGGGCTGTTCCTTCAGCCGCTCGCGCGCGATGCTGAAATCGCCGGGCGACCAGAAAAGATGCGCCACGGCAGGGTCGCCATCGCGGCCCGCGCGCCCGCTTTCCTGATAATAGGCCTCGATCGACTTGGGGATTCCGGCATGCGCGACAAAGCGGACATCGGGCTTGTCGATCCCCATGCCGAAGGCGACCGTCGCCACCATCACCATATCCTCGCTCGCAACGAATTCGGCCTGTGCGGCGGCGCGGGCGGAGGGCTCCATTCCGGCATGGTAATAGCGCGTGCGCCGCCCGGTACGTGCGATCAGCGCCGCCAGCTTCTCCGCCCGGTCGCGCGTCGTGGCATAGACGATGCCTGCTCCCGGCCAGCCGCGAATGGCGGACGCGATCGCCGATCCCTTGCTCGCGGTGTTGGTCACGGCGTAGCGGATATTGGGCCGGTCAAAGCCCGAAACGATCGTACCGCTCGCCGGGATGCCGAGCTGCTGGGCGATATCCTCGCGCGTGTGCGCATCGGCGGTCGCGGTCAGCGCCAGCCTCGGCACATTGGGAAATTCGTCCATCAACGGGCGCAGCAGGCGGTAGTCGGGGCGGAAATCATGCCCCCATTCGGATACGCAATGCGCCTCGTCGATGGCGAACAGGCTGATTCTGGTTTCGGACAGCAGGCGCAGGAAATCCGGGGTCGAGGCGCGTTCGGGCGCGACATAGAGCAGGTCGAGGCCGCCGCTTGCCAGCCGCTCGATGGTTTCGGCGCGGTTGTTGTCGGCAGAGGTCAGCGTCGCCGCGCGGATGCCCACCGCGCTGGCCGCGCGCAACTGGTCGTGCATCAGCGCGATCAAAGGCGAGATGACGATGCAGGTGCCCTCGAAAATCAGCGCGGGCAGCTGATAGCAGAGCGACTTGCCCGCGCCTGTCGGCATCACCGCCAGCGTGCTCTGCCCATCGAGCGTGCGGCGGACGACATCCTCCTGCACGCCGCGAAATTCGGCAAAGCCGAACACGCGGTGCAGTACATCGGCAGGGTCGATTGTATCGGGCGCGGACATATTCCCGTCCGCTAGGCCGGATAGTTCCGCAAGAATAGGGCGCTCTTCGGGCATCGACGAATTTCGCTGTGGATAGTCGGCTTTATGTGGAGCGACCGTCATTCGGCCGCAACGGCTTCTTCTTCCTTCTCGGCCTGCTGGCGGGCCCACATTTCGGCGTAGAGGCCGTCCTTTGCCAGCAGCTCGGCATGACTGCCCTGCTCGGCGACGCGACCAGCGTCGAGCACCACGATCTCGTCCGCATCGACCACGGTCGACAGCCGGTGCGCGATCACGATGGTGGTGCGCTGCCTTGATACTTCGTCGAGCGTGTCGAGGATTTCGGCCTCGGTACGGCTGTCGAGCGCGCTGGTCGCCTCGTCGAGGATCAGGATCGGCGGGTTTTTGACGAGGGTGCGGGCAATGGCGACGCGCTGCTTCTCGCCACCTGAAAGCTTGAGCCCGCGCTCGCCGACCGGCGTGTTATATTGCCTGGGCTGGGCGGCGATAAAGCCGTGGATTTGCGCGCCCCGCGCCGCATCCTCGATCTCGGCCTGCGATGCGCCCTCACGGCCATAGCCGATATTGTAGCCGATGCTGTCGTTGAACAGCACGGTATCCTGCGGGACGATGCCGATCACGCTGCGCAGGCTGGATTGCGTCACATCGCGCAGATCCTGCCCGTCGATGGTGATCCGCCCGCCGGTGACGTCGTAGAATCGATAGAGCAGCCGGGCGATCGTCGATTTGCCCGCGCCCGAAGGCCCGACAACGGCGAGCGTCCTGCCCGGCGGAACGCGCAAGCTCAGTCCGTTCAATATCTGGCGTTCGGGATCATAGCCGAAGGTCACATCGTCGAACGCCAGCTCGCCGCCAGCGACCCGCAAGGCGACAGCCCCCGGCTTATCGACAATCTCCGGCGCGGTATCGATCAGCTCGAACATCGCCGCCATGTCGATCAACCCCTGCCGGATCGTGCGATAGACCATGCCGAGCATGTCGAGCGGGCGGAAGAGCTGCATAAGCAGTGTGTTGACCAGCACGACATCGCCAGTGCTGAAACGCCCCTGCGCCCAGCCCCAGACGCTGAACCCCATCGCGCCCGCCATCATCAGATTGGTGATCAGCGACTGGCCGATATTGAGCCAGGCGAGCGAGTTTTCGGATTTGACTGCGGCATCGGCATAGCGACGCGCAACCTTGGCATAATAATCTGCCTCACGATCCTCGGCATTGAAATATTTGACCGTCTCATAGTTCAACAGGCTGTCAACCGAGCGGGCGACGGTCGCCGTATCGAGTTCGTTCATCTCCTCGCGCAGCTTGTTGCGCCAGTCGGTCACGCGCTGGGTGAAGAGGATGTAAGTGACGACCATGACGATGGTTGCAACCACCAGTCCAACACCGAATTTCAGCCAGAAAATTACCAGCACCGCAGCCAATTCGATTGCCGTCGGGGCGATGTTGAACAGTATGAAATAGAGCATCACATCGATGCTCTTGGTCCCGCGCTCTATCACCTTGGTGACCGCGCCGGTGCGGCGGTTCATGTGGAAGCGCATCGAAAGTCTGTGGAGGTGCGCGAAACTATTCTCTGCCAACCGCCGTGTCGCATCCTGCCCGACGCGTTCGAACACGGTGTTGCGCAGATTGTCGAACAGCACGCCGCCGAAACGCGCTGCCGTGTAGGCGAAGACCAGCCCGATCGCCAGCCAGACTCCTTCTTCAAGCCCCGGCTTCATGCTGTCGATGGCCGCGCCGTAAACAAAGCCCATCGAAAGCTGCACGGCCTTCGAGACCAGCACCAGCAGCATCGCGATGGCGATGCGCAGGCGCAGCGCAGGCTGATCCTTTGGCCACAGATAGGGCAGGAAGCGTTTCAGCGTGGCAAAGCCTACCTGCGGCTTCGCAGCCGCTTTCTCCTCACCGTCTTCGGGCTGTGGTGCCATTCCCTGCATCGCCATCACATCCGGCGCGAAAGCAGCAGCCAGGCGGCAATGCCGTTGAAACCGGTGTAAGCAGCATAGAATCCGGCGATCATCACCGATCCCGAATAGGCAAACAGCATCGCACCGATCAGGATTCCGAATTCGAGCAGATAGCTTCCGCTGCGTCCGAAATGCTTGCCGAAATAGAGCTTGGTATCCTCGACAAAAGGGTGGCCGGATTCGACCACCGCCTTGTGCATCGCAAAATTGGCGATGCCGAGCAGGAAGCAGGCGATCAGGTACATCTGTCGCCCGCCCTGCTCATTTTGCAGCTGTCGCTTCGGCTTTTTCGGGGCGCAGGCTGGTGCCCGCGCGTCCGCTGCGGAAGGAGGCAAACCAGCTGGCCGGATTGAACGAGGTCGAACCGTCGAGTGAGAAGGTGATGATCTCCGCGCGCCCGCCAATCCGCTCCCACGCCACCGGGCCGCCAAGCCCGATCGGCGCATCGACGCGGCTGTCGGCGCTGTTGTCGCGATTGTCGCCGAGCAGGTAATAATGCCCGGCGGGGATGCGGACCGGCGCGACATCGTCGGTCGAGCCACGGCGGGCGTCGATGGTATCATAACTGACGCCGTTGGGCAGCGTTTCGCGCACGATGGTGACATAGCAATGCAGCGAGCCATCGGCTTCCTGCACCAGTGCGCCGGGGAAGTCGATTTCGGTGCAGGGGTTGTTGGCGTCGACCGGCAGATCCTTCACCGGCTGGGCTTCCTGCCTGATCGGCTTGCCGTTCAGATAAACCTGCCCGCCGCGCATTTCGAACAGGTCGCCCGGCATCCCGACGACGCGCTTGATATAGTCCTGGTTCTTGCCTTCGGGCGTCAGGATCACGACATCACCGCGCTCGGGGGTTGCGCCCCAGACCCGGCCCTTGCTCTCAGGCAGGGTGAAGGCGAGCGAATCCACCTCCTCGCGCAACACCAGCCAGCGGAACAGCGCGCCGGGATCGGGAATGGTCGGCGAGACGAAGCTCCAGCCATAGGCGAATTTGGAAACGAACAGCCGATCGCCAACGAGCAGCGTCGGCATCATCGAGATTGACGGGATGTAGAAAGGCTTGGCGATGAAGCTGTGAAAGCCGAGCACCGCGAGCAGCAGCCAGAACAGGCCCTTGATCTCGACCCAGATGGTGTGCAGCCAGCCCTGCTTGGCGGCTGGCGCTGCGTTGGCCTCGGTCTCGGTAGTAACGGGTTCGCTGTTCAAAACGGTCATGCTTTCGGTATCGGGAGCGCCTCGATGATCACAAAGGCCTGCGCCCAGGGGTGATCGTCGGTCAGCGTCAGATGAATGTGCGCCTCATAGCCATTTGGCACCATCGCGTCGAGCCGTGCTTTCGCACCGCCGGTCAGCGCGAGCGTCGGTGCGCCCGATGGCGCATTGACGACGCCTATGTCCTTCATGAACACGCCGCGTTTGAACCCGGTGCCAACGGCTTTGCTGAACGCCTCCTTGGCTGCAAAGCGCTTGGCGTAGGTGCCTGCCCGGGTGAACGGCCGCCGGGCTGCCTTCGCGCGTTCGACATCGGTAAAGACGCGGTTTTCAAAACGTTCGCCAAACCGGTCGAGCGAATTCTGGATACGCTCGATATTGCAGAGGTCGGAACCGAGGCCGATGATCACCGCGCTGCGTCCATCAGATCGCGCATCCGCCGCACGGCATGTTCGAGACCGTCGAAAATCGCCTCGCCGATCAGATAATGGCCGATATTGAGTTCGGCGAGCTGCGGGATCGCGGCTACCGGCTGGACATTGTCATAGGTCAGCCCGTGGCCGGCATGGGGCTCGATCCCGTTCTTCGCGGCGAGCGCGGCGGCATCGGCGATGCGCTTGAGTTCGGCTTCGATCCCGGCGGCGTCGCCATCGAGCCAGAGATGGGCATAGCGCCCGGTATGGAGTTCGACCACCGGTGCCCTGAGCCGCAGAGCAGCGTCAATCTGGCGCGGATCGGGTTCGATGAACAGGCTGACGCGAATGTCGGCATCGGACAGGCGCGAAACAATCGGGGCAAGCTGGTTGTGCAATCCCGCCGCATCAAGCCCGCCCTCGGTCGTGCGTTCCTCGCGCCGTTCGGGGACGATGCAGGCCGCATGCGGTTTGTGGCGCAGCGCGATTTCGAGCATCTCCTCGGTCGCCGCCATTTCGAGGTTGAGGGGCAGGCTGGTTGCCGCCTGGATGCGCGCCAGATCGCTGTCGCGGATATGCCGCCTGTCCTCGCGCAGGTGCGCGGTTATCCCGTCGCCCCCCACCGCAGCGACGATTTCCGCTGCGCGCACCGGATCGGGATGGTCGCCGCCGCGCGCGTTGCGGATCGTCGCGACATGGTCGATATTGACGCCGAGGCGCAAATGACCGCCCATGCTCAGGCCTTCCGGCTCCCCGGCTTGATCGCCTCGCTCGCTGCCAGCTCGGGCGGCAGTTCGTCGGGCGCATAGGTCGGGAAGTTGAGTTCGATCAGCGGGAAGAAGGGCACGCCAAGATCGGCGGCACCTGCCGACCGGTCGACGATCGATGCCGCCGCGATCACCTCGCCGCCCGCATCCGCGATCGCCTTGATGGCTTCGCGCGACGAAAGGCCGGTGGTGACGACATCCTCCACCATCAGCACTTTCTGCCCTTCCTTCAGGGCAAAACCGCGGCGCAGCCCGAACACGCCCTCGGGCCGTTCGACGAAGAGCGCATCTACGCCCAGCGCGCGGCCCATTTCATGCCCGATGATGATGCCACCCATTGCGGGCGAAACCACAACCTCGATCTGGCTGCGGATATCGCGCGGCAGCTTCTGCGCGACGGCCACCGCGATGCGGCTGGCACGGTCGGCGTTCATCAGCAGGCGGGCGCATTGCAGGTAATAGGCGCTGTGCCGTCCGGAGGAGAGCAGGAAGTGCCCTTCGAGCAGGGCTTCGGCAGCGCGGAACTCTGAAAGAATTTCGTCTTCGGTCATG
This sequence comes from Sphingomonadales bacterium, assembly GCA_016720115.1. GTDB lineage: Bacteria > Pseudomonadota > Alphaproteobacteria > Sphingomonadales > Sphingomonadaceae > Sphingorhabdus_B. The sequence continues at coordinate 22,552 of JADJXT010000001.1, read as the reverse complement.
ATTTGGGGGATGTCCTTGAACTGCGAGCAACAGGCGTTGCGCGATTTGCAATGCAAATAGGCCGATTTGCTGCACAAATAAATGCAAAAATTGGTATTGAGGCTGCTTGAGGCTTGTGCCAAGCGCGCCTATAAGCCGCGCCAAATCGCGGTATTTGAATAGCGATTGAATAGCGATAAACCAGTTTGGGCGGGGACTCCGCGTTAGGATTACGGGGCTAACGTAATGAATATTATGAAAAAGTTTGTTCTGGCGTGCGGCATGATGATTCTGCCTGCCATGGTTCCGGCACAGGCGGCGAATCCCGCGCCTGCACCGGCTGCGGCAGAGGCAAAGCAGGTTGCAGCCCCCGTTGCGGGCGCTCCAACCGCCGCTCCGGCAGCCGAAAATGCCGCTGCGACACCTGCGGCCGCTGCCTCGATGGATGGTTCGCTCCCCGGTTACACCCCGATGAAGCCAGACTATGAAAACAGCGTCGGCATGCCCAAGGATCGCGGCGTCGACTTTCAGGAACAGTTCAGCGCCAATGGCCATTATGCCAAATGGATCAACAACGCGATCCTGTTGCCGCTGATCACGGTCATCTCGCTGTTCGTTCTTGCCCTGCTGCTCTGGGTTGTCGTTCGCTATCGCCGTGCGGCCAACCCCAATCCGTCGAAGACGACGCACAACACCTTCATCGAAATCGTCTGGACGCTGGTGCCCGTGCTCATCCTGCTCGGCATCGCCTATCCGTCGCTGACGCTGGTTGCCAGGCAGTTCAAGCCTGCACCGAAAGAAGCCGTGACCGTGAAGGTGACCGGTTACCAATGGTATTGGGGCTACACCTATCCCGACCATGGCGGTTTCGAAGTCGTTTCGAACATGCTGCAGGAACAGTCGGCTGTGAAAGCTGGCGAGCGTTTCCGCACCGACAATGATGGTCCGAAACTGCTCGCCGTCGACAACCGCATGGTTGTCCCCGCTGGCGTTCCGATCCGTATCCAGACGACTGCCTCGGATGTGATCCACAGCTTTGCCGTGCCTGCGCTCTGGTTCAAGCTTGATTCCGTCCCCGGCCGCCTCAACGAAAAAGCGGTCACGATCGAGAAGCCGGGCGTTTATTTCGGCCAATGCTCCGAACTGTGCGGTGCGCGCCACGCCTATATGCCGATCGTGGTCGAAGCGTTGCCGCCAGAGAAATTCGCGGCCTGGGTGAAGGCGAAGGGCGGCCAGATGCCGGGCGAAAAGGCTGCTGAAGCTGCGCCCGCCGCCACTGCTGCGCCTGCCGCCGCACCTGCTGCAACTGCAACTGCAACTGCACCTGCCGCCGCTCCGGCGCCGGCTGCCAAGTAATAAAGAGGTCGACCAAGATGACGACGATTGCTGCAAATCCCGCCGACCATCATGACCATGCACATGATGCAGACCACAAGCCGGGCTTTTTCGCCCGCTGGTTCATGTCGACCAACCACAAGGATATCGGTACGCTCTACCTGATCTTCGCGATTACCGCGGGTATCATCGGTGGTATCATTTCGGGCATGATGCGGCTTGAGCTTGCGGAACCCGGCATCCAGTATCTCAGCGGCTGGGCTTCGATCATGGCAGGCAAGGAAGCCTCGCTCGACGAAGCCTATCATATGTGGAACGTGCTGATTACCGCGCACGGCCTGATCATGGTCTTCTTCATGGTCATGCCCGCCATTATCGGCGGTTTCGGCAACTGGTTCGTGCCGCTGATGATCGGCGCGCCCGACATGGCCTTCCCGCGCATGAACAATATCAGCTTCTGGCTGACCGCGGTTGCCTTCATCATGCTTTTGGGATCGACCTTCGTTCCCGGCGGCACCGGCCTTGGCGCGGGTACAGGCTGGACGGTCTACGCACCGCTTTCAACCTCGGGCTCGGTCGGCCCTGCAGTCGACATGGCGATCTTCTCGCTCCACCTAGCAGGCGCGGCGTCGATCCTTGGGGCCGTCAACTTCATCACCACCATCTTCAACATGCGCGCACCGGGGATGACCATCCACAAGATGCCGCTGTTCGTATGGTCAGTGCTGGTTACCGCATTCCTGCTGCTGCTTGCGCTTCCGGTGCTTGCTGCGGCGATCACCATGCTGCTGGTTGACCGCAATTTCGGCGGTGCCTTCTTCGACGCCGCTGCCGGTGGTGACCCGATCCTCTACCAGCACCTCTTCTGGTTCTTCGGCCACCCCGAAGTGTATATCATGATCCTGCCGGGCTTCGGCATCGTCAGCCAGATCGTCGCGACCTTCAGCCGCAAGCCGGTCTTCGGCTATCTCGGCATGGCCTATGCCATGGTCGCGATCGGCGTGGTCGGTTTCGTCGTCTGGGCGCACCACATGTTCACGATCGGCATGAGCGTCGAGATGAAGATGTACTTCACTGCGGCAACGATGGTGATTGCCGTTCCCACGGGCATCAAGATCTTCAGCTGGATCGCCACCATGTGGGGCGGTTCGCTGAGCTTCAAGACGCCGATGGTCTGGGCGCTCGGTTTCATCTTCATGTTCACCGTTGGCGGCGTGACCGGTGTTGTCCTCGCCAATGGCGGCGTCGATGACAACCTGCACGACACCTATTATGTTGTCGCGCACTTCCACTATGTGCTTTCGCTGGGTGCCGTTTTCGCGCTGTTTGCCGGTTTCTATTACTGGTTCGGCAAGATGTCCGGCCGGATGCTCAACGAATTCCTCGGCCATCTGCACTTCTGGGTGTTCTTCGTCGGTGTGAACCTGCTGTTCTTCCCGATGCACTTCCTGGGTCAGCAGGGTATGCCGCGTCGTTACCCGGATTATCCCGATGCCTTCGCGCACTGGAACGAGATCGCTTCGCTCGGCTATGCGATCATGGGCGTTGGCGTGCTGATCTTCTTCATCAACGTCTTCTGGTCGCTGATGGCTGGCCGCAAGGCGGAAGGCAATTATTGGGGTGAAGGTGCCACCACGCTCGAATGGACACTTTCGAGCCCGCCGCCCTTCCACCAGTTCGAAACGCTTCCGGTCATCAAATAAGGGATGTGATCTCCCCTCCCGCAAGCGGGAGGGGAGAATAGGTTTGAAATGAGTGTAGCAACGAACAACATCAGCCTTCCTGCCGACTGGCGGGATTTCTGGGCGCTGACCAAGCCCCGGGTGATGTCGCTTGTCGTTTTTACCGCGCTGTGCGGTTTGCTCGCTGCGCCGGGGGATATTCATCCCGTGATCGCCTTCACGGCGATCCTGTGCATTGCGACCGGTGCCGGTGCTTCGGGTGCGCTCAACCAGTGGTATGAGGCGGAACTTGACGCCAGGATGAAGCGCACGGCTGGCAGGCCGTTGCCCGATGGCCGGATGGAACGCGAATCTGCGCTGCAATTCGGGATCGGGCTTGCGGCCTTTTCGGTTGGCGTCATGGGCGTTGCGGTGAACTGGCTATCCGCCGGAATCCTTGCTTTTTCGATCTTCTTCTATGCCGTCGTCTATACGATGTGGCTGAAGCCCAACACGCCGCAGAATATCGTGATCGGCGGCGCCGCCGGGGCCTTCCCGCCGGTGATCGGCTGGGCTGCGGTGACCGGCGATATAACGCTGCTGCCGGTGCTGCTGTTCGCGCTGATCTTCTTCTGGACGCCGCCGCATTTCTGGGCGCTCGCGCTGTTCATGAAATCGGACTATGGCGCGGCCGGCATCCCGATGCTGCCCAATGTCGCGGGGCAGCGGGTGACGCGCAACCAGATTTTCGGCTACAGCTTCGTGCTCGCCATTGTGGCGCTTGCCCCCTGGGCGCTGGGCATGACGGGCATTCTCTACGGTGCGACTGCGATTGTCCTCAATCTGCTGTTTCTCGGCCTCGCTTTTGCCGTCTGGCGCAGCGAAACGACCGAAGCAGCCACGATGAAAGCTGAAAAGCGCCTCTTCGCTTTCTCGATCCTTTATCTCTTTATCGCCTTCGCGGCGCTCGCGCTCGACCGGATGCTGCTGGCATGAGCGATCAGGATATCGATATGGGGCCGCAAAAGATCGGCGATCTCAGCATTGAGGAAAGCCGTGCAGTACGCGCGCGTCAGGCCGGTCGCGCGCGCGCGATGGCAGTCGTGTTGTTCGGCCTTTGCGCGCTGTTCTTCGCCATCACTATCGTCAAGGTAGGGGTGTGGGGATGACGGCAACCGCACCAGCGCAAAAGTCCAACCTGAAAACCGCGTTGCTGGCAGGCAGTCTTGCCATGGCGATGGTGGGCATGGGCTTTGCAGCCGTGCCGCTTTATCGCATTTTCTGCCAGGTGACGGGTTTCGGCGGAACGACCATGCGGGTCAGCGAGGCACAGGCGTCGACCATCCCGATCAGCAGCCAGACGATCGTGGTGCGCTTCGATGCCAACCAGCGCGGCCTGCCCTGGGAATTCAAGCCCGAACGGCCCACCGATACCGTCAGCATCGGCGCGCGCGACATGTCGGTGTTCATCGCCGAAAATCTGTCGGATCAGCCGATCAAGGGCATGGCAACCTTCAACGTCAGCCCGGCACAGGCGGGGAAATATTTTAACAAGGTGCAATGCTTCTGCTTCACCGAGCAGACGCTGCAGCCGCGGCAGCGCGTGCGCATGCCCGTGCTCTATTATGTCGATCCGAAGATCATGACCGATCCGGACACCAAGGATATCGAAGAAATTACGCTCAGCTATACCTTCTACCCGGTGGACCAACCGGGTCAGGGCAGCTAAGGGCAAGAGTTGAAACAGGTTAGGGAATAGGGAAGCAAGCCATGGCCGGTGCCAAGAACCACGATTATCACATTTTGCCGCCGAGCATCACGCCGCTGGTCGGCTCGTTCGCGGCGCTCACCATGTTTTTCGGCATGGTGATGATGTTCCAGCCAAAGGCGCTGGGCAGCTATGGCAGCCTCGTCTTCGGGGCGGGCCTGATTGGCGTGCTCTACACCTTCTGGACCTGGTGGGCCGATGTCATCCGTGAGGCGCATGCAGGCGATCACACGCCCGTCGTGCAGCTGCACCTGCGCTACGGCATGATCCTGTTCATCGCTTCCGAAGTCATGTTCTTCGTTGGCTGGTTCTGGGCCTGGTTCGATTATTCGCTCTTCCCGGTGCCGCTGCAGGTTGAAATCGACCACGCGACGCATGCCTTCACCGTGACCAACCAGCTTGGCCAGGAAGGCGCGGCTGCACTTGAACAATGGCCGCCCAAGGGCATGCAGGTGTTCGATGCCTTCAGCCTGCCGCTGCTCAACACGCTGATCCTGCTCTGCTCTGGCACCACCGTCACCTGGGCGCACCACGCGCTGATCAATGGCGACCGTAAGGGCCTGATCAATGGTCTGTGGCTGACGATCATTCTGGGCGTGATCTTTTCCTGCGTTCAGGCCTATGAATATTCGATCGCGCCCTTCCCCTTTGCCGGGCTGAACTATGGTTCGGCCTTCTTCATGGCGACGGGTTTTCACGGCTTCCACGTGATAATCGGCACGATCTTCCTGATCGTCTGCCTTGCGCGCGCCTATAAGGGCCACTTCACGCCAAAGCAGCATTTCGGCTTCGAAGCGGCGGCCTGGTACTGGCATTTCGTCGACGTCGTCTGGCTGTTCCTCTTCGTCGTCGTCTATGTCTGGGGTGGCTGGGGCGCCCCGGTCCACTGATAGCCATCGTCCGGTAGCGACGATGCCCGATACACAAACCACAAAGGGGCAGCCCGGCTTGGCCGAGGCTGCCCTTTTGGGCCTTTGCCCGGAATGCGGAGCCAAGACACTGTTCGTCGGCCCGGCCAAATTCGCCGATCGCTGCGACAAATGCGGGCTCGACTATGCCGCCTTCAATGTCGGCGATGGCCCGGCTGCCTTTCTGACCATGGGCTTGGGGGCAATCGTCATCATCCTTGCCGTGATGCTCGAACTGGCGGCGCATCCGCCTTTCTGGGTGCATGCGTTGATCTGGGTTCCGCTGACTTGCGTGCTGGTTGTGCTGTCATTGCGCGTGTCGAAAGGTGCATTGCTGATTGCCGAACATCGCAATCGCGCGATCGAAGGGAAGCTGGCCGACAAGAGCGAAGGCGAATGAGGCTGCGTCTCCCCTTGTTGCCAACGGTGATTGTCGGAATGGCGGTTGCGACGATGATTGCACTTGGTTTCTGGCAATTGCAGCGCAAGGCGGAGAAAGAGGCGCTGATCGCGCTCTATGCCGCCAATGCCGATAAACCGCCGATTGCATTTCCGCACATGGCGCCGGTGCGCGATGCGGAGATGTTCCGTAAGTCGACACTCAACTGCCTTGAAGTTGTCGGATGGCAAAGCGTGTCGGGGCGTGACACGTCCGGCAAGGCGGGTTTCCAATATATCGCCGATTGTAGCACCGGTCCGGAAGGGCCGGGGGCATTGGTGGCCTATGGCATTGCCGACCGCCCCGATATCAAACCGGACTGGAAAGGTGGCATGGTCAACGGCACTGTGGTTACCGAACCAAGCCGCTACTCCTTCATCGAGCGGACATTTGGCGCTATCTCGGTGCCGCGACCGATGATTGTCGCCGGAGATGCACCGGAGGGTATGCGGGCGGTGGCGCAGCCCGATCCGAAAAATGTGACCAACAACCACCTGTCTTATGCGCTGCAATGGTTCTTCTTTGCTGCTGCAGCGCTTGTCATCTACCTGCTCGCGCTGCGCCGCCGACAATCAGGCCGTTGAGCATACCCACCGATCCGCTTTTCTGGCTGGTTGCCGGACTCGCCGTACTGCTTGTTGGTTTGGCCAAGGGTGGTTTTGCAGGGTTGGGCGCTGCGTCGATGCCGTTGATCGCACTGGTGATGGATCCGGTGCAGGGTGCGGCGATGCTGTTGCCGATATTGATGGCGCAGGATGCCGTCAGCGTCTGGTCTTTCCGCAAGGAATATGACCGCGCCTTGCTGTGGCAGATGTTGCCCGGTGCCGCGCTGGGAATCTTCCTGGGCTGGCTGTTCGCCAATTCGGTATCGACCGATGCAGTCAAGGGTCTGGTCGGCTTTATCGCGCTCGCCTTCGGGCTTTACCGCCTGATCGAAAACCGGCTTGGAACAGCGGGCTGGGCGATTGCCATGCCGGGCTGGGTAGGCACATTCTGGGGCGGGGTTGCAGGCTTTACCAGCCATGTCGCGCATGCCGGGGGGCCGCCATTCCAGATATGGGCATTGTCGCGCAACCTGCCGCATACGATCTTCATTGGATCATCGGCGATTTTCTTCGCGGCCGTCAATTACATGAAGGTGCCCGCCTATCTGGCGCTGGGGCAGTTCACCGCCGAGACATTATGGCTCACCCTGCTGTTCATGCCTTTGGCGATCATCAGCACCATTGCCGGTGTAATATTGGTCCGCCGCATTTCACCCGCACGTTTCCACCTTGCGATCAATCTGCTGATGATCGTGGTGGGTGCGGAACTGATCCGCGAAACGTTGCTCTGAAACCGCCGTCGCGCCCTATTTCGGCGCGAGGACCATCAGCATCTGGCGGCCTTCGAGGCGGGGATAGGCTTCGACCTTTGCGGTTTCGACCATATCCTCTGCCACGCGCTGCAACAGCGCCATGCCGAGCTGCTGGTGCGACATTTCGCGCCCGCGGAAACGCAGCGTGACCTTCACCTTGTCGCCCTCGCCGATAAATTCGACGATCTTTTTCATCTTCGTCATATAGTCATGATCGTCGATGTTCGGACGCATCTTGATTTCCTTGATCTCCTGCGTCTTCTGGCTCTTGCGGGCAAGGTTGGCCTTTTTCTGGGCCTCATATTTGAATTTGCCCACGTCGAGGAACTTGCAGACCGGCGGGTCGGCATTGGGCGATACTTCAACAAGGTCGAGGCCAACTTCGGCGGCCTGTGCAATTGCTTCGCGGGTGTACATCACCCCCAGATTCTCGCCTTCTTCATCGATGACGCGAACCTTGTCGCTCTGGATGAATTCATTATAGCGCGGTCCACTTTTGACCGGGGGCGTCAACATGCGCCGTTGAACTGGGGCAGCGATAGCAATTACTCCTGAGAATCCATGATGCAGCCGCCCTTACAGGCAAAAACGTTACAAATAAAGGGCTGGCCGCAGCACCTGTTGCTTTTGCGCACAGGCGTTGCAGCGATGCAACTGGGGATGCGGTGCGCCTATTTCAAGCGGGAACCGGAGGCTCGCTATGTTCGGACATCGCTGCCAGTGTTTCATCCGGCACCCCCAGCATCATTTTGTAGCGGTCTTCGGGGTAAGCCATGTGCGGCCTGGCCGGGTCATAGTCCGGCTGCTTCACGGCGCCACCGGCACCATCGAAATTGTCGGGATTGGCATAGACTGCCGCTTCCTCGACGCTGATCCCGACCTTGGCGAGTGCCGATGGATCGACCCAGCGGTCGGCCGTCACCGGCATTCCGGGGCAGGCAACTTCCAGCGTCAACTGTTCGGGTCCGGCGAAGTAGATCGACTTGCACATTCCATGGTTGAGCGGCCCGATAACATTGACGCCCTTGGTCCGAATCCGGTCGCGCATGGCAACAAGGCGGTCCTCATCTTCGACGTAAAAGGCAAGGTGCTGCATCGTTCCGGGTGCGCTGTTGCCTGCGCCGGTGCCCGCATGGGTCAGCCCAAGGGTGATGGGCGTTTCTGCCGTTTCGGGCAATTGCACCAGCGAGAAATAGCAGCCGCCGTCGAGCTTCAAAAAGGCATGGATGCCGCCGGGCACGCCATGCATGTCGAAGATCGCCACCAGCGGCGCGCCGAGCACGTCGGAGAAGAATTCGATCTGCTTCTTCATGTCGCCGGTCATGATTGCGATGTGATGAATGCCGGTGGGCTGGACCATAAGACTTGCCTTTCCTCTTCCTGCGGGCAATTTGCCACGGAAGAGGAGCAAAGCAATGGAAATCGTGCGCACCCCCTATGCGGTGGTCTATCAGGAAGAATCCGCCTTCAAGGATGTTTATGGCGGCGCGGGCGGCACGGTGTTTGTCGAGTGCATGGCGATCACGCCGAAAGACAGCCCGTCCAAGCGCGCCATTGTGTTCACCCATCCGATAGGCGGTGGCTCGTTCCTGCCGCTGGTGACCGCGCTCGCCCATGGCGGGCACCATGTGCTCTATGTGAACCCGCGCTATCGCGGCAACGACACCGCCCTCGTCATGGAAAAATGCATCAGCGATCTTGCCGCCGCACTGCGCCATGCGCGCGACAGGCTGGGCTATGAACAGTTCATTCTGGGCGGCTGGTCGGGCGGCGGATCGATGTCGCTTTTCTATCAGGACCAGGCGGAAAACCCTACGATCACGCAAACCCCGGCAGGCGATGCCTATGATCTGACGGCGATCGAAATGCCCAGGGTTGACGGCATCATGCTGCTCGCCGCGCATATCAGCCGCGCGATGACGCTGACCGAATGGATCGACCCGTCGATCCTTGACGAGAGCAGGCCGTCGGAGCGCGATCCCGAACTGAACATCTACGATCCGGCCAACCCCAACAAGGCGCCCTATGACGAGGCCTTTGTTGCCCGTTTCCGCACCGCGCAGATCGCGCGCAACCGGCGGATAACGGCCTGGGTGAAAGAGGAACTGGCGGCAATCCGGGCGAGCGACACCCCCAATGCCGAACGCGCTTTCGTCGTCCACGGCACGATGGCCGACGTCCGCTGGACCGATCCGTCGCAGGATCCGTCCGACCGGCGGCCTTATGAATGCTATCTGGGCGTGCCCAAGGTGGCGAATGACGGGCCGGTGGGATTGGCGCGTTTCTCGACGCTGCGCAGCTGGCTGTCGCAATGGAGCTATGACGACACCAATGCCACCGGTCTGGGCAATGCCGCGCGGATCAGCTGCCCGGTGCTGGTAATCAACAACACCGCCGACCTCGCCTGTACGCCCAGCCACGCACAACGTCTGTTCGAGGCGGTTGGGCATAGTGACAAGGAATATGCCGATGTTGCCGGGGCCGATCATTATTATGTCGAGACGCCGGAACTGCTGCCCAAGGCAGTCGAGCTTTGCAGTGACTGGATTTCGCGCAAGTTCGGGTGAGGGGGGTCAGCTCCATAGCCGCGCCACCGCAGCAATCCCGGCGATTCCGAGTATGATCCCCACCAGCGTCCGCCAGACGGGCTCGCTGACCGTGCCGAATGCAAGTTCGCCGAGCCGGGTGCCGATGTAGAGCGCGGGATAGAACAGCACCGACAGCCAGAGCAGGTGCAGGTTGGCAACCCCCAGCGCGAATGAGGCAATGCTGCCCGCAATCGCGGTCGCGAAGAACACCATCAGCATCGATGCGCGCGCGACATCGGGTGTCAGCTTGCGGCGCAGGTAGAAGGGCACGACCGGCGGCCCCGGCATAGAAGCAAAGCCGGTGAGCAGGCCGGCGGCAACGCCGATCGTCACCGTCTCCCTGCGCCCCGGTATCGCCCCCTCTCTGGCAGGCACAAGCATCAGCCCAAAGGCGGCCAGTGCGATCAGCGCAATGGCAAGCCGCGCGACATCGGGCGCGGTGATCGAGAGCAGCCAGACACCGAAGGGCGTGGCAGCAATCGCGGCAATCGCAATCGGAATGGCCGTGCTGCGCTCGCCATCGGCCAATATCCGCTTCAACCCGATCGGCCCGGCGAGCAGTTGCAGCAGGATCGAAATCACCACCGCCTCGGCAGGGTCAACGATCAGCCCGAGCAATGGGACGAGAATGATCGCCAAGCCAAATCCCGTCAGCCCGCGCACCACCGACGCGCCGAAGACGAGGGCCAGCGCGATGGCGAGTGTCGTTGGGGCGAGCCCGCCGAGCAGCAGATCGGGCGTCATGGCTTCAACGTAATCAGCCACACATCAGGATGTGCGCCATAACGCAGAGGAAGGATACTGGTCCCCAGGCCTGCGCCGACAAATACGCGCTGGCCGTCGTCGTTCATGTCGCCGCATGCAAAACGGTCACCATAACGCGAGACATAGCTGATCGCGCCGATCAGCGGCAGAACGATTTGCCCGCAATGGGTGTGACCCGCGAATACTGCGGCAACCGGGGAAGGCATTTCCGGCACAATGTCGGGGCTGTGCGTCACCAATATGCGCGGCTTTGCGGCCAGCCTGTCCATCGCGGCAAAGGTTGCGGGCACATCGTCATGCCCGGAAAAATCGTCGTCGATCCCGCCGATCAGCAGCGGGCCGCGCTCTATGGCTTCATTCTTCAACACGGCGATGCCGCCCTTGCGCAGGCCAGCTTCGATGGCTGCGGGATCGAACCAGTGGTCGTGATTGCCAAGTGCCGCAACCGTCCCGAACCGCGCCTTGAAGCCGTGCAACGGAGCGGTAACCTGATCCGGGGTGTAGATGTGCGTTGCGAACCTTTTCTCGCTGACAAGATCGCCCGCGATCAGCACCAGATCGGGTTTCAGCCGGTTCAGCCCTACCACTATGCGCGCAAGCCTTTCGGGCGGCATGTCGGGGCCGGCGACATGGGTATCGGACAGCAACAGCACCTTCAGCGGCGGCGCATTGGCGGGCCAATTGTCGACATGCACCGTTGCCTGGTGGACGACCGGATCGCGCGTAGCGTTCCAATAGCCCTTGCCGAGCAGGGCAAGGGCGAGCAGCAGCAGGGCAAAAGCCCAGCGCAGCCAGCGGCGGTTCTTTCGGGTCGCTTCCGCGTTCAACCTCGCAAATCCGGCGCCGTTGCCTCAGTCACCAGCATCGCGACCGCCTCGTCCACGCTCATGATCCGCTGGCCTTCCTGGCCCAGTGTGCGGATCGCGACCTTGCCTTCTTCGGCCTCGCGATTGCCGACGACCAGAAGGTGCGGCACCTTGGCGAGGCTGTGTTCGCGCACCTTGTAGTTGATCTTTTCATTGCGCAGGTCGGTTTCGACGCGGATACCCGCAGCGGCGAGTTTTTCCGCAACCGCATCGGCATAGCCGTCGGCATCCGAAACGATGGTCGCGACGACGGCCTGCACCGGCGCGAGCCAGACGGGGAAGCGCCCGGCATAATGTTCGATCAATATGCCGATGAAGCGTTCATAGCTGCCGAAGATCGCTCGGTGCAGCATCACCGGACGGTGCTTGCCGCCATCCTCGCCGACATAGCTGGCGTCCAGACGTTCGGGCAGGACGCGGTCGGACTGGATCGTGCCGACCTGCCAGGTGCGACCGATGGCGTCGGTCAAATGCCATTCGAGCTTGGGCGCATAAAAGGCGCCTTCGCCGGGCAGTTCTTCCCAGCCATAGTCTTGCGTAGCCAGCCCTGCCTTGATCACGGCATCGCGCAATTCATCCTCTGCCTTGTCCCAGTCGGCATCGCTGCCGAAGCGCTTTTCGGGGCGCAGCGCCAGCTTGATCGAATAGCTGAAGCCGAAATCCTTGTAGATGCGGTCGGCGAGCGCGCAGAAATCCTGCACTTCCTGAACGATCTGGTCTTCGCGGCAGAAAATATGGGCATCGTCCTGCGTGAACTGGCGCACGCGCATCAGCCCGTGCAGCGCACCATGCGGCTCGTTGCGGTGGCAACAGCCATTTTCGTAGATGCGCAAGGGCAGGTCGCGATAGGATTTGATCCCCTGGCGGAAAATCAGGACATGCGCCGGGCAGTTCATCGGCTTCAGCGCCATCCAGTCGGCCTCGCCCGAGATGACCGGGCCTTCGTCATCGACATTGGGCACCTCGTCCGGAATGACGAACATATTCTCGCGATATTTGCCCCAATGGCCCGATTGCTCCCACTGGCGGGCATCCATCACCTGCGGGGTCTTGACCTCCTTGTAACCGGCCTCATCGATCGCGCGGCGCATATAGGCCTCTAGCGCGCGCCAGATGGTGAAGCCGTGCGGGTGCCAGAAAACGCTGCCATGCGCTTCCTGCTGCAGGTGGAAAAGGTCCATCTCCGCGCCCAGCCTGCGATGGTCGCGCTTCGCGGCTTCTTCAAGGCGGAGGAGGTGGGCATCGAGCTGCTTCTTGTTGAGCCAGCCGGTGCCGTAGATGCGGGTAAGCTGCGCATTGCGCTGGTTCCCGCGCCAATAGGCACCGGCGACGCGCATCAGCTTGAACGCTTGCCCGTCGAGCTTGCCGGTCGAGGCCAAATGCGGGCCGCGGCACATGTCCATCCAGTCGTCACCCGACCAATAGACCGAAAGTTCCTCCCCTTCGGGAAGCTCTGCCGCCCATTCGGCCTTGAAGCTTTCGCCCGCATCCTTCCACGTCCGGATCAGGTCGTCGCGCGCCACCACCTCGCGGCGCAGCGGCTTGTCGGCATGGATGATCTCGCGCATCGCTTCCTCGATCGCGGGCAGATCGTCCTCGGTGAAGGGGCCGCGATGGGCGGGCGCCATCACGTCATAGTAAAAGCCGTCGTCGGTCGCCGGGCCAAAGGTAATCTGCGTGCCGGGATGCAGTTTCTGCACGGCTTCGGCGAGGACATGCGCGAAATCGTGGCGGGCGAGCTCGAGCGCGTCGCCCTCATCCTTTGCGGTGATCAGCGCAAGCTGGGTGTCCGCCTCCAGCGGGCGCAGGATGTCGCGCACCTCGCCATCCACCCGTGCGGCTATCGCGGCCTTGGCAAGGCCGGGGCCGATGGCGGCGGCAATATCCGCCGGGGTGGTTCCACGCGCGACTTCTCGAAGCGAACCGTCGGGAAGGGTGACGCGGATCATGTCGGACATCGGAATTGCTTGCTTTCAGGATGGATTGGAGTGGCCCCTTTGCCAGTCTGGACGCGTGGCCGCAAGGGCCAAGCCTTGGCGGCTCGCGGCGGGCCCGGTCTGTGCCATTTCAATTCACACAAAGCGACGAAGAGGTTGTGCTGGCGCGCAGCGCAGCGCGCTATCGGCAAATGCGGGGCCCAAACACCTCCCCGGCGCGGGGAGGGGGTGCGAAGCGCCGGTGGGGCGGACAATTGTCCGTAATTGCGCCCTGCCTTCACACAAGCCCCTCCGGCTCGCCTGCGGCGACCCGCCTCCGTCCTGAGCGTGTCGAAGGGCCGGGGAGGTGTTTGGGTGACAGGCAAACAGTTTTTCCAGCGTGAAGCAAGACACCCGCGTGTCAAAAAACCGTTTATCGAGCGTAGCTTGACAAGCCGCCTTGCCATCGCGCACCTAGCGGGATGAACGCAGGGGAAAGGCAGGGCACATAGTTAGCGTCCGCGCTCGTGGTGTAATTTCCGGTGTAGGCGATGGTGTATTCCGGGGTGGGGCATGCCCCACCCCGGAATGCGGCGTCGCTGGTGGCCACCGGGTTCATCGTTATGGTGGAGTTTGCACACTTCAACCGTGACGAAGAGGAGTTCCCGATGACCGAGGACAGATTACTGATCGAAGAGCTTGCTGCGAAGGGCGGCCAACCGGATTTTTTGCGCACCATCGCCGAGAACGTGCTGCAGCTGATCATGGAGGCCGACGTTGATGGCCTGATCGGCGCGGGTCGCCACGAACGCAGCAGCGAGCGCGCGACCTGGCGCAACGGCTATCGCGACCGTTCGCTGGATACCCGGGTAGGCACGCTGAACCTGAAAATCCCCAAGCTGCGTGCTGGGTCCTACTTTCCGGGCTTCCTTGAGCCCCGCAAGATGGTCGAGAAAGCGCTGGTTGCGGTGATCCAGGAAGCGTGGATCGGCGGGGTCAGCACCCGGCGGGTCGATGAACTCGTCCAGGCCATGGGCATGACCGGCATCTCCAAGTCCACCGTCTCCAAGCTTTGCAAGGACATTGACGAGCGCGTCCATGCCTTTCTGAAACGCCCGCTCACCGGCGAATGGCCGTATCTCTGGCTCGATGCCACCTATCTCAAGGTACGCGAAGGCGGGCGGATCATCAGCGTTGCCGCAATAATCGCCATGGCCGTCAACACCGAGGGCCGGCGCGAGATCGTCGGCCTGCATATCGGCCCCTCGGAAGCGGAGGTCTTCTGGTCCGACTTCCTGAAGGACCTTGTTCGGCGCGGTCTTACCGGCGTGAAGCTGGTCATCTCCGATGCTCACGAGGGCCTCAAGGGCGCGATCACCCGCGTCATGGGCGCCACCTGGCAGCGCTGCCGGGTGCACTTCATGCGCAATGCCCTGTCCTATGTGCCCAAGGGCCAGAACACTGTCGTCGCCGCCGCGATCCGCCAGGTCTTCCTGCAGCCCGATCAGAAAAGCGCAACGCAGGTCTGGCGACAGGTCGCCGACCAGTTGCGCACCCGTTGGCCCAAGCTCGGCGCCTGCATGGACGAGGCCGAAACCGACGTGCTCGCCTACACCGGCTTTCCCACCCAGCACCGCACGAAGTTACACTCAACCAATCCGCTCGAGCGGCTCAACAAGGAGGTCAAGCGCCGCGCCGACGTCGTCGGAATCTTCCCGAACGAAGACAGCATCATCCGCCTCGTCGGGGCTGTGCTGATGGAGCAGAACGACGAGTGGCAGCTCCAGCACCGATACATGCAGATCGAAGGCATGGCCGAACTCAACCAACCCATGATCGAGGAGGAAAATCAGCCCCTACACATCACCGCCAAAGCCGCCTGACGATGGCCCACGGCCACAGCCGAAATTACACCACCTTGACGGACGCGACCGAGGAGGGTATCTTGAGCAACAACGATCACAACAAACTAAACTTGGGCGATCAAATGGCGACCGTTAATCCACCGTTAGAACCAATCTCGCAATCGCCAATTCCTACGCCACCGCTTCCTTGGCACACGCGCGTCTTTTACGGGATGGGCGCTATGGCCTTTGGTATCAAATCCAACGGCTTCGATTATTACCTCTTGGCGTTTTACAGCCAGGTTGTGGGCCTGGATCCCCGATTGGTTGGGCTGGCTCTGTTTATATCGCTGCTTTTTGATGCGGTAAGCGATCCATTGGTGGGTTATTGGTCGGATAATCTGCGCTCCAGATGGGGGCGCCGGCATCCTTTCATGTATGGAGCTGCGATTCCGGTTGCGCTGTGTTTTTTCTTAGTTTGGATGCCCCCCGAAAGCTTCTCTGACACAGAGACTTTTTGGTATCTGTTGTGTTTATCCGTCTTGATACGGACCGGCATCACATTTTTTGAAACGCCCAATATAGCTTTGGCGCCTGAATTGACTCAGGATTACAACGATAGAAGCAGGCTCATCAGCTACGCTCATTTCTTTGCCTGGTCGGGCGGCAATTTCATGAACATCGCCATGTTATTCATTGTCTTTCCACTTTTCGTAACCGGCTCCATGTCCGAGGCAGTAAGCTCGCGGGCGCCTTACACTGCCTATGGCGTTATCGCTTCGGTGTTGATTTTTATCTCTATTATGGTGTCATCGGCGGGCACGCATTCAAGAATTCCAACGCTTTATAGCCCGCCCCAACAACGCAAACTTACAGTGCCCAAAATCTTCAAAGAGATTTTTGAAACGCTTGCCAATCGCTCGTTCGTATCGATTTTTGCCGCTTCGATGCTCGGCGCTATGGGTTTGGGTCTCAAAGCCTCTTTGCATCTGTATTTTGTTTCCTATTTCTGGGAATTCACGCCCGCGGAAACCGGCTATCTTTCTATCGGGATTTTCCTGTCGGCCTTTATCGGCTTTAAGATTGCGCCATTCGTTTCTGAGCGTATGGGCAAAAAGAACGGCGCGATCATTGTGGGGCTTGTGGCGTTTGTGGCGGCGCCAATTCCTATTTGTATGCGCCTGTTTGATATGCTCCCGGCTAACGGCGATCCGATCATATTCTGGTTTAACCTGATTTTTGGGATCGTTGATCTTGGCCTAATAATTTGTTTCAATATTTTGGTCGCCTCGATGCTTGCCGATTTGGCAGAGCAATCAGAACTGGAAACCGGGCGGCGCTCTGAAGGGATATTGGCCGCGGCCATAACTTTTGCGAAAAAGAGCGTTCAGGGCTTGGGTGTGTTGATGGCATCCTTCGTACTGACGCTTGCACAATTCCCAAAAGGGGTGAGCGTTGATGATGTCTCGGACCAGGCGATTTGGGATCTTGGCGCGTATTTCGTTCCAATCGTGACCGCGATCTATCTTGTTATGATTGGCGCCTTGACTAGTTACAAATTGAGCAAAGAGGACTTCGAAGAAAATTTGCGCAGACTTCAAGACAGAACAATAACCGAGCACCGACAATAGGCAGCATATTGTGCAGCCATAATAACTGGGTGCCATACGCCTCATTATCGCAGAAAGGTTTAGTGCGCTGTCAAGTGCAATAGAGTATGGTGCCAGATTTCCGCTTTCGTGTTGAGAGCTCTGGTATTGTCCTAAGTCTTTTTGGTATCCAATTCGAGAACATGCTCTTTCTGGATCGATTTCTTGTCGATTTTTCCAGATGCAATTCTGGCCAGAGGGGTCTCCGAAATCCGGACATATTTCGGGATCTTGAAATTGGCGAGCTTGCTTTTCAAACTTTCTTGCAATGCCGCAACATCTACCTGATTGTCAGCGTATATCGTGGCCGCAACTTCTTCGCCGAGCCTCTCATCAGGCACACCATAAACACACGCTTCAATGATAGACGGATAACCTGCCAAAGCTGACTCTACTTCGCTACAACCAATGTTTTCGCCACCGCGAATTATGATCTGTTTCAGTCGGTCGACGACATACAAGAAGCCCTCTTTATCAATATATGCGATATCTCCAGTTCGGAACCAACCATCTTCTAGAAAATCATCAATGGAGTCTGGGCGTTCCCAATATTTGTGAATAACTGAAGTGCCTCGGATCAATAATTCTCCGCGCTCTCCTGATGGAAGAAAATTTCCGCCATCATCAACCACCCCCAATTCAAGAACCGCGCTGACGCGACCGGAACTCGATGGCCTGCTCAGATAATCATCGCCTACGATAGATGTGCCGATGGAATTGGTCTCGGTCATACCCCAGGCGGTACCAGGCTTAGCATTTTTGAATGTGTCATCAAGGCCCTTGACCTGCGATTCAGCGCGCGCAGCACCGCCCCCGCCAACGGCCAACAAACTTCCGACATCATGACCAGTGTCTTGGGCAGCCAGCATGATATCTCCCGTCATGGCCGGAGTGCCGACAAAGCTGATTATTTTCTCGCGTTCAACCAGCTCAACCGCGCGCATGGGATCCCATTTGTACATGGCAACCACTTTTCGCTGTTTACGGTAACTGGCTAGTAAGACTGCCAATAAACCATTCACATGAAATAGCGGCATCCCTAATAGCGTCGAATCGGTATACGCTTTGCTGCCATTTTTTTTAGATTTCGTCCTGCCTTTCAAAACCGCCATGCAAGTTAAATCAAGTTCCCATGACAGTAATGAGGCGAGGATATTTCGATGGGTGGACACTGAACCTTTAGGATGACCTGTTGATCCAGATGTAAACAGAATTACGGCATCATCGTCCGGTCCCAGCTCAACCTCTGGCATATCGACTTTGCGACTTAGCAGAGGTTCGATCGGTTGGGCTCTCTCTTCAGGTTCGGATCGAACCGAGATGAGGTGCATTTCATTCAAGCGGTCATTTCCAATTATACGGTCAAGCCGCTCTTGATCAACAATTGCAACTTTTGTTCCGGTGTGATTCAGTCCGTATTCGAGCTCATCGGATTCCCACCAGGCGTTCAGCGCGACTACGATGCCCCCGATTGATGTGATCGCTGTAAATGCGATTGGCCATTCTGGATAATTGCGCATGCCAATGGCGACCCTATCTCCAGGCGAAATACCATATTTTTCGATCAATTCGGCAGCCAAGCTCGAGGCCCGCTGATACATTTCATTGAATGTGTATCGTTCTGTTTTATAAACGTAAAAAGTTTGGTCGCTGATCGATTCTTTGATCATTTGCGGCAAAGTGCTCGGGGCGTTTACAAACCATTTGCACACATTCCCATTGATCGTAATATCCTGAAGCTCGAATTGCTCACCTCGAGCAGTCAATTTCGAAATCGCATCAGTCCGATCCATCTCGGTTTCCTTCCAAAAATCCTATCGCTTTGGACATCGACTTTGCACAAATTCGGCACTTGATAGACAGAGCCGAATGAAACAAATCTTCGACCAATTCATCCAAGATTCGCATTGAGGGTCACAAACCTGTTCGGATCAGAAATAATCAATTCCAATATGCGGCTCGAAAAATGTTGCGCCATCCTACGAAAAACCAACGAAATATTTCGAAATAGAGCGTTTTCGTTCAACTGCGTTTTGCAAATAGAGAAGAGTCTTGTCCCGAATGGATCAAGCATCTTCCAAGATCATATGGGCGCCTTTTTCGCCAATCATGATCGATGGGGCATTTGTATTTCCGGAAACTATTTTTGGCATGATCGAGGCATCAATAACTCGCAAACTCTTGATTCCTCGCACCCTTAGCCTCTGATCGACAACAGCATTCGGATCGCTATCTGGGCCCATTTTACATGTACCAACGGGGTGATAAATCGTGTCGGCTCGGTTGCGGATGTCTTCTTTTAGCTCCTCGTCATCGTTGCTTGCGCCAGCGTAGAGCGCCTTTCCTCTATGTGCATCAAATGACGGAGCTTGCATGATTTGTTGAGCCTGTTTCACCCCAGCTAACATTGTATCAAGATCGCGCTCATCCTTTAAAAATGCCGGGTCAATCAAAGGTGGAGAATTCGGATTCGCATCTGCCAGTTTTACACTGCCAACGCTCTTCGGACGCAGGACACAAATGTGACAGGTGAAGCCGCCACGCCCATGTTTCGTTAGCGTCCGCGCTCGTGGTGTAATTTCCGGTGTAGGCGATGGTGTATTCCGGGGTGGGGCATGCCCCACCCCGGAATGCGGCGTCGCTGGTGGCCACCGGGTTCATCGTTATGGTGGAGTTTGCACACTTCAACCGTGACGAAGAGGAGTTCCCGATGACCGAGGACAGATTACTGATCGAAGAGCTTGCTGCGAAGGGCGGCCAACCGGATTTTTGCGCACCATCGCCGAGAACGTGCTGCAGCTGATCATGGAGGCCGACGTTGATGGCCTGATCGGCGCGGGTCGCCACGAACGCAGCAGCGAGCGCGCGACCTGGCGCAACGGCTATCGCGACCGTTCGCTGGATACCCGGGTAGGCACGCTGAACCTGAAAATCCCCAAGCTGCGTGCTGGGTCCTACTTTCCGGGCTTCCTTGAGCCCCGCAAGATGGTCGAGAAAGCGCTGGTTGCGGTGATCCAGGAAGCGTGGATCGGCGGGGTCAGCACCCGGCGGGTCGATGAACTCGTCCAGGCCATGGGCATGACCGGCATCTCCAAGTCCACCGTCTCCAAGCTTTGCAAGGACATTGACGAGCGCGTCCATGCCTTTCTGAAACGCCCGCTCACCGGCGAATGGCCGTATCTCTGGCTCGATGCCACCTATCTCAAGGTACGCGAAGGCGGGCGGATCATCAGCGTTGCCGCAATAATCGCCATGGCCGTCAACACCGAGGGCCGGCGCGAGATCGTCGGCCTGCATATCGGCCCCTCGGAAGCGGAGGTCTTCTGGTCCGACTTCCTGAAGGACCTTGTTCGGCGCGGTCTTACCGGCGTGAAGCTGGTCATCTCCGATGCTCACGAGGGCCTCAAGGGCGCGATCACCCGCGTCATGGGCGCCACCTGGCAGCGCTGCCGGGTGCACTTCATGCGCAATGCCCTGTCCTATGTGCCCAGGGGCCAGAACACTGTCGTCGCCGCCGCGATCCGCCAGGTCTTCCTGCAGCCCGATCAGAAAAGCGCAACGCAGGTCTGGCGACAGGTCGCCGACCAGTTGCGCACCGTTGGCCCAAGCTCGGCGCCTGCATGGACGAGGCCGAAACCGACGTGCTCGCCTACACCGGCTTTCCCACCCAGCACCGCACGAACTTACACTCAACCAATCCGCTGGAGCGGCTCAACAAGGAGGTCAAGCGCCGCGCCGACGTCGTCGGGATCTTCCCGAACGAAGACAGCATCATCCGCCTCGTCGGGGCTGTGCTGATGGAGCAGAACGACGAGTGGCAGCTCCAGCACCGATACATGCAGATCGAAGGCATGGCCGAACTCAACCAACCCATGATCGAGGAGGAAAATCAGCCCCTACACATCACCGCCAAAGCCGCCTGACGATGGCCCACGGCCACAGCCGAAATTACACCACCTTGACGGACGCGACCCCGGCGCACCCGGCGAGGACGGTTGGATGTACCAATGCCAACACCCGCCCGACAGACTTCGACGTCACCTTTCGTAACACCGCCCCACTAACGGCACGAAACCTTCGGAACCTCCTCGATCCTTGTAGTCCAAGCGGGCGATTTCATCTCGGCTTTGAGCTTCCATTCGCGCTTGAAGCCCTGAACCGCCGGAACGGCTGTGAAGCGCCCGAAGCGTCCGTTGATCTCATCGAGCGCCCCGAGAAGCCGCTGCTGACGCTCCCCCCGCCTCGATATCCTCGAACAAGGTTCGCGGCCGATCACAAGCCGCCACAAGCTCCTCGAGCATCACGCCGGCCTTCGTGTATGCAAAGCCGTCGCGCCAGGCCCGCTCGACAATCCGCCGAACAGCGCCGACGAGCTCGAAACTGTCGGCCGTCATCGGATGAAGCGAAACAGTCCGGCTCGCGCTATGTTGCGGCCGATCGGGCTTGTGCCGGTTGGTATGAAAGAACACGGTCATCCGGCCCGCGACCAGGCCATGCTGGCGCAGCTTCTCACCAGCCCGCATCGCATATTGCGCGGCCGCTCCGATCAAAAGCTCCCGGTCGGTAATCGGAACCCCGAACGACCGCGTCACCGCCATCCCCTTGCGCGGAGGCTCGATCGCTTCGACCGCCGATGCAGACACACCGTTGAGTTCGGCAACCAGACGCTCGAGGACCACCGTCCCGAGCCCGCGCGCCTGTCTGAGCGGCATTGCCGCCAGCGCCCCCGCAGTCGTGACGCCGAGCGCTCGCAGCCTGGCTTCGGTCGCGGCTCCGACACCCCAGACGTCGCCCACCGCAAACCGCTCCATCACCCAGGACCTGATCGCGCTGTCGCACATGTCCGCGACACCCTGAAACAGCGGATTCTTCTTCGCGGCCGCGTTGCCGAGCTTCGCCAGCGTCTTGGTCGGACCAATGCCGACGCAGGTCGGGATCGTGGTCCATTCGAGCACCCGCGCGCGCAGCGCCCGCAATGGGCCACGAGATCCCGATCCCGGAACCCGTCAAGCGACAAGAAGCTTTCGTCGATACTATACACTTCGACGTCCTGGCCGGTCGCGAACGGCTCCATCGCCGCCAAAATCCGCCGCTGCATGTCGCCGTAGAGCGCGTAATTCGAGCTGCGAACCGCCACGCCGTGTTTCCTGATCTTGTCGCGGACCAGATGCAGAGGCTCGCCCATCTTGAAGCCAAGCGCTTTCGCCTCCGCCGAGCGCGCAACCACGCAGCCGTCGTTGTTGCTCGCCACGACCATTGGACAATCGATCAGCGAGGGATCGAACGCCCGCTCGACGCTGCAGTAATAATTATTGGCATCGACCAGCGCGACAATGCTCATCGATATCGCCGCGCCAATCCGACGACGACACCCCAGATCTCGACAAATTCATCGACAATGATGTGCGGGTAACCGTCGGCCTCGGGAACCAGCCACAGCCGCCCATCGAGCTTCTTGAGGCGCTTGAGCGTCCGAT